>CAVPYY010000010.1:0-188930 GCA_963710135.1 uncultured Gammaproteobacteria bacterium | reverse complement strand
GACCGATCCGACAACAAACGAAAGCCGCGAATTTTCAGCTTTTTATTCAACGCGGCACTCAATGGAAGATCAAAAGAACAAGGTCTTTTGGTATGCCGACCGGCGGCCGTCTCAACGCGAAAACGATTACGGCTCGGAAATGTTCCTGACGCTTGTCGATCTCGCATTCAGACCAAAATCGCCGGCCGAAGAAGTCATTACGGTGAAGTGTACTTGTACGAACCGCGACCTTCCGGCACGCCTTCCGTTTGGCAACAAACAGGGCGACTTTGAAATCGAAGGGACCGCGATGGTGTCCCGCATAAGGTGTTTGACGAAACCGACTGAAACTGTTCGTCCGCCGCGGCACAGGGCGGCTCAGTGGCGGCTTATTTCGCATCTGAATCTCAATTATCTTTCGATTGTCGAGAACAACAATGGAGTTCCCGAAGCGCTGCAGGAGATTTTGCAGCTATACAACTATAGCGATTCGGCCGTCACGCATAAACAGATTTTGGGTATCCAAAAGATTGAGACGAAAAGAGTCGTAAGAAAAATCGGGCAACAGATCGGTGCGGGTTTTGTGCGCGGCATCGAAACAAGTCTGGAGTTTGACGAAGAACAATATGTCGGAGGCGGACTGTTTTTGTTTGCCTCAATTCTCGAAAGATTTTTAGGGGTTTATTCGAGTCTTAATTCCTTTAGTCAGTTTGTACTAAAAACGAAACAACGCGAAGAAGTTGTGAAGCGTTGGCCGCCTCGTTCAGGCGAACAGGTATTGTTGTAGATAACAAAAGCCTGAAATTATATGTCGGGTAAGAAACCACTCAACGAACTCCTTTTTGAGGAGCCCTTTCGGTTTGAATTTTTTCAGGCGGTGCGTCTGCTCGAAAGAATTTACCCCGAACGCTCGGCACTTACGGAAACACCGACTCCGAAGAATGAGGTGGTTAGTTTCCGAGGAAATCCGTCGTTAAGGTTTCCGCCCAGCGAAATTCAGCGGCTCGTTGAGGTGGTCGACGAGGAGACGGGCGAGAGCCATGCTGAAATGCAAATCAACTTTATGGGACTTGTCGGAATTGCCGGCGTCTTACCGATCCACTATTCGGAGTTGATCGTTGAACGCGCACGCTATTCTGACACCGCGCTGCTTTCTTTTCTGGACATGTTTTCGCACCGGCTCGTTTCGTTGTTTTATAAGGCGTGGGAAAAGTACCGATTCCCGGTTCAGTACGAAAGAGGCGGCGATGATTTTACGTCCTATTTGTTTGACTGGGTTGGACTTGGAACAAATGGTCTGCGCGGCAGGATGGGTCTCGATGAAGAACGCCTTTTGCCCTATGGCGGTTTGATTCAGCAAAAACCTCATTCGTCCGGAGCACTCGAACAAATTCTTTCGGACTATTACGGTGTCCCGGCAAAGGCAAAACAGTTTTACGGACAATGGCTGCATTTGGACGAGGAGAGCATCACGAAATTGGGCACGCGGAATAGCGTGCTTGGAGTTGATGCGATAATTGGAACCAAAGTTTGGGATCAGCAGTCAAAGTTCAGACTTGTGATCGGCGCTATGTCGTTTACACAGTTTCAAGAGTTTTTGCCAAACGGCAGCGGCCACGAACCGTTAAAATCAATGATCCGGTTTATGGTTGGTTTGGAATTAGATTTTGATTTACAGCTTGTACTCCATGCAAAGCAGGTGCCGGGCTGTATTTTGACGACACGCGCAAAGCGGCGTCCGAGGTTGGGATGGACTTCGTGGCTGAAGTCAAAACCGTTTGAGGAAGATGATGATCAGGTTGTCTTGCAGGTAGCTGACGCGTTCGCATAGATTTTTTGATTTTTTGAACAGGTAGTTTTCGGCGACCCGGTTTTGCGTCCGGAGTGCGTATTGGCATGTAGATTAGATTTGGGAGAAACATAATGAATGTAAATTTAAAATCGTTGGTCGGAAGATTAAACGATACATGTAGCGGCGCTTTGGAGAACGCCGCCGGATTATGTCTTTCGCGAACAAATTATGATGTTGAGATCGAGCATCTGTTGGCGAAATTGCTCGAAGGCGACGATACCGATCTGCACAGGATCTGTCAGCATTATGAAGTAAATGTTGACCGCCTCTCGGCAGATGTAAGCACGCGCTTGACCGTCTGAAAACCGGCAACACAAGAAATCCCGGATTGAGTGACCGAATTCCCGTTTGGTTCAGGATGCGTGGCTGCATGCTTCGATTGATTTTGGCGCGGCGCGTGTTCGTTCGGGACACATCGTATTCTCGACATTGCTCGAAGACAAATTTGTCACGTATCGCCAATGAGATTTCGCGTGAATTTGATCACATTTCGGTCGAGAATCTGCAAAAAGAATTCGGGAGATTACGGCTGATTCACCTGAAGACCGCGACGCGTCAATGCTCGGCGAAACCGGCGGAGTTTCATCGGACGGTCAGGTCGCGAGTGGCCTTGCGGGTAAAACCAAAGCACTTGATCAATACACAGAGGATCTGACCGCAAAAGCCCGTGCCGGAAAGATCGATCCCGTTTCTCGGACGCGATTTTGAAATTCGTCAAATCGTCGATATTTTGACCCGCCGTCGTCAGAACAATCCGATTCTGACCGGCGAAGCAGGCGTTGGTAAAACCGCCGTTGTTGAAGGCTTTGCTCTGAGAATTGCGGAAGGCGATGTTCCCGAACCGCTGAAAAACGTTGCGGTGCGGACGCTTGATCTTGGGCTTTCTGCAAGCCGGCGCGGGAATTAAAGGTGAATTTGAAAATCGTTTGAAATCTGTCATCGATGAAGTTAAAGCATCACCGCAGCCGATAATCATGTTTATCGATGAAGCGCATACAATGATCGGTGCAGGCGGAGCAGGCCGGCGGAAATGATGCGGCAAATCTTCTAAAACCGGCATTGGCGCGCGGTGAACTTCGAGAACGATCGCGGCAACGACCTGGGCGGAATACAAAAAATACTTTGAAAAAGACGCGGCGCTCGCACGACGTTTTCAGGTCGTAAAAGTTGATGAACCGGATGAAGAAAAAGCGATCGCAATGATGCGCGGAATCGCCGACAAGATGGAAGAGCATCACAATGTTCGAATTCTGGACGAAGCCGTTGTTGACTGTGTAAAGCTTTCGAATCGATATATCACTGGTCGACAACTTGCCGGACAAATCAGTTTCGGTGCTGGACACGGCTTGCGCGAAAGTTGCCATCGGACAAGGCGCGACGCCCGCTCCGGTCGAAGACGCAACGCGCAGAATTCAAAATTTGAACGTCTGAAATTGATTCCCTTGAACGCGAAGAAGTACCGGCGCGGACCATGAAGAGCGCCTGGAAAAATTAATAATCAGAACGAACGAAATCTGAAGAAGAACTCGCCGTTTTAAACGAGCAATGGGAAAAAGAAAAGGCGCTGGTTGATCAAATCCGTACGATTCGGACGCAACTCGAACTTTCCCGGCTTGATGCGAAGTTGCCGTTTGATGAATCTTCAAACCTTGACGGACAAGTCGTCGATGCACCTGAAACCGCTGCGGCGGCAACTGCTGAATCGACTTCGGAAGCCCGACCGGCGACGGAACAGCGACGGCAATGTCTGAAACTGAAACCAAAGCCCCCGAAGTCGGAAAGATCGAAGACCCCGAAGCGGTAAAAGCCGAACTGAAGAGTCTGACCGCACAGCTCCGCGAAATCTCAGGGCGAAACGCCGCTGATGCAGCCGGTTGTAAATTCGCAGTCAGTTGCAGAGATCATATCCGGGCTGGACCGGAATTCCGATCGGTAAAATGGTTGCGGATGAAATTCACGCGATCTTGAATCTGAAAGAACGCTCGGCGAACGCGTTCTCGGTCAAGACCATGCGCTGCATGAAATTGCTGAAAGAATCAAGACTTCGCGTGCCGGCTTGACCGATCCGAAACGCCCGATCGGAGTATTTCTTCTCGTCGGAACTTCCGGAGTCGGAAAAACCGAAACCGCACTTGCGCTTGCAGAATCGCTGTATGGCGGCGAGCGCAATCTGATCTCGATCAATATGAGCGAATATCAGGAAGCGCATACGGTTTCGTTCGCTTAAAGGTTCGCCTCCGGGATATGTCGGCTATGGCGAAGGCGGCGTTTTGACCGAAGCTGTTCGCAGAAAACCATATTCGGTCGTGCTGCTCGATGAAGTCGAAAAAGCGCATCCGGACGTGATGGAACTTTTCTATCAGGTTTTTGACAAAGGCGTTTTGGAAGACGGCGAAGGTCGTGAGATCGATTTCAAAAACTGCGTCATTCTTTCTGACGTCGAACGTTGCAACCGATCTGATCATGTCTCTCAGTGCCGATCCGGAACACGCGCCCTGATCCGCAAGGTCTTGAAGAAGCGATTCGTCCTGAACTGGTCAAGGCATTCAAACCTGCGCTTTTGGGAAGAATGGTCGACCGTTCCTTATTATCCGATTTCGGATGACATTATGCGGATGATCATCAAACTTGCAGCTCGGCAAGATCGAAAAACGAATTATGACAAATCATAATGCGAAATTTTCTTATGACCGATTCCGTCGTTGATACGATCGCGGCGCGCTGCACGGATGTCGATTCCGGCGCACGAAATGTCTAAACATTCTGACCGGAACGATGCTTCCGGAAATGAGCAGCGAGGTTCTTTCAAGAATGGCGACGGGAGAGGGTATACGTAAGGTAAACGTCTCCGTCGGTGAAGATGAAAATTTCGTTTATGATATTTCTTAAGTTTTAAGCCGCATTTCTCGATAGGAATTGAATTTATGAGAAATGCGGCCCGCTTAGAAACTTATTAATCTGAGGACACCAAAAAATGCCCATTGCGACCCAAAAAGACCGCTTACTGAGCATCTCGACCAAGCTTCCATACGATACGCTGTTGATAAACAAGTTTCGATGTAAGGAAGCCATTTCCGAGTTATTCGAGATTGAAGTTGAAGTGCTTAGGGAAGAGGACCAGGAGCACGTATTTAAGTTCACTCCGGTCGATGAGAAGGAGATTGTCGGGCAGCGGGGATCGGTTCAAATCGAACAGGAAGATGGCGGCGGGCGTTATTTTACTGGTATCTTCAATAATTTCTCGATGATCGGACGCGATCGAAAGTTTTCAAAATATAAAGCAACGATCGTGCCTCATGTCTGGAAACTAACGCAGTACTTCGGCAGTAAGATATTTCAGCATATGTCGGTTCCCGATATACTCACGGAGGTTTTGGCGAGTTTCGAAATAAGAATGGAGCTTACCCGCAATTACAATAAGCGGAATTATTGCGTCCAGCATCAAGAGACGGATTTTGATTTTATTTCGCGGCTGATGGAAGAAGAAGGAATGTACTACTACTTCGAACACACGGCCGAAACGGAAAAAATGGTCATCCGTGATGAATTCAAAAACCCCGAAGATTGTCCCAATAAATCTGTAATTCCGGTTTTTGACGCTGAATACCAGGGAAAGAACAAGTGGGAATCAACCGTCGGAGACTTTTATATTGCTCATTCCCTTTCGAGCGGCAAGCATGTTTATTGGGATCACAACTTTGAACTTCCCAATAAAAAGCTCGATACGACTCAGACAAGCCGTTTTAATCTGGGTGGCAATCAGACGATGGAGGTTTACACCTATCCCGGGCGATATGGAAGAAAATACGATGGAATAGACAGAACCGGCGGCGACCAGAGTGGTGAACTCCAGACATTTTTCAGGATAACAAAGACTCCGCGACAAACCAGATGCTTTCTCGCGACGCCGGATCAAAAAAAGTTAACGGACTTTCAAACTGTAGTTCCTTTACGGCAGGATATCGATGGGAACTTACAAAGCACCCAAACACGGAAATGAATCGCGCATTACGTTTTGACGAGTGTTACGCATTCGGCAGACCAGCAACCGGGTTATTTACTCGGCGACGATGTTGGCGAACATGGTGGATCAAAACGTTTATGAATCCATTCCGCATGGTTCCGGTCATCCGGAATTCAGACCGGCCATAAAGACGCCGCGACCATTGGTTAACGGCACTCAAACGGCGTATGTCGTCGGGCCCGCTGGTGAAGAGATCTTTACCGACAAATATGGCCGCGTTAAGGTTCAGTTTCACTGGGATCGAATTGGAAGGCTTGACGCAAACAGCTCTTGCTGGCTCCGTGTAAGTCAGGGCGGTAATCGTTGGGGAATGATGTTTATTCCGCGTATCGGCATGGAAGTTATTGTTAGCTTTCTGAACGCAGATCCGGACCAGCCGATTATCACCGGATGCGTCTATAACCCCGAAACCATGCCGCCTTACGAACTGCCCGCCGAGCAGACCAAGTCGACGATCAAGAGCGATTCATCAAAGGGCGGCGGCGGCTTTAATGAATTCAGATTTGAAGACAAAGCAGGCGAAGAACAGGTCTTTGTCCATGGTGAAAAGGACCTTGATGTTCGAATTAAGAATGACGCCAAAGAGCTGATAAAGCATGATCGTCATTTGATTGTCGAAAATAATCAGCATGAAAAAGTAAATAAAGACAAACACCTGATTGTCGGTGGTGACAAGAACGAAGAAGTCACGGGAACGGTTTCGCTGCAAGCTCAGAAGATTCCAAAACAAAGTCAGTCAGAATTACGCTCTGCAGGCGGAATCTGAAGTTCATATCAAAGCCGGTATGTCAGTTGTCGTCGAAGCCGGTTCCAGTATGACGCTTAAGGTCGGCGGAAACTTCATTTCCGTTAATTCAGGCGGAATCTTTATCAAGGGCACGATGGTGATGATAAATAGCGGCGGCGCGGCGATGGGCGGTTCCGGCTCAAGACCCAATGCGCCTGAAGAACCGCTTGAAGCCGACAATGCTGATCCTGGTGAAAGCGTCGCCTACTCTCCGCAGAGTCCTCCGCCGCCAAGACCCGCGGAAAACCTGTCACCGCTTGCAAAAATGCTCGCTTCTGGCCTTGAAAGACGGTACGGCGTTTGGTGATCCCTGAGAACGCGAATTTTGGATGAGTTTCATCTATGGACATTAATAAGCTAAGAGAAAAACTTTTTGACCGGCAGACACGTTTGTACTGCGTCCTGGATGGCGCAGCTGTGCCTGATTTGCCGATCAAGCTCTATGACGCCAGTGTGCCGGCATTTTTCGTCTGATTCCGGGCGAATTTGACAGACGACGTAATTCACACTGTCCTTCCCATATGTTGTCGGGTTGCTGCCCAACCATGATTTCTCATCCTGGGTACTTGAAAAGAATTTTGAAAAAAACCGCGGATTTTTTCTCATTGCCGGCATTCACTTACCGAAATGAGAAGACATTTTTGGCGTTGATGTTTGTCCATGCGAGCACGGCGAGCAACCGCTCATTTTTCGTTTTTATGATCCGCGTGTTATCAGAACTTTTTTGCCCACTTGCGAACCGGACGAATTGGAAACTTTTTTCGGAAAAGTAGATTCATACTTTGTTGAATCTGATGACAAACAGTCATTGTCTCGTTACTCAATCGAAGGCGGCAAACTGAAAGAAACAATTTACGGAGCCGGACATTCCTAAACAGATTTTTATCGGAGAATTCTTATGCCAACAGGACCTGCAGCCCAAAATACACAGACACGTAGTCCATCCGCTCCCGCCCATTTTGACACCGGGACCGGGAAGCACGAACGTGTTAATTGGATTTCTGCCCGGCCTGGCGCGGGATTTCATTGGCCGCGGTTGCCGCGCTTCAAGCTGCAAAACAAACAGCGGATCTCGCGATTCAAACCGCAACGGCCGGTCCACCGCCGCTTCCGGAACACCGCGGACACCTGCCGCAAAAGCTGCTGAGGAAGCTACCAAAGCGGCAGCCCTGTCGGCGATGTCGTCCGCAATCACTTCTGCCGCCGGTGGAGCTGATATTCACTTGTGTACGACGCCGCTTCCCGTTCCTCCGCACGGACCGGAGTCGTGATCGACGGATCGGCGACTGTTATGATCAATAACCTTCCGGCGTGCCGGATGGGCGATACGATATTAGAGGCGATCGGACCTCCAAATAAGATTGCGAAAGGCGAGATGACAGTCGTCATTGGCGGTTAGAGAATAGGTGGAGAGCTTGAATTGTAGTTTGGGAGAGATCAATGCTAAGAATCCGTGATGAACAAATTAGAGCGTTGGAGGAGATCGCTGGAACTCCACTTCGAAGAAGGCCTCGTCGAACACATCAAAGAATTCGCGCCCAAACACGCTGAAGTTATCGGCGATGGCAATGTTCGCGAAACGGGTAAGACCGGTATCGAACGCGCCAAGGAATATGGCTTTTCAAAACGCGGCCCGATTCGTTTTTATGTTGAACTGAAGTTTATGCTGGGGAGCGAGTTTGATACGGACTTCCAACTTCCGTGGGCCAATGAAACTCTGGTGAATGACGAGATAGAAGATGAGCTTCAGCGTGCGGGGGCTTGCTTCACGGAGAAGCTCGTCGAGTATCTGGAAATCGTCAATGGTCCAAAAAATGAATTTGCCTTAAAGGCACTCGGTAAGTTGAGCAGAGCCAAGCTGGGCAACTATACGGCCGCCGGACGCTCGATTGGAACCCACATCAAAATGGCTTTGAAAGACGTTTATCCGAAGAAGTATGAATATCTTGGTGAGGAAGGCGTTGAAACTCTATCACTAAAGCCAAAGAATCGGCAAAGGTATTCGGAGTTACATCCGAAAACGGACTGAGTGTTCTTGCTTCACTGATTTTTGCAGTGGGACATGGTTTCGGCGATGATCCGCTGTTTCCGTGGATCAAGAACACGCTTAATGACAAAAGCGTTGCAGATTCAAATGAAAGAACCGACAGGCTCGAAACAAAAGCGAGAATTTATTTTGAGAACGCCCTGAGTTACTTGGAGGAGGAAGGAAATTAATGAGTTGAGCGACGCACCAACTCCAAAAAAGCCGAGCAGCACGGCAAGACGCCGGCAGTTCGACCGGATCTTTCGACAAACAGCCGTGCCCTGAAGACTGTACCAAGAAAGAGTTTTCGCCAAAGGAAGTACGCGTTAGCGTATCGGAAACGATAAGCAATGCTCCGGCGACTTATGCAGCATGGAACGGAACATACAGCTGGTCGTCCAAGTTCACGGTTGAACCGGACCGGGCGAATTGCCGTGTCAAAGTGGTTGTTAAGATTAAGGTCAGCGGAACGATTACGGATCCTCGAGAAGGCTGCCTGGAAATCTGCTATTGAGGGCAAATGGAGCGGCAAAGTTAAATTAAAGTGTCCGGATCCTGCAGGTGTAGAAAGCTTGCCCGTCGGGCTATGCTGTTAAAGTCGAGCTTAAATACGTAGACAGCGGGCAGCACTACACGGTGACGGCGAATCAGCGGCTGCAACGGAAGGCGGCCGCGCGGGCATCGGCGGAACGACGAGTATGACCGGTTGGGGAGTCGGTGACACGACCGATATTACACACGAATTCGGACATATGCTCGGGGTTCTGCCGGAGAATATTTTCAACGGACGGTCACGATTATCCCGAAGGCGGAACAAAGGCGGCTTCGCGATCCCGGCGGCGGAGTAGTGGATGATCCATCCGGTAACCCGACAGCAACGACCAGGACTGGCTGTCGCGCACGCTCGCGACCTGGCCCGATCCTGCGGCGGACCGGCCTGCGCTGGCCTATGAGCCGCTCGACATCATGAGTATGGAACTGCCGCCGGGCTGGCGCGGCTATGGCGCCCGCAACCAGATCGAGCACCCCGACACCGAGCGCCGCGCCGCGCAGGTCGGCGAGATCCGCGAGCGACTGGCGCAGTCCGATCGCTTCACGGTGCAGGAGGCGTTGATGCCGTACGAGAACCTGCTGCCCGCCAGCATTCGCGGACGCAACGAGCGTTTCGGGGAGAAGGTGTCATGAGCGAGACCGCTGCCCAGCGCCACTGGTGCCGCATCCTGCTGACCCCGCCGAGCCGGGTGCGCGGGTGGACGCCGAGGTCGAGGAAGCCGAGGGCATGACGCTGTTCATCCTGCTCTCGGAGCTGCGCGGTCACGATACCCGTCGCTGCAGTTCGATTTCGTCTGCCGGGCCGGTGTTCTGCGGCAGCTGTGGCATGGTGGTGGAGGAGGAGGCCGGGCCTGGCCTGCCGCACGTTGACCGCCGAGCTGCCCAAGGACATCAGCCTCGCGCCGCTGCCCGTGTTCGAGCTGATCGGCGACCTGTCCGTGAACACGGGCAAGTGGATGCGCGACATGTCGGAGCGACTCGAGGCCTGGGCACACACTGCCGGTCAGGAGGTCGATCTGCGGCTGCATGAGGAACGCATGGAGCCTGATCTGGCCGACAAGGTATTCAGCTCGACCGCTGCATCGAGTGCGGCTGCTCTCGTCGCCACTTCCCGGCACGGCGCACATGCGCGAGGCATTCCCGAGCAGCAGTGGGGTTGAACAAGATGGCGAGGTTCCGGCTCAGACCCACCGAGCCCTGGCACCGACGCCGAGTGTGGGCTCTCCACAAATCGATGATGGCATGTTCGGCTGCATGTCACTGCTCGCCTGCAACGACCTCTGCCCCGAAGGAGCTGCCAGTTGCAAACGCAGATTGCGTTCATGAGACGCAAGCTCGCCCAACAGGGGCTCTGAATGAGACATTGCCGGTCTTGATTCCACCCGCGCGTATCGGTGCAGCGAGCAATCGGTCGCAGACGAATCTCGCGACGGCATCGGGGTCGTCGTCCTCGGCCGGCGCGGTGCTCACGGGAACCATCGGTCCGTACCGCGCAGGATCGGTGGCTTTGAACAGGCCAATGGTTGGCGCGCTCGGCCCCGCGAGGTCGACGCCGCAATCTGCGCTCACGACTTCGGAAGTAGCGGCCAGCGTGGCGCCCAGTTCACGCAGGCTGGTGGAGTAGAAGAACGGTATCTCGCCCTTGAGTACCGGGAGGCTGTTCTCGGGAACGAACTCGATCAGCCGGACGGTCGGCAGCCTGCCCTGGATTCCCGCCGCCATCTGTTGCCACCACCAGGGGGCAAGGCGTTTGGCGCCGGTGGCCGCGGCGAATATCCCAAGACTCTTCGCGGTGCGTCGCTCCGATTGGCCCAGGACGGCGTCCAGACGGCGCGGCCGGCGCGCCGTTCCGCTGGCGTCAGGCGGATGTCCAGCACCACTTCTTCAAAGTGCGCGCGCGAGCCGTCATTGGCTCGGCATCCGAGCCCGGCCCGCAGAAGATGGACGGGCACGTGAGCCATGTGTGGTGGCGCGCCAGCGACGGCGACCGCATGCGTCAGGACCCGGTTCTTCCAGCGCACCGCCGACTAAATCGAGGCCGTCCGGCGAAGAACTACTTCGAGGAGGTCTTCCACCTGAGGTCGCGGATCGCCGGGCGCAGGAACCCCCACAGTGATGCGCCTCACGCCATCGTCATCCGCGCTCCCCTATAATCGGATGGGGTCGGCGGGTAAGGAGCGGGCATCGTGGCCGAGGTAGGCATGAACGACACGCAGGCGATTTCGAACTCAAGGCTGCGGCCCTGGACCCGGAGGATGGCGGCCCAGGCGCGGAGGCGCAGGCCGGAGTGGGCCTGACACCCGCCTTGTTTGGGAAAGACGGGCTGCTGGACTCGATGGCGCTGGTGTCGCTGATCATGGCGCTCGAGCAGGAGGTCGCCGACCACTTCGGGGCGCAGGTAGCCTTGGCGGACGAGAAGGCGCTGTCCCAGAAGAGCAGCCCATTCCGCACCCTCGGCTGGCTGGTGGCGTACGCCAATGGTGAGATCGAGGCCGCGCGTGTCCAGTGCGGCGCCCGTCACGCTGATCACCGGCGCCCGCAAGGGGATCGGCAGGTTCCTGGCCGAGAG
This sequence comes from uncultured Gammaproteobacteria bacterium, assembly GCA_963710135.1. GTDB lineage: Bacteria > Pseudomonadota > Gammaproteobacteria > Steroidobacterales > Steroidobacteraceae > SG8-30. The sequence goes on along the minus strand of CAVPYY010000010.1, from coordinate 177,141 downwards.
GCTGCTGGCGCGAGGCCATCGGGTTCGCCGGCCTCAGTCGCACCCGGACCGACCTCGTGCACCAGCACTATCGGCACTTCGAAGCGGACGTCGCGGACGAAGCCGGGGTGCGCGGGGCGGTGCAGGCCATCCGGCGCGAGTTCGGCCGGCTGGACGATCTCGTCAACAACGCCGGGATTGCTTCGATGAACCACTCGCTGCTGACGCCGGCGAGCACCGTCGAGAAGGTCCTCAAGACAAACGTGGTCGGGGTCTTTGTCGCCGCCGCGAGTCCGCCAAGGTGATGAGGCAGAGCGGGGGTGGCCGGATCGTCAACTTCTCGACCGTCGCGGTGCCGCTGGCGCTCGAGGGCGAGGCGGCGTATGTCGCCTCCAAGTCAGCGGTCGAGGCGCTGACGCGCACCCTCGCCCGCGAGTTTGCTCCCTTCGGCATCCGCGTCAACGCCGTAGGGCCCACACCCGTGGACACCGACCTCATCCGCGCCGTCCCGAAGGACAAGATCGAGGCGCTGCTGCGCCGCCAGCCGCTGCCACGCCTGGGCACCTACGAGGACGTGGCTAACGTCGTCGACTTCTTCCTGGCGCCCGCGAGCGACTTCGTGACCGGGCAGGTCATCTACCTGGGAGGCGTGGGCTGATGCATACCGATTTCCTGCTGGAGCGTTTCCGGTCGGCCGGCGCGTCGCCGGCGCTCATCTGGCGCGACCGCCAATACGGTTACGACTGGCTGCTTGGCGCGATCGCCGAAGCGAATGCGTTCCTGGACCGCGAGCAGGTGCCGTCCGGGGCGGTGGTGGCCATGGAGGCGGACTTCTCGCCACGCGCCGTGGCCATGTTGCTGGCGCTGATCGAACGCAACGCCATGCTGGTGCCACTGACCTCGTCGGTCGAGTCCAAGAAGCCGGAGTTCCGCGAGATCGCGGAGGTCGAACATCGCCTGTGGATTGGCGAGGACGACACGATGGGTGCAGAAGCACCGGGGTCAAGGCTGAACACCCGCTCATCGTGGCGCTCAAGGGCCATGGTCACCCGGGCTGATGCTGTTCTCGTCCGGTTCCACCGGCAAGAGCAAGGCCGCGCTGCACGACCTCGTTCCGATGCTGGAGAAGTTCAAGGTTCCTCGACGCACGAAGCGCACCATCACGTTCCTCCTGTTCGACCACATCGGCGGGTTCAACACGCTGCTCTACAACCTGTCGAACGCCGGCTGCGTCATCACGGTGCAGGATCGCCAGCCGGAGACCATCTGCCGCGCCATCGAGCAGCACCGCGTGCAGCTGCTGCCGACCTCGCCGACGTTCATCAACCTGCTTCTGGTCAGCGAGGCATGGAAGGGGCGCGACCTGTCGTCGCTGGAGACGGTGACGTACGGTACAGAGGTCATGCCGGAGAGCACCCTGCGGCGCTTCAACGAGGCGTTCCCGAACGTCAACCTGCTGCAGACCTACGGACTGTCGGAGGTGGGCATCCTTCGCTCGAAATCGCGGTCATCGGATTCGCTATGGGTCAAGGTTGGCGGAGAAGGCTTCGAGACCCGGGTGGTCGACGGCATGCTCGAGATCAAGGCGAGGTCGGCGATGCTCGGCTACCTGAATGCCCAGAGTCCGTTCACGGAGGACGGCTGGTTCATCACTGGCGACGCGGTCGAGGTCGATGGCGAGTGGCTCAAGATCCTGGGTCGCAAGTCGGAGCTGATCAACGTTGGCGGTGAAAAGGTCTACCCGGCGGAGGTCGAAAGCGTGCTGCAGACGATGGAGGGTGTCGAGGACGTGGCCGTGACCGGCCTTCCGAACCCGATTACCGGGCAGATCGTCTTCGCGCGCATCAAACTGGCGCGGCCGGAGGAGCCGGCGGCGTTCAGGGCCCGCTTGCGCGGGTTTTGCCGCGACCGGCTCGATCGCTTCAAGATTCCTCAGAAGATCGAACTCGTTGACGATACGCTGCACGGCGAACGCTTCAAGAAAATGCGGCGGGTGTGATTCACAGTCTCGCAGAGTAGCTTTGCTCGAGGGCGCGTCATGAACTGGAAGCTTGCGGTTCTTCTGCTCTGCGTCAGCTTCGTCGCGGACGCCAGTTCGCTTCGCTTTTACGGCAACGGCGTTAACGATATCGACCGGGTCAAGATCCGGATTGACGATCCCGCCACGACACTTCCCAGGACCGCCGGCCGACGTTGGCACCACCGACTTCACGATCGAGTTCTGGATGCGCGCAGCGTCGGGGAATGACGCGGGCCCGGTATCCTGTGGCGCCAATATCGACTGGATCCTGGGCAACGTCATCGTCGATCGCGACCGTTTCTCACAGGACAGGAAGTACGGTATCTCGTTGGCCGCCGGCCGAATCGTCTTCGGTGTGAGCGGCGCCGGGACCGGGGATCGCACGATCTGCGGCACGACTGACCTGCGCGATTCCCAGTGGCACCACGTGGCCGTCCAGCGGCGTCGTTCCGACGGGTTCATGTGGCTGTACGTGAACGGTCAACTGCAGGCGTCCGCCGACGGTCCCGACGGTGACATCTCCTATCCCGACAACGGCGTGCCATTGAACTTTTGCAACGGACCGTGTACCGATAGCGACCCATTCATCGTGCTCGCCGCCGAGAAGCACGATGTCGGTTCTGCCTATCCGTCTTACAGCGGCTGGTTGACCGAGGTCCGTTCTTCATCTTCGCTGCGCTATGCAGGCAACTTTACGCGGCCCACGGCGTCGTTCCAGGCCGATGCTGACACAGCGGCTCTCTATCGCTGACGAGGGCTCCGGCAACTTCATAGGAGACTCCGCGCCGGGTGGCGCGAGTCCGGGAGAGCGGCGTTTTGGCGGATCGCCGGCGGGTCCGGAGTGGTCCACCGAGAGCCCGTTCGCGCAGTCCCCCGGCACGTTGCGCTTCCGCTTCGCGACCGAGACCGTCGGCGAGGGGGCCGGCTCCGTGACGCTGACGGTCGAGCGGGTGTCCGGCACTGACGGTGCGGTGACCGTCGGCTATGCCACGGCCAACGGCACTGCCACGGCGGGGAACGACTACACGGCACGCAGCGGCACGTTGAACTTCGTTTCGGGGCAGCTGACAGCGACCATCCAGGTGCCGATCCTCGAGGACGCGGCGGTTGAAGGCAACGAGACCTTTACCGTTACGCTCTCGAACGCGACCGGGGGCGCGACGCTCGGCACGCCGGTGACGGCGACGGTGACGATCACAGACAACGACACCGCTCAGCCGGGCAGCTTCCGCTGGAGTGCGGCCACCGCAGGCGTCGGCGAGGGGGCCGGGTCGGTGACGCTGACGGTTGAGCGGGTGTCCGGCACCGATGGGGCGGCGACGGTCAGCTATGCGACGGCAAACGGCACGGCCACGGCCGGGTCGGACTACACGGCGCGCAGCGGCACGCTCAACTTCGCGTCCGGGCAAACCACGGCGACCGTGCAGGTGCCGATCCTCGAGGATACGGCCGTGGAGGGCGACGAGGCGTTCACGGCCACCCTTTCGAACCCGACCGGTGGCGCGACCCTGGGCACGCCGATCACGACGACAGTGATGATCACTGACAACGATTCGGTGCAGCCGGGCACGCTGCGTCTGACGGCCGGAGCGGTGAGTGTCGGCGAGGGCGGTGGGTCGGTGACCCTGACGGTGGAGCGCGTGTCAGGAACCGATGGTGCGGTGACCGTCAACTATGCGACGGCCAATGGCACGGCGATGGCCGGGTCGGACTACACGGCGACGAACGGGACGCTCAACTTTGCGGCTGGCCAGGCGAGCCGGACAATTTCGGTACCGGTGCTAGAAGATTCGTCAGTGGAAGGCAACGAAACTTTCACGCTGACGCTGTCGAACGCCGCCGGCGGCGCGACGCTTGGAGCGCCCGCGGCCGTCACTGTCACCATTTCGGACAATGACTCTGCACCGCCACCGCAGCCGGGCACGCTGCGTTTGACGGCTGGCTCGGTGAGTGTCAGTGAGGGCGGTGGCTCCGTGACCCTGACAGTGCAGCGCGTGTCGGGCACCGACGGTGCGGTGACCGTCAGCTATGCGACAACCAACGGAACTGCAACGGCGGGCACGGACTACACGGCGACCAGCGGGACGCTGAGCTTTGCGGACGGGCAGGCGAGCCGGACGATTTCGGTGCCGGTGCTGGAAGATTCGTCAGTGGAAGGCAACGAGAGTTTCACGCTGACGCTGTCGAACGCGACCGGCGGCGCAATACTCGGATCGCCAGCGGCAGTGACCGTCACGATCACTGACAACGACACAGCCCCGCCTCCGCCGCCGCCTAGTGGTGGCGGGGGTGGTGGTTCCGTGGATCCGAAGCTGTTGATGATGCTGGCCTTGGTGGGCCTGCTTCGTCGCAGGCGCGCCGGCTCGGCGCGCCTCTTGGCCGAAGAGACGACTCAGCGCTGCTTGTAGTCGTCCGGCTGCAGGGCATGCCGTGACAGCAGCTTGTAGAAATCCGTGCGGTTGCGCCCGGCGAGCTTTGCCGCCTGCGTGACGTTGCCCCGGGTGATCTGCAGCAGCTGGGCGAGATAACTCCTCGTGAACTCTTCGCGCGCTTCATCAAAAGTCGGCACGCGTGAGGCGGCGCCGCCGCCCAGCGCCTGCTGCACGAGTTCGGCGCTGATCACCGGGCCGGCGGCGAGTGCCGCGGCCTGGCGCACGAGGTTGCGCAGCTGCGACACGTTGCCGGGCCATTCCGCTGCCATCAGCAACTCGACGGCCTCGGGGGCGAGCACGTGCCGCGGGCCCATGCGCGCCAGCTCGTCGAGGAAATGCGCGGAGAGCAGCGGGATGTCCTCGCGCCGCTGCGCGAGCGGCGGCAGGTCGATCTGCACGACGGAGAGCTTGTAGAACAGGTCCTCGCGGAAGTGGCCCTTGGAGATCGCCGCCGAAAGATCCCGCGCCGTGCCGGCGATCAGCCTGGGCCGCTTCGAGGGGTTGGTCTCGAGTAGCGGCGCGATGCGAGCCTGGTCGCCGCGCTCGAGATCGGCGAGTTCGTCCAGGAACAACGTGCCTGCTGGATTGCCGTCGACGCTGCCACCCCCGAAACCCGACTCGATCAACAATGCCAGCTCAGCCTCCGACACGGTGGCGCAGGCCACCGGCACGAACGGCTGGTCACGTCGATGGCTGGCGCGGTGGATCGCCTCCGCAAGCTGCTTCTTGCCGGTGCCGGGCTGGCCGGAAATCAGGATCGGCGTGTCGGTGCTCGCGGCCTGCTGCGCTTTGGAGAGCCTTTCTTCCATCGCGGGATTGCGGGTGACGATGCCTTCCCGCCATTCCTCGTGGGTGGTTGCGAAACCAGAGACCTTGAGCGCCTTTTCGAGCTGCTCGAGCAGCTGGTCCTTGTCGATGGGCTTGGTCAGGAACGCGAACGCGCCGCTCTTGGTGGCTTCGACGGCGTCGGGAATGGTGCCGTGGGCAGTCATCAAGATGACGGGCAAGGCGGGATAACGGCGCTGCAGTTCCCGGAGCAGCCCGATCCCGTCCACATCGGCCATCCTGAGGTCGGTAACGACGATGTCGGGCTGGAAGCGGGGCGTCGAAGTCAGCGCCTGCGCGGCGCTCTCGCAGGCCGCGACGTCGTAACCTTCGGACTTCAGGCGGATGGTCAGCAGGCGCAGCAGTCCCGGGTCATCGTCGACCATCACCACCCGCGGCCGGCGTCCGAGCTGATGCTTCATGGTGCCTTGGCCCCGCTCTGGCGTTCCACCAGGCTGCGCTCCAGCGCCGCGACGGCCTCGAGCTTGGCGAGCGCTTCGTCGAGCTGTTGCTTGAGACGGGCATTCTCGCTCGCCTGGGTCTGCAGCCGCCGGGTGAGAGTCTGCACCTGATCGCGTTCGTTGCGCCCGGCCTGCGAGGCGAGGCGCTGGTTCTCGCTTTCGAGCGCCAGGCGCGTGTTGACGTCACGCAGCATCACGGTTGCAAGGGCCGCTTCAGCCGGCAGCATCCGTTCCGGGGCGGCCAGCAGGATGCCCAGTTCGGTGCGTGCCGCGCCGGCGTCGGAGGCCGCGTGGCCCGGCAGGCCGAGCACCAGCGCATGGCGCAGCCGGTTGGCCGTGGTGGGCTCGAGCGAGGCGGAACGCCGGGCGCGCTCGGCGATCTCGGCCTGCTCGGCAGGCGTGCCGCGATCCAGCGCCTCGAGCGTCGAGAGATAGTCGAACACCAGGGTCGCTTCCGGGCCCGGGGCCGGGAGCGCGGTCTCGGCGGGTTGCCCGCGTGCGCCGATGTCGTCGATGACCTTGCAGCCGGGCAGCATCGCTACCACGGCCAGGAGCGGCAGGAGTGCCAGCCTACGCATGGGCGCGCACCGGTTGCGGGCCGCTGTCGGCAGCGGCCGCCTCTGCGGGCATGCGTATGCGGAAATGGGCACCCGGAAATTCACCCTCGATCAACTCCACCTGCCCGCCGTGGGCTGCCACGAATTCTACGACGATCGACAGGCCGATCCCCGATCCCTTCAGCGGACCCGCCTGCGGCGTCGAGCCAGTGTAGAACGCTTCGAAGACACGCTCACGGTCCGGGGCCGGGATTCCGGGCCCGCTATCTGCGAAGTCGATCACGATACTGGCACCCTGGCGCCGCGCCCGGACGGTGATGACGCCGCCTTCGGGGGTGAACTTCAGGGCGTTGGACAGCAGATTGTCGATGACCAGACGCAGTTTGCCGCGATCGGCGTTGAGGGAAATGTTCTCGACATCGAGGTTGACACGGATGCGTCGCGAGGCAATGGTGAGCTTCTGCGCCCGGAACGCGGGTGCCAGCACGGAATTCAGGTCGAAGCGCGAACGCTCCAGGCCCGTCGCCTGCGCCTGCCAGGCGCTGTAGGAGAGCAGGTTCTCGATGAGTTGCTGCAGGCGCAGCGCGTTGAGACGCATGATGTCGGTCACTTCGCGCTGCTGCGGGTCGATCTCGCCCACGGCGCCATCGAGCAGCAGGTCGGTACCCTCGCGGATGTTGGCGAGCGGTGTCTTGAGCTCGTGGGACATGTGGCGCAGGAAGCGGTTCTTCTCCTGCGCGAGTTCGAGCAGGCGCACACGGAGCCACTCCAGCTGCCGGCCCAGCGCCTCGATGTCCGTCGGACCCTTGATCTGGATGGGGCGCGAGAACGTGCCGCGGCCGAGCTCCTGTATCGCCCGGTCGGCGTTGCGCAGCGGCCTCAGCACGCCGAAGGCGAAGATCAGCACCAGCGCGACCAGAGCGGGCACCACGGCGGCCAGCCACATCAGCAGCGAGCGGCGCGTGGCGTTGGAGCGATCCTCCAGGGCCACCAGGCGCTCGTCGAGCACCTCGTTGGCGTGGACGGAGACGGACCCGGCCGCGGCGTTGACCTCCTCCAGCCGCTGGCTGAGCCGCTGCGCGCGGTCCGGCGATTCCGGGCCACCGAACTCCAGCACGGCCAGCACGCCGAGGCTGGCGCTCTTCAGGGCCTCCAGCAGCTCGACGCCGCGATCGTCCATGGGCAGCACGGCGAGGTTGTCGGCCGCCGCGGCGATCTGCTGCTGGGTGGCGCGGCTCGACTCCATGAACGTCGGGTCGCCGAGCAGGATGAACAGGTTGGAGGAGCGCTCGTAGTCGCGCAGGAAGCGGAATAGCGTCTGCGTCTGGCCGGTGAGCTGCACGCCCTGGCGCACCAGCTGGTCGGTCTGCTGGGCGAGCTGCCGCAGCTGGATGGTCGCCTGAACCAGGGCGCCGGCCAGCGGCACGACCAACAGGAGCAGCCCTACGACCAGCAGACTACTGAGCGAGCGGGGGCGGGGCAGTTGCATTGCTCGATGTTAGCCCAATGCCGTGCGCAAGCTTCGCCCGAGGAGTCGGCAGCTGCGCCAACGACACGTGCTCCGCAGGCAGGGGCACTGAACTAGAAATTGAGTCCGCGTGACTCGACACCTTCCCCGTAGCGATACGCGATCGACAGGAAGACGAGGTTCTCCGTATAGGAGTCGGTATTCCGATCGCTGCTGCGGTCTTCGTATCGATATCCAGCGGTTAGGAACACTTTGCGGCCTAGTGCCCAGTCCATCCGTGCTGCGAGTGTCGTGGTCGCGTCGGTTCCGATCGCCGCACCAAGGTCCCTGTCTTCATAATTTGCGTCCACGAAACCCTCGAGACGCTGACTGAAACGCCTGCTGGCAGAAGCGGTGAACGACCAGGTCTTTTCGTCAGCAGATCCCCCGGCAACGAACTGCTCCTGACTGTAGGCGCTGCCGACGCTGAAGCGCGTCCTGGGCCGTTCGAACGTGAGCGAGAGTCCGCCGTACGAGGACTCAGACGGCACCCCGGAAATGCTGATCTGCCCGGTTCCCTGCTGTAGTTCCTGCCCAGCAACGAACCTGTCCGAAGAGTTCCTGTATTCGGATCCAGCTGTCAGATCCATGGTCCAGGAGGGCGTAAGCCTGCGGCTCCATTCGACCCTCAGCAACGGATTCGTGTAGGACTCTCCGCCGTCCGCAAGGCGGGTGGCCCCTAGGTCCAGACGGAGCGTCTGTCTTGCGCTCTCCGCCTGAAGCGTCCCGTAGGCACTTTGCTGGTCATAGCCAGGGCTGCCGGTCAGGTCGTAATCGACCCGCTGGGCGCTCATTCCCACTCCCCATGCGGCGCGGGGCGAGGCCCTCCTTACGAGTTCCAAACTGCCTGACAGCCTCTGGTCATCGACGGTGTCGGTCTCCTCATAGCGAGAATCACCGTAGCGTCCCGACAACCTCAGTTCCATCTGGTTGCCCAACCGCAGGATCACATCCGGACCCGTCGAAAAGAAGTTGGCGTTCTGACGATTATCGGGGGTGACCGGTTCGAATTGGTTGATAGATACCTGCCCGAAGGTGTTCTCTACAGTCCACAAGAATCGGTCGGGAACGATACCGAACTTGAGCGTTCCTTCGGCCGATGCGATGAAGTCACTGTCGTACGTGTCGTCCAGGTATTCAAGGTAGGTGCCGTTGCCCACCAGCGAGGCCTCGATGCGACGGCTCTCGTGTACAAATGCCAACGACCCGCCAACGGTGGCGAGAGTGTCGTCCACCTTGTTGGTCTCGACGCGGGTCGCATTGTCCGTCTGCGCGGCGCCGGCGCTCAGCGACCAACCGATATCCGCTGAAGCTGTTGAGGCTCCAAGCCCCAGCGTCACGATGGCGGCAACAAGCGGAATCGACCGTGCCATGAGGTGTCTCCGAGAGACCAGACGTCTGTTGACGCAAGTGTACCGGCTTGAACAGCTTCAGGCGCCTGCTGTAGTGGTGACCGGCATGCGCCTCGCGTCCCGATTCGGAGAACGTTCACGAGGACACCAGATGCACTGCGCTGTCGGAATTCTTGACACTTTACCGGTCAAGCAGCTCTGTCTCCGCGCTCCCAAAGTCGGGCGCTGGTCTTAACTAGTTGATTTATTTGGAACAAACAAAGGGTTTGCACAGTTTTGGCACGCGACTTGCTTCTATTGACGGTACTGAAGTTTTGTTTTGTGGGCCCATCGTGGTTCAAGGAGTGATCCGAGATGCGCATGTTCGTGGGAATTGTGGTTGCTGTGATGCTGCTCGGGGCAGGTACCGCCCAAGCGGCTTACATCCCGGCAACCTGGGAAGACCCGATTACCGATTTCGGCGGCTTCGGCTGTGCGGTAGGCGACGCCGGCGGCGCCGCGCTGATCGATCCCGGCAATCCATGCAGCTATCAGCACGACATTACTGATGGGCCCGATGGCTTCGCCCTGTTTCCGACAGACGTCGTCACTGAATACTCGCTCTGGCTGAACCTGTTTGACGACCAGGACCGCGGATGGGAATGGGCTCTGGTCGATATGCCGGGTCTGCTTGGTGACCGCACGTTCTTTTCGCTTACCGGCACTGAGTATGGCGGCATGTCGATCGCCGGATTCCTCGAGCTGAACGCCTTGGGCACTTTGTCGGTGACAGTTGAGTCCTTGCTGGGCGACTTCTACCTAGGCGGGTCCATGTTGCGGGCCTCGGGAATCAAGTCCGTACCCGAACCGGCCACCTTGGCGTTGTTCGGACTCGGGCTCATCGCCGTCGGTCTGGGCCGCAGGCGTCGCGCGTGCTGACTAGCTGTTTGTGACGGCTACGAGAGAGGCCCCGGCACCCCCGGGGCTTTTCTTTATCCGACGGGCGCCCGGTCCTAGTTCATTCGCGGGAGATGAGTGCCCGGCGGCTCAGATCGATGCCACCGCTTCCCGCCGCAGACTTGGCAGCTACTTGGCCGGATGGGCCAAAAGTTGCTGTTCCCAAGCCAGGGCATCCCGCACTATCCCATCCAGGCTGGCATGGGTCGGCTCCCAGCCGAGCGTCTCGCGAACTCGACCCGCACGGGCGATGAGTTGCGGCGGGTCGCCTGCACGGCGTGGCCCTTCGGTGATGTTCAGTGGCTTTCCGCTGACCTTCGCCACCGCATCCAGCACCTCGCGGACGCTGAAGCCCTGTGCCGTAGCCGCAATTCATGGTCTCTGACCGGCCGCCGCCGCGCAGGTAGTCGAGCGCCTTGAGGTGCGCCGCGGCCAGGTCCTCGACGTGGATGTAGTCGCGCACGCCGGTGCCGTCCGGCGTGTCGTAGTCCGTGCCGAAGATCGACACGCCATGCCGCTTGCCGACCGACGTGTTCGCAGGCGACCTTGAGCAGGTGGGTGGCCTCCGGCGTCGACTGGCCGATGCGGCCGCTCGGGATCGGCGCCCGCGACGTTGAAGTAGCGCAGGGCGACGTAGCTGACAGGGTTCACCGCGGCGACGTCGCGCAGCATCCACTCGCTCATCAGCTTGGAGAAGCCATAGGGATTGATGGGCGCGGTCGGCGTGTCTTCGGCGGCCACGCCGCCGGCCGGGATGCCGTAGACGGCGGCGGTGGAGGAGAAGATGAAGTGCTTCACGCCCGGCCTCGACGCAGCACTCGAGCAGGTTGCGGGTGGCGCAGGTGTTGTTGCGGTAGTACTTGAGCGGGTCGGCGACCGATTCCGGCACGACGATGTGCGCGGCGAAGTGCATCACGCGTATCGATCTGGCGCGTGCCGCAGCAGCACGGAGACCATGTCGCGGTCGCCGGTATCGCCGATCACCAGGTCGCCGTGCAGCACGGCCGAGCGGAAGCCGGTCGAGAGGTTGTCGAGCACGACGATGTCCTCGCCGCGCTCACCGAGCTGGCGAACCACGTGGCTGCCGATGTAGCCGGCGCCGCCGGTGACGAGGATGGTGCCCATGCGTGCTCCGCGTTATGTTGCGGGGATGATAACAAGCCAACGTGAAGCGTCTTGAGACCTGGTCGGCAGGGCGGGGCGGGCAAGGGACGGCCCCCTGCGGGGACAGACCCCGGCCGGAAGGGACTGTCCCCGCAGGGGACTGTCCCCGGATCCCGCGGTCCCGACTCCCCTGAGGGGTCTGTCACCGGATCCCGCGCGCCTGAGGCGGCGCAGGAGGCTGGCCTAGAGTCCCGGGAAGCTGATACTTCCCGTGGCCCGGTCCCCGCTGATCCCCCCGAAGACGAATCCCTGAAGACGGCGGCATCGGAGACCTCCTCCCACCCGTTCGACGCCCTGACCCCGGACCTGATCATCGACGCCGTCGAGCGGGTGGGGTACCTGTGCGACCGGCGCGTGCTGGCACTCGGCAGCTACGAGAACCGGGTCTACCAGGTCGGGATCGAGGAAGCGGACCCAGTGGTCGTCAAGTTCTACCGCCCCGGCCGGTGGACCGACGAGGCAATTCTCGAGGAGCACGCCTTCGCGCTGGAACTGGCCGCCGCCGAGGTGCCCGTGGTGGCGCCCCTGGAGGGGTCAGACGCCACTCGTGCACTGCTCGAGGACGGGTCAGACGCCACTCGGGTACCACTGTGGCACTCCGGGGGTCAGAGTGGTACGCGAGTGGCGTCTGACCCCTCCGGGACGCTGCACCTGTATGAGGGCTTCCGGTACGCCATTTACCCGCGCCGGGGCGGGCAGTGGCCGGAGCTGGGGACGGAGGATGACCGGCAATGGATGGGCCGGTTCCTGGGGCGTATCCACATGGTCGGGGCGCGGCGGCCGTTCGAGCACCGGCCGGTGATGTCGATCGAGGGCCTGGGGCGCGACTCGGTGGACTACCTGCTGGAGGCGCAGGTCATCCCCGAGTACATCGAGCATCGCTACGAGCGGGTCGTGTCGGAACTGCTGGACCGCGTCGAGGAGGTCTTCGACCGGTTGGGCGAGCTCAGGCTCCTGCGCCTGCACGGCGACTGCCATCGCAATAACGTGCTCTGGACGGCTGCGGGCCCGCACTTCGTCGATCTCGACGACTGCGTCATGGGCCCGGCCGTCCAGGACCTGTGGATGCTGCTGGCCGGCTCTTCCGCTGAGATGCGCGCGCAGCTCAATGACTTGCTGGAGGGTTACACGCAGTTTGCCGATTTCGACTATCGCGAGATCGCCCTGATCGAACCTCTCCGGGCCCTTCGCATGATCCATTACGCGGCCTGGCTGGCCCGCCGCTGGGACGACCCGGCCTTTCCGAGGGCGTTCCCGTGGTTCGGCGAGGCGCGCTACTGGGAAAACCACGCCGCTGAACTCGAGGAGCAGCTGCAGGCGGTCGATCTGGCGGCCTCTGGCAGGCGCTGACCGCAGGACCCCGACGGTCGCTGTCCAGTATCGAGAAGAAGGTCTCGTTTACGGCGCTCAAGGCCCCAGCGCAGGTCTGAATGCGGTGGAACCCTGTGCTAGCCTTCCGGTCTAGTCTTGTACCTCGCGTGCCGGAGTCTCTCGATGTCCTGGTTGTTTCATCGCTGGCTGCGGCCGCTTCGCCTCGCGCCTGTCCTGCTGGGCGTGCTGATGGCCGCCTGTGGCGGCGGCGGGGGCGGCGGGGGCTTTACGCCGCCGGTGCAGCCACCGCCTCCACCACCGCCGAGTGGCAACGCGACGGTGTCGGGCAAGGTGGAGTTCCGGCGTCCCGTGTTCTCCGGCTCGGGCCTGAATTTCAGCAACCTCGAGACATTGCCGGCGCGCGGCGTGACGGTGGAGGTCGTCCGCAGCTCCGACAACGCGGTCCTGGCGACCACCGCCACCGATAGTGCCGGCAACTACAGCGCGCAGATTGCCGCGGGGCAGGTGTTCGTCCGCGCACGCGCGCAGCTGCGCTCGACCACGGCCGGCGCCTCCTTCGATCTCGAGGTGCGCGACAACACCAGCGGCAACGCGATGTACGCGCTCGATTCCGCGGCGGTGTCAGCGTCGGGCGCCACGACCGTCAACCTGTTGGCCGACGTCACGCTGCCGGGCCAGGTGCTCGGCACAGGCGATCGCCCGGCCGGACCATTCGCCATCCTCGACATGCTCTGGCGCGCGCAGCAGTTGATCGAAGGCGCGCAGCCGGTGGACCTGCCTGCGCTGGATGTGTACTGGAGCACGGGGAATTCCTCGGCCCAAGCGGCAGCGCCCTGCGCAAACCGCCCGAATCCGGATACCGGCGAGATCGGCACGACGTTTTACTTGAACGGCACCATCCAGGCGTCCGGCGGCTGCCCGGCGGTGCCACCGGGGATCTACGTGCTCGGCGACTACTCGACTGACTCCGACGAGTTCGACCCGTCGGTGATCGCGCACGAGTTCGGTCACTACTACGAGGACAAACTGTCGCGGTCGGAGAGCATGGGCGGGCCGCATGGGTTGGCCGACCGCGCCGACTTCCGCCTCGCGTATTCCGAGGGCTGGGGCAACGCGTTCTCGGGAATGGTGCTCGACAGTCCGGTGTATCGCGACACGTTCGACAACGGCGGCCGCGTCACCTTCCAGTTCAGCATGGAGACCGACGGTAACGCGTTCAGCGGTCCGGAAGGATGGTTCTCCGAGTCCTCCGTCGGCGAGTTGCTGTGGGACGTGTACGATGGCGCTAATGAACCCAACGACGTGGTGGCCCTCGGCTTCGGCCCCATCAACAGCATGATGCGCGGCCCGATGCGCAGCAGTGACGCGCTCGGCACGATCTACGTGGCGTTCGCCGGGCTGGCGAGTGCGAACGGCGCCGCGGCGGCCGGGCTCGATCAGTTGTTGAGCGGCGAGGCGATCGCCGGTCGCGGCGATTTCGGCGCGGGCGAGACGAACGACGCGACACTCGGCGGGCTGCTGCCCCTGTACCGGCCCGTGACGCTGGGTCTCGCGCAGAACGTCGTCAGCACGACGCGGTTCGCGGCGACCGGCACGTTTGCGAGTTACGCGGCGTACAACCGCGTCGGCGGACGCGCCTATCTGCTGCTGGACGTGCCGGCGCCCGGCAACTTCCAGGTGACCGTGACCGGGCCGGTGGGCGGTGATCCCGACTTCCAGATCTTCCGCAACGGCCAGGTCGTCTGCCAGGGCTTCGCGGACAGTCGCGCGACCGGCCAGGAGGTTCGCACCTGCGCGGGCCTCGCGGCCGGCCGGCACGTGATCGAGGCCTACGAGTGCAGCAACCTCGGGTTCCCCTGTTCCGACGACGCGCCGCGTGGGGAAACCACGCTGGCGGTAACGGTGATCCAGCAATGAACAAGACGAGGCCCTTGACGGTGGCGTGGGTCGGCCCGGTGGCGCTGGCGGCCGCACTGGCCTGCGGCGCGGCGCTCGCGCACGAGGCGAAGATGTCGCCCGGCAAGCCGCATGCCCCGGTGGAGGCAGAACTGCTGGTCGACGCGCCGCTGCAGGTCGGGGCACCGGCGAAGGTTCGTGTGGCGGTGGCCCCGGACGTGGCCGTGGACGGCCTGATGGTCGAGATCCGTGACTCCGCAGGGCTGGCATTGACGTCGCCGGGGGCGGCCTCCTGGGGCGCGACAGGGGCCGGAGAGGCCCGCTACATCGAGCTCGACCTGACCCCGGTGTCCGGCGGCAAGCAGCGGCTGACGGCGTTGCTGACGGTGACCCGCAACGGGGTCAGCCAGTCGCGGGTCCTCGTGCTCTCGGCCGAGGTCAAAGGGCCGGTGACCGCCGCGACCGAGAAGCCGCGGGCGGCGGTGACCCTGGATGCCGCCGGCGAGCCTGTCCGTTCGATGCCAGCCGAAACGACGATTCGGCGCTGACCGCCGAATAGGGGACATTCTCTATTTCCGCCTCGGGCCGAAATAGAGAATGTCACCATTTCCTAAGCCACTGTTTCTTCTGCGGGGGCGCTCTATAATGCGCGCCCCTTCGCATTGGCTGCTCCCATGATCGAGAACCTGCGCAATATCGCGATCATCGCCCACGTCGACCATGGCAAGACCACGCTGGTCGACCAGCTGCTGCGCCAGTCCGGCACATTCGACGCCCGCAAGGTGCTGGTCGACCGGGTCATGGACTCGAATGCGCTGGAGCGCGAGCGCGGCATCACGATCCTGGCGAAGAACACGGCCATTCGCTGGAAGCGATTACCGCATCAACATCGTCGACACGCCGGGCCACGCCGACTTCGGCGGCGAGGTGGAGCGCGTGCTGTCGATGGTCGACTCCGTGCTGCTGCTGGTCGACGCCGTCGACGGGCCGATGCCGCAGACGCGATTCGTCACGCAGAAGGCGTTTGCGCACGGGCTGCGCCCGATCGTGGTCATCAACAAGATCGACCGGCCGGAGGCGCGCCCGGACTGGGTGCTGAACCAGACGTTCGACCTGTTCGACCGGCTCGGCGCCAGCGAGCAGCAGCTCGACTTCCCGGTGATCTACGCCTCGGCGATTCGCGGCATCTCGGGACGCGATACTGCGCACCAGTCGCCGGACATGACGCCGCTGTTCGAGACCATCATCCAGCACTGCCCGGCGCCGGACGTCGACGTCGACGGCCCGCTGCAGCTGCAGGTCTCGCAGCTCGACTACTCGAACTACGTCGGTACGATCGCGATCGGGCGCATCAAGCGCGGCACGCTCAGGCGCGGCATGGCGGTGAGCATCGTCGATCACGATGGCGACGTGCGCAGCGAGCGCATCGGCCAGGTGTTCGGGTTCCATGGGCTCGACAGGGTCGAGGTCGAGGAGGCGAGGGCGGGCGACATCGTGGCGTTCGCGGGGATCGAGGCGCCGAAGATCTCCGACACGCTGTGCGATCCGGCCAAAGTCGAGGCGCTACCGGCGCTCGTGGTCGACGAGCCGACCATCAGCATGACTTTCGAGACCAACACCTCGCCGTTCTTCGGCAAGGAAGGCAAGTTCGTAACGAGCCGCCAGCTGCGCGACCGGCTGCAATCGCGAGTTGCTGCACAACGTGGCGCTCAGGGTGGAGGAGACCGACGATCCCGACCGCTTCGTAGTGTTCGGCCGCGGCGAGCTGCATCTCGGCGTGCTGATCGAGAACATGCGCCGCGAGGGGTATGAACTCGCGGTCGCGCGGCCGCAGGTGGTGGTCAAGGAAATCGACGGCAAGCGCATGGAGCCGTGGGAGCAGCTGGCGGTGGACATCGAGACCACGGCGCAGGGCGACGTCATGGAGGCGCTCGGCGAACGCGGCGCGCAGCTCAAGGACATGGTGCCGGACGGCAAGGGCCGGGTGCGGCTCGACTACCTGATTCCCTCGCGCGGCATGATCGGCTTCCAGACCGAGTTCCGCACGCTGACGAGTGGCACCGGGCTGATGTATCACGTGTTCGACCACTTCGGGCCGGTGCTGGACAAGCAGCTCGCGCCGCGGCAATCGGGCGTGCTGGTGTCGAACAGCCAGGGCGAGGCTATCGCCTATGCGCTGTTCAACCTGCAGGAGCGCGCCAAGCTGTTCGTCGGTCCCGGCGACCCGATCTACGAAGGGCAGATCGTCGGCATCAACAGCCGCGACGATGACATGGTGGTCAACCCGCTCAAGGCCAAGAAGCTCTCGAACGTCCGCGCTGCCGGCAAGGACGAGAACGTGCTCTTGGTGCCGCCCATCAGGATGTCGCTCGAGCAGGCGATGGAGTTCATCGCCGACGACGAGCTGGTCGAGGTCACCCCGCAGTCCATCCGCCTGCGCAAGCGCTACCTGCGCGAGGGCGACCGCAAGCGCGCCGAACGGGCTTGATTCGGAGTCCTGCCCCGTCCGCGGGCACTTGAGGGAGAGCGAGAATGATCCTGCGCCTCTCCATAGTCGTGCCCACCTTCAATGAGGCCCAGAACATCGAGACGCTCTGCCGACAGGTGGAGAGTGCCCTCGGGCCAGAGGGATGGGAACTTGTGTTTGTTGATGATGACTCTCCCGATGGCACTGCCTCCATAGTGCGCAGCGTCGCTCAGCTCGACACGCGTGTGCGTTGCGTGCAGAGAGTTGGAAGGCGCGGACTTTCCTCGGCCTGTGTTGAGGGCATGCTCTCGAGTTCAGGTCCAGCCATCGCTGTTCTGGACGGAGACCTCCAGCACGACGAGAGAATCCTTCCCATCATGCTGGGTCATATAGAACGGGGCGCGGAGCTGGTCGTCGCAACGCGATACGCCGATGGCGGCAGCGTTGGCGCGTGGGACGAGCGACGACATCTGATGAGTAGAGTAGCCGGTCGCATGAGCCGCTGGGTCGTTCGGCAGAAAGTGTCTGATCCGATGAGCGGCTTCTTCATGTTGCGGCGCGGTCTGATCGAGGAGGTTCTGCCGCGTCTATCCTGCATCGGCTTCAAAATTCTGGTCGACATTCTGGCTAGCAGCAGGCGTGACATCATCATCGCGGAGGTACCGTACAGCTTCCGTAACCGAAGTGCCGGCGAGAGCAAGCTAGACGAAATGGCGGTCTGGGAGTTCGCGATGTTGTTGGCGGACAAGACTTTCGGACGGTTCGTTCCGGTTCGCTTCCTTGCATTCGCAATAGTTGGTGGAGTTGGGGTGTCAGTGCACATGAGCGTCCTTGCGGTGGCACACCTCGGGCTGCATCAGGATTTCGGGGCCGCCCAGACAGTGGCTACCGTGGTTGCGATGGTGTTCAACTTTGCAGTTAACAATGTTCTGACGTATCGAGACCGGCGGCTAGCGGGACGGCGATGGCTGCAAGGCCTAGTGAGTTACGTCCTGGTTTGCTCGGTCGGAGCTGTCGCAAACGTTGGGGTGGCGACTTATTTGTTCAGCGAACGCGCGGAATGGGTCCTGGCGGCACTGGCCGGTATCGCGGTTGGCGCCGTCTGGAACTATGCCCTCACCCGGTTCTATATCTGGGGACGGGAGCGGTAGATCCGACTGATACCGCGGAGCCATGGCCTGAAAGCGCTCAGGAGGGGTCAGACGCCACTCGGGTACTGCTCGGGTACTGCTGTGGCCCCCATGGGGTCAGAGCAGGGCCCGACTGGTTCCACAGTGGTACCCGAGTGGCGTCTGACCCCTCCGTGATTGGCGTCACGGTTTGGCGGGCGCGGAAACGCGAAGGACGTCACTCCTGACCTGGGGGTTTCCCCCCTACCATCGCCCATATTCTGTCTCATTGACGAGGCGCCTTGCGGTGCCAGGGAGTGGTGGGCATGGCCCAGGCTGGCGGCCCGGCCAACGTGTTGCGATTGAGGGTGTTCCTGCCGGAAAGGGACGACCCCGACACGCTCGTCGAACAGCTCGCCGACACCACGCTGACGAGCATCGACGACGAGATTCACCCGCGCCTGCAGCGTGCGCTGCTCGAGTCGAGCGACGCCGAAGGCCGCTTGATGATCCGCGACTTCATCCGGGTCGTCAGCAATCACTACGCTGAGCACGAGACCGAGCGGCGCGCCTACGAGTCCACGCTGAAGATCGCGAGCGACGAGCTCTCCGCCCAGACGCTCAATCTCGGCACCGACGAAGGCATCCGGCTGCAGGCCATCCTCGACCACGTCAAGGACGCGATCCTGGCCTGCGACGAGAACGGCCGCATAGAGATCCTCAACCGCACGGCCGAGCGCTTCTTCGGCGTGAGCCAGGAAGACCGCCACAACGTCACCATCGACATGCTGCTGCCGGGCATCGCGCCGCGCGGCGACGTGCCGCAGGCGCTGGAGGACCTGGCGGCCAGCCACGAGGACACCCGCCGCCAGTTCGCCGCGCGCGAGATGCTCGCCCGCCACCAGCAGGGCCAGACGCTGCCCTCCGAGATCCTGGTCAGCAAGATGCGGCTGTCGGACAAGCCGACCTACGTGATCTGCGTGCGCGACACCGCCGAGCGCACCCGCGCCGAGATCGCCCTGAAGGACAGCGAGGCGCGCTACCGCGTGCTGGTCGAGAACGCTCCCGAAGTCGTCGTCGTGTTCGACATCGACACAGGGCTCTTCGTCGACTGCAACGAGAATGCGCTGGAGTTCTTCAAGGCCACCCGCGCCGAGATGCTCGCCTGCGGCCCGGAGAACGTCAGCCCGCCCAGCCAGGCCGACGGCACGCCCTCGTTCGGCGTCGCGCGCGGCTACATCCAGGCCGCACTGGACGGCGAGACGCCGGTGTTCGAGTGGATCCACCGCGACACCGAGGGCTGTGACATTCCCTGCGAAGTCCGGCTGGTGCGCCTGCCGAGCTCTGCCGGCCGCCTGATCCGCGGCAGCATCATCGACATCACCGATCGCAAGCGCGCCGAGCACATCGCCGCCGGCGAACGCCGCGCGTTCGAGCGCATCGCCTCGAGCGGCACGCTGGCCAGCGCGCTCGACGCCATCACGGACGTCATCGAGCAGGTGCTGCCGGACTCGGTGGCCTGCATCCGCCTGTACGACAGCGAGCGCCGGGTCCTGACCCACGCCGGCGGGCGCAAGCTGCCGCGCGAGTACCTGATGCTGATGGAGGGCGTGCCCGCAGAGGTGCGCTACGGCTCCTGCGCCGCGGCGGTGGCGCTCGGGCGGCAGATCATCGTGCCGGACGTTGACAAGGATCCGTTCTGGGAACACCGCCGTGCCGGCGCGGTGAATGCCGGTCTGCACGCTTGCTGGTCGACGCCCATCAAGACTGCCGACGGCCGCGTGCTCGGCACCTACGCGGTCTACATGAAGCGCGTCGGTCTGCCGGCGCGCCGCGATATGGAGCTGATGGGTCGCATGACCCAGCTGGCGCGCATCGCCATCGAGCGGCGCAGGGCGGAGGACGCGTTGCGCGACAGCGAGCAGCGCTTCCGGCGGTTGTTCGAGAACGTCGTCGAGGGCGTCTACCAGGTCACGCGCGAGGGCCACCTGCTGTCGGCCAACCCGGCGCTGGTGAAGATGCTCGGCTATCGCTCGCTTTCCGAGCTGCAGGCCATCGGCTCGACCCGACAGCTGTACGTCTTCCCCGACGAGCGCGACGCGCTGCTCGACAAGCTGGCCCGCCTGGGCGAGCTGGTGGGCGCCGAGTACCAGCTCAAGCGCAAGGATGGCTCGATCATCACGGTGAGCGAGAACGCCCGCGCCAATCGCGATTCCGCCGGCAGGCTGGTCGGTTTCGAGGGCACGATCGCGGACATCACCGAGCGCAAGAGCGCCGAGAGCCGGCTGTCCGAGCAGAAGGAGCGGGCGCAGGTGACGCTGCAGTCGATCGCCGACGCGGTGATCAGCACGGACCGCGACGGCACCATCGACTACATGAATCCGATCGCCGAGAGCCTCACCGGCTGGTCGGCCGCCGAGGCGGTGGGCAAGCCGGCGGGAGACGTCGTGCGCCTGGTCAGCGAGACGAGCCGCACCCTAATTCCGGATCCGGTCGCGCGCGCACTGAAGGAAGCCAGCGCCGTGGCGCTCTCCGACCAGACCACGCTGGTCAGCCGGCTCAAGCACGAGATCGGCATCCAGGCGAACGTGGCCCCGATCCGCGACGGCGATGGCCTGGTCCTCGGCGCCGTGATGGTGTTCCACGACGTCAGCCGCGAGCGCAGCATGAAGCGGCTGTTGTCATACCAGGCGCAGCACGACGCGCTGACCGGCCTGATCAACCGCCGCGAGTTCGAGAACCGGCTCGACGCTGCGCTCGAGGCGACGCGCAGCAACCCGGACGTCAAGCACGCGATGGTCTATGTCGACCTCGACCAGTTCAAGGTGGTCAACGACACCTGTGGTCACCCGGCGGGCGACCAGCTGCTGAAGCAGGTCACCGGGCTGCTGCAGACCCGGGTGCGGGCCTCCGACGTCATCGCGCGCCTCGGTGGCGACGAGTTCGGCGTGCTGCTCGAGCACTGCGATCCGGCGACGGCGATCCGCCTCGCGGACGGGCTGCGCCAGGCGATTCGCGACTACCGCTTCGTCTGGCAGGGCCAGACGCTGCAGATCGGCGCGTCGATCGGCATCGTCGAGATCACCGACGGCACGCAGAGCATCGCCGAGCTGATGTCGGCGGCCGACATGGCCTGCTACTCGGCCAAGGACGGCGGCCGCAACCGGGTGCAGCTGTATGACCCGGCGAGCGCCTCGGCGCGCCACCGCGAGATGCGCTGGGTGTCGCGCCTGACGCGGGCGAGCGACGAGGGCCAGCTCGACATCGTGTTCCAGCCGATCGTCGCGGTCGCCGCGGACCCGACTTCGCGCCCGCACTACGAGTTGCTGTTGCGGCTGGTCGAGGAAGACGGACGGCTCGTGCTGCCGCACGAGTTCATTCCCGCGGCGGAGCGCTACAACGTCATGCCGGTGCTCGACCGCTGGATGGTGGAGCGCGTGCTCGAGGAGATCGTGCCCTCGCGCCGCGACGGCGTGCACGAGCCGCCGTTCACCGTGGCGATCAACCTGTCGGGCACTACGCTCTCCGACCAGGCATTCCTGGAATCGCTGATCGAGCAGCTCGAGGAACACGAGCCGACACCCGGCGTGCTCTGCTTCGAGATCACCGAGACGGCGGCCATCTCGAACCTGGCGAGCGCGAGCTACATCATGCGCGAGCTGACCAGCCGTGGCTGCCTGGTGTCGCTGGACGACTTCGGCACCGGCCTGTCGTCGTTCAACTACCTGCGCACGCTGCCGGTTCACTACCTGAAGATCGACGGCCAGTTCGTGCAGAACGTCGCCAACGACCCGGTCGACCAGAGCCTGGTGGAGGCAATCGTACAGGTCGGCAAGGCGATGGGCATCCACACCATCGCGGAGCGCGTCGAGACGGTCGAGGTGCTCGAGACGCTCAAGCGCATAGGCGTGGGCTTCGTGCAGGGCTATCTGTTGGGCAAGCCGGAGTCGATGGAACGTTTTCCCTACCGGCGGACGCCGGCGGCGGCCGTGGCGGACGCTACGGACAATGGCGAGGCCTAGGTCGGCGTCGCGCCCGTCTGCGTTAGACTAGGGGCCATGTTCGATGAGCCCGCGTTCGAGATCCTCAACAGGGAAGGCGCCACACCGGTACTGCTGGTCTGCGATCACGCCAGCCGGGCGTTTCCGGCGCATCTCGGCACGCTGGGCGTGGCCGAGCCGGACACCTTCGAGCACATCGCCTGGGACATCGGCGCCGCGGCGCTGACCCGCGGGCTGGTCGAGGCACTCGATGCGCCCGCCGTGCTGTGCCGCTGGTCGCGGCTGGTGGTCGACTGCAACCGGCGGCTGGCCGACCCTTCGGCATTCATCGAAACGAGCGACGGCATCGCGGTGCCGGGGAATCGCTCCATGACGGCGGCGGACCGCGAGTGGCGGATCCGGACCATCTGGGAACCCTATCACGCGGCGATCGAGGCCGAACTCGAGCGTCTGCTCGAGCGCGGGGTCTTGCCGCTGTTCGCTTCGATACACAGCTTCACGCCTCTAATGGGGGAGGCCGCACGCCCCTGGCACGTCGGCATCCTGTGGGACAAGGACGAGCGCATGCCGAATGCGGTGATGCGTTCGCTCAGGAACGTCGAGGGCCTGCATGTCGGCGACAACGAGCCCTATTCCGGGCGGCACCCGACCGACTACACCTTGCATGCGCACGCCGCCGTGCGCGGACTGCCGTATGCGGGTTTCGAGGTCCGCCAGGATCTGCTCGGCACGCGCGCTGGTGTCCAGTACTGGGTGGGTCTGGTCGGCGATGCGATCCGTGCGGCGCTGGCCGAACCAGGCATCCACCAGGCGTTTTCCACGACCGCCCAAGCGGTTGCACGCTGAATCTCATTCGGCTCTCAACTGCGCGCGCACTTTCGCCGTCCTCATCGCGCGAGTGTCGGGTAAATCCTGTCTCTCTTCGCCGACAGCGAGACATATTGCATTCACGAATTGCTCTCTAGCATTGCGTCCTATTCGAGGTAGCGAACTGGTAGCTGACCAAGGGCATCGACGACGTCGGCGCATGGTCGATCGAAAGAGGGTAGTGGCAACGATGGGTATCGAACACGGCAGTAGATCGACGCTGTTCGCAGCAGTGCTGCTGCTTGCCGCCTGCGGCGGAACGGGGGGGGTGCAACAGTCCGGGCAGACGCCGCCGCCAACCTCGCCCACCAACTCGGCTCCCACGATTTCCATGCCCGCTGCGGCCGAAGTGCTGGTCGGCCGTGAGCTCAGCGTCACGCCGTCGGCGTCCGATCCCGACGGCCAGACGCTCACGTTCTCGGTGAGCAATAAGCCTGCCTGGCTGAGCTTCAATGCCTCGAACGGCCGTCTGGTCGGGACGCCGACGGCCGCCGATGTCGGGTCGTACCAGAGTGTGCGAGTGACGGTCTCCGACGGCGCCGCGAGCGCGTCCGCCCAAACCAACATTACAGTCATGCAGCAGACCGTGGGCCGGGCGACACTGAGCTGGCAGGCCCCGACGGACCGCACCGACGGCAGCCCGCTCACCAACCTCGCGGGCTTCAGGATCTACTACGGCACCAACCAGAGCGATCTTCGTCAGTCCGTTGAGATCCGCGATCCGGGCGCAAACACCTGGGTCATTGAAAACCTCACGGCGGGCACCTGGTACTTCGCGGCGACGGCATTCGATGCCTCGGGCGTGGAGAGCGCCAGGACGAACGCCGTCACCAAGTCGATAGGTTAAATGCGAAGTCGCTCACACCTGTCGGCATGCGGCGACAGACCGGAATTCTGTCTGTTGCAAGAGTGCGCAGATACTATCCCTGCTTGTTCAGTGTGCAGCCGAGCCGCAAGCTCGGACACTGAGTGAAACAGGGCAAACCCGTTGAAAGACGGGGACGCAAAGCCTCCGGTCTGTCGGCCTTCGGGCCTACGATAGCGGGGTTGCCACTAGAGCGACGTGCCGTCTGGCATGTCCTGGCAACCCCGTCATCGACAGCAGACTGAAGGCCTCGGCAAAGGGGCCCGCGACGTTGCGGGTGTTCGGGCGAAAGCCCGGTGACAAAGGCATACCCGTCGAAAGGCGGGGACGCAAAGCTTCCGGTCTCGCGGTACGAGACAGCGGGGTTGCCACATGACCATGCTGACCAGCTGGGTGTCGTCGACTGCACTGCGCAATGTCGCAGCCGTCCTCGCCATCGCCGTTCTTTCCACGGGCTGCTTCGAAGACGAGGTCAACCCGGACGCGCCAATTGTCGAGGGCGTCCCCGCCGAGGTGGCGGTCGAGGCCGGCAAGATGGTGGAGGTCGTGCCCGAGGCGACCGACCCGCAGGGCGACCCGCTGGTCTTCAGGATCCTCAACCAGCCGCCCTGGGCATCCTTTGATGAACAGACCGGCATGCTCTACGGCATGCCCGGTGATGCCGACGTGGGCGTCTACGACAGTATCCAGATCATCGCCAGCGACGGCATCAACGAGACCAAGAGCAAGAAGTTCCGGCTCGTGGTAACCGGTCGCGTGGCTTCCGAGCCGCCGCCGGCCGAGGAGCCGCCTCCACCGCCCCCGCCGCCGGCCGAGGAGCCGCCTCCACCGCCCCCGCCGCCGGCGGAGGAACCTCCGCCGCCTCCGCCGCCCGAGGAGCCGCCACCGCCGCCACCGGAGGAGCCGCCACCGCCGGCCAACAATCCGCCGAACCTGGTGGGTACCCCGAGCACCAGCGTCGTGGAGGGCCAGGCGTACTCCTTCCGGCCGAGCGCTTCGGACGCGGACGGCGACACGCTGACCTACAGCATCACCAACCGGCCGTCGTGGGCGACCTTCAATGCGGGCAACGGTCGCCTGTCGGGTACGCCGGGCGCCGGGTCAGCCGGCACGTTCATGAACATCGTGATCAGCGTCAGTGACGGCAAGGCCAGCGCGTCGCTGCCGCCGTTCTCGATCACGGTGTCGCGAGCCAACCGCGCGCCGACGATCACCGGTTCGCCCGCGACGACCGCGACGGTGGGTCAGGCGTACTCGTTCACGCCGGGCGCCGCGGACCCCGATGGCGATTCGCTGACCTTCAGCATCGCCAACAAGCCCACGTGGGCGAGCTTCAACACGAGCAACGGACGCCTCTCCGGGACGCCGGCGGCGAACGCGGCCGGCGAGTACACCGGTATCGTGATCAGCGCCAGCGACGGAGCGTTGAGCGAGTCGCTGCCCGCGTTCAGTATCGTCGTCGCCGCACAGAATCGTGCGCCGACGATCAGCGGGACGCCAACCACGACCGCGACGGAGGGTCAGGCCTACTCGTTCCAGCCGACAGCCTCTGATCCGGACGGCGACACGCTGACCTTCAGCATCACCAATAGGCCCGCGTGGGCGAGCTTCAATACCAGCAACGGGCGACTGTCTGGAACTCCCGGTGCAGGTACTGTCGGGACCTACTCGAACATCGTGATTACAGTCAGCGACGGAACGCTGACCCGCTCGCTGGCGGCATTCTCGATCGAAGTCAGTCAAGTCTCGACAGGATCGGTGACGTTGAGTTGGCAGCCTCCGACGACCCGCACGGACGACTCGCCATTGAATAACCTGGCTGGTTATCGAATCCGATATGGCACCACGCAGGGCAACTACCCGAATGTCATTACGGTGAACAACCCGGGCCTGACCTCCTACGTGGTGGACAACTTGCCGGCCGCGACCTACTACTTCGTGATGTCGGCATTCGATTCGGCCGGCGTGGAAAGCGCCAACACCAATCCGGTGTCGAAGACCATTCAGTAATCGTCTTGATCTCCGTCCGGGCGCTCGGATGCGCTCGGACGGAGATCAGCCCTGCTGAGCGGAGAGGCGGCCGTGGTCTGCCGCAAGCGGCATGAGACGCGGTGGAGCACGATGAGAGCAGTCCTTTTCGTCCTGGCTTTCCTAATGGCAGCGCATGCCAATGCCGCGGGGATTGCGCCAGGCGGTGACCTGCGTGCCGCCATTGCAGCGCTCAGGCCCGGTGAAACCCTCGAGCTCGCCGGCGGCACCTACAGCCTCAATTCCAGTTTCCGCGTAACCGTCAATGGCACGGCCCAGGCACCGATCGTGATTCGCGCCCGGGAAGGGGAAAGGCCGGTCATAGAGCAGACCAACCCGGGGCAGAACATCATCGAGATCTCCGGGTCGTCGCACGTGGTCTTTTCCGGGATTGCGTTTACGGGAGGATCCCACGGTATCCGCCTTATGGATTCCGACTATGTGACCATCCAGGACTGCGAGATTTGGGAGACAGGCGATGTGGCGCTCTCCGCGAACTCGGGCGGAACGTACGAAGGCCTGCGGATCCTCCGTAACCACATTCACCACACGAACGGCACCGGCGAGGGGATGTACCTCGGTTGCAATGGCGACGCCTGTCGTGTCGCCAATTCGCTGATCGCCGGAAACTATATTCACCACACCAATCGCCCGAGCGTCGAGCAGGGCGACGGCATAGAGCTCAAGGAAGGCAGCTACGGCAACGTCATACGGGACAATGTCATTCATGACACCAACTATCCCGGGATCATCACCTACAGCACGGTTGGGAATGGGCCGGCGAACGTCATTGAAGGCAACGTGGTCTGGAACACGAACGACAATGGCATCCAGTCTGCGGCAGACGCCGTCATTCGCAACAACATCGTTCTCGGGTCGCCCATCGCGCTGCAGCCGCATCAAGCCGGGAGTCCGGGCAATCAGCAGGTCCTGCACAATACCGTCGTCACGCAGGGCAGTGGCATCGAGGTCCGGGGCGTTGTCGGCCCGATCACCATCGCCAACAATGCGGTGTATTCGCAATCGGGGTCCGCGATTCGCGTGATCAGCGGCAACACGGGCCTGGTTACTCTGGCGGGAAACGTTGGAACGGGCGGCCTGTCTGGCGCGTCGTCCGGTTACTCCGCGGGGAAGTCGGTGTCGGAGGACTTCATCAACGGACATCTTGCTGGAGAACCACCCATCGACCTGTTTCCCAGACCGGGCAGTGCGCTGATCGGGGCGGGGAATGCGGCCCACAGGACTGCAACAGACTTCAATGGCACGCCTCGGTCCGGGACGGATGCAGGAGCCTATGCGTATTCGCCCGGCGGCAACCCGGGCTGGGCGATCGCCGCGGCATTCAAGGCGACTGGAGCGCTGGCCGTCTCGCCCAGGGCCCCGCAGAATCTGCAGGTACGCTGAGCGCGACTAGTCCTGCCGGTACAATTGGCGACCCAGAGGTCGCTCCTGATGGCAGGTTCCATTGATTGCTTCGCGCCCGTTTCGTGACCGCCGCCTGTGCGTCGCCCCCATGATGGACTGGACGGATCGGCACTGCCGGTTCTTCCTGCGCCTGTTCTCGCCGCTTGCGCTGCTCTACACGGAAATGATCGTATGCAACGCGATCCTGCGCGGGGACCGCCGACGGTTGCTGGCCTTCGACCCAGCGGAGCATCCGGTCGCGCTGCAGCTCGGCGGCTCCGACCCGGCAATGCTGGCCGAGGCGGCGGCCATCGGCGAGTCCTATGGCTACGACGAGATCAACCTGAACGTCGGGTGTCCGTCCGATCGCGTGCAGAGCGCGACCTTCGGCGCGTGCCTCATGGCACGCCCGGCACTGGTGGCCGAGTGCGTGGCGGCGATGCGCCGGAGCGGTACGAGTGCCGGTGACGGTGAAGTCACGCATCGGCATTGACGACCATGACGACTACGGCTTCCTGCGTGCGTTTGTCGACGACGTGGCGGCTGCGGGATGCGAGGTGTTCGTGGTACATGCGCGCAAGGCGATCTTGAGTGGCCTCTCGCCCAAGGAGAATCGCGAGGTGCCGCCCTTGATCTACGAGCGTGTGTGGCAGCTGAAGCGGGACTACCCGCAGCTGACCGTCGTGGTGAATGGCGGATTGCGTACGGTGCCGCAGGTGGCCGAGCAGTGGCGGCACGTCGACGGCGTCATGCTGGGCCGCGAGGCGTACCACAACCCGTACGTGCTGGCCGCGCTGCATCGTGCGGCGTTCGATGACGGCTTCGAGGCGCCCACGCCCGCGGCCGTCGTTGCGGCGATGCAGGCCTACACGGCGGCGCGGCTGGCCGAGGGGACGCCACTGCGGGCCATCACGCGCCACATGCTCGGCATGATGAACGGCCGCGCCGGCGCGCGCGCCTGGCGTCGTACGCTCTCCGAGGGCGTCAACCGCGGCGCCGCGAGCCCCGCGCTCCTCGCCGACGCCCTGCGCGCCGCCCAGGAGGGGTCAGACGCTACTCGTGCATCACTCGTGCCCCAGTCGCGGAGGGGTCAGACGCTGCTCTGACCCCGCTGCCAGCGTCCCGGCCCGCTCGGCTCACGTGGGTTGCTGCGTGTCGCTGAAGCCTGCCCGTACGAATTGCTGCAGGCGCCTGGCGCTGCGCTTGTCCTCCCGCCCGAGCAGTCCGTATGGGAGGGAGAAGTCCATCCACGCAGGCTTCGGGTCGAGCCCGAAAGCCTGCCGCGCGCTGCTCCATCGCCACCGCTCCGGATCCGTGCACAGTTCTGCTCGGACTGGGTTGAGAAGGATGTATCGCACGACCTCCAGCAGGTAGGGATCGCGCGCGACTGCGGAGGAATGGAAACGGCCCTGGAAGAGGTGGCCCGTCGACCCATGCCGCTGGTGATGCCGGCGTGCGTACTCGGACAGCAGCCACTGAATGCCGCGACTCAGGTTTGCGTCGCTAACCTGGATCAGCAGGTGCACGTGGTTGATCATCATGCAGTGCGCCAGGCAACGCCAGGCGTGGCGTTCGCATGCTTCGCCGAGCATCCGCATCCAGGCCCAGCAGTCAGCGTCGTCGTGGAAGATAATGCGGCGGTTCACGCCTCGCGCGACGACGTGATGAATCGTGTCGGGGGCGACAATGCGGGGCTTGCGAGCCATGCGCGCAGCATGTCACCCGCTGCGCCGGCCTGAGCCTCGAGAAACCTGGGCGTTGGAGGTGAAAGAGGGGTCAGACGCCACTCTGACCCTGCTGTGGCTCTACTCTGACCCCGTCGGTACCCGAGCAGCGTCTGACCCCTCCACGAGTGGCGTCTGACCCCTCCGGAAGTCGCCTTCCGCCTGGGCGGCGAGCCAGGCCATGACGGTCCAGGCGGCGACGGCTTGCTGCATGGCCTCCGGATCGATCTTGTCGAGGGTGTCGTTCGCGGTGTGGTGGTAATCGAAGTAGGCGGTGCCGTCCTGCTGCAGGCTTAGTATGGGCACGCCCTGCTTCCTGAGCGGTTGCAGGTCGGAGCCGCCCCGCGCGAGGTTGCTACCGCGCTCGATGCCGAGCGGCGCGAGCAGGTCCTGGATCGCTGCCACCAGCGGTAATGCATCGTCCGGCACCGCCGAGTCGAAGCGCCACACTCGCGCGCCGCCGAAGTCGGCCTCTGCCGCCACGACGTGCCTGGCGATCTCCTCTGGCGTCTGATTCGCGTACGTTGCGGCGCCCGGCAGCGCGAACTCCTCGCTCGCGAACAGCACCACGCGGAGGGTCCGGCGCGGCTTCACGCCCGATCGGGCGATCAGCGAAGCCGCGGCACTGACGAGCGCAACGCCGGCGCCGTCGTCGATCGCGCCCGTGCCCAGGTCCCACGAGTCGAGATGCGCGCCCAGCAGGACGATCTCATCGGCCAGGTCGCTGCCCGGTACCTCCGCAATCACGTTGGCCGACCTCGCATAGGGCAGGGATCTCGCGGTCAGCATGAGCCGCATCCTGACCGGCTCGCCGGACGCGAGCTGCCGCTCGAGCAGATCCGCATCCGGGTTCGACAGCGCGGCGGCGGGAATGCGCGGCGCGTCGATCGAGTAGCGCACCGCCCCGGTGTGCGGCAGTCGATTGTTCGACGTGCTGAGCGAGCGGATCACCACGCCGACGGCGCCAAGTTGCGCCGCCACACTCGGCCCCTGCACGCGATTGGCGAGCGTCTTGCCGTAGCCGGTGCCGTCGCGCGCGGCCGGTGTGCGCGCGCCCAGATACACCAGCCGGCCCGCTACCTGCTCGGGCGCCGCAGCCTTGAGCGCCTCGATATCGGCGAAGGCCGCGACCTCCGCCTCAATGCCGTCCTCGGGTGTCCCGACGCTGCCACCGAGCGCGGTGGCGGCCAGCACCTGCGGGAACGGTGCGAGGATGCGCACGTCGAGGGTGCCCCGTTCCCAGTGCGGCACCAGCACCTCCTGCGTGCGCACATTGGCGAGGCCGAGCGTCGTGAGTGTCCGGGTGGCCCAGGCGACCGCGGCCCGATCACCGGCCGAGCCGGCGAGCCGCGGCCCCACTTCCGTCGTGAGCGAGGCGACGAGCTCGTAGCCGCTGTCGCTGGCGAGCGCAGTGGCACGCAGCCGTTCGGCGTGTTCGAGATCGGCCTCGGAGAAGGGCGCGGCGCCGGCTGTGGCCAACCACAGCAAGCCGCCGGCCGCAGCGAATACTCGTGTCATGGACAATTCCAGAGGGACCAGTCGGGTCGGGTACACCGCAAGGCTCGCGGGCCCGCGCGAGCAGGCTGTCGGCAGGCGGCAACACATTATGACAGCCGTCGCTCGAAGCCTTACTATACTGGTGAAATGCCCGAAGCTGCGACGCCGGACCCTGCCGGATCGCGGCGCCACCACCCCGCGAGGAGGTTCCGGGGCCGCGTATGGGAAAGGATTCAGAACTGGTCATCCTGTTCGCGGATGTCGTTGGCAGCACCCGGCTCTACGAGGCGCTCGGTGACGCCCGTGCCCGCGATCTGGTCGCGATCTGCGTCGACATCATGCGCCAGGCAACCGAGCAGCATGAAGGCAAGGTCATCAAGACCATGGGCGACGAGGTGATGTCGACCTTCGAGGACTGCGACAACGCGGTCGACTCCGCGGTCGAGATGCAGACCCGAATCCACGCCCACCCCGAGCTCGCGGTCGACGGCCAGCAGGTCGCCATCCGGATCGGCGCGCACTTCGGCCCGGTGATGGTCGAGAGCCGCGACATCTTCGGCGCCGCCGTGCACACGGCGAACCGCATGACCAGCCAGGCCAAGGCCGGGCAGATCATCATCACCGACGCCATCATCAAGCGCCTGGTCGGTCCGTGGCGGCAGGCGTCGCGGCAGCTCGACGTGGCGGTACCGCGCGGCCAGCACGGCGAGGTCGCCGTCCACGAAGTGCTGTGGCAGGGCGAGGACGCCACCAGCATGCTGCCGTCGATCGCCACCATCACGGAGCAGCACCGCAGCTTCCAGATCCGCTTGCGTTACGGCGACCGCGAAGTCGTGCTCAACGATCGCGACCGCCCGACCATCACCCTGGGGCGTGGCGAGGAGAACGGGCTGGTCGTCAAGGGCAACCTGGTCTCGCGCCTGCATGCGCGGGTCGAGGCCGGCAAGAACCGCTTCATGCTGGTCGATGAGAGCACCAACGGCTCGTTCGTGCAGACGGCGGCCGGCGAGGACGTGTTCGTGCGCCGCGATTCGCTGCCGCTGAAGGGCAGCGGCGTGATTGGGCTGGGGCGGGTGCCGGAGCCCGACTCGTATCACACCGTCGAGTTCTTCTGCGACGAGTAGGAGGGGTCAGACGCCACTCTGGCTCTGCTCTGACCCCACTCTGACCCCTTTGAGCTGCGGCGCTTCCTGTCAGGAACCGACTGGCGTCTGACCCGTACCCGAGTGGGGCCAGAGCGGTACACGAGTGGACCGCGTCTGACCCCTCCGGCAAAAATCAGCCGAGGCGCTTGCGGACCGCGTCCAGTTCGGACTTCAGCTCGGCGGGCGTGCGGGCGCCATAGGAGTCGAGGTACTCGGCGATGTCGGCCATCTCGCGGCGCCAGGCCTCCGGCTTGTAGGTCACCAGTTCCTCGAGCGTCGCCGGGTCGATGTCCAGGCCCTGCGTGTTGAGCGCGCCGGGCGTCGGCAGGTAGCCGACCGGTGTCTCCACCGCGTCCGCCTTGCCCTGGCAGCGGTTGATGATCCACTCGATCACCCGCAGGTTCTCGCCGAAGCCCGGCCACAGGAACTTGCCGGCGTCGTCGCGGCGGAACCAGTTGACGTGGAAGATCTTCGGCGGGTTGGTCACCTTCTCGCCCATCGCCAGCCAGTGCTGCCAGTAGTCGCCGAAGTTGTAGCCGCAGAACGGCTTCATCGCCATCGGATCACGGCGCACCACCCCCACCTTGCCGGTCGCGGCCGCGGTGGTCTCCGAGGCGACCGACGCGCCGACCAGCACGCCGTGCTTCCAGTCGCGCGCCTGGTAGACCAGCGGCGTGAACTGCCGGCGGCGGCCGCCGAAGATGATCGCCGAGATCGGCACGCCGCCGGGCGCGTCCGCCATCTTCGAGTAGATCGGGTTCTGGCGCGCCGCCACGGTGAAGCGCGAATTGGGGTGCGCGGCCGGGCCGCTGCCGGGCTGGTACTTGCGGCCCTGCCAGTCGCGCGCCGGCTCGCCTTCCTCGAGCCCTTCCCACCAGGGCTCGTTGTGCGCCGTCACCGCCACGTTGGTGAAGATGGTGTCGCGGCGGATCATGTCGTGCGCGTGGCGGTTGGTCTGGCGGTTGGTGCCAGGCACCACGCCGAAATAGCCGGCCTCGGGGTTGATGGCGTAGAGGCGTCCATCCGGTCCCGGATGCAGCCAGGCGATGTCGTCGCCGACCGTCCACACCTTCCAGCCCGGCATGGAGTCCGGCGGGATCAGCATGGCGAGGTTGGTCTTGCCGCAGGCCGACGGGAACGCCGCGGCGAGGTAGTGCGTCTCGCCCTGCGGGTTCTCGACGCCGACGAGCATCATGTGCTCGGCCATCCAGCCCTCGTCGCGCGCCTGCCAGCTGGCGATGCGCAGCGCGTGGCACTTCTTGCCGAGCAGCGCGTTGCCGCCATAGCCCGAGCCGTAGCTCATGATGCTGAGCTCCTCGGGGAAATGCATGATGTAGCGACGCTCCGGATCGAGATCGCCGATGGAGTGCAGGCCCTTGACGAACTTGCCCTCGCGGGCGATGCGCTCGAGCGCCGGCGCGCCCATGCGCGTCATCAACCGCATGTTGGCGGCGACGTAGGCGCTGTCGGTGATCTCGACGCCGCAGCGGGCGTAGGGCGAGTCGATCGGCCCCATGCAGTACGGGATGACGTACAGCGTGCGGCCACGCATGCAGCCGTCGAACAGGTCGTGCATCAGCCGGTGGGCGTCGACCGGGTCCATCCAGTTGTTGTTCGGGCCGGCGTCGTCCGCGTGGTGCGTGCACACGTAGGTGAGGTGCTCGACACGGGCCACGTCGGAGGGGTCCGAGCGATGCAGGTAGCAGCCGGGGTGGGTCTGCTGGTTCAGCTCCAGCAGGTCGCCACGCTCCTGCATGTGCTTGATCAACTGCCGGTACTCGGCCTCGGAGCCCTGGCACCAGTGGATGCGGTCGGGCTGGGTGAGGCGGGCGACTTCGTCGACCCAGTCGGCAACGGCCTTGGGCGGGCTGGCGACGGGGGCTTTCGGCATCGGTGTGGCCATGGACTCCTCGGCTTCAGGCGCCTGCGCGTCCCGCGGAAACGGGGCCGGAAATGTTCGGCCCAGGCGCTCGAAATGGTCTTGTTTGGTGTTTCTCAAGTATAGATGCGATGCGGTTCGCGCGCTCGTAATGAAGCGTTTCGCAGCGGCGCATTTCGAGGCCGAACGGCGATGAGAGCAGGGCGATTAATCACATTACAAACATTCCATAACTATATGATTAATATAAACTAGATGCACTGATTAATTAAATCCATTCCAATGGAAATGTTAACTGCCTTGGGGTGATTGCGTACGACAAACGCCAGTAATGGCTGAGTGAAGACCGCAGCGATGTACCGCGCGCGCTGGCTGTTCTTTACACTGCCGCCGGTAATGCTCCGCTCCCAACCGTCCTCTGCTGCTGACCCCGGCCCGCACCCGGCGCGCGGGTGTCGTCGTGGGTGAGTTCGCCCGCCTGCTCGGGCCGGCAGGCCCGCTGGCCGAGGCCGTCCCGGGATTCGAGTCGCGACGCGAACAGCAGGAGATGGCGGACTGGGTCGGCGAGGCGCTGGAGGAACGCGCCGTGCTGGCCGTCGAGGCGGGCACCGGCACCGGCAAGACATTCGCCTACCTCGTGCCGGCGCTGCTCTCCGGCCGGCACGTGATCGTCTCGACCGGCACGCGCACCCTGCAGGACCAGTTGTTCCATCGCGACCTGCCGATGCTGTCGAAGGCGTTGGGCCGGCCGGTGCGGGTCGCCTTGCTCAAGGGCCGCTCCAACTACCTGTGCCGGCACCGCCTCGCGCTCGCCGAGCAGATGCGCTCGCTGCCGGGGCTCGAGCCGCCGTCGGCGAAGTCGCTCGCCCGCGTGACGCGCTGGGCGAAGGTGACGCGCTCCGGCGACGTCGCCGAGGTCTCCGGCATCCGCGACGACGATCGCGTCTGGCCGGCGGTCACCTCCACGCGCGACAACTGTGTCGGCACGGAATGCGCCGAGTACTCGCGCTGCCACGTGGTGCTGGCGCGGCGCGAGGCGCAGGCGGCGGACATCGTCGTCGTCAATCATCACCTGCTGCTGGCCGACCTGGCGCTGAAGGACGAGGGTTTCGGCGAGCTGCTGCCCGGGCACCGACGCGGTCATTCTCGACGAGGCGCACCAGGTGCCGGACATCGCCGCGCAGTTCTTTGGGCTGAATGTTGGCAGCCGGCAGGTGGTGGCGCTGGTGCGCGACGCGCTGGTCGAACTCACCCGCGCCGGGCATTCCGGCCCGCAGCTGCGTGAGCAGCTGCACGGCATCGAGGACGCGCTGGCGCAGTCGCTCGCGGCCGTGCGCGGCGGGCGCGAACGGCTGGAGTGGCACGAGGTGCCCGACGCGTTCATCGAGTCACTCGAGGTGGCGGTGGCCGGCATCGAGGCACTTGCCGCGGCGCTCGAGGACACCGGCAGCGACGACGCGGGCATCAAGCAATGCGCGCGCCGCGCCGCGGAACTGGCCGACGCCATCGGCCGGCTGCTCGCCAGTGTCGGCCGAGGAGGGCGTGCGCTGGCTCGAGGTGAGCGCGCGCGGCTTCACCATGTCGTTCAGCCCGTTCGAGGTGGCGGACCGGCTGCGCGAACTCATGACCGCGCGGCCGTGCACCTGGGTGTTCACCTCGGCGACGCTTGCGATCGGTGACGACTTCCAGCATTTCCTCGGGCGGATCGGCGCGACGGATGCGCGCACGCTGAAGGTCGACAGCCCGTTCGACTTCGATCGGCAGGCGCGGCTGTACCTGCCGCGCGGGCTGCCGGAGCCGTCGGATCCCACGCATACGACCGCCGTGGTGGCCACCGCGCTGCCGCTGATCGAGGCGGCCGGCGGCCGGACGTTCCTGCTGTTCACCAGCCACCGCGCCCTGAAGGAAGCGGCCCGGCTGCTGCGGATGCGCGGCGGGTTCGCGGACCGCTACCGGATGCTGGTGCAGGGCGAGGCGCCGCGCGAGACGCTGCTCGCGGGCTTTCGCGAGACGGCCAGCGGCGCGGTGCTGCTCGGCACCGCGAGCTTCTGGGAGGGCGTCGACGTGCGCGGCCCGGCGCTGTCGCTGGTGGTGATCGACAAGCTGCCGTTCGCGGCGCCGGACGACCCGCTGCTGAAGGCGCGACTGGAAGGCATTCGCCGGCGCGGCGGCAACCCGTTCTTCGAGTACCAGGTGCCGCAGGCGGTGCTGGCGCTCAAGCAGGGCTTCGGGCGGCTGATCCGTGACCGCGAGGACTTCGGCGTGGTGGCGATCTGCGATCCGCGCCTCCGGTCGCGCGGCTACGGGCGACTGTTCGTGCAGTCGCTGCCGCCGGCGCCGGTCATCGAGAATGGCGACGAGGCGGCGTCGTTCCTGAGGGAGCGCCTCGCGGCGGCGGGCATCGACCCGCGGATCGCGCGCTCGGCATGAAGATCCTGGCGGTCGATACGGCGACGGAAGCCTGTTCGGCCGCGCTGCTGGCGGACGGCGATCGTCGCCGAGCGCTTCGAGGTGCTGGGCCGCGGGCACGCCGAGCGCCTGCTGCCGATGGTCGAGGAAGTGCTGGCCGAGGCCGGCATCGCGCTCGCCGCGGTCGATGCCATCGCCTTCGGGCGCGGACCGGGTGGCTTCACGGGTCTGCGGATCGCCGCCGGGGTCACCCAGGGGCTCGCCTTCGGCGCCGGCAAGCCGGTGGTCCCGGTGTCGGACCTCGCGGCGCTGGCCGCTGGCGGCGCCGCGGCGAGCGGTGAGCGCTACGTGCTCGCCTGCCTCGATGCGCGCATGGCCCAGGTGTACTGGGCGGCGTTCGATTGCGCCGACCCGGCCGCGCCGGTGTTGCTGACGCCCGAGGTCGTCGCCGACCCCGAGTCCGTGGCGGCCCGGCTCGCGGCCCTGCCCGCCGAGGTCGGGCCGCTGCTTGGGGTCGGGCACGGCTTTGCCGCCTACCCGGCGCTCAGGCAACTCCTCGGCGCCCGCCTCGGGGCCATCGACCCCGACCGTCTGCCTCACGCCCGCGACATCGCCCGGATCGCCGCCGGCGACTTTGCCGCCGGCCGCACCGTTGCCGCCACCGACGCGGTCCCCGTGTACCTGCGCGACCAGGTCACCCATCAATAGGAGGGGTCAGACGCCACTCGGGTACTGCTCGGAGGTGGGTCAGACCCCGAACCGAGCCGGACCCGACGTGTACACGAGTGGTACACGAGCAGTACCCGACTGGTACCCGAGTGGCGTCTGACCCCTCCTGTAACATTCGGCGGGCGCTCGTCACTCGAATGTCATAAATTGTTCGTATGGTTTCCGTTTCCAGGTTTTCTGGTGGTCGTTTATCCCAGGCGGGACGGAAACTTATGTCTGGCAAGCAGATTCTGATCGTCGAGGACGAGAAGCCGATTCGCGACATGATCGCCTTTGGCCTGCGGCGCGCGGGCTACGACGTCTCCGAAGCCGAGGACTCCAGCCAGGCGCGCAAGCGCATCGCCGACCGCCGGCCCGACCTGATGCTGGTCGACTGGATGCTGCCGGACATGTCCGGGCTCGAACTCACCCGCCAGCTGAAGCGTGACAAGGACACCCAGGAGGTGCCAATCATCATGCTCACCGCGCGCGCCGAGGAGGGCGACAAGGTCAGCGGGCTCGAGAGCGGCGCCGACGACTACGTCACCAAGCCGTTCTCGCCGCGCGAACTGGTGGCGCGCATCAACGCCGTGCTGCGCCGCACCGTGCCGGGCGGCCAGGACGAGACGGTCCGCGCCGACGACCTGGTGCTCGACCAGGCCGGCCATCGCGTCACCGTGGGCGAGAAGCCCGTGCCGCTCGGCCCGACCGAGTACCGGCTGCTCAGCTTCTTCATGACCCACCCCGACCGCGTGTACTCGCGCAGCCAGCTGCTCGACCGCGTCTGGGGCGGCAATGTCTACGTGGAGGAGCGCACGGTGGACGTCCACATCCGGCGCCTGCGCAAGGCGCTGACCGAGTCCGGCTACGACCGCTTCATCCAGACGGTGCGCGGCGCGGGCTACCGCTTCTCCACGCGTCCCGACTAGCCGATGGACGCCGCCTGGTCATTCGCGCTTGCGCGCCTGGCCGGGGCCGTCGGAATCGCCATCGTCGGCGGCCTGGTCTTCGGCCGCATCGACCTGTGGCTCGCCTTCGTGTTCGCGGCTACCTGGCGCTGCAGCTGACCAACCTCTATCGCCTGCACCGCTGGCTGCGACGCCGCAGCGTCGAGGAGCCGCCGGACCTCGGCGGCGTGTGGGGTGACGTGGTCGCGCTGGTCGGGCGCATCTATCGCCGCAAGCAGTTCCACAAGCGGCGCATCGTGCAGCTGTTCCGCGAGTTCCGGCGCCTGACCGCGGCGATGCCCGAGGGCGTGGTGCTGCTGTCCGCCGACCGCGAGATCATCTGGTTCAACCGCACCGCCGCGCGCATGCTGGAGCTGAAGCGCAAGGCCGACTTCGGCATGCGCATCGAGAACCTGGTGCGCCACCCCGACTTCGGGCGCTACCTGGAGGCGGGCCCGCAGGCGGCGCCGGTGGTGATCCGTTCCGTCGCCGACGACCGCTACTTTGCCTACCAGGTGATCCCCGCGGGCGACCAGCTGCTGCTGCTGGTGCGCGACATCACCCGCGAGGCGCGGCTCGAGGCCATGCGCAAGGACTTCGTCGCCAACGCCTCGCACGAACTGCGCTCGCCGCTGACGGTGATCAACGGCTATCTCGACCAGCTCACCGAGGACGCCGGCATCGACGCCATCTGGCACGGCCCCATCGCCGAGATGCGCCGCCAGGCCGAGCGCATGCGCCTGATCGTCGAGGACCTGCTGGAGCTGTCCAAGCTCGAGGCCTCGGGGCGCGAGGCGGCGATGGATCCGGTGGACATCGCCGGCATGCTGGCGCTGATCCGTCGCGAAGCGCTGGCGGGAGACGGCGCGAGACTGCAGATCACGCTGGCGATCGACACCCCGGCGCGCCTCCTCGGCAACGAGAACGAGCTGCACTCGGTGGCCGTGAATCTCGTGTCCAACGCCGTCAAGTACACCGCCGCCGGCGGCTCGGTGGCGATTCGCTGGTGGGCCGACGCGCAGGGCGGACATCTTTCGGTCAAGGACACCGGCATCGGCATCCCGGCCGAGCACCTGCCGCGCCTGACCGAGCGCTTCTACCGCGTCGACAAGGGCCGCGCCCGCAAGACGGGTGGCTCGGGCCTCGGGCTCGCCATCGTCAAGCATGCGCTGCAGCGCCATGGTGCGCGCCTGACCGTGGACAGCATCGAGGGCCGGGGCTCGACCTTCACCTGCCACTTCCCGCCGAAGCGCCTGGCCGGCGCCAACGTCGTGCCGTTCGAGCCGCCTGCAAGCAATCTGTCACGCGGTTGAGTGCCGCGCCGCCAGCGGCGGCGGCCGAATCGTCAGTGCTGCCGGCCCTTGCAGTTCGCGCTTCACGCGCCTTGTGACCCATCGCGCGCAACTCAGCGATTGTCAGAAACAATTCAGCCGGCGTTAACCGGATCGTCACGCGCCGCTCACATGCTGCACCGCGTCCGCCGTGACCTGAAGGTGAGTCGACATGAGCGTGACGACGGTGCGCCGCCCGCTGCGGGTGCGAACCCTGTTCATCTCCGACGTGCATCTGGGCTACAAGGGCTGCCGCGCGGAGTACCTCCTCGACTTCCTCGCCAACGTCGAGGCGCAGAGCATCTTCGTCATCGGCGACCTGGTCGACTTCTGGGCGCTGAAGCGCAGCTTCTACTGGCCCGCGGCCCACCAGGAAGTGCTGCGCACGCTGCTGACGCGCGCCCGCACCGGTACCCGGGTGGTGTACATCCCCGGCAACCACGACGAGCTGGCGCGCGACTTCTGCGGCAGCCGCTACGGCCCGGTGGAGATATGCCGGAACTACCTCCACGAGACCGCCGACGGCCGGCGCATGCTGCTCATGCACGGTGACGAGTTCGACGAGGAGGTCAAGTTCGGGCCGCTGCTGAAACGCGTGGGTAGCGTGCTCTACGAAGTGATCCTCAAGGCGAATCACGTCGTGCACGGAGTGCGCAGGCGCTTCGGCTATGGCCACTGGTCGCTGTCGGACTGGCTCAAGCACAGCGTGCCGGACGCCAGGCGCTACATCAGCCGCTTCGAGGAAGCGGCCGCGGCCGAGGCGGCGCGCCGCGGCGCCGACGGCGTGATCTGCGGCCACATCCATCGCGCGGTGGTCCGCGAGATCGACGGCGTGCTGTACTGCAACGACGGCGACTGGGTGGAGAGCTGCAGCTCGCTGATCGAGGACTTCAACGGCCGGCTCGCCGTCCTGCGCTGGAGCGAGCACAGCGCCGTGGCCAGCCAGGATGCCACCGTGCCGGCGGCGCTGGAGCCGGCCGCCTGACGATGCCGACATGAAAGTCGCCATCGTCACCGACGCGTGGCGGCCCCAGACCAACGGTGTGGTGACCACCCTTGCCCGCACCGGCGCCTGCCTGGAGTCGTTCGGGCACGCAGTGCGCTTCCTCGGTCCCGAGGCGTTTCGCACCCTACCGTGCCCGACCTACCCGGAAATCCGCCTCGCGCTACTGCCGCGCCGGCGGCTCAACGACTGGCTGGACGAGTTCGCGCCCGACGCGGTTCACGTCGCGACCGAAGGCCCGCTGGGTCTCGCGGCACGCCGGGCCATGCTGCGCCGCGCGATGCCGTTCACGACCTCGTATCACACCCAGTTTCCGCAGTATCTTCGCGCGCGCGCGCCCATTCCCCTCAGCTGGTCCTATCGCGCCCTGCGCTGGTTCCACGGCGCCGCCGAGCGGGTGATGGTCAACACCCCGCGGGTCCAGCAGGAACTGGGTGCGCGCGGCTTCGACAACCTCGTGCACTGGGGGCGCGGCGTTGACACCGATCTGTTCCGGCCGCAGCCGAAGACCGCCCTGGACCTGCCGCGGCCGATCTTCCTCTATGCGGGGCGCGTGGCGGTGGAGAAAAACATCGAGGCCTTCCTGCGCCTGGACCTGCCGGGAACGAAGGTCGTGGTCGGGGAGGGCCCCGCCTTCGCGACGATGCGCGAGCGCTATCCCGACGTGACCTGGACCGGCTATCGCTACGGCGAGGAACTGGCCGCTACGGTCGCCGCCGCAGACGTATTCGTCTTTCCCAGCCGCACCGACACGTTTGGCCTGGTGATGCTCGAGGCGATGGCCTGCGGGCTGCCGGTGGCGGCGTTCCCGGTGACCGGGCCGGTCGACGTCGTGACACCGGGCGTCACGGGTGTGCTCGACGAAGATCTTCGCCGGGCGGCGCTCTCGGCACTCGACCTCGACCCCGCGCGCTGCCGCGAGCACGCCCTGCAGTTCACCTGGGACGCCGCGAGCCGGCAGTTCGAGAGCCATTTGGCAGACACCCGGGTGACCCGACCCCTGGGCGCCGCGCGCCTCAGGCCAGGCTGAGTACCCGTCCTGGACGCAACGGGCTTGTAACGTTGGCGGCGCGCCCGAGCCGTCGACGGGCCAAACCGGCGCACTGCTTGCGCAACTTCCTGATTGATAACAATTCGTGTTCCGCGCCGGCTGCATTAATTCTGTAACAAACGAGGCGTAGGCTTCGCGCCAGTGCTGACATGCCGGTACGGACCGAACCCCAGGCGGGCCGCGGCTGGCAGCACCTCGAACCGATTTGAACGACTCCTGGAGGCTCAAGTGATCAAGAATTCCCTCATCGCCGTCGCCGTTGCCGGTCTGACCCTGTCGGGGGTGGCCAGTGCCCAGTCGGCACGCGATTTCATCAGCATCGCCGGATCGTCGACGGTGTTCCCGTTCTCGTCCGCCGTCGCCGAGCAGTTCGGCAAGGGCACCAACTTCAAGACGCCGAAGGTCGAGAGCGTGGGTACCGGCGGTGGGCTCAAGCTGTTCTGCCAGGGCATCGGCCCGCAGAACACGGACATCGCCAACGCTTCGCGGCGCATCAAGAAGTCCGAGTACGACGACTGCCAGAAGAACGGCGTGAAGGACATCGTCGAGATCAAGATCGGCTTCGACGGCATCGTCATGGCCAATGCCAAGGCTTCGCCGACCTACAAGCTGTCGCGCAAGGACATCTACCTGGCGCTCGCCAAGCAGGTGCCGGACCCGGCCAACCCGACCACGCTCATCAACAACCCCTACAAGACCTGGAAGCAGATCGATCCGGCCCTGCCGGACGTGAAGATCGAGGTGCTCGGGCCGCCGCCGACTTCCGGCACGCGCGACGCCTTCGCGGAGCTCGTGCTCGAGAAGGGCTGCGAGAGCTTCTCCTGGCTGAAGGAGCTGAAGAACGTCGACGAGAAGCGCTTCAAGCGGGTCTGCACCCAGATCCGCGAGGACGGCGCCTATGTCGAAGCGGGCGAGAACGACAACCTGATTGTGCAGAAGCTCGAGGCGAACCCGAAGGCGCTGGGCGTGTTCGGCTACAGCTTCCTCGAGGAGAACCTGAACAAGCTGCACGGCTCGATCGTCGAGGGCAAGGAGCCGACCTTCGAGAACATCGCCGACGGGTCCTACCCGGTCTCGCGCTCTATGTACATGTACGTCAAGAAGGCGCACGTGGGCGTGATCCCGGGCATCCAGCAGTTCGTTAACGAGTTCACCAGTGAGAAGGCCGTGGGCGAAGAAGGCTACCTCGCCGACAAGGGCCTCATCCCGTTGCCCAAGGCCATGCGCGAGCAGGTGCGCAAGGACGGCGCGGCGATGGCGACGCTGAAGATGTAAGCCGACCCAGACACGACAAAAAAAGGGAAACTCTCTATGCGCAATCTGATCACCGCCGGTGCGGTGGGCCTGCTGGTGTCCGCACCATTCAGCGCCCAGGCCGCAGTCAGCGAGCAGGAGGTCGCCGAACTCAAGCAGCAGGTGCAAGCCCTGTTGCAGCGAGTGCAGCAACTCGAGGCACGGGAAGCCGCCGGGGCAAGCGCCCCGGCGGCGGCCAAGATCGAGCAGATCGAAACCCGTCTCGCCGAGGTCGAGGAGACCAACGACAACCAGACCGACAAGCTGGCCCAGGCCAGTGCCGTCGCCAAGTCGGCCGACTGGGCCGGCAAGCTCAAGTGGAAGGGCGACTTCCGCTATCGGCACGAAATGATCGAGGAAGAGACCCGTGCGGATCGCACCCGCCAGCGCATCCGCGCGAGGCTTGGGCTCGACGCCAAGGTCAGTGACACCGTGAAGGCCGGCTTCCAGATCGCCACGGGCAGCGCCGACGACCCGCGCTCCACCAACGCCACGCTGACCGATGCCAACCAGCGCAAGGACATCCAGCTCGACCTCGCCTACGTCGACTGGCAGGCCTTCGCCGACACCACGATCACGGCCGGCAAGCAGAAGTACCCGTGGTACCGCCCCGGCGGCAGCATGATCTACGACGGCGACGTCAACCCGGAAGGCGTGGCCATCAAGTGGGGCTCGAAGTCGGGACCGTTCGCGAGCGCCTGGGGCATGTGGCTGTCGGAGGTCTCCTCCGGCGCCGACGCCAACGTCGCCGGCGCGCAGCTGGGCTGGGCCACTTCCTACGGCCTGACGGTCGCGGTCACCTACCAGGACTTCGGCGCGATCCAGAACAGCTCGCTGTCCTTCGCCGACTACCCGGCCGGCAACAGCACCTACGCCGCCAACAGCGCCTGCAACCTGCCGGCGCCGGCGACCGGTGCGACCCAGTGCTACCGCTACGACTACAACCTGCTGGGCCTCAGCGCCGAGTACTCGTTCATGGTGGGCACTCTGCCGCTGTCGATCTGGGGCGACTACATCGAGAACCAGGATCCGTCGGACCTGAACACCGGCTACGACATCGGTTTCAAGCTGGGCAAGGCCAGCGACCCGGGCAGCTGGGAAGTCGGCCTGCTCTACCAGGACGTCGAGAAGGACGCGCAGTGGGGCGGCTTCCTCGACTCTGACTTTGCCGGTGGCACGACCCAGGGCAAGGGCGTGCAGGTCAAGGGTGGCTGGGTGCCCGTCAAGAACCTGGCGCTCAACCTGACCTACTTCGACAACACCCGAAACTACGACACGACCAGCGAGCGCGACTACCAGCGCCTGCAGCTCGACTTCAACTTCAAGTTCTGATCGCCATCATGCGGGCCCGCCCACAGAGTGCTTCTGTGGGCGGGCTCACGCACGCCCGTGCCCGGGGATCGGGTATGATCGGCATGCCGCTTATCGGCATGCAGGAAGCCTGACCATGGAACCGGCAGATCTCGGCCACCACATCTCGCGCCGCTTCAACGAGGATCTCGAGCGCGTGCGCACGAAGGTCCTGCAGATGGGCGGGTTCGTGGAAGAGCAGTTGACCCGTGCGGTCACGGCGCTGGTCGAGGGCGACAGCCAGCTCGGCGAGGAAGTCGCCAATGCCGACCACAAGGTCAACCAGATGGAGGTCGGCATCGACGAGGAGTGCGGCCGGATCCTGGCGACCCGCCAGCCGACAGCCTCCGACCTGCGCGTCATCGTCGCCATCATCAAGACCATCACCGACCTGGAGCGCATCGGCGACGAGGTCGAGAAGGTCGCCGTGATCGCTTCACGCCTGGCCGCCATCGAGCCGCCGTCGGACAAGTACCGCGAGATCCGCCATCTGGCGCGGCTGGTCACGGACATGGTGCACGACGCGCTGCATTCCTTCGCACGCCTCGACGCACAGGAGGCGCTGGCGGTGGCGCGGCGCGACCGCGCGGTCGACGAGGAGTACGAGGCGATCCAGCGCCAGAACATCACCTACATGATGGAAGACCCGCGCAGCATCCGCCGCGCGCTCGAGGTGATGTGGGTGGTGCGCGCGCTGGAGCGTGTCGGCGATCATGCCAAGAACATCTGCGAGTACATCGTCTACATGGTGCACGGCAAGGACATCCGCCACCTGTCGCTGGACGACGCCGAGCAGCAGATCAAGGACCACGGCGGAGGCCGGGTGGCGTGACGCTGGATCGGCGGCGGGCTTTCCTCGCGGGAGCAATCGCGAGCGCGGCAGCTTTCGGCTTCTCCGTGTACTCGCAATACGGCATGGGCCTGGTGCCCTGCCACCTGTGCATCTTCCAGCGCGTTGAAGTCGCGGCACTCGCGCTGGTGTTCGCCGCCGCGGCCCTGCATAACCCGGGCGACACCGGGGCGCGCATCTACGGCAGCCTGGCCGCCCTGGTGGCGCTGATCACGGCGGCGACGGCCGGGCGCCACGTCTGGATCCAGATGCAGCCGCCCGGGTCGGTGCCCGGTTGCGGCGCCGACCTCGACTTCATGCTCGAAGTGCTGCCGATCACGCAGGTGATCATCCGCGTGTTCAAGGCGGGCGGCGAGTGCGCCAAGATCGAATGGACCCTGCTTGGGCTGTCCATGCCCGCCTGGGTGCTGATGTTCGCGGTGGTGGCGGGCGCGTTCGGGCTGTGGGCGGGATGGCGCCGCTATCCGCCAGCGAGCATCAACTCCAGCACCC
This sequence comes from uncultured Gammaproteobacteria bacterium, assembly GCA_963710135.1. GTDB lineage: Bacteria > Pseudomonadota > Gammaproteobacteria > Steroidobacterales > Steroidobacteraceae > SG8-30. Next base: position 132,260 of record CAVPYY010000010.1, on the reverse strand, counting down.
GCCGGTAGGTCCTTGCCAGCCGGTCGATGTCCTCGACGCGCACGCACTCGTTGACCTTGTGGATGCTGCGGTTGACGACCCCGAGTTCGACGACCTGTGCGCCCATGGGCGCGATGAAACGCCCGTCGGAGGTGCCGCCGCCGGTGGTCAGCTTCGTGTCGAGCCCGGTGACCTCGCGCACCGCCTGTTCGACGGCGGCCGAGAACGCCCCGGGTGGCGTGTAGAAGGGCAGGCCGGCCTCGTACCACTGCAGGCTGTGGCGCACGCCGTGACGCTCGAGAATCCCGACGACGGTCTGCTTCAGCCCCTGCAGGGTCTGCTCGGGGGACCAGCGGATGTTGAAGCGCATCTTCAACTCGCCCGGGATCACGTTCGGGGCACCCGTACCGGCCTGGATGTTCGACACCTGGAACGACGTCGGCTGGAAATGCGCGTTGCCGGCGTCCCACTCGTGCGCCGCGAGTTCGGCAAGGGCGGGCGCCAGCACGTGCACCGGGTTCTCCGCCAGGTGCGGATAGGCCACGTGGCCCTGCACGCCGTGGACGGTCAGCCAGGCGGACAATGAACCGCGCCGGCCGATCTTGACGGTGTCGCCGAACTGCTCGTCGCTGGAGGGCTCGCCGACCAGGCAGTAGTCGATGCGCTGGCCGCGGGCGGAGAGGGCTTCGACCACGCGCCGGGTGCCGTCCACGGACGGGCCTTCCTCGTCGCTGGTGATCAGGAACGCCAGCGTCCCCGGATAGGCGGGATGTTCCCCGACGAACTGTTCCACCGCGGTCACCATCGCCGCCAGGCCGCTCTTCATGTCGGCGGCGCCGCGGCCGTAGAGCAGCCCGTCGCGGATCGAGGGCTCGAACGGGTTGGAGCGCCACTCCTCCAGCGGGCCCGTCGGTACGACGTCGGTGTGGCCGGCAAGGCACAGCACCGGGCCGTCACCGCCGCGCCGGGTGGCCCAGAAGTTGTCGACGTCGCCGAAGCGCATGCGCTCGACTTCGAAGCCGAGCGGCTCCAGCCGGGCGATCATCAGCTCCTGGCAGCCGCCGTCCACCGGGCTCACGGAAGGACGGGCGATCATGGCCTGGGTGAGCGCGAGCGTGTCCGACATCGTTGGCTGCACCAGAAACATCCCGGAGCGCCGGGCCGGCGCTCTTTATAAGGTCCCACGACCGTCGCCACAAGGACGCATCCGGGCGCGGTGCCGGACGCTTGGCGGGCCGCCTCCGGACGGGCCTCGCGGCTGCGCCGATGCGCCTTAACTCATTGAAAAATAGACCGGGGTCGCTACGAATGCTGCGGACTGCAATGAAACGGTAACATGCGCTCCCTATAACTGCGTGCAGCCGCCCGTGAGAGCGGCAGGGGTCGCTGTTGTTTCGTTCGCAGCAAACGTCTTCGTCGCAGAGGGGCCGCGGGCCCGGCGGCTCGGTCACGGTTGCCCGGTCGCAGCGCCAGTAGGCGGGAATTCAACGGAATCGCTGCATGCAGACGTCCACACTGGTGCTGGTACTGCTGATCGCGTCGGCGATTGCCTACCGGCTCGGCCGGTCGCGCTCGCTGTCGATCGTGGGCGGGCTGCGCGGGGCGCGCAACCTGCACTCCCTGCCCGGCTACTACGGGCTGCTGACCGCACTCTGGTGCGCGATCCCCGCCTTCCTGGTGCTCTCCGTCTGGCACGTCTTCGACGGCGGCGTGGTCACCGGCATGGTGGTGGAGTCGATGCCGGCCGAGGTCAGGAGCCTGCCGGCGGACCGGCTCTCGCTGGTACTGAACGACGTCAAGAACGTGGTGGCCGGCGCGGTCCCGGCCGAGCTGGCCTCGCCGGAGGTGCAGGCCGCCGCGCAGCGCTATGCGGAACTCGATTCGCTGTCGCGACTGTCCGCCGCGGTGCTGTGCCTGGTGGTGCTGCTGGTGGCCGGCGTCATCGTCCTCAGGCGGATCACGCCCACGCTGCGCGCCCGCAATGGTGTCGAGCGCATCGTCCGTTGGGCGCTGATCGGCTGCTCGACCATCGCGATCTTCACCACGGTCGGCATCGTCATCTCGGTGCTGTTCGAGTCCATACGCTTCTTCCAGATGGTGCCGGTCACCGAGTTCCTGTTCGGCACCCAGTGGTCGCCGCAGCTCGCCATCCGCGCCGACCAGGTCGGCTCGTCGGGGGCGTTCGGCGCGGTTCCGCTGTTTACGGGCACGCTGCTCATCGCCGGTATCGCGATGTTCGTCGCCGTGCCGGTCGGGCTGTTCTCCGCGATCTATCTCGCCGAGTACGCCCACGGCCGCGTGCGCTCGGTCATCAAGCCGATGCTGGAGGTGCTGGCCGGCATCCCGACAGTCGTCTACGGCTTCTTTGCCGCGCTGGTGGTCGCGCCGTCGATCCGTGGCTGGGGCGAGGGGTTCGGCCTCGACGTTTCCTCCGAGTCCGCGCTGGCCGCCGGACTGGTGATGGGGGTCATGATCATCCCGTTCGTGTCCTCGCTCGCCGACGACATGATCACGGCGGTGCCGCAGTCGCTGCGGGACGGCTCCTATGGCCTGGGCGCGACCCAGTCCGAGACCATCCGCCGCGTCGTGCTGCCGGCGGCGCTGCCCGGCATCGTGGGCGGCGTGCTGCTGGCCATCTCGCGCGCGATTGGTGAGACCATGATCGTGGTGATGGCGGCGGGACTCGGCGCCAACCTCACCGCCAATCCGCTCGAGGCGGTGACCACGGTGACCACGCAGATCGTGACCTTGCTGGTGGGCGACCAGGAGTTCGACAGTCCCAAGACCCTTGCCGCATTCGCGCTCGGGCTGGTGCTGTTCGTCGCCACCCTTGCCCTCAATATCGTGGCGCTGCACGTGGTGCGCAGGTACCGGGAGCAGTATGAATAACCCGACAGCCATTCCCGCCGCGGCCGAGACGGCGACCCAGCGGACGCGGCGCCTGGTCGAGGCCGGCCTCAGACGCCGCTATCGCGCTGAGCGGCGTTTCAGGGCCTACGGTATCGCCGCCGTGTCCGTCGGCCTCATCGCCGTGGCGTTCCTGTTCGCCAGCATCTTCTCCAACGGCTGGACGGTGTTCGCGCAGAGCTACGTCAAGCTCGAGGTCACCTACGACCCGGAAATCATCGATCCGGCGGGCACGCGCGACCCGGACACGCTGTCCTCGGCGGACTACAACCAGGTGATCCGCGCCGCGCTGCGCGAGCGGTTCCCGGAGGTCGAGGGCCGCAGCAACCTGCGTGCGCTGTATGCGCTGATGAGCGATGCGGGCCAGTTCGAGCTGCGCAAGCGTGTACTCGCCGATCCGGCGCTGATCGGGCGCACCGAGTCCTACTGGTTCCTGGTCAACGACCGCGTCGACCTGTTGATGAAGGGCAAGATCGAGCGGGACCTGCCGGAGGACACCCGCGGCTTGTCCGACCAGGACGTGGCCTGGATCGACGCGCTGCTCGCGGACGGCAGCCTGGCACTGCGCTTCAACCGCGGTTTCTTCACCCACGGCGACTCGCGCGAGCCCGAGCAGGCGGGCGTATGGGGCGCGGTGATGGGCTCGTTCTTCACGCTGGTGGTGACGCTGCTGCTGTCGTTCCCGATCGGCGTCGCGGCGGCGGTGTACCTCGAGGAGTTCGCGCCGAAGAACCGCTGGACCGACTTCATCGAGGTCAACATCAACAATCTGGCGGCGGTACCGTCGATCGTCTTCGGCCTGCTGGGACTCGCGGTGTTCATCCAGCTGTTCGGGCTGCCGCGTTCGGCGCCGCTGGTGGGCGGACTGGTGCTGACCTTGATGACGCTGCCGACCATCATCATCGCCAGCCGCGCGGCGCTCAAGGGCGTGCCGCCGTCGATACGCGAGGCCGCGCTCGGCATGGGCGCCTCCGAGGTGCAGACCGTGGCGCACCACGTGCTGCCGCTCGCGATGCCCGGCATGCTGACCGGCGCGATCATCGGCATGGCCCGCGCGCTGGGCGAGTCGGCGCCGCTCCTCATGATCGGCATGGTGGCGTTCATCGTCGACGTGCCGGGGAGTTTTACCGACCCCGCGACGGTGCTGCCGGTGCAGGTCTACCTGTGGGCGGACAGCCCGGAACGGGCGTTCCTGGAGCGCACGTCCGGGGCAATCATCGTGCTCCTGGGCTTCCTGTTGATCATGAATGCGACGGCGGTCGTGCTGCGCCAGAAATTCGAGCGTCGCTGGACATGAGCGCCGACGATGCCAAGCGAGGAGAGTCGAACATGAGTGGTGTGTCTGCTGAAGCGGTGCGACGAAGCCTGACCGCGACCGGCCCGACCGCGGCCCCGCCGGAGCGCGAGGAGTCCGTGCGCAAGACCGTCGGTGACATCACCGCGAAGGATCCGGTCATGGTGTGCCGGAACGTAAACGTTCACTACGGCAACAAGCACGCCATTCGCGACGTCAGCCTCGACATCGCGAAGAACGAGGTCATTTCCATGATCGGCCCGTCGGGCTGCGGCAAGAGCACCTTCCTGCGCTGCCTGAACCGTCTCAACGACACCATCCCGACCGCCAAGGTCACCGGCGCCATCGCGCTCGACGGCCAGGACATCTACGACAAGCGCCAGGACGTGGTGCAGCTGCGCGCCCGCGTCGGCATGGTCTTCCAGAAGCCGAACCCGTTCCCGAAGTCGGTCTACGAGAACGTCGCCTACGGGCCGCGCATTCACGGGCTCGCCGCCGACCGCACCGAGCTCGACGAGATCGTGCAGACCAGCCTGCAGCGGGCGGGACTGTGGGAGGAGGTCAAGGACCGCCTCGAGCAGCCCGGGACGGCACTGTCCGGCGGCCAGCAGCAGCGGCTGTGCATCGCGCGCACCATCGCGGTCAACCCGGAAGTCATTCTGATGGACGAGCCCTGCTCGGCGCTCGACCCGATCGCGACCGCGCGCATCGAGGACCTGATCGACGAGCTCAAGCAGAACTACGCCATCTGCATCGTGACCCACTCGATGCAGCAGGCCGCCCGCGTCTCGCAGCGCACCGCCTACTTCCATCTCGGCGACCTGATCGAGGTCGGCCCCACCGACCTGATCTTCACCAATCCGCGCCACAAGCTGACCGAGGACTACATCACGGGGCGGTTCGGATAGCGGGTTGCGGATGATCGATCCCACCACCGAAGGCCACATCGTCCGGCGCTTCGACAGCGACCTCGGCGCGCTGCGCTTGTCGCTGCTGGAAATGGGCGGGCTGGCGCTCCGCCAGGTCGAGGCCGCGGTCAAGTCGCTGGTCGACAGCGACGATGACATTGCCCGTGGCGTGGTCGAGCGCGAGCCGCGGATGGACGAGTACGACGTCCAGCTTACCGAGGAGACCGTCAAGGTGCTGGCGCAGCGGCAGCCGGTGGCGGGCGACCTACGGGTGGTCATGGCGGTGGGCCGCGCGGTGCGGGATCTCGAGCGCGTCGGCGACGAGGCCCGCAAGATCGCCGTCTACGGCACCGAGATCCGCGCCGCCGGCGCCCGCGCGCCCTTGCGGCAGTTCTATCGCGACGTGGAGCGCATGGCGGCGCTGGCCGTGGCGATGCTGCGCGACGCGATCCGCGCCTTCGACGAGCTCGACGTCGAGGCGGCGCTCGAGGTGCGCGCGCGGGACCGCGCGCTGGACGAGCAGTTCCGCCACAGCATGCGCCATCTCGTGTCGCTGGTGATCGAGGATCCGCGCACGGTGCAGCACACCATCAACACGGTATTCGTCATCAAGGCGCTGGAACGCATCGGCGATCACGCCAAGAACCTGGCGGACGGGGTGGTGTACCTGGCTGGGAAGTAGCGGACGTCACATCCGCAGCAGCTCATTCACACTCGTCTTCGCCCGCGTCTGCGCATCGACGCGCTTGACGATCACGGCGCAATAGAGCGAGTGCGTGCCGTCCGAGGCGGGCAGGCTGCCGGGCACCACCACCGAGCCGGCCGGCACGCGGCCATAGTGGATCTGGCCGGTGGCGCGATCGTAGATGCGGGTGCTGGCGCCGATGTAGACGCCCATCGAGACCACCGCGCCGGTCTCGACGATGACCCCCTCGACGATTTCCGAACGGGCGCCGATGAAGCAGTCGTCCTCGATGATGGTCGGGCTCGCCTGCAGCGGTTCGAGCACCCCGCCGATGCCCACGCCGCCCGACAGGTGCACGTTGCGGCCGATCTGCGCGCAGGAGCCGACGGTGGACCAGGTGTCGACCATCGTGCCGCTGTCGACGTAGGCGCCGATGTTCACGTAGCTCGGCATCAGCACGACGTTGGGGGCGATGTAGGCGCCCTTGCGGGCGATGGCGTTGGGCACCACGCGCACGCCGCCCTCGCGAAAGCGCTCGGGACTCGTGCCGGCATACTTGAGCGGTACCTTGTCGTAGTGGCGGGTGTAGCCGCCCTCGATGACGGTGTTGTCGTGGGTGCGGAAGTACAGCAGCACGGCCTTCTTCAGCCACTCGTTGACCACCCACCCGCCGTCGCGCTTCTCGGCAACGCGCGCGCGGCCGGAGTCGAGCAGCTCGAGGCACTCGTCGATCGCCACCGCCAGTTCGTGCGGCACGTCGCCGGGACTGAGCGTGCCGCGGCGCTCGAACGCCTCGTCGATGACTGTCTTCAGGTGGTCCATGGTCCTTCCTCGTCGATGAATCGGCGGATGCGGGCGGCCGCCTCGCGGCACTGGTCGGCACTGGCGACCAGCGAAATCCTCAGGCGCCCGCGCGCCGGGTTGGCGCCGTCCGCTTCGCGGCCGAGGTAGGAGCCCGGCAGCACCAGCACGTTGGTGGCGGCATACAGGGCGCGGGCGAAGGCCGCGTCATCGCCGCCCGGGGCCTCGGGCCAGAGGTAGAACGCGCCGGCCGGGCGCGCCACGTCCAGCACCGGCTGCAGCAGCGCGAGCGCGGCGTCGAAGGACTGGCGATACAGGGCACGGTTGGCGACCACGTGGGCCTCGTCCGACCAGGCCGCGATGCTCGCCTCCTGCACCGGTTCGGCCATGGCGCAGCCGTGGTAGGTGCGATAGAGCAGGTACTCGCCGAGCACGGCCGCATCGCCGGCGACGAATCCGGAGCGCAGCCCCGGGAGACTCGAGCGCTTCGACAGGCTGTGAAACGACACGCAGCGCTCGAAGCCGGGCCGGCCGAGCCGCGCGCTCGCCTCGAGCAATCCCGGCGGCGGCGCGGCCTCGTCGGGGTAGATCTCCGAGTAGCACTCGTCGGAGGCGACCACGAAGTCGTGGCGATCGGCCAGTTCGAGCGCGCGCCCGAGATAATCGAGGCCCATGACCGCGCCGCTCGGATTGCCGGGCGTGCACAGGAACAGCAGCTGGCAGCGCCGCCAGGTGCTCGTCCGGCACCGCGTCGAGGTCGGGCAGCCAGCCGGTCGCCGCCGTGGTCGGCAGATAGCAGGGCTCGGCGCCGGCGAGCAGGGCCGCGCCCTCGTAGATCTGGTAGAACGGATTCGGCATCGGCACCAGGCCGCCGCGCGCGCGGTCGAACGACGGCCTGCACGAACGAGAACAGCGCCTCGCGCGTGCCATTCACCGGCAACACCATGCGCTCCGGGTCGACGCGCCGGCGGCCAGGCGGAAGCGTCGCTCCAGCCAGCCGGCGCAGGCGCCGCGCAGGGCGGGCAGGCCGGCGGTCGACGGATAGCGCCCCATGCCGTCGAGCGAAGCCGCGCAGCCGCTCCAGCACGAAGGGCGGCGGTGCGTGGTTGGGTTCGCCGATGGTGAGGCGTATCGGGCGCGCAGCGCCGCCGGCGGCTCGATGCCGGCGGATCAGGCTGGCGAGTCGTTCGAAGGGGTAGGGCTGAAGCCGCGCCAGGTCCGGATTCATTCGTCAGGCTGCCGCCATGCGCCGGTCCAGCGCCTGGCGCAAGGATCTCCGACAGGCTGCGTCTGACGATTCGGAGTCGAGCGGCGCGCCGTTCTCGTCGGTCAGGTAGAACACGTCTTCGGCGCGTTCGCCGACGGTCATGATCTTGGCGCCGTGCAGGTCGACGCGCTCGGACCACAGCACCTTGCCGATCTCGCACAGCAGGCCCGGCCGGTCGGCCGCGACCAGCTCGAGAATGGTGCGCCGGTGCGGTCGGGTCGTCACTGAAGGTCAGCTCGGTGGCGGTCGTGAACATGCGCACCTGGCGCGGCGCGCGGCGCGTCACGGTCGGCGTCGGGGCCTCGCGCTCGGACACCACGCGCTCGAGCGTCGCCACGATGGACGCCAGGCGCTCGCCGTCGTTGATCGCCAGGCCGTTGTCCTCGAGCACGAGATAGGTGTCGAGGCTGGCGCCGTCCTGGGTGGGCGTGATGCGCGCGTCGACGATGTTGAGCCCGATCTGGTCGAGCACCGCGGTCGCGCGCGCGAAGCTGTGGCGGCGGCGATGGGTGTAGACCAGCAGGGCCGTGGCGCCCGCGCGGCCGGGCTCGGAAGACACTGCGACCAGCGGACTGCGGTCCTCCGGATCGCGTGCGGCCAGCAGCCCGGTGTGCCACGCCACCTCGGCCGGGCGTGTGGCGCAGGAAATACTGTTCGGTCAGCGCGCCCAGACGCGCTCGACCTCGGCGACCGAGACTCCCGCGGTGGCCAGCAGCTCGCGCGCCTGCGACTGCGTCTCGGCGATCAGCTCCTCCTGGTCGATCGGCGTCTCGAGCCCGCGGCGCAGCGCCTGCTTGACGCGCTCGTAGAAATCGTGGAACAGCGAGGCCTTCCAGGAGTTCCACAGCTTCGGATTGGTGCCGCGCACGTCCGCCACGGTCAGCACGTACAGATAGTCGAGATGGGTCTGGTCGCCGACCTCGCGGGCGAAGTCGTTGATGACCTGCGGATCGGCGATGTCCTTCTTCTGCGCGGTGACCGACAGCTACAGGTGATTGCGCACCAGCCAGGACGACCAGGCGCGCGTCGTAGCGCGACAGGCCCTGCTCCAGGCAGAACGCCTCGGCGTCGACGGCGCCGAGCTCCGAGTGATCGCCGCCGCGGCCCTTGGCGATGTCGTGGAACAGCGCCGCGAGGTAGGCGACCTCGGGCTTCGGCAGGCTGCTTGCATGATGCCCGACAGCTTCGGGAACTCGTGGTCGTAGCGCTCGCAGCGCCAGCCGGCGCAGGTTGCTGACCACGAACAGCGTGTGCGCATCGACCGTGTAGGCGTGGAACAGGTCGTACTGCATGCGCCCGACGATGCGCCCGAAGGCCGGGATGTAGCGGCCGAGCACGCCGTACAGGTTCATGCGCCGCAGCTCGTGGGTGACGCCGGCGGGCGCGCGCAGGATGTCGAGGAACAACCGGTGGTTGCGCGGGTTCTGGCGGAACTCCTCGTCGATCAGCCACAGGTGGCGGGTCACCAGGCGGATCGTCGCGGCGCGCACGCCGCTGCAGCTGCGGGTTGTTCTGCAGCACCACGAACAGCTCGAGCAGCGCCGACGGGTTGCGCGACGAAGATGTCCTGCGAGGTCACCTCGAGGTAATCGTTGCGTATCTGGAAGCGCGGCGTCGAGCGGCACCGGGCGCGCGTCGCTGGAGGACAGGATCGCCTCGCGGAAGTGCTGCAGCAGCAGTTCGTTGAGTCAGGCTGACCATCCATCACCGTGCGGTAGTAGCGCTGCATGAACTGCTCGACCGCCAGCGTGTAGGTCGCGTCCTCGTAGCCGAACAGCCTGGGCGAGCTTGATCTGGTGATCGAACAGCAGGCGGTCCTCGCGCCGGCCGGTGAGTACGTGCAGCGCGAAGCGCACCTTCCACAGGAACGCCTGCGCCGCCTGCAGCTGCACCAGCTCGCGCTGCGTCAGGAATCCGTGCGTCACCAGTTCGTCGAGCGTCTCGGCGCCGAAGTGGCGCTTGGCCACCCAGGCGATGGTCTGGATGTCGCGCAGTCCGCCCGGGCTCGGCTTGACGTTGGGCTCGAGGTTGTAGGCCGTGTCGTGTAGCGATGGTGGCGCTCGCGCTGCTCGCGCAGCTTGGCCTCGAAGAAGTCCTTCGACGGACCAGATGCGGTCGGGCGCCAGGGCGCGGCGCATCGCGCGCGAGCAGCGGCTCGGGGCCGGACAGCAGGCGCGCCTCGATCAGCGTGGTCGCCACGCTGACGTCGGCGGCGCCTTCGCGCTGGCAGTCGTCGATGGTGCGCACGCTGTGGCCGACTTCGAGGCCGATGTCCCAGAGGAACGTCAGGAACCGCTCGAGTCCGCCGGTCCAGGGCGTCGCCTCGGTCTTGGGCAGCAGCACCATGATGTCGATGTCGGAGCAGGGATGCAGCTCGCCGCGGCCGTAGCCGCCGACCGCGACCAGCGCCAGCTCGGCGGCGTCCTTGGCCGTGTGCAGGCGCCAGGCGCCGAGCAGGATCGGCGTCGACCATCCGCGCGCGGTCGCGCACCAGCTGTTCGATCGGCTCGTCCGCCGCGAAACGCTGCTTGAGGCCGGCGTCGCCCTCGGCCAGCGCCGCGCGAAACGCGGCGATCGGCGTCGCCGGGCGCGTCGAGGCGCCGCGCCAGGCGGTCCAGGTAGTCCCAGGGCGGAGACGGCTCCTGCACGGTGGCCAGCAGGTCGGGCGCGTCCAGCGGCAGGTCGGCGCGCATCGGCGGTGCTCCTAGGTAGCGCCGCGATCGGCTGCGCCGAGCGTCAGCACTTCGCACGCCGCTTGCGGTGACCAGGATGGTGTGCTCCCACTGCGCCGACAGCGAATGGTCCTTGGTGACCACGGTCCAGCCGTCCGGCAGCAGCTTCACGTGGCGCTTGCCGGCGTTGACCATCGGCTCGACGGTGAAGGTCATGCCGGCCTCGAGCACGAGGCCGGTGCCGGGCTCGCCGTAGTGCAGCACCTGCGGATCCTCGTGGAAGACCCGGCCGATGCCGTGGCCGCAGTACTCGCGCACGACGGAGTAGCCCTGCGCCTCGACGTAGCTCTGGATCGCGTGGCCGATGTCGCCGAGGCGCGCGCCGGGGCGCACCATGTGGATGCCGCGCCACATGGCCTCGAAGGCCACCCGGCAGAGCCGTTCGGCCAGCACCGAGGGCTTGCCGACGTGGAACATGCGGCTGGTGTCGCCGTGGAAGCCGTCCTTGATGACGGTGACGTCGACATTGACGATGTCGCCCGACTTCAGCAGCCTGTCGCCCGGGATGCCGTGGCAGACGACGTGGTTGACCGAGGTGCAGATCGACTTCGGGAAGCCCTTGTAGTTGAGCGGCGCCGGGATCGCCTGCTGCGTGACCGACGATGTAGTCGTGGCAGAGCCGGTCCAGCTCGTCGGTGGTGATCCCCGGCTGAACGTGCGGGCCGATCATGTCCAGCACGTCGGCCGCCAGGCGGCCGGCCACGCGCATCTTGTGCCTGTTCCTCGGGGGTCTTGATCGATACACGGGTTTCGCGGGCCATCAGCACGGGCGGGCGCCTGGAGCGGTCAGACGCTGCTCGGGGAGGGGTCAGACGCGGCTCTGTCCCCTCGGCTCGACTTGCCGATCAGCAATGCGTCACCGATGGGGACAGAGTGCGTCTGACCCTCATAAGACATTGTTTCGGCGCGGATCAGATGGTATAAAGCGCGGCGCTTTTTCGGCAACCAAATCCACACGCGTATCGTCACGTGCGGCCGGGTGCTCGGACCGATCCGAGGTCCGGGTTGCCGCATGGGGATGTCGCGGAGGCTCAACCCGACAAGGAGTTTTCACATGGCCAGCGTGTCCATGCGACAGATGCTGGAAGCGGGTGTCCATTTCGGACACCAGACCCGCTTCTGGAACCCGAAGATGGCCCCGTTCATCTTCGGCGAACGTAACAAGATCCACATCATCAACCTCGAGAAGTCGCTGCCCCTGTTCCTGGAGGCGGCGGTGTTCGTGCAGCAACGTCGTCGCCGACGGCGGCACGCGTGCTGTTCGTCGGCACCAAGCGCGCCGCGCGCGACGCGATCGCAGGCCGAGGCGACCCGCTGCGGCATGCCCTACGTCAACCAGCGCTGGCTGGGCGGCATGCTGACCAACTTCAAGACCATCCGGCAGTCGATCAAGCGGCTGCAGGAGATCGAGGAGATGCAGCGACACGGGCGCGCTCGAGCGCCGCGGCAAGAAAGAAGCGCAGATGCTGCGCCGCGAGCTGGAGAAGCTCGACCGCAGCCTCGGCGGCATCAAGGACATGGACGGCCTGCCCGACGCGCTGTTCGTGATCGACGTCGGTCACGAGAAGATCGCGATCCACGAGGCGCAGAAGCTCGGCATCCCGGTGGTCGCGGTGGTCGACACCAACTGCTCGCCCGAGGGCGTCGGACTACGTGATCCCGGGCAACGACGACGCCATGCGCGCGATCCAGCTCTATGCCGCCGGCATCGCCGACGCCGTGCATCGAAGGCAAGGTCCGCGGTGCCGGCAGGTGCCGGTCGGCGAGGACGAATTCGTCGAGCTCGACGAGGAAGGCAATCCGCGCCGCAAGGCGCGGCGCGGCGCCGTACGGCTCCGCGCCCGCAAGAGTGGCCGCCGCGACCAGCCCGCGACCCGCAAGCCGGCCGACGCGCCAAGGCCGCCGACGGCGCGCCGACGAGGCTCGCCGAGGCCGTGCCGAGGACAGGGCCGAGGCGCTGGCCGCGCGAGGCCGCACGCCAGAGCCGGTCGCTGCGAGGCACCGCCGAGCAGCCCGAGGTCATGGCGAGGCGCCAAGCCGGTGCCGCGCCGGGCGGCGCCGGCGAAGGCATGAAGCGATATGGCCATGACGATTACCGCAGAAGCGGTCAAGACACTGCGCGAGCGCACCGGCGCCGGCATGATGGAGTGCAAGAAGGCGCTGGTCGAAACCGAGCGGCGACCTCGACGCCGCCGCCGAGATGATGCGCAAGTCGGGCCTCGCCAAGGCCGACAAGAAGGCGGGCCGGGTCGCCGCCGAAGGCGTGGTCGTGGTCGAGACGTCGCGGCCGACGGCAGGACGCGGCGTGATCGTCGAGGTCAACTAGCGAGACCGACTTCGTCGCGCGCGAGGATGACTTCCAGGCGTTCGCCGGCGGCGTCGCGAAGGCCGCGCTCGAGGCCGGCACGGACTCGCTGGACGCGTGGCTGGCGCTGCCGCTCGCCGGCGGCGAGACGGTCGAGGAGACCCGCCGTGCCCTGATCGCCCGGATCGGCGAGAACATCACCGTGCGCCGCGTGGCCTCGCTGATCCGCGCCGACCCTCGTCGGCAGCTACGTCCACGGCACCCGCATCGGCGTGCTGGTGGCGCTCGAGGGCGGCGACGAGGCGCTGGCCCGCGACCTGGCCATGCACGTCGCGGCGACCAACCCGCAGTACGTGACCCGCGGCCGACGTGCCGGCCGAGCAGGTGGACAAGGAGCGCGAAATCCTCGCCGCGCAGGCGGCCCAGGAGGGCAAGCCGGCCGAGATCGTCGCCAAGATGGTCGAAGGCCGGCTGCGCAAGTACCTGGCCGAGATCACGCTGCTCGGCCAGCCGTTCGTGAAGGACCCGGACATCACGGTCGAGAAGCTGCTCAAGGCGGCGGGCGCCAAGGTGACGGGTTTCGTGCGCTTCGAAGTCGGCGAGGGCATCGAGAAGAAGCAGGAGAACTTCGCCGACGAGGTGATGGCGCAGGTCAAGGCCGCCGAGGCGCGCGGCTGAGCGGCGCCGGGCCGCCGCATCTTCGTCCATGAGGAACCCCGCGCACGCGGGGTTCTTTATAATCACGGCCGTCTGACGCATGCGAACGACCATCGGGGGCAGGATGTCGGACGACAGCTGACGCGCCGCGAAGCGGATCCTCCTCAAGCTGAGCGGGGAGGCCCTGCTGGGCGAACAGCGACTACGGCATCGATCCCGCGGTCCTCAAGCGCATCGCCGGCGAGATCCGCGACGTCATGGCGCGCGGCATCCAGGTCGCGGTGGTGATCGGCGGCGGCAACCTCTTCCGCGGCGCCGGGCTGGCGCGCGCCGGCATGGACCGCGTCACCGCCGATCACATGGGCATGCTGGCCACGGTCATGAACGCGCTGGCGCTGCAGGATGCGCTCGAGCAGATCGGCCTCGAGTGCCGCGTCATGTCCGCGCTGCGCATCAACGAGGTCTGCGAGGACTACATCCGCCGCCGCGCCATCCGCCACCTCGAGAAGGGCCGCTGCGTGATCCTGGCGGCCGGCACCGGCAACCCGTTCTTCACCACCGACACCGCGGCTCGCTCTGCGCGCGATCGAGATCGGCGCCGACCTGCTGCTCAAGGCCACCAAGGTCGACGGCGTCTACGACCGACGACCCGATGCGCAACCCGAAGGCCGAGCGCTACCGCACGCCTGACCTACGATAAGGTGCTGAACGACCGGCTCGGCGTGATGGACGCGACCGCGATCGTGATGTGCCGCGACAACGGCCTGCCGCTCAGGGTGTTCAATCTTGTTCAACGCGGGTGATCTCATCCGCATCGTCGATGGCGAGGACGTCGGCACGCTGGTGACCAACGGCCTGTAGCCTTGCCGGGAGAGGGAGCATGATCGAGGAAATCAAGAAGGACGCCGCGACACGCATGGCCAAGTGCGTGCCAGCCTGCAGGAACGACTACAAGCGCATGCGCACCGGGCGCGCCAACACGACCCTGCTCGAGCACATCCGCGTCGAGTACTACGGCGCGGAGATGCCGCTGAACCAGGTGGCCAACGTCACGGTCGAGGACTCGCGCACGCTGGTCATCGTCGCCCTGGGACAAGGCGATGGTGCGGTCCGATCGAGAAGGCCATCATGAAGTCCGATCTCGGGCTCACGCCGAACACCGCCGGCACGGTGATCCGCGTGCCGCTGCCGCCGCTGACCGAGGAGCGCCGCCGCGACCTCGGCAAGGTGGTGCGGCACGAAGCCGAGAACGCGCGCGTCGCGATGCGCAACGTGCGCCGCGACGTGATGCACGACCTCAAGGAAATGCTCAAGGAAAAGCTGCTGTCGCGAGGACGACGACCGCCAGGCCCAGGAGGAAGTGCAGAAGCTCACCGACAAGTACGTCGCCGAGGTCGACGCGGTCCTGGCCGAGAAGGAAAAGGAGCTGATGCAGGTCTAGCAGCCTGCGCGGCGCGACTGTCGCGCCGGCCTCCGATGCAACCCGCCAATCCTCGTGCCAGCCAGCGGCCCGTGCCGCGCCACGTCGCCGTCATCATGGACGGCAACGGGCGCTGGGCCGAGCGGCGGCACTGCCGCGCCACCGCGGGCATCGCGCCGGCGTCAAGGCGGTGCGCGCCATCGTCGAGGACTGCGCGCGCCGCGGCGTCGAGGCGCTGACGCTGTTCGCGTTCTCCAGCGAGAACTGGCAGCGGCCGCCCGACGAGGTCGGCGTGCTGATGGAGCTGTTCGTCGAAGTCGCTGGAGCGCGAAGTCGAACGAGCTGCACCGAGCAACGGCGTCCGCCTGCGCTTCATCGGCGACCGCTCGGCGCTGGCGCCACGCTCGATGCGAGGGCATGCGCCTCGCCGAGGAACGCACCGCGGCCAACCGGCGGCTCGACCTGTTCGTCGCCGTCTCCTACGGCGGGCGCTGGGACATCGTGCAGGCCGCGCGCCGGCTGTCGCCGAAGACGCCCGTCGCGGGCGAGCTCGAACCCGCCGCGCATCGACGAGGAGTCGTTCGCGGCCCGCGCTTGCGCTGGGCGATGCGCCCGAGCCGGACCTGTTCATCCGCACCGGCGGCGAGCACCGCATCAGCAACTTCCTGCTGTGGCATCTCGCCTACACCGAACTGTACTTCTGCGACACGCTCTGGCCCGATTTCGCCGAGGCCGACTACGACCGGGCGATCGAATGCTTCGCCAATCGTGAGCGCCGTTTCGGGCGCACCGCGGGCCAGCTGCGGAACCCCGCCTGATGCTCTGGAAGCGCATCCTGACGGCCCTGATCCTGGTGGCGCTGCTCGGCGTCGTGCTGCTGTGGCTGCCCGAGCCGCTGGCCATCGGCGCGCTGGCGCTGTTGGTGCTGGCCGGGGCCTCGGAGTGGGCCAAGTTCGCCGGGCTGGCCAGCTACCCCGGGCGCCTCGGCTACATGCTCGTCTGTGCCGTAGTGATGACCGCGCTGTGGGTTGCCACGGCGGCGCCGGGCGGGCTCGAGACCCTGTTGTGGCTGACCCTGGGCTGGTGGGTGCTGGCGTTCCTGTGGCTGAGCCTGCGGCCGGGCTGGGGCAACCGCTGGCTGGCCGGCGCCGCCGGCCTGTGCGCGCTGGCGCCCTGTGGGTCGCCGCGGCGCGCATCTACCAGTCCGGCGAGCACGGCTTTGCCTACCTGCTGTTTCCGATCCTGATCGCCGGTGCGAGCGACATCGGCGCCTATTTCGGCGGCAAGCGCTTCGGGCGCTACAAGCTCGCCCCGCGGGTCAGCCCCAACAAGACCTGGGAAGGCGTCATCGGCGGCCTGGCGGCGGCGGCGCTGGTCGGCCTGGCCGGCCGGCCTTCTTCGGATTCCCCGGCGAGGCGTTCCTGCCGCTGTGCATGGCCGTCGCGCTCGTCTCGATCGTCGGCGACCTGACCGAGAGCATGTTCAAGCGCCAGACCGGCCTCAAGGACAGCGGCCGCATGCTGCCCGGTCACGGCGGCGTGCTCGATCGCATCGACAGCCTGATGGCGGCGATCCCGATGTTCGCCCTCGGTCTGACCTGGCTGGGGGTGCTGGCATGAAGGGCGTCGCGATCCTCGGCTCGACCGGCTCCATCGGGCAGAGCACGCTCGACGTGGCTCGCCGCCATCCCGGGCGCTTCCGGGTGGTGGCGCTGGCGGCCAACTCCAACCATCAGCGGCTGCTCGAGCAGTGCGTCGAGTTTCGTCCCGAGGTGGCGGCGTTGGGCGCGCGGGACGCGGCCGCCGAGCTGGCGCACGCGCTCGCAGCGCGCGGGCTGACCACCGAGGTCGTCGCCGGCCCCGAGGGGCTCGCGGCGGTCGCGGCGCTGCCGCAAGTGGACTGCGTGATGGCGGCCATCGTCGGCGCGGCCGGACTGCCGTCCGACGCTCGCCGCCGCGCGCGCCGGCAAGCGCGTGCTGCTGGCGAACAAGGAATCGCTGGTCTGTGCCGGGCCGCTGCTGATGGATGCCGTGCAGCGAGGCCGGGGCGGCGCTGCTGCCGATCGACAGCGAGCACAACGCGATCTTCCAGTGCATGCCGCCGGCAGCGAGGCCGGCGGCGGCCGGCCGGGCGTGCGGCGGATCCTGCTGACGGCGTCGGGCGGGCCGTTCCTGCGCGCCTCGCGCGCGCGGCTCGCCGGCGTCACGCCCGAGGAGGCCGTGCGCCCACCCGCACTGGAGCATGGGCCGCAAGATCTCGGTCGATTCGGCCACGCTGATGAACAAGGGACTGGAGCTGATCGAGGCCTGCTGTGCTGTTCGGGGTCGGCCCCGAGCTGGTGCAGATCGTGGTCGTACATCCGCAGAGCATCGTGCACTCGCATGGTCGAGTACGTCGACGGCTCGATGCTGGCGCAGCTCGGCAATCCCGACATGCGCACGCCGATCGCGCACGCGCTCGGCTGGCCGGAGCGCATCGACTCCGGTGTAGAATCGCTCGACCTCGTCGGACCGGCGAGCTCGATCTTCGAAGCCCCGGACCTGGAGCGGTTTCCCAGCCTGCGTCTGGCCCGCGCTGGCGGCCGAGGCGGGCGGCAGCGCTCCGGCGGCCCTGAATGCGGCCAACGAGGTGGCGGTGGCGGCGTTTCTCGAGGGGCGGCTGAACTTTCGGCGATCCCGGAGGTCATTGAGTCCGTGCTGGAGCGCCATCACGGTGCGGCCGGCGACGGATCTCGCGGTCGTGCTGGCGGCCGACCGCTGGGCGCGTGAGCGCGGCCCGCGAAGCGGCCGGCCTGGCGGAGACGAACACGGCATGACACAGGCGTTACTCACCTCGGTACTGGCGTTCCTCGTCGCCATCGGTGTGCTGGTCGCCGTGCACGAGTACGGCCATTTCTGGGTGGCCCGCCAGCTCGGCTTCAAGGTGCTGCGCTTCTCGATCGGCTTCGGCCGGGCCCTGTGGTCGCGCACGGGTGCGGCGCCGGACCGCACCGAGTACGTGATCGCCGCCATTCCGCTCGGTGGCTACGTCAAGATGCTCGACGAGCGCGAGGGGCCGGTCGCGCCGAGGACCTCGCGCGCTCCTTCCAGCCGCACGCCGCTGGCGCCGCATCCTCGTGCTGCTGGCCGGTCCGTGGTTCAATTTCCTGTTTGCCGTCGCTCGCCTTCTGGGTCCTGTTCGTGTACGGCGTGCCGGCGCTCAAGCCGGTGGTCGGCGAAATCACCGTGGACTCGATCGCGGCGCAATGCCGGGCTGCGTCCGGAGACACCATCGCGTCGGTCGGTGGACGCGACGTCGCGACGCGCGAGGGAGCGGTGCTCGGCATCCTCGACCAGCTGGTCGAGGAGGGGCGCGATGCCGCTGGGGGTGACGCGGAGCGGACGGGCGCGAGCGCAGCCTGGTGCTCGAGGTGCCGACCGAGGCGCGCCGTGGCCTGACCGAGCCGGGCGCGCTGCTGACGGGGCTCGGCTTCGAGTTCTGGTACCCGCGTCAGCCCGCCGATCGTCGGCTCGGTGGAGGAAGGCGGGCCGGCCGCCGGGCGGGCTCGTGCCGGGTGACGAGATCGTCGGCCTGGACGGCATCGAGGTGCCGGATTTCCCGGCGCTGGTGGCGATGGTGCGCGAGCGCCCGGGCAGAGCATCGTGCTCGACGTCGGTCAGCAACGGCGGCGAGCGGCGGCTGCGGGTCGACGTGCAGGCGGAGGCCGAAGGCGACGCCACGGTCGGGCGCATCGGCATGGGCTCGACCGGCCGCATGAGCTTCCCCGACAGCATGCGCACCATGGAGCGGCACGGGCCGCTGGCGGCGATCGCGCCGGCGCTCGGCAAGACCTGGGAGATGACAGTGCTGACGGTGAAGATCCTGTGGAGCATGGTGACCGGCGACGTCTCGCTCAAGAACTCTCAGCGGGCCGATCAACATCGCGCGAGTACGCCGGTTTGTCGCGCGCAGGGCGGCCTGACCTTTCCTCGCCTTCCTGGCGATCGTGAGCGTCTGCCTCTTCGTGCTGAACCTGCTGCCGATCCCGATCCTCGACGGCGGGCAGATCGTCTACCAGCTGGCCGAGGTGGTGAAGGGCAGCCCGCTGTCGGAGCGGAGCGCAGGCGGTCGGCCAGCAGAGTCGGCATCGCCTTCCTGGTCGTGCTGATGAGTTTCGCCTTCTACAACGACCTTTCGCGGTTGTTCAGTAGCCGCGCCGGGGGAACGATCGCCTCATGCTTCGCAGGGTCGTCGGCGCGTTTGCTTGCGCAGTGTCGACGGCGCGTTCTCCCAGGCCGGGAGCGAGTTCACCGTCGGCGACATCCGGATCGAAGGCCTGCAGCGCATCACCGAAGGCACGGTCTACAACTACCTGCCGGTCAACATCGGCGACCGGCTCGACGCAGCGCCGCCGCACGAGGCGCTGCGCGCGCTGTACGCAACCGGGTTCTTCCGCGACGTCGAGCTGCGCCGCGACGGCAACACGCTGGTCGTGGTGGTGCTCGAGCGCCCGTCGATCGAGAGCTTCGAGATCACGGGCAACAAGGACATCAAGACCGAGGACCTCGAGCAAGTCGCTGCGCAACGTGGGCCTGGCGCAGGGCAAGACCTTCGACCGCTCGGTGCTCGAGGAAGTGAAGGCGCTTCCTCACCGACCAGTACTTCAGCCGCGGCAAGTACGCGGTGCAGATCGACACCAAGGTCGAGGAAGTGCCGGGCAACAGCGTCAAGATCGCGATCGACATCGTCGAAGGCAAGCGCGCCAAGATCCGCCAGATCAACATCGTCGGCAACGACGCCTTCGACGACGAGACGCTGCTCGACGACTTCGAGCTGAAGACGCCGAACTGGCTGTCCTGGTACCGGCAGGACGACCGCTACTCGCGCGAGTCGCTGCAGGGCGACCTCGAGAAGCTGCGCTCCTACTACATGGACCGCGGCTACGCGAACTTCGACATCGACCTCGACGCAGGTGGCCATCGCGCCGGAGAAGGACGACATCTTCATCACCGTCAACGTCGACGAGGGCGAGGTCTACACCGTCGGCGACGTGAAGCTCGCCGGCAACATGGTGGTCCCGGAGGAGCAGCTGCGCTCGTTCCTGCTGGTGCAGCCCGGCCAGACCTTCTCGCGCAAGCTGATCACCGCAGACCCAGGAACTGATGCGGCCTGCGGCTCGGGCAGGACGGCTACGCCTTCGCCAAGATCGACCCGGTGCCCGCAGGAAAACCCGGAGACCAAGACGGTCGACCTGACGTTCTTCGTCGATCCGGGCAATCGCGTCTACGTGCGCCACATCAACTTCGAGAACACCAGCGCCATCAACGACGAGGTGCTCCGGCGCGAAATGCGCCAGCTCGAGGGGTCCTACCTGTCGAACGCGCTGGTCGAGCGCTCCAAGCAGCGCCTGCAGCGCCTGCCGTACATCGAGAAGGTCGAGTTCGAGACCAACCCGGTGCCGGGCACGCCGGACCTGGTCGACGTGTCGTTCGACATCAAGGAAGGCCTGCCCGGGCAGTTCAGCGGCGGCATCGGCTACTCGGAGTCGCAGTCGTTCATCCTGAACGGCAGCTTCGTGCACACCAACTTCATGGGCACGGGCGAGCGCGTCGCGGTGGAACTGGCCGGCGGGCGGTTCTGGAAGGTCTACAGCTTCTCGCACACCGACCCGTACACCAACATCGACGGCGTGTCGCGCTCCTTCTCGATGCAGTACCGCGACATCACGCAGTTCGTGTCGGCATCGTCGGATTTCTCCACCAAGAGCTACTCGGCCTCGCTCGACTACGGCTACCCGATCTCGGAGTACCAGGCGGTGCGCTTCGGCGTCACCGCGCAGCAGACCAACCTGATCACCAACCAGTTCGACAGCGCGCGGGAGGCCGTCGACTGGGTGCGCAACAACGGCAATCCCTACATCCAGGAAATCGTCCAGCAAGGCCTCGACCCGATCACGGGCGAACCGATCGACATCACCACGACGTTGTTCGGCACCAAGTTCTGACCCTGGAATTCGTCGCGGGCTGGTCGTACGACACCCGCAACCGGGCGCTGTTCGCCACGCGCGGCACGCGCCACGCCGTGAACGCGTCGGTGACCGTGCCGGGCAGCGACGTCGAGTACTACGTCGTCAACTACGATTTCCTGAAGTTGGTGCCGGTCTGGCGCCAGTGGACGCTGGCGTTCGCCGCCGACCTGGCCTACGGCAACGCGTTCGGCGACACCACGGCACTGCCGCCGTTCCGGCAGTTCTTCGCCGGCGGCCCGGAAACGGTGCGCGGCTACCGCGAAAGCCGTCTCGGCCCGAAGGACAGCTTCGGCAACCCTTACGGCGGCAACCTGAAGGTCGTCGGGCCGCGCCGAGCTGATCTTCCCCGTGCCGGACAAGTGGCGGGCCAGCGCCCGCGTCAGCGTCTTCTTCGACATGGGCAACGTCTTCTCCCAGGGAATGGGCATCAATTTCGTCGGCCGCGACGGGGTTACCCCGGTGGATTACGAGTTCGATTACAATGAACTCAAGCAATCGACCGGCATCGCCGTCCAGTGGCTCGCGCCGCTCGGCATCTTCCGCTTCAGCTACGGTATCGCGCTGAACGCCAACAAGGGCGAGGGCGTGCGCTACGCCGACGAGACCGAGGGTTTCCAGTTCTCCATCGGCTAGGCCTTCTGAGGGTTTTCACAGTCATGTCGAGCATCATCAAGCACAGTCTCATTGCCGCCGTCGCTGCCATCGCCATGGTGCCCGCGGTGGCGTCCGCCGAAGTCAAGGTGGGGGTCGTCAATACCGCCAAGCTGCTCGAGGAGTCGCCGCAGGCGCAGGTCGCCCAGCAGGCGCTGGAGACCGAGTTCCTGCCGCGCCAGCGCGAGCTGGCGGACCAGCAGAAGGCGCTGCAGGAGAAGGAAGAGAAGCTCAAGCGCGACACGGCCGTCATGGCCGAGGCGGACCGCGGCCAAGGCCGAGCGCGAGCTGCGCGACGGCCAGCGCGACCTGGCGCGGCGCTTCAACGAACTGCAGGAAGACGCCAACCTGCGGCGCAACGAGGAGTTCGGCAAGCTGCAGCGCTCGCTGCTGCAGGAAGTGCAGAGCTACGCGCGCGCCAACGGCTAGACCTGATCGTCAGCGACGGCGTGCTGTTCGCCGCCCAGTCGGTCGACATCACGGCCCAGGTCGTCGCCGCGCTGAAGGCCAAGGCCCCGCTGATTCCGGGCGCTCGACGGGCGACCGGGGCGCTGCCATGACCTTCACCCTCGGCGAGCTGGCGGTCCGCTTCGGCTCGAGCTCGCCGGCGATCCGGACGCGGTGGCGAGCGGCGTCGGCACGCTCGCCAAGCGCGGCCCGGCGACGATCGCCTTCCTGGCCAATCCCCGCTACCGCCGTTACCTCGCGGAGACCCGCGCGACCGCCGTGGTGCTCGACGCCGCGGCCGCCGCCGACTGCCCGGTCGCCGCGCTGATCGCTGCCAATCCCTACGCCACGTTCGCGCGCATCGCCGCGGACCTCTATCCCGCCCGGCGGGAGCCGCCGGGCATCCACCCGAGCGCCGTGGTCGATCCTGGCGCAACGGTCGCCGCCGATGCGTCGGTCGGCCCGCAGGCGGTGATCGAGGAGGGCGCTGAAATCGGCGCGCGCTGTGTGATCGGCGCCGGCTCGATCGTCATGCGCGGCGCGCACATCGGCGCCGACTCGCGCCTGGTGGCGCGCGTGACCGTCTACCCGGGAGTGCGCATCGGCGCGCGTGCGATACTGCACGCCGGCGTCGTGATCGGCGCGGACGGCTTCGGCTTCGCGCCGGATCGCGACGGCTTCGTCAAGGTGCCCCAGGTCGGCGGCCTGCGCATCGGCGACGATGTCGAGATCGGCGCGAACACCACGGTCGACCGCGGCGCGATCGACGACACCGTGATCGAGGACGGCGTCAAGCTCGACAACCAGGTGCAGGTTGGACATAACGTCAGGATCGGCGCGCACACGGTGATCGCCGCCTGCGTCGGCATCTCCGGCAGCACGACCATCGGCAAGCGCTGCATGCTCGGCGGCGTGGTCGGTGTCGTCGGGCATCTCGAGATCGGCGACGATGTGCTGGTGACGGGGTTCACGATGGTCACGCGCTCGCTGAAGGGGCCAGGCACGTACTCGTCCGGGATGCCGGCCGTGCCCGCGGAGGAGTGGCGCAAGACCGTCGCCCGCGTCCGTCGCCTGGACGGGCTGGAGCGCCGTCTGGCGGCAACAAGAAAACAGGCCAAGGGCCAGGATGGGGAAGAATCATGAGCGAACCGTTCTCGATGGACATCAACGACGTGATGCGCCAGCTGCCGCATCGCTTCCCGTTCCTGCTGGTCGACCGCGTCACCGCCTGCGTGCCCGGGGAGTCGATCGAGGCGATCAAGAACGTCACCATCAACGAGCCGTTCTTTCCCGGGCACTTCCCGCACCGGCCGGTGATGCCGGGCGTGATGATCCTCGAGGCGCTGGCGCAGGCGGCCGGCATCCTGGCCTTCAAGACCGCCGGCGTCATTCCGGACGAAGAGACGCGGTTCTTCTTCGTCGGCATCGACGGCGCCCGCTTCCGTCGGCCCGTCGAGCCCGGCGACCAGCTGGTGCTGAAGGCGAAGCTCGAGCGCGCCCTGAAGGGCATCTGGAAGTTCTCGACGGTTGCCGAGGTCGACGGCAAGGAGGTCGCCTCGGCGATCATGATGGTGGCGCCGGAGACGAAGTCGTGATCGACCCCCGCGCGCTCGTCTCGCCGGAGGCGGAGCTCGACGCCAGCGTCGAGGTCGGCCCGTTCGCGGTGATCGGGCCCGAGGTGAAGATCGGCGCCGGAACGCGGATCGGCCCGCACGCGGTGATCAACGGGCCGACCACCATCGGTCGCGACTGCCGCATCTTCCAGTTCGCCTCGATCGGCGACGCGCCGCAGGACAAGAAGTACCAGGGCGAGCCGACGGGGCTCGAGATCGGCGATCGCAACGTGTTCCGCGAATTCTGCACCATCAACCGCGGCACCGTGGGTGGGCACGGCGTCACCCGCATCGCGGACGACAACCTGTTCATGGCCTACACGCACGTGGCGCACGACTGCATCGTCGGCAGCAAGTGCGTCATGTCCAACTACTCGGTGCTGGCCGGGCACGTCGAGATCGGCGACTGGGTGATCATGTGCGGTTATGCCGGCGTGCACCAGTTCGTGAAGGTCGGTGCGCACGTGTTTCTCGCCAACAACGCCGCGGTGACCCGCGACGTGCCGCCTTACCTGATGATCTCGGGTACGCCCGCCGAGCCGCACGGCATCAACTCCGAGGGGCTGAAGCGCCGCGGCTTCGATGCCGCGCAGATCGCCAACATCAAGAACGCCTACCGGATCCTCTACCGCTACGGGCTGAAGCTGGCCGAGGCGATGGAACAGCTGAACGCGCTGGGCGCCACGCAGCCCGAGGTCAAGGCGTTCGTGGACTTCCTGCCGACGGCGACCCGCAGCATCGTCCGGTAGGCAGTGACGCTGCGCATCGCCATCGTCGCGGGGGAGGTCTCCGGCGACAACCTCGGCGCCGGGTTCATCCGCGCCGTGCGGGCGCGGCGCCCGGACGCGCAGTTCTTCGGCATCGCCGGGCCGCGCATGCAGGCCGAGGGCTGTGAAGCCTGGGAGAGCGCCGAGAGCCTGGCGGTGATGGGGCTGTTCGAGGTGCTCACGCCACCTGCCGCGGCTGCTCCGCCTGCGACGCGGTATCCGCGAGCGCATCCTGGCGGCGCGCCCCGACGTTTTCGTCGGCGTCGACGCCCCGGAATTCAACCTGAACCTGGCGCCGGCGCTGCATGCCGCCGGCATTCCAACGGTGCAGTACGTCAGCCCGCAGGTGTGGGCGTGGCGGCAGGGGCGGGTGCGCGAAGATGTCGCGCTTCATCGACCTGGTGCTGTGCCTGCTGCCCTTCGAGAAGCAGTTCTACGATCGCCACGGGGTGCGCGGCCGAGTTCGTCGGCCACCCGCTCGCCGATCGCATTCCGCTGGAGCCGGACCGGCACGCCGCGCGCCAGGCGCTCGGGCTTGGCGCCGAGGCGGAGGTGGTGGCGATCCTGCCGGGCAGCCGCGCGGGCGAGGTGGCACGGCTCGGCCGGGATTTCGCCGCGACGGCGGCCTGGCTCGCCGCGCGCCGGCCCGGCCTGCAGTTCGTGGCGCCGATGGCGGGTGCGGCGGTGCGCGAGGCGTTCTCGCAGGCACTCGCCAGCGCCGCCCCCGGCGTCGAGGTGCGCCTGCTCGATGCGCAGGCGGATACCGCGCTCACCGCCTGCGACGTCGCGCTGGTGGCGTCGGGCACGGCGACGCTCGAGACCCTGCTGTGCAAGCGGCCGATGGTGGTGGCCTACCGGCTGGGCGGCCTGACCGCCTGGCTGCTGCGGTCGTTCGGGCTGATGAAGTCGCCGCACTTCGCCCAGCCGAACCTGCTGGCGGGCCGCGAGGTCGTGCCCGAGATCTTCCAGGAGCAGGTGACGCCGGAGCGGCTCGGCCGCGAGCTCGAGCGCTGGCTGGACGATCCTGCGGCGCGGGACCAGATCGCCGAGCTGTTCGCCGGCATTCACGCCGAGCTGCGGCGAAGCGCCAGCGATCGCGCCGCCGAAGCCGTGCTCGCCCTGCTGGAAAAGGGGACATTCTCGACTGCCGGCCCGCCCGGGACGGCCAGGAAATCGAGATGTCCCCATTTCCCCTGGTGGCGGGCGTCGACGAGGCCGGGCGGGGGCCGCTCGCGGGCCCGGTGGTGGCCGCGGTGGTCATCCTCGATCCGCGGCGCCCCATCGACGGCCTGGCCGATTCCAAGACCCTCACCGCCGCCCGGCGCGAGGCGCTCGCCGCTGCGATCAGGGCCCGGGCGGCCGTGTGGGCGGTGGGCATGGCCGATGCCGAGGAGATCGACGCCCTCAACATCCTCGGCGCCACGCTGCTCGCGATGCGCCGCGCGCTGCTGGGCCTCACGGTAGCGCCGGCCTGCGTGCAGGTCGACGGCAACCGGCTGCCTTCGGCCGCGGATCTCGGCTTCGATTGCGAGTGGCGCGCCGAAGTGCGCGGCGATGCGCGGCTCGAGGCCGTCGGTGCGGCGTCGATCCTGGCCAAGACCTGGCGGGACGCCTGGATGCTCGCCGCCGCGCGCGTTTATCCCGGATACGGCTTCGAGTCGCACAAGGGCTACCCCTCGTCCCAGCACGTTCAAGCACTTGCGCGGCTCGGGCCATGCCGGCTGCACCGGCGGAGCTTCACGCCGGTAAAATCGGTGACCGTCCCGTCGCCAGCGTGAAGCCCCGCATGCCCGAGTTCGTCCATCTGCGAGTGCACACCGAGTATTCGCTGGTCGACAGCGTGCTCAGGGTGCCGAAGCTGATGGAGGCGGTCGCCGCGGCGGGCATGCCGGCGGTCGCGCTCACCGACCAGAACAACCTGTTCGCGATGGTGAAGTTCTATCGCGAGGCGCAGTCGCGGGGCATCAAGCCGCTGATCGGCGTCGACCTGCTGCTGGCGGAGCCCGACGAGCGTGCCGAGCCGGCGCGCCTGACGCTGCTCGCCAAGGATCACGCGGGCTACCGCAACCTGACGCGGCTGGTGTCGCGCGCCTATCTCGAGGGCCAGCAGCGCGGAGTGCCGCTGGTCCAGCGCGAGTGGCTCGACGTCGCGGCGACCCGCGGCCTGATCGCGCTGTCCGGCGCGCGGGAGGGCGACGTCGGCCGCGCGCTGCTCGCCGGGCGGCAGGACGAGGCGGCGCGCCTGCTGGAAGACTGGCTCGCGCTGTTCGGCGACCGCTACTACCTCGAGGTGCAGCGCACCGGTCGGCCCGGCGAGGAGGAGTACATCCGCGCGGCGCTGGCGCTGATCGCCCGGCACCCGGCGCCGGTGGTCGCGACCAACGACGTGCGTTTCCTCGTCGCCGGCGATTTCGAGGCGCACGAGGCGCGGGTGTGCATCCGCGACGGCATGCTGCTCGACGATCCCGCGCGGCCGCGGCGCTACTCGGACCGCCAGTACCTGCGCACGCCGAGGAAATGGCCGAGCTGTTCGCCGACCTGCCCGAGGCGCTCGAGAACACCGTCGAGATCGCGCGCCGCTGCTCGCTCGAGGTGGCGCTCGGCAAGAGCTTCCTGCCTGAGTTCCCGGTCCCGGCAGGCATGACCGTGACGGAGTTCCTGCGGGTGGAATCCGAGCGCGGCCTGGGGCGGCGGCTGGCGGCGATCGACGCGAGCCCGGCGCTGCAGATCAAGCCGGTGGCGCGCGAAGAATACGCGAAACGACTGACGCTCGAGCTCGACGTCATCTGCCAGATGGGCTTCGAGGGCTACTTCCTGATCGTCGCCGACTTCATTCGCTGGGCGCGGGACAACGACGTGCCCGTCGGTCCCGGTCGCGGCTCCGGCGCCGGCTCGCTGGTCGCCTACGTGCTCGGCATCACCGACCTCGACCCGCTGCAGCACGACCTGCTGTTCGAGCGCTTCCTGAACCCGGAACGCGTGTCCATGCCGGACTTCGACATCGACTTCTGCATGGAGCGTCGCGACCGCGTGATCGACTACGTGGCCGGCAAGTACGGCCGCGATCACGTCTCGCAGATCATCACCTTCGGCACGATGGCCGCGAAGGCCGTCGTGCGCGATGTCGGACGCGTCCTCGGCCACCCCTACGGCTTCGTCGACAGCATCGCCAAGCTCATACCGTTCGAGCTCGGCATCACGCTCGACGACGCCCTCGAGAAGGAGCCCGAGCTCAAGCGCCGCTACGAGAACGAGGACGAGGTCCGCGACCTGATCGACCTGGCCCGGTCGCTGGAGGGGCTGGCGCGCAACGCCGGCACGCACGCCGGTGGCGTGGTGATCGCCCCCTCGGTGCTGACCGATTTCTCGCCGCTGTTCTGCGAGCAGGGCAGCCAGAGCGTCGTCACGCAGTTCGACAAGGACGACGTCGAGAAGGCCGGGCTGGTCAAGTTCGACTTCCTCGGCCTGCGCACGCTGACGATCATCGACTGGGCCGTGGCGCTGATCAACACCGGGCGCCGCGCGCGCGGCGAGCCCGACTCGACATGTCGATGCTGCCGCTCGACGACGCGCCGACCTACGCGCTGCTGAAGGCCTGCCGCACCACCGCGGTATTCCAGCTCGAGTCGCGCGGCATGAAGGACCTGATGCGGCGGCTGCAGCCCGACTGTTTCGACGACATCGTGGCGCTGGTCGCGCTGTTCCGCCCGGGCCCGCTGCAGTCGGGCATGGTCGACGACTTCATCACCCGCAAGCACGGCCGCTCGGTCGGCGCCATCGACTACCTGCACCCGACGCTCGAGGCCGCGCTGAAGCCGACCTATGGCGTGATCCTCTACCAGGAACAGGTGATGCAGATCGCGCAGGTGCTGGCCGGCTACACGCTGGGCGGCGCCGACCTGCTGCGCCGGGCGATGGGCAAGAAGAACCCCGACGAGATGGCCAAGCAGCGCTCCGTGTTCGTCGAGGGCGCCACCAGCCGCGGCGTGCCCGAGGCGCAGGCCGCGCACATCTTCGATCTCATGGAGAAGTTCGCGGGCTACGGCTTCAACAAGTCGCACTCCGCCGCCTACGCGCTGCTGTCGTACCAGACCGCCTGGCTCAAGGCGCACTATCCGGCGGAGTTCATGGCGGCGGTGCTGTCGTCCGACATGGATCGCACCGAGAAGGTGGTCACCATCATCGACGAATGCGCCAGCATCGGGCTCGTCGTACTGCCGCCGGACGTGAACGAGTCCGTCTACCAGTTTACGGTCGCGGATCCGCGCACCATCCGCTACGGGCTCGGCGCCGTGAAGGGCGTCGGCCAGGGCGCCGTCGAGGCCCTGATGGCGGAACGCGAGGCGGGCGGGCCGTTCCGGGATCTCGGCGACCTGTGCCGCCGCGTGGATCCCGGCAAGCTCAACCGGCGCACGCTGGACGCGCTGATCCGCGCGGGGTGCATGGACTCGCTCGGGCCCGAACCGCGCGACGCTGGCCCACCAGCTGCCGGCGGCGCTGCAGCTCGGCGAGCAGAACACCCGCGCCGCGCTGGCCGGGCAGGTGGACCTGTTCGGCCTGGCCGCGCCGGACGACGAGGCGCTGGCGCCGCCACCGCTGCCGAGCGAGGCGGTGCCGGAGTGGCCCGAGGCGGTGCGCCTGCAGGGCGAGCGCGACACGCTCGGCCTGTACCTGACCGGACACCCCATCGCCGAATACGAGCGCGAGCTGGCGGGCATCGTCTCGGGCCGCATCGCCGACGTCGCCTCCGGCCGGCCGGTCGGCGAGTCGCGCGGCTTCGGCTTCGGCGGTGGCAAGCAGGTGACGCTCGCCGGGCTGGTGCTGGAGATCCGCAAGCGCGGCAATCGCACCACGCTGATCCTCGACGACCGCAGCGGCCGCCTGGAGGTCTCGCTGTTCGAGGACACCTTCCAGCAGTATCGCCACGTCATCAGCCGCGACGCGATCCTGGTGATCGAGGGCCAGCTGCGCTTCGACGACTTCATCGAGGACTGGCGCCTGAATGCGCGCAAGCTGACGCCGGTCGACGAGATCCGCGAGCGCGAGGCGCGCAAGATCCTGCTGCGCTGGCCGACCAACGGCAACGGCGCACGCCTCGTCGGCGAGCTGGAAGAGGTCCTGCGCCCGTACCTCAGCGGCCAGTGCGGCGTGGCGCTGCAGTACTCGACGGGCGACGCGCGGGCGGCCATCACGCTCGGCGACGAGTGGCTGGTCCGCCCGACCAGGGAGCTCATCGAGCGCCTCGGGCAGCTGGTCGGGCGCGACGGCGTCCGCGTGCTCTACGGCCCGCGCCTCGACGGCTGACCCGCGGGGACTGCCGCCGCGGGGACTGCCGACGGCGGGCGACTGTCCCCGCAGGGGACTGTCCCCTCCAGGCTCTTGCCACCGGTGAAGGCATCCCGCGGAGCGGCCTCAACTGCGCGGGTCTCTCTACTCCTGTAGAGCCTCTTGCTCGCTCCGAAAGCCAAAAGTCGCTCGCAAGAGGCCTACAGTCGTCCTCGACCTGCGCTGGGGACTGTCCCCGCAGGGGACTGTCCCCGCTCAGGCACTCACCCGTGGTTAGGCACGCCTCATCGGGGCTCTCGTTTCACAGGCGGGCGAAGACGACCGTGGCCCCTTCCGTAGTGAGTTTGGCTTCCCGAACGGAGGAAGGGGCCACGGAAGTAGGGAGCCCGCCGGGCACAGGAGGGGACAGGCACCGCTCGTAAGGTCGTGCCACAAGCAACGTCGTGCCCGCGGTGCCAGTCCCCCGCGGTGTCGGTCCGCGTCGGAGCCCGCCGGGCACAGGAGGGGACAGGCACCGCTCGTGAGATCGTGCCACAAGCAACGTCGTGCCCGCGGTGCCAGTCCCCGGCGGTGTCCGGGCGCGACGCCGGCCGCGCTGACCGCGGGTGTCCTGCGACCGGATCCGGGCCCCGAACTTGGCGGCAGCGGCGGGTGCGCTACACTGCGCGCGGGGAAAAGCCTATGGGCAGAACATGACGCTGCAGTTCCTGGACTTCGAGCAACCAATCGCCGAGCTCGAGGCGAAGATCGACGAGCTGAAGTTTCTCGGCAGCGACGCCGAGATCAATATCGTCGAGGAGGTCAAGCGCCTGGAGGCCAAGAGCCGGGCGCTGACCACCAGCATCTTCGCGAGCCTCACGCCCTGGCAGATCGCGCAGCTGGCCCGGCATCCGCAGCGGCCCTACACCCTCGACTACATCCCGATGCTGTTCACCGATTTCTCGGAGCTGCACGGCGATCGCATGTACGCCGACGATTACGCGATCGTCGGCGGTCCGGCGCGGCTCGACGGCCTGCCGGTCATGCTGATCGGGCAGCAGAAGGGCCGCGATACCAAGGAGCGGGTGCGGCGCAACTACGGCATGCCCAAGCCCGAGGGCTATCGCAAGGCGCTCAGGCTGATGAAGCTCGCCGAGCGCTTCCGGCTGCCGCTGGTGACGCTGATCGACACGCCCGGCGCCTACCCCGGGGTCGGCTCCGAGGAGCGCAACCAGTCCGAGGCGATCGCCCGCAACCTGTTCGAGATGGCGGAGCTGTCGGTGCCGATCGTCAGCTGCGTGATCGGTGAAGGCGGCTCGGGGGGCGCGCTGGCGATCGGGGTCGGTGACCGCCTGCTGATGCTCCAGTACAGCATCTACTCGGTCATCTCGCCCGAGGGCTGCGCCTCCATCCTCTGGAAGAGCGCGGACAAGCGCGAGCTGG
This sequence comes from uncultured Gammaproteobacteria bacterium, assembly GCA_963710135.1. Classification (GTDB taxonomy): domain Bacteria; phylum Pseudomonadota; class Gammaproteobacteria; order Steroidobacterales; family Steroidobacteraceae; genus SG8-30. The sequence goes on along the minus strand of CAVPYY010000010.1, from coordinate 101,112 downwards.
CCGCGGCGGCCATGGGCATCACGGCGGACCGGCTGCGCCGCTGGCGTCTCGCGGACGAGGTCATCCGTGAACCGCTGGGCGGGGCGCACCGTGAGCCGCAGGCCATGGCCGAAGCGCTCAAGACGGCGCTCGCCAGACACGTGGCCGAAGTGTCGGCGCTGCCGCCGGGCGAGCTGCTGGAACGGCGGCGCGCCCGCTTGAGGAGTTTCGGCGTCTTTCACGAGGAATGATGACGCCGCGTCAGGCCAGCGCTGCGCGCGCAGTCGCGTGCCCTGAGCGCCGCGGCGATGGCCGCTGAGCCGTCAGGCTTTTCGCCCGAGGTGCTGGCCGCGCTGTTGCGTGAGCAGCTGCCGGCCTTCCCCGCGGTGCGGCTATGCGTCGCCTTCTCCGGCGGTGTCGATTCCATGGCGCTGCTGCACGCCGCGCGCAGGCTGGCGGATCTCGAGCCGGCCGTCGTCCTGCGCGCGCTGCATGTCGATCACGGCCTGCAGCCGGCATCGGCCAGCTGGGCCGCGGTCTGCGCGGATTTCTGCCGGCATCACGGCATTCCCATGGAAACGCTGCGTCTGGCGCTTCCGGCGACGCCGGGTGCGAGCGTGGAGGCCGTGGCGCGCGACGCGCGCTATGCCGCATTGGCCGGGCGGCTGGCGCCCGGCGAGGCGTTGCTGACGGCCCATCATCGCGACGATCAGCTCGAAACCCTGTTGCTGCAGCTGGTGCGCGGTGCCGGCGTGGCCGGTCTCGCCGCCATGCCGCGTGCCGCGCCGCTCGGGCCGGGCCTGCATCTGCGCCCGCTGCTCGACGTCGATCGCAGCAGCCTGATCGACTACGCCCGCGCCAACGGGCTCCACTGGGTCGACGATCCGATGAACGTCGACGGGCGTTTCGACCGCGCCTGGCTGCGCAGCGAGGTGCTGCCCGCCATGCGCGAGCGCTGGCCGGGCCTGGCGCGCACCGTCGCGCGCAGCGCCGCCCATCTGGGCGAGGCGCGCGAACTGCTCGGGCAGCTCGCCGCATTGGACAGTGTCTCGCGGCTGGACGGCTCGCGGCTTTCCGTGGACGGTCTCGCGAGCCTGCCGCGGGTGCGGCAGGTCAACCTGCTGCGCTGGTGGATCGCCGGGCAGGGTCTTGGCATGCCGTCGGCGGCGCGCCTGGGAGCGATCCTCGATGACGTCCTCGGCGCGCGCGACGAGGCTCTGCCGCTGGTGAGCTGGGCAAAGGGCGAAGTGCGCCGCTATCGCGGCTGGCTGTACGCCATGCCGCCGCTCGCCGCGCCGTCGCTGGCCCCCGGCGAGGCGCGCGGCGCCGAGGACCCGCTGGTGCTGGGACCCGGCCAGGGGCAGATCAGCCTGGTTTCCGCAGTCGGCGAGGGCCTGGCGACGCGGCGACTGCAGGAGAGACTGACCTGGCGGTCGCGTACGGGTGGTGAGCGGCTCAAGCCTGCCGCCGGCGCGCGTTCGCGGACCCTCAAGAACCTTTTCCAGGAAAATGGAATCGTCCCGTGGATGCGCCCGCGGATCCCGGTGCTGTGGCACGGCCAGGAGCCGGTGGCGGTCGGCGATCTCTGGATCGACGCGCGATTCGCGGCCGAGGCGGGCGAGACGGCGCTGCGGCCGCGCTGGGAGCAGCGTCCCGCCTTGTGGTGAGCTCCGCGCGCCGCGGCGGCGGGTCATGCTCACTGGAGAAACGGCGTCGTCTCCCGTAGACTGGAATCCCGTCGTAACAGGCTTGCACCCACGGCCGCTCGCGCCTCGTGACGGTCGGTGCAGGTGGTCTTTTTTTCCGGCGACGGGAGTTCCCGATGACCCGTTTTGTGTTCGTGACCGGCGGCGTGGTGTCCTCGCTAGGCAAGGGCATCGCCGCAGCGTCGCTCGGCGCCATTCTCGAGGCGCGCGGGTTGAAGGTCAGCATGGTCAAGCTCGACCCGTACATCAACGTCGACCCCGGCACCATGAGCCCGTTCCAGCACGGCGAGGTGTTCGTCACGGCGGACGGCACGGAGACCGACCTCGACCTCGGTCACTACGAGCGCTTCGTGCGCACGACCACCGGCCGACACAGCAACTACACGACCGGACGCATCTACGAGCGGGTGATCGCCAAGGAACGCCGCGGCGATTATCTCGGCGCGACGGTGCAGGTCATTCCGCACATCACCGACGAGATCCGCCGCTGCATCAAGCTTGGCGCCGGCGATGCCGACGTCTGCATGGTGGAGATCGGCGGCACGGTGGGCGACATCGAGTCGCTGCCGTTCCTCGAGGCCATCCGCCAGATGAGTGTCGAGCTCGGCCGTAGCAACTGCGTGTACATGCACCTCACGCTGGTGCCGGTGGTGGGCGGCTCCGGTGAGATCAAGACCAAGCCGACGCAGCACTCGGTCAAGGAGCTGCGCGGCATCGGCATCCAGCCCGACGTGCTGTTGTGCCGCTGCAAGGACCCGCTGCCGGACGAGCAGCGCCGCAAGATTGCCTTGTTTACCAATGTTGAGGAGCGCGCGGTCATTTCGGCGGTGGACGCCGACGACATCTATCGCATTCCGCTGTTGCTGCACGCGGAGGGCCTCGACGACATCATCTGCGACAAGCTGCGGATCGAGGCGCCGCCGGCCAACCTGGAGCAATGGCAGCAGGTGGTCTCGGCCCGCCACGCCTACGAGGCGACCGTCAACATTGCGATGGTCGGCAAGTACGTGCAGATCCGCGACTCGTACATCTCGCTGAACGAGGCGCTGCAGCACGCCGGATTGAAGACCCGCACCCGGGTGCGTGTGCACTACATCGAGTCGGCCGACATCGAGAAGACCGGCACCGGCTGCCTGGCGGACATGGACGCCATCCTGGTGCCCGGCGGCTTCGGCGAGCGCGGCACCGAGGGCAAGATCAAGGCGGTGCGCTTCGCGCGCGAGCGCGGCGTGCCCTACCTGGGCATCTGCCTCGGCATGCAGGTCGCCGTGGTCGAGTTCGCCCGCGACGTGCTGGGGCTGGAAGGCGCCAACTCGACCGAGTTCGTGCCCCAGGCCGCGGACCCGGTCATCGCGCTGATCACCGAGTGGCGGGACCTGAGCGGCAGGACCGAGACCCGCGACGAGAAGTCGGCGCTCGGCGGCACCATGCGACTCGGGGCACAGGAAATCGTGCTGGAGCCGGGCAGCGCAGCCCAGCGGACCTATGGCGCCCCATCGATCTTCGAGCGGCATCGCCATCGCTTCGAGTTCAACAACAATTATCTGGACGCCATGCGCGGCGCGGGCATGGTGTTCTCGGGATTCTCAGCCGATGGCCTGGTCGAGATCGTCGAGATCCCGTCGCACCCCTGGTTCGTCGCCGTGCAGTTCCACCCGGAGTTCACTTCCAATCCGCGCGACGGCCATCCGCTGTTCACGGGCTTCGTGCGCGCGGCGCGCCAGCACGCGGCCGCCAGGATGCCGCAGGCGGCAAGCGCATGAAGCTGGCGGGGTTCAAGGTCGGGCCGGACCGCCCGCTGTTTCTCATCTCCGGTCCCTGCGTCGTGGAAAGCGAGGGACTCACCCTCGACATCGCCGGCCGCCTCAAGGAACTCACCGGCGATCTGGGCGTGCCGTTCGTGTTCAAGGCGTCTTACGACAAGGCCAACCGGTCGTCGCGCTCTTCGTACCGGGGTCCCGGTCTCGACGAGGGCCTGCGCGTGCTGGCTGAGGTCAAGCGCCAGATCGGCGTGCCGGTGCTGACCGACGTGCATGAGGATTCGCCGCTGGCCGACGTGGCGGCGGTGGTCGACGTGCTGCAGACGCCGGCGTTCCTGTGCCGCCAGACCAACTTCATCGTCGCCGCCTGCTCGCAGGGCAAGGCGGTGAACATCAAGAAGGGCCAGTTTCTGAGCCCCTGGGAAATGTCCAACGTGGTCGAGAAGGCGAAGTCGACCGGCAACGAGCAGATCATGGTGTGCGAGCGCGGCTTCAGTTTCGGCTACAACAACCTGGTGTCGGACATGCGTTCGCTGGCCGTGATGCGCGGCTTCGGCGCGCCCGTGGTGTTCGACGCCACCCATTCCGTGCAGCTGCCGGGCGGCAAGGGCTCGGCCTCGGGCGGGCAGCGCGAGTTCGTGCCCGTGCTGGCCCGCGCGGCGGTCGCCGCCGGCGTTGCCGGGGTGTTCATGGAAACCCACCCGAAGCCGGAAGAGGCGCTTTCCGACGGGCCCAACGCCTGGCCGCTCGCGCGCATGCGTTCGCTGCTCGAGACGCTGGTGGAGCTGGATCGGGTCGCGAAGTCGGTACCTTTTGAAGAGGATTCGTTGTGAGCAAGATCACCCGCATTACCGGTCGCGAGATTCTCGATTCGCGCGGCAACCCCACGGTCGAGGCGGACGTCGTGCTCGACTCCGGCGTCATCGGGCGGGCGGCGGTGCCGTCCGGCGCGTCGACGGGCACGCGCGAGGCGGTGGAGCTGCGCGACGGCGAGGCCGGGCGCTATCTCGGCAAGGGCGTGCGCAAGGCCGTCGGGCACGTCAACACCGAACTCGCGAGGCTGCTGGTGGGCTTCGACGCGGCGGACCAGCAGGGCCTCGACGCCAGGATGATCGAGCTCGACGGTACGCCCAACAAGCAGCGCCTCGGCGCCAACGCGATCCTGGCCGTGTCGCTGGCCGCGGCGCACGCCGTGGCGCGCGAGCGCGGCATGTCCCTGTATCGCCACCTGGGAGGCGAGGCGGCGCACGTCATGCCGGTGCCGATGATGAACATCATCAATGGCGGCGCCCACGCCGACAACAGCCTCGACATCCAGGAGTTCATGATCCTGCCGGTCGGCGCCAGCAGTTTCTCGGAGGCCCTGCGCTGCGGCGCCGAGGTATTCCACACGCTCAAGAAGCTCTTGCACCAGCGCGGCCTCAATACCGCGGTCGGCGACGAGGGCGGATTCGCGCCCGACCTGCCGTCGAATGAAGCGGCGCTGACCACCATCCTCGAGGCGATCAGCGCGGCGGGCTACCAGGCCGGCAAGGACGTCTTCCTCGGGCTGGACGTGGCCAGCAGCGAGTTCTACCGCGACGGGCGCTACGTGCTCGAATCCGAGAAGCGCCAGTTCGACAGCGACGAATTCGCCGACTACCTGTCGGAACTCGTGTTCCGCTACCCGATCATCACCGTCGAGGACGGCATGGCCGAGGCGGACTGGGACGGCTGGGCAGGGCTGACCCGCAAGCTGGGCAGCCGGGTGCAGCTGGTCGGCGACGACGTCTTCGTCACCAACACCGAGATCCTGGCTGAGGGCATCCGCCGCGAGATTGCCAACGCGATCCTCATCAAGCCGAACCAGATCGGCACGCTGACCGAGACGCTCGCGGCCATCGACATGGCGCACAAGGCGGGCTATGCGTCGGTCGTCTCGCATCGCTCCGGCGAGACCGAGGACAGCACCATCGCCGACATCGCCGTGGCCACGCCGGCCACCCAGATCAAGACCGGCTCGCTCAGCCGCTCGGATCGCATCGCCAAGTACAACCAGCTGTTGCGCATCGAGGCCGAGCTCGGCAAGCGCGCGGTGTATGCCGGGCGCGAGGCTTTCCCGATCCAGGGAAAATGAGCTCGAGGGTCTGCCAGGCCATGTTCGAGCCGCCCGGAAATGCCAAAATGGCCCGCGACCCGGGGGTCCGTGGATTGTGAAGATTGTTCCGCAACGTCCCGAACATGGTAGACTTTTTGCCCCATGAAGCTCTTTGCGGGACTGTTGGCTGTCGCCTTCGTACTGTTGCAGTACCGCCTGTGGATGTCCGACGAGGGCATCCGGGAGGTCTGGCAGCTGCGTGACGCGGTCGCGCAGCAGGCCGCGGAGAATTCCCAGCTGGCCGAGCGCAACAACCAGCTGAAGGCGGAAGTGCAGGACCTGAAGCAGGGCCTGACCGCACTGGAAGAACGCGCGCGCCACGATCTCGGCATGGTCGGCCCGCGCGAGACTTTCTACCAGGTTGTCGATGGCCACGACCTGCCCGGCCTGTCGGCGCAGCCGGCACCGGTGACGACCCAGGCGGCGAGCCGGTAGCCTCGATGCCCAGGTCGATCTGGTTCGTCGTGCCGGCCGCCGGCGCGTCGCGCCGCATGGCCGCAGCCATCCCCAAGCCCTATCTGCCGCTGGCGGGCAAGACCGTGCTCGAGCACAGCCTCGCGCCGCTACTCGCGCACCCGCGGATTCGTGGCGGCGTCGTGGTCACCGCCGCGGACGACCGCCGCTGGAGCGCGCTGCCGCCGGCGCTGCGCGACAGGGTGCAGCGCGCGACGGGTGGCCCGGAGCGGGCCCACTCGGTGCTGAACGGGCTGCGCGCGCTCGCCGCTGCCGGCGATCACGACTGGGTGCTGGTGCACGATGCCGCGCGGCCGTGCCTGTCGGCGCCGGAACTCGACGCCTTGATCGGGGCCTGCGAAGACGATGAGGTCGGCGGTCTGCTGGCCGTGCCGCTGGCGGACACCCTGAAGCGCGACGACGCGGCCGGACGCGTGCAGGCCACGGTGGACCGCGCGCAGCTGTGGCGCGCGCTGACGCCGCAGATGTTTTCCCGGCAGCTGCTGCTGCGGGCGCTGGAGTCGGCGCTGGCCGGCGGGCAGAACCCCTCGGACGAGGCAGCGGCGGTGGAGCACCTCGGGCTGGCGCCGCGCCTGGTCGAGGGCTCTTCGCTCAACGTCAAGATCACCCGGCCCGCCGACCTTGCTTTCGCCGAGAGCGTCATCTCCGCCAGAGGGAGTCAGTCCTGATGAAGATCGGCAACGGCTTCGACGTCCATGCCTTCACCGAGGGCGATCACGTCGTGCTGGGCGGCGTGCGCATCGAGCACGATCGCGGCCTGCGTGCGCACTCGGATGGCGACGTGGTCTTGCACGCGCTGGCCGACGCCATCCTCGGCGCGATCGCCGCCGGCGACATCGGGCAGCATTTCCCGGACAGCGACCCGGCCTGGCGCGGTGCCGACAGCCGCGTGTTGCTCCGGCACGTGGTGGGCCTGGCCGCCCGTGCGGGATACCGGGTCGGCAACTGCGACGTGACCCTGATCGGCGAGCGCCCGCGACTCGCACCACATCGCGAGGCCATGCGCGCCAATATCGCGTCCGACCTCGGCGTCGATCCGGGCTGCGTCGGGGTCAAGGCGACGACCACGGAGGGACTCGGCTTCACCGGGCGCGGCGAGGGTCTCGCCGCGCAGGCGGTGGTGCTGCTGATGCCGGCCGATTCCGCGGGCAGGTCATGAGCGGCGCGCAGGACGGCGTGCCCGCCGCATGGCGAGCGGTGGCGCTGTCGCCTGCCCAGGCGCACGGCGGCCCGCCGGCCCAGGGCGTGCTGCGGGCCACGGCGGCGGACTTCATGGTCGAGGAACTGCTCGGCTTCGAGCCGGACGCCGGTGTGGCCCACCGGCTGCTGCGGGTAGAGAAGACCGACGCCAACACGCTCTATGTGGCGCGCGCACTGGCCAGGCATGCCGGGGTTCGTCCGGCCGATGTCGGATTCGCGGGCTTGAAGGACCGCCACGCCGTCGCACTGCAGTGGTTCACGGTGCCGGCCAGGCCGGGCGTGGACTGGGCGGGTTGCGCCGGCGAGGGTTTCCGCGTGCTCGAGGCGCATGCCCATTCCCGCAAGCTGAAGCGCGGGGCGCTGGCGGGCAACCGCTTTCGCATCACGGTGCGCGAGCTGCAGGGAGACAGCGATTCGCTCGCCGCGCGACTGCAGACGGTGAGGGAGGCGGGCGTGCCCGGCTACTTCGGCGCGCAGCGCTTCGGCCGCGACGGCGCGAATCTCGAACGCGTGCACGACTGGATGAGTGGTGCCCCGCTGCCGCGTGACCGGGAGGAGCGCGGCTTCGTGCTGTCGAGCGCCCGCTCGCTCCTGTTCAACGCGGTGCTCGACGCGCGGGTGCGCGCGGGCAGCTGGTCGCGGCTGATGGACGGCGAGGTCGTCAATCTGGCGGGCTCGGCCAGCGTATTCCAGGCGGAGGTCATCGACGACATCCTCGCCGGGCGTTGCAGCGCCTGCGACGTGCACCCGACCGGTCCGCTGCCGGGTCGCGGCGGCAAGCTGCCTGCGGGCGCCGCGTTCGCGCTGGAGCAGTCGGTGCTCGAGCCGTTCCAGCCGCTGGTGGAGCGGCTCGCCGCCGCGGGCGTCGACGGCTCGCGGCGCGCGCTGCGCGTGCCGGTCGCGGACCTGCTCTGGAATCTCGACGGCGCTGTGCTGGAATTGAGCTTCCGGCTGCCGCGCGGCGCCTTCGCGACGTCGGTGCTGCGCGAACTGGTGGACACCGGCACGGCCGCGATCGCCGAGCCCGAGACGGACTGACCGCAGCCGTCGAATTCAGGCGGGCCGGGCCAGCAACACGTAGATGGCGCCGGTGCCGCCGTGCGCGGGCTTGGCCGAGCAGAACGCGATCACCGCGTCGTGCTTGCGCAACCAGAGGTTGACCGACTTCTTCAGCACCGGTCCGCGCGGCCCCGAGCCGCGGCCCTTGCCGTGGATGATGCGCACGCAACGCAGCCGCCGGTACGTCGCCGCCGCCAGGAATCCGCGCACCGCGTCGCGGGCCTGGTTCGCGGTCAGGCCGTGCAGGTCGAGTTCGTCCTCGATCGCGAAGCGGCCGCGGCGCAGGTCCTTGAGCAGCCCGTCGGACAGGCCGCGGCGGCTGTGCAGTATCTCGTCGCCTGTCTCGACGCCGAGCTCGGCGGGGTCATGGCGCAGCGACTCATCCAGGACGGCCAGCTCGTCGGCGCGGCGAAACGCGGCACGGGCGCGCGGCCGCGGCGGCAGCGGCACGTGGCGATCGTGGGTGATCTGCCGGGCATCGGCGACCGCGGTCCGAAACAGCTGCTTGTCATCCTCGGCCGTCATGCCTGCTCATCCGCTGCCGGGTCGCTGCCCTCTGTGACCGGCGGTGCCGGGAGCGGTTCCGCGGCATGCCGCGGGTCACGTCGGCATCGCTTTCGAGTATAGTCCCCGCCCGTCCCCAGCCATACGACCCAGCGCGGGCACGCCAGACCAAGACATTGAAAATCCTGCTCGCCAACGACGACGGCTATCGCGCGCCCGGTCTCGCAGCGCTCAAGGCGGCACTCGCCGGGGTGGCGCCGCTGACCGTGGTGGCCCCGGACCGCAACCGCAGCGGTGCCAGCAACTCGCTGACCCTCGACATGCCGCTGCGCGTGCAGCAGGCGGATGAGGATACCTGGTACGTCATCAACGGCACGCCCACGGACTGCGTGCATCTCGCCATCACCGGCATGTTCGACGAGGACTTCGACATGGTCGTGTCCGGCGTCAACGATGGCGCCAATCTCGGTGACGACGTGCTCTATTCCGGAACGGTGGCGGCGGCCATCGAGGGCCGGTTCCTGGGCCTGCCCACCATCGCCATGTCGCTGGTGCCGGTGTCGGGGCCGCCGCAGCACTTCGCGACCGGTGCGCGGGTCGCGCGCGAGCTGGTCGAGCGGCTGCTGCGGGAGCCGCTGCCCCAGTCGACCATTCTCAACGTCAATGTGCCGGATGTTCCGTACGAGCAGCTCAAGGGGATGCGCGCGACCCGTCTCGGCTATCGGCACCGGGCCGAAGCGGTCGTGAAATCCCACGACCCGCGCGGCCGGCCGATCTTCTGGGTGGGCCTGGCCGGTCCGGGGCAGGACGCCGGGCCGGGTACGGACTTTGCTGCCGTCGAGGATGGCTACGTCTCGGTCACGCCCCTGCAGGTCGATCTCACCCGCCACAGCGCGCTCGAGAGTCTCGGCACGTGGCTCGCTGGGGCCGGCCGGTGAGCAGCGGCGCAGGCGGCGCCTCCGGCATCGGCATGACCTCGGCTCGCACCCGCGAGCGGCTGATCCAGCGGCTGGTCGAGCAGGGGATCCGCGATCCCCAGGTGCTCGACCGCATTCGCAACGTGCCGCGGCACCTGTTCGTCGACGAGGCGCTCTCGAGCCGCGCCTACGAGGACACTGCGCTGCCCATCGGCCACGGCCAGACCATCTCGCAGCCCTACGTCGTCGCGCGCATGACCGAGGCCATCACGGTCGGCGGCACGCCGGAGAAGGTGCTGGAGGTCGGCACGGGCTGTGGCTACCAGACCGCGGTGCTGGCGCCACTGGTCGGGCAGCTGTACAGCATCGAGCGCATCGGGCCGCTGCTCGACAAGGCCCGGGCGCGCATCCGCGAACTCGGCATCAAGAACGTCAAGTTCAAGCACGCCGACGGTGCGGACGGCTGGAAGAGCCAGGCGCCATTCGACGCCATCATCGTCGCCGCGGCGCCGCATGCCGTGCCGCGGGCGCTGCTCGCCCAGCTGAAGGAGGGCGGGCGGCTGGTCGTGCCGGTGGGGCCGGAGGGGCAGCAGGAATTGCTGCGCATCACGCGCCGTGGCGACCAGTACGCGCGCGAGCGGTTGGGGTTCGTGAGCTTCGTGCCACTCGTCGGTGGGGTATCGTAGGGTCGATGCGACCCGGCCTGTCGACAACGTCCGCTGCATGGCTGTCCTGCTTGCGCTTTGGCATCGTGTGCCTGGCGCTGGGCGCGCTGCTCGGCGGCTGCGGAGGCGAGCCGCGCCGGACCAGTCCCCCCGCAACCTACACGGTCAAGGCCGGGGATACCCTGTACTCGATCGGCTGGCGTTACGGCCTCGATTACCGCGACATCGCGCGCTGGAACGGCATCGGCCGTGACTATCGCATCAACGTCGGCCAGCGCCTGGTGCTGCGCGGACCGGCCGGCGCACCGGCGCGGCCGACCGTTGCACGCGCACCGGCGCCGCGAGCGCCGCCTCCCGCCGCCGCGCCGCCACCATTCGGCTGGCCCGTCGAGGGCGGCCGCGCAGCAGGGCCGGTGCGCCAGCCGTCAGGCGGCGTGGGCCTGCGCATCGACGGCACCCTGGGCCAGCCAGTGCTGGCCGCGGCGGACGGCAAGGTCGTCTATACCGGAAGCGGGCTGCGCGGCTACGGGCAGCTCATCATCATCACCCACGAGCGCGGCTGGCTGTCCGCCTACGGGCACAATTCCAGCGTCCTGGTCGCCGAGAACCAGCAAGTGCGGAAGGGCCAGCGCATCGCCACCATGGGTCTCGGTCCCGCCCAGGCGCCGATGCTCTATTTCGAGATGCGCTATGAAGGCAAGCCGGTCGATCCCCTGAGCCAGCTGCCGCGGCGCTGAGCTCAGAATGCGCGGCTGAGGCCCAGGTGGAATGCGACGTCCGGCGACGCGCGGACCTCGACGTCCTCGCTGAAGCCGACCACGACCTGCCAACCGTTCGCGGTCACGTAGCTGCCGGCAAACGACATCAGCACGGCATCGCCGGCCAGGTTCGTGCCACTGCCCGCAAACACCGCGGAGTTCGCGGCGACCTGTGCCGTCAGCGTGAGCCGGCGCCAGGCGTTCCAGCTCAAACCCGCGAGCGCCGACCAGGCGAAATCCTTCTGCAGTGACGGCAGCAGGTCGCCTTCACCGAGCCGCACCGCGTCGAGCTGGCCAAACAACTTCCAGCGCTCGGCGAGCGCCGTCTCGCCGGCCAGGCTCAGCGAAACGTCCACCGCGCCGCTGCCGGTCAGATCCGCGGCCGCGCCGGTCGGCAGCTTGACGCCGAGCCACAGCGACAGCGCGCGGGTCTCGTCGGCCAGCAGCGCGTAGCCGAGCGACAGCGGGATGTCGGCGACGCCGGAGCGCGAGCGGTCGATGCCGAGCAGCGTGGTGTTGTCCACCGTGAACTCGATCAGCAGCTCGTCGCGCGGCAGCACCGCGCGCGGCCCGTCCGCGAAGCCGAAGATGTCGTGCCAGTTCTCGACCACGCTGTCGAGCGAGCCGGCGCTGACCTGCCGCCAGGGCAGCTCCGCACGGAGCGCCAGGCGCGACCCGAGGCCGCGTTCCACGTGCAGCCGGAATTCCAGCGCTTCCGCGTCGAGCGTATAGGAGAGGTCACCGGCGCGTTCCGTATCGGCGGCGTTGGCGACATTCGTCATCACGCCGGCGCGCCACTGCCCCGGCTCGGGCAACCGTGCGGGCAGCGGTCCCGGCAGGCCATAAGGCGCGAGCAGCGGGTTCTGGTTGCGCACCGGCAGGGGATCCGCCCACGCCGCCGTGCTGGCGATAGCAGCGAGCAGCGCGAACGTCCGGGTGATGCGCGTCGAGGGCGAGGTCATGCGAGGCTCCGCGGAGTCACTGGGCGGCGCGTAGTGTAGGCCAGCGATGTGGCCAGTTCATGCGGGAAGTCCCGGCCTGGCGTGCTCCCTACCACAGTGGCTTGCGCCCGATCTGCGGAGCACGCGTCGTGCCCGGCGGGCTCCCTACTTCCGTGGCCCCTTCCTCCGTTCGGGAAGCCAAACTCACTACGGCCGAGGTCATCGTTCAGCCCGCCTCGACGATGCACTGACCTCGTGCCCGGCGGGCTCCCTACTTCCGTGGCCCCTTCCTCCGTTCGGGAAGCCAAACTCACTACGGAAGGGGCCACGGTCGTCTTCGCCCGCCTGCGGCAGCGGGAGCCCCGATGAGGCGAGCCTGGCCACGGGTGAGTGCCTGAGCGGGGACAGTCCCCTGCGGGGACAGTCCCCGAGCGCGGGTCGAGGACGACTGTAGGCCTCTTGCGAGCGACTTTTGGCTTTCGGAGCGAGCAAGAGGCTCTACAGGAGTAGAGAGACCCGCGTAGTGCAAGCGTTCCGCGGTATGCCGGGAAGGGTGCCGCGACGGGGACAGTCCCCTGCGGGGACAGTCCCCACGTTGGTGCCGCGACGGGGACAGTCCCCTGCGGGGACAGTCCCCGAGGTCACGGCAGGATGAGCGCGAGCGCGACCTGGCGGCTCTCGGCGAGCAGCACGTTGTAGGTGCGGCAGGCCGCGCCGTTGTCCATGACTTCGAATCCGACGCCGCGGCCGGCGAGTTCCGCGAACACCTGCGGGTCCGGGAACACCTGGCGGGCGCCGGTGCCGAGCACGACGATTTCCGGCGACAGTTCCAGCAGCGACCCGAAATCGCTGGCACGGAGCGACTCGGCGCTCGCGACCGGCCAGTCGGCGAGGATCGCTGTGCCGGTGACGATCAGGCTCTGCGTGTAGCGCCGCTCACCCAGGCGAACTTCGCCGGGGCCATGACTCGTGACGACGTTCAGGTCGCCCGCTTTTTCGAGCGTGAACTTCATGATGCCGCGACTATAACCGCTGCCGGTGGAGTCGTGCCGTATCATGGCGCCCCGATGCACAGCCTCCAACTGGTCATTCCCGACTTCACGCGCCCGGCGCGCAGCGACGTCACGCCGCCGCGCCTGCCCGCCCTGGAATGGCTGCTCGCGCGCGGCCGGCGCGAGGCGCTCGCGCCGTCGGGCTGGCGCCAGGCGTTGCTCGAATCCGCTGGCTTCCAGTGCGATGGCCCGCTGCCGCTGGCCGCCACCATCGCGGACCGGCCGGGACACTGGGCGCTGGCGACGCCCGTTTGCCTGCTGGCCGGGCTCGAGACCGTGCATCTCCATCCGGCGGGGTTGCTCAGGCTCGACGCCGACGAACAGCACGACCTGGCCGAGAGCTTCGGCGAGGGGTTCGGCGCCGACGGCTACCGGCTCGAGTTCCGCGACGGCCAGGGGTTGCTCGAACTGCCGCGCGCGATCCAGGTCGACACCCACGATCCGGCCGACGTGCTCGGCCGCGAAGCGTCCGCCTTGCTGCCGCAGGGCACCGATGCGGCCTGGCTGCGGCGCCTGCTCACCGAGATGCAGATGTGGCTGCACGACCATGCGGTCAACCGGCGCCGCGAATCGCGCGGCGCGCCGCCGTGCAACGCATTGTGGATCTGGGGTGCGGCGACGGGTCGTCTCTTGCCGCCGCCGCGAGCATCGCTGCCAGCGGCTCGCGAGCGACGACGCCTTCCTGCAAGCCGCGTGGCGCTCTGCTGGGGCGGCGCCGCAGCCGCTGCCGGCGCGCTACAGCGCGGCGCAAGGCCCGGAGGCGGCGGGACAGGTCGTGTCATTGCGCCTCGACGCGCTCGATCCTGAGCCGGCGCGCGCCTTGCTCGCCGCCGAGGAGAGCTGGTTCGGGCCGCTGCGGGCGGCGCTCGGCGCGGGCCATCTCGACGTGCTGCGGCTGATGCTGGGCCGCGAGACGCTGACCTGCCGATCGATCGACCGCGTGCGCTTCTGGCGCGCCAGTCGTCCCTGGCACCAGGCGCTGTCATGAGCCGCCGCGAGATCGTGCGCCGCGCCGTGCCCGACGCCGGCGGCCTGCCCGGCTCGGTGCATCCGGTGCTGAAGCGCGTCTACGCGGCGCGCGGCCTCACCGACGACGAACAGCTCGATCTCGCCCTGAAGAACCTCCTGCCGGTCTCCTCGCTGGATGGCGTCGAGAGCGCCACCACCTTGCTGGTCGAGCGCCTGCAGACCGGTGCCAGCATCCTGGTGGTCGGCGACTACGACGCCGACGGCGCGACCAGCACGGCGGTGATCGTCCGGCAGCTGCGGCGCCTCGGTCATCGCAATGTCGGGTTTCGCGTGCCGGACCGGATACGCCACGGCTACGGGCTCACCGCCGGCCTGGTGGAGGAGATCGCGCAGGACAAGCCCGACCTGATCATCACCGTCGACAATGGCGTGGCGGCGCACGGCGGCATCGCCGCGGCCACGGCGCAGGGCATCGAGGTGCTGGTCACCGATCATCATCTGCCACCGGCGGAGCTTCCCGCCTGCGCGGTGCACGTCAATCCCAATCTGCAGGGGGCGGCCTTCGCCAGCAAGTCGCTGGCGGGCGTGGGCGTGGCGTTCTACCTGATGGCGGCGCTGACCCGCCGGCTGGAGACCCTGCGGGGCGAGCGCCTGCCGCCGGTCGCCGACCTGCTCGACCTGGTCGCGCTGGGCACGGTCGCCGATCTGGTGCCGCTCGACTACAACAACCGCATCCTGGTGCAGGCGGGTCTGCAGCGCGCCCGCGCGGGCCGGGGCGTCGAGGGCATCCGCGCGCTGGCGCTGGTGGGCAAGCGTGCGCCGGACGCGCTCTCGGCGCGCGACCTCGGTTTCGCGGTGGCGCCGCGCCTGAACGCCGCAGGGCGCATCGACGACATGACCGTCGGCATACGCTGCCTGCTGGCCGAGGAACCGGCGGAGGCCATGCGCCTGGCGCTGGAACTCGACCGGCTGAACGGCGAGCGGCGCGAACTCGAAGGCAAGATGCGCGAGGAAGCCGTGGCGCTGTTGCGCACGCTGCGCATCGAGGAGGGCAGTCTGCCGCCTGGCGTTTCCCTCTACGACGATGCCTGGCACCCGGGCGTGGTCGGGCTGGTCGCCTCACGCATCAAGGATCGGGTACACCGCCCGGTCATCGCCTTCGCGCCGGCCGGCGGCGACGAGTTGCGCGGCTCCGCCCGCTCGGTGGCGGGCGTGCACGTGCGTGACGTGCTCGAGGCGATCGACGCGCGCCACCCGGGCCTGATCGACCGCTTTGGCGGCCATGCGATGGCGGCGGGGCTGACCATGCGGCGCGCCAGCCTGAAGCGGTTCTCGGACGCCTTTGCCGAAGAAGTGGGCAAGTGGCTGTCGCCGGGCCAGATGCGTGGCGTGCTGGAGAGCGACGGCGAGCTGTCGGCGGCGGAGCTCTCGCTCGACACCGCGCGGGCGCTGGAGCAGGGCGGGCCCTGGGGCCAGGGCTTCCCGGAGCCGGTCTTCGACGGCGAGTTCGATGTGGTGGAGTCACGCGTGGTGGCCGAGCGTCACCTCAAGCTGTGGGTGCGTCCCGATGCCCACAGCCGGCCGCTGGAGTCGATCGCTTTCGGCTATTACGGCGACGCCGCGGCCGCACGGATCGAGGCCGGCGCGCGGGTGCGGCTGGCCTACCGGCTCGAGACCACGACCTTCGGCGGCACGCCGCGGCCGGAACTGAAGGTCGAGTGGGCGGAGCCGATCGGGCCCGGTTGATCTGCTACTATTCGAGATTCCCCGGACTGTCAGGTTGCCCCGATGGAATTCGCGCCCCTCCGCCGCACCCTCAAGGATCTCGAGCAGCGCCTCGCCGCGCTCAGGGGGTACCTTTGAGTACGATCGCAAGCGCGAGCGGCTCGAGGAAGTAAACCGCGAGCTCGAGGACCCGAAGATCTGGGACGCGCCGGAGCGGGCGCAGGAACTCGGGCGTGAGCGCGCGCGTCTGGAGGCGAGCGTCCTGGAACTCGACGCCATCGCCACGCCGCTCGCCGACTGCGCCGGCCTGCTCGACCTGGTCGAGGAGGAGGACGACGAGTCGGGCTTCGCCGACGTCGAGCGCGACGTCGCCGCCATCGAGAAGCGCATCGAGCAGCTCGAATTCACCCGCATGTTCTCGGGCGAGATGGACTCGCACGCGGCATTCCTCGACATCCAGGCCGGCGCCGGCGGCACCGAGGCGCAGGACTGGGCGCAGATGCTGATGCGCATGTACCTGCGCTGGGCCGATCAGCACGGCTTTGCCACCGAGGTGATCGACCAGAGCGACGGCGAGGTGGCCGGCATCAAGGGCGCGACGCTGAAGATCGACGGGTCCTATGCCTATGGGTGGCTGCGCACGGAAACGGGCGTGCACCGGCTGGTGCGCAAGTCGCCGTTCGATTCGGGCAACCGCCGGCACACCTCGTTCGCCTCGGTGTTCGTGTCGCCGGAGGTCGATGACGACATCAACATCGAGGTCAACCCGGCCGACATCGAGACCGACACGTATCGCGCGAGCGGCGCGGGCGGGCAGCACGTCAACAAGACCGACTCCGCGGTGCGCATGCGCCACGTGCCGACCGGCATCGTCGTCGCCTGCCAGAGCGAGCGCAGCCAGCACAAGAACCGCTCGACCGCCATGAAGATGCTCAAGGCAAAGCTGTACGAGCTCGAGGTCAACAAGCGCAACGCCGCGGCGCGGGTGCTGGAGGACCAGAAGACCGACGTCGGCTGGGGGCACCAGATCCGCTCCTACGTGCTCGACCAGTCGCGCATCAAGGACCTGAGGACCAATATCGAGGTCGGCAATACGCAGTCCGTGCTGGACGGCGATCTCGACCAGTTCATGGAGGCGAGCCTGAAGCTCGGCCTCTGAGATGACGGGGACAGCATGACCGAAGACAGCTCGAACGCCGGCCAGGACGAGAACCAGTTGATCGCGGAGCGGCGCGGCAAGCTCGCGCGCCTGCGGGAATCCGGCGAGGCGTTTCCGAACGATTTCCGCCGCACCGCGCTGGCGGCGGACTTGCACGCGACGTTCGGCTCCCACAGCAACGAGTCGCTGGAAGCGGAACCGGTGCGCGTCGCCGTCGCCGGCCGCATGATGTTCAAGCGCGTCATGGGCAAGGCGTCGTTCGCCAAGCTGCAGGATCATTCCGGACAGATCCAGGTCTACCTGCAGTCGAACAGCCTCGGCGAGGCCTACGAGGCCTTCAAGGGCTACGACGTCGGCGACATCCTCGGCGTCGAAGGCACCCTGATGCGCACGCGCGCCGGCGAACTGTCGGTCAAGGCCGACAGCGTGCGGCTGCTGGTGAAGTCGCTGCGGCCGCTGCCGGACAAGTGGCATGGCCTGTCCGACACCGAGACCCGCTATCGGCAGCGCTACGTCGACCTGATCGTCAACGAGCAGAGCCGGCGGACCTTCGAGGCGCGCACGCAGGTGGTGCGCTACCTGCGGGCGTTCCTGGACGCGCAGGGGTTCCTCGAAGTCGAGACGCCGATGATGCAGCCGATTCCCGGCGGCGCGGCGGCGCGACCCTTCGTCACCCACCACAACGCGCTCGACATGGACATGTACCTGCGCATCGCGCCGGAGCTGTATCTCAAGCGCCTGGTGGTCGGCGGCTTCGAGCGGGTCTACGAGATCAACCGCAACTTCCGCAACGAGGGGCTGTCGACGCAGCACAACCCCGAGTTCACCATGCTCGAGCTGTACCAGGCCTACGCGGACTTCAACGACCTGATGGGGCTGGTCGAGCGGATGATGCAGGGGCTGGCCGACACCTTGATCGGCAGCCGGGTCGTCAGCTACCAGGGGCGCCAGTACGACTTCTCGGGCGCGTTCGAGCGGATTTCGATCGAGCAGGCCCTGCGCAGCCGCAATCCGGATCTCGACGCGTCGAAGCTGCGCGACCCGGAGTACCTGCGCCGCGCGGCGGAGCGGCTCGGCATCGCCGTGACCGGCCAGGAGGGTCCGGGCAAGCTGCAGATCGAGATCTTCGAGAAGACCTGCGAGCACACGCTGGAGCAGCCGACCTTCGTGCACTCCTACCCGACCGAGGTGTCGCCGCTGTCGCGGCGCAATGACGGCGATCCGTTCATCACCGACCGCTTCGAGTTCTTCATCGGTGGCCGTGAGATCGCCAACGGCTTCTCCGAGCTCAACGACCCCGAGGACCAGGCGGAGCGATTCCGCGAACAGGCGGCGCTCAAGACCGCGGGCGACGAGGAGGCGATGTTCTTCGACGCCGACTACGTGCGCGCGCTCGAGTACGGCCTGCCGCCGACCGCGGGACTCGGCGTGGGCGTCGACCGGCTGGTGATGCTGTTGACCGACTCACCGAGCATCCGCGACGTGCTGTTGTTCCCGCACCTGCGGCCGGAGGGCGGATAGGGGCTCACCCATCACCACCCCAACCGTGTCCTCTCCCGCCAACCTTCCGATAGGTGTCTTCGATTCCGGCGTCGGTGGCCTGAGCGTGCTGCGCGCGCTGCGCGCGACGCTGCCGGCCGAGGATTTCCTCTACCTGGGCGATACCGCCCGCCTGCCGTACGGCACCAAGAGTGCCGATACCGTGGTGCGCTACGCGACCCAGGCGTCGGCCCTGCTGGTCGAACGGGGCATCAAGGCGCTGGTCGTGGCCTGCAACACCGCCTCGTCGGTGGCGATCGGTCCGCTGCGCGAGCGCTTTCCCGCGACGCCCGTGATCGGCGTGGTGACGCCCGGCGCGACGGCCGCGGTGCGCAGTTCGCCGTCCGGACGGATCGCGGTCATCGCCACCGAAGGCACCGTGCGGGGCGGCGCTTACCTGCGCGCGATCGGCGAGCTGTCGGCGACGGCCGTCGTCACGCAACGGGCCTGCCCGCTGTTCGTCGCCCTCGCGGAGGAGGGTTGGACCGACGGGCCGATCGCCGAGGCGATCGCGCGCCGCTACCTGGAGTCCTTCCTGGCCGACTCCGGCGCCGATACGCTGCTGCTCGGCTGCACGCACTTTCCGGCGCTGCTCGCGCCGATCCGCCGCGTCGTGGGCACGGCCATCACCCTGGTCGACTCGGCGGAGACGACCGCGGCCGCGACCCGCGCCCTGCTCCAGTCCGGCGGCCTGCTGGCCGGCCCTGGCATCGGCACGATCCGGCTGCTGGCGACCGACGGGCCCGAGCGCTTCGCGCGGGTCGGGTCGGTCTTCTCCGGCGAGCCGCTGGACGCCGCGGCGGTGGAACTGGTGGATCTCTAGCCGGGCGAGGGCGTGTCGCCGACCGCGTAGGGCAGTGGCTCGGGCAGGTAGCGGGTGCCGCTCTCGTCGGTCAGCGCCCGGCCCGCGGCGTCGAGGTTGACCACCGCGAGCACCGATCCGGCGGCGCTGCGCACCACTTCGCCCACCTTGGCGCCGGCGTCGAGCAATGCGCTGCCCGGTTCGACAGCGGTGCCGCTGTCCGCCCGATAGCGGAACATGCGCCGCTTGATGCGCCCCAGGTGCTGGGTGCGGGCCACGATCTCCTGGCCTGCGTAACAGCCCTTGGTGAAACTGACCGCGCCGAGCAGGTCGAGATTGAGCATCTGTGGGATCCAGCTCTCGCTGGTGGCGGCGACCACGGCGGGTTCTCCCTGCTCGATGGCGAGTTGCTCCCAGGTGCTTCGCGCCCCCGAGCCGGATCCGCCGCCGCCGATCCAGAGCGCCCGCTGCCCGGGCAGCGCGACGACCTGCTCCGCCGGGTCGATGTCAGCCGCAACGGGTGCGCCCGGCCCGGTCGCGACCAGTCCGGCCACGGGCAGGCGCTCCGAGACGTCCTCCATCACGACCTTGGCGCGCATGACGTAGCGGCCGAGGCGCGACAGCACCGGGCCGGTCAACTCGCGTGGCAGCACCGCCAGCAACGCGTCGGCGCTGCCGAGCAGCCGGGGCAGCGCGATGATCCGGCCCTGCGGCGAGCACCAGGCCGCCAGCACGGAAGATCCCGGCTGCAGGGTTCGCAGGTCGGCGGTCAGCTGGCCTTGCAGGAAGGACAGCGCATCCGGTCCGCTGAAGCGGATGACGCCGAGATCCGGCAGCGGGTAAATCTGCGAGGGGGTCATGGCGCGAATATACCTTCAGGCTGCGCTTCCGGTGACATTCCGTCCAGTACCCGCCATGCGGCAACAGACTGTTCGCAATAGAAATTCGATGGGATCGCCGCCCGTAATCTGGCAAGATTAACGCGATGCACAACGATCCCGCCGCCACTGCAGAGAAGCCGCCGCTGCCGGCGGATTCGACGCCTGCGGAGCCCGAGGTCAAGCCGCCCCGGGAGATCGGTGGCCCGCCGGGTCCCGAGCCCACCCGTTTCGGGGATTGGGAGAAGAAAGGGCGCTGCATCGACTTCTGAACTGGCGCCCCGGGGGGCGCGATGGCGCGGCCGGGCTGCCTGCGGGTGGCTCAATTTGCGCGGAGAACCGCTGATGTCCACATCGTCGAGACCACTGTCGCCGCACCTGCAGGTGTATCGGCCCATGTACACCATGGTGCTGTCGATGTCGCACCGCCTGTCCGGGCTGTTCCAGTCGATCGGGCTGGTGCTGCTGGCGTACTGGCTGATGGCCGCCGCCAGCGGTCCGGCGGCCTACGCGACGGCCGGCAAGGTGTTTGGCAACCCGCTGGTCCGGCTGGCGCTGGCGGTCTGGATCATCGCCTTCTGGTTCCACCTGTTCGCGGGCCTCAGGCACCTCGCCTGGGATGCCGGCTACGGCTTCGAGAAGGCCCAGGCGCGGCGCAGCGGGCTGGTCGTCGTCGGCCTGACCGCGCTTGCTTCCCTGTTCACCCTGGCGCTGGCGCTGGCGCCACCTGGGAGGTGGGGCATGAGCCTGCGTTCACCGCTCGGCCGCGCGCTCGGCCACGGCTCCGCCAAGCAGGGCGTCGGCCACTGGCTCGACATGCACTACACCTCGATCGCGCTGGTGCCGCTCGGCATCTGGTTCCTGTTCGCCGTGCTGACCTTGCCGGACCTCGCGCACGGCTCCGTGTCGGCCTGGGTGGCGCGCCCGTTCAATGCGGTGCTGCTCGCCCTGTTCGCCGTGGTCGCCGCGCGTCACTCGGCGCTCGGCGTGCAGGTCGTGATCGAGGACTACGTGCATCACAAGGGCCTGCGCTTCGCGGCGCTGACGCTGTCCCGCTTCGCCCACGTGCTGGCGGCGGCGTTCGCGCTCGCGGGCATTCTGCGGCTCGCTTTCGGAGCCCCGTCATGAGCGATTACGCGTTCACCGATCACAGCTACGACGTCATCGTCGTCGGCGCCGGCGGCTCGGGTCTGCGTGCGACCCTCGGTCTGGCCGAAGCGGGCCTGTCGACCGCCTGCATCAGCAAGGTGTTCCCCACCCGCAGCCACACGGTGGCGGCGCAGGGCGGCATCAGCGCCGCGCTCGGCAACATGGGCGAGGACGACTGGCGCTTCCACTTCTACGACACCATCAAGGGCTCGGACTGGCTCGGCGACCAGGACGCCATCGAGTTCATGTGCAAGGAGGCGCCGAGCGCCGTGCTCGAGCTCGAGCACTACGGCGTGCCGTTCTCCCGCACCGAGGACGGGCGCATCTACCAGCGGCCGTTCGGCGGCATGACCACGCACTATGGCCAGGGCATCGCGCAGCGCACCTGCGCGGCGGCGGACCGCACCGGGCACGCCATGCTGCACACGCTGTACCAGCAGTCGCTGAAGCACAGCGCCAGCTTCTTCATCGAGTACTTCGCGATCGACCTGATCATGGAGAACGGCGAGTGCCGCGGCATCGTCGCGCTCGACATGGCCACCGGCAAGCTGCACCGGTTCCTGGCGCAGATGACCATCCTGGCCACCGGCGGCTATGGCCGCGCCTATTTCTCCTGCACCTCCGCCCACACCTGCACCGGCGACGGCGGCGGCATGGTGCTGCGCGCCGGGCTGCCGCTGCAGGACATGGAGTTCGTGCAGTTTCACCCGACCGGCATCTACGGGGCGGGCTGCCTGATCACCGAGGGCGTGCGCGGCGAGGGCGGCATCCTCAGGAACTCCGAGGGCGAGCGCTTCATGGAGCGCTATGCGCCGAATGCCAAGGACCTGGCGTCGCGCGACGTGGTCAGCCGTTCGATGACCATCGAGATCCGCGAGGGCCGGGGCGTCGGTCCGGAGAAGGACCACATCTACCTGCATCTCGAGCATCTCGGCGCGGACGTCATCCACAAGCGGCTGCCGGGCATCGCCGAGACCGCGCGCATCTTCTCGGGCGTGGACGTGACCCGCCAGCCGATTCCGGTGCTGCCGACCGTGCACTACAACATGGGCGGCATTCCCTGCAACGTGCACGGCGAAGTGGTCACGCGGCGTGGCGACGATCCCAGTGCCGTCGTGCGCGGCCTGATGGCGGTGGGCGAGGCGGCCTGCGTGTCGGTGCACGGCGCCAACCGCCTCGGCTCGAATTCCCTGCTCGACCTGGTGGTGTTCGGACGCGCCGCGGCGCGGCATTGCGCGGAGATTGTCGAGCCCGGCGCCCGCCAGCGGCCGCTGCTCGGCCAGCGCCGGCGAGCTCGCGGTGTCGCGGCTCGACCGGTTCCGCAATGCCGCCGGGTCGCGCTCGACCGCCGCCATCCGCGGCGAGATGCAGCGCATCATGCAGAACGACGCCGCGGTGTTCCGCACCGGCGAGACCCTCGACGAGGGCTGTACGCGCCTGGCGGCGACCTACGAGACGCTGGCCGACGTGCAGGTCAGCGACCGGTCACTGGTGTTCAACACCGACCTGATCGAGACCCTCGAGCTCGAGAATCTCCTGCTGCAGGCGGTGGCGACCATCCGCTCGGCCGCGAACCGCACGGAAAGCCGCGGCGCCCACGCCCGCGAGGACTATCCGGATCGCAACGACAGCGAGTGGCTCAAGCACTCGCTGGTCTGGGTCGATGCCAAGGGGCGGGCCTGCTTCGACTACCGGCCGGTGCAACTCGGGACGCTGACCGACGAGGTCGAGGCCATCCCGCCGAAGGCCCGCACCTACTAGGGCTCGACCACGACGAGACGCATCCCGGGCAACTGACCGCGCAACATCCACCCACGAGATCCGAGTTATGGCCGAGTTCACCTTACCCGCCAACTCCCGCTTCAAGGACGTCCCCGGGCGGCGCCACCAGGCGCCCGCCGGCGCCACGCGCGTGCGCACCTTCCGCGTCTATCGCTGGGATCCGGACAGCGGCGAGAAGCCGCGCGTCGACAACTACGAGATCGACCTCGATCGCTGCGGGCCGATGGTTCTGGATGCGCTGATCAAGATCAAGAACGAGATCGACCCGACGCTGACCTTCCGGCGCTCCTGCCGCGAGGGCATCTGCGGCTCGTGCGCGATGAACATCGACGGCGTCAACACGCTGGCCTGCACCAAGGCCATCGCCGACGTCAGCGGCGAGGTGCGCATCTTCCCGCTGCCGCACATGGAAGTGATCAAGGACCTGGTTCCGGACCTGACCAACTTCTACGCGCAGTACGCCTCGGTCAAGCCCTGGCTGCAGACCCGCACCCCGGCGCCGCCGGATCGCGAGCGCCTGCAGACGCCCGAGGACCAGGAGAAGATCGACAGTCCCAGCGCCTGCATCCTGTGCGCCTGCTGCTCGACCAGCTGCCCCAGCTACTGGTGGAACGGCGATCGGTACCTCGGTCCCGCCGCACTGCTCGCGGCCTACCGCTGGATCGTGGATACCCGCGACGAGGCCCAGGGGGAGCGGCTGGACGATCTCGAGGATCCGTTCAAGCTGTACCGCTGCCACACCATCATGAACTGCACCGAGGCCTGTCCGAAGGACCTCAACCCGGCGCGGGCCATCGCCGACATCAAGCGTCGGATCGCCGAAAGGCAGCACTGAGCCGGTGGGCGCGGATCCGGATCTCGGCAGGCTGCGCTGGCGCTGCCGACGCGGCATGAAGGAGCTCGACACCATGCTGTGCGCCTGGCTGGACAAGCGCTACGCCGGCGCGGACGCCGGCCGCCGGGCCGCCTTCGAGAAGCTGCTGGAAGCCACCGACCCGGAACTGCTGCAGTGGGTCTACCGGCGCGAGCGCCCGGTCGATCCGGCCGTGGCGGCGCTGCTCGATGAAGTCCTGGACGGTTGACGCCGAGCCCCGGTCCTGCCCGGAGCTGGTCGCCGTGGCGCTGCTGGTGCACCTGGGGGCCGCCTGCCTGCCGTGGGCGGTGCCGCTGCCGTCCGCCCTGGCCGCGGCCCTGTCGATGCTCGCGCTGCTGTTGTGGCCCGCCACGCTCCGGGCGCTGCCCGGGCCCCACGCCGCGCTGCGGCGTATCGCATTCGACGAGTACGGTTGGCGGGTCTGGCCGGCCGGGGGCAGGTGGATCCGCGCCGAGGTTTCACCGGCGAGCCGGGCCACCCGTGGTCTGGTGGTGTTGAGCGTCTCCGCCGGCGGTCGCCGGCTGGACTGGTGGCTGCCGCGATACGCGTTGACCGCAGACCAGTTTCGCCACCTGAAGGTGGCGGTCCTCGCAATGCGGGCCGGCGGCACCCCGCCGGCTTGTTAGAATCGGTCCACAGGTCTCAATTCTGGAGGTAGCGCAGGCGCGCTCCGGCGGGAATCGAACTTCTCCATGTACCGCGGGTCTACAGCGGCGTGGATACCGCCAGCGCCTTGCCGACAACATTGGCCGCCGGGCCCGACACAGGCGATCTCGCCCTGGTCAGGCGCGTTCAGAAGGGCGACAAGTCCGCCTTCGACGCGCTCGTCCTCAAGTACCAGCACAAGGTACTGAAGCTGGTGCAGCGCTACGTGCGCGATCAGGGCGAGGCCGAGGACGTGGTGCAGGACGCCTTCATCAAGGCCTACCGCGCGCTGCCCGCGTTTCGCGGCGACAGCGCCTTCTACACCTGGCTGTATCGCATCGCCATCAACACTGCCAAGAACGCGCTGGTGTCGGCCGGCCGCCGCCCGATGTCCTTCGACGTCGATGCGCAGGAAGGTCCGGGTTCCGAGATCCGCGCCAGGCTGAAGGACAGCGACACGCCCGAGCGGCTGTTGCTCACCGAGGAAATCCGGACGACCGTCAATCGCGCGATCGACGGCCTGCCCGAGGACCTGCGCACCGCGATCGTGCTGCGCGAGCTCGAAGGTTTGAGTTACGACGAGATTGCCAAGACCATGGAGTGCCCGGTGGGCACAGTGAGATCGAGAATTTTCCGCGCCCGCGAGGCCATCGACCGCCACCTGCAAGGGGTGTTCGAGGGCGGCCTGGGGCGCGCCGGGGACCAAGATGACTGACACACTCAAGGAACAGCTCTCCGCTTTCCTGGACGGCGAACTGCCGGAAGCCGAGACCACCCTGCTGTTGAAGCGCCTCGAGCGCGACGACGAACTCAAGGGCGCCCTGTCGCGTTACTCGCTGATCGGCTCGGTGCTGCGCGCCGACGGGGACGTGTCCGCGGCCCACCACGTCGCTGCGCGCGTCAGCGCGGCGATACAGGTCGAGCCGGCACTGGGGCCGCGCTCGGGTTTGCGCTGGATCCAGCCCCTGGCCGGGCTCGCCGTCGCGGCGAGCGTGGCGGCGGCCACGGTCGTGCTGTTGCCGTTGTGGTCCGGCGGTGCGGCGGTCACCGGTTCGGAAGCGCTGGTTGCGAACGTGCCGGCCGCAGTGGCGGCACTCGAGCCGGAAGGTGAAATCGTCCCGGTTTCCGTGGCGGACGTGGTCGAGGACGATCCGGGCTACACGACGCCGCCGGCGCCGCTCGGCGCGCCGAACGGCCTGCCCCCGGCGCAGCTCGCCTCCTATCTGGTCGCGCACAGCGTTTACACCTCACCGCTTGCCGCGCGCAGCATGGTGACCTCGGTGGTCGTCGATGCGCGTGAACCCGAGGCGCCGCCCGCTGCGGCACAGGCTCCCGTCGAGCCGTCCCGGGAGGACGCCAGCCGATGACCCGCCTGGCCATGGCGGCGGCGGCAGCCGTCTGCCTGGCCTTCGCGTCGCCGGGTCATGCCTCGGAAGATGGCCGTGTCTGGCTGGAGCGCATGACGCGCGCCCTGGCCGAGTCGAATTACGTCGGCGAGTTCCGCCTCGATGGCGCGGACTACACCGAGCGCATGCGCATCTACCATCGCGTCCGCGATGGCCGCGTCAGTGAACGGCTGATATCCCTCGGCGGCTCCGGGCGGGAGATGATCCGCGACGGCGACGAGGTGACGGCGTTCCTGCCGGACAAGCGTCTTGCGGTGATCGAGCGCCAGGCCGATCGCGGCGGTTTGCTGGGGGCCTTGCCGCGCTTCGGCGCGGGCCTCGAGCAGTGGTACGAGGTGCGCCTGGTCGGACGGGCGACCGGCCTGAGCGGGCGTCCCGCGGCGGTGGTCTCGGTGCGCCCGCGCGACCGCTACCGCTTCGGGCACCGGCTGTGGATCGACGAGGCCACCAGCATGCCGGTCCGCACCGAGCTGTGCGACAGCGAAGACCGCGTGGTGGAGCGGCTGCGCTTCACCTACCTCGAAATGCGCAGCGACATTCTCGACGCGGAGCTGCAGCCCGAGGTGGACCGTACCCAGTTCAGGTGGATGCGGCAGGTCGGCATGGACCCGTCGGACCGCCTGCCCTGGACGGTGCGGGGCGCGCCGCCGGGATTCCTGCTGTCGGACAGCAACGTGCAGCAGATGCTGGGCGTGGCGGCACCGGTCAGTCATCTCGTGCTGTCGGACGGGCTGGCCTCGGTGTCCGTCTTCATTCATCAGCCGGGCGCCGGACAGAAGCCGGCGGTCGGTCTCGGCCGCGCGGGCGCGTCGTCGACGTTCTCCATGTTCGTCGAAGGACACCAGGTCACCGCCGTCGGCGAGGTGCCGCCGGCGACGCTCAAGCGCATTGCGAACGGTGTGGTGCCCGAGGGCAGGCCGGATGGCCGCTGAGCCGGCGCGACTGGTCGTCTATTCGCGCGAGGACTGCCCGCTGTGCGACGAGATGCTGGCGGACCTGGCAGGATTTCTTGCCGGCCGGGCGGTCGCTGTCCAGGTCCGGGACGTCGACGCCGATCCGCTGACCCGCCGCCGCTTCGGGCTGAAGATCCCCGTGCTGACCCTCGACGGACTGGTCGTCTGCCACGGCCGGTTCGATCCGGCCGCGCTCGGGCGGCTGCTGGATTCGTAAGGGTCCGGCGCGGCCCGACTGCTATAATCCCGCGACTTTGCCCGACCCCGAGGGCCTTACGTCGTGGCGCACGCTTCCGAATGCACAACATCCGCAACTTTTCCATCATCGCGCATATCGACCATGGCAAGTCGACGCTCGCCGACCGGATCATCCAGATCTGCGGCGGTCTCGCCGATCGCGAGATGCAGGCCCAGGTGCTGGACTCCATGGACCTGGAACGGGAGCGCGGCATCACCATCAAGGCCCAGGCGGTCACGCTGAAGTATCGCGCCAACGACGGGGCCGAGTACCAGCTCAACTTCATCGACACGCCCGGGCACGTCGACTTCTCATACGAGGTCTCGCGCTCACTGGCCGCCTGCGAGGGCGCCCTGCTGGTCGTGGACGCCGCGCAGGGTGTCGAGGCGCAGAGCGTGGCGAACTGCTACACCGCGATCGAGCAGGGGCTCGAAGTGGTGCCGGTCCTGAACAAGATCGACCTGCCGTCGGCCGACCCGGATCGCGTCATCGCCGAGATCGAGGAGATCATCGGTGTCGAGGCATCCGACGCGGTGCGGGTCAGCGCCAAGACCGGCGAGAACGTGCGCGATCTGCTGGAAGTGCTGATCAAGCGGATCCCGGCGCCGAAGGGCGATCCGGAGGGGCCGCTGCAGGCGCTGATCGTCGACTCGTGGTTCGACAACTACGTCGGCGTGGTGTCGCTGGTGCGCATCGTCAACGGCTCGGTGCGCCGCGGCGACAAGATCCGCATCTTGTCCACCGGACGCGCCTGGGAGGTCGACCGCATTGGCCACTTCACGCCGAAGCGCGTCGAGGGCCAGTTGCTCGGCGCTGGCGAGGTCGGCTGGATCGTGGCGGGCATCAAGGAGATCGGCGGCGCGCCGGTCGGCGACACCATCACGCACGAGAGCCGGCGCTGCGACAAGCCGCTGCCGGGATTCAAGTCGGTGCAGCCGCGCGTCTTCGCCGGCCTGTTCCCGGTGAAGTCCGACGATTACGAGTCGTTCCGCGACGCCCTGCAGAAGCTGCGCCTCAACGATTCATCGCTGCAGTTCGAGCCGGAAGTGTCGGCGGCGCTCGGTTTCGGGTTTCGCTGCGGCTTTCTCGGACTGCTGCACATGGAGATCGTGCAGGAGCGGCTCGAGCGGGAGTACGACCTCGACCTCGTGACCAGCGCGCCGACGGTGGTGTACGAAGTGGCCCTCACCGACGGCACGACGGCCTTCGTCGACAACCCGTCGAAGCTGCCCTCCGGCAACGTGATCCTGGAGTTGCGCGAGCCGATCATCACCGCCAACATCCTCGTGCCGCCCGCACACGTGGGCGGCGTCCTGGCCCTGTGCCAGGAGAAGCGCGGGGTGCAGAAGAAGATGCTGCAGCTGGGGACGCAGATGGCGTTGCAGTACGAACTGCCGCTCGCCGAGGTGGTGCTCGACTTCTTCGACCGGCTGAAGTCAGCCAGCCGCGGCTACGCCTCGTTCGAATACGAGTTCAGCCGCTTCGAGAAGGCCCCGCTGGTCAAGCTCGACGTGCTGATAAACGGCGATCGCGTCGATGCGCTGTCCATGATCGTGCATCGCGACACCTCCTATCAGCGCGGTCGGGAGCTGGTCGACAAGATGCAGGAGCTGATCCCGCGCCAGATGTTCGAGGTGGCCATCCAGGCGGCCATCGGCAGCCAGGTGATCGCCCGGGCGAGCGTCAAGGCGCTGCGCAAGAACGTGCTGGCCAAGTGCTACGGCGGCGACGTCAGCCGCAAGCGCAAGCTGCTGGAGAAGCAGAAGGAAGGCAAGAAGCGCATGAAGCAGCTCGGCACCGTGGAAATTCCGCAGGAGGCCTTCCTGGCCGTCCTGCAGATGGGCAAGAAGTGACCGGACCGAGCGGGCACGGGTGGGTGGGATGATCTTCGATTTTTCGTTCGTACTGGTCGTGCTGGCCCTGGTGACCGGCGTTATCGCGGGGCTCGACCGCTGGATCTGGCGGCCGCGCCGGGTGGCCGCCGGGGAGGGCGCGCGCGAGCCGCTGGCGGTGGAGTGGTCCCGGTCGTTCTTTCCGGTGATCCTGCTGGTACTGGTTCTCAGATCCTTCCTGTATGAGCCGTTCCGGATCCCCTCGGACTCGATGATGCCGACCCTCATCCAGGGGGACTTCATTTTCGTGAACAAGTGGGGATACGGACTGCGCCTGCCCGTGCTCAACTGGAAGGTGCTGCCCATCGGCGAGCCCGAGCGGGGTGACGTCATCGTGTTCCGCAAGCCAACCGAGCCTTCCGTGGTGTTCATCAAGCGCCTGGTCGGCCTGCCCGGGGACACGATCCGCGTGCAGGGCGCACAGGTCTCGGTCAATGGGCGTCCCTTGCCGATCGAGCCGATCGACGGCTACCGCGGGCCGAAGGAAGCGCAGTATGGTTATGCTGTGGTGGCGGAGGAGCGGATGGAAGACGGCGCGCACCAGATCATGTTCGACCGCAGCCGCATGGGCACCGACGGAGTCTGGGAGGTTCCGGCGGGTCACTATTTCATGATGGGCGACAACCGCAACAACAGCCGCGACAGCCGCTTTCCGGAGGTCGGTTTCGTGCCGGCCGAGAACCTCATCGGCCAGGCGGTGGTGATCTGGCTGTCATTCAATCCTGACGAGGGTTCGCTCCTGCTCTGGGAGCGCATGGCCACGCGAATTCAATAGGGAGACCGAGATGCGCAACAAGCAGAGGGGAATCACCTTCCTTGGATTGCTGGTACTGATCGTGGTGGCAGGCACCTGGGTCTATGCCGGAATCCGGCTGACGCCGGTGTACCTGGAGTACATGCGGATCGCGAGCACGCTGGAGAAGGTGCGCGACGAGTACAACTCCAGTCCGGGCACCACCGATTTCATGATCCGCAAGTCGATCGAGCGGCAGTTCGACATCAACTATGTCGAGCGTCTGACCCCGCAGGACATCAGCATCAAGCGCAAGAGCAACGTCTTCGAGGTGACCGCCGCCTACGAGGCGACCACGCCGTTCATCTACAACGTGTCGTTCCTGGCCGAGTTCGAGAAGACCGTCGAGATCGCGATCAACTGAATGTGCTGAATGGCGTGAGCGATCTGCAGCGCAAGCGGTCCGCAAAGACCTGGGTGGAGCGGACCCTGGGCACCCGGATTGCGGACGACAGGCTGCTCACGGAGGCGCTGACGCACCGCAGTCTCGCTTCACGCAACTATGAGCGGCTCGAGTTCCTCGGCGATGCCGCGCTCTCCTTCGTGGTCGCCGAAATGCTCTACCGCCGGTTTCCGGACGCCACCGAGGGCGAGATGTCGCGCTACCGGGCGAGCCTGGTGAGCGGCGAGACACTCGGCGAGGTGGCGCTGGAGCAGGGGCTCGGCGATCACCTGCGCCTCGGCGAGGGCGAATTGAAGTCGGGCGGATTCCGCCGGACGTCCATCCTCGCGGATGCGCTGGAAGCCCTGATCGGGGCGCTGTACCTGGACGCCGGGCTGCCGGCCGCCCGCGGGGCCATCGAACGACTGCTGTTCGAGCGCCTCGAGGGACTGCCGGCCGCGGCCGAGCTCAAGGATCCGAAGACACGGCTGCA
The DNA here is from genome assembly GCA_963710135.1 of uncultured Gammaproteobacteria bacterium. Taxonomy (GTDB): domain Bacteria; phylum Pseudomonadota; class Gammaproteobacteria; order Steroidobacterales; family Steroidobacteraceae; genus SG8-30. The sequence continues at coordinate 70,281 of CAVPYY010000010.1, read as the reverse complement.
GGAACGGCTGCAGGCGGAGGGTATCGACCTGCCCCGTTACGAGGTGCTCGAAGTGACCGGTGAACCGCATGAACAGCGCTTCCGGGTGCGGTGTGAGGTGGAGCAACTCGGCCTGACGGCCGAGGCGACCGGCACCGGCCGGCGTCGCGCCGAGCAGGAGGCGGCGGGCCAGCTGCTCGAGGCGCTCGAGCGCGGAGCCTCGGCATGAGCGACGTCGCGCACCGCTGCGGCCTGGTCGCGCTGCTCGGGCGGCCCAACGTCGGCAAGTCGACCTTGCTCAACAGCCTGGTCGGGCAGAAAGTCAGCATCGTCTCGCCAAAGCCGCAGACGACCCGCCATCGCATCGTCGGGGTGCTGAGCGGTGACGGCTTCCAGGCCATCTTCCTGGATACACCGGGTCTGCACAGTCACGTGCGCGGGCGCCTGAACCAGGCCATGAATCGCGCGGCGATGGGCTCGCTGGCCGAGGCGGACCTGGTGCTGCTGGTGGTGGATGCGACGCGCTGGACCGACGAGGATGACACCGTGCTCGAGCGGGTGCGCCAGTCGGGCAAGCGCACGGTGCTGGTGGTCAACCGGACCGACGAGGTGCATCCCCGGGAAAAGCTGCTGCCATTGCTCGAGCGTCTCGCCGCCCTGCATGATTTCGAGGCCGTGGTGCCGGTCTCCGCGCTCAAGCGCCACAATCTCGACCGGCTGGTGGCGGTGCTCGCCGCCGCGCTGCCGGAGGGGCCGCCCGGCTATCCGCAGGACCAGGTGACCGACCGCAGCGAGCGGTTCCTGGTCGCCGAGGTGATCCGCGAGAAGCTGACCTATGTGCTGCAGGAAGAACTGCCCTACGGCCTGACGGTCGAGATCGAGCGCTGGGTCGAAGAGCCGGATGGGCGGGCGACGATCGGCGCCATGATCTGGGTCGAGCGCGAGGGTCAGCGCCGCATCGTCATCGGCGAGGGCGGCGCGCGCCTGAAGGGCGTGGGGCAGGCCGCGCGGCTGGAGATCAACGAGCTGCTGGGGCGCCGGGTACACCTGGAGCTGTGGGTGAAGGTCCGCGAGAACTGGTCCGACAGCGAGGCCGCGCTGCGGCAGTTCGGCTACGACGGATCATGAGCGCGACCCGCCGGGCGCAGCTGGAGCCGGCGTTCCTCCTGCACCATCGCGAGTGGAGCGACTCGAGCCGGATCCTCGAGTTCCTCACGCGCCACTACGGGCGCATCACCTTGTTCGCGCGCGGCGCGCGCCGGCCCAAGTCGCCGCTGCGCTCCCTGCTGCAGCCGTTCAATCCGCTGCTGCTGACCTTCTCGCTGCGCGGCGACGCCGGCCAGCTCACCGCGGCGGAGCCGGGCAGCCAGGCCGAGGGGCTGCCGCCCGCGCGGCTGATGTCGGGCTTCTACCTGAACGAGCTGGTCATCAAGCTGCTGCCGCGTGACGAGACCCATGTCGAGGTCTTCGACGACTACGCCGCGGCCCTGGCGGGCCTGCGTGGCGGCGCGTCCGAGCAGCCGGCACTGCGCCGCTTCGAGCAAAGCCTGCTGACCCATCTCGGCTATGGCGTCGACCTGGAGCGGGAGGCCGGCACCGGGGCGCCGCTCGAGGCGGACAGGTACTATCAGTTCCAGCCGGGAGTCGGGATGCGGGGGGTGCGCGAGCCGGGCCTGGATGCCAACGCGTACCGTGGCGCCGACCTGCTGGCGCTGGCCGCGCTGCGACTCGACTCTGACGAGTCGCTGCGCGCCGCCAAGCGCCTGCTGCGTGCGGCACTGGAACACTCCCTTGAAGGTCGCGGATTGCGCAGCCGCGACGTGATGCTCGCACTGCGCCGTCAGGAGTCGGAGTCGTGATTCAGAATTCCATAGCCCTGGGCGTGAACATCGACCACGTCGCGACGCTGCGCCAGGCGCGCCGCGGCACGCAGCCGAGCCCGCTGCACGCGGCGCTGCTGGCCGAGCAGCACGGCGCGGACAGCATCACCCTGCACCTGCGCGAGGATCGACGCCACATCCAGGATCGCGATGTCGTGCTGATGCGGGATGCGCTGGCGACGCGGATGAATCTGGAAATGGCGGCGACCGACGAGATGGTCGGCATCGCCGCGAGGATCCGTCCCGCCGACGTCTGCCTGGTGCCCGAGCGCCGCGAGGAGGTGACCACCGAAGGCGGTCTCGACGCCGCGGCCCAGTCCGGACGGCTGCGCGAGATCTGCGCCCGCCTCGCGGGTGAAGGCATCCGCGTGTCGCTGTTCATCGACCCCGACGACGCGCAGATCGAGGCCGCGCTGGCCGTGCGGGCGCCGGTCATCGAGCTGCACACCGGCGCATACGCCGGGTCGTCGGGCGCGCAGCAGGCGGCGGAACTGCACCGCCTGAGCCGGGCCGCCGAGCGGGCCTCCGCCGCCGGCCTCGTCGTCAACGCGGGACACGGCCTCGACTACCACAACGTGCAGCCGGTCGCGGCGATCGGTCCGATCATCGAGCTCAACATCGGCCACGCGATCATCGCGCGGGCGGTATTCAGCGGGCTCGGCCCGGCGGTGGCCGACATGAAGCGGCTGATGCGGGAAGCCCGCCCGGCATGATCTTCGGCATCGGCACCGACGTGGTGAAGATCGAGCGGGTGGCAGAAGTCTACGAGCGCTTTGGCGAGCACTTTGCCAGGCGGCTCTTGATGCCGGAGGAACTCGCGGCCTTCGCCGGCACGAAACGGCCGGTGCGGTTCCTGGCCATGCGTTTCGCGGCCAAGGAGGCGATCGTCAAGGCGCTGGGTACCGGCTTCGCCCACGGCGTGTGGATTCGCGACGTCGGCTTCATGCCCAACGCCTGGGGTCGACCGGAAGTCCGCTTCTCGCCGCGTGGCCAGGCGGTCGCCGACGGTCTCGGCGCGGGCGAGGGACATGTGACCCTGACGGACGAGGCCGGCCTGGTCGTCGCCGTCGCCATCCTCATGAAGAAACCCTGACGATGTTCCGAACCTGGGCATGCTCCGTTCGGAGGAGCTGGCGCAAGGCGGGCCAGGCGTGAAGAAGGCGCCCACGCAACCCGAGACGATGCAGATCGCGTCGCTGACCCATGACGGTCGCGGGGTGGCGCGGGTCGACGGCAAGACGGTGTTCGTCGACGGGGCGCTGCCCGGCGAGCAGGTCGTGGCGCAACGCCTGCGCCGTCGTCGCCGCCATGACGAGGCGGACCTGCTGGAGGTCGTGACGGCGTCGCCGGACCGGGTCGCGCCGCGTTGCGCGCATTTCGGCGTGTGCGGCGGCTGTGCGCTGCAGCATCTCGATCCTGCCCGGCAGCTCGAGGCCAAGCAGGCGCACGTCGCCGAGCAGCTCGCCCGCGTCGGGCACGTCGAGCCTTCGCGCTGGCTGGCGCCCGTCTCCGGGCCGTTGTGGGGCTATCGGCGCCGCGCGCGGCTCGGCGTCAAGCACGTCTACAAGAAGGGGCGCGTGCTGGTGGGCTTCCGGGAGCGTTCCAAGCCCTACATCGCCGACGTGCGCCAGTGCCCCGTGCTGGCGCCACCGGTTGGCGAACTGGTCGGCGCACTGGCTGGCCTGGTCGAGCGCTTGAGCATCCGTGACCGCCTGCCGCAGTTCGAGGTCGCCGTGGCCGACGCCGCGACCGCGCTGGTGGCCCGGGTGCTGGATCCGCCGACCGCCGACGACCTGTCCCTGTTGCGTGAGTTCGCGGCGGCACAGGGCGTCGAGTTCTACCTGCAGCCAGGGGGGCTCGACACCATCGTCCCGCTCGATCCGCCGGCGACGCCGCTCACCTATCGTCTCGACGCGTTCGACGTCGGGATGACCTTCGAGCCCTCGGACTTCATACAGGTCAACGCGGAGATCAACCGGCGCGCCGTGGCGCTGGCCGTGGAGCTGCTCGAGCTCGAGCCGGCTGACCGGGTCCTCGACCTGTTCTGCGGCCTCGGCAACTTCACGCTGCCGCTGGCGCGCCGCGCCGCGCAGGTGACGGGGGTGGAGGGCGACGCGGGACTGGTGGCGCGAGCCGCCGCCAATGCCGCCGCCAACGGGATTGCCAACGCCACCTTTCATGCCGCCGACCTGATGACCGACCCGGCGGGCGCGCCCTGGGCCGGGCAGCCCTACGAGCGGGTGCTGCTCGATCCGCCGCGGGCGGGCGCGCTGGCCGTGCTGGAACTCCTCGGGCGCATCGCGCCGCGGCGCATGGTCTACGTATCCTGTCATCCCGCGAGCTTCGCCCGCGACGCCGGCATGCTGGTCAACCAGTACGGCTTCACGCTGGCGGCCGTCGGGGTCATGGACATGTTTCCGCATACCGCGCACGTGGAGACCATCGCCTTGTTCGAAGGGCGCTGATCATGCCGCTCGAGATCGAGCGCAAGTTCCTGGTCAGGAGCGACGCCTGGCGGGACCTGGCGCACGCCTCGCAGCGCATGTCGCAGGGCTATCTGGCCAACACCAGCGCGAGTTCGGTGCGTGTGCGCGTCGCCGGCGAACAGGCCTTCCTGTCGGTCAAGGCGATGACCCCGGGGCTGGTGCGCGCCGAGTACGAGTATCCTGTGCCGCTGCGGGATGGGCGCGAGATGCTCGAGAGCCTCTGTGCTGGGACCCCGGATCGACAAGACCCGCCACCGGATCACGGCCGGCCGGCATGTCTACGAGGTCGACGAGTTCCATGGCGACAATGCGGGACTGGTCGTCGCGGAGCTCGAGCTGCAGGCGCCGGACGACGCGTTCGAGCGGCCGGCCTGGCTCGGCGATGAGGTGACCGAGCAGCGGCGGTACTACAATTTCCGCCTGGCGGTGGCGCCGTTCAGCGGCTGGTCCGAGGCGGCGCGGCGGGCCGCGGCGAGCGGACGGCACGTCGACGACGAAGCAGGAGAGGAACGCGCGTGACGCTTGGCCCGATCATGCTGGACCTGGCCGGTGTGGCGGTGGAGCCCGAGGACAACGAACTCCTCGCGCACCCGCTGGTCGGCGGGGTCATCCTGTTCGCCCGCAACTACGAGAGCCCGGAGCAGCTGGCCCGCTTGTGCGCCGAGATTCACGCGGCGCGCAGTCCGCCGCTGCTGATCGCCGTCGACCAGGAGGGCGGGCGCGTGCAGCGCTTCCGCGACGGCTTCACCCGCCTGCCGCCGCTCAGGACCATCGGCCGGCGCTTCGCGGGCGACACCCGGGCGGGCCTCGCGCTGGCCCGCGAGCTCGCCTGGTTGATGGCGGCCGAACTGCGCGCCGCCGGGGTGGATCTCTCGTTCGCGCCCTGCGTCGACCTGGACTACGGCGTCAGCGAGGTCATCGGCGACCGGGCGTTCCACGCCCGCGCCGCGACGGTCTCGGAGCTGGCGGTGGCCTGGATGTTCGGCATGCGCGACGCGGGCATGGCGGCGGTCGCCAAGCACTATCCCGGTCACGGCGCCGTCGCGGCCGACAGCCACGTGGCGCTGCCGGTGGACCGGCGCGCGCTGGCCGACCTCGACGCGGACCTGACCCCCTACCGGCGCCTGATCGCGAACGGGCTGCCCGCGGTGATGGCCTCGCACGTGGTCTTCCCGGAGGTCGACTCGCTGCCGGCGAGCCTGTCGCGCAACTGGATCAGCGGCCAGCTGCGTGGCGAGCTCGGCTTTCGCGGCGCGGTCTTCACCGACGACCTGAGCATGGCGGGCGCCGCACACTTCGGCGGAATCGTCGAGCGGTCCAGGCTGGCGCTCGACGGCGGGTTGTGACATGCTACCGGTCTGCAACGACCGCGCATCCGTGATCCAGTTGCTGGACTCGATGCCGGCGGAGGCCGACCCTCTGCGGCAGGTGCGCCTGGTCCGGCTGCATGGCCGTCCCGCTCCGGACAGGGCGCAACTGCTGGCGAATGATCGCTGGCGGGCCGGCGCCGAGGCGGCGGCCCATTGCATGGACGTACCGGAGTTGAGGCTCGACGCGTGACACACCCGCAATCGACCGACCTGCTGCGCACTCTCATCGAGGCCCTGCCCGAAGGGGCCGTGCTGACCGACGCCCAGTCCGAGGACATGCCGGTCGTCTACGTGAACCCGGCCTTCGAGCGGCTCACCGGCTACCCGGCGGACGAGATCGTCGGCCGCAACCTGCGGATGCTGCAGGCGGACCACCTGAGTCAGGCGGGCCGGCGCCGTCTGCAGGACGCGATCCGGGCTGGGCTCGAGACCCGTGCCCTGGTACAGAACGTCCGCAAGAATGGCGAGGAGTTCTGGATGGAGGTGCACATCGTCCCGATCCGCGACGCGGCGGGCACGATCACCCACTGGGCGTCGCTGCACCGCGAGACCGAGGCGCGCGGCACGGCCGATGCGCGGGCCGCGGGCCAGCACCGCTCGATGGCGCCGGGCCTGCTGCATCGCGACGACGCGCTCACCGGGCTGAAGTCGCGTGCGACGTTCGAGGAACTGCTGGCGCACGACTTCGGGCTGGCGCGGCGCGACCGCTCGGGGCTGGTCCTGTTCGCCGCGGATGTCGACGACCTCGGCGGTTACAACGACACTTTCGGCAAGACCGCGGGCGACGCGCTGCTCAAGCGCATCGGCCGCGCGCTCGGCACCTGCTTCCGGCGCTCGAGCGACGCGCTGGCGCGCTGGGAGGGCGGCACGTTCGTGGCGCTCACCGGCGGCATGGACGAGGCGCAGATGCTCGCGCACGGGGAGACGTTGAGCGCCCGGGTGCGCGACATGCGCATCCACCATCCCCATTCGCGCTACGGACGCTATGTGACGCTGTCGGTGGGCGCGGCGGGCGGGGTGCCGCCGAGCGAAACGGAGATGCGCCACCTCGTCGATACCGCTTTCGAGGCGCTGGCCGAGGCGCAGAGTCAGGGTGACACGGCGCGCAGCCGGCCACTGCTCGGCAAGGCGTGACGCGCGGCGCGCTGCCGCACGGCCGATGACTGAGGCCGACGCCCGCCCGGGCGCTGACCGTGGCGAGCCTCGCTGCCGCGGCGCGGCGGCTGGCGGCCCGCGACCCGGACCTGGCCCGCCTGCTGGCGCGCCACGGTCCGCCGCCGATGTGGGGCCGGCGGCCCGGCTATGCCACCCTCGTGCGCATCATCCTCGAGCAGCAGGTCTCGCTGGCCGCCGCCAGGACCCTGTACCTGCGTGTGCAGAGCGAGCTCGGTGGCATGACGCCCGAGCTCGTCGGCGCATCCGGTATCGAGGGCCTGCAGCGCCTCGGGCTGACGCGCCAGAAGGCGCGGTACTGCCACGCCCTGGCGGCAGCGCTGCGTGACGGACGCCTGGACCTGTCGCAGGTGGCCCGTTCGCCCGACGCGGTGGGGCAGCGGCTGCTGCTCGAGCTGCCGGGCCTCGGGCCGTGGAGCGTCGGCGTCTACTACCTGATGGCGCTCAGGCGCCCGGACGTCTGGCCGCCCGGGGATCTGGCGCTGCGGGTGGCCCTGCGGGGCGTGAAGCGGCTGCGTCGCCTGCCCGATACTGCGGCCGAGCAGCGGCTCAGCGCCCGCTGGGCGCCGTATCGCTCCGTGGCGGCGCGCATGCTGTGGCAGGAGTACCTGGCCGGGCGGCCCCGCGGCCGGTCCGCGCCAGACTGATCAGGCGGCCGCGCCGAGCTCGTCGAGCAGCGTCTGCGCCGTCTTCAACCGCTCGCTCTCGCCGTCGGTCGCGACACTCATGCGCACGCGGTGCGAGCCGTCCAGCCGGTAGCGTGCGGGATCACGTTGTACCAGCTTGATGACGCGTGCCGGGTCGACCTTGTGGTCGTCGCCGAACTGCACCAGCCCGCCGCTCGCGCCGATCTCGAGACGGCGGATGCCGAGTGGCGCCGCGCGCAGCTTCAGGCCCGCGACCCGAAACAGCGTCTGCGCCGCCGGCGGCAGCGGGCCGAAGCGATCGATCATCTCGGCCTGCAGGTCGGCGAGCGCGGCGCTGTCGGCGACCCCGGCGATGCGCTTGTAGAGCACGAGCCGCAGGTGCACGTCGGCGACGTAGTCGTCGGGCAGCAGCGCCGGCAGGTGCAGGTCGATCTCGGGCCCGGCGTGCATCGGCCGCTCGAGGTCGGGCTCGCGGCCGGACTGCAGCGACTTCACGGCACGCTCGAGCAGTTCCATGTACAGGCTGAAGCCGATCTCCTGGATCTGGCCGCTCTGGCCCTCGCCGAGCAGTTCGCCGGCGCCGCGGATCTCGAGGTCGTGGGTCGCCAGCGTGAAGCCGGCGCCGAGGTCCTCGAGCGACTCGATCGCCTCCAGCCGCTTGACCGCATCGGGCGTCAGGGCCGCCTTGGGTGGCGCCATCAGGTAGGCAAACGCCCGATGATGCGAGCGCCCGACGCGGCCGCGCAGCTGGTGCAGCTGCGCCAGGCCGAAGCGGTCGGCGCGGTCGATCAGGATCGTGTTCGCGGTCGGCACGTCGATGCCGGTCTCGATGATCGTGGTGCACACCAGCACGTTGAAGCGCCGATGATAGAAATCGAGCATCAGCTGCTCGAGATCCCGCTCGCGCATCTGGCCGTGACCGACCCGCACCACGGCCTCGGGCACGAGCCGCGCGACCCGCGCGGCGGTCTCGTCGATGGTCTGGATGTCGTTGTGCACGAAGTAGACCTGTCCGCCGCGGCGGATCTCGCGCAGCAGCGCCTCGCGCACCAGCGCGTCGCTCCACTCCGTCACGAAGGTCTTGATCGCCACCCGCTCGGCCGGCGGCGTGGTGATCAGCGACAGGTCGCGCAGGCCGCCGAGCGCCATGTTGAGCGTGCGCGGGATCGGCGTCGCGGTCAGCGTCAGCACGTCGACTTCGGCGCGCAGCTGCTTCAGCCGTTCCTTGTCGCGCACGCCGAAGCGGTGCTCCTCGTCGATGATGACCAGGCCGAGGTCCTTGAACGACACGTCCCGCTGCAGCAGCCGCTGCGTGCCGATGACGATGTCGACGCGTCCGCTCGCCAGCCCGTCGACGACCTGCTTCTGTTCCGCCGCGGTGCGAAAGCGCGACAGGCTCTCGACGCGAACGGGCCAGTCGGCGAAGCGGTCGGCGAAGTTCTGCGCGTGCTGCTGGGCGAGCAGCGTGGTGGGCACCAGCACGGCGACCTGCCGTCCCGCCTGCACGGCCACGAAGGCGGCGCGCAGCGCGACCTCGGTCTTGCCGAAGCCGACGTCGCCGCAGACCACGCGGTCCATCGGCCGGCCGCGCGCGGATGTCGTCGAGCACCTGACGGATGGTCTCGGCCTGATCGACGGTCTCCTCGAACGGGAAGGCGGCCGCGAAGGCGCGGTACTCCGCCTCCTTGATGTCCGTGGCCAGTCCCGGGCGCGCGGCGCGGCGCGAATAGAGGTCCAGCAGCTCCGCCGCGACGTCGCGGATCTTCGCGGCGGCCTTGCGGCGCGCGCGCGCCCACTGGTCGCCGCCGAGCTTGTGCAGCGGCGCGGATTCCGGGGCGGCGCCGGTGTAGCGGCTGACGCGCTCGAGCGCGTGCACCGGCACGTACAGCTTGTCGCCGCCCGGCGTATTCGAGCACCAGGAACTCGCCCGGCTGGCCGTCGACGTCCATCACGTGCAGGCCGCGGTAGCGGCCGACGCCGTATTCCTCGTGCACCACCGGCGCACCGGGCGCCAGGTCGGTGAGTTCCTGGAGGATGGCCGCCGGATCGCGATCCGCGCGGCGCCGCCGCCGTTCCTGGCGCGCCCGCTCGCCGAACAGCTGGTCCTCGGCGACGACGCTGATGCCGGCGGCCGGCAGGCGCAGGCCGCTGACGTCGCTGGCCACCGTGATGGCCAGGGGCGCCTCGCCGGAGACGAACTCGCTCCAGCCGGAGATCGTCGTGGGGTGCAACGCGCGCTCGTGCAGCATTTCCAGCAGCACCTCGCGACGGCCGGCGGAGTCCGCGATCAGCAGGGTGCGCCCGCCACGGGTCGCGAGGAACTGCTTGAGCGGGCCGGTCGGGTCGTCCGCGCGCGGGTCGAGGCGCAGGGGCGGCGGGGGCTCGGTGCCGAAGTTGGCCAGCGGGCCTTCCGTCGCGATGGGCTCCACCTTCACCCGCGTCGCTACAACGTGGGCGTGCCGTCCGGCGAGCGCGTGCAGGGCGGCCGGGTCCAGGTACAGGTCGGCCGGCGGCAACAGCGGCCGCTCGAGGTCGTGCCGGCGCTGCTCGTAGCGCTCCTCGATGGCTTCCCACACGCGCGCGGCCGCTTCGGCGGTGGTCGCCAGGTCGACGATGACCGTCGTGGCCGGCAGGTAATCGAACAGCGTCGCGAGCTCGTCGAAGAACAGCGGCAGCCAGTACTCGATGCCGGCCGGGGCCACGCCCTCGCTGACGAATCGATAGACGGACGAGCGCATCGGATCGCCCTCGAAACGCGTCCGCCAGCGCTGCCGGAAGCCCTTGACGGCCTCGGGCGTGGTCGGGAACTCGCGTGCCGGCAGCAGCCGCAGCTGCTCGAGCGGCTCGCCGGAACGCTGCGTCTCCGGGTCGAAATGACGGATGCTCTCGATCTCGTCGTCGAACAGGTCGAGCCGCAGGGGCGCGCTCGAGCCCATCGGGAACAGGTCGATGATCGAGCCGCGGATGGCGAACTCGCCGTGTGCCATCACCTGCCCGACATGGGCGTAGCCGGCCTCGGCGAGGCGCTTGCGGAAGGCGTCGAGGTCGATCCGCTGGCCGCGCGCCAGCGAGAAACTGTGGGCATCGACGTAATGACGCGGCGCGAGGCGCTGCATGGCCGTTTCCAGCGCCACCACGATGACGCCGCGGCGCAGGCCGGGCAGCGCCGCCAACGTTTCCAGCCTTTCCGAAACGATGTCCGGGTGCGGGGAAAATGGGTCGTAGGGCAGCGTCTCCTGGCCGGGCAGGGACCGCACCGGCACCTTGCGGTCGGCAAAGAAGGCGATTTCGGTCGAAAGCCGCGAAGCCTCGCGGCTGTCCGGTGCGATGACGACGACCGGTCCGGGGGCCGCGGCCGCCAGCTCGGCGGTCGCCAGCGACAGGGCAGAGCCATACAGCTCGCCCCAGCGAACGGGTGCGCCGGGAACGGGTAGGGACGCCGTGAACAGGCGACGTGTGCTCATGTCGGGACGCTACAGGCAAGACGGCCCGGGGCGGCCGCTGCCGGCCCGGGTCAAGGTGGGCGCAGGATACCCGCCGTGCGGCGGATGGCAACCGTCAGCGAACGATGACGGCGTGGATGACCCGGTCGTGCTCGAAAAACACCGAAAACTGCGGGTAATCCCAGCGCGTGATCGGCGGGTCGCCGACCGCACCGCGCTTGGTCGTCGGCGCGCCGAAGCGCGATTCGACCGACGACATGGTGGAACCGCGCGCCGGGGTGTTCATCGCGGCGGACGAGCCGGCGGGCACGTCCAGGTTCTGCGCGTGAGCCAGCGTGGCGGCCAGCGCCAGCACGGGAATCATCAGGCGAGCCAGTTTCATGTCGGGTCCTCCGCGACGAAGTGTAGCACCGGTCCCGAACGTGTCGAGAATCGCACCATAAATCCTTGATGAACTTCCCGATTTCAGCACTTGGCGCCCGGCCGGTGTGGTTCAATAGGCGCCCATGCTGAACCCGCTCCCGCTGGGCATCGGGCTGCGCTACGTCCGCTCGCGCCGCCGGTCCTTCTTCGTGTCTTTCATCACCTGGGTGTCGCTTGCCGGGGTGTGTCTCGGCGTGGCCGCGTTGATCACCGTGCTGTCGGTGATGAACGGCTTCGAGGGCGAGCTGCGCTCGCGGCTGCTCGCCCTGTCGGCCCATGCGACGCTCGGCCTGCCGCAGGCGGATGAGGCCGCGCTGGACCGCCTGGCGGCCGAGGCCCGCGCCCAGCCCGGGGTGGTCGGTGCGGCACCCTACGTCGAGGTCGAGGCCCTGCTGTCCGCCGGACGGCAGCTGTCGGCGGCGCGCATCCGCGGCATCGAGGCGACCGCCGAGAGCACGGTCGGCGAGCTGGGTTCGGCGATGCTGGCCGGCTCGCTGGCGAGCCTCGAGCCGGGCTCGGCCAACGCGGTGCTGGGCCGCCTGCTGGCGGGCCAGATCGGCGCGCGGCTCGGCGACACGGTAACGGTGTTGCTGCCGCGTACCGACGCGACCGGCGGCCTGGTGCCGCAGATCGGGTCCTTCACCGTCACCGGCATCTTCGAGGTTGGCCTCGCCGACCACGACGCGACGCTGGCGCTGGTGCCCTTCGCCGATCTGGCCGCCCTGGCCGGCGCCGCCGCGCCCGCCGGGGTGCGCCTGAAGTTCGCGGATCCCATGACGGCGCCCGCGCAGGCGCGCGCCACCGCCGCGGCGCTCGGGCCGGGCGTGACCGCCCGCGACTGGACCGAGGACCACGCCGCCTACTTTCACGCGATTCGTCTCGAGAAGACGATGATGACCGTCATCCTGCTGCTGATCGTGGCGGTCGCCGCCTTCAATATCGTGGCGAGCCTGGTGATGGTGGTCAGCGACAAGCGCACCGACATCGCGATCCTGCGGACGCTCGGGCTCGGCAAGGGGTCGGTGGTCGGCATCTTCGTCACCCAGGGCACGGTGATCGGCTGGGTGGGAACCGCCGTCGGCGTGTTGCTCGGCCTGCTGCTCGCCGCCAACGCCGGCGCCATCGTCGAGTTCCTGGAGGGCCTGTTCGGCTTCCAGCTCTTTGCGGCCGACGTCTACTACGTCACGCGCATCCCGTCGGAAATCGAGACGGCCGACGTCATGCTGGTGGCGGGCGCTGCGCTGGCGCTGACCATGCTGGCCACCCTGTACCCGGCACTGCGCGCTGCCGCGACGCAGCCGGCCGAGGCGCTGCGCTATGAGTAGGCGCGGTTGGCTGCCCTGGACCTGGTGGATCGGCGCGCGCTACCTGCGGCTGCGCCGGGACGACAAGTTCATCGGCTTCATTTCGGCGATCTCGATGGCGGGGATCGCCGTCGGGGTCGCGGTGCTGATCGTGGTGTTGTCGGTCATGAACGGCTTCGAGCGTGAGCTGAAGGACCGCATCCTGGATGTCACCTCGCACGCCACGCTCGAGGGGCTGGAGGGGCCGCTGCAGGACTGGCCGGAGGTCGCCGCGCGCACGCTGAGCCATCCCGGGGTCAGCGCCATCGCGCCGTTCGTCGAGGGCCGCGCCATGCTGGTGGCCGGCGAGCGATCCGCCGGCGTCGAGCTGCGCGGGGTCGAGCCGGCGGCGGAACGCGAGGTGTCGGCGCTCGGGCGCCTGGTGCGCACGGGCAGCCTCGATGAGCTGGTCCCCGGCAAGTTCGGCGTCGTGCTGGGCCGCGCGCTGGCGGAGGAGCTCGACGTGACCACCGGTGACCGGTTGCTGGTGGTGGTGGCCGAGGGCAGCGTGACCCCGGCCGGCGTCCTGCCGCGGCTGCGTCGCTTCACGGTCGTCGGCGTCTTCGACGCCGGCATGTACGAGTTCGATCGCGGGCTCGCGCTCATCAACCTGGTCGACGCGCAGAAGCTGCTGCGACTCGGCGACGACGTGACCGGCCTGCGCTACGCGCTGGAGGAGCCTTACGCCGCGCCACGGATCATCCGCGACATCGCGGTGTCGCTGGGCGGCGGTTTCTACATCAGCGACTGGACCCGGCGGCACGCCAACTTCTTCCGCTCCATCCAGCTCACCCGCTCGATCATGTTCGTCGTGCTGCTGCTGGTGGTCGGGGTGGCGGCCTTCAACATCGTCTCGACCCTGGTGATGGTGGTGAAGGAAAAGCAGGGCGACATCGCCATCCTGCGCACCCTCGGATCCAGTCCGCGCGAGATCCTCGCCGTGTTCGTCGTGCAGGGGACGGTGATCGGCGTCATCGGGACCGTCTGCGGGCTGGTGCTCGGCATACTGCTGGCGGAGAACCTCACGGCGATCGTCCACGGCCTGGAGCGGTTGCTGGACATCACCCTGGTCGATGCCCGGGTGTACTACATCGGCGACCTGCCGGCGGACGTGCGTCCCGCGGACGTGCTGCGCATCGCCGTGACCGCGCTGGCGCTCGGCGTGCTTTCGACCCTGTACCCGGCCTGGCGCGCGGCCCGTTCCGCGCCGGCCGACGCGCTTCGACACGAGGTCTGACATGACTGATTCGCAACCCCTGGTCCTGTCCTGCGAGGGACTCAGCAAGCACTTCAGGCAGGGACCGGCGACGGTCAAGGTGCTGAGCGGGCTCGACTTCGCGGTGCGTCGCGGCGAGCGCGTGGCGGTGGTCGGCGCTTCCGGCTCCGGCAAGACGACGCTGCTGCAGTTGCTCGGTGGCCTGGACGACCCGACCGCCGGACGGGTGTCCATTGCCGGCAAGGACCTGACCGGGCTGGATGAGCTCGAGCGCGGCCGGCTGCGCAATCGAACGCTCGGCTTCGTCTATCAGTTCCATCATCTCCTGCCCGAGTTCTCGGCCCTCGAGAACGTGGCGATGCCGCTGTTGGTGCGCGGCGAGAAGAACGAGGCCTACGAGCGCGCCCGCGCCCTGCTCGAGCGGGTGGGGCTGGGCGCCAGACTGGATCACCGCCCGGCGGAGCTGTCCGGCGGCGAGCGGCAGCGGGCGGCGGTGGCGCGGGCGCTGGTCGGCGCGCCACAGATCGTGCTGGCCGACGAGCCGACCGGAAATCTCGACGGCGCCAATGCCGCCCAGGTGTTCGAGCTGATGCTGGAACTCAATCGCGAGTTCGGCACCGCGCTGATCATCGTTACCCACGACGAGCGCCTGGCGGCGCGCATGGAGCGGATCGTCACGCTGAGCGACGGAAAACTGCTCGAACGCAGCGGCTGACGCCGCCGCCGGCGGACGCGGACCGCCTAAGGTGTGGCGGTGTCGCGCCGCCCACCCCCGCTTGCCGTGCTGGCCCTGCTGGCCGTGTCCGCCAGCCTGTGGCCGTACACGCTGGAGCGCCTGCCGGACGGCGGCGTGGTGTGGCTGGCCGCTGCGGCCTTGGTGCTGTGTGCCTGGCGCCGCTTGCTGCCGGTCGCGGCGGTGCTCGCGGGCGTGCTCGCGACGGTGCTCGCGGGCGAGTGGCAGCTGCGGCAGGACTGGCCCTGCACGCGCGATCGAGAGCAGGTCACCTTCACGGCGCGGATCAGCGCGCCGGCCGTCGCGCGGCCCGGGCGCATCGACCTGGACGTGACGCCCGATGCCGCCGCCCGCGCGGACGGCCTGCCGTCGCGCGTGCGGTTGTCGTGGTATGAGCCGCAGGCCCGGCCGCGGCCGGGCGAGGTCTGGCGCTTTCCGGCGCGGCTGCGCTGCCGCAGCGGGCTGGCCAACCCCGGCGGCTTCGATCGCGAACTGCACCTGCTGCGCGAGGGCCTCGGCGCAACCGGCTACGTCAGCGGCAAGACCGCGCCCCGGCGCCTGGGTGGCTCGGCCTGGCAGGCGCCGATCGAAGCCTTGCGCGACACCCTCGGCCAGTCGATCGCCGCGGCGGCCGGCCACACGCGCTCGAGTGGCGTCCTGCAGGGCCTCGCCGTCGGTCTGCGCGCGGCCATTCCGGAGGAGCTGAACGAGGCCTTCGTGGCCACCGGCACGGCACATCTCATCGCGATCTCCGGCCTGCACGTCACCGCCTTCGCGGTCGCGGTGCTCGCGCTGTCGCGCGCCGGCTACCGCTTGTTCGCCGGCCCCGGCTGGGCAGCGCGCTGGCCCGGTGCGCAGGCGCTGCTGGTGACCACGGTGGCCGGGGCCTACGGCCTGCTGGCCGGCGCCTCCGTGCCGACAGTGCGGACCATGGCCATGGTGGCGCTGGCGCTGGCACTGCGCACGGCGCGCCGCGCCGCGTCGATCGCGGATATCCTGGCGGTGGCGGCGCTCGCCATGCTGGCGGCCGGCCCGCTCGCGGTGTCGTCGGCGGGATTCTGGCTGTCATTCGTCGCGGTTGCGGCGCTGGTGGGGCTGGTGCGCGCGCCGCGCGGGATACGCGCGACCGTCCAATCATTCATCCGGGCCCAGTCCGCGGTCACCGTGGTGCTCGCGCCGGTGCTGATCGGGACGTTTGGCGCGATGTCGGTGGTCGGCCCGCTGGTGAACGCGGTCGCGATCCCGTTCTTCTCGGTCGTGCTGTTGCCGGCGGTGCTGGGCGCCACGGCGCTCACGGCGGTGGCGCCGGCGCTGGCGCAACCGGTCTGGGCGGCCCTCGGCGAGGGGCTGGACCGGCTCTGGCCATGGCTCAGCGCCGCGGCGGACGCGCCCTGGGCGATGTGGGCGCCACCTGCCGCGCCGCCCTGGCTGCTGGCGCTCGCGCTGGCGGCGGCGCTCGCCGCGGTGCTGCTGCCGGCCCGTGCCCTGCGCGGGCTCGCGGTCATTCCGCTGGTCGCGTTGCTGGCCCGCGAGCCCGTCGGACCACCGCCCGGCGGCTTCGACCTCATCGTGCTCGACGTCGGCCAGGGGCTTGCGGTGGTGGTGCGCACGGCGCGCCATACGCTGGTGTTCGACACCGGCCCCCGCTGGCAGAGCGGCGCCACCGCGGCGCGCGTGACGCTGTTGCCGTGGTTCCGGCAGGCCGGTCTGGACCACGCCGACGTGGTCCTGGTGAGTCATGCCGACAGCGACCACGCCGGCGGCTTCGAGGCGGTGGCGCGCGAGCTGTCGCCGCGACGGGTGATGGGCGCCGCGCCGGTCGCAGAGGCCATGCCCTGCCTCGCGGGCCAGACGTGGCGGTGGGACGGTGTGCGCTTCGAGGTCGTGCACCCCGACCGCCCGGACGGCTACAGCCGCAACGACAGCTCCTGTGCGCTCAGGGTCGATGCCCCCGGCGGGCGGGCGCTGCTGCTGGCCGATCCGGAGTGGCGTGCCGAGCGCGCCATGAGCCGCCGCACGCTGGCTGCAGACATCGTGCTGGTTGCCCACCACGGCAGCGCCTCGTCTTCCAGCGAGGCGTTCATCGCTGCGGTCGGCGCGCGGCACGCGCTGGTGTCCGCGGGCTTCGGCAATCGCTGGGGGCTGCCGCGCGCCGAGGTGATCGAGCGCTGGCAGGCGAGCGGCGCAGAGGTCCATGACACCGCCGCGAGCGGCGCGCTCAGCGTCAGCGTGCGGCCGGATACCGGTGTCGGTGAAGTGGCTGCCTACCGCGCGATCAGCCGCCGCTGGTGGCGTCGTTCCTGAAGATGCCGCGCGAGGGGCTGGCGCGGTATCATGCACGCCGCATGTGGGAGATCATCCAGGCCGGCGGCCCAGTAATGTGGCCGATCATCATCTGCTCGGTCGGGGCAGCCGCCATCATCCTCGAGCGCCTGTGGACCCTGCAGGAGAAGCGGGTCATCCCGCGGGAACTCACCGACAAGGTCTGGAAACTGGTCGAGACGCGCACGCTTACCGACCGGCACATCACCGCGCTCGAGCACAATTCCCCGCTCGGGCGGGTGCTGGCGGCCGGTCTGTCGAACCGCAGCGGTGGCCGCGAGATCATGAAGGAAGTGATCGAGGACACGGGCCGGCACGTGGTGCACGAGCTCGAGCGCTTCCTCAACTCGCTGGGCACCATCGCCGCCATCACCCCGCTGCTCGGGCTGCTCGGCACGGTCACCGGCATGATCTCGGCCTTCGACGCCATCACCTCGCAGGGCGTCGGCGATGCCAGGGTGCTGTCGGGCGGCATCGGCGAGGCGCTCATCACCACGGCGGCCGGCCTGATCGTCGCGATCCCTTCGCTGATCGGCTACCGCTACCTGCGCGGGCGGGTCGACGCGCTGGTCGTGGAAATGGAGAAGGAGGCGATCAAGCTCGTGCAGGCTTTCGACCGCATGGGTTCGCGGCCCGACCGCACGGGCGACGCATGAGGCTGTCGCCGCGGCGCCGCGAGGATCCGGAGCTCAACCTGACGTCGCTGATCGACGTGGTGCTGCTGCTGGTCATCTTCTTCATGGTCTCCACCACGTTCGTCGAGGAGGGCAGGCTGCGGATCGAGCTGCCGCGCGCCAGCAGCGAGCCGGCGATGACGGTCCAGGACCCGGTGGTCGTCACGGTGACGGCGCAGGGTACCTATCGCGTGAACGAGCGCTCGCTGGTCAACAACTCGCCGGATACCCTGCGCGAGGCGCTGATTCGCGTCGCCAAGGACGAGCGCGGCCGGCCCGTGACGATCCGCGCCGACGCCCGCGCCACCCACCAGAGCGTGGTGACCGCGATGGACGTGGTGGCGCGTCTCGGTTTCACCCAGGTCAACATAGCGACCGTCAGTGAGCAAGCGCAGGATTGATCCCTCGCTGCCGCCGGTGACGGCGAGCAGGCTGCAGGTCTACGGTCGGCTCATCGCCTATGCCCGTCCCCACTGGCGCATGTTTGCGCTCGGCGTAGTTCGGCATGGCGCTGTTCGCCGCGGTCGACACCGGCCTGGCGTGGCTGGTCCAGCGCTTCATGGACGGCGCCTTCGAAGACGCCGATCCGGAAGTCCTGAAAGTCGTGCCGGCGGGCATCCTGGTGCTGTTCGCTGCGCGTGGCATCGGCGACTACCTGTCGGTGTTCGCGCCCGGCTGGGTGGGCCGGCAGGTCATCAAGGGGCTGCGTGCCGACGTGTTCCGGCATTTCCTGTACCTGCCGGCGTCGTTCTTCGACCGCAACGGCTCGGCGCAGCTGCTTTCCAAGCTGACCTACAACATCGAACTGGTGGCCGAGGCGGCGACCACCGCGCATTACCTCGCTGATCCGCGACACGCTGACCATCATCGGGCTGATCGGCTGGCTGTTCTACCTGAACTGGCAGCTGACGCTGTTCGCGCTGGCGCTGGCGCCGCTGATCATCTGGCTGATGCGGGTCACCAGCCGTCGTTTCCGCCGCTACAGCCAGCGCATCCAGCGCTCCATGGGCGACGTCACGCGCGTGGCCAAGGAAGCCCTCGAGGGCCAGCGGGTCATCAAGATCTTCAACGCCCAGGACAAGGAGCAGGCGCTGTTCGAGGTGGCCAACGAGCACAACCGCGCCAGCTACATGAAGCTGATCACGGTCAAGGCCGTCTCCAATCCGGTGGTGCAGATGATTGCCGCGCTCGGGTTGGCGGCGGTGATGTACATGGCGATCCGCAGGTGCTCGAGCAAGGGCGTCTCGATCGGCGAATTCACCTCGTTCCTCACCGCGCTGCTGCTGATCACCGCGCCGCTCAGGAGGCTGGTCGAGTATCGTCGGCGCCGCTGCAGCAGGGCATCGCGGCCGGCGAGAGCGTCTTCGAGATCCTCGACACCGCGACCGAAGGCGAGGGCGGTCCCCGGTCCATTGGGCGCGCCCGCGGCGCGGTCGAATTCCGGGACGTGTCGTTCGTCTATGCCGCCGAGAAAGGCCATGTGCTGCGGGACCTGAGCTTCCGCGCCGAGCCCGGGCAGACCGTGGCGATCGTCGGGCGCTCGGGCAGCGGCAAGTCGACGCTGGTGAACATGCTGCCGCGCTTCTACGACGCCGCCCAGGGCGAGGTGCTGCTCGACGGCGTCGATGTCCGCGAATACCGGCTGAGGGATCTGCGCGAGCAGGTCAGCCTGGTGAGCCAGGACGTGGTGCTGATCGACGACACCATCCGCAACAACATCGCCTTCAGCGTGCCGGAGGCGACCGATGCCGAGGTGGAGGCGGCGGCGCGCGCGGCGCACGTGCTGCAGTTCAGCGACGACCTGCCCGAGGGACTCGATACCCGGGTGGGCGACCGCGGCGCCCTGCTGTCGGGCGGCCAGCGCCAGCGCGTCGCCATTGCGCGCGCGCTGCTCAAGAACGCGCCGGTCCTGATCCTCGACGAGGCGACCTCGGCGCTCGACAGCGAGTCCGAGCGGGTCATCCAGCAGGCGCTCGACGAACTGGTGCGCGGCCGGACCACGCTGGTCATCGCGCATCGTCTTTCCACCATCGAGAAGGCCGACCGGATCCTGGTCCTCGAGGAGGGCCGCCTGGTCGAGAATGGCACCCACGCCGAGTTGATCGCCGCCGGGGGTGTGTACGCGGCCCTGCACCGCATGCAGTTCAATGTCTGAGTCGGCCCATCGAGCTGGATGGCTGCACGACTGGCTGCTCGAGACCTGGTACGGGCCGACGCGGCGCGGCCGCTGGCTGGCGCCGCTGGGCTGGCTCTATGCCGGCGTCGTGGCGCTGCGGCGCCAGGCCTATCGGCGCGGCCTGCTGCCCCGCTACCGGTCGTCGCGAACGGTGGTGGTCGTCGGCAACCTCACGGTCGGCGGCACCGGCAAGACGCCCCTGATTCTCTGGCTGGCCGAGCGGCTGTCGCTGCGTGGTCACCGCGTCGGCGTGGTCAGTCGTGGCTACGCTCGTAGCGGTGCGGGTGCGCGGCGGGTGTCCCGGCAGGATGCGGCGTCCGAAGTCGGCGACGAGCCGGCCCTGATCGCGCAGCGGCGGGTCGCGCCGATCGCGGTGGGCGCCGACCGTCCGGCCGCGGTGCGGCTGCTGGAAGGCGATTGCGAGATCATCCTCGCGGACGACGGCCTGCAGCACTACGCGCTCGAGCGGGATGCCGAGATCGTGGTGCTGGACGGTTCGCGCTGGCTGGGCAACGGCCGCTTCCTGCCGGCCGGGCCGCTGCGCGAGGGCGCGGGCCGCCTCGCCGAGGTCGACGCCGTGGTCGTCAACGGCCGGGGCGAACAGCGGCCGGATGCTTTCTCGATGACACTCGAGCCCTCGCGGGTGCGTGGCCCTGACCAGCGGCATCGAGCGCGCCCCGAACTCGCTGCGCGGCCGGCGCGTTCACGCGGTCGCAGGTATCGGCAATCCGCAGCGCTTCTTCCAGCTGCTCGAGGGCCTCGGCATGCAGGTCGAGCCGCACGCGCTGCCGGATCATTTCCAGATCGAGGCCCAGGACATCCGCTTCGGCGACGCGCTGCCGGTGCTGATGACCGAGAAGGATGCCGTAAAATGCCGGGAGTTCGCCGGCACCGAGCACTGGTACCTCGAGGTCACGGCGAGTCTCGAGTCGCCCGCGGCCGAACGGCTGCTGGACATCGTCGAAGCCGCGCACCGCCGGCGCACCGCCGCCCGCTGAGGAGCAACTGTTGGACACGAAACTGCTGGACATCCTCGCCTGTCCCGTCTGCAAGGGACCGCTGGTGCATGCACGCGAGGCGCGCGTGCTCGTCTGCCGTGCGGACCGGCTGGCCTATCCGATCCGCGACGGGGTGCCCGTGATGCTGGAGGAAGAAGCGCGCCAGCTGGCGTCCGACGACCCGCTCATGGCGCGCTGAACATGTTTCGCGCGGTGATCCCGGCCCGCTACGCCTCCACCCGGCTGCCGGGCAAGCCGCTGGCCGAGATCGCCGGTCGGCCCATGATCCAGCACGTGCACGAGCGCGTCGCGCGTTCCGGCGCGACGGAGGTGATCATCGCGACCGACGACGAGCGGGTCGCCGGGCCTGTCGCCGCTTCGGCGCCGAGGTGCAGATGACCTCGGTGGCACATCGCTCCGGCACGGATCGGCTCGCCGAAGTTGCCACGCTGCGCGGCTGGGCGCCGCGCGAGGTGGTCGTCAACGTCCAGGGCGACGAGCCGCTGCTGCCGCCCGAGCTGGTGCGCCAGGCCGCGTCCCTGCTGCAGGCGGATCCGGCCGCGGACATCGCCACGCTCGCCACCCCGGTCACCTGCATCGAGGAGTTGCTGGATCCCTCGGCCGTGAAGGTCGTGCGCCGTGGCGACGGCCATGCGCTCTATTTCAGCCGGGCGCCGGTGCCGTGGCACCGCGACGGCGCGCCCGCGGGGATCACCTCGCAGACGGACTTCCGCGGCGCGCTGCGCCACATCGGGCTGTATGCCTATCGCGTGCAGGCCCTGGCGCGGCTGGCGGCGGCGCCGCCGTCGCCGCTCGAAGAGGCGGAGAGCCTCGAGCAGCTGCGCGCCCTGGAGCGCGGCATGACCATCCTGGTCGGCGATGCGTGCGTGCTGCCGGGTCCGGGCGTGGACACCCAGGCGGATCTCGAGCGCGTCCGCGCGCTGGTACAGGCCGGGGAATGACCCGCCGGCGTCAAGACGACCGTGTGGAGAGGACCCCGCGCGCGGCGGGGTCCGGCCGGGATCAGGGACCCGCTGGCAGCTGCTGCTGGTTCACGAAGCCGAGCTTGCGCAGCCCGCCGCGCTGCAGCGCAAACAGCACGTCGGCCACGTACTCGTAGCGGACCCGGTTGTCGGCGCGAATGTGGATTTCCGGCTGCGGATCGCGCGAGGCTTCCTGGGCAATGTAGTTGAGCAGCGTCGGGCGATCGACGACCAGGTCGTTCCAGTAGATCGACCCGTCGAAGTCCACCGCCAGGTTGATCGCGGGCGGCTTCTCGACGTTCGTCGGCGGCGTGTTGCGGGGCAGGTCGATCTTGACGGCGTGGGTCATCACCGGAATCGTGATGATGAAGATGATCAGCAGCACGAGCATGACGTCAACCAGCGGGATGACGTTCGGTTCCACCATGGGCTCGGAGCTGTCGCCGCTTACTGATACCGCCATGACTCGATTCCCCTCAATGTTTTCTCAAGGTCAGAAGCCGGCCTGCGCCGGCTCCCTGCCAGCCGGGGTCACCCCCGGGAGCGCCGAGTGTAGCGAACCCGGAGCCGTTTGACAGCAGTTCGCCGCGGTGGAACATTGCGGGTCGCCATGGCCCGCGAGAATCCACGCCGCATCCTGTTCGTCTGCATGGGCAATATCTGCAGATCGCCCACTGCCGAGGCCGTGGTGCGGCGGATCCTCGAGGAGGAGGGGCTCGCCGGCTCCTTCGTCCTGGACTCCGCCGGGACGCATGCCTATCACGTCGGCGAACCGCCCGACCGGCGTGCCATTGCGGCCGCCAGGCGGCGCGGCATCGACATGACACCGCTGCGCGCCCGGGTGGTCACGGTCGAGGATTTCAGCTCCTTCGACCTGATTCTGGCCATGGACGAGGACAATCTGTCACATCTCGAACGGGTGGCGCCCGACGCCTACCGGCAACGCCTGCGGTTGTTCCTGGAGTTCGCGCCGGACTGCGGCACGCAGAGCGTGCCGGATCCCTACTATGGCGGGGAGTCGGGCTTCGAGGAGGTGCTCGACCTGGTCGAACAGGCGGGTCGCGGCCTGCTCGCGGCGCTGCGCTGAGCCGCGCCCGCGCTCGACGCAGCGCCACCGGGCGGGCCGCCCGCCCGGTGATCGTCGCTCACTCGTCCTTCGGACCGAAGCGCTGCCCGTCCTGCGGCGTCGAAGACCACACCGTGTGCGTGGGCGTGGCCTCCACCAGGGGAGCGGGCTCCGCTTCCTCGCCGTCCTCCGCTTCCAGCGCGAGCGCCGGCGCCTCCGGGTCGACTTTCCGGGCCGGGGCGGCGTCTCGACCGGCTCCTGGCGCGCGGCGTCGTCGGCCTCGGCGGGCACAGTCCCGGTCTCGCCGTAGGACTCGGCCTCTTCCCGAACGCGCGGCGGCGCCGGGGTGTGGACCGGCGCGGCGATCGGCGCCGCCGGCGGACGATCCGCCCAGACGTTGCCCCGCGCCGGATCGGCCGGGGTCGGCGGCGGTGCGGCCTGGACGGTGGGCTGCCACGCCTCGCGTGGTGGCTCAATCGCCGGCGCATCCACCAGGTCAGGCGTGGCCTGCGTCCAGGTGTCGTTGCCGGTCGGCTCGGCGACCGGCGCGGGTTCCACGGCCGCGTCCTGCTCGCGCGCGCCCGGCTGGCTGGTGGGCGCTGCCGCCGCGGCCGGACTGCTCCAGCCGGGGCGCGGGGCGGAATCGGGCCCTGCCGCGCCGTCACGTCCGTTCTCCGGCGTCTGGCCTGCGCCCGCTTCGCTGGCCGCGCCGGCCGCGAGACCGGCGCCTACCAGGCCGTTCGGGTCGCGCCCTTCACCAGCGCCGCTGCGCGGCCGACGACGGCGCCGGCGGCGCTTGCGCTCGCCGTCCGCTCTCGGTTCACCTGCGGTGCCACCGGCAGGGACGCCGGCCGCGGCGCCATTCGCCGCCGACTGGGGTTCGCCTGGGCCGGCAGCAGCCGGTCCACGGGCAGCACCCTCATCCTGTGCCGGGCGGTTGCCCGGGTCCCGGTTGCGGTCGCGGTTGCGGTCCCGTCCGCGGCGCGAGCCGCGCTCACCGCGTTCCCCGCGCTCGACGCGCTCGCCGCGTTCCCCGCCAGCGGCGCGTTCGCCGCCGCGTTCGGGCTGATCCTTGCGATCGTCTCGCTCAGCCCGGTCGCCACGTTCGCCGCGCGCCCGGCGCGGGCCGCGCTCCGTCCGCTCGCGCCGCCCATCGCGTCCGTCGCGTCCATCGCGTCCATCGCGGCGGCCCTCGCCGCCGCGGCGCGAACGCCCCCCTTCACTGCGCCGCGGCCGTTCAGCGGCGGGCGCCGGTTGCTCGGCTTCGACCTGCTTGGCGCCGCCGCCAAGCCAGCCGAACAGCCTCGCAAACAGCCCGGGCCCGGCGGGTGCCGCCACCACGGGCTCGGGCGCCGGCGGTGGAGGAGTGGGAGCCGGGGTCTGCGGCACGATGGTTTGCACCGCGGGTGGCGCGCTCGGCGGGCGCTTGTCGGCGCTGGTCTTGAACTCGATCTCTTCCGGCGCCTGCTCGGCCATCTGGTAGCTGATCGCGGCGTTCTCGGGCAGCGACACCTCGTCGTCGCGCACGCGCTTGATCGAATAGTTGGGCGTCTGGATGTTGGGATTCGGGACCAGCACGATGTGCGCGCCGCCGCGCGATTCCACGTCGTTCAGCCAGTCGCGCTTCTCGTTGATGAGGAACGTCGCCACGTCGACCGGCAGTTGCGCGATCACTCGCGCGGTGCGGTCCTTGCGGGCCTCCTCGCCGAGCAGCCTGAGCACGGCCAGCGCCATCGACTCGACGCTGCGGATCGTGCCCATGCCGCTGCAGCGCGGGCAGACCGAATGCGTCGCCTCGCCCAGCGAGGGCCGCAGCCGCTGCCGTGACATTTCCAGCAGCCCGAAGCGCGAGATCTTGCCGATCTGGATGCGCGCCTTGTCCATGCGCACGGCGTCGCGCAGCTGATCCTCGACGGCCTGCTGGTTCTTCTTCGACTCCATGTCGATGAAGTCGATGACGATCAGGCCGCCGAGGTCGCGCAGCCTGAGCTGTCGCGCGATCTCGTCCGCGGCCTCCAGATTGGTGTTGAAGGCCGTGGTCTCGATGTCGGCGCCGCGCGTGGCGCGGGCCGAGTTGATGTCGACCGACACGAGCGCTTCGGTGTAGTCGATGACGACGCTGCCGCCGGAGGGCAGGTGCACCGTATGCGCGTAGGCGGACTCGATCTGGCTCTCGATCTGGTAGCGGGTGAACAGCGGGACGTCGTCTTCGTAGAGCTTCAGCTTGCGCTGCGACTCCGGCGACAGGAAGCGGCCGGTGTATTCCGTGGCCCGGTCGTAGGCGGCCTTCTCGTCGATGAGCACCTCGCCGATGTCGTCGGAGAGATAGTCGCGCAGCGCGCGGGTCACCGTGTCGCCTTCCTGGTAGACCAGGAACGGCGCGCTGCGCCGGCCGGCCGCGTCGATGATCGCGTCCCAGTTGGCACGCAGGTTATCGAGGTCCCACTGCAGTTCCTCGGGCGAGCGGCCCACACCTGCGGTACGCACGATGCTGCCCATGCCGTCGGGAATGACCAGCTTCTCGAGCGCGTCGCGCGTGGCGTCGCGATCCTCGCCCTCGATGCGGCGCGATACGCCGCCGGCGCGCGGATTGTTGGGCATCAACACCAGGAAGCGGCCGGCGAGACTGATGAACGTGGTGAGCGCCGCGCCCTTGTTGCCGCGCTCTTCCTTCTCGACCTGGACGATCAGCTCCTGGCCTTCCTGGAGCACGTCCTTGATGTTGTAGCGGGCGCCCGGCGCGGGCTGGAAACGGAAATACTCGCGCGCGACCTCCTTCAGCGGGAGGAAGCCCTGGCGTTCAGATCCGTAGTCGACGAAAGCCGCTTCGAGGCTCGGCTCGACGCGCGTGATGCGCGCCTTGTAGACGTTGGCTTTCTTCTGTTCCCGTGACGGAATCTCGATCGATAGGTCGTAGAGCTTCTGGCCGTCAACGAGCGCGACGCGCAACTCTTCCTGTTGAGTTGCGTTGATGAGCATTCTCTTCATTTGCCCCTTCCGAGCTGAGAGGGGCCGGCAAGCCTGAATTGCGTGGGGGAATCCGGACGCGGAGTCTGTCGGTCACTGGCTGCTCCGCGCCCGAGGGGATGGCTCGGGGGAATCGCCCTGCGGCGACTGGCCCAACCTTTACCTCGTGCCTCGTTGCGGGGTACATGCCTGGGATTCTCGAGTGGTTCCGCGGACCGCGCCCTCCTGGGGGCACGCGTCCAAGCTTTCGGCCGAGCGATGGCCTGGATGACCAGGACCAACTAACATGCGGCGCCTTCCCGGACTGGACGACTGCCGGTTCAGGCAGGGTGTGCTCACGGGGGGCCGCTCAGTGGCAGGTGGCTGCGCCGCACCGTGTGCGGCCACGTCGAGCCCACCTGACGGGCGGCAACATTAACAGTCTACCGTCCGAGAAATCAATACCTTAGGAAAACTAGATGGTCCAGGGCAGAGAAAGTGCTCCGTCCGTCAGACACGTGTCGGTCAGCGGCGGGGAAGCCGGCCAGCGGATCGACAACTTCCTGCTGCGGGAGTTGAAGGGCGTGCCGCGCAGCCATGTGTACCGATTGCTGCGCCGCGGCGAGGTGCGCATCAATGGCAAGCGGGCCCGGCCGGAGCAGCGGCTGGCCGAGGGCGACGAGGTCAGGCTGCCGCCGGTGCGCGTGGCGGCCGGGGAGGGACCCCGCCGGGTGCCGGATGCCCTGCTCGCCGAGGTGCGCGCGGCGGTGATCCACGAGGACCCGCGGATCGTGGTGCTCGACAAGCCGTCCGGCCTCGCCGTGCACGGCGGCTCGGGACTGGCCTTCGGCGCCATCGAGGCGCTGCGCGCCGAGCGGCCCGAGGCCGAGCTCGAACTCGCCCATCGGCTCGATCGCGACACCAGCGGCGTGCTGGTCATTGCCAAGGATCGCGGCTCGCTGCGCCTGCTGCACGGGCTGCTGCGCGACGGCGAAGTGAGCAAGGTCTACCAGGCCCTGGTGCGGGGCAAATGGGGGCTTGGCAAGAAACGCATCGACGCGCCACTCAAGACCAACCTCCGCCAGGGCGGTGAGCGCGTGGTCAAGGTGCACGTGGAGGGCAAGGACGCGGCGAGCACCTTCACGCCGCTCGACAGCTTCGGGCGCCGCGCTACGCTGATGGACGTCGAGATCCACACGGGGCGCACCCACCAGATCCGGGTGCACGCCGCCTACGCCGGCCATCCGGTCGCCGGCGACGAGAAATACGGTGACAAGGACTTCAACGCCGAGATGCAGGCGCTCGGCCTGCACCGCATGTTCCTGCACGCCCGCTCGCTGGCGTTCACCTGGCCGGATACCGGCGTGAAGTGCCGGCTGAGCGCGCCGCTGCCGGCGGAGCTGCGGGCGGTGGTGGAGCGGTTGAAGGGAGGCGCCGTCGGTCAGTCCGGCTGAGCGGCCCCGGAGGATCCGCTGGCCCCGTCGGCCGGTGAGCCAGTCGTTGCGCCGGTGCCGGCAGGTGCTGGCGCGAGGACTCGTTCCAGGAATTCGCTGACTCGCTCGAACCACTGCACGCGGGACTTCTCCAGCAGCAGTCCATGGACTTCATCCGGGAACTCGAGATACTCGACCTCCTTCCCGGCACTGCGCAGCGCTGCAGTCATTCTCTGCGATTGCCGCACGTGAATTCTCTGGTCATCGGTTCCATGGCCCAGCAGTACCGGCGCGCGGATCTCCCCGACTCGCCGCAGCGGGGAGCTCGCGCGAAGGCGTTCCCGGTCGTCTGCACCGCCTCCGATCATCTGCTCATGCCAGTCATGACCCCAGTCGTACCACTTGTCGTCAGTGAGGAGCAGTTCGATATCGGTCACCGGCGCATAAGCCACGCCCGCACGGTATAGCTCCGGTGTCTTCACCAGCCCGACCAGCGCGGCGTAGCCGCCGAAGCTCGAGCCTGCGATGGCGATCCGCTCGGGGTCCGCGATGCCTTCGGCGATGGCCCAACGCACGCCGTCGCTGATGTCGTCCTGTATCTTCTGGCCCCATTCGCGGTAACCGGCACGGAGGTGTTCGGCGCCGAGGCCAGTGGAACCCCGGAAATTCATCTGCAGGACTGCGAAGCCACGATTGGCCAGCAGCTGCACCTCCGGGTCCCACTTGATCCAGTCCCTCGACCATGGGCCGCCGTGGATCAATGCAACCATCGGGAGCGGTCCTGCCATCGCACCGACGGGACGCGTCAGGTAAGCCGGGATCTTCATGCCGTCCCGCGCCGTGTAGGTCACGCGCAGGGTCCGGGCGAGCTGGCGAGTATCAAGCTCGGGCCGGGTCGAGAAGAGCTGCTGCAGCCGTTTCGTCGTTCGGTCGTAGAAGTAGTAGACCGGGGGCTGGATGTCGGAGGCCGCCTCGATCACCTGCTGCACGCCGTCATCGGAGGCGCTGACCACATCCAGGGCGAACGAGCCGCCGATCTCGCGTCCGATCCGCTCGCGAAGCCATTGATGCTCCGCTCTGTCGGTATCGGCGAAAAATCCGATCTCGGGGAAATCGACGATGTAGCGCACGCCGACCGGCCTGGGGTCCCGCCCCGGACTCCACGCGACGGCGTCGACATCGACTTCCGGATGCGCGAAGGCAAGCGCGCCCAGCTGCCGGGAATCAATATCGTATTCGAACAATGCGCGGCGGCCGTCCTGCACGCGCAGCACATGGATCTTGCCGGGATCATCGTGGAAGTCTGCGAAGACCGGGCCGTCGTCGGCGAAAACCTCATACTCGAGCACTTTGGCGAAATCGGAGCGGCCGTCGCGCCTGGCCCATAGCTGATAGAGGCCGCCTGCGTAGCCTTCTCCCGCGCGGACCACACCGGCGCGGTCCGCATGCCAGGAGCGAATGTCGCCAGACCTGGGCTGGACCGGGACCAGTCGGCCAGAGTTCACGTCCATGCGCATCACGCCGGGCGTTTCGTCATAGGGCGGCCAGTACTCAACCAGCACGTTGTCAGCGTCGGCGGGCAACCAGTGAATGACGCGGTCCTGGAAAGTCGCCTGCAGCTTCAGCGGACCGTACTCGGGCCATTTCCTGCCGAGCCAGCTCCGGTTCCCGCCGTCGCGATCGATGCCGAACAGCCGGGTTGCACGGGCGCGCACGCCGACGGCGGCGCGGTTGCGAGTCTCGCCGCTCACCAACAGCCGTTCGTTGTTGGCCCACGCGACCCACGAGATGCGCATCTGCGGGTCGTCGAACCTGGCCAGCGGCACCGGTTGACCGCCACCCAGCGGCAGCGCCATCAACAGCTGCAGGTCGCCCTGCGACCGCAGCAGGGCCAGGGTCCGACCATCAGGCGAGAGGCGCGGCTCCATCAGTGATGGATTCGAGAACAGCGCGCTCACGGGAATTCTTGGCGGCGAGTCCGCCAGGGAACTCGCCGCCCAGAGCAGCAGGAGGCTGGTAGCGAGTCGAAGCATGCTTGGTAACGCGCCAACGTCCCTGTGCCCAGCGCCAGAGCGAAAGCTACCGCATGGGGCTGAGGTCAGTCCATCACCGCTGGGAATTGCCGACTCCCCCGCGCTGGGCGAGTCACGGACGCGTCAGAGGATCCAGCCCCGACTGTCGCAACGCGCCGGCCAGCCAGATGAGCGGCAGACCGATCAGTGCCGTCGGGTCGGTGCTTTCGATCCGCTCGAACAGCGCGATCCCGAGCCCCTCGCACTTGAAGCCGCCGGCGCAGTCGAGCGGTCGCTCGATGTCGACATAGCGGGTGACTTCCGCGCGGCCGAGCGGGCGGAACACGACGCGGGTCGTGTCGGTATGCTCGAACGCGCGGCCGGTGGCGCCATCGAGCAGGCAGACCGCGGTCAGGAACGTCACGCTCCGGCCGCTGGCGGCCAGCAATTGCTCGATGCAGCGCTCAACGGTCAGGGGCTTGCCGATCGCCCGGCCGTCGAGCACGGCAACCTGGTCCGAACCGATGATCCTGGAGCCGGGAAACCGCTGCGCGACCGTCTCGGCCTTGAGGCGGGCGAGGCGGGTGGCGAGACCGCCGGGCGGCTCGCCGGCGCGGGCGGTCTCGTCGACGTCCGGGGCCGCCGTGGCGAACGGCACACCCAGGCGGCCCAGCAGGTCCGCCCGGTAGCGCGAGGTGGAAGCCAGGACCAGGTCGGGTGACATGCGGATGAGACTTGAAAAACAAGGATTTGCGCGATCCGGGCTTTTGACAGCGGCCGGCCGCGCCCCTATGATACCGCGCCCATGCCGCGACCCACGACGGACCGAGTGGAGCCCAGGACGCTCGCCGCCAACGAGGCGCGAATCGAGCGGCGTTATCCACTGAAGTCGTTGCCGCGGCTGGCCGAGATGCTGGCGGGCGACGCGGGCGAGGTCGTAGCACGGATACGCTTCTTCCAGGTGGAGACGAATCTGCCGGGTGGCGAGATCGAGCTGTCCGCGGTGGTGCCACTGCGGTGTCAGCGTTGTCTCGAGCCGTACGGCGAGCCGGTGTCGGCCCGCACGCGGGTCGTGTTCGTGGAGAACGACGAGCGTTCTGGCGCCGTGCCGGACCAGTACGAGGCGGTGACCGCGCCGGAAGGCGTGATCGACCTGCAGGAACTGGTGGAGGATGAATTGCTGTTGTCGCTGCCGATCGTGGCGCGGCACCCCGAAGACAGCGCCTGCGCGCGATCGGGCGCCTACGAGGGCGAGCCCCGCGACGATGAGCAGGACAAACCCGACACGCAGCGGCCTTTCGAGGCGTTGCGCGACTTGATAAAGAACTAGACCGGAGATATCGAAATGCCCGTTCAGAAAAGCCGCAAGACACCTTCCAAGCGCGGCATGCAGCGCGCCCACGCCGCGCTCAGCGCGCCGGCCTTGTCCAAGGACCCGACCACCGGCGAGACGCATGCGCGCCACCGCGTCAGCCGCGACGGCTACTACCGTGGCAAGAAGGTCATCCAGACCCCGAGCGACGAGGCGCAGGACTGACCGGGTGCGCCGTCCGCGCGGCGGGCGGGCCCGAACGGTCGGCTGCGGCGTGCCGGCACGCGCCGTGACGTGTATCGTCACGCCGTGGCGCCGGCCGTTTTCGTTGCAGGCCACCTAGGCGGCGCCGCGCTCGCGCAGGTCGCAGGAGGGCTGGCGTCATGAACTACTCACGCATCGCCGGTACTGGCAGCTATCTGCCCGAGAAGGTGTTGACCAACGCCGATCTCGAGAAGATGGTCGAGACCTCGGACGAGTGGATCCGCAGTCGCACGGGTATCGAGCGGCGGCACATCGCAGCCGATGACGAAACCAGCTCGGTCCTCGCGGAGCACGCCGCCCGGCGGGCGCTGCGCAGCGCCGGACTCACGCCCGCCGACGTCGACTTCCTCGTCGTCGGCACCACCACGCCCGATCTCGTCTTTCCCAACACCGGCACCCTGCTGCAGGAGCGGCTCGGCATTCACGGTTGCCCGGCCTTCGCGCTGGAGACCGCCTGCAGCGGCTTCATCTACGCGCTGTCCGTGGCCGACAAGTATGTGCGGCTCGGCGAGGCCAAGTGCGCGCTGGTGGTCGGGGTGGAGTGCCTGAGCCGCATCGTCGACTGGACCGATCGCGGCACCTGCGTGCTGTTCGGCGATGGTGCCGGCGCGGTGGTGCTGACGCCGTCACCGGAACCCGGTGTGATCGCGACCCACCTGCACTCGGACGGCCGCTACAAGGACCTGCTGTACTTTCCGTATGGCGTGTCGTCGGGATTCGACAAGCTGCGTGCCGGCGCCCCGGAGGGCATCACCATGCGCGGCAACGACGTCTTCAAGGTTGCGGTGCGGACGCTGTCACGGCTGGTCGACGAAACGCTGGCGAAGAACGGCATCGAGCGCAGCGACATCGACTGGCTGGTCCCGCACCAGGCCAACTTGCGCATCATCCAGTCGGCGGCCGACAAGCTCGGGCTGTCGATGGACAAGGTCATCGTCACCGTGCAGGAGCATGGCAACACCTCGGCGGCCTCGATTCCGCTGGCGCTGGATACGGCGGTGCGTGATGGGCGCATCCGGCGTGGCCAGCTGCTGTTGATGGAGACCTTTGGCGGTGGCTTCACCTGGGGTTCGGCGCTGGTGCGCTTCTGAGGGAACCCGGCAGGGAGCCGGCGGTCAATCGTTGGTGTGTCCGGACCGGGAGAGTCGAGTGAGGCTGAGCTGGATCGCTGGCGTGTGTGCGGGATGCCTGACGGCCGGGCTGGCGCTGGCCGAGAGCTTTCCGTTGCCGCCCGCCGGCAACGACCTCATCGGCGAGCCCACACACACCGAGGCGCGCCACCGCGACACGTTCATTGACCTCGCGCGGACCCACGGCCTCGGCTACGAAGAGATCCTGAATGCGAACCCGGGCGTGGACCCCTGGCTGCCGGGCGCCGGCACCACGGTGTACCTGCCCAAGCAGCGCGTGCTGCCCATGGCGCAACGCACGGGTGTCGTGATCAACCTGCCGGAGCATCGGCTCTACTACTACCCCGCGACCCGCGCGGGCGACTCGCCGGTGGTGTACAGCTACCCGGTCAGCATCGGCAAGATGGACTGGCACACGCCGCTCGGCAGCACGCGCATCGTCTCCAAGGTCAAGGATCCGGCCTGGCACCCGCCGCAGTCGGTGCGCGAGGAGCACGCCCGCCGCGGCGAGATTCTGCCGGCGCGTGTTCCGCCCGGGCCGGACAACCCGCTCGGCCAGTACGCCATGCGACTTGGCATTCCCGGCGGTGCCTACCTCATCCACGGCACCAACCGGCCGGCCGGGGTCGGCATGCAGGTGACGCACGGCTGCATGCGGCTCTATCCGGAGGACATCGAGGAGCTGTTCGGCCTGGTGCCGCTCAACGAGGCGGTCAACATCGTCAACCAGCCGTTCAAGCTCGGCTGGCAGGACGGACAGCTGTGGGTCGAGGTGCATCCCGCCCTGCAGGAGGACAACGTCGTTCCCCCGACCCTGACCGACCTGTCGAAGCTCGTCGTGGAGGCGACCCGGGACCGGCTGGTTCCGGTCGACTGGACCCGCGTGCAGCGCGCGTTCGCCGAGGCGCGCGGCGTGCCGGTCATGGTCTCGGCGGATCCGCAGACCTTCGCCGCGACCGCCCCTTACTGATTACCGATCACTCATCACCGATCACTGGTCACCGCTCGCGCTCTCCGCCCGCCCAAAGAAAAACCCCGCGAGGGTTGCCCATCGCGGGGTTTCTTGACCGGCCCGAAGACCGGTCCGAAAGCCGGTCGATTACTTCGACATCGACTTCTTGAACATGCGATCGATCTTCTCGTTGGTCGCATCGCAGCACTGCTGGCTGGCCTGCGCCGCCGACAGAGCCTGGTTGGCCGTGTTCTGGGCAGCCGTCGCGGTCTGCGCGGCCGAGGAAGCGGTGCGGCTCGCGCCGTCGGCAGCGGCCTTGGCGGCGTCCGTATCGCCCTTCATGGCGGCAACCTGGGACTTCAGCGAATCGACTTCGGCCTGCAGCGGCTTGAGGTCGGTGCAACCGGCAGCCAGCGCAACGATAGCGGCGGCAACGCCCACCTTCAGAATCTTCGACATAGGATTATTCCCCTTTTGGAGCCAAATGGAACGTGACAACCCGCTAGTGCGGACATGCCGGCCCCGAGGTTCCTATTCGGTGACCGGTCAGCATCGGAATTATAACTTAACGCGCCGGTAGGCGAAAGCATGATCGTTGTCGCCAAGCTGCGACGGTGGCTCATCGGCGGCGCTTGCCCAGGTCACGCAGCAGCTCGCGCGCCGCATTGCGTCCCGGCGAGCCGCTGACGCCCCCGCCGGGGTGCGTGCCGGCCCCGCACATGTACAACCCTTCCAAGGGACCGCGATAGTCGGCGTGGCCGAGCACGGGACGGGCCATGAACAGCTGGTCCAGCCCGAGCGCGCCGTGGAAGATGTCGCCGCCCGTCAGCCCGAGCACGCGCTCCAGTCCTTGCGGCGAGAGCGCCGAGCGCCCGATGACGCTCGCGCGGAAGTTGGGAGCGTAGCGATTGATCGTGTCGAGGATCAGGTCCGCGGCGGCATCCTCGTGCTCGCTCCAGTCGCGCCCGCCGGGAAGCGTCGGCGCGAAGTGCTGGCAGAACAGGCTGGCCACGTGCGCGCCCGGCGGGGCGAGCGAGTCGTCCAGCGTGCTGGGGATCAGCATCTCGATCACCGGCTCGCGTGACCAGCCGTCGTTGCGAGCGTCGAGGTAGGCCTGCTCGAGATAGCCGAGTGACGGCGCGATCAGGATGCCCGCGCCCAGGTGCGCGCCGGGCTCGGGCAGGCATGCGAAGCGCGGCAGTTCGGTCAGCGCGACATTCATCCGGAAGCTCGCCGATCCCACGCGCCAGCGGCGGATGCGCTCGCGAAAGTCGCCGTCGAGATCGGCGGGGTCGATGAGCGAGAGGTACAGCAGGCGCGGGTTCACCGAGGCCGCGACGGCGCGCGCGTGCAGCTGGCGTCCGTCATCCAGCGCGACGCCGACCGCGCGACCGCGTTCCACCAGCACCCGGCGGACCTCGGCTTCACGCTCGATCACCACGCCAAGGCGCGTGGCCTCGGCCGCCATGGCCTGCGTGATGGCGCCCATGCCGCCCACGGCGTGGCCCCAGACGCCCCGGCGGCCGTTGACCTCGCCGAACGCGTGGTGCAGCAGCACGTACGCACTGCCGGGGGTGTAGGGGCTCGCGTAGTTGCCCACCACGGAATCGAAGCCGTAGACGCCCTTGAGCGCGTCCGACTCGAACCAGGCGTCGAGCAGTTCGCCGGCGCTCTTGGTCATGAGCTCGTAAACGTCGCGCTGCGCGGGCAGATCCATGGCGAGCCAGGTCCGCGACAGGCTGAGCAGCTTGGGCAGTTCGGCGAGCCCGCCACCGACGTTGGGCGGCGTGCGATCCACGAGCTCGCGCAGCACGCTGGCGGCGCGTTCGAGCATGGCGGCATAGGCCGGCAGGCGCTCCGCATCGGTCGTGGAGAAGCGGGCCACGGACTGGCGCGTCTCCGCGAGGGTATTGCCGACGCACAGGTAAGTGCCGTCGGGCTGGGGCGCGAAATTCAGCATCGGCCGTTCGAGGATCCGCAGGCCGTGCTCGGCCAGGCGCAGGTCGCGGATCACCGCCGGGTTCAGCAGGCTGACGGTGTAGCTCGCCAGCGAGTTGCGAAAGCCCGGATGGAACTCCTCGGTGACGGCGGCACCGCCGACGACGTGGCGGCGCTCCAGCACCGTCACCCGCAGGCCGGCGCGGGCCAGGTAACAGGCGCAGGTGAGGCCGTTGTGTCCGGCGCCGATGATCAGGACGTCGGGGGAGGAGGAGCGGGGCATGGCGGCGCGATTATGCGGGAAATGGGGACATTCTCTATTTCCGAAATGGTGACATTCTCTATTTCGGATCGGCCGTTCGAGAGGGGTGAAATCGTGGGGTAGTCAGGAAATAGAGAATGTCCCCTGGGGGCTCTTGCCTTCCGCTGGCGCAAGGCTGTATAAACAACCAGTAGCTGTTCATCCATACAGGTGTGCCATGTCGGACCTCACTCCGCGCCAGCGCCAGATCCTCAAGTTCATCGAGCAGTGCATCACCGAAAACGGCCTGCCGCCGACGCGCGCCGAAATCGCCAGCGCACTCGGTTTTCGCTCGGCCAATGCAGCCGAGGAACATCTGCGCGCGCTGGCCCGCAAGGGCGCCATCGAGCTCAAGCCCGGCGCCTCGCGCGGCATCGTGCTCAAGGACGTGCTGCGCGAACAACTTGGCCTGCCGCTCATCGGGCGTGTCGCCGCCGGCCGCCCGATCCTGGCCGAGGAACACGTGGAGGCCCGCTACCAGATCGATCCCGGCCTGTTCACGCCCAAGGCGCACTACCTGCTGCGCGTCAGCGGCATGAGCATGCGCAACATCGGCATCATGGACGGTGACCTGGTCGCGGTGCATCGCTCGCCCGACGTGCGCAACCGCCAGATCGTGGTTGCGCGGCTCGATGACGAGGTCACGGTGAAGCGCTATCGCCAGGAGGGCACGGTGGTCTGGCTGCTGCCCGAGAACGCCGACTTCGAGCCGATCCGTGTCGACCTGCGCGAGCAGTCGCTGGTCATCGAAGGTGTCGTGGTGGGCGTGCTCCGTCGCGGCAAGACGGTCGATACGCTGCAGTAGGCGCAGGCGGGCCCAGTGCCATGAATTCCGCGCGGCTCGACGCGCTGTTGCGCCACCCCGCGGTATGGCGCGCCGACGCCGCGGGCGTCGAGCGCCGGGTGGTGCCCAGCGGTTTCCGTCGCCTCGACGCGCACCTGCCTGGCGGTGGCTGGCCGCTGGATACCCTGATCGAGTTGCTGGTGCCCGCCTATGGCGTGGGTGAACTGCACCTCGTTCTGCCGGCCCTGTGTGCACTGGATGCGCAGGTGTCCACCGGAAAACGCTGGATTGCCTGGCTCGGCCCGCCGCACATGCCTTACGCCCCGGCACTGGCCCGCGCCGGGCTCGATCCGGGCCGCATGCTGGTGGTGAAGCCGCGAGGGCGGCAGGGCGGGGACAGCCCCCTGCGGGGCCAGTCCCCTGCGGGGACCGCGCCCTCGGCACTGTGGGCGATGGAGCAGGCGCTGCGCTCGCGCGCCTGTGCGGCGGCGCTGGGCTGGGTGGATACGGCGGACGGCAACTCGCTGCGGCGCCTGAAGCTCGCGGCGGAAGAGGGCGGCAGCTTCGGCGTGCTGTTCAGGCCCGCCCGGCATGCCGCTGAGCCCTCGCCGGCAACGGTCCGGCTGCTGCTCGAACCCAGCGGCAGCGGCCTCGATGTGAACATCCTGAAATGCCAGGGCGGGATGCCGGGACGCGTGGAGGGAGTCATGGGGAGGGTGCATGGTGAGTGGTGACTGGTGATCAGTGATCGGTAAAGCGCCTGGTGCGACCTCGACCCTCTTGCCAATCACCAATCGCTATCCGCTATCCCCTATCCGCTATCCACCATGCCCTCCCAACCCCACACCGGCGACCTGTTCGAGGCATCCGCGACCGCGGCAGCGCCGGCGCCCGCGCGCCCAGGTCTCGATGTCGCGCGTCCTGCGGCGCCCTCCGCAGCGGATCACCCGTCCCGTGAACTGTGGCTCGGCCTGCACCTGCCGCAGTTGCCGCTCGTGGCGCTCGGCGACTCGCAGACGGAGCGCGCGACGCATGCGCGGGGACTGGCCTGTGTCATCGAGGGCAGCGGCGCCGCGCAGCAGGTCGTGGCATGCGGCGCCATGGCGGCCCGGCGCGGTGTTGCGCCTGGCCTCGGGCTCAATGCCGCGCTCGCCCTGGCGCCGGACCTCGAACTGCACGAGCGCCGCCCGCTGGCCGAACAGGCCTTGCTCGAGCGGCTGGCGCGCTGGGGCCTGCAGTTCACGCCGCTGGTGAGCATCGAACCTCCGGATGCGCTGCTGGCCGAGGTGCGCGGCAGCCTGGGACTGTTCGGCGGTGCCGAGGCGTTGTGTCGCCGCGCCCTCGCCGAACTGCAGGGCTTCGGCATCGAGGCGACGGCGGCGCTCGCGCCGACACCGCGTGCCGCGCTGTGGTTCGTGCGGGCCGAGCCGGGAGCCTGCATCGAGGCAACGGGCCGCCTGCCCGCGCTGGCCTCGCGCCTGCCGCTGTCCTGCCTGCGCTGGCCCGATGCGGTGACCCGCGGGCTGGTGACCATGGGCGTGCGCACCGTGGCCGACCTCGTGCGCCTGCCGCGCGACGGTTTTGCGCGGCGCTTCGGTGCGGCGCTGCTCGATGAGCT
The DNA here is from genome assembly GCA_963710135.1 of uncultured Gammaproteobacteria bacterium. GTDB lineage: Bacteria > Pseudomonadota > Gammaproteobacteria > Steroidobacterales > Steroidobacteraceae > SG8-30. The sequence goes on along the minus strand of CAVPYY010000010.1, from coordinate 32,679 downwards.
CGACGAGGGCTTCGGGCGCCGTCCCGCGCCACGCCGCCGCACCGTCGTGCCCGAGCGCTTCGATGAACGTCTCGAACTGCCTGCCGAAAGCGGCTCGACGCGCCTGATCGGGCTGGCGCTCGAGCGTCTGCTGGCGTCGCTGGAATCCTTTCTGCGCGCGCGCGCGGCCGGCGTGCGCCACGTCATGGTGGCACTCGCGCATCGCAACCAGCCGGCGACCCGTTTCCGGCTGGGACTGGCCCGGCCGAGCGGCGATGCACGGCATCTTGCAACGCTGCTCGACGAGCGGCTCGCCCGCTTGCCGCTGCCGCAGCCCGTGACCAGCGTGCGCCTGAGGTCCGGGGTGGTCCTGCCGCTCGATGCGCAAAGCGGCTCGCTGCTCGGGCAGGCCGCGGGCAACGCCGACCCCGAGATGGCGGCACGGCTGCTCGAGCGGCTGCGCGCGCGATTCGGCGCCGACGCCGTGTTCAGCGTCTGTCTGGTGCCGGAGCACCGCCCGGAGGCCGCCTGGCGCATCGCCGAGCCGGCGCTGGCGGCGCCTGCGGGCAAGCCGCGGGTTGACCGGGCGCGTCAGCGAGCCCCTGTCTCCGCCGAGGCCGATGCGCCCGCCGCGCCGCGACCCTTGTGGATGCTCACCGAGCCGCAGCGTCTCGAGGAGCAGGACGGCGCGCCGTGTCATGGCGGTCCGCTCGCTCTGCTGAGCGGCCCGGAGCGGATCGAGAGCGGCTGGTGGGATGGCCGCGACGCGCGGCGCGACTACTTCGTCGCGGAGAACCGGCAGGGCGTGCGGCTGTGGCTGTATCGCGAGCGTGGCGGCGGCGGCTGGTGGCTGCATGGCGTGTTCGGCTGATGGCCTATGCCGAGCTGCACTGCCTGAGTCATTTCACCTTCCTGCGCGGCGCTTCGAGCCCGGAGGAACTCGTCGCTCGTGCGCATGAACTCGGCTATACCGCGCTCGCCCTCACCGACGAGTGCTCGATCGCCGGGGTGGTGCGCGCCCATGTCGCCGCGCGCGAGCGCGGCTTCAGGCTGATCGTCGGCAGCGAGATCGCGCTCGAGGACGGTACGCGTATCGTCTGCCTGGCCACCACGCGCCGCGGCTATGGCGCGCTGTGCCAGCTGATCACGCGCGGCCGGCGCGCGGCGGCCAAGGGCAGCTACGCGCTCGCGCGTTCTGCCCTGGAGTCCGGCCTGCCGGATTGCCTGGCGTTGTGGCTGCCCGGCCGCCATCCGGACGCCGCGGCGGGCGCCTGGCTCAAGGAAGTCTTCGACCGGCGCCTGTGGCTGGCGCTGGAGCTGGCGAGCGACGGCACCGACTCGCGGCACCTTGCCGGCATGACGGCCCTGGCGGCGCGCCTGGGACTGCCCGCCGTGGCCTGCGGCGACGTGCACATGCACCTGCGCCGGCGCCGCGCCCTGCAGGACACGCTGACCGCCATCCGCCTTGGCGTGCCACTCGCCAGCGCGGGCTATGCGCTGAAGCCCAATGGCGAGCGCCACCTGCGGGCGGTCTCGACGATCCGTCGCAGCTTTCCACGCGAGTACGTCGACGCCTCCGTGGAGATCGCCGAACGCTGCACGTTTTCGCTCGACGAGCTGCGCTACGAGTATCCCGAGGAGATCGTGCCGGCCGGCGTGACGCCCGCTGCCCACCTGCGCCGCCTCACCGAACAGGGCATGGCGCGACGCTGGCCCGACGGTGTGCCGGGTCCGGTCCGCGAGCTGATCGAGCGTGAACTCGCGCTGATCACGGAGCTCGGCTACGAGCCGTATTTCCTCACGGTGCACGACCTCGTCGCCTTCGCGCGCGGCCGCGGCATTCTCTGCCAGGGCCGCGGCTCGGCGGCCAACTCCGCGGTGTGCTACGCGCTGGGGGTCACCGAGGTCGACCCCTCGCGCATGTCGCTGCTGTTCGAGCGCTTCATTTCCCGCGAGCGCAACGAGCCGCCGGACATCGACGTCGACTTCGAGCACGAGCGGCGCGAGGAAGTGATCCAGTACCTGTACGCCAGGTATGGGCGCGAGCGGGCGGCGCTTACCGCGGTGGTGATCAGCTACCGGCCGCGCAGCGCGATTCGCGACGTGGGCAAGGCACTCGGGCTCGACCCGCTGCAGGTGGACCGGCTGGCGCGGACCCTGCAGTGGTGGGACGGCAAGGAGATCGACGTCGCGCGGGTCCGGGAGGCGGGGTTCGATCCCGGCAATCCGCTGATGGTGCGGCTGCTCGGCCTGACGCGCGAGCTGATGGGTTTTCCGCGGCACCTGTCCCAGCACCCGGGCGGTTTCGTGATTTCACGCGGTCCGCTCGCCGAGCTGGTGCCCATCGAGAACGCGGCCATGCCGGAGCGGACGGTCATTCAGTGGGACAAGGACGACCTGGACGAGCTCGGCCTGCTCAAGGTGGACGTGCTCGGGCTCGGCATGCTGGCGGCCATCCGCCGCGCGCTCGCGCTGGTGAGCGGCTTTCGCCGCACGTCGCTCACCATGGCCGACATCCCGCCCGAGGACCCGGAGGTCTACGACATGATCTGCCGCGCCGACACGGTCGGCGTGTTCCAGATCGAGTCGCGCGCGCAGATGGCCATGCTGCCGCGACTCAAGCCGCGCAACTACTACGACCTCGTCATCGAGGTGGCCATCGTGCGACCGGGTCCCATCCAGGGGCAGATGGTGCATCCCTACCTGCGCCGTCGTGCGGGCGCCGAGGCGGTCGACTATCCCGGGCCGGACGTGCAGCGGGTCCTGGAGCGCACGCTCGGCGTCCCGATTTTCCAGGAGCAGGTGATGCAGCTGGCCGTCGCGGCCGCCGGCTTCACACCCGGCGAGGCGGATCGCCTCAGGCGGGCGATGGCGGCGTGGCGACGCAAGGGGTCGCTCGGTCCGTTCGAACAGCGCCTCGTCGACGGCATGCGTGCGCGCGGCTACGACGAAGGCTTCGCGCGGCAGGTGTTCCAGCAGATCCTGGGTTTCGGCGAGTATGGTTTCCCGGAATCCCACGCGGCGAGTTTCGCCTTGCTGGTATACGTCTCCGCCTGGCTCAAGCGCCACGAGCCGGCGGCGTTCTGCTGCGCGCTGCTCAACAGCCAGCCGATGGGCTTCTACGCCCCGGCACAGCTGGTGCGCGACGCGCGGGCCCACGACGTCGAAGTGCGCCCGGTGGATGTCGCGGTCAGCCAGACGGACTCGACGCTCGAGGCCGGGCAGGGCGGCGAACCCGCGCTCAGGCTCGGTCTCGGCCTGGTGCGCGGCCTGTCGGCGGCGGGGGCCCGGCGCGTGGTGGATGCCCGGCCCGCGGCAGGCTACGAATCGGTGCAGGCGCTGGCGGAGCGGGCCGGGCTGGAGCGCGGCGATCTCGACGCGCTTGCCGCCGCCGGCGCGCTGGCCGGTCTGGCCGGGCATCGCCATCGCGCGGCCTGGCAGGTCAGTGGCGTCGAGCCACCGCTGCCGCTGCTGCCGCAGTTGCGCATCGCCGAGGGACTGCCACTGCTGCGCGCGCCGACCGAAGGCGAGGACGTCGTTGCGGACTACCGGGCCGTCGGGCTGACCCTCGGCCGTCATCCGCTGGCGCTGCTGCGGCCGCGGCTGGAGTCGGCGGGCTGGCGCACTGCCGCGAGCCTGTGGGACTGCGCGAGCGGGGAGCGCGTCCGCACCGGCGGCATCGTGCTCAGCCGGCAGCGGCCCGGCAGCGCCGCGGGTGTCACTTTTGTGACGCTCGAGGACGAGAGCGGGCACGTCAACCTGATTGTCTGGAAAGCGGTGGCGGAGCGGCAGCGGCGCGTGCTGCTTGGGTCGCGGTTGCTGGGTGTCACCGGGACGGTGCAGCGCGAGGGTGACGTGCTGCACGTCATCGTCAAGCGCCTGGAGGACCGTTCGGCGCTGCTCGGCGAATTGCAGGCCAGGGCGAGGAATTTCAGATAGCGGAGGGCGGAGTAGCGGCTAGTGATCACCGATCACCTTTTCTTCCGCCCCTTGCGCTGCGTGGCGGCGCGTGCCGGGCGTTCATCCGCCTCATCCCCGATTTCGTAGTCATCGAAGTCCGACAGCAGCTCCGAGGTGCGGCGATCCTCGAGGAATCGCTCGAGCTTGCGCCAGGCGGGCTCACCCGACGGCTTGGCATTCCGCCGGCGCTTGCCACCTTCGAGATCCCGGATGATGTCGTCGAGGTCGAGACCGGTATCGCCGTCGGCGACATCGTCGTCTTCCTCGTCGTCGAACGCCTCTTCAGGCTTCTCGCTCATGCACCCATCCTGCGCGCAAGCAACGACTCATCGCATCCCACAGGCCACGACGCCTGCGGCGCCCTTATAAGATGCGACGCGCTCCACCGCAAGGGGGTCAGTCACGCTGCCTGTGCCGTCCGCTCGCCGGCCGGGCTCAGCGGACCAGCTGGTTCAGCTCGAAGATAGGCAGCAGCAGGGCGAGCACGATGACGAAGACGATTCCGCCCATCACCAGGATCATGACGGGACCGAGGATGCCGACCGCCGTATTGACCAATCCGTCGAGCTCGCGCTCCTGGTTGTCGGCGGCTCGCTCCAGCATCTGCTCCAGCGCGCCACTGGTCTCGCCGCTCGCCACCAGATGGATGAGCATGGGGGGGAACAGCTTGCTGGCACCGAGCGAGCGGGCAATCGGCGCGCCCTCACGGACCTTGACCGCCGCGTTGCGCACGGCATCGCGCATCGGCAGATTGGTGACCACCTCGCCGGAGATCCGCAGCGCCTCGAGTACCGGCACCGCGCTGGCCGTCAGGATGGCGAACGTGCGCGAAAACCGCGCCGCGTTGTTGCCGCGCGTGACCCGGCCGACCAGCGGCAGCCTGAGGCGGAAGCGATCGAAACGGCGACGGGCCTCCGGATTGCGGATCCACTGGCGGAAGCCGTAGACGACGGCGACCGTGCCAAGGATCAGCAGCCACCACCAGCTGCGGATGAAGTCCGACATGGCGATCAGGATGCGAGTGAGGATCGGCAGCTCGCGATTGCCGGCCTCGAACACGCGGACCACCTTCGGGCACCACGTAGCCGAGCAGCAGCGACACGATGCCGACGCAGACCACCGTCAGCAGGATCGGGTAGATCATGGCGTTGCTGATGCGCTGCTGCAGCACCTGGCGATTCTCGGTGTAGTCGGCCAGCCGTTCGAGCACCGCGTCCAGGTGCCCGGACTGCTCGCCCGCCGACACCGTGGCCCGGTAGATCTCCGGAAACACCGCCGGGAAGGCGCCCAGCCCCTCGGCCAGCGTGCGGCCCTCGATCACGCGGGAGCGAACGCCGGCGACGATGCTCTGCACGCGCGGCTTTTCACTCTGCTGCGAGACCGCCGCGAGCGCTTCCTCGAGCGGCAGGCCGGAGCGCACCAGGGTCGCCAGCTGGCGGGTGAGCAGGGCGAGGTCGGTGGCGCTGACCCCGCGCCGCAGCGAGAACGTCCCGAACCGCGCCGGCTTGTTGTCGACCACCTCGGAGACGTTGACCGGCAGCAGGCCCTGCTCGCGCAGCTGCGCGCGCACCTGGCGCGCCGTGTCGCCCTCCAGGACGCCGCTGCGCTCGCGGCCCGCCGGGTCGAGCGCGGTGTACTCGTAGGCGCGCCATCAGTCTTCCTGGGTGACGCGGAGCAGTTCCTCGAGCGAGGTGACGCCCGCGAGCACCTTGGCGCGGCCGTCTTCCCGGATGCTGGGTGTCGCACGGCGGGCATGACGCTCCATTTCCTGCTCGCCGGCGCCGTCGTGGATCAGCGAGCGCATGGTGTCGTCGATCATCACGAGTTCGTAGATACCGGTACGGCCGCGATAGCCGTTGGCGGCGTCCTGGGCCGGGCGGTAGAGGGTCGGGGAGGGTGCATCCGCCGGAATGTTCAGCAGGCGGCGCTCGTACTCGCCGGCCTCGTAGGGGATCCGGGTCGCCGGGTCGAGCTTGCGCACCAGGCGCTGGGCCACCACGCCGATCAGCGTCGAGGACAGCAGGAACGGCTCGATGCCCATGTCGCGCAATCGCGTCACGGCGCCGACCGCCGTGTTGGTATGCAGGGTCGAGAGCACCAGGTGGCCGGTCAGCGACGCCTGCACGGCGATGTGCGCCGTCTCGGTGTCGCGGATCTCGCCGACCATCACCACGTCCGGATCCTGGCGCAGGATGGCGCGCAGGCCGCGCGCGAAGGTCATCTCCACCTTGGTGTTGACCTGCGTCTGGCCGATGCCGTCGATGTAGTACTCGATCGGGTCCTCGACCGTCATGATGTTGCGCGTGTGGTCGTTGATGCGCTCGAGCGCCGCGTACAGGGTGGTGGTCTTGCCGGAGCCCGTGGGGCCGGTGACCAGGATGATGCCGTGGGGCCGATGGATCAGGTCATCGACCATCGCCTGCACGCGCGGCTCCATGCCGAGCGAGGCCAGGTCCAGCCGGCCGGCCTGCTTGTCCAGCAGTCGCATCACCACGCGCTCGCCATGGCCCGAGGGGATGGTCGAGACGCGCACGTCGACCGCGCGGCCGGCGATCTTGCAGACTGATGCGGCCGTCCTGCGGCAGGCGCTTCTCGGCAATGTCCAGCCGCGACATGACCTTGATGCGCGACACCAGCAGCGGCGCCACGGCGCGCTTGGTCTGCAGCACTTCGCGCAGCACCCCGTCGACCCGGAAGCGGACCACCAGCCGGTTCTCGAACGGCTCGACGTGAATGTCCGAGGCATTCTCCTTGATCGCCTGGGTCAGCACGGCGTTGATCAGCCGGATGACCGGCGCATCGTCCTCGCTCTCCAGCAGATCGGACGGCTCCGGCAGGCCCTCGGCCAGGCCGGCGAGGTCGGTTTCGCCCTCGATGCCCTCGACGATCTGCCCGGCCTCGCCGCCACCGCTCTCATAGGCCTTGCCGAGCAGCTCCTCGAAAGCCTCCGGGGCCGCGCGTTCGATCACCAGCGGCATGCCGACGAAGCGCTTGATCTCGGCCACCGCGGCGGGGGTCGCTCCCTGCCGATAGACCACGTGCGCCTTGCCGTCCGCGACGGCGCGGACGAATACGCCATGGCGCTTGGCAAACGCGAAGGAAACGCGCGGTCCGGCAATCGGTCGCAGGGGCTCGAGGGCGGCGTTCAAGATCAACCCTCCGGCTGGCCCGGCGGAGGCAGCGGCGTCGTCGTGCCATCCATCGTCGCCATGCCAGGCACCGGCTGTGGTGCGGCGGGCGCTTCGAGTTCCGGCAGCAAGGGCTGGGTGGCCCCGGGCATGAGGTTAACCTTGCCGTCGTTGCGGCCGAGCTGCAGGTCGCGCATGTAGTTGTACTTGGCGTTGGTTTCGATCGCCGCCTGTTCGCTGTCGCGGATGATGCGCGGGCGGATGAAAACCATCAGGTTGGTCTTGGTCTTCTGGGTGCTGCGGGTGCGGAACAGCTCGCCGAGGATCGGGATGCTGCCGAGCAGCGGCACGCGCTGCTCGCTTTCGGTAAGGCGGTCCTCGATCAGGCCACCCAGCACCAGCATGCCGCCGTCATCGACCAGCACGCGCGTGGTGATGGTGCGCTTGTTCGTGACCAGGTCGACCGCACCCGCAACCGGGGAGGCGGTCAGGCCGGAGGCCTCCTGCTCGATCTTGAGCATGATGGTGTCTTCGTCGGTGATCTGCGGCGTGATCTTCAGGATGGTGCCCACTTCCTCGCGCTGGATGGTGGTGAAGGGGTTGACCGCGCCACCGGTGCTGCCGGTGTTGGTGAACTGGCCGGTGATGAACGGCACTTCCTGGGCCACCTTGATCTGCGCTTCCTCCTTGTCGAGGGTGATCACCGATGGCATCGACAGGACATTGGTGTCGCCGTCACCGGAGAGGGCGCGCAGGATCGCGGCGAAGTTTGTGCCGCTGTCCTGGCGGCGACCCGCGGCCAGCGTGAAACCGCTGGGCGCGCTGGTGACCGAACTTGGATCATCCACGGCCCGCGCGACGGTTGCCAGGTCGATCCCGGCGATGGGCTGGTTGAACAGCCCCACCAGGAAGTTGTCGTTCGAGCCGTCGATCAGCCAGTTGACGCCGAGGTCCCGGGTGGCGTCGCCGGTCACCTCGACCAGCATGGCCTCGATGATCACCTGCGCGCGGCGGATGTCGATCTTGTCGATCACGTCCATGAAGGAGCGCATCACCTTGGGCGGCGCGGTGATGATCAGCGCGTTGGTCTCCGGCTCGGCCCAGATGACGATCGAACGGTCTACGCCGCCCGGCGAACCGCCGGCGCCCGGGGCGCCGCCCGTGGCCGCCACGGTGCCCTGAATCTGTTCCTTCAGCTTGCCGGCGATCTTCTCGGCGTCGGCGTAACGCAGGTACCGCACCTGGGTATCCCCACCGGCCTCGAGCGGGGTGTCGAGGTGCGTAATCAGCGTGCGCATCCGCAGACGCTGGCCCGAGTCGCCGGACAGCAGCACGCTGTTGGTGCGGTCGTCGCCGACGACCTTGGCGCCGGTCGCGCCCTCGCCGGCGCCCGCCGCGCTCAGCGCATTGACCACCCTGACGATGTCGGCGGCCGAGGCGTGCTCGAGGCGGATCACGTCGATCTCGGCATCGCCGCTGGTGTCGATGCGCTGGATGATCCGCGCCATGCGGTTCACGTTGGCGGCGCGGTCGGAAATGATCAGCATGTTGGACGACGGATACGCGGCCAGGTGCCCGTACTGGGGAATCAATGGCCGCAAGATCGGCACCAGCTGCGCCGCCGAGATGTTCCTCACCTGGATGACCTGGGTGACGATCTCGTCGGAGGTGGCGCTGACGCGATCTGGCAGGTCATTGGCGGGAACCTGCCGGGCATTCGCGTCCGGCAGGATCTTGATGACGTCGCCCGAGGGCACCGCGATGAAACCGTGCACCTGCAGGATCGCCAGGAAAGCCTCGTAGAACGCCCCGGCGCTCATCGGCGTGGAGGACAGCATGGTGACCTGCGCGCGCACGCGCGGGTCCACGATGAAATTCTTGCCGGTCACCTGGCTGACGGCCTCGATCACCTGGCCGATGTCGGCGTCCTTGTAGTTCGGCGTGATCATCGCGCCCTGCTGGGCCTGGGCGGCGGCGGCCGTAAGGAGCAGCACCGTCAGTGCGAGCGCGGGGAGTTGTCGGACTGTCATGTAGATCATCCTTGGCCGGACCCTATTCTTCGGTGGAGTCCGGCGACGATTGCTGGCCGGCCGCGTCGGGAAGTTCAGCGAGCACCTGGCTCGGGTCGACGGTCACCTGCTGTGGCTGACCGTTGCGCTCGATGCTGAGCATGACAGGCGAACCCTCGCCAACGCCACGCAGCATTTCCATCCCCTGGCTGGGGTCATTCAGCGGGGTGCCGTTCACGGCGACCACGAGGTCGCCCGGCATCAGGCCGAGCTTGGCGAACTGCGCGCGGTTGCGCCCCGGGTAGACCCGATAGCCCTTCTGCTCGCCGCCGGCGAACACCGGCTGCGGACGGATGATCTCGGAGATCGCCCCCGGGTTCTGGGCGACCAGCTGCTGGACGCTCTGCGCGAGCGAGTTCGAGCCCGCCTCGGGGTAGGTCGGAGTGCCCTGCTGATAGACGATCGGGGTCGGGCCCGCACCGCCTGCCAGTCGCGGCAGGGGCAGCGACTCGAGCGCCGCACCGCGCTGCAACAGCACGCGGTCCGCGTAAACGGCCTTCAGGCTGGCGCCACCCGGAAGCGAGGCCCCGGTGGCGTAGACCCGCGCGCTTTGCGTGGTCTCGCCGATGATCGCCCAGCCCTGCTCGGGGTCGGGGCCGGCGAGGGTGCCCGCCAGCACCAGCCGCAGATTGGTGGTGGGTGCCGAGGCGGCGTCGCCGGTGGCGGTCACCGCGGCCGTGCCGAACAGGTGCGCGTTGACCAGGCCGGCGACGTTCACGGCGGCCGACGGTCCGGCCACCGGCGCGGTGACGGTGGGCGTCGGTGCCGGCGCCAGCACGCGCCACACCAGCGAGGCGAGCTGTGCTGCGAGCACGATCACCAGCAGCACCGCCACGGCGGTCGGCGCGGCGTTCAGCAGCCGCGCACTGAGGGCGCCGCCCGAGGCACTGCCTAGCGAGGCCAGCTTGGAGAAAGACTGCATGTCGCGTGCTTTGGCTTGACGGACTGCCGATCCGGATTCGAGGACGCCTCATCATACGGGTTACAGGGCACTGGTCACAAGGCGCAGGGAAGGTGGAAAATCCCGCCCATCCGGGCACTTGAGTGCGATTCCTCAGGACGGCTCGGCGGCTTTCGGTAATTCCGTAAAGGACCTTCGGTGCCGCGCGCGCTGAACCCGCCGGGCATCCTTGTGCGAAGGGTCACGGAGCCCTATAAAGGGAACAAGTCGCGGCGGCGCATCGAACGGCCCCGTCGCAGGAAATGCAGTGAGCGCAGACGAGGACAAGGACGGACAACAGACCGGTCACAGCCTGGTGGTCGAGGAGGCGCTGCCACGCCTCAAGAAGCCGCCGCTGTACCAGGTATTGCTGATCAACGACGACTTCACGCCGATGGAGTTCGTGGTGGACGTGCTGCAGCGGATATTCGGCCTGGACCGGCCGCGGGCGACCCGGGTCATGCTGGAAGTCCATACCAAGGGCAAGGGAGTCTGCGGCGTGTTCACGTTCGAGATCGCCGAGACCAAGGTGGCGCAGGTCACGAGCTACGCAAGACAGCACCAGCATCCGCTGCTGTGCACGATGGAGGAGGCTTGAGTGCTTTCCAGTGAACTCGAATTCTGCCTGAACGAGGCCTTTCAGCGCGCGCGCGAGCAGCGTCACGAGTACATGACGGTGGAGCATCTGCTGCTCGCCATCGTCGACACGCCGAAGGTGCGCGAGATCCTGACCGCCTGCGGCGCTGACCTCGCGGTGCTGAAGCGCGACCTGGCGAAGTTCATCGAAGAGACCACGCCGCGCCTGCCCGATGACGACGATCGCGAGGTCCAGCCGACGCTGGGCTTCCAGCGAGTGCTGCAACGCGCGGTGTTCCACGTGCAGTCGAGCGGCAAGAAGGAGGTCACCGTCGCCAATGTGCTGGTGGCGATCTTCAGCGAGAAGCAGTCGCACGCCGCCTACCTGCTCTCCCTGCAGGATGTGGCGCGTCTCGACGTGGTGAATTTCATCTCCCATGGCCTGTCGCGCGGTGTCGAGGGACGCGAGAGCGAGAGCAAGGAAGAGGCGCCGGAGGGCGAGGCGGCCGAGGCGGGCGGCAGCGCGCTCGACAAGTATTGCGCCAACCTCAACCAGATGGCGCTCGACGGGCGCATCGATCCGCTGATCGGGCGCCAGCTCGAAATCGAGCGGACCATCGAGATCCTCTGCAGGCGCCGCAAGAACAACCCGCTGTATGTGGGCGAGGCGGGCGTCGGCAAGACCGCCATCGCCGAGGGACTCGCGCGCCTCATCGTCGAGGGCAAGGTGCCGGACGTGCTGACCGACAGCACCATCTATTCGCTCGACATGGGCGCGCTGATCGCGGGCACCAAGTACCGCGGCGACTTCGAGAAGCGACTGAAGGCAGTCGTCAGCGAGCTGCGCAAGCAGCCCGGGGCGGTGCTGTTCATCGACGAGATCCACACCGTCATCGGCGCCGGCGCGGCGTCCGGCGGCGTCATGGATGCGTCGAACCTGATCAAGCCGGTGCTGGCGAGCGGCGAGCTGCGCTGCATCGGATCCACCACCTACCAGGAATACCGCGGGATCTTCGAGAAGGATCACGCGCTGGCGCGTCGCTTCCAGAAGATCGACGTGGTGGAACCGACCGTGGCCGAGACAGTGGAGATCCTCAAGGGCCTGCGCTCGCGCTTCGAGGAACATCACGGCGTGCGCTACACGGACGAGGCGCTGGAAGCCGCGGCCGAGCTGGCATCGCGCCACATCGGCGATCGCCACATGCCCGACAAAGCCATCGACGTGGTCGACGAGGCGGGCGCGGCCTTGCGCCTCAAGCCGGCCGGTGAGCAGCAGGGCGTGGTCTCGGTGGAGCAGATCGAGTCGGTGGTGGCCCGCATGGCGCGCATCCCTCCTGCCAACGTCTCGCTGTCGGATCGCGAGACCCTCAAGAACCTGGATCGCAACCTGAAGCTGGTGATCTACGGCCAGGATCCGGCCATCGAGGCTTTGTGCGCCGCCATCAAGATGTCGCGCGCGGGCCTGGGGACCGATCGGCGCCCGGTGGGTTCGTTCCTGTTCGCGGGTCCGACGGGTGTCGGCAAGACGGAAGTCACCCGCCAGCTGGCCATCGCGCTCGGCGTGGAATTCATACGCTTCGACATGTCCGAGTACATGGAGCGGCACACCGTGTCGCGCCTCATCGGCGCGCCCCCGGGCTACGTCGGGTTCGACCAGGGCGGGCTGCTCACGGAAGCGGTTGCCAAGCATCCGCACAGCGTGCTGCTGCTCGACGAGATCGAGAAGGCCCATCCGGACGTGTTCAACCTGCTGCTGCAGGTGATGGACCACGGCACCCTGACCGACAACAACGGCCGCAAGGCGGATTTCCGCCACGTGATCATCGTCATGACCACCAACGCCGGTGCGTTCGAGATGAGCCGGCCCGGCATTGGCTTCGCCCCGCAGGACAACGCGCCCGACGGCATGGAGGCGATTCGCCGCATGTTCTCGCCCGAGTTCCGCAACCGCCTGGATGCGGTGATCCAGTTCCAGTCACTGGACCCGCGCACCATCGAGCGGGTGGTGGACAAGCTGCTGGTCGAGGTCGAGGCGCAGCTGGAGCAGAAGAACGTCGCGCTGACCGTGGACGACGCGGCGCGCGCCTGGATCGCCGTCAAGGGCTACGACCCGAAGATGGGCGCGCGCCCGATGGCACGGATCATCCAGGAGCACGTGAAGCGGCCACTGGCCGAGGAGCTGCTGTTCGGGCGTCTCGCCGAAGGCGGCAGCGTGCGCGTCACGCTGCTCGAGGACGAGGATCGCCTGGATCTGATCTGCAGGTCTGCGCGCGAGCCGGAACTGATCCGCTGAGGGCGGGTTAACGCGCGCGGTAGACGATGCGGCCCTTGGTGAGATCGTAGGGGGTCAACTCGACGGTGACCTTGTCACCGGTGAGAATCCGGATGTAGTGCTTGCGCATCTTGCCGGAGATGTGGGCAGTCACAATGTGCCCGTTCGCGAGTTTCACGCGGAAAGTCGTGTTTGGCAGGGTCTCGGCGACCTCGCCTTCCATCTGAATCGCATCTTCTTTGGACATTCACTCTCGCAAGGGTGGAAACGAGCGCGCGGATTGTGCCGTACGCGGGCTCATAGCGCAATTCGATGTCGCGTTATTGCCACACATCGGCGTCACGACGGGCGTGTTGCGCCAGCACGGCCTCGAATTCAGCCCTTGGAATGGAGCGGCTGCCCAGCGAACGCAGGTGAGCGGTGGCCATCTGGCAGTCGATCAGCCGGACCCCGCGGCGTTGGCACTCCGCCACGAGCCGGGCGAGCGCGACTTTGGAGGCATCACGGCGGGTTGCGAACATGGACTCGCCAAAGAAGACCCGGCCGAGCGCGACGCCATACAAGCCTCCGACCAGGCGACCCGCGTGCCAGGCCTCGACCGAGTGGGCATGGCCCGCGCGATGCAGCTGCAGATAGGAATCGTGCATCGCAGGGGTGATCCACGTGCCCGGCTCACCCCGGCGCGGCGCCGCGCAGGCGCGCACGACCTCGGCGAAGGCCGTGTCCAGGCGGATGTCGTAGCCGCCATTGCGGATCGATTTCGCCAGGCTGCGCGTGACGCGAAACTCCTCTGGATACAGCACGGCACGGGGATCGGGCGTCCACCACAGGATCGGCTGCCCGTCGGAGAACCACGGGAAGACCCCGCGCGCGTAGGCGTGCAGCAGCCACGCTGGCGACAGGCTCCCGCCAACCGCCAGCAGTCCGTTCGGCTCGGCCAGGGCATAGCGCGTCGCCGGGAGCGCTTCCGGGGGGTCGGTCTCTCGCAGCCAGACGACGCCCGACATGACTCAGCCTCCCGGGTCGAGCACGGGCTCGGGCTCGGCCCGGCGAAAGGGAACGTGCGCGTGCACCGCGTCGATGTACGCCTGCATGTGGGCGCGCTCACGCTCGAGATAGCTGTCGATGGCGCGCCGGAATCCCGGGTGGCGAATATCGTGCAGCGACCACACCGGCGTGGGTGAGAAACCGCGCGCGATCTTGTGCTCGCCCTGGGTGCCCGGCTCGAAGCGCGCGATGCCCTCCCGGATGCAGTACTCCACGCCCTGGTGATAGCACGCCTCGAAATGCAGGCTGTGGAACTCGCCGGCGGCGCCCCAGTAGCGTCCATACAGCGTGTCTTCGCCGCGCAGGAACACGGCGCAGGCGACCGGATCCTCGCCGAGCAGGGCGAGCTTCACGATCAGCGCCTCGGGCAGGGTGCGGGCGATTTCCTCGAAGAAGTCGAGCGAGAAATAGGGGGGATTGCCGCGCTCCGCGAAGGTGCGGGCGTGCAGGGCATACACGACCTCCAGGCGATGCCGGTCGAGATCGCCGACCCGTCAGCTCCACGAAGTGGATGCCTGCCTCGACGACGCGACGACGCTCGCGCCGCGCCTTCTTGCGCTTCTCCGCGGTGAAGGTCGCCAGGAAGTCCTCGTAGCTGCCGTAGCCTTGGTTGCGCCACTGGAACTGGCAATCCAGCCGTGGCGACAGGCCTTGGGCCTCGAACCACGCCTTGTCCTCGGCGTCCGCGAACAGCACGTGCAGGGACGAGGCCCCGATTTCATCGCACAGGCTGCGGGCGAGTTCGAGCAGCAGCTTGCGAACCGCCGCGCCGTCGGCCGCCGGGTGCACCAGCAGTCGCGGCCCGTTGGCGGGCGTGAAGGGCACGGCGCTGACCAGCTTCGGGTAGTAGGGGAGGCCATTCTCCTCGTAGGCGCGCGCCCAGGCGAAGTCGAAGACGAACTCGCCCCAGCTGTGGGTCTTGGCATAGAGCGGCATCGCGCCAACCAGTCGGCCGTCCGCCTCGACGATGGCGTGGGCCGGCGTCCAGCCGGTCGCCGCGCTGGCCGAGCCGCTGTGCTCGGCGGCGTGCAGGAACTCGTGCCGGAGAAACGGGCTGCCGCGCAGGTCGAGCGCGTTCCACTCGGCGGCGGCGGCCTCGCCGACTGAACGCAGGATACGGCCGCGCAACATCGACCGGCCTAGTGTCCGTCGTCGAGCCGCTCCAGGTAGCGGTCCGCATCGAGCGCGGCCATGCAGCCGGTTCCCGCGGAGGTGACTGCCTGACGGTAGATATGGTCGGAAACGTCGCCCGCGGCGAATACGCCGGGCACACTGGTGGCCGTGGCGTCCCCGTCGAGACCGCCCTTCACGGTGATGTAGCCGCCCTTCATCGCCAGTTGCCCTTCGAAGATGCCGGTATTCGGCGTATGGCCGACGGCGATGAACAGTCCGGGCACGGCGACGTCCTGGGTGGCGCCACCCTCGACGCTGCTCACGCGCACGCCGGTGACGCCCGAGTCATCGCCGAGCACTTCGTCCACCACGTGATTCCACATGAGCGTCACCTTGCCCTGCTCCGCCAGCGCAAACAGGCGGTCCTGCAGGATCTTCTCGGCACGCAGCTTGTCGCGGCGGTGAATCAGCGTGACGTGCGAGGCGAGATTGGCGAGGTACAGCGCTTCCTCGACGGCGGTGTTGCCGCCGCCGACCACCGCCACCGCCTGATCCCGGTAGAAGAAGCCGTCGCAGGTGGCACAGGCCGACACGCCGCGGCCGCGGAACTTCGTCTCCGACGGCAGGCCCAAGTAGCGGGCCGAGGCGCCGGTCGCGATGATCAGCGCATCGCAGGTGTAGCGGCCGGACTCGCCGGTCAGCTGCAGCGGACGCGAGCTGAAATCGACGGAGTTGATGTGATCGGACACCATCTCGACACCGAAACGATCCGCGTGGCGGCGCATCCGGTCCATCAGGTCGGGCCCGAGCAGCCCTTCGACGTCGCCAGGCCAATTGTCCACCTCGGTGGTGGTCATGAGCTGACCGCCCTGCTCGAGGCCGGTGATCATCATGGGTTGGCGATTGGCGCGCGCCGCATAGATGGCGGCGGTGTAGCCCGCCGGTCCGGATCCAAGGATGGCGAGGCGCGTGTGCCTGGGGGTCGTCATGTATGCTTCCTGTCTGGTCTCGATCGCTCCGGCGCTGCCGGAGGGGTCGCGCAATGTTAGGCCAAGTCGATGCGCCCGTGGCCCGCTTGGCGCGTCGCGGCACCTGCTGCGGTGACGACCGCAGACTTGCGGCGGCGTCCGCTGCGCCGCCGTGGACAGCCGCCAAAGGCCGCTTGCGGCTCATCGCGTAAAGCCCATATCATCAATGCCTTAGAGCTTTAAGCTCAGGTAACGAGTTCACTGAAGTGGTCGAAGCCGCCGCAGCGAGAGGAAAAACCGAGGCCAAACTGGAGCCGGCCGCCGCCCGCGGCCTGCGCGAGGCCGCCTTCTGGGTGCTCGCGGCGTGCGCGCTGGTACTGCTGCTCGCGCTGGCGAGCTTCGACCCCTCCGACCGCAGCTTCAGCTACACCGGCGAGCCCGGCCGGGTCGGCAACCTGATCGGGCCGCTCGGCGCCTGGACCGCCGACGTGCTGTTCATGCTGTTCGGGCTGCCCGCTTTCATCTTTCCGGTTGCGCTGGCCTACGCCGGCTGGGTCGCATTCAAGCACGACCCGGCGGCGGGCGCGGCGCGCACCACGGTGGCGTTGCGTGCCGCGGGCCTGGTGCTCGCGCTGTTGAGCAGCTGCGGGCTGGCGACGCTGCACTTCGACCCTGGCGCCTTGCAGTCCACCGCAGGCGGCGCGCTCGGCAGCCTGGTGGGCGAGAGCCTCGCCGGCGTGGCCTCGTTCCTGGGCGCAACGCTGCTGATGCTCGCCTTCTGGTTTGCGGGCGTGCAGCTGTTCACCGGTGTTTCCTGGCTCACGGTGATGGATTTCATCGGCCATTGGACCATGACCGGGACGCTCGCCCTGCAGCGGCGCCTGGCCTCGGCGCGGGACCAGGCCGCCGGCCGCGAAGTGCGCGAGCAGCGCGAAGCGATCGTGCGTGCGGACAAGCGCAAGAGCGCGGTGCGCACGCCGCCGCGCATCGAGGCGCCGGCGCCGCAGGTGCCGGAGAAGAGCGAGCGGGTCGAGAAGGAGCGTCAGGTCTCGCTGTTCGCCAAGCCGGCCGCCAAGGACCTGCCGCCGCTGAAGCTGCTCGATGATCCGCCGCAACGCGAGATCGGCTACTCGCCCGAGGCGCTGGAGGCGATGTCGCGGCTGGTCGAGATCAAGCTGCGCGACTTCGGCGTCGAAGTCGAAGTGGTCGCGGTCCAGCCCGGCCCGGTCGTGACGCGGTTCGAGCTGAAGCCCGCGCCGGGCGTCAAGGTCAGCCAGATCAGCGCCCTGGCCAAGGACCTGGCGCGCGCCCTGTCGGCCATCAGCGTGCGCGTGGTCGAGGTGATCCCGGGCAAGTCCGTGGTCGGACTCGAGATACCCAACGAGCGCCGCGAGCTGGTGACGCTGGGCGAGATCATCAAGTCGAAGGCCTACGACGAGATGCACTCGCCGCTGGCGCTGGCGCTCGGCAAGGACATCGGCGGCGCGCCGGTGGTCGTCGACCTGGCGCGGATGCCGCACCTGCTGATCGCCGGCACCACCGGTTCGGGCAAGTCGGTCGCCATCAACGCCATGGTGCTGTCGCTGCTCTACAAGGGCACCGCCGAGCAGGTCCGGCTGATCATGATCGATCCGAAGATGCTGGAGCTGTCGGTGTACGAGGGCATCCCGCACCTGCTGGCGCCGGTCGTCACCGACATGAAGCAGGCGGCCAACGCGCTGCGCTGGTGCGTGGCGGAGATGGAGCGGCGCTATCAGCTGATGGCGGCGCTGGGCGTGCGCAACCTGGCGGGCTGCAACCGCAAGATCCGCGACGCGCAGGCCGCCGGCAAGCCGCTGGTCGACCCGCTGCTGGAGGGGCTGTTCCGCGCCGGCAAGTACCAGGGCGAGATTCCCAACCTCGAGCCGTTCCCGATCATCGTGGTGGTCATCGACGAGCTCGCCGACCTGATGATGATCGTCGGCAAGAAGGTCGAGGAGCTGATCGCCCGGCTGGCGCAGAAGGCGCGCGCCTCCGGCATCCACCTGATCCTCGCCACGCAGCGGCCGTCGGTGGACGTGATCACCGGCCTGATCAAGGCCAACATCCCGACGCGCATCGCCTTTCAGGTGTCCGCCAAGGTCGATTCGCGCACCATCCTCGACCAGAGCGGCGCCGAATCGCTGCTCGGCCACGGCGACATGCTGTACATGCCGCCAGGCACCTCGGTGCCGGTCCGTGTGCACGGCGCATTCGTCTCCGACCAGGAAGTGCATCGCGTGGTCGAATCGCTGCGCTCCAATGTCGAACCGGTCTACATCGACGAAGTCCTCTCCGGTCCGCAGGGGCCGATACCCGGTCTGCCGGGCGAGGCGGGCGGCGTCGACGGCGAGGCGGGCGGCGTCGACGGCGAGCAGGACGCGCTCTACGACGAGGCGGTGCGAATCGTCACCGAGACCCGCAAGGCGTCGGTCTCCGGCGTGCAGCGGCGCCTGAAGATCGGCTACAACCGCGCCGCGCGGCTGGTCGAATCCATGGAGGCGGCCGGGCTGGTCGGCCCGCTGCAGTCCAACGGCAGCCGCGAAGTGCTGATGCCGCCACCTCCCGAAGACTGACACGGAATCCACATAGTGCCCCTTAAACACCTCGCGCTGGCCGTCGCGCTGCTGACGGTTTCACTGCCCGTTGCTGCGGACGTCGCCGCGGACACCGCGGCGCTCGCGCGCGTCCAGGACTACGTGGCGGCGCTGCGAACGCTGCGGGCCGAGTTCCGCCAGGAGGTCAGCGACGCCAGCGGCGCGGTGCGCGAGCAGGCGGATGGAGTGCTGGCGCTCGCCAAGCCGGGACGCTTCCGCTGGGACTACCGCAATCCCTCAGAACAACTGCTCGTGAGCGATGGCGAAACCGTTTGGCTGTACGACGTGGATCTGGCGCAGGTGACGGTGCGCTCCGTCGGCCAGTCGCTGTCCAACACGCCGGCCATGCTGCTGTCGGGCACCGGGAATGTCGACGAGACGTTCGACGTCAAGGCGGACGGGTCGGCCGACGGGCTCGACTGGGTGCAGCTCGAACCGAAGCTCGACGACACCGACTTCCGCTCCGTGCGGCTGGGCTTCGCCGGCAAGGAGCTCCTGCGCATGGAGCTGTCCGACCGGCTCGGCCAGACCACCCGGATCCAGTTCACGCGGATCGAGCGCAATCCGGTCCTCGAGCCCGGCCTGTTCAGTTTCACGCCGCCGGCGGGCGTCGACGTCGTCGGCGCGGCCCCTTGACCGTGCTGCCGCTCCGGTTTCCGCGGCTGTGGCTCGCCGGCGCCGTGCTGATCGTCGGCGCGATCGTCTACGGCAGCCTCACCTCCGCGCAGTTCGTCGCCGCGATCAGCCGCTTCGACAAGTACCAGCATGCATTCGCGTACCTCGTGCTGACCCTGTGGCTGACCGGCATGCTGGAGCGCCGCCGCTACTGGGTCGCGGCGGTGATCGCGCTCGTGCTCGGCGCAGCCATGGAGGTGGCGCAGGGAACGCTCACCCGGGTTCGCGCGGCCGATCCGCTGGACATGCTGGCGAACGCCGCGGGCGTCGCACTGGCGATACTGTTGGCCTACTGGGCGCTTGGCGGCTGGGCGCAGGCCGTCGAGCGCTGGATGGGGGCGGGGCCGCCGCCACGCTGACCGCTCCGGCCGGAACCCGGACTAGAATGCGGGCGTGAACCCGTCCGGAACCCTTCCGCTGATCGATGACGGCCCGGCCGCGTGGCGGCCGCTGTCGGACCGGATGCGCCCGGCGACCCTCGACGAAGTCGCCGGCCAGACGCACCTGCTCGGCCCCGGCCGTGCCCTGCGCCGCTCGATCGAGCATGGCGCCATTCACTCGATGATCTTCTGGGGACCGCCCGGCACCGGCAAGACCACCTTGGCGCGCCTCGTCGCACAGGCCTGCGACGCGCGCTTCGAGGCGCTCTCCGCCGTGCTCGCCGGCGTCAAGGACATCCGCCAGGTCGTCGAGATGGCGCGCCAGTCACGGGCGCGCGACGGCCGGCCGACGGTGCTGTTCCTCGACGAGGTGCATCGCTTCAACAAGTCGCAGCAGGACACGTTCCTGCCGTTCATCGAGGACGGCACCCTGGTGCTGATCGGCGCGACCACCGAGAACCCCTCGTTCGAGGTGAATGCGGCGCTGCTGTCGCGCGCGCGGGTCTACGTCCTGAAGCCGCTCGGCGCCGACGACCTGGCGCGGCTGGTCGATCGCGCGCTCGCCGACCGCACGCACGGGCTGGGTGCGATGCAGCTGCAGCTGGCGGAGGGTGTGCGCGACATCTTCGTGCAGGCCGCCGACGGCGACGCGCGCCGCGCGCTGAATCTGCTCGAGGTCGCGGCCGACCTCGCAGAGCCGGTCGACGGCCGGCCGACCATCGGCCGCGACGCGGCGCTCGACGTCGTCGGTGGCGGGCATCGGCGCTTCGACAAGCGCGGCGAGCAGTTCTACGACCAGATCTCGGCGCTGCACAAGGCGGTTCGCGGCAGTGACCCCGACGCAGCGCTCTACTGGCTGGCGCGCATGCTCGACGGCGGCTGCGACCCCGCCTATCTGTCTCGGCGGATCCTGCGCATGGCGGTAGAGGACATCGGCAATGCCGATCCGCGTGGACTCACGCTGGCCCTGGAGGCATGGCAGGCACACGAGCGGCTGGGCAGTCCGGAGGGTGATCTTGCTTTGGGGCAGGCCGTGGTGTTCCTGGCCTGTGCCGCCAAGAGCAACGCGGTCTACAAGGCCTTCGCTGCGGCCATGGCGGATGCGCGGGAGCTCGGGTCGCTCGAGGTACCCTTGCACCTGCGCAACGCGCCGACCCGGCTGATGAAGGAGCTGGGCTACGGCTCCGGCTACCGCTACGCCCACGACGAGCCCGACGCCGTCGCGGCCGGGCAGACCTATTTTCCGGATGGCATGGAGCCGCGGGTCTACTATCATCCGGTTCCGCGTGGCCTCGAGATACGCATCGGTGAGGCCCTCGAGCGACTCCGCCGGCGGGCGTCGGACCAGGACTGAACGATCGTGAAAATTCTCCTGGCCATTGCGCTGGGTAGCGCTCTGGGCGGCGTGCTTCGCTACCTCACCGGGGCCCTGGTGCACCTGTGGTTCGCCCGCAGCTTTCCCTGGGGAACGCTCGGCGTGAACGTGCTCGGTTGCGCGTTGATCGGCGTTTCGTGGGTGCTGCTCGCCACGCGGGGTGAGGGCGGCGAACTGGCGCGGGCCTTCGTGTTGGTCGGCCTGCTCGGCGGCTTCACCACGTTCTCGAGTTTTTCGCTCGAGACCCTGCTGCTCATCGAGCAGCACGGCTATGCGCGGGCAGGGGTGTACGTCGTCGCCAGCGTGGTGGCGTGCCTGGTGGCTGCCTGGGCCGGAATGCAGTTCGGTCGCCATTGGCTGGCATGACCGCGCAGGAGAATTGAAGTGCTGGATCCAAAGCTACTCAGAACCGAACTCGACGCCGTGGTCGCCAACCTGCAGCGGCGGGGATTTGTGCTCGATACCGCGGCGTTCTCGAGGCTGGAGGCGCAGCGCAAGGCCGCGCAGCTGGAGGTCAGACCGCCTTCGCAACGAGCGCAACACGCGCTCCAAGTCCATCGGCCGTGCCAAGGCGCAGGGCCAGGACATCGCGCCACTGCTCGCCGAAGTCGAGTCGCTGGGCGACGAGCTGAAGCGCGCGGACGAAGCGCTCGGCGCGCTGCAGCAGGAACTCGAGCTGCTGACCATGGGCGTGCCCAACCTGCTGCACGAGACGGTTCCGGACGGCGCCGACGAGTCGGCCAATGTCGAGGTGCGCCGCTGGGGCGAGCCACGGGCGCTGGGCTTCGAGCCGCTGGACCACATTGCCCTCGGCGAGAAGCTGGGCGGGCTGGACTTCGAGGCGGCGGGACGAATCTCCGGCGCGCGCTTTGCCGTGATGACCGGGGCGGTCGCGCACCTGCATCGGGCGCTGGCGCAGTTCATGCTGGACCTGCACACCCGCGAGCACGGCTACACCGAGGCCTACGTGCCGTATCTCGTGACCCGCCAGACACTGACCGGCACGGGACAGCTGCCCAAGTTCGAAGCGGACCTGTTCGCGCTCAGGAGTCGCGACGATCTGGCCGCGGCCGAGAGCCTGCAGGACCTGTTCCTGATCCCGACGGCGGAAGTGCCGGTGACCAACCTGGCGCGCGAGCGCATTCTCGATCCGGCCGAGCTGCCGCTGAAGTTCGCGGCGCATACGCCGTGTTTCCGTTCGGAAGCGGGCTCGTACGGCAAGGACACGCGCGGCATGATCCGCCAGCACCAGTTCGACAAAGTGGAGCTTGTGCAGATCGTGCGGCCGGAGGAGTCCTACGCCGCGCTCGAGCAGCTGACTTCCCATGCCTGCAGGGTGCTCGAGCTCCTTGAGCTGCCGTACCGGGTGATGGCGCTGTGCGCCGGCGACATCGGCTTCGGCAGTGCCAAGACCTACGACCTCGAGGTCTGGCTGCCCGGACAGGGCAAGTACCGCGAGATTTCGTCCTGCAGCAACTGCACCGATTTCCAGGCCCGGCGCATGCTGGCGCGCTGGCGCAATCCCGACAGCGCCAAGCCCGAACTGGTGCACACGCTGAATGGTTCCGGGGTGGCGATCGGCCGTGCGCTGGTGGCGGTGCTGGAGAACTATCAGCAGGCCGACGGCAGCGTCATCGTCCCGGACGTACTGCAGCCCTACATGGGCGGCTGCGACAAGCTGGCGTAGCGCGGCGGGCTCGCGTCGGCGGTGCGTTCCTCGTCGCGGATCCGCCTGCGCTCCTCTTCGGCATACAGCGTCAGCGTGTAGGCGACGTAGTACTTGTAGATGTTGGCGACGTAGTTGACCGTTTCCGAGCCGATCTGCTCGGCGGCGATCAGTTCAACGTTGTTGAGCCATGCGTTCGGGTTGAGCCCGCGTGCCGCGGCGCGCCGGCGCAACGCTTGTACGCGCACCGGCCCGGCGTTGTAGGCGGCGAACGCGAACAGCGTGCGGTTCAGCGGGTCGACGTCCGGATCGGCGAAGTACCTGTCGATCAGCCGGCGCACGTACTTGGCGCCGGCGTGGATGTTCGGCTCCAGCCGGGTGATGTCGCCGACATTCATGGCTGCCCCGGTAGTCGGCAGCAGCTGCATCACGCCGATCGCGCCCGCCGGGCTGCGGCTGTTCTGCCTGAGGCGCGACTCCTGGTAGCCCTGCGCAAGCAACAGCAGCGGATCCAGCGCGTACTGCTCCCCGTACTTCTGGAACAGGCCCACCGTGCCGCGGAATCGCCGCAGGTCGTCGCCGGTAAGCGCCTCGCGGATGAAACGATCGCTGCCGGTGTACTTCTCGCGCACATAGTTGCCGAACAGCGTGCCCTGGCGATGGGTTCGGGCGAACTCGTCGATGGCCGCCTTCAGGCCGGTGCTGCCTTTGCGCATCATCCAGGCGAGCTGGCCGCCTTCGTTCACATAGGCCTTCTCATGCAGCTGCAGGTCCGTGAACACCTGCTGCCACATCGCGGCGAGATAACGGTCCACGACGGTCATGGGCAACAGGCCGGCGTGTACCATCTCCAGCAGGTCGTCATCGGTCAGGAGCTCGGAGACAGTCTCAATCCTGACCAGGGGCTTGCCTTGCTCGGCCAGCCGCAGGTTCAGCTCGTTCAGGTGGCTCCAGTAGCTGGCCGAACGGCGCACGTAGACGGTCTTGCCGCCAAGATCGTCGACCGACTCCAGCGCCGGATGACGGCCGTCCGTAACGGGGACTTCGCGCACATCCCGAAAGAAGGGGGTGCTGAAGTCGACGTCCTGGAGCCTTTCATTGGTGATGGTCAGCATGCCGGCCGCGACGTCGCCGCGGCCCTCGCGCAGCGCCGGGATGAGATCGTCCCGGCGCGTCGGGATGAACACGATGTGCACGCGCAGGTGTCGATGCTCGGTTCGATAGCGCCGATTCAGCCATTGCTCGAAGGCCTTGAGGAGCTCGTACTCGACGCCGACCGGACGCCCGTCCTCGATCCAGTATTGCGTGCGGGTGGGCACGACGAGCGCGCGAATGGCACGTCGTTCAACCATCGCGTCGAGGTCGCCGGTCCAGGGCTGCGTAACCGGCGCGAACAGCGCGGCACCCAGGTCGCTCAACTCCGGGCGGGGCGCCGTCGATGTTTCCGGCGCCGCGGCCGAGGGGGTGGACGAATCGCCCGGAGACACGCCGCCGGAACAACTGGCGAGCAGCGCGCACAGGCCCAGGGCCGCGGCGGAGCGGCTACGCGGTTGGCGTCGGGTTGACCCGTCCATCCGGCAAGCTTAGCCCCGCCGGGCGGGGCATGCGGGGTGCAGTCCGCGTTGAGTGCAGTCCTGCTGCGAAAATGAGACGCCCCGCACGGGGCGGGGCGTCCAGTTCAGGGCTCGAGCCGCCGCTGCCCATTGCACGGCAGCGGCGCCGGTTCAATCGTCGCCCGCCATTCCGAGCAGGTGCAGCAGGCTGGTGAACAGGTTGAAGATGCTGACGAAGAGGGTGACGGTCGCGAGGATGTAGTTGGTCTCGCCGCCGTTCACGATCTCGCCCGTCTGCCAGAGGATCAGTCCCGACATCAGCAGTACGAACATCGCGCTCACGGCCAGTGACAGCATCGGCATCTCGAAGAAGATTGCCGCGAGGCCGAGCAGGAAGGCGGTGATGATGCCGACCATCAGGAAGCCGCCCATGAACGAGAAGCTGCGGCCGCTCTTGATGGCGTAGGCGGACAGCGCGACGAACGTGATGGCGGTGCCGCCAAAGGCGTTCATCACCACGGTGTGGCCATTCGGCAGGAACTGCAGGTAGGCGCTGATGATCGGCCCGAGCGTGTAGCCCATGAAGCCCGTCAGCGCGAACACGAACAGGATGCCCAGCGCGCTGTTGGCGGTCTTGTGCACCGCGAACAACAGGCCGAAGTAACCCACCAGGGTGATGATCAGCCCGGGGTGCGGCAGGTTGAGCGCCATCGCCGCGCCGGCGGTCAGCGCGCTGAAGCCGAGCGTTGCGGCCAGCAGCAGATAGGTGTTCTTGAGAACCTTGTTGGTCGAGAGCGCGGAGGCCGGCGCGGTGATGATCGCGGCTTCCGGGCGGCGGACGTCAGACAGGCGTTCCATGACAGCAGGCTCCTTGGAGAATTCCAGGGGAGTATAGGGATCCCCCGATTGCAGAACAAGTTAACACGAAATGGAATTCATATTATATGGGACCGCCGCGGCGCGCCCAGGTTCCCGGCCTTGCGGCGACTCCTGGCCGCACCGACAATCCCCGCCGAGTCCCGCGGCGCGCCGGAGAGGTGGCAGAGCGGTTGAATGCACCGGTCTTGAAAACCGGAGACCCTTCACGGGGTTCGTGGGTTCGAATCCCACCCTCTCCGCCAGACGGGAACTGTCGAGTCTTCCTGGGATTCGAACCCACGAACCCCCTTCAGCATGTGTTTGACCGCCTGGTTCGGCACGGAGCGTGCCCGAGATCATTGTCCGTCACGCGGCTCGTGTACCATCAAGTCTTCACGAGCGGTCTGCGGATTTGGTGCGAAATGATCCAGGTGTCCTACGTGAGTCGAACCAGCGAGCCGTTCAGCGCCGAGCAGGTGCTCGAGCTGCTGGTGCAGTGTCGCGACAACAACCGGGAGCGGGGCGTCACCGGCATGCTGCTCTATGCCAACGGCACGTTCCTGCAGGCCATCGAGGGCGAGGACGAGGTCATCGACAAGCTGGTCGAGGAGATCTGGAAGGACCCGCGGCACGCGGACATCGAGTTGTTGAGCCGCAAGGCGATCCAGAGCCGCGAGTATTCGGACTGGAGCATGGGGTTCGACCAGGTTACCGACGATCTGCTGGGTGAGATCGAAGGCCTGGCCAGCTTCCGTGTCGACAACTTCAGTTTCGATTATCTGATCGGGCATCAACCCGTGGTCGAGTCGCTGATGGAGCATTTCCGTCATCGCCACTGGGATCCGCTGATCGGCGAACTGGATGCCAAGGACAAGGCGATCAGGCAGCTGACCAGCGCCCTCGCGCAGGAGCGCGATCGCGCGCGCGTCACGCGCCTCGCGCTGCAGAGCGTGACCGAGGCGGCACGCAAGGGCTCGCCGAGCGCGTCCTTGCTGAAGCTTTGTGACTCGGCGCTCGAGTCGTTCAAGACCCGCTAACAGAAACCCCGGCGCGAAGCCGGGGTTTCTGGCTGTCCGCGAGCAGCGGTCGTCGACTACTTGCGGAAGGTGAGTTCCTGCAACAGCGAACTGCTGAGGACTTCGCGATACTCGGCCCGGTTGCCACTCTCTTCCTGCATGGTGGCGAGGGACTTCTTTTTCCACTCCATGTATTCGGCCTGGCGCTTCTCGCCCTCGGCACCGGATATGACGCTCTCCATGATGGTCACGAGATAAATGTCCGCCTCGCCGGCGCGGGGATACACGTTCGAGACGATCTTGTAGCCCTTGATCCAGCCCTTGGACTTGGCGAATTCCTGGTTCTCGCGCCACTCGCCCGCCAGCCACTGTGCGTACTTCAGGCTGCCGCCGTCCTTCAGATGGATTCCCGTCACGTTCCAGTAGTCGCCCTGCGTCAACGGCCACTCGTCGGCCATGGCACCTGCGGCGAAGGTCATCGACATGGCGCCGAGCGCCAGAGCGCAGATTGTCTTTCTTATCGAGTTCACGTAGAGATCCCCTCTTGAGGCGGGCAGGGAGTGCCCGCGTGCGCGCATCTTAACGCAGTCCCGTGCGCCTGATCCGTGGTGTCCCGCCGTTGGGCTCGAGCAGCTTGCTGCCGCCGAGCCGACGGCCCGCGACAGCGACTGGAACGATCCCCCAGAGAACGGGTCTTCGTCGGCGGTGGCGGCTGGCATCCGTTCATGCCGGGCGCCGCCGATGGGCTATCATTACGCTCTCGCCACAGCAGTCGTCATGCGCAAAGAATACGCCAAGCTTCGCCGCCGCCCGTTCCTGATGCCCGTCTGGCTCACCGGGCTGGTGGCCGTGCTGGCGCTCGCTGCGGCTGCCTGGGCCGTGTTGTCCGCCTCCACCACCACGTTCTTCGTGATGCGCCACGCTGAAGCGGCGGCGGAGGGCGGCATGGATCCCCCCTTGTCGCTCGCCGGCGAGCTGCGCGCGGTCGGCCTGGTCGAGCTGTTTGGTTCAGCCTCGCGCGGGCTGGTCGTCGATGGCATCGTCGTGTCCGGGACCCGGCGCAGCCAGGACACCGCCCGTCCGCTGGCGGCGGCACTCGGCGTCCCCGTCATCACGGTTGAGAGCGGCGATCCGGACCAGATGGCACGCCGGGCCCGGCAGGAGTTTGCGGGTGGGCGCGTGCTGATCATTGGGCACAGCAACACGGTCCACGAGATCGTTCGTGAGCTCTCCGGCCAGAAGGTGCCGCAGATGTCCGAGGCGGACTACTCGACCGTCTATATCGTGGCGCGTCCGCATTTCAGCCGGGCCAACGTGACGGCCATCCGTCTGCCCTGACCGAGCCGGGCTTCAGGCCGCGCCGCGTACGGCGATGGCCTTTTCCACGAATTCCTTGTGGCGGTTGACGCGAATATCCGCCAGCACGGCGTCGCGAATCACGCCGCCGCGGTCGATCAGGAACGTGGCGCGCCGGACCCCGATGCCCAGCGGCCCGTCCACCCCAAACGCCTTGATGACGGTCTTGTGTTCATCCGAGAGCAGCATGAACGGCAGTTCGAACTTTTCCCGGAAGCGCCGGTGGCTCTCCGGCGCCTGCGGGCTGATGCCGACGATCTTGAGCCCGGCGCTCAGGATCTGCGTATGCAGGTCGCGCAGGTCGCAGGCCTCCTTGGTGCATCCCGGCGTGAAATCCGCCGGATAGAAATAAAGGATCAGGGCTTCCCCGTTCAGAAGCTGGGTCAGCCTGCGTTCCTTGCCGTCCTGGTCCGGCAGCGTGAAATCCGGCGCTCGCTCACCACTCTTGAGCATTTCAGCCTCCCTGGCATCAGTCCGTCAGTCTTCGCGGCGCGATGCCGGCCCGCGAAAGACCCTTTCCATCACCTCGTAGTTCGAATGATGCAATCCGAGGTGTGCATAGATGTCCTGGGCACGCGCATTGCCGCGATCGACATACAGCCTGAGCCCGCAGACGCCAGGCGTTCGCCCGGCGAGATCCGCAGCGTGCCGGTACAGGGCCGAGAATACACCCCGGCCGCGCTGCTCGGGGATCACGAACACCGATTGGATCCACCAGAATGCGCCGTTGCGCCAGTCGCTCCATTCGTAGGTGAGCATCAGCTGCCCCAGCGGGGCGCCCGACGCCTCGGCTACGAAATAGCGGCCGAGGGCAGGGTCGGCGAGCACCGCCGCGACGCCCGGTTCGAGCAGGGCAGGGTCCAGCTCCACGCCCTCGGTTTCACGCGCCATGCTGCGGTTGCCGGCCACCAGGAACCGGACATCCGCGGCCCGCGCGTCGCGGATTTCGAGTTTCTCCATGCGCTGATCACCATCGAATCGGCCGGTGAGAACCGGAATTATGGTCTCGATCGGGGCGCGACGCCCGGCAAGGCACGCTTGCCGCGCCGGGGCGGCGTCTTTACAATCCGCGGGCTTCATGGGGCGGTAGCTCAGCTGGGAGAGCGTCGCGTTCGCAATGCGAAGGTCGAGGGTTCGATCCCCTTCCGCTCCACCAGACCGACGAGAAGGCCAGGGCACCCCCCTGGCCTTCTTGCCATCCGGATTCCGCGCTTCGCAATCAGCAATTGACTCCGTGCCGGACGCGGCCTAGCGTTGCTATGCGCCGCGATCACGCGCGCCAAGAGTCACGTTTGCGAGGGAGGCACCATGGCGACGAGGAAGAAGGCCACGAAGAAGCGTGCGGCGGGCAAGAAAGCCGCCAAGAAGAAGGCACCGGCACGCAGGGCTGCGAAGAAGAAGGCACCGGCACGCAAGGCAGCAGGCGCCAGGAAGACCAAGGCGAAGAAGGCCAGGCGCACTACGCATCGCAGCGCTTCGGGCAAGAAGCTCTACGCCAAGCGCGATGCTTCGGGCCGGTTCAAGGACATCCAGACCTACGCCCGGGCGCATGCAGCCGACCTGCGCAAGAAGTCGGCGAGTGAGACCGCCGCGGCGCGCAAGACCGTGAAGAAGGCTGCCAAGACGGCCGCCGGCAAGGCCAAGGCGGCCGTGAAGCGGGCGGCCTCCAGCACGCGCAAGGGTGCGGCGGCGGCGAAGCGCTCTGCCAAGTCCGCCATTCGCAGCACGGCGAAGACCGTGAGGCGGGCCACCACGAAGGTCGAACGGATGGCGGAGCAGGCGGTGTCAGGTGCTGCCGGCGCGGTCGACAGTGCGGCCACGGCCGTCGATCATGCGGTCACCGATGCGGCCCAGAAGATCGACTGAGTAGCGGGCTTTGGCCTGGACGGGGCGGCCTGACAGGGCCGCCCCGCGATGCCGCGGGCGCCCGGCGGTCGCCGGCTGCGCTAACATTCGCGCTGCGCCCCGGTAGCTCAGTGGATAGAGCGGCCGCCTCCTAAGCGGCAGGTCATAGGTTCAACTCCTATCCGGGGCACCAAATCCCAAGCTTGCCGGGTGGGCCGTCCGTAACGGCCGCCGTCGAACGAGCCGCTCGGGACGGTGAGCATTCGTCTGCCGTACGATTCCGGCCAGGAACATCCGGCCGCCGAAGAGCCTGGGAGATGACGTGGGAGTCGAGCAGTATTTCTCAGCGTCATATGCCGAGGCTCGGCGGCTGTTCCTGGAGACAGCACGTTCGGCCGGGGCTGAAATTGCCTCCTACGTCCATCATGGCGAAGTGGGTCCTGCCGGGGAGCCCCTTGCAATCGACGTTGCCCGGCTCGGCGCCGAGGACTGCTCGAGCGCGTTGCTGATCGTCTCCGGCACGCACGGTGTTGAGGCGTTTTGCGGCTCCGGCTGCCAGGTCGGCCTGTTGCAGGACCGCCTGTATGAGGCGCTGCCGGCATCCACGTGTCTGGTGATGGTGCACGCGCTCAATCCTTATGGTTTCGCGTGGGTTCGGCGAGTGAATGAGGACGGCGTGGACCTGAACCGGAACTTCGTGGATTTCACCCGCCCGCTGCCGGATTCGCAGGCGTATGAACATCTACATGACTGGCTGGTGCCGGCAGACATCGACGGTCCAGTTCGCGCGAGCGCGGACGCTGCGCTGGCCGATTTCATCGAGCGACACGGGATGGCCGCCTATCAGGCGGCAGTCTCGACGGGCCAGTACACGCGGCCCGCGGGGCTCTTCTACGGCGGGGTGCGCCGCACGTGGTCGGCTATGACCTTGCAGCGCCTGATTGCCGAGCACCTGCCGCCGGCGGTGCGCATGCTGGCGGTTCTCGACATCCATACCGGGCTCGGTCCGGCCGCTTACGGCGAGCCGATTGCCATCGGCGCTGCGTCGTCGGTGGAGACGGCGCGGGCCTGGTACGGGCCCGAAGTCACCAGCCTCGATGCCGGCGACTCGATTTCCGCGAAAGTCGTTGGCGTCGTGCCGGATGGCATTGCTGAAGTCCTTCCCGACGTCGAGTTGGTGTATGTCGCACTCGAGTTCGGGACGCAGTCCATCGGCAAAGTAGTGGACGCGTTGCGGGCCGATCACTGGCTGCATGCGACGTCCGGCGTGAGCGAAACGCAGGCGGCGGGAATCCGGCGGCAAGTGCGCGAGGCATTCTTTGGAGACACCCCGGCCTGGAAGGCGGCAGTCTACGGCCGGACGGCCGACTTCTTCATGCGCGCGGCGCGGGCGCTGTCTTCATGATCTGCCCAACCGACCGTTCACGTAGTTCGGTTGTCCATGCCGCTTGTCGAGCCAGCGGGCTGGCGTGTCACAAGGAGCGTGGTCCATACTTTGCGCACAAACTAGGGAGTAGCGACCGTGAAGGAATTCTCCTTGGGCAGACGCCATACATGGGGCGCAGTGCTGATGTGCCTTTTCGTCGCGGGGTGCGGGACAGCGGGCGCTTACCTGGAGCCGGAAGTAGCCCAGCAGACACAGGAAACCGTCACGACTGCCGAACAGCTCGAACAGGCACTGGGCATACCTACGCTGACAATTCCGCGCGCAGACGGCAAGACCATGTGGGTCTACGAAGGCATCTACAAGTCGGCGGGCTTTACAAGTTACATACCCTATTTGAATCTGGTGGCGGGCTATAACAACAAGACCTGCACCCGTCTTTCCGTTCTCGTGGACCGTGAGACCGGAGCCCTCAGCGATTGGAAATACTCGGCCGACGACGACCAGGAATACTGGGCGAAGACGGACGACAAGTGCAGGCCTCGCCAGGCCTCAGCTGAAACCAAGAATTGACGTCTGCGGTCACTCGAGGGTGGTGATCCTTCGCTTCCAACAGGGCCTGAGCTCCTCAGCGTCTGCGTGTTCCTGGCACAGACCACCCCGATGACAATGCGTCCTGATCCTTTCGGCAACTGAGTCGCGAGCCCGTCGCCCCTTCACAGACGCGGCGGCGGCATACAAGGAGGTCAAGGGCATGCAGGGATCGTGGTGGTTGGTCGGGCTTGTCGGTATGGCGGGCGCTGGGCTGGCGCAGGGCGAAGATCGCACTCGTGACGCAGGTGTAGCACTCGACGCAGTTTGTGCACGTCCAATCTGGGGACGCCCTTTGCCACAGGTGGTCGGAATCAGCGACGATGCCCTGGGTGCGACACGCACGGCCGTCCAGGCGTTCAATCGTGACGTAGAAACCTACCTGGATTGCCTGGAGCAAGCCGAGCAGAAGATAGTCTCACAGGGATCGACATCGGGTCTTGATCTTGCAGCCGTGCAGGAAGCGATGATCGATCGAAATGACGCGGCGGTCGACGAGATCACGCGCGTCGCCGAGGCGTTCAATGAAGGACTCCGCGCGCGGAAGCTGGCCGAGGCAGAGCCAGCACGCCCGGCTGTGAATGTTCAGGCTCCACTTGTACAGCGGCCGCCGAACCTTGCCGATGACGTGGCGAAAGCTCTCGACCACACGCACCTCCTCGGCGGTGTCGACGGCGATCACCGGGTGTCCGGCGCGGATCAAGCTGGCAAGGTTGTCGAATCGGGCATGGCGGCAGGAAGAGGGACAAGAGCGCCTACTTTGTCCGGAATCGCGGGATTGTCGAAGACAGCGCTGGCCCTGAACGGCGGTGCGACGCATCACGCGTGCGCCGCCGGCGCGAATTGAATCTGACCAAACCGTGTCGGAAGATCGAGATGAAACGATCTGCATTCGCGGGCTATGGCTCGCCGGTCCTGAGTATCTTCCGGCTGTTGGCGAGTCGGCCGAATTGCCGGCCGGACGTTACGAGTCCGCCGATCTCGATCCGGCGGCACGCGCGCGGGGGAAGTCCCGCCGCTGAACGCGAGAAGGCGCTGGCCGAGGACGCGCTGGGCGACAAGGGCCGGCCGCGCGCTACGCGCTGATGCACAAGGCTGGCGTCGACCTGCGCGACGACGCAAGCTGCCCGGCGCTGGAGCGAAGTCGATGCCGCACACGCTCTGGCGCGTGCGCATCGATGCGCCCGGCGCGATCTCGATCGATCTGGCGCTGGCGCGATTCCGTCTGCCCGCGGTGCCGAGGCGTGGTTGAGCGATGCCGGCGGCAAATCCTGCGCGGCCCCTGCACGGCGGCCAGACAACCGAAGTCCGGC
>CAVPYY010000009.1:0-10258 GCA_963710135.1 uncultured Gammaproteobacteria bacterium | reverse complement strand
GCCAGAAACACGTCAGCACGTCGATCACGCCGCCCTGGCGCGTGCCTGAGGCCGCTGTCGCGCTCGCCGACGCGCACGCAACCTCGCGCCGGGCCAAGCACGCGGCCATCGACTGGGCCTTCCGGCTCGATTCACCGCAGCAGCCGCATCTGCACCGCGTCGTAGTAGATCCCGTCGAAGCGCATGGCGTTGGCCTTGAGCGCCTCGTGCCTGAACCCGAGAATCTCGTACAGGGCGATGGCGGATGTATTGTCCGCGCGGGCCTCGAGCTCGATGCGCGTCAGCCCTTTGGCCCAGGCCTTCTCGATGCAGGCCGTGAGGAGACGGCGGCCCAGGCCTTGCCTTCGGTAGCTCGGGTGCACACCCATGCCGAGCGAGCCGCGATGCGCTACCGCATGCGCCCAGCCCGGGGAGATATCCGCCCAGCCGACCACTACGTCCTGGTCGAGCGCGAAGAACTGGATGCCGTCGCTGGCGACGTTTTCCTTGACGAAAGCCTCGATGCGCGCAAGCGGCAACGCCTCGACCTGCGCGAGGTACCTTCGCTCTCGCGCCACGACGTCCAGGCAGGCGTGAAAGCTGGCAGCGTACTTTTCCTGGGCGGCAACGATGGGCAGCATGGGTTTACGGGAAAGTCTGACGACGACAAGAGCGATGTACTAAGACAGGATGCGCCGCAGCGCTAGCGCGGCGGGTCCTCTAAAATCGGATTCGCGGATAAAAAACAGCATAAAGGTTACCCCGGGCGACAACTCGCTAGCCCATTGCCGAACCGCGGGCTACTCGATGCGCGCGAGCTCCTCACGGAGGTGTTCGGCGAGCTGTTGCGCGGGCACCATGACACCACGCATCGCCGGCGTAGGGAAGACCGCAACGAGACCGCGCTCCGCGGCCATACTGGCTAACCATGTATCCATGAAGTCGTGGATCTCTATAGCCGCTGGGGCGTTGCCAGCCCATTCGCCTGCTGCGCATGCCGCGGCGTAATCAGGATGCGGCCAGACAGGAAACGCGGACCTCCCGCTGTCGTCACCGGCCATGACCCAACCGTCCGCGTCGCGAAGACCCCAGACGCTCTGCCAGTCCGCAACGCGGGACACAAAGTGCTTGTAGCGTTCCGGGCCCGGCAGCGCCGACACCGCGGCGAATTGCTTAGGCGGCAAACTGTAGGATGTGGTCACAAGCAGCTCCAGTGGATGCAGCCTTTGATTTGCACGCTAGTCGATCCTGACGGCCGGCATGGCGCCAACGGGAGGCGGCTCCACCCTCTCCTCCCGGTTCCGCAGGAATGGCACCAGGCAAAGCGCGACCAGCACGATCAGCGAATCCAGGAACAGAACCGCGGCGTAGTCGAAGCGCTGGGCGACGATTCCCTGCCAGTAGTTCCCCATGCTGACCGCCAGGTTGCACATCCCCATGAACGCGGTGAACTGGGTGGCGGCGACCGCCGGATTGGTCATGCCCATGAAGATGGCGTTACGAACCCCAAAGCACATGCCAAAGAACACGCCGTGCATCAGGATGGTGCCGTAGAACACTTCCAGGGGAACGGCCTGCAGACCGTGCGTCTGGATCTGCATGGCGAGCACCAGCGTTGGCACCGTCGTCAGCGCGTAGGATGTCGCCAGGGTTACCTTGACTCCGAAACGGTCGCCCAGCCAGCCGCCGAGCAGGCAGCCGAAAGCAGTGGCCAGCGTCTTGTAGATGTTGGTCGCCGCGATCTGGTTCTCGTTCAGTCCATAGTCCACCTGGATGGTGTTCAGGGTGGCGTAGGCGAGCGCCATCGCGCCGCAGGGCAGCAGCGAGAAGGCCACGCCGACCATCGGCCCGCGGCCGGACCGCCAGAAGCTGGCGTAGGTGACTTTCACGAACGAGACGGTGTTCGTCACCAGCTTTTGGAGGATGTCGCTCTCCCTGCGCCCAGTCGGATTCGCGTAGGGGTCCCGCACGAAGAACACGACGAACAACAGGTTCAGCGTCATCAGCGCGCCGATGTACGCCAGCGTGACATCGAAGCCGTACTGCCCGAACACCCAAATGGCGGCACCGCCGCCGAGGCCGATGCCGAGGTACTGCCCCGCAAACATGACGCCGTTGCCGCGGCCGCGCTCGTCCTCCTTGAGCGCATGCACGGCGAGCGAGTCGATGGCCACGTCCTGGGTCGCGCAGAAGATGTTGTTGATGACGATCATGGCCAGCAACAGGTCAAAGTTCTCCGCAAAGTCGATGCTCGCGACGACCATCAGGGTCAGGATCATCATGCCCGTACAAATGACGATCCACGCCTTGCGGCCGCCCAGCCGGGGCAGCTTGATCAGGTCGATCAGGGGCGCCCAGGCCCACTTCAGGCCCCAGGGCAGGTACAACGCCGCGACGAAGGCGCCGATCTGGTCGAGCGGGACGCCCTGCTGACGCATGAAGGCCACCATGGCCACCGCGGTGAAGCCGACAGGAATGCCTTCTGAGATGTACAGGACACCGAAAGTCAGGAACCGGCCGTTCGTGCTGTCGAGCAGATTTCTGATGCTCACGTCCTGTCCATGTTCGGCGAGGCCGGCGGCACTATAGCGGCACTTGCGCGCTCACGTCTTCCGCCAACTAAACTGGGTCCCGTCCTACTCGCCCGGAACTCCGCCGATGCAGCTGATCGACTCCATCCTCGCCGACGCGCCTGCCCTTACCGCCTTGCGCCGTGACCTGCACGCCCACCCGGAGCTGTCGTTCGAGGAGGTGCGCACGAGCGACCTCATCGCACGAAAGCTGACCGAGTGGGGCATCCCCGTCCATCGCGGCCTCGGCAAGACGGGCGTGGTGGGCATCATCCGAAACGGCAGTTCCGATCGCGCTATCGGCCTGCGCGCCGACATCGACGCGCTGCCGATGACCGAGCACAACCGCTTCGCGCACGCCAGCACGCAGCCTGGCCGGATGCACGCCTGCGGCCATGACGGCCACACCGCGATGCTGCTGGCGGCGGCCAAGCATCTGGCCAAGCACCGCAACTTCGACGGCACCGTGTACCTGGTGTTCCAGCCCGCGGAGGAGCACGGCGGTGGCGCGCGCGAGATGATCAAGGACGGACTGTTCGAGCGCTTCCCGATGGAAGCCATCTTCGGTGCCCACAACTGGCCGGGCATGGCCGCCGGCCAGTTTGCGGTCAGGAGCGGACCCGTGTTCGCGAGCTCCAACGAGTTCCGGATCACGATCCGTGGCAAGGGCGCGCACGCGGCGATGCCACACAACGGCATCGACCCCGTGCCGGTGGCCTGCCAGATGGTGCAGGCGTTCCAGACCATCATCACGCGCAACAAGCGCCCGCTCGAGACCGCGGTGATCTCGGTCACCATGATCCACGCCGGCGAGGTCACCAACGTGGTGCCCGACAGCTGCGAGATCCAGGGCACGGTGCGCACCTTCACCACCGAGGCGCTGGACCTGATCGAGCGGCGGATGAAGACGATCGCCGAGGCGACCTGCGCCGCGTTCGAGGCGCACTGCGACTTCCGCTTCGATCGCAACTACCCGCCGACGGTGAACCACCCGGCCGAGACCGCGTTCGTGCGCGGGATGCTTGCCGAAGTGGCCGGCGCGACCAACGTGCTCGAGTTCGAGCCGACGATGGGCGCCGAGGACTTCAGCTTCTTCCTGCTGGAGAAGCCGGGTTGCTACTTCCTGATCGGCAACGGCGACGGCACGCACCGCCAGGGCGGCCACGGCATGGGGCCGTGCATGCTGCACAACCCGAGCTACGACTTCAACGACGAGCTGATCCCGCTCGGCGCGACCGCGTGGGTGCGCCTCGCCGAGAAGTGGCTGGGCACGCCCCGGCCGTGAGGCGGCGGAATCGCTGAACGATTGCGCCGCTATACGGCTTCTGCGCGGCGCATGATCTCGCGCAGCGCGCCCTCCACCAGTGGCGCGTACAGCGGCAGGTGGGCATACCAGTACAGCAGTCCCCAGAACCCGGCCGGGTGCCAGTAGGCGCACATCTCGACCACCCGGCGGCCGTCGCGCTCACGGATGATGAACTCCTGCAGCCCGGCGCCGGGCGCGCGCATCAGCATCGAGAACGTCAGCCGCTCGTTCGGCTTCGCGCCGAGCACCCGCCAGCCGTCCACGATATCGCCCATGCGCAGATGCTCCGGATCGCGCCGGCCGGTGCGGAAGCTCGGCCCGCCGATCGTCCAGTCGAACGCGCGCCGCAGCCACCACAGCCAGCGATAGGAGAAGAAGTCGCCGTCGCGGCCGAACTGCTGCAGCACCCCGTAGATCGCCTCGCGCGAAGCGCTCGTCTCGAGTTCGCGGCAGAACTTCTTGGCGTAGAAGGAGTACTTCGGGTTCCAGTCGCGGCAGGCGATGGAACCCTCCACCCAGCGTGCCGGAAAGTCGTGGCGCTGCTCGGCCTCGAGCGTCACGGCCACCGACTCGCGAAACGTCAGCAGGCGCTGCGGCACCAGCTCGCGCATCTCGTGATCATCGCCGACGTAGTCGTGCGCGAGCCCCTCGACCAGCGACATGGCGGTCGTCGGCGGCACCGAGGTGACCAGGTAGAGCCAGTAGCTCGACAGCTTCGGCGTCAGCACCGGCACGGGGATGACGATCGGCTTCTTGCCGACGAACTCGCCGTAGATGTCCATGATCTGCTGGTAGGTGAGCACGTCCGGCCCGGCGATCTCCAGCGTGCGGTGGCCCTCGAACGGCAGGTCGGCGGCGGCGATGGTGTAGGTCAACACGTTCTCGAGCGCGATCGGCGTGGAGCGGCGCCGCACCCACTTCGGCGTGATCATCAGCGGCAGGTGGTTCACGAGATCGCGGATCACCTCGAACGCCGCCGAGCCGGGGCCGACGATCATCGCCGCCTGCAGCTCGATGACCTGCACCGTCCCCTCGCGCAGCGCATCGCCGACGACGGCGCGCCCCTCCATGTGCCGCGAACGCTGCTCCTTGGGCATGATCCCGCCGAGGTAGACGATGCGCCGCACGCCTGCCGCCTCGCAGGCCTGGCGCGCGTTCCCGGCCGCGCGCCGCTCCACCGGCACGAAGTCGCCGCCGGTCCACATCATGTGCACCAGGTAGAACACGACGTCCGCGCCCTCGAGCACCGGCGCGAGCGTCTCGGGCTTCAGCACGTCGGCGGAGACGCACTCCACGCCCGGCCACTCGCGCGCCTCCAGCACGGCAGCGTTGCGCGCCACCGCGCGCACGTGCCAGCCCGCGGCCGCCAGCGCCGGCGCCAGGTTGGAGC
This sequence comes from uncultured Gammaproteobacteria bacterium, assembly GCA_963710135.1. Classification (GTDB taxonomy): domain Bacteria; phylum Pseudomonadota; class Gammaproteobacteria; order Steroidobacterales; family Steroidobacteraceae; genus SG8-30. The sequence continues at coordinate 5,013 of CAVPYY010000009.1, read as the reverse complement.
CCATGTAGCCGCTCGCGCCGAGGACGACGGCGATGCGTTTCGCGGGAGTCGGGTCGGTCATGCCCCCCATTCTGCCAGCAGAGCCCGCCGCGGTGATCATCCTGCGACCGGCCGACACGACCCGCTCGTGTGGCACACTCGGGTTGCATCGACGGCTTGCAACGTGGAGGCGTGAGCGATGAAAGGGGCCCAGGCCATACTCGAGACGCTGCACCAGGCCGGCATCGACACGCTGTTCGCCAACCCCGGCACCTCCGAGATGGCGCTGGTGCGCGCGCTCGACGACGCCGGCACGGTGCGCGGCGTGCTGGCGCTGTTCGAAGGCGTGGTGACCGGCGCGGCCGACGGCTACGCGCGCATGGCGGGGCGGCCGGCCGGCACGCTGCTGCACCTCGGGCCCGGGCTCGCCAACGGTGCCGCCAACCTGCACAACGCGCGCCGCGCCCGCTCGCCGATCGTCAACGTGGTGGGCGAGCACACGCGCGCGCACATCGCCCTCGACGCGCCGCTGACCACCGACATCGAGGCCGTGGCGCGGCCGTTCTCGAAGTGGGTCCGGACCGTCGGCGAGCCGGCGGACGCGGGCGCCGACACGGCCGCGGCGATCGTGGCCGCGCGCACCCGGGGCGGTCCGGCCACGCTGATCGTGCCGGCGGACGTGGCCTGGACCGAGGGCGCGGCGCCGGCCGCGACACCACCGGCCGTCGCGCCGGCTAAGCCTTCCAGCAAACAGATCGAGCTGGCCGCCAGCCTCATCCGCCGCCACGGCAAGCGCTGCCTGCTGCTGCTGGGTGGCGGCGCGCTCGGCGAGCAGGGCGTCGAAGCCGCGGCACGGCTCGCCCGGTCCACCGAAGTCAGGCTGGGGTGCGAGACCTTCAACGCGCGGGTGGCCCGCGGCGCGGGGCGGCCGTTCATTCCCAAGGTGCCGTACTTCGGCGAACCGGCCGAGGAGTTCCTGCGGGACGTCGACGTGCTGCTCCTGATCGAAGCCCGCTCGCCGGTGAACTTCTTCGGCTATCCGAACAGGCGCGGCACGCCGGTCAGGCCGGATACCCAGGTGGTCGGCATCGCCGCAGCCGGCGAGGACGGCACCCACGCGCTGCGGGCGCTCGCGGAGCTTTGCGGCGCCAGTGCCCCACCGGCGGCCGGCGAAACGCCCGCTCTCGACAAACCCACGGGCCCGATCGATGCCGTTGCGCTCGCCCGCGCGCTGGCGCGCCGGCTGCCGGAAGGCGCGATTCTCTGCGATGAGGCGATCACCGCGAGCATGGCGCTGCCGGAGATGCTGGCTGGGGCTGCGCCACACGAGCAGCTCGACCTGATGGGCGGCGCCATCGGCGGCGCATTGCCGCTGTCGACCGGGGCGGCACTCGGCGCGCCGGACAGGCGCGTGGTCTGCGTGTCGGGCGACGGCAGTGCGCTATACACCATCCAGGCGCTGTGGACGCAGGCGCGCGAGAACCTCGACGTCACCACCGTCATCTGCGCGAATCGCAGCTACGCGATCCTGGCCTATGAGCACCTGCAGATCGAAGGCCGCCTGCCGGGTCCGCAAGCGATGCCGGTGCTGTCGCTGGACCGGCCGGCGCTGCGGTTCACAGAGCTGGCGCGCGGCTTTGGCGTCGAGGCGGTGACGGTCGACAGCGCGGAGGCGCTCGATGATGCGCTGGCCGCGGCCGCGACACGTCGCGGGCCGTTCCTGATCGAGGCCGCGATGGCGCCGCTGGCGCTGCCGCCGAAGGCGCCCTAGGCGATCGCCGGGAGCCTTATTCCTCCTCGTGCACCCGCTGGCCGAGCATCTCGGGCGTGATCAGCACCACGCCACCCGGAGTCAGGTGAAAACGGCTGGCATCGGCTTGCGGATCCTCGCCGACGACCAGCCCGTCGGGTATCTCGGCGAACTTGTCGATGATGACGCGCTTCAGTCGCGCGCCCCGCCCGATGATTACCTCTGGCAGGATCACGGACTGCTCGACCCGCGCGCCGCGCTCGACGGTGACGCTGCTGAACAGCAATGAATCACGGACTGCGGCGCCGCTGACGATGCAGCCGCTCGATATCAGGCAGTTGTGGGTCTGCCCGGCCGGATCCGGGCTGTCGAACACGAACTTGGCCGGCGGACGGTGCTCATCGCGGGTACGTATCGGCCACTCGGGGTCGTACATGTTGAGCTCCGGCTGCACTTGCGCCAGGTCGAGGTTGGCAGCCCAGTAGGCGTCCACCGTGCCCACGTCGCGCCAGTAGGGATGACCGCCCACCATGTTCACACAGCTGCGCGAGTAGTCGTGCGCATAGACCGGGGCGTCGCCGGCGAGCAGCGCTGGCAGGACGTCCTGTCCGAAGTCGTGGCGCGAATCCGTGCGGTGTGCGTCCTGGCGTAGCGCGGCGTAGAGGTCCTCGGCATCAAACACATAGATGCCCATGCTGACCAGCGCCCGGTCCGGCTTGCCCGGCAGCGGATGCGGGTCCTGCGGCTTCTCCCAGAATCCGGTGACCCGGCCCGACGCCTCGATGGCAACGACGCCGAATGCGCGCGCCTCGTCGAGCGATACCTCGGTGCAGGCGATGGTCGCCGTGGCGCCGCGGGCGGCGTGCTCGGCGAGAATCACGCCGTAGTCCATCTTGTAGACGTGATCGCCCGCCAGGACCAGCACGAAGCGCGGCGCCTGGGTGCGCAGGATGTCCAGGTTCTGGTACACCGCGTCCGCGGTGCCGCCATACCAGCCGCCCTGCAATGGCTGCTGCGCCGGCAGCACCTCCAGGAACTCCCGCAGGCTGGCATCGAGGAAGTTCCAGCCGCGCTGCAGATGCTGGATGAGGCTATGCGATCGATACTGCGTCGCCACCCCGATGCGCCGCACGCCGGAGTTGATGCAGTTCGACAGCGCGAAATCGATGATGCGGTGCTTGCCGCCGAAGGGCACCGCGGGCTTGGCCCGCCAGTCCGTCAGCTGCTTGAGACGCGAACCGCGCCCGCCCGCCAGCACCACCGCGTAGGTGTCGCGCACCAGTGGCGCGACAGAGGGCGTGCGGTACTGCTCCGAACTGAGGTTGAGGGCGAGCCATCGCGCACTCTGTTCGATGGATGCCATGCAAGTGCCCTCCTGACGGTCGTCAAGATGAGGACAATCGCTGTCGCGCCAGGTTCACACTTCCACCCCGTGGAGCCGCGTGTTGGCCACGGCGAGCCGGCCGCGCGCTGCGATAACCCACGGCGGGGAAGGAGGCAGCCGCAACTGCCATCCTCCCCCGCCCGCCTGGCCTGGACACAGGCTACCGGATCAGTGCAGCGTCTCTCGCAGTAACGTCACGGCATCTGCCGGCAGCAGATAGCGGTCACGGACCGAGTCCCAGACGCCGCGGATGAACTCCCGCTCGTAGGAGCGGCGACGCGGATAGAGCTCGTCGATGCGCTCCGCGCTGAACAAGCTGAAGCCACCATACAGACCGCAGAAGCCCGGGCCGGAATTCGACTCGAGGTACGTGCCGATCGGAGCTTGCAACTCCGGCGGTCGCACGCCGCCGATGACATTGCCATCGGCGTCGCGAGCCAGGGCAAAGGCGCCGGTGCTGGTGGTGGTGAGTTCCATGAACCGGCTCGGCGGCGGTTGAACGCCATGGCGAATCCAGCGAATGAGGTTGCTCAGTGCGGCAGATTCGTAGAACGCTGTGCGCAGCGGGTTTTTGGGGTTGGCTGGCGCCGGACAGAAACTCGGCGGCAAGCCGAGATCGCGTACCAGCGCCTGGCCACCCTCCACGTCCCGCCATGAATCGACGTGCGAGCCGCCCGCGATCTCATAGGTTCTCACCCACGGATACTGCGCTTCGCTCTGACGCGTCGGGTAGGAAGGAAAGTTCACGACTTCTGTCTGTGTCTGCACCTTGATGACAGGCACGTCGACCTGGACGATGTTTCGCAGGTCGCCTCGCGGCAGGTTCTCGATCGTGAACGCGTTGACGTCCTTGGCGCTCGCACCACCGGCCGTGATCAGGTAGCCGTCATACACCGGCTGGCCGTTACGCTGGCGACTCAGCTCGTGGAACGAGTTGGCGTAGGTAACCTGATAGGCGGCCGATTGCGAATAACCGACCATGATGAGCCGTTCGACGTCATAGCGACGCATCGGGTTGCCGCGATCGCGATCGGACTTCAGCAGTGCCCCCACCTGCGTCAGCATGTCCCACACCTGGCCGAACTCCGGCATCGACAGCGTCGCATAGCGGCTGGCGTTGCGGGTTGGCCAAGGCGGACGCCCCCAGCCGTCCCGCAGGAAGTTGACGGTCACGGGCTTGGTCGAGACACCCACCCAGGCCGCGCCCGAACGTATGATGTACGGATAGTTGCCGTACCAGACAGCATCGCCATCCCAACCGGCGGTCGCGTTCAGCACATCCACCAGCACCGTGCCGTTGAAGCGCGCTGGATTGCGCGGCTTGCGCACCAGGATGCGCGTCGTATACGGCACGTCGGGGATTGCGACCTGCACCTCTGGTCGCTGCGCAGCGTTGTCGACGTACTCGTAGATGTTGGCATTGCCGCTGACCAGGTACTCCTCCTCCACATAGCCGACTTCAGACAGGTCCTGGTACCAGGCGAGGAACGGCGTGGACCGCGTTTCGGCCGGACCCTCGACAACGTCGAGGCGGGTCGTGGTCACCGACGACCTCGAGTCGTGGGCAAGCACTGGTGAACACAGCGCGGAGGCCAACAAGGCACTCCCGAACAGCATGCTGGCGCGCCGGCGCCATTGACGTTCCCTCATGACATCCCCCCTCTTGTGATCGGCCCCGAGACTTTCGAAGCCAGTCGAGGATACGCCGATACCGCCACAAAAAAACAGACCAGACTGTTTTTTTGCAGTGCATTCGGGGACGCCCAACCAATCGGGAACGCTACGGGCCGGGCCACCGCCAACTGAACCCCACTCGCGACAACCGATCCAAGCCTCTTGCAACCCTTTGGTCCGTCGCGTCCCCGGCCTCATGGAACAGCACACATGAAATCACTCGGTT
>CAVPYY010000008.1:0-3461 GCA_963710135.1 uncultured Gammaproteobacteria bacterium | reverse complement strand
CAGGCCGAGTGGCGACGCGGCTGGTGCGCGAGTTCCGCGTGGCCACTCAGCCCGAGGGTTGTGCGGCGGACGACGCGCTGGGCCTGCTGTATGTCGGCGAGGAAGGCGCGGGTTTCTACCGCATGGACGCATCACCGGATGCACCCACGGAGATGACTCTGGTCGATCGGGTCGGCACCGGGCACTTGGTGGCGGACGTCGAGGGCATTGCCCTGTACCCGCGCGCGGACGGTTCCGGCTACCTGGTCGTCTCCAGCCAAGGCGACCACGCCTTTGCCGTGTACCGCCGCCAGCCGCCCAACGAGCACCTCGGCCGCTTCCGCATCGCCGACAATCCGGACAACGGTGTGGATGGCGTGATGGAAACCGACGGGCTGGACGTCACCAGCAGCCGGCTGCCCGGCCCCTACGAGGCGGGCCTGCTGGTCGTGCAGGACGGTTACAACGACGCGCAGCGCGCCAACCAGAACTTCAAGCTGGTGCCGTGGAGCGCGGTCGCACGCAGCCTCGAGCTGCGTTGACCCTGGCCCGGCACCTGGCGGGCGGTCCTTAACCGTTCCGCAATCCGCCTGTAATCAGGCTTCCGCATCGCGCTTGGCAAGCTCCCGGGCTCTGTCAACCGGGGAGTCATGACCATGCGTCGCCAGCTTTCGAACCGCGTCCTTGCCGCGGCCATATCCGCCGTGCTCGCGCCAGCCGCCATGGCGGCGGACATCACCGGCAAGGTCACGGATGCCGCCAACGGCCGGCCCATCGCCGGGGCCACCGTCACTGTCACGGGTACGGGCAGCTCGAGCGGCCGCTCCACGGTGTCCGACAGCTCGGGTACCTTCCGCCTGTCCGATACCCCCGACGGGCAGGTCCGGGTCACGGTCCGCTCGATCGGCTACGCCGACGGCGCAGTCGAGCTCGAAGTACCGGCCACCGGTGGCGTCGCAGCCGAGATCGGCCTGCAGTCGATCGCCGAGGCCGAGATCGTGGTGACCGGCTACCGGCTTGCGCAGCTGTCCGCGCTGCAGGACAAGAAGTCCGCCGTAGGCGTGCGCGACTCGCTGACCGCCGACGACGCCGGCAAGCTCCCGGACCAGAACGCCGCGGAGGCGCTGCAGCGGGTCTCCGGCGTGTCCATCACCATCGACCAGGGCGAGGGCCGCTACGTCGCCGTGCGCGGCATCGACGCCGGGCTGAACAACGTCACCATCGACGGTCAGACAATCGGCGCACCGGAGGCCGACAGCCGGCGCATCGCGCTGGACACCATCCCGACCGAGCTGCTCGGCAAGCTCGAGGTCATCAAGACGGTCACGCCCGACATGGATGGCAACGCCATCGGCGGCACGGTCAACCTGGTCACGCCCAGCGCCTTCGATCACGCCGAGCAGCAGAAGATCACCGCTGCGGCCGACATCGGCTACTACGACCTCAACGGCGAGTCACCTTTCGGCGGCAGCCTCGCCTTCAGCCGCCGCTTCGGCGCCGAGCAGCAGTTCGGCGTGATGCTTTCCGGCAGCTACTCCACCCGGACCTACGCCTCCGAGAACATCCAGGGCGGCGCCGAGTGGGAGGAGAGAACGGCTTCCTGATCCCCGACGAGTTCGTGCTGCGCGACTACGAGCTCGAGCGTAACCGCGCGGGCTTCGTCGCGAACCTCGAGTACCGGCCGAGCGACCAGCTTTCGCTGTACTGGCGCAACCTGTGGAACCAGTTCCAGGACACCGAAGAGCGCCAGGCCGCGGTACTCGACTACCGCAATGGCGACCTGCTCGACCAGACCGCGACGTCGGGCACCTTCACGGAGGCGGAAGGCAGCCGGCGCGTGAAGTACCGCCGCGAGAAACAGTCGATCCTGAACACTTCGCTAGGCGGCGAGTACTACTTCGGGAAGTACGTCGTCTCGGGCAGCGTGGGCTACGGCGAGGCCGAGCAGGACACGCCGTTCGACAACGAGTGGCAGTTCGCCAGCGCGGACGTCTTCCCGGCGACCTACGACACCTCGAGTTTCTTCTGGAACGTCGACGGCGGCGCGCCATTCCGCGATGCGACCGCCTACGAGTTCAACGAGTTGCTGCGCGCGAACCAGCTGGTGAAGGAGGAACTCACGGCTGTGCAGTTCGACCTGCGCCGCGACGTCGACTTCGGCGACAACCCGGGCTACTGGAAGCTCGGCGCGAAGTTCACCAGCCGCGACAAGAAGAGCGATGCCACCGGCACGGTCTATGACGGTTACGACGGCGACCTGACGCTCGACCAGGTCAGCGACCCGGGCGCGGCAGCTTTCTGCGCGGCGTCCGCCCGACTATCCGTACGGGCCGCGGGTGGACTACCGCGCCGCCGAGGCCGTATTCGGCGCCGATACCGCGCTGTTCGAGGTATCGGATCTCGACAGCCTGGAGGAGTCGCTGGCGGCGGACTACACCGTCGGCGAGGACATCCTGGCGGCGTACGTCATGGCGGGCGCGACATCGGCGCCGTGACGCTGCTCGGCGGCGTGCGCATGGAGCGGACCGAGGCCGACTACGGGGCCTTCGACCTGGTGTTCGAGGACGGCGATCTCGTCGAGGACTCGGTGTTCCGCCGCGGCGACAACAACTACACCAACTACCTGCCTGGCCTGCAGCTGCGCTACGAGCCGCGTGAAGACGTCGTCGTCCGCGCCGCCTGGACCAACACCATCGGACGCGCCGCCTACGAGCAGCTGGTGCCGCTGCGCGAGTTCGAGATCGATCCGGACGGCGACGGCGGATTCGAGGGGAGCGTCGCCGAGGGCAATCCGGACCTCGAGCCGCTCGAATCGATGAACTTCGACCTGAGCTTCGAGTGGTACCTGGCGCCCGCGGGCCTGGTCTCGGCGGGACTGTTCTACAAGGACATCGACAACCCGATCTACACCCGCGTGACGGAGATCGAGAACGACATCTACGAGGGCCGTTTGTTCTCGGACCTGTCGATCGAGCGCCCCGAGAACGCCAGAGTGGCCGCATCTTCGGGATCGAACTCAACCTGCAGCAGCAGTTCACCGCCCTGCCCGCGCCATTCGACGGCTTTGGCGCCGCGCTGAACTACACCTGGACCGACAGCGAGGCGACGATCTTCGATCGTGACGCGAAGGTGCCGTTCTTCCTGCAGCCGGAGAACATCGGCAACCTGGCCCTGTTCTACCAGAAGGGTGGCTTCGAGGCGCGCATCGCGCTGGCGTATCGCAGCGAGTACCTCGACGAAGTCGCCGGGGACGACGAACAGGACATCTACGTCGACGGACGCACGCAGCTCGACTTCAAGATGAGCTACGCCTTCCGCGGCGGCATCCGGGCCTACGTGGAGCTGCTGAATCTCACGGATGAGCCGCTCCGCTACCTGAACGGCAATCGCCGCCTGGCCGAGAACGAGATCTACTCCTGGAATGCCTCGGCAGGCGTTCAGGTCCAGTTCTGAGGTCGGCGCCGACCCGCCGCGGGCGGAAC
>CAVPYY010000007.1:0-7571 GCA_963710135.1 uncultured Gammaproteobacteria bacterium | reverse complement strand
CGCGCCCGCCTGTGGCGCTTACGCCTGATTCGTTGAGCCTCGATACGGGAGGGGACAGGCACCGCTGGCACGGCCGTGCCGCAGGGAGCCTTGAGACTGCGGTGCCAGTCCCCGCGGGTCGAGGACGACTGTAGGCCTCTTGCGAGCGACTTTGGCTCGGCGGAGCGAGCAAGAGGCTCTACAGGAGTAGAGAGACCCGCGCAGTCGCGGCCGTTCCGCGGAATGCCATCATGGGTGCCACGACGGGGACAGTCCCCTGCGGGGACAGTCCCCACGACAGTGCCGCTACGGGGACAGTCCCCTGCGGGACAGTCCCCACGTTAGTGCCGCATCAGGGGGACAGTCCAGGTTAGTCGGTCACGCGGCGCCCGCGACCCTGGCGTTTGTTGACGGCCACCGTCTTGCCCGGCGCGCCACGCTCCGAAGCCCGGCGCGGCTTCGCGCGTCGGTCGTCGTACTTCTTGTAGACGCACTGACACTGGCCCGGCGTGTCGCAGTCCTTGAGTGGCAGCCGCGGTGCTTCCCGCGACAGAAACGCTTGTCGCGCAGGGCCTGAGCGGCTGCGCAGCTACTGGCGGAAGCGACGACGCTGACGGCGGCGAACGAAGGACCGCTACTCTTGCCTGCCATGGCGGTGCACCTGACTCGTTAGACTGGCTCGCAAATATCCTTGCCACCCATCACGCTACGCCCTTCCATGACGCCTGGAAAGACCCTGCAACCGGACCGCCGCGCGAGACCATGAATTACCGCCACGCCTACCACGCCGGCAACTTCGGCGACGTGCTCAAGCATCTCGTCCTGATCGCGCTGCTCGAGAAGCTCACGCAGAAGGACAAGCCGCTGTTCTTCCTGGACACTCACGCGGGGCGCGGCCTGTACGACCTCGAGGGCACCCTGGCGCGCCGCGCCGGCGAGGCCGACGCCGGCATCCAGCGGCTCGCCGCGGTGGCCGACCTGCCGCCGCTGGCGCAGCGCTATCTGGAGCTGGTGCGCGGCTGCGACCCCGCCAATGCCGAAAAGCTGCGCTACTACCCGGGCTCGCCACTGATCGCGGCGATGCTGTTGCGCGACGACGACCGCGCCGCCTTGTGCGAGATTCAGCCCCGCGAGGCCGCGGGGCTGCGCGAGGTCTTCGGGCGCGACCGGCGCATTGCCGTGCACGAGCGCGACGGCTACGAGGCATTGCGGGGACTGCTGCCGCCGCGCCAGGGCCGTGGGCTGGTGCTGATCGACCCGCCCTACGAATCGCAGGAGCGCGAGCTCGACGACGTGGCGGAGGCGCTCGGTCTGGCGGTCGCACGTTGGCCGGTCGGCGTGTTCGCGGCCTGGTACCCCATCAAGCTCGCCCAGTCGATCGCCCGCTTCCATGCCAGGCTCGCCGCAGGCGTCGCCGGGTTCATGGCGATCGAGATGTCGCTGTTTCCGGAGGACTCGCGCGCCGGCGGGTTGAACGGCGCGGGCATGATCGTCGTCAATCCACCCTGGCAGTTCGAGGAGCGCGTCGCGGCAAGTCTGCCCGCGGTGCACGCCGCGCTCGCGCCAGCCGGTGCCGGCGGCGTGCGGATCAGGTATCCCACTCCAGCGCGTTCATGACACGCGCCGCCGCGCCGTCCAGATCAGTCACGCTGCCCCGCCGCGCAACCACGGCGATACTGCCCCGCGGCGCAGGCAGGATCTCGCCGGCGTAGCCCTGCTCGTCGAGTCGCTGCGGGGACTCGACGTCGCGATGGGTCAGCAACAGCACCGTCACCGGCCCCTGCTCCGTCTGCACGACGAGGTGCGGCACCCAGCGCCCGGCGAACTTGCAGCGCAGCGCGTAGGTGACCGGTGGCGCGCCGGGCCGGAGCCGCAGGCCACTCGGGCTCAGAACTTCGTCAATGGTCTGCGCATCGATCGCCTGGTCTGCCTGCCATGAGGCGGGCTCGTGCTCGACATGGCCGAGCACCTCGGTCGCCAGGGTCGGCTCGGGGAACGATACCCACAGCGTCGAGGCAACCAGAACGGCGAGCACCAGGCTCGCGGCGATCGCCAGCCAGCGCGACGGCGCGGGCACCGCCCGCGCGGGCGCTGGTCCCGCGACGCGCGCCGGCCGTGCGGAGGACAGGTCGATCCGCATCGCGCGGCCGAGCACCTCGTCCATGGCGCGCATCTCGGCCCGGAAAGCCGCGCAGGTCGAACAACCCGCTGCATGTGCGAGGACATCGGCGTCCCCGGCCGCAGGCTCGGCGCCGATGCGGCGACGGAACTCCATGCAGTTCATGCGTCGGCCTCCGGACGGAGCGCCTGGCGCAGCTTCTGACGGGCCCGGAACAGCCGGGTCAGCACGGCGCCCTGACCGAGGCCCATGTGGGTTGCGATCTCATCGGTCGTGTAGCCCATCATCACCTGCAGCACCAGCGGCTCACGGTACTCGTCCGGCAGCCGTACGAGCGCCTCGCGCATCTCCACGAGCGCCGGGTCCTCGTCACTGGCGAGCACGTCGGCCTCGGCTTCGATCAGCGCATCGAGGTTGGTCAGCTCGAGCCGCTTGCGCTCCCAGGTCCTGGCATATTCCCGTCGCACGATGGTCAGCATCCATTGTTTGGCCTTGCGGTCGTCCTCCAGCGAGTCGAGCGACTTCCACGCCCGCACCAGCGCTTCCTGAACGACGTCCTCGGCCAGCTCCCGGTCGCGGCCCAGCCAGAAGGCGAATCGCAACAGGTCCGGACGCAGGCCTTCGCAGAGTGTCGCAAAGCGCTGCTGCCTGAGCTTTTCGCCGCCGGTGTCGTTCATGTATAAAGACCGGGCCTGACGGACAGATATTTCGGGACGCGGGACCGCCCCACCGGGGCCCCGCTGCCGGGCCGCTCGCGAGCCGTTCAGGGCCGCGGCCGACGGACTTTAACCCAGCTTCTGAGACACGAGGAACCCATGACCCACCGCGCAGCCGGCGCCTTCCCGCGGACCCGCATGCGGCGGATGCGGCGCGACGATTTCTCCCGCCGGCTGATGCGCGAGACGACGCTCACGCCAGACGACCTGATATTCCCCATGTTCGTCATCGAAGGCAGCAAGCGGCGCGAGCCCGTCGCGTCGATGCCCGACGTCGAACGGGTGACCCTGGACGAGCTGGTGCGCGAAGGCGAGCAGCTGCTCGAGCTCGGCATTCCGGCCGTGGCGCTGTTCCCGGTCGCCGACCCGGCCAGCAAGTCCCTCGACGGGCGCGAGGCGTTCAATCCGAAGGGTCTGGCGCAGCGGGCGGTGCGCGCCCTCAAGTCCGCACTGCCCGAGCTCGGCGTGATCACCGACGTCGCGCTGGATCCGTTCACCACCCACGGCCTGGACGGAGTCATCGACGACAGCGGCTACGTGCTGAACGACGTCACCGTCGACGTGCTGGTGCGCCAGGCGCTGTCCCACGCGGAGGCCGGCGCGGACGTGGTCGCCCCCTCGGACATGATGGACGGGCGCATCAGCGCGGTGCGTGACGCGCTGGAACGCGCTGGGCAGGTGAACACCCGCATACTTGCGTATTCCGCCAAGTACGCATCCAGCTACTATGGCCCTTTCCGCGACGCGGTGGGTTCGGCCGGCAATCTCGGCAAGGGCACCAAGCATTCCTTCCAGATGGACCCGGCGAACTCCGACGAAGCCTTGCGCGAAGTCGCGCTCGACCTCGAGGAAGGCGCAGACATGATCATGATCAAGCCGGGCATGCCGTACCTGGACATCGTCCGGCGGGTCAAGGACGAGTTCGGCGCGCCGACATTCGTCTACCAGGTGAGCGGTGAGTACGCGATGCACATGGCCGCCGCGAGGAATGGCTGGCTGGACGAGCGCGCCGTGGTGCTCGAAAGCCTCACCGGCATCCGGCGCGCCGGGGCGGACGGCATCCTCACCTACTTCGCCAAGAAGGCCGCCGGCTGGCTGCGGGAAATGTGACCGCCGTGGCCGATCGCGACCGCTACGCCCTGTTCGGACACCCGGTCAGCCACAGCTGGTCGCCATTCATCCACGGACTGTTCGCGCGCGAGCTGGGTCACGAGATCGAGTACCAGCTCATCGACGTCGAGCCGGAGCGTTTCCGCCGCGCGGTGCTCGAGTTCTTCGTGGACGGCGGTCGCGGCGCAAACGTGACCGTCCCGCACAAGGAAGCGGCGGCCGAGGTGGTGAACGAGCTGACCCCGCGCGCCGAGCGCGCCCGCGCCGTCAACACGCTCGTGTCCCGCGAAGGCGGCGTGCGACTGCTGGGCGACAACACCGACGGAGCGGGCCTCGTTGCCGACCTGGTCGGCAACCTGCGCATCGCGCTCAGGGACAGCCGCATCCTCATCCTGGGCGCTGGCGGCGCGGTGCGCGGTGTACTGGAACCCCTGATTGCCGAGCGCCCCGCCGTGCTGTGGATCGCGAACCGCACACCGGCGCGGGCCGAGGGCCTGGCGCAGGAGTTCGCCGAACTCGGCGCGATACGGGCGAGCGGATTCGCCGAGGTCGATTCACGGCCCTGGGACCTGGTCATCAACGCCACCTCGGCGAGTCTGGCCGGGCAGGTGCCGGAGATCCCCGCCGGCGCGGTCGGCGCCGGCACGGTCTGCTATGACATGGCCTATGGCCGTGGCGACACGCCGTTCGTGACCTGGGCGAAGGAGCACAAGGCCGGGCTCGCCGTGAAGGGCTGGGGAATGCTGGTGGAGCAGGCCGCGGCTTCCTATCAAGCCTGGCGCGGCCTCAAGCCGCCGACCGCTCCGGTCATCGGCGCGCTGCAGTCCCTCTAGTCATCCGGCTCCCGGCCGGGACGCCCGGCCACGCGAACGGCTAGGACCGCTACAGGTAGCCATCCTTCACCTTGACGTACCAGCCGGCGCTGTAGGCGAGCTGCGCAACCTCCTGCTCGGTGAGGGCACGGGCCCGTCGCGCCGGGCTGCCCACGTACAGCGAGCGCGTCTCGCAGCGCATGCCGGGCGTGACCATGGCCCCGGCGCCGATCAGCACCTCATCGGCCACCAGCGCACCGTCCATCACGATCGCGCCCATGCCCACCAGGCAACGGTTGCCGACGGTGCAGCCATGCAGGATGACGCGATGCCCGAGCGTCACGTCGTCACCGACGGTCAGCGCGAAGCCACCGGGAAAGTACGGGCCGTCGTGGGTGACGTGCAGCACCGAGCCGTCCTGGATGCTGGTGCGCGCACCAACCCGGATGACGTTGACGTCGCCGCGCACCACCGCCATCGGCCAGACCGAGCAGTCGTCACCGAGGGTGACCTGCCCGATGACCGCCGCGGCCGGGTCGACGTAGACACGTCGCCCGAGAGTGGGCGTCACGCCCTGCCAGCTGCGGATGTGCCGGGGCTGCTGCACTTCGTCTTGCCCGCTCACCGCATGGTCACCAGTTCTTCGGCGCTGGTCGGATGGATCGCGACGGTATCGTCGAAGTCGCGCTTGGTTGCGCCCATCTTGATGGCCACCGCAAAGCCCTGCAGCATCTCGTCCGCACCCTCGCCGATCACGTGCAGACCGACGATCCTTTCGTCCGGCCCGACCGTGACGAGCTTCATGTCGGCGCGCCGCTTGTGGGCGGTCAGCGCGTGATAGAGCGGCGTGAAGCCGGACGTGTAGCACTTCACCGCGTCGCCGTGCAGGTCGCGCGCCTCCGCCTCGGTCAGGCCCACCGTGCCGATGGGGGGATGCGTGAAGATCACCGTCGGAATGAGCTCGTAGTCGAGACGGCGATCCGGCTGTCCGCCGAACAGCCGGTCGGCCAGGCGGCGCCCCGCCGCGATCGCGACCGGCGTCAGCGCCTCACGGCCGGTCACGTCACCGATCGCATAGACCCCGGTCACGTTGGTTTCCTGGAACGGGTCGGTGATGACATAGCCGTCGTCGTACTGGCGGACACCGGCACGTTCCAGCCCGAGGCCGGCGACCGCCGGCTCGCGCCCGACCGCCCACAGCACGCATTCGAACGGGCCCAGCACGCGGCCATCCGCGGTCCAGACTTCATGATGGTCGTCGACCCGGCGCACCTGTGCCGGCACGGCATGGTCCACGATCTCGATGCCGTCCTCGCGCATCTGCCGCATCAGCGAGGCCGACAGCATGACCTCGAAGCTGCGCAGCACGTGATCATGACGGATGATGCTGGTGACCTTGCTGCCCAGTCCCGCGAACACGCCGCCGAGCTCCATCGCCACGTAGCCGCTGCCGATCACCGCGACGGACCGGGGCCGTCGCTCGAGCGCGAAGAAATCATCCGACGTGATGCCGAACCCGGCACCGGGCACGTCCGGAACGATCGGCCTGCCTCCGGTCGCCACCACGACGTGCGGCGCGGTCAGCACCTCGTCGCCGGCAATGACCGTGCGGGCATCGTCGAAGCGCGCCGCGGCCGCGATGTGCGTGATCTTGCGCCGTTCGAGATTGGCGGCGTAGATGCCGTTCAGGCGGCGGATGTAGGCATCGCGGGCCAGCTTGAGCGCATGCCAGTCGTGACCACGCACCTCGACGTCGAAGCCATAGCCGGTGGCGTCACGCATGTGTCCCGAGAGGTTGGCCGCGTAGAACATGACCTTCTTCGGGACACAGCCGACATTCACGCAGGTACCGCCCAGCGGCCTGGGCTCGGCCAGCGCGACGCGCGCACCATAATCCGCGGCACGCTGCGCGCAGGCGAGTCCGCCGCTGCCGCCGCCGATGACGATCAGGTCGAAGTGCGCCGGCATGTGAACTCCGTCAGCCCGGGGAAGCGCGACCCCAATGATATACTTGCGGGTCGCCGGCAGGCTTTGCCAATCGGGAGATCGCCTCGATGGAGATTCTCGTCGTACTCGCCATCATCCTGGTCGCCGGCTTCTATGGCATAGGCATCTACAACGGCCTCGTCACGCTGCGCGAGGGGGTCAAGCAGGCCTGGTCCAACATCGACGTGCTGCTGGTGCAGCGTCACGACGAGTTGCCCAAGCTCGTCGAGACCTGCCGGCGCTACATGCAGTACGAGCAGGAGACGCTGGAGCGCGTGATGAAGGCGCGCGCGTCGGTCTTCCAGGCATCCGGCCGCGGCGACGTCGCCGCCGTGGGCGCGGCGGAGAGCGTGCTGCGCTCGGGCCTCGGGCAGCTGTTCGCGCTCGCCGAGAACTATCCCCAGCTGAAGGCCGACGAGTCGTTCCGCCACCTGCAGTCCCGCATCTCGCAGCTGGAGGAGAACATCGCCGACCGCCGCGAGCTGTACAACGCCGCCGTCAATCTCAACAACGTGCGGGTGCACCAGTTTCCCGACCTGGTCGTCGCCCGCCTGTTCGGCTTCCAGACCGCCGAGGTGCTGCTCGAGTTCACGACCGGCCAGACCAGCGACGTCGACATGAAGGCCCTGTTCAGCTGAAGTGGAGCCCGCCGAGTACTGGCTCGTCCTGGCGGTCGTCGCGGCCGCCGGCGCCTGGGGATTCCAGCGCGGCTTCCGCTGGTGGCGCTGGGCGCGCCGCATCGAGGACACGCCGACATCCCTGGTGCGCAGTGCCGCGCAGGGCTACGTGGAGCTGGTCGGCGTCAGCCGGATGATGGCCGGCCAGCCGGTGATCGCGCCGCTGTCGAAA
>CAVPYY010000006.1:0-1355637 GCA_963710135.1 uncultured Gammaproteobacteria bacterium | reverse complement strand
GGCGGCGTCCGCCGATGGCACCGCGGTATGTCGGTACCATGGCGTCATATCGCGCCAGGCCCGTCCGTCAATCGGCGAAGGGGCGCACTCCGCGTCCCATGCCCGAATCGAGGTGTCGACATGGATCAGTACCTGTTGTTGCTGCATGAGGACCCGAGCCAGTACGCCGAGCTGTCGCCGTCGGAAATGCAGCAGATCATCGAGCGCTATCGCAGTTGGTCGCAGCGGATGGCGCAGGAGGGGCGGCTGGTGGACGGCCACAAGCTGGCTGACGAGGGTGGGCGGCGGGTGCGCGCCGGCAAGACGGCGCCGGTGATTACGGACGGTCCGTTCATCGAGTCCAAGGACGTCATCGGCGGGCTGTTCATCATCCAGGCCGAGTCTTACGAGGACGCGGTGGCGGTGATTGCCGACTGCCCGCATTTGCGTGGTGGCAACGAAATCGAGCTCAGGCGAATCGAGAAGGTCTGACTGGCAGGACGCGCTGGCGTGAACGTGTCGCAGGAACTCTTCACCGATGCGCTGCAGTTTCGCGCCGTGTGGGGCCGGCTGGTCGGCGTGCTGACCCGCACGGCGCGCCTGTCGGATCCTGCACTGGCCGAAGACGCCGTGCAGTACGCCATGCTGCAGGCAACGCGGCTCTGGCCGATGAGCGGTTGGCCGGACAACCCGGTTGCGTGGCTGACGCGGGTGGCGCGTAACCACCTGACCGACGCCCTGCGGGCGCGTTCACGCGAGGTCGACTGGCTGGAGGAGTTGCCGGCGGCGTGCGTCGATGCGGCGCCGGGGTCGCTGGCCGGGGAGATATCGGACGAAGAACTGGCGCTGCTGTTCGCGTGCTGCGACCCGGCGCTGCCGGCGGCCTCGCAGGTCGCGCTGGCGCTCAAGGTCGTCGGCGGGTTCAGCCTGCGCGAGATCGCCGCGGGCCTGATGAGCGACGAGTCGGCGCTCGCCCAGAGGCTGGCGCGGGCGCGGCGCCTGCTGGCAGCGCGCACCGCGCCCATTGGGCTGCCGGCCGGCGCCGAGCTGCCGCCACGGCGGGAAGCGGTGCTCACCGCGATCCACCTGCTGTTCAACGAGGGCTATGCCGCGAGTGGCGGCGAGGCCGCGCAGCGTCCGGACCTGTGCCGCGAGGCCATCCGGCTCGCCTGCGCGCTGGCCGCGCAGCCGGGGATCACCCATCCCGACGTGGACGCGCTGGCGGCGTTGCTATTGTTGCAGGGTGCGCGCCTTGCCACGCGCGTGGACGTCGAGGGCGACTGGCTGCTACTCGGGTCGCAGGACCGCAGCCGCTGGGACCGACGGCTGCTGTCGGCAGGTCTGGCGCACCTTGAGCGCGCGCGGCGCGCCGAGCGGCTGTCGGCATGGCATCTGCGCGCTGGTATCGTGGCGGAGCACGTCACGGCCCCGTCTTTCGGCGAGACGCAGTGGGAGCGGGTGCTTGCACTCTACGACGCGCTGATCCAGATCGACGCCTCGCCGGCCACCGCACTGGCGCGGGGCATCGCGCTCGCCCGTGCCGCGGTGCCGCCGTGGCGCTGCCGGCCGTGGAGGCCGCCCTCGCGGCGCTGCCTCCGGCCATGCATGCCTATGGGTTAGCGGCGCGCGCGGAGCTGCTCGGGCAACTCGGCCGGGGCCCCGAGGCGCGGGCCGACCTCGAGCAGGCGGTGGCGGCGGCGCCCAACCCGGCCGCGGCGCGCCTGCTGCAGCGCAAGCTCGAGATCCATGCAGAAGCTGGCCGCATCGCAACGTCGCCGCTCGATGGGCCGGGTACGCCGTCGGCCTAGCGGTTCGACATCAGGTATTCCGCGACGGCCTGGTAGGCGGGCAGCGAGGTGGGATCGATGAGCCCGTTCTGCGCCTTCGGGAACGAAGCGAAGCGCACCAGTACCATCCTGGCCGTCGGGTCGACGTAGATGGTCTGGCCGTGTACGCCGCGCGCGGCGTAGGCGCCGTGGGCGTTGTGGAAGACCCACCACTGGCTGGTGTAGCTGCCATTCGGGATGGTCGGGAAGCCGGCGAACTTCGACGGGTCGCCGCCCGCGCGAATCCTCTGCACGACTTCGGCGGGGAACAGCCGCTCGCCATTGATCACGCCTTCGTTCAGCATCAGCAGTCCCAGCCGGCCGAGGTCGCGCAGCCCCGCGGTGAGTCCGCCGCCCGCGAAAGGCACGCCCTTGCCGTCAACCGTCTGGTACGCGTCCTGCTCGGCGCCCATCCGGCGCCAGAGCCGTTCCGACGCCAGCTCCGTCACCGCCTTGCCGGACACCCGGCTGATGATCCAGCCGAGCATGTCCGAGTTGATCGTCTTGTAGTGAAACTGCGCGCCGTGCCGGCCGTCGCGCTGCACCTGCTGCAGGTACTCCCAGTAGCCGTCCGGCCCGGCGTAGCCGGCAGGCTTGGGCAGCGGGCTCGCGGCCGCGGAGTAGAGCCAGATGTCCGCTTGCGGATCGGAGTAGTCCTCCGAGTACTTGACGCCGGTGGTCATGTCCATCACCTGGCGCACCGTCGCCGTGGCGAAGGCGCTGTCGCCGATCTCGGGGACGATGTCGCGCACCAGCGCCTTGTCGTCGAGCGCGCCCTCGGCGACGAGTATCTGCGCCAGCAGGCCGGTCACCGACTTGGTCATCGACATGGCCGCGTGCTGGCCGTCTTCCTGCAGGCAGCCGAAGTAGCGCTCGTAGACCACGCGGCCCTCGTGGATGATCAGCATGCCGTCGGTGTAGTTGGCGTACAGCGACTCTGCCCAGGTCATCTGCGCGTCGCTGTTCATCGGCTTGAAGGTCAGCGCATCGATCGCTTCGCGCTCGTCGGCGAATTCCGCGGGCGGCAGGTAGTCGAGCGGGACCGGCGCGCCGAGGCCGCGGCTGATCTCCTCGGTGGGCAGGAACTCGCGCAAGTGGCAGACGGTCCAGCGCAGCTCGGGAAAGCTGAAGTAGTTCGAGTCGGGCTGGGTGATCAGCTTTCCGGGCGGGGGCGGGGAACCCTGCATCCAGCCCATCACCCGCGGGTCGGAATCCTGGGCGGACAGCGTCTGCGCCATCGCGGGGCTGGTGAGCGCGGCGCACAGTGCGAGCGCGAGGGTCACTTTGTAATACGTACTGCTGCTCGGAGTCATGCTCAAAGTCCCGGGGCCTGTATCGCCCGCCAGCGGGCGCGGGGCAGGTTACCAGATCGCGTTGGCACCGCTCGTGACGACCCAGTCGACCCTGTCGGCGTCAGCCGGCGCCGCGTCCTGACTATAATGCCGGGCCAGTCTGGGGATTTGCGATGCGGCGCGGGAGAACAAGATTGAACAACCGATTGATTGACTCGGTCCTGTGCGCGGGACTCATCGTGACTGGTGCGCTCGCGTATGCTGCCGTTCCCGAGCCGGTGCTTCCCGAGTCGCTCGAGTGGTTCTCCGTGCCGGGCAACGAATCGCTGCAGGCCGCATGGGTGCTGGGATCAGAACGCGCGGCGGCGCCCTACCTGCTGCGCGTCAGGCTCGCCCAGGGCGGCAGGATCGCGCCGCACAGCCATCCGGACACGCGCAACTCGACGGTGCTGTCCGGCACGCTCTACGTCGGGTTCGGTGAAGTGGTGGACGACACCCGGTCTCGTCGCCGTGCCGGCCGGCGGCGTCTACGTCGCGCCTGCGAACGTCCCGCACTACCTGTTTGCGAAGGATGGCGACGTGGTCTATCAGGAGAGCGGCGTCGGTCCGACCGCGACGATCGCCGTGGGGCACTGAGTGGTCGTGAACACGCCGCTGCTGCGCCGGGCGATGGCCGGAATCCCGCGAGCCGCAGGCCGTGTCTGGGCGTTGCCCAACACGATTGCCGGCCTGCTCTGCGGACTCTTCGTCGTCGGGCTGGGCGGGCGGGCGAGGCTCCGCGCTGGCGCGCTCGAGTTCAGCGGCGCGCCGGTGCGACGTTTCGTCGACTTCCTGCCGAGGTCCTGCCGCTTCTCCGCCATCACGCTGGGGCACGTCATCCTTGGCATTAGTGAAGAGTGGCTCGACGCACTGCGCGACCACGAGCAGGTGCACGTCAGGCAGTACGAGCGTTGGGGCCTGCTGTTCCTGCCGGCTTACCTCGCGTCCAGCTTGTGGCAGGTCGCGCGAGGCCGCAGTGCCTACCGCGACAACTACTTCGAGCGGCAGGCCTTTGCGGCCGAGCGGACCTCCGCGCGTCCCCCTCATGCAGGCGAACAGTTGTAAGGCAATGAAATCAATGCGGCCGTACGTCTGGCTGGTGGTGGTCCTGTCGGCGTGCTCCGCGCCGGCGCTGGCGGACGGCCCGCTCGCGCTCGTCGGCGCGACGCTGCTCGACGGCAAGGGCCGGACATGTCGAGCCAGGGCGTCGTGCTCATCGAGGGTGAGCGCATCACCTGCGCCGGCAGCGCAAGCGATTGCCCCGTGCCGGCCGGCGCCCGGTTGCAGGACCTGTCGGGCCATTTCATTACGCCGGGACTGATTGACGCCCACGTCCATTTCGCCCAGACCGGCTGGCTCGATGGGCGTCCAGACGGGGTGGAGGCGCCGGACGTCTATCCTTACGACCAGACGATTTCGGCGCTGCGCGCCGACCCGGGCCGCTGGCATCGGGCCTACCTGTGCAGCGGCGTGACCGCCGTGTTCGACGTCGGCGGTGCCGCGTGGACCGTGACCGGCCCGCAGGCGACCGACACCGACCGGCCCGATCGGGTCCACGTCAAGGCGGCCGGCCCGCTCATTACCCACGCCAGTGAGCGCAACCGGAATTTCCAGCGCGGCGAGCAGCAGGAGCCCATGTTCCTGCCGTTCGACAGCGACGAGCAGCTCGCCGCGGGCATCGCGCAGGTCAAGGCGATCGGCGGCCAGGCGCTGAAGATCTGGTTCCTGAAGCCCAAGCCCGAACGGCAGGCCGAGCTGGAAGCGCGGCTGATGTTGGCCGGCAAACTCGCTCGCGAAGCAGGTCTGCCGCTGATCGTCCACGCCACCGAGCTGGCCGGAGCAAAGGCCGCGTTGCGCGCCGGCGCGGCCATGCTGGTGCACAGCGTGATGGATGCGCCGGTCGACCAGGAGTTCCTTGACCTGCTGGCCGCCAACGATGCTGTCTACGCACCGACCCTGGTGGTCATGCGCGGATGGTCGCGCGCCATTGCCTCGGTGGCCTTCGCCGCCCCGGTGGAGATCGACGATCCCAATGGCTGCGTGGATGCGCCGATCCTCGACCGCATCCAGCACCCCGGCCGCCTGCGCGACGCGCTGGGCGGACGCCGGACCGCCACTGCGATCATGGCGAATCTGGAGGGCGTCGGCGCAACCAACCTGATCATGGCGGGCAACCTGCGCGCGGTGTACGAAGCAGGCGGCCGCATCGTCGTGGCCACCGATGCCGGCAATCCGCTCACCGTGCACGGCCCGTCGATCAACTGGGAGATGGAAGCCATGCAGGCCGCCGGCATGCCGGCCGAGGCGATCCTGGTTGCCGCTACCTCGAGCGGTGCCAGTGCGCTGGGCATGGAGACCGAAATCGGCAGCCTCGAGGCCGGCAAGCAGGCAGACCTGATCGTGCTCGCAGACGACCCGCGCACCGACGTCGCGCACTTTCGCGGCCTGACGCACGTGATGCGCAAAGGCGTGCTCAGCGAACAGGCCGCGCTCAGGGTGCGGTAGCACCCGCCGCTGCGCAGCGGACGCGGTTCCGCCGCGTCAGATGAACTGCGGCTTCTCCTTCGACGCAGGAGCGTCCTGGGGGTCGGCTCGGTCGATGGCGGCTCGGTAGCCAGTCCGTCGCGGCAGCCGGTGACGTCGCTGTCGTCGAGGCGCGCGTAGGGGCGGAATGCGTCCAGATCGACGACGAGCGCGTCCTGCGCCTTGCGCATCGCGGCGATGTCCTCACACAGCTTCAGTGCCGCCTGCTTCACCTGTTCCGCCTTGGCCTCGACCTTCGGGCCGATGCTGTCGGGATCGCCCTTCATCAGCCCGCTGATGATGGCACCCACGGCCGCGGCGCCGACTTTGGCGCCGGCGATGCCGGTTTCCTTGCCATGCTGCCTGAGCAGCATGCCGGCCGCGTGGTAGTCGATCAGGTGCGTGCGCTGCGCATCCGTAACGGGAATGTCCTGTCCATCGATGACCAGCCGCCCGCCGGCCATGATCTTGGCGTCCGGGTGCCCGTCGCTCCTGATGATGACGGAATTCGGATCGAGCACCAGCGACCCGATGGTGATCACCGAACTGAAGACGCTGTCGCTCTCCGTGGCAGCCGGGGCTGGCTCGGGTTCGCTGCGGCCGCACGCGCCGACAAGTACAGCGGTGAGCGCCGCGCAGGTCATTGAGAGGATTGGTTTCATGGGCGGAGACTCCTGACGGTGTTCATGCAAAGCGTCGACACGCTAGTATCCCGACTCGGCCTCCTTCATATAAACCCCCCGCCAGGAGAAATCCACATGCCGTACGTCAGCGATAACGGAGTGAAGCTCTGGTACCAGGTCAAGGGCGAGGGCCAGCCGATCGTGCTATCCGGAGGCTTCGGGCTGCTGCACAACCAGTGGGATGCGGTGCGTCCGTATCTGGCGAAGCGCTACCAGGTGATCGACTGGAACTATCGGGGCGCGGGCAAGAGCGATCGCGCCTGGCCGGGTGGCGTGTACAACCAGGATCGCTGGGTCGATGACCTCGAATGCGTGCTTGCGCACCTGGGGATGAAGGACGTGGTGTTGTGGGGGACGTCGACGGGCTCGCCGATCACGGTGCGCTACGCCGCGCGCTACCCCGAGCGCGTCAAAGCCGTGATCACCTATCCGATGTTCAAGGCCGACCCCGGATTCCGCACCGCGTTCGATGGCTTCACCAAGATCGGCGAGACGTTCGGGTACGAGGCCCTGGCGGCGCTGACCAGCTGGATCGGCGTTTCGGCCGAGAATCTCTTCAAGCCCGAGTGGGGGCGCCTCGCCAAGTGGGAGGCGCAGAAGTTCCGCGACAACTTCAGCATCGAATCACTCGGTGCGACCATGGATATCGTCGCCGGCAACGACTTCACCAGTGAACTGGGCAAGCTCAAGATGCCGACGCTGGTGCTGATGGGCCAGTCGGGGAACCTCGGCTACGACGCGCCCGGCAATCGCGCGCTGGCGGACGAGTTCCTGCGGCACGTGCCGCATGCGAAGCTCGCTGTGATCCCGCGTGGCGGTGGCACCTACTGCATGATCGAAAAGCCGCGCGAGACTGCGGCTGCGGTCGCCGCGTTCGTCGACTCGCTGGTGTCGAAGCGGCGCAGACGCAAGTAGCGCAAGTCCGCCTCTTCAGTCATCGCTGCCGGCGTGACTTTCCGGGGTGCGGGGTTGCAGGGCACCGCTTTCGTAGGCAATCGTCAGGGCGGAAACCAGCCACTGCAGTCGTTGCTCGGGAGTCCGCCGCATGAACGACCATCGCCGCAGGGCTTCCGCGTCTTCAAACGTGCCCCAGGCCTCGGGCGGCTGGTCGTGCGTGGCGTCAAACTCTGTGGGCATTCTTCAGCTCTCCTTGATGTCTGGGAGCAGCTTCTTGAGTCGCTCGACATCCTGCACGTCCTGGGCCCGGCCGGTCGCGGACTTCATGCGAATCAGGTGAGGGACTGATGCTACGCGAACTTCGAGGCCTCCCAGGGTCATGCTGGTGGCGTCGGTCCACAGTTCTGCAAACGGTACGACAGGGTTCAGGATCACGTCCACGGTAGGACGAGAGCCAGTGCTGTCCCAAAAGCTGAAGACCTGCATGTTGCGCTGACTCTGCCACTCGCGGCGGCGGTCGGCGTTCGCCAGTTCGAGCGGATCGACGGGTGCCAGCGCGTGGTAGCCGGTCGCCGTCAGGGCGCGAACGGCTTCTGTGACCGAATCTGCCGATAGGTCAATGACCAGGTCAACATCGGCGGTCAGTCGGTCCAGTCCGCGCAGCAGCACGGCGAGTCCGCCTACGACGACGAAGCGAACCTTGGCGCCATTGAGCACGGAGAACAGTGCAACGAAATCCACGGGCATGCCGCATTGTGACGTGGTGTGCCAGGCGGTGCCAAGGTATGCGGCGCACTTTCGGGTATAGTCCACGTCACGCTGTCGTCACGTGGCCGGGGATTACTTCGTGCGAACATGCATGCTTGTCGTTTCGCTGTGGATTGCCGCAACGTTTGCCGCAGCAGCGGATGATGTTCTGGAACCCGTTGCTGCAGCGGTCGCCGCTGCCGATCGCAGCGAAGCTGACCGTCAGCGCGATCTCATCGACAAGCCGGCTGAACTGATGGCATTCGCCGGCGTGCAGCCTGGCATGACGATCGCGGACATCTTTGGCGGCGCCGGTTACTGGAGCGAGTTGTTCGTCCGTGCCGTCGGGCCGGATGGGCACGTCGACCTCGTCAACAACGTCGCGTACCAGAACTTCGCGATGAAAGGTCTGAAGGAGCGCTTCGCGGACGGGCGCATGGCGTCGATCGCGCGCCACGTGGTCGAGTCCTGCGATCTGGGGCTCGGCCAGGATCGGGTGGACCTCGCGGTCATCTTCATGTCCTACCACGACCTGTACATGGCCGATCCGGAGTCGGGCTGGCCGCGCATCGATGCGGCGGACTTCCTCGAGCAGATCAAGGCCGCCGTCAAGCCGGGCGGGCACCTGCTCATTGTCGACCATGCGGCCGCGGCCGGCAGTGGCAACAGCGCGGCCCAGGACCTGCACCGCATCGACGAGGAGTTCGCGAAGCGCGACATCGAGAGCCACGGATTCAGGCTCGAGAAGACCTGGGACGGCTACCGCAATCCGGACGACGACCCGAGCAAGCTCGTTTTCGACCCGGCCGTGCGCGGCAAGACCGACCGCTTCGTGCATTTCTATCGCCGGATGTGAGGCTCGGGCGCGCCACGGGAGAGCCTCGTGGCGTGCTAGATTAGTGCATGCCTGCACCGGCCACGGAGCGCCCGTCCCACTTCGAACGCTGGCGCAAGGACACGCTCGCTCCCTTCGAGCATCGCGCCTTCGCGCTGTTCTGGTGGGCGTCGCTCGCCTCTTCCTTCGGCAGCATGATCCAGACCGTCGGCGCGTCCTGGCTGATGGCCACGATTGCCCCGTCGGCCAACCTGGTCGCGCTGGTGCAGACGGCCGGGGCCCTGCCGTTTTTCTTCCTGTCGCTGATCGCCGGAGCCCTGGCCGATACCCGTGACCGGCGACAGATCATGCTGGGCTCGCAGCTGGTCACGCTCGTCGCTTCCATCGCCCTGGCCGGAGTGGTGCTTGCCGGGGCCATCACGCCATCCTGGCTGCTGGTGCTGACCTTCCTCGTGGGTTGCGGCGCGGCGCTGTTCGGGCCCGCCTGGCAGGCATCGATCGGCGACCAGGTGCCGCGCGAGCAGATTGCGCCGGCGGTGATGGCCAATGCCGTCGGCTTCAACATTGCGCGCAGCGTGGGGCCGGCCATCGGCGGCGTGATCGTCGCCGCGATCGGCGCGGCGGCGGCCTTCATCATCAATGCCGTCTCATACATCGGCATCCTGGCGACGCTCGTGTGGTGGAAGCCGGTCCGCGCACCGAACGCCCTGCCGCCGGAGCCACTGGGCGCGGCGATGGCCGCGGGCGTGCGCTACGTCAGCCTGTCGCCGCACCTGCTGGCGATTCTCTCGCGCTGCGTGCTCTACACGATTCCCATCGCGGCCGCGCCGGCGCTGATGCCGGTGGTGGCGCGCGACCTGCTGGGTGGCGGCGCGCCGACCTACGGCTTGCTGCTCGGCGGCTTCGGGGTGGGCGCCATGGGCGGCGCGCTGGCGAGCTCGACGCTGCGCAGCCGGTTCAGCAGCGACATGCAGCTGCGGGTGCTGGCGGCGCTGGCGTGCGTGGCGCTGATCGGCATCGGCCAGAGCCGCTGGTTCGCCCTGACGCTGCTGGCGCATGTATTTGCCGGCACGACCTGGACGCTTGGCTTCACCAACTTCAACATCGCGGTCCAGTTGTCCTCGCCGCGGTGGGTCACCGGGCGCATGCTGGCGACCTACCAGACCGTCTCGTTCGCTGCGATCGCGCTCGGCAGCTGGTGGTGGGGCGAACTCGCACATGCCGTGGGACTGCGCGAGTCACTTTCGATTGCGGGACTGGCGGCACTCGTTTCACTGGCCGCCGCCCGCTGGCTGCCAGTATCCATCGCCCGCAGCGGCTCGCTGGATCCGCGCGCTGGCAGGGCGGTACGGCCGCCGAGCGCCGAGATCCATCCGGCATCGGGCCCGATCATCGTCGCCATCGAGTACCGGGTGCTGCCGGAGAACGCCGAGGAGTTCGTCGCGGTGATCAACGAACTGGGCCGGCGCCGCCGCCGCGATGGCGCGCGCGCCTGGTCGATCTGCCAGGACGTCGATGCGCTGGACCGCTGGGTGGAGCGTTTCGAAAGCCCGACCTGGATGGACTACCTGCGCATCCACAGCCGCCCGACCGAATCCGACCAGGCGGTGCGCGAGCGGGTCGCGCGGCTGATCGTCGACGAACAGACCAGCGTGCGCCGGCTGTTGGCGCGGCCGCCGGGCGCGCAGCCCCTGCAAGCGACGCCACCCGTCGCGGCGAGGGGCGCTGCCACCCAGGCACCCTCTCGGGAAGTGGAGCAGGACCTGCAGAGCGGCCTGACGTCCTGAAAGGCCGCACCGTTCAGCACGGCTCGGTCCAGGACTCGAACGCAGGCTGCGCCTTCCCCCCGCCTACCAATGTCCTGTGCCCGGCTCACCCTTGAATGGGCCGACGACCTCGGCCGTGATCCAGCCGCCGTAGAAGCGCCCGGGCTGTGGCCGGACGCGCTCTCCGCTCACGAAGCAGGCCAGGCGGTCGGGGTAGAAAGCGAAGTGGTCCTTGATCCTGGCAAACGCGGGGCGTGGGTCGGGGTAGCTCCAGGCCACGGGCGTGGCGGGGTTGCTCGCGAGCGCCCAGTAGGCCGCGATGCCCTTCCATTCGCAAGCGGAGCTGCCGCCGACCCTGACCAGGCGGCCTGGCTCGACGCAATCCGGCGGCAGATAGAATGTCGGCGGGCTGGCGGTTTCGAGAATGCGGTAGCTGTGTGACGTGCGCGCGATGAGCGCGTCGCCATCGCGGACCTCGATCTCGCGTGCGTCCTCGACCAGCGCGGGTGGTCGCGGATAGTCCCACACTGACTCTTCGCCGGGTCCAGGTGTTTCGGCAAAGTCTGGCCGCGCCTTGCCAGTGTGCGTCCACATGCGCTCAGGACTCCAGGGCCACTAGGACAGTCCGACCATCACGGCCTTCCTGAATGCCGGCCGCTCAGCGAGTCGTGCATACCAGTCGGCGAGTGCCGGCAGGGCGGGGCGCTCGATCGGCAGGTTGAGATAGCGGTAGGCCATGACCCCGCAGGGAATGTCTGCGACCGTGAAACTCTGGTTGCCGAGCCATGGCGTGCGGGCGAGCGCAGCATCCAGGATCCGGAAGGCCTTGGCCGCTTTGTCCTGGTTGGTCTTCACGATCGCGTCGTCCCGTTCGGCCGGAGTCGTGCGCACCAGTTGCACGAACAGCGGCGTCATCGGCGGTGCCAGGGTGGTGAGCTGCCAGTCCATCCACTTCTCACCGGCGGCTCGCACCAGCGGCACGGGTTCCCACAATGAACCGGCGCCATAGCGGGCGGCGAGATAGCGGCAGATCGTGTTGGATTCCCACAGTGGCGTGGAGCCGTCTATCAGCGTCGGAATCAGGCCGTTGGGGTTGAGATCAAGGTACTCGGCGGTGCGTTCCCCAGGGCCCTTGCCCGCGACCTCCTCGCGCTGGTAGGGCACGTCGACTTCTTCCAGGCACCACAGCACCTTCTGCACGTTGCTCGAGTTAAGGCGGCCGAGGATCGTGATCATGTTGAACTCCTCTGGCAGGCGCCAACGTTTGGCGCGCACCCTCCCCTGAGGACAGTGTGGTCCTGTCCGGCAACGCGTTCAATGAGGTCGTTTCGCGCCCCGCAGGGTGGATCTGGGCGGCCGTTCGCAAGCCGTGCGGCGCCCGTGCTCTAGACTTCGGGGGCTGGGGTCGCTCACGATGGGTCCATGGACTACGACATAGGCAAGCGCGACTGGTCGGACTGGGTGCTGGGACTGTGCGTCGTCGGCGGCCTGGTGGCGCTCGGCTGGCTCGGCTTCATGACGTTGAACCCGGAGCCGGAGCCGGGTCCAGAGGCTGCCCGGACCATCGAAGCGGTCGCGGGCGAGTCGGCCAGACCGCCTCCGCGTCCGGGCTATATCCGCGCCTACGAGTGCAAGCGCCAGGGCTACACGTTCGTATCCGACCAGCCCTGCGGCCCGGATGCCGTCGAGCGCGAGGTGGAAGTCAAGCGATTGACGCCGGCCGCGCCGTCTAGCGGCGTGGCCGCCGCGAGCGACCCGGCCATGTGCGCGGCGATTCGCGCCGATATCGATCAGATCGAGAAGCGGATCCGTAGCGATTCGCCGTCAGCGCAGGGCGCGTACTGGGGCGAGCGGTTGCGCGCCGCCCGCAGCGCCTACGATCAGGGCGGCTGCGGGAACTGATATGGCTGGCCGTCCTTGGCGCAGATGCTACGCGCCAGACCCGCTGCCGGCATCACTCGGCCTTCTTTGCCGCCGCCTCGGCCTCGCGTTCCATCTTGCGATCGGCCTTCATCTGCTTGATGTCGATCGGCTGTATCAGCTTGATGGGACACTGCTGGCGGCCAACGCGCACCTTTTCGAACTTGCTGATGGACCCGCCGGTCGAGGTGACCGCGATCCGGTTCGCGAACTGCAGGTCGTCACAGGTATCCCAGACCGTCAGCAGGTAGGCCTCGTTGACGCCAGTCCACAGGACCAGCTGGTTGCGTGACACCGGCGTCCAGCCGTCGATGCGGAAGCTGGTGGCCCGCTCAACCGGCTCACCGGCGTAGTCGATGTACTGTCGCGAAGCTTCTGCGCCGCTCATACGGCCCAAACCACTGGCGCAGGAGGCCAGCATCAGCGCCGAAGCAGCGGCCAGGATAATCTTGGTGTACATAGTGGGTTCCTCCGCAGCTTTCGACTGGCCGCGCCGGACGAAGTTTCCCGCGGCCTCGCGCTACTCCGCACTCGAAGGCGGCGTGTCAACCGACAGCGACCCGGAGCGTTTACCAATGCCGGATTACGCCGACGGCAGATCCCGTCGCGACGGACGGCCTGACGGCGCTACAGCTCAACGTCCGTTGCAACTGCACGCGTCTCTTTCGCTCTCGGGGGCCAGGTCGTGACCCTGGGCATGAGCGCGTGCCGCGCCGCGTGGCAGCGAGCCGGCAAGCCATTGCAGCACGGCGCTCTTCGGGTCCTTCTCGGTCGTCACGACGGCGGTGATTCCCCGGTCTGCGAGACGTGCCCGCAGGCCTTGCCCCATGCCGCCTGCGATCAGCACGTCCATGTCATCGAGTGGATGTTTCGCGTCCCGCGGGCTGTCATGAAACGACGACTCCTTGGGCAGCTCGAGTAACGACTGGGATCGGATTGCATCGCCTTCTACGTGGAAAATCCAGAAGTTCCGGCAACGTCCCGCGTGTTCCGTAATGTGCTTGCGGTTCTGGCTGGTCACTGCGATTCGCATCCCTGTCTCCTCGTGCGCGCGGTGGTTCCGGCGCCTGTGTGTAGTAGGGTCGCCGGCCGGCTTGGTTTCAAGTCGGGGAAATCACATCCGGGGTGTTCGCTTCCAGATCGCCAGCGCGCTCGCCACGCCACCTATCGAGCCATACAGATGCGCTTCGGTGATCACACGGAAGTCCGCCGTCGTCATCCACGGCGCGGCGCTCCCGGAAACCTGCTCGTAGGCGACTTTCACGACAAGTAGCAGCAGCAGCGCGCTACCAAACCGGTCACGCGACTGCGCCCACAACAGCACGGCCATTCCGCCAAGCAGGCCGTGCAACACGCCGGACGCGCCGGCGTACCAGCCAATCTGCGGGGCGATCCAATACAGCCCGGCATCCACGGCCAGCACGCAGCCGACGGTCAGCCACCCCCACTGCGCAAGCGTCACCCGGCCCGCCGCGAGCCATGTGATGAGCAGCAACGCGGCGCCATTGATGGCGCCGTGGGCGAGATCGATGTGCACCAGATGCGCGCTGACCAGGCGCCACCATTGTCCGGCGGCGATGGCCGCCCGGTCGTAGCGCAGCGGCTCGAGAACTGTCGCAGCGAGTAGCCCACTCAGTGCGCAGGCAAGCGCTGCAACCAGCACGAGCACGAGGCCGGCTGCAGAGCGTTCGCGTGGCGGCGGTCGTCGGTGCGTCTGTTCTGCTTCGGATGGAGGATCTGCGGCCATGCACCGGCATCATACCGGGGGCTGTGCCATACGCAGATCGGGCCGGGGTCGACTACGCGCGATGGAGGAGTGCTGCGACTCATCGCCGGCGATAGTCGGCCAGCACCGCGGGCGCTTCCTGGCCGTCGGGCGTGATGTTGAACATGCGCAGCTGCCAGGACTCGCTGTTGGCTGTCTCGATCTCGATGCGCCAGCCCCAGTCGGGCCCCGGCGGAGCCGCGTAGCTGCCGCGCACCCGTACCGCGGCCGTGTCTGCCTGGCTCGTCGGACAGCAGCATGAACTGGCCGGCCGTATGCCAGGAATCCACCCAGGTCATGCGCGGCGTCGCGGCGCTCGCTGCCGACAACGATCGCCATCAGGCCATCCTGCGGCTTGCCGCCTTCCGCCCAGGTGTACTGGATCAGGGCCACGCTGCTGCCCGCGACGAGCGAAATCGAAGCGGTCGTCGGCGATTCGAGCGCCGGCGTTCCCGGCTGCATCCACAGCCGGTTGGTGGCTTCCCAATGGCCCGTCAGCCCGTCGAGCACGCCTGCCCCGGACATCAACGGCTCATGGGCGCCTTGCGCGCGAACAGGTATGAGGTCGTCCAGTCACGCTCCCGCAGCTGCGTGCGCCGCAACTCGATGAGCGTCACGGCGAGCGTCAGCACCACCGCGTAGACCGCGAGGACCAGTAATGCGTAGGCCTCGGGAAAGACCCGCAGCATCGCGAGATATACGGCGGCGAGCGCCCAGACCAGCACAGATCCGCGCCGGACGAACTGGCGTTCGCGGCGGCGCGTGGCGCGGCGTACGTAGAGCCAGGTCCAGAGCAAGGCGGGGAGGATGCCGAGTACGGCCCAACCCACCATGCTTGCATCGAATGCTTCTATCCCCATCACTGCGTCTCCTGTTGTTGTCGCCTTCCCTGGGCTGATCGACGCGCTGACGCTGCCGACCATAGCGCATCAAATCGGGCTCATGGGGCAGGTGGGGTTGGCTCAAGGGGTTAGCCTCGGATGTTCAGACGTTATGTGATATGCAAGTCATTGAATTGCGCAATCGGCCGGTTGCGATGATCGCGGGGCGACCAGATTCGATCGGGATTAGGGAGCTTTCGCCAATTCCCGCTGCCATGCTGCAGCATGATCGACAGCGGCAGGAAATCGGTTGTGGATTCGAGGCGCGCGCGACATGCAGCGGATCTGCGCGGCACCTCGCGCGTCGCCGTCGATACGGTGCTCGGCATCACCGGTCTCGTCGAGCATCTGCATCGCACCATCCAGGAGACGCCCGGTCCGGTAGGTGCTGCTGCGCAAGCGGACCGTACTCGCGGCATTACCGGCTTCGTTTACCAGAGCGTCCGCCGCACTACCCGGCTGGTCGGCGCGGGCATCGATAAGGCCATCGGTCCGCTGTCCGGGTTTCTGCCGGACAGCGAGCCCTCGCCGCGGCGCGATGCGCTGGTTTCGGCGCTGAACGGGCTGTATGGCGATTACCTGGCGCGCAGCGGCAATCCGCTGGCGATCGACATGATCTTCCGCCATGCGGGCGAGACGCTCGACCTGAATGATCCGGCGGCGCTCAGGACCGCGCTCGCCGGCGCCGGCAGCGGCCGCGTGCTCCTGCTGGTTCACGGGCTCTGCCTGAACGAGCGGCACTGGCTGCGCGACGGCCACGATCACGGCGCGGCACTGGCCGCGGAGCTTGGCTGCGTGCCCGTCTATCTGCGCTACAACACGGGTTTGTCGATTGCCGCGAACGGCCAGTTGCTGGCGGACCGTCTGGATCTCCTCGTCAACGCACTCGGCGGCTCGGCTCCCGAGATCACGATACTCGGCCACAGCATGGGTGGGCTGGTCGCGCGTAGTGCCTTCCATCACGCCGGGCGGGGACAGCATCGCTGGTTGTCCCAGGTCCGCCGCTGTGTGTTCCTGGGCACGCCGCACCTGGGTGCGCCGCTGGAGCGAGCCGGGCACGGCCTCGACTGGATCATGGAACTCAGCCCCTACATCGCGCCGTTCACGCGGCTCGGCAAGTCACGCAGCGCCGGGATCAAGGATCTGCGCCACGGCAACATCACGCGCGGCGCCAAGCGCGCCGTTCCGCTACCGACCACCTGCGCGAGCTATGCGATTGCGGCGACGCTCGGCGCGCGGCGCGGCGCGGCCAAGGACCGGCTGCTGGGCGATGGTCTGGTGCCGGTCGACAGCGCGCTGGGAAGAAGCAGGGATCCGGTGCTGCGGCTGGCGATCCCGGCGAGCCACCGGTGGGTGGCCCATGAGACCGGGCACCTGCAGCTCCTCGGCAGCCCGGCGGTGTACGAGCGCCTGCGCGGGTGGCTGGGCTAGGCCGCCGGTCGCACCTTCAGGCTCGCCGCCAGCGCTGCCCGGCGCTGGTCCAGCTGCCAGGCGGGAATGAGCATGGCCGGCACGGCGGCTGCCAGCAACACCACCGCGGCGTTGATCAATAGCGGATAGGCCTGGGTATCCATGAGCATCGCGCCCGCCAGCGGGCCGGACGCCAGGCCCAGCTTGGAGATGAAGCCGCCGAGCGCCGCGGTGCGCCCGGACTGGTCGAACTCGGCGCACATGCCGAGCAGATAGGAAATCACGAATGCCCAGGTGATGCCGGTCAGGCAGTTGGCCAGCAGGTACACCCAGGCCAGGCCGCTGTAGTGAAACGCGGCGGTGCCCGCCAGAGTCATTGCCATGCCGATGACCATCGGCCACGTGCGGCCGTAGCGGGTGCCGAACACCACGACCAGCGCCGGACCTGAAATGCCGACCCAGGTCGCGATGCCGATCGCCGTGCTCGCGAAACCCGTCTGCAACCCATAGTGACGCGCCAGCCCGATCAGGTATGCCGCGAGTCCCATGTTGGCGGCCTGGAACAGGAACACCGCGAGCAATGTCAGCGACAGCAGCCCCCACTGCACCTGCCCAGACGCGGCAGCCGGACGCGGCACGCGCCCGGCCGGGTAGTCCTCCAGGAACGGCACCATCAGCAATGTCGCGAAACTGAACATCATCAGCGCCAGGAACAGCACCGAGGGGCCGTAGACCGGGACCAGCTTGGGCAGGAGCATCACGCCCAGCCCACCGAGCCCGAACTGCACCACCAGCAGCATGCCGAACGTCCGGTCCGGCGAGCGCGTGCGCGCGATGACCGCGAAGGCCGTGCCGACCAGCAGTCCGCCGACGCAGCCGTGTACGAAACGCATCGCAATCAGTGGGCGGGCCGCTTCGACCAGGATCGACAGGCCGTCAAGCGCCAGCAGGGTGATCAGGGCGGCAACCGCCATGGGACGCCACGGCACGCGCTTGACGAGCAATACAGCGACCAGCGCGCCGACCGAAGCGCCGTAAACGTTGGCGGACGCGACCAGTCCGGCCTCGCGATCGCTGAGACCCAGCCCGTCCACGAGCCCGGCCACCAGTGCCACCATGATGTTGACGTAGAACAGCCCCGCCGTCGCCAGAAACGCCAGCATGGCGGCGGCCAGCAGGCCGTCCGGCGGGGCCTTGGGCAATCGTCCGGCGGTCGCGTTCATGAGATCACCGTGGGCACACCGGCCCGATCTTCTGCGACTCGGCCACCGCGCGGGCCCAGCGGTAGTCGCCGTTGTCGCTGAAGTAGTAGTACACGACTCCATTCGGAATCATCACCACGGAGATTCCGCCGAACCCCGACATGAACGGTATCCATGCTTGCCCCTTGCAGCCGAGGTAGGGACCGGCGTCCCAGGCCCACACGCCATTGTTGTAACGGAGGTCCTCCCCCGCGGCAGGCAATCCGGGATCAGCATCCGATTGCTGCAGCGCCGCGCTCACCTCGTCCGGCTGCAGCATCGGCTTGCCGTCGATGCGTGCCCCGTCCACGGCCAGGAACTTGCCGAGCCGCGCCGCATCGTCCCGTCGCAGCGTCAGCCCCCAGCCAGCGAAGGGCTGGGAAAGTGCGTCACGCGTACGGCGCGTGACGTCGAGCTCCGGGCTGAGTCGCAGCGCATGCCAGAGTGGCAGCGCGAGCACGTCCCGGTAGAAATCGGCCTCCTGGCCGTGTTTCGCGCGCCAGAAAGCGTTCATCGCCGTGCCCAGGATATAGGTGTCGGACGTGTGATAGACCCAGGTCCGGCCAGGCGGCTCGCGCCGCGGATAGCGCGTGCAGGCGATCTCGATCTTGGCGGCGTGGTCCTCGACCAGGAAGAACGGCCGCGTGACCGACAGGTTCTCGTCCTCCTCGCGCTTGGTCGAATCATAGTGGCCGGTGGCCATGTCGAGCAGGTCGTCGAACGTGACGTCGTCCCAGCTGCCGGCTGCCTTGCAGGCGGGCACGTAGTCCACGACCTTGGCGTTGCGGACGTCGGGGTAGAGCAGTTCCAGCCGCATCAGGCCGAAGCCGGCCACCACCGTCTTGGCCAGCGAATACGAGGGCAGCAGCAGTTCGTCGCAATACGGGTAGCGGTCCGGCGCGGGTGTCGCAGCCGCCCACATAGTGCGTGCCCTCGACGACGACGCCGAAGGCGGTCATGTGCGCGGGGGCGACGTCGAGCGCGGAGCCGAACGCGGCAGGATCGACGCCGGGGTGATCGTCGGCCAGGGCGCTGATCGGCTTGACCGGAAGACGCGCCGCGATTTCCTGCGCGGAATCGCTGGGCCAGCACGTCGCTGTCGGCCACCGCTTGCTGCTGCCAGCGCGCGTTCGCACTGCCCCAGGCGTCGAACTTCAGGTACAGGCAGGTCTCCTGCGAAATCTGGTAGACCACCCGCGAGACCTGGCCATCGTCGCGGTACAGGAACGTCAGCACGCCGTTGTGCATGCAGTTGGCGTTGCGCTCCTGCAGGGCGAACGGCAGCGCGGCGCGATTCCAGTCGCCGTCGGTCGGCCTCGTGCCAGGTCTGCCCTGGACCGACGGATCCATTCCCACCAGCTGTGCTCGCTTCGCTGACTGCCGCGCTCGACCGGCACCAGCCGGTCGTCGACCTGCACCAGCCCGAAATCGAAGGGCGGTGGCACCTGGTAGCTCTGGTCGGTGCCCTGCGCCGAGCCGAAATCATCGACGAGCAGGCGAAAGCCAGCGGACCGAGCGTCCGGGGCGAACGCGAGTCGGCCTGTGAACCCGGACGTGGCGGGCGCGGCGCCGGCGGCTGGCGCGAAAGCGGCGAGCGGCACGGGACCGGGCAACGGGCACGTTGCCGGTCAGCACGGAAGCCGGGAGGTGCTGACGCGTGTCCGCGCGCCATCAGCCGCATGGGCTCGCCGGTCACGGCGATGTCGTCGAACCAGCAGGTCACGCGGCGCGGGCTGCCGAGGGCGCGCAGACGCAGCACCGCCTGTGGCACATCGGCGAGTTCGGCCACCGGCGCGCCACGGCGATGCAGCGTGACGGCATCGTCGAGACCGTCGCCGATGCGCACCACCTCCAGCCAGGTCGCGCCGCGGTCGGTCGACACATCTACCACGCAGGCATCGTCACCCCGAAGTCCTTCGGCCGCGATCGCGGCGGACACGCGCAGATCCGTGAGGCCCGCCGCGTTGAGCGCGGTAACCGCCGCGGCGCCGCCTGCGAGGCGCATGGACACGTTGCCCTCGTAGCGGCTGAGTTGCACTTCGCCCTTGCCGTAGGCGGCCCAGCCTTGCGCGTCGCCGTCCTGGAAGTCGTCGCTGAAGATCACCGCTGCCAGCGCCGGCGCGCAGGCGAACAGCATCGGCGGCAGCGCCAGCGGGATCAGTCGCATGGGATGCCGCGCCTGGAGCAGTCGCGACGCCAGCGGCTCGAGCTGGCGGGCTGTAGCGGCGCCACTGGTCGCGAGCGTGCCGATACAGCGGCTGGCGCACCTGGGCCGCGCTCGCGGTGGCCGAAGGGCGCTGGTCCTCGTGGAAGGTCAGACAGGCGTCCTCCCAGGGCAGCCCGCAGAACTCGAGCAGCCGGCGTGTCATGCCTTCCTGGTCGTCGACCAGCGCCTCGTAGTCCGAGATCCATGAACTGCCCGGGAAAGACCTCTCGCCAGTGCGCCATCAGCCGCTGGTAGGCGATCAGATAGCGCGCCAGGTCATCCTGGTCGTAGGAGAACGGATAGCCCATGCGAAACAGCGTGCGAAACATCGCGTAGCCGCTGGCCAGCGGGTGACGCCGCAGATGGACGATCCTGGCATGCGGTAGCGCCTTGCGAATCAGGCCGAGGTACAGGAAGTTGAGCGGCGTCTTGTCGATGACATGGGTCCGATCGAGGCCGTAGCCGCGGATCGCATTCCAGAAGCTGTGGCCAAGGGCCGCCATGTCTGCCGCGGCCGCGCGGCTGGATGAGACCCGACTTGTCCGGCGCCGGGCCCGCCACGCGCATCACGGCGAGCGGCAATTCGTTGACTTCGCCGACGCTCGCAACCGCGCCGTGCCGGCCGAGGATCCGCTCCACCAGTGTGGTGCCGCTGCGCGGCAGGCCCAGGATGAAGATCGGACCCGCGGCGTCGTGCCCGGCTGCGGGCCGGCGTCGCCCAGTGCCGCATCGAACGTCCGGATGATCTGCTCGATCGTCTGCTCGTCGTTCTCCACCCGGTACGACAGCAGGCGGCGGCGCTGCGCTGCACCGGCCGCCACGTGATCGAAGGCGGCGTCGTACTCGCCGAGATCCTCGAGTTCCTTGCCCAGCGCGAAGTTGAGCGGCACCCGGGCGAGGGACTCGCCCGCTGCGTACAGCGCATCGCGCAGCGCTTCGACATGGTTTCGCGCAGGCGTCTGTCGTCTCAGCGTCGCGCGGTTGTAATAGGCGTCCCCGTCAGCCGGGCGTACGACTGATGAGCTCATCGAGCAGCGCTTCGGCTTCGTCGAGACTGCCGACGGCAATCAGTGCGCTGGCCAGCAGGTAGGCCGACTCGCCGTCACTCGGACGCAAGGCCACCAGCCGTCGCGCCGCCCGTGCTGCGGACTCGTGCTGGCCGAGGTGGGTGTGAAACTCCGACAGCCGGCGCCAGCTGGCGGGATCCTCCCCCGCCGCCGCCTCGAGCTCTGCGAGCTGCCTGCGGGCGCCGGCCACGTCGCCGGCGTGCAGGAGCGCCTCGATGCCGAGAAACCACGCCAGCCGGTGGCCCGGATCGATTCGCCGCGCCTGCATGGCGGCGGCCAGCATGGCCGCGAAGTCCCCCTGCATCTGGCGCGCGCGCGCCAGCAGCATCGGACCTTCGATCCGCCCGGGATGCGCCCTCCGCAACGCCTCGCACTGGACCAGTGCCTCGGCGACCTGCCTGCGCCGCAACAGGGCGTCGACGCGACGGATCTGCTCCGTCGCGTCGAGTCCGCCCGGGCTCGCGCCGTCTTTAGGCGCAGCCATCAACGGCGCCCTGCCTGATCCGTCCGCCACGATGACGACAGGATCAGAAGTTGTAGTTCAACGTCAGTCCGACGGTCCGCGGCAGCGATATCAGGTCCTTCGCGCCGCTGCCGATGTAGCCGAGCCCCGGCGCCGTGCCCATGTACGCCTCGGTGAACACCCCCGTGA
Organism: uncultured Gammaproteobacteria bacterium; assembly: GCA_963710135.1. GTDB lineage: Bacteria > Pseudomonadota > Gammaproteobacteria > Steroidobacterales > Steroidobacteraceae > SG8-30. Next base: position 1,333,908 of record CAVPYY010000006.1, on the reverse strand, counting down.
CGCCCCGCTCGTTGGAGAGATTCTTCATCCACAACACTGCGCTCCAGTCGCGAGCCGCCAGTGTGACCGCCGCGTCGAAGATCTGGAAGGACTCCAGCGTCACGTCGAACAGCGGCGACGATCCCAGCGCGTTGCGGGTCTCGGACTGGTAGAAGCCACTTAGATTCGCGATCAGCTCGTAGTCCGCGCCGATCGGCATGCGGTAGTTGAGCGCGGCGTTCAAGAGGTTCTCGGGCGCGCCCGGCAGCCGGGTTCCGTCGACCTGGACGAGCGTGCCGATGGGTGAGATGAAGTCCGCCGTCAGCTCCGCATCGACGTAGGTGTAGCCGAACGAGTAGGCGAGCCGGTCGGTGAAGTTGCCGTTCAGCTGCAGCTCGAGTCCCGCTGTCTTCGCGGTGTCGCCGTTGGAAACGACGAAGAAGCCCCAGTTGGGCGTGGCGGTGTTGAACTGTGGGTCCTTCCAGTCGATATAGAACACGCTGGCGTCGTAGCGAACCCCGCCTAGGGTGCCTTTGACGCCGATCTCATAGTTGGTCACGGTGTCGGCCGTATACAGCTGCCAGCGCGGATCCTCGTAGTACTGCCCGGCCGGCGGCGGCACGGTTGGCACTGCGTTCGAGCCGCCGCGGCGGTAGCCTTCGGAGATGGTCGCGTAGGCGAGATCGTCGTCGCCGAAGTCCAGCGCGGCGTTGACCTTGAACAGGATGTCGTCCTCGCTCGACTTGAAGGTCGCTTCGGTCAGCGACGAGAATGCGGCGTAGACCGGCAGGTCGATCAGCGTGTCGTTGCGCGACTCGTTGTCGAAGTAGCGGAAACCGCCGGTCAGGCGCAGGCGATCGGTCACGGCCCAGGTCAGCTCGCCGTACACGGCGAGATCCTTGAACGACTCGTCGCGGCGATAGATGAAGTCCTGGTCGCCGGTGACGGCGCCCGGTGCGGACGGCACGGCCAGGTCCCACCAGCGCTTGAAGCCGCGCAGGAAGCTGTCCTGCGAAGCGATGATGTCCTGGTCCTGGTACCAGATGCCTGCGACATAGCTGAGCGGCCCGCTGCCCTGCGACACCAGGCGCAGTTCCTGGGTGAAGCCCTTGTCTTCATAACCGCGCACCGCCGCCGCCAGCGGCCGCGGGTAGTTGTAGTAGAAGCTGAGGAAGCCGGCCTGCGCGTAGAAACCGGTGTTCTCGCTGGTGCTGTCGCCGGAGTGGTCATAGTAGGAGGTGCTGGAGGTGAGCGTCGCGAAGCCGAGATCCACGTCGACTTCGAGCGAGGTCAGGTCGACTTCGCGTGAGGAAGGCTCGAGCTGCACGGAGCCGTTCTCGTACTTGCCGTAGGGATTGCCGAAGCCGTCATTGCCGGGAGTCGGCTGGCGGCGGCCGCCGACATCGTCTTCCTGGTAGAAGTAGCTCAAGGTGACGTCGACGGCGTCGGTGGGCTGCCAGCGGGCGCTGGCGCGCCCGTACCAGATCTTCGCGAAGTCCGCGTCCTTCTTCGAGGTGTAGACCGCGGCCGGGTCGAGCACGCCGTTCGGCGCGACCGGGATGCCGTCGGCGTCGAGCACGTACAGGTTCACGTAGTCGGTGATGCCCGGGTAGTCGGCGCGCGACAGGTTGAAGCGGAACGCGAAGGTTTCGCCGACCGGCACGTTCAGGGTCAGGTCCGCGGTCCAGCCCTCGCTGTCCGAGCCGTCGACCTTGCTGAGCGAGGTGCCGACCCGGCCGCTGAAATCACCCAGCTGCGGCTGGGTGAGGACGTAGCGCACCGTGCCACCGAGCGACCCCGACCCGTACAGTGTGCCCTGCGGCCCGCGCAGCACCTCGACGCGCTCGATGTCCTTCAGCAGGAAGTTGGCGTACAGCGGAGTGTCGCCGACGTAGGTCGAAACCGTCGCCACGGACGACAGCGCGTAGTCGCCGAGCGCGGCGCTGTCGACGTTAAGGCCGCGGATGCGGATGCTGTTCACGACCGCGGAGTTGCGCACACCGCGGTCCACCATGCTGACGCCCGCCACCGAGCGCAACAGCTCGGGGGTATCCAGTATCTGCGCGACCTCGATCGATTCGCCGGATACGGCGGAAATGTTATAGGGCACATCGAGGATGTTCTCCTCGCGACGCGTCGCCGTGACGATGATCGGCTCGAGCGCGGCGGGCTGTGCGGCAGCCTGGGCCTGGGCGACAGCGGTCGCGCCGGCCACGCCGGTGCCTGCGAACAGCACCTGCGCAATCGCGATCGACAGCGTGCTGCGATGGGACTTGTGCTGGCTCAACATGGGCGTCTCCCTTGGGAAGTGGTCGTACGTTGCACTTGAAGCAGATGGGCGTGTCGATTCAATTTCGTTCACCGGGCGCGCGCCATGGGCACCTGCAGCGCGCCGAGTCGGCCGAGGGCGCCCTTGCGGCGCGCCTTGGCGGGGTAGGCGGGAAAACGGATGTCGTTGTCGCGAAAGCTCTTGAGCGTCTGGCCGAGCCCGTTCCAGCCCCGTTCGCGTGCCTCGCGAACCAGGTCGAGGTCCAGGCTCAGGGCGATGACCTCGTAGCCTGGGCCGGCCACGTGCAGCGTCTCGCCACCCGGCCCGAATGCGCACGAACGGCCGAAGCCGAGTCGCCCGGCGCAATTGACGTCGATGAAGTAGCACTGGTTGGCGGCCGCGCTGGCCCGGGCGATGGCGATCTCGACGTCCCGGTCGATTGTGTTGGTCAGGCTCGGGTGGATGATGACTTCAGCTCCCATCCAAGCCAGGGTCCGGGTCGTTTCCGGAAACCACATGTCGTAGCAGATCGAGAGTCCGAATCGGCCGACACCGGGCACGTCGAAGACGACCCCCTGGTCGCCGTTCGCGACGCCGCGCTCGTACGGCAGGAACGGGTAGATCTTGCGGTAGCGCGCGACGACCTTGCCGTCCGGATCGATGGCCGAGGCGGTGTTGAAGACCTGTTTTCCCGCGCGCTCGTAGAGCGTGCCCGGTACCAGCCAGATGCCGGACTCCTTGGCCACCCGGCAGAAGCGCCGCTCCAGCGGTCCAGGCAGCTTCTCCGCCTGTCTGACATTCGGCCCGCGCGCCGCGAGCTCTGCGGCGACGACCATGTCTATCCATGGGAAACGCGCCTTGACGCCTCGTATCTCGCGCTCCAACGCGTCGACGTTGTCGCCGGCGGCGAGTTCGAGCTGTAGCGCGGCGACGGCAAACTTGCGCATTCCCTTCCCCTGGACTTGTCCGCTATCGGTGGCCGATTCGCAACAACAGTCACCCGGTCTGGCGCCGGTTTGTCGCATCACCATGACAAGGGAGCCGCCGACCTCAAAGGTCCAGTTGGCGGCGATCGATGGTGCCAGTTATGGCAGTCAGGTCGCTGGAGCGCGCGTGATCAGTGCACTGTCTATCTGGCGGCCACTGGAATTGAACCAGCGGATCCGGTCGGCCTCGACCGCGACCCGGAACCGTGCCACCTCGCCGTAGGCCCATTCCCGCCACTGCCGGCACCAGAAGTCGCCCTCGATCCACCAGCGGCCTTGATCGACATCCTCATTGGCCAGCCCGGCGCGGCCGGCCATGGATCCATCCGCCGCCAGCTCGATCGTGCAGGGGTCGCCATAGACGGTCTGCAGCAGGAAGGTCGCGCCCGGCATGCTGTCCTGGAGCTCGGCACCGGACAGGTAGCGCTCCGGCGGCGTCGACACCGGGCCCGCCTTGAGCGCCCGCATCGCGGCGGCGAGCGCCGCGACGCCCGGCCGGATGCTCTCCTCGCGAATGCTGGTCACGCTCAGGCGGAAGAAATTGTGCGGCCCCTCGCCCCGGGCGTAGTAGCGTGAGGCGGGCTCGATGAGGACCCCGCGCGCCTCCGCCGCGGCTGCCAGCTCCGCGACCTCGAGGCCCGCTGGACCGCGTGCCCAGTAAGTGGTCCCGCCACTGACAGGTGGAATGGCGATCGACTTCGGCATGTAGTGGTTGAGGGCGTCGCGCAGCGCCAGCAGCCGTGCCCGGAACTCGGCGTCGACGCGCAGGGTGATGGTGTCGTAGTGGCCGAGCGCCAGCAGATGTGCGGCCGTGCGCTGCACGCTGAGAGGTGGCTGCCGGGAAGTGAGTCGGCGCAAGGTGCGTGCGGCGCGCACGAACGCCGGCGCGGCCACCAGTAGACCGATGCGCAGCGCCGGGGCCAGTGACTGCACCAGCGTGGCGGCGTAGATCACGCGCTCCGCGTCGTCCCCGCCGCGCAGCGCCGGCAGCGATGGCTCGCGGAAGTTGCTCTCACAGCCGAAGTCGTCCTCCACCACTACGAAGTCGTGTTCGTTCGCCAGGCGCAGCAATTCGCGCCGGCGCGCCAGCGACAGCACGGCGCCGGTAGGCCGCTGATGACCCGGCGAAACGAACACCGCCCGGCAGCCGGCGAGTGCCTCGTCGACGGTCATGCCCTGCTCATCGACCGGCTGATGCACGAGCCGCGCGCCGATACGTCGCAGCACCGCAATCAGCTCGGGGTTGCCTGGCTCTTCAACGGCCACCGTGTCGCCACGCTGGACCAGCAGCTCCGCTGCAAGGCTCAGGCCTTGCTGGGTGCCGCTGGTCACCAACACTTCGTCCGGGCGCGCCTGCACGCCGCGCCGCGGCAGCACCTTGCTGCGCGCCTCCTGCACCAGCATCGGGTCGTCCGCGTCACCAGTGTCGACGGCCCATTGCTGGATCTCGGGCATCGACAGAGTCAGTCGGCTGGCCTCGCGCCACTCATGTACCGGAAACAGCGAACGATCGAGCCTGCCCTCGACGAACGGATACGGGTACTTCTGCCAGTCCGAGGACACCGCGCCGGGCCCTTCTGCCGACGCCACGTCCTGCAGCCGTTGCGTCCAGATCGCTGCACTCGTTACAGACGTGCGGCCGGAGATCCCCGGTTCCAGTGGGCGGCCGACCGCCGGCTGATTGTGGCCGACGAACACCCCGCTGCACGGTCGCGCTTCCAGATGGCCGTCGGCGACCAATGTCTGATAAGCCGCGGATACGGTATTGCGCGACACGCGCAGCTGCGAGGACAGGCCGCGCGTCGATGGCATGCGCGTGCCCGGCGTCAAGGATCCGAGCGCGATGGCGGCAACGATCTTGCGGCGCAGCTGGTCCTGGAGCGCGAGAGGACTGTCACGGTCGACCTGCAGCAACGACGCCCCAAGGGTGTCGACGGTGCTGCGGCGCGAACGAGGGCGTCGTCATGCGAGCTTCGCCAGTCCGCACCATTCCGCGATGAACAGCGCGACGACCCGCGTGACGCGGCGCAGCGAGTCGAGTTCGACGCGCTCGTCGAAACCGTGGATGTTCTCGCTGGCAGGACCGTAGACCAGTGCCGGGATGTCGGCATACAGGCCGAAGAAGCGCGCATCTGTGGTGGCCGTCAGCGCCTGCAGTTGCAAGGCCGAGCCGGTGACGGTCCGGTGGCAGTCCTCGAGCAGGGTCTGGGAGGGCGTGTCCTTCTGCAACACGTAGCCCTCGGCCTGGAAGCCGTGATACACGACCTCCGGCGGATGGCGGGTGAGGAACGGATCGACGCGCGCGGCCTCGGCCACGGCGTGCTCGATCTCGCGGCGCGCCTCGGCCAGATCCTGTCCCGGGAATACGCCCACCCGCACGTCGAAGGTGCACCACGCGGGCACGCTGGAGGTCCAGTCGCCGCCCTCGATCCGGCTGACGACGAAGTTGAGCGGGTGATCGTGGCCGCGGTACTCGGGGTGGCGTCGCTTGTTCCACCGGGCCTCGAGCTTGTGCAGCGCCTTGATCAGCGGGAAACAGGACTCGATGGCATTCGCGCCACTGCCGGCGGCCGCGACGTGTACCGGCTTGCCGCGCACCTTCACCTGCAGCCAGATGACGCCGACCTGGGCCGGGCTCAGCGTCTCGTTCGAGGGCTCGGTGATCAGCGCGGCCTCGGCGCGATAGCCGCGCGCCAGGCAGGCCAGCGCGCCGTTGCCGGTGCATTCCTCTTCGACGACGGACTGCAGCGCGACATCGGCGGCGGGTGCAAAGCCGGCGCGCGCCAGCGCATCGAGCGCGAACAGATTGGCCGTCAGGCCAGCCTTCATGTCGCCGACCCCGCGGCCGTACATCCAGCCGCGCGCGACGCGCGGCTCGAACGGCGGTGACTTCCACATGTCCGGCGGTCCGGTCGGCACCACGTCGATGTGGCCGTTCAGGATCAGCGACCGGCCGGTGACCTGATGCGGACGATGGCTGCCGACGACGTTCCAGGCGTCGTCATAGCCGATGGTTACCGGCGAGAATCCTGGCAGGTGCTGGATATCCGCGAGATCGATCTTCCATCTGTCGACCGCCAATCCACGGGCGCGCATCGCCGCCGCCATGAAGTCCTGCGCCGTCGCCTCCTGGCCGCGCAGCGAGGGCAGGCGGACGAGGTCGGCCAGGAAGTCGACCTGGGCAGCGAAGCCGGCGTCGACGGCACGACAGATCCGGCGCGTCAGGGTCCGGGTCGGCATTTTCGGGACCTCGTGTCGCCCTGCGGGCGCGTGTCCCGATTGTCCACGATTCCGCGAGGGAGTTCAGCAGGCGTGCGCTGGACTAGAAGTCCCAGACGAAGCCGATCGAGGGCACGAGTGGCAGGCTGGCGCGGGTGACGGCGTCGAGTTGGGTTTCGCCGTCCACTGTTTCGATCTCGTACTCGACGCAGCAGTCGTTGCGGCGGTTGGTGAGATTGCTCACCTCGAAGAACAGGGTCAGCTCGCTGCCGGATTCGTAGCTGAAGCGACGCGCGATGCGTCCGTCGAGCCGCAGGTAGCTGCCGAGCCGGGCGGCATTGCGTGGGCCGGTCGCGACCAGTGGGACCGGTTGGTCGGTGAGTAACTCGACGTCGGTGGTTGGCCAGCCACTGCGCCAGCTGGCCACCACGGACCACTCCCAGCGCGGCCCTCTCCGGCTGGCCCCGGCGGTGATTGCATGCTCCTGGTCCCAGCTGCGCCGAAAACTGCCGCTGGCGCTGGTGTCCTTGACCGACGACCAGGCGTAGCTCGCCCAGCCGGCGAGCGGCCCGTCAGGGTCGTAGTCGAGCGTGATCTCGGCACCTTCGGCAACGGCCCGCCGCGGATCGACGCGGATGCGGTCCGGCTTCAGCTCCGGCAGCACGAACAGGCTTTCGAGCAAATTCTCGTAGCGCGGCCGGAGCCGGTTGTAGTTCTTGCGATAGCCTTCGAGTCGCAGGGACAGGCCGTCGCCCAGCAGGCGCTCGATGCTGACCACCGCGTGGTCCGCGCGCTGCGCCGGATAGAAGACCGTCTCGCCGTCGGAAACCGGCAGCTCGTCGATTCCCTGCGCCTGGAAGAACCGCCCCCAGCTGGCGCGGATGCGCGTGTTGTCGTCGGCGGCCCACATCAGGCTCAGGCGAGGGCTGAGCTGGTCGGCGTTGTCGCCACTCAAGGTCTCCTTGTCCCAGCGCAGTCCGATGTTGCCGGTCAGCGACCGGGCCGGCTGCACGCGCCAGTTGACGTAGGCGCCATACTGGTCGCCGCGGGCCGCGACCGCGAGATCGCGCGCCCGGGCGATCCCGGTGGGTGCCCCGGGCGTCAGGAACAGCAGCTCGAAACTCGCGGTGTCCTGATAAGCATAGCGCCCGCGCATGCCGCGCCATTCCACGCCCGCCTCAAGGGTCGAGGTTCCGGGCAACGGCCACCAGGTGTCGAGCTGTACCGAGTTGATCTCGAATCGCCGCCGATCCTGCAGGCTGCCGCTGCCGATACCGGGCAGGTCAGCGGTGCCGCTGCGCTCGCTGGTCAGACGGGTATGAGCGGCCAGTAGCCGGCCGCCCTGCGATTGTGGCGAGCCGTAGTCGACGGTGAGCCAGTAGTACTCATCGCGATAGTCGGCTTCCGCCTGCTCCTCCTGGTCGGAGTCGAAGATCTGCAGGTCGTCCTCGAAGGACAGGACATTCAGGCTCACCCGCGTGTTTGCGCCGACCTGATGGCCAACCCGACCATACAGGTCGACATAGCTGGGCTGGCCCAGATCAGGATCGACGACATCGAGCACCAGATCGAGGTTGCCGCGGCGGGCGAATGCGACCCAGTCGCCACGGCCGTCGTCGAAGCTGCCACCGAGGCGTCCGCCGGCGTTGAACAGGCTGAGCGCCAGCTGTCCGCCGAACTCATCGAGCGGTGCCAGAGGGGTGATGTCGATCACGCCACTCATCCGGTCGCCATACGTCACCGGGAAGCCCGCGGTATAGACGGTCAGGTCACGCACGACCCCGGGATCGATGGCGCTGAACAGGCTCTGGAAGTCCTTCAGGTGAAACGGGTTGTAGAGCCGGAGCCCGTCGAAGCGAACCAGCGTTTCGTCGGCGCCGCCACCGCGCAGGTGCGGCTTGCTGGTGAAGTCCTGGCGCGCGACCCCCGGCAACCGGGCGACGGCACGCAGGGCGTCCTCGCCGATCTCGGGCAGCAGCCCGAGGTCGACGGCGCTCAGCAGCATTGGGGCCCGGGTGGCGTCGACGGCAAAGCGATAGTGGCTTGCGCTGACCACCACCTCCGACAGTTCGGCCAGCGGCGCTGCGATGACGGCGCCGGCGCTGACCTCTGGCGGCGTCGGGGCGCGCACCAGCAGCAATGTCCCTGCCGGGCCGCTGGCGATCGCGAGGCCGAATGGCGCGACGATCTCCTCGAGCCTGCTCCGTGGATCCGCCGACTCGGGCTCGACCAATACCCGCATCTCCGGCTTCACCAGGCTGCTGCTGTAGACGATGTCCAGGCCGTCGCGCTGCAGGCTGTCGATGGCCTCCGACAACGACAACCCGCGCAGCGGCTCTGCCGTGGCGCTCGCGGCGCCGAGCAGCGCCAGCAGTGCCGGCAAGGGCCATCGTGGCCGACGACGGCGGCCGCTTGAGACAGCGAGATTCACCCGGGCGGCGGCCCTACTTCTGATGGACCTCGATTGTACCGTCGTCCCTCAAGGTGTAGGCCAGGTCCGTGGTCGCCAGCATGACATCCAGCGCGGCCAGCGGTGTGAGGTGTCCCACCTTGCCGTGCAGCACCGTGCTGGAGGCGGCCGTAGCCGTGGTCTCGTCGCGGTACTGCACACGACGCCCGGTCTCGCGCGCAACCCACTCCAGCAGGAATGACACGGGCCGGCCATCGATGGTCGGCGCCGGGGCCAACGTCTCTGCCCAGGCCCAGTCCGGATGCTCGGGCGCAAGCGCGGCGCGCTCGTACTCGCCCTGCGGCGTGACGGCGAGCTGTTCGCCGGCGGAGGCAACCAGACGATCGGATTCGCGCTGCAGCAGCACCCGGCCCTCGCGCACGCGCAGCCGCAGCGCTGCATCGACGTAGCGCACCTCGAACTGGGTGCCGACGTCGTGCACGGCGCCGGCGGGCGTCATCACCACCAGCCGTCCCGAATCGGATCCATCGGTGTCCGCGTAGACCACACCTTGCAGGAGCTCTATGCCGGCAGCTTCGCGCAGCACCACTTCGGTATCGGCGGCAATGCGCACCGAGACGCCGGAGTCCAGGATGAGCCCCGCGCCGGCAGCGGACCGGGTACGCAGACGCGTGCCGGACATCAGCCGCCGCCCATCCGCGACCACCGCGTTCCAGGCGCTGGCGCCGCGGACGCGGGTTTCGACGATTCCGTCTACGCGATCCATGCGCGCAACCACCACGGCGGGCGCCGTGGGCTCGGACATCTGGGTCATCAGTGCGAGCGCAGCGACCAGCGTCGCCGCCGCGGCACCCAGCCAGGCGCCGATACGCCGCCTGCGGCGCGATCGCAGCTTGGCATCCAGCACGGACTCGGCAGCTGCCAGGACAGTCTGGTAGGCAATGTCGGGTGGAGCGCTGCGGCGTCCGGCCGCCCGTACCAGCGTCGCGACCGTGTCATTCATCTTGTCTTCCCGATTGTCTTGGTTCATGCGGTGTACACCCCGCTGGAGGTACCAGGTGGATCCAGCGCGCCCGGCGTGCCGGCCATCTCGGTAATCGCGGCACGAAACGCTTCACGCGCGCGCGCCAGCAGTGATTCGGCGGCCTTGTCGGTCAGCGCCATGCGCTGGGCAATCTGCTTGACCGCCAGGCCGTCGACATATTTCAACTCCAGCACCTCGCCGTACCGATCCGGCAGCGCATCGACCGTGGCCTGCACCAGACGTTGCACGTCGACCCGCCACGCCTGGTGCTCGGGCTCCCCGGCGACCGGCGCGGCGATCGTGTCGAGTATGGCGCGGACGTCGGGCCGCTCCTCCAGCGGCAACACCAGGTGCCGCCGCCGCTGATTGGCGCGGCAGTAGTCCAGCAGCGTGTTGCGACAAACCTGCTGGAACCACGTGTACAGCGCCGCCTCGCCCCGATAGCTATCGAGACGCTCGATGGCTTTGCAGAAGGTCAACTGCACGACCTCCTGCGCGCCGTCGTGGTCGCCGTCCAGGCGCGCCAGCGCGTAGCGGTACAGGCGCGGGAAGTACTGGTCAAACAGCTGCCTGAACGCATCCCGGTCGCCGCCGAGAATGCGCCTTGCGATCGCGTGGTCAACGTGCACCGCCTCTGTCAAAGCTGGTCCTCGCCCAGTGCCATTCACCATTAGACGTACGGCGGCGGCGGTTCCTTCGAAACACGCGATCGTCGAGTGATACCCCGCCGCCAGTTCGTCCAACCTAGGTGGCGAACGATCGTGATGCAAGGAGATACCAATGAAATCAAAGTTCTACAGGGACGATGCACGGCGGGCGGCGATGCTCCTGGTGGCTGCCGTGGCGGCCGTGGCCGCATCCGGGGCGGCCGTTGCCGGTGGTTACGGCAATGGCCGGCACGGCCCGAAGGCGTGCTCGACCACCTCGGCTGCCGCCAGGCTGGCCTGCGGCAATGAGGTGGCCGACGGCTACTGGATCGCGATTGGCAACTGCACCAATCTCTCCGATCGCGACGAGCAACGCGACTGCCGCGAAGAGGCGCTGGCAGACTGGCGAGCGGCGCGAAAGGAGTGTGGCGAGCAGTTCAATGCGCGCGAGGAAGTCTGTGCCGAAATCGGCCAGGCGCCCTACGATCCCGAGATCGATCCGGAGAACTTCGTGAACCCGCTTGCAGTCGGCGGCGACGTCGCCCCGAACAGCTATCTGCCGCTGGTGCCCGGCACGCGCTATGTGTATGAGAACGAGGCTGCCGGGGAGAGTGTCGTGGTGGAGGTCACCCGTGACACCCTCGAGCTCGAGGGCGTTGAGTGCATCGTCGTGCGCGACGTGGTGCGGGACTCGGAGTCCGGTGACCTGATCGAGGACACCGACGACTACTTCGCACAGGACGTGCAAGGTAACGTGTGGTACTTCGGCGAGATCGCGCGCAATTATGAAGACGGCGTCCTGGTTGACCTGGAAGGCTCATGGCGTGCGGGCGTCGATAGCGCCAAGCCTGGGATCGTGATGTTCGCCGCGCCGCAGGTTGGCGACGCCTATCGGCAGGAATTCTTTCTCGGCGACGCCGAGGACCTGGCACGCATCACCAGTCTCGCGGGCTCAGCCGAGTCGCCGTATGCATCGTGCAGCAGCACGTGCCTGGTGACCGACGAGTTCACCCCCGTCGAGCCGGATGTGCTGGAGAACAAGTTCTACCTGCAGGGCATCGGCAAGATTCTGACCCTGAAGCCCGAGACGGGCGAGCGGGAGGTGCTGGTCGACATCCAGGTGTTCTAGGCGACTGACAGCCCGTGCATGGGTGGGTGCAGCAGCGTCGTGGGTCAGGGCATAGTGAGCCGTGGCCCACGGCGCGCCTGGTGCGGATCGGGCATGATTAAAGGCTCCAGCACGCCAGGTAATGTATCGAATGGACATCCAGCGCGCCGATCCGGGCGGGCGCCGCCAGGCGATCGTGATACTGCTGATCGTGGCTCTTGGCGGATGCCTGGCCATGCTCGCGATGCGACGCTGGCTTGCCGGGCTCGACGCCTTGCCGCCAGCCGAGGCGATCGACCAGGCGCTTGTCGTGCTGCGCCTGACGCTCGGTGCCAGTGCCGTTTCCCTGGCGATCCTCGGCGCCTATCTGTGGCGCCTGGGTCAAAAAATCATGGCCGCCGGTCGATTCCCGCTGCCTGGCACCCCGGTCATTCGCGACACCCTCATCCTGGCCGGTGCCGCCGCGGGCCAGCGCGGTAGAGTGCTGCAGGGCTTCGCCGTCATCGCCATGCTGGCCGCTGCGCTGGTCGTGGTCGCCGCCTGGCGCCTGGTTCAGGTTTTCGCGCCAGCAGTGACCTGACCGACGGCCCTTTCAGGGGGTCGTGTCATCACGACGTCCATCGCCGCGCCGGCGCGACGGAACATCGTGCGGCGGTTGAACCACACGACGATGACGGCGAGCAGGACGAACAGCGGCGCATCGAAGGGCTGCGCGTCCGGCCAGGCAGGGCCGTTGGCCTGGAAATGAAACAGTACGGCGACCAGCAGGCTGCCGCGCGCGGCATTGAACATCGGCGTGAGGATCACCGACATCGCGACCACGCCGGCGAAGAACGCCGGGAACGACCAGGCGCTCTGCGGCGTGCCGCTCAGCAGGAAAGCAGGGATGTGCCAAAGGGCCCAGATGATGCCGAGCAGCAGGCCTGCCCAGAACGGCGCCATATGCCGCTGCATGAGCGGCAGCGCGACGCCGCGCCAGCCGAACTCCTCGATCGGCCCGATCAGCAACGCGGTCAGCAGTGCCGGCAGAATGCCGTACCAGGGCGCGAACGGAAACGGAGCGAAGGCCGTGCCTTTGAGCACGGCGCCGGCGTAGAAGACGCCGGGAATGCCCAGCGCCAGCAGGGCCCACCAGCCGGGCGGCATGCGCCACCACAGCAGGCGACGGAAAAAGCGGCCGAGACCGCCGAGTCCGTAGTGGCGCCAGACGAGGAATATGCCCGCGATGCCGGGCGAATACACCGCCAGGATGAACAACGGGTTGGTGTAGCTGACCGGGCCGAACAGTGCCTCCACCTGCGGCGTGAACAGCACGAGGAGCGCTGCGAGACCCCAGGTGAGTCCGAACGACAGCGCGAAGAACGTCAGCAGGGTCTTGCGGGTCATGGTGCGGATCGAAAGGTCTCGACGTTGTCGCCAAAGTTATCGTCCAAGTCCCGCACTGACTATTCGGTGTCTCCGACGCAGGCTGCGACATGCCCTTCGGCCCGGCGGATTTGGCAGCCGCGCCAGGATCTGGCACGGTGTCCGCGGCACAGGCTGATCAGCGGGTTGAAGATGCGCCGGTTTCTCATTGCGACAATCTGTCTGGCCGGAGCCTCGACGAGCGGATCGGCGACGGCCCGCGGCACAGACGGACTGGCACAGGAGTTGTCGGGCCTGCTGCAGGTCCAGGCCGCTGCGGCGCCGGTTCCGGGGGCCATGCTGCGGGTCGACATGCCGGCGGCCGGCTTCACGTTCAGCCAGGCCGTCGGCCGGTCGGACGTGACGTCCGGCGCGGCGTTGCGGCCCGAGCAGACATTGCGCGTCGCGAGCAACACCAAGACCTACATCGCCGCCGCCATCCTGCGCCTCGCCGAAGACGACCGGCTCGACCTGGACGCGCCGATCGGCCGCTACCTGCGCCCCGAGTCGCTCGCGACGCTCGAACGCGGGGGCTACCAGCCATCCCGGATGACGCCGCGCATGCTGTTGCAGCATACGAGCGGGTTGTTCGACTTCGCGGCCAGCGCGTCCTATCTCGACCGCGTCGTGTCCGACCCGGCGCATCGCTGGACCCGCGCCGAGCAACTGCAACTCGCGATGACGGACGGTGAGGGCTATGGGGAGCCCGGCGAGGTGTACCACTACAGCGACACCGGCTACATCCTGCTCGGCGAGATGCTCGAAGTCGTTAGCGGCCGGCCGATGAGCCGGGCGGTGAGCGAACTCATCGGGTTCGCTAGGCTGGGGATAGAGACCACATGGTTCGAGAGCCTGGACCCGGTGCCTGCCGGCGCGCCGCCGCGTGCGCATCAATACATGGAAGGCATGGATACCGAAGACCTCGATCCGTCCTCCGACCTGTTCGGCGGCGGCGGGCTGGTGTCCAACCTGGAGGACATCGCCCGCTTCTACCGGGCGCTGCTGCAGGGCCAGGTGTTTCGCCGGCCTGCGACGCTCGATGTGATGCGCGTGATGTCGGTGCAGAGCCTGGAGTCCGGCGAGGGCGGCTATGGCATGGGGCTCAGCGAAATCACCATCGACGGCGTCGCCTGCTATGGGCACGAAGGTTTCTGGGGCACCCTTGCCTGGCATTGCCCGGCCGTTGACGTGACGGTCGTCGGCGCCATGACGGATACACTCGGCAGGGATGCCCTGCGCGGCCTCACCCGTGGGGCACTGCAGCGGGCGATTGCGGCGGCGGCGCCCGCTCGACCGGACCGATAGCCGTCCCATCGCCTTCCCCACAGCCGCACCGGCAACCCGGTTGCGCGGCCAGCGTGCCTACCGCGCGTCGTCTGGCCCTGCCCAGTCACGAATCGCGAATGCTCCTTCGCGCGGCAGTGCCGTGTGGCGTCTGATCGGTTGCGAAAAAGCCGCGCCATTCGCGAAAAACTCCTAGGGCACTGAAAAACATGGAAATAGGATCGAGCGCGTCGGAGGCTCTTCGTGCCCGGGCGTGGATCGCTGCAGCGCCGGCGGACGACGGGCCAGACAAGGGATCGGGATCACCCAGGGGGACGCAGAACGTGAAGAAGACCTTTCTCGCTATCGGATATGTGACGGCGGCACTGACCGCCGCGGCCGCCAGCGCCCAGTCGACCAGCGGCCCGACCGGGGTGGTCGGTCTGGAGGAGGTCGTGGTGACCGCCCAGCGGCGCACCGAGTCGGCGCAAGACGTGCCGATCGGGATTTCCACATTCTCGTCGGTCGACCTGGAGCGGCAGGACATCACTCGGGCACTGCAGGTGGCCCAGCTGGTGCCGAACCTCATGGCCATGAACAACGTCGGCCTCGGCTCGGCGGCGACCTATTTCCTGCGCGGACAGGGAACGACGGAGTCACTGGCCACTCAGGACCCTCCGGTCGGGACGTACATCGACAATATCTACATCTCGCGCCAGACCGCCAACAACCTGGCCTTTCTCGACGTGGAACGCGTGGAAGTGCTGCGCGGTCCGCAAGGCACGCTGTTCGGCCGGAATACGACCGGGGGCGCCATTCGTACCATCATGAAGCGTCCCGGCACCGAGCTCGGGGGTTACCTGGAGGCTTCGACGGGCAGCTGGAGCGCCCTCGGCCTCAGCGGCTCCATCGATGTTCCGGTGAGCGATCGTGTACTGACGAAGTTCACTGCCTTCTATCGGGAGAATGACGGCTACGTCGACAACATTACTACCGGCGAGACGCTGAACGGCGAGGAGTCGTTCGGTGTGCGTGCTGCGATGACCGCGGCCCTCACGGATAGCGTCGACTGGGATCTTTCGGTTCTCTATACCGACGTTGAGGACACCAACATACTCAACTTCGATTGCGACCCGTCGAATCCGTCCCGCTGCGGTAGCCGCTATGTCAGCACCGGGCTGGTCAATCGCAACGGCGGGCAGAGCCAGTTCGGCAGCGTGGTGATCGCCAACGGCAAGGACCGCATCCCGCTGGGCGCGGAGACCAAGGTCACGCTGGTCGAATCGAACTTCCAGTTCCCCATCGCGGGGGCCGGCATTGAGTTCATCACCGGCTACGTCAAGACCGAGCAGGACTACATGCTCGATTTCTTCGATGGTCGCCAGGCGCCTGCCTTCGGCTTCGCCGATGATCCGGTGTCGGGCCTGCCGACCACCTACAACGTTGCGAACAACATCATCCTCGATCGACCGGTGCTGGGCCTGACTTCCGGCGGGTTCGTGCTGGCAAACATCGCCGAGAGCAAACAGTTCACGCAGGAAATCAAGGCGACGGGCAACCTGTGGGACGACCGCGTGAGCTACGTGGCCGGGCTCTACTACTACAACGAGAAGAATGACTCGGATTTCGCCGACATCTTCACGCTGCCGACGGGAACGATCCTGCTCCTGGCCGACCGCATCGTGCAGAACGACACGGAAGCCTGGGCGGGTTATGCGCAGTTCGACTTTGCGCTGACCGATCGCTCGAAGTTCACGGCCGGTGTGCGCTATACCGACGAGACCAAGGACTTCGCGTTCTCCGACAATCGGCCGCAGTGCCAGGTTAGCCCGCTGCCAGCCACCTGCCTGGACTCCGCAAACTTCGTTAACGTCGACATCGACCAGAATCCGGCGACACCGGGGGTCGACATCCCGCTGTCGCAGAAGACCAGGCTCTGGACCCCACGCATCGCCCTCGACTACGCGCCCAGTGACGACATGCTGCTGTTCGCGTCGGCGACCCGCGGCTTCAAGTCCGGTTCGATGGGCGCACGGGCAACCTCGGTACGGCTGCTGTTGCCATTCGACCCCGAGAAGGTCTGGTCGTACGAGGTGGGCGCCAAGACGGAGTGGTTCGACCGTCGTCTGCGTCTGAACGTCACCGGCTTCCTGCAGGAGACCGATGGATTCCAGGGCGGGACGGCGTCCGTCAGCCCGACCGGCGCGCTCTCGTTCGTGACCGGCAACCTTGCGGACATGGAAAACACCGGCATTGAGATCGAGTTGCAGGCGCTCGTCGGCGACGCGCTGCGGCTGAACATGTCGCTCGGCTACCAGGACATCAAGTACAAGATCGACCGTAACGCGCCGAACGTCGACAGCTACAACCGCCGCTCGGTGAACGCGCAGCAGGCCGAGTGTCTCGCGGCGCTGTCCGGGGCGGCGTCGCCGCTCGGCGACGCGCGCACGCCGCTGGCCCGCGCCGGCAGCAATTGCACCAACGGCCTGGTGCGGACCGACGGCAGCATCAGCACGCCGGTGCGCAGTCCCGAGTTGACGCTCGCCGTCGGTGGCTCATACGAATTGCGGCTCGGTGAGTGGCGGCTGACGCCGGCCCTGAATGTCCTGTACACGGCTGACTCCGAGGTGGGTACCGCCAACCTCAGCGCTTGGGAGAATTCTGCCGGTGTACTCAACCTGGGCCGCGACGGCGCGTTCCGGCTGGGTTCGTTCTCCGAGTCGCACACGTTGCTGAACGCGAGCCTGACCCTCGCCAGCCCGGGCGGGGCCTGGCAGGCCGCGCTGTCCTGCGACAACTGCTCGGACGAGAGCTTCCCGCAGTCGACGCTGTCGAACTACACCTACATCAATCCGCCGCGGCGCTGGGCGCTTCGCCTGAAGTACCGGTTCTGACGGAGTAGGGCGATGACCCTGACGCGTCGCGACCTTGTGCGCGGGGCGGTGCTGGCGCCACTGGCCGGCACCGCCGCTCTCCCGGCGTACGGCCAGCAGGAGGCCGGCGTTCCGACCGCTGCTCCGCCAGACCTCGGCTTTCTCAAGGACAGCCCGCTGGTGGACGCGGAGCGCGCCCGGTTCTTCATGCAGGCGCAGGGGCTCGACGCGCTGGTGGTGGCCTACCCGGCCAACGTCTTCTATCTGTCCAATCACTGGCCGCAGCTCGACCGGATGGGGTTCACCGGCTCGGCGATCGCGATCTACCCGCGCGACCCGGCGCGCCCGATCGCGCTGGTCATGCACGCGTTCCTGTACTACTACACGCATTCGCCGGAGAGCGCGTTCGAGGGGCGGCTGGTCTTTCCCTACACGCAGCCGGCCGATCCCTCCGTCGCTCCTCCCGAGGACGGCTCCGAGCCCGCGGCGTCGCCGGCGCGGGTGATGCGGGTGAACGACCCGGAGCTGATGAGTGATCGCGACAAGCGCCGTCAGCACGCCCTGGAGAGCGCGCAGCCGGCCTCGGTCGATGCGTCCTGGGCGCTCGCCAAGGCCGTCAAGGCGCTCGGACTCGACGGCCGGACGCTCGGAATCGACGATCCCGCGCTGGAGTTCGTGCTGCGGGCGCGCGGGCTGAGCAATCCGGTGATCCCGGCGGAGAACGTCATCCGGCGCATCCGCATGGCGAAATCCGATATCGAGATCCGCATGATGCGCCTCGCGGCGCGCCAGAACGTGGAAGCGGCCATGGCGGCGGCACGCGCAGCGCGAGAGCTGGGGTCCACCCGCCTGCTGCGCGCCAGGTTCTTCTCGGAGGCCGCGGCGCGCGGCAACCTTGGCGTGTTCATGGTCATCAACGGCACCTCGAGCGAGGTCATCGACGAGCCGATCGTGGAGGGCATGGCGCTGTCGATCGACTGCGTCAGCAGCTGCCGCTTCTATCATGGTGACTTCGCCAGGACCATCTTCGTCGGCGAGCCGCGCCCGCAGATGCAGCGCGCCTGCAAGGCCATCGCCACCGCCTGGTCCGACATCCAGGAGCAACTACGAGCCGGCTTGCGATTTGCCGATATTCCGCGTATCGGCCGCGAGTCGCTGCGCAAGCAGGGCGTCGACCTGAGGGTGAGCTTCACGCCGCACAGCGTCGGATTGTTCCACACGGACCACCCGCAACCGTCGCTGCTCGGGCCACGGACCGCCGAGGAACTGGTGCTCGAGGAAAACATGATCCTGAGTGTCGATTGCCCGGTCTTCGAGTCCGGACTCGGGGGAACGGCCCACCTGGAGGACTTGATGTTGATTCGCAAGGACGGGGCCGAGCCCATTCACGCCGTGCCACAGGGAGTCGTCGTCGTATGAAACGCTTGCTGGTAATTGGTCTGGTCAGCCTGGTGAGCGCCTGCGCGTCAGCCAGCGGTGCGGCGCAGAGCGAGGCTGACGCCGTGCGGGCGGTGGGTCTAGCCTGGATGGCGGCCTATGAAGCCGGCGACTACGCGGCGATTCCCGAGCTCTACACCGAGGACACCCTGGTCATGCCGCGTGGCAGGCCGCGCATCGAGGGCCGTGAGGCCTTGTCCAAGGCGCTGGGCGGCCTCGCCGCCGGTCGCAAGGTGCAGATCGACATCACTGAGCGCGAGCTCGTGGTCGACGGCGACCTGGCCTGGTACATCAGCGACTTTCGCGTGACCTACGGCAAGCCGACCGATGCGACGCCGCAGCGGACCGAGTTCGGCCGCTCGCTGATTATCTACAAGAAGGGCGAGGACGGCCGCTGGCGCGTGCATCGTGACATCGATTCGCCGGCGCCGACTCCGGCGTCGTGAGGGCCGGTCGCGCCCGGACAGACGGTCGGCATTCAACGGGGGAGCAACGATGAAGCGGTATGCAGGACTATTGTTGTTGGCGGGATCCGTATGCACAGCGTCCGCCGCACTGGCGGTCGAGCCCGCGGTGTTCGATCCCAAGGCGCGAACCGAGGTCACGCGATGTGACCAGCTGACCGCGCTGCGCTACGATCGCGACCGGCTGGCGAAGCACGTGGACCGCGCGGACATGGACATCCCCGCTGCGATTGCCCAGTGCGAAGCGGACCTGGCCAAATGGCCCAACGACCCGCGCATCAACTACCAGTTGGGCCGCGTGTACGGTTATGCGGAGCAGCGACCGAAGTCGCGCGCGGCGCGCGAAGCCTCCGCGGCGGCGGGTTACCCTGCCGCGATATTCCTGCTCGGCTATCTCGACATGATGGCTGCCAAGACGGATGCTGAACGCTGCAGCGCCGGGGAACGGATCAGGCTTTCGGCGGATCGGGGTGGCTATGCAGGGCTGGTGGGGTACCCGGCCTATGTGCTTGACGGTCACCTCAAGAACTGTCCGGGCACGGCGGATGCCGAGGCACTGCTCGCGTATCTGGAAAGAGCGAGGCCCGCGGCGGACGGATTCTTCGAGCGGATGCTGATCGACACCCTGGAAGCGCAGCTCAAGAGCCAGGATTAGAAGGCCGCTGGGCCGGAGTCAGGACGCACGCTGCCGGGAGTCACGCCTCCGGATTCAGGCCAGCCTCGCGGGCCAGCGCCTTGTACGCCTGGCTGACCGGGACGGTCAGGCCGTTCGACAAGGTCAGGAGCATGCCCTTGCCCTGGGTCGCTACCGACTGGACCGCTTCCTTGCGAACCCAGAAGGAGCGGTGCACGCGGATTCCGTTCATCGGCCCGAGGTCGGTGATGGCATCCGAAAAGCGGTACAGCACGAGGGCATTGCCGCGATCCGTGTAGACGCGCACGTAGTGGTCTTCGGCCTGCAGTGCGAGCACGTTGCGGCCCAGCTTGTCCGGAAGTCGTTCCATGAATGCTCCGGTCGCGGATGCCGGCTGGGGCTCGTCACTTGCCCTGGCGGGTTCGGCTGGTCCGGACTCCGCGGCCGGTGTGGTGGCGGTCTCGATTGCTGAGATGCCGGGGCTGCGTGAGTACCGGGGAAAGCCGAACCAGCGCTCGAACACGATGCCCACCACGACCCAAAGCACCCATACGCCCACCCAGACCTGCAGATAGAACAGCGCGAAGTCCCAGCTGAATTGCAATGGTGGGGCCGGCTGCGGTTTGCGTCCCTGCATCTGGTCGCCGACCGCCGCCGCCAGGAAGTAAATCCACTGCCGGGCCGGCAGGCTGCCGGCCACCGCGCCCACGAGCAGGATCAGCCAAAGCGGCGGATGCCATGGGCGCAGCAGGACCCCAGCGATTGCCGAGCCCGCGTACAGGAACAGCCAGACGCCCAGTGTCGCGCCAACCCAGAAGCCGACGCCGACAATCCAGGGCAGATGAAATGCGACCCCTGTGCGGCTGGCGC
Organism: uncultured Gammaproteobacteria bacterium; assembly: GCA_963710135.1. Classification (GTDB taxonomy): domain Bacteria; phylum Pseudomonadota; class Gammaproteobacteria; order Steroidobacterales; family Steroidobacteraceae; genus SG8-30. The sequence goes on along the minus strand of CAVPYY010000006.1, from coordinate 1,313,321 downwards.
CGAGCAGCACGCCAATGAGGCACGGCACCAGCACGAAGAATGCCGCCGGAATGATTGCCTTTCTGTCGATCAATGGCATTGGTCAATCAGGATCCGGAGCTGAGCGGGTTACCCGCGACGGGCTTTGGCGCCTGCCGCGCACGGGCATCATAGCTGGAGGCAAACCAGCAGGTAGTTGAACCCGGGGCGCCCCGACTCGTGTCTGCCCGCCGCCCGGGCCAGCTCCGGCCGGCGTGTGCCCTAGGTAGTTGCCACAAGGCATGCAGTAACTACCCCTGGTTCGAGGGTGTCAGCTGGTTGCATTTTTCCAGAATCGGCCGCTTGTCGCCAATAGCGGACAGTCCGCCCCTGCCGCGATGCCAATACGGGCGCAGGGTTGTGCCGAACCGGTGCCCTATCGCTGCCGAACGCAGAAATCTGCTTAGTGGCGTGGGGCATGAGCCGAACTGGCGCGGTGCGCACAGACAAGGGGAAATGACCATGGCCACAGCTTTCCATCACCGTACTGCCGTCATGCTGCTTGCCTGTGCAGCGCTGTGCAGTCTGGCGCCCACCGAGTCCCACGCCTTACCCGGCTATCTGACGGACTTTAGCAACGCTTACCCGAGCACCACTACGGATAACGCGGCTTGTGCGGTGTGCCATGCCTCGACCACGTCCGGAAGTGGCTACAATCGCTACGGTGCCGAGCTGCGCACGGTGTCGGGCTCCCTCGCCAGTCGCCTGGCTGCCGTCGAGGGTCGCGATTCGGACGGTGAGGGCAACAGCAACCGTGTCGAGATCGACGCCAATGCGCAACCGGGCTGGTGCGACGCTGCGCGCCCGGGATGCAACAACGGCGGGCTGACGGTGCCGTCCAGCATCACCCTGCGCGATCCGGCGCCTGCCAACCAGCAGCCGATCGCCAATCCCGGTGGGCCTTACAGCGCGACCGTTGGGTCGCCGGTGACCTTCAATGGAGCGGCGTCGCGCGATCCGGACGGAAGCGTCTCGAGCTACGCGTGGAACTTCGGTGACGGCAGCTCCGGCTCCGGCGTGTCCCCGAGCACGACCTATTCGAGTCCGGGAACCTTCACCGTGACGCTGACGGTGACCGACAACCAGAACGCGACCAGCGCGCCGGCCAGCACCACGGTGACGGTGAGCGTTGGTCTGCAGCCGCCTGTCGCGGACGCTGGAACTGGCTACACGGGTACCGTCGGCGTACCGGTCGCCTTCGACGGCACCGGCTCGACCGATCCGGACGGATCCATCGTGTCGTATGCCTGGAACTTCGGTGACGGCGCCACCGGCACCGGGCCGACGCCCATGCATACCTATGCGACGGGTGGCAGCTTCACGGTCACGCTGACCGTCACGGACAGCGACAACCTGACCGACACGGCCACCGCCACGGTGCGTATCGCCGACGGCTCCGGCACACAGCCGCCGGTCGCCGTGCCCGGCGGGCCGTACGCGGGCACGACGGGTGTCGCCATCCAGTTCAACGGCACGGGCTCGTCCGATCCGGACGGGACGATTGCCGGGTTCGCCTGGGACTTCGGCGATGGCAACACATCGACGCTGGCGCAGCCGACGCACGCGTACGCCGCGGCCGGTCGCTACACCGTGACCCTCACGGTCACGGACAACAGCGGCGCCACGGCCAGTGCCAGCACTACGGCAGACGTCAGCGACGCCAATCGAGTACCCGTCGCGAATGCCGGCGGCCCGTACAGCGGGCAACCGGGCGTGCCGGTAGCGTTCGACGGGCGCGGCTCGGCGGACGCGGACGGCAGCGTGGCGTCCTATGCCTGGGACTTCGGCGACGGTGCGACCGGTGCAGGGGCCCAGCCGAGCCATGCCTATGCGGTGGCCGGGCAGTACACCGTATCGCTGGTGGTGACCGACAATAGCGGCGCGCGCAGCGCGGCGGCGACCGCCGTGGTCCGCATCGAAGAGCCCGGCGCGCCGGCCGATCCGACCGGTGGCGAGGCGCTGTATGCGGCCAACTGCGAGGTCTGCCATGGCAAGCCGTGGGACGGGCCAGCCGTCGATGCAGAGCTGTCCGGCATGAAGCGTGTCGCCGGGGCGCGTGCCTGCACCATCGAAGGCGCGATCTTCGGAACCAGCGTCTTCCCCGGGGGCGTGCCGGCCATGGTGAGCTTCGGCAATCAGGCGCTGACCGCCGACGAGATTGGCCGGATCGCGGACTATCTCAACGGGCAGCCTGCCACTGGTGAGCAGCGCTACGTGACCGCCTGCGCCGGCTGTCATGGCAACGACGGACGCGGCGGCAGGGTGGATGAGGGTGTGCTCGGCGAGGACGCCGGCGACATCCGCGAGGCGATCCGCGAAGAGCACACAATGGCCTTCCTCGGCTGTCTGCCGTCTTCCGACCTGGAGGCGATGGCAGCGTTCCTCGGCGGGCGGGGCGGCGGTGACGATGAGGATGACGACGATCATCACGATCGTAGCCACTGCGTGTCCAGCGATGACTGCGACGGCGACGGCCGCAAGGACGAGTCGGACGACGACGACGACAACGATCGCATGCCGGATGCGTACGAGGATTCGCACGGCTTCAATCGCTACGATCCGGAGGATGCCGACGAGGACGCCGATCGCGACGGCAAGACCAACCTGGAGGAATTCCTGGCAGGGACCAATCCGTTGCAGGCGACCACCCGATCCAGCGGCGGTGGGGGAAGTCTCGGCGCCGGCTCGCTGCTGACGCTCCTGCTGATGGCCTTCGCCCAGCGGCGCAGGCGCGAGCGGGTCAGGAGTGAGCGAGCGTCTGGCGGGTGCGCGACCGGCTGACCAGGTACCGGCCGCAGGGAAGCGGCCGGTCGGCGGCTATCGAGTCGTGATGCCGCTCACTTCGTAGATGCTGAGACTCGGCGCTTCCGTGGCCAATGGCAGCATCGCTGCCACGAAGGCGCGTGAGGCAGGCAGGTCGAAGTGCTGCTGCAGGGCCGCGTGGTCGGACCACTGTTCGACGAACACCAGGCGCTGCGGATGCTCGGCGTCGATGTGGACCGCGTGGGCCAGGCACCCCGGTTCTGTACGCGAGCGGGCGACATGTTCGCGGCTCAGTGCCAGCGCCTGGTCGACGGAGCCCTGCTGAATCAGGACACTACCCAATACGATGATCATGGGACTGCTGAAGCTCCCTGTTGCCGGTTCCGGGACGCCCGCAGGCGCAGCGGGTCAGGCGTTGGCGGGACGCGGACGATCAATGTAACGCATGTGCGCGGCGGCATATCGTTCGCCCGAGACGGCGCCCGGCGCGAACGCCCGGTCGAGTTCCGCGAGATCGTCCTCGGGCAGCGTCAGCTTCACCGCCGCAACATTGTCCTCCAGCCACTTGCGCCGCTTGGTCCCGGGTATGGGGACGATGCCCGGCCCCTGGTGTAGCAGCCAGGCGAGTGCGACTTGCGCGGCGCTCACGCCGTGCTTCGCGCCCATGCCCTTGACGATGTCCACCAGGCGCAGGTTGCGCGCGAAGTTCTCGCCCTGGAAGCGCGGCAGTGCCGAGCGGAAGTCGGCACGGGCCTCGTACTCCGCGGCAGACGAAACCTCGCCGGTGAGAAAGCCCCGGCCGAGCGGCGAGTAGGGCACGAGCGCGACGCCGAGGCGCCGGCAGGCCGGCAGGACCTCGCGCTCCACGCCGCGCTCGAACAGCGAGTACTCCGACTGCAGGGCCGTGATCGGGTGCACCGCGCAGGCCCGCTCGAGGGTTGCCACGCTGGCCTCGGACAGGCCCAGCCAGCGGACCTTGCCGGCAGTAACCAGCTCGGCCATCGCGCCGACCGTCTCCTCGATGGGGACCGCGGGGTCGACCCGGTGCTGGTAGAACAGGTCGATGTGATCGGTGCCGAGCCGCTCCAGCGAGGCGTCGCAGACCCGCCGGACGTTGGCGGGCGAGCCGTCTACGCCGCTGATGCGGCCGTCCGGCTCGATGCGAAAGCCGAACTTGGTGGCGACGATGACCCGCTCGCGGTCCGCGCCCAGCGCGCGGCCGAGCAGTTGCTCGTTCGCATACGGGCCGTAGACCTCGGCCGTATCGAAGAAGGTAATGCCGAGATCCAGGGCGCGGCGAATGGTGGCGACGGCCTCGTCCTCGTCACTGGGGCCGTAGCCCCAGCTCATGCCCATGCAGCCGAGGCCGATGGCGGAGACGTTCGGGCCGTGGGACGTGAGCGGGCGGGATTGCATGGGCGTGCCCTCAGGTCGCGGAAGCCAGGCATAGTGTAGCCATGCCGAGTCCAAAGAAACTGCTGCACTCGAAGTGGACGGCGGTCGACCCGAAACGCAAGGAAAAGCATTTCATGGTCACCGGTCTGGTGGAGCCGGATCCCCCGGGATCTCCGCTGGTGTCAGTGGAGCTGGAGGCCGTGCACTCGCGGCGGGTGTACGTGTTGCCGTGGCGCGAGCTGTACGACGAGCGCCGCTGGAGGCAGGGCTGGATATCCTGATCCGGGGCGAGGCGGCGTCCGTCGGCTACTCGGCCGGGGGCGTCTCGCCCTTCTTCTGCTGCTTCTTCTCTTTCTTCTCTTCCCGTTTCTTCCTGGCCGCCTCTTCTCGCTGCTTCTTCTGGAACGAATAATTGGGCTTGGCCATGAACTCTCCGGGTGTGGGTGTCGGCGGTCAGTGCGCCAAGGATAGTCGATTGGCGGCGTGCCGGGTCAGCCAATCGTGAGGGTCTCGACGGCCCCACTCAGTGTCTCGGCATCGAATGTGACGTACAGGTTGCGCTCGGCGACGGACAGGTCGAAGGACATGCGCCGCTCCAGGCGTGCGCTCAGCGCCGCGAGCAACTCCCGGTCCACGCCGTAGAGCTGGATGTGCTCGCCGCGGTGGATGCGCTCGCCGGCCAGCCTGGCCGCCAGCTGCGCGGGATCGCGGTGCGCGTAGACGGCGACGTGCGGCGAGGCCTTCGCGGCGCGATGCAGGCGGGCCGCGTCGGGCGAGCCGATCTCGATCCACGACTGCAGGGCGCCGGTCAGGTCGCGCACCGTCATCGCGGGCTCGTCCGGCTCCGACAGGCCGCGTGAGAAGGCGATGCCCTCGCGGTACTCGAGGCAATAGGCCAGCACCCGCGTCCAGAGATACTCGGCGGTCTCCGAAGGATGGCGTGCCACGCGTAGCGCCAGCGTCTCGTAGACGGCGCGGTCCGCGTCGGCGAGCCGGATGTCGAACACGTAGACGGTGGCGCCTGCGGCCATGGGCGGGATCCGGTGTGGCAACGGGACCCGCAGGCTACCCGATTGCGGGGTGCCGCGGACGAGGTTGCGTGCCTGCGGCCGCGCCAGCATGCTGGCGCATGGCCTACACGCCGATCCTGACGCTGCCGGACGGGCCGATCGACATCATCGGTGACGTGCACGGGCATCTGCAGCCACTGCTGATGCTGCTGGAGGGTCTCGGGTATGACCGCGATGGCCGGCATCCTGAGGGGCGAAGGATCGTGTTCCTGGGGGATCTCGGCGACCGCGGCCCCGACAGCCCGGGCGTGTTCCGCCTGGTGATGCGCGCGGTCACCTCGGGCGACGCGGTATGCCTGCTCGGCAATCACGAGCTGGCGCTGATCGACACGGATGAGGCCGAGCGACAGAAGGCGGGCAACGCGTGGTTCTTCGGCGATCCGGACAAGCTGAGAAAGGACGAGCACATCTTTGGTGCTTTCGAGCAGGTCGATGCTGGCCTGCGCGATGCGATCGAGGCCTTCTGCGACACGCTGCCGCTGGTGGTCGAGCACCCACTGCTGACCATGGTGCACGCCTGCTGGGATCCGGCCAGTATCGAGTTCGTGCGCTCGCTCGGCGCTGCGTCGAATCGTGAGCTGATCGCCGCGTCGAATGCGCGTGCGGTCGGCAAGCTGAGCGAGGCGGGGCTGGAGCGCGCCTTTCCGGCCTCGAAACGGAATCTGGAGGCGAGCCGGCGGCTCAAGGGCTGGGCGCCGGATCAGGGGCTCAGCGACGCGGAGCAGCGCCAGGTCGCCAACCTGATCCCCGGCGAACTGATCGAGCAGGGCGAGAATCCGGTCCGCGTGCTCACCGCCGGCTTCGAGCGCCGGCTGGCCCGGCCGGTCTGGCTCGGCGGCAAGTGGCGGTTCCTGGAGCGGGTGCCCTGGTGGCAGGGCATCGCCCTCGACCGCCCGGTGGTGTTTGGCCACTACTGGCGGCAGCGCGAGCACGTCGCGATGCATCCCTATGACGAGCATGCCGTGCTGTTCGGCACGACGCGCGCGCAGGACTGGCTGGGCGCCGGGCGGATGGCGATGTGTATCGATTACTGCTGGCCGCGCGAGTGGGGGCGCGCGGCGCTGGCGGCGTACCGTCCGGACCTGGGCGAGCTCGTCTTCTACGACGGTGAGCGCGTGCCGAGCCGCTGGGGTTGAACGTCAGGCGGCACGCTGCGGAAAGATGGCGCGCAAGGCGGGGTCGAGGTCTGGATACTGGAACCTGAAGCCCTCCGCGAGCAGCCGTTCGGGCACCATCCGGTCGCTGCCGAGCAGGATCTCCGACATCTCGCCGAACATCAGCTTGAGGACCGGCGCGGGCATCGGCAGCACCGCGGGGCGGTGGAGCGCCGCCCCCAGCGATTTCGTGAACTGTGCATTGGTGACCGGGTTCGGCGCACTGGCGTTGTAGGCACCGGTAGCGCCCGGCGTGGCGATCAGCCAGGCGATGACGGCGGCCATGTCGGCGCGATGTATCCAGGGGAAATAGTGCTGGCCGGAACCGAGCGGGCCGCCGAGGCCGAACTTGAAGGCGGGCAGCATCTTGGCGAGCGCGCCGCCGTCGCCGTCCAGCACCACCCCGATGCGCGTGATGCACACGCGCACGCCATGCTGCTGCGCCTTGACGGCCGCCTGCTCCCAGGCCTGGCACAGGTCGTGCGTGAAGCCGGGTGCGGGCCGGGTCGCTTCGGTCACGATGGCATCGCCTTGCTCGCCGTAGTAGCCGACCGCGGAACCGGACACGAGCACGGCGGGCTTGCGCTCCAGGCCCGCGATCCAGTCGACCAGGCGCGAGGTGGTCTTGACGCGTGAATCGACCAGCAGGCGCTTGCGCGCCTCGGTCCAGCGGCCGTCGGCGATCGACGCGCCGGCCAGATTCACGACTGCATCGACGGGACTCCCGGCCAGCTGCGACAGCTCGGTCACCGCGGACCGCGCGCCGGCCGGCAGCGCCGGCCGGGACTGCCGCGACAGGATGATGACTTCATGACCCGCCTGCGCGAGTAGCGGGCAGAGCGCCTGCCCGATGAATCCCGTGCCACCAGTGATCAATGTGCGCATCGAAAAGTGCCTCTGCTGCGGCGCGGACCCGACGGCGTCATGCCGTGGGGCGCCGCGTCAGCCGGTGAATGGCGAGGCGCGCTTCGTGCTCTGCGGCACCTCGGGCGAGAACTGTCGGGCGTCGGCGAAGGCGCTGGCGAATGCCGGCCGCTTGGAGACGCGCGACAGATACTTCCTGAATACTTCGTCCTGACAGAGCCCGTAGCCGCGGGCCCAGGTCACGTTGTGCCCGATCACGCAGTCCGCCGCCGTAAACGCCTCGCCGCAGACATAGGGAGCGGACGCCAGCCGCCCCATCAGCTGCGGCTCGACCTCGCTCGCAAACTTCTTGCGGTAGCGCGCGACCGTCCGCTCGTCCCTCTCCGTTTCGGGCAGCACGTGCTCGTGGATTCGTACCTGCCACAGCATCATGTCCATCCAGGTCGCCCCGAACTGCATCATCTGCAGGTAATCGGCGCGCGCCCGCGACGCACCGGGTGGCGGCGCCAGTGCCTTTTCCGGGTAGGCCTCGGCGAGGAACGCCACCATGGCGCCGCTTTCCAGCATCCGCTGGACGCTGCCGTCCTGCCAGGTGATCTCCAGTACCGGCACGGCGTGATTCGGGTTCAGTTCGAGGAACTGCGATCCGTACTGCTGACCCTTGTAGAGGTCGACGGTCTCGAGCTCGAAGTCGTCGCCGACGACTTCATGCAGCATCCACCGCACGCGGGCGCTGCGCGTGGCCGGATAGTGGTAAAGCTTCAGATGGGTGATGGTCATGCACACACCTCGCTGCCGCGGCTGCCGTCTGCCAGGTCCGGCCGGCAGCTGGCGGCAGCAGGCGGGCCGGGCCGCGTGTCCTCAGCCCGCCTTGGCTCGCGCCTTGGCGCGGGTCCTGGGCGCTGCCTTGGTGGTCGGCGCCGGCTTCCCCTTGGGCGCTGCCGCGACCTTCGCCTTGGCGGCCGGCTTCGACTTCGCCGGGGTCTTCGGCTGGTACTGAACGGCGATGCGATAGTCGGCGCTCAGGGTGCAGGGCTGGCGCGCGACCGGCGTGCCGCTGCGCGTACCCGGGCACTTCAGCGTGCCGTCACCGACGTTCAGCGACTTCTTCAGCACTGCCGCCGCGGCACTGTTCAGATCGAAGCTGCCGTCACAGTCGCCGTGCGGGCAGGGGAACTCGAAGTAGGCGGGCGCCGCCGGATACATGCCGTGCGTCTGGCGGACCGGCGAAAGGCCCTCCGGCTCGTTGAAGGTCAGGGTGACGTTGACCTGCTCCACGGCCGGATAGGCATCGGCCAGGGTGCCGGCGGCCACGCGCTTGCGGCGCGACTGCTCGCGGCGCTGCTCGAGCAGGGACTGATTGGAGCGGGTGACCAGGCGCATTCGCTTTCTCCGGCGCAACGAGGGGGCACGAACGCCCCGTGATTCCTGCCCGACGACGCTGCCGTCCTGCGGGCGACCTCGACACGCCAGACCGCGGCGGCGTCCTGTGGCCGGGCTCGGCCGCGGCAGTGGCGGGGATGGCCCCCATCAGGGTGGACCGCCTCGAGCCGGCAGCAACCGCCAGCAGCGCCGACCGGGGGAGCGTGCGAGCCGCTTAGGATACCTGAAATGGTCGAAATTCGCTCGGTTTTCGCGCCTTTTGCCCGAAAACCAGCGGTTTCCGGGCCGCAGGGGGCGAGCCCGTCACGGTTCCAGGCCCGGGCCGGCAGCTATGCTGACTAGATGTGGCGCCGCTTGCGGATCGGAATCCTGCTGTCTGTCCTCTTGGTGGTCGCGCTCAATGCGCTGGGCGACCGGCGGCGCACGACCGACTGGAACGACACGCTGTGGATCGGCGTGTTCCCGGTCAACGGCGACGGCCGACCGGCGACAGACCAGTACATCTCCGGTCTCACCCCTGAGCGCTTCGCCGACATCGAGGCATTCTTCAGCCGTGAAGCCCACGCCTGGGGCGTTGGGCTCGATCGGCCGGTGCATGTGGAGCTGTTCCCGCAGGTTCGCGACCTGCCGCCGCGGCTCGCCCCGGCCGCCAGCGTGCCCGGGCGAATCTGGTGGAGCCTCAAGACCCGCTACTACACCTGGCGCAATGCCGGCGGCACGCTGGCTGATATCCGTGTGTTCGTGCTGTACCACGACCCGGCAAGCACTGCGGCCGTGCCCCACTCGCTCGGACTCCAGCAGGGCCTGTTGGGCATTGTCTATGCCTTCGCCGACGACGCGGCCGATGCGACCAACAACGTGGTGCTGGCCCACGAGGTCCTGCACACCGTGGGTGCGACCGACAAATACGATCCCGCCAACAACTTGCCCCTGTTCCCGCAGGGCTATGGTGATCCCGAGGCGGATCCCCGCTATCCCCAGGCGTTCGCGGAAATCATGGCGGGACGGGTCGCGGTGTCCGCCGACGAGGCACGCAATCCCTCGAGCCTTGCGGCCGTGGTAGTCGGGCCAGAGACCGCGGCGGAGATCAACTGGACGAGCGATTGAGGCGCGGGATCACCGGCAGGCGGACCCGCGACGGATACCGGGCGCTGCAGTGAACGCGGTTGGTCGCGACGCGCGGCGCTTCCGCGTTGCCTTCGGGGCCGCCGTTGTTGGGGTTGATGTCGTAATGAGGATAGTTGCTGCTCGAGATGTCGATGCGCAGCCGATGGCCGGGCATGAACAGGTTGCTGGTCGCGAAGGGACGCACGACGATACGGTAGACGCTGCCCGGTTCCATGAAGGCCTCGCGATCCCAGCCGTCGCGGTAGCGCACCCGGAAGATGCCGTCAGTTACGTTCATTGCGAAGCCTTCGGGCCAGTCGCGGCTGGGTGGATACACGTCGATGAGCTTCGCCGTGAAGTCCGTGTCCGGACAGTCCGACGAGACCCACAACTCCACTTCGATCTCCCCGGTCACCACGAGCTCGTCCTCGAGTGGCTCCGTCATGAAAGCGATCACGTCTGCGCGGTCTGCCACGGGTCCGATCGCAGCATCCGCCCGGTAGGTGAAAGTCTCGGGCCTGACCCGCTGGTCATACGCGCCGCCCTGCATGACCGGTTCCCCGGAAGTGAGCGCGCCGCCGACGGTTGGCACGGGATCGCGCGGATCGAAGCGGTACTCGACGCCGGCGTCAGGGTCCTGCGGGCGCTCGGTAGCCAGCCGACCGCCTGCGTGCAGGTATAACTCCCTGTGCGACGTGCCGGCGGGGGGCCAGTCGGCCGCATCGCGCCACACTCCGCCGTGGTCGAGCCGGCCGTCCGCGCGGCGCGCGCCCGAGCCGCCGCCCATCTGGAAGTAGCGAACCGCGGGACCGGGCGTCGCCGCGGGGCGGGAGTCGGGGCGCAGCCAGCGATCGAACCAGGCCAGCCGATAGGCGAGATAGTCGTGCGCGACGTTCCCATCCAGGGTGGACTGCGCACCGAAGTCCACTTCGCCGGCGAACGTGTGCGAGCGATCGCCGTGGGTCCACGGGCCCATGAGCAGCGTGATGGGCCCGCGCCGGCCCCGCGACAGGCCCTCGTAGTTGGCGATGCAGGTGTGCACGTATGGGTCATACCAGCTGCCGACGATCGCGACGGGAATGTCTGGTATGCGGTCGTAGTAGCCCGCGGCGTGCAGGCCCGGGCGCTTCCAGTAGTCGGTGAACAGACCCTCGCGCCACTGCTCGAACAGGTATTCCTCGTACTCCGGCGCGGCGCTCAACGGCGAGTGGCCGGGTGTCCAGGGCATGTCGCGGAACCAGGCTTTCAGGTTGACGTCGCGCAATGCGGCGGCGCGGGCTGGCTGGGCGCCGGTCAATGGACTCAGCAGCGCGTGCCGGTAGGCCCAGGTGGCCTGCTTGAGTTCGAACGCACCGCCGCGGCGGATGCCGCCGTGGTAGGCGCTGGCGAAGCCGCCCGAGTCGACGAACATGCACGCCAGTCCCGGCGGCGCGAGGCAGGCCAACGCCAGCTGCGTGTGTGCGCCGTAGGAGAGCCCCATCGTGCCGACCAGGCCGTTGCACCACGGCTGCTGGCGCAGCCAGGCGAGGGTGTCGAACCCGTCTTCCGCTTCGCTCACGTACTTCTCGAACCGCCCCTCGGAGCGGTACCGGCCGCGGCAGTCCTGCATGACCACCGCGTAGCCGCGGCTCGCGAAGTACGCCGCGACCTCGGGCCGGCTGGCCGGTTCGGGGTGGGCGACCGAGACCTCGGCACGGCTCACGCCGCACTTGTCGTACGGCGTGCGCTCGAGAATCACCGGCAGCGTATACGTCACGGCTGCCGGACGGTAGATGTCGGTGGCGAGGTGCACCCCGTCGCGCATCGCGACCTGCACGTCGCGCTCGACTGCGATGTGCTGCGGAGCCGGGGTAGCCATGGCCTAGAAGCCGATCCGGATGGCGACCAGCAGCATGCAAATCGCGATGCCGATGTAGATCAGCCACAGCCAGAACGCGAAGCGCGCCCACTGCACCCAGCCGACCTGCGCAGCCGCCAGGTAGGCGAGCAGCGTACCGGACGTCGGCGTGAGCAGGTTGGTGATGCCGTTGCCGAACAGGAACGCGAGCACGGTGGTTTGCGCCGACACGCCGGACAGCTGGCCCAGTGGTCCCATGATCGGCATGCTGACCGCAGCCTGGCCGGACGTGGAGGGAATCAGGAAGTCGAGCATCAGCTGCGCGAAGAACATGCCGATGGCGGCGACAGCGGCGCCGTCCTCGCCGATCAGGTCCGTCAGCGTGTGCACGATCGAGTCGAGCACCCGGCCTTGCTCGAGCGTGACGGCGACCGCCGAGGCGACGCCGATCAGCATGCTGGCCATCAGCACCTTCTTCATGCCGCGCACGAAGGCATCGGCTGCATCGCTGGGTCCCAGACCGCCCGCCGCGGCGAGCACCATGCTCAGTGCAATGTAGTAGGCGGAGAGCTCTTCATGCCGCCAGTGCCAGCGGTTCGATGCGTACACCAGCAGCGCGACGCCCACCACCACGATCGCGATCACCAGGCGGTGGCGGCCCGACAGTCGCGCGCTGCTGAACTCGCGGCGCACGGAGCCGTCGTGACCCGCGCGGCGGATCATCCACAACACGAAGCCGATACCGGCGGCCAGGAACACCAGGTAGCAGACGAAGCGAAATCCCGCACCGCTGAACACCTGTACGCCAACCATTGGCTGGGCGATCGACAGCGGGATCGGGTTGGTGACCGAAGAGATGTAGCCGGCCTTGACCGCGACCGTCACGATGGCGAGGCCGACCACGTTGGACATGCCGAGACGGTTCGCCATGGCCACCATCAGCGGAATGATCAGCAGGTACTCGGAGGCCAGCCCGAGGAATGCGCTGCCGGCCGAATAGACCGTCATCAGCACCGGAACGAGGATGTAGATGTTGCCACGCAGGCGGTGGAGCATGCTCTCGAGCCCGGCGTCCACGGCGCCCGACTGGGTCATGATGCCGAACATGCCGCCGATCATCAGCACCATGAAGATGAGCCCGGCCATGCGCTCGAGGCCGATGGGAATGGCGAGCAGCGCGCCGATCAGGCTGACCGGGCGGGCGCTGCCCGGCGCCGTCTCCTGTCCGACGTCGAACAAGTGCACCAGGGACGGGTCCTTGTCGAGCACCTGATAGGTCCCGGGCACGACCAGCTTGCCGTCGCGCTGGTAGCTGCCGGACTCGACCATGTAGGTGAGCGCGGTCGCAAGCGCCAGGATGCCTAGCAGCACGACGACCGGGTTGGTCTGCCTGCTCTTGCGGTCAGTTTCAGTGGTCACTCAACACCTTGATCCGACCGGGCAGTGGACGGACCCACGCCTGCCGACGGCCGGGGCAGCGCCACGGGAAGACGAATCGGGAATCATCGGATTCCCATAGTGGTTGCACATCGGTCCTCGCCTGGGAGATGGCGCCAACGCATCGCGGCCAGATCGTAGACAGGCTGCGCAGCAGTGCGCAATCCGATGCGCAAAACGGCATCCGCCCATAAGGAACTGTTATGGAGTTACCATGGACCGGCTGGCCCGGGCCCGGCAGGCCGACGGGAACGATCACATGCCCACGAGACCGACGGTGACCCCCATGGACGTGAGCGCGACGCCTGCTGAGTTACGCCGCCTGACCAGCCACTACGCCGTGGCCGACGATCGCAAGGCCGCCTGGCAGCTGGCGACCACCTTCCTGCCATTCGTCGGGCTGTGGGCCACGATGGCGCTGACGCTGCAGCGCAGTAGCGGCTGGTCGCTGCTGCTCGCGCTGCCGGCGGCCGGCTTGTATGTGCGCCTGTTCATCATCCAGCACGACTGCGGTCACGGGTCGTTCTTCTCCAGCCAGCGCCTGAACCGGGTAGTCGGCGCCGTGCTGGGGCTGATGACGCTGTTTCCGTTCGCGTACTGGAAGAAGACCCACGCCATCCATCACAACACGTCCGGCAACCTCGACCGGCGCGGCCTCGGCGACATCGAGACCCTGACGGTGCGCGAGTACCAGGCACGGTCATGGAGCGGCCGACTGGCGTACCGGCTGTATCGCAGCATGCCGGTGTTGTTGGGCATCGGCCCGCTGTACCAGTTCGTGGTCAAGCACCGTTTTCCGTTCGACCTGCCGCTCAGCTGGAAGAAGGAATGGGCCAGCGTGCTGTGGAACAACCTCTCGATCCTGCTGGTCGTTGCCGTCCTGATGGCCATATTCGCCTGGCATGTCGTGCTGCTTGTGCACCTGCCGACGATGTTGCTCGCTGGGGCGATGGGCGTCTGGCTGTTCTACGTGCAGCACCAGTTCGCCGACGCCTACTGGGCGAGGCAGTCGCAGTGGAGCCACCAGGCCGCCGCCATGTCGGGCAGCTCGTTCTACGATCTGCCGCGCGTGCTGCACTGGTTCACGGGCAACATCGGCTATCACCACATCCACCATCTCGACGTGCGCGTGCCGAACTACCGCCTGCGCGACTGCTTCGAGTCGAGTGGTTTGCTGCAGTGCGCGCCACGCCTGACCCTGCGTCAGAGTCTCGCCTGCGCGCGGCTGAAGCTGTGGGACGAGCAGCGGCAGAGCATGGTTGGCTTCCCGCGCAGGCGCGGCGCGTTGCGCTCTCCTGCCTGAGCGGAATCACGCCTTGAGCTTGTAGCCCGTGCGGAAGATCCACCAGATTAGCGCCAGGCAAATCAGCAGGAACAGCAGCGTCATGCCGAGGCTGACCGCGACGCTGACATCGGAAGTCCCGAAGAAACTCCAGCGGAACGCGCTCACCAGATAGACCACCGGGTTCAACAGCGTGATCTTCTGCCACAGCGGCGGCAGCATGCTGATGGAGTAGAAACTGCCCCCGAGGAACGCCAGGGGCGCCACGATCAACGCGGGAACGATGGTGAGACGCTCCCAGCCCTCGGCCCAGATGCCCACGACGAAGCCGAACAGACAGAACGTGACGGAAGTCAGCAGCAGGAAGGCGATCATCCACAGCGGATGCAGGATGCTGAAGTCGACGAAGATCCGGGCCGTGACCAGGATGATGAGTCCCAGGATGACCGACTTGGTGGCGGCGGCGCCGACGTAGCCGATCACTATCTCGAGTGGGGAGAGCGGCGCGGACAGCACCTCGTAGATGGTGCCCGAGTAACGCGGCATGAAGATGCCGAAGGAAGCGTTGGAAATGCTCTCGGTCATGATCGCCAGCATGATGAGCCCCGGCACGATGAAGGCGCCGTAGCTCACGCCGTCGATCTCCGCCATGCGCGAGCCGATGGCCGCGCCGAACACCACGAAGTAGAGCGAGGTGGAAATGACCGGCGAGGCGATGCTCTGCATCAGCGTGCGCCAGGTGCGGCCGAGTTCGAAAGCGTAGATCGCCTTGATGGCGTGCGGGTTCATGGCCTGCCCTTGACGAGGCTGACGAAGATCTCCTCCAGCGAACTCTGGTCCGTGCGCAGGTCCTTGAAGTCGATGCCCTGTTCGCCGAGACGCTTGAGCAGCGCCGCGATGCCCGTGTCCTCGCTGTGGGCATCGAAGGTGTAGGTGATCTCGTGCCCGTCCCCGGAGAGCTCGAGCGCATAGCCGGAGAGTTCGGGCGGAATGGACGCGAGCCGGCTCTGCACCTGCAGCGTCAGCTGTCGCTTGCCCAGCTTGCGCATCAGGGCGGCCTTCTCCTCGACCAGGATCAGCTCGCCGTGGTTGATGACGCCGACCCGGTCCGCCATCTCCTCGGCCTCCTCGATGTAGTGGGTGGTCAGGATGATGGTCACGCCGCTTTCCCTGAGCCGCTGCACCATCTTCCACATGTCGCGCCTGAGCTCGACGTCGACCCCGGCGGTCGGCTCGTCGAGGAACAGGATCTCCGGTTCATGGCTCAGCGCCTTGGCGATCATCACTCGCCGCTTCATGCCGCCCGACAGGGTGATGATCTTGGCGTCACGCTTGTCCCACAGCGACAGGTCCCTGAGCACGTGTCTCGATGTGCGCGGGGTCGGGCGGTTTGCCGAACAGGCCGCGGCTGAAGCGCGCGGTGTTCATCACGGTTTCGAAGGAGTCGGTGGTCAGCTCCTGCGGCACCAGCCCGATGCGCGAGCGGGCCTCGCGGTAGTCGCGCACCACGTCGAAGCCGTCGGCCAGCACCCGGCCGCTGCTGGGCGTGACGATGCCGCAGACGATGCTGATGAGCGTCGTCTTGCCGGCGCCATTCGGGCCCAGCAGCGCGAAGATCTCGCCGCGATTGATCTCGAGGCTGACGTTCTTCAGCGCCTGGAAGCCCGAGGCGTAGGTCTTGGTGAGGCCCTCGATGGAGAGAATCGGCTGCGCCATGGCGGTCTCGGCGCCCCGATGATGCGGGGCCAGACGCGCATTGTGGTGGAGTGGCGGGGCAGGCTCAATGCGCTTCGCGCAGATCGTTCGACTCACCTCGGCTTAATCTGCAACTCCCGCCGGCGGTAGTCGATCACCAGCGTGTCCAGGACCCCGATGATGTCCATGCCGACCAGTAGTGTCGGCTCGTCCGCCAGGCGCCAGTGATCGAAGATGTGCAGGTCCGAGAAGACGATGTGCGCGCCGCGGACGATCATGTCGCCGGCCGTGATCGCCGGGATCCGCACCCTCGTGCCCAATTGGATGTCCTCGGTCACGCCGATGATCGCCTCGGTCAACTCGTCGTCCCTGGCTGGCCGCCGCTTCAGCGCCTCGCGCAGCGCGAGATTGCCCACCGACAGCTGAGCACCGGTGTCGATCAGCGCGGTGGCGGTGACCGTGCCGATCCGGATCGTGGCGCGCATGCCGTTCTTGCGGCTGTAGCGGAAAGGCACCGTCATCCAGCCGGGCGGGGCAACCTGGCTATGGGATCGCGCGATGGTGATCCGGTCGGCGCGAAAGCCGATCGTGATGCGCTTGTCGTCCAGTCCCGCCGCGCCCAGCACGCCCTGCGCGCCGCCAAAGGCGTCGGCGACGACCGGCAGCGTCGTGCCGCCGACGATCAGCTCTCCCACCTCGAGCCGCTGCACCTTGACGCCGTCGACAATCGCCGTGCCGGTCACGCCACGCAGCCGCACCGAGCCTTCCGCAATCGGCAGCTCCAGCGCCTCCGCGACCTGCCGGGTGATCGCCGAGCTGCTGGCGCCGGTATCCAGCACCAGACGAAATGGGCCGCGCCCGTCGATCAGGACCGGCGCCCAGATGCGGCCGATGCGATCGCGCAGCGTCGGTGCGACATAGCGCGGCTCCGGTGCGGCGATCACCACTTCCGGCAGCACGAGCGGTGGTTGCGCGACCGACGCGGGGACCGCCGGCAATGGCGGCCCGGACCCGGCGGGCGGGTCGGCACCTGCCAGTCCCGACGCCAGTCCGAGCGCGATCCCGGCACTCAGCATGCCGCCGATTTCCGTCCACCGCGCTGCCCTGAGCAGGCTCATCGCTCACTTATAACATCGCAGCAGGACGATCGCCTGGGCGACAGGGGGATCGCTCATGGCGCGCATCTGCAACCGCAACTCGGTGGTGCGCTATACGATGAAGAAACTGCCGCGTTGCCTGCCGCGCAGGCCGCTCAGATCGAGTAGTGCAGCACTGCGAAGAAGTGGCAGCCGGTGCCAGTGAGCACGAACAGGTGCCAGACGAAATGCGAGTAGCGCAGGTTGTTGGCGACGTAGAAGCCGACACCCGCGGTATAGGCAACGCCGCCGGCAACGAGCCACAGCAGGCCGGCGGGAGGCAGGGCGTCCCACAAGGGCTTGACCGCCACCACGATGATCCAGCCCATGGTCACGTAGAGCGCGACCGATAGCCCGTGCCGGCGCAGGCCCCCGATGGACTTCAGTACGATCCCGAACACGGCCAGGCCCCAGACCAGCCCGAACAGGGTCCAGCCCCAGGCGCCCTTCAGGACGCCCAGTGTGAACGGTGTGTAGGTGCCGGCGATCAGCAGGTAGATCGCCATGTGATCGAGGCGGTGAAAGAAGCGTTTAGCGGGGCCATGCGGCAGGCCGTGATACAGCGCCGAGGTCAGGTAGAGCAGCGCCATCGCCGCGGCGAACACGCTGACCGCAACGACGTCGGCGACGGTGCCGCGCTGCACGGCGGCGACGATTAGCACCGGTGCGCCCGCCACGGCGAGCAGGAATCCCAGGCCGTGGCTCAGGCTGTTGGCGAATTCCTCCGCGCGCGTCTGTGGGCGCTTGGCGGGCTGGCTGTCGGAAACAGGCTCGTTCGGGGCGTCCACCGCATTATTATGCGGGTTCCCGATGCCGGCAGGATCCCGAAATGTCCGAAGTCGACAGGCCCCAGGGGGCGGCGCCAAGGATCGCCCTGGTCAGCGCGCGCGAGGCGCTGGCCCTCGACGAGGACATGCCCGCTTTGCTCGAGGCGCTGGCGGCGTGCGGCGCAGCCGCCGACGTGGTCGTCTGGGACGACCCGGCCGTGGCGTGGCAGCGCTACCGGTTGGCGGTGTTGCGTTCCACCTGGGACTACGTCGACCGGATCGCCGAGTTTCTCGCCTGGACGCGCCGCTGTGCCGGGCTGACCCGGCTGGTGAACGCTGCGGAGGTGGTCCGCTGGAATACCGACAAGCACTACCTGCAAGCACTCGCCGCGGCGGGCGTCGCGATCGTGCCGACGCGGTTCGTCGAGCCCGGCGCTGACCCGGCCGCCGGGCTCGACGGATTCCTGAGGGTCGACGACGGCTCCTCGACGGTTGTATTTCAGGAATTCGTGGTGAAGCCGGCGATCGGCGCGGGCTCGCGCGACACGGCCCGCTATGCCCGCGGTGATCGGGCCGTGGCGCTCGAACATCTGGCGCGGCTCGGCGCTGCCGGCCGCGCCGCGCTGCTGCAGCCCTATCTCGAGGCGGTCGACAGCTACGGCGAGACGGCGGTGATCTATCTTGGCGGCGAGTACAGTCATGCCGCCCGCAAGGGTCCCTTGCTGCGCGCCGGAGCGGGCCCGGTCAGCGGGCTGTTTGCGCCCGAAGAGATCAGCGCCCGCGAGCCGGACGCCGCGGAACGGCGCGTGGCGGACGCCGCCTACCGGGCGCTGCCGTTCGCCCCACTGCCGTATGCGCGCATCGACCTGATTCGCGACGCGGCAGGGGAGCCGGTGGTGCTCGAAGTCGAGCTGACCGAGCCGTCGCTGTTCTTCGCCTGTGCGCCAGGGGCCGCCTCGCGCTACGCGCAGGCGCTATTGGCCCTGTGAAGTGCCTCGCAAATTCGTGCGGCATGTGGCTGGCCCCCATGGCGGGCAGTCGTCCGCCCGCGAAACTGCCAGCATCTAGTGAACGGACCCCTTGTCCTCATGAACTCCCTCCTTCCCATAGCCTTGAACATCCCCTTCCTGCTGTTCCTCATCGGCACGCCACTGCTGCTCGCGGTGCAGTACTTCGACGGCAACTAGAGGCTCTCGTCGCCCGCAGTGCCGCAAGGCCTGCGGCACGGCCAAGGCTGGCGCCGCGCGGCAGGGGGCGCTCGGCCGATGAGTGACGGCCTGCAGTTGGCGCCGGGTGTTTGGGCACCCGTCTTCGCAGAGGCGCGTCCGCGCGACCTGTGCACGGACTGCGGCATTTCCCGCTCCAGCGCGCCGGGCCGCTGTGGCAGCGCCTGCCAATTCATTCGTCCCGACTATCCGTCGCTGGAGCAGCAGGTCCACGGCCGCGCTCGCGATCCCGACCGGCCGGACGAGCTGTTCTTTGGTCCCTTCCGCCGCATGCTGCGCGCGTCCCTGCTGGCGCCGCGCAGCGGCGCGCAGTGGACCGGCATCGCCACGCGCCTCGGTGAGCGGTTGCTGGAGACTCATGCGGTCGATGCCGTGCTGGCGGTTGCGCCGCATCCCGATGACCGCTGGCGACCGCTGCCGGTGCTGGTGACCGAACCGGCTGGCATGGCGCATTGCCGCGGCATGCGCATGGGGTACGCGCCGCTGCTGGCGCTGCTCGAGCCGGCGCGTGCCCGCGGCTATCGCCGGCTGGCGATCATCGGCATCCCCTGCCAGGTCTATGCGCTGCGCGCGCTCGAGGCCGAGCTTGGCTTCGAGCGCCTCTACGTAATCGGCACGCCCTGCTCGGACAACACGACGACGGAGCGCTTTCACGACTTCCTGGCGCTGCTATCCGATGCCCCCGAGACCATCCAGTACCTCGAGTTCCGGGCCGACTATCACGTCGAGCTGCGTTTCGACGACGGCAGGGTGCAGGAGATCCCTTTCCTGAAGCTGCCGATCTCGAAACTGCCCGGCGACTTCTTCCCGCTGACCTGTCGCACCTGCGTCGACTACACCAACGTGCTGGCCGACGTAACGGTCGGCTACATGGGCGGGCAGGGCGAGCAGTGGCTGCTGGAACGCAATGAACGCGGCGCCGAGCTGCTGGCCTTGCTGGCTGGCGAGCTGAAGACCGAAGCGCCGGGCAGTGCCGGCAATCGCCGCGGCGCCGTGACTGGATTTGCCCGCAATACCGAACGGGCCGCGGGCGGCCTGCCGCTGCGTTCGATGCCGGCCTGGCTGCGTCCCCTGGTGGCCTGGCTGATGCCGCGGATCGGGCCACGCGGGCTGGAATTCGCGCGCGCGCGGGTGGAAATGAAGGCCGTCGAGACGGTGCTGCACCTCCGGCGCCAGCAGCCGCGGCGCATGAAGAGCATGATTCCGCAGCACGTCTGGCGGCTGGTCAAGCGTTACGGCTACCTGCCCGGGGACGGCGAAGTCCGCAAGGGCGAGGACGCCGGCCGGCCGCCCAACGGGCAGATCCCGTAACCCCCGCGATGTCCTGGCCGAGGTGGGTCACCGGTTGAGCCAGTGGCGCCGCTAGCCTGATCGCACTTCAGGTGATCAGGAGTGGCGGCATGCAATCGCTCAGTCTGGAACGGTTCGGCGAACTCATCGAAGCCGCAGCCATCGGCTTCGGCGTGCTCTGGCTGCTGTGGGCGCTCGCGATGCCCTGATTGCTTCCCATCGACTACTGAACCGGTTCGAGAATGACCTCCGCGGTGTCGCCTTCAATGCGCATCTGCGTGCCGTAGCGGCCGGAAACTGCTGCGAGCCGGCTGAGAATGGCCGTGGCTTCCCCGCCCTGTGCCAGGTAGGGCGCACCGCGCGCTGCGCCGTCCATCGCCAGCGTCAGTGGCGTGAAGCGCAGCCCCGTCAATCGGCCTTCGACGAATTGCGAGTCGACCGCGGCGCTGTGCCAGGCCAGCGGACCGTATCGATCCAGGCTGTTCCCGGTCTGGAAGATGTAGTTGCCCAGTCCGTAGAGAATCAGGCGGCCCTTGTAGATTTCGACCCCGTGCAGCGCGGGATTGCCGTGCACGACATAGATGTTTGCGCCGGCGTCGATGATTTCGTGCGCCCAGTCTTCCATCCACGCGGGGGTGTCGAAGCGATTGACGCGACGATCCCGTCCGGGCGGCCCGTCCATGCCGGTGCGCTCACCCCAATAATGGTTGTGGTGATAGACCACGACCAGCGTCGCCTTGCTGGCGGCTTCGCGCACCGCGCCGAGGATCCGGTCCTTCTGCTCGACGTCCAGCGTGCCGTCGTCACGGAGCTGCAGGAAGTTAACGCCGGGCTTCTCCGGCCCGGCCCAGGTCTCCGGGGTGAGCTGTACCGATCCCGATGCCATGGCAACGAGTGCGACGCGTCCCGCCGCTGTGTCGAGATAGCCCGGGGCGGCCGCTTCGGCCACGTTCCCGCCGGTGCCCGCCATGGCGAAGCCCTTTTCCGCTACGGCAGTTCGCGTGCTCGCTATTCCAGGCGCCTGCAGATCCCACGCATGGTTGTTTGCGAGGGACAACATGTTGAAGCCCATGTCCTTCAGGCAATCGAGCAACTCGATCGGCCCGTAGGCAGCGGTCGGCGAGCGCGGCGTGACCGCTGCGCCGGGCGGAGCAATGGTTCCCTCCAGGTTGGTGAAGACCACGTCGGCTCCGGCGAGATACTCGCGGGCCTGCGCTACTGAATCGGGAACCACCGGCCTGAGGTCTCGCTTGATCAGCGCCTGGCCAACCAGCTTGACGCGAATCTCCGCGGGCCCGGCCTTGCCGGCGTTATCCGCGCCCTGCGCCGGGGCGATCATGCTCGCGGCGACCAGCAACCAGAGCGCCGCCCGGCTAGATGCTGTGTGTGCACACATGGAGACTCCTGGTGTTGCGTGATCGCTGCGCGGCGTGCCGCAAGGCGTGCCGGCGTCGATGACTCTGACATACCGCAATGTCGCTCGACAACCGCTCGCTGCGGAACGCGATGGGCGCAATGCGCGGGGCATGCCCGCGGCGCATGAGGTCATTTGTGCGGCTCATGAGATTGCGTATCGCTGGCACGCTACCTACTCTCGACCGCGGTATCACGGGACACGGCGGGAGCTCGGTGTGCGCCGCCCGCGGGTCAATTCAGAACGTCGGTGTCGGGGGAGGCTTCATGAGAATTGTTAATTCCCGGTCGAGCATGGCCGGCGGCGGTCTCGCCGCAGCGGTGTGTCTGGTCCTGTACGGCGCCGCAGTCCCGGCGACTGCCGAGGCCCAACAGGTCGCCGCGGCGCCGGCGGAAATCGCAGAGATCGTGGTCACCGGCAGTCGCATCCGACGCAAGGATGAAACGTCGATGAGCCCGGTCTTTACCATGGACCTGGGCGACATCGAGTCGAGCGGCATCGTCTCCATCGGGGAGCTGCTGCAGGAGCTGCCGTCGGTCGGATCCAGTCTCAATTCGAACGGAACGGCCGGCGTCAGTCACGGAAGCTCGAGCCTGAACCTCCGCAATCTCGGGGCTAACCGCAACCTCGTCCTGGTGAACGGCCGTCGCTGGGTCAATGGCGCCGGCACTCGCGGCTTCCGCGACTTCGTCGACATGAACACCATCCCGATGGTCGCGGCGGAGCGTGTCGAGGTGCTCAAGGACGGCGCCACCGCCATCTACGGTGCTGACGCCATCGCCGGGGTGATGAACATCATCACCTTCAAGCGCTTCGACGGCCTCGAGGCCCGCGCCTACCTCGGTTCCACCTCGCGCAGCGACGGCGAGACGATGAACGCCGACCTTCTGTGGGGCAAGGCGGCCGACTGGGGATCGGTCATGCTCTCGGGCAACTACTCCAATTCCGATCCCATCTATGTCGAGGACCGCAGCTTTTCGCGCGTGCCGCTGAATGGTCTGTCGACCAGCACCGAGCGCGGCCGATTCCGCGGCGGCGGCCAGTTCAGCGGCGCGCGCTTCACGCGCATCGACAGCGCAACCGGCGACAGTGCAGCGGACTTCCGCCCGTTTGTAGATCCGGACGATCGCTACAACGGGCAGACGGGGCAGTACCTGACCGGGCCGCTCGAACTGGCAGGGCTGTATGGCCAGGCCCGTATTGGTGTCGGTGGCGACACCGAGCTCGTCCTGGAGGGTCTGTACAACAACCGCAAGTCGGACCAGCGGTTCGCACCGGTCACGCCGACCCTGCGCGGTACGGAGGGCTTCGTCATACCGGCGGATCATCCCTTCAATCCGTTTGGCGTGCAGTTCAGCGGTTCCTCGCTCGACATCAACCGCGTGCTGGTGGAGAACGACTTCCGCTACAACGAGCAGGACGTCGATACGCTGCGGGTCGCCGTCGGGCTGGAGGGGAACTTCGCGAACGGCTGGGGCTGGGACACGTTCTATTCCTACGCCAAGAACGACGCGGTGTGGATTTCGCGAAATCAGGTGGACCGCGATGCGCTCGCGCTCGGTATCGGCCCGAACGACCGGTGTGCCGCCAACAACTGCACGCCGATCAACATTTTCGGCACGATCACAGACGAGATGATCGACTACATCAACTTCACCGGGCGCGACGAGAATGGTACCCGGCAGAGCGACTTCGTCGCCAACCTGACGGGCGACCTGTACGAGTTGCCGGCCGGGTCACTCGCCTTCGCATCGGGTGTCGAGTACCGCAAGGAGGAGGGCTACGATCGTCCGGACGAAATCATCAACTCCGACCCGGTGTACCAGAACAACCGGCGGACGACTTCGGCGCCGCGCGACCCGACCGATGCCAGCTACGACCTGTGGGAGGCCTATCTGGAGCTGAGCATCCCGCTGGTCACGGACAAGGCTTTCTTCCAGAGCCTGGAGGTGGATGCCGCCGTTCGGTACTCCGACTACAGCACCTTCGGTGACACGACCAACAGCAAGTTCGGGCTGGCCTGGCGACCGGTGCAGGACCTGCTGATCCGTGGCACCGTGGCGGAAGGTTTCCGCGCGCCGTCCATCAACGAACTCTTCTCCGGACTGCGGGAAACCAATCTCCCGGCCGTGGATCCCTGCAGCGGCGGTGGCGCGGGCCTGCCCGGATGTGCCGGAGTGCCGGCCACCTATGACCAGGCGGATTTCGGCGGCACGACCGTCCGCTCGCTGGTCGGCGGCAACCCCGACCTGCAGCCGGAGACCTCGGACAACCTGAGCTACGGTTTCGTGTACACGCCCTCGGCGCTCGACGGCTTCTCGATCTCTATGGACTGGTATGACATCGAGATCCAGGACGCGATCTCGAGTTTCGGCTCGCAGCGGTTGCTGAACCTGTGCGCCAACACCGGCCAGCGCTGCGAATTCGTGACGCGCGGCACCCAGGGCGAGATCGTCCGGCTGATCGACGGTCCGATCAACCTCGACCGGATCGAGACCAAGGGAGTCGACACCGTCGTGCGCTACGATCTCCGCACCAGTTCGGCGGGCAGGTTCCGGTTCATGCTCGACGTGAGCTATCTCGACAGCCTGATCTACTACTTCACCAACGAAGACGGTTCGATCCGCGTCGACAACCGCACCGGCAAGTCGCTGTTCCGCGAGGCGTACCCGCGCGTCAGGGGTAATGCCAGCGTCAACTGGGCGCGTGACCGCTGGGCTGCGAATTGGACCATGCGCTATCAGGGCACGACGAACGAGGGACCGGTCCCGGAGACGTCGGGCGACATCCCGTCCCGCCTCTACCACGACGTCTGGGCGGCCTACGAGGTGGAGGCCTGGAAGACGACCTTCACGCTCGGCATCGAGAACCTTTTCGACGAGATGCCGCCGGTGTCGCTCGTCAATACCAACATCAACTTCGATATCAACACCTACAACCCCCGTGGCGCCTTCGGCTACCTGAGGGTCAAGACAAGGTTCTGAGCGCTCAGCCCGGCCGGCAGCCACCGCCGGCCGGGCTTTCCCGTTTGCGTCAGCGCATCCCGCTCGGCTACCGTCACCCGTGGACCAGGATCTTCGACACGGGGCGTGCCGGTGAAACTCAACCTGAAGAGTCTCGAGAGCTTTCGCGAGATCATGCGGCTCGGGTCGGCCACCGCGGCGGGTCGCGCGCTCGGTCTCAGTCAGCCTGCGGTCAGCCGTTTGCTCGGCCAGCTGGAGCGGGAGATCGGCTTCCCGGTCTTCCACCGGGAGAAGGGGCGCCTTGTGGCAACGCCACAGGCCATTCTGCTGTTTGAGGAAGTGGACCTGGCGTTCAAGGGGCTGGAGCGCGTGACTGCGCTTGCCGACGACATCAATAACCTGCAGGTCGGCCGGCTCAGGGTGGTCGCGCCGCCGAGCTTCGCCGAGGGTCCGCTGGTCGCGCCCATTACCCAGTTCGTGTCGGAGCGGCCAAACGTCAAACTGTCCATCGACTCGCGCACGCGGCCGACGACCATGAACCTGATCTCGACCCGGACGGCCGATTGTGGCTTCGGCAAGCTGCCGATCGACAATCCGCGGATACGCTGCCGGCCGCTCATAGCCACCGAGACCATGTGCGCGATCAGGAAGGGGCATCCGCTGCTGGCCCGCAAGGTCATTGGTCCGCAGGATCTGCGAGACCAGCCGCTGATACTCATCGGGCAGGGCGGCGAGACCCGGCTGCGAATAGAAGAGGCATTTCGAACCGCCGGGGTGCGCCCGGAGGTCCGGCTCGAGAGCCACAATGTCGGTGCCGCCTGTGCGTTCGCCGGCCAGGGTCTGGGAATTGCGATCGTCAATGAACTGCTTGCGGCCAACTACCAGCGCTACGGCATCGAGTGCCGGCTCTTCCGCCCGCGGATCCTGCAGGAGTACGTCTTCATGACGTCGGCCGAGGTGTCGAGCACGCCGCTGACCGAGGCCTTCTACCAGCACTGTCTGGAATTCTTCGCGAGCAGCAAGCGCGGCGGGAAGGGACGTCGCTCGGCGCCGGCGCGGATGCCGGTCTCGACGTAGTCGTTTGCAGGTCTGCCTGGCTGCTTGCGCTGCGAGCAGCGCTGTCGCAAGCTAGTCGCAAAGAGGCCGGCTGCGTCCGCAGCCAGGCCGCTTCCGCAGGGGAGCGCGCCGTTGCGCCAAGAGGGGGGCCGTATGGCGTCTGCGCTGGAGCGCTGGATGGCTGACTACGGGCGTGCCTGGGAAACGCGCGACGTGCCCGCCTTCGTGGCGCTGTTCGTCGACGACGCCCCCTATCACTGGTCGCCGCTGGAGGATCCGCTGCTCGGCCGGGACGAGATCGCTGGCATTTTCAGGAGCGCGGTCTCCGCCCAGTCCAACATCCGCTTTACCTCCGAGGTCCTGGCGGCGGACGCCTCGTCCGGTCTCGCCCACTGGCGTTGCACCTTCACCAAGGTGACGACCGGTCAGCACGTGATTCTCGATGGCATCATGCAGGTCATGCTAGACGGGCAGGGGCTTTGCACCGAGTTTCGCGAGTGGTGGCACACGAACGAGACCTGAGCAGGCTCGCGGACGCGATCGGGCACAAGTCCGCCCGGCCCGCGCTCCGTCCTCTGGGCGGCTTCGCGCGGGACGAGCTGCTGGACGCGTTGAACGACGCGCTCGCGACCGCCGATGGCACGCTTGGCGCGCACTGCGTGCACGAGCTGTGGATGCGTGGCGAGCCACCGATGAACGTCAACGCGGCGCTCGATCGCCTCTGGGAGCGCGCCTCAGAAGCCGTTCCGGACTGGCTGCCGATGCGCCACGTGCAGTGGCTGCCGGTGGCGTACGAGGTCGCCGCGCGGATCCCGACGCCGTCGTCAGGCCGCACCCACGTCTACCTGGTGCTGCTCGACTACGCCGATCGGGCCGGCGATCCGCACGGCGTCTACGTCGGCATGACCCGGCACGCGCCAGCGCTGCGCTTCGACCAGCACAAGGCCGGCATCCGTGCCGCGGGCAGTGTCTTGAAGCGCGGCCTGGAGCTGCTGACCGGGCCCGTCATGCACCTGCAATGGATCGCCCGCGCCGAGGCGTTGCGGATCGAGGCGCAGCTCGCCGAAGCGCTGGCTGACGCCGGCATCAGGGTGCGCGGCGGGCATTGACCTGGACAGCACTCGCTTCCGGTACCACGGCGGACCTTCTGCCGTTACAGTGCATGGCATCGTTCTTGACCGGGGAGCTCTAGCCCGTGAGTTTTGTGGCCGCCAGGCCCAGTGCCGTCCTGTTCGCCGTCGCCATTGCCGGCACCGCCTTGTGCGGCTGCGGCGGTGGGGGAGGGACGTCTCCTGGCGCGCCGCCGGTGACGCCGCCCGCGCCGCCGCCCCCGCCGGCACAGTCCACCGCCGACTTTCGCGACGAGGTCGTCTACCAGCTGCTGACCGACCGGTTCGCGAACGGCAATGCCGCGAATGACAACGGCGATCGTGACCGCGCCGGCGACACGCTCGACCCGACGAATCCCATCGGCTGGCACGGCGGGGATTTCGACGGCATCCGCCGCAAGATCGAGGAAGGCTATTTCCAGTCGATGGGTTTCACGGCGATCTGGATCTCCCCGGTGGTGCGCCAGGTGGCGCCGCCCGGCAACGGTGGCGGGATCAACTCCGGCCGGCCGTTCGTCGGCTTCCACGGCTACTGGGCCGACGATTTCGGGCGCTTCGAGCCGCATTTCGGCGACCTCGCTGCACTGCGCGCGCTTGGCGAAGCCGCCGACGCGGCGGGCATCCGGCTGGTGATCGACGTGGTGGTGAATCACGCCGGGCCGGGCTCGCGCCTGTTGTCACAAAATCCCAGCTGGTTCAGGACCGGCAGCCAGTGCGGCAGCGATGAGGTCACGGGCTGCCTGGCCGGCCTGCCGGATTTCCGCCAGGAGTTGCGCCCGGTCACCGACTACCTTTTGGAGAGCATCCGCTTTCTGCGCGACAACGTGTCGGTCGACGGCTTTCGCATGGACACCATGAAGCACGTCGGCGACACGTTCTGGTCCGAGTACTTCGCCGCCGGCAGTCCTGCCGCCGCGGCCGACGTGTGGACGGTGGGAGAAGTGTTCGACGGCAGCGTCGCGCGCATCGCGCACTATCTCGATACGGTTGGCTCGCCGTCGGTGTTCGACTTCCCGCTGAAGTTCGCCATCACCGACAGCCTGGCACGCGGTGGCAGCGTGCGCCGCATGGCGGACGTTTTCGCCCAGGACAATGTCTACGACGACCCGACGCGGCTCGCCACCTTCATCGACAACCACGACGTCTGGCGTTTCACGTCGGAGGCCGAGGCGGCAGGCATGTCGCCAGCCGAGGCCGATCGCCGCCTCGACATGGCGCTCACGCTCATTTATACCGCGCGCGGCATTCCGGTCGTCTACTACGGCACCGAGATCGGCATGCGCGGCCAGGGCGATTCCTACGACAAGCCGCTCGGTGCCTCGAGCCGCGAGGACATGGACTTTTCGCGCCTCGCGGCCTCGGCCTTCGACGAGCGCCTGGCTGTCCTCGCCGAGGCCCGCCGCGGCTATCCGGCATTGCGGCGCGGCGCGCAGCGCACGCTGGCCGCACCGGGAGTCTCCTGTGCGGTGGCGCCCTCCGGCCTCGATCCTGCCGCGGACTTCGGGGATACGCTGTTCGTGCGCGGCAGCTTCGATGGCTGGGCCAATCCGCCGCCCGCCAGCCAGTCCTTCGTCAACCAGGGTGGCCGACGCTACCAGGCGGCGGTCGAGCTGCCGGCCGGGCAGCACCAGTTCAAGGTCGCGGCGGCCGACTGGTCGCCCGAGTTTGCGAATGTCGGCCAGACGACGCTCGTGGGAGTGCCCATCACCCTGTCGAGCGCGTCCGGTGCGGGCAGCAACAGCCGGATGTCGATTGCCGCCGCCGGGTGCTATGGCTTCGAACTGAATGCGCAGAGCACGACGCAACCGGTGCTGACGGTGGTGCAGTGGGCCGCCGGGGTGGATCCCGACGTCTTCGCCTTCGCGCGGACCATGACCGGCGAGCGCAGCGTGATCACCGTGCTCAACAACGGCCCGGCAGACGTGGAACTCGCTGCGCTGTCTGGTGGTATCGATGTGCAGGGCCTGCTGCCCGATGGCCCGGTGATGGAAATCACCGGGGCCACCACCGGGCTCGTGGTGTCGGCCGGGCGGCTGATCGGCCCTGTGCCCGCCTTGACCGCGCTGGCGGTGGCCGCCCGGTAGGTCGGCTCCGGCTCCGGGCCGGGTCCGGCGCGGCGGCGGCAAAACTGGGACTGGGGCGACAGTGGCGCTGCCTGGTGGTCTGCTAGATTGGGCTGATGCCCCACGTCAGCGATTCCCGCAACGACCTGCTCGCGCTGCTGCGAAGCCGCGTGCCGTTGGTCGTGGTCGAGACCCACGACGAGCCGCGCGTGCTCGACATGCTGAAGTCCATGGCCGGGGCGCTCCGCGGCCAGGTCCATACTCCCGTGTTCCAGTGGACGGTCACGGATGGGTTGGCCCGCCTCGATGTGGATCTCGGCGCACCCCAGCGCCACAACTCCCAGCCCGGCGACGTGCTGCGCAACATCCGCGCCACCGCGACGCGCGGCGTGTACGTGCTGTGCGATTTCCATCCCTTTCTCGACGACCCGGTCCATGTCCGGCTGCTGAAGGACATCTGCCAGTCCTACGATGCCGCCCCGCGCACCATCGTCCTGGTCAGCCACCAAGTCACGCTGCCCAAGGAGCTGCAGGCGTTCGCCGCCCACTTCGAGCTGGCGTTTCCCAGCCGCGAGGAACGCCACGCGATCGTTGAGCGCATCGTCGCCGAATGGCGCCAGGGCAACGGCGGCGCGCGGGTCAAGACCGACCAGAAGGCGCTCGAACTGCTGGTCGAGAATCTGGCGGGACTGGCGACCATCGACACCGAGCGACTTGCCCGCAAGGCGATCTTCGACGACGGCGCACTGACCCAGAGCGACCTGCCCGCCGTCACCGCCGCCAAGTACCAGCTGCTGAACCGCAATGGCGTGCTGGGCTACGAGCACGACACGGCGAAGTTCGCAGAGCTCGCCGGCATGTCGCGGCTCAAGTCGTGGCTCAAGCACCGCCGGCCGGCCTTCGACGGCTCCGCGCCGATGCTCGACCCGCCGCGCGGCGTGCTGCTGCTAGGCGTGCAGGGCTGCGGCAAGAGCCTCGCCGCGCGCACCACCGCGGGCATCTACGGGGTGCCGTTGCTCAGGCTCGATTTCGGCGCGCTGTACAACAAGTACCACGGCGAGTCGGAGCGGAATCTGCGGGACACGCTCAGCACCGCGGACGTGATGGCGCCCTGCGTGCTGTGGATCGACGAGATCGAGAAGGGCCTGTCGACCGGTGACGGCGACAGCGGCACCTCGCAGCGCGTGCTCGGCACATTCCTGACCTGGCTGGCGGAGAAGAAGAGCCGCGTGTTCATGGTGGCGACCGCGAACGACATCTCGGCGCTGCCGCCCGAGCTGATCCGCAAGGGCCGCTTCGACGAGATCTTCTTCGTCGACCTGCCGCGTGAGGCGATCCGCGCCGAGATACTGCGGATTCATCTCAAGAAGCGTGGCCTCGAGCTCGAGGAGCGCGAGGTCCGCGCGCTGGCCCACTCCAGTGCGGGGTTTTCCGGCGCCGAGCTGGAACAGGCCGTGGTCTCGGCCATCTACACTGCGCATGCCGAGGGCAAGCCGGTCACCGCGGCGGGCCTGCTGGCGGAGATTCGCGGCACCAAGCCCCTGTCGACCGTCATGTCCGAGCGCATCGCCAATCTGCGCCAGTGGGCTGAAGACCGCACGGTGCCGGCGGACTGAACCGGTCGATGCCGCGCGCGCTCGTCGCCGCGGGCTCAGGCCGCGGGCGTCTGGGAGAGCAGCGGCGGCAGCGGGCAGTGCAGCGCCGCGCAGACCGCGCGCAGCAATTCCGCTTCCTGCACGGTCATGCGGTTATCGTGTGAAATCGTCCGCGCCAGGGCCTCGACCAGCATCTCCTTGGCCGGCGGCGCCAGCCGGTCGATCCGGTTCAGGGCGGCGTCCAGACTGGCGGGCCAGTTGCCGGGTGGCGCGAAGTCAGGGCGGCGGCGCGGCAGCAGCTGATGCATGCCGATCTCGTAGGCATTGCGCGCCTGCGCGGGATCATCATGACCGTGTGCGGCCAGCACCGAGAACAACACCTGCAGGTCGCCACTGACGGCGTCGAGGGACAGTCGTCCGACCGAGCTGCTGGCCCCGAGCTCGTCGCGCAGGTGCACCTGCGCCAGTTTGCGCAGGGCATAGGCGTAGATCGAGACCCGTCCTTCGCGCGCCAGCAGGCCATTCAGGCAGGACAGCAGCTTCTCCCGCTCGCCGCGCCCCAGCTGGCGCAGTGCCGGAAACGCGCGCAGCAGCGTGGGCATGCGTTGCGGGGCGGTCAGGGCGTCGACCACCGGCAGAAAGCCGCGCACGGTCGTCGCGATGGCGGCGCCGAGCTGTGTTGCGATGAAGGCGATCTGACGGTCGCGGGCGACCTGCTCCGCGTCCAGCGCCAGCGCCAGAAACAGCGCCACCGCGTCGCCGGGAGTCGACGCGGCGGCGAGCACCGCGGCGGGCAGGGATTCGCGGATCCCTTCCGCGGCCTGCACGTGTTTCGTGCCGGGATTGCCGACCAGGTCCGCCACCGCAGCCGGTGCGAGCACGATGCCCGCGCCGAGCAGGTCCTGCAACCGTTCGGCCGCAGCGGGCTGCGTTGCCTGCTCGGCCTCCGCCTGGGCGCGCGCCTCCGCCGCCTGCATCTTGCGGCGCACCTCCTCGAACTCGCCCGGATCGAAGCGCGGGTCGATCGCGCGGATGCGCTCCACCAGCGGCGGGTGCGTCGAGGTGAAGCGCTTCACGCCGGGCGCGAACAGCATGTGCGCCACTTCCTCCGCGTCCGTCTCGACGATGCGCGAGCCGGCTTCCAGCGCGCCGATCTTTACCAGCGCATTGCGCAGTCCGTCGGGGTCGCGGGTGAACTGCACTGCCGAGGCATCCGCCAGCGACTCACGGGTGCGGGAGACCGCGGCCTGGATCAGCCTGCCGAAGATCAGGCCGATGTAGCCGAGCACCAGCACGGCAAAGGCGGCGAAGATCACGATCGCGACCGCGCCGCCGCCCTTGCGGCCGCCGCCGCCGCGCGGCGCGTGCCGCAGCACCAGGCGCGCGATCATGGCGATCACCACCAGTCCGAACAGCAGGCCGATCAGGCGGGTGTTGAGCCGCATGTCGCCATTCAGGATGTGGCTGAACTCGTGACCGATGACGCCCTGGAGTTCGCTGCGGTCGAGATTGGCCAACGTGCCGCGCGTGACGCCGATGGCGGCGTTGGCGGGCGTGTAGCCCGCGGCGAAGGCGTTGATCGAGGCCTCATGCTCCAGCACGTACACCTCGGGCACCGGCACGCCCGAGGCGATCGCCATCTCCTCCACGACATTCAACAGGCGTCGGCGCAGCGGGTCGGTGGTGTCGGCGGTCACCCGCTGGCCGCCCAGTGAGCGGGCCACCGCGCCGCCGCCGGAGCTGAGCGAGGCCGTCTTGTAGAGACTCGCCATGCCCACGATGCCCAGCACGATCGCGGTGGTGACGAGCACGGCGCCGGGGTTGCTGGCGAGCCATCCGCCGTCCGGCACGACCACGCCGGCGCCGGGCATCGCGACATAATCGCGGCCGAGCGTGGCGATGACCGTCAGCACGACCGCGTTGACGGCCACCACCACCGCGGCGACCGCCAGCAGGAACAGCAGGACCAGACGGCGTGTCTGGCGGCGCGACTGGGCCTGCCGGCCGAAGAAATCCACTCAGGTGTTCCCGCGCGGGATCAGCTGGTGAAGCTCACCTTCGGGACTTCACGCTTCTCGGGCGACTCGATCTCGAGCAGCTGCGCCATCTGGAAGTTGAAGGCGCCCGCAAACAGGTTGTTGGGGAACACCTCGCGGGTGTTGTTGTAGCTCATGACCGAGTCGTTGTAGGCCTGGCGCGCGAACGCCACCTTGTTCTCGGTCGTGGTCAGCTCTTCGGACAGCTGCATCATCGTGGTGTTGGCCTTCAGGTCCGGGTAGGCCTCGGCCAGCGCGAACAGCCGGCCCAGCGCGCCGGTGAGGGCGTTCTCCGCCCCGGCCAGCTGCTGCACCGCGCCGGGATCGCCAGGATTGGCGGCGGCGTTCTTCAGCCCGGTGACGGCCGCGTTGCGCGCGCTGATGACGGCCTCGAGCGTGCCGCGCTCGTGCTGCAGGTAGCCCTTGGCGGTCTCGACCAGGTTGGGTATCAGGTCGTGGCGGCGGGTCAGCTGCACGTCGATCTGCGCGAACGCGTTCTTGTAGGCGTTCCGGGCCGTGACCAGCCGGTTGTAGATGCCGATCGCGAACACGACGATCGCGGCAATGATGGCGAGAACGACGATCCAGCCCATGGCGTGACTCCCTGGCTTCATCAACCCCGTTTGCCCGGTCGGGCTTGCAGAGCATAACGCATCCATCCCGGAATTCGGCCAGACCGCGCCCGGCTGGCGGGGCCAGAGAGCTTCCCGCCGCTTGGCGGGACGCTGCTGTTGCCTCGGTCCGGACGCGCGCCCATCATGTGCGCTGGCCGACGGGGAGGGACGGATGGCTACGTTCAATGACTGGATGAGCGCGCTCAACGGCATTCTCTGGCACAACTCCGTGCTCTACGTGGTGCTGGCGACGGGCGTGCTGTTCACGATCTGGAGCAGGTTCTGCCAGATCAAGGCGCTGACCCACGGCTGGAAGGTGATCCGCGGCCAGTACGACGATCCCGACGATCCCGGCGCCATCAACCACTTCCAGGCCCTGTCGGCGGCGCTGTCCGCGACCGTCGGTCTCGGCAACATCGGCGGCGTCGCGCTGGCCATCGCCCTGGGCGGCCCGGGCGCGGTGTTCTGGATGTGGGTCGTCGGCGTCGTCGGCATGGCGCTGAAGCTCACCGAGGTCACGCTCGCGATGCTCTACCGGAACACCGACGACCCCGACAATCCGCACGGCGGGCCGATGTGGGTGGCGAAGCAAGGCCATCGCGCGCTGGAACCCGAAGCTGCGCCTGGCTCGGCTCGCTCGTCGGGCGGCATCTTCTGCATCACGCTGCTCATCTCGACCATCACCGGCGGCAACATGTTCCAGGCGTGGAACGTGGCCGAGCTCACCGAGTCCTACTTCGGCATACCCGGCGTGTTCACCGGCATCGTGCTGGCGATTCTCGTGGGCCTCGTCATCATCGGCGGCATCAAGCGCATCGGCGCGGTGGCCGGGCAGGCTGGTGCCGGTGATGTGGCGCTCTACATCCTCGGCGGCCTGTACGTGCTGGTCGTGCACATCGACGCACCTGCCGGGCATGCTCTGGCTGATCGTCAAGAGCGCCTTCGCACCCGCCGAGGCGGCCGGCGCCTTCATCGGCGGCACCGCGGCCTACGCGTTCCTGTTCGGCATGAAGCGCGCGCTGTTCTCGAACGAAGCGGGCCAGGGCTCGTCGCCCATCGCGCACTCCGCGGCGAAGACGGACGAGCCCGTTCGCGAGGGGGTCGTCGCCGGACTCGAGCCGTTCATCGACACCCTGATCGTCTGCACCTTCACGGCGCTGGTCATCCTGTCGACGGGTGTCTGGAACCGCGGGCCCGACGCGACCTATGCCGTGCCTGCCGGAGGTGATCGCCGACCGGCGAAGGCCAGTGGACCCTCGAGACGCGCAGCCCGCCGATCCGGACGCGATCTCGACTGGTCGGATGGCCAGGCGGTCTACACCATGTCTGGCGCGCCGAGCCGAACGAGAACACCGGCAACAACCTGCATCGCCTCGATGGCGCCGTGCGCCTGGTCGACGGCAAGCCGATCGTCGAGTGGGGGACATTCGCCAGTTCCGTGGAGCCGACGCTTGCCGACCCGGGCATCTACGCCAACTACGTCGGCGCGACGCTCACGGCCAAGGCGTTCGATACGCGTGCAGCCCGGTCTCGGCAAGTGGCTGGTCACGCTGGCCGCCTGGCTGTTCGCCCTGTCGACCATGATCTCCTGGAGCTACTACGGTGAGCAGGGCATGGTCTACCTGGTCGGCGAGAAGTCGGTGTTGCCCTACAAGATCGTCTATTGCGCGCTGATCGTGGTGGCGACCATGGGGTTCCTGAAGACCGACGCGGAGCTCGACAACCTCACCGGTATCGGCACCGGCGTGATGCTGTTCGCCAACATCCCGATCATGCTGCTGTTCGGTGCGCAGGCGATGCGCGCGTACCGGGACTATGTCGACCGGCTCGATTCGGGACGCATGGGGCCGGATCATCCCAAGCCCGACCTGGAGGCGGTCATCAGCGGGCGCGACGTCCGCTAGCCCCGCGGCGAGGCGGACGCGCTGTCTCGATTCAGGGACAGGCGTCAGCTTCTCCGGCTGCCGCGCCCGACTAGAATGACGCCGCGAAAGCATGGGTCCGCGGCGCGCCTCCCCGGAGGACGCCGCGGGTTGCGGATCCCGGCCGTCCTACAGGAGTACCCGAAATGCGTCGAATCACTGGATGTGCGGCCGCGCTGGCGCTGTGTGCGGCGCCCGCTGTGGCGGATGGCCTGTACGCCGGCGCTGGTGTCGGCATGTTCGACCTCGAGGTCGGCGACTCGACCAACCTTGGCCAGCTTGACTTCCAGGGCGACGACACCTCCTACAAGTTGTTTGCAGGCTGGCGCTTCAACAAGTTCCTGGCGCTGGAGTTGGCCTATGTTGATTTCGGAACGCCAAGCGATTCGGTTGCTGCGACCGCCGTCGACATCGGCTTGAGCGGCTTCGCGCCATACGCCGTGGCGACCTTGCCAATTCCCTTGTTGCCGGTCGAGCTGTTCGCGAAAGTCGGCTATTACTTCTATGACATCGAAGCGACGCTGCGCGATCCCGTGAACGGGAATTTCAGGCTGAAGGACAGCGACCAGGATCTCGTCTACGCGGTGGGGGCCGGACTGACCTTCCTCGACAAGGTCACCCTGCGGCTCGAGTACGAAGAGATCGATTTGTCGGATACCCGCAAGTCGAACGCCGTCTGGCTGACCGGCGCGCTCCGGTTCTGAGCGGAGCAGGTCGATGCGCTACCTGGCCTTGAGCGCGCCGGCGTTCGCGATGCTGCTGTTCGGCGCGCACGTTTTCCGCGGCGGGCCGGTCGTGCTGGTCGTCGTCTGCCTCGGTCTGGCGGGCCTGGTGTTCGTGCGGCACCGCTGGGTGCCGCGCGTGCTGACCGTCGCGCTGGTCGTCGCGACGGCCGAGTGGCTGCGTACCCTCTATCTGCTCGCCGCCGCGCGGCTCGATGCCGGACAGCCCTTGGCGCGACTGGCGGTGATCCTCGGCGTCGTCGCGATCGCCACCGCCGCGTCAGCGCTGGTCTTTCGCCTGCCTGCGGTCCGCGGCTACTACCATCCCGGCAAGGCTTTGCCGCCCTCTCACTGAGCGGCGTCCTCGATCACCGGTGCGGCCGGCATCGCCGCGACACTGCGAGCGGCCTCCAGCAGTGGTTCGGCCGCGAGCCGCACCGTGTAGTCGGGGTTGGCGTGCGCAAAGCGAATCACGCCCGCGCGATCCAGGATGAACACGGCGGGCACGGGTAGTTCGTGGTGGGTCTGCCCCGAGGCCGCCTCGAGATCGATACCGAACGACTTGTAGCGCGCGAAGGTCGCATCGTCGACGCGAAACGCGATGCCGAAGGCGCGCGCTGCGGACATGCTCGCGTCGGAGAGCAGCGTGAACTGGGGTGCTCGCATCCTCGAGACTGGAATACAGGATCTCTGGCCGATCAGCGCTCAGGAAATACCGGTCGAAGCCAAGGTCCGCCAGTTCCTGTTCGGCCTTGGCCAGTGCGCCGAGATGGACGTTGCAATAGGGGCACCAGCCACCCCGGTAGAAGACCAGGACTGTCGGCCGGGCCAGGTTGCCCGGATCAAGTGTGAAGTCGGCTCCTGCTGCGGTGCGCACTGTCACCGAGGGTGCCTTGGCGCCCACGGACAGCGGCTGGACATTCGCGGGATCATCCGGGACGGCGGCTGACACTGGCGCCGCGGTCAGGCCGAGCCAGACCAGCAGGGTTGCAACGGCTAGTAGACGATACATGGCTTTGTCTCCAGGTGACCACGTAACCAGACCGTTTGCTGGCTGGTGATATTTCAGCGCGCCGGTCAGTAGGGGGTGCCGTCGCGGTGCGTGAACTTCCCGGGGTGCACGGGATGACCGTAGTGCAGGTCGTCGTCAGGATAGAAGGCCTGGTCGAAGGGGTCGCGGTTGCTGATCTCGAGATACACCGCCGGTGCGCTGCCGCGATTGATCAACTGATGACCATTCCTGACGCCGGCCGGGAAGCCGGCTCCCATGCCGGCCTTGATGGTTTGCTCGCCGTCGTTCGTCTTCAGCATCAACTCGCCGGACAGAACGAACACGAACTCGTCTTCCTGCGTGTGCCAGTGGCGCAGGGCCGACTGCGCCCCCGGGTGCAGGACCGTGTAGTTGACGCCGATCTTGGTGAGACCCGCCGCGTCGCCGAGGGAGCGCTTCTCGCGGGGCAGCACGCGGGCGCGGAATTTTTCCGGGTAACCTGAACCCGTGCGAGGCTCGAGTTCCTCGGGCGTGAAGGGCTTGCCAGGCGTGGTCATCGTCGCGTCTCCCGTTCCAGGCCGCGAGCCCGAGGTCACAGGCTCGTCATCGATAGGGATTGCCGACCCAGGATCCGTACATCGGGTTTGGCAGGATAAAGCAGCGCGTGCCAAACACCTCCGGGTCGTGGCGGGCCTGGGTCTGGCCCGGGCAGTCCTTGATGTTGTCACCGATGAACATGACGACCTCCAGCGCTGGCAGGCCCAGGTTGGTCGTGCCGGCGGCGACCGCGGCGAAGCGGGTCTCCTTCTCGGAACTCGCGCCGGCGCACAGCACGCCGTCGACCCTGACGCCGAGTGCGTCGATATTGGCGCGGGTATCTTCGCACAGCGCCTCGCGCCGATTGGTCACCACGACTACACGGCCGCCTGCGGCGTGGACGTGACTCACGAACGCAGCCGCGCCAGGCAGCAGGCCGGCGCGACGATCGGCCGTCCAGATCGCCCAGATGTCTTCGTTGTGTGGCTGTCCCATGATGACCAGCCGGGCCTGGTAGTCGCTGTTGTCGAGCAGGGTCTCGTCGGCGTCGATGATGACGCCCCAGTTCTTGCCGGCGAGGCCGGGGGCCAACGCATCGATTCGCGCGCGGGCGAGCGAGTAGGTCTGCTCGAAGGATGCAACCCGCTCGGCCGAGTTCCGGAACCAGTGCAGGTCCATCGGCAGGCCTGGGCGCGCGGTCACGATCGCGTAGCGGCTCTCGGCTGCGGCGGGCGGCGGCTGGGGCGCGCGCGGGGCGATGGTCGGCGCGGCGATGCAGCCGGCCACGGTGAGCGACAGCCCCAGGAGTACGCTGATACGGATCGCGCTGGCGCGCATGAGTCGCTCCATGGCACGGGGAATGCCGCACTTTACCGCAGCGGCGCCCTACTTTCAGCGCATCCGGTGGGGATCCGGCCGCCCTGACGGGGTCCGGAGCCGAGCCGGGCGGCCGGCGTGGGGGATCGGTTAGATTAGTGGCTCCAACGCGCCGGCGTAGCCAATTGCCCAGGGGATCTTCTTCATGTCCATTGCTGCGGGATTCGCCGGTGCCGTCGGCCAGACGCCCCTGATTCGGCTGAACGGGCTGTCCGCCGAGACCGGCTGCGAGATCTTCGGCAAGGCCGAGTTCATGAATCCGGGTGGCTCGGTCAAGGACCGGGCGGCGCGCGCCATCATCGGCGCCGCGGAGCGTGCCGGCCGGCTCGCGCGCGGCGGCACGGTGGTCGAAGGGACTGCGGGCAACACGGGCATCTCGCTGGCGCACCTGTGCCACGCGGCCGGCTATCGCTGCGTGATCGTCATGCCGGATAACCAGTCGCCGGAGAAGTTCGCCATCCTCGAGGCGCTCGGCGTGGAGCTCGAGCGCGTCAAGCCGGTGCCGTATGCCGATCCCAACCACTACCAGAAAGTCGCCAAGCGGCGCGCCGAGGAGCTGCCCGGCGCCATCTGGGCAGACCAGTTCGACAACACCGCCAATCGCGACGGCCACTACCAGACGACCGGGCCAGAGATCTGGCGCGACACTGAAGGGCGGCTCGACGCGTTCGTCGCCGCGAGCGGCACCGGCGGCACGTTCGGCGGTGTCTCGGCGAGCCTGAAGGAGCACAGCGCGTCGGTGCGGACCGTGCTCGCCGATCCGCAGGGCAGCGCCCTCTACCGGTGGGTGAAGACCGGAACCCTGGCGGCGGAGGGCCCTGGTTCCATCACCGAGGGCATCGGTATCGGCCGCGTCACGGCGAACCTCCGGGACGCCCCGATCGACGATGCCGTGCACATCACGGACACCGAGTGCGTCGCGATGGTGCACCGCCTGCTGCGCGAGGAAGGCCTGTTCCTCGGCAGCGCCGCGGGCGTGAATGTCGCCGCCGCGGTGCGGGTGGCGCGCGAGATGGGGCCGGGCCATCGGATCGCCACGATCCTGTGCGACAGCGGCCACAAGTACCAGTCGCGCCTGTACAACCGCGAATGGCTGGCCGCGAAGGGCCTGCTCGAGGCGGCGCAGGGCGGATGAACTCGTCGCCAACAGCAGCCAATTCGCGCGGCGGGCCGCCATGAAGCGCGACAAGCCGGCGGACAGCACCGCGCGTCTCGACGCGGTGGTGGCGCGGGCCCAGCGCGAGCGGCTCGCTCGCCAGCAGGGCTATCGCGAGCGCGCGCTCAGGCTGCTGCCATGGATCTGCGGCCGGTGTGCCCGCGAGTTCACGCGCGAGAATCTGCGCGAGCTGACCGTGCATCATCGTGACCACGATCACGACAACAACCCGCCCGACGGCAGCAACTGGGAACTGCTCTGCGTCTACTGCCACGACGACGAGCATGGTCGCTCGCTGCAGCACGACGTCGGGGACGTCGGCGCAGCCGGGGCCGGCGACACACCAGCCGTTCGGCGCGCTGGCGGACCTGTTGAAGAAGCGCTGACGCCGACTGCGTCTGAGGCTCAAGACTCCGCGCGGCAGGCCGAGAAGGGAATCGCCACCGGACCGTGATCGCGGCAAAGCGAGTCACGGACCGGCGGCGAGGGGGGACTTACTGGTAGTTGATCTCGATGGCGGTCGGCTTGGCCGGCTGAACCTTCGGCACGCGGACCGTCAGCACACCGTCGCGGGCCTCGGCGCGGATCTTGTCCGCTTCGGTGTTGTCGGGAAGCATCAGGCTGCGCGCGAAGCTGCCATGGAAGCTCTCCTTGCGGTGCAGCTTCTCCGTGGTGTCTTCCTTCTCGTAACGGCGCTCACCCTTGATGGTGAGCACGTTGCCGTCGAGGGTGACCTCGACGTCATTGCGCTTCACCCCCGGCAGCTCGGCGCGGATCACGAACTCCTTGTCGGTTTCCGCGACGTCGACGCCCGGCGTCCAGTCGACACCGTCGGAAGCCTCCGCGGCGGGGTTGCGGCCCAGGAAACCGCGGTACGGCCGATGGAACATCTCTTCCAGATCCCGGAACGGATCCCAGCGAACGATAGTCATGTTGTCCTCCACGTGGTCGAAGGGCGGGCAGACCGCCTGTGATCCAGGACGTGGGGATGGCCGCGCGGCGATTCAAGGCCCGGACGCAAGACGGCGGCGCCCGGGGGCGCCGCCGTCCGCTGCCATGTCCGTGAGGACGTTACTTGGGGAGGATGACGCTGTCGATGACGTGGATGACGCCGTTCGACGCGGCGATGTCGGTGGCCGTGACGGTGGCTCCGTCGATCATGACCTTGCCGTCGACGACCTTGATGGCCACATCCTGGCCGTTGACGGTGGTCGCGCTGGTCAGCTTGACCACGTCGGCAGCCATCACCTTGCCCGGAACGACGTGGTAGGTCAGCACGGCGACCAGCTGAGCCTTGTTCTCGGGCTTGAGCAGCGACTCGACGGTGCCGGCGGGCAGCTTGGCGAATGCCTCGTCGGTCGGCGCGAAGACCGTGAACGGGCCCTTGCCCTTCAACGTCTCGACCAGGTCGGCGGCGCCGAGGGCGGCGGCCAGGGTCTGGAAACTGCCGGCGGCAACGGCGGTGTCGACGATGTCCTGCTTCTTTTCACCGTACTGGCCGGCCATGGCCGGTGCTGCGGTGAGGGCCGCGGCGGCGGCCAGGGCGGCCAGCGGCAGGAGCAGGTTGCGTTGCAGGGCGGAAGCGATCGAATTCATGGGTCTCTCCATAGCGAGTGGGTTGGGAAGCGCCGGATTGCTCCGGCGCTACCTAGCCTTTCGTGCTGTCGGGGAGATCGGTTTCGGCAAACGCGCCGGTTGGCCGCACCGACGGTTTCGCCCTCACACGAAACCGAGGTCGCGCACGGCAAAGTTCCGCAGGTTGGGCAAGGCCTGATCGATCTGCGGCTCGGTGAGCCCGAACCAGCGCAGCAGGGTGGCGCCGTACTGGTCGACCGACTGGGTCGGGATGATGCGCCCGCCGGTGGCGTCGTCGGGCCCGCCGATCTCCAGTCGCGGCATCGTGCCGTAGATGTCGCGGCCGGCCACCGGGCCGCCGAGCACCAGCTGGTGAGCACCCCAGCCGTGGTCGGTGCCGTCGCCGTTGCTGGTCAAGGTGCGGCCGAAATCCGACTGCGTGAAGGTCACGACTTCGCCGGCCGCGCCAATCTCCAGCAGCGCGGACTGAAACGCCGCCAGGCTGTCGCTGATGTCGCCGAGCAGCCCGGGCTGCAGCTGGTTCTGGTTGTCGTGGGTGTCGAAGCCGCCGATGCCGACCAGGAATACCTGCCGCTGCATCTGCAGCCTGTCGCGCACGGAGATCAAGCGCGCAACGGCTTCCAGTTGCCCGGCCAGCGAGCTCGCCGGGAACGGCGTGGCGAGCGCCGGCGCGTTGTCCAGCGCGGCGTTTGCGATGTCGGCCAGCTCCAGCGAGCGGCGCTGCACGGCGGACAGCGAGCGCGTGATCGGGCTCGCGTAGCTGGCGCCCAGCAACCGCTCGAACATCGCCCGGCGTTCCTGGTAGAGGCCGGCCTGTGGATCCGTCAGCACGATGAAGTTCGGCGCGCCGCTCTCACTGATGGCATAGGGCGCGGCGTCCGCGCCGATCTGGAAGACGGTCGTGCCGGCGAGCGAAATGTTGAGCGGCAGCAGCTGGCCGCCGGTCTGTGGCGCCAGCAGGTCGGCTGCCCGCCCGGCCCAGCCGGTGCGCAGCTCGATCATGCCGCGCGCCGTCTGCCACTGGTCCTGCTGGTCGTTGTGGGAGAACAGCTGCGGTGGAATCGGCACGGACTTGGCGAGGAACTGGTCCCGGGTGATCGGCTGCACCAGCGGGCCGGTGTTCGCCACGATGGCGAGGTCGCCCGAATCGAACAGGGGCTTCAGTGCCGTCATGCTGGGATGCAGGCCGTACTGCGCGCCGTCCGGGGTATTCGGCGTGATCGGCAGCAGCACGCCTTGCTCGATCGCGAGATTCTGGCGGGACTGCGCGTACACGTCGTACTCGGCGCTGCTGCGCGGCACGACCATGTTGAAGGCGTCGTTGCCGCCAAACAGGAACACGCACACGAGCGCGCGATAATCTGTGAAGTCGGCCGCCGCGGGGGAGGGCAGGCCGAGTGCGGTGCCAGCGAGACCGACGCCAGCCGCCTGCAGGAAGCTGCGGCGGTCGAGCATCACGTTTCCGAGGGCAGATTTGTTCATCTCATTTCACCTCAGTACTGCGTATTCGGGCGCCGCCACGACACCGTGAATGGCCTCGGCCGCGCGCGCGGCGCCCTGTGCCGCCGGAATCAGCTCGACCATGGCGATCAGCTCGCTGCGCAGATCCGTCGACAGCGCTCCGCCGGTGAGCTTGCCGGCCACCTGGTCCACCAGTCGCGCCGCGTCCGCCGCGATCGCCTGCTCGTCCGCGATGTCGATGAAGATATCGTCCGGCCGCAGGTTGGCATTGCTCGAGTTGTAGACGAAGGTCCAGAACGCCAGCAGATTGGCGAGACTCGCGGTGGTCGTTTCGGTGGTGATTTCCATTTCCGGTGCCACGAGGTCGAGGCTGCGCATCTCCCCCGGAGGGGCGTAGTCGGGCCGGAAGAAGTTGAACACCGAAGGCGAACGCAGCGGGCCCTGCCCGATCAGGAAAGTCACTGGCCCGAGCGGATAGCGTCCGCTGGCGGAGCGCGCGTCGAAGGCGCGCCACAGGGCCACGAGGCGTATCAGCGGTTCCTCGAGCTTGCCGACCGCGGAGACGCTGCGCGCCTCGCTGTCGAGCAGCACGGCGCGGACGACGGCCGCCAGGTCGCCGCGCACGCCCGCGCCGTTGTCGTCGA
Organism: uncultured Gammaproteobacteria bacterium; assembly: GCA_963710135.1. GTDB lineage: Bacteria > Pseudomonadota > Gammaproteobacteria > Steroidobacterales > Steroidobacteraceae > SG8-30. Next base: position 1,270,142 of record CAVPYY010000006.1, on the reverse strand, counting down.
AGCGCGCGGCGACGCGCTGCACGTAGGCGGGCGAGGGGTTGCTCATGACCAGACGCTGGATGAGCTGTTTGGCGATGAAAGGTCCGACATTCGGGTGGGCGAAGATGTTGTCGAGCGCCGCCTCCAGGTCGGTGCGCGCATCCTGGCCGGGCGGCAACTGCGCGCCGTTCAGCAACAGCTTGGCGCCGGTGTCGTGCAGGAACTCGATGGGCTCCATGGGCCGCTCGAAGTCGAAGGTCGGGCGGCCGGCCTGCAGCGTGCCGGCGAAGTTCCAACCCGTGAATACGTGCGCAAAGCCCTCGATCACGGGTTGGTCATAGGTGGGAATCGGCTGGCCCTGGCCGTCGGCGCGCAGCGTGCCGTCAGCGTTGAGCTCGACCAGGCCGATGGTGAACAGCTGCATCAATTCGCGCGCGTAGTTCTCGTCGGGGCGGATATTGCGCTGCGGATCGGGCTTCTGGTTGCCGAGCATGCTGAGGTAGACGCCCATTGCCGGGTTCAGCGTGACCTGCTCCATCAGCTCGCGAAAGTTGCCGAAAGCGTTCTGGGCGAGGATGTCGTAGTAGGTGGACAGCGCGAGGGGGTACTGCCCCAGGGCGCTGAGTTCGCTGACCACCATGATCTGCGACAGCGCGAAGGCGACCCGTTGCCTGAGCTGGTCCTGGCCTGTCACGGCGAAGCGGGTCCAGGCCTCGAGCCGATCGGCCTGCGTTGGTGCCGCGGGCAGCGACTTCAGATACGGTGTCTGCAGCGAGGCCGGCGTCGCGATCTGCGCGTCGATCCAGCCCGCATAGCCGCCCCGCACGACGCGCTCGATCTCGGCCTCGGTGGGGCCGAACGAGGCCTGCCGCAGGAAGCGCGCCGCCTCCGCGTCGGTGATGGTCGCAGGCGGTGGGGGTGGCGGTGGCGGCGTCGTGCCGCCGCCTCCGGATCCGCCGGAGCCGCCGCAGGCGACCAGCGTGGCCGCGGCGCAGGCGATGAACAGCGGGCGCAAGGTCATGGCGTGCCCTCCTGTGTCGTCAGCTGGGCGAGGTAGGCCACCTGTGCCGGCGTCAGCTGGTTCTTGATGTTGATCAGCATCTCGAGCCAGGCGCGCTTCTTGCGGTTCTCCGCCTCGAACACCCGGTCCGCCTTGGCCAGCACCGCCTCACGATCAACCGGCAGCTTGCCAATCTGTTCCTGCACGTCGAGCCCGGCCTCCATGATGTCCCAGTCAACCGTTGCGATCTTGCTCTGCAGGCCGGTCAGCTCGGCGCGGATTGCCTTGCGCTGCGCGTCCGTGAGCTTGAGCTCCCCCTGGTGCTTCATGATCACGTCCGGCGGAAACAGCCGGCCCTTGAGCCAGTCGTCCTTGTCCTCGGCGTGGCCGGCCAGCGGCAGGATCATCAGCAGCAGCACGCACAGGATCTTCATGGGTTTCACAGCAGGTTCTCCTCGGGAATCGTCGGCAAGCCGGTCGCTGGCAGACCGGGCAGTCCAGTAAGCGGTGTCTGTGGTGCGCCGGTGAGCCAGCGGTCGGTCGGCGTGCCCAGCGAATGCAACGCGACCAGTTGCCTGGCCAGCTGGTAATCGTCTTCGGGCGTGGGGCCGGTCGGCCAGGCCAGCCACGCGACGGCCGCGGCCGCAACGACCGAGGCCGCGACGGCGGCGGGATGTGGCCACGCCGCGCGCGTCCGCCTGCGGCTGGCCCGGGCGCGCGTCCAGACATGATCGAAGGGCGGTGTCGCGGCCGGCTCGGTCGTCGCAAGCGCGGCCTTGACCGCCGCATCCAGCCCGCCGGATTCCCGATCCGTGCCGCTCATCGCGCCAGCTCACCGAGCGACGCGGCGAGCGCCAGCTTGCCGCGGTGGTAGTGCGTGCGCGCCGATCCGGTCGAGATTCCCATGATGTCGGCGGCCTCCTCGACCGTGAACTCCCTGTAGAAAACGAGCTCGAGCACTTCGCGTTGACGCGCGGGCAACATTTCCAGGGCCTCGAGCACCCGCGCCCGGGTCTGCGTGCGCTCGGTGCGGACCGCCGGACCCGCGCCCGGATCGATCCCGGCGTCGTCGAACCACTCGCCCAGCAGGCGTCCCCAGCGCCGGGTCCGACGACGGCGCTCGCGCGCGACCCGTGCAATGACCCCGAACAGGAAGGTGCGCAGGCTCGAGCGGCCGCTGAAGGCCGCCGAGCCGTCGAGGATTCGCACATAGGTCGCCTGCAACACGTCTTCCGCCTCCGCCTGCCGGCCGCCGCACTGGCGCAGCGACCACGAATACGACTCGCGATGGAGCGCCTCGAGCGCCGCCGGCGTGATCCGGGGATTGCCCGGCAAGGGCTGCGCGGGGTCCATGCTGGGAGTGAGTGACGCCATGCAGGTTTCTATATGACACAGATGTCGCGACCGGCGTGCATGCATCCCGCCCTGTTGCGGTGCACGAACGCGATGTTGACGGAATGTCGCCGAGCTGTGACACAGGTCGCGAGACGCGCGCGTCGCGGTCCGCTACGGTTCACGTCAAGTGGAGCGGGTCATCGACGACCCAGCATCGGCATTGACGCGAGGGAGTCCGTCCAATGGGAAATCCGTATGACACAGCCAGCGACCGGGTGTCGGTACTGGGCCCGACGCTGCGTTTCAAGGGCGAGTTGTCGGCCGACGAGGACCTGGTGATTCACGGCCAGGTCGAGGGCAGCATCGGCCCCTCGCCGCGGGTCACCATCGGGCCGGACGCCAAGGTGAAGGCCGACATACGTGCCGGCATCGTCGTCGTCGAGGGCTCGGTGGAGGGCGACCTGCACGGCGACTCCGCGGTCGTGGTTCGCGACAAAGCCACGGTGCGCGGCAACATCGAGGCGCCGGCCGTGAACATCGTCGAGGGCGCGAGCTTCAATGGCAGCGTTTCCATGACGCCAGCGCGCGACGCGCGTGGCAAGGCGACCGACGTCGGCGCCTCGGACACCGAGGCCGCGACCGTCAAGACCGGAACGAACGACTGAGCAGGGAGTGCAGGGCATGTGGAATCGTGATCGCTCAGCGCGCTTGTGGAACGAAAAACCCGCCGTCGATGAATTCGACGTCCCGGTCGCGCCTCCGGTGTTCGATCGCTCGCAGGACGACAGTCCCGCCGCGACGGCCGAATCCGCGCCGCCCGTCGCCACGCCGGCCAGCACCCGACCGGCAACGAAGGGGTCCGTGCTCGGCCCGACGCTGCGCTTCAAGGGCGAGCTGGTCGCGGACGAGGATCTCGTGATCCAGGGTCACGTCGAGGGCTCGATCCTGCATACCCGCAGCCTGACCATCGGTCCGGACGGGCGGATGACCGGGGACATTCGCGCCCGGCGCATCACCGTCGATGGCCATGTCGAGGGCGACCTGTACGCGCTGGAGTGCGTCACCGTGCGCGCCACCGGCCACGTGCTCGGCAACGTCTTCGCGCCACGCATCGCGCTGGCCGAGGGAGCCCGCTTCAACGGGCGCGTCGACATGGACAAGGCGCCCACCGTGCCGAAGGCGTCCAAGCGCTACGGCGCTGCGTCGGGCGAGCCGGCGGCGGAACTGACGGCCGAGGAAGTCGGCAAGCTGCTGAGCGCCGGCTGATCCCACCCGGTTGCACTCGATCCGCGGGGCCGCGCCGCAGTGCGGCGCACGGCCTGTCTTGCCTGCTACGGTGTGTAAGCACACCATATGTCAAATTCAGCGGCAGGCGAGCACCGACCCATGATCTACCTCCGGGCGCTGGCCCTCTCGACCCTCGCCTATGCCGGCCTCTACGGCACCGGCGCCACCGCTGCGCCGGTTCCACCAACCGGTTCGCCACTGCCCGCCCTGTTGGAGCAGGCCCTCGCCGGCTCCGGGCAGGATACGGCCGACGCCTGGGCCTACCGGCGCACGCTTACCACCCGCACCGCGGGCGACCTGCCCGAGGTGGTGGTGGCGCGTTTCGATCCGTCGCGGACCGGCAGCGAGCGCTGCGTGCAGACAAGCCTGGAACTGGGCGAGGAGTCGGAGGAGGGCGCCCTGGGACCCGAACAGCCTTGCGACGAGCCGCCGGAGCGCCCGCTGTACGGTGACCTGCGCGAACTGCTCGAAGACGCCAGGATCGAGCTGGCCGCCGAGTCTTCCGAGACCGTCGAGTACCGCATCCGTCCGCGCGACAAACGGCGCGGCTTTCGCATGGGCGGCGTCGACATCGAGCTCGACGAGGACGACGGCTCGCGCCTCATGGGTCGGGTGCTGGTGCAGCGCGGCGGCGCGGCGGGCCCGTTCGTCGAACGCGTCGCGCTGTATCTCGACGAACCGGCCGGCCAGATCCTGGCGCGGGTCTCGAGACTGGAGATCCTCTATGTGTACGAGCCCGACGCGGCCAGCGGCGCGAAGCTGTTGCGCAGCTTCGACATCGGGCTCGACCTCAAGCTGTTCGGCCTGTTCAACGTCAGTACCGACGTGCAGATGGCCTTCGACGAGTACCGCCTGGTGAAGCCGTGAGCGGTTGACAGGCCGCCTCGCTGCCACTTAACTGCGGGTCTCGAGCAGCCTTCGTTCGGAGCAGCACAACAGCATGAGCGCAGACATCAAGACGGAAACGGTCAACTATTCGGCCGGCGGTGCGGACCTCGCGGGCTACCTCGCCTACGACGCGGCGCAGCAGGGCAAGCGGCCCGGCATCGTGCTGTTCGGGGAATGGTGGGGACTGAACGATTACCTCAAGCGCCGGGCTCGCGAGGTCGCGGCACTCGGATACGTGGCCCTCGCCGCCGACATGTATGGGGGTGGCCGGCAGGCCGCCGACTCGACCGAGGCGGGCAAGCTCATGAACGGGCTGTTCGCCGACATGGCGGGCACCAGCGCGCGCGTGAGCGCGGCGGTGGAGCAACTCAAGGCTCGAGCCGATGTCGACGCGGCGCGGATTGGCGCGATGGGCTACTGCCTGGGGGGTGCGCTGTCGCTGCATGCCGCGCGTCTCGGCCTGCCGCTGCGCGGCGTCGCGAGCTTCCATGGCTCGCTCGGCAAGACCCACGCCGCGAAGCCCGGCGACATCAAGGCCAGCATCCTGGTCTGCCATGGCGGCGACGACAGCCTGGTGTCCGCCGAGGAACAGGCGGGGTTCCGCGCCGAGATGGCCGAACTGGGCGCTGACCTGAACTTCATCAGCTACGCTGGCGCCAAGCACGGCTTCACCAACCCCGAGGCGACCGCCAAGGGAGAGAAGTATGGATTGCCGCTGGCCTACAACTCCGCGGTCGACCAGCAGTCGTGGAGCGAGATGAAATCCTTCTGGCAGCGTGTGTTCGCCTGACCGGCGCGGAGGAGCGAAGTGCTGACATTCCTGCTCTGGTTGCTGCTGCTCGCCGTGGCATGGCCGCTGGCTATCCTGGCGCTCGTCCTCTACCCGCTGGTCTGGTTGCTGCTGCTGCCGTTCAGGCTGGTGGGAATCGCGCTGGAGGGCGTCTTCGCGTTCCTGCGCGCCGTCGTGATGCTGCCGGCCCGGGTGCTCGGCGCACGCTAGCGGGCGGCGCGAGCGTCTAGAGCGCGCCGCGCGGCGCCGGCGGGGCGAGTCCCAGGCTGGCGATGACCTCGAGCGCGTTGTCTTCGGCGGTCGTGGCGTTTTCCACCGCGAGTTCGATGTCTTCCGCCGCGTGAGCGGTGAGCGCTTCCTGCCATGCGCCCTGCGCAAGGTCCAGTCCGCGCGCGGCCGTCTCGAGCGCCGCGGAGTCCACGCCGTCGGGCAGGCGCGGTAGTGCCGCCAGCCCATCGACGCGCGCCTGCAGGCTCGCCAGCAGCCCGGGCAGTCCCGCCGACAACCTCGACCAGTCGCTCGCGAGCGTGCGCAGGAAATCCTCCCGGCCAGCCCGGGCCAGCGCAACCAGCGCCTGCGCGTCGTCCATCGCCTGTGGCGCGCCGGCGAGCACCGCTGCGTAATCGCCGCGCTCGAAGGCTTCTCGCAGACCGGCCGCCCGGGTGAGGGCCGCGGCGGCCTGCTCGGGCGCGTAGGGCTCCGCCGCTTCCGCGGCAGCACTGATCGCGGCCTCGGCCGCCTCCAGCGCCTGCTTGGCAGTCTCCTGCTGGCCGGCGCAGCCTGCCAGCAGCAACGCCGCCAGCATGAGGCGCAGGCCTGTCGACCAGCGTCCCGACTCGCGCTCGCTGCAGTGCCGCAGTTGCATCCCGGCCTCCCTGCGGGTCCGGCCCCATCGCCGTCACCCGCCCGCCGAGATTAACCTCCGTCGTGCCGCCCGAACAGCGGCCAGCGGTGCCGCCCGCCGCTATTCAGCGCAGGCCGAGGGTGCGCTCGACGGCGCTCCACGGCATCAGCTTGAAGTTCTGGTTGGCGTCGTGCGGGTCGTTGTAACCGTCCTGCACGACCAGCAGACCCGCGTCGTAGGGCGCGGGCAGCCGCGCTACTGGTGACGTCGAGGCCGTCGGTTTCCATCACGCCGTCCACACCGGTGTCCGGATTGTCGGCGATGCGGAAGCGGCCGAGGTGCTCGTTGGGCGGCTGGCGGCGGTACACGGCAAAGGCGTTGTCGCCCTGGCTGGAGACGACGAGGTAGCCGGAACCGTCCGCGCGCGGGTACAGGGCAATGCCCTCGACGTCCGCCACCAGGTGGCCCGTTGCCGACCCGATCCACCAGAGTCATCTCCGTAGGCGCACGAGGGCGAAGCGTCCATCCGGTAGAAGCCCGCGCCTTCTTCGCCGACGTACAGCAGGCCCAGCGCGTCGTCCGCCGCGCAGCCCTCGGGCTGCGTGGCCACGCGGAACTCGCGCACCAGCCTGCGTCGTGACGCGGCCACCCGGCAGGGCGGCGAGCTCGTGCTGCTGGTAACGGCCGTCCTTGTCGTTCACGAACACGAAGTACCGTCCGGTCGCGGAGTCGGCGTACATGCACAGGCCGTAGATCTCAGCGAGGCCGGTGGTGCGGACGCCGTCGGCGACATCGACCAGATCGAGCTCGCTCCGGCGAGAACGCGTACAGCGCGATGGCATTGCGATCGCGATCGCTGGCCGCGACCAGGTGACTTCTCCGCCCGCCGAGCTCGAAGCCCTGGCGCAGGTCGACGTTGTTCATGCGTCCGTCATTGAGCGACTGCCGCAGCGTGCCGTCGAGCCGGTAGACCTCCAGGCCGCGCTGCTTGTTGGTGCCGATGATCAGGCTTTGCGACGCATCGGTCGGGTGAACCCAGATGGCCGGGTCGTCGGCCGCGTCCTCCGCGTCCGGTACCGGGGTCGTTTCGGCGAAGGCCATGACGGTCGGTGCCGGGGCGAGGCGTGCGGCCGGTGCAAGCCGCCAGGCCGCATGGCGACGCAGCAGCAGCGCTGCCAGCAGGTTCCGACCCGTGCGGAATCCGTTGTTCAACCGTCACTTTACCCTCGGCCACCGTGGCAGCCGCTGTGAATATTGCCGAATTGCTACCGTCATGTCGCCGCGGGGCGCCCCGGCAAGTCACGGGATAGAGCAGATAGGGCTCGCGTGACTCGAGCCAGGCGCGCTCGTCGGCAAGCGCAAGCTGCTCCAGGTCCGCGGGCGTGGCCGCCGCATCGTCGACCCACTCGCGCAGCAGCGGACCGCCGTTGATGACATCGATCGCCAGGCGGTCCTGCTCGTACTCGTAGGGAAAGTCGCGCCACAGCGGATAATCGGGCTCCAGCTGGCGAATTGCCTTGAAGGCGAGTGCCATCAGCCGCCAGGGCCGGAACTGGTCGTGGTCGTACTCGGGACCATCCACGTGGATCTGCAGGCCGCCGCACAGCTGCCCCGAGTACTTGTGGAACGTGGGCTCGAACCAGCAGGGTCGCAGCGCGCATCCGGCAAGCCACTCCGGTGCCAGGCTGCGCATCGCATCGAGCAGGGCCCGGGCATCCAGGTCGGGCGCCCCGAAGAGTTCGAGCGGGCGCGTCGTGCCCCGGCCTTCGGACAGCGTAGTGCCCTCCAGCATGACCGTGCCCGCGTAGCACCGCGCCATGGAAAGATTGGGGGCGTTCGGGCTGGGATTGATCCAGCTGCGCTGGCCGAGCGGCCAGCCATGACCGGGACCGCGCTGCGGATGCCAGCCGTCCACGGTGACGACCCGGTAGTCGACGTTCAGCTCGAGCGTTTCGGCGAACCATCGCGCCAGCTCGCCCAGGGTCAGGCCGTGGCGCATCGGCATGGGCCCGGCGCCGACGAAGCTCTCCTGGCCCGGGCGCAGCGTCAGTCCCTCGGCGGGTCGCCCCACCGGGTTCGGGCGATCCAGCACCCACACACTCTTGCCCGCCCGCGCGACGTCTTCCAGCACGTAGCGCAACGTCGTCGCGAAGGTATAGATGCGGCAGCCCAGGTCCTGCAGGTCCACCAGCAGCACGTCGAAGTGCTCGAGCATCGCAGGGGTGGGGCGTCTGACCTCGCCATAGAGGCTGAACACCGGGATTCCGTGCACGGGGTCGGTGTAGTCCGGCGACTCGACCATGTTGTCCTGTTTGTCGCCACGCAGACCGTGCTGCGGACCGAAGGCCGCGACCAGCTCGACGTCCTCGAGTCCGGCCAATGCGTCGAGGCTGTGGGTCATGTCGGCCGTGACCGAGGCCGGATGCGCCAGCAGGGCGACACGCTTGCCGGCCAGTGCCGCGCGCAGGGTGCCGTCCTTCAGCAGACGGTCGATTCCGAATTTCATGCGTCGGCTCCCGGGTCGGTGACGCGCAGACGCAGCCGCCAGTCCTGTGCGCGGTGAAAATCCGGGCGCTCAGAGGAGTGCGCCAGCGCCCAGTAGGACAGCATGCCGTCGCGATCCTCGAGCACCGCGGCGAGGCCCGCCTCGAGCACGCCGGCCGCGACCAGGCCGGCGCAAGGCGTGAGGTCGACGGCCAGCTGCAAGTTGATCTGCGTGTCGCTCGAGCTGAGCGCGAACCGGGTCGGGCGCCCGGTCGGCGCGGGCCGCGCACCCTGGCGGTACTCATCGAAGCAGTACGCCGCCCAGGCGCCGGCGGGCGAGAAGTTCAGTTCGAGGTAACCCGTCTCGCCCGGCACCTTCATGAAGGCCTCGAAACACGTGTGTTGCCACAAGCCGTCGCGGCGTTCCGGGGCCGAGGTCGCCGGCAGGGCCAGTCGCCCGATGTCCGCCTCGAGGCAGTAGTCCAGGTAAAGCGTGCGTCCACCGTCGACCCGGGCGATTGCCGCGTCCAGGCGCCGGACGAATCCGGCGGGCGTGCGCGGATGGGCGCAGAGCGTGAGGATGTCGGGACCTGCGGCGGTCATGCGCAGAGGGTATGACATCGCGCGCGTCCGCGCGATCATGGAGAGTCGGCGCCGTCTGGCGGATGGGCCGGTCAGTCGAAGCGCGCGCCAGTCAGGCGCGCGCAGAGTTGCCAGAGATCACGACGTTCCGCGACGGTCTCCCGCGTTCGCCGCAGCAGGTGGGTGGGGCGCGTCCGGCGATCGAACCAGAACAACCCGGACTGACCGGCGGCGGCAGGGCTTGCCGCCAGCCACAGGACCGTATCCGCGCCCTGCTCGGGCGACCGCAGGATGCGCCGGGTGAGGGTGTAGAAGCGTGGCAGGGACGTCTTGACGGCACTCGTGTTGGCCCACCCGGGATGCATCGAATTGACCAGCACGTCCTGGTCCGCAAGGCGTCCGGCCAGCATCTCCGAGAGCACCACCTGCATCCGCTTGGTCTGCGCGTAGGCCGCCACCCCGTCGAAGGGGCGCTCCGCCCACTGGACGTCGTCGAGCGACAGCCGGGTCGTGTACATGCCGCCCGACGACACCCAGATCACCCGGGCGCCGGCGGCGAGACGCGGGCGCAGCAAGGCCGTCAGCAGGAACGGCCCGAGCACGTTGGTCGCGAGGGTCAGCTCGTAGCCGTCGCGGGTCAGCGTGCGTTCATAGGGCAGTACCCCGGCGTTGTGCACCAGCACGTCGACCTTGCGAATGCTCAGCTCAGCAGCGAAATGCCGCACCGACTCGAGGTCGGAGACGTCCAGTTCCGCGACGTGCACGCGCCGGGAGCCGGTATCGCGCCGGATTTCCGTGGCCGCGGCCTGGCCGCGCTCGGCGCTGCGGCACAGCAGCCACACGGACGCACCGCGCGCCGCCAGTCCGCGCGCCGTGGCGAGGCCGATTCCGGAGTTGGCGCCGGTAACCAGGCAGTTGCGGCCGGCGAGATCGACGTCGAGATCCGCGGGATCGAATCCCATGGCATGCCGGCTGTAGCCGGTGCGGTCGAAGGACAGCACGATGGTGGGATCGAGGACGCGGTCGAGCAAGCCGGCCATCGTCCGCGCCAGCACCGAGGGGCGGCAGGCCGGATCGCTCATGCCGGCTCCAGGTGGGGCATGATCAGGCCCTGCACGTCGACCCGTGCGCCGAGCAGGGCGCACAACATGAATGTGCCGACCAGCTTGCGGTGCAGGAACATGGTGCCGCTCGGCGGCGGCGGCAGGCCGCTGCGAAACGCGATCTCGAGTCCCAGGTCGCGGGCGCGAACCGGCAGCTGGGATTTCGAGAAGTCATAGATCCCGCGGTGGCGCAGCGGCTCGCACACCAGCCGGATGATTTCCACGACATCGTCGATGACTTCCTCGCCGGTGTCGGCGCGGGTGTAGCCGAGCGCGAGCGCGTGGCGACGAATCGCCTCGACGTCGTCGGCGATGACCGAGCGGCACATCTCGCGATAGCCCTGCATCCTGCTCGCGGAGATGTCCGTGGTGGAACCGAAGTCCAGCAGCACCAGGCGGCCGCTGTCGCGCTGAAACAGGTAGTTCGCGGGGTTCGGGTCGGTCTGCATGCAGCCGAATGCGAACAGTTCGTGGAACATCAGGCCCTCGAGCGAGCGACCGACGACGTTGCGCAGCCGCTGCGGGACCGACTCCTGCGTCAGCGCTTCGAGCGGCTCGCCCTCGACGAAGTCCATGGCGAGGATGCGCCGCGTGGACAGGTCGTCGTGCACCCGCGGTACGAGGTAGTCGTCCATTCCCGCCAGCAGCCGGTGAAAGCGGCGCGCGTGCGCGGCCTCCTGCTCGTAGTCCGCCTCGATCTTCAACTGCCGCTTGGCCTCGGCGCCGAGCGCGTCGAGGTCGAGGTCGCCGGGCAGGATGTCCAGCCAGCGCAGCAGCGTGGTCATGTTGTCGACGTCGCTGTCGACGCTCTTCGCGATGCCCGGATACTGGATCTTGAGCACGAGGTCGCGGCCATTGCGGGTGCGCACGCGGTGCACCTGCCCGATCGAGGCCGCGGCCATTGGCGCGTCGTCGAACTCGGTGAAGCGCTGCTGCCAGCCCTTGCCGTACTCGCGGCCGATGACGCGATGCAGCTGGGCCGGCGGCATGGCGTAGCCCTGGGAACGCAGGATGGCGAGCGCGTCGCGAAACGCCGGCGGCAGTAACAACTCGTCGCCGGCCATCGACAGCATCTGCCCGAGCTTCATGGCCGCGCCGCGCAGCGTCGAGAGGCGCTTCGCCAGCACCTCGGCATTGGCGACGGACAGCAATACGTCGGCCGCCCGCGGCCGCTTGCCGGCGGCCAGCTGGCGCGCTCCGTGCACCGCGCTGCCGAGCGCCATTTCGCCCACCATCATGCCGACCCGCATCAGGCGCCCGAGGCGCGTGGCGGGCACGGAAGAATGCTTGCGGCGGGCGGGTACGGTCACGTGGGGATCCTGGCAGGCGTGCTGACCTGCACTTGTTCGCGGGTTCGGCCCCGCTGGATGAGCTGACATGGCTGGTGCCGGCCCGCGGCCGGGTCAGGCCCTGGCCGACTCCAGTTCGACCAGCAGTCCGGCGAGTCGTTCGTCCTTCTGTCGCCAGATTTCCGCGAGCGCCTGCTGGAAGCGCTCGCGGAACGCGGGATCATCGAGATAGTCACCGGTCGCCATCCACGGCTCGATCGCCCGCTCGCGGACGTCGACGATGATGCGCCGCACCCGCCCGCAGCACAGGTCCCAGAGGCTCGGCGTACGCGAGCCGTAGGCGATGGTGACGTCGAGCGCCGCGTGCAGCATCTCGCCCATGGCCGACAGCACGAACGCCACGCCGCCGGCCTTCGGGATCAGCAGGTGCCGGTACGGCGAGCGGGTGGCGTCGCGCTTGGCTGGCGTGAAGCGCGTGCCCTCGACGAAGTTGATGACGGTGGTGGGAATGAAGCGGAACTTCTGGCAGGCACGCCGCGTGGCCTCGAGGTCGCGGCCGCGCGCCTCCGGGTGCTTTTCCAGGTACTGGCGCGAATGACGCTTCATGAACGGCATGTCGAGCGCCCACCAGGCGAGCCCGAGGAACGGCACCCACTTCAGCTGGTCCTTGATGAAGAACTTCAGGAAGGGGATCCGCCGGTTGAAGGCCGCCTGCAACACCAGGATGTCCACCCAGGAGCGGTGGTTGGAGATCATCAGGTACCACTCCTGCCGGCGCAGGCCCTCGAGGCCCCGGAAGTCGAAGGCGACGCGCTGGGTCAGGGCGAGGATACCGTTGTTGGTGCTGATCCAGTTCTCCGCCAGCGCCACCAGGCCACGGCTGACGAACGCCCGCCAGCGGCGTTCGGGCACGAGCTTGAGCAGCGCCAGCGCGAACAGCGGCGTGGCCCAGAAAATGGTGTTGAGCGAGATGAGCAGCAGCGTGAAGGCGCCCTTGATGTTGGCGAACAGGTTCACGGCGCACAGGCCCGGTTGGCTGCCAGGCGGAGCCGGGTGCGGGCACCGGCGCGAGCGGGCGGCTCGGCAGCCCGGGCCGGGCGCAGGACCGGCTCGAGCGTCGAGGTCGGCGGCAGATTGGCGAGCCGTGGCACTTTCATATCTTGTCGCTACTAATGCGACTCGTTTCGCATTCCCGGGCAAGTCTAGCGCGCCCGACGCGGGCGGGCATCGGGCTGAACTGTGCGCCGGCGCACGGCGTCGCGTGGCCCGTCGCGGAACACTGACGGCCTGCATTCATGCACGGAGCACGGCCATGCTGGAAGACGAAGACAAGTTCGACAAGGCGATCCACGTGGTCATGGCCGTCGGCATTCCGCTGATCGCGATCGTCGGCCTCATGATGACTTCGGGCGACGACACCGCGAAGGCGCCGGTCGCCGAGCCGGAGGCCGCTGAAATCGCCGCACCGGCGAACGCGGAGCAGCCCGTGAAGGCCGCCGCCAAGTCCGACAAGGCGCTGGTCGCACAGGCGGCCGCGGTGGACAAGCGCTAGACCTGGCGCGTCCGGCGCCAGCACAGCAGCCGGTTGTTGGCCGGCATGCCCGAGTCCGCCTCCAGCGTCAGGCCTGCCAGGCGGGCCTGTTCGTCGACGGCCTCGAAGTCCCGGATGCCGCTTTGCGGATCGCGTGCGCGCAGCATCGCATCGAACTCGGCGTTGCTCGCTGACGTGTACCGGCCCGCGTAGTTGAACGGCCCGTAGACGCACAGCAGGCCATCGGCCGTCAGCACCCGCCCGACCTCGGCAAATGCGGCCGCCACCGCCGCCCACGACATGATGTGCAGCGTGTTGGCGGTGAACACGGCGTCAAAAGGCCCGGCAGGCCATTCGCGGTCCATGACGTCGAGCTCGACGGGCTCGGGAAGGTTCCTGCCGCCCTGCTGCGCCAGTCTCGCGGCCAATTGAGCCACCCCGCCGGCGAGCTCGGTCGTCTGCCACGACAGCCACGGCAGTTGTCCGGCGAAGTACACCGCATGCTGGCCCGTGCCGCTGCCGATCTCCAGGACCCGCGACTTGCCTGCCAACAGCGGCTTCAGCGCCGCCAGGATCGGCGCCTTGTTGCGCTCGCAGGCCGGGGAGAAGGGCAGGTCCATCCGCCGACGGTACTGTCGCCGCCGGGGCAGGTAAAGTGAGCCTCGCGCTTGAATGCCGGCGGGCAGGCAGGCAAGGTCGGAGCGGGACGATCCGGCTTTTCGCGAGGGGACGAGTATGGCGCGCAGGGAATCGAGGATGATCGAGCTTGGCACGGCGGCACCGGCGTTCTCGCTGCCGGATCCCTCGGGCCGGCTCCACTCGCTCGAGGACTTCGCCGGCTCGCGCGCATTGCTGGTCGCCTTCATCTGCAACCACTGCCCTTATGTGAAGCACATCATCAGCGGCCTGGCGCAGTTCGCGCGGGACTACGCCGGCAAGGGCCTGGCGATCGTCGCCATCAACCCCAACGACGCGGAAGCCTATCCGGATGATGCGCCGCCCGCGATGGCCGAGCTGGCGCGCCAGCAGGGATTCAGCTTCCCCTACCTGTACGACGGCTCGCAGCGGGTCGCACTGGCCTACGAAGCCATTTGCACGCCGGACTTCTTCCTGTTCGACGCCGGGCGCAGGCTCGTCTACCGTGGGCAGTTCGACGACAGCCGCCCCGGCAGCAGCGTGCCCGTGACGGGCACCGCGCTGCGGGCCGCGGCGGATGCGCTGCTGGCTGGGCGGGCGATGCCGCAGGAACAGGTCCCGAGCATGGGCTGCAGCATCAAGTGGCGCGCCTCGAACGCGCCGTCGTGGGCCTGACCCGGCTCAGTTCCGCGGCGGCATCTCCGCGAACTGCGGGATGGCGTCGTTGATCTCGAACCACGGCGCCTTGGATGCCACGAAGATGTGGGCGCCGGGCTGCATGCCAGGATCCGCATCGAACGCACCGACCGGCACCATGGCGCGGTTGAACTGCTCCATCAGCCGCGGCGACGGGCTGCCGCAGACCCTGCAGAAGCGCTGGGTGAAGAACTGCGCCTCCGGGACCTTCCACGCATCCGCCATGTCCTCCCCGCGAATCCAGCGGAACTGCGCGAGCTTGTAGAAAGCATTGGTGGCGTGCGCGGCCCCGCGTGCCCGCTGGCAGCGCGAGCAATGGCAATTCATCATCATCAGCGGTGCGCCCTCGACTTCCCATGCCATGGCCCCGCACAGGCAGCTGCCGGGCGTCACGCCGGGTTTCCGCTCGACCGCCGGCCTTGCGACGGCCGTGCCGCCGTATTCAGCCGGGTATTCCTCGAATTGCGGCAGGTCGTCGGTGATCGCATGGCCCGGCGCCTTCGACCCGACGAAGATGTGCAGCTGCGGACGGATGCCGGGATCGCCCTGCAGCAAGCCGGCGGGCGCGATGACCTGGTCGTCGCCGAGCGGCAGAGGGGTGGGCGAGCCGCAAGTTCGGCAGAAGCCCCGCCTGGCGTTCGCGGACGAGGCGTACTCAACGATGGTGTCCTCGCCACGGAGCCAGCGGAAACCTGCGCGCGGAGCGACGGCGAACGTGGCGAACAGGCTGCCATGCTCCTTGCGGCACATCGAGCAGTGGCAGTGCGCCATCGCGCTGAACGGACCGTCGATCTCGAACTGCACCGCACCGCAAAGACAGCTGCCTGTAGTCATGTGGGCCGACTCCCCGTGTCCGGAAATGCCACCTGCAGTGCGGCAGTCTGCGCGCCGTCTCGAGTCCGGTAAAGGTGGCCTAGGTAGTTACTGCTTGAATTCAGTGGCCGAAGCGCGGCATTGTTCACAGTGCCCGTCGCGCTGCGGTCGGGTTTATCCGTCAATTTTTTAACGGGTTAGTCCAGCTCAGGGCGCAGCGCGGCGGGCACTCCTCCCGGTTGCTGACCAGTGCGGCGCAGTGCGCCGTCGGTACTCTCCCTTGCCTGTGACGCAGGAGCGTCGCCGGGGAACTTTTTTGCGCAGTCGAGGGCAGCGCGTGGCAATGGCCGGCCGACCGAACGTGACGATCACGCTGATTGCGGTGAACGTCGCCATCTTCGTCTTCATGGTGTTTCAGGGCGCCGGGGTGATGACCCCTGCGCCGCTGACGCACATCGAATGGGGATCGAACTTCGGGCCTTTGACCACTTCAGGCCAGTGGTGGCGCCTGGGCACGGCCGCATTCCTGCACTTCGGGCTGCTGCACCTGCTGTTCAACATGTGGGCGCTGTGGGTGGTCGGCGGGCTGGTGGAGCGGGTGTTCGGGCCCGGCCGGTTCCTGCTGATCTACGGCGTTGCGGCGCTTTGCGGAAGTCTGGCCAGCGTCAGCTGGAACCCGCTGGTAAACAGCGCCGGGGCGTCCGGGGCGGTGTTCGGTGTGCTCGGGGCCCAGCTGGCGTTCTTCCTGCGCGCGGGCCATGGCATTCCGCCGCACGTCCTGCGCGCGCAACGCGCCAGCACCCTCGCATTCATCGGTTACTCGGTGGTGTTTGGTTTCATCGCGCCCGGCATCGACAACGCCGCGCATTTCGGCGGTCTCATGGCCGGTTTCGCGCTGGGATGGCTGATGGCGATGCCGGTGGAAAGCGGGGAGCGCCGCCAGGCGCTGGCCGGCACGGCGCTCGCCGTGGCGCTGGCGGCGGTGCTGCTGGGGGCTGGCTTCACGGCAGCGACGCGCAGCGCCCAGTCGCGCGCCGCCGAGCAGTCTTACCTGCGCGGCTGGCCGGGACAGGCCGAACGCGAGGATGCGCTGGTAAATCTCACCAACGAGGTGCTGGCAGGGGCGCGCAGCGGCGAGCTCAGCGATGCCGAGGTCGCCCGCCGGCTCGAGCAGGAAGTCGCGCCGGCCTGGGACAGGCGGCGCGAGCGGCTCGCGGCGACGCGCCTGCCAACGGATTCGCCGCTGTACGCCGGCCAGGCCCGCAGTATCGCGATCGCCGCGGCGCGCGCGGATGGCTTCAGCCTGATGGCGGAGGCCTTGCGGGAGAACGATCGTGACAAGATGGAGCGCGCGGTGGCGCTGCTAGATAGTGCCCAGCAGCGCGCCAGCGGCCAGCAGGCCGACTGAGGGCGCGCCATATCGCCGCCGGACGCGAAAAAAAGTACGCCCCGGCACCAAGGGGGGAGAGGTACCGGGGCGGTGACTGAACCGCTGTGGGGCGAGCTCGTCTAAAGCGTGGCGCCGGGCTGCGGCGCGTTGTATGCCATAGAGAAAAGCAAGTTCCGTACCAACCCCGTGAACAGGACGCCGGGCACGCAGGATCAGGGAGTTGTGCGATCCTGCGCCGCCTTGGTGCAGTCCTGGCGCACCGATGACGTGCGACCCTCCGCCGTTCGCGCACGGCGATGGCGCAGGAAAGCGGAACTGTCACATTCAGGAGTCGAGCCCAGGCATGGCCGATGAGCAGAGCAGACAGGTCATTCGCGCCGAGGGACTCGAGCGCCACTACCGCATGGGCGGCGAAGTGGTGCACGCGTTGAATGGTGTCGACGTCGCGATCGCACGCAACGAGTACGTCGCGGTGATGGGTGCCTCGGGCTCGGGCAAGTCGACCTTGATGAACATCATCGGTTGCCTCGACACACCCGATGCCGGAAGTTACTGGCTGAACGGCGAGCTCGTGTCGGCGATGAAAGACGCGGAGCTGGCCCACGTCAGGAATCGCGAGATCGGCTTCGTGTTCCAGACCTTCAACCTGCTGGCGCGCGCCACGGCGCTCGCGAACGTGGAGCTGCCGCTGGTCTATTCAGGTGTGCCGCGGTCGGAGCGGCTGGAGCGGGCCCGCGAGGCGCTGTCGAACGTCGGGCTTGCGGATCGGATGAAACACCGTCCCACCGAGATGTCGGGCGGCCAGCGTCAGCGTGTCGCCGTCGCCCGCGCGCTGGTCAACCGGCCGGCGATCCTGCTCGCGGACGAGCCGACCGGCAACCTCGACTCCACCACGGGTGCCGAGATCATGGCCCTGTTCGACGCGCTGCATGCGGCCGGCAATACCATCATCCTGGTGACCCACGAGGCGGAAATCGCCGCGCACGCCGCGCGTACTATCCAGATCATGGACGGCAAGGTCGTGGCGGACACGATCACGGGAAACAGAAATTGAATACGCATCGCAAGAGACCGGTCCGGGCGGCGCATGTGTTGGCAGCCGTGCTGCTCAGCGCATGCGGGGGACAGCAGGACGCCAGCGCGCCGCTGTACGACACCGCCAGCGTCGAGCGCCGCAGCCTGGTGGTGGCGGTCGAGGCTGCCGGGACGATCGAGCCGGTCACCACGGTCGAGCTCAAGTCGAAGGCTTCGGGAGAAATCCTCGCCATGACGGCCGAGACCGGCGATACCGTGAAGCAGGGTGCGCTGCTGGTGACCATTGATCCGCGCACCGCCCGCAACCGCGTGTCCCAGGCGGACGCGGACCTGCAGGCCGCGCGCTCACGACTCGCGATCGCAAAAGCCCAGCAGGAGCGCGCCGAAACGCTGGTGGAGCGTGGCCTGCTCAGCAAACCGGATTACGAGAAGACCGCCCTCGAGCTGGCGACCGCCCGGGCGCAGGTGGTGACCGGTGAGGTGACGGTGGAGAACGCCCGGATCGCCCTGAACGACACCGAGATCCGCGCGCCGATCTCCGGCACCATCATCGAGCGCAACGTGGAGCCCGGCCAGGTGATTTCCTCGCCGACCCAGGACGTGGGTGGCGGCACGTTGCTGATGAAGATGGCGGACCTGGGCCAGGTGCAGGTGCGGGTGCTGGTCGACGAGACCGACATCGGCAAGATCCGCGCCGGTCTGCCGGCAACGGTCAGTGTGTCCGCCTACCCGAACCAGCCGTTCGAGGGCGCTGTGCTTAAGGTGGAGCCGCAGGCGGTGGTGGAGCAGAACGTCACCCTGTTCGGAGTGCTCGTTTCCATCGACAATCGCTCCGGCCTGCTGAAACCGGGCATGAACTCGGAGGTCACGATCACCGTGGCGCGGCGTGATGACGTGCTGACACTGCCGGTGGCGGCACTGCGCACCGATCGCGACCTGGCCACCACGGCCGAGATCCTCGGGATCGGCGAAGACGCGCTGCGTGAGCAGCTGCGCGCCACAAACGCTCAGGACAGTCCAGACCAGCCGTCCGCGGAGCCGGCGGAGACCGGCAATACCATCACTGTGGGGGAGCGCACGATCACGCTGCCGGCGGGGGTCAGCGCGGAGCAGGTGCGTGCCGCCATGGCGAAGCGCCGCTCCGGCGAGGAGTTGTCGCCCGACGAACGGGCGCTGATGCGCAAGGTCTTCCAGGGTGCCGGGCAGGGTGGCCGGCAGGCGGGGGGCTACCAGTTCGGCTCGAGTTTCTGGGTGGTGGCGGATCGCGGCGGTCAGCGCGTGGCGGTGCCGGTCACGACCGGCGTCACCGATCTGGATCGCGCCGAAATCACCGCAGGACTCGACGAAGGCGACGTCGTGCTGATGCTGCCGAGCTCACACCTCATGGAGACCCAGGCGGAACTGCAGTCCTTCATCACCCGGCGCATCGGTGGCGTGCCGGGCATCAGCTCGCAGCAGCGCTGATTCGGCCATGCCACTGCTGGAGATCTTCCGGGTCGCGCTGCAGTCCATCAGGGCCAACCTGTTCCGGGCGGCGCTGACGATGCTGGGCGTGATCATCGGCGTCGCCGCGGTGATCACCATGGTGGCCCTCGGATCGGGCGCGCAGCGGGCGATCGACGAGCAGCTGAATGCGCTCGGCGCCAACATCCTGACGGTCAGTTCGGGCCTGTGGTTCCAGCGGGGCGTGTCGCGCAACCAGAACACGATCACCATGGAGGATGCCGAGTTGCTCGGCCGGGACACCACGCACCTGGTGGCAGTGGTGCCGGAGATGACGATCCGCGAGCAGATCAAGGTCGGCGGCTCCAACCTCAACGTGAGCGTCACCGGCACCACGCCGAACTACGCGCGAAGTCCAGGCCTTCGAACTCGCCGCAGGGCGGATGTTCACGGCGGCAGACGACGCCGCGCGGCGGCGCGTCGCGGTGGTCGGCGGCGAGATCCCCGGCATGCTGGACAGCGATGCCCGGGCCATGATCGGCCGGACCGTGCTGATCCGCGCGGTGCCGTTCGAGGTGATCGGCGTGTTCGAGCGCAAGGGTGCGGTCGGCATGAGCAATCCGGACGACGACGTGTGGATTCCGCTGCAGACCGCGCGCCACCGCGTGACCGGCTCCGACGTGCTGCAGTCCATCAGCGTCCAGGTGTCGCCGGAATCGACGGTTGAACAGGCGATGGTGGACATCGAGCGGGTGCTGCGCCGGGCGCACGGAATACTGCCCGGACGCGACAACGACTTCACTATCTTCGACCGCAAGACGTTCCTGAATACCCGTGCCCAGGCGACCGAGATCTTCACCTTCCTGCTGGCGGGGATCGCCGGGCGTCAGCCTGATCGTCGGCGGCATCGGCATCATGAACATCATGCTGGTCACCGTGACCGAGCGCACCCGGGAGATCGGCATCCGCAAGGCGCTCGGCGCGACCCGGACGGTGATCCTGCTGCAGTTCCTGGTCGAGTCGGTGACGCTGTGCGTGCTGGGCGGGCTGCTCGGCATCCTGCTCGGGGCAGGGCTGTCCGAACTGCTGGCGAAGTTCGCCGGCTGGCAGACCTACGTCACGCCCGGCAGCGTGCTGCTGTCGTTCGGTTTCGCGGCGGGCGTCGGGCTCGTGTTCGGCATCATGCCGGCCAGGCGTGCGGCGCGCATGGACCCGATCGAAGCGCTGCGCTACGAGTAGGCCGGCAGGGCCGGGGGTCAGGCGCCCACCGGGACATCGTGCGGCGTGCCAAGCGCCGAGGCCTTGCGCGGCTCGATCACCGGTGGCAGCAGCTTGTACATCACGGGCGTCACGAGGCGGGCCAGCAGCGTCGACGAGATCAGTCCGCCGATGATCACGATGGCGAGCGGCGAGTACAGCCCCGACCCCTGTATGGCGAGCGGCAGCAGCCCGCCGATGGCGGTGAGCGAGGTCAGCAGTATCGGGAAGAAGCGGATCTCGCCTGCCTGCTCAATCGCTTCATCGAGTTCCGCGCCGCCCTCGCGCAGCTGGTTGGTGAAGTCCACCAGCAGGATCGAGTTCTTGATCTCGATGCCGACCAGCGCAATCATGCCGATGAGCGCCGTGAACGACAGCGTGTAGCCGGTCAGGAACAGCGCGATCAGCGCGCCGACCATGCCGAGCGGCACCACGCCGAAGACGATCAGCGTCGAGCGGAAGCTGCCGAACTCGAGCACCAGCACGGCGAGGATGCCGAACACCGCGACCAGCATCGCCACGCCGAGACCACCGAAGGCTTCCTCCCGCGCCTCGACTTCGCCGGCCGCGGTGTAGCGGTAGCCGGCCGGCCATTCCATGCCGGCGAGCTCGGCCATGACGCTGCGGGTAATGTCGTCGGTCACGTAGCCTGTCTTCGGGTAGGCCGTGATGCTGATCGAACGCTCGCGGCCGTAGCGCGTGATGACGTTTGGCGCGGTGCGGAATTCAGGGTTGGTCACCTGCGCCAACGGCACCTGCGCGCCGGTCAAGGACGACACCTGGATCTCGTCGAGCAGCCCCAGCGTCGGGCGGCCCTGGATCGGCAGGCGCAGGGTGATGTCGTACTCCTCGCCGTCCGGTTCGCGGAAGCTGGCGGCCGGCAGACCGGCCACCGCCAGGCGCACCGTGCGGTCGACCTCGATCGCCGGAACGCCGAACAGTGCCGCCTTCTCGGAGTCGACCTGCAGATCGAGATCGGTGCGCAGCAGGCGCATCGGGTTGTTGACGTCGCGGGTGCCGTCTGCGGCGAGCAGCACGGCCTCCACTTCCTGGGCCAGCCCGCGCAGAATATCGAGATCCGGCCCGACGACGCGGATCTCGATCGGCGCGTTGATCGGCGGGCCGTTCTCGAACTGCCGCACGGTGATCTGCGCCGCGGGATAATCGGCGAACTTCGCGCGCAGTTCGTCGAGCATGCGGTTGGTCTTCTCCGGCTCGTACTGCTGCACCTCGGCGAAAACCTCGGCCACGTTGGCGGACACGCCAGTCGAGATGACGTTGTAGTAGATGCGCGGGTTGTCGTGACCGAGGTTGGCGAACCAGTGCTTGACCTCTGGGCGGCGTGCCAGTTCTTCCTCGACGAAACGCAGCGCGCGGTCGGTCTCGGCAAGGCTCGCGCCATCCGGCGCCTCGATACGCACGCGGAACTGCGGGATGTCGGCGGTCGGGAACAGGCTGAAGCCGATCAGCGGCACCAGCGCGAAAGCGGCGAGTACCACGCCGAGGGCGGCCAGCAGCGTCAGCTTCGGCGCCGCCAGCGCGCGGCGCAGTGCCGGGCCGTATACGGCATGAATGGTCCGCATCACACCGGACAGAATGCGATCGGCGATCTCGTCGGAACGGTCGATGGCGCTGCGGCCCGCCAGCACGAACCTCGCCAGCCACGGCTGGCGCGGCAGCGGCTTCTTCTCGCCGCGCAGCAGCCGGCTGCCGAGGAAGGGAATGATGGTCAGGGCGACGAACAGCGACGCCAGGATCGTGTAGAGCACCGCGGCCGGCAGCGAGCGGACGAACTCGCCCGAGCCTTCAGGCAGGAACAGCAGCGGCAGGAAGGCCAGGATCAGCGTGGCCGTGCTGCCGAGTACCGCCAGCCAGATCTGGTCGGTCGCGGCGATGGCGGCCTGGCGCCTGGGCATGCCCTCGCGGATGTGCCGCGCGATGTTCTCCACGACCACGATCGAGTCGTCCACCAGCAGGCCCAGCGCCACCACGAAGCCCGCGATCGAAAGCTGGTTGAGTGAGAAGCCGGTGAAATAGAGCATCGCCAGCCCGATGGCGAGCGACAGCGGGATGGAAATCATCACGATGCCGGCGGCCCGCAGACCGAGCGGCAGCAGCGTCAGGATGACCAGGCTGATGGCCAGTGAGAAGTCGAACTGCAGGCGCGACAGGCGCCGGTCCACGTTGCGCGACTGGTCGAAGCCGCGCTCCAGCCGGACGCCGTCCGGCAGGCTGCGCTCGAACTCGTCGAGCTGGGCGTAGACCGCGTCACGCACGGCGAAGACGTTCTGGTCGTCCTTCATGTTGGCGGTGACGAACGCCGCGCGCTCGCCGTTGAAGCGCCCGAGATAGCGTTCCTCCTCCGTACTCCAGCTGACCGCGGCGATGTCGCGGACCTTCACCGGGCGGCCGTCGCGCGCGCTGATGACCGTGTCGGCGATTTCCTCGAGCGAGGCGTAGCGGCCCGAAGTCTTGAGATTGAAGCGGCGCAGCCCGGCGTCGACCGCTCCGCCGGGAATGCTGGCGTTCTCGCTCTTGATGGCTTCCATCACCTGGCCGAGCGTGACGCCCGCCGCGGACAGGCGCTCGAGGTCGACGGCGACTCGCACTTCCGGCTTCGGGTAGGCCCAGCGGTCGGCGCGCCGGATTCCCGGCACGGTCTCGATGCGGTCCTCTAGCGACCTGGCCAGCTTCTCCAGGTGCGCCAGTCGGCGGTCTCGCTGACCAGCGCCAGCTGCACGATGTTGACCAGACTCGGCTTGAACTGGCGCACGTCGATGTCGAGGATCTCGGCAGGCAGAGACGGACGGAGCCTGTTCACCTCGCGCAGCACCTCGTCGTACTTGCGGTCCGGGTCGACGCCCCAGGTGAACTCGACCTGGATGGTGGCCAGGCCATCCATGGCCGAGCTCTCGATCTTCTTGACGTCGTCAAGCTCGGCGATGGCGTCCTCGATCGGATCGACCACCAGCTGTTCCATGTCCTCGGGGTCGGCACCGGGGTAGGTGATGACCAGGAAGGACCCGGGGAAGGTCAGGGAAGGATCCTCCGAGCGGGGGATGGTGTTGAGCGCCGTGATGCCGGTGGCGATCAGCAGCGTGAACAGCACCAGCGTGAACTGCCAGCGCTTGACCGCGAATTCCCACAGCGTCATGACGGGGTGCCTCAGCTGCCGGCGATGATGCGCACGGCCTGGCCGTCACGCAGGTAGGACGCGCCCTCGGTGACGACGCGCTCGGTGCCGTCGAGTCCCTCCAGGATCTCGACGCGCTCGCCCGACATGCGCCCCAGCCTGACGTCGACCCGTTGCGCGACCTCGCCGTCGTCGCGCCGGGCGACGACGTAGACGGTTGCGCGGGATCCGTCGGCTTCGAGCAGCGACTGCACGGGAATGACGTGCCGGGCGTCGCCCGAAGCGTGGGTCATCTCGACCTTGGCGACCAGTCCCTGCACGAACCGCTCGCCGGCCGGATCGACGGTGAGCTTCATCTCGTAGGTCCCGTTGCGCGGGTCGGCCGCGGAAGCGAGTTCCGTCACGGTCGCCGGAAAGGCCTTGCCGGGATATGCGTCGAAGGTGACTGTCGCGGTGTCGCCGACGCTGGTGCGCACGATGTCTCTGTCAGACAACGACGCGCTGACGATCCAGCCGCCGCGGGTGACGCCGATCACCAGCACCGGCTGGCCGGCGGCGACCAGCTCGTCGGGCTCGGCGAGGCGGCGCAGCACGATGCCGTCCGCCGGCGCGGTGATGCGCGAGAAGCGTGCGTTGAACTCGGCGGCGCGCAGGCCGGCATTGGCCACTTCGCTCGCGGTGGCTCAGGTCCTCGAGCTGCTCGCGGGTGGCGACCTCGTCGGCAAACAGCGCCTTGCCGCGCTCCAGATCGCGCTCGGCCTTGTCCGCCAGCGCGCGCGCCTGGGTCACGTTCGCGGCTACTTCCTGCTGGGCGAGGGCGGCAAGCTGTTGTCCGGCGCGTACCGGCGCGCCCTGCTCGACGCTGATGGAGGCGATGATGCCGCCGGTCTTGAACGACAGGCGCACGTCATCGGCTGGCTGCAGCGTGCCGACGGTGCGGAAGCTCGACTCCATGGCCGCCGGCTCGACCGCCGCGATCCGCACCGGGGTGCGAGCGGTGTCGGCGTCGGGTGGCGCATCGCTGCCGCATGCCGCGAGCAGACCTGTTGCGGCGAGGGCGAGTAGCGGCGAGATACGTAGCGTTGATGTCATGGTCCGTCGTCCGTGGGTTGTGCCGTGTCCAGGTTGCCGCCGATCGCATACTCGACCGCGGCCAGTGCAGACAGGGCCTGGAAGCGATTCACCTGTTGTCCCAGCTGGGCACTGCTCAGGGCGCGGCGCGCGTCGATGAACTCGACCGGCGCCAGCTGCCCGAGGTCGCGCTTGCGCCGCGCGATCTCGAAGGCGCCGGCTGCGGCATCCACCCGCTTCGCCGCGGTGAGGAGCGTAGCCTCGGCCACGTCGAAGTCCTTGACCGACTCCAGCACCTCGAGGCGGATCTGCTGCTCGGCGAGCGCGCGCGCCGCGCGCAGTTCGTCACGTTGCGCGCTGGCCTGGCGGACGGCTGCCCGGTCCGCGCCGCCGCGGAAGAAATTGAAGCGCAGCACCACCGAGGCCAGCACGAAGCGATCGTCCTGCGTGAAGCCGTAGTCCTCGCCCTGGATGCCGGCGTCGACGGCGAAGGCGAGCTGCGGCTTGAAGGCGGCGCGCGCGAGGTCCTGGGCGGCTTCCGCCGCGTCGAGCCCCGCATCGAGCTGCCTGAGCTCACTGCGCTGGTCGACGGCGGCCTGCTGCAACCTGCCGGGATCGCGTGCCCGCGGGCCGGCGAGACGCACGAGGCGGTCGCGCGCGCGGACGACGTCGGCGTCCGTCACGGCGGCGAGCGGCAGCGGCGACTCGAGCTCGACATTGCGCAGCAGGTTGACGTAGTTGCGCGCGATGCGCTCGTTGCCTGAGGCTGCCGTCAGTTGCTGCTCGATCTCCAGCGCATCGGCCTCGGCGCGCAGCTCCGCATCGCGCGTGACCTTGCCGTTGCGATACAGACTCTCGTTGACGCGTTGATTCTCCCGCGCGGCCTCGAGCGTTGCCTCGAGGATCGCGATCGACTCCCTGGACGCGAGCCAGCGGTAGTAAGCCTGGCGCACGTCGCGCCCGACACGCACGCGCAGCGCCTCGAGTCCAAAGCGGGCCGCGTCGTAGTCCGAGCCGGCGGCGCGCGCCGCGGCGGGGAGGCGAGCGTCGTACAGCGGCTGCGTCAAGCGCAGCACGCTTTCCTGCTCGCGCTCGCGCAGGAGCGAGATCGACTCATTGGCGATGGGCGTAAAGGGCGCCGGGCGGCCGCTTTCGGCCAGCAGCACGTTCAAGGCCTGGTAGGCCGGGTTCACCAGGTCGCCGACCGGTATGTCGATCTGCCGCCCGCCATCGGCCACGCTGTAGCGCAGGTCGAGGTCGAGGGTCGGCAGGAACCGGGCGCGAGCCTGGTCGAGCACCGCCAGGCGCTGCGCCACGCCCGCCTGGGCGCCGGCCAGCTGCAGGTTCGCCTGCTCGGCCTCCGCGACCAGTGTCGTTACCGCATCGTCCAGCGTCGTGGGCGTATCGGCCGGGACGATGTCTGCCGCCAACCCTGGCGCCGCCAGCAGAAAATAGAGAATGGCACCTGCAAAATAGAGAATGTCACCATTTCCGGGCTTGGGGATGGCGCTTGTTGAAACGCTGGACATGTGTCAATTCCAAGTCAAAAAAATGTCAGGCCGACGGGCGCGGCGCGAGCATGTAGCGCAGCATCGCCTGGCCTTCCTCGAGCAGCCCGCCCATCTCGATGCCGTGGCGGGCGATTTCCTGCGACTTGTTGATGGCGATCTGGATGAGCCCGTGGGTGAACGCCCAGAGCATTACGCAGATGCGCAGCGGGTCGCCGATGTCAGGGCGGATCGAACCGTCGGCCACGCCTCGCTGGAGCGTCCCGACCATGACCGCCATGACCGCGTCGCCGCCGACGTTGCAGGCGACCTCGTTGGGCGCCCCGGCGTGGGTCTGGTGGGCGTGATAGCGGCTGCAGGCGTCGAACTGGAATGGCCTTTCCTGCTGAAAGAGCACGTAGGCGCGACCAATGGCGCTGACCTGGTCGATACCCAGCTCGTGTCCGGCGGCGGCTTCCTCGAAACGCCGACGCAGCTCCTCGAGCGCCCGCTCGGTGATGGCGAACAGCAGGTCTTCCTTGTCCTTGAAGTACACGTACAGCAGCGCGCGCGACAGGCGGGCGGTGCGGGCCACCTGGTCCATGGTCACCGCTTCCCAGCCCTTCTCGGCGTACAGCTGCTCGGCCGCTTCGATGATCTCGACGCGGCGTCGCTCTTTCTCTTCTTCCCGGCGTTCGGCGAGATATGACATGGGCGGGATCATAAGCCGGTGTTGACACAGTGTCAATAAATAAACAATCGTCACTATTGGCGTTGAGACGAGCGCTGGCCGGCGTTATACCGGGTTTCCCGCCCGGCGTCGTACCGTCATCTGCTACTTGCCGCCGGTTTCGCTGCCCGGCATCGTGGATCACGTGATAAACCGACTTCGCCATCGCTCCGCTCGTGAACTCCTCATCGCCTGGGTGCTGCCGGCGATGCTGGCGCGAGCACTCATCCCGGCCGGCTTCATGCCCGGACAGTCGGCCACGGGTGCGCTCACCGTCGAGTTCTGCTCCGGTGTCGCGAGCCATCAGATCGTCGTTCATTACTCCGATGACGGGCACCCGCTCCCCGAGCGCCCGCGCTCGCACGAGCCGTGTCCCTATGCCGCGAGCGCCACCAGCGCTCCGCCCCCGGCGCCCGTTGCGCTGCCCGCGAGCGCGCCGGCCGTCCGGCTGACGCCAGACCAGTCAGACCTGACCGTCGAGTACCTCGATCCGCTGCGCCGTCCGGGCGCACGCGCCCCACCGCAAGCTGCCTGATCGCCAAGCGCTAGAAAAACTGCCGGGGAAGCCCCGGCGACCAGCCTGCGGGCCCAGAGTCCGCAGATCAGGAGACAACGAATGGATTCCCGACCCAACGGGCGTGCGCGACATCGCGCCGCCCTCATCGCTACCGCCGTCGGCGGCGCGCTTGCCGTCGCGGCGGCGGGCGCCGACGCCCCCGACACGCTCGAGCAGGAAATCGTCGTGACCGCAGCGCGCATGACCGCGCCGCTCGTGGTCGACACCGATCCGCGTCTGCCGCGTCAGCCGCTGCCGGCGCACGACGGCGCCGACTACCTCAAGACGATTCCGGGCTTCTCGGTCATCCGCAAGGGTGGCACCGACGGTGACCCGCTGTTTCGCGGTATGGCGGCGTCGCGCGTCAACATGCTGCTGGACGGTGAATCCGTCCTCGGCGGCTGCGGCATGCGCATGGATCCGCCGACTGCTTACGTTTTTCCGGCCAGCTACGACCGCATCCTCGTCGTGAAGGGTCCCCAGTCCGTGGTCAACGGGCCCGGCAATTCTGCCGCCACCGTCCGCTTCGACCGCGAACCGCCGCGGCTCGACACGACCGGTGTCACGGCGACGGGTAGCCTGACCGGGGCCAGCTTCGGCCGCACCGACCTCGTCGGCGACGTCACCGTGGGTGGGCCGCGCTTCTACGGACGCGCCATCGGCACGCGCGCCGAGTCGTCGGACTATACCGACGGCGCGGGCAATGAAGTGCACTCGGCCTACCAGCGCTGGAGCGCGAATATGGCGCTCGGCTGGCGGCCGACCGACTCGAGCTGGATGGAGGTGAGCGGTGCACGCAGCGACGGCGAGGCGGCGTACGCCGATCGCGCCATGGACGGCGTGTTGTTCGACCGGGAGAACCTGTCCCTGCGTTTCGCCGTCACCGACGTCGGCGGGACGGTGCGACGGGTCGAGGGCCTGGTCTATCGCAACTACGTCGATCACGTCATGGACAACTTCAGCCTGCGCGACTTCACGCCGACGGCCATGATGCCGGGGCGTTCCGTTTCGAACCCGGACCGGCTGACCGAGGGGGCGCGGGTTGCGCTCGAGCTGGCGGGCGAGGGCCCGTACACGGCCACCATCGGCGCCGACGGCCAGCGCAACGAGCACCGCGTGCGCTCCACCATGAACGAGGACATGCGCCCCTACCGCAGTCTGTCGCGTACGAACGATGCGCAGTTCGAGAACTACGGCGTGTTCGCGGAAGTCACCCGCGCCGCGCCCGGGGGCCATCGGCTGATCGCCGGCGCTCGGGCGGATCATTGGTGGGCCCGCGACGATCGCACGGTCATCGCACTCGGCATGATGGGCACGTTGCCGAACCCGACGGCCGGCGCCGAGCGCAGCACGACGCTGGTCAGCGGATTCGGGCGCTACGAGCGCGTCGTGTCGGATGCGACCGCCTACATAGGGCTCGGCTATGTCGAGCGCTTCCCGGATTACTGGGAGCTGATCGGGCAGAACCGCGAAGCGGTCGACTCGCTGAGCCCGTTCGGAACGCGCCCGGAGCGGACCACGCAGCTCGATACCGGCGTTGTCTACGCCGCGGGGCCCGTGACGCTGTCCGTCTCGGCCTTCGCCAGCGAGGTCGACGACTACATCCTGATTGAGTCAGGCTACCGCAAGGGCATGCGCACGATGACGGTGACGCGCAATGTCGACGCACGCACCTGGGGCGGGGAAGTCGACGCCGGCTACACCTTCGCGCAACGCTGGCGGGCGAGCGGCTCACTGGCGTGGGTCCAGGGCACCAACCGCAGCGACGACACGCCACTGGGGCAGATGCCCCCGCTCGAAACGCGCCTCGCGCTCGACTACCGGGGCAGCAGCTGGTCGTTCGGAGGGCTGCTCCGTGGCGTCGCGCGCCAGGACCGCGTCGCACTCAACCAGGGCAACATCGTGGGCCAGGACATCGGGCCGACGGCAGGCTTTGCCGTGGTGTCGCTGAACGGCGGGTACCGTCTCGGCAACGGCGTCCGGATGACCGCGGGAGTCGACAACGTCTTCGATCGTGCCTACGCCGAACACATCAGCCGGGCGGGATCGATGGTGTCGGGCTTCGAGCAGACGACGCGGGTCAACGAGCCCGGCCGGACGGCCTGGATCAACGTGGCAGCGGAGTTCTGAGGCCAGCAGGACGAGGGGTCAGACCCCCAAAGCGGGGTCAGACCCCTCCTCAATCGACCCGGTTGCGTCGCTCACCGGCGAGAAACGCGGTGACGTTGGCGGCGAGTTCATCCAGGCAGCGCTGGCGGGACTCGCGCGCCGCCCAGGCGACGTGCGGCGTCACGATCAGGTTCGGGATGCCTGGCTCGAGCAGGGGATTGCCGTCGACCGGTGGCTCCTGCTCGAGCACGTCGATACCGGCGCCGCCGAGACGGCCGCCCCGCAGCGCGTCGGCGAGCGCCGCGGCGTCGATGAGCGCGCCGCGTGCCGTGTTGATCAGCACCGCATCGGGCTTCATCAGCGCCAGTTGCCCTGCGCCGATCAGGCCGCGCGTGGCCGGGGTCAGCGGGCAGTGCAGGGAGAGTACGTCGGCCTGTGGCAGCAGTTCGGCGAGGTCGACCCGGCCAGGCTGGCGCTCGCCGCCCGGCCGATTGGCGATCCGCACGGTCATGCCGAAGGCCTCCGCGGCCCGCGCCGTGGCGCGCCCCAGCGCGCCGTGCCCGACGATCCCGAAAGTGCGTCCGGCCAGCTCGCGGATGGGAAAGGGAAATACGGAGAACTGGCCGGAGCGCGCCCATTCGCCGCCGGCCGCGAACCGCTGGTAGTCGCTCACCCGGTGAGTGAGCGAGAGGAGCAGCGCGAACACGTGCTGGACCACCGAGGGCGTGCAGTAGTCGCGCAGGTTGGCCACGGCGACGCCGTGCTCGCGCGCGGCCGCCACGTCCACGTTGTCGACACCCGTGGCGGTCAGCGCGATCAGCCTCAGCGCTGGATTGGCCGCCATCATGTCGCGGGTCACCCGGCTCTTGTTGAGCAGCACCACCTCGCAGCCGGCCATTCTTGCCGCCACCTGCTGCTGCGGCGTCTGCAGGTGAATGACCAGGCCCGGCAGCGCCCGCTCGAGGCCCGAGGTGTCCAGATCGCCATTGCTGACGGTACCGAGATCGAGGAAGACTGCGCGCATCGGATCCTCCGGGCTGTGCCGATGACTAGAATACAGGCATGACCCTGGATGAACTGCTGGCCGAGGTGCGGGCCTGCCGCCTGTGCGAGGCGCATCTTCCACTGGGGCCGCGGCCGATACTGCGGGCGAGTTCCACCGCGTGTCTGCTGATCGTCGGCCAGGCGCCCGGCACGAAGGTCCATGAGACGGGCATTCCCTGGAACGACCCCAGCGGCGACAGGTTGCGGGAGTGGCTCGGCATCGGTCCAGAGCTGTTCTACGACGAGACGCGGATCGCCATCGTACCGACCGGCTTCTGCTATCCGGGGCGCAAGGGCAGTGGCGACGCGCCGCCCAGGCCCGAATGCGCGCCGGCCTGGCATCCGCGGTTGCTCGCCCGGATGCCCGGCATCGCGCTCACGCTGCTGATCGGGCAGTACGCCCAGGCCTACTATCTCGGCGAGCGGTGCAAGCGGACGCTCACCGAGACGGTCCGCGCGCATGCCGAGTTCGGGCCGGCACTGCTGCCGCTGCCGCACCCGTCGCCCCGCAACCGGCTATGGCTCAGGCGCAATGCCTGGTTCGAGGCCGAGGTCGTGCCGCTGCTCCGGCGACGTGTCCGGGAGCTGATCTGACGCGCCCGACCCCCCGGATCGCGTGAATCCCCTATTTGCCTGCCGCGGGTGACCCGCCAGAGTTGCCCTGCGCAGTGCAAGGCAAGAGAGATATCCCGCCCATGGCCGCCAGGATGCCGCTCGACGCCGCGACCAGGGCCTGGGACCGCTCCAGCCGCTGGCCTGCCCGGCTGGACGTCGCCCAGAGCGTGTCCGGCCTGCTGCTGGCGCTGTTCATGTGGGGCCACATGCTGTTCGTGGCGTCGATCCTCATCAGCAAGGACGCGATGTGGACGATCACGCGTTTCTTCGAAGGCTACTTCTTCTTCGGCCGCGCCTATCCAGGCATCGTGTCGGTGATCGTCGCGGCCGTGTTCGTGCTGTTCATCGCCCATGCCGGCCTGGCGCTGCGCAAGTTTCCGGCCAACTACCGCCAGTACAGCCTGTTCCGGCGCCACATGCATGGCATGCGCCACGAGGACACGACGCTGTGGTACTGGCAGGTGATCACCGGCTTCGCGCTGTTCTTTCTGGCCAGCGCTCACTTGTGGTGGATGCTGACCCACCCGGGTGACATCGGGCCGTACGCCTCCGGCGACCGCGTCTGGGACGATCGCTTCTGGATCCTCTACCTGGTGCTGCTGTTCGCGGTCGAGATCCACGGTGGGGTGGGGCTGTACCGTCTCGCCGTGAAATGGGGCGTGTTCGAGGGCAAGGACCCGGCCGCGAGCCGCCGCCGGCTGCGCACCGTGAAATGGAGCATCACCGCCTTTCTGATCGTGCTCGGCCTGGTGACGCTGGCGGCGTACATGAAGATCGGCATGGAGCATGAGGGATCCCGCGGCGAACGCTACGTGCCGGCGCTGGGTTCAGCAGCCGGCGGAGCCTGCGCCATGAAGGTCGTCTACTCGGACGTGCTGGTCATCGGTGGCGGCCTGGCGGGCCTGCGGGTGGCGATCGGCGTGCGGCGGCGCGGCTTCGATCCGCTGGTGTTGTCGCTGGTGCCGCCGAAGCGCTCGCATTCCGTCGCCGCCCAGGGCGGCATGCAGGCGAGCCTCGGCAACGTGGTGAAAGGCGACGGCGACAACGAGGACGTCCACTTCGAGGACACCGTGCGCGGCAGCGACTGGGGCGCCGACCAGCAGGTGGTGCGGATGTTCGTCAACACGGCGCCCAAGGCCGTTCGCGAGCTCGCCGCCTGGGGCGTGCCCTGGAGCCGCGTGCGGCGCGGCGATCGCGAGGTGATCATCAACGGCCAGAAGGTCACGCTCACCGAGAAGGACGAGGCGCACGGCCTGATCGCGCAGCGCGACTTCGGCGGCACCAAGAAGTGGCGCACCTGCTATGCGTCCGATGGCACCGGGCACGCGATGCTGTTCGCGATGGGCGACAAGGCGATCGCCGACGGCATCCCCGTGCTGGAGCGGACCGAGGCGCTCTCGCTGATCCACGATGGCCGGCGCTGCCATGGCGCGGTCGTCCGCGACCTGGCGACCGGCGACCTGTTCGCCTGCGTGGCGCGAGCGACGGTCGTCGCGACCGGTGGCGCCGGACGCCTGTATCGCGTCACCACCAACGCCGTCATCAACGAGGGCATCGGGCACGCGCTCGCACTCGATACGGGCATCGCGGCGCTCGGCAACATGGAGGCGGTGCAGTTTCATCCGACCGGCATCTTCCCGGCCGGCATCCTGGTGACCGAGGGCTGCCGCGGCGACGGCGGCCTGCTGCGCGACGTCGCCGGCAATCGCTTCATGCCCGACTACGAGCCCGAGAAGAAGGAACTGGCTTCGCGCGACGTCGTGTCGCG
This sequence comes from uncultured Gammaproteobacteria bacterium, assembly GCA_963710135.1. GTDB lineage: Bacteria > Pseudomonadota > Gammaproteobacteria > Steroidobacterales > Steroidobacteraceae > SG8-30. The sequence goes on along the minus strand of CAVPYY010000006.1, from coordinate 1,237,247 downwards.
GCGCATGGAGGAGCACATCCGCAAGGGCCACGGCGTCAAGTCGCGCTTCGGCGAGCACCTGTGGCTCGACATCACGCTGCTCGGCCGCGCGCACATCGAGCGCAACCTGCGCGAGGTCAAGGACATCTGCCGGTACTTCCTCGGCATCGACCCGGCGGACAAGTGGATTCCGGTGCGTCCGGCGCAGCACTACACCATGGGCGGCGTGCGCACCCGGCACACCGGTGAGAACCCGTCGTTGGCGGGCTTGTTTGCGGCCGGCGAATCATCCTGCTGGGACATGCACGGCTTCAACCGCCTCGGCGGCAACTCGGTGGCGGAGACCGTGGTGGCCGGCATGATCGTCGGCGAGTTCGTGGCGGACTACTGCCAGGGTGTGGATCTCGAGGTCTCCACCCGCCTGGTGCAGGAGTTCATGGACCGCGAGCGCGCCTACCTCGACGCGCTGTGCCGTGGGGGCAAGGAGAATGCCTCCGCGCTACGCGTGGCGATGCAGGAGATCATGACCAGCAAGGTCGGCATTTTCCGCGACGGCGTGGACCTGGCGAATGCGGTGGAGGAGCTCACCGAGTTGCACCGCCGCAGCCGGGACATCGGTGTCGGCAGCCGCGCGCCGGGAGCGAACCCGGAACTGGTGACGGCGTATCGCACGCAGAAGATGCTGCGCCTCGCGCTGACCGTCGCCTGCGGGGCGCTGGCGCGCACCGAGAGCCGCGGGGCGCACTTCCGTGCGGACTTCCCGCAGCGCAACGACCAGGACTGGCTGTCGCGCACGCTCGCGACCTGGCCCGATCCCGCGGCGGACCGGCCCGCGCTGGCCTATGAGCCGCTCGACATCATGAGCATGGAACTGCCGCCGGGCTGGCGCGGCTACGGCGCCCGCAACCAGATCGAGCACCCCGACACCGAGCGCCGCGCCGCCCAGGTCGGCGAGATCCGCGAGCGCCTGGCGCAGTCCGATCGCTTCACGGTGCAGGAGGCGTTGATGCCGTACGAGAACCTGCTGCCCGCCAGCATTCGCGGACGCAACGAGCGCTTCGGGGAGAAGGTGTCATGAGCGAGACTGCCACCCCGCGCCGCCTGCGCGTGCACATCCTGCGCTACAACCCCGCGGAGCCGGAGACCCGGGCGCGCGTGCAGACCTACGAGGTGGAAGAAGCCGTAGGCATGACGCTGTTCATCCTCCTGTCCGAGCTGCGCGAGCATCACGACCCGTCGCTGCAGTTCGATTTCGTCTGCCGGGCGGGCGTCTGCGGCAGCTGCGGCATGGTGGTCAACGGCAGGCCGGGCCTCGCTTGCCGCACGCTCACTGCCGAGCTGCCCGAAGACATCAGCCTCGCGCCGCTGCCCGTGTTCGAGCTGATCGGCGACCTGTCCGTGAACACCGGCAAGTGGATGCGCGACATGTCGGAGCGCCTCGAGGCCTGGGCGCACACCGCCGGGCAGGAGGTCGACCTGCGGTTGCACGAGGAGCGCATGGAGCCGGATCTCGCCGACGAGGTCTACGAGCTGGACCGCTGCATTGAGTGCGGCTGCTGCGTGGCTGCCTGCGGCACGGCGCACATGCGCGAGGCGTTCGTGGGCGCGGTGGGGCTGAACAAGCTGGCGCGCTTCCGGCTCGATCCCCGCGACCTGCGCACCGATGCCGACTTCTACGAGCTGATCGGCAACGACGACGGCGTGTTCGGCTGCATGTCGCTGCTCGCCTGCAACGACCTGTGTCCGAAGGAACTGCCGCTGCAAACGCAGATCGCTTTCATGAGGCGCAAGCTTGCCCGACAGGGGCTCTGAATAGGGGACATTCTCTATTTCCCGAAATGGGGACATTCTCCATTTCTGCTGCAACGTCCTGTGGCGGCTTGGCGAGCCGAGGAAATAGAGAATGTCCCCCCTTTTCAATCCGGTCAGAAGCGCGCGGACACGCCGAGGCGGAACGCCGTGGGCGAGCCGGGCGTGATGTTGTTGTCGTTGTGCGCTGTGTACCAGTAGCTCTCGTCGGTGAGGTTCTCGATGTTGACCTGCAGGTCGAGGCTCTCCGTGAGCTGGTAGAACAGCGCCGCGTCCAGCCGCGTGTAGGACGGCAGGACCACGGCATTGCTGATCGAGGCGAACTGCTCGTCCTGGTGGATCACGCCGAGCGCGACGGCGAGCCGGTTGGTCAGGCTCACGCGGTTCCACAGCGAGGCGCTGAACTCCGGCACCAGCGCCGCCTTGCGGCCAGCCGGGGCTGCGCTGGTCGTGGAGGTGATCTCCGACTCCTGGACGGCGAGGGCGCCGATCACGTTCCAGCCTTCGCGCACCTCGCCCTGCACGGCGAGCTCGAGGCCCTCGGAGCGCTGGGAACCGGTCAGCACGACGGTGCCGGGCACCGCACCCGGGGCCCGGGTATTGGTCCGGTCGATCCGGTACAGCGCCGCGCTGACCAGCAGGCCGCCGCCGGGCTGCCAGCGCAGGCCGATCTCCGAGTTCTCGAACTCCTCGGGCTTCAGGGAGGCGCTACTTGCGGTCAGTGAACTGAACTGCTCGCCCGACTGCGGCAGATAGGCCTTGCTCCAGCCTCCATAGAGTGAGACACCCTCCACCGGCTCCCAGACGAGCCCGGCCCGCGGCGAGACGAAGTCGTCCTTGCGCGAAAAATCCGTGCTGCCGGGACGACGGTCGTCGAACACCAGGTCGAAGCTGTCCCAACGCAGGCCGACCACGGCCTGCAGTTGCCCGGTCAGCTCGATCTGGTCCTGCACCAGCACCGCAACGAGATCGAGGTCGTTGCGATTGTCCTGCGCCGGCGCGACGTTGAAATCAGGCGTGAAGTTGCGGCCGCGGTCGGCGAGGCTGAAGGTCGCGGAGGCGGTGTTGACGCGGCGGTTCGTGCTCTCCTGCCGGCCCGCCTCGATGCCGAAGAGAATCGTGTGGCTCATCCCGCCGAGCGTCGCTTCCCAGACCAGGTCTGCCTGGGCGAGCAGGTTCTGACGGTCCGTGGCCGAGTTGTAGGACGAGATCTGGACGGTCCCGGCGACCGGATCGACCGGCCCGCCGGGGTAGACGTTCTCGTAGAACTTCGAATAGTCGCCGTACGACAGCACGCCGCGGAAGCTGACGTCGTCCGAGATCCTGTGGCTGGCGACGCCGCGCAGGACCGCGACTTCTATGTCGCTGTTCGAGAGGTCCGGATTGCCGAAGTAGGTCTTCACCGAGCCCGGCCAGGGACGGCCGTCCTGCGACGGTACCCCCCGGTCGACGGTCCGCTCATCGGAGAAGTACTCGGCAAAGAGGTCGATCTGCGTCGCCTCCGAGAGGTCCAGTCGCAAGGTCGGCGCAAGGCCCCGCCGCGAAATCTCCACGTCATCGCGGTAGGTCTCACTTTCCTCGACCACCGCATTGAGACGGCCGGAAACGCTGTCGCTGAACGCCCCGCCCACGTCGCCGGCGAGCCGGGCGTGGCCGAAGCTGCCAACGCTCAGTTCGAGTCCGCGCACGCTGTCGCCATTCGCCGTCTTGCTGACCCGGTTGAAGGCGCCGCCGCCCGTGCCACGTCCGAAGACGATGGCCGAGGAACCCTTGATCACGTCGACCCGGCTGACGTTGTAGAGGTCGCGCAGGTACTGGAGGTCGTCGCGCACGCCGTCGACGAAGAAGTCGGAGGTGGTGATATTGCCGCGGAAGACCGGCGCGTCACGGTGGCCTTCGCCCTGACCCATGGTCACGCCGGGGACGAAGCGGACCAGGTCGGCGAGACCGGTCATCGCCTGGTCGTCGATCACGTCCCGCGTGATCACGAATACCGATTGCGGAATGTCCTCCAGCGGGGTCGCTGTGCGGGTGACCGAGCTGGAGTCGTCCTCGCGGTATGAGTCCCGCGTTCCATACACGTAGACCACGTCCATCTCGTGTGGCCGCTCGTGGCCAGCGGCGGATGAGTCCCCGTTCCCAGCGACCTGTGCGGTGGCAGCGTCGGGGCCTGCCGGGAAGGTTGTGGCCGGTGTGCCGGCGTCTTCGCTGGCGGTGGCGAGCGGGGCGGCGAGACCGAGAATCGTGGCGACGGCGCCGGCCAGGCTCGACCGGCTGGGAAAGGTGCGTGACATGGCGTGAAGCGCTCCCTGAGTGTCGGATGCGCATGCGACATCCGGGGAGGACTTTATGAGAACTGGTTACACATGTAAATAAGAATCATTCGTATTTAGGTACATTCCGAAGGGGCCAGCAAGGCGGGCGGGCCGTCGCCCGCCCGGTCCCCGCCGAAATCGGGCACCCTATCCGCCATCCACCATCCCCCGCCACCGACCGCCATTTCCGCGGGGGAGTACGTCGAGTGAAGGCACTGTTCCCATTGGCATTTCTGGTTTCCTGCTGGGCACCCGTTGCGCTCGCTGGGCCACCCCCGGCGGTCGAGCGGGCCGCGATGCCCACCGCCGTGCAGGCCAATCCTGACCTCACCGGTCCCGAGATTGTGGCGCGCGCGCACGAGGCGGCGGGCGGGACGACCTTCACGCGTCCCGGCAGCCTGTTTCTCACCGGCTACAACATCATCCGCTCGTCCGACGGCGGCGAGGTGCTGTGGGACCGTTACGCCATGTGGCGGGTATTCGGCGACGAGAAGCGCGACGCGCACGCCGCCAATGGCAAGGTCCGCATCGAAGCCTGGCGCGGCGACAAGCTCGCCATGTTGATCAGCTTCGACGGCGCGGCGACCTACAACCAGGACGGACGCATGGCGGATCAGTCCGCCAACGCCATGTGGGGCAACAACTTCGGTTTCGGCGCGATCCGCAACGCCCTCGACCCCGGATGGACCCAGGTCCGGCGCCCGGACGACTTGATCGACGGCCAGCCGGCGTACCTGGTCGAGCTGACCGACCCGTCGGGCGGCAAGACGCTGTTCGGTTTCCGGCAAAGCGACTTCGCGACGCTCTACGTGGGCTTCGACACCGCCAAGGGCTGGCACGAGCGCCGTTACTCGGAATTCTTCACCAAGCCGGGGGTGAGCTGGGTGCAGCCGGGGCGAGTGCGCCTGTTCTACGACGGCGTGAAGGCCAACGAGGCGATCTGGACGGACTTCGAACTGGGCGGCGAGTTTCCGGACGACCTGTTCGTCCTGAGCGGCGCGCCGGCCTCACCGACCTTCTGAGTCCGGGCACGTTGGCGGGTCGCCGTCGTGGCGGCGGCCGCGCAGCGCGCGCCTTCAGTCGCGGAAGTTCTTGAACTGCAGCGGTAGCCCGAGCTCCGCCTTGCGCAGCAGCGCGATCGCCTCCTGCAGGTCGTCCTTCTTCTTGCCCGTGACGCGCAGCTGGTCGCCCTGGATCGCAGCCTGCACCTTGATCTTCGAGTCCTTGATCTGCCGCTGGATCTTCTTGCCCAGTTCCGTCTCGATACCGTGGCGCAGGTTCACCACCTGGCGCGCAACGTTGAGCGTGACCTCGGGATCCTTGGCTTCGATGCAGGCCGTGTCGATGCCGCGCTTGGCCAGCTTCAGCGTCAGGATGTCGAGCATCTGCTTGAGCTGGAAGTCGACTTTCGCAGTGAGGGTGATCGTGTAGTCCTTCAGCTCGAACTGCGCGCCCGAATCCTTGAAGTCGAAACGCTGCTGCACCTCGCGGCTCGCCTGGTCGACCGCATTGGCGACTTCATGCTGATCCAGTTCCGAGACGACATCGAACGACGGCATGACGTTACTTCTCCTCCAGCAGTCCGTCCATCAGCACGCCGAACTCGGCGGCAAAGCGGGTATAGGCCTCGCCGGTCGCGGGCCCGGAAAATCCGGTGTGCGTATGCACCACGTTGCCTTGCCGGTCGAGCACCAGCATGGTCGGGTAGGCATAGAACTTCTCGATGATCGGCAGCGCCTTGCTCACGTCGCCGTAGCTGCCGGCGACCAGTACCGGATAGTCGATCCGGTACTCCTTGGCGAAGCCGCGCGCCAGCGCGCGCGCCTCGGCCGGGTCGTCGGTGTACTCGAACATCAGCTGCACCACCTCGAGGCCGCGCTCGCGGCGCCCGGCGAGGAACTCGCGCAGGAATACCGCCTCGTCGTGACAATTGGGGCACCAGGTGCCGCCGATGGTGACGATCACGACCTTGTCGCGGAAGCGCTCGTCGGCGAGGGAGACCGGGTTGCCGTCCAGGTCCGGGAAGCTGAACGCAAGCTTCTCGCCATCCTCGCGGATCGACATCAGGCCCTCTTCCTCGAGCTCTGCGGTCGCGTCGCGGCGTCCGGTGAAGCGATCGAAGGCGCCGCTCGCGCCACGGTACTCACCCTCGATCCCGCCGGCGTCGTCGATGCGGGCCAAATAGAGAATGGCACTGCCGCCGTCGAAGCGCGACAGCATCAGCGTGTTGCCGCGCACCTGGCCGGCCAGGTAGCGCTCGTCCCCGCTATTGCGCAGCACGGTGCCGTTCACCTCGCCGTCCTGCTGGCTCAGTACCGCGATCGCGGAACGCTGTCGGCCGGTTTCGGGATTGGTGAAGTCGAGCGCCCAGCGGCCGCTGAAATCGCTGGCTTGGCCCGGCGAGTCGGGGAAGAAACGCCAGGGCTTGTCGCGCTCCGCGATCAGCCGCACGCGCAGCGTTTCGCCGCCGGGACGCATGAAGAGGACCTCACCGGACAGCCTGCCGTCGCTGAGTGTCGCCTCGAGACGGTGCGGATAGCCCGGCATCTGCATCGAGACCCGATCGCCGTCGATGCTGACCTCGCTGACGCGGACGCGCTCCGGCCCGTTGACCAGCCACGCGATGTCCTGGTCCTGCTCGCGCTCGATCTCGAGGCCGAACGGCAGGTCCCCGCCAGGAATCGTCAAGCACCGCGCGCCAGTCCCCGTAGACGCCCTGCGGCGATTTGCCGGCGCACGACGCCGCCAGGACCGCCGCCACGATTGCAACCGCGGTCCGGCGCAGCGCCTGCCGAATCCGGTCGTTCATGCCTGCCACGCCGGCTGCGGAAAGCCGTCGGCGCCCTGACGCCAGGGTTCCCAGGCCAGCAGCACGTCGCCGATTGCGATGTCCGACTTGCGTGGCGCGACGCTGATGCGCTCGAAGGTGACGGCCGCCGGGTCCAGGGTCGCCTGCAGGGCCGCGACCTCCGTCTCGATCTCGCGGGCGAGCTCATCGCGCCGCTGGGTGAGCAGCTCGAGGCTCTCGCCGGCGCGCTCGACGTCGCCCTTCTCGCTGAACACCCGCCCTGCGGAGCGGGCGGCCGTGCCGGCGCGCGCCGCCGACGCGGCTGCGGCCGAAGATCGCGCCCAGCACCGAGGTGCCGATCGATACGACGGTGTCGAGCTTGCGCTGCGAGTACTGCGACTGCTCGCGCTCGACCCGCTCCTCGGCGCGGCGCAGCTTGTCTTCCGCACTGCGCAGTTTGGCCGCGTACTTTTCGCGCAACTTTCGACTTCCTGGTCGCGGTGCTCGTGCAGCGCGTGGGCGAGGCGTGCCCGGAAGTCGCCCTCGCTTTCACCGGGATTCGAGGTGAGCTTGAGGTCCGCGGACCACAGCACTTCGATCGTGCCGTGCTGGTAGACATGGGCCTTCAATGACTTCTGCGCGTCCGCGTAGCTCCGCGCCCGCAGCGCGGCGGCGGCCGGTTCGGCGAAGGCCGCGCCGTCGAGCGGGTCCGAGCCACCGGCGAGGTCGGCGGCCTCGCGTGCCTCCGCCCACAACGGCGTGCCGTCATCGTCCAGCGGCGCGACCAGCGCCATCGATCGCCAGGCGTCGAGTCCGGCGCGCGCCTGCACGTAGTGCAGGCGCACGGTGGTGGCGATGCGGGCCGGTAGGTCAGTGGCACCGGTACCCGGCGTCGCGGCCAGGAACACCTCCTTGACGTCGGCGGGCACGACCGGGCGCGCCGCCGGGGCCGCGGGCGCCGCCGCAGGCGCCGGGGCTGCCGTCACGGCGGCGGCGGCTGCGACGCAGACCGGCCTTGCGCGGCTGCCATCAGCCGCGCGATCTCCGGCGAGGCGTCAGCGGGCCGCGCAGATAGGACAGCGCCCAGCGCGTGCTGGAACAGCACCGGCGCGTCGTCGTGCACGTTGTGCATCAGGAACACGCGCTGGCGCGAGCCCGGACATGAGCTTTTCCAGCGTCGGCGCGGTCGAAGCCGCCGCCGGCAGCGCGCTCTCCAGGCCGTCGAGCACGCGCACCTTGTCGCGCTCGGTCTGCAGTCGGCCGATGAACCAGGTGCCGGCGTTCGACAGCCCCTTGTAGTCGAGGTCGACCGGGTTCTGCGTCGCCAGCACGCAGCCGAGGCCGAAGGCGCGCGCCTGCTTGAGCAGCGTCAGCATCGGCAGTCTTCGACGGTGGCTTCGCGGTCGGCGGGAAGTAGCCGAAGATCTCGTCCATGTAGAGGATGGCGCGCAGCGAGGACGTGCCCGGCTGGGTGCGCATCCAGCGAGACCAGCTCGTTCAGCAGCAGCGTCACGAAGAACATGCGCTCGCGCGTCGGAAGATGCGCGATCGAGATGATCGAGATGCGCGGCTTGCCCTCCGCGCGTGTACAGCAGGCGCTGCATGTCGAGCGGCTCGCCCTCAGCCAGCTGTCGAAGCCGGGCGAGGCGAGCAGGTTGTTGAGCGCCATGGCGAGCTCGAGCCGGTCCTTGGCCGGATAGAACGTCTCGAGGTCGAACACGCCGACCTTGTCGAAGGGCGGCTTCTGGATCGCGCCGATCAGCCCGGCGAGGTCGAGCGCCTGCCCGGCTTCCCAGGAGGCGGCGACGATGCTCGACAGCAGGATGTGCTCGCGGCTGCTGCAGCGGGATCGGCCGACACGCCGAGCAGGCCGAGCAGGCCGGACACGCACGGCGGCGATGCGGTCCTGCACGCGCCGCGGGGTCGCCGCCGCGCCGGCCGGCGGGGCGCAGCGACTGCAGCACCGACAGCGGCAGTCCGGCGTCGCTGCCCGGCGTGTAGATCGGCGATGTCGGCGGCGTCGCGGAAGCGCCGGATGCGCTCGCCGTCCTGGCCCCACTCGGCCAGGCCCTTCTGCCAGGTCTCGGCGGTGCGGGTCGCGTAGTTCGTCGGCGTGCATGCCCTTGCGCGCGGCCTCGGCCGGGTCGACCCAGGGCCGGAAATCCGCCGGGCGCGAGATCGGGGAACGTCAGCAGCAGGTTGCCGAGGTCGCCCTTGGGGTCGATGACGAGGGCCGGGATGCCGTCGATCGCGGCCTCCTCGAGCAGCGAGATGCACAGGCCGGTCTTGCCGCTGCCGGTCATGCCGACGCAGACCGCGTGCGTGGTCAGGTCCTTGCGAGTCGTAGAGCAGCGGTTCCGGAGACCGAGCGTCGCCGGTCTGCGGGTCGTACTCGCGGCCGAGGTAGAACGCGCCGAGCTTCTCGAAATCCTGCATGGCATGAGTCTCCGGAGATCAGTAGCGCGGCAGGCGGACCGGCTCGGACAGATCGCTGGCCACGCTCGGCGAGACGGCGCGCGCAGCGCCTGGTCGACCAGCTTGCGGGTCAGGTGCGGCGCGAACAACCGCATGAAATCGTACATGTAGCCGCGCAACAGCCGGCCGCGGCGCACGCCGAGCCAGGTGACGTGCTCCGGAAACAGGCTGCGACCCGTCGATCGCGACCAGGTCCGGGTCCGCCTCCTCGGTCGACGGCCATGCAGGCGACGATGCCGACGCCCAGTCCGAGCCGCACGTAGGTCTTGATCACGTCCGCGTCCCGCGCGGTCAGCGCGACATTGAGTGGCAGGCCCGCGCGATCGAACAGCTCGGGCAGCGAGGACGTCCCGAGAAGCTGAAGACGTAGGTGACCAGCGGATGACGGCTGAGCTCCTTCAGCGTACGGTTTCGTCGACGCTGGCCAGCGGATGCGCCCTGGGCACGACGATGTCGCGATGCCAGCGGTAGCAGGGCATCAGCGCAAGGCCCGGGAACAGCTCCTGCGCGCCGGTGGCGATGGCGAAGTCGATGCGATCGTGCTCGGCCAGGTCGGCGATCTGCTCCGACGGTGCCCTGGTGCAGGTGCAGCTTGACGTCCGGATACGCTGCGCGGAAGCGCTTGATGATCGAGCGGCAGCACGTAGCGCGCCTGCGTGTGCGTCGTGCCGATCGACAGCGAGCCCTTGCTCTCGTCGCGGAACTCCGCCGACAGCCGGCGGATGTTCTCGGTCTCCTCGAGGATGCGTTGCGCGCGCTCGACGACCTGCCTGCCGGCGGGCGTGACGCGCGTCAGGGTGCGGCCCTCGCGCTCGAACACCTCGAAGCCGAGTTCATCCTCGAGCAGCTTGATCTGCTTGCTGACGCCCGGGCTGGGACGTGTGCAGCGCGCGCGCGGCGGCGGTGATGTTCAGGCCGTTGTCGCACGACGGCGGCCAGGTAGCGAAGCTGGTGCAGCTTCATGGCGCGAGAGTATAAAGGTCTTGGCGGACGGATCGGACGTCCCCGGCCCGTGTCCAGGCCCCATGCTGCGCCGCGGCTTTGGCAGGCAGCGACGATGGTGCTACCTTGCTCGACCCGCTTCCGAGGAACCGCCGATGACCGATCTGCCCGCCGAGATTCCCAAGGAAGAGCGGCAGTGGGCTGCCTTCGCGCACCTGTCCGCGCTGTTGATCCTGGTCCTGCCGCCGATCGGCGGCGTTCTTGGACCGCTGATCGTCTGGATCCTCAAGAAGGACGACATGCCCTTCGTGCGCGACCAGGGTCGCGAATCGCTCAATTTCCAGATCACCATGCTGATTGCCATGGCGGTCGCCGCGCTGCTGATGCTGGTCGTGATCGGGTTCGTGCTGATGCCGCTGCTGGTGCTCATCGACTTCGTGCTGGTGCTGGTCGCCACGCCTGCAGGTCGTGGACGGCAAGCCCTACCGTTATCCCTTCAGCCTGAGGTTGCTGCAGTGATCCCGGCGACCGATCGCGGCTGTCGCGGCCGTCATGCTGGGGCTGCTGGCCGGCTGTGCCGCCCAGCCCGTCGCCACCCCCGAGCCGGCCGGTGCCGGTAGACGCGAACGTCCGCGCCAACGCCTTGTTCGAACGCGCCCAGGACGAGGTTTTCGAGCTCGACCCGATGTGGGCGGCGCAACTCGGCTACCGGATCCGCTACGACGAGTGGAACGACATCTCCGAGACCGGCGAACGGGCGCGACGGGACCTGGCGCGCCGGCACCTGGCGGAACTGCGCGCGATCGGCCGCGCCGGCCTCGACGCGGAGACACAGCTGTCCTGGGACCTGTTCGAGTACCTGCAGCAGCAGCGGATCGCAGGCTATCGCTGGCGCAATCATGAGTACCTGTTCGACCACCGGCGTGGACTGCAGTCCAGCGCGCCCGCGTTCCTGGTCAACAGCCACCTGGTCCGCAACGAGAGCGATGCCGAGGCCTACGTCAGGCGCCTGGAGCGTCTCGGTGACTACCTCCTCGCCGGGCTCGTGCGCAGCCGCGCGGCCGCCGCGCGAGGCGTCCTGCCGCCACGCTTCGTCTTCCCGGATCGTCGCCTCGAGCGCGCAGAACGTCATCACCGGGCAGCCCTTCGACTCGGGCCCGGCACCGAGTCCCTTGCTCGCCGACTTCACGGCCAAGCTCGAGCCGCTCGACCTGCCCGAGGCCCGCAAGGCCGAGTTGACCGCGGCGGCGGTGGCGGCGCTCGTCGGACCGGTGCAGAGCGCCTATCAGCAGGTGATCGCCTGGGCCCGCGAAATGGAGACGCGCGCCAGCACCGACGACGGGGCCTGGAAGTTGCCGCATGGCGAGGCGTTCTACGCCTACCGGCTGGCGAGCTACACCACGACCCGGCTGAGCGCCGACGAGATCCACGATATCGGCCTGCGCGAGGTGGCGCGGATCCACGAGGACATGCGCGCCATCATGGCGCGCGTCGGCTTCGCCGGCAGCCTGCAGGATTTCTTCGAGTTCATCCGTACGGATGACCGCTTCTACTATCCGGAGACGCCGGAGGGCAGGGCCGCCTACCTGGCCGAGGCGACCCGCCTGATCGACCAGATGCGCGCGCGCCTGCCGGAGCTGTTCAATACGCTGCCGAAGGCGGACCTCGTGGTCCGCGCCGTCGAGCCGTTCCGCGAAAGGACCGCCGGCAAGGCGTTCTACCAGCGTCCCGCGGCGGACGGTTCACGACCGGGCACGTACTACGCCAACCTCTACCGGATGCGCGACATGCCGAAGACGGAGATGGCGGCGCTGGCGTACCACGAGGGCGTGCCCGGCCATCACATGCAGCTCGCCATTGCCCTGGAGCAACAGGCGCTTGCCGAGGTTTCGCCGCTTCGGCACGCGTGACGGCCTATTCCGAGGGCTGGGGGCTGTACAGCGAACGGCTGCCGAAGGAGATCGGGTTCTATGAAGACCCGTACTCGGATTTCGGCAGGCTGACCCTGGAGCTGCTGCGGGCGGTCAGGCTGGTCGTGGACACCGGCGTGCACGCCAGGCGCTGGACCCGCGAACAGGTCATTCGCTATCACCTCGACAACACGCCGCTGCCGGAAGGCTCCATCGTGCGCGCGACCGAGCGCTACATCGTCAACCCCGGCCAGGCCACCGCCTATACGATCGGCATGCTCGAGATCCTCAGGATGCGCGAGCGCGCCATGACCGAGCTGGGGGACCGGTTCGACCTGCGCGGCTTCCACGACACGATCCTGCACAGTGGCCAGGTGCCGCTCACGATCCTGGAGCGGCAGGTCGAAGCCTGGATCGCCAGCCAGCGGCGGGCGGGGACCTGACGGCTACAGCTCGAGCTCGTACTGGATGTCGCAGCCGAAGTGCCCCGTGTCGCCGCGACGCGCGGCGATCCGCCGGAAGCCGGCGCGCTCGTAGAGTCGCATGGCCGCGTCCATGCCGCTCAGCGTCTCCAGGTAGCAGTGGCGGTAGCCGAAGCTGCGCGCGCGCTCGAGGCACATGCCCAGCAGGCGCTCGCCGAGGCCCCGGCCGCGCGCGACGGGCAGGAAATACATCTTGCGCAGTTCACAGGTGTCGGCGTCGCCGCCTGAAAGCGGCGCGATGCCGGCGCCGCCGATGACGCGGCCCTCCTGCTCGACGACGAAGTAGGCACAACGCGCGCTGGAATAGGCCCGGCTCATGAAGTCGACCTCGGGGTCGCTCAGCGCGAAACCGGGGCCGCAGGCGCCGAAGGACGGCATGACCTCGCGGATGATGGCCGCGACGGCGGCGTCGTCCGCCGCGTCGATGGGCCGTATCAGCGCTTCAGCCATGCCTCACGGCGCCAGGTAGCCGGGACCGAGTGTTTCGACTTCGACCAGGATGCCGTCCTCGAAGCGGAGCCGCCGCATCAGTTTCTGGGGCCCGAGGTTGTAGGTCCAGTGTTCCACGCTGACCGGCACCAGCTCATCGGACAGGCGATAGGGCCGCCCGTGGCGCCAGATGACGGGGCTGCGCAGGATCTCGGTGCGGACAATGCTGGTCGGCTCGCCACACAGCGCCACGACCTTGTCGGCGGGGTCGCCGTCCGTCACCAGCTTGACGCCGCAGCGGAACGAGTCCGCCAGGGCGGCAGGCGTGACGGCCAGTGCGAGCAGCAGGATGCCGATGCGAAGCATGATTCGAATGCTCATCCATTCCGTCTGAACCAACGCTGAAGGGTCGCCGGAGCGGCCTCCACTTTAGCCTTGCCGGCGGGTATGACCAAGCCGGTCGACGGGCCGCGGCCGGCGTCGCACAATCGCGGGATCGGACCGGACGGGAGACGAGCGATGGGACGCATGCTGTGGACGCTGCTGCTGGCGGCCCTGCTGGGGGGATGCGAACAGGACACCGCCCCGGCGGACGAGATGCGCATGCGCTCGCAGTTCCACCTGTACGACTTCGAGAAGACCTTCGGCTATGCCCAGGCCGTCAAGGTGGGGCATACGCTGTACGTGTCCAGCGTCTTTCCCGTGGATGCGGAGGGACGCCTGGTCGGGCCCGGCGACATGAAGACCCAGCTGGAAGCCGTCTACTCCAACCTGGACCGGACGCTCGAGGCCTACGGCGCTACGTTCGAGCACGTGGTGCGCGAGGATATCGCCACGACCGACATGAACCAGCTGCTGGCGCTTGCGCCGATGCGCTTCGACTACTACTCGGAGAGCTCGCTGCCGGTGGCGAGCTGGGTCCAGGTGGAGCGCCTGCTCGACGAGGGATTCCTGGTGCAGATTTCGGTGACCGCGGAATTGCCCTGAAGTCGGCCCGCGCGCAAGCGGGCGTGGCTTGACCTAGAATGCTCGGCCCAGACCGGACCGGTCGGATCGGATCCCCGCATGCCCAGCTCCAGCACCGATCGCATCTTCGAGCGCCGGCTTGCCGCGATCGTCAATTCCGGCGAGCGCAACGTCCTGCAGGGCGGGCGCAAAGGCGTGGAAAAGGAGTCGCTGCGGGTCACGCCGCAGGGCCAGATTGCCGGGACGAAACATCCCAGGGCGCTCGGCTCGGCGCTCGCCAACGACCACATCACCATGGACTATTCGGAGGCGCTGATCGAGCTGATCACGCCGCCGTTCACCGAAACCTGGGCGCTGGTGCAGTACCTCTGCGACCTGCATCAATTCGTGTATCGCCATCTCGGCGACGAGCTGCTGTGGGCCACCAGCATGCCCTGCGCGCTGAAGGGCGACCAGAGCATACCGATCGCGGAATTCGGCAGCTCCAACATCGGGCAGATGAAGCACGTTTATCGGCGTGGCCTGGGCCTGCGCTACGGACGGGTCATGCAGGCCATCTCCGGGGTGCACTTCAACTACTCGTTTCCTGACCGGCTGTGGCCGGTCCTGCATGATGCCTTCGAGGCCAAAGTGGACGGGCAGCCGTTCATCGACGAGGCGTACTTTGCGCTGCTGCGAAACTATCGCCGGCACGGCTGGATCATCCTGTATCTCTACGGCGCGTCGCCCGCGCTGTGCAAATCGTTCTTTGCCGGCCGGGACGTGCCACCCGAGCTCGGCGAGCTGGACCGGAATTCGCTGTTTGCGCCGTTCGCCACCACTCTCCGCATGAGCGACATCGGCTATCGCAACAAGAACCAGGCCGGCGCGGCGGTTTCGATGAATTCGCTCGACGACTATGTGAGGGACCTGTCGCGCCTGATCACGACCCCTAATCCGGACTACCAGAAGCTCGGTGTGAAGGTGGACGGCGAATGGCGTCAGCTGAACGCCAATGTCCTGCAGATCGAGAACGAGTACTACAGCTTCATCCGGCCCAAGCGCACGGCGCGCTCTGGCGAGCGGCCGACCCGGGCGCTCGGTCGCGCGGGGGTGGAGTATGTCGAGATGCGCTCACTCGACGTCGGCGTGTTCGACCCGATCGGCGTCAACGAGAACAAGATGCGGTTCCTCGAGGCCTTCGCCGCGTACTGCGTGCTGAAGGACAGCCCGCGCGTCGGCCATGCGGTGGAGGCCGCCTTCGACGCCAACCACGTGCGCGTTGCCCGGCGTGGCCGGGAGCCGGGACTGAGCCTCGACCTGGAGGGCCGGCCGGTCGGCCTGGCCGCCTGGGCGTCGCAGATCCTCGACGAGATGTCGGGGATCTGCGAACTGCTGGACCAGGACGATCCGCAGCGGTCCTATTCCGCCGCGCTGGCGCAGGAGCGCGAAAAGATCGACGACCCCGAGACGACGCCGTCCGCGCAGATGCTGCGCGAGCTGCGCACCAATGAAGAGGCGTTCTTTCATTTCGCCCTGCGCATGTCGAGACAGCACAAGGAATACTTCCTGGACCTCTATCCGCCGAACCAGGCGCAGCTGGACGTGTTTCGCGCCGCGGCGGACGAGTCCCTGCTCGCGCAACAGCGCATCGAGGCGGCTGACCGGATGTCCTTCGACGAGTTCGTCGCGCGCTGGTTTGCGGACTGACCGGCGCGGGCGGCAGGCCCCGGCGCTCTTGACATAAGCCAAGACCTGAGTCCGGCACAAAACCGTAATGGAATCCCTCACATACGTTCATTGATCAGGCGTAACATATTGATCGTCGGGATGGACGATGTCAGGACGACGAGTAAGATGAAGCCGGAGAAGGGAAGCGGATCGAGCCGGGATGCCGGGCGCGAGTTGGCGCCGGCGGCGGCCAATGACGACACGATCGAAGGAGCCGGGCCCGCACGCGGATGGGACCCGTTCGAGGTCTGGCGTACCCGCGTCCGCGACGAGCGCAATCGCCGCCACAGTCCAGCAGGCGCGGCGACACCCAAACCCTGACACGGAGGCGCGCCAGCCGGTCTGATGTCCGAAACGCCACCAGCACCGGTCCAGGGCTCTCCCGCCGCGGAGCAACTCGCTCGCGGCTACTCATGGCTGCGGTTCGAACCGGCACTGGAGTCGGCCTTCTGGCGGGGCCACTTCGAACAGGGCGTGCTGCAGCTGCGCGTCAACCTGCTGCTGGCGCTGGCACTGCTGGTGGCCTTCACGATGATGGATCGCACGCTGGTGCCGGTGTCCGACCCGGGGCGGTCGGCGATCCTCGCCTACGCTGTGGTGCTGCCCTGCCTGCTCGCCTGCCTCGGCGCGACCTTCGTGCCGGGGGCTTGGCGCTGGTACCAGCAGGCAGCGGGCCTGCTGGCGCCCGTGCTGGTGATCGCCCTGACGGTGCGCGTGCTGGGTGCGCGTGGCGAAGAGCTGCAGATGGTTTTCCCCATCCTGGTGCTCGTCAACATCTACGTCTATTACCTCATCGGCCTGTCCTTCGTCGCAGCGCTGCGCACGAATCTGATCGGACTGACCGTCTTCGTCATGGGTGCGACGGTCGCCGAGCTTCCCGCAAACGTCGTGTCGTATCAGGCCCTGGTGCTGTTCTTCGCCAATTTCGTCGGCGCGACCGTGGCCTACAGCCTTGAGAATGCCCGTCGCACCAGCTGGCTCGAGGCGCAGCTGCTGGCGGAAATGGCCGACCGCGACGGGCTGACCGGGGCCTACAACCGCCGCCGGCTGGACGAACACCTCGAGCGGACCTGGCGGCAGGCGGTGCGCGAAGAGCACTCGATGGCGCTGCTGCTGGTCGACATCGACTGCTTCAAGGCCTTCAACGACCGCTACGGGCATCAGGCCGGCGACAAGGCGCTGAAGGCGGTGGCCAAGGCGATCGAGCGCGCTGGCCGAAGACCGCTCGACTTCGCCGGCCGCTATGGGGGCGAGGAGTTCCTGGTGGTGCTGTACGACACCACGCGCGAGTACGCGGCGAGCGTGGCGCAGACGATCCTCGAATCGGTGCGCAAGCTGGAGATCGTGCACGAGGACTCGAGCGTGCGGCCGACCCTGACGGTTTCCATCGGTGTGGCGTTCAACAAGCCGTCGGCCGAGCGCAGCGTGCAGGGCTTCGTGCAGATGGCGGACGAGGCGCTGTATGCGGCCAAGCACGCGGGCCGCGACCGGGCGCAGATCCTCGAGTCCGAGTACGCCTTCCTGAAGACGGGCAGCTTCACGGTGAAACGCGGCTGATCCCGTAGGCGTGGTCGTCTCCGCCCGCCTGTGGCGCTTACGCCTGATTCGTTGAGCCTCGATACGGAGGGGACAGGCACCGCTGGCACGGCCGTGCCGCAGGAAGCCTTGAGACTGCGGTGCCAGTCCCCGCGGGTCGAGGACGACTGTAGGCCTCTTGCGAGCGACTTTTGGCTTCCGGAGCGAGCAAGAGGCTCTACAGGAGTAGAGAGACCCGCGTAGCTGCGAGCGTTCCGCGGGGTGCCGCGATGGGTGGCACAACGGGGACAGTCCCCACGTCGGTGCCGCAGCGGGGCAGTGAGGGTGCCTCGACGGGGACAGTCCCCTGCGGGGACAGTCCCCACGCGGGACGTCCAGCGAGGGGACAGTCCCCTAGGTCAGTCGCGCCGCTCGGCCCGGGCGTCGAGTGCCGCCCGCAGGCCGGCGATTTCCTCGCGCATCAGGCGCAACTCGTGCGTCGTCGGGTTCTCCGGCTCGCGGCCGGCGGCGACCGCGGCGTCGTGCTGCGCCTGCATCGCATTGACGATCGTTGCGATGAACAGGTTCAGCACCATGAACGTCGCCACCAGGATGAACGACAGGAAGTAGATCCAGGCGAACGGGTAAGCCGCCATGATAGGGCGCGCAATGCTGGTCCAGCTCTCCAGCGTCATGATCTGGAACAGCGAGAACATCGAGCCGGGCAGGGTTGCGAACCACTGCGGGAAGCCGGTGCCGAACAGCTTCGTGCCCATCACTGCGAAAACATAGAAGAAGAGCAGCAGCAACAGCACCACTGAACCGAGCGCCGGCATGGCGCCGATCACCGACTCGACGACGAATCGCATGCGCGGCACCGCCGAAACCAGGCGCAGCAGTCTCAGCACGCGCAGGGCGCGCAGCACCGCCAGCGGCCCCGCCTCGGGGGCGAGCGCGATGCCGATGACCAGCGTGTCGAAGATGTTCCAGGGGTTGCGCCAGAACTGCATGCGTTGCGCATAGAGCTTGAGCACCAGTTCCAGCACGAACACGGACAGGATGACCGCATCGATGGTCAGCAGCGGCCCGCCCACCGCGGCCATGACCGCCGGCACCGTCTCCAGTCCGAGCGTGACCGCGTTGATCGCGATCAGCACCACGATCAGCCGTTCGATACGCGGGCTGCCGATGAAGGCGGCGACCCGCTCGCGCAGGGTGACGGGGGAATCCGGGGCGGCAGGTGCTGGGCTCAAGGGGCCTCCATGGCATGCAGGGCGCGCGCGTACGGCGGCGACCCGGCAGGATCAGCCTGGGCCCCCGGCATACGGAACAGGGATGCGCGAATATCGGGTCGCCCTTTGCGCCTGTCAAGCGGCGCCCGCGACGTGATCCCGCCAGGCGTTCAGCCCTGCACGAACACCCGGCGCTCCTGCCAGCGCAGTTCGTGAATCGGGGCCTGGTAGAGGTCCGTCAGGCTCTCCGTGGCCAGCACCTCGTCAACCGGCCCGAAGCGCCAGCGGCCGTCGCCGAACAGCAGCAGCGCATCATCGGCAAAGCGCGCCGCGAGCGTGGCGTCGTGCAGGCAGGCGAGCACCACGCCGCCCTCGTCGGCGCGCCGGCGGAACAACTCCATGACGGCGACCTGGTGCTGCGGATCGAGATGATTGGTGGGCTCATCGAGCAGGCAGACGCCCGGATCCTGGGCGAGCAGCGTCGCGATCGCCAGCCGCCGCCGCTCACCGCCGGACAGCGAATCGACCGGGCGCTCTTCGATGCCCGCGAGATCGACGGCCGCCATGGCGCGGCGGGCGAGCTCGAAGTCGCTGGCTCCTTCCCACTGCCAGAACCCAAGATGGGGATGGCGTCCGATCACGGTGGTTTCGAGCGCAGTGACCGGGAAGGGGTCCTCGACGGACTGCAGCAGCAGGCCGAGGCGCCGCGCCAGGGCCAGGCGCGGCCACCCTGCCAGCGGCCGTTCGTCGAGCAGCACCTCGCCCGCGGCCGGCGGCCGCAGGCCGGCCAGCGTCTGCAGGGTGAGCGTCTTGCCGGCGCCATTGCGGCCGAGGACCGCGACGAGTCGGCCGGGCGCGCAGCGCAGCGACATCGCCGAGACCAGGCTGCGGCCGGAGACGCCGACGTCGAGGTTCAGGCAAGCGAGCATCGGCAGGTTCAGTCCGTGGCGGTCGCGGACAGCGAGCTCAGCTCGCCCTGCTCGGACTCGTAGGCGATGACGATCGGGCGGCAGCAGACCGAGCAGTCCTCGTAATAGGACTGCGAGCCGACCGACAGGTCGAGCCAGACGGTGATGGTTTCCCAGCAGTAGGGGCAGGTGACCTCATGGGCCTGCTCGAGCTCGGTCATGGGCAGGCCTATGGCTGCAGGCGCTGGTGATGCCACGGCCCAGGCGTGAAATGCGCGCCGTCCCCGGAGCCGAGCTCACGCGTCCAGCGCGCCCGGTCGTGCAGCCGGTATTCGCCCTCGACCCACAATTCGATCGCATCCGCCCACAGTCGAAAGCCTCCCCAGTGCGGTGGCCGGCCGACGTGGAACTCGGGTTCCTGGTCGTCGGCTGGCGCGGTCACGGGATCCGGCGCGCCGAAGCGTTGCGCGGTCTGCTGCAGCTGTGCGACCAGCGCCTGGCGTGAGGCGATCGGCTCGCTCTGCTGGCTGGCCCAGGCGCCGAGCCGGCTGCGCCAGGAGCGCGAGGCGAAGTAGTCGTCGCTTTCGCTCGGTGGTGAGCGCACCACGACACCTTCGACACGCAGCTGCCGGTGCAGGTCGTCCCAGTGGAACACCGCGGCCGCGCGCGGCGAGGCATCGAGTTCGCGCCCCTTGCGGGACGCATAATTCGTGTAGAAGATCAGGTAGCCGGCATCCACCACGATTTCCTTGCACAGCACGACCCGCGCCGCCAGGCGTCCGTCGGTGGCCGACGTGGCGAGCACCATGGCGTTCGGGTTCGGCTGGACCTGCTCGTCGAACGCCTGCCTGAGCCAGGTCGAGGCCAGCGGCATCGGGTCGAGCGGCAGCGGGTCCGGGAGCTTTTGTACGAGCAGGCGCATGCCCCGATGTTACCCACCCGGGCCGCGCCGCGTCACTTCGCGTGCACCGCAGGCCGGTTCAGGCTAGCGTGACGCCTGTGAAGGCCCCGACCGTCAAGCGCATCACCGTGAATGGTATCGGTATCGTGTGCCAGATCGCCGGCAGCGGGCCGCCGCTGCTGTTGCTGCATGGTCTGGGTGGCAGTCACGACGACTGGCGTCGGCAGGTGCCGGTGTTCGCCCATCACTACCGGGTGATCGCCCCCGATCTGCGAGGCTTTGGCGACAGCGACCGGCAGGAGCCCTTCACCATCCAGCAGCACGCGCGCGACGCGGACGCCCTGCTGCAGGCGCTCGGCGTGGACCGGGCGCACGTGGTGGGGTTGTCCATGGGCGGAGCGGTGGCCATGGAACTGGCTATCAGCCGTCCGGGCTGCGTGGCCGGGCTGGTGCTCGCGAACACGGCACCGAG
The DNA here is from genome assembly GCA_963710135.1 of uncultured Gammaproteobacteria bacterium. Classification (GTDB taxonomy): domain Bacteria; phylum Pseudomonadota; class Gammaproteobacteria; order Steroidobacterales; family Steroidobacteraceae; genus SG8-30. The sequence goes on along the minus strand of CAVPYY010000006.1, from coordinate 1,216,414 downwards.
CTTCGAACTCGGCACCTGGCAGCGCCGCTACATGGGCATCTCGAGGTTCTTCCTCGCCCTGACGCTCGGGGTCGGCGGGGTGGCGCGGATGTTCGCGAAGGCGGTGTTTCCTGCGCCGCACCAGGCGCGTCTGCGCCGGCGTCTGCTGGAGCGGGCAAGCCACACCAGCCGCTGGGTCTACCTCGCCAGCCTGCGTTCGCTGGTGCGCTGGGACGCGCGCGACCGGCTCGGCCAGATCGCGGCGCCGACCCTGGTGATTGGCGCCGAGCACGACTATACGAGCATCGGCGAGAAGCGGGAGTGGGCCGCCAGCATTCCGGGCGCGCGGGTCGAGATGATCCCGGGCAGCCGGCACCGTTCGGAGCTCGATTCGCCGCGGGCATTCAACATCGCGGTCGGCGATTTCCTCGAGTCCCTGCCGCATCCGTGATCCGGCTGCTTGCAGGCGGCGGGCAGGGCGGCTAAATAGAGCATCCTCCACGCCCCGATAGGCATCCCGCATGGATCTGAAGGCGCTGCGCGAACGGCTGACCTCGATCGACGGCGAGCTGCTCGAGCTGGTCGCGGAGCGGCAGCGCCTGTCACAGGACATCGCCCGGGTGAAGCGCTCCACCGGACACCCGACGCGGGACTTCGCGCGGGAGCGCGACGTGCTGCTGAACGCCCGCGCCAGTGCCGGGCGTCTCGGCGTCTCACCGGCGGTCGCGGAACAGCTGCTGCGGCTGCTCATCCGATCCTCGCTGACCACCCAGGAGCAGGCGCTGGTCGCCGCGCAGGGGCGGGGCATCGGGCCGATCCGCGCTGGTCATCGGCGGCAGCGGCAAGATGGGCCGCTGGTTCGCGGAGTTCCTCGCCTCGCAGGGCTTTGCGGTTCAGGTCGCGGACCCGGCCGGGGCGGCCGGCGGATTTCCGCGCGTGGACGACTGGCGTGCGCTCGAGCTCGACCAGGACCTGATCGTGGTGGCCACGCCGCTCGGCGCCACGGCGGCCGTGCTCGGTGAGCTCGCCGAACGCCGTCCCGCCGGCCTGGTGTTCGACATCGGCTCGCTCAAGACACCGCTGCGCAGCGGGTCTCGAAGCGCTGGTTGCCCGCGGTGTCAGGGTGGCGTCGATCCATCCGATGTTCGGCCCGGACACCGAGCTGCTCTCGGGTCGGCACGTGCTGCACATCGACCTCGGCCAGCCGGAGGCGCTGGCGGAGGCGCGTGGCTTGTTCGAGGCGACCATGGTGGAGCAGGTCGTCACCACGCTCGACGACCACGATCGGCTGATGGCCTACGTGCTCGGGCTGTCGCACGCGGTCAATATCGCGTTCTTCACTGCGCTGGCCGACAGCGGCGAGGCGGCGCCGCGCCTGGCGCGGCTGTCGAGCACCACCTTCGACGCGCAACTCGACGTCGCCACCCGGGTGGCCGCCGAGAGCCCGGCGCTGTACTTCGAGATCCAGTCGCTGAACGAATACGGCGCGGAGTCCATCGAGGCGCTGGGCGCGGCGGTGCAGCAGATTCGCGAACTCGTCCGCGGCGGCGACGCGGACGGCTTCGCCCGGCTCATGCGCAAGGGTCACAGCTACTTCGAGGACCGCGCCGCGGCGCGCCCGGCATGACCAACCGGCCCCGCGATGCGCTCGACCTGCGCACCGAAGACCCCGCGGTGCTGCGCAGCCAGATGCGATCCATGGCGGAAGAGGCCCGTCGCAACGAGGAGATCTTTCGCAAGATGATGGACCGGGAACGCGAGGTACTGAGCGCCGCGACACTGCCCGAGCTGCTCGACCTGGTCGTCGGTGGCCTCGGGAGGAGCTGGGGCCTCGATGCGGTAACGCTGGCGCTCGAGGATCCGCAGCACGTCATCCGTCACCTGCTGCTCGGCGACGGGCATGCTCCCGACCGCTTCCCCGGGGTGATCTTTACCGACCACGTCGTGTCGCTGGCGCCGCAGATGCGCACCCTGGCGCGACCCTGGCTCGGCCCCTACTCGCGCCCGGACCACCGCTTGCTGTTCCCGGGCAGCGCGGCCCTCGGCAGCCTCGCGATCCTGCCGCTGGTCCGGTCCGGGAAGCTCATCGGCACGCTCAATCTCGGCAGCAACGACCCGCTGCGCTATACCCGCCACCACGAAACCGACTTCCAGGTTCATCTCGGCATCATCGTGGCGTTCGCCCTCGAGAACACCTGCAACCGTGCCCAGCTGCTGCGCGCCGGGATGACCGACTACCTCACCGGCTGGCACAACCGCCGCTACCTGGCATCGCGCCTGCGCGAGGAACTGGCGCGGGCGCAGCGCACCGCCGACACGGTCTCGCTGCTGATGATGGATCTCGACAATTTCAAGGAACTCAACGACAGCTGCGGCCATCTCGGCGGCGACGCCGCCATTCGTGAACTGGCGGTCCGGATCGAGTCGCAGATCCGCGCCAGCGACGCCGCGGCCCGTTTTGGCGGCGACGAGTTCGCGGTGCTGCTGCCGGGTGCGGCGCTGGCCGACGCGCAGCACCTGGCCGAGCGCATCCAGCGCACGGTGACGGCCACGCCGGTCGACCTCGGGGCGGGCCTGTCGCGTCCGGTAACCCTGTCGATCGGGATCGCTGCGACCGGGCCGGCGGCAGCCGGGGCCGACCTGAAGGCGCAGGCCGACCGCCTGCTGGCCGAGGCCGACGCGGCCTTGTACCGGGCCAAAGCGGCGGGCAGGAACCGGATCGAAGTCTCCAGCTGAGCAGCCCCGGGCGGCGTACCGGGCCTTGCCGTGGCGCTGGATACCCACGATAATGAGAGTCATTCGCATTTAGAGGCGGAGCTTTCATGTCGAATCTCTCAAGCAGCAGGGTCATGGCCCTGCTACCGGTCCTTTGCGCCACGATTCTCGCTGCCGTGCCGATCGCGGCGGCCGGGTCCGACTCACTGGTCGTCTACACGGCGCGCAAGTATCAGCTGGTCGAGGAACTCTTCTCCGAGTACGGCCGCGAGCGCGGCGTCGAGGTGCGCTTCGTCACCGATGACGGCGCGCCGCTCGTGCAGAGACTGCGGGCGGAAGGCCGGCGCTCACCGGCTGACGTGCTGATCACGGTGGATGCCGGGGACCTGTGGCGTGCGCAGTCGGCCGGGCTGCTGCGGACCCTGCGCTCCGAGTCACTCGAGGCCGCCATTCCGGCGCACCTGCGCGATCCGGCCGGGCACTGGTTCGGGCTGGCCGTGCGGGCGCGCACCATCGTCTACTCGACGGAGCGGGTCCGGCCGGAGGAGCTTTCGACCTACGCGGCGCTCGCCGATCCGTCCTGGAAAGGGCGGTTGTGCCTGCGCAGCGGCAAGCACGTGTACAACCAGTCGCTGGTCGCAGTGTTGATCGCCGAGCTGGGCGAAAGCGCCACCGAGAACGTGGTGCGCGGCTGGGTGGCCAACCTCGCCACCGCGCCATTCTCCAACGACACGCTGCTCATCAAGGCGATCGCTGCCGGCCAGTGCGACGTCGGCATCGTCAATAGCTATTACCTCGGGCGGCTGCAGAGCGAACAGCCCGACCTGCCGGTCGGCATTTTCTGGGCCGACCAGCAGGGCGCCGGCGTGCACGTGAACATCTCCGGCGCCGGCATCACCCGCCACGCGCCCAATGCGGCCGAGGCAGCGCGGTTCCTCGAGTGGCTCGCCACCCCGGACATCCAGGCACGCTTCGCCGGCGCGAACTTCGAGTATCCGGCCAATCCGGCGGTGCCCGCCGTGCCGGTCGTGGCCGCCTGGGGCGAGTTCCGGCAGAACGTCGTCAATGTCGGCAAGGCCGGCGAGCTGCAGCCGGCGGCGGTGCGGCTGATGGACCGGGCCGCCTGGAAATGAACCCTCCGCGCACGGGTGCTGCGACAGCATGAGCGTGACGGCGAGGGGCATGGCGATCGGCGCCGCGGCGCTGGTCGCGCTGCCGATGCTGGCCGTGCTGTCGTCGCTCGCGCACGGTGCGCTGGCCGCGGATGCCGCCTTGTGGGCGCACCTGCGCGCCTACGTGCTGCCGGACGTCATCGCCAACACCGCCATCCTGCTGGCCGGCGTCGTGACACTGTCGCTGGTGATCGGCACGGCCCTGGCGTGGATCACCACGGCCTGTGAGTTCCCCGGACGCGCGTTCTTCGCCTGGGCGCTGCTGCTGCCGATGGCGATGCCCGCCTACGTGATCGCCTTCGTCGCAGTGGCGACGCTCGACTACGCTGGACCGGTGCCCAGCACCCTGCGCGACTGGTTCGGCGCCGGCTTTGCACTGCCGCCGATCCGCTCGACCGGCGGCGTGGTCGCCGTGCTGTCGCTGGCGCTGTATCCGTACGTGTATCTGCTGGCCCGCGGCGCCTTCCTCACCCACGGCCGGCGGGTGCTGGAAGCCGCCCGCTCGCTCGGCCTCGGTCCCTGGCAGAGCTTCTGGCGGGTGGGCTTGCCGCTGGCGCGGCCGTGGCTCGCGGCGGGCGGCGCGCTGGTGGCGATGGAGACGCTGGCGGACTTCGGCGCCGTATCGGTATTCAACTACGACACGTTCACCACGGCCATCTACAAGTCCTGGTACGGCCTGTTCTCCATCGAGACGGCCTTGCTGCTGGCGATGCTGCTGCTCGGCGCCGTCGTCGCCATGCTCGCGGCCGAGCGCCTGGTCCGCGGCCGCGCGCGCTACGCCACGGCGGACGCGTCGGCACGCAGCCTGCCGCGCCTGCGACTGTCCGGTCTGCCTGCGGCGGCTGCCGTAGCCGCCGCGACCGGCGCCCTGGCGCTCGGCTTCCTGCTGCCGGGCGCCGTGCTGACCGGCTGGGCGGTCGAGGTGGCGCCCTCGGACCTGGGGCCGCGCTACTGGGGCTACGCCGGCCGGACGCTCGCCCTGGCCATGATGGCCGCTGCCAGCGCCGCCGCGCTGGCGCTGGTGCTCGCCTACGCGACGCGCCTCGCGCCTGGAGTGCCGGCCCGGGCGGCTGCCCGCATGGCGACCCTCGGCTACGCATTGCCCGGGCGCGGTGCTGGCCGTCGGGGTGGTCAGCGCGCTCGCCGCGGTCGATGACGCCGGTGCAGCGCTGTTCGGCAACGACGGCCTGTGGTTGCAGGGCACGGTGCTCGCCTTGCTGATGGGCTACGTTGCCCGCTTTCTCGCCGTGGCCCACGGGCCTGTCGAGGGAGCGCTGACCCGGATCCGCCCCAGTCTCGAAGACGCCGCGCGCAGTCTCGGCGCAGGGGCTGCCGACGTGCTGCGCCGGGTGCACCTGCCGCTGCTGCGTGCCGGTCTCGGCACCGCGCTGCTGCTGGTGTTCGTCGACGTGATGAAGGAAATGCCCATTACCCTGATGGCGCGGCCCTTTGGCTGGGACACCCTGGCCGTGCGCGTGTTCGAAATGACCGCCGAGGGTGAATGGCAGCGCGCCGCGCTGCCGTCGATCGTGATCGCCATGGCCGGTCTCCTGCCGGTGTGGTTGCTGACGCGGAGGATCGAGCATGCGGCTCGAGGTTAGCGGGCTTGCCCGCTCGTTCCCCGGCATTCCGGCGCTCGACGGGCTGAGCTTCGCGCTCGAGGCCGGCGAGATCGGCTGCCTGCTCGGCCCGAGCGGCTGCGGCAAGACGACCGCGCTGCGTTGCATCGCGGGCTTCGAAACGCCGGATGCCGGCGAGATCCGCGCCGGCGATGAATTGCTCGTGGGCAACGGGCAGGTCGTGCCGCCAGAGCGCCGTCATATCGGCATGGTGTTCCAGGACTTCGCGTTGTTCCCGCATCTCACCGCCGCCGGCAACATCGCCTTCGGGCTCGGCGCCCTGTCGCGGGCCGAGCGCGATGCCCGCGTCAGCGAGCTGCTCGGGCTGGTCGGACTCGCGCGCCAGGGGGCACGGTACCCGGACGAACTCTCCGGCGGACAGCAGCAGCGCGTGGCGCTGGCGCGCGCCCTCGCGCCGCGCCCGCGGCTGGTGTTGATGGATGAGCCGTTCTCCAACCTCGATACCGACGTGCGCCGCCGGCTCGCCGCCGATGTGCGCAACGCCTTGCGCGCGGAGGGCGCGACCGCTTTGCTGGTAACCCATGACCAGCAGGAGGCCTTCGCGCTGGCCGACCGGATCGGCGTGATGCGTGCGGGCAGGCTGGAGCAGTGGGACAGCGCCTGGCAGATCTATCATGCGCCGGCGTCGCGGTTCGTGGCGGACTTCGTCGGTGAGGGAACGTTCATAGCTGGCACCGTGGCGGGCGAGGGGCGTGTGCAGACGGAGCTCGGGCCGGTGCGCGGCGAGCTCACCAGCTCGCTCGCAGTCGGGACGCCGGTGGAATTGCTGCTGCGTCCTGATGACGTCGTCGCAGACTCGGCCAGCGCGTTGCGCGCCCGGGTCCGGGATCGCTGCTTCCGCGGCGAGCAGTTCCTCTACACGCTGGCCTTGCCGAGCGGCGACACCGTGCTCGCCATGGTGCCGAGCCACGAGAATCACGAAGTCGGCTCGGAGATGGGCCTGCGCATGGAGGCGCGCCACCTCGTGGTCTTCCCGCGCTGCGGCTGAACGGTCGTCTTCGCGCGCCTGCGGCGCTTGCGCCTGATTCGTTGAGCCTCGATACGGAGGGGACAGGCACCGCTGGCACGGCCGTGCCGCAGGGAGCCTTGAGACTGCGGTGCCAGTCCCCGCGGGTCGAGGACGACTGTAGGCCTCTTGCGAGCGACTTTGGCTCGGCGGAGCGAGCAAGAGGCTCTACAGGAGTAGAGAGACCCGCGTAGCTCAGCCGTGCCGCGGGGTGCCGCGACGGGTGGCACAACGGGGCCACAACGGGGACAGTCCCCTGCGGGGACAGTCCCCGCGTCAGCGCCGCGTCAGGGGGACAGTCCCCGGCTTAGTGCTGGCAGGTCGGGCAGTAGTACGTCGAGCGCTGGCCCTGCACGAGGTGGCGCACCGGCGAGCGGCAGCGGCGGCATGGCTCGCCCGCGCGTTCGTACACGAACAGCCGCTGGCGGAAGTAGCCCGGCGTGCCGTCCGGGTTCACGTAGTCGCGCAGCGTCGTGCCGCCGACCTCGATCGCCTCGCCCAGCACTGCGCGGATCGCTCGAGCAAGCTCCTCCATCCGCGCGCGGCTTACGCGCCGGGCCTGCGTGCCCGGCCGGATGCCGGCGCGAAACAGCGCCTCGCTGGCGTAGATGTTGCCGACGCCCACCACGATCTGCGCGTTCATGATGAACAGCTTGACCGCCACGGCTGCGCCCACGCGCGCGTCGCCACAGGTACTCCGCCGTCGAAGTCGCTGCCGAGCGGTTCCGGGCCGAGGGCGGCCAGCAGCGGGTGGGCGGCCGGATCGCCGCTCGCCCAGTGCAGGCTGCCGAAACGCCGGGGATCGTTGAAGCGAACGATCCGGCCGGAGTCCAGGACGAGGTCGACATGATCGTGCGCGAGGGCTAGGCGTGTCGGCGGTGAGCACGCGCAGGCTGCCGGACATGCCGAGGTGCGCGATCAACGTGCCGCCGTCGGTGTCGATCAGGATGTACTTCGCGCGACGGCGAACCCGGCGCACCGTGCGGCCGGCGAGCGAGCGCTCGAAATCCCGGGGCAGCGCCCAGCGCAGGCGCCGTTCGCGCACGACCGCCGCGACGATGCGGTGCCCGACCAGTGAGGGCGCGATGCCGCGGCAGGTGGTCTCGACTTCCGGGAGTTCCGGCAACGGTCCCTCCAGCAAAAAAGGCCCGTCGCTGGACGGGCCTTTCTGAAGATCAAGCGCGCCAGTGACGCCTACTTGATCTTGCCTTCCTTGTAAGCAACGTGCTTGCGGACGACGGGGTCGAACTTCTTGACCTCCATCTTCTCCGGGTGCAGGCGCTTGTTCTTGGTGGTCGTGTAGAAGTGCCCGGTGCCGGCGCTGGATACGAGCTTGATCTTGTCACGCATGGCTCAGTCCTCCCTCAGACCTTCTGTCCGGCGGCACGCAACTCGGCGAGCACCACTTCGATGCCCTTCTTCTCGATGGTGCGCATGCCGGCTGAAGAAACGCGCAGCGACACCCAGCGCTTCTCGTCTTCCACCCAGAACCGCTGGTTGTGCAGGTTCGGCAGGAAGCGACGACGCTTCTTGATGTTCGAATGCGACACCTTGTTGCCGGTCGTGGGGCGCTTGCCGGTGACCTGACAGACTCGTGACATGACAACCACTCCGCGATGGCGCCCGGACCGACGTCCGGCCGGGACCTTGAAAGAGCCGCATATTAGACCAGCCAATGCGTTGCAGGGCAAGGCGGCCCGGGCACAACGTGCCGCGGCGCCGGGGTGTCCCGCGGCGGCCTGACACAGAGCCGGTCGCGGCGTGGCCGATCACCCGGAAAATCAATAAATACAATATGTTGTGAGCGCGGCCTGGCCTCGGATCACAGTACGCCGCGCTCGGCGAGCGAGCTGCAGGTGCCGTCGCCGACGATCAGGTGGTCGAGCACGCGGATGTCGACCAGCGCCAGCGCGTCCCGCAGGCGGACGGTGATGATCTCGTCGGCCTGGCTGGGCTCGGCGACTCCCGAGGGATGATTGTGCGCCAGGATCACGGCGCTGGCGTTGCGCCGCAGCGCCTGCTTGACGACCTCGCGCGGGTGCACGCTGGCGCCGTCGATGGTGCCGTCGAACAGCTCCTCGAAGGCGATCAGCCGGTGGCGGCTGTCGAGGAACAGGCAGCAGAACACCTCCTGGTCGCGGTCGCGCAGCCGCGCCACCAGGAAGTCGCGCGCCGCGCGGGGGCTCGTCAGCGACGGGCCGTGGCGCAGCCGCTCGAGATGGTGGCGCCGCACGAGTTCCAGTGCCGCCTGCAGCTCCGCCCAGCGGGCCGGCCCGAGGCCGCGGCGTCGGCAGGCCTCGCGGCGGTCGGCCGACAAGCAGCGCGCGCAATGAGCCGAAGTCGGCCAGCAGCGCCCGCGCGAGGTCGACCGCGCTCTCGCCGCGCCCGCCGTGGCGCAGCACGACGGCCAGCAGTTCGGCCTCCGACAGGGTGCCGGGCCCGTGGGTCAACAGTCGTTCCCGCGGGCGCTCGCCCGCCGGCCAGTCGCGAATCTGCATGGGTGCCTCCGCGCTCGAGTCTGCGCGCGCGACACGCCGCCGCCGGCTGCGGCAATCGGCCCGGAACCCCGAGAAAGGCATGAGGGCAGAACCTTGCGGCATGGCCCCCTGTTCTTCCGGGCCGCGGCGTCGATAATGTGGCCATGACTCAAGCCCGCCCGCCCCGCATCCTGCTCGGCGTCACCGGCGGCATCGCCGCCTACAAGAGCCCCGACCTGGTGCGTCGCCTGCGCGAGCGCGGCGCCGAGGTGCAGGTCGTCATGACCGAGTCGGCCAAGCACTTCGTGACGCCGCTGACCTTCCAGGCGGTGTCCGGTCGCGACGGTGCGCGACTCGCTGTGGGACGAGGCCGCCGAGGCGGCGATGGGGCACATCGAGCTGGCGCGCTGGGCCGATGCCGTGCTGGTCGCGCCGGCGACCGCCGAGTTCCTGGCGCGTCTGACGCACGGGCGCGCCGACGACCTGCTGACCACGCTGTGCCTGGCGACCGATGCGCCGCTGCGCGTGGCGCCGGCGATGAATCGGCTGATGTGGGCGAACGCGGCCACCCAGGCGAACGTCGCGCTGCTCGGGAGTCGCGGCGTCTTCGTGCACGGCCCGGGCAGCGGCGACCAGGCCTGCGGCGAGACCGGCGCCGGGCGCATGCTGGAGCCGCGGAGCTGGCCGCGCTGGTGCTGGACAGCCTGTGCCCGGCCGCGGCCGCTCGCCGGCCGCAAGGTGGTGGTGACGGCGGGCCCGACGCGCGAGCCGATCGACCCGGTGCGCTTCATCAGCAATCGCAGCTCCGGCAAGATGGGCTTCGCGGTCGCGCAGGCGGCCGCGGAGGCGGGTGCCGAGGTCGTGCTGGTGGCCGGCCCGGTCGGCCTGCCGACGCCCGCCGGGCGTGCGCCGCATCGAGCGTCGAGACAGCCGCGCAGATGCACGAGGCGGTGCATGCGGAGATCGCCGACGCCGACATCTACATCGGCGCCGCCGCGGTCGCCGACTACCGGCCGGTCGCGGTGGCTGCGCAGAAGATCAAGAAGTGCGACGAGCGCATGACGCTCGAAATGATCCGGGCGCCCGACATCCTGGCGTCGGTCGCGGCGCTGCCGCGCGCGGCCGTTCGTGGTCGGCTTCGCGGCCGAGACCGAGAAGGTCGAGCAGCACGCGCTGGCGAAGCTCGAGCGCAAGCGGCTCGACATGATCGCCGCCAACCAGGTGGGCGAGGGCATGGCCTTCGACCAGGACGACAACTCGCTGCTGCTGTTGTGGCCGGGCGGCCGGGAGCAACTCGCCACCTGCGGCAAGCTGGAGCTCGCCCGCCAGCTGGTGAGCCGGATCGCTGCCGCGGCGCTGGACCGCCATCCGCCGGCCACCGCCATGGAAGCCGCGCGCTGATGCCCGAGCCAGCAGTGCGCCGGCTCAAGGTCCGGATACTCGATCCGCGCATCGGCGACACCATCCCGCTGCCGCACTACGCCACCGGCGGGATCGGCCGGGCTCGACCTGCGGGCCTGCCTGGACGCGCCGCTGCTGCTCGAGCCCGGGCAGATGCACCTCGTGCCGACGGGTCTCGCCATCCACCTCGACGACCCCGGTCTCGCGGCGGTGCTGTTGCCCCGCTCCGGCCTCGGCCACAAGCACGGCATCGTGCTCGGCAACCTGGTCGGCCTGATCGATTCCGATTACCAGGGCCAGCTCATGGTGTCGGCCTGGAATCGCGGCCATCACCCGTTCACCATCGAGCCGGGCGAGCGCATCGCGCAGATGGTGATCGTGCCCGTCGTGCAGGTTGAGCTCGACGTCGTCGACGTCCTTCGACGCCTCGGATCGCGGTGCCGGCGGGTTCGGGAGCTCGGGGACGCGCTAGCGCGGACGCTGGCCGCGACCGGCCGGCTATCTCGGACGGATCTGCTTCAGCTCGGCGAAGCGCTTCGCGTCGGCGTCGAACTGCGCGTCGACCCGATTGCGCTCGGCGTTGGTCTTGGTGAGGTTCGCTTCCTGCGTGCGGATGTCGGAGTCGACCCGCGCCAGGTCGGCGACCAGGTTCTCCGGCATGGGTGGCGCCTCGGGGTCGGTGTTCTGCGGCGCATAGCGTTCGCTCTGCTTGACCAGCTTGGCGCGCTGATCCTGCAGGTTGTTGAGCAGCTGCAGGCGTACGGCGATCTGCGAGTCGATCAGGTCCAGGCGCCGCTTGCGCAGCATCTCGATGTCCTCGACGCTCTGGTAGGTGAACAGCAGCATCCGGTCGCGCTGTGCCTTTTCGGCCGCCGCTTTCTCGGCCTTCTCGCGCTCGAGCCGCGCGGCGGCCTCGGCCGGGGTCTCGACGCCCTCTTCACGGCCGACCGACACCCCGTACTTGTTCAGGACGTCACGATCCTGTTCGGCGTACTCGGGCGGCACGCGGTCCCCGTAGTGAACCTGGCCGTTCTTGTCCACCCACTTGTAGAGTTTCTTGTCGTCCGCCTTCTGGGCATAGGCGACCGTGCCCGCCAGGCAGGCGAGCAGGGTCAACGTGGCCAGGCGCGACAGGGGGTGCATCATCTGGGGAACCTCTGGGCCCCGATTGTGCCTGCAATGAGCCGACACCACAAAAGGGCCGTCACGTTTTCGCGTCAATACCGTAGCGGGACCGGTACTCCCGCATCGCGCTCAGCTCCCTGGTCATCCCGGACGACTCCAGGTGGGCGATCAGGTCGCCGAGCGTGATGATTTGTAACACCGGGATGCTGAAGGTTTGCTGAACCTCCTGGACGGCCGAGAGGGGCCCCTGGCCGCGCTCCTGCCGATCCAGCGCCAGCGCGACGCCCGCCGGGGTCGCCCCGGCGGCGCGGATCAGGTCGATGGACTCGCGGATCGCCGTCCCGGCGGTGATCACGTCGTCGACGATCAGGACCCGGCCGGCCAGCGGCGCGCCGATGATGTGCCGCCCTCGCCATGGGTCCTTGGCTTCCTTGCGGTTGAACGCGAAGGGCAGGCTGCGGCCGTGGTGCTCGGCCAGCGCTGCGGCCGTTGCGGTCACCAGCGGGATGCCCTTGTAGGCGGGCCCGAACAGCATGTCGAACTCGAGCCCGGAGTCGACGATCGCTGCGGGCGTAGCAGCGGCCCAGCAGGGCCACCGCGCCGCCGGTGTTGAACAGGCCGGCGTTGAAGAAGTACGGGCTCGAGCGCCCGCACTTCAGCGTGAACTCGCCGAAGCGCAGCACCTGCTGTCGCATCGCGAGCTCGATGAATTCCTGCTGGTAACCTTTCATGGCGCCCCTCCGCGGGCACTTGCGTATGATTGCGCCGGACATGCGCATCGTCACCCTCAACTGCAACGGCATCCGCTCCGCGGCGCGCAAGGGCTTGTTCCGCTGGTTGCCGCGCCAGCGCGCCGACGTGGTCTGCCTGCAGGAGACCAAGGCGCAGGAGCACCAGCTCGATCACGGCGATTTTCGCCCGGCGGGTTACCACCGCCACTACTTCGACGCCGAGCGCAAGGGCTACTGCGGCGTCGCGGTGTACTCGCAGCAGCGAGCCCGACTCGCGTCATTCGCGGCTTCGGCGTCGAGGAATTCGACCGCGAAGGGCGCTACATCGAGGCGCGCTTCGGCGAGCTGTCCGTGGTCTCGCTCTACCTGCCCTCGGGATCGTCCGGGCCGGAGCGGCAGGCCTCGAAGTTCCGGTTCCTCGAGGTCTTCCTGCCGTACCTGCAGCGCCTCAAGCGCAGGCGGCGCGACTACATCCTGTGCGGCGACTGTGAACATCGCCCACCGGCCGATCGACCTGAGGAACTGGCGCTCGAACCAGAAGAACTCCGGCTTCCTGCCCGAGGAGCGGGCCTGGCTCGACCGGGTGTTCGACGAGGTCGGCTTCGTCGACGCGTTTCGCGAGGTGGATCAGCGACCCGACCAGTACACCTGGTGGTCGAACCGTGGCCAGGCCTGGGCGAAGAACGTCGGCTGGCGCATCGACTACCAGATCGCCAGCCCGTCGCTCAGGGGCCGCGCGACGCGCGCGCGGATCTACAAGACGACCGCGCTTCTCCGATCACGCGCCGCTGATCATGGACTACGACCTGTGACCGCCGCCTCGCCGGGAGCGGCACCAGGAGGTCGTGGCGTCTGGGCCTCGCTGAAGCCCTATCTCGAGAAGGAATCGCTGGCGGCCTTCTTCGTCGGGGTGTCCTCCGGCTTTCCGTACGCGATGATCGGCGCCACGCTGACCACGCGCCTGGCGCAGGACGGCATCGACAAGAAGACCGTCACCGCCTTCACGCTGGCGTTCCTGGTCTACAACCTGAAGGTCTTCTGGGCCTGGATCGTCGACGGCGTGCGCATCCCGCTGCTCGGCCGCCTCGGCCAGCGCGTGTCGTGGCTGCTGCTGGCGGGCACCGCCGTGATCGCCGCGGTCGTCAACCTGGCGCTGGTCGATCCCTCGGCCAGCCTGCAGGCGACCGTCGTGGCCGCGCTGCTGGTCGGCGTTGCCGGCGCCACCTACGACATCGTCATCGACGCCTATCGCATCGAGACTCTCAAGCCCTACCAGCTCGGCGTCGGCTCCGGCATGTCCCAGTACGGCTGGCGCATCGGCTCGGCGGCGGCCGGCGCGCTGGCGCTGGTCGTGGCGGCGCGCATGGGCTGGGCGGCGGCCTATATCGCCTGCGCGGCGTTCGCGCTGCCGGCGATGCTGACCGGGCTGATCGTCGGCGAGCCGGCGCGGCACGTCGTGGTGAGCGAGAAGCGCGGCGTCGCCGCCGTGTGGGCATCGATCATCGGCCCGTTCATCGAGTTCATGCGGCGCACCGGCGCCTGGCTGGTGCTGCTGTTCATCCTGGTGCACAAGATCGGCGACACGCTCGCCAACCTGACCTTCCGGCTGCTGTTCAACGACCTCGGCTACACCAACGACGAGATCGCGATCTACGACGTTGCTTTCGGCTTCTGGGCCTACCTGATCGGCATCTTCGTCGGCGGCGTGATCTACACGCGCCTGGGCCTGAAGCGGTCGGTGCTGTTCGCGCTGGTGCTGATGTGCGTCTCGAACCTGAGCTTCGCGCTGCTCGCCGCGGCCGGGCACAGCAACCTGGGGCTCGCCGGCGCCATCGGCTTCGAGAACTTCGCGAGCGGCTATGGCGGCGTGGTCGTGGTCGCCTACTTCTCGGCGCTCTGCAACCTGCAGTTCACCGCCGCGCAGTACGCGCTTGATCTCGGCCGCCGCCAGCGTGGTCGGGCGGCTGCTGACCGGCACGACCGCCGGCGGGCTGATCGAGGCGATGGGCTACGTGAACTTCTACCTGCTGACCACGCTGCTGGCGGTGCCCGGCATCCTGCTGTTCTGGTTCATGATGCGCCGCGGCATGATAGACAGGGCGCTCGGTACTGCAGGCCGCAGCGGTTGAGGGATTCGCGCTTGAAGCAGTTCATCGATACCGAGCGGGTCATCTGCGCGCTGGACGACCTGGCAGAGTCGCCGTGCCGCGGCTTCCGGATAGGCGAGGGGCCCTGGCCGCTGAGCGGGTTCGTGGTGCGCCGGGGGGATGCGGTGTACGCCTACCAGAATCGCTGCCCGCACGCGGGGCATCCCCTCAATCTGCGACCGGACGCGTTCCTGACGCCGGATCATTCGCTGCTCGTGTGCTCTTCGCACGGGGCGCTTTTCGAGATCTCGACGGGCTATTGCATCGATGGGCCCTGCGCCGGCCAGTCGCTGACCCCGGTGCCGGTGGAAGTCGTGCAGGGCTACCTGATGCTCGGCGCGGACGTTGATCCGGCCAGCTACGAATGATGGAAGAGCTCCTCAAGTTCTTCGTGCTGCTGTTCGTGGTCGTCGAGCCGATCACGCTGGTGCCCGTGTTCGCCGGCCTGACCGAGGGCGCCAGCGACGCCTATCGCCGCAAGATGTCCTTCAAGGCGGTGGCGGTATCCGGCGTCGTGCTGGCGCTGTTCGCCCTGGGCGGCGGCGCATTCATCGACATGATGGGCATCAGCATCGATGCGTTCCGCATCGCGGGTGGCGTGATGCTGTTCCTGATCGCGCTCGAGATGGTGTTTGCGCGCGAGTCGGGCACCAAGATCACCGCCGAGGAGAAAACCGAGGTCCAGCAGCGCGCCGACATCTCCGTGTTCCCGCTCGCCTTCCCGTTCATCGCCGGTCCCGGCGCCCTCGCCACGGTGCTGCTCACCTTCGGCACGCTGAAGCCGGACCCGGTGATGACGGCCGGGCTGCTGGGCGTCATCGCGGCGGTGCTCGTCATCACGCTGGTGCTGATGCTGCTCACACCCATCGTCAACCGGGCAATGGGCGTGACCGGCGCCCACGTGGTGAGCAGGCTGGCTGGCGTGGTGCTCGCGGCGCTCGCGGTGCAGTTCATGATCGATGGACTCAAGGGGGCCTTCGGCGACGAGCTGCTTGGAACCAGCGCCGCCGCCCTGCTGATGGTGCCGGGCTACTTGACCGGCGGAGGCTGAGGCCCGGCTCGATGCTCGCGACCCGGCAGCTGATCGACGCCAGTCCCGCCATCTTGTGGGATCTGCTGACGGATACCGAGGCCTGGCCACGCTGGGGACCGAGCGTCAGCGCGGTTGACTGCGCGTCGCGCCGGATCGGTCCCGGGGCCCGCGGCCGTGTGCGGACCGTCTTCGGCGTGTGGCTGCCCTTCGAAGTGACCCACTGGACGCCCGGGCGCTACTGGCAGTGGCGGGTCGGCGGCATTCCCGCGACCGGGCATGAGGTGACAGCGGTCGCCGGGAGCCGGTGTGAGGTCATCTTCACGGTGCCCGCGTGGGCGCCGTTCTACCTGCCGGTCTGCGCAAGCGCGATCCGCAGACTGCAGCGGCTCGCGGGCGAGCGGCCGAATTCGCGCCGCTAGCTCACCTGCGTGCGCCCAGGTCTGACAACAACTCGAGCTGGAGTTCCTGGATCTGCACCAGGCGCTCCCACTGGTGCGACAGCAGGTGGTCGACTTTCTCGTGCAGGTGCCGGATCTCCAGTTCCGCCTTGAGGTTGATCTGGTAGTCGTGCTGCGAGCGAACCCGGTCCTTCGCCTCCTGGCGATTCTGGCTCATCATGATCACCGGCGCCTGGATCGCTGCGATGCATGACAGGATCAGGTTCAGGAAGATGAAGGGATAGGGGTCCAGTGGGCGCGCGACGAGGACCACGGTGTTGACCGCGATCCACGCTGCGAGAAAGATGCCGAAACAGATCAGGAACGCCCAGCTGCCGCCAAAGGTCGCGATCTTGTCGGCCAGCCGCTCGCCGAACGTCCAGTGCTGCTCGAACTCCGACTCGATGTCGGACGACAGCACCTCATGCTCGCGCAGGCTCCGAACGACCTCCTGCTCGAGCGCTGACAGCTCGCCCTTTTCCGATTCGAGCAGCGAATGCACATAGCGGCCCCGGAAGTCGGTGAGGTCGGCGCGGCAGATGTACTTCTCGGCGGACCAATCCGGAAATGCCTGAACGATCTGCGCAGCGACTTCCTTGCGAACCAGTTCTGCGGAGACGACGTGCCTCGGGGCGAACCACTTGCCGCAGATGGCGCAGGCTATCTGCGCGGGGCTATGTGTCGACATGTTGCTGTTTTCCTCGAGCGACTCCGACAGGCTGCGCTATGACCCGCCCTGTACGCTGACGACGTGATTGGTGCCGCGGCTGCTCGCAAACGAGAAGGCCAGTTGCGGGCCGGTCGGGGCGGGCAGCATGGCCACGTGCACGCCAAGCCCGCTGTCGCGCGTGTGCGTGGCGCCGCGTACGCCGTCGCTTTCCCAGCTTATCTCGTCCGCCGCGTCGAGGCACACGGCGAGCCTCGTTCGTGCAGGAAGGGCTCGAACTGGCGCGCGCGGTGACCAGAACCAGACGTCGGCCGAAGGGGCCCGGCCGCGGTAACGCGACCAGAGTGGCTCCGGACGGTCCACCGGCCGGCGAGCGACGATCGAGCAGGCCAGCTTGATGAACTCCGCGTGCGCCCAGGCCAAGGGCATGGCCGAGCCGGTCGGCCCGCCCCGGTAGAGTCCACGCTCCGGAATGTCGTCCGCGTCCCAGACCTGCTCGGGCAGCATGCCGGCGCCGGCACTCATGGCGCCCATGGCGCTCAGATACGGCATGGCGTCGGCGCCGCGCGCGACTTCGAAATGTCCGCGCTCGCCGCACAGCAGTGGCCAAGGACGCCCCTGTCCGGTGCCGTCGAACGGCGAGCCATCGACATGCTCGCCATAGCCGTCGCCGCTGTAGCGGTACCAGGCAGGTCCGCCCGGCAGGTCGGCTTTCAGGAGGCCATCCAGCAAGCAGACGCTGTCGCGCACCAGCGGCGAGTCCGCGCTGCGCAGTCCGTAGCGCACCAGCTGCAGGAAGTCGCCACCGACCTGCTCACTGGCGGCCAGCCCCGGATCTGCGGCGCGGTTCTTGATGGGCGCAACGCGCGAGAGGACGCTGTCGTCCAGTAGCGCTGCCGATGGCGTGGTGCGCAGGTAGTGGCCCTGCAAGCCGAAGCGGAGGTCCAGCGGCGTACCCCGCGCCGTGGTCCAGTCATCGAGGCGGGTGTTCCAGTAGTCGGCCAGTTCCAGCACGAAACCTTCCTGCGAGGAGGGCAGGAAACGCGCGCCGGATACCAGCGCGGCGATGCACACCGCCAGGGTGAAGGTGTTGAGTCCGCTGTTCTCCTCCCAGCGATCCTGCGGGCTGGCCGGCCCGGTGCGCGCAATGAAACCCAGCGCGCGGCGGGTCATGTCCTCGACCTCGATGCCGTCCAGGGCATCGCAGTCCGCCAGCGTGCCGGCCAGCAGTACCGGGAAGGCGACTTCGTCGAGCTGCACGCCCTGCCAGTAGGGTTTGCCACCCAGCCACTGGTTCTGGAACCAGCTGCCATCCTCGAGCTGTGTCGCGATGAGGTAACGGAGAATGTCCCGGGCTTCCTCGACCGCCCCGAGCGCTAGCAGCGCGCCGGCGCATTCCGCGAGGTCGCGCGGCCAGACGAGGTGATAGCCGGGCCGATCCGCTGCCTGCTCTCCCCAGGGAACACTGAGGCTTGCCACCATTGCACCGCGGAAGGTCCTGTCCGCGTGGCACTTGAGCACCATCGAGCTGGTGCGCAGCTGCGAGCGCGTCGCCGCGGGCAACGTGGAGATGCCGTGCGGGAGTGAGCAGTCCGCATGCCACGCCTGCCAGCGCTGTATCTGGTCCTGCCACACCTGTTCGAATGGCCGGCTCAGCGAGGACAGCGCCAGCGTCGCGGCCGACTCGGCGCTGCTCGAGAGGCCCAGCGCAAGCGTACCGGTGCGCGGCAGGGCCGCCATCAGCGCGACGTTGCCGGGACCGGCACGGCGAAACCGCCAGCTCATGTGCCCGTGCCGATCGAAGTCCTGCCAGCCGTCGGTGGTACCGGAATAGCCGGCGCTGGCAGCGCCAATCACGCTTTGTTGTCGGGCGTCGACGGCCGCCAGCGCCAGTCCGAACGGCCCCTGGTGTGCCAGCAACAGGCGCCGGCCCCGGTAGTCGGCCACTTCAGCGTGGTTGTCGTGACCCGTGCCGCCTAGATGCGGCGCCAGCAACGCGTACGGCACGAGCCCCGCTTCGCCATCCAGCTTCCACTCGAGCACAATGCAGTCCCGGTCCGCGTCGCAGACGAGCCGCTGCTCGAGCGTGAAGCGCGGATGCCGGTGCACGACGCGAATGGCGGGAATACCGGCTTCCGCAAGCTCTACCGAACAGTCGGCGAGCAGCTTAACTTCCTGCCAGAAGCCGTTGCCGTCCGCGATGATGAAACCGAGGTCGCGGACCTGGGGAAGATCGACGCGCGGGTGATAGACCTCGTTCAGGATGCCCTGGCCGACAGTGAACCACAGGCGGGCACTGCCAAGGCTGGTGCCAACGGCTTGCTTGGCGCCGCGGCACCAGTTGGGGGAATCCCCCGGGGCCCCGGTCGCGTCGTCAGCAGTGAAGTCGTCCATCATGCTTGAGGCCCGGCCCCGCTCACGCGACAGCTCGTTCCGAGCGGTATCGACGGATGCCGCAGTGTCAGAGCATGAGACCTCCGGCGGAGCTTCGAGTTCGGACGCGAGGTCTGTCTGCTACCGCCGCAGATACTCTAGATCGAATACCTCATGCCCCAGGCGCTGGCCGCGGCGCTCGAACTTGGTCTCGGGGCGGCTGGCGGGCGCGGTCGATTCGCGGATGACCGGGCGATGCCGGCACGAACTGCTGCGCGGTCGCCATGACCTCCATCATGTGCTCGGCGTAGGGCGCCCAATCCGTTGCCAGGCGAAAGACTCCGCCCGGCTTGAGCCTGCGGGCGAGCAGCTCGACGAACTCAGGCTGCACGATGCGGCGCTTGTGGTGGCGCTTCTTGGGCCAGGGATCTGCGAAGTACAGGAGCACCTCGTCGAGCGAGGCGTCCGGAATCATGTGCTCGAGGACCTCGACGGCGTCGTGGCGGAGCAGGCGGATGTTGCCCAGGGACGCGGCCTCGATGCCGAGCAGGCAGTGGCCGATCCCCGGCTCGTGGACTTCCACCCCGAGGTAGTCGGCCTCCGGATGCGTGCGCGCCAGTTCCAGCAGCGTCTCACCGTCGCCGATGCCGATCTCGAGAACCCGGGGCGCCCGGCGTCCGAAGACGGCATCGAGGTCGAGCAGCGCGGGCGAAAACTCGATTCCAAATCGTGGCCACAGTTCGTCGAGGGCGCGCTGCTGCGCTTGGGTCATGCGCCCGGCACGGCGTACAAAGCTGCGGATCGTGCGAGGGGACATTCTCTATTTTCCTGTTCCGCCCACCAGCGGCGCAAGGCCGCGCAAATAGAGAATTTTCCCTCGGGAAGGAAATAGAGAATGTCACCTAATTACTAAGCAAATCGGGGGATAAGTCGCTCAGGCGACAGCAGCCGGTGAGTGCCAGGGTACGGTCGAGCTCGTCGCGCAGGATGTCGAGCGCGCGGGTGACGCCTGCGGTGCCGCCGGCGCCCAGTCCGTAGACAGGTGCGCGGCCGAGGATGACGGCTTCGGCGCCGAGTGCCACGGCCTTGGCGATGTCGGACCCGCGGCGCACGCCTCCATCGACGATGATTGACGCGCGTCCGCCCACTGCGCGCGCGACTTCCGGCAGCGCATCCATCCCGCTGATGGCGCCGTCGAGCTGCCGCCCACCGTGATTCGACAGCATCACGCCGTCGACGCCGATGCCTACCGCGCGCTCGGCGTCGTCGGCGCGCAGCACACCCTTCAGGTACAGCTTGCCTTTCCACAGGTCGCGAAAGCGGTCGAGGTCGTCCCAGTCGAGCGTCGGGTCGAACATGCCATGGCCGACGAACTCGTTGACGTTCTGGCCGGCCTTGAGTTCGCGCTCGACATTGACGAAGCGGGGCTTGCGCGTGGCGACGCTCGCCACCCAGCGTGGATGCAGCAGGATGTCGAGCTTCGTCGAGAGCTTGAACTGCTGCTTCGGCAATAGGCCGCTGGCGAAGTCGCGCTCGCGCTTGCCGGCCACCGGAAAGTCGCTGGTGATGATCAGCGCCTCGTAGTCGGCAGCGGCCGCACGAGCGATGATGGCGTCCGTAATCGCCCGCTCCTTGAAGACGTAGGCCTGCAGCCACAACCGGCCGGGCGCCTGCCTGGCGATGTCCTCGAGCGTGCTCATGGACACCGTCGACACCGCGAACGGCAGGCCCGCCGCGCTCGCCGCCTGCGCGAGCGCCAGGTCGCCGTCGCGCCACGACAGGCCGTTCAATCCGGTCGGGCCGACGATCGCGGGCATCGCGGCGGGCCGGCCGAGGATGGAGGCCGTCAGGTCGCGGCTGGACACGTCGTTGAGCGTGCGCGGCCGCCAGCGCAGGCGCTCGAAGGCGGCGCGATTGCCACCTAGCGTGCGCTCGTCCTCCGCTCCGCCATCCACGTAGTCGAACACGAAGCGCGGCAGGCGGCGTTTGGCGATGAGCCGCAGGTGATCGATATTCACGGCGTCCGCGAGTTTCACGTCAGGCCATCCTTCCGGCAATCCGTCCGCCCAGCAAACAGCCGCCGAGGAAGGTGCCCTCCAGCCCGCGCTTGCCGTTCATGCCGCCGCCACCAAATCCTGCCGCCTCGCCCGCGGCGAACAGGCCCGGCAGCGGTCGGCCCGTAGCATCGAGCACACGGCTCTCCAGGTCGGTCTGGATCCCGCCCATGCTCTTGCGGCTGATGATGAACTCGCGAATGGCGACCAGCGGCCCGGCCTTCGGATCCAGGATCTTCTGGAAGCGGCAGGTGCGCAGCCGGTCGCCCGTCCAGCGACGCGCAAATTCGATGCGCCGCAGCTGCTCGTCGTTGTGGAAGCGGTGGCCGAGATCGATCCGTTGGTCGTAGCGGGTCGCGGCTTCGGTCACCGCGTCGAGATCCACGGAGTCGTCGCCGGCCAGCGCATTCATCCGCTCGACCAGTTCCGGCAGCGTGTTGCCGACGACGATGTCCTCGCAGTTGCGGGTCAGTTCCTCGTACAGCCAGCGATTGCCGAGCAGCAGGTCGCGCGCCACGGCCAGGCGCTTGCGGTCGCGAAAGGCGGGGTTGAACTCGGCGCCCGACACCGCCAGCTCCTTGAGTGCGATGCGCCGGTTGAGCAGCTGCCACGAATAGCCGCGGTCCTGCCGGCAGATCTGCGCCACGAGGTCGTGGGTGTCGTAGCCTGTGACCAGCGGCATGGGGCCGATGCGCTCGCCCCGCCAGTTCAGCCACAGCGCGGACTTGGGTGGCACCAGCGAAAGCCCGTGCCCGGGCTTGCGCGGCCGCCAGTGGTGCACGCCGGCTGCATAGTTCCACTGCCAGTCCAGGTGGGTGATCGCGGCGCCGTGGCGCCCGGCTGCGTCGTGCAGCCGCCCGTCCGCGAACTTGTGTGAACCGTTCAGTATGACGTCCGGGGGGCGCGACCAGTCGGCGTGCCAATGCTGTCGCACGCGGTCGATGTCGCCATTGATGCCGCCGGCGGCGATGATCACCGCCTCCGCGCTGGCCTCGAACGGCTGCTCGTCGCTTTCATCGACACCGAGGCAGCCGGTCACGCGGCCGTTGGTCACGACCAGCTCGTCGACGCGATGCCCGAAGCGGCACGCGAGCGCTGCCGAGCGAGGGTGGGCGAGGAGCCGTTCCGCGAGCGTCACGGCCAGCACGTGGCCCGTGCCCCACACGATGTGCCAGCGCGGCACCGAGTTGCCGGGCACGTGCAGGCCGCGCTCGACCCACATCGGCATGGGCATGAAGTCCACACCCAGTTGCCCGAGCCACTCGTAGATCTCCGGGACGCAGCGCTCGACATAGGCCTCGGCCCAGGCACGCGGCCAGTGGTCGTCCACTCCCAGTTCGCCGAAAGACAGCCAGTCGGCGAGCCCCAGCGCTGGGCTGTCCTTGATGCCGTACTTGCGTTGCAGGGGGGTGCCGGCAAACCAGATGCCGCCAAAGCTTTCCTTGGCGAGGCCCCCGAAGTGACTCTCGGCGTCGCGGTCTAGCAGCAGCACGCGACGCCCGCGCTCCAGCAGCTCGTAGGCGGCCGCGATGCCGGCGATACCGCCGCCGATGACAATCACGTCGGCTTGATGTCGCTGCACTCGCCGTGGCCCCGTCTGGTCGCGCCTTGACTCCGACAATGTACACTGCCGGCGCTCAAAGCGGCAGAATGGGACAGGTCGCGCCTCGCTGCCCAGGCGGCCGGCGCGCGGAACACTCTGCCGGTCGTGGCCACCTTGCCACTCCGGCGCGAGGTTCAGGAGTCGAACCCAAGCCAATGAGCGAAACCACCATCCCGTCCGCGCGCCAATCGGGCCCACGCATCGGACTGGCACTGGGTAGCGGCTCCTCGCGTGGCTGGGCGCATATCGGTGTCTTGCACGCGTTGCAGGAGATCGGGGTCCGTCCAGCGATCGTGACAGGCGCTTCAGTCGGCGCCCTGGTGGCGGCGGCTTACGCCAGCGACCAGTTGCCGCAGCTCGAGAAGTGGGTGCGAACGCTGACGCGCGTGGACATCTGGCGCCT
Organism: uncultured Gammaproteobacteria bacterium; assembly: GCA_963710135.1. GTDB lineage: Bacteria > Pseudomonadota > Gammaproteobacteria > Steroidobacterales > Steroidobacteraceae > SG8-30. The sequence goes on along the minus strand of CAVPYY010000006.1, from coordinate 1,193,451 downwards.
GCTGGATACGACGTTTCGCGGCGGCGGCGTCATGCGCGGCAATCGCCTGATGCAGGCCATCGGTCACCAGATCAAGGATCACGATATCGAGGCATTGCCGGTCGCCTTCGGCGCCGTGGCCGCGGATCTCAACACCGGCGAGGAAATCTGGCTTAAGGGTGGGTCGATGCTGACGGCGGTACGGGCCTCCAGCGGCATGCCAGGCCTGTTCACCCCGGTGTGGCACCAGGACCGCTGGATGATCGATGGCGGCGTGGTGAATCCCGTGCCGATCACGCTATGCCGCGCGCTGGGCGCGGACTTCGTCATCGCTGTCAACCTGAACGTACCGGTGACCAGTCGTTGGACGGGTCAGAAGCTCAGCGTGCAACTCGAGGCGGATCCCATGCCACGCCAAACAGAAGGCGTGCCTGCGCCCGAGGAGCCGGAGGGCTGGGCGTTCGCCGACAAGTGGTCCGAGTTGGTCGACGGACTGGTCGAGTCATTCCGGTCCGAGCGCGATCCGGAACCGGGCATGTTTGAAGTCATGGCCGCCTCGATTCACATCATGCAGGATCACATTGCGCGCAGTCGCATGGCGGGCGATCCGCCGAACCTGACCATCAGCCCCGATCTTGGTCACTTCCAGCTGATGGACTTCCACCGTGCCGACGAAGCCATCGAGATTGGCAGGCAGGCCGTCGCGCAATCAAAGGACGCGCTATCCGGGCTCAGCGCGCGCCGTTGAGACTGTCGAGACCCGACACGGCACATCGCGCGGGGTGACCCGTTACAGGCCGGCCTCGATTACAATCGAGGCTCCTACAGGTACCCCCCGATGCAGAACATCCGCTCGTACTACGCCGCCTCCGCCAACCCCGCGCCGCAGCGCGAGGCCCTGCGCGGCGACGTATCTGCCGACGTGTGCGTCATCGGCGCCGGCATCGCGGGCTGCTCCACGGCGCTGCACCTGGCCGAGCGCGGCTTTCGCGTCGTCCTGCTGGAGCAGGAGCGGGTGGGCTGGGGCGCGTCAGGGCGCAGCGGTGGCCAGGCCTTGCCGGGCTACGGCACCGCCATGGCGACGCTGATCGGGCAGGTCGGCCGGGAGGTGGCCCGGCAGATGTGGGACATCTCGGTCGAGGGTGTCGAGCTGCTCCGGCGCCGGGTCGAGCAACACCGGATCGACTGCGACCTGCGCTGGGGCCAGATGCATGTGGGCGTACGGCCGCGTCATATCGGCGAGCTGGCCGAGTGGCGTGAGGAACTGGAACGCGACTACGGGTACACCGGCACGCAGATGCTCGGCCGGGACGCGCTGCGCAGCTGGCTGGCCACCGACCGCTACAACTCGGGCTTGTATGATCCGCGATCCGGTCACCTGCATCCCTTGAACTACACGCTTGGCCTGGCCGCCGCGGCCGAGGCGGCGGGCGTCACGGTCTACGAGAAGTCGCGCGTCGAGCGGCTGGCCCACGGCAGCAAGGTGCGTATCGAGACCGACGGCGGTGCGGTGACCGCCGATTTCGCGGCGATCTGCTGCAATGCCTACCTCGGCGAGCTGGTGCCGGAAGTGCGGGCGCGCATGATGCCGGTCGGCACCTACATCGTCGCGACCGAGCAGATCGGGCAGCAGCGCCTGTACGAGGCCGTGCGTGACGGCATCGCGGTGACGGACATCAATTGGGTGCTCGACTACTTCCGCTGCTCGGCCGATCATCGGCTGCTATTCGGCGGCCGGGTCAGCTATTCAGGACGCGATCCCTCCAACGTCGAGTCCGCCACCCGGGCGCGGATGCTCAACGTCTTCCCGCAGTTCAAGGACGTACGCGTCGAGTACGCCTGGGGCGGGATGCTGGACGTGACCATGAACCGCGCGCCGGACTTCAACCGCATCGCGCCGAATGTCTACTACCTGCAGGGATTCTCCGGGCACGGTATCGCGCTGACCGGCATGGCCGGCGGCCTCGTGGCCGAGGCCATCGCCGGTCAGGCCGGGCGCTTCGACCTGTTCACCCGGCTCTCACACCGCGACTTCCCGGGCGGCCGGGCGCTGCGAACGCCACTGCTGGTGCTCGGCATGCTCTGGTACCGGCTGCGCGATCTGCTTTGAAGCGGCCGTTCAGCGGCCGTGCCACTGGATGCTGTAAAGGTCGTGCCTGCGGTCCAGCAGGTTGCGCACGGTCCCGCGCTGGCGCGCCTCGCGCAGCGCCCGCAGGCTGAGGTCGGCGATCGCCACCATTTCCGAGTTTGGCGTCGTGTCCGCGGCGATGCCGTCGCGCGCAAACGGAAAGTCGCAAGGCGTCAGGATGCAGCTCTGCGCGTAGTGGATGTCGTTGTTGTGCACGTTCGGCAGGTTGCCGCAGCTGCCTGACAGCGCCACGTAGATCTGGTTCTCGACCGCGCGCGCCTGGGCGCAATAGCGCACCCGGCAGTAACTCTGTCGCTCGTCGGTCAGGAAGGGCACGAACAGGATGTTGATGCCCTGGTTGACCAGGTGCCTCACCAGTTCGGGAAACTCGCAGTCGTAGCAGATCAGCACGCCAATCGGCCCGCAGTCGGTCTCGATCGCCGAGGCGGTGTGGCCACCCTCGATGTTCCACCAGTGGCGCTCATTGGGCGTCGGATGGATCTTGTCCTGGCTGACGACCCGCCCATTGCGGAGAAAGATGTGCGACACGTTGTGGACGCTGCCGTCTCGACGCGTCGGGGTCGAGCCGCCGATGATGTTGATGTTGAACTTGATCGCCAGCTCCTGAAACATGTTCTTCAGGCGATCCTCGTAGGCCGTCAATCGCTCGATCGAGACGTGTGGCGGCAGCTCCTCGTTCTCGATCGACAGTAGCTGCAGCGTGAAGAGCTCCGGAAAGAGCACGAAGTCCGCGCCGTAGTCGGCGGTCGTGTCCACGAAGTAGTGGACGAAACGCTGGAACTCGTCGAACTCCTTGATCCCGCGCTGCCGGTACTGGACGCTGGCGACGCGCACCCGGTCGATCAGGTTGCGGCGTTCGATGACCGCCGGCCCGATACGCTCGTCGAAGTCGGAGTTGCGCCACACGAGCTGAACGCCGTTGCCTTCCGAATCGGCGTCCAGCGGCAGGTACCCGGGCAGCACGCGCAGCAGCTCGTAGCCCTGGCGCAGCTGGAAATTGAGCACCTGGTCGCGGAAGCGCTTGTCCATCACGCCCTGCACGTACTCTTCGGGCCCGGACAGCGACTTGGCGCGCCGGTGATAGCCGGGAATGCGCCCGACGATTACGATCCCGCGCAGCCGCTGGCTGCGGCACAGGCGCCGCCTGGCGCGATAGAAGCGCTGGCCGATGCGGTAGCGGCGCATCTTGGGGTCTACACACACCTCGTAGCCATAGAGGTAGTCGCCCGCCTCGTCATGCGTCGTGCCGAAGCCGCCGCCGGTGATCTGCTTCCAGGTGTGCTGGCTCAAGGCGCGTTCGCCGGGCAGGCGAATGGTCGCGCAGTAGCCGACCACCTGGTCGTTGAACACCGCGATGAGGTGGCCCTCTGGATAGCTGCTCACCTGTGCACGGAGCATGTCTTTCGGATAGGGCGGCATTCCGGGGTAGACCCGCTCGACGAGGGCGCTGATGGCGTCGATGTCGTCCAGCGTCGCTTCGCGGATCTCCAGCCTGTCGCTGGTCGAGTTGGTCTGGTCACTTCGTAGCATGTTCATTCTCTCGCGGCTCTCCGAGGCGGCCGATAAAGGGTAACGATAACAGCGACACTGCGGCCAGCGCCGCGATCGCGCCGCCTGGGCCGAAAGCGCCCGAAAGCCGGCCGACGGCAAAGGCCGAACCGCTTTCGCAGGCGTTGGTGAGCGCCATGAGCAGGCTGAAGCGTGTCGCGCCCCATTTCCCGCGCGCCACGCGCATGAAACACGCATAGCTCGAACTGATCAGGAAGCCGGCGCCGAGATAGATCGCTGTGAGCAGGGCCAGTGACTGCTGAGATGCCGCGTCCGGATCGTCGGCCAGGCTCAACGCCAGCGCCGCGACGGCCACTGCGAGGTACAGGACGCCGGCCCGGACGGAGCGCACGAGTCCGAGCCGATCTGCCAGCGTGGCGGCGGCGAGTCCGCCGATGGCCAGCCCGGCGGGGGCCAGCGCCCCGAAAAACACCGCACGCTGCGTTGCGCTGGTGCCGAGGTCGACCAGCAGTGGCCCCGCCAGCGCGCCCGTCGCTTCGAAGCCGGAGCCTGCAAGCAGCGCCACGGCCATCGCGGGCAGGAGCGCCCAGGTGAACACGCCGGCCAGCGAAAACCGCCACGGCGACTCGGCGCCAGGCGCAGACGCAGGCTCCCGCACCAGCAGCAGCACCGCCAGCATCGGCGTCCAGATCAGTGCGACGATGGTCCAGATCGCGGCGTTCCAGCCCGCCCAGTTGATCAGCAGCGGGACCGACGCGGCGGCCAGCGCGCGCCCCGCGGTCATGCCGAACTGCATCCAGCCGTTGATGCTGCCCAGATGCCGAGCGGGCACGGAGCGAATGCACAGCGCGTCGATCGCAACGTCCTGGACTGCCGCGAAGCATGCATGAACCAGCAGCAGGGCGAACAGGAACCCATAGGTGGGGATGCCAGCGCCCATCGCCAGTGGCGCCAGGGACAGTCCCATCGCGAGCTGGCAGGTGATGATCCAGGTGCGCAGACGCCCGCCGCGCGCGACGCTACCGTCGATGAACGGGCCCGCGAGGAACTTCAGTGTCCAGGGAATGGCGAGCGCGGCGGTGAGCGCGGTAATGCTGGCGAGGTCGAGCGACTGTTCGCGCAGCACCGCCGGCAGCGCCCACCACAGGAACCCGATGGGCACTCCCTCGGAGAAGTACAGCAGCGTGAACAGCAGGCGCTGGCGGCCGGTCGATCCAGGGGCAGCGGCGGCCGTTGTTGCCGCGGGCGTGTCCTCCCCGGTCATGCCCGCTAGACGCGACCCGAGCGAAAGCCCGTTGATCGGCCCGGACCCCGGCCGCCGAAGCGCCTCGGGCCACCCGGCCGGCCTGGGGACTTGCTGGCGGCCTGCGGCTTGGACGGCTGGGCATCGCGCTTGGCAGGCGCGCCCCGGTCGTCGCGGCGCTGCGCGGGCCTGCCCGGGCGGCCGGCCGGCCGCGCCTGCGGGGCGCGCTGCGGCTCCGGCGTTTCCTGACGGGTGATGGCGAAGTGCGGCGCTTCCTTGAAAGGAATCGCCTGCTTCATGGTGCGCTCGATGTCCTTGAGCAGCCCGGCTTCGTCCTGCGCGACCAGCGACACCGCGTGGCCGGTGGCGCCCGCGCGGGCGGTACGACCGATGCGGTGCACGTAGTCCTCGGGAACGTTCGGCAGCTCGTAGTTGACGACCTGCGGCAGTTCCTTGATGTCGAGACCGCGGGAGGCCACTTCAGTGGCGACCAGCGCGGTGATGCGACCCGCCTTGAAGTCGGCCAGCGCCTTGACGCGCGCGGCCTGGCTCTTGTTGCCGTGAATGGCGGCGGCGCGGATGCCGGCGCCGTCGAGCTGCGCGGCGAGGCGGTTGGCGCCATGCTTGGTGCGCGTGAACACCAGCGCCTGCGTCCATGGACCTTCCTCGCCGGTGCCGTTCTGGAACAGGTGCACCAGCAGGTGGCGCTTGTGGTCCTTCTGCACGCGGTAGGCGATCTGTTCGACGCGCTCGGCCGTGCTGTTGCGCGGCGCGACGTCGATGCGCACCGGGTCCTGCAGCAGCCGCGCGGCCAGCGTGCGGATGTCGTCGGAGTAGGTGGCCGAGAACATCAGGTTCTGGCGCACCGCCGGCAGCATTTGCATGACGCGGCGGATGTCGTGGATGAAGCCCATGTCGAGCATGCGATCCGCCTCGTCCAGCACGAAGTGCCGGACCTGGGACAGGTCGGCGAGGCGACGGTTGGCGAGATCGAGCAGACGGCCCGGCGTCGCCACCAGGATGTCGCAGCCCGAACGCAGCGCGTTGATCTGCGGCGTTTCGCCAACGCCGCCGAAGACGACCAGAGTGCGCAGGTTCTTGTGCGCACCGTAGTCCTTCGCGCTCTGCGCGACCTGGGCGGCAAGCTCGCGGGTAGGAGTCAGCACCAGCACGCGCGGCGCGCGGCCCTCGGCCTTGCCGAGGATCTGCAGCAGCGGCAGGACGAAGCCGGCCGTCTTGCCGGTGCCGGTCTGGGCGCCCGCGAGCACGTCGCGGCCGCCGAGGACCGCGGGGACGGCCTGGCGCTGGATGGGAGTAGGGGTGTCGTAGCCCTTGGCGGCAACGGCATTGAGCAGCTCGGGCTCGAGCCCGAGTTCGGAAAAAGACATGTAATGTTCCTTGGCAACTTGACTCGCTGCACGGAGCCTTGCTCCGGGGCGGTCAGTAGCGAGAGGAGTGTTGAGTCGAGCAGGCCCGGACTGGGCGTCGGCTTCGAAGCAAAGGGGGCGCTGACCGCGCGACCCTGATTTGTTGCTGCGCACTATACACGGACCGGGCGGGTAATGCGCGGCTTTCGCTCAGGGACTGTCCCCTGACGCGGCACTGTCGTGGGGACTGTCCCCAGGCACAGGGGACTGTCCCCAAAGGGGACTGTCCCCTTAGCGGCACCCCGCGTAACGGTCGCAGTACGCGGGTCTCTCTACTCCTGTAGATCCTCTTGCTCGCTCCGCCGAGCCAAAGTCGCTCGCAAGAGGCCTACAGTCGTCCTCGACCCGCGCGATGGGCAGTCACCCTTGGTGAGGCGTGCCTCGGGGACTGTCCCCGCAGGGGACTGTCCCGATTCTTCAGCGCCGGCAGTCCAGTTCGTAGACGCACATGTTCACCACTGCCGCGAGATTGAGCGACTCGATCGTGCCGCAGCCGGGCACGGTGAACGGCACTGCGCCAACGTCGGTCAGCGACTGCGCCGGCAGGCCGCGTGCTTCGTTGCCAAACACGTAACAGTCCTGTGCGCCGAAGTCCTGCGATCGCACGCTCGCGCCGCCGAGGTCGAGGCATGCGATCCGCGGGTAGCGCGGCGCGAGCGAGTCGAGCGCGACGTCGACCTCGACGGGAACATGGAAGATCGCACCCATGCTGGCGCGCACGGCCTTGGGATTGTGCGGGTCGACACTGCCAGGCCCCAGCAGGCAGCGAAAGCCGCCGAACCAGGCGAGCGTGCGCAGTATCGTGCCGAGGTTGCCGGGGTCCTGGATCTCGTGCAGGTAGATGGCGCGTTCCCCGGCGCGTGGCGCCGGCGCGGGCAGTATGGGCGCCACGGCGACGATGCCCTGCGGGCTGCGCGTGTCCGAGATGCGCTGCAGCTGCAGGTCGCTGATCACCTGGGTCTCGAACGGGCTGGCCCAGCCGGCGTGTTTCTTGGTCACATACAGCCTGGAGGCGCGCAGTGCGGGCTCATCGCGCGCCGCCTTCTGCAGTTCGAGCACGAGGTGCTCGCCCTCGACCAGGAAGTGCCCGAGCGCCTCGCGGAACTTCTTCTGCTGCAGCTTGCGGACGTCGTCGAGCTTCATGCGCGCGCCGCGGTCCTGCCGGGCGCGCCCGTACCCGCGCCATCGATGATCGATCGCGCCACCGCCTCGGCGATGCGGATGCCGTCGACTCCCGCGGAGAGAATGCCGCCCGCGTAACCGGCCCCTTCACCTCCCGGATACAGGCCGCGGACGTTGCGGCTCTGCAATGTCGAATCGTCGCGGGTGATCCTGAGCGGCGACGAGGTCCGCGTCTCCACACCCGTGAAAATCGCGTCCTCGCGATCGAATCCCCGGATCTGCCGGCCAAACGCCGGCATCGCCTCCCGAATGGCTTCGATGGCGTAGTCCGGCAGCGCCGAGCCGAGGTCGCACAGCGTGACGCCCGGCTTGTAGGACGGCAGCACCTCACCGAACTCCGTCGAGGCCGTGCCGCGCACGAAGTCGCCCACCAGCTGTCCCGGCGCGTTGTAGTTGCCCCCGCCGAGCTCGAAGGCGTGCGACTCGAGCCGTTCCTGCAGCTCGACTCCCGCCAGTGGACCGCCGGGAAAATCCTTGTCGGGCGAGATGCCGACGACGATGCCGGCGTTGGCGTTGCGCTCCTTGCGCGAATACTGGCTCATGCCGTTGGTGACGACGCGGCCGGGCTCGGAGGTGGCCGCGACCACGGTCCCGCCGGGACACATGCAGAAGCTGTAGACCGCGCGGCCGTTGCGGGCGTGATGCACCAGCTTGTAGTCCGCAGCACCCAGCGCCGGATGCCCGGCGTACTTGCCGAGGCGGGCGCGGTCGATGAGCGACTGCGGGTGCTCCACCCGAAAGCCGATCGAGAACGGCTTGGCCTCCATGAACACGCCGCGCCGCTCCAGCATCCGGAATGTATCGCGCGAGCTGTGGCCGAGCGCCAGCACCACGTGGCGGCTTCGCACGATCTCGCCGCCAGTCAGGACTACGCCCTCGATCCGGCCGTCCTCGAGCAGCAGGTCGGTGACGTGGCTCTCGAAGCGCACCTCACCGCCGAGCGACAGGATCTCGTTGCGCATCGCCGCGACCACGCCGGTCAGGCGGAAGGTGCCGATGTGCGGCTTGCTGACGTACAGGATCTCGGCCGGCGCGCCGGCGCGCACGAACTCGTGCATGACCTTGCGGCCGTAGAACTTCGGGTCCTTGATCTGGCTGTAGAGCTTGCCGTCGGAGAACAGTCCCGCGCCGCCCTCGCCGAATTGCACGTTCGACTCCGGATCCAGGGTGCGCTTGCGCCACAGTCCCCAGGTGTCCTGGGTCCGCCGGCGCACGTCGCGGCCACGCTCGAGCACGATCGGCTTGAATCCCATCTGCGCAAGCAACAGCGCCGCGAACAGTCCACAGGGACCGAAGCCGACGACCACCGGCCGTTCCCGCAGCACCTTGGGCGCATGGCCAACCGGGTGATAGCTGGTATCCGGGGCGCGGCGCACATGAATATCGTGGTGCATGCGCTGGAGCAAGGCCGCTTCATCGCGGACCTCGACGTCGACGATGTACACGAACACGATGGTGCTGTTCTTCTTGCGCGCGTCGTAGCTGCGCTTGAAGACCGTGAAGTCGAGCAGATCCGAGTCGGCGATGCCGAGACGGGCGACGATCGCCTGGCGCAGGGCTTCGTCGGGGTGATCGAGGGGCAACGACAGTTCGGTGATGCGGATCATGCCCGGTTCCTGGCCGGTGTCTCCGGCAGAGGCATACAATGGCTCGCTGATTGTAGCCACCTTGGATCGCCGCCCATAGCGACCCGTGCAGGCGGCACCCACGAACCCGGAGGCTTTCTTGGCGCGATCGAAGAGCAGCGGCCGTTGGCTGCAGGAACACGTCAACGACCCTTACGTCAAGCAGGCGCAGAAGGACGGCTACCGCTCGCGCTCGGCCTACAAGCTGCTCGAGCTCAACGAGAAGGACCGCCTGCTCGGCCCGGGAATGCTGGTGGTGGACCTGGGCTCCGCGCCGGGCGGCTGGTCACAGGTGGCCGCCCCGCTGGTCGGCGCCAAGGGCAGGGTGCTCGCCACCGACATCCTGCCGATGGATCCGCTGCCGGGCGTGGAGTTCATCCAGGGCGACTTCCGCGAGGAGTCGGTCCTGGCGGAGATCCTCGAGCGGCTCGGCGATCGCAAGGCCGACCTGGTGATGTCGGACATCGCGCCCAACATCGGCGGCATCAAGTCGGCCGACCAGGCCGCCTCGATCTACCTGCTGGAGCTGGCGCTCGACATGGTGCGCCGCGTGCTCAAGCCCGGCGGCGTCTTCGTTGCGAAGCTGTTCCAGGGCGAGGGCTCGGACGCCTACCTGAAGGAGCTGCGCGCCGCTTTCGACAAGGTATCGATCCGCAAGCCGCGCGCCTCCCGGCCCCGCTCCCGCGAGGTCTATCTGGTTGCCCGGGGTTTCAAGGGCTGAGGTCGTCGGCCGTCGTCGTGACCGGCCGCTGGCTCAGGTGTAGAGGTGGCAGGCGACCCGGTGCGGCCGCTCGGCGCTGCCGACGTCGATGACCGGCGGCACCACCTTAGAGCAGACGTCCATCACTTTCGGGCAGCGCTTGTGGAACGGGCATCCCGGCGGCGGGTTCATCGGCGAGGGCACGTCGCCGGTCAGCACGATGCGCTTCGACTTGCGCTGCGGGTCCGGCACCGGCACGGCCGACAGCAAGGCCTGGGTATAGGGGTGCCGGGGATCGCGGTAGATCTCCTTCGCGGGCGCCAGTTCCACCAGCTTGCCCAGGTACATCACGCCGACGTGGTCGCTGACGTGCTCGACCACGGACAGGTCGTGCGAAATGAACAGGAAGGCGATGCCGTGCTCGCGCTGCAGGCGGGCGATCAGGTTCAGTACCTGTGCGCGCACCGAGACGTCGAGCGCCGACACCGGCTCGTCGGCGACGATCAATTTGGGGTTGAGCGCCAGTGCCCGGGCGATGCCGATGCGCTGGCGCTGGCCGCCGGAAAACTCGTGCGGATAGCGATCCATCACCTGCGGGCGCATGCCGACGACCTGGAGCAGCTCTTCGACCTTGCGGTCACGCTCCGCCGAGGTCCCGATGCGGTGCACGTCGAGCGGCTCGCGGATGGTCTGCGCCACGGTGCGTCGCGGACTCAGCGAGGCGAACGGATCCTGGAAGATGATCTGCATCTCGCGGCGCATGGCGAGCAGGCGATCGCGGCTCAGCGACGTCAGCTCCTGGCCGTCCAGCGTCACCTTGCCGCCGGTCGGACGCTGCAGCTGCAGGATGGCCCGGCCCAGCGTCGACTTGCCGCAGCCCGATTCACCGACCAGCCCCAGCGTCTTGCCGGCGGCAAGCGAGAAGCTCACGCCATCCACGGCCTTGACGTTCGCCACGACGCGCCGGAGCAGCCCGCCGCGAACGGGGAAGTACTTCTGCAGGTTCTCGACTTCGAGCAGGTTGGCCACGGCGGTCCTCAGTACGGATTGAAACAGGCCACGCGGGCGCGGGATTCGTGATTGCCATCGAGATCGGGCAGTCGCTCGTCGCAGACCGGCTCCCGCCGCGGACAGCGGTCGGCGAAGCGGCAGCCGGGCGGCAGGCGCAGCAGGTCCGGGACCATGCCGGGGATGACCGCCAGGTCTTGCTTCTCGCCTTCGCCCACCCGCGGGATCGAGCCGAGCAGGCCGACCGTGTACGGGTGTCGCGGGCTCGCAAACAGCGGCTCGATCTCGGCCTTCTCGGCGATGCGGCCGCAGTACATGACGATGGCCCGGTGGCAGGTCTCGGCGACGACACCCAGGTCGTGCGTCACCAGGATCATCGACATGTTGAACTCACGCTGCAGCTTGACGATCTGCTCGAGCACCTGCGCCTGGGTGGTTACGTCGAGCGCGGTGGTCGGCTCGTCGGCGACGATCAGCTTGGGGTCGCAGGACAGCGCCATGGCGATCACCACGCGCTGGCGCATGCCGCCCGACATCTGGTGCGGGTATTCGTCGATGCGCTGGTCCGGCGCCGGGATGCCGACCTTGGCGAGCAGCTCGATCGCGCTGGCGCGCGCCTGGCGCCGGGTGAGCCCCTTGTAGCGCGTGATCACGTCGATCATCTGGTTGCCGACGGTGAACACCGGATTCAGGGCCGTCATCGGCTCCTGGAAGATCATCGCGACTTCGCGGCCACGAATGCCGCGCAGCTCGCTCTCGGAAAGCCCGACCAGTTCGCGGCCGTCGAGCTTGATGCTGCCGCCGGCGATGCGTCCCGGCGGGCTCGGTATCAGCCCCATGATGGCCAGGCCGGTGACCGTCTTGCCGCAGCCGGACTCGCCCACAAGTCCCAACGTCTCGTTCGGAAACACGTCGAAGCTGACGCGGTCGACGGCCCGCACGATGCCGCTCTCCGTCGAGAACTCGACGACCAGGTCGCGCACGCTGAGCAGCGGCACGCGGCTCATGACACCTTCCTCGGGTCCAGCGCGTCCTGCAGGGCATCGGAGAACATGTTGAAGGCCATCACCAGTCCGAACATCAGCAGCGATGCGGCCAGGAAGTTGTTGAAGAAGCCAGCCAGCACCTCCAGCGTGCTCTCGGAGATCATCAGGCCCCAGCTCATGCCGTCCTTCACGCCGAGGCCGAGGAAGCTGAGGATCACCTCCGACTTGATCGCGGCGACGAAGGTGATGGTCGACTGCACCAGCAGGATGTGCAGCGTGTTCGGGATGATGTGCCGGAAGATGATGGTGTACTCGGACACGCCGATGGCGTGGGCCGCCTCGACGAAATCCAGGTTCTTGAGCTTGATCACTTCGCCGCGGACCAGGCGGGCCGTCGTGATCCAGAAGGTCACGATCATCGCCACGTGCATGGCGTAGGGATTGCCTTCGAGCGCGAAGGCGATCGCGGCCACCAGCAGGTAGAACGGAATCGAGTCGAGCACGCCCATCAGCCAGACGATCGCCTCGTCGGTGAAGCGGCCGCTGAAGAACCCCGCCATGGCGCCGAGCGCGGCACCAAGTAGTGTCGAAAGTACCGCGACCACCAGGCCGATCTCGAAGGCGGTCGCAATGCTGTAGATCGAGCGCTGGTAGATGTCCTGGCCGATGAGGTTGGTGCCGAACCAGTGCGTGGCGGACGCCGGCTCCCATTTGCCGCCATCGACTTCGGCCCAGCCGGTGGCCCACCAGCCGAACCAGACGCCGAGCGCCGCGACGAAATAGACGAGCACGACCGCGAGCCCGATCATGCCGGCCCGATCGCGTCTGAGCTTCCAGATCGCCTTGGTCCACAGGGTCTGCCGCCGGGCGGCCGCAGCGGTCGTCGTGGCGTCGGTGGCGCCGGCCGGCAGGACGTCGGTCGATTCAACGCTCATTTCAGCGATACCCGCGGGTCGACGGCCCGGTAGAGGATGTCGGTGACCAGTTGCGCCAGCACGAACAGCAGTGCCGTCAGGCCGACCACGGCCTTCAGTACCGGCTGGTCACCGGTGGTGATGGCGTCGAAGGTCACCTTGCCGACACCTGGAATGCCGAAATAGCTCTCCACGATGAGCGCGCCGCTGATGACGATCAGCGGGATGGAGAACACGATGCGCGTGATGATCGGGATCATGCAGTTCTTCAGCACGTTGCGGTACAGCAGCTTGGCGGGCGGGACGCCGAAGGCGCGCGCCGTGCGCACGTGGTCGCGGGTCATCTCCTCGACGATCACCGAGCGGTAGAAGCGCGTGTTGTAGCCCAGCGAGACGAACACCGTCGCCATGGTGGGGACCGCGATGTATTCGAAATAGGTGCCTAGCGAGGTGACGTTCCAGCCGCGCACCGGAAAGATCCCCAGACCGTCCGCGGACGAAAATATGATCTGGAACGCGATCACCACGATCAAGAAGCTGATGCTCATGCCGACGACCGAGAAGCCCATGATGGTCTTGTCGATCCAGCCGCTGCGATAGTTCGCAGCCACCAGCGCCAGCATGATGGCCAGCAGGTTGCCGATGACGAAGCCTGGCAGGATCAGCGCCAGCGACACCGGGATGGTCCGCTTGAGAATTGTCCCCACCTGCTCCCCGGTCGAGTTCGAGAATCCAAAATCGAGCGTTGCGAGTTCACGCAGATAGTCCGCGTAGCGCTTGACGAACGGCTGGTCATAGCCGAGCTGGTGACGCACTTCGGCGATCTGCTCCGGCGTCGGGTTCTTGCCGAGCAGCTGGTAGGTCTGGTCAGGCCCGAAGTAGACCATCAGCAGGAAGCTGATGAAGGTCACGCCGAGCATCAGCGGAATGCCGGCGGCGAGCTTGCGAAGGGTGTACTGCAGCATTTCCATGATCAGGACCCGGCGCGCTCGCCGCGGGGCAGCACGTCCACGTACTTGAGGGAGAATCCGCCGACGATCTCGCGGTCGGGGAGGGCGATCACGTTGCGGTGCCACAGGTGCACGCGGGTGCGCGACAGGCCGGTGGCCGCAACGCAGTCGTCGATGACCAGCTGGTTCATGCGGCGGTACAGCTCGGTGCGCTCCGGCGAGGGCAGCATCACCTTGGTGCGGCGAAACAACTCGTCGAACTCGTCGTTGCGCCAGTTGGCGTCGTTCGAGCCGGGCGAACCATTCGGGCCATAGAAGAGCTGCAGCGTGTTCTCGGCGTCGGGATAGTCGAGCCCCCAGCCCTTCGCGACCCAGGGCAGCTCACTCTGCTTCCAGGCCTTGCTGATGTCGCCGAAGGTGGCGTACTGCTTGAGTACCACTTTCTCCGGCGGGTAGCCGATCTGGGCCAGCCAGGCGCGGAACTGTTCGAAGATCAGCCGGTTCAGCACGCCCGCCGTGCCGCCGTAGGTGATCACCGGCAGGTTGTCCGCGTTCCAGCCGTTCTCGGCCAGCAGCCGCTTCGCGCCTTCGACGTCACGCGTGACGCTGTCGCGCGACAGGTCCGGGTCGAACTCGGGGACCGTGGGCGTGATGATTCCCGGGAACACTGCACCGATGCCGCCGTAGAAACTCTCGTTGCGCGCCTCCCAGTCGAAGGACTTGAGGATGGCGCAGCGCAACGCCTTGTTGCGGCGCTCCCGTTCCGGGTCCTGGTTGTAGCCGAACTCCGGGAAGGCCATGTTGAAGGTCTGGAAGATGAATCCCGCCTCCACGCCGGCAAACGAGTAGTAGCGTTCGGCGTACTCCGGCTTGAGGCTCACCGGATGGCGCGACGCCAGCACCCGGTCGAACTGCTCGTTCGGCACCGTGGTGTACTGGACCTCGTCGCCCTTGCTGAACGAGCTCCAGCGTGCCGACGTCTCGCCGATGAAATAGATGTCCAGCCGGTCGACGAACGGCGGGGAGCGGCCCTGTATGCGTTCCAGTCCAAAGCTGCCCTGCGTCGCGGGATCGTAGCCCTCGGCTTCGAGATCCACCGGCTCCTTGCGGAACTTGGGGTTGCGCTCCATGGTGATGCGCGAGGTGTCGTAGTAGACGACGCGGAACGGTCCGGAACCGACCGGGCGGACCGCGAATTCGCGTCCGTAGTGCTCCACCGCCTCGCGGGGCACGATGGAGGAGTAACCCTGCGCGAGGGTGTCGAGTAGCTGTGGATACGGCTGCGTGAGCCGTATGAACAGTGTGTACCGGTCCAGCGCGCGCAGGCCCTCGACCTCGCGGGAGTAGTCGGAGCCCTGCTCCTTCCACTCATCGAGCCCCGCGATGCGACCCTGCCAGAGCCAGGCGCCCTGCGCGCGGGTGGTGGGGTCGAAGTGCCGCTTGAGCGAGTAGACGATGTCGTCGGCCACCAGCTCGCGTCCGATGCCGCCCGGAAAGGCGGGATCGTCGACGAAGTACACCCCGGGCTTGATCCGGATGGTGTACTCCATATTGTCGTCGGAGATTTCCGGCCAGCCGTTGGCCAGATTGGGTTTCAGCTCGTACGGACGGGCGAGGTACTTGTAGGAAAACAGGGTGTCGTAGGCGTTGATGACGACGTGATTGGCGTAGACGTTGGCCGCCTGCACGGGATCGAGGCTGGACGGGGATTCGTCGAGCGAGTGCTTGTAGACCTTTATTCCCGCGGGCTCGGCGGGTGCAGCCGTCTCAGCGCCGCCGGCACTCTCGCGACCGCAGCCGGCCAGCAGCAGCGAACAGGAGCCGGCGACCAGGGCCGCGCGGGCGAATCCGGGAACCTTCTGCAACGCTCTCCTCCGTGCCTCGGTCCAGCGCCATGCAAGGGGCCGTAACCTTACAACAAGCCGGCGTCAGTGGCGCAATAGCCGGCTGCTTTCGGACCGCGGGCGGGCCCGTCGGTTCGCCACGGCGCCAGCAGCCGGCCTCGTTGCGGTAGGCCGGGGTAGTCCAGCCGGCCGCGGGCGGGCATGATGGGCGCATGCCCAGGTAAGGAGGAATGCAATGGACCTGTTCGGATTCGTGAAGGATGTGGGGCGTCGCCTGTTCAACAAGGACGAGGAAGCCGCCGAGAAGATCAAGGAACATATTCTGGCCGCCAACCCGGGCGTCGAGGACCTGGAGGTGACCTACGACAACGGCATCGTCGGCCTAAAGGGCCGCTGCACCCGTCCCGAGGCATTCCAGAAGTGCGTCCTGATGGCGGGCAACGTCAAGGGGGTCATCGACGTCTACGCCTCCGGGCTGGTGCCTTTCGTCGCACCCAAGCCCCAGGTCGTGCCGGTTGCGGGTACGCATCAGCACGTCGAGCCTACGCCGGAGAAGGCGCGGGAGGAGTATTACGTCATCGAAAAGGGCGACACGCTGTCGCACATCGCGAAGCGCTATTACGGCAAGGCGAGCCGCTGGAAGGACCTGTTCGAGGCGAATCGCGAAGTCATCCAGGACCCCGACAAGATCTTCCCCGGACAAAAGATCCGCGTCCCGCTGGACTGACGGGGCCGCGATTGACCGCCCTCGCATTTTTTGTGGGCGGCGCTCCCCGACATGCGGATTCGGCGATCCGGACGCCGGGGAGCTTGGCGCAAGGCCCTGCCTGGCGCAGCCCGGCCTACGGGGTGAAGATGACCGCGGCACCGAGGCGCGGATGGCGTCGCACCGGCTCCCAGTAGGCATAGCGATAGCGCTCCAGCGAGATTCCCGTGCGGCGCATGGCCTGCCGAGTGTCTCTCAGGCTGTCGCGGACCCCGAGCCGACGTCCGTCGCGACGCGCGACATGGGCGATCCGCTGCTCGAGCGTCTGGTGGCGGTACTCGACCTCGCGCCAGGCGTCGTAGACCCGGGCCGGGGGCGCACCGCGCTCCGCGCGACGGCGCAGATCGTTGGTGGCCTCGGCCAACGCCCGCGATTCCGCGGTCAGGCCAGACCGGCCCGTGGCGGCGCGCAGGTCGCGATGCAGGTGCAAGGTTGCCGCGTCGAGATGACGCGTCGCCTGGATCAGGTCCTGTGACGCCCGGTCCGCCGCGTAACGAACCGGGCGGCTGTCGGCAACGGCTGGCAGGGCAAACAAGGCGATCAGCGTGACAAGCAGGGCTTTCATGGCAGTGTCTCCTATGGCTCTCGACACGGCCTCAGACTGCACGGCTCGCGCTGAACGGAGCTTGAACTCAGAATGAACAATGGCTGACTGGTGGCGCTTCGGAATTCTCGGACGGATCACGCTGGAGATCGCGCTAGCGTGGTGAAATTGCGTCCATCCAGCCCAGCTACCGTGTGGAGTAAGCGATGAGCCGACCCCCCAAGACCCGCAAACGCCCGCCTGTTGCCGCCCGCGGTGCCGTGGCGGCCCGGCGCAGCCCACGCAGCGCCGGTCGCAAGCGCAAGGCCAGCGAAGGCGATATCGCGCCTGCCCTGTCCGCCGGGGCCATCGAGGACTACTCGGTGGACGAAGCCGTGCAGGCCGCCAACGAGTCGAAGGCCATGGCCATCGAGGACATCCTGCGCCGCGCCGCGGCCGGCGATTCCACCTCGTTGACCGAGAGCTTCGAGGCCATCCTCACCGGCGCCTCGCCTGACGACATCATCGCGCTCAAGAACCTGCTGACCAAGTACGAGCAGGCAGCGCACGGCAGCAGGCGCGACCGCGCCGATGTCGAGCTGGCCGCGGACTGGCGCGACGGCGGCTATCCGTACAAGAACCTGATGTCGCGCCGCAACTACGAGCGCGAGAAGTACAAGCTCCAGGTCGATCTGCTGAAGCTGCAGTCCTGGGTGCGCCAGACCGGCCAGCGCGTCGTAGTACTCTTCGAGGGGCGCGACGCGGCGGGCAAGGGCGGCACCATCAAGCGCTTCATGGAGCATCTCAATCCTCGCGGCGCGCGGGTGGTGGCGCTCGACAAGCCGACCGAGGCCGAGCGCGGGCAGTGGTACTTCCAGCGCTATGTGGAGCATCTTCCCACCCGCGGCGAGATCGTGATGTTCGATCGCTCGTGGTACAACCGCGCAGGCGTCGAGAGGGTCATGGGCTTCTGCAGCGACGACGAATACCTCGAGTTCATGCGCCAGGCGCCCGAGTTCGAGCGGAATCTCGTGCGCAGCGGCATTCACCTGATCAAGTTCTGGTTCTCGGTCAGCCGCAAGGAGCAGCGGCGCCGCTTCAAGGAGCGCCAGTCGCACCCGCTGAAGCACTGGAAGCTCTCGCCGATCGACATGGCGTCGCTCGACAAGTGGGAGGAGTACACCAAGGCCAAGGAGTCCATGTTCTTCTACACCGACACCGCCGACGCGCCCTGGACGGTCGTCAAGTCCGACTGCAAGAAGCGGGCCCGACTGAACGCGCTGCGCTACGTGCTGCACAAGCTGCCGTACCAGAACAAGGAACTCGAGCAGGTCGGGCCGATCGATCCCCTGCTGGTGGGCCGCGCGCACGTCGTCTACGAGCGGGGCGAGAAGCACGACGCGCCGATTCTCTGAGCAGGCCGGCAACCTCTCCGCCCGGCTCTTGGGCCGTTCGTCCGGGGGGGCTATACTGGATCCGTAACGGGGATACACGCGACGAGCAGGATGGCGCTCTGACACATTAGCGCTCCGTGGCTCATCGCATCAGCGAGGGGGACCACCATGAACGCGGGACTCGTTTCGTGGCGACATGCCGTCGTGGCCGCCGCCGGCCTGGCGCTGTCCGCCGCAACGCTTGCGGCCGGCATCACTGAAACCAAGAAGGGCGAGGGCGGCAGCGACGTGCAGGGCTCCGCCGGCACGGCAGGCGCCGTCGAGGCGTCGGACGACCTCGAGCGCTGCGACAAGCCCATGGGCGCCATGGCGGTCGTCGAGCCGCAGGACATGATCATCCAGTCGCTCGCCCGCTACAACCTGCAGTCGCCGGTCGGCCTGATCCGCATGATGATCCAGCAGTCGAACTGTTTCATCGTGGTGGAGCGCGGCGTCGGCATGCAGAACATGATGCAGGAGCGCGCACTCGCTGAAGGCGGCGAGATGCGCCAGGGCGCCAACATGGGCGGCGGGCAGATGGTGCCCGCCGACTTCATCATGACCCCTTCGGTCGTCTTTTCCGAGAACAACTCCGGCGGAATGGGCGGGGCACTGGGTGGTCTGCTCGGCGGACGTGGCGGCGCGGTGCTCGGCGCGGTCGCGGGTGGCCTCAAGTTCAAGGAAGCCCAGACCAGCATGCTGGTGGCCGACGCCCGCTCGGGTGTGCAGGTGGCGGCGGCCGAGGGCAGCGCCAAGAAGGCCGATTTCCGGCTCGGCGGGTTGCTGCTTGGCGGCGGGGCCGGCGGCGCGCTTGGCGGCTATACCAATACCAATGAAGGCAAGATCATCGCCGCGAGCTATGCCGACAACTTCAACAGCATCGTGCGCGCGGTCCGCAATGATCCGAGCCTGCAGCGCGACGTCGGGACGCTGGCGCAGGAAGCTGCGGCGGGCGGCTCCAACAAGGGCGGCGCGGTGTTCAACGAGGGCGACGTGCTCTATCCGAAGATCAACAACGTCAAGTTGATGGGCGGGCCGTCCGACGGCGCCAAGACGCTCGCGACCCTGGCGAAGGGCGAAGAGATGATCTTCATGGGCGAAGAGCAGGACGGTTTCGTCAAGGTCGAATCCGGTCGAGGCGGCGGCTGGGTCAAGAAGATCCTGATCACGCGCTGAGCCGGGCGCTCAGCGCCAGACCCGGTTCATCAGACCGGTCAGCTCGCGCCGCGCCGCCCGCGGCGTGACCGCGAGCAGGCGGTCGTAGAGGCGGTTCGCCAGTCCGGGGACGACCAGCGGGTCGCCGGCCTGGCAGCCGGCATAGGCCGCAGCCGCAACACTGGCGGCCGGGGCGAACAGCAGCCGGCGATACGGCTTCAGGGCCGGCGCGCGCTCGAGCGCGGCGTCCGCCATCTCGGACTCGGTCAGACCGGGGCACACCGTGGTCACCGTCACGCCCGTGCCGTCGAGTTCGCGGCCGAGGGCTTCCCCGAATGACAGCACCAGTGCCTTGGTCGCGGCGTACACGGCCAGGCCCGGGACCGGGGCGAACGCCGCGATCGATGCGATGTTCAGGACTTGCCCGTGGCCCCGCCCGACCATGGCAGGCAGCAGGCGTCGCGTCAGGTCGATCATCGCCGTCGCGTTCAATTCGAGCATGCCAGCGAGGCGATCCGGCGCCATGTCGAGGAAGCCGCCGCCCTCGAGGGTGCCGGCATTGTTCACCAGGCAGGTGAGCGGCAGCCGCGCCAGGGAGCCTGCGAGCCGGGCCCTGGCCGCTCGATCGGCCAGATCGCATTCGGCGACGCGGACCTTGACGGACCAGTCGCCCTGAAGCTCGCGCTTCAGCGCCTGCAGGCGCGCGCGGCGACGCGCGACGATCACCAGATCGTGTCCGTGCGAGGCGAAGCTGCGCGCAAGTTCGGCGCCAATGCCCGCGGACGCGCCGGTGATCAGTGCCAGGCCGGGCCGACTGCTGGTGCCTGGGGAAGTTCGTCGTTTGCGGGGCCGCTGCGTCATGGACCAAGCCTCTCCCGGCGCCGCTGCCGCGCCGTCTCGTATTCCCAGCGCCATCCGGGCAAACTTGCCGCCCGCGCGAGCACCGCACAAGCCTACACCCGTGCCCGACATCAATGACAGCAGCCGACCCGACCGGGATCCTCACGCCGAGGCCCGCCGGGGCACGCTTGCGGCAACCGGCGCGTTCGTGATCTGGGGCTTGCTGCCGCTCTATCTCAAGCCGCTTACGCACCTGCCGCCGAGCGAGGTGCTCGCGCACCGCATCGCCTGGTGCCTGCTGTTCGTACTCGGCTGGTTGGGCTGGCAGAAGCGGCTGGGCGAGGTCGTCGCGGTATTCCGCAAGCCGCGCGCCCTGGCCACGCTGATGCTGACCGCCGCGCTGATCACGGTGAACTGGCTCCTGTACCTCTGGGCGGTTGCGAATGAGCGGGTGCTCGACGCCAGTCTCGGGTACTTCATCAATCCCGCTGGTGAACGTCCTGCTCGGCGTGGTCGTGCTGTCCGAGCGGCTGAACCCGCGGCAGTGGACGGCGGTGGCGCTGGCTTGCGTCGGCGTCCTGTGGCTGACCATCGCCGCGGGCGAGCTGCCATGGGTATCGCTGGTGCTGGCAGTTACCTTCGGCACCTACGGGCTGGTGCGCAAGATGGTTCCCGTCAACGCGGTGCCGGGGCTGGCTATCGAGACGATCCTGCTGACGCCATTCGCGCTGGCGTGGCTGTTCTGGCTGCAGCGCAGTGGCGCGGGAGCCTTCGGTCAGGGCCAGACGGCCACCGATGCGCTGCTGATCGGCAGCGGCCTGCTGACGGCCTTGCCGCTTGCGCTGTTCGCGACGGGCGCGCGGCTGATTCCCTACGCGGCGATCGGCATGATCCAGTACATCGGGCCGACGCTGCAGTTCGTCGTCGGGCTGGCGGTCTACGGTGAGCCGTTCTCGTCGGTGCGCGCGGTGGGCTTTGCGATCATCTGGGCCGGCGTCGCGGTCTATCTGCTCGACAACCGGCGCAGCCTGCGGCGCGCCCGCGGCATCGGGATCAACTGACCGTCCCGTCCTCGGCGATCTTTCGCAGGCGCAGCCAGGCCGACTCGAGGCTGGCGCCGGCCACGGCAGAGAGCGCTTCGCCGAGTTCGAAGCGTTCGCCGCGCACCGCCAGGATCCAGGCGGGCGGCGGCTCGCGATGGGTGCAGCGGCGGAACGTGTCCAGCACCGCCGCGGGCGACAGCGCGTGCGAGCTGTGGCTGGCATCGCGGGCCGGGCCGACCGGCGTCAGCTGGTAGTCGGTGTCGAGATTGCGTGCGGCATCGACGAAGATCACGCCGCGGCGCCCCTCGAGATCCAGTGCGTGTTCCACCTGCAGCTGGAAATCCACGATCACCTCGACTCCGGCCGGCCGCACGGCTTCCAGCCGCTCCGCCAGCAGTGGCCCCAGCGCGTCATCACCGCGACTGGGATTGCCCACCGCCAGCACCACCATTGGCGCGGTCACGATCAGTCCCTGACCAGCTGGCCAAGCGGCCGGTCGTCCGCGTCCAGCAGTTCCAGGGCGAGTGGCATCTGTCCGAGCGCATGGGTCGCGCAGGACAGGCAGGGATCGAACGCCCGGACCGCCACTTCGATATGGTTCAGCAGGCCTTCGGTGAGGGTCCTGCCGTCGAGGTAGCGCCGCGCCACCTCGCGGATCGAGCGGTTCATCGCCTCGTTGTTGTGCGTGGTGGAGACGATCAGGTTGGCCCGGATCACCTGGTCGTGCTCGTCGACGCGATAGTGATGGATCAGCGTGCCGCGGGGTGCCTCGATGACGCCGACGCCCCGGCCGCGCCGCTCGCCCTGCGTCATGAGGTCGGAGCCGGACAGGTCATCATCGCGCAGCAGCGCGTCGATCACCTCGGCCGCATGCAGCATCTCGATCATCCGGGCCCAGTGAAAGCCGAGCGTCGCTCGGGCCGCCCGCCCCTCATCAAAGGCGAGGAACTCGCGCCGCTCCTGCTCGGCGAGCGGCGAGGGGATGAAGTCGCAGGTCGCGACCCGCGACAGCGGCCCGACGCGATACCAGCCGTGCTCCGGGCCCAACGCCCGGAAGAACGGAAACTTCATGTAGGACCAGGGCTTCACTTCCTCCAGGATGCGTTCCCAGTACGTGGAATAGTCCTCGTGGTCGAACAGGGTGGCGCCGTCGCGGGTGCGCGCCCGCAGCCCGCCGTGGTACAGGTCCATGGCGCCGTCATCGCGTACCAGGGTCAGGGTGTGGGCAGGAAAGCTGCCGAAACTCCGGTATTCCTCGAGGTCCTGCTCGAACAGGCGGCGCACCAGATGCACCGCATCCCGGCTCCAGTCGATCATGCGCCCGGCGTCGGCCGCCAGCGTGCGGCGTTCGGCCGGCGTGACGTTGCGGTTCATGCCGCCTGGCACCGACCCCGTGCCGTGGATGCGCTTGCCCGCGGTCACGCGGATGACCTCCTGCCCAAACTTGCGCAGCAGCACGCCGCGGCGCGCGAGATCGGGATGCGCTGCGATCACGCCCACGATGTTGCGTCGCGTGAGGTCGGAGTCGAAGCCGAACAGCAGGTCGGGCGAGGCGAGGTGGAAGAAATGCAGGGCGTGCGACTGCAGGATCTGGCCGTAGTGCATCAGTCGCCGGAGTTTCTCGGCAGCCGGCGTCAGCCGATCGACACCAACGACCTGGTCGAGCGCCTTGGACGCGGCCAGGTGATGGCTCACCGGGCAGATCCCGCACAGACGCTGCACCATCACCGGAACTTCCCAGTACGGGCGGCCCTGCACGAACTTCTCGAAGCCGCGGAACTCGACGATGTGCAGCCGCGCTTCGTGTACGTGGCCGGCCTCGTCGAGCTTGAGCGTGACCTTGCCGTGTCCCTCGACCCGCGTCAGCGGATCGATGGCGACGCGCCGCATGCCATGGGTGCCGACGGGTTCAGTCATAGCTGATCAATCCATGTCCAAGGTGCGGAGTCCGGCCCGCGATCAAGTCGGTCAGGAAGCTCCAGATTGCCTCCGCGGACGGCGGGCACCCGGGGATGAAGTAATCGATCTTGACGACCTCATGCAGCGGATGAACGCGATCCAGCGGCAGCGGCAGTTCGGGATCGTCGGGAATCCTGCCCTGCGACAGGCCGGGCTCCGTCAGGTAGACCTCCTGCAGGCACAGCCCGAGGTCGAGATGATTGCGCTGCGCGGGCAGGCCCCCGGTCACGGCGCAGGCGCCGATGGCCACCAGTATCCGGCAGTTCTCGCGAAACTCGCGCAGGACCTTGACGTTCTCGGCATTGCAGACACCGCCCTCGACGATGCCGATGTCGCAGCGGCCGCAGTGCTTGATGTCGGTCAGCGGCGAGCGGTCGAACTCGATGCGCTCGAGCAGCGGCAGCAGGCGCTCGTCGATGTCGAGCAGCGACATGTGGCAGCCGAAGCAGCCGGCCAGGGATGTGGTCGCAACCCGCAGCTTCCTGTTGGCGCCTTCAGTCATGCCCGGGTGTCCGCGGTGCATCGTCCAGTGCCTGGGCGCTGATCGGGCGCAGGTCGTAGCGGCGCTTGCCGATTGGCACCGCGAAGCCGACGCCCTTCCTGAGTATCACGCCGACCGGGCAGACCTCGACCGCCTTGTCCGACGGCGCGATGTCGGTGTCGGCGAGCTGGCCGGACTCGGAGTTGACGATGAGGTGCTTGTCGATGCCGCGGCCCGAGAGGGCGAACACGTGCTTGCCGTCGACCTCCGCCGAAGCGCGCACGCACAACTCGCACAGGATGCAGCGGTTGAGGTCGAGCATCAGGTACGGGTGGGAGGCGTCGACGGGACGGATCGGGAACATGTGGCGGAATCCCGCCGTCAGCACGCCGAGGTCGTAGCCGAGAGCCTGCAGCACGCAGTTGCCGCTCTTCTCGCAGGAGGGACAGAAGTGGTTGCCCTCGGCGAACAGCATCTGCACCAGCGTCCGCCGCAGCGCGTTCAGGTCTTCGGTGTCGCTTTCCACCTCCATCCCGGGTCGCGCGGGCGTGGTGCAGGCGGCGACGGTGCGGCCTTCGACGCGCGCGGTGCAGACCTTGCAGCTGCCGTGCGGACGGAACTCCGGGTGGTAGCAAAGGTGCGGGATGTAGCGGCCGGCGCTGAGCGCCGCCTGCAGGACGCTCTGCCCCGGATCGTAGGGCACCTCCACGCCGTCGAGGAGGAATGTGGGCCTTTCGTTCACGGTTCGCTGTCCAGGTGAGCGCCCGGGTCGTCGCGCCCGGTCATGCGTCGCGCGGCTTCGAGCGCGGCGTCGAGATCGAAGTCGGGCGAGAATCGCAGCGCGTGCAGCCGGCGCTCGTAGGCAGGCCGGAATCGCTTCAGGGTGTCGAGCACCGGGTTGCAGGCGGTATGCCCCAGGCCGCAGTGCGCCGACATCTGCAGCACCGGATTGAGCTGGGACATCTCCTCGAGCTCGTGCAGGCTGCCGCGACCACGGTGGATCTTGTTCATGATGCCTTTCACCATGCTCGTGCCCACGCGGCATGGCGTGCAAAAGCCGCAGCTCTCGTGGGCGAAGAACTCGACGTAGTTGCGCGCGACTTCGAACATGTCGCGGCTGTCGTCGAAGATGGTGAACGCGCCCGCGGTGGGAAGATCCTCGAAGGCTATGCGCCGGCCGAACTCGCTGGATGCGACGCAGGCGCCCGAAGGTCCGCTGACCTGGACGGCGAGCGTGTTCCCGGCACCGCAATCCTCGAGCACTTCGCGCAGGGTGGTGCCGAAGGGATACTCGTACAAGCCGGGTCGTGCACAGTCGCCGGCGACCGACAGGATCTTCGTGCCGGTCGACTTCGGGGTGCCGACGGAGCGGTACCAGTCGCCGCCGTGTACCGCGACCAGCGCCGCCGCGCACAGGGTCTCGACGTTGTTCACGACGGTCGGCATGCCCAGATAGCCGTGTGTGACCGGATAGGGTGGACGATTGCGCGGAATGCCGCGGCGTCCTTCCAGCGACTCCAGCAGTGCCGATTCCTCGCCGCAGACGTAGGACCCGGCGCCGACGTGTATCCGGATGTCGAAGTCCAGGCCGCGCCGGCCGAACACGTTTCGCCCGAGCAGGCCTGCCTCGCGCCGCCGGGTAAGCACGCCTTGCAGGTGATCGAGCAGGTACGCGTACTCACCGCGCAGATAGACGAGCCCGCTGCGGGCCCCGACGGCGTAGCCGGCCACCGTCATTCCGTCGAACAGCAGGTCCGCGTAACTGCTGAGCAGCACGCGATCCTTGAAGGTCCCCGGTTCTCCTTCATCCGCGTTGCAGACGATGAAACGCTCGTCGGCGGGTGCGGCCCTGCACGCCGACCATTTCGCGGCGGTGGTGAACCCGGCGCCGCCGCGCCCGCGCAGTCCCGAGCGCTCGAGCTCGCGCAGCACCATGATCGCCCCCTGGGCGTCGTCCGGTATCCCCTCGCGCCAGGAGCGCTGGTTCGCGGCGCGCTCGGATTCGATCGCGGCGCCACGTTCGAGCGCGGCGCGCACCGCCTCCCCGGGACGCATGCCGCTACCCAGCAGGATGTGCCGGCGGCGCACGTTGTCGGCGATCTCGAACAGCTCCCCGGGCCATTCCTGCACGGGCCGCCGCTCGAGTATCAGCTCACGAATGAGCCCGAGCCGCGCAGTGTCCGCCCGGGGAATGGCCCTGCCATTCACCAGCAGGCCGGGCCCCTGGTCGCAGAGCCCGGTGCAGGAAGTCCGGTCCACGCTGACCAGGCCGTCCTCCGAAACCTTTCCTGGCTCCGCCCACAACTGCCGGCAGAACTCCTGCATGAGCGCTTCGCTGCCCTGCATCCGGTCCGTGACATTGTCGGAAAACAGTACGCGATAGCGGCCGGCGGGTGTCGTCGCAAGAAAGGCATAGAAACCCGCCACGCCGCGTACGCCGGCCAGCGGAACCGACAGACGCTCCGCGATGGAGGACAGCGCGGCCGGCGGCAGCCAGCCACAGGCGTCCTGGACTTCCCGCAGTACCTGCAGCAGCGAAGTCGGCCGTGATCCCCAGTGCTCCACCGCGGCATCCACGTGTCGCGTGACCTCACGGGGATCGATGTCGGCAGTCAGGCTCATATCTCCTCGGGAACCTGGCGGATGGCGCCGCAGGGACATTCGGTCACGCACAGCCCGCAGCCCTTGCAGTAGTCGTAGTTGAACTCGTAGCGCTTGCCGGGACCGAGCTTGATGACGGCGTTGTCCGGGCATACGCCATAGCAGTTGTCGCATTCAAAGCAGTTGCCGCAGGACAGACAGCGCCTGGCCTCGAACCCCGCCGTGGTTTCGTCGAGCGTCCCGTGCACTTCGTCGAAGGTCGACTGCCGCCTCAGCAGGTCGAGGGTCGGCGCAACCGACTTCGGCGCGTCGGCGTAGTACCAGGTATTCAGCATGTCGAAGGTTGCCAGCTCATGGCGTGGCGGCGTGACGTACGGGGTCTTTCTCAACCAGGCGTCGATGTGCCGGGACGCCTGTTTGCCGTGGCCGATCGCCACGGTGACGGTGCGCTCGGCCGGCACCATGTCGCCGCCGGCGAATACGCCCGGGTAACCCGTCATCATGTCCGGGCCGACCTTGACGCTGCCGGATTCCCGGACCAGTCCGGGAACGTCGTCCAGCAGCCCCAGGTCCACGTCCTGGCCGAGCGCCAGCACCACGGAGTCGGCCTCCAGCTGCTCGAGCTGCCCGGTCGGCTGGGCGTGTCCTGCCTCGTCGAGTTCCATCCGCTCGACGGTGATCGACGAGCCCTCCGCATGCTTGATGGTGGACAGCCACTTGACCAGCACGCCCTCCTTCAGCGCCTCTTCGAGTTCGGAGTCGTGCGCCGGCATGCGATCGCGCGTGCGCCGGTAGACGATGATCGAGTCGGTCGCGCCGAGGCGCTTGGCCGTGCGCGCCACGTCGATGGCCGTGTTGCCGCCACCGTAGACGACGACACGACGACCGAGCATCGGGCGCTCTCCATCCTCCATGCTGCGCAGCACCGAGATCGCGTCCAGCATCCGTGCCGCGCTGCCGGCCGGAATGTAGGCACGCTTCGCCAGGTGCGCGCCGACGGCGAGGAACGCGGCGTCGAAGCGTCCTTCCTTCATGGTCGCCAGCAGGTCGGTGACCTTGCTGTTCAGTTTGAGCGTGACGCCCAGCGCCAGTATCCGGTCGATCTCCGCCTGCAGTACGTCGCGCGGCAGCCGGTACGTCGGAATGCCGAAGCGCATCATTCCGCCGGCGACCGGTCCCGCATCGTGTATCTCGACCGCGTGTCCCTTGAGCGCCAGGTGATAGGCGGCGGACAGGCCGGAGGGTCCGGCGCCGACCACCAGCACGCGTTTGCCCGACTGCTGCTTGGGGGCTTGGAAGGTCCAGCCGCGGCGGATCGCCTCGTCGCCGAGAAAACGCTCCACGGCGTTGATGCCGACGGATTCGTCCAGGTGTTTGCGATTGCAGGCGGTTTCGCAGGGGTGGTAGCAGACACGCCCCATGGTGGCAGGCAGCGGATTGTCGCGGGTCAGCACCCGCCAGGCCTCCTCATAGTCCCCGGACTCCGCGTGAAACAGCCAGCCCTGCACGTTTTCCCCGGCCGGGCAGGCGTCGCTGCAGGGCGGCAGGCGGTCGATGTACTCGGGTCGCTGCGTGCGCCAGGCGCCGGTGTGATTGGCGAGGCTCGAGCCGGGGTCGAGCGTGATGGCAAATGGATGCTTCATGATGCCGGCGCCTCCTCGACCAGGCCGTAGCGCCTGATGTTGCGGTCGGCGATCTCCTGTATCCGCCCGATCAGTGCCTTGCGGGAAGGGTCCCGGAACATGTGGGCGAAGCGCTGCTGCGGCCGCAGGTAGTCCTCGACCGGCAGCCGGTGCTTGATGCGCGACACCTGGGTGATCTGGCCGTACTCCGCCTCGTACACCGGGAACAGCCCCGTTTCCTTGGCGAGCCGGGCCATGCGAATCGTCTGGTCGGGTGCGTGGCCCCAGCCGAGCGGGCAGGGCACCAGCACGTGGATGTAGCGGGCGCCGCGGAACTCCATGGCCCTGCGCACCTTGGCTTCGAGATCGCGCAACTCGGCGACCGTCGCCGTCGCGACGTACGGGATGTCGTGCGCCAGCGCGATGCGCGGCAGGTCCTTGCCCTGGCCGAACGGGTTGCCGGTCGCGGGGCCGTTGGTCGTGGTGGTCGCGGTGCGCGCGCCGGCGGGCGTCGCCGAGGAGCGCTGCACGCCGGTGTTCATGTACGCCTCGTTGTCGTAGCAGATATACAGCACGTCATCGTTGCGCTCGAACATGCCGGACAGGCAGCCGAGCCCGATGTCGGTGGTGCCGCCGTCGCCGCCCTGGGCGACGACGCGGACCTGCGACCGGCCCTTGACGCGCATTGCCGCGGCAATGCCGGTCGCTACCGCTGCGGCGTTGCCGAACAGCGAGTGAATCCAGGGAATCTGCCAGGACGTCTCCGGATAAGGCGTCGAGAACACCTCCAGGCAGCCCGTGGCGTTGGCCGCGATCAGCTGATTGGCCGTTGCCTGCATGGCCGCATCCAGCGCATAGCGCGCGCCCAGCGCTTCGCCGCAGCCCTGACAGGCCCGGTGTCCGGAGTTCAGCGAGTTGGTGCGCCGCATGTCGGCCTGCACCGAGCGCTGCCCCTCGGGCAGTAGCCGGTTACCGACGGTGAAGGTGCCGGTCTGGTAGAAGCGGATGGGCTGATAAGGCATTGCGCTTCTCCTCAGGCGGGCCGGGCCGCGACGACGCCCAGGTCGCGCAACAGGGCCTCGGCGATGGGCCCGGAACGACGATTCGCCTTCTCGCGCGCCAGCGCCCGCTCGATCATCGCGTGATCGAGGTCGAGGAAATTCAGGAGTTCCAGCTTGCCCTCGACGCCCTGCTGCAGCAGCGGGTGCAGCGAGTCGCGGGTGATGGCCCGCCCGCCCAGCCCGGCGATGACGGTATGGACGTGATCCGGGCTGCCCTGGTAGGAGCCGCGCACGTTGTTGGCGACGATGCCGCCCAGACCGACTGCGAGGCTCTTCTCCAGCACGACGACCCGCTCTACACCCTGCAGGGCCGCACGCACCGCGGTGAATGGCCAGGGGCGGAAGCAGTGGATGCCCAGCACGCCGATACGGACGCCGCGCTCGCGCATCTCGTCGATGGTGTCCTTGAGCGTGCCGAGCACCGACCCCAGCGCGACGACGACGGTCTCGGCGTCTTCGCAGCGATAGCTGCGCGTCAGGCCGCCGGCCTCGCGCCCGAACACCTGCTGGAACTCGGCCGCCCACTCCGGAATAAGGTCGAGCGCCTGGCGCTGCTTGTAGTGCGCGAGGTAGCGCACTTCCATGAACGCCTCGGGGCCGACCATGGCGCCGATCGACACGGGGTCGGCGGGATCCAGAACCTGTCGCGGCGTGTAGTCGGGCAGCCACGCGTCCACCTGTTCCTGGGTCGGCAGGCTCACGCGCTCGACGGCATGGGTGAGGATGAAGCCGTCCATGCAGACCATCACGGGCAATGACAGCTCCTCGGCGAGCCTGAAGGCCTGCACGTGCAGGTCGACGGCCTCCTGGTTGTTCTCGGCGAACAGCTGGATCCAGCCGCAGTCGCGCAGCGCCATCGAGTCCGTGTGGTCATTCCAGATGTTGATGGGCGCGCCGATGGCGCGGTTGGCGACGGTCATGACGATCGGCAGTCCGAGCCCGGAAGCATTGAACACGGCTTCCGACATGAACAGCAGTCCCTGGCTGGCCGTGGCGGTGTAGGCGCGCGCGCCCGCGGCCGAGGCGCCGATGGCGACCGACATCGCCGCGAACTCGGACTCCACATTGATGAACTCGCAGCGCGGCAGCTCGCCGGTCGCGACCATGCGGCCGAGTGCCTCGACGATGTGCGTCTGCGGCGAGATCGGGTAGGCGCAGATCACCTCGGGGCGGCAGCGCGCCACCGCCTCGGCGACCGCCTGCGAACCTTCAATCTGCTTGAGCATGGGCTGCCTCTTCCATTTCGCGCGTAACGAATTCGTAGGCTTCGGTCGCCGCGGCGACATTGCCGTCGGCCACCCGCCCGGAAAACCGCTCGCGGATCGCCGCGCGCACCGAGTCGATGGAAACCCTGCCGGTCACTGCCGCGAAGCCGCCGAGCAGGGCGGCGTTGGGGACGGCGCGACCGACATGCCGCTGCGCGAGCTCGGTGGCGGGCACGGTGCACAGGCGCTCCGGCTGGAGGCCGTCACAGAAGTCGCCGATGCCGAGTTCGTGAAACGTGCGCGTGGTGTTGATCAGTATGTAGCCGTCGTTGGCGAGGCCGCTGAACACGTCGACGTGGTGCAGCAGGGTCGGGTCCTGGACGATCAGCGCGTCCGGCTTGAGCACCGGCTCCCGCAGCCTGATCTCACGGTCGGCGATCCGGCAGTACGCGACGACCGGCGCGCCCATGCGCTCCGAGCCGAAACTCGGGAACGCCTGGGCGTGCCGTCCCTCCAGGAACGCCGCCACGGACAACATTTCCGCCGCGGTGACCACTCCCTGGCCACCCCTGCCGTGGATGCGAATTTCGAACATGCCACCCCCGCCCTGGCCTTCCGCGGGGCGCGGTTGGCCGATGGATTGAGTCTGGATCCTGTCGGCACACCAGGCATCGTGCGAAACCGATGGGCCGGAGCGCAGCCAGGCGGACAGCTCACGGCAATGCCGGATTCCTGCGCCGCACAACAAGGTCGAGAATCCAAGGCGGGCCCAAACGGCAGACAGTGCGGGACGAGGTTGCCATGAACGAGACACGCTGGATCTACGGGTTCGAGGAAGGCGATGGGCGCGACAAGATGCTGCTGGGCGGCAAGGGCGCCAACCTCTGCGAAATGACGCGAATCGGACTGAACGTGCCGCCCGGCTTCGTGATCACCACCGAGGCGTGTCTGGCCTGCCTGCAGGACGGGCAACGCCGCCTGCCCGACGGACTCATGAAACAGGTCGCGCTGCACATGAAGCGCCTCGAGGAGCGAACGGGCAAGCGCTTCGGCGGCGCCGAGGACCCGCTGCTGGTGTCGGTGCGCTCCGGTTCGGCCATGTCGATGCCGGGCATGATGGATACGGTCCTGAATCTTGGTCTGAACGCGACGACGCTGGCCGCCCTGATCCGCCACACGGGCAACGAGCGATTCGGCTACGACGCGTACCGGCGCTTCATCCAGCTGTTCGGCAAGGTGGCCTTGGGCGTGCCGGACGCGCTGTTCGACGACGAGCTGCAGGCGGTCAAGACGCGTGTAGGCGCCAAGCTCGACGTCGCGCTCTCTGCCGCCGCTCTCGCGGAGGTGAGTGAGCGCTTCCTCGAGGTGGTCCGCCGCCACACAGGGCAGCCGTTTCCTGACGATCCCCTGCAGCAACTCGAGATTGCGATCAAGGCGGTCTTCGGCTCCTGGATGGGCAAGCGTGCCGTGGATTACCGGCGCGAGTTCGGCATCACGCCGGCGACGGCGAATGGCACGGCCGTCAACGTCGTGACCATGGTATTCGGCAACATGGGCGACGACAGCGCCACGGGTGTCGGCTTCACCCGCAATCCCGCCACTGGCGAGAACCAGCTGTACGGGGAGTACCTGGTCAACGCCCAGGGCGAAGATGTCGTGGCGGGGATACGCACGCCGCGGCCGCTGGCTGATCTCGAGCGCGAAATGCCCGTGATGTACACCGAGCTGGTGGCGTTGCGCGACCGCCTGGAGTCCCACTATTGCGAGGTCCAGGACTTCGAATTCACCATCGAGCGGGGCACGCTGTACTGCCTGCAGACCCGCAACGGCAAGATGAACGCCACGGCGATGGTGCGCACTTCAGTGGAGATGCACGAAGCCGGATTGCTGAAGCGCGACGAGGCCCTGGCACGGATGAACCCCGCCCAGCTCGAACAGATGCTGTTTCCACGCCTCGATCCCGGTCACACCTCGAAACCGCTGGCCACCGGCCTGCCGGCGTCGCCCGGCGCGGCCAGCGGCCAGGCGGTGTTCGACGCGGATCGGGCCGAGACCCTGGGGCGACAGGGGCTGCGCGTGCTGCTGGTGCGCGAGGAAACCAAGCCCGAGGACATCCATGGCTTCTTCGCCTCGCAGGGCATCCTCACCAGCCGGGGCGGCAAGACCTCCCACGCCGCGGTCGTGGCGCGCGGCATGGGCAAGCCCTGCGTGGCCGGCGCAGAGGGTATTCGCGTCGATCCGGCGCGACGCGTGGCCTTCGTCGGCGACCAGGTCATCAAGGAGGGTGACGTGGTCACCATCGACGGGACCAGCGGGGCCGTCTATCGGGGCGAAGTGCCGATGGTCGAGGCCGATTTTTCCGACAGCCTGCGCACGCTGCTCGCCTGGGCGGACGAACGGGCCCGGCTGAAGGTGCGCGCCAATGCCGACACGCCGCACGACGCAGAGCGTGCGGTCCGTTACGGCGCGATGGGGATCGGACTCTGCCGTACCGAGCGGATGTTCAACGCACCCGATCGCCTGCCGATCGTCGTCGACATGATCCTGGCGGATACGGAGGACGAACGCGCCACGGCGCTCGAGCGGCTGCTGCCGATCCAGCGCGCGGACTTTGCGGGGCTGTTCAAGGCGATGGCGCCGCGACCGGTGACCATTCGCCTGCTGGATCCGCCGATCCACGAGTTCCTGCCAGCCGAACGCCAGCTCGAGGAGGAAATCGGCCGCCTGCAGGACCTGCGCGGTGCGGTGCGTGGGCTCGAGGTGCTGCGCGACGCCGGGCAGGCCGAGCCGGACCCGCGGCTGCCGGCGACGCTGCGCGACATGGCGGATACGCGGCGACTCGATGCGATCGTCGCGCGCAAGGAGATGGTGCTGGCGAAGGCGCGGGCGCTGCGCGAAGTCAATCCGATGCTCGGTCACCGCGGCGTGCGCCTGGGCATCACCTATCCCGAGATCTACCGCATGCAGATCCGCGCCGTGCTGGAGGCGGCGGCGGACTGCGTGGCCGAGGGCGTGCAGATCGAGCCGGAAATCATGGTGCCGCAGGTCTGCACGGTTGAGGAACTGAAGGTCGTGCGCGGTTACCTGGAGGAGGTCCAGCGCGAAGTCGAGGCCGCCCGGGGCATCAGGCTGCAGTGCCGCTTCGGCACCATGGTCGAGGTGGTGCGCGCCTGCCTGCGGGCCGAGAGCCTGGCCAAAGTCGCGGGCTTCTTTTCTTTCGGGACCAATGACCTGACCCAGGCGGTGTTCTCGTTCTCGCGCGAGGATGCGGAGAACAAGTTCCTGCCGATGTACAACGAGCGCGGGATCCTGCAGGACAACCCGTTCGAGGTCCTGGACGTCAAGGGTGTCGGGCGCCTGATGGCGCTCGCCGTGGAGTGGGGGCGGTCCAGTCAGCCCGGACTCAGTGTCGGCATCTGCGGCGAACACGGCGGACATCCCGCCTCGATCCGCTTCTGCGACACGATCGGTCTCGACTACGTGTCGTGCTCGGCGCCGCGGGTGCCTATCGCGCGGCTGGCGGCGGCGCAAGCCGCGATTTCTGGCGGCAGGCAAGTGGAATCTACGTAACCGACCGTGGTTGCTACCCGTGTCCGGCGGCCCGGCAAACGCCTACGCTTGCCGCATTGCAAAGCCGGCCGGCGGTGTGTCGCCGCCGCCACATCAACGTGACAGGAGGTGTCATCGTGTCGAACGTCATGAAGAAGCTTACGAGTCTCGCGATGCTCAGCATTGCTGTGGTGGCTGTCGCGCCGACGGCACACGCGGAGCAGGGAGACTGGCTGTTCAAGATCGGTGGCACCATCGTCGACCCGAAGTCGAACAATCTCGAGATCGCCGGGCTCGGCACGCTGCAGGTCGAGGAGGGCGAGAGCCTGGCCTTCACGGTCACCTACATGGCGACCAACAATGTCGGCGTCGAGCTGCTGGCGGCCGTGCCCTTCAAGCACGACATCGGTATCAAGGGCCTGGGCAAGATCGGCGAGACGAAGCATCTGCCGCCGACCCTGTCGGTGCAGTACCACTTCATGCCCGACAGCGTGTTCAGCCCGTACGCCGGCGTGGGCTTCAACTGGACCATATTCTCCAGCGAAAGGATCGATCCGGGCGTGGCCGACGGCCTGACGTTGGACGATTCCACCGGTTTCGCCGCCCAGATCGGCGCGGACTTCAACATCAACGAGAAGTGGCTGGTCAATCTCGACATCCGCTACATCGACATCGAGACAGATGCGACCATCCGGGTCGGAACGGACCGGGTTGGGCTCGGTACGGTCAAGATCGACCCGACCGTGTACAGCCTGATGGTTGGCTATCGCTTCTGAGTCTGGGGACAGGGGAGCCTGACCCGCGAGGGCGGGACCGCAAGGTCCCGCCCTCGCTGCTTTTCGGCGCCACGGACTTGATACCGCAACCTGACTGCGCCAAGGTTCCGGCAGGCGGCCCCGGGTCTGCGGGCCGCGCCGGTCGTTACGCATGGAGGAACAAGGATGCCCAGGTCAGCTCCCGCACATGGAAAGGGTCCCGCAACCCCGGGCGAGCAGGAGTTGAGGCAGATCGACGCCTACTGGCGCGCCTGCAATTACCTCGCTGCCGGGATGATCTATCTGCAGGACAACCCCCTGCTGCGCGAGCCGCTCAAGCCCGAGCACATCAAGCGGCGCCTGCTGGGTCACTGGGGCGCGAGTCCCGGGCTCGCCTTCATGTACGTGCATCTCAACCGGCTGATTCGCCGCCATGACCTGGATGCCATCTTCCTGGCGGGTCCCGGGCACGGGGCCCCTGGCGTACTGGGTCCCGTCTACCTCGAAGGAACCTATGGGGAGATCTATCCGCAGAAGGGCGAGGGCACCGACGGGATGCGGCATTTCTTTCGCGACTTCTCGTTCCCCGGTGGCATCGGCAGCCACTGCACACCGGAGACGCCGGGGTCGATCCACGAGGGCGGCGAGCTTGGCTACAGCGTGTCGCACGCGTTCGGCGCGGCCTTCGACAACCCGGACCTGCTGGTGGCGGTCGCGGTCGGCGACGGCGAGGCGGAGACCGGCCCGCTGGCCACCGCCTGGCACTCCACGAAGTTTCTGAACCCCGCGCGCGATGGCGCAGTGCTGCCGATCCTCCATCTGAACGGCTACAAGATCAACAATCCCGACCATTCTGGCGCGCATTTCCCACGAGGAGCTGGAGGCGCTGTTCCGCGGCTATGGCTGGACCCCGCACTTCGTCGAGGGCGACGACCCGTTGACCATGCACGCGCTGATGACGCGCACGCTGGAGCGCTGCCTGACGGACATCCGTAGCATCCAGCGCGAGGCACGCAGCGGCAGCGGCGAGCTCGCCCGGCCGCGCTGGCCGATGATCGTGCTGCGCAGCCCGAAGGGCTGGACCGGGCCGAAGGAAGTCAACGGGCATCAGGTCGAGGGGTCGTGGCGCGCCCACCAGGTGCCGCTGGCGGACGTGCGCGCGAATCCCGCCCAGTCTGGCGCTGCTCGAGGAGTGGCTGAAGAGCTATCGCCCGGACGAGCTGTTCGACGAGTCGGGCCGGCTGGTGGCGGAACTGCAGGCGCTGGCGCCGCAAGGGGAGCGGCGCATGAGCGCAAACCTGCACGCGAACGGCGGTCGGCTGCGGCGTCCGCTGCGGATGCCGGACTTCCGCGATTACCACGTGGAGGTGCAGAAGCCAGGACATGGCGAGTTCGAGAACACCCGCCGGCTGGGAGAGTTCCTGCGCGACATCCTCAAGGCCAATCCTGACAACTTCCGCGTGTTCGGGCCGGACGAAACCACCTCGAACAAGCTCGATGCCGTCTACGAGGTCAGCAAGAAGACCTGGATGGCCGAGACTGCTGCCGGTCGACGCCGACGGCGGCAACCTGGCGCACGACGGACGCGTCATGGAAATGCTCTCCGAGCACACCCTGGAGGGCTGGCTGGAGGGCTACCTGCTGACCGGACGGCACGGGTTCTTCTCCACCTACGAAGCCTTCGTGCACGTGATCGACTCGATGTTCAACCAGCACGCCAAGTGGCTGGATACCTGCGAGGACATTCCCGTGGCGCGCGCCGGTCGCTTCGCTGAACCTGCTGATCACCTCGACGGTCTGGCGGCAGGATCACAACGGCTTCACTCACCAGGACCCGGGCTTCATCGACCTGGTGGTGAACAAGAGCCCGCGGGTGACGCGCATCTACCTGCCGCCTGATTCGAATTGCCTGCTGGCGGTGGCGGACCGCTGCCTGAAGAGCACCAATGACATCAACGTCATCGTGTCGGACAAACAGAAGCACCTGCAGTACCTGGACATGGATGCCGCGATCCGCCACTGCACCAAGGGCATCGGCCTCTGGGAGTGGGCGAGCACCGACCAGGGTGGCGAGCCGGACGTCGTCATGGCCGCCTGCGGCGACGTCGCGACCCAGGAGGCGCTGGCAGCGGTGGTGCTGTTGCGCGAGCACTTCCCGGACCTGCGCCTGCGCTTCGTCAATGTGGTGGACCTGTACACCATGACGCCGCCGCACGAGCATCCGCACGGCCTTTCGGATCGCGACTTCGACTCGCTGTTCACGACCGACAAGCCGATCATCTTCAACTTCCACGGCTACCCCTGGCTGATCCATCGCCTCAGCTATCGGCGCACCAATCACCGCAACCTGCACGTGCGCGGCTACAAGGAGAAGGGCAACATCAACACGCCGCTGGAGCTCGCGATCCGCAACGAAGTGGACCGCTTCAGCCTGGCGATCGACGTCATCGATCGCGTGCCGCGGCTGCAGGTTGCCGGGGCGCACGTGAAGGAGGCGCTGCGCGACATGCAGATCGACTGCCTCAACCACGCCCATGAGCACGGCGTCGACCGTGCAGCCGAGCGCGACTGGAAGTGGCCATGGTGACGCCATGACGACCCAGCTGGAGTCACTGCGTCGCTGGTCCGTCGTCGTGGCCGACACCGGCGAGCTCGATGCGATCGAGCGCTTCCGGCCGCAGGATGCGACCACCAATCCGAGCCTGATACTCAAGGTGGCGCGCGATCCGCGCTATCGGGAACTGGTCGACGACGCCTTGTCGAAGACGTCCGCGCTGCCGGATCCGGCCGATCGCGCCGAACGGCTGGTCGAGGAACTGTTCGTCGCGATCGGTTGCCGCATCCTGGAGATCATCCCGGGACGTGTCTCCACGGAGGTCGATGCGCGTCTGTCGTTCGACCAGGAGGCGACGGAACGCAAGGCAAGGCGATTCATCGAGCTTTACGAGCAGGCCGGCATCGGCCGCGAGCGGGTGCTGATCAAGGTGGCCAGCACCTGGGAGGGGATCCGCGCCGCGGAGCGCCTGGAGCGCGAGGGTATCCACTGCAATCTCACGCTGCTGTTCAGCTTCGCGCAGGCGGTGGCCTGTGCCGACGCCGGCGTGACGCTGATTTCGCCGTTCGTCGGCCGCATCTACGACTGGCACCTGGCCGCGGACAAGGTCAGGGACATCCCGCGCGAGGATGATCCCGGGGTCGCGTCGGTCACGCGCATCTATCAGTACTACAAGAAGTTCGGCTATCCGACCCAGGTCATGGGCGCGAGCTTCCGCAAGGCGACCCAGATACTCGATCTTGCCGGCTGCGATCTGCTGACCATCAGTCCCGAACTCCTCGCCGAACTGCACGCCGCGACGGACGAAGTGCCGCGGCAACTGGACCCGGAGCGGGCGCGGGCCGCCGCAATCGAGCGCGTCTCGCTCGACGAGCGAGCGTTCCGCTGGCAGCACAACGAGGACGCCATGGCAACCGAGAAGCTGGCGGAGGGCATCCGGCGCTTCCATGCCGACGGTCTCAAGCTGGTCGACCACGCGCTCGGCCTGGCCGCCGGCGACTCCAGGGCCTGATCCGGCTGGTCGAGCACATGGCCGATCCGATCCTGGTGCTCAATGCCGGTTCCTCCAGCATCAAGTTCGCGGTGTTCGGCGGCGATGGCGGTGGCCTTCATGCCGTGGAGCGCGGCGAGCTCTCGGGAATCGGTGGCGCCGCGCGCTTCGTCGCGGCCCGCGGCGGCGACCGGATTGTCGATGAGCGGCTGGCGGCGGCCGACGGCCAGACTCACGATGCCGCGCTGCGTTACCTGATGGATTGGCTGGGCGCGACCGGCTCCGGGCCGCGCTTGCGGGCGGTGGCGCACCGGATCGTGCACGGCGGAGTGACGTATCGGCACGCCTTGCTGATTGACGCTGGGGTCCTCGAAGCGTTGCGCGCACTAGTGCCGCTCGCGCCATTGCACCAGCCGCAGGGGTTGGCAGGCGTGCAGGCCGCGATGGCCGCCATGCCGGCCGTGCCGCAGGTCGCCTGCTTCGACACGGCCTTTCATCGCAGTCAGTCCCTGGTCGCGCAGACCTACGGATTGCCGCCCGAGTACTTCGACGCGGGCGTGCGCCGCTACGGCTTTCACGGGTTGTCGTGCGAGTACATCGTGGCCCGGCTGGCGGAACTCGACGAGGCCAACGCCCGCGGCCGGGTGGTGATTGCGCATCTGGGCAATGGCGCCAGCATGACCGCCGTGTCCGACGGCCGCAGCGTGGCCAGCACGATGGGATTCACCGCGCTCGATGGCCTGCCGATGGGTACGCGTTCGGGTGGCATCGATCCGGGGGTGATCCTGTATCTGCAGCGCGAGGGCATGGATCTGGCGGCGATCGAGCAGCTGCTGTACCGGGGATCCGGTCTGCTCGGCATGTCCGGCATCAGCAATGACGTGCGGACACTGCTCGCGAGCGACGACGAGCACGCACGGCTCGCGCTGGACTACTTCGTGTACCGGGTGGGGCGGGAACTCGGCTCGCTGGCGGCGGCGTTGGGCGGGCTCGACGCGCTGGTGTTCACCGGCGGCATCGGCGAGAACAGCGCCGAGGTCCGCGGCAGGATCGCCGCGTCCGCGGGCTGGCTGGGCGTGTCGCTGGACGCGGCGGCGAATGCGCGCGGATCAGGCCGGATCGACGGCGGCCGCGGGCCCGCGGTGTGGGTGATTCATACCGACGAGGAGTCGGTCATGGCGCAGCAGGCGGAAGCAGTCCTCGCCGCGCGCTGAAGCCGCGCTACTTCCAGTTGTTGCCGCCGAGATCGATCAACTCCCCATTGCCCTGGCGCTGCACCAGGCCAGCGAACTCGGACGAGCGCGCAAACACCTTGCCGCCATCCATGATGTCCAGCGACCGAAAGCTGCCCACGACCGTGCTGTTGGTGATGTGCACGCTGGCTCCCGTGACGGTAATCGCGCTGCGGCTGCCGTCGATGCGGCTGTTGGTAATGTGGATCTCGCAGCCATCGCGCGCGACCACGGCGTCCCCGGACACGGCCAGGGTTCGGCCGTCGATCCTCAAGAGCCGTGGGCCTTCGCAGATGATGGCGCTGTCGCCGCGCATGACCCGCGCGGCGGCCTGTGCCTCCGCCGATGCCGGGCCAACCGTCTGGATACTGACGCCCGGCCCGGTCACGCGGACGCCGGCGCCCGACCTTTCCACCACGTAGGCCGTGCCGACCGCGGGTTCTTCCGGGACGGCTTCGGTCGCAGCGGCCGTGTCGTCGGGCGCCGCCAGGGCCGACGGCTCCGTCGCGGCCGGTTCCGCCACAGCAGATTCGGCAGCGGCAGGCGCTGCGGGCATCTCGGGCGCCGGCGGAGTGGCATCCTGGCTGGCGGGAGGCGATGCCTCAGGCCCGGCAATCAGCGAGCTCAGACGCACGGTGACCAGCTCGTCGCGGTCCTTGAGTCGCACCGTGAACATGCGCTTTTCGTCGTCGACCGCGACGATCTCGAGACCCGGGTTGCGCTCCAGCGCCGCGCGAGCCCACTTCATCTCGTCATCCGCCTGCGGCTTGCAGCCGGCGAGCAAACCGGCGCATGCGGCGACGGCGGCAAGGTAGCGCCAGCTGGCGGCTTGGGATGTCATGATTCGGCTCCCGGACCCAGAACGCAGACGTACACCATAGCGTCTGCGTGACCCCGGGAAAAGCGACAACCATGGCCAGCCGCGGCCGACCGGGGCGGCCGCGCCGTACGACGACATAATCAGGAGGCACCCAATGATTGTCACCACCACCGCGACGCTGCAGGACCGCAAGATCAGCGCCTACCTCGGGTTGGTCACCGGAGAGTCGATCCTGGGAGCTAACATATTCCGGGACATGTTTGCCGGCATCCGCGACATCGTCGGCGGGCGCAGCGGTTCCTACGAAAAGGTCCTGCGTGATGCCCGCGACATCGCCGTCGAGGAAATGGTCGAGCGGGCCCGCAAGCTCGGCGGCAACGCGGTGATCGGGGTCGACGTCGACTACGAGACGGTGGGCGGCACGATGCTGATGGTTTCGGTGAGCGGCACGGCGATCAAGGTCGACTGAGATCGGGACGGTGCCCGGTCAGGGTGGCGCGCCTCAGCGCAGCGCCAGCAGGGTCCGCCCGTAAGCCGCGACGTCCTGCCAGTCGGTGTAGTCGATCACGGTCGACTTGTCGGTCGGCCCGTGGGTGAACTTCATGATCATCTGGATCATGACGCGCTCATGCCAGGGCCAGGACGGGTAGTCGACCTTGCCGGCGATGACTTTCTGATGCCTCGGCTTCCACGGCGACAGGGTCAGGAACTTCTGCATGTAGCGGTTGCCCTCCACCGTGGACTTCTCCGGCACCCGGGCGACGACCGACAGGTTGAAGAAGCTGTTCGGCTTGCGATCGAGTTCGTCCTTGTGGGCAGCGACGAACTCGAACACGCTCTTGTCGTAGGTGCCATACAGCACCGGCGCGCCGAGGGCGACGACGTCGTAGCGGGCCCAGTCCACGCCCTCGTGGCTCGCTTCGCGCAAGTCCATCATCTCGGCCTGACCGCCTGCACTGGCGATGCTCTCGCACAGCCTGCGTGAAACCCGGGCCGTGTGGCCTTGCCTGCTCATGTAGAGGATCAACACCGACCTCATTGCCGCACTCCGTGCCCCGTCTGCCCGATGCGAAGTTTACCTGCAATCCGGTGCGACACGGCGGACGACCGGAAAGAGCGGCCACCACGGTCATCGAATGCGGCATCGGCAGATCGTCCGGGTTTGCATTGGTGCACGGATTGCGCGAGGCTGCTGTCCGGGCCCGTAGGGTTGCGACAAGGGAAGGCCATTCATGCCAGTGCCACGACATATCGCCGTATTCCTGCAGGCGGCCGCGCTGTGCGTGTCCTTCGGCAGCGTCTCGGCGGCCAGCGCCGCAGAGGGACACTTTCACGCCAAGGGCAAGGCGGCTTCGGCCTTCACGATCGAGCGTCGCGAGCGCCTGCTGGCCACCCTGCCGTTCGATGACCAGCGCGAGTTCGAAGAGTCGCGCCGGGGCTTCATCGCGGCACCTGCCTACCGCCGGATCATGGCCGAGGCCGGCAACGTCGCCTGGGACCTGGGCAGCTACGACTTCCTGCTGCAGGACCAGTCCTACGACAGCATCAATCCGTCACTGCAGCGCCAGGCCGTGCTGAACATGGCCTACGGGCTGTACGAGGTCGTGCCGGGTCGCATCTATCAGGTGCGTGGCTTCGACCTGGCGAACATCAGCTTCGTCAGGGGCGACACGGGCTGGATCGTCTTCGACGTCCTGACCGCGAAGGAGACGGCTGCCGCCGCGCTGCAGTTCGTCAACGAGCAGCTCGGCGCGCGCCCGGTCGTTGCCGTCGTCTATTCGCATTCACATGCCGACCACTTTGGCGGCGTGCGGGGCGTGGTCGACGAGGCCGACGTCATCAGCGGCAAGGTGCCGATCATCGCGCCGGTCGGGTTCATGCATCACGCCGTGGCCGAGAACGTCTACGCCGGAAACGCGATGACCCGTCGGCTCTTCTACCAGTACGGGCTGCTGCTGCCGCACAGCCCGTTCGGGCACGTCGATCAGGCGATCGGCAAGACCGTGGCGGTGGGCAATCTCGGCCTGATTGCACCGACCCGCGTGATCGAGCGCGACATCGAGGAGCTCACCATCGACGGCGTCACCATGGTCTTCCAGAACACGCCGGGTACCGAAGCCCCCGCTGAGATGAACACCTGGTTCCCGCAGTTCAAGACCTTCTGGGCGGCCGAGAACATCACCGGGACGATCCACAACATCTACACGCTGCGTGGCGCGCTGGTGCGCGATGCCTTGCTGTGGTCCAAGAAGATCAACGAGGCGCTGTACCTGTTCGGGCAGGACGCCGAAGTGATGTTCTCCGCGCACAACTGGCCGCGATGGGGCAACGACCGGATCCAGGAAGTGATGCGTGCGCAGCGCGATGCCTACGCGCACCTCAACAACCAGGTCCTGCACCTCGCGAACCAGGGCGTGACCATCAACCAGGTCCACAACGTGTACAGGCTGCCGGACAGCCTGCGCCGGCAGTGGGCGGCGCACAGCTACCACGGTTCCGAGGCCCACAACAGCCGCGCGGTGATCAATCGCTATCTCGGCTATTGGGACGCCAACCCTGCGACCCTGATTCCCCTGTCTCCGGAGGATTCCGCACCGCTGTATGTCGAGATGATGGGCGGCGCCGCGCCGATCCTCGCCCGGGGACGCCAGCTGTTCGATGAAGGCAAGTACCTGTATGCACAGGAGATCCTGAACAAGCTCGTGTACGCCGAACCGGGCAATCAGGAGGCCAAGGACCTGCTGGCGGACGTCTTCGAGCAGATCGGCTACCAGCAGGAGAGCCCCAGCGTCCGGAACAGCTTCCTGGCCGGTGCCCTGGAGCTGCGCTCAGGCATGCCGGTGGGAGCGCTACCGTCCACGACGCGACCGGACCTGGTGCGCGCCATCACCACGGATCTGTTCCTGGATTTCCTCGGCGTGCGGCTGGACAGCTCGAAAGCCGAGGGCGTCAGCTTCGTCATCAATCTCGTCACGCCCGACAATGGCGAGAAGTTCGTCGTCGAGCTCAGCAACGGCGCGCTGACGAACATCAAGGGTCAGCAGGCGAGAGACCCCGATCTGACGATGACCATCGACCGCCAGGACCTCCTCGCCGTGCTGCTGGGGCAGGCCACGCTGGAGCAGCAGATCGCGGCGGGCAAGGCGAAGCTCGAGGGTGACGCGCAGGTCTTCGGCCGGCTGGCCGGGATGCTGACCACGTTCACGCCCGACTTCGAGATCCTGCCGGGCACGCGCCCGGCGCCCGGCCCCTAGATGGCGCCTGGTCCGGGCGCCGGCCGTTCCCGGATCAGGACTCGAGTCCGCGCGACTCGAGGTACTCGTCGTAGCTGCCGGTGAAGTCGGCGATGCCGCCCTCCGGCAGTAGCTCGATAACCCGGGTGGCAAGACTGCCGACGAATTCCCGGTCGTGGGAGACGAAGATCAACGTGCCCGGGTATTTCTCCAGGCCGATCTGCAGGGACTCGATGGTCTCCATGTCCATGTGGTTGGTGGGCTCGTCGAGCAGCATCACGTTCGGCTTGGTCAGTATCAGCTTGCCGTAGATCATGCGGCCCTTCTCGCCGCCCGACAGTACCGACACCGGCTTTTTCACCTCGTCGCCCGAGAACAGCAGGCGGCCGAGTGTGGAGCGGACCAGCTGGTCGTCGTCAGCCTTGCCGGTGAAGGTCGACATCCAGCTGAACAGGTCGGATTTCGAGTCGAACTCGGCCTGGGGGTCCTGCGGCATGTAGCCGACGTTCGCGTTCTCCACCCAGGTGATCTGTCCCGCCGTCGGGTGCAGCTCCCCCGCGAGACACCGCATCAGGGTGGTCTTGCCGATGCCGTTGGGCCCGATGATGGCGACGCGTTGTCCCGCCTCGATCAGGAAGCTCAGCCCGGCGAACACGTCGGCGTCGGCGCCCGGATAGCGAAAGGTCAGGCCCTCCGCCGTGACCGCCGACCGGTACAGCTTCTTGCCCTGCTCGAAGCGGATGTAGGGGTTCTGGCGCGACG
This sequence comes from uncultured Gammaproteobacteria bacterium, assembly GCA_963710135.1. GTDB lineage: Bacteria > Pseudomonadota > Gammaproteobacteria > Steroidobacterales > Steroidobacteraceae > SG8-30. Next base: position 1,149,350 of record CAVPYY010000006.1, on the reverse strand, counting down.
ACGGCCGCACCTCCTCGATCTTGATCTTCTCGATCTGGCGCCGGCGCGAGGTGGCCTGGCGCGCCTTGGACGCATTGGCGGAGAAACGCCGCACGAACTCCTGCAGGTCGGAGATGCGTTCCTTCGCCTTGGTGTTCGCGGCCTCGACCCGCTGGCGGGCCTGGACCGAGGCCAGCATGAAGTCGTCGTAGTTGCCCGGGTAGACCTTCAGCTGCTGGTAGTCCAGGTCGGCGATGTGCGTGCACACCTGGTTCAGGAAGTGCCGGTCGTGGCTGATGATGATCATCGTGGCGTCGTAGCCGTTGAGCGCCCGCTCCAGCCAGCCGATGGAATGAATGTCCAGGTTGTTGGTCGGCTCGTCGAGCAGCAGCACGTCCGGCTGCGAAAACAGCGCCTGCGCCAGCAGCACGCGCAGCTTGAGGCCCGGCGGCACCTCGCGCATGGCGACGTTGTGCTGCGACAGGTCGATGCCGGCGTCGATCAGGATGTCGCCGGCGCGGGCTTCGGCGGTGTAACCGCCGTACTCGGCGAAGTGCCCTTCGAGTTCGGCGGCGCGCATGTAGTCCGCATCGGTCGCATCGGGGTCGGCGTAGATCCGGTCGCGCTCCTGCATGGCCTGCCACATCTCGCGGTGACCCTGCATCACGACGTCCAGCACGCGCTGGTCCTCGTAGGCGAACTGGTTCTGGTTGAGCTTGCCGAGCCGCATGCCGGGCTGCAGGACCACGTCGCCGGCGCTCGGCTCCAGCTCGCCGCCGAGGATCTTCATCAGCGTCGACTTGCCGCTGCCGTTGGCGCCGATCAGCCCGTAGCGGTTGCCGTCGGAGAACTTGACCGTGACGTGCTCGAACAGCGGCTTGGCATCGAACTGGATGGCGAGGTTGGTCGTCGAAAGCATCGTCGGTTGCTCGTGGCAATGAGGCGGGCGGCCAGTCAGCGGCTCGGCTGCACGCATTGCGGCAGAATGCGGCAAAGCCGCTCACCGCGCGGGGCCGCGATTCTAGCCGAGCGAGCGCCGGGCCGGGTGCTTTCATGGCGGGCAGGCCGCCCGCAACTTGCGAGACTGGCTCGGGCGCAAATAGAATCCGGGGCGAAAGCGGGTGTAGTTCAATGGTAGAACTGCAGCTTCCCAAGCTGCTAACGTGGGTTCGATTCCCATCACCCGCTCCAATCCCGCACCGAGGGCTGCGCCAGGCACCAATCCGGGGCAATCTCGATAACGGCGTCAACGGTCCCGCTCCCGTCGTTGCAGCCGCTTGCTCCGCCCCGCTTGTCACTAGCGGTTGCGCTTTTCCTGTTCGCGCTCGCGGCTCATCTTCCTGTGTAGGCGACCGGTACGCCTGAATGTTGCACGCCTGACGTGCTCGGCCTCGCTCGCCCGTGCGGCCTCGCGCTGCAGTTTCCGGAAGTTCGCCAGCCGCCGCTCGTCCAGACTGCCCGCCGCGACGGCCGCCGCCAGCGCGCAGCCCGGATCGTCGCCGTGCGCACAGTCCCGGAAGCGACAGGACTGTGCGAGGGTCTCGATGTCGGCGAACGCTTCGGCAAGACCGGCTTGCGCCGCGCCGATCTTCAGTTCACGCATGCCGGGCACGTCGATCAGCCAGGCTCCGCCCGGCATGGGCAGCAACTGCCTGGAAGTCGTCGTGTGCCGCCCGCGCGCGTCGTCCTCCCGGATGCCCCGGGTCGCCTGGCTCGCGACACCGCTCAGCGTGTTGACCAGCGTGGACTTGCCGACGCCGGATGAGCCGACGAAGACCACGGTCTGGCCCGGTCCGAGCCAGTCGGCGAGCGCCTCGTGCGCCGCCTCAGCCCGCGCATCCATGGCGATCACGGGAGCGCCGCCCGCCACGCCCGCGGCGGCATCCAGGTAGGGCTGCACGTCATCGCAGAGGTCGGCCTTGGTGAGGACGATCACCGGCATGACCCGCGCCTCGAGCACGACCGCGAGGTAGCGCTCGAGCCGTGACGGGTTGAAGTCCGCATTGCAGGAGGTCACGACGAACGCGGTATCCACGTTCGCGGCGATGACCTGTTCGCGCTGGACCTCGCCGGCGGCGAGCCGGCGGATCACCGATTGCCGCTCCAGCAGGCAGAGCAGGCGTCCGGTGCCGTGTTCGACGAGCACCCAGTCGCCGACCGCGACCGGCGTTGTGCCGTCCGCGAGCCAGGCCGCCGTGGCGACCACTGCGACGGGCCCGGTCTCGCCGAGGGCCTCGAGCCGGCTGCGATGCACCGAGGAGATGCGGGCGACCTGGCCCCGCTCGAGGTCGTCGAGCGTCAGCTGGGTCGAATAACAGGCCCGCCAGCCGAGCTGGGCGAGCGAGAAGACCTGGTCAGGCATGTGAAACCCCTGCAATAACCACGACATACGAGCTTCCGCATGCGGAAGCCAGGACTGCGGCCGCGGTCAGTGGGGCGTCGGACGAGGCGCCGGCGGTCAGGCCAGGGCGCGAACTCCGGGAGCCGGCGACGACACGTGGCCGGAAGGGACGGCTTGGATATCCATAGCGCTCACGGCCTCGTGTGTTGGTGGGGGAGAGAAGAAAGTTTAGGCCCGCCTGGGAGCCTGCGCAAGGCCGGGTGGCGGGCGGATCCTGCGGCGGGGCAGCGCAGAGTGGCTGCCATGCCGGGGTCCGTCCCGCTGGTGGCACTGAGATCCGGAGACCGTTGCAGGGACCGCATGCTCAATAGTCCAGAACTATGGATCAAATTAATACTATCGATTGTCCCTATAAGAAAAGATAACCGAGAATGTCGGCTGTTCTGATCCATTCAGCCGCGAGGAAAGCTTTCCATGTCGCTGATCAACACCACAGTCCAGCCGTTCAAGACCTCTGCCTTCCACAACGGCAAGTTCATCGAAGTCACCGAAGCCAGCCTGAAGGGCAAGTGGTCGGTCGTGGTCTTCATGCCGGCGGCCTTCACCTTCAACTGCCCGACCGAAGTCGAGGACGCCGCCGACAACTACGCCGAGTTCCAGAAGGCCGGCGCCGAGGTCTACATCGTCACCACCGACACGCACTTCTCGCACAAGGTGTGGCACGAGACCTCGCCGGCCGTGGGCAAGGCGAAGTTCCCGCTGGTCGGCGACCCGACCCACGCCCTGACCCGCGCCTTCGGCGTGCACATCGACGAAGAAGGGCCTGGCGCTGCGCGGCACCTTCATCATCAATCCCGAAGGCGTGATCAAGACCATGGAAGTCCACGACAACGCGATCGCCCGCGACATGAAGGAGACGCTGCGCAAGCTGAAGGCCGCCCAGTACGTCGCTGCCCACCCGGGCGAGGTCTGCCCGGCCAAGTGGAAGGAAGGCGCGAAGACCCTCGCGCCGTCGCTGGACCTGGTCGGCAAGATCTAAGCTGTCCGTCGTCCCACCGACGCCCGTGGCGTCGCCTGCAGACAGGCGGCGCCACGGCGGGCAGCCCAGCCAAGAAAGGAGTCACGCCATGCTCGACGCACCCTCTCGACCCAGCTCCAGGCCTACCTCGAGCGGCTGACGCTGCCGATCGAGCTGGCGTCGTCGCTCGACGACAGCGACGCCTCCCGCGAGCTCGCCGGCTTGCTGGACGAGATCGCGTCACTGTCGGACAAGATCACGCGTGGTGCGCCGCGACGACGACGCGCGCAAGCCCTCCTTCGCGATCCAGCGCGTGGGCACCGACGTCGGCGTGCGCTTCGCCGGCATCCCGCTCGGTCACGAGTTCACCTCGCTGGTGCTGGCGCTGCTGCAGGTCGGCGGCCATCCGCCGAAGGTCGAGCAGGAGCTGATCGAGCAGGTCGCGGCGCTGGACGGCGACTTCCTGTTCGAGACCTATTTCTCGCTGTCCTGCCAGAACTGTCCGGACGTGGTGCAGGCGCTGAACCTGCATGAGCGTGCTCAACCCGCGCATCCGGCACGTGGCGATCGACGGCGCGCTGTTCCAGGACGAGGTCGAGGCGCGGCAGGTGATGGCGGTGCCGAGCATCTACCTGAACGGCGAGCCGTTCGCGTCAGGGCCGCATGGAGCCTCGACGCAGATCCTGGCCAAGCTCGACACCGGCGCCGAGGCGCGCGATGCCGAAGAAGATCGCCGCCAAGGAGCCGTTCGACGTGCTGGTCGTCGGCGGCGGCCCGGCCGGTGCCGCGGCGGCGATCTATGCGGCGCGCAAGGGCATCCGCACCGGCGTCGTCGCCGAGCGCTTCGGCGGCCAGGTGCTGGACACCATGGGCATCGAGAACTTCATCTCGGTCAGGCACACCGAAGGGCCGAAGCTGGTCGCCGCGCTCGAGCAGCACGTGCGCGAGTACGAAGTCGACATGATGAACCTGCAGCGCGCCGAGAGGCTGATCCCGGCCCGCAGCGAGGGCGGGCTGATCGAGGTGCAGCTGGCGAGTGGCGCCACGTGAAGTCCCGCATCGTGGTGATCTCCACCGGCGCGCGCTGGCGCAGATGAACGTGCCCGGCGAGGACGAGTACCGCAACAAGGGCGTGGCCTACTGCCCGCACTGCGACGGCCCGCTGTTCAAGGGCAAGCGCGTGGCGGTGATCGGCGGCGGCAACTCCGGCGTCGAGGCGGCGATCGACCTGGCCGGCATCGTCAGCCACGTCACGCTGATCGAGTTCGACACGCAAGCTGCGCGCCGACGAAGTGCTGCAGCGCAAGCTGCGCAGCCTGCCGAACGTGACGGTGCTGGTCAACGCGCAGACCACCGAAGTGCTCGGCGACGGCCAGAAGGTCATGGCGCTGTCTACAAGGATCGCGGCTGCGGGCGACGTCGCGCAGCTCGAGCTCGAAGGCATCTTCGTGCAGATCGGCCTGCTGCCCAACACCGAATGGCTGAAGGGCACGGTCGAGCTGTCGCCGCGCGGCGAGATCGTCATCGACGACCGCGGCCAGACCTCGATGCCGGGTGTTTTCGCCGCCGGCGATGCGACGACGGTGCCCTACAAGCAGATCATCATCGCGATGGGTGCCGGCTCCACGGCGGCGCTGTCGGCGTTCGACCACCTGATCCGGACCAACGCGCCGGAAGCCTCCGAGTCGGTGAGCGCGGCGGCCTAACAGACCCTGGTGTTGTCCGGCACTGCCGGCGCCTGAGTCGGGCATGGGCCCCAATGGGCCACGTTTTCCTGGTCCGGCACGTGCGAGAATCGAGCGAGGTATCCACGCAGCCGAAGGTGCCCCGCAATGCACAGACGGGAATTCGTGAAGGCCGGGGTGATGGCGGGCGGCGCCGCGTTGACCGGCGCCACGCACGCCGGCGCCGCTGCGCCGGCTTCTGGTGAGACCGCGACCTCCGCAGGTGGCGCTTCAGCCGGCATGGCGCCGTTCGCGCATGACGAGGCCACCATCGCCGATCTCGCGCGCGCCCAGGCTGAGGGCGAGCTCACCTCACGCGAACTGGTGGAGGCGTATCTCGCGCGCATCGCCGCGGTGGACTCGGCGGGTCCGCGCGTCAACGCGATCATCGAACTCAACCCGGACGCGCTGGCCATCGCCGATGCGCTGGACGCCGAGCGCAGGACCGCCGGCGCACGAGGTCCGCTGCACGGCATCCCGATCCTGCTCAAGGACAACATCGATACCGGCGACCGCATGCGGACGTCTGCCGGCTCGCTGGCGCTGGCGGAGTCCATCGCGCCGCGGGACGCCTTTCTGGCACAGAAGCTGCGCGCGGCCGGCGCGGTGATCCTGGGCAAGACCAACCTCAGCGAATGGGCCAACTTCCGCTCGACCCGCTCGTCGAGCGGCTGGAGCGGGCGGGGTGGACAGACCCGCAATCCCTATGCCCTGGACCGCAACCCCTGCGGCTCGAGCTCGGGCTCGGCGGTGGCCGTCGCGGCGAACCTGTGCGCGGCGGCAGTCGGTACGGAGACTGACGGGTCCATCATCTGTCCCTCGCAAATCTGCGGCATCGTCGGCATCAAGCCAACGGTGGGCCTGGTGAGCAGGGCCGGCATCATCCCGATCTCGGCCTCGCAGGACACCGCCGGGCCGATGGCGCGCACGGTCGCCGATGCCGCGATCCTGCTGGGCGCGCTCGCCGGTCCCGATGAGCTCGATCCGGCGACCCTTCAGCCCACCGCGGGGCGAGCGGCCGACTACACCCGGTTCCTCGACGCCGCGGCGCTCGACGGCGCGAGAATTGGCGTGGTGCGCGGCATGTTCGGCGCCAATGAACATGTCGCAGCACTGATGTCGGCTGCGCTCGAGACCATGAAGCGACTGGGTGCGGAGCTCGTCGATCCGGTGGAGATGCCGACGCAGGGCAGCTTCGACGCCGACGAGTACACGGTGCTGCTGTACGAGTTCAAGGCGGGGCTGAACGCTTATCTCGGCTCGCTTGACGAGTCCGCGCCGCTACGCACGCTTGCCGAACTCATCGCCTACAACGAGCGGCACCGTGATCGTGAGATGCCGTACTTCGCGCAGGAGATACTGATCGAGGCCGAGGCGAAGGGTCCGCTGTCATCGGAGGAGTATCGCGAGGCGCTGTCACGCTGCCGGCGGCTGTCGCGGGACGAGGGCATCGACGCAGTGCTGGCTCAGCACCGGCTCGACGCGCTGGTGGCCCCCTCCGGCGGACCGGCCTGGCCGATCGACCTCGTGAACGGCGATCACTACACCGGCACCGGCAGTTCCACCTTTGCGGCGGTGGCGGGATATCCGCACGTCACCGTGCCGGCCGGCTTCGTCTTCGGCCTGCCCATCGGCCTGTCGTTCTTCGGCCGGGCGTGGAGCGAGGCCCGGTTGATCTCGCTGGCCTACGCCTTCGAGCAGGCGACGCAGCATCGACGCCGCCCCGCGTTCGCCGCGACCGCGGCCGTGTCGCTCTGAGATGGCCACAGAGCATCCTGCCCGCATCGCTGCGGCCGGTCCCGAAAGCGAGTGCATCGAAATCGGTCTCGCCGACGCGGAAGTCCTGGTCTATCCGGCCGTCTTCACGGCGAATGAGGCGGATCGCCTGCTTGCGGCCCTTAGAAGCTCGCTCGATTGGCAGCAGGAGGAGATCGTGATCTTCGGGCGACGCCAGCGCGTCCCCAGGCTGGTGGCCTGGCATGGCGACCCCGCGGCGGTGTATCGCTATTCGGGGGTCGTTCATCGGCCGCAACCCTGGACGCCGGCCCTGCAGGACATCAGGTCGCGCGTCGAGCTCTTGTGCGCAACGCGCTTCAACAGCGTGCTCGGCAATCTCTACCGCGACGGGCGCGACGGCATGGGCTGGCACGCGGACGACGAGCCGGAACTGGGGGACAACCCCGTCATCGCCTCGGTCTCTTTCGGCGCGGAGCGTCGCTTCCGCATGAAGCACCGGCGCGGCGCGGCCGGACCCCGGACACTGCCGCTGCCGCATGGCAGCGTGCTGGTGATGCGCGGGGCCACCCAGCACAACTGGCTTCACTCCATCGCGAAGACGGCTCGACCGGTCGGCGAGCGGATCAACCTGACATTTCGGTCGATACGCGCCTGAGGCCACCGACCGTCAGGCCGTCCGGCGCTGCCTGATGCGCGCCCCGGCCCACTGTCCGGCGAAATACGCCGCGACGAACAGCGGCAGGGTGCTCCAGCGAAACGGCAGTTCGGCGGCCCAGCGCATGGCGATGACCAGGGGCACCGGCGCGTGGATCGCGACGAACCATGCGGGCGACAGCTTGCGCAGGCCCGCGCGCCAGAAGCCGAAAGGCAGGTTCACCACGAAGACCGCGAGGGTGACGAGCAGCAGCGGGGTCGATGGCGTCATTCGGCGCGGCTCCGGGCGCGGGTATCGCGGCCACGCGCCAAGTATGGCGGTGACCGTCTTGCCGTCAAAGCGTCCCGCGGGCCTTGCCCGGCGAATGCCTATGTCGCATCGTTGCGCCATGGACACGCCCGAAGCCAATGCCGCGCTGATGCGCCGCTATTACGATGAGGTCTTCAATCGCCGCAACCTGGAGTTCCTGCGCCAGCATCTGCATGCGGATGTCGTCGGTCACGGCCCGGGCCTGGCGGATGTGGTGCGTGGCCGCGACCAGGTGGCGGCGTTCTCGGCGTACGTGTGGGAGGTCTATGAGGACTACCGCCTCACGGTCGAGAGTGTCATCGCCCAGGGCGATACCGTGGCCGTTCGCGGCAGCGTGCGGGCCGTGCACAAGCCGACCGGCAAGCCCGTCGCGTTCTTCGGCATGACCGAGTACAGAATAGAGAATGGCACCATTATCGAGTACTGGCGGGCCTACGACCGGCTGGACCTGTACGACAAGCAGCTGGGCGGCTGGCGGCCCGCCGGGTAGGCGGCTACGCGCGTGACCTGCGCCGGCGCGCCGGCGTCTTCTTCCAGCGTGTGCCGAGGAAGCCCATGACCGCGCCCTTGAAGAAGGGGTCGGTCATCACGGACACATGCGTCTTGCCCGGCACGATGACGGCCCTGGCGCCCGGAATCGCATCCGCCAGCGGCACCGGGCTGCCCGAGGTGGTGTCCCGCTCGCCACAGATCACCAGCGTGGGCGTGAAGGCGCGCTTGAACGCAGACGCGGGCAGGTTCGGGAAGGAGCCGAGCAGGCAGGCGGCGAGGGCGCCCATGCGCCCGCCGGACTTCGTCGCGCGGTGGTAGAGCTTCTCCATGCTGGGGATGGCGAGCGAGCGGGTCTTGCGATTGTCGGCCGTGAGCGCGTAGCCGCGCTTCTGCCAGCGGGCCGCGGCCGCCGGCGGCAGCACGTTCATGCCCGCGCCGCCGATGATCACCGAATGGAACCGCGTCGGGTGCTTGCCGAGCAGCCATGCCGCGTTGCGGCCCCCCATGGAGTATCCGAAGACATGCGCTTTGCGCAGCCCGAGATGAGCCATGAGTCGCAGCGTGTCTCCCGCAATGCCCTCGGGCCGATACGCTTCCGGATCGCTCGGCTTGGAACTCTGCCCATGACCGCGCGCATCGGCGGCGATGACGCGATAGCCCGCCTTCCTGAACAGTTCGTACCAACCCGTGATGCGCCAGTTCAGCCGGCGGTCAGCGGCGAAGCCGTGCAGCAGCAGCAAGGGTTCGCCGTCCCCGATATCGTCATAGGCGATCTTCACGCCATCTGATTCGAAGTACGCCGTCATCACCGTTCTCCCGGTCGCTGAGCGAGACCCGCCAACTGTAGGACCTGTGCCTGCACCCGACATCCGGTGAAACCGCCAGACGCAAAAAGGGCCCCGACGGGGGCCCTCTCCAGAATCATTCTCAGTGGTAGCGCTTCTTGGCCTGTTCGAACGACTGGGTGACTTCCTTCCAGCCATTCTCGATGCCCTTCAACATGTCGCTGAATGCATTGTCGCTGGCGCTCTTCAGTTGCTCGAGCTGACCACGCGCCTTCTCGCGCTTGCGCTTGAGGTCCTCGATGGTCTGCTCGGCCTCGGCGCGCCCTTCTTCCCGGGCCTTGCGTGCCCGCGCCTCCATGTCGTCGAGGTCCGCGTTCCACTGGTCAAGCTTGGTCTTGAGTTTCTCTACTGTCTGTTCCCGATTCATGTCGTCTCCTATGTTCTGCGATGAATTGCTGGACGGCGTGCCGTGTTACCTGGCGACGATCGAGCGCAGCATCCATGCCGCTTCCTCGTGGTCCTCGATGCGCCGCGTCAGCAGGTCTGCGGTCACGACGTCGCCGGCCTTCTCCGCAGCGCCGACCAGCTCGCGGAAGCTCCTGGACACGGTCTCATGATCCGCGACGAGTGCCGTCGCCATCTGCTCGGCGGACAGCTGCCCGTCCATTTCCTCGAGCCTCGTCATCTTCATGAAGACTGCAAGACCTGCCGGGGCCGGGTGGCCGAGCGCACGGATCCGCTCTGCCAGTTCGTCGGTCGCCTCGGCGAGCGCCGTGTACTGCTCCTCGGTGAGCTTGTGCAGGCCGTGGAACAGGGGCCCGACCACGTTCCAGTGAAAACCCTGGGTCTTCACGTAGAGAACGTAAGTGTCGGACAGGGCGCGAGACAAACCCTCGGCGAGCTTGCGGGAATCGGCGGCAGCGATGCCGTTGCCGGGGTTCTGGGTGCGTACGGTGGCCTTGAGTACTTGAGCGGTGCTCATGGGGTAGCTCCTTGCGTCGGGGTGAGTAATGCCTCACAGCGTCCGCCTTGCGGCGGGCGCCTCGCCAATACTTGACGGTGGGCAGCGAGGCGGATGCGTGGCCGCAGAGGGGCCGAATCCGCCATGTGCGGAGCTGTTTCGCTCCGTCAACGTGGGAAAACTATAACAAATTCAAAGAGATTAGTCAAGGATATCCACATTCTGCCCGGTGGCGAGGGGCGGGCCGGCATGCTCATCGTGAATGCGGCGCCACAGCCAGCCGAGCGCCTCAGCGGGGGGCCTGTGCGATGGCAGTTGTGCTGCCGGCACGGCTGCAACGCCGCGTTCCGTGGCCCGGCCGACGATGAAGGAGAACGCGAACCACGGCGTCTGCCCCATGCGCAGATCGGACATCACGACCGGCGTGCCCGGCCCGACGTGGGCGCTCGCCGCGGCCCGGGCGTCCGGCAGCAGCAGGCTCGAGGCGGCGGGCGGCGCGGCCTCGGCCTGCTGCAACGCCACCGCGTAGAAGCCCTTGGAGAACCACGCCAGCCGCTGCACGGTCCAGTCATCCCGCAACCCCTCGAGCGCGGCGTTCGCGCTGGGGTGGTACTGGAACGCGATCTCGGGGCGCTCGTCGAGCAGCGAGTAGAAGCCCTCGTGATAGCCGTCGTCATCCATGGTGACGACGCGCCACAGCAGGGTGTTGAACGGCGTCGGGGTGACCAGAATCCGCCCATCGGCCAGCCCGCTCGTGCCGAGCGTGCGGTGCACGACGCCCTCGACGTGAGCCTGTGCCGCGACCGTCCAGCCGAGGTACAGCGTGCTGAGCGCGAGACCGGCCGCGTTGGCCCAGGCGGCCTTCTGCGCACTGTGCCGCCGCAGGGCCAGCGCAATGATGACGCCTGCCACGAGCGGGACCGTGTACAGCGGATCGATGATGAAGATGCTGCCAAGCCCGACCGGATAGTCGCTGAAGGGCAGGAAGATCTGCGTCCCGTAAACGGTGAATGCATCGAGCAGTGGATGAGTGACGAGCGCCGCCCAGACCAGCAGCAGCCAGTGGCGATAGCCCGCAGCCGCGCTGCGATGCATGCGCCAGACCAGCCACGCGAGCGCCGGCGCGGCGACGGTCAGCCAGAACAACGCGTGGCTCTCGGCCCGGTGGAAGGTGAAGTCGCGCACCGGGTCGCCATGGCTGATCAATACGTCGAGGTCCGGCAGCGTGCCGCACACGGCGCCCCAGACGGCCGCCTTGGCGCCGACACGCCGGCCGAGCACCGCGGTGCCGACGGCTGCGCCAAGCGCAATCTGGCTGAGAGAGTCCATGCGAAGCTCCGCGCGAGGAGGTCGTCCCCGACGATCCAAGGGTTCGATGCGCGGCCGCTGGCGGATGCGCTCGAGTCCGACGCCGGCCGCAGGGCGGTGGATCCCGGGGGATTCACGCACGACGCCGGTGGCCAATGAGCGTATGGTAATGGCAGGAGGCGTGCAGCCTCGACGCGTCGTCGCTGACGACGCCGTATCGGACCATCAGAGGAGTCGTGACATGTCGAACACCTGGGTCGTGGTTGCGGACAGCGGTTCGGCGCGGATCTTCAACGCGATGTCGCCGGTCGGTCCGCTCGAGGAGCGTGAGGATTTCACTCATCCGGAAGGCCGGGTGCGGGAGCGCGATCTGGCGAGCGATCGCCCCGGACGCGCTTTCAGGAATGCGGGGGTCGGCAGCCATGCGCTCGGGCAGCAGGAAAGCCCCAAGGAGCGCGCGGCCATGAATTTTGCCAGGCTGCTCGCCGGGCGCATCGCCGGGGCGCGCGCGAAGGGCGAATTGGATCACCTGGTGCTGGTTGCGGCGCCTGAGTTTCTCGGGATGCTGCGCGCGTCGCTGGACGCCGAGTCGAGCAAGCGGGTCGAATCGGAGTTCGCCTTCAATCTCGTCGGCATGACGCCGGCCCAGATCCGGGCTCATTTGCCAGAGCGGTTGTTTTCGGAGCTGGCCAGGCAGTAGGGTCGGTCAGCTGCGCGGCTCGGGGCGACCAGAATGAGCCAGCAACCGGAGACGGGCGCCGCGGCGCCGGGACGCGACCAGTTGTATACCGCGGCCGCAGCGGCCAGCAAGCAGGCCCACGCACCATACTCTCAGCTGAAAGTCGGCGCGGCGATCCGCGCCACCAGTGGTGCCGTGTACACCGGCTGCAATGTCGAGAACGCGGCCTTCCCGCTGGGCTGCTGCGCGGAATCGAGCGCCATCTCCGCCGGGGTCGCCCAGGAGGGCGCCGGCTTTCGCATCGCGGAAATCGCCGTGCACGCCGAGGACCGCCTCGGGCGGCGTCGCCCGGCCCCGCCCTGTGGTGGTTGCCGGCAACGGATCCGCGAGTTCGCGCGGGATGCCGAGATCGCGGTGCATTTCGTGTCGCGAGTCGAGGGCCAGGTGACCCGGAGCATCGGGGCGCTGCTGCCGTACTCGTTCGAGTTTCCGCCGGTCGAGGGATGACCGTCGTGTCCCGTGTTCAATGCGGGTCGCGCTTCTCCGCTTTCGCCGCCAGCAGCAACGCCGTGCCGAGCAATATCCAGCCGCCGACGATGATCCACTCGTAAGGCCAGATCAGCGCGGCGGGGCTCCACGGCAGGAACAGCAGGCCGATCGCCACGGCGGCGGCGAGCGCAATCCAGCCCACCGTTTCGCCCTTGCCGGCGCGGTACGGGCGCGGCAGGTCCGGCTCGCGCCGCCGGAGCACCAGGAAGCTGGCCGCGACCAGGCCATAGGCGATCACCACTGCGAAACTGCCGGCGTCGATCAGCCAGACCAGCAGGCTGCGGCCGAAGAATGGCGCGATCACCGACAGGACACCGATCAGCAGGATGGCGTTCACGGGCGTGCGGGTGCGCGGATGCAGCCTGCCGAGAAAGCGCGGCAGCATTCCCGATTCCGCCATGGCGAATACCGCCCGCGAGGCGCCCAGGATGAATGCGTTCCAGCTCGTCAGGATGCCGCCGATGCCGGCAATCACCAGCGCCGGGCCGGCCCAGCCGTTGTCCCACGTCGCCGCCGCCGCCGCCGCGGTGCTGAGTGGCTCGACCAGCGCGGGGCCCTCCAGTCCCAGTGAGACGCCCAACACCACCAGCATGTACCAGGCGGTCGCCATCGCCACGGACAGCACCAGCAGCGCGCCGAGCGCCTTGAAGGGAAGTTTGATTTCCTCGGCCGCCTGGGGGATCACGTCGAAGCCGACGAACAGCGTCGGGGTCATGACCAGTACCCCGAGGAAGCCCACGCCCTCGCTCGCGAACGGCGGCACCAGCCGCGCAGGATCGCCGAAGGCGGTCGCGCCGAACAGGAACACGGCGCCGATGCCGAGAATCATCGCGACCACGATGGTCTGCACCACGGCGGCGAAACGCACGCCGATGACGTTCAGCGCGGTCATGACGATGGCGCCTGCGGCGCCGATGAGCACGAACGACAGGTGCACGTCGGAGCCGGCGACGGTCCACAGGTAGCCCGCGCGGATGCCGGGAAAGAGGTACTCGATCGCGGTGGGCAGCGCGACGGCCTCGAAAGTCACGACACTTGCGTAGCCGAGCACCAGGGCCCAGGTGCAGAAGAACGAGCCCGACCATCCGAGCGCGCGCAGGCTGTAGACGTGCTCACCGCCGGCTTGCGGCATCGCCGAGGCGAGCTCCGCGTAGGTGAGCGATATCACCAGCACCGCCGCGCCGCCGAGCAGGAAGGCCAGCATCGCACCGACCGGGCCGGCGTCGTGCACCCAGCGGCCGGCGATCATGACCCAGCTCCAGCCGATCATGGCGCCGAACGCGAGGAACAGCGTGTCTCGCCGGCCCAGGATCCGGATGAACCGTGATGCTTCCATGGCTGGATGCAGGGTAGCGTAGCCTGAACACCGAAGGCCAATGATGATGAATGTCGCGACCGTCTATCTGCTGATCACGCTGGCGGCGTTCCTCGCCGTGTGCATCGCTTCGATCAAGGGCCGGCGGCCGCCGCAGCTCGGCCCGCTCTACTTCATCATCGCCTTGCCGATCGCGGAGTGGCCCTTGCACCACCTGGCGCTGTCGGCCGTCGTGACCGGCGTGTTCGCAGCGGCGGGCGCGCTCGATCACTGGCAGGGACTGGCAGGCGCGTGGTTGCTGCTGGCGAGCTGGGTCCTGCTGGCGCGGCTGTTCGTGCGGGCTGGGCCGGCGCGGCAGGCGATCGAGCGGGCTCTCGCGGAATCCCTCGGCCCTGCTTACCGGCAGGCCATTGGCGCGGACCACGGCCGCGGGCTCAGGGACGGGGCGCCGCTCGCTGCGTGGGCGAACCCGTTCGGGATTAACGACAGCGAAGCCGTCGAGCGGATTGCGGACCTCCAATACGGCCCGGCGGGGGTGCGCAACCTGCTCGACGTCTACCGTCCACGGTAGGCGACAGCGGCTGCCCCGGTGCTGCTGCAGATTCACGGCGGCGCGTGGGTGTTTCGGCAACAAGGCGGAGCAGGGGCGGCCGTTGATGAACGAGATGGCCCGCCAGGGATGGGTCTGCGTGGCCGCCAACTACCGGCTGAGTCCGAAGGCGACCTTTCCCGACGCACCTGATCGACTGCAAGCTCGCGCTCAGCTGGATCCGCGAGCACATCGCCGACTATGGCGGCGATCCGTCGTTTGTCGCGGTGACCGGCGGCTCGGCCGGCGGGCATCTCGCGTCGCTCCTGGCGCTCACGCCCAACGATCCTGCCTATCAGCCGGGATTCGAGCAGATCGACACGAGGGTGCAGGCCGCGGTGCCGTTCTACGGAGCCTACGATTTCCTCGATCACAACGGCGTCGAGATCGCGACGGCCGCGCGGCCGGGCTTTGTCGAGAAACAGGTCATGAAGTCCAGTCCGCGCGCCGATCAGGACACACTGGCGACGTGCCTCGCCGATCCGCAGGTGGGGCCCGATGCGCCGCCCTTTTTCGTGCTCCACGGCAGTCACGATTCGCTGGTCTGGCCCGAGGGCGCGCGCGAATTCGTCGCCGTGCTGAGGCGCGCGTCGCGCCAGCCGGTCGTCTACGCCGAGCTTCCCGGCGCCCAGCACGCCTTCGACCTGCTGCGCTCTGTTCGCTGCGAGCACGCGGTCAACGGGGTGGCGCAGTTCCTGGCTTGGGTACGCTCGCAGCCGGTTGAGCCCTGAGCGTCAGGACTTCCCCGGCGCTGGATCGGTCGCCTTGAATACGCTCTTGAAGGTGCTGGTCGGCCGGAATGGGTGCCAGCGCCCTTCCGCCTGGGCCAGACGGTCCGCCACGATCCACAACACCAGAAAGTTCACGCCCAGCCCCGAGTGGCTGCCGGGCACACGGATGTTCTCGTGGTTCTTCGGATCGCCGTCGAGCGTGGCCTGGTGTGGCGGCACGATGCCGTCCGTGTTCGGAATAGATGCAGGTCGACGGCACCGGCGGTGGCGTGCGCATCGCCGCGAGCGGCTGCGCGCCTGGTGCGGCAAGCGTGCCCTGCGGGTTCTCGAGCGCGCGATACAGCGCGAGTATCGATGATGGCGGCGGGTGATCCGGATTCAGGCGCAGCGGACTGCCGAGCGAGATGGCCGAGCGGACGCACTCCGGCGCGACATGGGCGGCGTAGAAGGCGAACACGCCGCCCAGGCTCCAGCCGAGAGGCTGACCTTGCGGCCGCCTTGTGGTGCATGAAGCGGATCTTCTGCTCGATGACCCTGGAGTACTGGCGGTTGAAGCCGATGTTCTTGCCGAGTCCCCAGGTCTCGACCGCGTAGCCGCGGGTCTTGAGGAACAGCCGCAACGGCTCGAGGCTCGAGATCGCCGGCGCCGAAGCCCGGCAACAGCAGCACCGGGTGGCCGTCACCGTGCGGCGCGTGGCGCAGCGTCGGCAGCGTGGCGAGCAGCACGCCGAACTCCAGCGGCGCGCGAATCTCGAGCATCGACAGCAGCGCTCTCGGCAGGTCGCGGCCGACGAACTGCAGTGGCCTCCTGGCCGCGGCCGTCGCCGAGACCTCCGGGCCGTGCTTCAGCGGCAGCTCGCGGTCAGCTTTCCTTTGTGGGGGCCTCGGCCGGTCGGGATCGGGCGGGCTTCCTGCCGGAGCCGCGCTGGGCGGCCAGCCTGCCGCCCGAACTCGCTCGCTGACGTAGCCCGCCAGTTGCTGCACATCGGGCAGCAGGTCCGGGCACGCGGTCAATGCCGAAGAACAGTTTGCCGTCGTAGCTGTACACCGACACATTGAGGCCGACGCCGTGATAGACGATGGAAATCGGCAGGTAGGTGAGCATGCGGTGTCCGGCCACGTACAGCGGCTGCGCGCGGTCCCGGCACGTTCGACACGATCAGATTGAACGGCAGCGGCACACGCTCCGCAACGTCCGGATGGCGACACCAGCCAGCCCAGCCCGGACAGCATCCACGGCAGCCCGACGGACGGGACGTCCTGCGGGATCAGCGCGTGGCTCAGGCCGGCCTTGTCCTTGGCGAGATCCGCCGCGGCCGCGCGGATCGCCGCGAGACGGGCGCGCGGGCTCGCGGAGTCGGTGTCAGGTTGACCGAGATGAAGGCGACCTGGATCGCAGTGGTCCGTATCGCCGGCCGGGCGCATCGACACCGGTACGCCGGCAACAGCGGCTGGCCGGGCAGCAGGCCGTGATCCAGCAGCCAGCGCCGGACCGCACCGCTGACGGCGGCCAGCACCACGTCGTTCAGGGTGGCGCCGGTTGCGCCCGCTACCGCCTTGGCGGTGTCGAGCGGCAGCTCGCAGGTGCCGAAGCTGCGGCGCGCCGTGACCACGTCGTTGAAGACGGTCCTGGGCGTGGCGCCGGAGCCGCCGTCACGGCCGCGCAGCAGACCGGCGGCTGCCGACACCAGTTCACTGGCCCGCGCGGGCAGGCGAATCAGCTGCTCCAGCTGATGCCGCGTGCTGGCGGCGATGACCGAGAGCCGTCGGGCGCCCGGGCCGGGCGGCGGTGCGGAATGCACGGCGCGCGGCCTGGGTGAAGGATCGACCAGCGCGGCGAGGAACAGCTGCGCGCTGTGTCCATCGAGTCCCGCATGGTGCGTCTTGACGTACAGCGCCGGGCGGCCATCCTCGAGGCCTTCGATGACGTGCAGCTCCCACAGCGGCCGGCTGCGGTCGAGCAGTGCCTCGTGTAGATGGGCGACACGGTTCTCCAGCTGCTGCCAGGTGCCCGGCGCGGGCAGATCGGAGCGGCGGATGTGGTGCTCGAGGTCGACCTGGTCGGCCGTGGTCCACATGGGGTTGGCGATCGACAGCGGCAACGTCGTCAGGCGGCGGGTGAATACCTCGCTGGCTCCGAGCCGCCCCGCCACGAGTTTGCGCAGCCGCTGCGTCAGGTCGGCGCGCTGCCGCGGGCGGCGCTCGAGCACGAACAGCGCGCCGACGTGCATTGGCGTCTCGCGCGTCTCCGCGTGCAGGAACAGGGCGTCGAGCAGCTTTACCGGTTTCAGCATGGTGGATCAGCCTGCGGCATGGCGCTTGCGCAGCTCCGTCTTGAGGACCTTGCCCTGCGGACTGAGCGGCATGTCGTTGATGAAGCGCAGCTCCTTGGGCACCTTGTAGGCGGCGAGTCGCTCGCGGCACTGCGCCAGGATGGTCTCAGCGTTGAGCTGGTGTCCCTTGCGCAGGGTCACGAGCGCGAGCCCGACTTCTCCCCATTTCTCATCCGGCACACCGATCACCGCGCAGTGGCCCACCGCCTCGAACGAGCCGATCACGTCCTCGATCTCGGCCGGGTAGACGTTCTCGCCACCCGAAATGAGCATGTCCTTGATGCGATCGACGATGTACAGGGTGCCGTCCTCGGTCATGCGCGCTGCATCGCCGGTACGGAACCAGCCCTGCGTGGTGAACGCTTCGCGGGTCGCGACCGGGTCGTTCCAGTAGCCGGGCGTCACCCCTGGTCCACGGACCTGGATCTCTCCGACCTCGCCGCGCGGCAGCTCGCGACCTTCGGCATCGCCGATCTGGACTTCAACGTGCATCAGCGCGTGGCCGGCGGAGCCGATCTTCTCGTGCGCCTTCTCGGGCGGGCAGTAGGCGACGCTGAAGGCTTCAGTCAAGCCGAAGGACTGCGACAGCTCGCAACCCTTGCGCTCCCAGGTCTCCAGCAGATGCAGTGGCACCGGCGCGCCGCCGACCGCCGCGATCTCCAGCGCCGGAAACCGCGCGCTGCCGAATTCGGGAAGCTGGCTGAGCAGCGCGTAGTTGGTCGGTACCCCGACGACGTGGGTGATGCCGAGCTGTGGATCCATGAGGTGCTGGAAGCACTGTTGCGTGTCCCATTGCTTCATCACCACCACGGCGCCGCCGTAGTGAAACTGCGGCGTGGAGACGGCATACAGGCCGGCCGAGTGGAATAGCGGCAGATGGGTCAGCGTGCGGGTGCCGTGGCGCACCCGCGCGTGCAGCGCAGCGTGCAGTACGATGTTCTGGGTCATGCGGTGGGTGTAGATGACCCCCTTCGGCCGGCCCGTCGTGCCCGAGGTGTAGATCAGCATGTTGGGCGTATCGGTGGTGACGCCGCCCATGCGTGCCAGCGGTTCATGGCCGGAGATCAGTTGCTCGTATTCGCAGGCTGGATCCCCCGGCCGCCGCAGTATGCGGGGCGTGGGGTCGTCACCGAGGTGGGACACCAGGTCGGAATCGCACAGAACGACCCGCGCCTCGCTGTGGCGGATCACTTCGCTGGTCTCGTAGGGCGAGAGGCGCCAGTTGAGCGGCACGAACATCGCGCCGAGCTTCCAGCAGGCGAACATGGTCTCGAAATGGTCCGTGCTGTTCTGGGCGACGAACACCACCCGGTCGAACGGGCGGACGCCGTGTGCTTCGGCGAGCCCTGTCGCCAGCCGCGTCGCCCGGTCATTGAACTCGCCGTAGCTGAGCCAGCGGCCGGTCGCGAGGTCGACCGCGGCGACGCGGCCGGGGTCGAACTCGGCGTAGTACGACAGCCAGTCGTAGACGGTGTTCCTGGCGGCAGCGCTCATCCCGGTCTCCAGCCGACGGCCCGGCGGGGCGGTGGACGGCAACGCCCGGCCTGTCCGCCCATCATGGCCTCATCGGCCAGTTGAACGGCTGCGCCCTGCGACAAGAATCGGGGATTGTCCGTAGATCCTCCGGCGCCACGTCGCTGCATGGCGAGTCCGGCGGGAAGAATCGGCTGCCACAGGTCCGGCAGGCCTGCCGCAACGATGGCCGCCCGCGGCCGGCTGGCGTATCTTGCAACCATGGAGACAACGTTTTCGCCACCGCCGCTGGCTTCGCCGGCAGCACTGGCTCGCCGCGCCCTGGCTGCCCTCGATCTGACCAGCCTGAACGATAACGATACCCCCGCGGACATCGAGGCGCTGTGTGCCTCGGTTGCAGGCCTGGACGGCACGCCGGCCGCGGTCTGCGTCTATCCCGAACATGTCACGACGGCACGCCGCGCACTGGCCGCCTGCGGCCTGGACGGTGTGCGCGTGGCGACGGTCGTCAATTTTCCGGACGGCGGCGACGATGACCGACGTGTGGGACGCGAGACCCGTCGCGCGGTGGCGGCAGGCGCCGACGAGATCGACGTGGTGCTGCCCTGGCGCGCGCTCCTCGCCGGCAGGAGCCAGGTGGCGCGGCGCGTGCTGGACGTCTGCCGCGAAGCCTGCGGAGGACGCGTGCTGAAAGTCATCCTGGAGAGCGCCGAACTGGGCGGGCCAGGGCCGGTGAGGGCGGCCAGCGAGCTGGCGCTCGACGCGTCTGCGGACTTCATCAAGACCTCCACCGGCAAGGCCGCAGGCGGCGCGACCCCTGAGGCCGCGCGGGCAATGCTCGAGGCGATCCGCGGCCACGGCGGCCGCGCCGGGTTCAAGGTGTCCGGCGGCGTGCGCACGCTCGTCGACGCGCAGGCGTACTTCGCACTGGCGGAGGAAGTCCTCGGCCGCGACTGGCCCACACCGGACCACTTCCGCATCGGCGCCAGTTCCCTGCTCGGCGACATCCGCGCGGCGCTCGGCGCTGGCCGGGCGCCGGCCAGCCAGACGTCATATTGAGCCCCTTGGCAAACCACGATTCCGCCGCCCTGCCGCAGGAACTGATCCGCCGCAAGCGTGACGGCGGGCGCCTGTCGCGCGCCGAGTTGCTGGCGCTGGCCAGAGGGCTCGCCGACGGGGCCCTGTCGGAGCCACAGGCGGCGGCCTTTGCGATGGCCGTGTACTTTCGCGGCATGACCGACGCCGAATGCGCCGAGTTCACCTGGGCGATGCGCGACAGCGGCGACGTGCTGGACTGGGCGGGTGACGACCTGCCCGGTCCGATCCTCGACAAGCATTCCACCGGTGGTGTCGGCGACCTGGTCTCGCTGCCGCTCGGCCCGATGCTGGCGGCCTGCGGCGCCTTCGTGCCGATGATCTCCGGCCGGGGTCTCGGGCACACGGGCGGCACCCTCGACAAGCTGGAGTCGATCCCCGGCTATGACGTCAAGCCGCAGCCGGCGCGCCTGCGTCAGGTGGTGCGCGAGGTCGGCGTCGCGATCATCGGTGCGAACGAGCGGCTGGCGCCGGCCGACCGCCGCCTGTACGCCATTCGCGACGTGACCGCGACGGTGGACTGCATTCCGCTGATCACGGCATCGATCCTGTCCAAGAAACTCGCCGCGGGCCTGCAAGGCCTGGTGCTCGACGTCAAGACCGGCAGTGGCGCGGTCATGGCCGATGCCGGGCAGGCACGAACGCTCGCCGAGAGCCTGGTGCGCGTGGCGGCCGAGTCCGGACTGCCGGCGGCCGCGCTGCTCACCGACATGTCGCAGCCGCTGGCGCGCGCGGCGGGCAACGGGCTCGAGATCCGCGAAACCATCCGCCTGCTGCGCGGCGAAAGCGCCGATCCGCGGCTGCTCGAAGTGACGCTGGCGCTGGGCGAGCGCCTGCTGGTCCTGGGCGGCCTGGCAGGCGAGCCGGATGCGGCGCGCTCGAGACTGCTCGGCGCGCTGCAGTCGGGCGAGGCCGCGGCGCGCTTCGCCCGGATGGTAGCCGGGCTCGGCGGGCCTGCGGATCTGCTGGAGCGGCCGGACGCGCATCTGGCGCGCGCGCCGGTGATCGAGGCCGCGCGGGCGCCGCGCAGCGGACGGGTCACCGAGATCGACACGCGCGCCCTGGGGCTCGCCGTGGTCGCGCTCGGTGGCGGGAGGATGCGCCCCGGCGAGGCGGTAGACCCGCGGGTCGGCCTGTCCGCCATCGTCGCGCTGGGAGCGAGCGTGCGGGAAGGCGATCCGCTGGCGATGGTTCACGCGGCGGACGAGGCGTCCGCGGAGCAGGGCGTGCGCGCGGTGCTGGCGTCGGTGCGCCTGGGCGAGGAGATCCCGTCGATTCCGGCGGCCGTGCTCGGGTACGTGGACGCGCCGCGGACATCGTAGTAATAGGTAGGGCATGACAGATCCGACTCAAACTCGACCGTGCGGGATGCGGCGCGCCGTGCTGCTGGTCGTGGATTCCCTGGGCGTCGGCGCCCTGCCGGACGCCGCGAAGTATGGCGATGCGGGTGCCGACACGTTCGGCCACATCGCCGAGGCGTGTGCCGCCAAAGCCGCCGACTCGGGCCGCAGTGGCCCGCTGGACATTCCCACTCTGCAACGGCTCGGGCTGGTGGCCGCCGCCACGGCCGCCCGCGGCCAGCGTCCACCCGGATTCCCCCCGGATCCGGTGATCGCGGGCGCCTGGGGCTTCGCCACCGAACGGTCCACCGGCAAGGACACGGTCTCGGGCCATTGGGAGATGACGGGCGCGCCGGTGCTGCACGACTGGGGCTACTTCAGCGATCTCCGCAACTCCATGCCCGAGCCGCTTCTCGCCGAGCTGGCCAGGCAGGGCGGCGTGCCGGGGTTTCTCGGCAACTGCCATGCGTCGGGGACCCAGGTCATCGAGGATTTCGGCGAAGAGCACATCCGCACCGGCAAACCGATCGTCTACACCTCGGCGGATTCCGTGCTGCAGATCTGCGCGCACGAGCAGAGCTTCGGCCTCGAGCGGCTGTATGCGCTGTGCCGCATCGCGCGCCGGCTGGTCGACGACTACCGCATCGGCCGCGTGATCGCGCGCCCCTTCGTGGGCAGCCGTCCCGGCGAGTTTCAGCGCACCGCGCACCGGCGCGACTACGCCGTCCCGCCGCCGGAGGGCACATTGCTCGACCGGCTGGTCGGCGACGGCGGCGCGGTGATCGGCGTCGGCAAGATTCCGGACATCTTCGCCGGCCGTGGCATCACGCAAGCGGTGAAGGCCAGCGGACTTGAGGGTCTCATGCTGGCGACGCTCGACGCTTTCACCACGGCGGCCGACCGTACGCTGGTGTTCACCAATCTCGTCGACTTCGACCAGGAGTATGGTCATCGGCGTGATGTCGCGGGCTACGCGCGCGCGCTGGAGCAGTTCGATCGGCTGCTCGGTCCGCTGCTCGACTCGCTCGGTGACGGCGACCTGCTGATCCTCACCGCCGATCATGGCAACGATCCGACCTGGTCAGGCTGGAATCACACCCGCGAGCACGTCCCGATCCTGGCCGTCGGTCCGGCCGTGGGCACGCGAGCCATCGGGCGGCGCGAGTCGTTTGCCGACATCGGGCAGACGCTGGCTGGCTGGTTCGGTCTCGCGCCGCTCGAGCACGGTGAGTCGTTCCTGCCGCCGATTTCAGAGGACGGCAGCGGGCGGCGGGTCGCATGAGCTCGATTCACATCGCCGGCGAGCGCGGCGACTTCGCCGAGACGGTGCTACTGCCTGGAGATCCGCGCAGGGCGAAGCACATTGCCGCAACGATGCTGGAAGACGCCGTGCAGGTGACCGACCTGCGCAACATGCTCGGCTACACGGGGCGCTATCGCGGCGAACGCATTTCGGTAATGGGCACGGGCATGGGCATTCCTTCCACGCTCATCTACGCGACGGAGCTGGTGCGGGAGTTCGGCGTCAAGCGTCTCGTGCGGGTCGGCACCTGTGGCGCGGTCGCGCCCCGTCTCGGCCTCGGCGACATCGTCGTCGCGCTGGGCGCCGGCACCGATTCCCACGTCAATCGCAACCGCTTCGATGGCCACGACTTTCCGGCGACCGCCAGCTGGGCGCTGCTCGAACGGGTCGCCCGCACGGCCGGCGAACAAGGACGTCCCATTCATGTGGGCAACGTGTTTTCCAGCGACCAGTTCTATCACCCGGATCCCGGCATGCACGGCAGGCTGGCGGCGCTCGGCTTCCTGGCAATCGAGATGGAGGCTGCCGGCTTGTATGCGGTGGCGGCCGAACTTGGCGCCGAGGCGATCGCATTGCTCACCGTCAGCGATCATGTCGGCCGGCCGGAGGCCATGACGCCGCCAGAGCGGGAGACCGGCGTCGACGTCATGGTGCGGCTCGCGCTCGATGCCCTGAGCGCGCCCTGAGGACGCGGCGTCGTGCCGGCCAACCTATCTCCCGAATACCATGCCGCCGCCGATGCGCTGCGGCGTGAACGCGAGCCGGCCGCCCGGCTCGAACTGCTCAGGGAGATGCTGCGGGTCATTCCCAAGCACAAGGGCACGGACCATCTGCAGGCGGACCTCAAGCACCGCATCGCGGAGCTCGATGCGGAACTCGCCGGCCCGCGCAAAGGCGGCGCGCGCGGCGCGCCGGCGCTGGTCGTCCGTCCGGAGGGCGCGGCGCAGGTGGCGTTGATCGGTCCGCCCAACAGTGGCAAGTCGAGCCTGCACGCGCGGCTCACGGGTTCCGGCGCGGCGGTGGCGCCTTACCCGTTCACCACGCAGTTTCCGCAGCCGGGCATGCTGCCTTGCGAGGACGTGCAGTTCCAGCTGATCGACCTGCCGCCGCTCTCGCCGCAGCATCCCGTCACCTGGATCGCCGGCGCGCTGCAGTCGGCCGACGGTTGCCTGTTCGTGGTCGACATCGCGGATGCCGGCGTGGTGGAGCAGATCGAGGGCGTGCGCGCGGTGCTGGCGGAGCGGCGCGTGACGCTCACCAGCAGCTGGCCGTCGGATGCCGCAGCGAACGACGATCGCGCCACGGACGATCCATTCCGGCTGCACTTGCCGGCGCTGCTGGTCGCCAACAAGGCGGATCTCGATCCGGACGCGACAGCCGACGTCTCGACCCTCGAGGAGCTGCTGGGTGTCGACTATCCGGCGCTGGCGGTTTCGGCCGAGTCGGGCGAGGGACTGGGCGAGATCGCCAGCTGGTTGTTCAACTCGCTCGCCATCGTGCGCGTCTACACGAAGGCGCCGGGCAAACCGGCAGATCACTCACGCCCGTTCACCTTGCGCGCCGGGCAGACCGTGGCGGATGTCGCCCGGCTGGTTCACCGGGATCTGGAACAGACCGTCAGGTATGCCCGCCTGTGGGGCAAGGCCGGCTTCGACGGCCAGCAGGTCGGTCGCGATCACGTGCTGGCCGACGGCGATGTCATCGAGCTGCATGGCTGAAGCCTGACCGCATGGCGAAACGGGCGGGAACATCAGCTGTTTCCCGCCCGTTGCGCCGTCAAGACCGCGCTCGGCTGATGCTCAGTCGTCGCAGGTCTTGATCTCGACCCGCGTCGCGGTGAGCTTCACGCCGTCCCACTCGCCCCAGGCCTCGACGATTTCGTCGACCGCCTGGGTGAAGAACTCGTCAGCGGTCAGGCGCACGTCCTCTTCGAGCACGAAGCGGGTCGTCGCCGTCGTGCCGACGTCGACCGACAGGATCCTGAAGTCCGGTCGTGCCGGGTCGCGGAACGGTCCCCGCAGCCGCACGGCCTCCTGCGCCTCGACCCGTATGACCCGGGTCGCGGTAACCGTGTTGCTGCCGATGGGATCCTCGAAGCCGCGCAGGTCGATCCAGTCGCCGACTGCCAGGTCGTCGAAGCCAAGATCCCGCAGTTTCATCGCCGACTTGTCTTCGAAACGCGTGCCTGCATCGGTGGCCACGTCCAGTCCCAGCAGCTCGATGGAGCGGTCCGCGGCGGTCAGGCCGCCAATCTGCGCCATGACCCGCACCGTGTTGATCTGCTTGAAGCGGATCTTCGTCGCCACCAGCACGCCGTCGGCATTCGCATTGCCCTCGACCTCGACTTTCACGTCGTCCGCGAGGTCACCGGCGGTGCCGTTCTCATACAGCGTGCTTGCCGTTGTCGTTACCGGCCAGCCCGCCACCTCGAAGTCGATCAAGGAGACGAAGTTGGTGATGAGTCCCTCCACCTCGATCTCGTCGCCGACACTCGGCTTCAGCCAGTCGTCCGAGCGCAACTCGACACGGATCGCCGCAAACGAGCCGTCGGCGTTGAACTCGAACCCCTTCACCAGCACGAGGTCCCCTTCGGCGGGCTCGCCCGTCGGGAAGTCGTCCATGTTGGCGGCCGAGTAGTCGACGACCAGCGCGGCGATGTTGAAGCGGCTTTCAGGCTTGAACAGGTTCGACACGTATCCCGTCACGTCGTAGGGACCGTTGTCGGGCTTGATGTCGATGCGGGTCGCCTCGATCACTCCGGTGGAGCTGACCATTCCGCTGACCTCGACGACGTCGCCGATCGCCAGCCCTTCGATGCTGGCTGGGTCGATCCCGTCACCGATCGTCGTCTCGGAGGTGATCAGCACCGTCTGTCCCATTGCCACCAGCGAGCTGGCGGCGTAGTCGATCGCGCTGACCGGGCCTTCCAGCAGGTTGTGGTAGCGAATCTCGTCGGCGTGGTGCGAGTCGCCCCGCGTGTGCGCCCTGACCTGGACGCACTGGCCGACTCGCAGCTGCGCCTCGGTGGCAACCTCGTTGTTCACCCGGACCTGGGCGCCGGCGGTGTCGTAGCGAACTCCGTTCACGTACACGCTGCCGAAGCCCGTGATGACCCCGACACTGACAGCCCCGGTCGTTGCAACCGGCGGTGGGTTGTTGCCGTCGCTGGAGCCGCCGCCGAAGCAGCCACCAGCGATTGCCAGCAATCCGGCGACTGCCAGCAGGGCGAAACGAGTAGTGAGCCTGCTCATTGAAGTCCTCCTTGCGCATCGCTGCGCCTTACGGCCCACGATCCCCTCGGGATTCACGGTAGGCGGTGGCGCTGAAGATGGCCTCAAGGAGCTGTGTGAGTTTCCGCAGTGCCGGCCGGCGGGGTTGCTGGCAACCCACTGAAGCCGCTGACGGTGGCCAGCAGTTTCCCGGTGGCTGTCAGCTGCAGCGTGAACTCGACCTGCAGCACGCCGGCGACGGCTTGCGCCAGCGATAGCCCAAGGCCGGCATGGCGCCCGCCCTCCGTGCTGCCAATGCGCAGGAATCGCTCGCCAAGTCGCGGCAGGTCCTCGGCGCCGAGTTGCGGCGCCGGGTTGCCGATGACGAATCCGTCGGCGTTGACCTCGAAATCAATGGTGGCGCCGTCCGGCGAGTGGGCCACCGCGTTGCCCAACAGGTTGGCGATCAGCCGGCGGGTGAGCGCGCCGTCCACGTACACCCAGCATTCCGTGAGCCCGCCGTAGCGTATCTCCAGGCCGCGTTCGCGCACGGCGTCCTGCAGCAGCGTGGCCTGACGCCTGAACTCGGTGGCGAGTTCCACAGGCTCCGGGCTCGGCTGCTCGATGCCGGCCTCGAAGCGCGCCAGACAGAGCAGCGAGTCGACGATCTGGTCCAGTTCCTGGGTCGTGGCATCGATCTCCAGGAAGGACCGGTGCGCCTGCTCGAGACTCGCCGACAACATGCCGACTTCGGCCAGCGTTCGCGCCTCGGTGAGCGGCGTGCGCAGTTCGTGAGCCACGTTGCGGGCGAAGCGCCGCTCGCGGGCGAGGGCGTCGACCAGCTTCTGGGCCATCATGCGCACCTTGCCGGCAACCGGCACGAGCTCGGTTGGCAGTGCCTCGCTGTCCAGGCGGACCAGTGGGCTATCCGGGTCGATGTCGGAAACCGACTGCGCGAAACGCTCGACGGGCCTGAGGCTGCGCGCCACGGATGTCCAGGCGATCGCGACCGACAACGCGATCGTCGCGAGCGTGCCGAGCAGTACGATGCCGTGGAGACGCTGCTCGAGTTCCATCAAGCCAGCGGTCTCGCCCGCCGAGGCGACGGTGATCGAGCCGCGCGGGTCGCCCTCCTCGAGCCGGAAGGTCTGGACGACGGCACGGCCATCGTGGCCGTCGGGAAGCTGCAGGTCGTGGAAAGTGGGACGGCCCGCCATGGCCGCCAGCCGCGGCATGTCTCGGCCGGCGCTGGAGTCGGAGCGGGCCAGGATCCGGCCGCTCGCATCCCAGACCTGGAAGAATTCCTCATGCGCCTGGGTGCGGAACTCCGGCATGTACTCGGCGATGTCCTCCGCGCCCGGGTGGCCTGCCGTGTAGGCGGCCAGCGCCTGCATCCGTGCGACCAGCCCGTCGTCGAAGCTTCCAAGGAGCTCGTTGCGGACCAGTATGTGAAAAATGAACAGCCAGACCGCCAGCGATATCACGAGCACCGCTACCAGGCTGAGCGTCAGACGCCCGCGCAGCGACTTGAGCAGCGGCTTACGGGACGACATAACCGAAGCCGCGCCGTGTTTCGATGACGCTCGCCGCGCCGGCGCGACTCAGCTTCGCGCGCAGGGTGCTCATCAGCACCTCGATCACCGTGTCCGAGGCATCGCTGTCGCTTGCGTACAGCTGCTGGAAGATGGTTCCGCGCGACAGCACGTGGCCGCGGCGGCGCACCAGCAGCTCGAGCAGGGCATACTCCTTCGGGGTCAGCTGCAGCGGCGTGCCCGAGACGCGCGCCATCCGGGCGGCCGTGTCGATCCCGACGGGCCCTGCCTCGATGACCGGCGAAGTCTCTTCGAACACACGCCGCCCCAGTGCCTGGATCCTGGCTCGCAGTTCGGCGAAGGCGAATGGCTTGACCAGGTAGTCGTCGGCGCCCTGCTCGAGGGCCTCGACACGGTCGCCAAGCTGGTCGCGGGCGGACAGGACCAGGATGCGCACCGGCAGCTTGCGTGCACGCGCCTCGCGCAGGACCTGTAGCCCATTGACCCGCGGCATGACGATATCGAGCACGACGACGTCGAAGGGCTCGGTTTGCAGCAGGTCGAGGGCCTGGCGGCCATCGGCCGCGGTCTCGACGGTCAGGCCGCTCGCCGCGAGACCCACCGCCACTGCCTGGCGCAAGCGTTCCGAGTCGTCGACCACCAGTACGCGCATGCTGCCAATCTGCGCCTCGCCCGCGATGCCGGCATCCGTAAGCAGTGCAGGGTGCCCTGCAACTCATTGATTGGCTGGCCGTCTCCGAGGCCGTGTGCGCGATACGGTCCCTTAAGCCCGGCTTAAGGCCAGGCGCGTAAAAGGGAGCGTGCAGGGAGCGGGACGCGGCCCGGTTGCCGCGGAAGGAGGACGCAATGAACAGGTTGTCATTGGCCGTGTGCACCGCGCTCGGGAGCGTCATGTTGGCGGCGGCCGCGGTTGCCCAGGCGCCGGAGCCAGTCAGAACGCAGGAGCAGGTAAGGGCTGAAAGCCGCATCTATGGCGAGCAGCTGATGAGCGTCGAGGAGCGCAATCGCTATCGCGAGCAGTACCAGGTGCTGCAGACGAAGAAGGAGCGCAAGCAGTTCCGCAAGGAGCACCGCAAGCTCATGCAGGAGCGCGCCAGGCAGCAGGGCGCGACGCTATCGAAGGACGGCTTGATCTCCCAGGGTGGCGACCAGCTCAAGGACCGGGACCGCGATAGGGACCGGGATCAGGACCGCGATCGCGACCGCGTCCACCAGCCTGATCGCACGAATTCACCCATGCCACAGCCTGCGCCACAGCCGAACCGGGGTGGTGGCGGCCGGGGTGGCTGACGACAGGGAGCGTCGTATGGGCCAACGTTGCGCAGCGCTTGGCTGCGCATGAGGGCCAGGCTTCGGCCGCCAGGGAGGTAGCCGGAGCCTGTTTCCCGTAAGAGATCAGCCTTCAGCCGGGCCGATGCCGTTCTATCGCATCAACGACCGCGGCAAGCTGGCTGGCCAGCCGCTTGAGCCCCGCGTCGCCGACTTCAGCTGCGCGCTGTGACAGGCGCGTGACGAGATCCTTGTAGTACCACAGCTGCTGGGCCTTGCTCTTCGCGGTGAAGCGCTGCCAGACCTCGTCGCCGAGCGTCTCGTAGTCCACCAGGATCGCGCGCGCGTTATGCAGCTTGTCGGCGCAGGAGACCCGCAGGGCGCCGGTGTCCATCTGCCTGGAGAGCTTGGCGAGAAACGCCTCCTTGCGTGCCTTCCACTCTTCAGCAGTACCCTTCTGCGCCGGCTTGCCCTCCGGCAGGTACTCGTCGTCGGTGCAGTGCATGACCAGGTCGCGCACCCGGGGACCGAACAGCTTTTCCAGGTCGTGCTTCAGCGCGCCGCGCCCGCTCGGCGGCTTGGCGCCGCAGCGGGTCTGATACGTGTCGCCGCGGTCTTCCACAGAGTCGTGCAGCAGCCCGGCGATGGCCTCGTCCTCGTCGCCGTCGTTCTCCATCACGAGCGCCGACACGGACAGCAGATGCGACAGGTAGGCGACGTCGGAGCCCTTGCGGGTGTGGCCCTCGTGAACCTCCGCCGTGAACTGCAACGCCTGCTTGTAGCGATCGGTGAGCATGGTCCGGACCTGTTGCCACGATCGCCGCCGATCATATCGCTCGCTGACCCGGGCGCGCAGCCGCACTCGCCGCAACGCCCCGCGCGCGGTGCGGCGACGTGGCCGACAGGATGGCGACCGGGCACCAGCCGTCTCCCGGTGGACTGCCCTGGGGCGGGTGACAGGGCGGGCAATGTGCGCCTATGCTGACGGGACCCAGCCTGCCTTCGCCCCGAATCCGCCGGAGCGGTCCGGACGAACGGATGTGTGGCCGGGATGCAGGCGCGACGCCTCGGGGCAGAGCCCGGCACCACTGGATCGGGAGGGATTGCATGGCGACCAAGGCGAAGAAGAAGGCACCAGTTACCGTGAGCCAGGACGAGGCCCAGGCCGCCGTCCGCACCCTGTTGCGGTGGGCGGGCGAGGATCCGGACCGCGAGGGCCTGCTCGACACCCCGCGGCGGGTGGTGGAGGGCTATCTCGACTGGTTCTCGGGGTATCGCATCGACCCTGCTGACTATCTGGCGCGGACCTTCGAGGAGGTCGCCGGCTACGACGAACTGGTGGTCCTCAGGGACATCGAGTTCGAATCGCATTGTGAACATCACATGGCGCCCATCATCGGCCGCGCCCATGTCGGGTATCTGCCCACCAACAAGGTGGTCGGCATCAGCAAGCTGGCGCGGGTCGTGGACGGCTACTCGCGGCGCTTCCAGGTGCAGGAGAAGCTGACGGCCGAGATCGCCACCTGCATCAACAAGGTCCTCAAGCCGCGCGGGGTCGGCGTCGTGATCGAGGCGAAGCACGAATGCATGACCACCCGCGGCGTGCACAAGCGCGGCGTGTCGATGGTCACGAGCCAGATGATGGGCACTTTTCGCACGGATCCGCGTACGCGGACCGAGTTCCTGCGCTTCATCAACATTACCGGGGTCCACTGACCCGGATTGCGGCTTCACCGCTGGCCGGGAGCGCGGCGAAGCGGGTATCGTCGTTGCCAAAGGTCCACCACAGCCAGCCCTGAGCCGCGAGTCGGGCCCCGCTGCCAAGCCGCGTGCACCGCGGAGCAGCCGGCGCTGCGGGCCGAGGAGAGGGAATGTTCCTCGCTTCACTCGAGGTCCGGAACTTCCGCGGCATCGCCAGCGGCCGGCTCGAGCTGGATGCGACGACGGTGCTGATCGGCGAGAACGCCTGCGGACGCTCGAGTCTGCTTGCGGCGCTCGATGTGGCGCTCACGCCGGCCGGGAACGCGCCCATCAGCCTGCAGGCGGGAGACTTTCATCGTCCCGCGGCGATTCCGGGCGACGGGCGCGAAGGGACCCGCATACGCCTGACCTTCGACGAGCAGCGCGCCGGCGAGTGGGATGCTCTGCGTTCGGGGCCGCTCGGCCGCCTGCTGCCGGCCGGCCGCGGACGGGCACGGCGCCTGCTCCTGGAAATCAACGCCGCGGCGCCGGCCACGGGACGCGAGGCCGAAGTTCACTGGACGGTCCGCGCCCCCGACGAGAATGTCGAACCGTCCCAGGACGACGCTGGCGCGCTGGCGGCGCTGCGGGAGGTCAATCCGCTGATCTGGCTGCAAGGTGGCGTCCTGATGCGTGCCAGTCCGGCAACCCGCCAGATGCCCGCTGCAGGCGCCGAGTCGGGCAGCTTTGCCGCGCTTGCCGCGGAGGTCGAGTCGAGGCTCGCGGCACTGACTTCGGGAACCGCGGCGGATGAGCTGGGCGAACTCAAGGCCGGCTATGCCGCGGCGCGCGAGCTGCTCGAGCTGGGCCGTGCGGGCAGCCGCGACAGCGGTGCGCAGGCGGAGCCGTGGATCGCGGAGTGGCTCGGCGGCCGCCGTCAACAGCGCGGGCAGGAGTTCCTGCCGCGGCACGGCACGGCCGCGGAACAGCTTGCGGCACTGATCCTGGTGGCGGCGATCGTACGGCAGCGCACGGCCCACGGGGTGGCGGGCACGCGGCCGTTGCTGGTGATCGAAGACCCTGAAGCCCATCTGCATCCGATGACCCTCGCATCGGTGTGGAGCCTGCTCGAGAACGCCGAAGCGCAACGCATCATCGGCACGCATTCCGAGGCCTTGCTGGCCGCGGCGCCGTTGCCCATAGTGCGCCGGCTCACGCGTCGCGACGGCCGGCAGCGCCAGTGGCGCATCGCGCACGACAGCCTTGCGGCGGAGGAACTGCGCAAGCTCAGCTATCACGTGCGCGCACGGCACGGGGACGCTTTGTTCGCTCGCTGCTGGCTGCTGGTGGAGGGGGAGACGGAATTCTGGGTGCTGCCGGAGCTCGCCCGGCTGTGCGGTTTCGACTTTGCCCGGGAAGGCGTCGCGGTCGTCGAGTTCGCCCAGTGCGGCGTGCCGCCGCTCCTGAAGCTGGCACGCGAACTTGGCATCGAGTGGCACATGCTGGCGGAAGGCGACCGGACGGGCCGACAATACGCGGCCGAGGCACGCCCGTTCGCCGACGGTGACCAGCTGCCTGGACGCATCACCCAACTGAAGGAGCCGGACATCGAGCACTGCTTCTGGCGCCACGGCTATGCCGACATCTATCTCGACGTCGCGGGCGTGCGTCCGTCTCCCGAGCATCGCATTCCACCGCGCCGGGTGATCGCCCGCGCCGTCAAGCGACGCTCCAAGCCCTTCCTCGCGTTCGAGGTGTTGGCAGCTGCAGCCCGCGAGGGTTCCGCTGGCGTTCCTGCGCCGATCGAACGAGCCATCCGGACGGCCGTGAAGCTCGCAAGGCGGGCCCCGTGATTCGTGTCGAGCTGTGCGGCGCGGCCGGGGAAGTCACCGGTTCCGGATACCTGGTGCATGGACCGCATTCCCGCGTCCTGGTCGACTTCGGCGTGTTTCAGGGTGGCCCCGACGCCCGGACCCGCAGTCGCGACCTTGGCCCCGTGGAGCCGGCAAGGCTCAATGCCGCCGTGCTCACCCACGCGCACATCGATCATTCCGGGCGACTGCCGCGGCTGGCGGCCATGGGCTGGGACGGACCGCTATTTGCGACGCGCGCCACGCTGGCGCTGACGCCGATCCTGCTGGAGGACGTCGCGCGGCTCGACGTGGAGTGGATCAACAAGCTCAATCGCTCGCGTCAGCGCTCGGGCGAGACGCTGCTGGAGCCGATCTATCGCCCCGCCGATGTCGAGAGACTGCATGCGCGGGCGCGCCCGGTCCGCTACGGCGAACAGACGGAGGTCGCCCGGGGCATGTCGGTCCGGCTGTTCGAGGCGGGTCACATCATGGGTTCGGCCAGCGTGGAACTGACCGTCGCCGATGGCGATGCGCGTCGCGTCATCGTCTTCTCCGGCGACCTCGGGCCGCCCGGGGTGCCGATCCTGCGGGATCCCGACCCGCCTGCGGCCGCCGACGTGGTGTTCCTGGAATCGACCTACGGTGGGCGCGAACGCGCGCCGCTGCAGTCCACCGTCGAAGAATTCAAGCAGGTCATTGGCGTCGCGGCACAGCGCGGTGAACGAGTCATCATTCCTGCCTTCGCCGTGGGCCGCACACAGCTGATTCTCTACTACCTGGCCGAGGCGGTGCGTGAAGGACGCCTGCCCGGCGACTTCCCGATCTATCTCGACAGCCCGATGGCCGCCAAAGCGACCCAGGCGCTGGTGGAGCATCCAGAAGTGCTGGACACCGAGGCGGCCGAGCTCGCCAGCCGCCGGCAGTTCGCCGCCGACCTGGCGAGCCTGCGCATCACCGGGACGGTGCGGGAGTCCAGCGCGCTCAACAACGGCGAGCGTGGCTGCATCATCCTCAGCGCCTCCGGAATGTGCGAGGGCGGACGCATCGTGCATCACCTGCGCCACAATCTGTGGCGGCCCGATACCCACATCGTGGTGGTCGGCTATATGGGCCGGGGAACGCTGGGGCGTGAACTGGTCGAGGGCGCCAGGGAGGTGCGCATCTTCGGCGAGCGGGTGATCGTGCGGGCCCAGGTCCACGACCTGCAGGGCTTCTCCGCCCACGCCGGGCAGTCGGAATTGCTCGACTGGCTGCGGCGCATGGCGAAGTCGTCACCGCGGGTGATCCTCACGCACGGCGAGGAGCCGGCGCGCGAGGCGCTGGCAGCCGCCATGGAGGCCCGCTTCGGCCTGCAGGCCGCGCGGCCTGCGCAGCAGGACGTCATTGAAATCGGCTGAGCGGCCGGCTCAGACTCCCGAGAACTGCAGTTCCGCGAGCCTTGCGTAGAGCGGATTGCGGGCGATCAGTTCCGTGTGGGTTCCTGCGTCGACGATGCGGCCCCGGTCCATGACCACGATCCGGTCCGCCTTCAGCACCGTGGCGAGACGGTGCGCGATGATGATGGTGGTGCGTGATTCCATCAGCCGCTCCAGCGCTTCCTGGACGACGCGCTCGCTTTCCGCGTCGAGCGAGCTGGTGGCCTCGTCGAGCAGCAGGATCGGCGGATCCTTGAGGATCGCGCGCGCGATCGCGATCCGCTGGCGCTGCCCGCCGGAGAGCCTGGCACCGCGCTCGCCCAGGAAGGTGTCGTATCCCTGCGGCAGTTCGCGGATGAACTCGTCTGCCGCGGCGGCACGCGCCGCCGCCTCGATCTCGGCGTCGCTGGCGTCCGGCCGTCCATAGCGGATGTTCTCCCGCGCCGAGGCGCCGAACAGCACGGTGTCCTGCGGCACCAGGCCGATGCGTGCCCGCACGTCCCTGGGGTCCGCGGCCACGAGGTCCACGCCGTCGACGACGATGCGCCCGGTCTGCGGGTCGTAGAAGCGCAGCAGCAGCTGAAAGGTCGTGCTCTTGCCGGCGCCCGAGGGACCCACGAACGCCACGGTCTCGCCCGGCGTGACGTTGAGCGTGAAGTCCTGCAGGGCTCGCGCCTCAGGTCGCGACGGGTAGCTGAAGGTCACGTTCTCGAACTGGATGCGGCCAGTGCCCGGGACCGGCAGGCTCACCGGCGCCGCGGGCGCGGTGATGGCGGGTGTCGCCTGCAGCAGCTCGACCAGCCGCTCGGTGGCGCCGGCGGCGCGCTGCACTTCGCCCCACATCTCAGACAGCGCCGCCGCGGAGCCTCCCACGAATGCCGCGAACATCAGGAACTGGGCCAGCTGGCCGCCGCTCATCTCGCCGGCCAGTACCGCCCGCGCGCCGAGCCACAGCACCAGCGTGATGGCGCCGAACACCAGCATGACGCCGGTGGCAGTCAGCACCGCGCGGGCGCGGGTGCGGCGGATGGCGGTGCCGAACGCATGCTCAACCGAGCCCTGGTAGCGGTCGCTTTGCAGTCGTTCCAGCGTGAAGGCCTGGACAGTCTGGATGGCATTGAGCGTCTCGCCGGCGAGCCCGCTGGAGTCCGCGATACCGTCCTGCGCCGTACGCGACAGCCGGCGCACGTAGCGTCCGACGATGATCAACGGCGCAATCACGACGGGAATGAGCACCACGATCCAGCCCATCAGCCGCGGACTGGTCCAGGCCAGTCCCGCCAGCGCCCCGACCAGGTTGATGCTGGAGCGCAGCGCGATCGAAATGCCGGAGCCGGCGATCGACTGCACCAGCGTGGTGTCGGTCGTCAGCCGCGACAGCACCTCCCCGGTGCGGGTGATTTCGAAGAAGGCCGGGTCCATGCCCACGACCCGCCGGTACACGGCGTCGCGGATGTCGGCGACGATTCGTTCGCCGAGCCAGGTGACGTAGTAGTAACGGATGGCGGCAAACACCCCGAACACGCCCGCGGCCAGCAGGAACCAGCCGAAGTAGCGGTTGATGGTGTCGGCGTTGTTCTCGGCAAAGCCGCCATCGATCAGATACCGGACTGCGAACGGCAGCGCCAACATGGCCGCCGCCGCGACCAGCAGTGCCACCATCGCGATCACGAGCCGGCCGCGATAGGGGCGGAAGAACGGCAGCAGGGCCTTCAGCGGCCGCGCGGAGCGCGCCTTGGGGCGCTCGGTGGCAAGCTCGCTCACGGTGAACCAGTCGGGGAGTGGTCGGTGCCGGTCAGGGCGCCGAGCACCCTGCCGATGAACCCGTCGACTTCGCCGCCGCGAATCCAGCGCGCGACGATCACGAGATCGTTGACCGGATCCACGTAGACCAGATTGGTGCCTAACCCGTAGTGAACAACCGACTCGGGCGGGGCGCTCGGCAGTTCGGTCCGATCGGTGTTCAGGTACCAGTTCATGATGCCGTAGCCGGTGTTTGGCTGCGTCGGCGTAGCGGCGTAGGTCATCCAGGACGGCGGCAGTACCTGCCTGTCGCCCCAGCGGCCCTGGCGCAGGCACAGGAGGCCGAAGCGGGCCAGGTCCCAGGCGTTGATGAACATGCCGCCGCCCCAGTGACCGCCGCCACTGACGGACTGCACGCGCCGTCCGTCGATGTCCACCCAGGAATTTTCATAGCCATGCCAGCGCCAGCTGTCGCTGGCGCCGATGGGCGTCATCAGCTCGCGCGCCAGCACCTCCGGCAGCGGCTCTCGCCAGAGATGCAGTGCTGCCAGCGCGAGGGCGTTGACCCGCACGTCGTTGTATTTCCAGCCTTCGCCCGGCGCGGGCACGGGGGCGGTCGGCCAGGCGAAGCGATCGTCGCCCACCGGGCGGTCCGCCCAGTCGGGCTTGCCCCACAAGGTGCCGCGCCAGCCGCTGGTCTGGCGCAGCAGCTGGTCCCAGGTGATGGCCCCGTTCGGCTCGCCGCTGAACTCCGCGATCGCGATGCGCGCCGAGACCCGTTCGTCCACGCTGTCCAGCTTGCCCTCGGCCAGCGCCAGGCCGACCGTGGCGGACAGGAAACTCTTGGTGATGCTGAACGTCATGTCGACGCGGTCTGGATCGCCCCAGCGCGCCACGACCCGGCCGTGGCGCACGATCAGTCCGGTCGGGTCGCCGCGCGGGCGGGTGGGCCCGATCACGGCGTCGAAGGGCTCGCGCGCAAAGCTCAGCGGAATGGTCAGTGCGAGGTCGCGCGGTTGGGGTGATTCCGCGGCGACCGCGAACGAGATCGCGGAGTCGAGCCGCGCGGCGTCGAAGCCCGCGGCGTCCGGCGCAAGCGTCTCCCAGCTGCCTGGCGGCGGCACGTAGCCCGCCGCATCATCGGCGGCGGCGCGACCGGCCGTGGTGCCGCTCGAGAGCGCGATGCACAGCAGCAATGCCGTGGCATGACGTCGGGACATCAGGAAAGTCTCCGGGGAAGTGGTCTGCGGCCCGCTGGCCGCACGAGCATAATTGTACCCGGCGCCGGCGGCGGCGGTCTCCACGGATTCCCAGGCCCGATCGGAAGCTGCAGCCTCGAGTCTCATCCCATCAGCGAGTGACCGGAAACGCATGACAGACCTCAAGCGCCTGATCTGGGACGTCCCGGACTTCCCCAAGCCGGGAATCCTCTTTCGCGACATCAGCCCACTGCTCCGGTCGCATTTCGGCGAGACCATCGCTGCCATGGACGCGCTGTTCACGGAGCGCGAGTGGCGGTCCATCGACGCCGTCGCCGGAATCGAGTCGCGCGGCTTCATCCTGGCTGCGGCACTGGCGGTAAAGCGCGGCAAGGGCTTCGTGCCGGTGCGCAAACAGGGCAAGCTGCCGCCGCCAGTTGTCGACGTACCCTACGCGCTCGAATACGGCACGGGCGTGCTCGAGATGCAGCGCGGCGAAGGGCCGCCTGCTGCTGGTCGATGACGTCCTGGCGACCGGCGGCACGCTGGCCGCCTCGGCCACGCTCGCGCGGCTCGCCGGCTACGACGTCGCCGCGCTCGGCGTGCTGATCGACCTGCGCCTCGTCGCGGATTTCCGCTGGGAAGGCATGGCCGCGCGGACGGTGATCACCTATGGCTGAGGCGCTGCCCAACCCGCTGGTCGTCATCGCGCTCCAGCAGGAGGCCGGCGACTTGTTCGCCGCGGCGGGCGTGCCGGTGTTGTTTTGCGGAATCGGCAAGGTGAACGCCGCGATGCGCCTGACCCGCAAGCTGGCGGAGTATCGGCACGCCGGCCAGCCCATGCCCACGGTGATCAACTTCGGCACCGTCGGCAGCCAGCTGTTCACCACTCATACGGTGGTTGCCTGTCGCCGCTTCGTGCAGCGCGACATGGATGTCTCCGGGCTGGGGTTCGCGCCAGGCGTCACGCCGTTCGAAGATCTCCCCGCTGAACTGGAGTGCGGGCCGTTCTTCGACGAGCTGCCGGAGGCGGTGTGTGGATCGGGCGACTCGTTCGAAACCACGGCTCGCGCGCATGCCTGTGACGTGATCGACATGGAGGCCTACGCACTGGCGAAAGTCTGCCTGGTCGAGGGTGCGCGCTTCGCCTGCGCAAAGTACGTCACCGACGGCGCCGACCACGCCGCTGCGGCCAGCTGGCAGGACAACGTGCGGCACGCCGCGGCGGCGTTCTTGGCGCTGTACAGGTCGATCGAGCCGGCCTAGCCGGGGGCTGCGGTGGCGGTCTCCAGCCGGCTGCCATGCTTGCGGGCGCGGTAGCCTTCGACGATTTCGAGCGCGCTTGCCTCGAGTGGAGGCAGCTCGACGCTGGACGGGTGCAGCGGCGTCACGCGCGCGCCCCAACGGACGATGTGGGCCGACCAGGTCAATCCGGCGCCGAACCCGGTGAGCAGGAGCGTTGCCCCCGGCGCCACCCGGCCTTCGTCGAGTGCCTCGACCAGCGCCACGGGCACAGTCGCCGCCGACATGTTGCCGTAGCGGTGCACGTTCACGAAACAGCGGTCCATCGGGACTCCGGCGCGCTTTACCACGGCCTCGATGATCCTGAGATTGGCCTGGTGCGGCACGACGAGCGCGATGTCATCGGGACCGAGATTCCTTGCGTTCAGCACCGTCTCGCAGGCATGGCTCATGCCGACCACGGCCCGCTTGAAGATTTCCTGTCCCTCGAAGATCCATTCCGTGTCACCCAGCACCCACTCGCGATTGGCGTATCGCTGCCCCATTCCATGAACCTGCAGGATGCCGCGCACGTCGCCGTAGCAGCCCAACTTGTCGGCCAGTACGCCCTCTTCGGAATCCGTAGCCTGCAGCACTACCGCGGCGCACCCGTCCCCGAACAGGACCGCGACATTGCGGTTGTTCCAGTCCATGAGCGGCGAGATCAGCTCGCCGCCGATGACCAGCGCGTTCCGCACTATGCCCTGGCGAATCATCGCGCTGGCCGTCGTCATGCCGTACAGGAAGGACGTGCATGCGGTATTGACGTCCATCGCGCCGGCGTTGGACGCGCCGAGCCGTGTCTGCAGACCGGACGCCATGTTCGGGACCTGCTCGTCCATGCTGCAGGTACCGAACACGATCAGGTCGACGTCGGCTGCCTCGAGCCCGGCACAGGCGAGCGCGCGCGAGGCGGACACATAAGCCATTTCCCCCAGCGAGACGTGGGAAATACGCCGCTCCCCGATACCGGTTCGCGAGCGGATCCACTCATCGTCCGTATCCAGGAAGGTGGCGATGTCGTCATTGGTCAGCACGGCGGGGGGCATGCACTTGCCCCAGCCCGTGATGGTTGCGTATGTCACCCGGTGCCCCCCACGATATTGTCCAGCAATTGTACGGCGTCATCAGGCCCAGTGGTTGCCCGGACGGGGCACGGTGACGCCGGCCCGCGAAGTGCACCGGCATAGGTACATTCTGAAGGGGTATTCAGTTGCCATTCAGCGTTCGGCCCCTATCATTGCGCTCGAGTGAAGCGAAGCCGGAGTTCGGCCGACGCACTCCGGCGCCCCTGGGGCGCTGCCCCGGAACAGGAGACGGATGATGAACAGCAAACTCGTAGCGATCATGTTGGCGTCGGGCGCCCTGGCCTTCAGTGGTGCCGCGCTGGCGGGTGACGCCGCCGCCGGCAAGGTGAAGGCGGAAGCCTGTCTCGATTGCCATGAGCCGGCCGAGGACTTCGAGGGCCTGACTGCCGACGAGATCGCCGCCTCGATCAAGAGCGTGACCATGGGCCAGGTGAAGCACAAGGAGAAGATCACTCTCTCCGACGTGGACGCGGCCGACATCGCTGCGTACTTCGCTTCGGCCAAGTAAGGGCTTGCGCCAGGCACAATGCGCCCGGACCGTTGCGGCGGTCCGGGCGTTCTTTTTTGGTTGAGCCGGGCGCCGCGGATCGGCATCATGCGGGTTCAACGCGGCTGTCGTGCCCGGCGCCGTGTCCAGTACAACAAACCCGAGGAGCCACACGATGAGGAACATCTCACGCGGACTGGCCGTGGTCGCGCTCTGCAGCGCCGCCGTGGCGGGCCCCGCCAACGCCCACGACCATGACCCCAAGCTCGCCGAAGCCGTTGCCGGCGAGTGGCGCAGCGAGTCGGACCGCGCCCGCGATACCGCCCGTCATCCTGCGGAGACCCTCGGTTTCTGGGGGTTGGCACCCGGCATGGCGGTGCTCGAGGTGCAGCCGGGCGGCGGCTGGTGGACGGAGATCATCGCGCCCTATACGCGGATGACCGGCGGGCGCTACTTCGTGACCGGGCCTGATGCCGCGGACCCGGAGCTCTCCGAGCGCGGCCGCGACTTCCGCGCGAAGATGGAGGCCGACTACGCGGCCCGCAAGGACCAATTCGGCGAGGTCGGAATCGTCAACTGGGGATCGCGTTCGGCACCGCCGCCGGCCGACACCTTTGATCTCGCCATCGTGTCGCGCTCGGTCCATGGCTGGATGCGGGAAGAAGGCCGCACCGAGAAGGCGCTCAAGGACCTCTACGTCGGCCTGAAGCCCGGTGGCATCCTCGGCATCGAGCAGCATCGCGCCAATGCCGATACCGCAGACATCGGCCCGAAGAGCGGCTACGTGCTCGAGGATTGGGTCATCGAGCAAGCCGAGAAGGCGGGCTTCAAGCTCATCGGCCGTTCCGAGATCAACGCAAATCCCAGGGACACCAAGGATCATCCGTTCGGCGTCTGGACTCTGCCGCCGGCCCGCCGCAGCACCGCGTACGGATCGGGCAGCGACACGGACCCGGACTTCGATCACTCCAAGTACGACGCGATCGGCGAGTCGGACCGCATGACACTGCGTTTCCAGAAGCCTGAGTAAGGCTGTAGCGGATAGCGGATAGCTGACCGCGCGTAGGCAGTAGTGGACAGGGCGGGCTCCGGCGGAGCCCGCCCTTCATTTTAGGGTGTTTCCTTAGCCGCGTGCGACCCGCGTCACGAATCGCGGCCCGGCTCATCCCGGCACTTCAAGAACACCGGGCCGAGGCCGATTTTGCGGGTAATGCCCGGGATCGGCCTGGTCAGCGCCTGCGCGCGCGATCCATCGGGTGCATGAGGAGTCAGGTCTCTTGCATAGCGCTGCGGGTTCGGAAACAGCGGGCGTGCCGCTGCGGCACAGCCTGCGGCTGCGCCTGGTGCTGCTTACCAGCGCCCTCACCGTGACCACCGCGGCGATTCTGCTGGCCTGGAGCTATTCGGATCTCGCGCGTTCGGCCCTGGAGCAACGTCAGCGCGAGCTGCAGATTCTCGCGGCATCGGCGGCTTCGCGCATCGACCAGTTGAGCCGCTCCGCCGAGGAACCGCTCGTGGCCCTGGCGGCCAGGCCCGAATTCCGCTCCGCGCTGAAGACCGCGACACACGCCAACGACCCCGC
This sequence comes from uncultured Gammaproteobacteria bacterium, assembly GCA_963710135.1. Classification (GTDB taxonomy): domain Bacteria; phylum Pseudomonadota; class Gammaproteobacteria; order Steroidobacterales; family Steroidobacteraceae; genus SG8-30. The sequence goes on along the minus strand of CAVPYY010000006.1, from coordinate 1,108,275 downwards.
CGCCGTCGAACGCCTGCAGACCGCGGTGCTGGATGCGGCCGAGGCAGAGCGCGGCTTCATCAGCCTGCAGCTCTATGACGTGAGCGGGCTGCCGGTCGCCGGCGTGACCCGCGTTCGTGGCGACGTCGCCCGCGAGTTGCGCTCCTACGCCTTCACCGCGGAGCCCGAGGCGTTGACGCTGGCACGGCGCCGCCCCAGGCCAGAGCTCGTCACGCTGGGACCGCTGGTGCACGAGACCCCTGACGGCAGCACCGCGATCCATGTCGACGTGGCGGTGCCTGTCTTCGATGAACGCGGTGCGCGCGCCGGGGTGCTGCTGGGCGAGTACCTTGTCGCGGGTCCCGGCGACCTCATGGCTGGCAAGGCCGCCGACCTGCAATCCGTGAGCCAGGCGGGCTTCGCGCTGGTGGATCTCAATGGCAGGTCGCTGGGCATGGGAGTCGACGTCGCGTCGCACGAGCTCGAGTTGCGCCGCAGGCTCGAGGCCGACGCCACCCGCACCGTCGGGTTGACCCTCGCGGCCGATAGCGGGCCGGTCGTGACGGCGGCGGCGGCGCTGACCGCCCATGCCTCGGATCCGGGTCGCTACAGTTTCCTTGCCTTCACCACGCCTGAAGCGACCGTGCTGGCGGAAGTGAGGGCGGCGTTCGCGCGCCGGCTGGCGGCGGCCGTGCTGCTGATGGTGGCCGCCGTCCTCGTGACCCTGTTGTTCGCCCGGACTCTGGTCCGCCCGCTCGACCGGCTGCTGGAGGCAACGCGCAGCTTCGGTAGCGGCCAGCCGCCCCGCTCGCTGCCGGTGCGCAGGCGGGATGAAGTGGGGAGGCTGGCCGCGGCATTCGCGCTGGCGGCCAGGCAGGTCGAGGAGCGCAGCCAGGAGGTCCAGCAGGAAATCCGCCGCCGCCAGCAGACTGAGGATGACCTGCGCGAGAAAGCCCAGAGGCTGGAGCTCTCCGAGGCGAGTTTTCGCGCGCTCTACGAGGACGTCGCCGCCGGCATCTGCGTGCTGTCGCCGGACGGACGAATCATCTCGGCGAACCCGGCGTACGTCGCCATGACCGGCTACGCATCGGAGCAACTGCTGCGCGACGCCAATGTGGCCACCGAGCTGTGGGCGGGACCCGGCACGCTCGAGGAATTCCTCAGGGCGGCGCGCCAGGAGGGCGAGCTGACTGCGTTCGAGCGACGCCTGCGGCGTGTGGATGGACGCATGATCTGGCTGCTCGAGAACATACGGGCCGTCTGGGGAGGCGACGGCGAGGTCCTGCGCTACGAGTCCACCTGCGTCGAGATCACTGACCGGAAGCACGCCGAGTACGCCCAGCGGGCCAGCGAGATGCGCTTCCGGCGCCTGTCCGACTCCAACGTCATCGGCGTGGCCTTCGGCAGCCTGGCAACCGGCCTCGTGACCGAGCTCAACCAGTACGTCCTGAAGCTGTTGGGATACCAGCGCTCGGAGGTGCCGCTGCCACTGAAGTTGCTGCTGTGCGACGACTGGCGCGAGATGATCGAGGCGGTTCGCGCGACCGGCCACCTGCGCCAGCCGGCCGCTCCGCTGCAGAAATCGCTGCGCCATCGCGACGGCACGGAGATTCCGGTGATGGTCAGCGTGACGCTGGTCGATCCGCACGGCGACGAATTCGTCGCCGCGATCGTCGACCAGTCGGCCGCGGTCAACTCGCTGCGGGAGATCCGCGAGCTCAAGGAGTTCTTCCGCGTGGTGCTGGATTCGATTCCCACGCGCGTGGCCTATGTCGACGTCGACAAGCGCGTCCGTTTCTTCAATCAGGCCTATCTGGACTGGTACGGCACGACTTCGGACGCAGTGGAAGGGGGTGCCCTGGTCGAGGTGATCGGCCAGTCACGCTACGCTGCCGCCGCCGCGCAGATCGACCGCGCGCTCGCGGGCGAGATGGTGCGTTACGAATCGTGTGTCGAGAAGGACGGCTGCACCCGGTACGCCGACGTGGTCTATGTGCCGCATCGGGATTCGACTGGCCGCGTAGTCGGCTTCTTCTCGGTGGCGCATGACGTCAGCGAGGCGCGCGAGCTGGAGGCGCGACTGCGGCAGTCGCAGCGGCTGGAGGCGGTCGGTCAGCTGACCGGTGGAATTGCCCACGACTTCAACAATCTCCTGTCGGTGATCATCGGCAACCTGCAGCTGCAGGAGCGCCAGTTGCCCGATGGCCACAGGGCGCGCCGGCCGCTCGAGGCGGCGACTCGCGCGGCACTGCGCGGCGCGGAGCTGACCGCGCGGCTGCTGAGCTTCTCGCGCCGGCAGGCCCTGAAGTCGGAAGTGCTCGATGTCCGCGAGCAGGTCGACGGGTTGCTGACGCTGGTGGAGCGCACGCTCGGCGACTCGATCTGCGTCGTGACCGACCTGCCGGCCGGCCTGTGGCCGGTCGCCACGGACCCCGGGCAGTTCGACAGCGCGATGCTCAATCTCGCCATCAATGCACGCGACGCCATGGATGGAGACGGCACGCTGACGATTTCCGCTCGCAATGTCTCGCTGGCGGTCGGGCGATATCCGTCCGGCCGAGGAGGCCGGCGCCGGCGACTACGTCTCCGTCGCAATCACCGACGTCGGGCAGGGGATGTCCGATGAGGTCAGGAACCGGGCGTTCGAGCCCTTCTACACCACCAAGCCGGTCGGTAAGGGTAGCGGCCTGGGCCTCGCGATGGTGTACGGGTTTGCCAAGCAGTCCGGTGGTTTCGTCCGCATCGACAGCCGGCCTGGCTGCGGGACGACTGTCGAGATGCTGTTCCCGAGGGCTCGTGACACGGCCAGGTCGGCGGGAAGCGAGCAAACCGAGCCGGCCATGGTGATTTCGGCGTAGCCCGATGCGTTGCGCCTCCTCGATCGTCGCGCGGCCGGTTGCCAGGGGTTACCATGGCAACCGGCACTCAGAGGCAGCAGCCGCACGGCGATGACGCAGCAAACCAAGGTCGTCCTGGTCGACGATCATCCGGTGATCCGGGACGGACTCGCGTTCCTGCTCGGCGAGCAACCGGACTTCGTTGTCGTGGGCGAGGCCGAGAGCGTGCCCGAGGCGCTGCAGGTCATCGAGCAGACATCCCCGCAGATCATCGTGCTGGATCTGTCACTCGACGGCCAGGAGGCCATCCCGCTCATCGGCAAGCTCCGCGAGCGCTGGCCGCCGCTGCGCGTGCTGGTGCTGTCCATGCACGACGAGGACCTCTACGCCGAGCGGCTGATTTCGCTCGGCGCCCACGGCTACATCATGAAACAGGAGACGCCGGCCGAGTTCCTGCGCGCCCTGCGCCGGGTGGCGGCCGGAGGGATCCACGTCAGCCAGGCCATCGGCGAACGGCTGGTGGCGCGCGTCCGCCGCGGCGTCCAGCCAGTGGGTGGGCCGGCCGGGTCACTGACCGAGCGTGAGCGCGACGTCCTGCGGCTGGTTGCCCGCGGACTCGCGACGCGGGAGATTTCCACCGAACTCGGCATGAACCCCAAGACCGTCGACTCGCATCGGCGCAACATTCGCGAGAAGCTCGGACTCGCCAACGCCCGCGATCTGGTGCGCTATGCGACGCGCTGGGCGGAGGAGATCGACGGCGGCGGCATGAATTGACGCCGGTCGCGGCCGTTCCCCCACCATTGCGACATCCCGAGGGCCCGGCCTGGTCTGGATCGTGACATCATTGCACAATCGACCCGGTCGCTTGTCGATGACCCTGGCGCCCGGAGGACCAACACATGAATCTGGGAACTCAAGGTAGCGTCACTCAGGGCGTCAGCGCAGGGCGCGGTGCGATCCGCAGGATCCTGCTGGTCGATGACCACCCCATCGTCAGGCAGGGCCTGAAGCGCCTGATCAGCAGCGAGGAAGGCCTGGAGGTCTGCGCCGAGGCTGAGAGCGTCCACGAGGCCCGCCAGGCCATTCGCGATCATCAGCCGGATGCCGTGGTCGTAGACATCTCGCTGAAGGACGGCGACGGGATCGAACTGATCAAGGACGCGCGCGCCCATCACCCCTCCCTGCCGCTGCTCGTGCTGTCGATGCACGAGGAGAATGTCTATGCGGAGCGGCTGCTGGGAGCCGGCGCGAGCGGCTACATCATGAAGCAGGCCGCGAGCGAGCAATTCATCGCGGCGCTCAGGCGGGTGCTCGACGGCGGAATCTATGTCAGCGAGGCCATCGGCGCCCGCATGATCCGCAAGTTCGCTTCCGGTGGCGCCTATATTTCGGCCAATCCGATCGATCGCCTGTCCAATCGCGAGCTGCAGGTCCTGCAGATGATCGGACGCGGGCTGTCGACGCGCCAGGCCGCGGAAACCTTGAACCTCAGCATCAAGACCGTCGAATCGCACCGGCAGCGCATCAAGCGCAAGCTGGATCTGACCACCGGCACCCAACTCGTGCAGTTTGCGGTGAACTGGGTCGCCGGCCGCAGCCCGGTCGCGGGCGCGTCGGGCGAGACCTGAATCACGCTCGCTGAGGCTTTCCCCTAACGTCGGGTGTGGTGAGGTCAAGACCTCGCTGGCAACGCCGATACCCCTCCCAGAAGGTGGCCGTCCCGCCGCCATGGCAAGCCCTGCCCGAGACGCGAAAGCCGGTGGATACGAAGGCACAAGCCGCCGTCGTCAGGAGACATCCGGTTCTGCGGAGCCGTTGCTGCGCCGCGAGCGTGCGTTCAGCATGGGCCGTCAACTCACGCGGCTGGCGCAGATCGCGCCCTGTGGGTTGTTCGAATGGGACTTCGTGACCGGGCGGGCGTGGTACTCGGACCGCTTCAGCACCCTTCTCGACGAGTGCGGGCCACCGCTCGAGCCGTCCTTCGCCGCGCTCCAGGACCGTCTGGATGAAGCTGACCGGCCCTTGTTGCTGGAGGTGGTACGCCGCCACCTCGAGCAAAGGCAGCCGCTGGAACTGGAGTTTCGCGCGCCCGGCGCAGGGCAGTCGGGCCGCATGCTGCGTCTGGCCGGCGAGGCTGAGCGCGACCAGGCCGGCCGACCGCTGCGTACCGCCGGCCTGCTCATCGACGTGACGCGCGACCGGCGCGCACTGGACGACCTCAGGCAGTCCGAGGCGCTGCTGCGCCGCACGCTCGACGGACTGAGCGCCGCCGTGGCGGTGCTGGCGCCGGATGGCATGACTCTGGAGATCAATCACGCCTGGCGCGAAACCGCCGCGGAAGGGGCGCTGTGTGGCCTGCGCTTCGGATTCGGCGAGAGCTATCTGCAGCAGTTGCGACAGCGGGCAGAGCGCGTGCCGGCGGCCGCGGCGGCTGCCGAAGGGCTGGCAGCTGTGCTCAGCGGTTCCCGCCCGTCCTTCTCGATGGAGTACTCGGTCGGTGACGCGCAGGCCACGCTGCGCCGGCTGCACATGCGCGTGCAGCGCCTGGCCGACACCGCTGCCGGCATCGTCGTCGTAACGCACGAGGACATCAGCGACCTCGCCGCGGCCAGCGAGTCCGCCCGCCAACTCAAGGAATTCTACGAACTGGTGCTCGACTCGGTGCCGCTGCAAATCGCGTATGTGCGTCGCGACGGGACCTTCGCCTACGCCAACGCAGCCTATGAGCGCTGGTTTCAGCTGCCCAGCACCGCGATCGAGGGGCACCGGCTGCAGGACATCGTCAGTCCCGACAACTATCGCGAGATCGCGCCAAGAATCGACGCCGTACTGGCGGGGCAAGACGTCGAGTTCGAAGCGCGCACCCGGCAGGGCGAGGACGAGCGCGATCTGGCGATCACCTACCGGCCGCACATCGAGGCCGGCACGGAAGTCCGCGGATTCTTTTCCGTGGTCCGTGACATCACTTCGGAGCGGCGGCTGGAAGCCGGTCTGCGCCACGCCCAGAAAATGGAGGCCGTGGGGCGTCTGACCGGCGGCATTGCCCACGACTTCAACAATCTGCTCAACGTAATCATCGGCAACCTGCAGCTGCTCGAGCGGCCACTGCGATCGGATCTGCGCTTGAAGCGCAACGCCGCGACGGCATTGAAGGCGGCGCTACGGGGCGCCGACCTGACGCGGCGGCTGCTGTCCTTCTCGCGCCAGCAGAAGCTCGAGATGCAGGTGGTCGACGTCAACCGTCTGCTCGACGGCATCCTCGAGCTGGTCAGCCGCAGCCTCGGCCGCGGGGTCGAGGTGGCCATCGAGCTGGATACGACCTGGCACATTCGCGCCGACCCCGGCCAGCTGGAGGACGCGTTGCTCAACCTGGCCATCAACGCCCGCGACGCCATGCCGGGAGGAGGCCTGCTGAGCATTGCGACGCGCAACGAGACGGTCGCCGCGGGCTCCGCGGAAGCAGCCGGTCTGGTCCCGGGCGACTACGTCGTCATCGAAGTCGGCGACACGGGCGTCGGCATGGCCCCCGAGGTCGCGAAGCGGGCCTTCGAACCGTTCTTTACCACCAAGCAGGTCGGCAAGGGCACCGGACTGGGCCTCGCGATGGTCTACGGATTCGCCGAGCAATCCGGCGGCACGGCGCGAATCAGCAGTGAGCCTGGAGTGGGCACGCGCGTGACGCTGTTGTTCCCGCGGGTGACCGAGACCGTGGAGCCCATGCAGCCGGCTGCACCGGAGCTGCTGGCCCCCGCGGGTCGCGGCGAGACCGTGCTGGTCGTCGATGACGACGCCGACGCCGCGGTCGACCACGGCCGCCGCGCTGGCGAGGCTCGGCTACCGGGTGCTGGAGGCCGCCTCGGGCCGGGATGCGATCGGCCTGATCGAATCGAATGCCTCGGTCGACGTCGTGTTCAGTGACGTCGACCTGGGCAGCGGACTGTCCGGGATCGACGTGATTCGCCGGGCGAGGATCGCACGCCCGGATGTCGCGGTGCTCCTTGCCAGTGGCTTCACCGACACGGTGACGCTCAGCAAGATCAGCACAGACGGTGCTGCGACCATATTGTCCAAGCCCTATTCACTTGAACAGCTGGCATTGCAGCTGCGGCATACCATCGAGGGAGCACACGCTGATGGCTGACAATCCGAACCGCCTGCTGGTGGTCGACGATCAGGAAGACATCCTGGACTTCGTCCAGCAAGTCGCCGAAGGCATCGGCTATGCCGTGTGCGGGGTCAGCGATCCGGAGACGTTCCGCCGCGAGATCGGCCAGTTTGCGCCGACGCTGATCGTGCTGGACCTGCAGATGCCGGGTACCGACGGCATCGAGCTGATCCGGCACCTGGGCCGTCACGGCGTGCAGGCGCCGGTGCTGATCTCGAGCGGCATGGACTCGCGTGTCCTGACCAGCGCCGAGCGGCTGGCGAGCTCGATCGGCCTGCAGGTGGCCGGGGTGATGCAGAAACCGATCATGCTCGCCGAGTTCGAGGCCGTGCTCGAGCGGTATCGCGCGGCTGAACTCGCGATCGATCCCAGGGATCTTGCCAGGTCGGTGGATCGCGGCCAGCTGGTGCTGCACTACCAGCCGAAGGTCGCGCGGACACCCCGCGGTTGGCGCATCTCGGCCGTCGAGGCGCTGCTGCGCTGGAATCATCCCGACCTGGGGCTCGTCTACCCGGACAAGTTCATTCCGGTGGCGGAAGAGCGGGGCATCATCGCCGCGATGACCGACTGGGTGCTGCAGGAGGGTATCCGCCAGCTCGGCGCCTGGCGGCAGTCCGGACTCGACCTCGGACTCAGCATCAACATGTCGCCGAAGCTGGTCACCGATCTCGACTTCCCGGACCGCCTGTCCGAGCTGATGTCGGCGGTGTCGCTGGACAACTCCCGCCTGACGCTCGAGATCACCGAGACCGCGGCGCTCGATGATCCGACCCGGACCATGGACATCCTGACGCGCCTGCGCGTGAAGGAATTCGGCCTCTCGCTCGACGACTTCGGCACAGGCTTTTCGTCCCTCACCCAGCTCTACCGCATGCCGTTCAACGAACTGAAGATCGACAAGTCGCTCGGCATGGAGCTCACCGAGAGCGCCGAGGCACGCACCATGGTGCAGTCGCTGGTCGACCTGGCGCACAACCTCGGCCTCAGGGTCTGCGCGGAAGGCGTGGAGAAACGCGGCGCGCTGGAGTTCCTGGAGAAGGTCAGCTGCGACTTCGCCCAGGGCTACTACATCGGCCGGCCGATGCCGGCCGAGGCCCTGGTCGAGCACATCGCCTCGCCGCCCGTCGGCGCCGTTGCGGTAGCGGGCTAGACAGGCCACGCCGCCCGCGGCGGTGGGCCCGTCGCGACCCGTCGGGCCGGAACGACTCCCGCGATTCAAACCTTTTCTGGCCCAGCGCCCTCCAATCCCCACAGCCAGTGAGCGCGGGGTAAGCTGCCTCGTTGCCGGCCTAACTGGGACCCATGGACGTGAGGCAACCGGCGCAGACCGCGACCCCCGACGAGCAGGACCTGATCGCACGCGCGAGGCGCGGCGACAAGGCCGCCTTCGAGAGGCTCTACCGATCGTACTGCGGGCGGGTCCATGGTCTGTGCCTGCGAATGACCCGCGACGCCCACCTGGCCGAGGACCTCACGCAGGAGACGTTCGTCAGCGCCTGGCGCAGCCTGCCAGGCTTCGAGGGCCGCAGCGGTTTCGGCACCTGGCTGCACCGCATTGCGGTGAATGCGGTGCTCGCCCGGGCGCGGTCTCCGCAGGGGCGGGGAGAGACCAGCCTGACCGACGATGAAGGGGGTCAGCAGGAACTCGCCTCGGCGGACGACATGGATCCGGCCACGCCGCTCGACGTCGAGCGGATCCTCGCGAGCCTCCCCGCGGGGGCACGGCAAGTGCTGGTCCTGTATGGCGTTTATGGCTACAGCCACGAAGAGACCGCCGGCATGCTGGGTGTTGCCGTCGGGACCTGCAAGGCGCAGCTGCACCGTGCGCGCCGCCTGATGCGCGAGCGCATGGGTACGGAGATCGGGACATGAAGACACTGACATTCGACCGGGACGGGCGACAGCGCGATCCGGCACTGGGTCGCCTGGCGGCACTGCCCGGTGACATCGAGCCGGCGCGTGACTTGTGGCCGGAGATCGCGGCGCGCCTGGACCGGGCGGAGCAGGTCGCCCCGTCCCGCGGGCGCGGCCTGCCGTGGACCTGGGCGATTGCCGCCGGCGTCGGCGTGGCCGCCGTGTCCGCGCTGCTGACCTACACCCTGGTCGACACGCCGGCACAGCTCGCTCCACAGGGCGCTGGCCTCGACGCAGGCGGGGCGGTGATGACGGTTGCGGACGATCGCTACGCCCGTCTCGGCCCGGAGTATCTGCAGACCCGGGCCGAATTGCTGGCCGCATTCAATGCGCGGGTGTCCGCGCTGCCGGCTGCAACGCGTGCGCGTGTCCAGAGCGACCTGGCGACGATCCAGGGCGCGGCCGCCAGCATCGACGAGGCGCTCATGGCGGATCCTTCCAGCCGGCTGCTCAACCGGCTGCTGCTGAGCACCTACCAGGACGAACTCAGGCTCTATGCCAGTGTCGCTGCGGCACCGGCCGTCAGCGACGAGAGGACATGATCATGAAATCCACAGCTATCTCGCTCCTTGCAACGTGCGTCGCACTGCTCGCTTTCCCGGCCGATGCGGCGCAGACCCTGGAGCGCTCTCAGGCGACCAGCGCCGCGCCGGCGGTCGAGGTCGTCAACATCGACGGGCTGGTCCGTGTGCGCGCCTGGGAGCGCAATGAGGTGCGCCTGACGGGCGAGCTGAAGAACGACCGGGATAAGCTGGAATTCTCCGGCAGCGAGCACAGCGTCACGATACGGGTGCGGCCGGAGAAGAACCGCAGCCGCGACAGTGATGGCGCCCGCCTGGAAATCAGCGTGCCCCGCAATGCATCACTCAGCGTGCAGGCGGTCAGCGCCGAGGTGGAGGTCGCGGGCGTGGAAGGCGCGCAGCGACTGGAGTCCGTGAGTGGCGACATACGCACCGAGGTGTTCGGCGAGGACCTCATGCTGCGCACCATCAGCGGTGACGCCGTGGTCACCGGCAACGGCCGGCCGGCGGTGGTCACGCTGGAGAGCACCAGCGGCAACGTGACGGCGCGCGGCCTCAAGGGGGAGGTCGAGGCCCAGTCGGTGAGCGGTGACGTCGTGCTCGAGGCAACCGAGGCGACGCGCCTGCGGCTCAAGACCGTATCCGGCGACGTAGAGGCCCGCGTCGCCCTCGACGTGGACGCCCGGCTGGATGCCGAGAGCGTCAGCGGCGACCTGAAGCTGCTGTTCCCGGCCGGCATCGACGCCGAGTTCGATCTCGAGACCTTCAGCGGCGACATCGACAACTGTTTCGGGCCTGCCGCCGCGCGCAAGAGCCGCTACGCTCCCGGCACGGCGCTGCGCTTCACGCAAGGCGAGGGCAAGGCGCGGGTTCGGGCCGACACGATGTCGGGTGACATCGACGTCTGCAATCGCTGAGCACCGCCGCGGCCGACGGGCGTCGCGCTGCTACAATCGGCGCGCCCCCGCTTCAATCGGCCCGGATGCGCCCAGCCCGCATACTTGGAATCGTCGCCGCACTGCTCGCGATCCTGGTGATCGCGGGCGCTGCCGCGATTTACCTGGCGGTTCGCAGCAGCTGGATCGAGGGCGCCGTGGCCGGGGAGCTGGCGGACTGGCTGGGCGAGCCGGTCCGGATCGACAGTCTGCGGGTCGGCTACCTGCCGACACCGTGGCTCGAGGCGCAGGGACTGACCGTCGGGCCGGTGGCGGCGGAGCCGTTGCTCGCGCTGGCTGGCGCGCGCGTCGAGGTGCCGTGGCGCACGGTGCTGCGTCGGAGCGCGCACGTCGAGCGGCTGGTCATCGACAGGTTGGCGCTCAATGCGGCGATCGACGGCGAGGGGCGTGACAATTACTCGGCGCTGATCGCCAGACTGACCGGCGGCGACGACACGGCGCCGCTGGCGTGGTCGATCGGCGAGCTGGGCGTCGAGGGTGGCTCGCTGCGCTATGTCGACGCGCGCGACGGCACGGCCGTCGTGGTGTCGGGTGTCGGTCTCGAGGCCACCGAGGTGGCCCCGGGGGTGCCATTCGAAGCGGATCTTCGCCTGGCCGTGCAGTGGGACGAGACGGTCCTGCACCTGGGCCTGGCGGGTCCGGCGACGCTCGACTTCGAGAACCGTCGCTACGGCCTCGCCCCGGCGCGCTGGCGCGGGTGGATCGGCGCGCCGCAACTCGAGCTGGGCGGCATCGACTGGACGGCCACGGTCGATAGCGTGAGCCTCGATCTCGCCGCCGGATCGCTCGACTCTGCGGCAGCTGCGCGCTTCGCTGCCGGGTGTCGTGATCACCGGCGACGCCTCGGTCACCGGCCTGAACGAGACGCCGACGGCGCGGTTCGAGCTGTCCAGCGGACCCTTTTCACCGCGCAGCCTCGCGTCGCGTTTCGGCATGGCGTTGCCGGCCACGGCCGATCCGGCGGTGCTCTCCGAGGCCCAGGCCGCGGTGCGCGGTACGGCTCACGCGGAGCGGGTGACGATAGATGCGCTTGGACGCCACGCTCGACGACAGCACCCTGACCGGCGCCGTGCAGTGGCCCTTCACGGCGGCCGCGCCGCGGTTGCGGCTGGCCATCGACCGCCTCGATCTCGATCGCTACCTGCCGCCGGCGGCCGCGCCGGCGCCGGCCTCGCCGCAGCAGACGCTGGAGTCCCTGGCAGGTTCACTGGCGGAACTGGATCTCGACCTGGAGGTCTCCATTGGCGAGGCCCGTGTCAGTGGGGCGCGCATGCGCAATCTTCGTCTCGTCGTCGAGCCCAACGGCTCGAATCCGTCGTCGGCCCGGTGAGCCGGAAAGTCCCGCGCGTCCGCGCAGGATTGGGCGTCCTGCTCGCCTTGATCTCGCTGCCGGTGCCCGCGGTGGACGTCGTGCGGCTCGAAGTCGGCGATCGCGGTCGCGCCTGGTTCGTCGAGTTCGAAGCACTGCTGGAGGCCCCGCCGGCGGCGGTCATGGCCGTGCTGACCGACTATGCGCGCTATCCCCAACTCGATCCCCGCGTGGTCGTGGCGAGACTCGACGGCGAAGAGGACGGCCGGCGCGTGCTGTACACCGTCCTGAACGGCTGTCTGGGATCCGTGTTCTGCCACAGCATGGAGCGCTATGAGCGGCTGACCGAGTCCGCCACGGTGCTCATCGCCGAGTCGATACCTGGCCGCGGCGACATGCGAACGGGCTACAGCGAAACCGAGGTCCGTGCTGCGCAAGGGGGCGCGCGCGTGCGCTATCGAACCGAGTTCGAACCCGCATTCTGGATGCCGCACTGGCTGGTGCGCCGTGCCATGCTCAAGACGCTCGAGCAGGGGACGCGCAACATGTTCCAGAACGTCGAAAGCCTGGCGCGGGGCGAGCCGGCACAATGAATGGCGTTCTGACGCCGGAGTTCGGCGCGCGCGTGCTCGCCTGGTTCGACCGTCACGGGCGCAAGGACCTGCCCTGGCAGCGCGACCCCTCGCCTTACCGGGTCTGGGTCTCGGAGATCATGCTGCAACAGACGCAGGTCGCGACCGTGATCCCCTATTTCGAGCGGTTCATGGATCGTTTTCCGGACGTCGCGACGCTTGCCGCCGCGCCGGTCGACGAGGTGCTGCACCTGTGGTCCGGTCTCGGCTATTACGCGCGGGCGCGCAACCTGCACCGCGCCGCGCAGCAGATCGCGGTCGAGCACGGCGGCGGGTTTCCCGATGACATCGCCGTCGTGCAGGCACTGCCCGGCGTCGGGCGCTCGACCGCCGGCGCGATCCTGTCGCTGTCGCAGGGGCAGCGCCACGCAATTCTCGACGGCAACGTCAAACGGGTGCTGGCGCGCTGCTTCGCCATCGAGGGATGGGCCGGTGAGCGCGCCGTGGAGCGCAGACTCTGGGAACTCGCCGATACGTGTACACCGCCTGAGCGCGTCAGGGACTACAACCAGGCGATGATGGATCTCGGCGCCACGCTGTGCACGCGCAGCAGGCCCGCCTGCGGATTGTGCCCGCTCGGCAGCCGCTGTGAGGCGAACGCACGCGGGCTGCAGGCGCAGCTGCCTTCGCCGCGTCCACGCCAGGCCGCGCGCCGGCTGCGCCGCACTTACATGCTGCTGGCCTTCCGCGAGCCGGGAGTCGTCCTGCTGGAACAGCGTCCCGCGCGCGGCATCTGGGGAGGGTTGTGGAGCTTCCCGGAGTTCGCGGACGGCGACGAGGCCGGCCGCTTCGCGCGCGAGGCGCTCGGCGTCGCAACGCCCCAACTCAGCGAATGGCCCGTGCTGCGGCACAGCTTCACGCACTTCGATCTCGACATCGTGCCCCTGCAAGTCGTGGTGCCGGAGCCCGCCGCCCGCGTGGAGGAGGGCGGGCGCGTCTGGTATAACACCCGGGATCCCGCAAGAATTGGACTGGCCGCGCCCGTCGCCGCACTGTTGCGCGCCTGTGCGGTTGACGCCATCCCGAACTGAGGTACTGAAGATGACGCGCATGGTGAATTGTGTGGTGCTGAAGCGCGAGGCCGAGGGCCTGGCGCGGGTGCCGTGGCCGGGCGAGCTGGGCAAGCGCATCTACGAGAACGTATCGAAGCAGGCCTGGCAGGGCTGGCTCGAGCACCAGACCATGCTGATGAACGAATATCGGCTCAACGCGCTCGACCCCAAGGCGCGCGAGTTCCTTACCAAGGAAATGGAGAAGTTCCTGTTCAGCGGCGGCGCCGACCGGCCGGCCGGCTACGTCGCACCGGAGCAGGGCGGCTGAACGGCCCGTCGGCCGCGGAGGTACGGCGATGCGATTCCTGACCGACGACGACCTGCGCGCACTGGCCCCGGCGGAGGAGGCGGGTTTCCCCGGTCCGATCCCTACCCAGATCGTCTCCAGCGACGAGTACGCGCCGCTGCCGCAGAGTGCGGCGCAGCGCCAGGTCGAGGCAAGGCTCAAGGCGCTCGGCGACGAGCAGGCGCGGCGTCATGGCATGTCGCGCCGCAGGTTCTTCGCGACCGCCGCCGGCATGGCCGCCGGCTTCGTCGCCCTCAACGACGTGTTCGGGCCGCTCTTTGGCGTCAGCGCCGCGGAGGCCGCGACACCGGAGATGGCCGAGGAACGCGCGCGCGCCCTGGCCGGGCAGTTCATCATCGACGGCCACACGCACTTCCTGCGCGACGACACGCGGCTGCTGGGCTTCGTGCGCATGCGCGAAGCGGTCGGCCGGCGCGGCTGGAACCCCGCGCTCGCCGGCAAGGAACAGACCATCGAGGACCTGAAGTTCAACAACTACCTGAAGGAAATCTTCTTCGACAGCGACACCAAGGTGGCGCTGCTGTCGAGTCGCGCCGTCGGACATTCCGGAGGACTGGTTCCTGACCAATCCGATGACAGTCGCGGCCCGCAAGCGCATCAACGAAGCCGCCGGCTCGCAGCGCATGCTGGCGCACGCCATCTTCACCCCCGGCGCGCCCGGCTGGCTGGAGGAAATCGACCGTGCGCTGGCCGAGGACCGGCCGGACTCGTTCAAGGGCTACACGGTGGGCGACAACACCCACAAGGAGACCAGCCGCTACCCGTGGCGGCTCGATGACGAAGAGCTGGTCTATCCCGCCTATGAGCGCTTCCTCAAGGCCGGACGCGTCAACGTCTGCATTCACAAGGGCCTGTTCTCGCCCGCGACGGAGCAGCGCTACCCACGCCTGCGCCCCTATGCCGATGTGAGCGACGTGGCCAAGGCGGCCAGGGACTGGCCGCACCTCAACTTCATCATCTATCACTCTGGCTACCGCTTCCCCGGCGACGGCACGCCCGAGGATGCCTCGCGCATCTTCGAAGAAACCGGGCGGATCGACTGGGTCACCGACCTGGCCGAGATACCCAGAGAACACGGCGTGACCAACGTGTATGGCGATCTCGGCCAGATCTTCGCGCAGACGACCGTTGCGCAGCCGCGGATCGCCGCGGCGATACTCGGGCAGCTGATCGCCGGGCTCGGCGCCGATCACGTCGTGTGGGGTACCGACGCGGTCTGGACCGGCGCGCCGCAGTGGCAGATCGAGGCGCTGCGCCGGCTCGAGATTCCCGAGGACATGCAGGCGAAGCACGGCTTTGCGCCGCTCGGCGCCGCCGACGGGCCGGTCAAGACCGCGATCTTCGGCGGCAACTCGGCGCGTCTGTACAACTTCGAGATTCCCGCGGCCGGGCCTGTCGAGGATCGGCTCGCGGCCGACCGGTCCGCATATCTCGCGGCAGGCGGCGAGCGCAGCAACCTGCGCTACGGCTACGTCACCCGTCCCGCCTGAGCGCGACTACTTGCCGGCCGAGTAGCCGAGGTCGATCGGAAAGTCCGCGCCCGTGATCGCCGCCGCCTGCGGCTGGCACAGGAAGAACACCAGCTCGGCGACTTCTTCCGGACCGATGAAGCGCGCCCTGTCGCCTTGGGGATACTTGGCAAGCAACGCCGCCTTGTAGGCCGCCGGATTGCCACCGCCATAGCGCTCCGCCTGGAAGTCGAGCATGGGCGTCGCCGTATCGCCCGGCGAGACCACGTTGGCGCGCACCAGGTCCGGCGCCAGGTCGAGCGCCAGCGCGCGAGTGAACATCGTCACGGCGCCTTTCGAGGCGCAGTACGCGGCGGCCCCCGTGTTGCCCTGCCGGCCCGCGTCGGAGGAGATGTTGACGATCGACCCGCGTGACCGGCGCAGCACTGGAATGACCGCCGCGCACATGAAGAACGTCGCCTTCAGGTTGACGTCGAGCAACAGGTCGAAGTCGTCTTCGCTGAAGGTCTCGACCGGGCCCTCGCGCCAGACGCCCGCGGCGTTCACCAGCGCGTCGAGCCGGCCGCCGCTCCGGGAGAGCGACTCGGCCAGCACGCCGTAGCAGGCGTCCGGGATGCGCAGGTCGGCGGGCACCTGCGCCAGCAGCGGAACGTCCGCCGCGAGCGCGTTGAGCGCCGCATCGTCCAGATCCGTCGCGGCCACCCGCCAGCCGTCGCGCGCGAATCGCCTGCTGATCTCGCGACCCATGCCGCCGGCCGCACCGGTGACCAGCACGACCGGGTCGCTCATCCCTGCCGCGCCTCCAGGATGCAGTTGCCGCCGTCCACCACGATCAGCTGCCCGGTGAGATACGAGCAGCCCGGCGAGCACAGGAACGCCACCACGCTGGCGATTTCGTCCGGCGTCCCCGAGCGCCCCATCGGCGTGACGTGTCCCGCCCGGGCTTCCTCGGGCGTCTGCGATGCCGTGGCGATCCAGCCGGGCGCGACCGCATTGACCGTTACGCCGCTTGCCGCCACCTCGAGCGCGAGAGCTCGAGTGAATCCCACCAGCCCGGCCTTGGACGCGGCATAGGCCGAGTCGTTGGGCATCGCCGAGACCGGGCCGGCGGTGGAGGCGATGTTCACGATGCGCCCGGCGCCGCGCTGCGCCATGCCCGCGACGAAGGCACGGGTCACCAGGAACGCAGTGGTGAGATTGCGCTCTAGCGTCTGGCGCCAGTCGTGGAGCGAGAACTCCGCCACGGGTGCGGCGCGATCGAGCTGGCCAAGCACTGCCATGCCGGCATTGTTGACCAGCACCGTGACGGGGGAGTCGAGCGTGGTCGCCAGCGCGGCGAGCTCCCGGACGACCGACTCGTCGCCCAGATCACCATCGAAGCCGTGGGCGCGATGGCCCGCCGCGCGCAGTTCGGCTGCACGGTCATGGATTCGCGGTGAGCGGCCGGCGATCAAGAGCTCGTGGCCAAGTGCCGCCAGCTGTCGCGCGGTCGCGAAGCCGATGCCGGCCTCGCTGCCGGCGCCGGTGACGATGGCGGTGCCCGGCGTCTTCATGCTCCAAGCAGGCAAGGAACGGCGGCAAGGGCGCTGGCGCGGGGCATCTGGGTGGCATCGTCGCATCAATCCCGGCGCGCCGACAACGCCGCCCGGAACGATTCTTGACGGCCGCAATGCCGTGCTTGTCTAATACCGAGCCCCACCAAAGGCCAGGTAGCTCAGTTGGTAGAGCAGCGGACTGAAAATCCGCGTGTCGATGGTTCGATTCCGTCCCTGGCCACCACTTCCAACTCCATGATTCAGAACGGGTTCCTGGCATCGCCCGAGGACCATCCGTGGCCATCGATGGCCGACCCGCGGACTATCGGGAAGTCGGTGGCTGGCTCGAATCCCTGGAGGGGCGGCAGGAAGCTGGCGTGCGGGTGATGGCACCCCGGTTTCTTGGTAGTGCTCAGATCTGAACAAAATTGCTTTGCAGCGTGCGACCGTTTGAAATTCAAGACGTTTGCGCTACAAACAAGAACTCGCACACCACACGCCGCGTGTGTCCGCTGTCGCAGTGCTCGAATAGATAAATTCCCTTCCACATCCCGAACGCCGGTCGACCATCTGTCACCGGAATCGATAGCGACACGGCACACTACGACTTCATCGCCGCCGCAAACCACGGCGCGTGCGTCGCCCGGAACTCCGGCAGCGCTTCGCAACGCGCAACGTGTGCCTGCAGCGCCGGATACGGCGCATCGCCGCCGAATACGTCCAGCGATTCATTGAGGAACGTGGAGATGCAGGCAACCGTGATGTCGGCTTGAGTGACTCGATTGTCGACCAGCCACGCGGTCGGACCGCGTTCGCGGCAGGCGACCTCGAGCAGCCCGAGCGCGCCGCGCATCTGTTCACGACATCGCATGACCCAGGGCTCGTGGTACTTTTCCGGCGGGCGTACCATCCGCTCGTACAGCTGATCCCGTGCCTTCTCGCCCGCACCCATCGCGAGCCAGATGAGCCGCAGTGCCTCGCGACGAAAACGACCCGAGGCCGGCAACAGGGCGCGCGTCGGCCCGACCTGATCGTCGATGGCATCCAGGATCGCGGCGGAATCCACGAGCGCGGTGCCGTCGTCCAGCACCAGCACGGGCACCCGGCCGAGCGGGCTGAATTCACGGATGCGCTCGAAGTCCGCTCCGACCGACCAGTTTGCGTGCGCGAATGGGACCTCGAGGTGCTTGAGGGTCACTGCAACGCGCCGCACGTAGGGCGAATCAAACATGCCGATCAGTTTCATCGTACCTGCGCCTCGCGGGGCGGGGAGAGCGGCATGGTGCGACGAATTCGCCGTCGGACGCAACGATTCGCGAGACCCCGAGTCAATCGCCCAGCGCGGCACGACGACAACGCCCAGTGCAGTTCCGGTTTGAGTCATCCGCGGCACCGAATGCCCGCTCTTCAGAGCGAAGATAGTTAACTTGTCAGTACCTGGCGGCGCGTGAAGTCGGACAGTTTCCGTCGGCAGGGCCCCGCCCGGTGCGCTCGGTTCGGAAAGTGTTCGGACTCGATGGCAAGACTCCCTTGCGTTTCTTCGGCTTACCGCGCGGTTAGGTCCGGCGCCGACTTTCCGGTTCGGAACTGGCTCGCTCGGGCGGGTCGGTTCGGCGGTCGGGCCCTCGAAAACCCCTTCCCGGTCTTCGACTTCCTGGCGCCGCCGGCGGCCCACCCTTGTACCGAAAATCCGCGTGTCGATGGTTCGGTTCCGTCCCTGGCCACCATTCCTAACTCCCGGATGTACTTGTCCCTTTCTCTGCGGCAAGGCGGCCGTCGGGCTTCGTCTGGTCGTTCGCGGGCCGGCGCCGTGACGAGTCAAACACTTGCCCGACAGGATCGCTACCGCCGTTGCTGACGTCGGCGACGGACAAGGAAGGTCGTCCGGAAATTCGGCGCCGCGTTTGACTGCAGTTCCTTGCGCTTCAGGTGGTGCGTGTCTCAGGGCTTGCGCCTTTCTGGTTGGCTACGGCCTCAAGGGGGAATTGAAGGTCCCCAGCCATCGTCAAGAGATTCCACGACCTCAGATCGGGTCTGCGTGGCCGGAAAGGTACAAATCAGTTCGCCGTACACGGCAGCGCGGAGGGTCAGCGGCCGTGGCTCTGGCTGGGCAGCCAGCGTGGATCAGCCAATGCTGGCTGCCTAGAGCTCGACGATGGCCTCCCAGCTACTGTCGTGAACGGCGTGATGCAGGCAGGGCGGCAGATTCCTGTCAGAATGTCTACACAATTGGCGGGAGATCAGGAACTTTGAGCCGCTCACAAAGGCAAGCCTGGCATGCGAGATACTCGGTGGTGAAGATCTCGATGCGTGCTGCTTCCGCGAGCGTGGCAGCAATGGGTTCGATGTCTTTGGCTGCAGCTAAGCACAGACGTCGGATGACCCGCATCACACTCGAACCTGCCGCGCGAACGACTGGCAGCTAGAGACCAGTAACCGACATGCCGGACGCCATCTTGCTCGACAAGCTGCTCGCCGGCTTTACGCCGGACCCGGACTCGCCACACGCGCCATCGGTGCAAAAGGCGCTCACGGTCGCGCGGCGCCTCCAGGAGCGTGCCCGCGCACTGCAGACACCCGCTGAGTGGCGGCAGCAGGCCGAACTCGACCGCATGATGCAGCACGCCGTCGGACAAGGCGACGCTGGCGCAGATGACCGACCAGGCGTTTCGCACGCGACCCCGCGCCGCGCCGTCGAGCACCTGACGCACATCCTCGACGTGCAGGGCGTGCCGCGATTCTTCAGGCCCGTGGACCGGACGATGCTGAAGGGCTTCCAGTCCTTCGGCGGCTACGCTGCCCGGCGTCGCCGTGCCGCTGGTCAAGGAGCAGATGCGCAAGGAGACGGCCAATGTCATCCTGCCCGGCGAAGCGGGAGCTGCTGACCGCACATCTGGCGGAGCGCCACCGCGAAGGGGTGCGCATGAACGTCAACTTCCTCGGCGAAGCGATTCTCGGCGAAGACGAAGCCGAGCGGCGGCTGGAGCAGTACCTGCAGGCCTGCAGTGGCCGGAGATCGAAGTCGTCTCGGTCAAGATCTCGACGCTCTACTCGCAGATCTCGCCGCTGGCCCGCGAGCACACGGTCGGCGTGCTGTGCGACCGCCTGGAGCGGCTGTTCCGCACGGCGGCCGCGCGCGCGTTCACACGGCCCGACGGCACGTGAGTGCCGAAGTTCGTCTACCTCGACATGGAGGAGTACCGCGACAAGGACCTGACGGCCGAGGCCTTCATGCGCACGCTCGATCGCCCGGGACTGGAGCAGGTGCGTGCGGGCATCGCGCTGCAGGCCTACATCCCGGATTCCTATCCGCACACTGCTCGAATTGCAGGCGTGGGCGCGCCGGCGCGTGGCGGCGGGCGGCGGCCGCATCACCATCCGCCTCGTCAAGGGCGCGAACATGGAGATCGAGCGCGTCGAGGCCTCGCTGCGCGGCTGGCCGCAGGCGCCGTACCATACCAAGATCGAGACCGACGCCAACTACAAGCGCATGGTGCACGAGCTGATGAAGCCCGAGAACCTCGCGGCCATGGACGTCGGGCGTCGCCTCGCACAACCTCTTCGATCTCGCCTACGGGCTGGTGCTCGCGCACGAGCGCGGCGCGCTGGACAAGGTCCAGTTCGAGATGCTCGAAGGCATGGCGAACGAGCAGCGCCGTGCGCTGTTCGAGCTGTCCCGCAACCTGCTGCTGTACGCGCCGGCCTGCCGGCGAGGAGAACTTCATCAACGCCATCGGCTACCTGATCCGCCGCCTGGACGAGAACACGGGCCCGGAGAACTTCCTGCGGCACGCCTTCAAGCATCGAGGTGGACAGCCCGGACTGGCGCAAGCTGGAGCAGGGCTTCCTGGAGGCGTTCGAGGCCATTCCGGGGCTCAGCGACGTCCCGCGCCGTCACCAGGACCGCAACCAGCCGCCAGCGCCGGCCGCTGCCGTGTCCGCGTGGCTGGCAGCACCTGCACAACGAGCCGGACACCGATTTCGCGCTGCCGCAGAACGGCGAATGGGCTGAGCAGATCCTGGCCCGGTGGCAGCCGCGCTGCGGCGCCGACGCCGTGCAGGTTCCGCTCGTGATCGCCGGCGACGAGGTGCTCGAGGGGCGCACGGTGCGCGAGTGCCTCGATCCGTCGCGGCCCGGGGTCGTCGTCGGCCGATATCGGCAGGCGACTGACGCCGACGTCGCGCGGGCAGTGGACTGTGCGGCGGCGGATCCCGACGGCTGGCGCACGATGGCCGGACTCGCAGCGCTACGAGATACTGGGGCAGGTCGCGCAGGAGCTGCGCGTGGCCCGCGGCGACCTGATGGGCGCTGCGCTGGCCGATGGCGGCAAGACGCTGATGGAATCCGATCCCGAGGTCTCCGAAGCCATCGACTTCCTGGAGTTCTATCGCGACACGGCGCGTTGGTGGCGGAGTTTGCCGACGCTGCGGGCCAGTCCTAAGGGCGTCGTCGTGGTGGTGCCGCCGTGGAATTTCCCGATCGCCATTCCCTGTGGCGGCGTCGCGGCGGCGCTCGCCGCGGGCAACACCGTGATTATCAAGCCGGCCTCCGACACGGTGCTCGTGGCCTACCAGATGTGCCAGTGCTTCTGGAGCGCGGGCGTGTCGAAGAAGGCGCTGCAGTTCGTGCCCTGCGCAGGCGGCAAGGAAGGCCGCAAGCTGGTCAACAACCCGCAGGTCGACGCCGTGATCCTCACCGGCGGCACCGAGACGGCGCTGACGATGCTGGGCGACAACCCGCGCCTTTGCCTGTTCGCCGAGACCGGCGGCAAGGACGCGACCATCGTGACGGCGTTGTCGGATCGCGACCAGGCGATCAAGCACGTCCTGCAGTCCGCGTTCGGCCATGCGGGCCAGAAGTGCTCCGCGACGTCGCTGCTGCTGCTGCAGGCCGAAGTCTACGACGACCCCGTATTCCGCGACGCGCTGTGCGAGGCGGTGCAGAGCATGCCGGTCGGTCCGGCGTGCGAGCTCGACACGAAGATGGGGCCGCTGATCAAGCCGCCGTCCGGCGATCTGGAAACAGCCCTGAAGGTCCTCGAGCCCGGCGAGGAGTGGGCGGTGATGCCACAGCCGGTGGAGGGCAACCCCTGTCTATGGACGCCCGGCGTGAAGTACGGCGTACAGCCGGGCAGCTATACCCACATGACGGAGTTCTTCGGCCCGGTACTCGCCGTGATGCGCTTCGAAAAGCTATCCGAGGCGGTGGCGCTCGTAAACCAGACCGGCTACGGGCTGACCAGCGGGCTGGAAAGCCTCGATGAGCGCGAGTGGGCGTACTGGAAGCAGTACATCCGCGCCGGCAACCTGTACATCAACCGCGCCACGACCGGGGCCATCGTGTTGCGCCAGCCGTTCGGCGGCATGGGCAAGTCCGGGTTCGGGCCGGGCATGAAGGCGGGCGGGCCGAACTACGTCGCGCAGTTCATGGACTTCGAGGATGTCGGTCAGGCGTCCGGCGACGGCGTGCCGGAGACGGCGACGCTGGCGGCGCTGTGCGAGCAGTTGAAGGCGCAAGGCGAGGACGGTGACGCGCGCATCGTCGCCGCGGCGCTCAGCTACGAACGCAACCAGCGCGAGGAGTTCGCCGTCGAGCACGATCACTTCCGGCTGGTCGGGCAGGACAATGTCCGACGCTACCTGCCCGTCGGCAGCGTGCGCGTCAGGGTGCACGCGGACGACACGGCGTTCGACGTGTTCGCAAGGGCATGCGCCGCGCACGTAGCCGGCTGCGGTGTCGTGGTCAGCGTGCCGCGGGGCCTGGATGCGCCAGCGGTGCGGCGGCTGGAACGGCTCACCCGGTCCTGGGCGGCGTCGATCGAGTTCGTCGAGGAAAGCGACACCGAGCTGGCGCAGGCCATCGGCTTGGGGCAGGTCGACCGGGTGCGCTATGCCGCGCCAGCGCGCGCCTCGCTCGAAGTACTGAAGGCGGGCAATGATGCGAACGGCTGTGTCGTCAGCGTGCCGGTATCCGCCGAGGGGCGTCTCGAACTGCTCTGGTACCTGCGCGAGCAGAGCATCAGCACCGACTACCACCGCTACGGCAACCTCGGCGTCCGCGCGGACGAGCCCCGCGCGGAAGTGCAGTGATCGCGCAAGCGGCACCGCGCCAATTGACTCCACCTGCCCTTGTGCTGAGAATCCGGGTGTCGATGGTTCGATGCCGTCCCTGGTCCCGATATCCTTCAGGTACTTACGAGATTCTTGCGGCTCGCTAGAGATTCCCGCCCTGGAGTAGAGCGCGTTCGCCTCCGCACCGGCCTGGGCCGGCTCGGGCCCCTCAGTTCTCCGTCGGGTTCAGGTCCGGACGCCGCGCCGGTCGATGGCCGAATCTCTCCTGGAAAACCACCCGTACTCCGCACACCCATGATCCGCAACCTCCTGCTCGGCCTCCTGATCCTGATGGCTGGCTTCTGCCCGGCTTCCAGGGCGCAGGAGCGACTGGCCGAGCCATTCGATCGGGCCATCCTCGAAGCCCGTGCCGCGGATCTCGCCAAGCGGAAGTACGTGCCACGGCCGAGACCGGAGGCGCTGGACCGCGAACGCCTGACCTACGATCAGTACCGCGCCATCCGGTTCAAGCGCGACTCGTCCATCTGGGCGCGCGAGAACCGTACTTTTTCACTCGACCTCTTCTACCCGGGATTCATCTTCGATACCCCCGTGAACGTGAACCTGGTCGTGGGCAACGTGGCACGACGTGTGCTGTTCACCAACGAGGTCTTCGAGTACGGCCCCGGGGTGCCCGTCATCAAGAACCGCGCCGGGCTCGGGTACTCAGGCTTTCGCGTCCGTGCGCCGATCAACAAACCGGACCATGCCGACGAGTTCCTGGTGTTCCAGGGAGCGAGTTACTTCCGTGCGGTCGGGCGTGACCAGGTCTACGGCATCTCGGCGCGCGGGCTGGCGCTGCGCACGGCCCGGCCGGAGGGCGAGGAGTTTCCGGCGTTTACCGATTTCTGGATCGAGCGGCCCGCGCCGGGTGCCAGGCAGCTCGTGTTCCACGCGTTGCTGCAGAGTGCGTCGGTTGTCGGCGCCTACACCTTCACTGCGCGCCCCGGCGACGAAACCGTAGTCGACGTCGAGGTGGCGCTGTTCCCGCGCGTGGATATCGCGGCCTTCGGCATCGCGCCGCTCACGTCGATGTTCCTGTTCGATGCGACCAACCGGGTCCGCTTCGACGACTACCGCAACGCCGTGCACGACTCGGACGGCCTGCAGATCCTGAACGGCCGCAACGAACGGCTGTGGCGGCCGCTCGCGAATCCCCGGGCCTTGCAGGTCTCGTCCTTCATGGACAGCAACCCCAGGGGCTTCGGCCTCCTGCAGCGCAAGCGCCATTTCGGCGATTTCGAGGACGCGGAGGCGCAGTACGATCGCAGGCCTTCGGCCTGGGTCGAGCCGCGAGGGGACTGGGGTGCCGGCCACGTCGAGCTCGTCGAGATCCCGACGGACCGCGAGATCAACGACAACATCGTCGCCTACTGGCAGCCGCGAAAGCCGCTGGTAGCCGGCCAAAGCGCGAACTTCGCGTATCGACTGCGGTTCACGGCCGAGCCTCTCGACGCGTCGCGGGCGCGCGTCGTGGCGACTCGTGTCGGCCAGGCGCTGCAGTCCGATAACCAACGCTCGTTCGTCATCGACTTCCAGGGGACGGCCGCGGCGCCGCCGGACCTCGAGCTGCGCGTCTCGAGTTCGGCGGGCAAGGTGCTCGCGCCGCGGGGGCACGTCGTTGCGCAGAGCGGTGTGTACCGGGTCAGTTTCGAGCTCGACCCCGGGCGCGCCGCGCTGGCCGAGTTGCGGGTGGAGGTGCTGTCGAAGGGCAGGCCGTGGGGCGAGATCTGGCTGTACAGATGGACGCGGTGAACGTTGCCGGCGCGGCGTCGGTGCCCCCCCTCGCCGAACTCGCCATGCCGACCCAGAGTCTGCGCCGCTACCAGGCCGAGCGCGGGCCGGGCTGGCCGTCGACCAGGACTTTCCTCGCGCGCCTGGTCACCTTCGGCGGTGCGCTGGCGCTCACGGTGTACGCGACGCGCGAGATGTTCGCCGTCGTGTCGGTGGGCGGCGTGTCGGCCCTGCAGTGGGGAATGCTCGTTCTGTTCGCGATCACGTTCGGCTGGATCTCCATTGCAGCCAGTGCGGCGGTCTCCGGGGTGCTGTTTGGCGGCGTGCGTCGGCGGGGTCGCGAGGGCCAGGACACCGCGCACCGTACGGCGCTCGTGATGCCGGTCTACAACGAGAATCCCGCAAGCAGTTTCGCGGCGCTGCAGGCGATGGCGGAGTGTTTGCTCGAGCAGGGCGCGTCGGGATTCGAGCTGTTCGTGCTTTCGGACACCAACAATCCCGACACCTGGATCCGGGAAACGGCTGCTTTCCATGCCCTGCGCGAGGCGCTGGGCGACCGCATGCCGGCATGGTACCGGCGCCGCAGCGACAACGTCGGCCGCAAGGTCGGCAATCTGCACGACTTCATCACCAGGTGGGGCGGCCGCTACGACTTCATGGTCGTGCTCGACGCCGACAGCATCCTGTCGGCGGAGACGCTTGTCGCGATGGTCCGGGAGATGGCGGCGGATCCGAACCTCGGGTTGCTGCAGACGGTGCCGCGACTCGCCGGAGGCAAGACCCTGTACGCGCGACTGCAGCAGTTCGCGGGCCGGGTCTACGGCCCGGTCGTGGCGCGCGGCACCGCGTCCTGGCAGGGCGACGACGGCAACTACTGGGGCCACAACGCCATCGTGCGGGTGCGCGCGTTCGCATCGGCGGCCGGACTGCCGTCGTTGCAGGGCCGTAAGCCGTTCGGCGGAGCGATACTCTCGCACGACTTCGTCGAGGCGGCGCTGCTGCGCCGCGCAGGCTGGGCCGTGCGCATGCTGCCGACGCTGGGGGGAACCTGGGAGGACAGCCCGCCGTCGTTGCTCGACGTCGCCGCGCGGGACCGCCGCTGGGCGCAGGGCAACATCCAGCACATCGCGGTCATTTCGAGCCGGGGATTCGCGCTGTCGAACCGCGTCCACATGGCGATCGGCGTCATGAGCTATCTCGCGTCTCCCTTGTGGTTCCTGCTGATGGCGGTGGGCCTCGCGACGGCGGCGCAGGTGGCGACGGTGCAGTTCGAGTATTTCACCGGCGAGATGTCGCTGTTTCCGCGCTGGCCCCTGTTCGACAGCGAGCGCATGATCGACCTGTTCATCGTCGCGATGCTCACCCTGCTGCTGCCGAAGATCGTCGGCGTGCTCAGGGTATTCATCGACCGCGAGCTCAGGAGTGTCGTCAATCCGCTGCGTGTGGCGCTCGGCGCCGTAGCCGAGACGGTGCTGTCGGCGTTGTACGCGCCGATCGTGATGATGATGCAGATTCGCCAGATTTCGGAGATCTTCTGGGGACAGGACTCCGGCTGGGCCACGCAGACGCGCAGGCATTCAGGGACGCCGTGGACCAAGCTGTTTCGTCGCCACTGGTTGCAGACGGTGGCGGGCGTGGCCATTTCGGTGGTGCTTGCCTACGTATCTTTGCCGTTGTTCCTGTGGATGTCGCCGGCGCTCGCCGGACTGGTGCTCGCGTTGCCGCTGTCGGCCGCCAGCGGTAGCGTGACGCTGGCGCGGGCGTTCAGGCTGGTCGGGCTGCTCACGGTGCCGGAGGAGATCCAGGCGCCGCGCGTCATCGCGTTGCGCGACCAGATCGAAGCGCAGCTCGAGCCGCGGGTCCGCGGCGCAACCATGGCGGCACTCGTCGACGACGAGCGCGCGCGGGAGCGCCATTTTGCTGGCGTATTACCGCGACCCGCGCCGACTCGCGGTCATCCGGACGTCATGGTGATGACCGCGCGCGCCAAGCTGGGCGACGCGCATACCGTGGCGGAGGCGCTCCACTGGCTGACGCCGCCGGAGCGCCTGGCCGTGCTCGGGGATCGCGAGCTGTTCCAGGGGCTCGTCCGGCTGGCCGAGACCCGCTCGACGGGGGTGGCAGCGCTCCGCTCCGCTTGAGCAGTCGCGCCGCCCCGGGGCCGGGGCGGCGCTCGTGGTCCAGCGAGTAGAGAGGCCGGACGGGGTCAGGTGGTCAGGGCGTGCCGTGCGGCATCTCTCGACCCAGCTGCCGCATCATCAGGGCGCTGTCGAAGGCGACGAACTCGCTGGCGATCTTGCCATCCACGAACTCGTACCTGGAAATACCGGTCACATTGACCGGCTTGCCGGTGGCCCCCTCGGACCCCGTGTCCGTGCCGGTCGCGGTCCACTGGACGAAGCCGCCGTCGGGCCCCGCGGCCGAGGCGTCGTTGCTGATGCGAAAGTCCGGGTACACCGTGTGCACCTGGGCGATCATTGCCTTGAGTTCCTCGAGGCTGTTGGCGTTCTGGTCGGGCGCGGTGCGCTTGAAACTGGACGCCGTGATCGCGTCGAGGCCGTCGGTGTTGCCCGTATCCCAGGCGTCGACCCAGGTCGCGATCGCGGCGAGCATCTGTTGCTGCGCAGCGGCTTCCGCGCGCATGGCCGCGACCGCCGGGTCTTCCTTCGTTGCGGGCGCGCAGCCGGCCAGCAGCGCCACGGCAATGGCGACCGCCGCCAGGTTGGTCGGTGTTCTCATCATGTCCTTCCCTCCGCGTTTCGTTGTTGTCTTGCTTAGTAGGCCGGGATGCTAACAGCCGTGGCTGCGCCTGGCCAACCGCGGGCACAGACCGGCGTGCGCCCGGATAGGCGCAGCCCGCCGGGCCAGTGCTGCACCGCAAGACGATAGGCAGAGGCGATGGAGCATATTTGGAACATCGATCATGCCGAGGTAGCCAATGCGTTCTAATGGGAGGGCTATATACGTACGTCCCAACAAAGGGGGAAGACCTCAATGCTCACTCGACCCATTCCATTGCTCGCCGCCCTGGCGCTGGCGATTTCTGCGGTAGCGCCGCTTGGCGTCGCCGCGGCTCAGGAGGAGCCGAAGTCGAACCAGTTCTGGTGGCCGGAGCAGCTCGATGTCAGCCAGCTGCGTGCGCACGCCGCAGAGTCCAATCCGATGGGGGAGGACTTCGACTACGCCAAGGCGTTCGCCGGCCTGGATCTCGAGGCGGTCAAGGCAGGACATCGCCACGGTCCTGACCACGTCGCAGGACTGGTGGCCGGCCGACTACGGCAACTATGGCCCGTTCTTCATCCGCATGGCCTGGCACAGCGCTGGCACCTATCGCGTGTCCGACGGCCGCGGTGGCGCCGGCGGCGGACAGCAGCGCTTCGAACCGCTCAACAGCTGGCCCGACAACGCCAACCTCGACAAGGCGCGGCGTTTGCTCTGGCCGGTGAAGCAGGAGTACGGCCGCAACCTGTCCTGGGCCGACCTGATGGTGCTGGCCGGCAACGTCGCGCTCGAGTCCATGGGCTTCAAGACCTTCGGTTTCGCCGGCGGTCGCGAGGACGACTGGGAGGCCGAGATGGTCTACTGGGGACCCGAGAACAAGTTCCTCGCCGACGAGCGCTACAGCGGCGATCGCGAGCTCAAGAAGCCGCTCGCGGCGGTGCAGATGGGTCTCATCTACGTGAACCCGGAGGGCCCGAACGGCAACCCGGACCCGCTGCTGGCGGCGAAGGACATCCGCGAGACCTTCGGTCGCATGGCCATGAACGACGAGGAGACCGTGGCGCTGATCGCCGGCGGTCACACTTTCGGCAAGGCGCACGGCGCGGCGAAGCCCGATGATTGCATCGGGGTCGAGCCTGCCGCGGGTCCCGTCGAGGACCAGGGCCTCGGCTGGAACAACAAGTGCGGCAGCGGTAGCGGTGTCGACACCATCACCAGTGGTCTCGAGGGCGCCTGGTCGGCCAATCCGGTCGCCTGGACCACGCAGTACCTCGACAACCTGTTCACCTTCGATTGGGTTCAGACCAAGAGCCCGGCCGGCGCCATCCAGTGGATTCCGGCTGACGGTGCCGCCGCCAACCTGGTGCCGGATGCCCACGATCCGACCAAGCGGCACGCGCCGATCATGTTCACCACCGACCTGTCGCTGAAGTTCGATCCGAGCTACCGTGAGATCGCCAAGCGCTTCCAGCAGAACCCGCAGGAGTTCGAGCTGGCGTTCGCCAAGGCCTGGTTCAAGCTGACGCATCGCGACATGGGGCCGCGCGCCCGCTACATCGGCACGGAAATCCCGGCCGAGGAGCTGCTCTGGCAGGACCCCGTGCCGGCGGTGGACTACAAGCTGATCGACACTGCTGACATCGCGCAGCTGAAGTCAGGGATCCTGGCCTCCGGGCTGACCGTGCCGGAGCTGGTGCGGACTGCATGGGCCTCGGCCGCCAGCTTCCGCGGCACCGACATGCGCGGTGGCGCCAATGGCGCGCGGGTCCGGCTGGCGCCGCAGAAGGACTGGGCGGTCAACAATCCGCAGGAACTGGCCAAGGTGCTGGCAACGCTCGGGAAAATCCAGTCTGACTTCAATGCCGCCCAGACGGGTGGCAAGAAGGTGTCCCTGGCCGACGTGATCGTGCTGGGCGGAGCAGCCGCCATCGAGAAGGCTGCCAAGGACGCCGGGCAGTCGGTACAGGTACCGTTCACGCCGGGCCGTACGGACGCGAGCCAGGCGCAGACGGATGTCGAGTCCTTTGCGGTGCTCGAGCCGACGGCCGACGGCTTCCGCAACTACTTTGGCCCGGGCAACTATCGCTCGCCGGCGGAGTTGCTGGTCGACCGGGCGGATCTGCTGAGCCTGACGGTGCCGGAGATGACGGTGCTGGTCGGCGGCCTGCGCGGCCTGAACGCCAATGCCGGAGGCGCCGTCCACGGCGTGTTCACGGACCGGCCGGGCGTGCTCAGCAATGACTTCTTCGTCAACCTGCTCGGCATGTCGACCAGGTGGTCCAGGTCGGCCACGTCGGAGGGAATCTACGAGGGTCGCGACCGTACCACGGGCGACCTCAAGTGGACGGCTACCCCGGTCGACCTGGTCTTCGGGTCGCACGCCGAGCTGCGTGCCATCGCCGAGGTCTATGCGGAGAACGGTGCGGAGGAGAAGTTCACGCGCGACTTCGTCAAGGCCTGGAACAAGGTGATGACGCTGGATCGCTTCGACCTGATCTAGCACTGGCTGCGGTACGGAACGGCGGCGCGCAATGCGCCGCCGTTCCTGTTTGCGGGGCTACTCCCGTACGGGCGGCTTGGAGAAGGCCGCTTTCGCGATGGCCGGGTAGTCTTGCTCGGTTTCCTTGGGCAGGCGGTCCTTCAACAGCGCAAACGCCGTCGCGACGTCATCGACGTGGTTGATCAGCCCAAGGTCTTTCGGGTCGATCATGCCGTGCTTCACCAGCGCGTCGAAATTGATGACTTCCTTCCAGTACTCCGAGCCGTACAGCAGGATCACGATCTCCCGGTCGATCTTGCGGGTTTGCGCGAGCGTGACCATCTCCATCAGTTCGTCCAGTGTGCCGAAGCCGCCCGGAAAGACGACCAGTGCCCGCGCGAGATGCGAGAACCACAGCTTGCGCATGAAGAAATAGTGGAATTCGAAGGAGAGCGCGGGGCTGATGTACCGGTTGGGCCGCTGTTCGTGCGGCAGGCCGATGTTGAAGCCGATGGTGCAGCCCCCGGCCTCGGCGGCGCCGCGGTTGGCGGCCTCCATGATTCCACCGCCGCCGCCTGAGCAGATCACGAATCGTCGCGAGCCCGGCAGATCTTTCGCCCAGGTCGTCAGCAGGCGCGCGAGCTCGCGGGCCTCGTGGTAGTAGCGTCCCAGCGGCCCGTCTTCCCGCAACCGGGCGGACCCGAAGAATACGATGGTGTCGTGGATCTCCTCGCGGCGGAGCCGGTATAGCGGCTCCAGATACTCGGCGAGAATGCGCAACGGCCGGCCGTCGTCGCTGTCGAGGAACACCCGATCGTGGTAGGCAGGCGTGGCTGCTTCGTGCGGGTTGGACGGCTTCATGGGTTCTCCTTGTGCGCAATCCTGGCAGGCACCGTCTGGTGATTTGTCCTGGTGCGACGCGAGAGCACCCAGCCATTCTATCGCCGCCGAGCCGGGTTCCTCCGCAGGGTTTGCCCAAAGCCTCCGTGATCATGAGAATAGACCGCCGCCCGCCGCCGGGCCGACTTGATCCGCAACACCTCGTCAGGAGATCTGCAATGTCCGCCTCATTTCGCTTCAGTGCCGTGGTCCTGCTCGTGGCGACCCTCGCCAGCGCCGCTCCGGCCATGGCTCAGGTCAAGCTGGAGACCGAGAAGGAGAGGTTCTCCTACACGGTCGGCATGGATCTCGCGAGGATGCTGGACGGGATGAAGGACGACATCGACCCGGCCGTGGTGATCAGTGCTTTCGAGACGGCGCTGAAAGGCGGCGCGCTGCAGTTGACAGAGGAGGAAGCTACGGAGATTCGCCAGGCCTTCATGGCGGAGATGCAGGCCCGGCAGGTGGCGATGATGGAGGCCGAGCAGGCGGCGAACAAGGCCGAGGGCGAAGCGTTCCTGAAAGAGAATGCGGACAAGCCCGGCGTGACGGTCACCGCCAGCGGGCTGCAGTACAGCGTGCTGCGCGCCGGGGACGGGCCCAGGCCGACGGCGACCGACACGGTGCGCGTCCAGTATGTTGGCACGCTGATCGACGGCACGCAGTTCGACAGCTCGTACGACCGGGGGGAGCCGGCGGAGTTCGTGCTCGATCAGGTCATCCCCGGCTGGACCGAGGGGGTGGCGCTCATGCCGGTCGGCAGCAAGTACAAGTTCTGGATTCCAAGCGGACTTGCCTATGGCTCGCGGGCGGCCGGTCCGATCGGTCCCAACTCGACGCTGATCTTCGAGGTCGAGCTGCTGGCAATCCTTCCGTCGGGGGATGCCGGCTAGGCGCGACGACGTTCGCCGGCCGGCAGGCGGCCGGCCCGACGTTGCGGAAACACCGCTACAAGTCTCCGGTGGGGTCAGCCTAGGATTCAGGCGGGCCCCACCGGAGAACGCTCATGCGATTCGTGCCGCGCGCGATGCTCAAGAAGCTCTACAACCGCACCAGCCTCAGGAATGCCGGCCGGCAGGTGCGCTTCTCGCTGAAGAACCGCCTGAGTCCCGGTGCGATGACCCGCCTGGAACGCGTGGCGATCAACGGCGAAGCGGTGCCGCTCGAGGCAGTCGGCATCGTCCTCGAGTCGGGCGAGACGATTCGGCCTGCCTCGCTGAGCGTTCAGCAACCGATCGACCTGCCGCTGGGCGCCCTGCTGGTCTTCATGCTGGACCGCGAGCCGCTGGCGGAGGGCGAGCACCGGGTGTCGCTGGTGTTCGAGGCGCGCCCCTTCGGCCGGCTCGAACTGGAGGTGACGGACGTGATTCGTCCGCCGGCGCCGCCCGAACACACCATCCCGCGCGACGCCACCGACGACTACTCGCCGGCCATCGTCGAGGCCCGCCAGGCGTTCCTGCGCCAACATACCGGGGCACGGCCGGAGCACCTGTTCCGGCATACCTTCGATCCGCACGAAGCTCGCGGCAACATCGAGCACTTCACCGGCGTGGCGCAGATCCCGCTCGGCGTCGCCGGCCCGCTGGTCGTCCGCGGTGAGCACGCGCAGGGCGAGTTCTTCGTGCCGCTGGCGACCACCGAGGGCACCCTCGTAGCGTCCTACAACCGCGGCATGAAGGTCATCCAGCTGAGCGGCGGCGTGCACTGCGCGGTGGTTGGCGACGCCATGCAACGTGCTCCGGTGTTCGTCTTCGAGAGCGCGATCCAGGCCCGGCGGTTCGTCGACTGGCTGGATGCACACACCGACGAGATCCGCGCCGTCTGCGGTGCGTCGGACAGATTCGTGCGCCTGAAGTACATCGATCACTACCTGGCGAGCAAGTTTGCCTACCTGCGGTTCAATTTCACGACCGGCGACGCGGCCGGCATGAACATGGTGGGCAAGGCCACCTTTGCCGCCTGCAACTGGATCCTGGAGCACTGCGACGCCGCGGAGATTCAACGTTTCTTCCTGGAGTCGAATTTCGCCACGGACAAGAAGGCGTCGATGATCAATACGATGCGCACCCGCGGCAAGCGCGTTACGGCGGAGATGGTCATCAAGCGCGAGGCGTTGCTGGACGTCATGGACGCCGAGACCGAGTCGCTGTACTACCACTCGAAGGTCGCCAATATCGGCTCCATGCTTTCCGGCGCGGTCAACAACGGCTGTCACTCTGCCAACGCGATCACCGCGATGTTCATCGCCACCGGCCAGGACGTGGCGAACGTGGCGGAGTCCGCGACTGCGCTCCTGTACACGGAGCTCACCCCCGACAAGGACCTGTACATGTCCATCACCTTGCCGTCGCTGATAGTCGCGACCTGCGGGGGCGGCACGGGTCTGCCGACGCAGCGCGAGTGCCTGCGACTGATGGACTGCGAAGGACCGGGCAAGGTGATGAAGTTCGCGGAGATCGTCGCCGGCACCGTGCTGGCGGGTGAGATCTCGCTGAGCGCGGCCATTTCGTCGCTGGACTGGGTCTCGAGCCACGAGCAGATGGGCCGCAACGATCCGACCACCCGGGGCGGCAAGCGACCTGCCGCGCCTGTCTAGCGCCGGCAGCGAACGGCGCGTCTAGAGGAAGACGTCGCCGCCATTCGGGCTGAGGCACTGGCCCTGATAGTGACGGCCGTCGTCGCTGGCCAGGAACACGTAGCTCGGCACGATGTCGCCGATCTCGGCGAGGCGCCCCAGCGGAATGCCCTGGCGGATGACCTGGAGCCGGTCGGCAGGCACATCGGCGAGCATCGGCGTATGGGTGGCGCCGGGCGCCACGCAGTTGATCGTGACGCCGCGATCGCCGATCTCGAGCGCGACGGAGCGGGTGAACGAGATGATTGCACCTTTCGCGGCGGTGTAGTGGGCGAAGCCGGCTGCGCCCTTGTAGGCGAGCTGGGAAGCGGTGTTGATGATGCGGCCGTGGCCGCGCGCATACATCTGCGGCAGCATCTGGCGCGTCATCAGGAACGTGCCGCGCAGATGCACGGCGATGACGCGGTCCCACTGCTCGACCGGAATGTCCTGCACGGGCGCTGCCGCGGCGATGCCGGCGTTGTTGACGAGTACGTCGACGCGGCCGAATCGCGCCATTGCCGCCCGGCACAGCTCAGCGGCCTCATCCTCGACACTGACGTCCGCCTGGACGGCGATGGCCTGCCGGCCAAGTCGCCCGATCTCCTCGCATACCTGCGCGGCCAACGCGGCCTGGTCGCCCCCCGGATGATTCACGACGACATCGGCGCCCTCGCGGGCGAACGCGAGGGCGACCCCGCGGCCGATGCCGGAGCTGCTGCCCGTGATGAGGGCGATCCTGTGTTCGAGTTTCATGCCTGGGAACCCTGGGTGGCGATTGCTTGCGGTCCGGATGTCGGTCTGCAGTACACTGCGCCCGTCGATTTTCGCGGGTTATGTCACACATGCCGGGCCGGCTGTCCGACTACGCTTCCATTCGGCACCGGCAGAGTATCGCACCGGCGATGTGCCGGAACGGGATTCGGGAGCGGGCGGGGTATCTCATGCGTGCGAACGGGGCGAACCTTGTCACGGCGATTTCCGGCGGTCTGCTGGCGTTGCTGGTACCCGTGATCACCGCTGCCGATGCGTTGGGCGTCGCGACATCGCAGCCCGAAGTGCGCTCCGCGGCCTTCTATGTTCTCGATGGATCCGACTCGTCCGTGCTGGCCGCACGCCGGGAGCACACGCCGGTACCGATCGCGTCCATTACGAAGTTGATGACGGCCCTGGTGGTGCTGGAGGCGGAGCAGCCGCTCGACGAGAAGCTGGCCATCACCGTCGATGACGTCCGTGGGACCGCACGCGAGTACTCGCGGCTGCCGCAGGGCGCCCGGCTGAGCCGGGGCGACATGCTGCACCTGGCGCTGATGTCGTCCGAGAACCGCGCGGCGCATGCCCTGTGCACCCACTATCCCGACGGCCTGGCCGCCTGCGTCCGGGCGATGAACGACAAGGCGAAGCAGCTTGGCATGACCAGCGCGCACTTCGTGGAACCGACCGGGCTGTCGAGCGAGAACGTGGCCAGCGCCGAGGACCTCGCCAGGCTGGTGCTGGCCGCGGCCGAGAATCCGGTCATTCGCGACTACTCGACCGATGTCAGCCATTCGGTGTTCATCAACCGCCAGCGACTCGATTTTCACAACACCAATCGACTGGTGAACAATCCCGGCTGGCAGGTGGATGTGCAGAAGACCGGGTACATCTCCGAGGCTGGGCGCTGTCTCGTCATGCAGGCGGTCATCGACGGCCGCCAGGTCGTGATCGTGCTGCTCAACTCGTTCGGCACGCTGACGCGCATCGCCGACGCCAAGCGGATCCGCACCTGGATGGAATCGCTCGGCCGCACCACGGCCAGCTAGCCCTGCTGCGCGCGGCCCGCGCGCCAGCCGCTCAATCGACGTAGTACTGGCTCGGCAGCCACAGCGCGATTTCGGGGAAGATGATCACCAGCGCCAGTCCGAACATCATGATCAGCACGAACGGGATGATCGACCAGTAGATGTCGGACAGCGATACCTCCGGCGGGGCCATCGCCCGCATCAGGAACAGGTTGTAGCCGAACGGCGGTGTCATGTAGGCGATCTGGCAGGTGATGGTGTAGAGCACGCCGTACCAGATCGGGTTGAATCCCAGCGCGATGATCAGCGGCACGTAGAGCGGCGCCACGATGATCAGCATCGCCGTGTCGTCGAGGAACATGCCCATCAGGATGTAGGTGAGCTGCATCAGCACCAGCACCTGCCAGGGCTCCAGCCCCCACTTCTCCAGGAACAGGATTTCGATCGCCTTGACCGCGCCGAGGCCGTCGAACACCGCGCCGAAGGCGAGCGCGGCAAGAATGACCCACATGAACATGCAGCTGACGCCAAGGCTCTTCATGAGCGTGGCGCGCATGACCTCGTGGTTGATGCGGCCCTTCGCCCAGGCCACGACGGTCGCCATGAGCGCGCCTACCGCGGAACTCTCCACCAGGCTGGTGACGCCCATCAGGAACAGGCCGGTCATGGCGAAGATGATCACCAACGGCACGAGTCCCGCCCTCAGCAGGCCGAATCGCTCGCGCCAGCTGATGGCTTGCCTCTCCTCCAGCGCGAGTGGCGGGCCGAGTTCTGGCTGCAGCTTGCAGCGAATGATGATGTAGGCCAGGAACAGGGCCGCCAGCATCAATCCGGGAAACACGCCGGCCAGCCAGAGCTGCCCAACGGGCTGGCGGGCGATCATGCCGTACAGCACCAGCACGACGCTCGGCGGGATCATGATGCCGAGCGAACTTCCTGCCTGGATGACTCCAGTCACCATGCGCTTGTCGTAATTGCGCTTCAGCAGTTCCGGCATGGCGACGCTTGCGCCGATCGCCATGCCGGCCACGCTCAGGCCGTTCATCGCGGAAATCGCGACCATCAGCAGGATCGTGCCGACCGCCAGACCGCCTGGCATCGAGCCGGTCCAGACGTGGAACATCCGGTAGAGATCGCTGGCGATCCCCGATTCCGACAGCATGTAGCCCATGTAGATGAACATCGGCAGCGTCAGCAGCGGGTACCAGTGCATCAGCGTGATGGTCGAGGCGAACGGCATTTCCGCGCCGCCCTTGCCCCACAGCAGCAGCGCGAACAGCGCGGCCACGAAACCGATGGCGCCGAACACCCGCTGCCCGGTCAGCAGCATCAGCATCATGGTCGAGAACATCAGCAGGGCGATCAGCTCGTAGCTCACTTGATCTCCCTGCCGAGGAAGCGCGCCAGGTCCTTGAAGAAGATCGAGACGGCCTGCAGTGTCATGAGGCCGATGCCGAGCGTCATGACCGACTTGATCGGCCACATCAGCGGCGCCCAGGCCGAATAATTCGTCTGGCCGTACTTCAGCGCATACGAGGTGCTGGAGATGCCGCCACGCAGCAGGAAATACAGATAGAACAGCAGGCAGAACGCTGTAATCGAGTCCCAGAACGCCTGCGTGCGCGGGCTCCAGCGCTCATACA
Organism: uncultured Gammaproteobacteria bacterium; assembly: GCA_963710135.1. Taxonomy (GTDB): domain Bacteria; phylum Pseudomonadota; class Gammaproteobacteria; order Steroidobacterales; family Steroidobacteraceae; genus SG8-30. Next base: position 1,071,634 of record CAVPYY010000006.1, on the reverse strand, counting down.
GCACGTCCATCCGGACGTGCGAATTGAGCTGCATGGAATAGCCGCCGCCCAGCAGGTAGTAGGCGGCCATCAGGAACTGCGACATCTCGATGACCCACAGGAACGGGATATTGAAGACGTAGCGCGACACGGACCCGAACAGCAGCAGGCCCATCATCACGAAGATCATGTACATCACGACGCCGCCGATCGCGTTGTTCAGCGCGTCGACGTAACGGACGTAGGCTCGGATGAACTTTGGCATCGGCGGGGCGCGGCAGTCCCGGCCTACGCTGCGCGCGTCCCCGGCCGGCGGCGGGCCGGCCGGGGACGGTGGGCGCAGCGCATCCACCGGGACATGACGCGATCAACCGTAACGGTACGGAGGGCCCGCCTTGCTCATCAGGTCGTTGTAGTCCTTGAAGATCTGCACCACCTTGGCGCAACGCGGGCTGGTGGCGGCGATCTCATCCCAGAACTTCAGCGCTTCCGCCTCGACCGTCGCCCACTCCGCCGCCGGAATGGTGGTGAGCTTCATCTTCTCGCCCTTGACGCGCAGATAGGCTTCGCCACCCCAGTACCAGTGCTGACGGTAGTAGTGGGAGCTGTCCATGCACAGCCGGAACAGGGTCTTGAGGTGTTCGGGAACCTTCTCCCAGGCAGCGCTGTTCGCGAAGTAGGAGCCGATCCAGGCGCCGGAGATGTTGTTGGTCAGGAAGTAGTTGGTGACGTCCGCCCAGCCGACGGTGTAGTCCTCGGTGATGCCCGACCAGGCGATGCCGTCGAGTTCGCCGGTCTGCACCGCGACTTCGACGTCCTCCCAGGGCAGGGTGACGGGCACGACGCCGAAGCGGGCGAGGAACTTGCCGGCCGTCGGGAAGGTGAAGACGCGCAGGCCCTTCAGGTCCGCGAGCCGGTTGATCGGCTTCACGGTATTGAAGTGGCAGGGATCCCAGGCGCCGGCGCTGAGCCAGGTGACGCCCTCGACCTCGCCGTAGGCCTCCTGCCAGATCTCGTTCAGGCCGTAACGGTGAAACAGCGCCGGGACGTCGAGGCTGTAGCGCGTGGCGAACGGGAAGTAGCCGCCGAACACCGAAACGTCGACGGGTGCTGCGATGGAGTCGTCGTCGCTCTGCACCGCGTCGATGGTTCCTGCCTGCATGGCACGGAACAGTTCACCGGTCGGCACCAGCTGGTCGGCGAAATAAAGCTCGATCACCATCTCGCCGTTCGCGGCCCGGTTGAAGGCCTCGATCGAAGGTTTGATGACGTGTTCCGCCAACGCCGGACCGGCGTACGTCTGCAGTCGCCACTTGATGGTCGTCTTCTTCGAAGTCACGACGCCAGGTGCGCCGCCCTCGTCCTTCTTGCCGCAGGCTGCGAGCAGCCCGGCGGAAGTCGCTGTCGCCGCCACAGCGGCGGTCTTCAGAAACGATCTTCTTTCCATGGTCTTCTCCCCGTGTGTGAACTCGACTGACGCAAGCGCGATCCGGTCGCGCGCCGCTCTCCCGTTGTCGCAATCCCCATCTTCGAATCCCCACATTAAATGCCTACTGCCAGCCGAGCGCCAGCCCGGGCGCGGCGATCCCACCGATCCGGCCCCCTGCCCGGGGCCGGCAGCACGTGCCGACGCGCGCCCCGAAACTGGGCTAGAGTGGGCGTAGTCGCCAATACACGTCCATCGACACCATGCCTCGCATCGCGATCGGCGGGTTCCAGCACGAGACCAACACCTTCGCCACCCTGCCGGCGACGCTGGCCGATTTCGAAGCCCCGGACGCCTGGCCGGGCCTGGTGCGGGGTGCGGAACTCATCCGCGCCGTGCAGGGCATCAACCTCCCCGCCGCGGGATTCGCCGACGCCGCCAGGCGGGCCGGTGTCGTGCTGCTGCCACTGGTCTGGTGCGCGGCCCAGCCGTCGGGCCGGGTCACCCGCGAGGCCTTCGAGACCGTGTCGGCCATGCTCCTCGAGGGACTGGCGGCCTGTGTCGATCTGGACGCGGTCTATCTCGATCTGCATGGCGCGATGGTCGCCGAGCACGTCGACGACGCGGACGGCGAGCTGCTGGAGCGGGTGCGTCGCCAGGTGGGGCCGGGCGTCGCGATCGTCGCCAGCCTGGATTTTCACGCCAACGTGTCGCCTCGCATGGTGGAGGCGGCGGACGTGCTGGTCGGGTACCGCACCTATCCCCACGTCGACATGGCCGAGACCGGCGCTCGGGCGTTCGCGCTGCTCAGCCTGCTGCTGCAGCACCCGCGCCCCAAGAAGGCGCACAGGCGCCTGCCTTTCCTGATACCCCTGACCTCGCAGTGCACGCTGATGGATCCCATGTGCACACTGATGGAGCAGGTGCGCTCGATGGAGGGGCCAGATGTCTGGTCCCTCAGTTTCTTTCCGGGCTTCCCGGCCGCCGACGTCGCCGACTGTGGTCCGAGTGTGGTGGCCTATGGCCAGGATGGCGTAGCTGTGGAAGGGGCGGTGAGCGCCGCATGCGCCGCCGTGCAGCGGCAGGAGCCGGCTTTCGGACTCGAGCTCGCGAGCGTGGCCGAGGCCATTGCCGCGGCGCGGGCCCACGACGGTTCCCGCGGGCATCCGCTCATCCTGGCCGACACCCAGGACAATCCCGGGGCGGGCGGCAACGCGGACACGACCACCTTGCTGAAAGCATTGGTGGCGGCCGACGTGCCGGGGACCCTGGCAGGCGTGATCTGGGATCCGCAGGCGGCCGCCAGGGCGCACGCCGCGGGCGAGGGAGCCAGCGTGGAACTGGCACTGGGCGCCGGCACGGCATTTCCGGGCGAGACGCCGCTGGTTGGCCGCTTCCGGGTGGAACGGCTCGGCGACGGCCGCTTCACCGGCACCGGCCCCTTCTACCGCGGCAGCCGCTTCGAGCTCGGCCAGATGGCGCTGCTTGTCCTCGGCAACGTGCGGATCGCGGTCGCGTCGCGCAAGCAGCAGGCGGCCGACCAGGCGATGTTCCGCCATCTCGGGGTCGAGCCCGCCGAGGCGAGTGTCCTGATGCTGAAGAGCTCGGTGCATTTCCGCGCCGACTTCGGAGCGATGGCCGCGCGGATCCTGCTGGTCGCGGCCCCGGGGCCGAATCCGGCCGACCCGGCGAGCTTGCCGTTCAGGCGATTGCCGGCCAGCATCCGGCTCAGGCCGCGGCCGTCGGGATAGCTGCGTAGACGGGATTCGGGCAGAAGCGCACGATGACGGAAATCCTGCGCCGTGACGGTCTGGCGTCGCGGCCGGCACTGAGGGGGTCGTGATGGAACCGAGACAGATACAGAGCGCCGCCGATGCGCGTTCGATCGTCGCCGAGCGCGGCCTCGATCACGTAAAGGTCGGCGCGTTCGACATCGACGGCATCCTGCGCGGCAAGTACATGTCCGCGCAGAAATTCGATGTCGGCGCTCGACGGCGGCTTCGGCTTCTGCGACGTCGTGCTCGGCTGGGACAGCAAGGACCAGCTGTACGACAACGTCCGCTACACGGGCTGGCACACCGGGTATCCCGACGCCAATGTCCGCGTCCTGCCGGAGACCTGCCGCGAGTTGCCCTGGGAGCAGCCCGGACTGTTCTTCCTGGCCGAGTTCGTCGGTGAGGCCGAGGCCGTATGCCCACGGGCGGTCCTCAGGCGGGTGCTCGATCGCGGGCGGCGCATGGGCTACGAGCTCTTTGCCGGTTTCGAGTACGAGTTCTTCGTGTTCGAGGAAACGCCGGACTCCGTGCGTGCCAAGCACTATCGCGACCTGAAGCCGATCGCGCCGGACTTCTTCGGCTACTCGGTGATCCGCAACAGCGTCTGGAGCGAGCTGTACCGTGACCTGCTCAACAGCTGCCAGAAGCTGGACCTGCCGATCGAAGGGCTGCACGAAGAGACCGGCCCCGGTGTCCTGGAGGCGGCGCTTGCGGCCGACGACGGGCTCGCCGCGGCCGACAAGGCGGCCCTGTTCAAGACCTTCGCCAAGATCATCGCGCAGCGCCGCGGCCTGATGGCCACCTTCATGGCCAAGTGGTCGCCCGACTGGCCCGGGCAGAGCGGGCACATCCACATGTCGCTGCGCGACGCGGCGGGCAAGCCCGTGTTCCACGACCCGGGGAAGCCGCACGGCATGAGCGACCTCATGCGCTGGTATCTCGGCGGCCAGCAGCGGTTGATGCCTGAACTGCTGGCAATGATCGCCCCGACGGTCAACTCCTATACCCGGCTGATCCCGGGTTTCTGGGCGCCGACCGACGCAACCTGGTCGGTCGACAACCGGACTTGCGCACTGCGCGTCATCGGGGGCAGCGCCAAGTCGCAGCGGATCGAATACCGGGTGGCGGCGGCGGACGCCAATCCGTACGTGATCCTGGCGGCCGCGCTGGCCTCCGGCCTGTGGGGTATCGAGAACCGCGTCGAGCCCGAGCCAATGGTGACCGGCAACGCCTATGACAAGAAATTCCCGAAGCGCCTCGCGCTGCCGCGTACGCTGTGGGACTCCGCGCAACGGCTGAAGGCTTCCGCAGATGGCGCGCGACTGGTTCGGCGACGCCTTCGTCGAGCACTTCGCCGCAACGCGCGAGTGGGAAGAACGGGAGTTCCGGCGGCACATCACCGACTGGGAAATGGCCCGCTACTTCGAGATCATCTGATCATGAACACGCAGCGTACGGTTTCGCCGGTAGACGGTTCACGTGTACTGCGAGCGCCCGCTGGCAAGCGAGGCCGAGCTGGATCGGGCGCTCGAGCGGGCGCGTGACGGCGCAGCGGGCGTGGCGCATGACGGGCCTGGCCACCCGGGCGGCGATCTGCCGCAAGTTCTGCGAGAAATTCGAGGCAAGGCGCGACGCCGTCGCGCTGGAACTGTCCTGGCAGATGGGCCGGCCGATCAGGTTTGCGCCCAGCGAGGTGCGCGGCACGCTGGAGCGGGCACGCTACATGATCGACATCGCCGCGGAAGCGCTGGCGGACATCGAGGCTGCTCCGCGCCAGGGCTTCACGCGCTTCATCCGCCGCGAGCCGCTCGGCGTCGTCTTGACGGTCGCGGCCTGGAACTATCCCTACCTGATCGCCGTGAACAGCGTCATTCCGGCGATCATGGCCGGCAATGCCGTGGTGCTCAAGCACTCCGCCCAGACGCCGCTCTGCGCCGAGCGTTTCGCGGAGTGCTTTCGCGAGGCGGGGCTGCCCGAGGGCGTGTTCCAGGCGGTGCACCTGTCGCACGCCGCGACCGAGAAGGCCATCCGTGATCCACGCGTCGGGTTCGTCGCATTCACCGGCTCCGTGGCCGGTGGGCACGCCGTGCAGCATGCCGCGGCGGAGCGATTCATCGGCACTGGGCTGGAACTGGGCGGTTGCGATCCGGCGTACGTCCGGCACGATGCGGACGTCGAGCACGCGATCGAGAACCTGGTCGACGGTGCCTACTTCAATAGCGGGCAGTCCTGCTGCGGCATCCAGCGCATCTACGTGCACGAGCGTGTCCATGACGACTTCGTCGACGGCGCGGTCGAGTTGATCCGCAGCTACGTGCTCGGCGACCCGACATCGCCGGAAACGACCCTCGGGCCTGTGGTGCGCACCACCGCCGCCGAGCAGATCCGCAGGCAGGTCGCAGTCGTCGATTGCCGCCGGTGCGCAGCCGGCCATCGATGCCAGTCATTTTCCGGCAGATCAGGAGGGCACGCCGTATCTCGCGCCGCAGCTGCTGCTGGGCGTCGACCACCGCATGGCGGTGATGCGCGAGGAGATCTTCGGCCCGGTGGCCGGCATCATGAAGGTTTCGGGCGACGACGAAGCCGTTGCGCTGATGAACGACAGCGACTTCGGCCTGACCGCGGCGGTCTGGACCAGCGACGCCGAGGCGGCGGTGGCCCTTGGCGAGCGGATCGAGACCGGCACCTGGTTCATGAACCGCTGCGACTACCTCGACCCGGCGCTCGCCTGGGTCGGCGTGAAGGACTCGGGGCGCGGCTGCACCCTGTCGCGTGTCGGCTACGAGCACCTGACCCGGCCGAAATCATTTCATCTGCGGCTGTCGACCTGAGGGAGCGCCATCTTGCAGCTAAAGGGTAACTGGAACTATCCGACGGCGATCCGCTTCGGCGCCGGGCGCATCAGCGAATTGGCGGACGCCTGCCGAAGCGCGGGCATCGAGCGCCCGCTGCTGGTCACCGATCCGGGCCTCGCGGCGCTGCCCATGATCGGCCGGGCCGTCGACAGCTGCCGCAACGCCGGTGTGTCCTGCGCGGTGTTCTCGGACATCCAGGCCAATCCGGTCGAGGAGAACGTCACCCGGGGCGTCGCGGTGTTCCGGGCAGGGGGGCACGACGGCGTCATCGCCTTCGGCGGCGGCAGTGCACTCGATGCCGGCAAGGCCATCGCGCTCATGGTCGGGGCAGAAGCGGCCGCTGTGGGACTTCGAGGATCGTGAGGACTGGTACACGCGAGTCGACGTGTCAGGCATGGCGCCGGTCATCGCGGTGCCGACCACGGCCGGGCACCGGATCGGAAGTGGGCCGGGCCTCCGTCATCACGGATCTTGCCGACCACACCAAGAAGATCATCTTCCATCCGCGCATGCTGCCGGCGCTCGTCATCGAGGACCCCGAGCTTACGGTTGGACTGCCTGCCCACATCACCGCGGCCACCGGCATGGATGCCCTGTCGCACTGCCTCGAGGCGTGGTGCTCGCCTTTCTATCACCCGATGGCGGAGGGCATCGCCGCGGAGGGCATGCGGCTCGTCAGGGACTGGCTGCCGAGGGCGGTCGAGGACGGCACCGATATCGAGGCGCGTTCGCACATGCTGATTGCCTCGTCGATGGGCGCCACCGCGTTCCAGAAAGGCCTCGGCGCGATGCACAGCCTCAGCCACCCCTGCGGAGCGAACCTGAACACCCACCACGGGCTTACCAACGCGGTGGTGATGCCCTACGTGTTGCAGTGGAATCGCTCTGTCATCGAGGAAAAGATGGTCCGCCTCGCGGCCTACATAGGGCTCAAGCGCCACTCCTTCGAGGGATTCCTCGACTGGGTGCTCGAGCTGCGCGCGGACATCGGGATCCCGCCGACCCTGGCCGACATCGGCGTGCGCGAGGAGCATGCGGAGGCCTTTGCGCCTCAGGCCCTCGCCGATCCTTCGACCGGTGGCAATCCGCGGCCCATGACCGAAGAGAATTTCCGCCGGCTTTATCTGAACTGCATAAACGGCGTGCTGCGCTGACCGGCCCGGCATGGTTGGCGGCCGGCGGCGCACGGATCAGGCACGCTTGCGGCTGAAGCGCGGCCGCCAGACGGCGAGTACGATGTTGGCGACGCAGACCCCGAGGATGATCCACAGGCCGCCCCACTCGGTGCGCAGCACCTGTGCCAATGCGGCGGGATCGCCCACTCCGTCGACGGCCTGCGACGCGAGCTCCGCCGCACGGCGCGCGCTGGCGCCGATGGTCAGCAAAGTGCCCTCGAACATGCTGATGCCCAGCAATGCCTTCATCCAGGCCCAGCCGGCATTCATGTAGGTGCGATTGGCGGCAATGGCCAGCAGGCCGCTGACGATCACGACCGCCAGCGAGGGGATCAGCAGCCAGCGCACGATGGCGGCGATTCCGCGTCGGATCGCCGCGAACTCGACCGGAGAATCGGTGGGAGAGACCACCACCAGCACGAGGCAGGCCGCGATCGAGCCCATCACGCCAACCGTGCTGACCTCGTGCAGGAACTTGAGGAGTCTCGGGTACATCGCCGTCCAGGAATGGCCGGCGGGTGTCCGGCTGATTTAGTCTAAGGGCCGCAGGGCATGGGCGGCCAGCCTGTGCGCGGCCCAACCTGGATGGAGTCGAAACTTGAACCGGTGCACGCCTGCTGGTGTACGCGCAATGTTGATCTTGGCAGGCGTCTTCCTGGTGGGCGCCGCAGCCCGCGTCGCGTGGGCCGCTCCTCCTGCGGCGGCACCCGCCTGCCAGCCCACTACCCTCGATTCGTCAGAGTCCGATGTCCAGGACGATCCCGCACTGCAATCCGCGGTCGAGTGGGCAAGGCGCGAATTTCTTGCTACCCAGCCGTTCGGCCGCTTCAGTGTCACCGTGTTGGTGGAGTATGGCGGTCGGTGGATACGCGGCAGCGTGGATGGCGATGTCCTTGCGTACCCCGCAAGCTGCGTGAAGTTGCCGTTCATGTTGGCGGCGGTGCACTGGTGCGCCGAGCACGGTCGATCGCCAGGCTGCCTGGATGCCAGCGTGCGGCCGATGGTGGTCGACTCCGACAACGTCGCAACGGGCGTCGTGGTGGACACCATAAGTGGCGTCGGAAACAGACGCGGACCGGACACCGCACTCGAGCACTGGATCGAAATGCGCCGTTACGCGGAGCGCGTCATCGATTGCCACGGACTGCTCGGCACGCAGCGGCTGTTCACCAAGACCTATCCGACGAACTCGGGCGAAGAGCCGGAAGGCTTCGAGAAGCTAGCCCGCGAGCGCTTTGGGCCGAATCAGATGTCCGCCGACGCCGCGGCCGCGCTCATGCTCGCCGTAGCGAGCGGCGCTGTCGAACCGCAAGCCACGGAGTACATGCGCAGCCTGCTGCGGCGTCCGACCTTCTCGCCGCACAGCAGTCTTGGCGGCGGTCTGCCACCCGGCAGCCGTCAAGAAAACAAGATCGGCACCGCCTTCGACACGCTTCAGGATGTGATGCACGCGGAGCTGCCGAACGGCAGGCGACTGATCATCGCAGCCTTTACCAACGGCTGGGACCAGGGCGAGCCCGAGCCCTGGGATGCAGCGCGGCTGGGGCGCTTCACCGAACTGCTCATCGACCGACTTCGATTGGCCGAGGGCGTATCGCCACCACTGTACCTCCCGGCGCGAGCCGCGGGTGCGGCCGCCGGTTCGCCGGATTCCGTCGCGGCGGTCGGTACATGGGCCCCGCGCCAGGAGCGCGGAGCCCTGTCGACGGCCGGCTACCTGCAGAGTGCGGGCGCCCCCGGCGAGTCGTTCAACTGGTCACTCGATGTGCCGCGCGACGGGCGCTACGAGATCGCAGTCTGGTACCCGGCCACGTCCGAACAGGCCAGCATCGCGGAATACCGCATAGAGCACGCCGCTGGAACCAACACCGTGGTCCTGAACCAGCAGGTCTGGGGTGCACGCTGGATCAAGCTGGGCGATTTCGATCTCAAGCAGAGCGGGGGTGTCGTGCAACTGCGGGCGCCTGATGGTGGCAAGCTGGCCGCCGACACGATCAGGTTGGCCTCCTGGTAGACCAAGCTGCTGTTAGTGCTGTCTCAAGTCCATCGCCGCGTGATGGTCAGCGCCCACTCCACGCCCGCCCGCGTCACATGACATCGATCTCGAACCCCTGCTTCCTGAAGTGGCTTCTTATGTTTCCAATGATGCGCTCTCGGTCCTCAGCGTCGATCGCGATGTGATCCTGGGGAGGGTCCCAATGCGAAATGCTCTCGCGGTATAGGAGCATTCCGGCGTCTCCGGTCAAAACCTCCGAGTCGACGAAGAGTTCACGCCCTGCTTCGCGATACATCAAGCCGGTGCGGCCCAGCACCTCCACTGAATAGTCTTCGCCCGCGTCGCCGTCGAACGGGCCCTGGACGGGCTGATTCATCTAGGGCACTCCTGTGGTCGAGCCGTCCGGCATGACGATGTGATAACGAATTCCGGTGACTTTGGGATTCTGGGTCAGAATGCTGTGTTCCTGGCGCCAGATGCTGTCTGCCGAAATCCCCCGTGCGTTCTGAAACACGTGAACTTCACCTGATGCCGACCGCGCAAACTTTTCAGACAAAATCTGCCAATTGTGTCTGGCCCCGGCCCATGGCAGCCCACGGGTTTGTTGTGCCAGCGTTTTGCCAGCAACCGTATCGCCGATCACTATCCCATGATTCGAGTGTGCGTACGACCTGGCGGCATCCTCGGCAAGCCGGCCACCAGACCAGAATACGTGACTGCGGCGACCTGTGCTCGTCACCGACCGCTTGACTGCATTGCTCAGGCCTCTTGCCGGACTCCACAGGCCGATCGGGATTCCGGTGAGTTCTTCGAACGCCATCTGGGCCAGTTCCTTGGCCGCACCGGCGGCGCCCAGACACGCGCCCACCGTGACTGCTCCGGCGCCGAGAAGTCCGCCGACGCCCTCTGCGCGCAGGGTGTCGCCGAACTCCTCCTGGGTTATCTCGCCCGCCGCCAGCGCTGTCTCCAGTTGCGTGCGGCGCAGGTCGACGCCTTCGAGTCCCAGCGGATCGACGACTCCGACCGGGTTGCCACTGGCGTAGACGTAGCCGTTCAGTCCGCCCGCCAGGCCGATCGGGTCGTGCTGCAGATAGCGTCCAGTGGCTGGGTCGTAGCTGCGGAAGTGGTTGTGCCAGATGCCGCTCTCGACGTCCCGGTACTGTCCCGGCAGGCCGAGATTCAGTTCGCCCAGCAGGTTGAAGGACAGCACGCTGTCGAAGGCATCATTGCGGGCCTGCCAGACGCGGCTGCGCACGGCGTTGCTCACAATCTGCGGTCGACCCAGATGGTCGCCGTGGATGTAGTAGAGCGCGCCGTTTCGAACCAGTGCGACGGGCGCGCCGTCGAGGTAGATGTAGTCCTGGCTTACCACGCCACTGTTCTCGTGCAGCAGCATCGGGCCGGCGTACACGAACCAGCGGTTGGCTCCGCCCTGTGTTTTCAGCTGCCGCTCGCCGAAGGCGTTGTGCGAGTAGACAGTGGTCAGGGTGCCCTGGCGGAAACGCCATAGGCGGTTTGCGCCGTCGTAATCGAAGTAGCGGGTGCCGATCCGCGTCGTGTTGCCCGCCGCGTCATGGCTGCGTGTTTCGCCGGCGACGGCGCCGAGCCGGTTGCTGCCAGCGTTGTAGCTGAGCCCGAAGCTCGCGGCACCGACCGACTTCCAGGTGCGGTTGCCGTTCGGGTCGTACTGGTACGCCGTCGTTCCGTCCGGGCCGGTATGCTGGCTGATGCGGTCCAGAGGGTCGTAGCCGTACGTGCGGTAATGACCGCTGCCCGCGTCGCTGATCGCCGTGATGTTTCCCGCGGCGTCGTACTGGTAGGTCTGCGATAGCCCTGCGCCGCTGACCAGTCGTACCGGCCGGTAATCCAGATCGCGCTCGACCTCGCGGATCTCGCCATTGCCGTAGCGCAGCGAGACCAGCGGCCCGAACGGCAGGCGTCTGACGTCGCTTACGACCGGGCGGCGCGACCAGGACGGGCTCCAGGCATCGATGCCCGACACACGTCCGGTCGCATCGTAGCGCTGCTCGATGTTGAGACCGCTCGGGTAGAAGATGCGCGACAGCCTTCCCTGGGGATCGTAGGTCCAGGCGGTGGCCAGGCTTCGGCCTGCGACCACGTCGCGACGCGACGTCAGTTCGCCCGCCGCGTTGTGGGTGAACTCGTGCACGCCGGCGGCGTCCGTGACCCGCCACAGCTGGCCGGGTCGTGCCACGTCGTACTGGTAGGTTTCCGGGACGTCCGCGCCGCGTCGCGCTTCCCGCAGGCGGTTCAGGGCGTCGTAGCTGAATGTGGAGACCACGCCGCGGGCGTCGACCGTGCGAATCACGTTGCCGGCGGCGTCGTACTGGAAGATCGTCGTGCCGGTGTCCGGGCTGTCCGCACGTACGACTTCGCCAAAGCCGTTGCGGGTGTACCGGGTTGCGTTGCCATTCGGGTCGCGCGCGCCTGTCAGCAGGTCGTCCCGGCCGTACTCCAGCTGCGCGACGCCGTTCATGGCGTCGGTGGTGGCGACCGGCCGGTCGAGGGCGTCGTGCTGTAGGCGAGTGCGGTGGTTGCGCCCGTCATGGAGATCGGTCAGCCGGTCGCTGCGATCATACGCAAGGCGCGTGGCCTGGCCGGAGCCGCCAATGAGGCGCGTCACCCGGCCGAGCGCGTCGTACTCGAGGGACTGCCGGGCGACCAGCAGATCCTCCGCAGTCGTGGGGGAGGGCGGCGGTACGGGCACGAGCACCGGGTTGCGCGGGCACAGGACATAGGGGCTGGTCGGCGCGCAAGGCTCCGGTGCGAGGACAGGGGAGATCGGCTGCAGCAGCGTTGCAGGCGCGGTGGCCTGCCGTATCTGCCGGGCGGTCACGTTGCTCGCCGCGTCGAACTGGTAGCTGAGCGTTCCGTCCGCGCCATCGGTGACCCGGGTGAGCCGGTGTGCGCCGTCGTAGCTGAAACCGAGTCTGGCGCCGCCCGCCTGCTCTGCGCGGATCAGCTGGCCGGCACGATCATGGCTGAACGTAGTGGTGCGCCAGGTCCCGTCGACGAGATCGCGGCGGCTCTTGAGCCAGCCGCGTGGGTGGTAGGTGAACTCCGAGACCAGTCCCGAGGCCCAGACGATCCGCCCGGCTCTGCCATAAGCATCGTGATTCTGCAGCTGGGTGACATGGCCGAGTGCATTGGTGATTCGCAGCAGCCGTCCACCGCTGTCGTAGTCGAAGGTCGTGGTGTCGGCAACGTCGTTGCGCGGGCCGTCGACGACTCTGCGGCTGACCACGCCGTTGGGGTGGAGTTGATAGGCGACGCGCCAGGTCCGGGTTGCCCCGGGGTTGATGCCTGTGCGGTCGACCTGCCGGATCTGCGCAATCCGGCCCCGCGGGTCGTAATCGTAGGTGGTCTCCAGCAGGTCCGTCGCGACGCGCCGTGGCTTGTCGATTCCGGGATGCCAGTCCATCGTCGTCGTCTGGGCCACCGGGGTCCCGGCCGCGCGGGTCAGGCGCTGGACATTGCCGGTCGCGTCATGGTCATAGTCCGTGACCTGGCCTTCCCAGTCGGTCACCCGGTCCAGGTGACCCTTGGCGTCGTAGCGGTAGGATCGGTTGGCGGCGAGACAACTGCCCTTCGCCTGGCCCGCAACGTCCACGGCCCGCCACTTCCCGCCGATCCGCTGGAAGGCGTAGTCGGTGACCTTGCCGAGCGCATTGGTCGTCCGCGAGCGGCGGGCGTCCTGGCTGTCGCCGCCGATATAGGCGACGGAGAATCGCTCGGTGCCGCCGGCGTGCTCGCTGGACACGGCGCGACGGGAGCCGTCGTAGGAAAAGGTGGCGAAACGCGTGCCGTTCTCGTCGACGATGCCGGTCAGCAGCCACGTGCCGTATGGGCTCTGGTAGAGATAGCGGCGCTCGCTGGTGGTGCCGTCATCCGTCGGATAGGCGACGGCGGCGAGATTGCGCTGCGAGTCATAGCTGTAGCGCAGCGCGCGGCCGGCCGGATCCGTGACGGTCGAGACCAGGCCGAGAGTGTTGTACGAGAAACGCAGGCTGCGACCCGAGCTGTGCGTGATCGAGGTCAGGCGCTTCGCTGCGTCGTACGCGTAGCTGTGCGTCTCTCCACTCTCATGCTCGATGCGGCTGGTCTGGCCGTCTGCCCGGTAGTGATGGATGAAGGTGCCGTCGACCCGCGTCCAGGTGCCATCGGCGTTGTGCCCCAGCTGCTCGATCTTGCCGTTCTGGCGTCGCCAGGGTTCACCGCTGCGGCGTGATACCAGCACCGCGGCTCCGGTACCGTTCTCGATGAACACCGACTCGAGGGTGATTCCGCCAAGGGTGAAGGAGTCGTAGCCGTACAGGCGCGGCGCGAGCGGACTGCTCCAGGAAGGCCCGAACAGCGACGAGACATTCTGCGGGGAGCCGCTGTTGTAGTGCCGCACGAGCGACAGCGGAAAGCGTTCCGGGCCGGCGTAATCGATGTCGGCCTGATGCTTGTTGCCGGTGGCGACGTTGATGGGATTGCCGCCCAGCGTCTGTCCCTGGGAGTCGGTGCAACCCTCGGCTCCCAGGTCCTCGTTGCCGGGCACCAGTGGACTGACCAGCGCGGGATCCGCCGGCGGTCTGATGACGTCGTAGCTCCCGAGGGACGAGTAGTCTTCGGTCTGCCACAGGTCCAGGATGTTGAAACAGCGTGCCCGACCAAGCGGCCGCTCGACCACCAGGACCTGGCCGGGCCCGCACGGGGAGACGTCCTGCGCGGCCGCCGGCGGCGGCAGCGCGAGGCAGACAAGGCAGAGCAAGGCCGTCAGCACGGTGTGCGCCAGGAGCGCCGATAGATTGGATTTCATGTCGTTCCCTCGACTTGCTGTCATCGATGCGACCGATGCGGCACTTCCTGTGCGCACGAACAGCCGCTGCTACGGAATCGAAGCTATGAAACGCCGGGTGTGAGGGTCAATGGCAGCCTGCGCCGACCCATCGCTTTCTGCGTGAATGCACGGCTTGAACGTGCGAAGCGGGTCAGGGAGTCGGCACGAACCTGGCGAAGTTGCCGAATTGCTCGCCGATGACCGAATCAACGACCGCCGCAAAGTCGCCGAGACCATGGGAAGGATCGCCGCTGACGCGATAGGTCACCGTCGCCACGGTCCGGTCGTCGACAGGCTTCAGGGCGACGCTCAGGACGGCACCGACCGCCATGTCCTGCAACGGTCCTAGCGCTCCCTCGAACCGCAACAGCCTGCCCGGGAGTGCCATGATGATGCGGCCGTGCTCGACGCTTCCGCCGTCCCAGCGTTCGCAGAAGCACCCGCCGGCCACGGGATCGAGGCTCATGTTGCCGGCACTGCCCGACCAGCTGTGCGCTGACGGCCACCACAATTCGGGATGGATGAGTGCCTGCCACGCGACGTCCGGGGTCGCGTCCAGGGAGAACTCGTGGCGCACCACGAAACCCTCCGCTGCGGCCTGGGTCACCTCGGCCTGCGCGATGGCCGGTCCGAGCAGAGCCGCCACCATGAGGGCTTGCAGTTTCCTCATCGACAACACCTCATCCGGCCAACGCAAGCACGGCGCGCCAGGTATCCCGTAGCGAGAAAGCCAACACAACCAAGACGACCGGTGGCACGACGTAGCGCAGCACGGCCAGGATACGCGGCACCTGGATCGCCCACCAGGGAGCGGCGCCCTGCAGCATCTCTTCGCGAGTCTGCCGGTAGACGACCCATCCGGCGAGCAGGGCGATGACCAGTGCCCCGATCACCAGCAGCAATTCGCCGGCGATCTTGTCCATCAACCCCAGCGCGTCGAGGCTGAGCGCCGGGAGCACGCCCAGCGCGGCGACCAGCGCGGCGGCGCCCACGGCCGCGGTACGCCGCGACACGCCGAGTTCGTCGATCACCGAAGCGGTGGCCATTTCCAGCAGGGAAATGGCCGAGGTCAGTGCACCGACGGCCAGCACCACGAAGAAGAACAGCCCCACGACATGACCCGCCGCGCCCATGGCCTGAAAGGCGCTCGGCAATGCTATGAACAGCGCGCCCACGGTGCTTTCACCGACCGCGCCCTGCAGGCCGAACGAGAAGATCACCGGAAACACGACGAGCCCCGCGACGAACGCCACGCCGAAGTCGCTGAAGGCGATGATGGTTCCGCACTCCGGCAGGTTCTCCGTGCGCTGCAGGTATGACGCGAAGGTCATCATGACTCCCATGCCGAGACCCAGCGAGAAGAACGCCTGGGCCGCGGCGGCCCGCCAGACCGAGGGGTTGGCCAGCTGGTCGAGATCGGGCATCAGGTAGACCGCGTACCCTTCGCCGGCGTCGGGCAAGGTCATCGCCCAGACGGCGAGTCCGACGACGATGACGAACAGCGCCGGCATCAGGATCACCGAGGCGCGCTCGATGCCCGCGCGCACGCCACTCATCACGATCAGCAGCGTGGCCAGCATGAAGGCCAGGTGGTAGGCGATCGCGCCGCCGCCCGAGGCGATGCGGCCGAAGTGCTGGCCGGCGTCCTCCGGGAAGCCGTATACGACAGATTCGATCGCATAGCGCATGGTCCAGCCGGCAATGACGGAGTAGTAGCTCAGGATCACCAGCACGCCGATCGCGAACAGCCACCCCAACGGCGCCCAGCGGGGACCCACGACTTTGCGCAGGGCGCCCACGGGCGCCAGCTGGCCACGACGCCCGAGTGCGAACTCCGCCATCATGATGGGAATGCCGAGGAGGATGGTGATCACCACGTACAGCAGCACGAATGCGGCACCGCCTCCCTCGGAGGCCTGGTAGGAAAAGCGCCACATGTTGCCGAGGCCGACGGCGCTTCCCACCGCAGCCAAGATGAAGCCGGCGCGGCTGCTGAAGAGCTCACGCGATCCGCCCGGAGAAGCCATCTCTTTGCCCCCTGATTGTTGTTGTGGCCGCAGGATAGCCCAATCGCCCGCACCGCTGCAGCGGTTGCCGACCTGATCCCGGGCCGGTACCCTGACGCTCCACCAACCGGAGCCTGCCATGCCGGATCTGGTTCGCTCCGCGCTGACTTTGTTCGACGACACGGCTTTCCTGCTGCTCGAGCCGGACGGGCGCATCGCGCGCGCCTCGGGGGCGGTCGCCGCGGTGCTGGGTCTCGCGCCGAGGCAGTGCGTGGGTCAGACGTGGCAGCAGGTCCTGGAGTTGGCCAACCCTGCGGCGATGCAGGCTGCCCTGGATCATGTCCTTGCTGCGGGCCCGGACGGCGCCGCTCACCTGGCCGACGCCTTGAGCCCTCGAGACGGTCACGCAATCCGCGTACGGCTCACGCTCAAGAACGGGTCGTCGAGCCCGGCGGTTGCGGGCGTTGTCGTGCGCGTCAGGCGAGTGGAGGCCGAAGACGAGCGTGCGCTGCGCGCCCATCTGTGGGAGCGCGAGATAGGATTCTGGGAGTGGCATCCCGCCACAGATTGCCTGGTGTGGCTCAATGCCTGGTGGCGGGGCCTGGACATCGAGCCCTGCGATGGCGACGGGCACGTGCAGCAGGTGCGGGCGATCCTGCACCCGGCCGATTGGCCCAAGATCGAGACGGCCTATGAAGCCCACGCCAGTGGCGCCGCGGAGCGCTACGAGGTGGAGTACCGGCTGCGCACCCGCGGCGGAGCCTGGCATTGGGTGGCCATGATCGGGCGCATCGTCGAGCGTGCGCCGGACGGTTCGCCGCGCCGCATGCTCGGCGCGGCCTTCGACATCGAGCAGCGCAAGCAGCTGGAGGCGTCCCTGCGCCGGCAGCACCTCCAGTTCGAGATCGCCGCCAACAACGTTCCGACCTGGATCATCATGGTGGATCTCGAACAGCGGATTGAGTTCTGCAACAAGCCGTTTCGTGGCTTGTCGCCGGAGGCCTGCCGCGGCCGCCTCGTCGCCGACCTGGTCGAGCAGGCGGAGGCGGACCGGTTCAGCTTCTACTGCCGTGCGGCCATCGCGGAGCGGGCGCCTCAGCAGTATCGCACCGTCATCGCGGCGGGCAATCGTGTGCTGGAGACGCGCCTCTCGCCGCTCATCACCGACGGCGAGCCGGTCGGCGTCATATCGGTGGTGATGGACGCGACCTCGCGTATCGAGCTCGAGCGGGCCGTGCTGGAGATAGCGGATGACGAGCGTCGCCGTTTCGGCGCCGACATCCACGACGGGCTCGGCCAGGAGCTGACCGGCATCGCACTGACCTTGAAGACCCTGGTCAAGCAGGCGGAGGGAGCGGGCAGTCCACTGGCTGGCGGGCTGCACGAGGCGCTGGACCTCGCCAACATGGCCATTCGCACTTGCCGCCAGCTGGCACGAGGGCTTTCGCCAGTTGCACCGGAGCAGGGCGGGCTGCGGCAGGCGCTGCTGCAAATGGTGGGCCGGCTGGGGCATGCCGCACCGCCGAAGGTCTCATCGCACATCGGTGACGACGTGCCGGAGTACATGGACCCGATCGTGGCCGATCACCTGTACCGCATCGCACAGGAGGCGGTGAGCAACGCCATCCGTCATGCCGATGCACGCCACATCAGGCTCGCCCTGACCGCTCCCTCCGGCGGTGCTGAGCTGATTCTGGCCATCACCGACGACGGCTGCGGTGCCGTGACCGACGCCGAGCTCGGGCCTGGCCTCGGCCTCAAGATCATGCGATACCGGGCTGAAGTGCTGGGTGGAATGCTGACCGTGGGCCCGGGCGAGGGCGGGGGCACGCGTGTGGAGGTCACCTGTCCGCTCACCAACGGGCATCGTGCGGCCTTGAACGGAACCGCCTCCCAGAAGATTGCGGGCGGCGCGCCATGACCGAGGCGGCCGGGTTCGAGGAGGACCATCCGCCCGTCGAGGTCCCGTTCGAAGAGCTGTCGCCCGAGGCGCTGCGCGGGGTGATCGAATCCTTCGTGCTGCGCGAGGGCACCGACTATGGCGAGCGCGACGTGGCCTTCGAGGACAAGGTGGCGAGCGTGCGGCTGCAGCTGAAGCGTCGCGAAGCGGCGATCTGGTTCGACCCCGCCACGGAAACGATCGCCATCACGCTGTCGCGCAGGGGGCCCGGGGTTCCCTCAGGCTGACGCCGCCCGGGCCCGTTCCGGCAGCACTTCGAAGGCGAGACCCGAGTGCGCGCGCAGTCGCTCGATCAGCCGGTCGCCCAGCAGCGTCGCCGGGGTCCAGAAGCCGCCGGGGCTGCCCGCCCGGTTCACGTCGTTGGCCAGGCAGGCGGCGGCCTGCCCCAGCATTCTTGCGGTTGACCCGTAGCCCGGATCGCGATCGCCGGTCACCTTCACCCGGAGCGTCTCGCCGGTCGCGGTCTTGCCGACGAATCGCAGATCAAACGAGCCCCGCTGCTGTGCCTCCGGGCTGGGCCCCTCTCCCGGAGCGGGCAGCATGAAGCGCTCCATGGCCCATCGTGTGGGCGTGACGGCGCCCGCCAGCATGAAGCCCGCGAGCCCCGCCGCCGTCGCCGTCGCGGTCACGCGGCCCTTCACGCCGCGGCCGGTCAGCACCGCCTCGTCGTAGCGGAACCCTTTGCCGTAGGCCCCCGCGAGCAACGCGTTCGAACGCTGCACGATGCGCGTATTGATGGCGCTCATCACGAACGGCGCCGTCCACGCCTCGAAGTCCTGGTCGTACTCGGCGAACGAGACGTTGTGCTGGCGTACCCGCGGTTGATCCGGAGGACAAAGCAGGTACGGATCGGCCAGCTGCTTGCGCAGGACCGGATCGCCAGCGGCTTCGCGCACCACATTCAACAGGCTGGCGACCGTGCCGCCGGAGAAGCCGCCGCGCATCGATCGCACGCGCATCTTGACCTGCGGGCACGGCTTGCCGAACCGACGCAGCGCCTCGCGTTGCAGGAAGTGCACGCCCAGATCGGATGGGATCGAGTCGAACCCGCAGCAGTGGACGATCCGGGCGCCGGACTGCCTGGCGGTCGACTCGTAGCGGCCGATCATCTGGTGAATCCATTGCACCTCGCCGGTCAGGTCGCAGTAGTCGGTGCCGGTCTCGGCACACATCCGCACCAGCGGCTCGCCATACAGCGCATAGGGCCCGACGGTGGACACGATGACGCGACTTGCCGAGCAAAGGCTGAGCAGCGCGGATTCGTCCGCGGCGTCCGCCACCAGCAGCGGCAGCCCGGCGGCGCGCTTGCCCAACGCGTCGCGCAACGCCTCGAGCTTGGCGTTGGATCGTCCGGCGGCAGCCCAGCGCAGCTCGCCCGCGACGCCAAACTGCTCGACAAGATAGCGGGCCAGGATCTGCCCGACGAAGCTCGTGGCGCCGAAGACGATCAGGTCATGTTGTGAATCGGGCATCAGACAATCCTTCTGGTCCTCAATTCGCCGTGCCGCCGGCGCCGACGCGCAGGCCCCGTGGCACAACCGCGCGTTCGGTCCGCTCGAATGCCCACTGTACCGCGATCGCGAGCACCGCCGCAGGAATCGCGCCTTCCAGGATCAGCGGCGTGC
The DNA here is from genome assembly GCA_963710135.1 of uncultured Gammaproteobacteria bacterium. Taxonomy (GTDB): domain Bacteria; phylum Pseudomonadota; class Gammaproteobacteria; order Steroidobacterales; family Steroidobacteraceae; genus SG8-30. The sequence goes on along the minus strand of CAVPYY010000006.1, from coordinate 1,051,991 downwards.
TGTCGAGCCGGATGCCGGTGAGGATCGGCTGTCCGTAGCCCCCCGCGCCGACCAGGGCGCCAAGCGTCGCGCCACCGACATTGATCACGGCGGCGGTCTTCACCCCGGCCAGAATCGTCGGCAGGGCGAGCGGCAGTTCGATGCGCCGCAGCCGCGCAGCCGGCGGCAGTCCCAGCACCTCGGCGGATTCGAGCAGCGCGACCGGAATGCCGGTGAGGCCGGCGTGGGTATTGCGCACGATCGGCAGCAGGCTGTAGATGAACAAGGCCATCAGCGCCGGTCCAGCGCCGATGCCGAGCAGGGGCACCATGAACACCAGCAGCGCCAGCGCGGGAATGGTCTGCCCGACCCCGACGATGCCGAGTACCGCCTGGCCCAGGCGTCGCTTGCGGGCGGCCAGTATTCCGAGCGGCACCGCCACCAGAATCGCCGCCGCCAGCGACACCAGCACCAGCATCAGGTGCTCCAGGCTGCGGTCGAGCAGGCGCGCGCCCAGCGAAGCGGTGCCGGGCCGGGCGGCGGCGCCGGCCACTTCTGCAACCAGCCTGGCGGCTACCGCGGTTTCGGTTGCGCCGCCGAGTTTCACGGCCGCATTCATGTCGATGATCTGCCGCGTGTCGATCAGTCCAAGCGAGCGCTCTAGCGCCTCGACGGCGCCGGGCACGCGCTGCGCCAGGTCGGCCCGATACAGCAGCACCGCCTCGTACTGCGGGAAGTACCCGAGATCGTCGACGAGCGTGCGCAGCGAGTAGTAGGCGATTTCGGCGTCGGTCGTGTAGAGGTCCGTCACGTCGGCGTCCCCGGCGGCCAGGGCGCGGTACGCGAGGTCATGGTCGATGCCCTGCACGTCCGCCTGGGGCAGTGCATAACGCTGCCGCAGCCCGGGCCAGCCGTCGGCGCGATCCATGAACTCGTTGCCGAACCGCAGCACCAGGCCAGGGTGCGATCGCAGATCGGAGATGCGCTCGATCCCCAGCTGGCCGGCCCGCGCTGCCGGCATGCCGAGGGCATAGTTGTTCTCGAAGCCGATCGCTCCCGCGAGCACGATGCCGGACTGCGCCAGCCGCTGGCGCAGTGCCGCGAGATCGGCGGGGGGGTCGTTGGCGTAGATTTCCTGGGTCAGGGTGCCCGTGTACTCGACGTACGCGTCGATGTCGCCGCTCTGCAGCGCGTTGAAGACCAGCCGCGTCCCGCCCAACGCGCGCTGGTGCCTGGCCGGCAGGCCCTCGGCCGTGACCAGCTGTGTGAGCACTTCGCCGAGGATGACGCCTTCGGTGAACGCCTTGCTGCCGAGCGTCACGACCGGTTCCCTGGCACACGCTGCGAACAGTGCAATGCCGGCGGCGAGCAGCACAAGCCGCCTTGCCCCGATCACGGCGCGCTCCCGCCGGCTTCGAGGCGACTGCGCTGGGCACTGGTGAAGCGCGCCACGAATTCGTTCGCCGGCGCCGACATCAGGTCGCGGGCGGTGCCAGTCTGGATGATTTCGCCCGCCCGCATCAGCACGATCCGCTGGCCCAGGTAAGCCGCCTCCGCGAGATCATGGGTCACCATGATCACCGTCTTGCCCAGCCTGTCGAAGAGATCCTTGAGCTCGTCCTGCAACTCGTGGCGAATCATCGGGTCGAGTGCCCCGAGTGGCTCGTCCAGGAGCAACACGGGGGGATCCAGCAGCAGCGCGCGCATCAGGCTGACGCGTTGATTCTGTCCCCCGGACAGCTCCTGCGGATAGCGCTCGAGGGCGTCGGTCGGGAAATGGGTCAAGCCGCACAGCTCACCGAGGCGCTGCTCGGTCCTGTCGGACTGCCAGCGCAAATGCTCGGCCATGATGCAGACGTTGCGGCGCGCCGTAAGGTGCGGAAACAGGCCGCCCTGCTGGATCACGTACCCGATTCGACGGCGCACCAGCCCGATGGTCGAAGGGCTGACCGGCATGCCGTCGAACTCCATCGTGCCGCGGTCCGGAGTGAGCAGGCCCAGCATCAGTCGCAGCAAGGTCGATTTGCCGCAGCCGGACGGGCCGATCAGCACGGTCGTGCGGCCAGGCTCCAGCTCGAGCGACACCCTGGCAACGGCCCGAACGCCGCCGAAGTCCTTGCCGACGTCGCGGAGGCTGAACATCTGTCGTGATGACGGAGCGGGCCGCCGCGCGGGCGGTCAGTGGGGTCCTGCGCCGACGTTGAGTACCGGCTGAGCCTCGGTCTCCGAGACCAGTACGGTGATCAGGTTCGTGACCAGCGCTGCCCGCGCCTGGGCATCGAGATTCACGATGCCACGGCTCTCGAGCTCCTGCAGCGTGTGTTGCACGATGCCGAGGGCACCGAGCGCAATCTTCTCGCGTGCCGCGACGACCTGCTCCGCCTGCTGCCGGCGCAGCATCACCCCGGCGATCTCGGCTGCGTAGGCGAGGTGCGCGACGCGGACGTCCAGCACCGCGATGCCCGCCAGCTCGACATGCTCGGCCAGTGTTTCGCGCAGTTCGCGCGCAATGCCTTCCTGATTGCCGCGCAGCGTCGAGGCGCGCTCATCGCCGTCATAGGGGTGGGATCCCGCGACCAGCCTGATCGAGCTCTCCGCCTGCTGGGTGACGAAGTCGGAGTACGCCTCGACCGAGAAACTCGCCTTGGCGGTGTCATCGACCTGCCAGGTGATCACGGCGCCGATCTCCACCGGGTTGCCATTGGCATCGTTCACCTTGAGCGTTGGAGTCGTCATGTTGACGACTCGCAGGCTGATGCGGGCCTTGGTGGCCAGTGGATTGAAGTACCAGAAGCCCGCCCGGCGTATGGTGCCGGTATAAGTGCCAAAGAACGTGAGCACCGCCGCCTGGTTCGGTTGCAACACCACGAAGCCGCGCGGCAGCACCAGCAGCGCGATGCCCAGCAACACAGCCGGCAATGCCAGGTCCGATGGCGCAACGAACCCGCCGCCAGCGAACAGGCCGTACGCCTGGCGCAGGATTGCGCCGACCAGCAGTAGCCACAGCGGCAGCGCGATCCACCCCGAGATGCACCGTGCCACGAGTTCCTCGATCGTCGCCGCCGCTGCAAGTATCCTGCGTTTCATCTAGCCCGTACCTCCATGCTTAGCTGTAGAACGCTGCGGCGACGCCAATCGCAACCAGCGTGCCAATCAGTGGCACGACGACCGTGACCACCGCGAAGTCGCGATAGGCTTCGCGATGAGTCAGGCCGAGGATCATGAACAAGGCCACCACGGTTCCACAGTGGGGCAGGGAGTCCAGGCCGCCGCTGGCCATGGTGGCGATGCGGTGCAGGACCTCGGGCTGGATGCCGAGCTCGAGAAACTGTGGCGCCAGCGAGCCCATGAAGATCTGCAGGCCGCCGGAAGACGAGCCGACGATGCCCGCGATCACGTTGACGGTGGCAAACAGGGACAGTAGCGGCGGCAGGTCGAGGCCGGTCATCGCGCTGGCGAATCCGCTGAAGCCGGCGGTCTGGGTGACGACGCTGCCAAAGCCGATGACCGCCGCGGTGTTGATCAGGGGCAGCAGGCCGTCGTCGATGCCGCGTCCGAAGGTGACCAGCGGTGACGCGCGCAGCGCCGGGAACAGGGCGAGGCAGGTCAGCGTGCCGCAGATCAGCGCGAAACTGGGCCACGCCACCGGCTGGGTGCGGCCCAGCTCGGCGATTTGCGAGGCGAGCTCACCCGGGGCGCCATCCAGCAGTTTCGGCAGCAGGATGATCGACAGCACCACGACGATCGGCACCAGCGACCACCCCCAGGCGGGTACGGAGACCGGCTCGTTGGACGTATCCGGCGGCGTGGCCGGGCCGCTGCCGGCCGGTAGTCGCTGGCGCTGCCACTCCAGGTACCACATGCCCAGCCCCAGCATCACCACACTGCCGATGATCCCGAGCCAGGCGCCGGCGTACAGGTCGGTGCCCAGCGCCGCGGCGGCGATGACGTTGTGTATCGACGGCGTGCCGGGGAGGGCCGACATGGTGAACGTCCCGGCGCCGAGCCCGATGGCGGCGGCCAGCAGGCGCTTGGGGATGCCCGCCTGTTCGATCAGCTTCAGGCCCAGCGGGTAGACGGCAAACAGCACGACGAAGACGACCACGCCGCCGTAGGTCAGCACGGCGCAGGCGAGCACGACGATCCACAGTGCGCGGCGCGCGCCCAGGGAGCGCGCCAGTGCCAGCGCGATGCTGGTAGCCGCCTGGCTGTCGGCCATCGCCCGACCGAACACCGCCCCGGTGGCGAACAGCAGGAAGAATCGCCCCGCGAAGCTGAACGCTCCCAGCGGTCCGCTGGTCCAGGTAGTGGTAAAGGCCGTGACCGGATCGAGGCCGTTCGACAGCACCACGACCAGCGTGGCCAGGAGCGAGGCCAGGATGATGTTGGTCCCACGCAGCGCCAGGCCGATGAGTAGGGCCAGGGCGAGCAGCAGGCCTAGGTAGGCGACGAACATCGCAGACCTTTTGGCATACGCTGGGCCCGCTGGCAAGCGCGCGTCGCGCGGCCTTCAGCTCAGAGCGGTTCGAGCAGCAGCACGCTGAACCAGTCCTGCGGGTCGGACCAGACGCGCCGGACATCGAGACCGGCCGCCGCGGCCAGTCTGGCGGCCGCCTCCACGGTGTACTTGTGCGAGTACTCGGTCAGCAGGTAGTTGTCGCGGGCGATGTGGAACGCTTCCCCCGCCACCCGGAAGTGCTGGTCGCGCGTTGCAACGAGGTGCATCTCGATGCGGCTGTGCTCGGCCACCCAGGGCGCGCGATGCCTGAACGCCGCCAGGTCGAACTGCGTGCCGAGTTCGCGATTCAGGTGCCGGAGCGCGTTGAGGTTGAATGCCGCGGTGACCCCGGAGGCGTCGTCGTAGGCCCGCTCCAGGATCGGGGCCGGCTTGACGCGGTCGATCCCCAGCAGGACCGCGCCCTCGGGACCGGCGGCAAAACGCATGCGCTCGAGCAGCTGGACGGCCTGGTCATTGGCGAAGTTGCCGATGGTCGAGCCCGGAAAGTAGACCACGCGCCGGCGTGCCCGTTTGCGGCGGGAGTCCGGCACGTCCAGCGAGCGGCTGAAGTCACCGCAGACCGGCAGCACTTCCAGTCCGGGATAGTCGCGCTTCAGGCGTTTGGCGGCGTTGAGCAGGTGCTCGCGCGAGATGTCCACGGGCACGTAGCAGGCGGGGCGGTCGAGCGCGTCGAGCAGGCGGCGGGTCTTCAGGCTGGCGCCGGAGCCCGGCTCGACCAGCGCTACGTGCGGACCGAGCGCTTCGGCCATCTCGTGGGCGTGGGCGGCCATGATGCCGAGCTCGGTCCGCGTCGGGTAGTACTCCTGGAGCTCGCAGATCCGCTCGAACAGCTGCGAGCCGCGCTCATCGTAGAACCATATCGGTGACAGCCGCATCGGCCTTTCGCGCAGGCCGGCGACGACCTCCTCGAGCCGGGCCTGCCCGGCCTCGGAGTCCGTCGTGGTGTCCAGCGCGAGATTCTCGTGCTTCATCGCGGCCCATCCTTGGCGAGCCGCAGCCCCATGAACTGCCAGCGTGACTGTGGGTAGAAGAAATTGCGGTAGGTCGCGCGAGCGTGACCTGCAGGCGTGGCGCAGGATCCGCCGCGCAACACCAGCTGATTGCACATGAACTTGCCGTTGTACTCACCGACCGCGCCCGCGGCGGCCCGGAAGCCGGGATAGGCGGAGTACGCGGACGCGGTCCATTCCCACACGTCGCCGAACAGCTGCAACTGATGCATCCTGTGCAGGGGCGGGATGGAGCAGGTCACTGTCGGCGAAATTGCCGGCTCGCGGCATCGTCGCCGCCACGCATTCCCACTCCGCTTCGGTGGGCAGGCGCGCGCCGGCCCAGCGCGCGAACGCCTCCGCCTCGTAGTAGCTGACGTGGCACACCGGGGCCGCCGGGTCCAGCGCGCGGCGCCCGCCAAGAGTGAACTCCGAGTCCAGTTCCTCCGACCAGTACAGCGGGCGGCTCCAGCCCTCCCGCTGGACCGAGGCCCAGCCGTCGGCGAGCCAGTGCCGGGGCTCGCCGTAGCCGTCGGCGAGCGACGAACTCGCGATATTCGCCGTTGGTCACGGCGCGGCTCGCCAGCTGAAACGGCTCGAGCCAGACGCGATGGCGCGGCAGTTCGTTGTCGAAGCAGAACCCGGCGGCGGGCTCGGCGCCGATCTCGCTGAGGCCGCCTTCGACACCGATCCAGCGCAGGCTGGAGCGGGATGCCGGCACTGCTGCCAGGTCCCTCCGATAGGCCGGCTCCAGCGGATTGCGCGACAGCAGGTGCTTGATGTCCGTGAACATCAACTCCTGATGCTGCTGCTCGTGGTTGATGCCGAGCTCGACGAGATCGGCGGCGGCGGTGCCGGGTTCGAGGGTATCCAGCAAACGCAACATCCAGGCGTCGACGTGCGATCGATAGCGCAGCACCTCGGCGAGCGGCGGGCGTGTCAGGAGTCCGCGTTCGGCCCGGGCGTGACGCGGACCGACACTGTCGTAATAGGAATTGAAGAGATACTCGTAGTGCGGATCGAACACCGGGTAGTCGGCGACTTGCTCGCGCAGCAGGAAGCGTTCGAAGAACCAGCTCGTGTGGGCGAGGTGCCACTTCAGCGGGCTTGCATCCGGCATGCTCTGTGCGGCGCAGTCTTCGGCGCTGACGGCCGCGGCGATCCGGCAGGATTCCGCCCGCACGGCGGCGAAGCGCGCGGCGAGCGCGGGTCCGTCGTGTGCACGCGTGCGGGACGAAAGGGCGGCGGACATGGGCATCGGCGTGGGATCTCCGGATGGGCCGGGCGCGCCGGCGGCACTGCACCCACGCTAGCGCAGGCTCACGACGACTTTATGAAATATGCCACGGCGGATTGCAACCCGAGCTGGCGGATTTTTCAGGCAGATCAGGCGCTTGCCGCCGCGGACCGGGGCCGGCTTCAGGGCCTGCCTCGGTTCGTGGCCGGCTCTGGCGGCAGGCTGCCGTCGTGCCGCAACAGTTGCGCGGCGTCGGGATAGAGCTGCGCCAGCAGCGCGGCCGTCATCGCCTCCAGCTGTGGTCGAAGTCGCCCGGACACTTGCTCGGTGACCGGCGCGTTGGCCGCCTCCCGCCAGATCGGCTCGAGGCCGGCCCGTCTCGCGTCGACCTCGCGGACGACCGCGTCGTGCCAGAACGCCGGGTACTCGCTGGCGACGTAGTCGCCACGACCGCGCCCGAAGTGGGCGACCGCGAGGTAGCGCAGGATGGCAGCCTTGACGCGATCCTGCATGAAGGCTGCCGACCAGCGCACCGTGGTGCTGTCAGTCCCCGAGGCGAGATTGTAGGCGCGCGCGAGCCCGCTGCCGCCCGCCGCGCCGAGCACGGCGCCAATGAGAGCGCCGGCTCCGAGCGTGAGTCCGCCCGCGGCGAGATCCGCCGCCAGTCCGCCAATGGCGCCGGACAGGGCGCCTCCGAGCAGTCCCATCTTGCGGACATCGGCGGCCTCCCGCACAGCATACTGTCCGCCGACCCTCTGCAGGATCTCCGCGGAGGAGTGTCCGGAGAGGCCGTGCAGCGCGAGCAGCTGGTCGGTCGTCTGGCTCACCTGTTCGCCCAGCCTGACGGCAAGACGCTCCATCGCTCGGGCGAGCGCAGGGTCGACCGATGCCTGCCCGGCGAGCCTCGAGATCCAGCCTTTCGCCGAGTCGGCGACACCACCCGGTGAGACGGGTTCGCGGTCGCAGGCGGCGAGCGCCAGCTGCGCGGCGAGCGACGCCATCGATTGCCGGAAGGTCTCCAGGTTTCGTTCGCTCCAGGCCTGGCGCAGGCGCAGGAATCCGTCCGCGAGTCCCGGATCCAGCACCGCGGCGACCCGTCCGAGGAGGATGTCTTCCTGCACCCAGCAGCGCGCAAAGGCGTCGAAGGGCAGCACATCGCTGATCAGCCGGTGATGGGCGAACTGCTCACGCCAGCGTTCGACCTCGGCCGCATCCTGACCGGCGCCTCGCGGCGGTCCCAGCTGATTGAGCAGCAGGATGATGGGCTTGCCGACCCACTCGAGGACCCGCATCTCGGCCTCGACGTAGGCGGCCTGAGCCGGCTCCTCCGCGGCGTTCACCAGGTACAGCACGACGTCGGCCTGTTCGCGCACGTTGAGCACCGCCTGCTGGCTGCTGTGAAACGGGCGGTCGACGAAGCGATCCCAGACCTGTGAGAGCAGCCAGCCTATCGGGTTGCCGCGCTGGCGCAGCCGCGCGAGCAGGCGTGCGCTGTCGCCGAAGCCGGGCGTGTCCCACAGCCGCAGCACGTCGCCCGCCGCGCTGGTCGCCAGCTCGAACCCGGCGTTCTCCTCCGTGACGTGGGCCGCGTCGCGGACTTCGCCGACGTCGCGGCGCAGCAGCGTGCGGGCCAGCGTGGTCTTGCCAACGTTGGTGTGTGAGATCAGGCTGACGTTGATGGTGACCGGCTGCCCGCTCATGCGTCCTGCCCCGCGGTCCACAGTGCGGCGCGGGCCGCTGCCACCTGCTCCGGCGCGACGTCCGCTCCGGCTTCGTCGAGGCGAACGATGAGCGCAGTCAGGCCATGGTCCGCGACGAACTTGCGCCACAGGCGGCGCCGCTCATCGATCCTGCCGAGCATGCCTGGGTCCGTACCGAATCGCCTGAGGTAGTCGGTCTCGTCGATGAGCACCAGCAGCTGGCCGGCGCGGTTTGAGCGGGTGAGCCAGTCGCGCGCTCCCGCAAGCATTGCGCCGTGGTTTTCGGACTCGGGCGTCGCCGCGAGATTGAACAACAGCAGATGGCAGTCGGCGACGCGGCCCGCGCCCGAATCGAGCGACTCGAGCCAGGCGTCTTCTTCCCCGTAGCGGACCACCCCGCGCAGGTCCACGGTCGTGGCCTCTCCCAGCGCCGCCGCGACCAGCGCCTCCAGCGCCCGGCGCGCGCCAGGCGAGGGATCCGCGGCATAGGGCGTGACGGCGCAGATGCCGAAGCCCGGCACGCCGGCGGCACCGCCGAGCGTGCGGCGTGCATAGGCCAGGGTCGATACGGGTATCGCTGCCGCAGTCTCGAGACGCTTCAGCGAAACATGAGCGAGCAGCGCGGCCGCCGCCCTCGGCACGACTATGAACAGCAGCGCGGTCACAGCCAGCAGATGAATCCAGGCCGCCGCATCGACCCCGCTGCCGCTGCCGGTCCAGCGCAGCGCCGCGGTCTCGGCGAGCGTGGCGGGCAGTCGCAGCCCGGTAATCGCCGCCGCGGGGCCGTAAAGGAACCGGAGAATCGGCTGCACCTGCTCCGGCCCCAGGAATGTGCTCTCCCAGCCGGCGTCGAACTGGAAGACGACGCCCCTGAGGTAGAGGCCGACGACCAGACCGATGGCGACCATCGCCGCCGCGGCATGAAACAGCCGCTGCGCGCGGGCGAGCAGCAGCCGCGAGCCCGTCTCGCCCCAGCTGCCGGCAAAACTGCCCAGCGCCGTGGCGAGTGTCGCATGGTAGCCGGCCGACCGGGTGATCAGCCTGCGGATACCGGATCCGGCCACACGACGGTACCAGGAGGCGCCGCGCGAAGGGGAAACCGGCCGGCCCCGCGCGCGACGCAGTCGGCCGAGGCCGAGCGCGACGAGCACCAGCACATTCCATACAACCAGACCGAGCAGCGGGAACGCCAGGATGTTGATGCGCCGTCCGGCATCGATGGCCGACATCGAGAAGCCCAGCAACAGTGCAAGGAAGATCATGGCGGCATCCAGCCAGCCGACCGCGTATGCGCCGCGCATGACGCGCTCGATGACGGGAAAGCGCGCGACGAGGCGCCCGCGCAGCGCCGCGGCCCGAGCGGCGAGGGTGGCCAGGGCGCGCGGGCTGGCGCGACCGTCCTGGAAGTCCTCGGGTCCGAGCGGCGTGTCGCGCAGCGCCGCCCGGGTCGACTGTTCCCGGTCGGCGCGCGGCAGCACCGTGCCCTCGAGATCGGCTTCCTCGATGGCCTGGACGAGCAGGACGTCACGCAGGTTGGATTCGCGCATGGCGGGCGGGTCCTCGGGCCCGCGGCAGCCGCATGCGGTATGGGGCATGCCGTGGACGGGGAATCTACCATGGCCTGCGCGGGCCGCGGCTTCCTGCGACAATCGGCTTTCAGGCAACGCGGAGAGTGTGCAGCGTGAATACGGTCATCGCCGAAGTGCTGGGCGTCGTCGTCACTCCCTGGAAGCTGGTTGGCTATGCAGGCGTGCTGATGTTCTCGGGGCGCTGGGTCGTGCAGCTCATCTATTCGAAGATGCATCGCCGGCCGGTGCTGCCGCGCGCCTTCTGGTACATGAGCATCAGCGGCAGCATGATGCTGCTGGCCTACTTCACGTTCGGCAAGAATGACTCGGTCGGCATCCTGTCGAACCTGTTCCCGGCGTTCGTCGCCAGCTACAACCTCTGGCTGGATATCCGCCGCCGGCGCGGCGGTGCCGAGGCCGTGCCGGCGTGGGCAGGTCCGCCCGGCAGCACCCCAAGCGCGGCGGAGAAGGCGGACGAAACGTCGCGACGCAGCGCCGACCAGGCCCTGCCGCCCGAGCGCGGGTAACGCTGACTGACCTCCAGTTCGATGCCCGCGTAGCGACCGTCCGGAAAGCGCCGGCGCATGGCGGTCGTCAGGCCGTCAGCGGTACCGAGGTAGGGGTAGTTGCGGCGAACGCGAAGCCGGGGATTTGCCGTCAGCAAGGACTGGCGCAGCCGCATGGCGAGCGCACGCTCCTGGCTTCTGCCGGGATCGTAGAGAAGGCCAATGTCCGCGTTGCGCCGCTGCCCCCTCATCACCGGCGTGAAGCTGTGCGAAGAGATGTGAACGACGCGTCTGCCCTGCGCGAGCTGCCCGGCGATCCACGCCTCGATGCGCCTGCGGTACGGGTAGTAGTGGCGCTGCAGCAGCCTGCCGTGCTCATCGGCGGAAAGCGTCGCGGTGGCCCTCGAGCGAAAGCGCGGGTGATGCGTCGAGCGGTTCAGGTCGACCAGCAGCCGCGTGGTCTTCGCCACCTCCAGCCGGGCGCCGAGATCCCGGGCGAGGCGTCGCGCCATGAGCAGCGCGCCGTGATCGAAGCCACGATGGCTGTCGAGCAGCGCGCGCTGGCCCCGGAACAGCTGGCGGTAAGCCGCCGGCACGCGGTTGCCGCCGTGTTCGCAGCTGACCAGAAAGACGGTGCGGCGGCTGGCCGGACGTGCCGGGCTGCCCATCAGGATTCGCCGATGAAGGGCTCGTCGCCGGCAAGGCATTCGCACAGCCTGCGGTAGACGGCCTCGATCCTGCCGTGCTCGGTCGAACTCCCCAGGGCCGTCAGGATGCGCCGCGCCAGCGTGCCGTGCGTGAGTATCAGCTCGAGCGGTTCGCTCCACAGCGCGCGCGAACCGGCGTCGGCATAGAGCGTGCGCTCGAGCAGCTGCCGCCAGACATCGCCGGCTTGGCACGGACCCGCCACGCCGAAGCACGCCAGGAAACCGGCGTCGCTGATCAGCGCCGCCTCGCCCTCGCGCGCGCAGTCGTCGAGGATCATCGCCAGGCGCGCCGGGGGCAGCGGGGCCGGCTCGGCACCGGCGGCCAGCGTCCCCTCGTAGCAGGCGCGCACCACGGCGATGGTGGCCGCCGCAATCGCGAGATCGGCCCGCGGGCGTTCCTGGGTGTCGATCACGCGGATCTCGATGGCGTCGCGATCGAAGCGCGCGATCGCGCCGCGCGCGTTCAGCCACTCGCCGTCCATCACGCCCTCGGGATCCAGCGGCCGGATGTCCCGATGGATCGGAGCAAGAATCCGCGACTGGTAGTCGCTCCTGCCGGAGACGGACTCCGGCACGAGCTCGCCGGTCATGGACGGCATGCGCGCGGAGTTGGTGCGGTAGCAGACCATGCGGAAATCCAGCGCGCTGGCACGACGCCCCTCGGCGAGCGGCGAGCTCGCGGCCAGTGCCGGCAGCAGCGGCAGCACCAGCCTGATCGCCTCGTGCAGCCGGACGAATTCGGCGTCACCGGCAAACGGCAGATTGACGTGCATGCTCTGCAGGTTCGACCAGCCGTGCCGGCGACAGTCGAAGATCCGGTCGTAGCTGCGATAGATGTCGGCGTAGTCGTGCGGCCACAGCCGGGTCTCGAGCCGCGGATCCATCCACGGATGCATGGCGCTCGGCATCAGTTGCGCGCCGAGTGGTTCCAGCCGCCGGTTGACCTCGCCGATCTCCGCCGCGAAGCCCGCGACCAGCGCGGCGACCGGCAGGTCCGGGTTGTCGTTCTTGATCTCGAGCACATGGGCGACCAGCTCGTTCGACCAGCCGTAGTCGCCGCGCTCGATGTCGTTGACCGGCAGCCCGTCGCTGGCGCGCAGCACCTGGTCGGCGATCGGGCGCACGTCGAGCGTCTCGCGGTCGACGATCATGTACTCGAGCTCGATGCCACAGGCGGTGAATACGGAACGCCGCGGAGCGCTCATCGCGGATCGCCTCGCTTGCGCTCCTCGACGCGCCGCAGGAACGTTCCCATGATTTCGCGGTACAGCGCGTCCTTGAGCACGCCATCCTCGACGCCGGAGTCGACGCTCGGGTTGTCGTTCACCTCGATCACGCAGACGCGACTGCCGATCTGCTTGAGATCGACGCCGTACAGCCCGTCGCCGATCAGGTTGGCGGCCTTGAGCGCCACCTTGAGGACGTCGTCCGGCGCCTCACCCACCGAGAGCGCCTCCCAGGGCCCCTCGGTGGGCTCCTTGCCCTGCTTGCGGCTGATGATCTGCCAGTGTCCCGGCGCCATGAAGTACTTGCACACGAACAGCACGCGACGATCGAGGATGCCGACCCGCCAGTCGAACTCGGTCGGCAGCAACTCCTGCGCGACGATCAGCTCTGAGCGTGCCAGCAGCTCCGGCACCAGCGTGCGCAGTTCCTCCTCGGTCTCGGCCTTGACGACGCCGAGGGAAAAGGCGCTGTCGGGTTGCTTCAGCACGCAGGGCAGGCCGAGCGTCGGCAGGATCTGTTCGACGTTGCCACGATGCACCATGAGCGTGCGCGGCGTGGGCACGTTATGCCGCGCCAGCAGCTCGGCGAGATAGACCTTGTTGGTGCACTTCAGGATCGACTCGGGGTCGTCGATCACCACCAGGCCGTCGGCCGAGGCGCGCCGCGCGAAGCGATAGGTGTAGTGGTTCACCGAGGTCGTGTCGCGCACGAACAGCGCATCGAACTCGGCCAGCCGGCCACGGTCGTCCTGCGTGATGAATTCGACCTCGAAGCCGAGCGACTCGGCGGCCGCCTCGAACTTGGCCAGTGCCTTCGCGTCGGACGGTCCTTCCGGATCCTCCGGGTTGGTGAGGATCGCCATGGAGAAACGCGGCTCCACGCGCTTGCGGGCGTGTCGATAGCGGCCCTGGAAGTAGGCGGTCGCGGCTTCGACGACGAAGTCGCGATGCGCATCGGGCACATCGCTGGCGGCGATCGGGCGTACCGCCCGGATGCGCCAGCGGCTGGGCAGCTTCTCGAAGGTCACCTTGAGCATGGGCGCCGGAATCTGGCGGAACAGCTGCTGGCACAGCGAGTCGTAGCGGTGGGCGAGGTTGCGGCCGAAGTAGATGCTGAGGTCGAAGCTGTCCGACTTGATCGGCAGCAAGGCCCGCTGGATCGCGTCATCCAGCTCCTCGGTCAGGAACCGCGCCAGATGCCGCGACTTCAGGTCCTCGATCGTGGTGGTTCGCGGCAGCGGCTTGTGCGAGCGCGCCTCGGCCAGCAGCGACACGTAGTACCCGAGGCTCTGGTAGCGGTACGACCTGCACAGGTTGAAAACCCGCACCGAGCGGCCCTCGGCGTAGCTCGGTTCGGTCAGGTAGGCACGCGCCGCGACGACCGTCACGCCGGGAATGTGCAGCGGCCACTCGTTCGGATCATCGACGACGATGAGTATCTGCATGCTTGCTTTGTCAGCCGGGGGTGCGGGTGGTGCGGGCGGGGCTGATCACCAGCAGGTTGGCGTCGTAGGTCACGACGCCGAGCAGGATCGCCCCGATGACGCGGTCGATGTTGATCCAGTAGCGGCGGTTCGGGCCGTGTGGATGCGGATCGTAGGGGTCTGCGATCTGCACCGATGTCTCGCGCCGGTCGTACCCGGAAAGCACGACGAAGTGTCCGGCGGGCTCGCCGCGCAGATCGTCCGCCTCGTCAGTGGGGCCGTATTCCCGGGACGCCCGGTACAGGTAGGTGGACGACAGGCCCGTCAGGATGGGCAAGCGCCGGCGCAGCAGGCCACGGATGAGCGTGCGCGACAGATCCGTGAAGCGCAGGCGTCCGCCCAGCTCCAGGAACTCCAGGAAGCCGTCGGTGGCATCGCTCAGGCGTTTATCGGCCTTGACCAGTCGTTGTGCGGCCAGCTTGGCTGCGAGATCGACCCCGGGCCTGAACCAGGTGGGATCGAACATGTTCAGATTGTAGGTGTAGACCGTGGCGCCGTAGCCGGCCTTCAGGGCGTCGATTGCCAGGTAGACCGCCAGCGTGCCGCCGTGCTCGAGCGTGTGCGTTCGCCCGATGACTTCGTCCAGCGTGTCGCTGGCTCCCCAGTAGTCGTAGATCGCCTGCAGGCAGGTCGGCCCGCAGGTCACCTCGGTGGGTTGCGCGAGCATCTTGATGGGGAGGCGGATCTTGACGGGCAGCATCGGCTTGGGACGGCTTGACACGGGAACCGGCGGATCATGTCCCCGCTGGCAGTCCAAGTCCATAGCGCTCGGCGCAGATCGGAGCTGCGGCTCTGGACCGGCGGATCACCGGCCCAGAGAAAAATAGCTGACTGCCGTCACCACCAGCGCCACCAGGATATTCAGCACCAGCCCCTCGCGGGCCATGCGTGCGATGGTCAGGCGTCCGGTCGCGTAGACGATGGCGTTGGGCGCCGTGGCCACCGGCAGCATGAACGCACACGACGCCGAGATGGCCGCGGGAATCATCAGCAGTTCGGGGGCGATCCCGGTCCCGAGGGCGGCGGCCGCCAGCACCGGCATGAGCAGCGTCGCGGTCGCGGTGTTTGAGGTCATCTCCGTCAGGAAGGTCACGGCGAGGCAGATCACCAGGATCAGCACCAGCACCGGCAACGCCGACAGGCCGGCCAGTCCGTTGCCGATCAGCGTCGACAAACCGCTCGCGGTGAATGCCGCGGCGATGCAGATGCCGCCGGCGAACAGCAGCAGCATGCCCCAGGGAATCGAGACGGCCGTGTCCCAGTCGAGCAGGCGGCCCCCCTGGCCGTCGGGCACCAGAAACATCACCACGACCGCGGCCAGCGCGACGGTCGAGTCGTCGATCGACGCGATGTCAAGCCAGCCCGACCAGCCGCCGAACGGCTCGGAACGCGTGATCCAGGCCAGTATCGTCAAACCGAACACGATCAGCACCCGTGCCTCCGGGGCCCGCCAGGGGCCGGGCTCGCCGGGCGTGATCGGTTGCGCGCCCGCCAGATTGCGGGTCAGCCACAGCGCCATGATCGGAATCGCCAGCAGCACGACGGGCAGGCCGGTCTTCATCCAGCGCAGGAAGCCGAATTCCTCGCCGGTCGCCTGCAGGTAGACGCCGGCAAAGATCACGTTGGGCGGCGTGCCGATCAGCGTGCCGGTGCCGCCGACCGAGGCGCCATAGGCGATACCCAGTAGCAGCGGAACGGCCAGGCGCGGATCGTTGCTGCGCGCCAGCAATGCGATCGCCATCGGCGTCAGCATTACCACGGTCGCCGAGTTCGAAATCCACATCGAGATGGTGGCGGCGGTGATCATGAACGCGAGGACCAGCCCGGCGCCGCCGCGCCCGCCGACCACGCGGATCATCGCGAGCGCGAAGCGTTCGTGCACCGCCGACTTCTCGATGGCCTTGGAGAGAACGAACGCCCCGAACAGCAGCAGGATGACCGGATTGCCCAGCGCGGCCGAAGCCTGCTGATGGGTGAGCACGCCCGCCAGCGGAAATGCGGCGAACGGCAGCAGCGAAGCCGCCGGGATCGGGATGCTCTCGAATATCCACCAGACCGCGGTGTTCAGGGTGATCGCCGCGGTCCAGCAGATCTTCTGGTCGACGCCCGCGGCCGCCAGTCCGAGCCCGAGCATGGCCCCGGAAACGGGGCCCAGCAGCAGGGTGAGCGGCTTGATGTCCAGGAGCATTCCCTCTTGGCGGGTCGTGCCAGCGGGGGATGATGCCATGCCTTGCGGGCCCTACGGGCGCGCGCGCCGCGGCAATTGGCTAGGATCCGCGGACGCGATGGGGGCGGATCTGCATGGCCGGCGGGAAATCATGACCAGCGAAAGAGCAGTGGTGGCGCTCGACGCGGGCCGGCTCGTGGGCGAGTCGAGGGCCGGATTGCTGCGCTTCCTCGGGGTGCCGTATGCGTCGCCGCCGCTCGGCGCGCTGCGCTGGCGGGCGCCGGAACCCGTGGAGCCGTGGGACGGGGAGCGGGAGGCGCTCGATTTCGGGCCGAGCTGCCCGCAGCCGCAACCGACCCCTGCAACGCGCGTGTCCGACGACCGGGCGGCCCGGCAGCACGAGGACTGCCTGTATTTGAACGTGTGGACCACCGGCACCGCGGGACGACGCCCGGTGATGGTGTGGCTGCACGGTGGCGCCTTCCGCAACGGCTCGGGCTCCGAGAGCTGGTACGACGGCGCTGCCCTGGCGCGCAAGGGCGTCGTGGTCGTCACGCTCAACTACCGCCTGGGCGCGCTCGGCTTCCTGGCGCACGCCGAACTCGAGTCCGAGTCGCCCTTCGGCACCAGCGGCAACTACGGCCTGCTCGACCAGATTGCGGCGCTGGAGTGGGTGCGGGACAACATCAGCCGCTTCGGCGGCGATCCGGGGTGCGTCACGCTGTTCGGCCAGTCCGCCGGCGCCGGCAGCGTTCGGTGCCTGCTGGAGTGCCCGCGCGCGCGCGGGCTGTTTCATCGGGCCATCCAGCAAAGCGGCGGATTCGTGTCCTCGGCCCTGCGCGGGCCGGGCACGCTCGCCAACACTTACCCCGAGCGGCTGAAGCTCGGACGGGCGGTACAGGCCCGGCTCGGTGCCGGCTCCGTGGCAGCGCTGCGCGCACTGCCCGCGGCGGAGGTCGTCGCGGCCGGCGACGCAAGACTGCGCGGATCCAATACCGCGATGCGCTGGTGGCCCGCGGCCGACGACAGGCTGTTGCCGCGTACGGTCGGCCAGGACCTCTCGGCGGAGACCGCCGACGTGCCGCTGCTGATCGGCCACAACGCCAACGAGGCGAATGCGCTGGTCGGCAGCTTCAAGGCGCGACCCATGATGTACGCGGGGATGGCGCCCGCGATTCTGGGACGCGACGCGCTGGCCCTGTTCCGGATGCACTCGCCGCTGACGCGGCGGGGCGCATGGCGCGGTCTCGAGCGGCTGTTCACCAACATGATATTCCTCGAGCCGGCGTACGAGATGGCGCGCCAGCTCGCCGCGCTCGGGCGGCCGGTCTGGGTCTACCACTTCGCGCACGTCCCGCGTCGGCTCGCCAGCCCCCACCAGCTCGCCAACCACACCTACGAGATTCCGTACGTCTTCGGCAACCTGGACGAGCGGGCTGAGGGCGAGGAACGCGAACTGTCGGAGGTCATGCAGGAGGCATGGGTTGCCTTCGCACGGTCCGGCGATCCGGGTGCCGGGACCGGGTTGTACTGGCCTTGTTTCGGTGACCCGCCCGCGTCCAAGGCGCTGTGGTTCGATGCGCGCCCCGGCTTTCGCGCCTACCCGGGGGACGTGGTGTTCGAGGCGCTCAGGCGCCGTCGTGCGCAGTCTGCGGGGTGAGAAGGGGGCGGGACCGGGGTATCGGTCCCGCCCCGGGGATGCTCACGGCAGCTCGTCTGGCACGAAATCCCAGAGGTCTTCCGGGATCGCATAGTTGTGCACGAACTCGATCGTGCGCAGGCCATCCGAAGTCGCGAGCACGAAGCCGTCGATGCCCGTCAACGGAGCGGGCTGCGGTCCGTTCTGATCGCTCAGCCAGTCCATCAAGCTGACATCGCGAACTTCCTGCCAGCGAGTCGTGCCGGCGATCGGCTTGAGCACGTACAGTCTCCGGTCGCGCCATGCGCCGCGCTGGTAGCTGGTTGCCCGGAAGTTCACGAAACGCTCGTCAGCCGGTGCGGGCAGCCCGGCCGCCGCCGGGCTGATCGAGCACTGCTCCGCGGGCAGATAGTCGAGCGCCGGTCCGCCGCCGCAGTCGCGGATCAGTGCGGGCAGCGTCAGCACGTTTGCCGTGGAGATTTCCGTATCGAGCGTGATCTTGAGGATGCGGTTCAGGTACTGCACCAGGTCGACCGTGATGATCCCGGTCTTGCTGGCTGCGCCGGCCATGAACGAACCTGCGCGGACAAAGTCACGGCTGCCAAGCCGCTCGCCCTGCGCACAGCCGGGGTTGAAACCGCCGCCGACACCGAAGCAGGTGTCTGCCGGGCTCATCGAGTCTTCGCCCCGCGGCAGGAGATGGCGCATGCCACCGTCGAACTTGGCATAGTCCGATGCGCTCAGCGCCGGATGATATTGCGTGCCGCTTTCCGGGTCGCCGTGCGCGAACGTGTCGACTTCGGCGGGGTCGGTCTGCAGGTGCCCGTACTTCATCAGGCGCGCGTAGAGCGCCAGGTTCTCCATCGGCGAGTCGATCACCCGCCAGCTGCCGCAACGCAGGTTGCCGTCGGTGTTCGGGGCGCAGTCATATCCGAGGTGCATGCGGCCCGTTTCATCCTGTCCGACACGCCCGACGGCCGGGTCCTTGATGGAGGAAATCACCTCGTCGAAGTGCATCCGGCCGTTGCGCTCCTTGGTGCGGCCACCACTGAGCCGACCGAAGTAGTCCACTTCGACGACGGCGTCGGCATCGACCGGATCACAACTGAGGTCCTCCTTGAACGGAATTTCCTGGCCGGTGGCGTCGACTGGAATGGGGCAGTAGCCCCAGCCCTCGACGCCCTTCTCCTCGATCCAGCGCTTCTGCAGGATCGGTTGCCCGGTGACCGGGTGGCGCTTGATGTGCACCAGGTCGCCGAACACGTCGCCGCAGCCCGAAGCGCTGCCGCCTCCGCCGCCTCCACCGCCGCCGCCATGGCTCTGTGCCACGGCGAACCCCGATGCGGTCATCAGTACGAGCATCAATGCGAGGTTTCTTGAAAAACGACTCATTGCCTTACCTCCCGGTTTCCCCAGGCGGCCGGCCGCGGACGAGCCAACGCCAGCACCCAGCCGCTCGACATGGGCAACGCGCTGTCCTGTTCCAGGTACAGCGATATGACATAGAAGAGAATCCGCCGCCTCCTCAGCCTGACAGAGGTGTCTACGGCGGCTTGAGCGGCGGACCGGGAGGGCTCATCCAGGCAGTTGACGTGCCCATTGCGGTCCACGAACCGGGTAAGAAGCCCGCTCGCGCCCGTGACGGCATGGTCTCACCTCTGCGAACACCGGGCATCGCGCTGACTACCTAGGGACACTGGTCGTCAACGCTTCGCGCGCGGGGCCCGTTGGGATATCGTCGCCCCATGAAGAACACGGTCTCGAACGGCCCACATCCGAGCAAGCGTGGGTCGCTGGCGCGCTATGCCTGGCTGTCCATCGCCGCGGCGCTGGCCACGATCGTCCTCAAGGCCGGGGCATGGTGGTTGACGGGATCCGTGGGCCTGCTCTCCGACGCCCTCGAATCCTTCGTCAATCTGGCCGGCGCGCTCATGGCGCTGTCGATGCTGACCCTGGCGGCACGACCGGCGGACGAGGATCACGCCTTCGGCCACGGCAAGGCCGAGTACTTCTCGAGCGGGGTCGAGGGCGGGCTGATCCTGCTGGCGGCCATCGGCATCGGCTGGGCGGCGATCGACCGGCTGCTGCATCCGCAGCCGTTGGAGCGCCTCGGGCTCGGCGTCGCGGTATCGGTCGTCGCGTCGATCATCAATTTCGCGGTGGCGCTCGTACTGATGCGCGCCGCGCGCCAGTACGAATCGATCACCCTCAAGGCCAATTCGCACCACCTGCTCACCGACGTCTGGACCTCGGCGGGGGTGCTGGCCGGGGTCGGGGCCGTAGCGCTGACCGGCTGGCTCTGGCTCGACCCGGTGGTGGCGCTCGCGGTCGCGGCGAACATCGTCTGGACCGGTGTACGCATCGTCACCGAGTCCGTGCACGGCCTGATGGATCGCGCATTGCCGGCGGAAGAGCTCGCCAGGATTCGGGGTGTGCTGGATCGCTACACGGGACCGCACGTGCGCTACCATGCGTTACGAACCCGGCAGGCGGGACCGACGCGATTCGTGTCGCTGCACGTGCTGGTGCCGGGTACCTGGACCGTGCAGCAGGGGCACGACCTGCTGGAAAGCCTCGAGGCGGAACTGCGCGCGACCCTGTCGGGCGTCGTGGTGTTCACCCATTTAGAGCCGCTCGGCGACCCGGCGTCACTGGACGACGACTTCGATCGGTAGCTGCGGCCAACCCACGGAGCGACGAGCATGAGCAAGCCGAGACTGATCTACTTCGATGCGCCGGTGAGTCGGGGCGAGGAGTGCCGGCTGGCGCTGCACCTGGCCGGCATCGACTTCGAGGATGTGCGGATCAAGCCGGCCGACTGGCCGGCGATGAAGCCGCAGATGCCGTATGGCAGCCTGCCCGTGCTGGATTTGCCGGGAGAGCCGCCTCTTGGACACTCGAACGCCATACTCGTCCTGATCGGACGGCGTCATGGGTTGCATCCGGCGGATGACTTCGAGGCTGCCAGGCACGAAGGGATGATGGAGCACGTGGAAGCGCTGCGCGCGGCGGTCTCGCCGACGCTGCGCATGGCGGAAGACCAGAAGAGGGCGACACGCGAGGCGCTGGTTGCGGACTTTCTTCCCGGCTGGGGCGCGGCGGCAGAGAAGAACATCCCGGGTGGGCCGTTCTTCGCCGGCGACGGCATCCAGGTCGTGGATCTCAAGCTGCACATGGCCGTGCGCTGGTTCATCGGCGGCAAGGTCGACCACATCCCGGCGACGATTTTCTCCACGTTTCCGAAGCTCAACGCGGTCTACGAAGCGGTGCGCGAACACCCGGGC
Source organism: uncultured Gammaproteobacteria bacterium (assembly GCA_963710135.1). Taxonomy (GTDB): domain Bacteria; phylum Pseudomonadota; class Gammaproteobacteria; order Steroidobacterales; family Steroidobacteraceae; genus SG8-30. The sequence goes on along the minus strand of CAVPYY010000006.1, from coordinate 1,030,986 downwards.
GTGAAGGCCTGGTACGCGAAGGGCTGAAGCGACTTCGAGCGGCCGGCGGCGTTTCCCCCACGGCAGACCGTCGGAACCCGTGCCAGCCTGGGCGGTCCACTACACAGCGGCTCCGCCGGCGGGGCCATGATCCAGGACAAGTCGAGTGAGCTTGCCATGCTGACAGCCCTGCGGAACTTCTTCGACCAGCACATCGCGACGCGTCCGGACGATAGCCCACAGGCCGCCGAGGAGCGTGCCCGGGTCGCGGCGGCGGCGCTGCTGGTGGAGGTCGTGCGCAGCGATGACGACTTCTCGGAAGCCGAGCGGCAGGCGGTGCTGCAGGCGGCGCAGCGCAAGTTCGGTCTCGGCAGGGCGGAGTCGACGCAGCTGATGCAGCTGGCCGAGGCCCAGGCTGAAGATGCGCACGATCTCTTCCAGTTCACGTCGCAGATCAACCAGGTCTTCGGCGCGGAGCAGAAGGCCCGGCTGATCGAGGAACTCTGGCGGGTGGCGTATGCCGACGAGGTCCTGCACCGCTACGAGGAACACATCATCCGCAGGATCGCCGACCTGCTGTATGTGCCGCACTCGACATTCATCGCAGCCAAGCTGAAGGTGCAGGACGGGCGAACCGGCGGCTGATGCGCCTCGCGACCGGCAGGCGGCGATGATCAGAGTCGATCGATCACCCAGCCTGGAAAGACGATCAGCAGCAGCACTGGTACCAGACACAGCGCGCTTGCCAGCAGCGCCGCACCGCGGCCCGCGAAGCCGGCCGTCGGCGCCGGCCCTGCCGCGGTCATGAACATGTACTGGATGACGCGCAGGTAGAAGTAGATTCCGAGATAGCTCGCGACCAGGCCGGCGACCGCGTAGACCGTGAAGCCCGCCTCCATGACATTGCGGAAGACCAGGAACTTGGCGACGAAGCCCGGGAACGGCGGGATGCCCGCCAGCGACAGCATGGCGATCGCGATGCCCACCGCGGCGTACGGCTGGCGCACGAACAGTCCCTTCAACTGGTCGAGGCGGTCGCGCGAGGCGTCGTCCCCGGCCGGCAGACAGGCGAGCCCGAGGATGTTGGCGAGCCCATAGGCGATGACGTAGAACGTGACCGCCGCGAATCTTCCCGGCGGCGCCCCGAGCAGCGCGAAGAACAGGAAGCCGGCGTGCGCGATCGACGAGTAGGCGATGAGCCGGCGGAATCCCTCCTGGCGCATCGCCGCAAGATTGCCCCACACCATGGAGGCGAGCGGCAGCAGCGCCACCAGCCCTGCCGCCGCCGGCGGAATGGCGGTGTCCCCGAGCAGGCGCACGGCAGCGACCAGCACGCCGGCCTTGACCAGCGTCGCCATGTACGCGGTTACCGAGACGCTGGCCCCCTGGTAGGCGTCTGGCGCCCAGGTGTGGAACGGCACGACTGCCGCCTTGACGAAGAACGCGGCCAGCACCAGCGCGATGCCCGCCCGCGCGAGCGTTCCATCCGTCGCCAGCGCCAGCTGGAATGCGCTCAGCGACAAGGTACCCGTGGCGCCGAGCAGGAATGCGATCCCCAGGAGCAGGGTGGCCGAGCCGGCGCCACCGAGGATAAGGTACTTCAGCGCCGCTTCAGCGCTCTGGACACGAGTGAAGGCCAGCAGAACCAGGACATAGACGGGCAGCGACATCAGCTCGATGCCGAGAAACAGCGTCAGGAAACTGTCGGCCGACATCAGCAGGCAAACGCCATACAGGGACGACAGCAGCAGGACCGGGAAGCGCGCCTCGGCAAAGTCCTCGCGCGACAGCAGCACGACCGGCACGGCCAGCGCCAGCACCACCGCTTTCGCGAGCGACGCCGACGGATCGACGGAAAACTGCCCGGGAAACGGCGCACCGGCGTAGTCCGCCACGTGCAGCCACAACGCAGCGGCCGCCGCCGCGGCGGCGACCAGCACGGTGAAGGCCAGCGGATATCTCGTGTCGCGGCTGACCAGCCCCGCGACGAGGATGCCCAGGATGCCTGCCAGCAGCAGGTGTTCCGGCAGCATGGCGACCAGCAGGGGAGGAAGGTTCACGGCGGGGTCTCCGGACTGCGGCTCGTCGACAGCAGCGCCTGATACGCCTCTGCGGCGGTCTCGGTCTTGTGCAGGAACGGCTGCGGGAACAGGCCCAGTGCGAACACGGCGACCACTATCACGGCGAGGATCGTCTTCTCACGCAGGTCGAGATCCGCCACCGGGCCGTGCGGCAGCTTTGGTGGGCCGAACAGCAATCGCTGCGCCAGGCGCAGCATGTACAGTGCCCCGAGCACCACGCCGAGGACCGCGCTGGCGCTGAGCGCCAGCGGCCAGGTCGTGCCAGCCGCGTACAGCGGCCAGGCCGAATTGAAAGCGCCGAGCAGCACCAGGAACTCGCCCGTGAATCCGCTGGTCGTCGGCAGCCCGACGGAAGCCAGGGTCAGGATCATGAAGAACACGGAGAAGACCGGCAGCAGCTTGGCCAGCCCACCGTAGGCAGCGAGATCGCGGCTGTGACAGCGCTCGTAGATCATGCCGACCATCAGGAACAGTCCGCCCGACACGAGGCCGTGGCTGACCATCTGCACGATGGCGCCCTGGATGCCCAGCAGGTTCATGCTGACCAGTCCGAGCATCACGTAGCCGAGATGACTGATCGACGAGTAGGCGATGATCTTCTTGATGTCCTCCTGGACCAGGGCGAGGCACGCGCCGTAGATGATGCTGATGACCGCGAGCGACATCAGTAGCGGCGTGAACAGCCGTGTCGCGTCGGGAAACAGCGGGAAGCCCAGCTTCATGAAGCCGTAGGTACCCATTTTCAGCATCACGCCGGCCAGGATGACCGACCCGGCGGTGGGCGCCTCGACATGGGCGTCCGGCAGCCAGGTGTGCAGCGGAACGATCGGCACCTTGATGGCGAACGACAGCGCGAAGGCGGCGAACATCAGCGACTGCGCCTGCAGCGGCAACTGGTGCCGATACAGGTCGGTGAAGGCAAACGACGTGATGCCCGTGGTGTCCTTGAGCGAGAACACCAGGTAGATCACGGCGGCGAGCATCAGGATGCTGCCGAAGGCGGTGTACAGCACGAACTTGAGCGTGGCGTAGATGCGCCGCTCGCCGCCCCAGATGCCGATGATCAGGAACATCGGGATCAGCATTGCCTCCCAGAAGACGTAGAACAGGAACAGGTCCTGCGCCACGAACGTGCCGAGCATCGCGAACTGCAGCAGCAACACCATCGCGTAGAAGAGCTTCACGTCCCGGTCGATGGCCTTGAATGCTCCGGCGACTACCAACGGGCCGAGATAGGCCGTCATCAGCACCAGCAGCAGGTTCAATCCATCCAGTCCGACGTGGTAGTAGACCCCCCAGTCCGCTATCCACGGCAGGCGGGTCTGGAACTGCAGGCCCGCCGCCAGCGGGTCGAACGCCATGAACAGCACAGTCGCCAGCGCGAGCTGCAGCAGCGTGGTCACGAGCGTCAGTCCGCGTACCAGCCCGTCGCGGCCCCGTGGCACGGCCAGCAGGGCGGCCACGCCCAGTAGTGGCAGGAACAGCAGGGCATTGAGCATGGCGGCCTCAGACATGGCGCCAGCTCCATAGCACCATTGCCGCCAGGCCCAGCACCGCGAGCCACAGGTAGCGCTGCAGGCTGCCGGTCTGGATGCGCGCCAGCAGCCCGGCGCTGCGTCGTGCCAGGCCGGCCAGGCCGTTGAGTGATCCGTCCAGCAGCAGGCGATCGCCCAGGCCCAGGAAAATGCGGTCGGAGAGCCAGGTGAGCGGCCGACCGATCACCGCCGCGTAGACCTCGTCGACGTAGTACTTGTTGCTGAGCAGCCTGTGCAGGGGAGCGAGGCGCTCACGCACCGCAACCGCGCGGGCATCCCCGCGACCGAAGAACCACCAGGCGAGGCCGATGCCGCCCAGTGCGACCAGCACCGAGATCACCACCATCGGCGTCTGCAGAGGCGCCACTGCTGCGCTCACCTCGGGTAGCGGCAGCAATGGCTCGAGGTAGTGCGGAATCGAGAACATGCCGCCGACCGCCGACAGCAGGGCGAGCACCACGAGTACGCCGGTCATGGACAGCGGCGACTCGTGCACGTGGCTGGCCGTCGCGGAGTCCATCCTGGGCGTGCCGAAGAAGGTCAGCAGCAGCAGCCGGAACATGTAGAAGGCAGTCAGCAGGGCCGTCAGCGCGGCCGTCAGCCACAGCAGGGTCGAGCCGCCCGACTCGCTGGCGAAGGCGAACCAGAGGATCTCATCCTTGGAGAAGAATCCCGCCAGCGGCGGCAGTCCGGCGATGGCCGCGGTAGCCACCGCAAAGGTGGCGAATGTCCAGGGGATGCGCCTCGCCAGGCCGCCCATGCGCCGGATGTCCTGTTCGCCGCCCATGGCATGAATCACGCTGCCGGCGCCGAGGAACAGGCAGGCCTTGAAGAACGCGTGGGTGTAGAGGTGGAACACCGCCACCCCGTAGGCGCCGACGCCGAGCGCAACGAACATGAAGCCCAGTTGCGAGATGGTCGAATAGGCCAGCACCTTCTTGATGTCGGTCTGCACCACGGCGATGGTGGCGGCGAAGAACGCGGTGAGCACGCCGATCGTGGCCACCAGCTCCGAGGCCGCCGGCGCCTGCAGATAGACCCCGGAGAGACGCGCGACCAGATAGACGCCGGCGGTCACCATGGTCGCCGCGTGGATCAATGCGGACACCGGGGTGGGGCCGGCCATGGCGTCCGGCAGCCAGACGTGCAGCGGGATCTGCGCGGACTTGCCGGTGGCGCCGATGAACAGCAGGATGCCGATCAGGCTGGCAGACACCCCCAGCACCGGTCCGGACGCGAACGCGGCGTTGATGCGGTCCATCTCCAGCGTGCCCAGCGTCGTATAGATCAGGAACATCCCGAGCAGGAATCCGGCGTCGCCGATCCGGTTGGTGATGAACGCCTTCTTGCCGGCGCTCGCCTTCGCCGCGTCCTCGAACCAGAAGCCGATGAGCAGGTAGGACGCCAGGCCGACGCCCTCCCAGCCCACGAACAGCACCAGTAGCGATCGGCCGAGCACCAAGAGCAGCATGAAGAACAGGAACAGGTTGAGATAGGCGAAATAGCGCGCGTAACCCGCGTCACCCTTCATGTAGCCGATCGAGTAGACGTGGATGAGCGAACCGACCCCGGTCACGATCAGCACCATCACGGCGCTCAGCCGGTCGAGGTAGAAGCTCACCTCGAAAGCCCGCCCGCCGATCAGCGACCAGGTGAATACCGACTCGACGACGGCCTCGCCGGAATGCGCCATGCCGAACACCGCCTGCATGGCCAGCGCGAAGGAGAGCAGCGGCAGGCCGCAGCCCGCAAAGGAAACGAAGCCGGTCCCCAGACGCTTGCCGACCAGGCCGTTCAGCAGGAAGCCGAGCAGCGGCAGCAGCACGATCAGGGTGAGTGCGTGCCTCACGAATCAGCCTTTGAGCTCATTGAAGGCCCCGGGATCGAGCGTGTGCCGGGCACGCACCAGCAGCAGCACGATGGGAATGGCGATGGCGACCTCGGCCGCGGCGACCACGAACACCAGGAACACCAGCACCGCGGCTTCGATGGACCCGGTCTCGCGCGCGAAGGCGACCAGGCTGAGATTGACGCCGTTCAGCATCAGCTCCATGCACATGAGCATGATCAGCAGGTTGCGGCGGACCATGACGCCGACCAGGCCCAGCGCAAAGAGCGTGATGCTGACCCCGACCATGAGCGACAGCTCAGTCATCGGTCTTCCTCTGGCCCTTGAGCACGGCGATGGTCGCCACGACTGCCGCGAGCAGCAGTACCGAGGTGAGCTCGAAATAGAACCAGTAGTCGGCCAGGAAGGCGACGGAGAAGGCCTTGACCCCGAAGTCGGTGTCCGCGGCGGGTCCGGACGTCGAAGTCACCGACGTCGCGGCAATCAGCACCACCGCCAGCACGGCGCCGGCGGCGATTCCCGGCGCCAGCATCGTGGAATACCGCTCCACCAGCGTCCGGTCGCGCGCATCCAGCAGCATGATGGCGTACACCATGAATACCATTACCGCGCCGACGTAGATCAGCACCTGGAACACCGCGATCACGTGCACGGCCAGCAACGCGTACAGGCACGCCAGGGCCAGCATGGTCGCGATCAAGGCCAGCGCGACCCTCATCGGCTGGCGCAGCACGAGCATCATTGCGCCACCGGCGACCGCCGCGGCCGAAAAGAACAGCATGAGCGGGCTGGCGTTCACGCTTTGCCTGCTTTCGCCTGCGGGGCCGGCGGATAGGGCTTGGCGACATCGCGGGTTGGCCGCCAGTTCAGGAGCTCGTCGAGCTCGAGCCACATGTGGTCGCGATCCGTGGAGGGCAGATCCGGGACATCCGCCACCATCCGGATGGCGTCCTCGGGGCAGGCCTCGACGCACATGCCGCAGAATACGCAGCGCGAGTAATCGATGGCGAAATGGGCAGGCGACTTCGGATGGGCCGCGTCGTCGGGGTCGAAGCGAGCCTCGATCTCGATGACCTTGGCCGGACAGACCGTGGCGCACATGTTGCAGGCGATGCACTGTGGCGAACCATCAGGGCGCTGCGTCAGGATGTGCTTGCCGCGGTTGCCGCGCGCGTAGTCACTGCGCCGCTGTTCGGGGTAGTAGGTGGTCAGCGCACCCTTGCGGCCCGTCATCCAGCGCCACATGTTGCGCGTGAACACGCCTCCGGTGATCGCCAGCCCGCGAACGATTTCGAACAGGTAGAAGCGTTCCCAGCGCGTCAGTGTCGGCGCGTTCCAGTACTCGCGGCGGCGATCGATGGGCCGGGTCATGCGATGCCCCCGCGAATCAACCACACCGCGACGACCGTCACGATCAGGTTGGCGAGCGCCAGCGGCAGCATGAAGCGCCAGGCAAACCCCAGCAGCTGGTCATAGCGGAACCGCGGCAACGACCAGCGCACGAGGATCTGGAAGCTGCACAGGAACAGCACCTTCACCAGGAACACCACGAGCTGGGTGAGCACGACGGCGCCGTGGCTCATGGCCAGATGATGTCCTCCGGGCAGGGTAAAGCCGGAGTCGTTCATGTAGGGCAGGTTGTAGCCGCCCAGGAACAGCGTGGTGAACAGCGCCGCGATGATGGCAATCTCGATGAACTCGGCGAACATGAACAGCCCCATCTTCATGGCGCTGTACTCGGTGAAGAACCCGGCGATCAGCTCGGATTCCGCCTCCGGCAGGTCGAACGGAATGCGGCGATTCTCGGCCTGTGCGGCCACGATGAAGAGCACCGCGGCGAACGGCTGGTAGACGATGCCCCAGGCCGGCAGCACGCCCAGGATCACCCCGGACTGGTGCTCCACGATGGCGACGAGGTCGACGGTGCCATAGATCACGATGAGGCCGAGCACGGTCAGGCCCATGACGAGCTCGTATGAGATCATCTGCGAGCCGGCGCGCACGGCCCCGAGCATCGAGAACTTGTTGTTGGATGACCAGCCGGCCAGCATGCTGCCGATGACGGTCAGCCCGCCGAAGGCGAAGACCACCAGCAGTCCCGCGTCGAGCGGGGCGATCTGCATGGCGTACTCGCGGCCCGCAAACCACTCCGCCACGGCCGGCCAGCCGGAGAACAGCACCGAGGGCACCAGCGTGCCGCCGAACGGTATCACGGCGAACACCAGCATCACCGGCACGAACACCACCCATGGCGCAATGGCATAGGCGACCCGGTCGTACGAGTCTGGCTTGAAATCCTCCTTCAGCAGCATCTTCAGGCCATCGGCGATGCCGTGGAACAGGCCCCACCAGACCAGCTTGATCTGCGTGAAGGGCAGACGCAGGTAGGCGCGGTTGGCGCCGATCCGGTCCGACATGATCGCGGCCTGCTTGCGCTCGACCCAGGTCAGCAGCAGGCCGAAGGTCATCAGCATGCCCAGCGCAAAGACGATGTAGGCGCCGTGGATGACCAGGTCCTGCATCATGCGCCCGCTCCCGGTCCGGCGCCGAGCCGCTCGAACAGGTCCGCGGCGTCGCTCACGCCCAGAGGACGGGCGAAGCAGGGCTGAAAGGCGCTGATCACGCCCTGGAAGTTGGTGTAGTGCCCGGCGCGCTCGGTCTGCAGGCTGATCGGCAGCAGCACGTCTGCCCGTTCGCACAGCGCGTCGGTCCAGGCGGACAGGTAGATCAGCCTGGCGCCGGCCGGCACCTGTGCAGGATCGATACCCTCGCCCCAGACGAGCACCAGATCCACGCCGTCGTCCAGCACCGGCGCGGCCGTGCCGAACAACTCGCGCGCCCGACGGCCGTTGGGGTTCTTGTCGGGCCTGATCAGCAGGTCATCCTGCAGACGCTCGCCGGCGACGGCGGACTGGTCCGGCTTGGCGAACACCCGGAAACGATCAGCCAGCAGTCGTTGAAAAGCCTCGAGCTCCTCGTTCGAGCCCCAGCTCGACACCAGCGCCACGGCATTGCCGGCGTCGCCGATCATACGGCGCGCGGCGTCGACCGCCGCCGCCGGCTCGACGCCCGCGCCGCCGACCCGTGGCTCGAGCGCGCGAGGCCGCTCGAGCACCTGGGCCATGTCCCGGCCCTTGTTGCAGATCCAGGGGCCGTTGACCGCCGGGTTCTCCAGCGGCGTGATCCGCATGATCCGGTCATTCGTGGCGGTATTGACCGACTTCAGCCGCCATTCTGGCTTGCGATGCCAGACCTGGATCGTGCAGCCGCGCTCGCAGCCCGGGCAGACCGACGGCGTCGCCTGCAGGTACCAGACGCGCGAGCGATACATGAAGTCCCGCGACAGCAGCGCGCCGACCGGGCACAGGTCGATCACGTTGTCGGAATAGGGATCGTCGTCGAAGCTGCAGTCCTCGGCCGGGCGGACCAGCGTGGTGTCGCCGCGATGCTCGACCCCGAGCGCATTCGACATGGATATCTCGCGGGTGAACCGCACGCAGCGCGAGCACACGATGCAGCGCTCGTTGTCGAGCACGATCCGCTTCGAAAGCTCGTAGAACTTGGTGGAATGCACCTTGGCGTCGATCGAGGTCGACGGCGCGCCGTTGTATTCGTAGTGGTAGTCCTGCAGCGTGCACTCGCCGGCCTTGTCGCACACGCCGCAGTCGACCGGATGATTCAGCGTGATGAATTGCAGGATCGCCTTGCGCTGCGCGCGTACCTCATCCGAACCGGTGAGCACCTTCATGCCGGCCTTGACCGGCATGTTGCAGGCGATGTCCGTGCCGCGGCCTTCGACTTCTACCAGGCACATGCGGCAGTTCCCCGGCACCGACAGCGACGGGTGCCAGCAGAAATGCGGGATCTCGATCCCGGCAGCCCTGGCCGCCTGGATCACCGTCTGGTCCTCGCGGGCCTCGATGGCCCGGCCGTCTATGAAGATCTCAGGCATTCGAGATTTCCCGAGTACTTCGAGCGCTTGTGTTCGATGCAGTAGTCGAACTCGTCGCGGAACCGGTCGACCATGGCCACCGTGGCGTAGCCGGCGGCGTCGCCCAGGCCGCAGATGGTGGTGCCGTCGTTGGCCTTTGATATGGAATAGAGCAGGTCGATGTCCTCCGGGCGCCCCTTGCCCGCGAGGATCCGGTCGATGATGCGATGCAGCCAGCCCATGCCCTCGCGACAGGGGGTGCACTGCCCGCAGGACTCATGGTGGTAGAAGCGCAGCATGACCTGCAGCAGCCGCACCATGCAGGTGCCTTCCGCAATCACGATCATGCCGCCCGAGCCGAGCGAGGAGCCGACCTGCCACAGCGCATCGTGCTCGAGCAACAGGGTGTCGACGTCGTGCGCGGTCAGCACCTTGGCGTCGCGGCCCGACAGCACCTGCGAGGAAATCCCGCCAGGGATCACTGCCTTCAGCCCCCGGCCGCAGCTCACGCCGCCACATTCGTCGTGCAGGAACTTCGCCCACGGGTAGCCGAGCTCGACCTCGTACACGCCCGGCCTGGTGATGTGGCCGGATACGGAAATGAGCCTCGTGCCGGGACTCTTGGCAGTGCCGATTTCGCGGAACGCCGCCGCACCGTGCCCGATGATCCAGGCGAGATTGGAGAGCGTCTCGACGTTGTTGACCACGGTCGGGCGCTGGTACAGGCCCTTCACGGTCAGGCGCGGCGGCCGGTTGCGGGGATAGCCGCGGCTGCCCTCGATGGAGTTGAGCAGCGACGAGGCCTCGCCGCAGACGTAGGCGCCCGCACCGCGGAACACGAAAACGTCGCAGGCGAAGTCCGTACCCAGGATGTTCCGCCCGAAATAGCCGGCCTCGTAGGCCTCCTCGACGGCCGCGGCAATGCGCCGCCAGGGATTGTCGAACTCACCGCGGATGTAGATGAAGGTATGGCGGCAGCCCAGCGCATAGGCCGCGATCAGCATCGACTCCAGCAGGAGGTGCGGCGAGTGCTCGAGCACCCAGCGATCCTTGAAGGTGCCGGGCTCGCCCTCGTCGGCGTTGGCGACGAGGTAATGCGGCTCGCCATCGTGCGGATCGATCACCTGCCACTTGCGGCCTGCCGGAAAGGCGGCGCCGCCTCGTCCCTGCAGGCCCGAATCGACGATTTCCTGGGTGACCTCGGCGGGCTTCATCGTCCGCAGCGCCCGCTGCAGCGCCTCGTAGCCCCCGCGTTCCAGGTAGGCCGCGAGCGTGTGCGACTCGGGCGTCACCTCGAAGTCCATCAAGATCTTGCGCCCGGTCATTTCGAGTCGAGCTCCCTGAGCAGCTCCTCAAGACGCTCTGGATCCAGCAGCTCGTGGTAGCGCTCGTTGACCATGACCACCGGCGCGGTGCCGCAGGAGCCGAGGCATTCCACGGTGGACAGGGTGAAGCGGCCGTCCGCGGTCGTCTGGCCGGGCTCGATGCCGAGGCGGTCGCGCAGCTGCGCGAGCAGGCGGTCGGCGCCGCGCATGGAGCAGGAAACGTTGTGGCAGAGCTGCAGATGCCAGTGGCCGATGGGCTTGCGGCGCAGCATCGAGTAGAAGCTGAGCACTTCCTCGACCTGGATGCGCGGCACGCCGAGATAGTCGACCATTCCGGCGATGTCCTCGTCGGCCACATAGCCACGCTCTTCCTGGATTCGCCTGAGGCAGGGCAGCATCAGCGTGGCGTCGTGCCCCGGCGGCAGGCGCTCCTTCAGCTTCTCGAACTCGGGGATGAGGTGCTTCACCGATCGCACTCCCCGCCGATCATGTTGATCGAGCCGAAAGTCGGAATGATGTCCGCGAGCTGGTAGCCTTCCAGCAGCCGGTGCAGGCCTCCCATGTGCACGAAGCTCGGACTCCGCACGTGCACCTTCCAGGGGGTCCCGCTGCCATCGCTGACGATGTAGAAGCCGAGTTCGCCGTTGGCGGCCTCATGGGCGACATAGGCCTCGCCGGCCGGGACCTGCGGCCCGTCCATGATCAGCTTGAAGTGATTGATGAGCGACTCGATCTCGGTATAGACGAGTGGCTTGGGCGGCAGGGTGCAGCGGCGATCGTCGACGTTGATCGGCCCCTCGGGCAGCAGCTCCACCAGCTGGCGGATCATGTAGATGGACTCGTCCATCTCGCGCATGCGCACGTAGTAGCGATCGTAGTTGTCGCCCTGGATGCCGACCGGCACGTTGAAATCGAGCTCGCCGTAGGCGAGATAGGGAGTGTCCTTGCGCAGATCGCGGGCGGCGCCCGTCGAGCGCAGCACGGGACCGGTGAATCCCCAGTTCACGGCTTCCTCGGGAGAAATGACGCCGATGCCGCGGGTCCGGTCGATGAATATCCGGTTGCGGTCCATGAGGCCGTGGACGCGCCCGACGAAAACCTCGTATTCGTCGAGGATCTCGCCGAGCCTTGCCAGCCAGCCCTCGGGCAGGTCGTTGGCCAGCCCGCCGATGCGCCCGTAGGAATAGGTGACGCGCGCCCCGGTTACCGCGGCCAGGTGCTCGTAGATGTAGTCGCGGATGGTCACCAGGTACAGAAAGGCCGTCATCGCGCCGAGCTCCATCAGCGAGGCGGCGATGCAGGTCAGGTGATCGGCGACGCGCGAGTATTCCGACAGCAGGGTCCGCAGGTACCGGCAGCGCGGCGTGATCTCGATGTCCATCAAGGTCTCGACCGCGTCGCAGTAGGCGAAGTTGTTGATCAGCGCCGAGCAGTAGTTGAGGCGGTCGACATAGGGAATGAGCGTGTGCCAGGTGTGGGACTCGCACTCCTTCTCGAAGCCCCGGTGCAGGTAGCCGCAGTGCACGTCGACGCGGGTGACCTTCTCGCCATCCAGCGCGGCGATCACCTGGATCGTGCCATGCGTCGCCGGATGCGAAGGCCCGATGTTGACGACCACGCCGCCCTGACTCTCGTCGAACGCGGGCTTGACCGGATTGGGCAGGACGAGGTTCATGGTCTGCCGCTACCTCCGGTACGGCACGAGCGGCTGCTCGCGCTGCTTCGGGTAGTCCTTGCGCAGCGGATGGCCCTCGAAGCCCTCGTACAGCAGCAACGCCCGCAGGTCCGGATTCCCCTGGAACACGATGCCGTACATGTCATGGCACTCGCGCTCCATGTAGTGCGCGGAGCCGTACAGCCCGGTCAGGGTATCGACCGCGGGGTCGTCCTCCGTGACCGCGGTCTTCAGCCGAACGCGTACGTGATGGGTCGTGGAGTAGAAGTGCCAGACGACGTCGAAACGCGGCGCGCGCCCGGGCCAGTCGACCGCGGTGACGTCGAGGAACAGGTCGAAACCGCGCTGCCGGAGCAGTTCCACCGTCGGCAGAAGCGCTGTGCGGCCGATCGGCGCCACCAGCACGCCACGTTCGACGTGCGCCCGTGTGGCGCGCGCCTCGAGGTCGCGGATGATCTGCTCGAAGACGGCGACGGCCACGCTCAGAAGCTCTCGTTGACGATGGGGTGCCTGCTGGACGCGATCTTGTCCTGCAGCCGCATGATGCCGTCGATGACCGTCTCCGGGCGGCGGCGGGCAGCCCGGTACGTAGACGTCCACGGGGATGATCTTGTCGATGCCGGCCACGGCCGCGTAGTTCTGGTAGAAGCCGCCGCTGGTGGCGCACACGCCGAAGGCCATCACCCACTTCGGCTCGCACATCTGTTCGTAGACGCGCCGCAATACCGGGGCCTGCTTGTGCGTGACGGTGCCGACCACCATCAGCAGATCCGACTGGCGTGGCGAGAAGCGCGGCAGCGCGGCGCCGAAGCGGTCGGTGTCGTACAGCGTGGAGCTCACCGACATGAACTCCATGGCGCAGCAGGCGGTGACGAACGGGTAGGGAAACAGCGAGAACTTGCGCGCCCAGCCGACCAGTTCGTCCTTGCGGGTGGTCAGATACTCGAAGGCGGCGCTCTTGCGGGCCGTTGGAACCGTCATTGGGCACTCCCGGTGAGGTCTTCGAGCAGCCCGGATCGCCAGACGTAGAACATGATGAGGAGCAGCAGCGCCATGAAAGCCGTGAAGATGGCGAGCATCAGTCCGCTGAGTGGCTCGGCGCCCAGCGCCCAGATGAACAGGAAGACCGTCTCGAGGTCGAACAGGATGAAAACCACCGCGATGCCGTAGTACTTGACGGGAACGGCCTTGACGTTGACCGTCTCGACCGGCGTGGCGCCGCATTCGAACGGCTCGAGCTTGAGTGCCGTTGCCCTGGGCCTTGGGCCCAGCACGTGGTTCAGGGCCAGCGTAATGCCGACAAAACCGAGGATCGCGAGCAAATACAGCAGGAAAGGCGTGTACTGGTTCATCCCGGGGGCTACCCATGCCACGCCGCCCCGAGGGGCGATAGTCAGGGTTCTATCAACTCGGGATTGCCGTGTCGGTAGGGACTTGTACTGAAACCGTACAGGTCCGTGCTGTGCGGGGCCTAGGCGGGCGGGCCCGCCACACCGCTCTCGATCAGCGCGGAAATCTCTTCAGGTGTGTAGCCCAGGCCGGCCAGCACGGCGGCCGTGTGCTCGCCGGCCGGGGCCAGCCGGCCGCCGCGCGTGGGGCGCTTGCCGTCCAGCTCGAGCGGCAGCAGCGGCAGCTGGGTCGGTGTGCCGTCGGGGAGGGTAACTTCGCCCAGTCCGCCGCTCGCCAGCAGGTGGGGATCCTCGAACATGTCCTCGGGTTTGCCGATCGGCGCGAACGGCAGCCCGGTACGCTCCAGCTTGGCCACCAGCTCGGCCTTGGTGTAGCGCTTGAACAGCTCACGCACCTGCGGCAGCAGGGTGTCGCGCGCCCGCACCCGCTGCGAGTTGCTCCGGTAGCGCTCGTCGGCAGCGAGCTCGGTGAGCTCGAATGCCTTGCAGAACTTCTCCCACAGCGAGTCGGACACCACGCCGACGAACACCTGTTCGCCGTCGCCCGTCTCGAACACGTCGTAGATCGCCCAGGCGGAGATGCGCACGGGCATCGGCCGCGCGGCCTCGCCGGTCACGGCCATCTGCGCCATATGCTGCCCGACGAAATACACGGTGGTCTCGAACAGCGAACTCGAGACTTTCTGCCCGTGTCCGGTGCGATGCCGCTGCTGCAGCGCGGCGAGGATGCCGATGACGCCGAACATGCCGCCCGCCACGTCGATCACCGAGCTGCCGGCCCGCAGCGGCCGGCCCGGCGGGCCGGTCATGTAGGCGAGTCCGCCCATCATCTGCGCCACTTCGTCGAGCGCGGTGCGATGCTCGTACGGACCGGCCAGGAATCCCTTCTCGGAGCAATAGATCAGCCGGGGATTGCTCCTGGCGAGATCCTCGTAGCCCAGCCCGAGACGATCCATGGCGCCGGCGCGGAAGTTCTCGACCACGACGTCCGCCTTGCCGGCGAGCGCGCGCGCGATCTCGAGTCCCTTGGGATCCTTCAGGTCGAGACAGATGCTCTGCTTGTTGCGGTTGTACATCGCGAAGTAGCCCGCGCCGGAGCCCAGCAGCTTGCGGGTCGCATCGCCACCGATGGGTTCGACCCGCACGACGTCCGCGCCGAGCTCGACCAGGATGGCGCCCACCGCGGGGCCCATCACCATGTGCGTGAATTCGACGACCTTGATGCCCGCCAGCGGCAGGCCGTCCTCGGCTGGCGTCGTCATGCGGCGTCGGCCCGGCCGGAGGCGGGCACGAAGCCGAGCGGCAGCCCTGCGTCGGGCGTGAAGCCGTAGAGCTCTTCCTGCGGCAGCGCCTCGTGCACGATGCGCCGCACCTCGAGCAGCTGCGGGCAGGTCGATGCCGGTCCGCAGCCCCATCGACTCGAGCATGAACACCAGGTCCTCGGTGACGATGTTGCCGGATGCGCCCGGCGCGAACGGACAGCCGCCCAGGCCGCCTAGCGAACTGTCGAAGGTGGTGACGCCGACCTCGAGTCCGGCCAGCACGTTGGCGAGGCCGAGCCCGCGCGTGTTGTGCAGATGCAGGCCGGCGAAGGCCGACTCGCCCACCGCGCGCGCGCACCCGCCGCACCCGGTCCTTGACCTGGGCGGGATTGGCATAGCCGGTGGTGTCCGAGAGACCGACCTCGTCGCAGCCCGCTTCCATCAAGGCCTCGGCCAGCGCGACCACCTTGTCGGCCGGCACGTCGCCTTCCAGCGTGCAGCCGAAAGCCGTCGACAGTCCGCCCTCGAACTTCGGGCGCCGGCTCGCGGGCAGGCCGCGGATCAGCGCTGGCGATGGCGCGCACCTCGTCGAGCACCTGGGCGTGGGTGCGCCGCAGGTTCTTCAGGCTGTGGGTCTCGGACACCGACAGCGGCAGGGTGATCTTGTGCACGCCGGCCTCGATCGACGCCTCCGCGCCCTTCAGG
Organism: uncultured Gammaproteobacteria bacterium; assembly: GCA_963710135.1. Classification (GTDB taxonomy): domain Bacteria; phylum Pseudomonadota; class Gammaproteobacteria; order Steroidobacterales; family Steroidobacteraceae; genus SG8-30. Next base: position 1,015,235 of record CAVPYY010000006.1, on the reverse strand, counting down.
TTGGGCACCAGCGCCGCCACCGTCAGCCCCGGCAGGCGTGCGCGCCTGGGCCACCACCGCGGCCGTGTCGGCGAGCTGGGGCAGCAGCTTCGCCGGCACGAAGCTGCCGACCTCGATCTCACGCACGCCCGCGGCGGCCTCCGCCGCGATCCAGGCGTGCTTGGCCGCGAGCGGCATGATGGACTGGATGCTCTGCAGGCCGTCGCGCGGCCCGACTTCGCTCACCAGGATGTCTATCGGCATCTCGTCATGCTCCCTTGGTCGCATCCAGGTAGACCCACGGCCGTGCTTTCCGGTCCTCGGCATGAAAACCGTCGATGGCGGCACGCTGCTTGAGCGTCAGGTCGATGGCGTCCAGCCCGTCGAGCAGCATTTCGCGGGACTCGGCGTCGATCTCGAATCCTACCGTGCGCACGCCGGGCGCCGAAACGGTCTGCTGCGTCGAGATTCACGGTCACATGCCGGCTCTGCGGGTCGGGGTCGATGCCCGCGGCGATGCGCGCGACGATCGCGGCCGGCAGGCGCACCGGCACGATGCCGTTGCGCACGCAGTTCTGCTCGAAGATCGGCGCGAAGCTCGGCGCGATGACCGCGCGGAAACCGTACTCGTGCAAGCGCCCAGCACGGCATGCTCGCGGCTCGAGCCGCAGCCGAAGTTCTCCCCGCCGAGCAGTATCCGCGCACCCGCGTAGCGCGGCTGGTTCAGCACGAAGTCCCGGTCCGGCTCGCGCCCGCCGATCGCGGTGTAGCGCCAGCCCGCGAACAGACCGTCAGCGAGGCCGGACTTCGACACGGTCTTCATCTCGCGCGAGGGGATGATCGCATCGGTGTCGACATTGGCGCGCAACAGCGGGGCGGCGACGGCGCTCAGGGTATTGAAAGGCTGCATGGTCAGCGCCTCGCCGCCAGCGGACGCGCGTCCGCGATGCAGCCTGCGATGGCGCTTGCCGCGACGGTCTCGGGACTGGCGATGTGGGTGCGCGTCCCCGGGCCCTGCCGGCTCTCGAAGTTGCGGTTGGTGGAGGACACCACCCGTTCGCCCGCGCCGAAGCTTTCGCCGCCCGCGTAGAAGCACATCGAGCAGCCCGACTCGCGCCATTCGAATCCGGCTGCGCGGAAGACCTCGTCGAGCCCCTCGGCCTCGGCCGCCCGCTTCACGCTCATGGAGCCGGGCACGCAGATCGCCCGGACGCCCGCCGCGACCCGCCGTCCGGCCAGGATGTCTGCTGCGCGCGCGAGGTCCGACAGCCGGCTGTTGGTGCAGGAGCCGATGAACGCCGCGTCGATCGGCAGTCCCGCCAGCTGCTGGCCGGGCCTCAGCCCCATGTAAGCGAGTGCCCGCTCGTACGCCTCCGTGGACGTGCGGCTGGTCTTCTGGTCGGGAACCGCGCTGGTGACCGCGACGGCGTGCTGCGGGCTGGTGCCCCAGCTGATCATGGGCGCGATCGCGTCGGCATCGAGCACGATCTCGTGGTCGTAGCGGGCGTCATGCGTCGCTGGCGAGCTGACGCCAGTCGGCGACGGCGCGCTGCCACATGGCGCCCTCGGGGGCGTAGCGGCGGCCGGCGAGATAGTCGAAAGCCTTTTCGTCCGGCGCGATGATTCCCGACACGGCCGAGAACTCGGTTGCCATGTTGCACAGGGTCAGTCGTGCCTCGATCTCGAGGTCACGCACGGCCTGCCCGGCGAACTCGACGACGAAGCCGTTGCCGCCGGCCGAGCCGTGCCGGCTGATCAGCGCCAGCGCAAGATCCTTGGCGGTCACGCCGCGGCGCGAGCGAGCCCTCGAATCGCACCCGCATCGTCCGCGGGCGGTTCAGGCGCAGCGTGCCGGTCGCCAGCGCGTGCTCCGCCTCGGTCGAGCCGATGCCCCACGCAAACGCGCCCAGCGCGCCCTGGGTGCAGGTGTGGCTGTCGGGAGCGACCAGCGTGAGGCCCGGCAGCACGATGCCCAGCTCCGGGGAGATCACGTGGACGATGCCCTGGTCCGGGTCGCGCACGTCGAACAGGCGAATGCCGGCCTCCAGCGCCGCCTCGCGCGTCTCGGTGATGAAGGCCCGGCCACCCGGCATGCGTGTGTCGTCGCCGCGCCCGGGGACGGTGTCGACGATGTGATCGATGGTGCAGAAGACGCGCGCCGGGTCGATCAGGCGCCGGCCGGCCTGCTTCAGGCTCTTCAGCGCGATCGAGCCGGTCCGTTCGTGCAGGAAAATGCGGTCGATGGCGACGAGCGACGCCTTGCCCGCCGTCTCGCTGACGACGTGCTGGTCCCAGATCTTGTCGAATAGCGTGCGCGGAGTCTCCGCGCGGCGTGCACCGCCCATGGACCCTGGCCGAACCTGAGGGACCTCTATTCTAGGCTTACTGTCGGGGGCCCGCGCAGCGGCGGAACCCTGGCGCTTTCAGGCGAAAACGTCGAGCAGCGTGCCGAGCATGCGGTCGGCCGAGCGCACGGCCGCCGCCGAAGCGCCGACCTGGGCCTTCGCCTCGAGCATGCGCACCGCCGCGTCGGCGTATTCGGCGGGACCCGCGGCGCGGGCCACGCTGCTGGCCGCCTCGGTGGCGCGAACGAGGCCACGCGAGATGCCCTCGGTGCCGGCGCGCAGGGCGCCATTGGAGGCGGAAACGATCATGGCGAAATCGGTCATGAGCGCAGGATGCCGCGAGCCGGCGCGCACGGCGGTGACCTGTTTCACGCCCCCGCGGACCGGTGTACGAGTAGTTTGACATAATGCTAAAGGCAGGTCGCTGCCAGCCAGGCATGGTGATGCGCTGGCGTTTGCCCGGGGTGCTGGCACCTCGCCGTGTCACGGGCCACTATCGACCGGTCCGTCCGGCGGAGGTGTTGCGATGCGACGGTTTGTGCGAGGGTCGCTGTCACTACAGGCACTGGCGTGTATGACGATACTGGCTGCCGGATCTTCAGCGAATGTCGAGGCGGACAGCGCGGGGGCGTCGCTCTTGCGCACCACGCTCACCGTGGCCGACGTCGATCGTTCGACCCGCTTCTACGCACTGCTCGGCTTCGTGGTCGAAAGCGAAATGGGCGGCGAGCGCGATCCGGACAGCGCATTCCCGCTCAACAGCCGCTCGTCGCGCTGGCGCCTGGTGATCCTCGCGCCGGCGAGTGGAGAGGGCGGCAAGATCGGGCTGTTGTCGTTCGAGCAGGACACGCCGGCGCCCGTCAGGCCGATGGCACGCGACCGGGTAGGTCTCGGCGACATGGTCTTCGTGTTCGACGTGCCTGATGCCCTGGCGACGCACGCAAGGCTGAAAGCCGCCGCCGCGAACATCGTCGAGGATCCCGTCACCTATCGCTCCAGCAGGACCGATGCGGACGGACGCCCGCTCGAGGGCCGCGTGTTCCACGCCTTCGACCCGGACGGCTACCTGATCGAACTGCTGGAGGCGCCGAAACCGAGGTGAGAGCCGCATGAAGCGACTGTTCTGCGACACCGCCATGGGGCAGGTTCACGTGGTCACGGCCGGCGACGGACCGGGCGCGCCACTGCTGTTGATGCATCAGGTGCCGCGCTCGATCGACGAGTTTGCCGAGGTGATTCCGCTGCTGGCCCGTTCGCGGCGGGTGATCGCGGTCGACACGCCGGGCTATGGCTGTTCCGACCCGGTCCCAGGCCAGCCCGAGGTCGCCGACTACGCCGGCGTCATGATCGAAGTGCTCGACTCGCTGGGCGTTGCGCGGGTCATCCCTGTGGGTCACCACACCGGTGCGGTCATCGCCATCGAACTGGCCGCGTCAGTGCCGGAGCGGATCGAGCGCGTGGTGCTGTCCGGACCCGTCTACACCGATGCGGCAGGCCGCGAGCAACTCGCGAAGTTCTTCAAGCAGTGGCGCGTCTCGCCGGACGGCAGTCATCTGCTGGAGAAGTGGAACAAGATGATGGAGTGGTTGCCGCACCCGCCGCTGGTGCAGCGTTTCGTGGTCGACCTGTTCCGCTCGGGTGAGCTGAGCGAGCAGGGCCACTTCGCGGTCGCCGCCTATCGCATGGAAGAACGATTGCCCAGGGTGCGCTGCCCGGCGCTGTTGCTTTACGCGGCGGGCGATCCGTTCTCGACGCCAGCGCGCTCGGAGGCGCTGCGCCGGGCGTTCATACCTCATCGTGAAGTGACGCTCGACGCCGGGGTGTTCGTCGCGAACGAGAAGCCGGAGGCGTTCGCTCGGGCGGTGCTGGAGTATCTCGGCGAGGGCTAGCCCCCGGGCGCGACTCGCGCGCTGAGATCCAGCGCAGTCAGCCGTGGCGCCGGACGTTCATCGGATGCTCGGCCCGCCGACGACCGTCGAGCAGGTGCATCAGCGCCAGATAAGGGTGGCGCAGCATCATGCGCGGGCCCGAGTAGCGCATCACCTGGCGGGCGAACTCGCGTGGCTCGCGCTTGTAGCAGTGTATCGGGCAGTTTGTGCAGGTCGGCTTGGCGTTGCCATAGGGGCACTTCTCGAGCCGCCGGGCCGCGTACTGCAGGAAGCCGGCGCAGTTTGGGCAGGGCTGGTTCCCGCCAGCGGCGTGATGCGCGCGGCAGTACAGCCCGACCATGTGCCGCATGGTTTCCATCTCGCGGTCGAGGCGCGTGGCCTTGGTGAGTCCCGTGAACATCGCCAATCCTCCCAGCGCTACTCTAGTCGCCCCGGTCGCCCGAATTGTGTCCGTATCACGCGCATGCGGTCATTGAGCCAGGTCAATACCTGCTGCCGGGGCTTGCATCGGGCCCCGCCGACCCCCAGATTGCGCGCATGCCCAGCCTCAGCTCCGCACCGCCGCCATGGCGGTAAGTCACCCCTCGGCCGCCGGATCCGCTGGGGCCCTGTCCAGTGGTTTCTTCGGAGTTTTCCGCTACAGCCGGCGAGCGCTGGACCTGGTCTGGACGACCAACCGGCGGCTGACGCTGGCGCTGGCCCTGTTGACGCTGGTCGCCGGCGTGCTGCCGGCCGGCATCGCCTGGGTGGGGGCGCTGATCGTCGACTCGGTGGTCGCCGCGATCGAGACCGGCGAGACGCTGCGGGTGCTGGAGTTCGTCGCCATGGAGGGCGGACTGGTCGCGGCGCTGGCGGCGACCCAGCGCGGACTGTCGTTGTGCCAGTCGCTGCTGCGAGCCCAGCTTGGCCAGCGTGTCAACGTGATGATCCTCGACAAGGCGCTGACGCTCGAGCTGTCGCACTTCGAGGACTCGGAGTTCTACGACAAGCTGACCCGCGCGCGGCGCGAGGCGTCGGTACGGCCGCTGTCGCTGGTGATGCGCAGCTTCGGCCTGGCCCAGAACGCGATCTCGCTGGCGAGCTACGGGGTGCTGCTGTTCCAGTTCTCGCCGTGGGCGGTGGCGGTGCTGCTGCTTGCGGGCCTGCCGGCGTTCGTCGCGGAAACCAAGTTCTCCGGCGACGCCTTCCGGCTGTTTCGCTGGCGCTCGCCCGAGACCCGCATGCAGATGTATCTCGAGACGGTGCTGGCGCGCGAGGACCACGCCAAGGAGGTCAAGCTGTTCGGGCTCGGGTCCGCGTCTGCTGGAGCGTTACCGGGCGATTTTCCACAAGCTCTATACCGCCGATCGTGCGCTGGCGATCCGCCGTGACAGCTGGGGCTTTGGGCTCGGCCTGATCGGCACCGCCGCGCTGTATGGCGCCTACGCGTGGATTGCGCTCAGCACCGTCAGCAAGGCGATCACGCTGGGCCAGATGACCATGTACTTCGCGCTGTTCCGGCAGGGTCAGTCGGCGGTCTCGGCGGGCCTGTCGGCGATTGGCGGCATGTACGAGGACAATCTCTACCTGTCGACCCTGTACGAGTACCTGGAGACGCCGGTGGCGCCGCAGCAGGGCGCGCTCCTTGCGGGTCCGCGGCCGGAGGACGGGGTGCGTTTCGAGAATGTCGGCTTCACCTATCCGGGCGCCGACGCGCCGGCGCTCGCCGGCATCAGCCTGCACCTCAAGCCCGGCGCGAGCCTGGCGCTGGTCGGCGAGAACGGTTCGGGCAAGACCACGCTGATCAAGCTGCTGACGCGTCTGTACGAGCCCACCGAGGGCCGCATCACTGCTCGACGGCCTCGACCTGCGGCGAGTGGGACCCAGCCGCGCTGCAGCGGCGGGTCGGCGTGATCTTCCAGGACTTCGCCCGCTACCAGCTACAGGTGGGCGAGAACATCGGTGTCGGCGATGAGCAAGGCTTCGAGGACGAGTCGCGCTGGCGCGAGGCCGCGGCCAAGGGGCAGGCCGCCGAGTTCATCGAGCGGCTGCCGGCCGGCTACCAGACCCAGCTCGGCAAGTGGTTCAAGGACGGGCGCGAGCTCTCGGGCGGCCAGTGGCAGAAGATCGCGCTGTCGCGCGCCTTCATGCGCAAGGGCGCCGACGTACTGGTGCTGGACGAACCGACCGCGGCGATGGATGCGCGCGCCGAGGCCGAGGTCTTCGAGCACTTCCGCGGCCTCGCCAGCGATCGCATCACTATCCTGATCTCGCACCGCTTTTCGACCGTGCGCATGGCCGATCACATCGCCGTGCTGGACCAGGGGCGGGTCGTCGAGCAGGGCAGCCACGACGAGCTGATGGCGGCCGGCGGGACCTATGCGAGCCTCTTTACCCTGCAGGCCCGCGGCTACCGCTAGCGGTAGGGGACATTCTCTATTTCGGAAATGGGGACATTCTCTATTTCTTGAAAAAAGAGAATGTCCCCGTTTCAGCTGCGGGCGTCGAGTTCCGCCCAGCGCGCGAACTTCTGCTCCAGCAGGCGCGCGATTTCGTCCAGCCGTTCGCGATCGGCCTTGATCCGGGTGCCGCCCGTCTTGTGGTAGTCGGCGCTGCCCATGCGCTGGGTCAGATCGCGCTGTTCCTGCTCGAGCTGCTCGATATCGGCCGGCAGTTCCGCGAGCTCGCGCGTCTCCTTGTAGGAGAGCTTGGTCCTGGCCGCTGTCGCGGGCTGCGCGGAGGTCGTCTCCGCGGCGAGTGGCGGCCGCTCCGGCTGTCGTGACGCCGCCGTGGGCGCCGCGGGCCGCTGGCGCAGCCAGTCCCCATAGCCGCCCACATACTCCTTCCAGCGCCCGTCGCCGAGCGGCGCGAGGGTCTGGGTGACGACGTTGTCCAGAAACGTACGGTCGTGGCTGACCAGCAGCAAGGTGCCCGGATACTCCTGCAGCGTCGCTTCCAGTAACTCGAGCGACTCGATATCGAGGTCGTTGGTGGGCTCGTCCAGCACCAGCAGGTTCGCCGTGCGCGCGAACAGGCGTGCCAGCAGCAGCCTGTTGCGCTCGCCGCCCGACAGCATCCGCACCGGCGCCTTGGCACGCTCGGGTGGAAACAGGAAGTCCGCGAGGTAGCTGATGACGTGCTTGCGCCGGCCGCCGGTCTCGACCCACTCCGATCCCGGGCTGATCGCCTCCGCGAGCGTCTGCTCGGGATCGAGCTGTGCGCGCAGCTGGTCGAAGTAGGCGACTTCGAGTCCCGTCCCGAGACGTACGCTGCCGGTGTCCGGCGCGAGCTCGCCAAGGATCAGGCGGAGCAGTGTGGTCTTGCCGGCACCGTTGGGCCCGACCAGGCCGAGGCGGTCACCGCGCATGACGGTCAGCGTCAGGTCACGCACGACCGGCACGTCGGCGTAGCGCTTGCTGACGTCCGTCAGCTCGGCGACCAGCTTGCCGGAGCGTTCGCCCGCATCGAGCGCGAGGCGCACGTCGCCCGCCCGCTCGCGCCGCTCGGCGCGCTGGCGGCGCAGGCTTTCCAGCCGGCGCACCCGGCCCTCGTTGCGCGTCCGGCGGGCCTCGATGCCCTGGCGGATCCAGACTTCCTCCTGCGCCCAGTACTTGTCGAACTTGCGTCGTGCGGTGGCCTCAGCCGCCAGCTCGGCGCTCTTGCGTTCCTCGTAGGCCGCGAAGTTGCCCGGATAGGAACGCAGCAGGCCGCGATCCAGTTCCACGATGCGCGAGGCGACCCGATCGAGAAATGCGCGGTCGTGGGTGATGACGATCAGTGCCGGGCCCTTCAGCAGCAGGTCCTCGAGCAGCATGATGCCGTCGATATCCAGATGATTGGTCGGCTCGTCGAGCAGCAGCAGCTCGGGATCGAGCGCGAAGGCCAGCGCCAGCGCTGCTCGCTTGCGCTCTCCGCCCGACAGGCCGCGCGCCGGACCGCCGGGCTCCATGCCGAATCGATGCAGGTACTCGGTCAGGCGGGCCAGCACCCGCCAGCGCTCGCGTTCGTCGGCGATGGCTTCGATGGCGCCGCGGGCGCACAGCGCGTCCTGCAGCGTGGCCGCTGGCGCGAGCTCGGGCTCCTGCTCGACGCGCACCAGCCGCAGTCCGTCCCGGCGCCGGACTTCGCCCTCGTCGAGCGGCGCGCTGCCGTCGATCACCGCGAGCAGCGAGGACTTGCCCGTGCCGTTGCGGCCGATCAGGCCGATGCGCTCGCCGGCTTCGATGGACAGCGCGGCACCGTCCAGCAGCGGATGCAGCCCGAAGGCGAGGCAGGCGTCGGTGACGGTGAGCAGGGACATGGGCCGGGCGCGCGCAACTCGCGCGGTGGCTGGTGAACCGTGGGCTACTGCAGCCCGTCGGCGACCCGTCCGTCCTCGTATACCGTGACACTGTCGCCCTGTTGGATGGTCGTCGTGACCCAGCCGTCCTTGAACCTCACGGCGACCTCGTAGTCACCCGGCCAGGGCGCGCCGACCAGCAGATCATAGTCGCCCTGCGAGCGCAGACCCGACCCGGACTCGACGACGCGGGCCATGACGCGTCCCGGCACCGCTGCCGGAGTGATCCTGACGATGCGGCCCTGCTGGTTGCGGTCGCCGCCGCCGCCCAGCACCCTGATCCGGATGCTGCGCGCGAAGGAGGGGACCGTCCGCAGCACGCGATAGCTGTCCCAGCGGCTGATCAGGTCCGTGACCCCGTTGTCATTGAGATCCGCGCAGCCGACGAGGTCGTTGAATGCGACCAGATCGTTGCTGCCGGCGACCACTTCGTTCGGCACGCGTGAGCGCACGAACTCGTCGCCGGCGACGTTGATCAGCAGTCGCGGCACGCCGGTGTTGGTGGTCGAGTCATTGTTGGCGACCAGCACATCCTCGAACCCGTCCGCATTGACGTCGCAGGCCTGCAGCCCGTCGCCGTAGCTGGTGGCGTCGCCATCGAGGACCGTGCCGGCGTCGAATGTGCCCTGGTCGTTGCGGTACAGGCGCGTCACGGAGCCGTCGTGGTGCAGCAGGTCCAGGTCGCCGTCCATGTCCGCGTCGAACAGCCTCAGACCCCGGTCGGCGCGGATCGGCAGGCTCGCGGCGGGCCCGGTATCGGTAAAGGTGCCGTCCCGGTTGTTGGTCAGAAGCCGTGATCCGACCAGGATGTCGACCCAGCCGTCCTCATTGAAGTCGACCGCCTGGCCGCCATTCGGAACGTAGGACGCGCCGGCCGGCGCGGTGGCCACGCCCGCTGCCGCGGCGGCGTCGGTGAAGGCGCCCAGGCCGTTGTTGAGCAGCAGCCAGCTGCGGCCGCCGTCGGTGCCGCTTGAGTCCTGCGGCACGAACAGGTCGACGTCGCCATCGTTATCGAAATCCGCGGCCAGCACCGTGCCGCTGCGCCCACCTATGTCCAGCGCGTCGACGACGGTGTCCTCCTGGAACACGCCGCTGCCCTGGTTCAGGTGCAGGATGGCACGTGACGCGGTGTCATTGGCCGCGGAGAGGACGCCGCTGAAGATGTCGGGCGCACCGTCGCCGTTGAAATCGGCGTAACGCGAGTCGCCGTTCACGCGTCCGGTCGCGAACAACCCCGCCAGGCCGGCCTGCGCGAGGTCGCGCGCCGCGAACGCACCGGCGACAGTTGCCGGTCGTGCCCACGAGATCCAGGCAGTCGTCACCGTCTGCATCGGCCAGCGCCGGCGACACGTCGGGCACTTCGAAGTCGCCCACGACGAAGATCGGCGTGATGGCGACGGGGCCGTCCAGGGCGATGCGCGTCGAACTCTGCGCCATGACCTTGTAGTAGGCCGCATTGGCAGCGCCCGCATTGGCCACGGTGTAAGGGGAAGCCGTGGCCACCACCGAGGAGGCCTGGGGCCGGCGCCCGGCCAAAGCGATTTCCGAGACCGCCACGTAGATGCGGTAGCTGTCCGCGTCGGCGACCGGGGCGAAATGCACGATGTGATCGCTGCCGCTGATGGTGACGGCGGCCCACTCCACATTGCCCGGTATCGGGCCGGGCTCGGCCGAGACGACCAGGCTGCCGGGTCCCTCGCCGCCATCGACTGCGAAAATCTGGTAGCGGTAAGTGACCAGGTTGGTCAGGCCGGTGTGCACGAAAGTCGTGTCCTGGATGTCGGTGATCTTGTTGCTCAGCGCACCGCCGTCGTTGCTCCAGCGAATGACGTACTTCTTCGCTCCCGGTACTGCGGTCCAGCTGAGTTGCACCTGGCCGTCGCTGGCGTCCGCGACCGGATTGGCCGGGGCCTGGTGGATGCTGCCGCCGCAGCCGGCCAGGCAGACCGCGATGAGGAGGGCCGCGGTGGGCGCAACGAAGCGGGACCCGCGTCGGGTTGAGGAGTTGAGCGTCATAGAAGACCCTTCGAAAGGGGGAGGTCAGTTTGCCGGGTCGCTATTGTGGCACGACTGGCGCCAGCGCCGGAAAACGGCGGTCGCGCCCGTTAGCCGCCGCCATGGCGGCCGCGGATCAGTGGGTGCCGCGCTGTTCGAACAGGGCGGGCGTAATGCGCAGCTGTGCCAGTACTTCGCGGACGTGGCGCACTCCCGACCGATCCAGCGTATTGCTGTGATGCGGCCGGTGCAGGATGCCCTCGGCGCCATTGAGGCGCGCGCGGATGCGTCCGCCCGAGAGCTGCTCGATCTCGGCACCGGCGCCGCGCAGCAGGGACTCGATCTCGCGCCAGTGGATGTTGCCGCTGACCGGGTCCTTGAACAGGCTGCGCAACAGGTTTTCGTGCTTGTGGCTCATGGTCGGTGACCCCGGCCGGCCTCGACGGCGGCCGGCCCATGGCGCATTCTGCGGTCTGTGGTTTCTCCCGGACAGACGAAATTCCCGCAGCAACCGTCTAGTGGCCCGGGAATGGCCGACGTCGTCATCGTCGGCGCTGGGTTCTCCGGGATCGCCATGGCGGTCGAACTGGATCGGGCCGGCATCGGCTCGTATGTCGTGCTGGAGCGGGATTCGGCCATCGGCGGCACCTGGCGCGACAACGCCTATCCGGGGGCCGCCTGCGACATCCCCTCGCTGCTGTACTCCTATTCGTTCGCTCCGAACCCGGCCTGGACGCGGCGCTACGCGCCACAGCCGGAGATACGGGCCTATCTCGAGCACTGTGTACGGCGCTTCGCACTCGAGGATCACCTGCGATTTGGCCGCGAGGTGGTATCCGCCCGCTGGGATGAGGCGGCCGCCCGCTGGCGCATTCGCACCGCAGCCGGCGAGGAATGGGTGGCGCGGGTCCTGGTACTGGGGCATGGGCCGCTCAGTCAACCCGCGCTCCCGGCGATGGAGGGGGCGGCGAGCTTTGCGGGCCGTATGTTCCATTCGTCACGCTGGCCGCCGGGCTTCGAGCCCCAGGGGCTGCGCGTCGGGGTCATCGGCACCGGCGCCAGCGCGGTGCAGATCGTGCCGGAAGTCGCCCGCTCCGCCCGCCAGCTCGCGGTGTTCCAGCGCACCCCGCCCTGGATTCTGCCGCGCGACGACGCGCCGATCAGCGCCGGCCCGCCGCCGGCGTTACGCCCGCTGGCCGCTGCTGCAGCGCCTGCGCCGGGCGGCGATCTACTGGCGTCATGAGGCGCAAGGACTGGGGTTCGTCGCCGACCGCCGCGTGCTGGCACTGGGCGAATGGCTGGCGCGCCGGCATCTGCGCCGCCAGGTCGGAGATCCTGGGCTGCGCGCGCGACTGACGCCGGACTATGCCCTGGGCTGCAAGCGTGTGCTGTTGTCGGACGACTACTATCCCGCGCTGCAGCAACCCGGCGTCGAACTGGTCACGGCGGCAATCGAGCGGGTCACCCCCGAAGGCATCTGCACGATCGACGGGCGCCTGCATCGCCTCGATGTCATCGTGCTGGCGACGGGCTTCGCGGCCACCGAGTATCTGGCCCGCATCGAGGTTCGCGGCCTGGGCGGCGCGCTGCTCGCGGCGCCGGGTGGCGCGCTGCCCGCGGCACACCTCGGCATGGCAGTCAGCGGGTTTCCCAACCTGTTCCTGCTAATGGGCCCCAACACCGGCCTCGCCCACAACTCGATGGTGTTCATGATCGAAGCCCAGGCGCGCTACATCCGCCAGGCAGTCGCCCGCTGTATCGCCAGCGCACGCGGTACCCTCACGTTGAAGGCGGGGGTTGCGTCGCGATCGCAGATCCGGATCGAGCGCGCGCTGTCCGGGTCCGTGTGGAGCACGGGATGCCGCAGCTGGTATCTGAAGGATGGACACAATCCGGTCATCTGGCCGGGCTTCACCGTCGAATACTGGTTCAGAACGCGACGCCTGCGGCTCGACGACTTCGATCCAGCCTGCTAGCGTTTCCATCGCGGACTACGAGGAGGGCCGCGGCGAGTGAGCCTGCGCAAGAAACTGGACGTCATCATGCCCGGCTGGGAGCGCTGGTATCCCAGTGTGTTCGATGCTGCCAGCGATCTCGGGCTGATCCGCGCCCGCGTCTGCCCGCCGTCGTCGCTGCTGCTCTCCAACCGGCACGCCAGCATCCAGGGTGAGGCCCTGCAGTCCTTCCGCGAGCGCTGGGCCATCGAGTACGACCCGGAGGTCGATGAGGTCGACCCGCGCCGAAAGCGCAGTCGCAAGCGCCCTCCGCCGCCGCCGCCAGGGCGCAAGCTGAAGAAGTGGAAGCCTTGAGACGGCGCTGAGGCCGGCGCGGGCAGCTGGGGCTCAGCTACGACGTTTCGGCCTGCAGAGCTGGCCGTGCAGCGTCTCCATGATGGCGGTCGCCTCGGGGCTCGAGATACGGTAGTGGATCGACTGCCCCTCGCGGCGCGTCGCCACCACCCCCTGCTCGCGCAGCACCGCGAGGTGCTGCGACATTGCCGACTGGCTCAGTCCCACTGCTTCCTGCAGTTCGCCCACCGTCTTCTCGCCGTCGAACAACTGGCAGAGGACCAGCAGCCGCGCTTCGTTGGCCATCGCCTTGAGCAGGTTGCAGGCCTCGCCGGCATGGCGCTCCATGTCCGCGAAGTCGACAGTCGTGACGGTCTTGCTCATGTCGCAGCCCGAGGCAGCCCTGTCAACATTCTCGCTCCAACCATCCGGTCCCGCAATAACGCCCCTGGCGCCCGGAAATGGAGAATGTCACCTATTTTCTGTCGCCTTTTGCCAGAAATGGAGAATGTCCCCATTTCCGTGGCGTCAGGCGAGGGTGTGGAACACTCGCTGCACGTCGTCGTCCTGCTCGAGCTTGTCGATCAGCGTGAGGGCCTCGGTCGCCTTGTCTTCCGGCAGTTCCGTTGGCACCGTGCAGATCCACTCGTGCTCCGCGGACAACGGCTCGATACCGCGGTCCTCCAGCGCCTTCTGCACCGTGCCGAAGTCGTCGAAGGCGCAGCGCACCACGAGCTGCGCCTCGCCTTTCTCGCCCGTACCTTCGCCCATCTCCTCGAGTCCGTGGTCGATGAGGTAGAGCTCGAGGTCGTCCTGGTCGATGCCGGTGGGATCGAGGCGAAACACGCCCATCTTGTTGAACAGGAACGAGACGCTGCCGCTGCTGCCGAGATTCCCACCGAACTTGTTGAAGATGTTGCGCACGCCGGCGACGGTGCGCGTCGGGTTGTCGGTCGCTGTTTCGACCAGTATGGCGACGCCGTGCGGGGCGTAGCCCTCATACAGCACTTCCTGGTACTCGGCGGCCTCCTGGCCGGAGGCGCGGCGGATGGCGGCCTCGATCTTGTCCTTCGGCATGTTGATCGCGCGCGCGTTCTGGATGACGCGTCGCAGTGCCGGGTTGTTGGCCGGGTCGGTGCCGCCGCTGCGGGTGGCGATGGCGATGTCCTTGCCGATCCGCGCGAACTGCTTCGCCATGCGGTTCCAGCGCGCAAACATTGCGTGCTTTCTGACTTCGAATATACGGCCCATGTCGGTCTCTTTCGCAGGAAAGCCGGAACCCCCGGGGGTCCCGGCGCTGTCGTCACATCGGCGAAACGCCGATCAGCTTGATGTGCCCACCCATGATGAACCAAGCGTACAGCCCGAGACCGACGACCACGGCGATGACGTCGTTCAGCTTGGACGCGGGAGCCGCGACCATCGGCTGCTGGACGCGCCGCTTGAGCGAGATGCGATCGACCACCGCCCAGGCGAGGAAGCCGCCGAAGAGCAGCACGTCGGCCACCGTCCCGTTGACCAGCAGGTGCGCCAGGGCCCAGATCTTCACGGCCGCCAGCATCGGATGCTTGGTCGCGGTCTTGATGCGTCCCGGCAGATAGGCCGCCAGCAGCAGCGGGAACACCGGCACCATCAGCAGCCAGGACACGTGTCGCAGCCAGACCGGTGGCGTGTAGAGGATGGTCGGATCGAGCCGGGCGAGCGCGTAGCCCTTCACGATCAGCACGAAGCCGATGATCGACAGCACGCCATAGATGGCGCGCCACGGCCAGGGACCGAGCTTCACCGCCATGCCGTTGCGCCAGGCGGGCGCGACGATCGAGATGGAATGGACCCCGAGGAACAACACCAGGCCAATGATCAGCAAAGTCATTAAAGGTACTCCGTAAATGATCCCGGTCGGCTCAGCCGCCGGCGCGCTTCACCTTGTAGCCGCGGCCTTCCAGTTCGCGCACCAGCAGGTCGCGATGATCGCCCTGAATCTCGATGCAGCCGTCGCGGACCGTACCGCCGCTGCCGCAGCGACGCTTGAGTTCGCCGGCCAGTGCCTCGAGCTCGGCGCCGGCCAGCGGCAGGCCCGCCACCACGGAGACGCCCTTGCCCTTGCGGCCCGCCACGGCGCGCGACACCCGCACGATCCCGTCCCGTGCCGGCTGACCGTCCGCGCGGCGGCAGGCGCATTGTGCTACAGGCCGGCGGCAGCCGGGGCAGATTGCGCCGAGGCCGGTGGTGTAGACGATTCCAGGTTTGTCGCTGCGACCCAAGGCCCCGCTCCGGCCCGCCGGGCCGACACTATACGGTGGCGGAGGGGCCGGAATCACCCCCGGGCGCCCGCCCGCTGGCGAGCCGGGCGCAGCTGCCGGGGGCCGCGCCCCCCGCATCAGCCAGTCGGCAGCGGCCAGTAGTCGGCGTAGCGCGGCTTCCACATGGCGCGCTCGATGCGCTCTTCGAGATCGTCGGCATGCGCCTCGGCCGCAGCGAGGCCGGCGCCGCAGCGAATGACCGCCGCGGCGACCGCGCGGGTCACCACGTGCAGGCGGCGGACGGCCGGGTAGATGAGTCCCTGCTCGAGTTCGGCGTCGGTCACGCAGCCTGCCACGGCATGCGCGGCCGCGGTCAGCATGTCGTCGGTCACCTTGCTGAAGCCGCCGAGCAGGACGCCCAGCCCGACGCCTGGAAAGACAAAGACGTTGTTTCCCTGGCCGATTCGCCGGGGCCGGCCGTCGACCTCGACCGGGGCGAACGGGCTGCCGGTGGCGACGATGGCGCGGCCGCCGGTCCAGCGCAGCAGGTCCGCGGGTGCGGCTTCGGTGCGATCAGTGGGATTCGAGAACGGCATGATCAGGGGGTGCTTCGCGTGCTCGGCCATGTTGTGCACGATGCGCTCGGTGAACAGCTGCGGCTGCCCGGAGGTGCCGATCAGCACCGTCGGACGGAATGCCCGCACCACCGACTCGAGCTTGCGGTCGGCGCCGTCGCCGAGTCCGAGGCTCGCCGCGTAGTCGCGGCGCCACGCCAGGTCGCGCTTGTACTCCTCGCGGATCTCCGCGCCCTCGACCAGCAGTCCGCGGCTGTCGAGTGCGGCGATGCGTTCGCGCACTTCCTCCGGGCGGACGCCGGCTGCGATCAGCGCACTACCGATCTGCCGCGCTATGCCGAGTCCGGCGGCACCGGCGCCGTCGACCACGAAACGCTGCTCGGCGATCGAGCCGCCGGTCTGGCGCAGCGCGGACAGGACGCCGGCCAGGGCCACGGCCCCGGTTCCCTGGATGTCGTCGTTGAAGGACTGCACCGAGTCGCGGAAGCGATCGAGTACCCGCAGGGCGTTGTCCTTGCGCAGGTCCTCCCACTGCACCAGCGCACCCGGAAAGACGCGCTTGACCGCGTCGACGAATTCCTCGATGAAAGCCTCGTAGTCGGCGCCCCGCAGGCGTGGCTCGCGCCAGCCCAGGTACATCTCGTCGGCGAGCAGCGACTCGTTGTCCGTGCCGACGTCGAGGCTGATGGGCAGGGCGGCGGCAGGTGGAATGCCGGCGCAGGCCGTGTAGAGCGCCAGCTTGCCCACCGATATCGCCATGCCGCCGGCGCCCTGGTCGCCGATGCCCAGTATCGCCTCGTTGTCGGTCGCCACCATCAGCCGGATCGGCCGGTCGCCGGCCGCCTCGCGCAGCACCCGCGCCAGCCGGCCCTTGAAGGCGGGCGACAGCCACACGCCGCGGCCCCGCCGGAAGACGCTGCTGAAGTGTGTGGTCGCCTCCGCCACCGTCGGGGTGTAGACGATCGGCATCAGCTCTTCGAGATGCTCGGTCAGCAGGTGGTAGAACAGGTGCTCGTTGCGGTCGTGCAGCTGGGACAGCTCGACGTACTGGTCGAGCGGCGTCGCCCGGCTGCGCACGGAGCGCATGATCCGCTTCGACTGCAGTTCGAGGGTGGTCGCGTGATAGGGCAGCAGGCCATGGAGGTTGAGCCGCGTGCGCTCTTCCTGCGTGAACGCCGTGCCCTTGTTGAGCAGCGGCTCGCGGATCAGCTCGATGCCGGTCTGCGCGATCTCGAGCCGCTCGCCCTGCACCGGCCACGGCTGCTTGAGCTCGATGGTGGTCATCCCGCGAGCCTACGCCCATCGACCCTGGCGGCCGTCCGTACTTCTTCTGACCGGCGGCGGCAGCCGCAGCGGATTGGCTTGCGCGGCCGGCAGCGGGCTACACTTCCGGGCCAATTGCATGCGACTCAACAAGTTCATCAGTGGCACCGGGGTGTGCTCGCGGCGCGAAGCCGACGCCTGGATCGAGGCCGGCCGGGTGACCGTGAACGGCGCGCCCGCTGGACTCGGCACCCAGGTCGCAGCGGGTGACCGGGTCTGCGTGGACGGCAAGGACGTCGGCGCGCACCGCCAGCACGTCTACATCGCGCTCAACAAGCCGCCGGGCATCACCTGCACGACGGAACGCCACGTGCGCGGCAACATCGTCGACTTCGTCGGCCACCCTGAGCGGATCTTCCCGATTGGCCGTCTCGACAAGGACTCCGAGGGACTGATCCTGCTCACCAACCACGGCGACATCGTCAACGAGATCCTGCGCTCCGAGAATGAGCACGAGAAGGAGTACGTCGTCGTCGTCGACCGACCGCTGACCGGGGCGTTCCTGCAGGGCATGTCGGCCGGCGTGCCGATACTGGACACCGTGACCAAGCCCTGCCGCGTCTGGCGCATCGGCCGTAACACCTTCGGGATCGTGCTCACCCAGGGGCTGAATCGCCAGATCCGGCGCATGTGCGAGCATTTCGGCTACCGGGTCAGGCAGCTCACGCGCGTGCGCATCATCAACGTGAAGCTGGACGGCCTGCCGCGCGGCAAGTGGCGCGAGCTGACCCGGCAGGAGCGCGAAGGGCTTCTGCCCGGCCGCGCAGACTGGTAGCCGGCTCGGAGCGGCTCAGAAGGTCCAGAGCACGCCGAAGGAGGGCACCAGCGGCAGCCAGTGGTCGTACTCGCGCTCGAGTTCCAGGCTTCCTGCAGCGCCCGGCTCGACCGACCAGCTCACGCAACAGGGATTGCGGCGATTGAGCGCGTTGCTGATCTCTAGATAACCGAGCAGTTCGCCGCGCGCGACGTCGAATCGCCGGCTCGCGCGCAGGTCGATGGACGAGAACGAGGGATACCGGGCCGTGTTGCGCGCGCCGGCTACGAAACTGCCCGTCGGTGTGTCCTCCACCGGGGTGGTGGGCCAGCCGGTATGCCAGGTGCCCGCCAGGGTGACGTCCCAGTGCGCGTCGGTCCAGCGCAGGCCGGCATTCAGGGCATGGGTCTGGTCCCAGCTGCGCAGCACGTCCTGGCCATCGAGGCGGTCTGTGACGCGTGACCAGGTGTAGCTGAACCAGCCGCTCCATGGCCCGCTGTCGCGGCGGGTCAGCAGCAGTTCGACTCCCTCCGCCTTCGCGGAATCCGGGGCGATGCGGATCCGGTCCGGCGCCAGCTCGGGCAGCCATGCCACGGGATCGAACAGGTTCTCGAAGCGCGGACGCAGGCTGGCGTACTGCTTGCGGTAGGCCTCGATGCGCAGCGTCGCGGCCGGGCCGAGGTCGTGCTCGGCGGCCACTATGAGGTGGTCCACCCGTTGCGAGGGCCCGAAAGTCTCGACCCCATCCTCGACCTGCAATTCGTTGATGTCCTGGAACTGCTGGTGGCGGCCCCAGCTGGCGCGAAGCCGGGTCGACTCGCCCAGCGCATACAGCACATTCAGGCGCGGGCCGAGGCGGTCGTCGGCGTCATTGGCGTCGCTGTAGGTCTGCCGGTCCCAGCGCAGCCCTGCCTCGGCGGTGAGGTCGTCGGTCAGCCGCAAGCGGCTCGACAGGTATGCCGCCATGTGCTGGCCGGACGGGTCGAGCTCGATCTGCCGGACCCGTTGCGCTCCGGGTGCACCGGGAAACGGATAGTCCGGCTCGAAGACGACGCTGCTGGCGTAGTCGTAGCGGGCGCGAACGTCTCGCAGCTCGACGCCACCGCTGTGCATCCAGCGGCTGTTCGACCACGCCAGGTCGAACTTCAGACCGCCGATGCGGTAGCTGCGCTCGTCGTCGACCGTTCCGGTGCGCCGTCCGGGCTCGGCCACCTCGCCCGAACGCTCGGTGCTGACGCCGGTCCACGACGCGATGAGGGAGGCGCGCAGGGCATCGCTGAAGCGGTGCTCGACGTTGATCCAGGCGTAGGCATTCTGGTAGCCGGCCTGCGACGACTCGCCCTGGCGGTCGTCGAAAACCCTGATGCTGTCGCCGGACGCCAGCACGTTGAGCGCGACATCCGTCGACGCATCGACCGTGTAGTCCAGCCGTCCGAACACGTCGAAGTAGGTCGGCTGGGCGACCTGGTTCTCCCACAGCTGGGAGATCTCGCCGAGATTGCTGCGACGGCCCGAGAGCAGCCACTGCCCACGGCCCGCGTCGAAACGGCGCGACGCCAGCGCGCTGGCATGGAACAGGCTCATGCCCAGCTCGTTGTAGCTGTCGGTGGCAGGACGCACGCTCGCTGCGTCGATCACCGCGCTCATGCGATCGCCATACTGTGCCGTGAAGCCACCGTTGTGGACGTCCAGACTGTCGACGATGCGCGCGCTCAGCAGGCTCACCGGGCTCTGCACGTTGCGCAGATGGAAGGGCTCGTGCAGGGCAAGGCCGTCGAACAGGATCAGGGTCTCGTTTTCTTCGCCGCCACGCACATGTGCCAGGCCCGACACGCCGTTGCCCGCCACCCCAGGGAGCCGCTGCACGACCTTGAGGGAATCCTCCGCCAGCCGCGGCAGGCTCTCCACCTGCTCCTGGTCCATGAACGTATGGCTGGCCGTCGCATCATCCGCGACCACGTAGCGGCTCGCGGCGACCACGATCGCGTCCAGGGTGACGACCCTGCCGGGCGTTACCGCGGATTCCGGGGTCCCGGCCGGGCGGGCTGCGCGGTCGGCGATCACGATTGCATAGGTGTCACGCGCGACCTGGCGCAGGGCCAAGCCGTGCTCGGCCAGGATCTCCGCGAGCAGCGCCACGCCCTGTGAACTCCGCGGCTCGTTCTCCACCAGCAGGTCATCCGTGACCACGTCGCTGCTGTAGACGAGATTGAAGCCCTGGGCCCGCAGCTGCTCGAGCACGTCGATGAGTCGCTGCCCGGCCCAGCCTGCCGCAGCCAGGGCGGTTATCGCCGTGAGCGCGGCCAGCGCCGCCGCCAGGGCGGCGAGGCAGAGCGCGAGTCGCTGGGGGCCATGTCCGGGATGTGAAGTAGGGGGCGCTGGCATCTGCGGGGATCATCCCGCCGGCGTGCGGGTACATCGCCAATGGTAGACGACCGTGTACGGGCGCGACCAGCGATGCTGTCGCGCGCCGCAGACGACGCCGTGTCAGCGAACAGCCGGTTCCAGCTCGAGCAGGATGACGCCGTCCTGAACACGATGCACCAGGCGTGACGTCGCCATGATGGCGTCCAGCGCGGCTCGTGGCGGCAGACCCGCCACCGAGCCGTGCAGGATGACGGCCCGCGCCGCCTGCTCCACCTCGGGCGAGGCGAACTGCACGCTACGGCCCGATTCGTGGCCAACCCACTGGACGAAGTCCGCCAGCGACATGCCTTCGATTTCGGGTGACGGCGCCACGGCCTCGACCCAATCCCACTCGCTGGCATAGCTGGGCAGGTCGCGCCGCACCGCGCTGCCCGAGGCGGGCAGCGTCAGGGCCTGTCCGCCGACGACCTCCGTCACCCGACCGCCGTCCGCGACGCGTACGGTGCCTTCGCGCACGCCAACGACCAGCTCCGCCGGGTCGACGCGGGCGAAATAGCGCGTGCCGAGGTGAGTCACCGCGCCGAAGGGCGTATCGATCACCAGCTTGCGGGCCGTCTCGCGGGAGTCCACGTAGGCTGCGCCCCGGCGCAGCGTGACGTTCGCCGGATCGACCAGCGCCAGTTCCGAGTTGCGGTCCACCCGGAGCGCCGGGCCGCCCTCGATCAGCATCGCAACGCGCCCGGTCGCGCCCGTGCGCAGGCGGTCGCCGACATTCACCGGCGAGCCCTGCTCAATCGTCTGCCAGGTCGCGGTCGGAGTGTCGAAGCGCTCGACGCTGCCGATAGTCGTGGCGACGCTGGCGAACTGCGCCGCAGGCGCCGACGGTCCTGCGCCCGACATCCACCAGCCGAGGGCCAGGGCCCCGGCGATCGTGGCCGCAGCGGCCCAGGCGCCCAGGCGCAGTCCGGCCGGGCGGCGCGCGACGTTCGAGCGCCACTCGGCCTCGACCGCGGACCTGATCGCGGCCGCGGACTCGACGCTCGGCGCGGGCCGCGGTCCGACCGCACGCAGCAGCCGGCCGAGCTCGACCTCGTCCTGACTCTCCTGGTTTGTCATCGTCGCTTTCCCCTCACGTCTCGAAGGTCGCCAGGACGTCCACCGCGGAAGCCCCGAAGACCGCCTCCAGCCCCTCTCGGAAGGCCACCCGCGCGCGCGCCAGCAGCGACTGCGCGGCGGTTTGGCCGATGCCCAGCCTTGCGCCGATTTCCTCGACGGACTGGCCTTCTATGTATTTCCACTCCAGCGCGTCGCCATAGCGGCCCGGCAGCCGGTCGAGGATCGAATGAATCATGCGGGTCAGTTCGGCGCGATCGCAGCGCCGCAGCGGGTCGTCGCCTGCCGGCGCCGCGACCGAATCGAGCGCGGCGCGGACCTCGTCGCTGTCCTCGATCAGGATGACCCGCGCCGAGCCGCGCCGGGACGAACGCAGCTGGTCCGCGATCTCGCGGCGGCAGATCTGGCAGGTCCAGGTAAACAGCGCGGCATCGCCGCGAAACTGGCTGAGCTTGCGCATCGCCTTGATCATCGTGCGCTGCACGACGTCCTTGGCGAGATCCTCGTCACCCCCCAGGCGCGGCAGGGCGAAGCGGAATACCCGCGGAAAATGCGACTCGAAGAATGCCGTGAAGGCGTCCTGCTCGCCCGCCAGCATTCCCCGCACCAGTTCAGCGTCGTCAGCCACTGTGTCGTCCGCTCCGCTTCGCCATGCAATTCGAGTTGCTGCACGCATTAGACGCCGGCCGCCTTGCAAATCAACCGCACGGCGGGACCTGGTGATTATGTTGATGATTCGAATCGTCTGTGAGGGATCCCGCCATGGAGCGATTGGATTTCCCCTGCGGTGACGTCCAACCGGCCAGAGCGCACCTGGCGGTGCACCCGATAGCCCAGGCAGGAGAGCCCCTTGCCCCGAATTCCCACGAATCCGCAGCGGTTGACCGGCGCGCGCGGCGCTGCGGCCGGCAGATCGCACAGCCTGGTATTGAGTCGCGCCGGCTCCGCGGACCGGCCGGAGCTCGAGGCCTTCGTGCAGGATGCCTTTCGGCGCCGGCACGACGCGCAGATCGCGTCCTTCATGCCCATGCTGCTCGGGCTGCGCGGCAGCGGCGGACGGCTGGCCTGCGTGACCGGCTACAGGTCCGCCGGCAGCGACCGGCTGTACCTCGAGCACTATCTCGACCGGCCCGTTGAAGAGGAACTGCGCGCACAGGTCGGCAGGAACATCGCTCGCGCCGAAGTGGTGGAAGTGGGTAATCTCGCCGCCGGCAGCTGCCGCGCCGCGGTGCGGATGGTCACCATGCTGCCCGCCCACCTGCTGTCGCTGGGACACGAGTGGATCGTGTTCACGGCGACCAGCACCGTGCACGGCATCCTGCAGGCGGTGGGTGCGCCACTGGTCGAGCTGGCCGTCGCCAGCGAGTCGCGCGTCGCCGCCACGGGGGATCGGTGGGGGGGTTACTACCGGCAGGATCCGAGGGTGTTTGCCGGGCACCTCCCGGACGGCCTCAGACTGGGCACGTTGCGACTTTCCGGGCGCGGGAACACGAACCGTGCTTGAGACGATTTTCGGCAACGACCCGAGCCGCATTGCCATCGACGACGGCGTGCGCCGCCTCACCTACGCGGAACTGGGCGGGTTGATCTCGGCGGAGGCCGCCTGGCTCGCGGGCAGCGGCGCGCGGCGCGTCGCCCTGCGCGCCGACAATGGCTGTGGCTGGGTCATCGCGGACCTCGCCCTGCACGCGGCACGGGTCCCGGTGGTCCCGCTGCCGGAGTTCTTCACCGCTGCGCAGAGCCTGCACGCACTGCAGGATGCTGGCGTCGACGCCTGCCTCACCGATGCGCCGGAGCGCCTGCTGGAGGCCTGTCCGGACTTCCATGCCAGCGGCCGCTCGCCGCGCACCGGGATGACGCTCCTGCAGCGTGCACTGGATCGGGATGCGGCGCCGCCGCTGCCCGCCGGCGCGACCAAGATCACCTACACGTCTGGGAGCACGGCCACGCCGAAGGGCGTATGTCTCGCCGGCAGCGATCTCGAAATCGTCGCGAGGTCGCTCGCCGCGGCCACGCGCAGCGCAGCGGTGGGTACGCATCTCTGCCTGCTGCCACTGGCGACTCTCCTGGAGAACGTCGCGGGCGTCTATGCGCCGCTGCTGAGGGGCGCAACCTGCGTCGTGCCGTCCACCCGCGCCAGCGGCATGAGCTACGGCGGACTCGACCCGGCGCGGCTGCTCGCCGGCATCAGCGCCACGCGTCCCGACAGCCTGATACTCGTTCCTGAGCTGCTGCGGTTGCTGATCGAGGCCGCGGACCGCGACTGGCGATCGCCCGACTCGCTGAAGTTCATCGCCGTGGGCGGAGCCAGCGTGTCCCGCGAACTCCTCGCCAGGGCCGAGGCCCATGGGCTGCCGGTCTTCGAGGGCTACGGCTTGAGCGAGTGCGCGTCGGTGGTCACCCTGAACACGCCTGAGTCGCGTCGGCCCGGCAGTGCGGGTCGTCCGCTGCCGCATTGCACCGTCCGGGTCGCCGCCGGCGGCGAACTGCAGGTCAGTGGCGTCAGCCTGCGCGGCTACCTCGGGGGTCCCATGCGGGAGCCCGGCGAGCCCATCGCCACCGGTGACCTCGGCGAGATCGATGCGGACGGCTTCGTGTACGTGCGAGGCCGCCTCGGCAGTGTCTTCATCACCAGCCTGGGAAGAAACATTTCGCCGGAGTGGGTCGAGCGCGAGCTGCTGGCCGAGCCGGGCATTGCCCAGGCGATGGTTCACGGCGAGGCGCGGCCGTACCCGGTCGCGCTGCTGGCGGCGCCTGCCGCAGTGGCGCTGGAGCCGCTGGTGGCGGCGGCCAACCGCAGGCTGCCCGACTACGCCCGGGTGCGTCGCTGGGCCCGCCTCGACGCACCGCTGTCGGTCGACGACGGCTTGCTCACCAGCAACGGCCGGCTGCGCCGTGCCGCAATCCAGGAGCGCTACGGCGACCTGCTCGAATCACTTTACCGCGACGCGCTCGCGTCCTGAAGAGGAAACCACCGACCATGGGCTTTTACGAAGAACTGACCGCGAACACGGCCGGCGAGCGCGACTGGCTGCTTGCGGCGCCGGTGATTCGCCGCGCCCTCGCTGGCGAGATCACGCTCGACCACTATCTCGACTTCCTGGCCCAGGCCTACCACCACGTCAGGCACACGGTGCCCCTGATGATGGCGGTGGGCGCCCGGCTCGGCGACCGGCACGACTGGCTGCAGGCCGACGTGCTGCACTATCTGGAGGAGGAAGCCGGTCACGAGCAATGGATACTCAACGACATCGCCGCGGCCGGCGGCGACCGCGAGCGGGTCCGGCTCATGGACCCCGCGCCGGCCACCGAGGCGATGGTCGCGTATGCCTACGACACCGTCATGCGCAGGAACCCGGTCGGTTTCTTCGGCATGGTCTTCGTGCTGGAAGGGACCAGCGCCGCGCTGGCGCTCACCGCGGCTGATCGAATCCAGTCGACCCTGAACCTGCCCGCGCGTGCATTCAGCTATCTGCGCAGTCACGGTCAGCTGGACCAGGAGCACGTCGGGCATCTGGCCGGAATCCTGGAACGTCTGACGCATCCGGACGATCGGCGCGCGATAGAGCGCTGCGCGCGCGGGATCTACTGGCTTTACGGCCAGATGTTCCGCGGGCTTGACCGGCCCGCCGTCGCGACTCCTGCCACCGATATGAGGAAGATCGCATGAGCCTGGCACACCTCAACGTGCTGCTGACGGGAGCGAGCGGCGGCATCGGCCGCGCCATCGCCGGGGAGCTGCTGTCCCGCGGGGCCGCAGTGCTGCTGACCGGTCGCGACGCGGCGGCGCTGGATGCGCTGGTGGCCGCCGCCGCCCTGCCGCCTGAGCGATGCCGGGCGGTTGCGGCGGACCTTGCCGACCCGGCATCCCGCGGACGCCTGCTGATGGCTGCGCGCACCTGGAACGGGGGCGTGAACACCTTGATCAATAACGCCGGGATCGGACACTTCGGAATGTTCGGCCAGGAGACCGCGGACGACGTCGACAAGATGCTCGCGGCCAACGTCGCCGCACCCATGCTGCTCTGCAGCGGACTGCTGCCGCACTTCGCGTCGCTGCCGGAAGCCCACGTGCTGAACGTCGGCTCGGTATTCGGCAGCATCGGCTATCCAGGCCATGCCGTCTACAGCGCAACCAAGTTCGCGCTGCGTGGCTTCAGCGAGGCACTGCATCGCGAGCTGTCGGACACGCGAATCCGGGTGCACTATCTCGCGCCACGCGCCACCCGCACGTCGATGAACGTCGCCGAGGTCGAAGCCATGAACGCGGAGCTGGGCGTCGCCGTGGATCCGCCCGAGCGCGTCGCGCAGGCAGCGTGCGACATGCTCGAGCGTGGCCGTGCCCGCGCCGTGGTCGGCTGGCCGGAAAAGTTTTTTGCGCGCCTCAACGCCGCACTGCCGGGTGTCGTCGACAGGGCGCTCCGCGGCAAGCTGGCGGATATCCGCAGGTTCGCCACCATGACCGCGGCGCCGGCCGCAGCCACCGCAAGGCTTCAGGATCACAGGAGGAAAGCCGGATGAGTCGCATCGATAGCGGGATCATGGGTGTCGTGTTGCTGTTGCTGGCAGGGTCGCCGGCGGGCGTCGCCGTGGCCGGTGGGTCCGCGTTCGACGGGGAGCTGCTGGCCATCCAGCAAGCCTGGGCAACGGCGACCTACCAGACGCCTGGCGAGGACGCCCGGCTGCAGGCGCTCGAGACGCTGGCCGGGCGGGCCGAGGCGCTTGCTACGCAGAATCCGGATCGCGCCGAGGCGCTGGTCTGGCAAGGCATCGTCCTCAGCAGCGAGGCCGGCGCCAAGGGCGGACTCGGCGCGCTGAGCCTGGCCAAGCAGGCCCGGGGCAAGCTCGAGCAGGCGCTGAAGATGAACCCCGGGGCTCTCGACGGCTCGGCGTACACGAGCCTCGCCACGCTCTACGCCAAGGTTCCCGGCTTTCCGCTCGGATTCGGCAGCGACGACAAGGCCCGCGCGTTGTTCGCCAGGGCGCTCGAGATCAATCCGGACGGCATCGACCCGAACTACTTCTACGGCGAGTTCCTGCTGGACGAGGGCGAGTACGACGGCGCCGTCCGCCACCTCGAACATGCGCTGCAGGCGCCGCCCCGCCCGGGCCGGGAACTGGCTGATCGTGGCCGCCGCGACGAGGCGCGGACGCTGCTGGCGAAGGCCCGGGCGAAGGCCGGCTAGGCCGTCATCGTCGGGCGCAGGTCGAGGCGTTCAGGAGCCGGGATACAGAAGATCTCCACGGGCGACACCCGGCCGCGCAGCTGCATGGCGGGTAGCTCGAGCAGTGTCACCTCGGTGCCGCCGTTCTGGAGTGCCTTCCTGACGGTGCTCGAGAACAGCGCCTCGCCGGCACGCGCCCGCTGCGACAGTCGCGATGCGACGTTCACGGTGTCGCCGATGATGGTATAGCTGGCGTGACTGGCCGAGCCCACGTTGCCGGCGATCACTTCGCCCGCATTGACGCCGATGCCGAGACCGGTGTCGATGCCCAGGCGTTGCTTCCAGGCGCCGGCCAGGTCGCCGAAGCCCGCGAGCATCTCGCGGGCGGTGTCGACCGCGCGCTGCGAGTCGTCGGCCCGGGCCTCAGGCACGCCGAAGCCCGCCATCAGTCCGTCGCCCGCGAGGTGGAAGATCGTGCCGCCGTGATCGATGGTGATGCGCGTCAGCAGCGCGAAGTATTCGTTCAGCAACGGCACGACCTCGGCGGGCGGCAGCTGCTCGGACACGGCGGTGAAGCCGCGCATGTCGGCGAACATCACGGTACTCCACACGCGGGTGTAAGAGGATGTCTGTCGCGTGCGGGCCGCCGCGGTGCAGCGGCACGCGTCCGCCTGGTGCAGTTCGATGAGATTGCCGGCCGGATCGTGCAGGAACAGGCGGTCCCGAGTGGCACCCGCCGGGCTGCGCCGAATGCGGTAGTCAAGTTCCAGGCGATCGAGCTCGGCGCGCGCCTGGCGAATGTCGGTCACGGCGAACGACACATGCGGGGCAGAGAGATCGATGTAACCCGCATTCACCGGTTTGTCGCCGCGGCCGGGGATCAGGTGGAGCTGCGCATGCGCGCCGGCGTTGAACCAGTGCGCCGGTGCGCCGGGCACGTCCGGGTGGCTCGAGTCGATCTCGAGGCCCAGCACATCGCCGTAGAAGCGCCGCGTACGTTCGGCTGCAAAAGGATCGGATGGCACGCGCACGGCGTGATGATGCAGTCCGACTACGTTGATGGTCATGCTGTCGCCCCCTCGGCCTTGCGCCCGGTCAGTGCGCGCCGGCAGGCGGTTCGGTGTTCTCGGGAACCGGGAAGCCGCGCTTGCGCAGCAGCGGCGCGACGCCGGCGTCGCGTCCGCGGAAGCGGCGGTAGCCGGCATCGGGATCGACCGTGTTGCCGACCGACAGTATCTCCTGCCGCAGCCGGTCCGCCACCTTCCTGTCCCACGGACCGTCCGCTTCCAGGAAGGCCTCCCAGGTGTCGGCGACCAGCTGGTCGGCCCACAGGTAGCTGTAGTACCCGGCCGAGTAGCCGTCGCTCGAGAAGATGTGCATGAACTGGGGAGTGCGGTGGCGCATCACGATCTCGCGCGGCATGCCGATCGCCGCCAGCGTCGCGCGCTCGAAGGCGCCGGGATCGATGTTCGCGCCGCCTGCCAGGTGCAGCTTCATGTCCACCAGCGCCGCCGACAGGTATTCGACCGTGGCGAAGCCCTGGTTGAACGTCTCGGCCCGCCGCAGCCTCTCCACCAGCGCTTCCGGCATCGGCGCGCCGGTCTGGTAATGCACCGCGAAGCGGTCGAGCACTTCACGGGTGGTGAGCCAGTGCTCGTTCAGCTGCGAGGGCAGCTCGACGTAGTCACGAACCACCGAGGTGCCGGACAGCGACGGGTAGTTGACGTTCGACAACAGGCCGTGCAGCGCATGGCCGAATTCGTGGAACAGCGTGCGGGCGTCATCCCAGCCGATCAGGTTGGGCTCGCCCGGCGCGTTCTCCACGAAGTTCAGGTTGTTCGAGACGATCGGCGTCACCGGGCCGTCGAACCGTTCCTGATCGCGATAGGAGTTCATCCACGCGCCGGAGCGCTTGCCGGTCCTGGCAAAGGGATCGAGGTAGAACAGCCCGACATGCCGGCCGTCGGCGTCACGGACCTCCCAGACTCGCACGTCGGGGTGATACACGGGCACGGTGCCGGGCTCAAGCGCCACGAACTGCAGGCCATATAGCTGCCCCGCCGCCCAGAACATGCCGTCGCGAATGCGATCGAGCTGCAGGTAGGGCTTGACCTCGTTTTCGTCCAGGTCGTACTTCGCCTTGCGGACCTTCTCCGCGTAATAGCGGTAGTCCCAAGGCTCGATGACCACCCCGTCGCCCTCGGCGGCGGCGATCTGCTGCATGTCAGCCACTTCCTCGCGCACGCGCGCCACCGCCGGCTGCCAGACGGCTTCCATCAGTTCCAGGGTCCGCTCCGGCGTCTTCGCCATGGTGTTCTGCAGGCGCCAGTGCGCGTGGGTCGGATAACCGAGCAGATTGGCGCGCCGCGCGCGCAGCGAGAGGATCTCCGTGATGATCGCATCATTGTCGTGGACGTCGCCTTCGTCGCCGCGGTTCACGAAGCTGCGCCAGACGCGCTCGCGCAGGTCGCGCCGGGTCGAGTAGGTGAGGAAGGGCTCCACGCTGGAGCGGGTGTTCATCACGATCCACTTGCCCGGCATGCCGCGCTCGACGCCCGCCGCCGCCGCGCCGGCGATGAAGGATTCGGGCAGGCCCTCGAGGTCCTCGCGCCGGTCGATGACCAGCATGCGGTGATCCTCGTCCGCCAACACGTTCTGGCCGAAGGCCGTGAACAGGGTGGCGAGGCGCTGGTTGATGGCGGCGACTTCCTGGCGCGCCGCGGCGTCGAGCCGCGCGCCGGCCAGCACCAGGTTGGTGTAGCGGTTCCACACCAGCCGCTGCTGCTCTGGCGTCAGCTTCGCCTCGGCGCGGGAGTCGTAGACCGCCTGGATGCGGGCGAACAGCGGCTGGTTCTGCACGATGCGGTCGCGGAAGGCCGCCAGGCGTGGCGCCATCTCGCGTTCGACGGCCTGGAATTCGGGCGTGCTCAGGCTGGAGCTGTAGATGCCGTAAATCGTGGACACGCGATCGAACTCGCGGCCGGAGCGCTCCAGCGCCGCGATGGTGTTGTCGAAGTCCGGCGGTTGCGGGTTGGCGACGATGGCGTCGATCTCGGCCAGCTGCGCCGCCATGGCGTCTGCCAGGGCCGGCTCCAGCAGCTCGACGCGAACCCGATCGAACGGCGGCACGCCGCCGTAGGGCCCGGTCCAGTGTGAGAGTGCTGCCTGCGGGTTGGGGGTATCCATGCTTGGTGCGGTTTCCGAGTTCAACCCGGCCGCGACGGCCAGGATGATGACCGTACAGCTGCGCGCCGGGCTTGGGGTTTTCACGCCAGTCTCCCGTGTCGATCGGCTCCGGCGTGAACGGGCCCGACCGGGCCCTGGCCGGAGTCCGGCCATTGCTCATTCTAGCGCAGGCGGACCGGGCCCGGAACGCCGCGGGTACACCGCGGTCTGCGGGTCTCAGGGACGCAGGGCCCGGTACAGGAATGGCAGGCTGACGTCCATCCGGTAGTCGATCCCCGAATGGGTGTCGTCGAACTCCTGGTAGCTGTGCCGGATACCGGCCGCGGCGAGGCGCTGCGACAGCAGCCGGCTGCCGTAGTGGATGCCGTACTGGTCGCGCCAGCCGCAGTCGATGAAGATCCCGCGCAGCTTCTCGAGCGAGCCGGCGTAGCGCTTCACCAGGTTGATCGGGTCGTGGCGCAGCCAGCGGCGCCAGCGGGCTTCGATCAGCTCGCCGGTCTCGAGATTGAACGGCAGGCGGAATCCCAGCGGCACCGACGGATCGGGGTCATAGGTGGCCGCCATGCAGACGTTCATGAGCGCGTGCCCCTCTGCGTCAGTGAGCTTCGGCTTGGCCCACATGGCCTGCAGGAAACGGCGCACGCGGCCGTCGTCTTCGCCGGTTTCGAGGCCGGCCGCAGCGCGTGCTACGTCATAGTCGCCCTCCCTGCGGGCCGGCCGCCGATAGGGTGCCAGCGCGTCGAGGGTCTTCGGCCAGTCGCTGCGGTAGACGAAGTCGAAATAGGCGTCGCCGGAGTGATCGGCGATGGCGCCCCAGTAGCGCGTGTACTTCATGCCGTGGATGATCGAGCCGTAGCCGCCTGACGACTTGCCGAAGCAGCCACGGTGCTCGCGTGACGCCAGCGTACGGAACTCGCGATCGACGAACGGGATGATCTCGCGGGTCAGGTAGTCGGCGTAGCGGCCGATCGCGGACGAGTTGATGTACTGGTTGCCACCGAGACGCGTAAAGCAGTCCGGGAACACGATGATCGCCGGCCCCATCTTCCCCTCGTGCACCAGGCGCGCGGCGCGCTCGGCGAGGTTCTCGGTGAACGGTTGCCAGTTGAGATGCGACGGCCCTGAGCCCGTGAAACCCACCAGGTCGTACAGGACCGGCAAGCGCTTGCCGGGGCCGCTGCGCTGGCGGTCATATCCCGGAGGCAGCCATACGGACACCTGGCGTACGTGCGGATCACCCAGCGGATTGTCCGCGAGGATCCTGGAAGTGTGCTCGAGCACCACCACCGTGCCCGGAGCACGGACAGGTCGCTTCAACGCCATGCTGCGCTCTCCTGGCCGGACGCCATTCTGCCACGCCGGAGCGTCCTGCAGGCGGGCCGGCGTGGCAGCGGGGCGGTCTCCCTCAGGGCGCCAGTTGCGACACCTTCGGCACGTCCGCGCTGGCCTGTGCGGGCGGCGGCGGTGGCGGCTCCTGCAGCCCCAGCTCCTGCAGCAGCTTCGAATCGCTTTCCTCTTCCGCGACGATCTCGTGGCAGGTGCTGCACTTCTTGCCGATCTTCTCGCCGTCGGCCGTCTTGTGCTTGTTGTCGTGGCAGCGGAAGCAGCCGGGGGTCTCCTGGTGCCCGATGTGGTTGGGGTACAGGTTCCAGGTGACCTTCATGTGCGGGAAGTTGTTCCAGCAGTACGCGTCGCCGAGCGCCTTGCCGGCCTGCTCGACCGCAGCGGAGCCGGCCAGGTCCGGGTAGTTCTCCGCATAGTAGGCCGCCACCGCGGCGGAGATGCCGGCGCGCGCCTCATCGTGCGAGGCGTACTCCTTCTCCGTCAGGATGCGCAGGCCCTCGCGCCGGATGAAGGGCAGGGCGCGATCGATGCGGCCTTGCTCGAGGGCCATGTCGATCTCGGCCTCCGGGCTGCGGTAGTTGTGCGAAGGGCGATTGTGGCAGTCGATGCAGTCCATGGTCCGCCATTCGGAACCCGCCGGGGCCGCTTCCTCGGTCTTGAAGACCTTGGTGGCGCCGTCCGCTCCGTCGGTCAACTCGATCTCGTAGATCGTCTCGCGACTGGGATCGGACAGGTAGCGCACCTGATTCGCCGGGTCCACGTGCCAGTGGATGCCGTTCGACGCCCCGTTTACGGTACCGCCGACCTTGACCATCAGCGCCGTCTTCAGCTCCGTGTTCGCCTCGTCCTCGGCATAATGGGTGCGCACCTTCAGGCGCTCGCCGACGAACTTGGTCGGCGTATGGCATTGCTCGCAGGTGCCGCTGGAGGGGCGCAGCGAGTGCACCGGCGTCTTGATGGGACGCGGGTACAGATCGAACGCGACGGCCACCAGCTGCCAGGATCCCGAGATCTTGGCTTTGACGAACCACTCGGCGCCCGCGCCGATATGGCAGCCGGCACAGCCGACGCGCACGTGCGGCGAGCGCTGGAACGCGGTGTACTCGGGTTCCATGACCACGTGGCAGGCGAGGCCGCAGAACTCGGTCGAGTCCATGTAGTGCACGGCCTTGAAGGTGAGGCTCGCGGCGATCGCCATGACCGGGATCGCCAGCGCGACGAAGGTGATCAGCACGCCGCGGGTGCGCTCCTGGTTGAGGTCGATCACCGGCAGGTGACCGGACTGCTTGCCCTCCGCCGCCAGCCTGGAGTCCTTGCGCTTGCGCCACCATAAGCCTATCGGGACGAGCGCGAGTCCGAACAGAAAGGCCATCGGCAGTACCACGAAGGTGATGATGCCGAGGTACGCGCCGCCCTCGAACCCGACTGCCTGCATCGCCAGCAGTGCCGCGATCAGCAGCAGGCTGATCACGATCAGCAGCGTGCCGATCAGGCTGACGATGTTGCCGGTGATCGCGGCGAAGAAATGTCGAATCATGCTGGTGTCCCCCGTGCCCGAGTGTCGGGCACATACCGCTCTCGATCAAGAGCCGCGCGACTCCTGCTGGAATCGCGCGGCTCCAGAGGCCCCATGGCCGATCAGTGCAGCATTCCGCCGAGCAGGGCCCAGAAGATGAACACGACCAGCATCACCCCCACTGCCACGGCGCTGAAGCCGAAGATGTGCGCTTTCAAGAGCGTGGCCTTGTCCGGCGGGCCGACCAGCAGCGCGTCGAGCTTGTTCTCCGCCACCAGGCGCTCGTACTCGAGCGGCCGCTCTTCCTTGAACTTCTCCAGCGGCATGCGCCCGGTGAAGATCACGGGATCCATCGGGAAGCTTTCCGGCCGCAGGTGGGTGTGGAAGAAGTGGAACAGGAAGATGAAGCCGGTCGCCAGCAGGGCTTCGTCGCTGTGCACCACGTAGGCCGCGTTCAGCGTCCAGCCGGGCAGGAAGCTGCGCGAAGAACGTCGGGAACCACAGCATCAGGCCGGAGACGCCGATGATCGCCACGCCCCAGAACACCGCCAGGTAGTCGAACTTCTCCCAGTAGGTCCAGCGGTCGAACTTCGGCCGCGGCCCGAGGTACAGGAAGTACTTGAAGTTCGCCCACAGGTCGGCGACGTCGCTCGGCTGCGGCACCATGGAGCGCCAGCCCCAGAGATAGCCCTTCTCCTTCTTGACGAACATGTCGTACAGCATGCTGAAGAAGTGCACGCCGAAGTAGCCGAAGGTGACGATGGCCGCCACGCGATGCAGCCAGGCCGCGGCCTCGGGCCCGCCCAGCACGTTCGCCAACGGTACCGCCCACGTGCGCCTCCGGGAACTTCAGCGGCAGGCCGGTGGCCGCCAGCAGCAGGAAGCTCACCACGATGGTCATGTGAAGGCCGATCTGCATGTTCGTGAAGCGCTGCACGTACTGGCCCGGGCCGCCGTGCGGTGTCTTGAACTCGCCGCGCAGCTTGCCGACCAGCGTGCGCTGCAACCAGAGCAGCATGTGCAGGCCGAAGAAGCCGAACACGCCGATCAGCAGCGCGGTCATGAACATGTAGATCCAGTACACGTAGATGTTGTCGTCCGGGTTCTCCGGATCGCTGTGCGGGTCGAAGGTCAGGAAGCCCGCCGTCACGTTCTCGTGGCAGGTGCCGCAGGTCGCCGCAAGATTGTCCGGGTGGATGCTCGAGCGCGGATCGGACGCCGGCAGGTTGGCGTGCGGCGTATGGCAGTCCGAGCACATCGCGCGAAGCCTGATAGCCCAGCTCTGTCATCTTGCCGTGGAAGCTGTGCCGGTAGGTCTTCAGCACGTCCTCGTGGCAGGTGCCGCACTCATTCGGGAACTCCTGGCGCATGGCCTGGGAGGTCGGGTCCTGGATGTCGTGTGCCTGGTGGCAGGTCGTGCAGACCGGGCCGTCCTTGCCTTCTTTCCAGAGCGTGCCGTGGGCGCTGTCGTCCTCCCACTGGTCGAGGATGATGCCGTGGCAATCGCCGCACATTTCCGGGCTCTTGGCGTGAGAGGTGCGCGACTCCGGGTTGCTCTTCGGCAGGATGTCGTGCCCGCCGTGGCAGTCCGTGCAGCCGGGCGCCGAGGTCAGGCCCTTCACCAGGCGCGCCTTGGCGTGCGAGCTGTGCAGGTAGCCTTCCATCATGTCGCCATGGCACTGGCCGCAGGTCTCCATCTGGTTGGTGGAAGACAGCGGCGCCTCGAGCCCGGGACGCCGCGGCAAGGTATGAACGTTGCCGTGACATTTTCCGCAAGAGGCGGCGTCGGCATCCGGGGTGGCCTTCTTGGCGTGCGCGCTGGTCCTGAGCGGGGCGATTTCGTCCGCGTGGCAGTCCTCGCACACCATGACCGGCACCGGGCCCAGGTCATTGCGGGGATGACGGATTTCCAGCGCGTCCTTGTGGCATTCGACGCAGTCGACACGGCGGTGCTTCGAGCCGGCGAACTCGGCCTCGTGGATGGCCATCGACTTGCCGTCGTCGGTGGTCAACTCGTCGTCGTCGTGGCAATTCAGGCACTTCGAGTTCGGGATGGTGCGTGCTTCGGCGTCCTGGGCCGTGGCGGCCGCGGGAGCAAGGGCAGCGGTCGCGATCAGCGCGGCCAGCAGGCATCGAGCAAGCGCGGCGCCGGGAATCCGGACGGTGCTTGATTCGAGCGGCGAGACAGAGGTCCTGTTCACGATTGACTACTCCAGACGTCTTTCCGGCAGGCGCGCGTCGGGCTCACCGGCATGTTCCCGGCGAGGTCTTCGATAGCGCGGTGCTTTGCCACGTGGCTGTTCGATTCCCTGTTTGCGGCGAACTACCCCGTCCATGCCACTACAGGCACGGGGGGTCGGTTGCACAGGCACACTTGTACCCAACAGGCGAACCCAGGTTCATCGTGGGAAGCCGTACTGTGCTGCGCTGCGTCACAGTCGGAACCCCTTGAACAGAAAGGCTCGGCGGATCCGGATTGACACTCCGGGCCGGCTCAGGCGGGACGTCCCCCCTGGCGCAGGCGGCGCGTGGCGGCGACCGTTGCAAAGGCGACGACTACCGCCACGGCGAGGATGGTGATGGAGACAAACGCGTTGGTGAGCCAATGCGGCGCCGCCAGGAGCAGCAGCCCGAAGGCCAGCATCATGCAGCCCGACACCAGCTTGAGCACCTGGCCCTCGGACTCCGACAGCTTGCGCGCGCCCATGGTCCAGGCGAACACGATGACGATCGCCAGCAGCGGCAGCACGTAGATGACGTTGTAGGCGGCGAGATAGGCGTAGTACTGCCAGGTGGGCAGCCCGGCCAGCGTCAGCGAGCGGGTGTACACCATCGGGAAGCCCGCGGTGCACAGCAACTCATAGGAGTTGGCCACGATGGCGAGCAGCACCGTGCTGGCGAGCATCGGACCGGTGCGACCGGCCGCGACGACTTCCCGCATGCGCTTGAACAGTCCCGGCTTGGCCGCGTCGGGGATCGACAGGCTGACGCCTTCCTTGAACCAGAAGTAGTCCTTGACGTTGATCGCGCCCATGGTGAGCGCCACCAGGCCCGCGGCGACGGTGACCAGACGCAACTCGCCTGCGATCAGGAAGACGTTCAGCCAGGCGGCCATGAACACGAAGTACACGAGCCCCGAGAACACCACGAACGTGCCACCCACGACCAGCATCCGCGCGCGGCTCTTCGCGTGCACCATGAGGCTGAGCAGGAACAGCAGCACGAAGAAGGCGCAGGGATTGAAGGCGTCGACACCGGCGAGCACGACAGTGAGCAGCGGCAACGACAGGCTGCTCGCGCTGACCTGCCCGAGGAACGGGAGGGTGACCGCGCTGGCCGGGGGCGAGCCGGCCGTCGCCCCGCCGCCGGCTGCCGCGGCGGTCGCCGGCGCGCCGCTCGCCTGGCGCTCCCGGTAGCAACGGGTCAGGGCCTGCTCGAGCATGGCGCCAGTGGTTTCGGCGCTGTCGTAGCCGATCTCGACCCGGCGGCAGAAGACGAATCCCGGCACCGACAGCGCCTCGACCCCGAGGGACTTCGCGGTGTCGAAGTACAGGCGGGCATTGTCGCGATTGTCCTTGACCGAGTACTTGGTCACGTCGAGCCAGGGCAGGCGGTCGGCCAGTTGCTCGATGAACGGCGCCGCGGCCTGGCAGTGCGGGCAGGTCGGCGAATAGAAATAGTGCAGGCGCACCGTCGGGGTGCCATCAGCAAGGGTGCCGTGCCAGAACTCGTCGCGGCTCGCGTCGGCCTGGACGGCCCCGGGCAGGGCCCACAGCAGGGCCAGTGCCCAGCAGAGTCTGTGCAGTCTCGTCATCGTCGTGCTGTTCCACCACGCCAGAATCGGCAAACGGCGCCAAGCCTAGCGGCGCCTGCTGCCGCTTACCTCGGGAATTCTACCGAGTCATGGCGCGCCGGGATCAGGCGCCGGGCTTGAACAGCTCCACGGTGAGGCCGAACGTGCAGGCGTCGCCGGCGCCGAGCGCGCCGACATTGACCACCTTGCGGGCGATTTCCTCGCCGCGCTGGTTGCGCACGACCACGACCACCGAATACTCCCAGGGCTCGCCGGCCAGCGGGTGCTGGACGGATCCCTCGACCTGGAAGGCGATCTCGCCGTGTTGCGGCTGCGCTTCGCCGGGCGCCGCCGCGCCGAAGCGCAGGTGGTGGTTGCAGGCCGGACAGACGGCGGCGCTTTCAAGGATCGTCGCCTTGCAGTGCGGGCAGGTGCGAGTCCTGCCCGCCGGGACCGTGCGCCGGCTCATGGCGGCATCCTGTGCGTTACTTCTTCGCCGACGGGGCGCCCGGCGTCGGAGTCCAGCCAAATTCGACCCGGCCGCGCATCTTGGCGCCGGCAGCGACGGTCAGCGAGCCGGCGTTGACGTCGCCATTGACGACGCCGGTCTGCTGCAGGTCCACGCTGGAGGCCGCCTCGATGTTGCCCTCGAGCTCCCCGCCGACCACGACCGCGCCGGCCCGCACGGCTCCCGAGACATGCGCACCCGGCTCGATGGTGAAGGTCCCGTCGACGTTGACGTCGCCCTTGAACTTGCCGGCGATGCGCACATGGCCGGAGCCTTCGATCTTGCCCTCGATGGTCAGCCCGGAAGAGAACAGGGATTCCTTCAGGTCGGCGCGTCCGGCCGGGCGGGGCGGCGTGCTGGCGGGCGTCGACGGCTGGCTCGGGTTGTCGGAGAAAGATGAGGGGGTCTCACGCGCGCCGGTGCTGTCTTTCGCCCCGAGGTCCTTCCAGATCGCCATGACGTGCT
This sequence comes from uncultured Gammaproteobacteria bacterium, assembly GCA_963710135.1. Lineage (GTDB taxonomy): Bacteria > Pseudomonadota > Gammaproteobacteria > Steroidobacterales > Steroidobacteraceae > SG8-30. The sequence continues at coordinate 978,069 of CAVPYY010000006.1, read as the reverse complement.
CCTTCCAGTAAACCGCCTGTGACAGGCTAACCGATCAAGGTTGCGCCCAGAGTATCAAGGTCCCCCGGGGGCGTGTGTCGGCAATCGGCGACAGGTGCGGCCCGGCAGCCGCTCACTGCCCGCGGAAACGCGGCGTCCTGCGTTCGGCGAACGCGCGCACGGCCTCCTCGAGGTCATCGGAGTGGAGGAAGGCTGAGTTCCACAGCGCGACGTAGTCGAGGCTCTCTATCGTGTCGCGCCGGCGGGCCGCGTTCAGCACGTGTTTGGCGCCCTGGGTCGCAAGCGGCGAATGCGCTGCGATCTCCGCGGCCAGCGCGGCTGCCCGGGCTGCCAGCGCGGCCGGGTCGGGCAGCACCTCCGACACCAGGTTGGTCGCCAGCGCGCGTGCGGCGTCGATGTCCCGGCCGGTCAACGCGAGCTCGCGCGCGACGCCATCGCCTACTATGCGCGGCAGGCGCTGCAGTACGCCGACGTCGGCGACCATCGCGATGCGGGTTTCCCGGACCGAGAACGTGGCCTCTGCGCTGGCCAGGCGGATGTCGCAGGCCGTCGCCAGGTCGAGCCCCGCGCCTAGGCAGGCGCCGTGAATGGCGGCGACGACCGGCTTGTCGCTGTCGGCGAGACAGCTGACGGTCTGCTGGTAGCGGCGGATGTCGTCATACAGGGCGCGGCGCTTGCCGGCCGCGGATTCTCCAGCGCCCGACAGCGACCCGCCGCCCGCGAAGCCCGCGGCGTGGTCGATCAGGTCGATGCCGGCACAGAATGCCCGCCCGCGACCCGCGAGCACGATGACGCGCACCTCGGGGTCCGCATCGAGTCCGGCGACCGCGGCGGGGATGTCCTTCCACAACTGGCGATTGAGCGCGTTGAGCTTGTCGGGGCGATTCAGCCAGAGTGTTGCGACGAAGCCTTCGCGGCTGACTTCCAGATTCTCGAACGACACGATTCACCCTCCGGGCTCCGGGACCTCAAACGAAAACGGCCGTCGCAACACGTCGCGACGGCCGTTCAGTATAAGCGGGGCGACGGCCCCGCGCGTTCAGGCGGGTACTGGTACGGCGAGCTGGGCGGTCAACAGCCGCAGCCGGCGGCGGTGCATGCGCAGGCGATACTCGATTTCGCGCACGCGCGTGCGGAAAGTCGCCTCTTCCCAGCGCTGCACCATGCGCTGGCGGGTTCCCTCGTACCACTCCTCGCGCAGCTTCGACCACTCGTGCAGCGTGTTCTGGAAGGACTCGTACTCGTGCGAGATGCGCGCGCGGATCGCCTCGAAGTCCGGGCGCGGCAGGATGCGCCGGCGGCTTTCCAACGCCGTCTGCGCGCGCTGGAATTGCATCGCCAGGCGGGCGCGCTGGATGGTCACATCGGGCACCCGCTTGAGGTCGCTCGCCATCCCAAGCCAAGCGAGGATGTTGATCAGCCACTTGGTCGGATCCCACTGCCACCAGCGCACCGCGTTGCGGTAGTCGTGCGCGAAGATGTGGTGGAAGTTGTGGTAGCCCTCGCCGTAGGTCAGGAAGGCCAGCACGGGGTTGTCGCGCGCCGAGTTCTCGTCCGTATAGGGCTGGCTGCCCCAGATGTGGGCGAGCGAGTTGATGAAGAACGTCACGTGGTGATTCACCACCAGGCGCAGCACGCCGGCCAGCAGGAACACGCCCCACAGGTCGCCGGACAGCCAGCCGAGCAGCAGCGGCAGGCCCACGTTGGTGCCGATGGTCAGCGGCAGGTACCAGCGATGCTGGAACATGACGATCGGGTCGTCCTGCAGGTCCTTGCCGTTGCTGAAATCGTTGCGGCCGGTCTTCCAGTAGCGAAGCATCCAGCCGATGTGCGAGAACCAGAAACCCCGGCCGGCCGAGTAGGGGTCCGCATCGTTGTCGTCGACGAAGCGATGATGGCGGCGATGATCCGTGCACCAGATCAGGATGCTGTTCTGCAGCGCCATTGCGCCGAACACCGCGAAGAACAGCCGCGCCGGCCAGGTCGCCTTGTAGGCGCGATGCGACCACAGCCGGTGGTAACCGGCGGTGATCGAGAAACCGTTGGCGGCCAGCAGCACGAAGAAGCCGATCCACGCGGCGGCGCTGAAACCGTGCGTGAGGCCGTACCACGGCACCACGGTGATCGACACCAGGAAGGTGACCGAAAACAGGACGGTGGTCACCCAGTTGATGGGTGGCTTCTCGGCGATGGTCGTATCCGTCATCGTGCGATTCCTACGGGACAAAGCTTTCTCATTCTGGACGAAACCTGCCGGGCCTGCGCGGCAAATGCATCACGGTAACTACCGCGGTCCGACAGGCGGACAAGAAAGCGTCCCGAGCGCAGGCCTTGCGGCGCTGCTCGGTCGTCGCCGGGACGCCCGTCAGAACGTCCCAGGTAGCCAGTACTGGACCGGCGTCTCCGGGTTCGGATCGGGCCAGCGCAGTTCCGCGCCGCTCAAGCCTTTCTGCAGGCCGGGCTGGCCCGAGTCGAGCACCTGGTTGCAGCGGTTGTTGGCCAGCCAGAACAGCGCCTCGGCGGTCGAGGCCTCGGCCGGGTCACCGGTGGCGCGCGACACGTCGTCGCCGGCGGCACAGGAGGCATCGACGAAATTGGCGAGGCCGGTGTAATAGTCGCCCTGCTCCAGCGCGTTGGTGGTGCGGAAGGTGATGAGTCTCAAGCGGGTGTCGCAACCGGCCTGGTCGAAGGCGTCCTGGCCCACTGGCTTGCCGAAAGTGTTCTGGCCAACGATCGCGACATTCAGGTACGGATCCATGATCTCGACGGAGAGCTCGCTGGCCGAGGCGGTCGCCCCCGTGGTGATGAACGCAATCTGTTCCGGCGAGACCGACTCGGGATAAGGCTCGAACAACACCGTCTGGTCGTTGGCGGCCGCCTTGCTGGCGCGGTAGCGGATGCTGGCGAGCACGTCCTGCAGCGCGCGCGCGATTGCCGCCCATCAGGTCCGCCAGGACCTGCGCGATCGAAAGCAATCCCCCGCCGTTGTAGCGGACGTCGACGATGAAGCGCGTGATGCCGCGTGCGCGGAAGCCGTCGAAGGCGCTCTTGAGCGGTGCTTCGGCCGTGGATATGTAGGTGCGCAGCGCGATGTACCCGACCTCGACGCCCGGATTCCCGGGCAGCGTCAGCACCTGCACGCCGTCCGAAGGAATCGGGGTGATGGCGACGATGCGCTTGGTGAGTGTCGCATCGGTGGTGACGCCATTGAGGCGAAAGCGGATGCCGCGCTGCACGCCCTCGGTGGCCGGGCCAAAGACGCCGGTGAGATTCGGATCCGAGGCGAGGATCGTCGTGACGGGCACGTAGCCGCTGCCCGAGTCGACCGCCAGCAGTTCGGCCCCGCGCCGGATACCTGCCTCCCACGCGGGCGCGATGCGCGTCGCGGTCGATTCGAACACGTCGGTGAAGAACACCCGGTTGCCGTCGATGCGCGAGCGGAAACCGAAGCCGATGAACTCACCCTCGCCGAAGAACGTGCTGTCCGCCTGCTGGGTGGTGACGAAGCTGAAGAAACGGTCCCTGCCCTGGGCGCGCGCGGTCGCGGTCAGCGCGTCGAGCAGCGCCTGCGCCGTCGCGTAGTCGTCGAGGTTCACCTGCGCCGGCAGCAGATCGGGAAACAGGTACCACTCCCGCGCCACGTCGAGCACGAACTGCTTCTGGGTGGCCACCGAACAGGCCGTGGGGCCACCACCACCCCCGCCACCGCCACCCCGTTACCACCGCCACCGCCACCGCCGCAGGCCGTGATGGCCGCAGCCGAGATCATGATGACCAGAGATCGAGTTTTCATTGCTTTAGCCTAGCGCAAAATGGTGGTCCTGGGCGCGCCCCGCGGTCGCCGCCCGACGACACCCGCTCGACGACCTGGAGTGCTGGCTGGCCAGTCACGGGTCCTTGTGGGGGGAACCGAACAGCGCGTCCAGTTCACTTTGCGCCGCCCCGGTCCCGCCGTCGCCCGAGGTGTCGCCGAACAGGGCCGCCAGCTCAGCGCGGGCCCTGGCGCCGGCGTCGCCCTCGGCCGTGTAGGCGCCCGGGCGGGGCTTGAAGTAGTCGCAGAAGTTGGCCCGGGTCTTGTCCTTCACTTCTTCCGCGATGGGTTCCCGGCAGTGCTTCGCCACCGCGACGTCGTAGAACTCGCACAGCCGGCAGACGTGCAGTTCCGCGCCGCAGGCTCGACATTCTTCCAGGCGTCGCAGCGGCAGCGTCAGGTCGGCGAGCGAGGCGCCGCACTTCCAGCACACCAGCGGTAGGGATGACATGGCCCTGTTCCTTGCTCCATGTGTGGGTCGAGGCCGAGAATGTCGCCATCCGCCCGATGGATCAAGGAGTCCGCGAATGGCCGACGTCGACGACAACCAGCGCCCCGGCTACCTCGTGGTGCAGGGCGTGGTGACCGACAAGGAGGGCTTCAAGGCCTACGCAGCCGCCTTGCCGCCCATCTATGCCAGGTATGGTGGTCATTATCTGGCGATGACGCCGGCACCGAAAGTCGAGGTGGCGGAGGGCGAGGCGGAGGGCCGCAGCGTGGTCATCGCGAAGTTTCCATCGAAGCAGGCCGCGTGGTCGTTCTGGAACTCGCCAGAATACGCCGAGGCCAAGAAACTCCGTGAGGGCAAGGGCACGTTCTACGTGATGGTCCTGGACGGACTCCCGGGCGGCTGAGCCGGTGTCGCCAGATGCAGACCCGCGCGGGGTGGCCCGCCAGCAGGCGGCGATGCTAGGGTCCGAAGGCGGTCGAGGTCGTCGGCCCGCAGGGAGGCAGCTGCCGTGTTGAAGCGAATCTCCACCTGGATGCCCGCCCTGCTGCTGGTCGCAGCCTGTGGCGGAGGCGGCGACGGCGCGGGCTCGGCGCCCCCGCCACCCCCACCGCCGCCGCCCCCGCCGCCGACCGGCGGGCTCAACCAGCGTCCGGCGAACACCAGCTGCGTGGCGCCGGCACGCCCGACGTCGACCGCCAGCATCGGCGTGCAGCGCGTCTTTCCGTCGCTGTCTTTCTCCAGTCCGGTCGCGCTGCTGCAGGCGCCGGGCGACGCGAGCCGCTGGTTCGTGGTGGAGCAGGCGGGCAGGGTGATGACCTTCGCCGACGGCGCCAACCCGACGCCGACGGCGTTCATCGATATCCGCAGCCGGGTGCTCTCCGGGGGCGAGCAGGGATTGCTGGGTGTCGCCTTCCACCCGGACTTCGCCAACAACCGCGAGGTGTTCCTCTCCTACACGGCCGCGAATCCGCGCCGCTCGGTGCTGGCGCGTTTCACCTCGCTCGATGGCGGGCAGACGCTCTCGCCGTCGAGCGAGGAGGTGCTGCTGACCGTCGACCAGCCGTTCAGCAACCACAATGGCGGGCACATCGCCTTCGGCCCCGACGGCCGGCTGTACTTCGGCATCGGTGACGGTGGCTCGGGCGGCGACCCGGACAACAACGCGCAGACCACCACCAACCTGCTCGGCGCGATGCTGCGCATCGACGTCGACAGCGCCGTGCCCTACGGCATTCCGCCGGACAATCCGTTTGCCGCCAATCCGCGTTGCACGAATGGCACCGGGGCGCAGCCGTGCCCCGAGATCTACGCCTACGGTCTGCGCAATCCCTGGCGCTGGAGCTTCGACCGCGCGACCGGCGATCTGTGGGCCGGCGACGTCGGCCAGAATGCCTGGGAGGAAATCGACCGCATCCAGCGCGGCGGCAACTACGGCTGGCGCTTCCGCGAGGGTGCGCATTGCTACAACCCGTCGAGCAACTGCCCAACCACGGGCGCCGGCGGCGAGCCGCTGATCGATCCGGTCGCCGAGTACGGCCGTTCGCTCGGTGCCTCCGTAACCGGCGGCTACGTCTATCGCGGCAGCGCCGCGCCGGCGCTGGCGGGGCGCTACGTGTTCGGCGACTTCGCGTCGGGCCGGATCTTCGCTTACCAGGCGGGGCCGACCCCGAACGAATCGCGCGTCGAGCTCGCGCAGAGTGGCCTGTCGATTTCCTCGTTTGGCGAGGGCGTCGACGGCGAGCTGTATGTCGTCGACTACGGCGGCGGCCTGTATCGACTGCAGCAGACCGGCGGGGGCGTGAACGACACCGTGCCCGACCAGTTGTCCCAGACCGGCTGCGTGCTGGCGAGCGACCCGCGCCAGCCGGCCGCCGGGCTGATTCCCTATGAGCCGAACGCCCCGTTCTGGTCGGACGGCGCCAGCAAGGAGCGCTGGCTGGCCGTGCCGGACGGCAGCACGATCAGCATCCAGAGCGACGGTGACTTCGAGTTTCCGAACGGCACGGTGCTGGTCAAGAGCTTCCGCCTGCAGGGGCAGCTGGTGGAGACGCGGTTGTTCATGCGCCACCCGGACGGCGTCTGGGCCGGTTACACCTATCAGTGGAACACCGCGCAAACGGCGGCCACGCGGGTGCGCGGCGGCGCGACGGTCAGGGTCGGCGGGCAGGACTGGTCGATCCCGAGCGAGGCGCAGTGCCTGCAGTGCCACACCCAGGGCGCGGGGCGCAGTCTCGGACTCGAAGTGGCGCAGCTCAATGGTGACTTCACCTACGCGGCCACCGGCCGCACCGCCAACCAGCTGACGACGCTGGACGCCATCGGCATGTTCTCCACCGCGCTCGCGCCGCCCGCCGCGCAGCAGCCCGCGTTGCCGGATCCGTTCGGTGGCGGCAGCCTGCCGGAACGCGCGCGGGCGTACCTGCACACCAACTGCGCCAGTTGCCATCGGCCCGGCGGCTCCACACCCAGTCCCATGGACCTGCGCTATTCGACGCTGCTCGCCGCCACCAACACCTGCAACGTGGCGCCGCAGGCCGGCGACCTCGGCGTCGCGGGGGCGCGCATCGTCGCGCCCGGCGAGCCGGACCGCTCGGTGCTGAAGCTGCGGATGGATCGTCGCGACGCGAGCGGCATGCCGCCGCTGTCGAGCCACGTGATCGATGCCCAGGGCGTGGCGTTGATCAACGACTGGATCGCGGGGCTCGGCGGTTGCTGAGCGAGCGACCGGCGTAGAGACCACGATCGCAGCGCGACGCTCAGGAGAGTAAGGTAGGAGCAGTCTCTCTCGAGGTTGCTCCCATGAACGTTCGCAGCCTGCTCATCGTCCTGCTGCTGGTGCTGCTCGCGGTTTTCTCGGTCGTCAACTGGCAGGCATTCAACACACCGACGGAACTGTCGGTGCTGTTCGCGCGGGTCGAGGCGCCGCTCGGACTGCTGATGCTCGGCTTCACCGCCGTGCTGACGGCCGTGTTTCTCGCGTACGTCGTGTTCGTGCAGATGAGCGCCCTGTCGGCCAACCGCAAGCACGCCGAGGAGCTCCGGCGCCAGCGGGAGCTCGCCGACCAGGCCGAGGCGTCCAGGTTCACGGAATTGCGCCAGTACCTCGAGCAGGAGATCGCCGGGCTGCGCGAGGCGCAGACCGCGTCCGAAGGCCGGCTGCGGGAGGAGATCAACACGGCCGCGAATTCGCTGGCGGCCGCCGTCGGCGAGGTGGACGACCGGCTCGAGCGCGCAGTTGCCGACACCACGCCGGCGCAGATGCCCTGAGCGACGCGCCTCAGCCGGCGCTCAGGGTCGCACGCGCGCCGTCGCTGTTCTCGATGCGCACCGTGCCCGAGCGCAGGTGCAGGTCGCGCTGCGGGAACGGAATCTCGATGCCGCGCGCCGCGAGCTCTGACTCGATGGCCCACAGGTACTTGGCCTGGGTACGGCCCGGCGCAACCAGCAGCTTGTGTTCCACCCAGACGATGAGCTCGAAGTTCAGGCTGGAATCGCCGAACGACACCAGCCAGACGTCCGGCTCGCGGCCTTGTGTCCGGATGGTCCCGTCGATCTGCTCGGCGGCCGCCATGCCGGCTTCCCTGACCAGGTCCTTGTCGGTGCCGTAGGCGACGCCGAACGGCACGTGGATGCGCCGGTAGTTGTCGCCATAGCTCCAGTTGATCACCTGCCCGCCGGTCAGCTCCGAGTTGGGTACGAAGATGTCGACCGAATCATTGGTGGTGATGCGCGTGTAGCGCATGCTGATTTCGCTGACCTTGCCGACGACGCCGGACTGCAGGTCGACGTAGTCGCCGACCTTGATCGAGCGTTCGAACAGGATCACCAGGCCGGCGAACAGGTTGCCGAACAGCCCCTGCAGGCCGATGCCGATGCCGACGCCGATGGCACCGCCGAGGATCGCAAGGCTGGTCAGGTCGAAGCCCATGAACGTCAGGCCGATGGCCGAGCCCAGGAACAGCACCAGATAGCGGGCCACGCGGCTGAAGGCATAGACGCCGCTGCCCTGGGTGCCGTCCGCGTCGAGCCGCTTGGCCAGGCGGTGCAGGCCGCCCTCGACCAGCTTGGACGCCCACCAGGCCAGCACGATGATGATGGCGATCGAGGCGAGCCGCGTGAACGTGATCGGCGTGTCGCCGATGGTGAACCAGGGCTGGATCAGCCAGTCGGGCAGATGGTTGAAAGGGGCGGGAATGGAATCCATCGAGGCAGCTCCAGGGGGGCGACGCGCTCCGTCGCAGTCTACCTCGCCAGCGCCGCAAGCTGCGGACGGAAACGGCGGGTGCGGACCGCGGCCGCCCGGCTGGCGTCAGTCGCCGGCGCGGTGGCGCAGCGCCAGGTAGGCCAGCGCGGTCGCCACCGCATCGCCGATGGCGGTGTGGCGCGCGAGCGGCGGCACGCCGGTTGCCGCCAGGATGCCGTCCAGACCCGGCAGCTGCGCGCGGTCCTGCACCTCGCTCGCCTGGCGGCGGCGGTACAGTTCGCGCAGGTCGTAGGCGGCAACGTCGAGTTTGCGGGCCCCGGCCACCTGCAGCGCGCGATTCAGGCACACTGCGGTCGAAGTCGACGCAGTATCCCAGTATCGGCCGGTCGCCCAGCCAGTCGCGGAAGCGCCGCAAGGCCTCGTCGGGTGCGACCCCATCGGCGAGGTCCATCGCGCGCAGGCGGTGGATACGTACGGTGTCTTCATGGGTCGGCTGCTCGCGCCTGAGCAGTAGCTCGAATCGTTCGCTGACGATCACGCGACGGCCGACGATCGGCACCGCGCCGATGGACAGGATCTGCGCCGTGGTCGGGTCGAGTCCGGTCGTCTCGACATCCAGCGAGACCAGCGGCGCGTCGTGCGGCGGCCAGCCGCGCAACCCGGCCGGCAGCATTCCCCGCAGCAGACGCTTCAGCATCGCTAGATCCCGTGCCGGAATCTGGCGCCGAGGAAGGCCTGGAAGTCCTTGACGACCCGGAGGGCGTCGCGCAACAGGTCGCGATCCAGCCGGCGCAGCGCGCCGAGCTGGATGCGGTTGTCCGGCACCACGCCTTCCTGCGTCGACTGCAGCTGCTGACCGAGGCGCAGTCGCAGCATCACCGCGAGCGCCTGCTGCAGGTCCGCGGTCAGCTGCTCGCTCAGGATCCTGCGTTCGCCGAGCTGGGTCGCCCGCTCGAAGGAATTCGTGCACTCGAGCCCCTGTTCGACGGCCAGCACCCGCAGGCCGTGCACCACCGGGAAGATGCCGCCACGCTTGATGTCGACGGCCGACTCACGCCCGAACGGGTTGCGCAGCGTGAGCGGCGTGTGGAACTCGATGGCGGGGCGGACGAAGTGATGCAGCCAGATCTGGTTGCGGCCGAGCCGGGAGAGCGCGGCGCGCAAGGGCAGGTACAGCGCGAGGTCGCCCGCCACGGGTTGCGCATCGATGAGAATGGCCGTGTCGAGCTGCGCCTCCGGCGCGGTCGAGCGCACCAGCCGCTCGATGTGCTCCTGCCACTGCGCGGGACTGCCGCGCCACTCGCCATTCGACACCATGACGCCGCCCGGGCAGGGCGGGTAACCGAGCTCCGCCAGGCCCGCGGAGAGCGCTTCGGCGTGGGGCGCCATCTCCGCGTCGCTGACGCCGTCACCGAGGATCAGGGCGTTGTCCTGGTCGGTCTTCAGGATCTGCTCGCTGCGGCCCTCGCTGCCCAGCACCAGCAGGCAGCAGCGCTGGGCGAGTTCAGCGGGGACGGTGAGCCGGTACAACGCCTCGAGGATGCGCGCATTCAGGGCGCTGACGAGCTCGCCGAGATGGCGCATCTTGGCGCCCGTGCCGTTCAGGGTGCGAACCAGGATCGTCAGACCGCGTGCCGCATCGGCCAGCTCGGCCCGGTCCCTGGCACGCTCGATGCGGAGCCCAACGATGTGGGAGTGACTGGAGTAGTGGCTCAGCACTTCGGCGAGGCCCAGCGTGCCGATCAGCTGTCCGCGGCGGGTGACCGCGACGCGCTCGATGCGCTTGCGGGTCATCGCCACCAGCGCCTGGAACAGCGGCGCCTGCGCGTCGCAGGTCACGATGGGCGAGGTCGCGACGGCGGCGACAGGGTCGGACAAAGGCCGGCCGCCGAGCGCGATCGCGTCGAGCAGGTCGGTGCGGGTGGAGATGCCAAGCCCGGCCGGAGTCTCCACGAACACGCAGTCGACGCGCCGGTCGCGCATGCGGCGGGTCGCCTCGGCGATGCTCGACCCGGCCGGCACGATGACGGCCTCCGCCAGCTCGGCCTCGCCGATGCGCGTCAGCATCAGCTCCCCCATGTCGCTGGGTGAAGCGGAGGTTTCCAGCAGTGCCGTCTTGCGCGACAGCGAGTCCAGGAAGTAAGCGGCGAAACGGCCATTGGCCTCGACGGCCTCGCGGAAGGCGTCGGCCGGGATGGTCCACAGCAGGCTGTCCTCGAGCGCCTCGTAGCGGTGGCGCGAGCTGCCGGTGAGGCAGGCCATCGAGCCGAACAGGTCCGCGGTGTCGTACTCGGCGAACATCGTCGGCTCGCCGCCGGACTCGGGCAGGTCGAAGGCGCCGACGTGGCCCTTGAGGATCATGTACAGGAAATTGGACGAGGCACCGGCCTCGAGGATGACCGAGCCCGCTGGCTCGAAGCCGATGTCCATGCGCCGGCCGAGGGCCGCAGCCTGCTCGGGCGTCAGCAGATCGAACGGCGCAATCGAGAAATCGAACTCTCTGAGGGCAGTATCCATGCCCTATCTTAATAAATCAGGTGACATTCTCTATTTGGGGACATTCTCTATTTCCTGCTCGCCTGGCGCGAGGAAGGAAAACAGAGAATGTCCCCATTTGCGGGTTAGTGGTGGGTGGCGGCTCCCGCGCCGCGTGGCACGCGGATGTGGTCGACGAGGTCCTGGATCTCGGCCGGCGGCGGCGCCGTCATGCGGCTGACCGTCACCGTCACGACGAAGTTGAGCAGCATGCCGATCGTGCCGATGCCCTCCGGCGAGATGCCGAACAGCCAGTGCTCCGCCGTGTTGGCATCCGGGTTCACGAACTTGAAGTAGACGATGTAGGCCGCCGTGAACAGCGATGCCGACGATCATGCCGGACACCGCGCCCTGCATGTTGGTGCGCTTGTCGAAGATGCCCGAGGATGATCGCCGGGAAGAACGATGACGCCGCCAGTCCGAAGGCGAAGGCCACCACCTGGGCGACGAAGCCGGGCGGATTGATGCCGAGGTAGCCGGCGACGACACGACCGCCGCGGCCGCCGCGATGCGCGCGCACAGCAGCTCCTGCTTCTCGGTGATGTTCGGCATCACCATCTTCTTCAGCAGGTCGTGCGCGATCGCCGTGGAAATCACCAGCAGCAGGCCGGCCGCGGTCGACAGCGCCGCCGCCAGTCCGCCGGCCGCCACCAGCGCGATCACCCAGTCCGGCAGCTTGGCGATCTCCGGGTTGGCCAGCACCATGATGTCGCGGTCGATGGTCAGCTCGTTGCGGTCGTCCGTTGCGCGTACCGAACATGCCGCGCCGTCGCCGTTCTTGTCCTCGCCACGTGATCAGCCCGGTCTGTCTCCCAGTTGCTCGAACCAGCTCGGCGCCTCGGCGGTCAGCGACACCCTGGCTGTCCTGCGCCGTTGATGGTCTCGATCAGGTTGGTGCGCGCGAAGGCGGCGACCGCCGGTGCGGTGGTGTAGAGGATCGCGATGAACAACAGCGCCCAGCCCGCCGAGTTGCGCGCGTCGCGCACCTTCGGCACGGTGTAGAAGCGCACGATCACGTGCGGCAGGCCGGCGGTGCCGACCATCAGCGCCGCGGTGATGCAGAACACGTCGATCGTCGCTCTTCGTGCCCGACGGTGTACGTCGCGAAGCCCAGCTCGGTGCTCAGGCCGTCGAGCTTGTCCAGCAGGTAGCCGCCGCCGTCCAGCGACTCCGAGCCGAAGCCCGAGCTGCGGCACCGGCGTGCCCGGTCAGCATGATCGAGATGAAGATCGCCGGCACCATGTAGGCGAAGATCAGCACGCAGTACTGCGCCACCTGCGTGTAGGTGATGCCCTTCATGCCGCCCAGCACCGCGTAGAAGAACACGATCACCATGCCGATCACCACGCCGATGTTGATGTCCACCTCGAGGAAGCGCGAGAACACGATGCCGACGCCGCGCATCTGCCCGGCCACGTAGGTGAAGGAGATGAACATCGCGCAGATCACCGCCACCAGCCGCGCCGTGCTCGGAGTAGTAGCGGTCGCCGACGAAGTCCGGCACGGTGAACTTGCCGAACTTGCGCAGGTAGGGCGCCAGCAGCAGCGCCAGCAGCACGTAGCCGCCGGTCCAGCCCATCAGGTAGACCGCGCCGTCGCGTCCCATGAACGAGATCAGCCCGGCCATCGAGATGAACGACGCCGCGCTCATCCAGTCGGCCGCGGTGGCCATGCCGTTGGCCAGCGGGCGACGCCGCCGCCGGCGACGTAGAACTCCTTGGTCGAGCCGACGCGCGACCAGATGGCGATGCCGATGTAGAGGGCGAAGCTCAGGCCGACGATCAGGTAGGTCCAGGTCATGACTGACATGTTGTGGTACTCCTGATCAGTCTTCGTGGACGTCGAATTCGCGGTCCAGGCGGTTCATCAGCGCCACATAGACCCAGATCAGGACGACGAACACGTAGATCGAGCCCTGCTGCGCGAACCAGAACCCGAGCGGGAAGCCGAAGAACCGGAACTGGTCGAGCCAGTCGGCCAGCAGGATCCCGAAGCCGTAGGACACCACGAACCAGACGGACAGAAGCATCGCCATGAGACGGAGATTCTTCTTCCAGTAGTCACCTTGTCGTTGTTTGCTCACCGCCACGCCCCCCTGTTTGCCGATGGTGGTTACGTCTCAATCTAGCAATGAGACGGCGGGCTCACGCCCCGACTTTGGTCGAAGCGGCGGGGCCGGTGGCGGCCGGTTTAGACGTTAGTCTTAGGCGGGGTGACTGGCCCGGCCGCAATCCGCCCCGGGCCGGGCCGACGAGTCAGCCGGGGGCAGCGCTACCTTGCCCACATGCGATGCAGGCTCTGGCGGACGTGTTCGAGCCGCACGCGATTCTGCCACTGCATGTTGAGCCCTTCGAGTGCCGCCACCTCGTTCAGGGTGTACAGCAGATCACGGTGCCGCTCGTCGACGATCTGGCTCTCGACGAAGGTGATTGCCACCAGCCGCTGGCCGGAGCGGACCGGGAGCACTTCATGAATGGTGGTGGAGGGGTACACGACCGCGGAGCCCGCCGGGCCCTTCACCATCACCGGGCGGTTGCCGAGATGAATGCACAGCTCGCCGCCCTCATAGCTCGTGGGATCCGCAATGAAGACGGTGCATGACACGTCCGATCGCAGCGGCGTGGGCTGCATGGGCAGGAACGCCGAGTCGGGATGCTTGCCATAGCTCATGCCCTGGTCATAACGGCACAACAGCGGCGCGGCGATTCTGACCGGGAAGGCGAAGCGTGCGAACTCCTCGTTGCGTTGCAGCGCCTGGGCCACGATGCGCGCCGAATCCTGTGAGCCTCCCTCGCGCGGGTCGACCTGCAGGTTGTTCTTGGCCTGGTTGTGCGGATTGCTGATCTTGCCGTCGACGAATGAAGCGGAACGCGAGATTTCGCGCAGGCGCTGGATCTCGCTGGGGCTCAGGACGTCGGCAATTTCGAGGATCATGGTCGGGCTTCCGCAAGTCGCCGGCAGGGCGCGATGATGGGAGGAATATAGCAACTCGCCAACCGGTCACGCCAAGACGCACGGATGGCCTCACCCCGTGTTGAAGAGCTCGAGCGCCCGGGCAATGGCTGCAGATCTCGAGGCCGCATGCTCGGACCAGGTCAGGCCGGCGCGGATCTCGTCCGCAAAGAGGCACTCGCCTTGGGCCAGCACCTCCTGCCGTAGCCGCGAATCGTAGGCGTGTTCGGGGGCCTTGGAGTAGGTCCTCAGGATCGGGCCCGTCGCCGTGGTCTCAATCAGCGCGTCTGGCACTCCCGGAACGACATGATCCACCAGCGGACGCAGCGCCGCCGGCACATCGCGCAGCATCAGGTCGAAGTCGAGCAGCCTCAGTCTGCCGCCATCAATGGCGTCAACAGTCGCGGCCAGTGATGCAGTTTCCGCGGCCCAGCTCATCGCGGCCACCTGGCCGGGTGACATGTCGTGCAGCCGGCCGATATCGCTGCCTATCCGTGTGCGCAGACGCTTAAGGCGCATCGGCGCCATGGACGCGACATCGAGCCGTGAGTTCGGCCCCGCGAGAATGTTGGCGAGGTAGGGCCGCAGTTGCGTGTAAACGATGGTGGCGCGCCGCTCCGTGTCCGTACCCAGCAGATCCGGTGCGAGGTCGTTGCAGAAGCTGGTGGCCTTGACAGCCCGCGGTCCGCGGCCGCGATCGAACAGGGCCTTGATCAGCATCAGCCTGGACTCGTAGGTGGCCGCGCTCCAGCGGCACTCCGGTGCCGCGAGATCGGCGCGCACCTCCGCGAGAGTCCGCAGTGGCAAGGGCTCCCGCAGTGGAACGACATCGACCGCGGCAAGCAGTCGCGACACGAGCGTGGATCCACAGTGGCCGATATGAAAGACGTAGTGCGCCTGCTGCCCGTTGGGCGGGTGGGGCATGCGCTCGGCAAGCGCGTCCCACCCTAGCCATTCGGTCTCGATCCCGCGTCCGAGGACTCGCTGATCCAGAAAGCTGGCCTCCAGGAATGCCGCCGGGGAAAGGCGGGCGAACAGCACCTGGTCGCGCAACAGGTCGACTCGCTGCGGGTGGACGGCCAGCGACAGCGGCAGGTCGCGGGATAGCGCCGAGGCTGTGTCCGGTGCATTCATGCGGGGAGGATACCGGTGATCGCCGCGGGCGTGGTGGGCAGGATTAGAAGTGGCGCACGCCGGCGCGGCTCAGTCAGCCGCGGCAAGATCTGGCGCACCGCTGGGCCGCCCGCTAGAATTTCCGCGCAACATACATGGGGTTTTGCTCCAGGGACGGTGGTTATGAGAATTGTCGGCTGGATCGGCACGGCGTTGATCGCAATCTTGGGCGCGCTCGCGTCCCTTCCCGGTTCCGCGGCGGACGGTCCGTCCGCACAACCCGAGCCGCAGGCGGCCGAGGCAACGGCCGCGGATAGCCATGCTGCCGACACCACCGAGGGGACGGACGCATCCGTCACGACGACAGCGGCCGGGACCGCCGAGACCGACGCCGTTGAGAAGGCCGCGGCTCCAGCCACGCCTCCTCCTGGATGGCAGCAGACCAGCCGCAACGGTGTCACCTACTGGTGCGTGGTAGAGAATCCCACTGGCACCCGGGTTCGCAAGGTCAAGCGCTGCATGACCCCGGAGCAGTACGCGACGATGCAGGATACGAACCGCGATGGAATGGACGACCTGCTCCGGCGCTCCGTGCCACCGTCCGGAAACTGACTGGATCAGACCCGACCTGTTCGCTATTCGAGCGACGGCACGGCGTCGAATGCGATAGTCATGCGCGGTTCGTCGCCGCGAATCGGTGTCGTGCCGTGCCACATGTAGGACGGAAACAGCACCAGACGGCCTGCTCTGGGCTGAACGAAATGGGCGGGATCCGCGCCTGGCGTCGGCAGGCGCGGCTCGCCGAACTGGATCCAGCCGCTCTTCATTTTCGTGTCCTCGACCTCCTGCGGGACCTGAACGTAGTACGCCGAACTGATCCAGCCCTCGGGGTGGATGTGGTTCACGTGAAATCCGCCCCTGTGCAGCCGGACCGACCAGCAGCCGACGATACGCGCCGTGCTGGCGTTTCGTGTCGTGAGCGGATGCTCCGCTCCACTGCCAATGGCGGCCTGGTAGTCGGCGAGCGGGGCCTCCAGCGCCTTCAGGAATGCCTGAATACGTTGGTCGGCATCCGCCAGAAGGCTGCGCGCCGTCTGTGTGCCGCTGCGCAGGCTCTGGTCCAGTGGATGGGTGTTGAATCCCTGGCCGTGTAACTGGGCCAGGTGTCTCACCAGGTCCTGGTTGAACTCGTCAGTCGAGTGATAGCCAGGCGGGGCTTGCAGATCGTACGCGCGCACGAACCGGGCGTAGTCGTAAAGCTCCTCATAGCGGCGGTCACCGGTCAGCCGCGCAGCGGTGGCGCTGTGCGCGAGCCACCGTTGGTCCAGCGGTTGCCGCGCCCGCTGCTCCTCGATCAGCGGCAATGCCTCGGACGCCAGGCCGCTCTGTATGAGAAGAACGATGAGCGCCTCGGCGTTGGCGCTGTCGCTTCGTCTCGCAGCGAAGGCCGCTCGCGCGTGCTTCAGTGCCTCGGCAATGCGGCCCTGCTCCTGCAGGACGACAGCCAGCCCGGCGGCAGTGTCCGGGTTCCAGCCATCGCTGGCCAGCATTGACTGCAGGATGTCTTGCGCTTCCTCGTGCCGGTCAGCGCGCCGCAGCAGGTCGGCCAGCACGCTGCGCAACGGTGGGTGGTCGCGCGCGGCTGCCTGCAGCGAGCGGACGAAATCGGGATCGCCGCGCATGAAACGCAGCTTGGCAAGCAGGATCTGTGTGTCCGGATCGGCGGGCGCCCGCGCTGCGGCGGCTGTCAATGCCTGGTCTGCTTCGTCGAATCGCCCGACTTCGATCAAGGCCCTGCCCCGGTTGAAATGCAGCTCATGACTGGAAACGCCCAAGGCCGCGGCGCGCTCCAGCTCCGCCAGCGATTCCTCCGCACGCTGCAGCTGTCCGAGCAGCGCCCCAAGGTTGTGCCGCGCTGCAGCATAGTCAGGCCGCAGACTCACCGCACGGCGATAAGCGGACTCGGCTCCGACGAAGTCTGCCGTCGCTCGCAGCGCTGTTCCAAGCACGACCCAGGCTTCGGCGTCGCGCTCATCGGCTCGCAACAGGCGCCGGGCTTCCTGTTCGGCAGCCGCCGCGGCACCTCCGTCATTGAGAGTCCGCGCCAGGGCGAGCCTCGCGGCGCGTGAGCCCGGGTCGAGGCCGAGCGCCGCGCGGTACTCGGCCTCGGCGTCACGGTACCGGCGGCTGGCGCGCAGCAGGTTGCCCAGATTGACGCGGAATTCCGCACGGTCCGGACTTTCCTCAATGCTCCTTCGAAGGAACGATTCCGCGTCAGCGAGCTTGCCCTGCCGTCGCAGCACGAGGCCAAGCAGATGCAAGGCGTCAGGATTTCCAGGCGATTCAGACAGCAGTCGACGGCACTCGGATTCCGTGGCGCCCAGTTCTCCGCGCGCGAAGGAAGAAGCGGCGACGCGTAGTCGCTGGACGTCGTTCATGGCTTCATTGTATATCTCAACGATGACTCCGGTTGACTACGCGCATTCCCGACTCTCGCGCTGCCGTGGCGCAATTGCCCTGCCATTCGGGGCGCTGATGATTCTGTGGTGTCAGGCCGGGGTGTGCGCTGCGGCGGATGCCGAGCCCCCCGCCGAGCGCGAAGCGGCTCCGCTGGCTGTGCCGGCGAGGAGCCCTGATGCCGATGCGGTGATCGCCGCCGAGGCCGCGCTGCGCGACGCCCTGGCGCAGGATGCTCCGCCGAAGCAGCTGGCGCGCGCGCTGACCGACCTGGGTATCGCGCAATGGCGTACAGGTGACTTCGCCGGTGCCGAGAAGAACCTGGTGGCAGCATTGCTGGCCCTGGAGGGGGAAGTGGGCATCGCTTCACGTCGCCTGATCGAGCCCATCACCTACCTCGGCCGGACCTATGCCTCACAGGGACGTCATGCCGAGGCGGCCTCTGCACTCAAACGCGCCGTCGCGATCAGTCGCAGGGCCGAGGGCCTGTTCAATGTCGGGCAGCTGGCAATGCTGGAGCCCCTCATCGCCTCCTACGAAGCCCTCGGCGACGACCAGGCGGTGGAGCAGACGCAACGTTACGTCGTGCAGGTGTCGCTGCAAAAGAATGGGGCGAACGATGCACGTACTCTCGCGGCACGCGAGCGCCTCGGTCAGTGGTTCGAGCAGCACGACGACTACTACATGGCGCGGGAACAATACCTTGCCATCGTCGCAGCTGGAGCGTCGGAAAGTCAGTCCGACCTCGACCCGCAGGTCATCAACGCGCTGCTGGGGATCGCGCGATCGCATCGGCTGCAGTTCGTGTACGCGCCGCAGGACATGGAGACGAACCTGAACCAGATCGATCCGCTGACCGGTCGACCCACGCCGCTGCGGATAACGGCGGAAGTGGCGACGGCGGCGAGGCCGGACCGCCAGGGGGAGCTGGCGGCGCGGCGCGCGCTCGCAGCCCTGGAGTCGGTCGAGGATCCGCCGGCCGAACTGATGATCGCCACGCTCATGGAGCTGGGAGACTGGTACATGACGTCGCGTCTGAACGAGACGGCCAAAGCCTACTATCGTCGTGCGTGGCAGCTGGTCGAGGGTTCGTCGGATGAAGCCCGGCTGACTGCCCTCAGGTCGCCGAGCCCGCTGGTCTTTCGCCAGCCATCCGCGGCGATCCGCGGCAAGGAGCGCTGGGAAGGCGTCATCGAGCCCCGATCCATCGAGCTCAGCATGACGGTGACGGCCGATGGAGCGGTAAGCGACGTCGAAGTGCTCAGCCCCGACGTACCCCCAGGCCAGGTTGGTCAGTTCCGCCGTGCCCTCGCGCAGGCGGTGTTCCGCCCCGCACTGGACGGCGGCGAGACCGTAACGGTCCAGGGATATCGGCTGACCGGGTACTGGTACGAAGGCGAATCAGACTCAGCCGGCGACCCGGTGGCGCCGTCCGCTGAAGACCCGGGATCTGCAGGTTAGCCGCCGCATCGCGCTGCGAGCTAGCCGCGCAGCCAGCCGGTGATGCTGTAGCGGCTGCCCGCGGCGAAGCTCGCGACCTGCGTGACGAGATGCGGTGTCGGTACGCGCAGCAGATTCATCGCATTGAAAGCCGGGGCGAAAGCCTCGTGCAGGTGTCCGGCCCGGTCGGGGAACGCCAGCAGCCCGCCCCAGTCAGGGCGCCACCGGGGCGTGAGGTTCAGTACGTAGGCGGCGATACGGTGCTTGCCCTCCACCTCGTCATCGTGATTCGTCAGGAAATCGCCGGGCCCATACAGGGTCGCCTGGGCATCGGCGAAGGCGATCTGCGGACACCCGGTTACTTCGCGAGCAAACCCGAGGAACGGCGGTGAGTTGAGAAATTCCAGGAACCGCATGAGGTACAGTTCCCGGTGGGCGCCGGCTTGATACAGGTCGAGCATCGGGAAGTTCCTGTACCGATAGGCGAACCCTGAAGCCGCGGCGCGCGCAGCTGCCGCGAGGCGGGACTCGCGCAATTCCACCGACATCTTGTCCCCGCCCGCTGGCAGCTCGTGATGCCCCTGTTCGTCTCCCGACACCTGCTGCCAAGGCGTCTCGGACACCAGGCAGCGATAGAGCCGGGCGGCCGCATCGTCGGTCAGCAGGCCGCCGACGTGTACGCGCCCACTCGCCGCGAACACGCGTGCGACCAGGCTCGCTCGAACATTGGGGTTGAGGCCGATGGGCGGTGTGGCGGTCATGTTGCCGGCAACGATCAGGCGGTTCTTCACTCGACGCGCCGAACCCTGACGGCGGGTCGGCCGGAGCCGGGAACGACGGCGAGGTAGGAGCCGAGCGATGCGCTGCGGATCTCGATCTGCTCGCCGGTCTTGAACATCGGCCGGTCGGTTGCCTCCAGCTGCCGCCAGCGCTGGCCATTCTGCAGCGTGATCAGGGGCCGCCCGTTGGCCGACTGCTCAATCCCGCTTACCGCCGTGCGGATCCGGTCGGGGGGCTGGCCCGCCGCACTGCGGCTGCGAAGCTGCTCCGCCGTCAGGCCGAAGTCCTGTGCCGGGTCGGCGACATCCTGTTCGCTTGTCGCGACGGCCGAGGTCTCTGCCACGGCCGGTCGAGGCGCCCGAAAGATCGCGTCATAGCAGGCCAGGCGGGCGCCAGCGTCGTCGACGAGCGCGCAGGTCGAGGGTTCAGTGGCCGCGCCGGAGGCGCCGGCAGCCAGTACGAGACAAACGAGGCCCGATGCAGCCATGGGCGGCTCCCGATGCAGGATGCGAATGGACGCGAGCCGAAGTCTAGCGCGACTGCGCCTGCGGCGGAGATGCGTGTTGGCGAACGGAGCGCTGCGCCCGCTCCAATAAAAGGGGGCCGCTGCTTGCGCAGCGGCCCCGAGTAGCATCTATCCGAAACGAACTTTAGAACTTGTACGTCGCGCTGAAGAAGTAGCGGCGGCCGATCACGTCGTAGGTCGACGGGTCAGTGCCCGAATCGACGTCCGGCGAGAAAAGCTGCGGATCCTCATTGGTCAGGTTCTCGATGCCGAGCCGCAGGCTCAGCGCATCGTTAACCTGCCAGCGCGAGGACAGGTCCGCATACACAACCGAACCCACGCCCGGATCCGTGCTGCCCGAGATGACCTTGTCTTCGAGGTCCATGGCGGGCAGGTAACGGAGACGCAGCGCGGTCGAGAACGCCGCGTAGTTCCACACGGTGGTCAGCGACATCTTGTAGTCAGGCAGGGTCTCGCCGACGTTGTCACCAATCGTCCCGACGAAGTCCAGCCAGATGTCGCCCGGGAGCTCCTGGCGCTCGAAGTTGTTGACGTAGGTCGACACGAAGTTGATGCCGATATCGCCGAAGTTGCCGATATCAAACCCGTAGTCGATCTGCAGGTCGATGCCGGACGTCCGGATCCCGCCGATGTTGTTCTGGGTCTCTTCGAGATCCTCGATCTCGCTGGTGGCGGTGAAACGGCCGAACAACGAGCAGTAGAAGTTGTTCGGGTCATACGACGGGTTGGCGCCGTCGGCGTTGAAGCAGCGCGCCACGACCGTCGACGGGTCGATGTTGTCGATCGCATCCGACACTTCGATGTCGTAGTAGTCCAGCGAAACGCTGAGCCGGTCGACGAAGGTCGGGGTCCACACGACACCCAGGGTGTAGGTATCGGCGGTTTCCTCGAACAGGTCGGGGTTGCCACCAGCCAGCGCATCGATCTGCGCGTTCGACTGGGTGTAGGTCGTCAGCACGTTGGCCGGGATGCCCTGCGCGATGCAGAGCGCCTCGACCTGCGCCGCGTCCGGACCCGTGCGCTGGATGCTGCCCACATTGCAGGGATCATCCACTTCCGGGTTGTCCTCGTTCTGGGGCGAGAACAGCTCGGCGATGTTCGGCGCACGCACCGCACGCTGGTAGCCGCCGCGGACACGCCAGTCATCGTTGATGGACCAGTCCAGCTCGGCCTTGTAGGAGCTGTTGCTGCCCGACGGGGTGTTGTCGGAGAAGCGGTAGCCCACGGTCAGGCCGAGGCTCTGCACGCCCGTCATGTCGTTCAGCAGCGGCACATACGCCTCGACGAACAGGTCGGAGTTGGCCACACGACCCGAGATGTTGTCCTCGGCATTGAAGCCGGAGACGTCACCCGAGCGCAGGATCTCGTCCTTCAGCGAGCGGTAGGTCATCTCCTGCCAGAACGCACCGAAGGTCGCCGACACGGCGCCCGCCGGCAGGCTGAACAGGTCGCCCGACAGCGTGGCCTCAGCCATGTTGTGCTCGATCTGCGCCGAGTTCTTGGCAGCGACCCCGACGAAATCCGCGCACTCGGGGGACAGCCCGCCGAAGCCGAACGGATCGAAGCCGCCGGCGCAGAGGCTGACACCACCGTCCGCGGCATCCAGCAACTGCTCGACCTTCGGCACGCTGACGTTGCCGTCCTGGTCGAGCTGCTCGTTGAACTTGCCGTGGCCACCGTACACGTCGAATGACCAGTTGTCGGTGATCTGGCCCTTGGTGCCGATCACGAACTGGTACACGTCACGCTCGTAGGTCTCCTTGCGAGGGCCGTTGGAGACGAAGCGGTAGCGGTACAGCAGATCCTCGGTCGGTCCGGCGCCCAGCAGCGCCACGTTGTCGCCCGTACGCGAATTGGCCAGCGCGAGAACGCCCGGGTTCGCCTGTACGAACGGGTTGGTGACCGGGATCGTGAACTCACCCGGCACGCCGCCGACGCTGTTGTTGGCACCCGTCGGCGCCGGGCTCGGTGCGAGCTGCGTCGAGGAACTGTAGTTGGTCAGCAGGATGCGCGTGTACGCCTCGACCTTGTCGGTGATGGCGAAGTTGCCGAACGCACCGGCGCTGAAGCGCGTCTGCGGGATGATCAGGTTGTTCCAGGGCTCGAAGTTGTAGCTGTAGGTGTTCGGACCGTTGGGGAAGTTCTGCGCAAAGAACAACCCGTCCTGGCCCTCGCCGTCGACGCTGCGGAAGTTGTTGAGGCCGGTGCCCGCAAACAGAGTGCCGTCGTCATTGAAGCCCATGTTGCTCAGAGTTGCCGGCGCGGTCGTGTTGTACAGGTTGGTGAACACGTCGTTCTGTGCCGCCAGCGTCCAAGGGTTGCCCGATGCGCGGCGCAGGTGGCCGGACGGGAAGAACGAGGTGCCGGAGACGGCCTGGGCCGAGAACTCGCGATCGCCCTTGGACAGCGCTTCGCGGTTGTTGAAGGACGCGAAGGCAACGACGTTGCCGCGGCCGTCTGCCAGGTCCGAGCCCATCGTGACGTTGATCGCGCCGGTGTCGGAATCCCCTTCCTCGGAGATGCCGTACTGGCCGTCGACTTCGATGCCGTTGAAGTTCTTCTTCATGATGAAGTTCGTGGCGCCGGCGATGGCGTCCGAACCGTACACAGCCGAGGCGCCGCCCGAAACCACGTCGATGCGCTCGATCATCGAGGTCGGAATCGTGTTGATGTCGACCAAGGCGGATTCGTTGCCGGGAACGAGGCGCTTGCCGTCCATCAGCACGAGGTTACGGACGCTGCCGAGACCACGCAGGTTGATGTACGACTGGCCGCCACCGGGATTGTTGTTGCCCGACGAGAAGGACGGGACAACCTGAGGCAGCGTGTTGACCAGCTGTTCGGCGTTGACGACACCGCTCTGCTTGAAGGTCTCCGCTGTCAGCGACACGACCGGGCTCGCTGCCACGAAGTCGGGCCTGACGATGCGCGAACCGGTGACGACGATTTCTTCCAGCTGTTCCTGCGCGGCACTCGTGGCGCCGTACAGGCCGGCGCTGGCGGCGCCGGCGGTGATCAGCGCGACGCGTACTGCGTGCGCAACATTGCGATTGGCCATTCAGTCCTCCTCGAAGAGGTTTGTAGTGTTGGAATCAAGCGACGACCCGACCAAGGTCGCCTCATCCCACCCCTGGGTACTTCCCGTAGCTCCAAACCGTGACGTCACGCACACGCGTCACACACGAGTTGGGGCCTGAGTGTGGCGCCGATCATAGACACCTTTGCTGCCAATGAGAAGCGCTAAGGCAAAAAAGCAACATGCCGGGACGCGTCCGGCGGCGCGCCGCAAGCGCTTGACCGGACAGGCAATCCGTGCCGCAGTGCAACGAGATGGTGGGTCGAGGCCGGGATTGTGGTGCGTTGGCAACAGCGGCTGCGTAGCGTGCGGGCAACACTCCTGGCCCGACGCGAATGCCAATCAGTCCAGTACAGCTCGGGCCCGATCCGCGCTTAGCTACTGAAAACAGTAAGGAAAGTACGCAGATTTGCGGGACTTGCCACCGTGCCTTCGTGCATCCCGGAAGCGGGGGGGGTGGTAGGGCGGCGGGCCGGCCCGCCGCGGCAACGACGGGGCCGGGCGCTGGACGGCGCCCGGCCCCTCGAACTCAACGCTTGGCGGTGATGACCACTCTTCGGTTAGCGGCGCGACCTTCCGGGGTGTCGTTCGATGCGGTCGGCTCGCTCTCGCCGTAGCCGACGGCGTTCAGCTGGCTCGCCGGGATACCCGCATCGACCATGTAATCGCGCACGGTCGCGGCGCGCCGTTCGGACAGCGCCTGATTGTAGGCGTCGCGCCCCACGCTGTCGGTGTGCCCGGCCACCTCGTAGCTGATCCCGGCCGCGACGTCCGCGGGAACGGTCTTGATGGCGGCGATCGCGCTCTCGAGTTCCGCGCGGTCCGACGCCGTCAGCGCCGCGGAGTTGGTCTCGAAGTTCAATGCCAGCGTCACCTGCACGAAGCAGCCGATCTCGTCCACCTTGGTGCCGCGGGGCGTGTTCGGGCAGCGGTCCTTGTCGTCGTACACACCGTCGCCGTCCGTATCCACCGGTGCGGCCGGCGGCGGGGGCGGCGGGGGCGGCTCCTCGGCCGGCGGCGGGGGCGGCGGGGGCGGTGGCGGTGCCGCGCGAGCCGGGCCGAACGCATACTGGAAGCCGATGCCGGCGATGAAGTCGGACAGGTTGCTGGCGTCGCTGGAGTCGGCGAAATCGACCCGTGCGCGCACTTCCGGGCGGATCTGCAGCTTGCGTGAGCCGTCGTCCTTCTCGAACGCATCGATCAGCAGGCCGAGACCGGCTTCCACCATGGCATCCTCGGTGCGCCCACCGATCGCGAGATCCTTCGACAGCAGCCCGGTACCGATGCTGAAGAACGGCGAGGCCTTGGCTTCGGGGTAGAAGATGCGCAGGCCGTTCACCGAGAAACCCGTGATTTCGAGGTTGCCGGTCGACGGCGGGCCGTCATGGAACCCCTTGAACAGGTTGAGTTCGACGTTCCACTTCTCGCTGAGTCCCACGCCGGCGCCGACGCCGAACTGGTAGCCATCGTCGACATTGCGGTCGGCATCGACCCAGGCGGCCTCCAGCTTCGGGAACACCAGATACTTCATCCCGGCCGTATCGCCGGCCGTGGCCGGCAGGCTGGCGAGCCCGATGGCTGCCGCTACGCCGAGGGCAATTGCCTTGTTCATGCAGGGTCTCCTGGTTGCAAGCGAACCGGCGCGCTGTTGTTCTGCCGGGGCGCGCTGAAAGCGGTTCAATAATCCCTTCGCGGAGATCATAGCGGAAGCGCCAGCAGGGGCGATAGCCGACAAAACCGAAGTGCCTCGCTCAATCCGGCGTTGCACTGCCGGTAAACGCCGGGTGGATGATCCGGTCACCCGCGGCGATTCCGAGGCGCTCGACCACGCCCGCGGCCAGTTCCAGCACCCCGAGCACGGGGCTCGCCGAGTCCATGGTGCTCGTGGACAGTGGCACGGCGCGCTCGCTGACGTTGGTGACCCGGCCATCGGCCGCGATGAACAGCAGGTCGAGGGATATGTAGGTGTTGCGCATCCAGAAGGAGGCGTACTGCGGCCGGTCAAACACGAACAACATGCCGCGGTCGGGATTGAGGGAGCGGACGTACATCAGGCCCTGCGTGCGCCGCGAGGGGGTGTCGGCGACCCATACCCGGAAACTGTGTTCAGCGGTCGGCGTCGCGACCCTGATGGTGGTCTGCGGGAAGCGCTGCAGCGGCTCGCCGTGCTCCTCGGCGACCGCCCACGGCGAGGCGGTCGCGAGGGCGCAAGCAAGAACGATACCGAGGACCGTCGTGGCTCTCATGGCGCCGCCTCATCCGCTGCCGCCGGCAGAAGCGGAGCGTCGTCGCGAAACACGACCTGCCCCAGGAAGTCGAAGCGCGTCAACAGTACGGCGCCATCGCCCGCAAGCGAGCGCGCGGGCGCGGTGCAGAAGCCGCGACCCTGCACTGCCCAGGCGCGTCCGCCCCCGGCCGGGTCGGCCAGGCGGCGCTGCTCGACCTCGTCGAGCAGACAGCGTTCCTCGCCGAGCGTTCCGTACACGTCTTCGCCCGACTCGTCGAGCACCGTGACGTTCACCGCCACCGCGCGTGCGTGCGCTCCCTCCGCCAGTCGCGGCGGCGCGAAGACGATGGCCAGATGCCGCCCGTCGGCCAGCGTTCCGGCGAAGCGCAGCCTGATGCCGAGACCATCCGGGCGGGACATTCCGGCGCATTCGAGTTCTGCGCCCCGCCAGTCGATCTCGACATCGATCGAACCGCGCAGGCGCGCGGTAAGGAAGCCGCCGTCCGCACCACAAGCGGGCGGCGGCGCGGCAGGCGGCGCCAACCCGGGGGCGGCGGCCGCGGCGAGAACCGCGGTCGCAAGGATCAGTAACATCGGCTCATTCGACTCCGGTCTGGGCCACCAGCAGGTGCTTGGCTATGCCGCCGTGCATCTTGCCGATTCCGCGCACCAGGTGCAGCAGCGTCGTGAGCACCAGTATGCCGAGCGCGATCCACAGCGGCGCAAGCCAAGGTTCCGAAGTGTGATACACGCCGTCCATGTAGATTCCGCCGCCGGTCATTGGCCCGAGCACCGGGCTGACGATCAGGCCGAGGCCGAGCGGCGACGCCGGTCACGGCGACGGTGAAATAGATGACGCCGAGCGGCAGCATCAGCACGAAGTACAAGAGCGTCGTCCAGGTACGGGCGTCCACCAGCATGTCCTTGATGCGCGTGCCCAGAGGCTTCTGCTTCTGCGGGTAGGGCGGGCGGCGCGGCATGCGCTGCCCGAGCAGGCCCTCGACCAGGCGGCCCTCGGCCAGCGCCAGCACCCGGCAGAAGCCGATGAACAGCAGGAAGAAGGGAATGCCGACGATCAGGATTGCAAGCCCGGCGGAGACCGACAGTCCGGTCACGGTCGCGGTGAAATAGAAGATCCCCGTGACCAGCGCCAGCAGGCAGTAAAAGAGCGCCGTCCAGGCCCGCGCATCGCCGTAGACGCCGAAGAAACGGCCGAGCGCGGTGCGGTGCTCCTTGGGTTTCATCGGCGCGAGCGCCGTGCGGACCTGCTGCTCGGTCGCCCGGTAGGCCTCCGCCACTTCGTCCGGCGCGCCGTAGGTGCTCGCGATCAACTCGAGCACGTCCGCCTCGCTCTTGCCGGGGTGGGCGGCCAGTTCGGCGCGCAGGTATTCCTCCGCGTCATAGAGCGCGTCCTGCAGCAGCGCCGGGTCTTCACCGGCCAATGACTCGCGCAGTGCCTTCAGATACTGCTCGATGGAGCGTGGCGCCGCCCTGGTGTTCATGTTCCCTGTCCCCCGATATCCGTGAACTCGTTGATGAAATCGCGCGTGCCGTGCCACAGCTGGCGCCAGCGGGCGAGCGCCTTACGGCCTTCCGGTGTGATGCGGTAGTAGCGCCGCGGCGGACCCGAATACGAGGGCACCACGCGGCTCGCCAGCAGTCCGGCGGCCGACAGGGTGCGCAGCACCGGGTACAGGGCGCCTTGCTTGACCAGCGTCACCGATTCGTCCTCGCCCTGCAGGCGCTTGGCGATCTGGTAGCCGTACAGGTCTTCCTCGGCCCGATCGAGCAGAGCCAGCAGTACCAGGCCGACCAGGCCGGCGCTCATTTCGCGCTGAAACTTGCGATCCAGCGCGTCCGGGCCCGAGTCGGCCGCGGGCGAGTCGCCAGTATCGCTATCTCCACCCATGATCAGTTTCCGTACCCTATGAGGTGAATAGTATTACTAACTCAATAATAGTCAAGCGGTCGCCGCAAGTTCCCGCCAGCGCATTCTTTCGTGAACTACCCGTGAGTCGGGCTGCCGTCGCCGGTAGCATTGGGAGCAGGTCAGCAGCGCGGATTCAGCATGGAGTCACCAAACCAGTCCCGGCGCCGCTCGGGGCGATTCGTCAGCCGTCTCACAGGCGGCACCCTGGCCGTGATCATGGCGGGCGGCCGCGGCGAGCGGCTGAAGGACCTGACGGCCAATCGCTGCAAGCCCGCCACCCCGTTCGGCGGCAAGTTCCGCATCATCGATTTCGTGCTGTCCAACTGCGTGAACTCCGGCATCCGCCAGATCGCGGTGCTGACCCAGTACAAGGCGCATTCGCTGATCCAGCACGTGCAGCGTGGCTGGTCCTACCTGCGCGGCGAGTTCGGCGAGTTCGTCGACGTCATTCCCGCGCAGCAGCAGGTGGGCGAACACTGGTACCGGGGCACTGCCGACGCGGTGTTCCAGAACCTGGACTACATCCGCGACCACCGGCCGATGCACGTGCTGGTGCTCGCCGGCGACCACGTCTACAAGATGGACTACGGTCCGATGATCGCGCACCACGTCGAGAAGGGCGCGGACATCACGGTGGGCGTGGTCGAGGTGCCAGGCTCGAGGCGCGCGAGTTCGGCGTGATGACCGTCGCCGAGGACAACAAGATCATGCGCTTCGCCGAGAAGCCGGCCGAGCCGGACCCCATTCCCGGGCGCGACGACGTGGCGCTGGCCTCGATGGGCATCTACGTGTTCAAGACACGCCTGCTCGAGCGGCTGCTCGAGGAGGATGCCTTCAATCCGGACTCGGCGCACGACTTCGGCCGCAACATCATCCCCGCGGCCATTCACAAGCGCGCGGTGTACGCCTATCCGTTCCAGGACGTGAAGACGCGCGCGCAGAGCTACTGGCGCGACGTGGGCAATGTCGATGCGTTCTACGACGCCAACCTGGAACTCACCTACGTGTCGCCCGAGCTCAACCTGTACGACTAGCAGTGGCCGATCTGGACCTACCAGGAGCAGCATCCGCCGGCGAAGTTCGTGCTCGACGACGACGGCCGACGCGGGCTGCGCGGTGAACTCGCTGGTCTCGGGCGGTTGCGTCATCTCCGGCGCTGCCGTGCGCGAGTCGGTGCTGTTCTCCGGCGTGCGGGTGGAAGAGCGTTCGCTGGTCGAGCGCGCGGTCGTGCTGAACCACGCGCGCATCGGCGCCGATTGCCGCATCCAGCGTGCGGTCATCGACGAGTACTGCGAGGTGCCGGACGGCACGGTGATCGGCTACGACGCCGCCGAGGACGCGCGGCGCTTCTTCGTCACCCGGCGCGGCGTGGTGCTGGTGACGCAGGCCATGCTGAAGGCCGAAACCTAGGCGTGCAGCCTGATCAGGCTGTCGCCGCGTCGGCGCAGCGCGTTCGCGAGGAGATCGAGATGTTGCCGACCGCTGCGATACGACCCACTGCGCTGCTGTTGTGCTGCGCGCTGCTGGCGGCCGGCTGCTCGGCCATACTGCCCAAGCTGGAGACGCCGCGGCTGTCGCTGGTCAGCCTGCAGATGCAGCAGGCGACCCTGTTCGAGCAGCGGCTGCTGGTCAAGCTGCGCGTGCAGAATCCCAACGATCTCGCGTTGCCCGTCCGCGGCCTCACCGTTGACTTCGACCTGGGCGGAGAAAGATTCGCGACCGGCCTGAGCGCGCAGCAGTTCGAAGTGCCGGCCTACGGCGAGGCCGAGTTCGACATGATGATCACGGCCAATGCCGCGACCGTGCTGCTCAAGCTGCTGTCGCAGGACAATGGCGCACGCCGCGAGTCGATCGACTACCGCATCAGCGGCAAGCTGCGCACCAGCCTCGGGCTGTTGCGGACGGTTCCATTCGTCGAGACGGGGTCCATTCCGCTGCGGTCGCTGACCGAGCAGCGCGACGACCAGGTCTAGACGCTCCGGCGCGGGCGGCTCAGCGCCGCCGCGTAGAGTTCCAGATAGCGCTCGAACTGCAGCGCCCAGGAGAAGTCCTGGCGCATGCCGTTCGCGACGAGCCCCGCCCACAGCTCGGGCTGCCGGTGCCAGTCGATCGCAGTATCGAGCGCCCAGCGCACGGCCGGCGTGTCGGCGTCATTGAACACGACTCCGGTGCCGCGGCCGCTGCGCGGGATCGAAATGCTCGACCGAGTCCGCGAGCCCGCCGGTGCGGCGCACGATCGGCACGGTGCCGTAGCGCAGGCTGTAGAGCTGGTTGAGCCCGCAGGGCTCGTAGCGCGAGGGCATCAGGAACGCGTCGCAACCGGCCTCGATCCAGTGCGCGAGTTCGTCGTCGTAGCCCCGGCTGTACGAACGCCCGCTCGGGATGGGCGCGGGCGATGCCCTCGAAGAACCGCTCGTACTCCGGTTCACCGGCGCCCAGCACCGCGAGCGACAGCCGGCCCGCCGACAGCTCGGCTGGCAGCACGTCGAACAGCAGGTCGAAGCCCTTCTGCCAGGCCAGCCGCGACACGATCCCGACGAGCAGCCGGCGTGGGTCGTGGTCCAGGCCGAGCCGCGCGCACAGGGCTGCCCGCATCGCTCGCTTGCCGGCGAGGTCCGCCGGCGAGAACCGGTGGGGCAGCAGCACGTCGCGCTCCGGGCTCCAGACGTCGTAGTCGGCGCCGTTCAGGATGCCGACGATCGCGTCGCCCCGTTCGCGCAGCACGCCATCGAGCCCCATGCCTTGCTCGGGCGTGCAGATTTCCCGCGCATAGGTCGGGCTGACCGTGCTCACCAGGTCCGCGTCGCGCAGTCCGTGGCGCAGCAGATTGATGCGGCCTTGCGCCAGGTCCGGCTGGTCGAGCAGGGCGCTCGTGGCGCCGAGACCGAGATCGGCGGCCGCACTCGCTGGAATGACGCCCTGGTAGCCGAGGTTGTGAATAGTGAGGATGCTGCGCGTCCGCTCGAACAGCGCTTCCGACGCGCAGGACGAACGCAGCCACAGCGGCAGCACCGCGGTGTGCCAGTCGTGGCAATGCATGATGTCCGGGGCGAAGCCCAGCCGGCGGCAGCCTTCCAGGGCGGCGCGACACAGCAGCAGGAACCTGTGGTGTTCGTCGGGGCCATCGCCGTACAGCGTCGGACGATCGAACAGCCGCTTGCAATCCACCAGCATGATGTCCGGCAGACCGCCGCCGCGCCGGCCGCGCAGGATCGAGTAGCGGTAGCGGTTGCTGCCGATCGTTGCGCTGAGGCCGGACAGCCCGATCACCGGCTCGATCGACAGACTCTCGCGCGCCAGCGGGGCGTACAGCGGCAGGAAAGTCAGCAGGTCGTGGCCCGCGCGGTGCAGCAGGGTGGTCAGCGACCCGGCCACATCCGCAAGGCCGCCCGCCTTGGCGAGCGGCGCGAGTTCCGCGGTCACGAAACAAACGGCGTATTTCACCGGCGAAGTGTAGCAACCCCCGGAGCCGGGCACGCCCCTGGCAGCGGGGAGCATGGACCGGGTTGCGGCGTGGCGCCGCTCGGCGCATCGTCGCCGCCAGGGGGCAGCAGATGGGAGTGACGCAGGTGACGACCGAAGGCACGGCGAGCTACGCGCGGATGGCGAAGGTGATTCGCTACGTGGACGAGAACTTTCGCGAGCAGCCGGATCTCGCCGAGCTCGCGTCGGTGGCCGGTCTCAGTCCGGCGCATTTCTCGCGCGAGTTCGCGCGCTGGGCGGGACTCCCTCCGACCCGGTACGTGAAGCGCCTGGCGCTGCTGGCGGCGCAGGGTTCGCTGACGCGCGGCGAGTCGGTGATTGCCGCGGCCTGGGAGGCCGGGCTGTCCGGGCCCGGCAGGCTTCACGACCTGTTCGTGAGTTTCGAGGCGGTGACCCCGGGCGAGTACAAGACCGGCGGCGCCGGACTGGAGCTTGCGCACGGCTTTGCCACGACACCCTTTGGCACGGGTCACTTTGCCGCCACTCGGGCGCGGTCTCGCGTGGCTCGCCTTCGTGGATGCCGGCGAGCGGACCGCCATCGAAGAACTGGCGGCGCGCATGCCCGGCGCCCGGCTCACGCGCGACGACGCGAGCGCAGGGCGTGTCGCGGAGCAGGTGTTCGGGCAGCGGCGCGGCCGCCTGGCCCTCGACGTGCGCGGCACCAACTTCCAGGTGCGGGTGTGGGAGGCGCTGCTGAAGCTCGGTGCGAACGCGGCCCTCGACTACGGCCACATCGCGCGCGCCATCGGGCAGGCAGGCGCCAGCCGCGCGGTCGGGCAGGCGGTCGGGCGCAACCCGGTCGCGTTCCTCATTCCCTGTCACCGCGTGCTGCGTCGCGACGGCGCGCTCGGGGGCTATCGGTGGGGTGTGGACCGCAAGCGGGCGATGCTCGCCTGGGAAACCGCGCAGGCCTCGGGGGCCTAGCCGCTCAGCGAGCCGGCTTGCCGGATCGGGCGTCCCCGGATTCCGGCTCCTCGTCCGGCTCCTGGTCCGGATCGGGCTCCGCCTCCGCCTCGCCCGCGGCCTTGGACGATCCGCCGCGCGGGCCGAGGAAAGCGCCGAACATGCTCTCCTGCATTTTCGTCCACAGTTCCATGTTCTGGCGTGCGAGGTCGGCCATCGCATTCATCGGCGGCGGCGCGGCATGCGAGCATCTGCGTGAACTGCTTCTGCAGCGCGTCCTGCTGACCGATGAACCCCTCCACGCTCTTCTCGAGATAGCGGCCCATGAAGTCGTGCATCGGGCCGCCATAGAAGCGGATGATCGACTCGAGCAGCTGCGAGCTGAGGATGGGCTTGCCGAACTGCTCCTGCTCGGCGATGACCTGCAGCAGGATCAGGCGGGTGATGTCCTCGTTGGTCTTGTCCTCGACCACCCGGATCTTCTCGCCGCGCGACGATCAGCTCGCGGATGTCGCCGAGCGTGACGTGCTTGCTGATGCGAGGCATCGTAAAGCCGCCGGTTGGCGTACTTCTTGATCAGGCGTTCCTGGCTCATGAACAAAGTCTACCGGATCATGCTGCGGCGCGTTACTGCAGCGCACGCGGCTTGTCCAAGTCTCTGCCACCGCAGGAAATTCTTCGGCCCGGGGATTCCCGCAGCGCAAACGAAAAGGGACGGCGGCCCGGAGGCGCGCCGTCCCGAGGGGGGCCGTTGCAAGAGGTCCTAGGCGGCCTTCTTGGCAGTCGCCGTCGCTTCGGCGACAGTGGTGTCGAACAGCTTGGTCATCTCGGCCTGCTGTTCGGTGGCGAGCTTGATGAAGTCCTGCGAGCGCTGGGTGGTCTTCTCGACCAGCTGGGTCGTCAGCTCCACCTGCCTGGAGGTCAGCTCGTTGTAGTCCTTGACCTGGGTCGGCAGCTGCATCTGCTTGATCGCGATCTCCAGCATCTCGCCGGCGAAGGCATACTGCTGACGGGCGACGCGCTCGAAGCCCTGCACCGCCAGTTCATTGAACTTGATGGCCGGCGCCATCGCCTTCTTGGACGCGTCCACAAACGCATTGAAATCGTAGGTCTGCTTGGTCATGTTTGGGTCCTCGGCGAATCTTGGGTCATCCGTGACAGCCATTTCGGTCACGTTCGGGATGAAGTGTAAAGCAGATCATGTTGCGGTGCAACAAGAATTTTCGAGCACCGCTACGAGGCCGGTTCCGGTCTGCTGTCGATCGGATTTAATCGTCTTTATATCAATGGCTTGAAGAACTTCTGTCAGCCGTGAGCAGCGCCGCCTGGGGCAGATTGCGCAGCTGATTCTCTTGCATCGCAACAGGTGGGCGCAGCCATCGGGAGGCAACTGGCAATGAGCGACAAGGATCCTCAAACGGCCTGGCTCGAGGGCCTGATGAAGGCGCAGCAGGAGTTCTGGCAGCCATTCCTGGCGGGACAGCCCGCGCCGCCGCCGCCGCCCTTCGCCGGCGCCATGCCGTTTCTGCAGGCGGGGGCGCCGCTGCCCGAGTCGGCCGCAGAGCTCTCGCGCAAGATGATGGAGTTCGGCGAGGGTTATCTGGGCGTGGTGCGGCAGTTCTGGTCGGCGCTGGAGGGCGCCACGGCGGCGAAGCCCGGCGGTGATTCCCGCGAACTCGCGCGCCAGCTGGACGCGCTCAAGGATACGTTCACGGCCGGCTTCACCAAGTTGTACGGCGGCCCGGCGGGCGGTGGCGACCTGTTCGAGGCCTGGCGCAGCCTCGCCGGCGGGGATCCGCGGGGCGGCGGAGCGTTTCCGGCACTCGGTCCGAGCCGCGAGCGCCAGGAATCCACCGACCGGCTGGTCCGGGCCTGGACACGCTATCAACAGGCGCTGGCCCGATTCGGCGAGGTGCTGACGGCCGTGTCCGGCGATGCGGTGCAGCGCCTGGCGAACCGGGTCGTGCGGGCCGGGCAGGGCGACTCGGCGCCCGGCAGCATGCGGGCCCTCTATGACCTCTGGGTCGACAGTGGCGAGGAAGCCTATGCCGCCGCGGCCCACGGTCCCGGTTTCGCCAAGGCGCAGGCCGAGCTCAACGACGCGCTGATGGAGCTGAAGGCCGAGCAGCGCAGGCAGATGGAGGATTGGGCCCGTTCCTTCGACATGCCGACCCGCAGCGAGGTGAACACGCTGCTGAAGCGAGTGAATACCCTGCGCCGGCGCATGCGCGAACTCGAAGAGGAGGTCGAGCAGTTGCGCCGCTCACCCCGGCCATGAAGCCAGTCCTCGACCCCGGGCAGACGCTCGAGGAAGTCCTGGCCTTCTCGCGCCGGCTGGCCGGCGGTGTGGGTGCCGTCGCCGGCATCGGCGAGGTGGCGGTCGGTTGCAGCGAGAAGGACGCGGTCTACGCCGAGGACAAGCTGACGCTGTATCGCTACCGGCCGCTCGCCGCGGACGCCGGGCTGCCGCCGGTGCTGATCTGCTACGCACTGGTCAACCGTCCCTTCATGGTCGACCTGCAGCCCGACCGCTCGATGGTGCGCGGCCTGCTGGAGCGCGGTCTCGACGTCTACCTCATCGACTGGGGCTATCCGGACGGTGCGGACCGCTTTCTCGAGATCGACGACTATGTCAACGGCTATCTCGACCGCTGTGTCGACGTGGTGCGCCGGCAGAGCGCGCAGGGCGCCATCAACCTGCTCGGCGTCTGCCAGGGTGGCACCTTCAGCCTGTGCTACACGGCCCTGCACGCCGAGAAGGTCGCCAACCTGATCACCATGGTGACGCCGGTCGACTTCCAGACGCCGGAGAACCTGCTCTCGAAATGGGCGCGCGACGTGGACGTCGACCGGATGGTGGACGTCATGGGCAACGTGCCGGGCGAGCTGCTGAACCTGACCTTCCTGTCGTTGATGCCGTTCCGCCTCACCAGCCAGAAGTACGTCGCACTGGGCGACATACTCGACGACCCGAAGCAGCTCGAGAACTTCGTCCGCATGGAGAAGTGGATCTTCGACAGCCCGGACCAGGCGGGCGAGACCTTCCGGCAGTTCATCAAGTGGCTGTTCCAGGAGAACCGGCTGATGCATGGCACGCTGGAACTTGGTGGGCGGGCAGTGCGCCTGCAGGACATCCGCTGCCCGGTCTTCAATGTCTACGCCACCCAGGATCACCTGGTGCCGCCGAGCGCGTCGATCCCGCTGCAGGACCTGGTGGGCAGCACGGACTACCAGACATTCGCGTTTCGCGGGGGGCACATCGGCATCTACGTCAGCGGACGGGCGCGGGAAGTCCCGGAAGCGGTGGCCTGCTGGCTGGCGGCGCGCGCGCCGGTCGCCGGCTGAGTTAGAATGCCGGCCCCGATGACCTGACAGGAGCCGCCCATGAGCCGTGACGCCGCACTCGCCGACCTGCAGGGCCGTATCGGCCAGGAACTGCACGTCAGCGCCTGGCTCGAAGTCACGCAGGAGAGAGTGGATGCGTTCGCAGGCGCGACCGGCGACCAGCAGTGGATCCACGTCGATCCGCGGCGCGCCGCCGGCGAATCGCCCTATGCGGGCACCATCGCGCACGGCTACCTGACGCTGTCGCTGTACCCGATGCTGCGCGGACTGGTGGACGAATCGCAGCCGATGTTCCCGGGCGTGAAGAACGTCATCAACTACGGCATCAACAAGCTGCGCTTCCCCAACGCCGTGCGTGTCGGGTCGCGCGTGCGGGCGCGCTGCGTGCTGGTCGCGGTCGAGGGCATCGAAGGCGGCGTGCAGGTCACCGAGAGCTACACGGTGGAAATCGACGGGGCGTCCAAGCCGGCCTGCGCGGCCGAGCTGATCATGCGCCTGTACTTCTGACCGGCCCTGCATCCGCGCCGGGGGCCGCTGCGAACCGCTTGGTACCCGGGTTGTCTGGCTGCGATACTAGGACGTTTCGCACGCCGCCCCTGCTCCGAGAGAAACCCTTATGTCGAGCCGCGCGCTGACACTTGCCATCGTGATCGCCGTCAGCGCTGCGATCGCCTACGTCTACACCAGCCGGCGGCCCGAGCCCGCTGCCGGCATGCGGGGCCCGCCGGCCGCCGCGGCCGGTGGAGCCCGTGCCCTCAGCCAGCAGGCGGTCGGCGTCGTGACCGCCCCGGTAGAGCTGCTGCCGCTCGCGGTGCAGGTGGAAGCGCTCGGCACCGCGCGTGCCAACGAGGCGGTCGACGTCACCAGCAAGGCCGCCAATACGGTGACGGCGGTGCGCTTCCAGGAAGGCCAGAAGGTTCGCCAGGGCGAGGTGCTCGTCGAACTCGACGGCGCGCAGGCCCGTGCCGACCTCGCCGCCGCGGAGGCGGCGCTCAAGGAGAGCCAGTCGACCTTCACCCGCAGCCGCGACCTGTTTGCCCGCCAGGCCCTGTCCGAATCGCAGCTCGAGCAGATCGAGGCGACGCTGGCGGCCAATCGCGCGCGCGTCGCGGCGGCGCAGTCGCGCGTCGCGGACACCGTGATCCGGGCGCCCTTTTCCGGCCGCGTCGGCCTGCGCCAGGTCAGCGTGGGCAGCCTCATCAATCCCGGCACGGTGATCACCACGCTCGACGACACCAGCGTCATGAAGCTCGACTTCGCCGTTCCGGAGATATTCCTGTCGATACTCGACAGCGGCTTGCCGGTCACCGCGACCAGCGTGGCCTACCCCGGGCGGACCTTCGAGGGTCAGGTGGGCTCGGTCGATTCCCGCGTCGATCCGGTGGCGCGCTCGGTCACCGTGCGCGCCGAGTTGCCGAACGCCGAAGGCCTGCTGAAGCCCGGCATGTTCATGGCCGTGCGCCTGTCGCGCGAGCCCGCCCCGGCACTCGTGGTGCCGGAGTCGGCACTGGTCCCAGAGCGCGGCCAGGTGTTCGTCTTCGTCGTCGAGGACGGCGTGGTCGCCCGGCGCGAAGTGACCATCGGCCGCCGTGAGCCGGGCCGGGTCGAACTGGTCGCCGGCGTCACCGAGGGCCAGCGCGTGGTCGTGCAGGGCACCCAGAAGATCCGTGAAGGCAGCACGGTGACCGAAGCCGGCGGCGCCGTCGCGGTGGCGGGCGCCGAGCCATGAAGCTCTCCGAGATCTCGATCCATCGTCCGGTCTTCGCCACGGTCATCAGCCTGATGCTGGTGATCCTCGGGCTGGTCTCGCTGACCCGGCTGGCGGTGCGCGAGTATCCCGACGTCGACCCGCCGATCGTGTCCATCTCCACCTCCTACGTCGGCGCCGGCGCGAACATCGTCGAAGAGAAGATCACGCAGGTGATCGAGGACCGCATCGCCGGCCTCGAGGGCATCGAGAAGATCGTTTCGAGCTCGCGCGACGAGCGCTCGGACATCACCGTCGAGTTCGCCGCCGACCGCGACATCGACGCGGCCACCAACGACATCCGCGACCGCGTCGCGCGCGTCGCGGACGACCTGCCCCCCGAGGCGGACCCGCCGGACATCGCCAAGACCGAGGCCGACGCCGAGCCCATCATGTACCTGGCGTTGACCAGCGACCGGCTCTCGGCGCTCGAGCTCACCGACTACGCCGAGCGCGTGCTGGTCGACCAGCTGTCCGCGGCGCCGGGCGTGGCGCGGGTGCGCATCGGTGGCGCCCGGCGCTACGCGGTGCGGGTGTGGATCGACCGCCAGGGCCTGGCGGCACGCGGCCTGACCGTTACCGACATCGAGTCGGCGCTCCGGCGCGAGAACGTCGAGTTGCCGGCGGGACGGCTCGAGTCCACCGAACGGGAGTTCTCGCTGAGGACCGACACCGGCCTCACCCGCGTGGAGGACTTCCGCCAGCTGGTGCTGGGACGCGGCGCGGACGGCTACCTGGTGCGCCTCGGCGACGTCGCCGACGTCCGCCTCGGTGCCGAGAACGAGCGCTCGGTCTCCCGCGCCAACGGTGTCTCCGGCATCAGCTTCGGCATCGTCCAGATGTCGAGGGCCAACACGCTGGAGGTCGCCGACGCGGTCCACAAGGTGGTGGAGCGGCTGCAGCGCGACCTGCCCGAAGGCATGGAGCTCGGCACCAACGTCGACCGCTCGGTGTTCATCAAGGCCTCGCTGCGCGAGGTGGGCATCGCGCTCGGCATCTCGCTGACCCTGGTGCTGATCGTCATCTACGCCTTCCTCGGCAACGTGCGCGCCACGCTGATCCCGGCGGTGACGATCCCGGTTTCCATCATCGCGACCCTCGCGTTCATGAACGCGATGGGCTACTCGATCAACGTGCTGACGCTGCTCGGGCTGGTGCTGGCGATCGGCCTGGTGGTGGACGACGCGATCGTGGTGCTGGAGAACATCTTCAGGCGCATCGAGCTCGGCCAGCCGCCGCTGATCGCCGCCCTCGACGGCAGCCGCGAGATCGGCTTCGCGGTGATCGCCACGACCCTCGTGCTGGTGTCCGTGTTCGTGCCGATCTCGTTCCTGCCGGGCGCGCTCGGACAGCTGTTCCGCGAGTTCGGCTTCACGCTGGCGGCGGCGGTGCTGTTTTCCTCGCTGGTCGCGCTGTCGCTGACGCCGGCGATGGCGTCGCGCATGTTCCGCGCGGGCGAGCAGCGCGCCGGCTTCGCGCTGGCGGTCGATGGTTTCTTCAAGAGGCTGGCGGCCTGGTACGAGCGCAAGCTCGGCAGCCTGATCCGCCGGCCGTGGCTGATCATCGGCGGCACCGTGGCGCTGATGGCGGTCGCCGCGCTGGCCTTCCGGGCGCTGCCCTCCGAGTTCGCGCCCACCGAGGATCGCGGCGTGGTGTTCGTCGGGCTCAATGCGCCCGAGGGCGCCAGCCTCGAGTACAGCGAAAAGCAGCTCTACGCCCTCGAGGACATCCTCTATCGGCAGATGGACGCCGGCGTGGTCAAGCGCTTCTCGCTGCGCATCGGCTCCGGCGGCGGTGGCGGCGGGGCGGAAGTGAACGCCGTGCGCGGCTGGGTGGTGCTGGCCGACTGGGGTGAGCGCGACGTCTCGGCACAGGAGTTCGCGCGCCTGATGATGCGCGAGATCGGGCAGCTGCCCGGCGTGCGCGGCTTCGTGTTCACGCCGCAGGGACTGCGGTTCCGCGGCTTCGGGCAGCCGCTGCAGGTCGTCATCGGCGGTCCCGACTACGAGACGCTGGCCGCCTGGAGCGATCGGCTGGTGGAGAAGGCGGCCGAGAACCCGGGGCTGGTGAACGTCGATACGAACTACGACGAGCGCAAGCCGCAGATCCGCATTTCCGTCGACCGCGATCGCGCGGCGGAGCTCGGCGTCTCCCTGCAGACCGTCGGCCGGACGCTCGAGACCGTGCTCGGCTCGCGCATCGTGACCACCTACGTCGACCGCGGCCGGGAGTACAACGTGATCCTGCAGGGCGAGTCGCAGGATCGGGCGTCGCCGTCGGACCTGCAGAACCTCTACGTCCGCTCCGACCGCAGCGGTGATCTCGTGCCGCTGGCGAACCTGGTCCGGCTGGAGGAAACGGCCGGCGCAATCGAGCTGAATCGCTTCGACCGGCTGCGCGCGATCACCATCGACGCCGACCTGGCGCCCGGCTACTCGATCGGCGAGGCCGTCGACTACATCCAGCAGCTGGTTCGCGACGAGCTGCCGTCGAGTGCGCGGCTGTCCTTCGACGGCGAATCCCGCGAGTATCTGCGCTCGCGCGGCCAGCTCTGGTCGACGTTCGCATTCGCGCTCGCGGTCGTGTTCCTGGTGCTCGCGGCCCAGTTCGAGAGCTTCCGGCACCCTGCGGTGATCATGACCACGGTGCCGCTGGCCGTGATCGGCGCGCTCGCCGGCCTGTGGCTGTTCAACCTGTCGATCAACGTGTTCAGCCAGATCGCGATGATCATGCTGATCGGCATCGCGGCCAAGAACGGCGTGCTGATCGTCGAGTTCGCCAACCAGCTGCGCGACCAGGGGCTGGAGCGGACCGAGGCCGTGATCCGCGCGTCCGCCATCCGCTTGCGTCCGGTGCTGATGACCAGCCTGTGCACGGCCTTCGGCGCCATTCCCTTCCTGCTGGCCAGCGGCGCGGGCTACGAGCAGCGCGAACCGATCGGCGTCGTGGTGTTCTACGGGACGACCATCTCGGTGATGCTGACGCTGTTCGTGGTGCCCGCGGTGTACACGCTGGTCGCCCGCGACCACGTGTCGCCGCACTACCTGAAGGGTGTCATCGCCAGGCTGCGCGAGAGCGCGCCGAAGGTGGGGCCCGAGGCCGCCGACGTCGGCGCGAGGTCGGGGCAGGCCTGACCGTCGGTCCGTCGCAAGGCTCTGAGCGGCAAGCGTTTTGCGCCGCCGGCCGGGCGCCGTACCGGCCCGGCTGCTAGACTCTCCGCCCGTCCCGGCCGGCCGCACCAACGCGGTCCCGGGACGGGCCACCGTGCCAGTACTCACACCGTACCAACAACTCGAGCAGGAATTCCGCCGGCTGCATGCGTTTCGCGGCACGCTGGCGTTGCTGCGCTGGGACGCGGCCATCGCCATGCCGCGCGCCAGCTCGGATGTGCGCGGCGAACAGCTGGCGGCACTCGAGACCGAATGCCACGCCCTGCTGAGCTCGCCGCGCGTGTCGCGGCTGATCGATCGTGCCGAGGCGAGCCGGCAGGACCTGGAGGACTGGCAGGTCGCCAACCTGCGCGAGATGCGCCGCGAGCGGGATCATGCGATCGCGACGCCGCCAACGCTGGTCGCGCGCCTCGCGCGCGCCATCGCCCGCGCCGAGGCCAAGTGGCTGGAGGCGCGCGAGCAGGGTGACTTCAAGGTGCTGGCGCCGCATCTGGCCGAGGTGGTCGAGCTGACGCGCAGTCGCGCCACGATGCTCGGGCAGCATCTCGGGCTGGAGCCCTACGACGCGCTGGCCGACGAATTCACCCCCGGCCTGCTCTCCAAGGAACTCGGCAGCACCTTCGCCGCGCTGTCGCGGCGCCTGCCGACCCTGGTGTCGGAAGTGCTCGACGCCCAGATCGAGCGGCCGGTCGGGGTGCTCGCGGGCCGGTTCACGGCCGCCAAGCAGCGGGCACTGTGCCTCGATGTCATGAAGGCGCGTGGGTTTTCCGTTCGACCGCGGGCGTTTCGACGTCGGCGAGCGCACCTTCACCGAGGGAGTGCCCGGCGACATCCGCGTGGTGACGCGCATCGATCCGCGCCGACCCGTTCTCCGGCCTGCTGGGCGCGCTGCACGAGACCGGCCAGGCGCTCTACGACCTCGGGCTGCCCAGGCCTGGCGCGACCAGCCGGTCGGCCAGGACCGCGGCATGGCGCTGGAGGAGAGCCAGTCGCTGCTGCTCGAGATGATCATCGGCCGCAGCCGCGCCTTCGTGACCTGGCTCCGGCCCCTGCTCGACAAGCACTACGGACCCGACGGCGACCAGTGGTCCGAGGAAAACATCTACCGCCGGCTGAACCGGGTGATGCGCGGACCGATCCGCGCGGATGCCGACGAGCTGACCTACCAGGCGCACATCATCGTCCGCTACGAGCTGGAGCAGCAGCTGCTTTCGGGCAAGCTCCCCGTGAAGGACCTGCCGGCGGCCTGGAACGACCTGATGGACCGGCGGCTCGGCGTCTGTCCGGCCAGCGACAACGAAGGCTGCCTGCAGGACGTCCACTGGGCGCTGGGCTCGTTCGGCTACTTCCCGTCCTACGGCATCGGGGCGGTGATCGCCGCCCAGCTGTGGGAGGCGCTGCGCGAGGACCTCGGCGGGGTCGACGCCGAGATCGCGGCGGGCAACTTCACGGCGTGCTCGGCTGGCTCAGGGAGAACGTTCACTCTCTCGGCGCCAAGATGGATGTGCCGGAGCTGGTGAAGCACGCCACCGGCCGCCCGCTGTCCGCCGGCGCGTACCTGCGCTACCTGGAGCGGAAGTACCTCGCCGACTGGTGATTGCTACAATTCGCGGCCCGTCCCAGAGCGGTCCGCCGATGCACGCCCTATCCGCCACCGATACCAGTAACTTCAAGCGGCTGCAGGCGCGCCTGCGCGGGCTGGTGGGCAAGGCCATCGCCGACTACGGGATGATCGAGCAGGGCGACCGGGTCATGGTCTGCCTGTCGGGCGGCAAGGACTCCTACACCCTGCTCGACATGCTGCTGTCGCTGCAGCGGGCGGCGCCGGTCAGCTTCGAGCTCGTCGCGGTGAATCTCGACCAGAAGCAGCCGGGGTTTCCGGCGGACGTGCTGCCGCGCTATCTCGAGTCGCTCGGGGTGCGCTACGCCGTGATCGAGCAGGACACCTACAGCGTCGTCCGGCGGGTCGTCCCGGAGGGCAAGACGCAGTGCGGCCTGTGCAGCCGGCTCAGGCGCGGCGCGCTGTATCGCTACGCCAGCGAGCACGGCGTGACCAAGGTGGCGCTCGGTCATCACCGTGACGACATCGTCGAGACGCTGTTCCTCAATCTCTTCCACGGCGGCCGCCTCAAGGCCATGCCGCCGAAGCTGAAGTCCGAGGACGGCCGCAATGTCGTCATCCGGCCCTTGTGCTACGTTCCGGAGCGCGAGATCGCGCGCTACGCCCGGGCACGGGCGTTCCCGATCATCCCCTGCAAGCTGTGCGGCTCGCAGCCGAATCTGCAGCGCGAGGCCATCGGCCGCATGCTGGCCCAGTGGGATCGCGAGAGCCCGGGTCGCGTCGACTCCATATTCACCGCCTTGCGCAATGTGAACGTGTCGCACCTCGCCGATCCGGACGCCTTCGACTTCGCCTCGCTGCGGGCGGATCGGTGACCGCGCCGCCGATGCCCGATCGCACTTCCGCGCCGCTGGCCAATGCCTACTGGGTCGAGCCCGGCCGCTTCCTCGCCGGCGAGTATCCGGCCGTCGGCCCGGACGAAGCGGTGCGCGGCCGCATCCGCCGGCTGCTCGACGCCGGCATCGACTGCTTCATCGACCTGACCGCGCCGGGCGAGCTGGAGTCCTACGAGCGCTGGCTGCCCGGCCCCTATGGCCGCGACGCCGTGACCTATCTGCGCAAGCCGATCCGTGATCACGGCCTGCCGGAGCTGGCCGCGCATACCGTCGAGATCCTCGACGAGATCGACGCGGCCCTCGCGGCCGGACGCAGGATCTATCTCCACTGCCGCGCCGGCATCGGCCGCACCAATCTGGTCGTGGGCTGCTGGCTGGCGCGACATGGCGCGCAGGGCGATGCCGCCCTGGACCGGCTGAATGAACTCTGGAGCACCTCTGGACGGGCGCAGGACTGGCCGGCTGTGCCCGAGACCGACGCCCAGGTCGAGTATGTGCGTGCCTGGCGGGAGTCCGCGCAGCCGCGCACGTCGTCCGGCGATACGGCCATCGCCACGGCATTGCGAGAGCGCTATCGCGGTTTGTTGCTGGGCCTGGCGGCAGGGGACGCCTGTGGCCAGCCGCTGGCGCTGCGTCGGCCCGGCAGCTTCACCCCCGTGGGCGATCTCGTGGGAGGGGGCCCCTTCGACCTGCCCCGCGGCGCCTGGAGCGATGAAACCGCCATGGCCCTGTGCCTCGCGGAGAGTCTGGTGGAAACCGATTCGGTCGACGCTTCGGACCAGGTCGCGCGCTATGTCCGCTGGCAGCGCAGCGGACACCTCTCCAGCACCGGCAGCTGCATCGGCATCAGCGCCGCGACGGCGCGGGCGCTGGCGCATGCGCAGTGGACCGGACTCGCGCATGCCGGCTCGCACGACCCGGCCAATCCGTCCAAGGAGCCGCTGGCGCGCATCGGCCCGGTGGTCATGCTGCTGGTGGCGGACCCCGTCGAGGCGATCGAGGCGGCGGTCGACGCCGCCCGCGTCACCCACCAGGCGCCGGTTACGCTCGACGCCGTACGCTACTTCGCCGCCTTGCTCTGCGGCGCCCTGCTCGGCGCATCCAGGACGGAATTGACGCAGCCGATGTTCAGCCCGGTCGAAGGCTACTGGGAGCGCCGGCCGCTCAGGCGCGAGGTCGCGGAGGTCGCGCGGGGCTCGTGGTCCGACAAGGCGCCGCCGCGGATCTTCGGCGGGGGCCACGCGGTCGAGGCGCTCGAGGCCGTGCTGTGGGCGTTCCAGCGCGGCAGCACGCTGCGCGAGACGGTGCTGGCCGCGGTCAATCTGGGCGGCGATGCCGATACGAGCGGGGCGATGGCCGGCCAGCTGGCCGGCGCGCACCATGGCGCGGCCGCGCTGCCGCCAGGCTGGCGCAGTGCGCTCGCCGGCGCCGGGCGCATCGAGGCGTTTGCCGACGCCCTGCTGGAGCGTGCGCTGCGCCGACTGGCGCGCGCATGAGGCAGCGCGGTGTACGGCGCGGCCTTGCGACCGCTAAGCTAGGCACGACATGACGGTCCGCCGTGAGAAACCTGTCCGCAAGCGGGCCGCCAAGCGACGCGTCGCGCGCCGCGCGCAACCGTGGTGGGCGCGACTGCCGGACGAGGAGTTGCTCGAAGTGCGGCTCTGCGACCTGGGCCTGAAGATCGCCGGCTCGCCGGTGGAGGCGCCCCTGGAGCGCCT
Organism: uncultured Gammaproteobacteria bacterium; assembly: GCA_963710135.1. Lineage (GTDB taxonomy): Bacteria > Pseudomonadota > Gammaproteobacteria > Steroidobacterales > Steroidobacteraceae > SG8-30. The sequence goes on along the minus strand of CAVPYY010000006.1, from coordinate 933,744 downwards.
GTACACGGAGATGGCGGCGCGCGGGCTGGCCCTGCGACCGCACTGCTGGATCTCGCAGGAATGGTTTTCGCCGGATGGCGTGCCCGGGATAGCGATCCCGTTCTACCTGCTGCATCCGCGGCTGAAGCGTCTCGAGCGGCGTTTCATGGGCGAAGTCGAGGGCGGCAACGCACAGGCGTTGATGCAGATCCTCCGCCACGAGGCCGGCCATGCGATGGACACGGCCTATCGCCTGCGGCGCCGCAAGGCCTGGCGGGAAACCTTCGGGCCGGCGTCGCGAAAGTATCCGCGTCACTACCGGCCACGCCCGGGCAGCAAGCGATTCGTCCAGCATCTCGACAGCTGGTATGCGCAGAGTCATCCCACCGAGGACTTCGCCGAGACCTTCGCAGTGTGGCTGCAACCGCGCTCGAAGTGGCGGCGCGCCTACGCCGGCTGGCCGGCGCTGCGCAAGCTGGAGTACGTCGACGAGGCCATGGCGGAACTGCGCGGCAGGCGGCCGCTGGTCCGCGCGCGGCATCACATCGAGCCGCTCAAGGCCGCGCGGCGCACGTTGGCGCAGCACTATGCGATCATGGTCCGGCACTACCGCTCCGATGACGCCGAAAAGATCGACAAGATACTGCGGCGGGTTTTCACGGCGCGCCGCAGCCGCGCTGGCCAGTTGCGCGCCAGCACCTTCCTGCGCGAGTACGGACCGGCCGTGAGGCGCCGGGTTGCCGCCCGGCTGGACGCCAGCGAATATCTCGTGCAGGAGCTGCTCGATCACCTCACGGAGCGGACCCGGACGCTGCGCCTGCTGGTACGCGGCGACCGGCGCAAGGCTACGCGCCGAGTCGAACGGCTGCTGGTTGCCCTGACCCGCAAGGCGAAGAAGGGCGTTGGACCCTGGATAGCACTATGAAGAAGCTACGCATCCTGGTGCTCGTACACGAAACCCTGGTGCCGCCGGACACGCTCGACGGGCTGACCGACCAGGAGGCCGACGAGTTCCGCACCGAGTTCGACGTGATAAACACCTTGCGCAGGTCCGGCCACGACGTGCGTCCGCTAGGCATCGGCGACAGCCTCACCGAGCTTCGGACCTCGATCGGCGAGTGGCAGCCCCACATCTGCTTCAACCTGCTGGAGGAATTCGGCGGCATCGTCACCTACGACCAGCACGTCGTCGCCTACCTCGAACTCATGCGCCAGCCCTACACCGGCTGCAACCCGCGCGGCATGATGCTGTCGCGCGACAAGGTGCTGTCCAAGCAGATACTCAGCTATCACCGGATCCCGACGCCGCACTTCGCCCTGTTCCGCAAGGGCCGCAAGATCCAGATCCCGCGCAAGCTGCGCTTTCCGCTGTTCGTCAAGTCGGCGACCGAGGACGCTTCCCTCGGGATCGCGCAGGCCTCGGTGGTCGAGGATGCCGATCGCCTGCGCGAGCGCATCGAGTTCGTGCACGAGCAGACGCACACGGATGCGCTGGTGGAGGAGTTCATCGACGGACGCGAGCTGTACCTCGGCGTGCTGGGCAACGAGCGGCTGACGACCTTCGCGCCCTGGGAGATCCTGTTCGGATCGATGACCGAGAGCGCGATGGGCATCGCGACCCGCAAGGTCAAGTGGGACCGCGCGTACCAGGAACGGCACGGCATCGTCACCGACCCGGCCAAGCGGCTGCCGGTCGGCGTGGCGGACAAGCTCGACCGCTATGCCCGGCGCATCTACCGCGCGCTGCACATGACCGGCTACGCCCGCATGGACTTCAGGCTGTCGAAGGACGGCGTGCCGTACGTGCTGGAGGCGAACGCCAATCCCAACCTCGAGGAGTACGAGGACTTCGGCCGGGCGGCCGCGCACGCCGGTATCCAGTATCCCCGGTTCCTGCAGCGGATCATCTCGCTCGGCCTGTCCTACCAGGCGGAGTGGCGCCTGCTCTGACCCGTCAGGCGTCGAACAGGAACACCCGCAGCAGCACGTCGCCGATGCCGATCAGCGCGGCGCCCGCGATCAGGCCGGCGCAGATCGGTTCCTGTGTCTCCACCCACAGCATGTGGCCGGTGCGTGTCCTGGCGCTCGCGGTAGCGGCGCGCCAGCAGCCAGAAGGTGAACGCGCCGAGGAAGATCATGAAGGTCGACTCCGGCGGCACCAGCACGCCGAGGCCGATCGCCAGTGGCGACAGCGGGAACCGTCCCTTGGTGCGCACGCGTGCCACTTCCATGGCGAGCGCGGCGACCGCCGCAATGCCCATGGACCAGAGTATCGAAGTGGTGAGCAGCGAACCGCCGGCGCCACCGCCGAACACCGACGTCACCAGGTCGGACACGCCCTTCCACTGCAGCGCGGCCGGGAAACTGAACTGCTCCGAGACCATGGTCGTCTCGACGCTCTTGCCGGCGGCGGCATCGAAGCCGCGCAGTCCGAACAGCAGATAGAACAGCGGCGTGCTGGCCAGCGCGCCGGCCAGGATGCCGATGACGTGCCCGATCGCCTGCTGGCGCGGCTTGGCGCCGAGCATGTAGCCGGGCTTGATGTCCATCAGCAGGTTCGAGGCATTGCTGGCCACCTCCGTGCACATCACGGCGGTCATGAGATTGGTCGGCGGATGCCGGGGGTCCGCGGCGCCGAAGATGAACTGGGGGATCTTGGACAGCGCGCCGGTCGGGGTGATGGCGGTCATCGCGGTGCTGCTGGCCGCAACCAGCGCCAGCACCAGGATCAGCGGGATCGCCAGCGCGCCGAGCACCCAGTCCACGCCGAACCAGGCGTGGGTCATCCACACGGCGAGCGCGCCGACCAGCGGCACGCCGATCCACGACACCCACAAGGGCAGCTCGATGTCGTGCAGCGGATCGTCGGGCTGCTGCGGCGCCCGCCGCCGGGTGAAGCCGCGGAACGCCTCGACGAACACCTCGGGGCGGGAGGCGAGGGCGGCCATCGCGGCGACCAGCATCATGACCAGGCCCCACCACAGGGCCCAGTTGTTGAGGATGTAGGCGCGGCCGAACAGCGCCGTGCCATCCGCGATCGAGCCCGCACGCGGCTGCAGTTCGCCGAGCGCGATCATCGCCGGCACGATCACCACGAAGTTGGCGATCATGCCCACCAGCATGCTGACGGCGGTGCGGATACCGATCAGGCCGCCGACGCCGAGCATGGCGAGATCGACGCCGGGTGAGAGCGACAGCTGGCGTATGTCGACCCCGGCCAGTCTTGGCAGCGGCGCCAGTCCGCGTTCGACCAGCGCGTAGTACCAGCCATCCAGGCTGTGCGGCAGCACCCAGACCGACTTGAGGGCGAGCCACTTCTCCTGAACGAGGCGCATGGTGCTTTCGCCGGAGAGGAAGGTGATCCCGCCGGCCACCGCGGCCGCGGCGGCCAGCGCCTTGGCCTTGAAGATGCCGCTTGCCGCGGCGCCCGAGGTGTACAAGGTGTCGAGGACCACGCCGCAGGCCCGGCCCTCGGGAAAGGGATGCTGCTCGTCATTGATGAAGCGCCGCTTCATCGGAAACGCGACCAGCACGCCGAGTATCGACAGCACGACGGTGAGGCTGATCACCTGCCACCAGGGCAGGACTTCGTTCTGCACCCACATGTAGGCGGCCAGGCCGGCGATCAGCGGCTGGGTCATGTAGCCGGCCGAGGTCGCGATCGACTGCACGCAGTTGTTCTCGAGGATCGTCATGTCCCGCGTGCCGAGCTGCGACAGGGCGCGGTGAATGGCGAAGGCCAGGATGACCGAGGTCAGGCCGACGCCGAGGGTCCAGCCGGTCTTCGCGCCCACGTACAGGTTGGTCGCGCTCGAGCACGCCGCCGAGCAGGAAGCCGGTCAGCGCCGAGCGCAGCGTCAGCTGCGGCATGTCGCCGCGCCAGACGTTGTCGAACCACCAGCGGTCCTTCTGCGCCCGCGTCCAGGTGCGCACCTGTTCTTCCGTCAGTTGCAGTATGGCCATGGATCGCGCCGTCCTGTGGGGTGGAGGGGCTCAGCCGCGCCGCGTGCGCAGCAGGCCGAGCACGGTCGTATAGCCGTGGACGAATGTTGCACCCTTGACCGGCCCGACCTCGCCCGCGCAGAACATGCCGGCCAGCGGCAGCTCCGGGAAGCGCGCGCCTGACCAGCGACGAATCGTGGTTCGCGACGCCATACAGCCCTTGCCCGCGTCCGACGCAGGACAGCATCAGCGCCGCGTCCGGCGCAGAGCGCCGTCCCGCCGCGCGGTGACCCTCGAGCTGGCGCGCGAGATCGGCGGCGGCGGTGGCGGCGTCGCGCAACTGGAACTGCACCACGCTGTTCGGCGCAGGGCGCGCGCCGACCGCCAGCTCGCCGGACTCGGGATCGAGGCCGATGATGGAGCGCGCCAGGAAGTCACCCGGGCCGAGCGGCTGTCCCTGGCCGGTCAGCGCCAGGCCGAGGAATACCTGCCTGGCGTTGAACAGCGCCCGGTCCTCGTCGTCGAGCCTCGCGTACAGGTCCGCGACCACCTCCCGCGGCGAGCGGCCATCGAGCTCGCGGATGCGGTTGTCGTCGCTGCGGGTGACGAACAGCGGGTCGCCGACCGGCCGGCATCCCTGCGCGACGAGGGTGTCGAGGGCGATGTCTCCGGTGCAGGCGACCAGCAGCGCGCCGCTGCCGTGGATGTCCGCCTCCGCCAGCAGGCGGGTGGCGCCGGGTTGCTCTCCGGCAGCCGACAGCCCGCCGACGATGGCGGCACCCGGATAGGCGCGATCCAGCCCGCGAACACAGTGCTCGACGTCGAAGGAGTACGGATCGGCGAGCAGCAGGAAACAGGGCGATGACTCGGGGCGAATGCCCGTCAGGCGCCACCAGGTTTCCCGCGAGGCCGCGACGGGCGGCAGGATCGCCTGGTCGAGGTGCGCGACCGTCAGCTCGACGTCGCCCAGAACACCTGCCAGCAGCGCCAGGGCGGGACCCTCCTCGTCTTCGTGCTCGCCGCCGACCACACCGCTACTCGTGCAGCCGACGATCAGCGCGTCGCCCGCCCAGCCGCGCAGTCCGGACGCGACCCGCGGCAGGTCCTCGGACTGGTGCCCGGCGACGAACACCAGCACCAGGTCCGGCTCCATCTGATCGAGCTGCCGCCCGGTGTGTTCCACCGCGTCCGCCACCGCCGCCTGCAGGATAGGCTCGCGTGACAGTGCGCTGGCCCACTTCACGTTGTGCCGACCCGCGTCCTCATGGGATTACGCCGACTTCCTCGTGCGCGATGGTCACACCCTCGTGCTGCGACTGCCGCTCCCACTCCAGCAGGTGTTCATCGCCGAGCACGGTGTCGCGGTAGGCGAGCGAGGGGCCGGACAACGGCAGCTGGTAGGTGCGAAAGCGCAGGGCCACGGGGGCGTACATCGCGTCGGCCGCCGAATACTGGCCGAACAGCCAGGGACCCTCCTGGCCAAAGCGGCTGCGGCAGTCGGCCCACATGGCGTCGATGCGGGCAACGTCACGGGCCAGTCCCGGGGTCATCGGCACCTGGCGCCCGCGCGCCCGGACATTCATCGGGCACTCGGCGCGCAGGTTGCTGAAGCCCGCGTGCATCTCCGACGCCAGCGAGCGGGCCTCCGCCCTGGCGGCCGCCTGCCGCGGCCAACCCCGGCCGTCCGCAAGCTCGGAGGCATACTCGCAGATCGCGAGCGATTCCCAGATGCGCTGGTCGCCGTGGACCAGTATCGGCACCCGCCGGGTCGGCGACAGCCGGCCGACCTCGCGCGCGAACTCCGGCGTGTCAAAGTGAAAGAGCCGCTCTTCGAAGGCGAGCCCGAGGTGCCTGAGCAGGATCCACGGCCGCAGGGACCAGGAGCTGTAGTTGCGAGTGCCGATGACCAGCGTGAGACCGGGCATGTTGCCCTCCGGTGACCTGCACCGGACCTTATTTCACGGCACCGCTGCCCGCAAGATACTTCAAGGTCAGGTCGGGCTGGTCGGAAAAAAGCCCGTCGACCCCCGCGACCGCAAACAGCAGCCTGTGCATGACGTCGGCATCCGGCACCTCCGGCGGCAGTTCGTCGGCGCGGAAGGTGTACGCATGTACCGCCAGGCCCGCGGCGTGCGCGTGTTCGGCCAGACCGGTGCTCACCGCCCGCCCGCTGTGCGCATCCGGCCGCAGCAGATGCGGGATCCACGCGCCGATGGCGTCGGCGTACTCCGCGATCGACGCGATGCCCGCCGCGGAGCGCATGGCGGCGTAGTCGGTGGCGGCCTCGGCCCAGGCGTCGTCGGCAATCAGCTGCACCAGTTTCAGGTCCGACTTCAGCTCGTTGCGCACGCGCTTGAGCTCGGCCGGATCGAAACTCTGCAGCCATACGGGGTCGCTGCGGCGCGAGTAGCCGGCGGCTGCCAGCACCTCGAGTACCGCGCGGGCAAGATCATGCCCCTCGGCGCGGTGGAATGCCGGGGCCTTCAGCTCGGGGTACAGGCCCGCCGCGCGACCCGTGCTGCGGTTGAGCGCCTGGATGAACGCGATCTCCTCCGCTAGCGTCGGGATGCGCATCCGCAGGCCACTGGCGGCGAAGCGCCCCGGCCAGCGCGGGCTGCCGTCGGCATTGCGCCGTTCGCTGACGCTCAGGCGGCGCAGCTCCTGCAGCGTGAAGTCGATGGCGTAGTAGTGCCCGTCCGGGCGAGCGCGCCCCGGAAAGACCAGCGCAACGTCGGTCACGCCCTCCAGCCACAGGTCGTGGAGCACGACCGGTATGCCGTCCTTGCTGAGCACCACGTCCTGTTCCAGGTAGTCGGCGCCCAGCGCATGCGCGTAGGCTTTCGACTCGAGGGTGTGCTCGGGCAGATAGCCCGACGCACCGCGATGGGCAATGACGACAGGTCGCTCAGCCATGACCGGCGGGCAGTGCGTGCCGAACGCAAGAGCGAGCAGCAGTGCCGCGCGCCAGCAGCTTGACGTCATCTCCGGATCCGCTAGTAATCGACCTGGCAGAGAATAATCGGGCAGGCATGGCGATATCATGACGTCTTTGCCGTCCCTACGCGAACATGGAAACGCTGCGCGCGGTTTGCCTGGATCTCGACGATACGCTGTGGCCGGTCGGCCCCGTGATCGCTGCGGCGGAGCAGGCGATGTACGGCTGGCTTGCGACGCACTGCCCCGGGATCACGGCGCGGCACGACATCGACAGCATGCGGGCCGTGCGCGCCGGTACGGCTGCGCGACATCCGGACAAGCTGCATGACCTGACTTTCCTGCGCAAGGCGGCGCTCAGCTGGCACGCCGAGGAAGCCGGCTATCCGCAGGCCGTCGTCGAGCAGGCCTTCGAGGTCTTCTGGGCCGCGCGCAACGCCGTCGAGGTGTTTCCGGACGTCGAGCCGGCCCTGCGCCGGCTGCGCACCCGCTACCGCCTGCTGTCGCTGTCGAACGGCAACGCCGATCTCGGCGTCATCGGCCTGGCGGATCACTTCGAGCACTGCTTCGGCGCCCGCGAACTGGGCAACGCCAAGCCGGACCGGCGCGTGTTCGCGGCAATGCTCGCCCGCGTCGCGCTGCAGCCCCACGAGGTCGTGTACGTCGGTGACGACCCGCGCGCGGACGTGGAGGGCGCGCGCGCTGCGGGACTGCACGCCATCTGGGTCGACCGCTTCGGCAGGCCCTGGCCGGCCGAGTTTGCGCCACCACGTTGGCGCGTGCGTGATCTGGCCGAGCTCGCCGATCTGCTGCTTTAGCAGCCACCCGGTCCGGGTGCTGATTGCGGCAGCGAAGCTGCATCTTGTGTTTCGCGTCACGCATCGCTAGAAATTGTCGGCGTAGCGTCATTCAGCATGCCGCGTGGCGGCCGACCTATGCGGATGGAGCGTGCCACGTTCGGGTGACCTGAGAGAGTACCGGGAGGTGACATGGACGGCAGCGAACCGACAGTCCTCGAAGTCCAGAATCTGCAGGAGTACTTCCGCAGCACGCTGCAGGCGGCGATCGAGCGCCAGCAGTTCGAGATCGATGACCACACGGAACACTACGTCGTCAACGTGCTGACGCTCTTCTCGCGCTCCGAGGCGCTGTTCGACAAGACGCCGGAGGGCCGCCGCCTGCGCCCGCTCGCCCTGATGCTGGCGGATGCCGTGCACGCAACGTCCGGAATGGAGCGCGCCTGCGCCCTGCAGCGGCTCGGCGACGTGTCGCTGTTCGTCGCCGGTTTCTTCGCCCGCAGCTTTTCGCGTCGTCTGGTCGATGTCGACTATCACATCGCCATGGGCGGGCGGGCCTATGACTCGGCGGCCGAGGTGCTGCGCGGCACCGCCCGCGGCCGCGCGCTGGGCGGGGTGTTCCGCGAGTTGTCCGTCAAGTTCCAACGGCTGGTGGACGCGCTGAACGAGGTGGCCGAATCCGCCTGCGAGAATTCCGACCAGGACCTCATGCGGCTGTACGAGCTGTACGTCAAGACGGGCAGCCCGCGTGCCAGGGACCAACTGCTGCGGCTCGGCGTGCAGCCGGTCGCCACGACGCTGCGGCAAGACCACTGATGCCCGGGGTCCTCGAGCGCCTGCAGGCGCTGCTCGGGCGGATCTACGACGTGGAGCCCCCGCTGCAGGTGCACCCGTTCCTGGTGACCGATCCGGCCGTGGTCGCCGGGTGGGAGGCCACCACGGTCCCCGGCACGGACGAGATGCTGTTCGTCCATCAGGCCGAGGACGGTCTCGAGCTCGCGCTGTACGTCGACCAGTCGGTGCTGCAGCGGCTCGAATCCCTTGATCCCTTCGATCATCTGGGCAAGGACAATCTTGCCGACTGCTGCACGGCCGTGGAGGGCGTGAGCCATCTGCTGTATGTCGCCTGGAGCGCGGTGCACGGTCGCGAGGTGTCGCTGCTCGAACTCGAGACCCAGGCGGAGGTGGACAAGTTCGCCGCCGCGCTGGTGCTGAGCAGCAGGCACGGGCAGGTCGAGCCCGAGGCGCTGTTCGACAGCCTGTTCAACAAGGTGAGCTTCTCGAGCGGCCTGGATGCCGAGCGGCTGGCGCGCTACGCCGCCGCGAACCGCTTCGCGGCGCGATTCTGCCAGCGCCTGTCACGCCGCTGGCTGCGCAACCCCGACGGCGAGCGGGGGCTCTTCCGGGACCTGCGCGCCTTCTATCGCCTGTCGCACACGCAGAAGATCGCGTGCGCGGCGCACTGACTCACCGGCAAGCGTTCAGCGTCCCTTGGGCTTGTTCTTGTTGCGCGTGATCCAATCGGACAGCGCCCGCAGGTCCTTCTTTTTCTTCCATTCCTTCTTGACCAGCAGGTCGCTGTCGTAGGGGTTGTAGCCCTTCTTCACGCCCGCGGGATTGGGCTGTGCCTTGCGCACCGTGCCCCGCTCGTGGTCGTCGGTGATCGCCAGCGAGTCGTCGTCGAGCAGGCGCCGGATCGCGTCGCCGTCGCCGAGTCCCTCGAACGGCTTCCATACCGGATTGCCGAGCTCGTCGTACTCGATCTGGCCCGAGTCCATGAACTCGGCGTCCTTCTTCGGACCGGGCTTCTGGTGCTCGTCGTCATCCAGATCGCCGGTGTCGTGAAGGTTCGGAGGAATCCTGAATTTCCCGGTATCGCCCATGGGTACGGTTCATCCCGCGCGGACACAGGCCGCGCATATTGCAACGCTACGCCGTTGCAGTCACCTCAAACAGTGACCCGCTTCACAGCCAGCGCTATGTCAAAACCATCGACAGCCATCCCGGCCGGGTTCATGGGAGCGACGTCACGCCGGTAACCGCCGCGGCCCGCAGCAGGCCGATCACGGTCTTGGCGTCGCGGATGCTGCCGTCGAGCGCCAGGCGGACGGCTTCCGCCAGCGGCGTCCAGACGATTTCGAACACCTCGCCGGCCTCGGGCCGCTGCCCGACGGCCTCCAGTCCCCGCGCCAGGAACAGATGCACCACCTCCGCCAGCACCCCCGGCGAGGGCACGACTTCCCCGAGCGGCCGCCAGTCGCCCGCTTCGACCCCGGCCTCCTCGGCGAGCTCGCGCCTGGCCGTGGCCAGCGGCGCTTCGTCCGGATCCAGCTTGCCCGCCGGCAGCTCGAGTAGCCATCCCCCGGCGGCATGACGGTAATGCCTGAGCAGGCAGACATTGCCGGCCGCATCCAGCGCGACCGCCGCCGCGCCACCGGGATGCCGGACGATCTCGAGTTCGACGCTGGAGCCGTCCGGAAGGGTTACGCGCTCGAGCGCAAGCCTGATGACGCGTCCTTCGTAGATCGGACGCGTCGAAACGGTCGTCGCGCCGAACTGCCGGCGGTCATGTCGGAACTGCTCACGCTGGTCCTGCCGAAGGGGCATTGGGTCCGGCGATCATATCGGGCGTGGACTCGCCGGGGCTAGACTCGCGGCATGCAGGCTCCACTGCTCCTGATCGTGTCGGGCCCGCCGGCCAGTGGCAAGAGCACGCTGGCGCGGCGCCTCGCGACCGATCTCGGGTACCCGTTGCTCGAGAAGGACGCCTTCAAGGAGCCGCTGTTCGACGCGCTCGGGACCGGCGACGAGGACTGGTCCAGGCGCCTCAGCGAACTGGCTTTCGCTGCGCAGTTTGCCGCGGCCCGCGCGCTGCTCGAGGCGGGTGCATCGGTCGTGCTGGCGGGGAACTTCCGCCGCGAGCCGCACGGTTCCGAGGTCGCCGCCATCGCGCGGGCCTGTGGAGCCGAGATCCGCCAGGTCGCCTGCGTGGCGCCGCCGGCGCTGCTGGCGGAGCGGGACCGGGCGCGCGAGCGGGAGGGCGGCCGTCATCCCGGGCATCGCGATGGCGGCCGCGCGCCGGCTCTGGAGCTGTATGCGCCATTGGCCGTGCCGGGTACCGTCGTCCTCGACACCTCGTCGCCGCTGCCCGAGCGTGACTATCAGCGACTGCTCGCGCGCCTTCGCGCCTGACGCCGGCGGGCCGCCCCGGCCGGCTCAGCGCGCCTGTGCGTGATACAGGTCGTTCGGCATCATGTCGGTGGCGGTGGCCAGCCGGTTGGTGAAGTTGAAGAACGCCGCCGTTTCGGCGATGTCCCAGATCGCTTCCTCGCTGAAGCCGGCCTTGCGCAGTGCCGCGCGGTCGGCCTCGCCGACGTCGCGCTGCGCGATCGTCAGCTTGTGGGCGAAGTCCAGCATGGCACGGTGCGGCGCCGAGAGTTGGGCCACTCGGTAATTCATCGCCAGTGTCTCGCCGAGCGTCGGGTCGCCCGACAGCTGGCGCACGGCGGCGCCATGCGCCACCAGGCAGTAGTAGCAGTGATTGGCCGAGGACACCACGACCGCGATCATCTCCCGTTCGAGCTTCGACAGGGGCGATTCGCCGAGCATGATCTCGTTGTAGAAGTTGACCAGGTGGGCGAGCTTCGGGCCATGCGCGCTGTAGGCCAGCAGCACGTTTGGCACATGGCCGATCTTCTCCTCGCAGACGGCGAAGTACTTCTGCATGGCCGGCTCGAGCCGGCTGCGGGCGGGCGCGCGGATTCTGAGCGCGGTGACGTGGTCGGGCTGGGCTCGTTTCTTGCGCGGCATGATCGCTCCAGGGGCAAGGCGGACCACACCATGCGCCAACCGGCCCAACCGGGGGAACTGGATGGATATACAGGGCGCGGCTACACTTCGTTCATGGCCGCCGTTTCAGACCAGCTCAACAGCGCACAGCGCCAGGCCGCCTGTTTCGGCTCGCGCGACGCCGCCGGGCGCTTCGGCTCTGGTCCGCTGCTGGTCATTGCCGGCGCCGGCACCGGCAAGACCAATACCCTGGCGCATCGCGTCGCGCACCTGGTTCTGGAGGGCGTCGACCCGACGCGCATCCTGCTGCTGACGTTCACCCGGCGCGCCGCGGTCGAGATGACGCGGCGGGCGGAGCGCATCGTCGAAGCCGCGCTGCGGCAGCGCGCGCGCGGCGTGGCACTGCCCGCCATACGCCTGCCCTGGTCGGGCACTTTCCACTCGATCGGCAGCCGGTTGCTGCGCCAGTACTCCCAGGCGCTCGGCCTGGAAGTTTCCTTCAGCGTGCTCGACCGGGGCGACTCGGCCGACGTCATGGACCTGCTGCGTCACCAGCTCGGCCTGTCGAAGCTGCCGCGACGCTTTCCGCGCAAGGACACCTGCCTGGCGATCTATTCCCATCGGGTGAACACCGGGCGCGAGCTCGAGCAGGTCCTCGCCGACGTCTTCCCCTGGTGCGCGGAGTGGGCGGACGAACTGCGCGGCCTGTATCGCGCCTACGTCGAGCGCAAGCAGGCCAACGGCGTGCTCGACTACGACGACCTGCTGCTCTACTGGCACGCCCTGATGCAGGAGCCTGCGCTGGCGCAGCAGGTCGCGGACCGCTTCGATCACGTGCTGGTGGACGAGTACCAGGACACCAACACGCTGCAGGCCGGCATCATGCTGAAGCTGCGTCCCGACGGGGCCGGGCTCACCGTGGTCGGCGACGATGCGCAGTCCATCTATGCGTTCCGGGCGGCGAGCGTCGAGAACATCCTGTCGTTCCCTGAGGCGTTCTCGCCCGCTGCCGAGATCATCACGCTCGAGCAGAACTTCCGCTCCACGCAGGGCATCCTCGATGCCGCCAATGCGCTGATCGGCGAGGGCCGGCGCCAGTACCGCAAGACGCTGAGCGCCGTCCGCGGCGGCGGCGCGCGGCCGCAGCTGGTGACGGTGCTCGATGACCGGGCGCAGGCTGAATTCGTCGTCAGTGAAGTGCTGGCCAACCGCGAGGCGGGTACCGCGCTCAAGCGGCAGGCCGTGCTGTTCCGCAGCTCGCATCACAGCGACCTGCTGGAGGTCGAGCTGATGCGGCGCAACGTGCCCTTCGTGAAGTACGGTGGGCTGAAGTTCCTCGAGGCCGCGCACGTCAAGGACCTGCTGTCGATCCTGCGCTGGGCCGACAACCCGCGCAACGGCATCGCCGCATTCCGCGTGCTGCAGCTGCTGCCGGGCATCGGGCCCGCGACGGCGGAGCGCTGTGTCGCCGCCGTCGCCGCCGCCGGGCATTCGATCCCGGCACTGGCCGGCTTCGCGCCGCCGGCCGCGGCGCGCGAAACCTGGCCCGGGTTCGTCGCCACGATGAGTGCGCTGGCGGATCCGGCGGCGCGCTGGCCGGGCCAGGTCGAGGTGGCGCGCCGCTGGTATCAGCCGCAGCTCGAGCGCCTGTACGAATCCCACGGGGTGCGCGCGGCCGACCTCGACATGCTCGAACAGGTCTCGGGCCAGTTCGCCAGCCGGGAGCGCTTTCTCACCGAGCTGACCCTCGATCCGGCCCAGGCGAGCGGCGACCTGGCGGGACCACCGCTGCTCGACGAGGACTACCTGATCCTGTCGACCGTGCACTCCGCCAAGGGACAGGAGTGGGATGCCGTGTTCCTGCTGAACGTGGCGGACGGCAACTTCCCCTCGGAGTTCGCCGCGGGCAAGGACGAGATGATCGAGGAAGAGCGGCGGCTGCTGTACGTGGCGATGACCCGGGCCCGCGACTCGCTGAGCCTGGTCGAGCCGCAGCGCTACTACGTGACCCAGCAGGCGCGCAGTGGGGACCGCCACGTGTACGGCGCCCGCAGCCGCTTCCTCACTCCCGCCGTGCTCGACACGCTCGAGCGCGCGACGTTCGCGCCCGCCGGCGAGCCGGACGAGACGGTCGCGGCCGCCGCGCGCGTCGATGTCGCGCGCCAGCTGCGCGACATGTGGTGAGCGCGGTTCCGCTCAGCGCGCCGGCACAGGCTTGCGGAAGCGCAGCGTGAAGCGGTCGCTCTCGCCGATGGCGAGGTAGCGGTCCCGCTCGGCATCACCCAGCCGCAACGTCGGCGGCAGGGTCCATACGCCCTGCTCGTAGTCCTTGGTGTCCGCCGGGTTGGCATTGATCTCGCTGCGGCCGAGCAATTCGAAGCCGGCCGCCTCGATCAGGGCGATCGCGTAGTCCTCGCGCACGTAGCCGGATGCGGCCTTGGGGTCCTGCGGCGCGGCGGTGCCCGCGCGATGCTCCACCACGCCGAGGATCCCGCCGGGCTTCAGCGCGGCGTACATGGCGTCGATCATCGGTCCTGCCGCCTCGCGCGGCATCCAGTTGTGGATGTTGCGGAAGGTCAGCACCATGTCCACGGAGCCCGGTGGCACGGGCGTCATCGCGCTGGGGTACTGCAGCGCGACGATCTCCACCTTGCCGTAGACGTCGGGCCGCGCCGCCAGCTTGTCGCGATAGGCCTTGAGGCTGTTCTGGATGAAGGCGTTGTCCATGGCGGGATCCCACTGCGCCGCAAGGTAGCGGCCGCGGTCCCTGAGGACCGGCGCCAGGATTTCCGTGTACCAGCCACCGCCACCCGGCCAGATCTCCATGACCGTCATGTCCTGTCGCAGCCCGAAGAAGGCGAGTGTCTCCTTCGGATGACGGTAGATGTCGCGGGCGCGGTTGGCGTCGGAGCGGTGGTCGCCGGCCATCGCCGCATCGAGCAATGCGAGGGTCGCGGCATCCGATTCCGGGGGCGCGCCCGGGGCCACCGGTGCGGCGGCGCAGGCCTGCAGCAGCAGGGCGAGTGCGGCGACGCTGGCCGCGAAACGGGCTGTCGGGGTCATTCTGTATTGCTCCGGTTGCCGGGTCCCGGGACGATACCGGAACCGGGCCGCGCCGGCGAGGCTTCAGGTTCCCGCGGGCAGTTCCGCGACCACGGCCAGTTCAACCAGCGCGTCGGGAAAGAACAGGCGGCGCACCTCGACGGCGGTCGCGGCGGGCGGCGCGGCGCGCGCCTGCGAATACAACTCGTCACGCACGACCGCGGCCCGGCCGAGCCACTCAATGTCGGTGGTGTAGGCGGTCTCGCTGACCACGTGCTCGAGCGTGCAACCGGCCGCCGCGAGCGCCGTCGCCAGCCGGCTGTACACCTGCCGGACCTGGGCTTCCATGTCGCCGGGGCCCACGATTCGCATGTTCTCGTCGATGGCCGTGAGGCCCGACAGGTAGAGCATGCCGGAGGAGCGGACCGCAGCGCTCAGATTGAAGCGCTCCTCGATCTCGCGGTTGACCCGGATGACCTGGTCCCAACGCGCCATGGTTCCTCCACGCCCGGCGCGGGGCGCGGCGCGGCGCCGCGCCCGCAGCCGGGTCTAGTGTGCTGCGCCGCCGCCGCCCGCCGGCGCGGCGACCTTCTTCTTGAAGTAGGTCCAGCTGGTCTCGTTCGGGCGCGGATCGTCGCCCGGCGGCGGGCTGCGATACTCGGGATAGTTCGTCTCGATCTCACGCTTCATCACGTCCGGCAACTCGTCCCAGCTGCCGAGCTTCACCCCCGCGGTATGGAAGTACAGGTCGCCCAGCCGCCCGCTCATCTGCATCCATGGCAGCCAGCTGGAGATGCGCACCCAGCCGACACGGGCGTCCGCAGTCGGCTTGCGGGGATCCAGCAGGTCGTCGACGTCGCCCATGAAATTGAACATCTCCGTGGCCTGGTAGAAGCCACCGACGTACTTCTGGTAATCGCCGCCGAGCGGATTGGTGTAGAACAGCGGGACGGTGACGGTCTGCCACCACTTGCCGCCCTGCATGTCGCCAGTCCAGGTGACCGGCTTGCCGTCGCGCCCCACGGGCCACCAGGTGCTGTTCACCGGATCGTTGGCCACGTGCAGCACCTCGACCTCCTCGCCGCTCCACGGGTTCTTCCAGGTGCGCGCCACCTCGCCGGTCTCGGGATCCAGGTAGAGCAGGATCTCGCGCGATACCAGCCTGAACCCGGTTCCCTTGTCGGGGTCCGTGACGGTGACGCACTGGCGGACATTCATGCCCTCGACGCGAAACAGCAGGCGGTCGCGTTCACCCACCACCCGGCTGTACATACGCCCGTGCCACCAGTAGGTCACAGGTTCGTTGTCGACCAGCGAGCACTGGATCTTGCGACTGGCCATCAGCACACCGGCCGGGTCGTCCAGATTGATGGCGGTCGGCATCGGCTTGGTCGCGAGCGCCGCCGGAACGAACAGCACGGTGCCGGCGAGGGCGAGCAGGGTGAGTCGAGCGCGAGAAATCATGCCTTGGCTCCTTGTCGTCGTCCGGGGCTGCGCCGGACCTCTGGCGGAATGTTGCAGAGCGGCCGGCCCGAGCACAAGTGCCGCGGGACGGGCCGCCACGGTCAGATGGTGATTTCCGGCTCGAGGTAGGTGTAGCCGGCTAGCTCCGATTCATAGAAGCGCTTGAGCGCCTGGCCCTCCGCCACCGAGAGCCTGCCGTCGCGCATCGCCCGCTCGCAGTCGCGGGCAAAGCGCGGGTACAGCTCGTCCGGCTCGTACTGCATGTAGCCGAGCACCTTGCTGGCGGTGTCGCCCTTGACGACTTCCTCGATCCACCAGCCGTGCTCGTCGTCGAGCCGGATGTGCACGACGTGGGTGTCGCCAAACAGGTTGTGCAGATCGCCCAGCGTCTCCTGGTAGGCCCCGACCAGGAAAGCCGCAAGGTAGTAGTCCTGGCCCGGCGCCAGCTCGTGCAGCTCGAGCGAGCGTTTCACGTCGCGCAGCGACACGAAGCGGTCGATCTTGCCGTCGGAGTCGCAGGTGATGTCCGCCAGCACCGCATTACGGGTGGGCGCCTCGTCGAGACGGTGCAGCGGCATGATCGGGAACAGCTGGTCGATCGCCCAGCTGTCGGGCAGCGACTGGAACACGGAGACGTTGCAGAAATAGGTGTCGGTCAGCACGTTCTCGAGGCCTTCCAGTTCCTCGGGGAACTTGTCGAGGCGCCGGCCGGCATCGCGCACGCGCGCGCAGGTCGCCCAGTAGAGCCGCTCGGCCAGGCCGCGCATCTCCAGCGTCAGGTAGCCGAGGTTGAACATCTGGTGCACCTGCTCACGCGCCTGCTGGGCGTCATGCCAGCACTCGACCAGCCGCCGGGCACTGACGGAGCGGTAGGCCTCGAGCAGATCCTGTATCGGCTGCGGCAGCTGCGGTTCGTCCGCGGCCGCCGGCTCCTCGACGCTGAAGCGGTCGAGTTGCGAGGCGCCGAGCACGTTGAAGATGAGCACGCTGTGGTGCGCGGCGATGGCCCTTCCGGACTCGCTGACGATGGTGGGATGCGGGATGGCGCGCGAATCGCAGACGCTTGCCACCCGATAGACGACGTCGTTCGCGTACTCCTGCAGCGAGTAGTTCATCGACGACTCGAAGCTGGTGCGGGAGCCGTCGTAGTCGATGCCCAGGCCTCCGCCGACGTCGATGTACTCGAGCCCGGCGCCCAGGCGATGGAGCTCGGCGTAGACGTGGGCCAGCTCGTTCACCGCCTGCTTGACGCGACGGATGTCGTGCAGCTGGGAGCCCGGATGGCAATGCACCAGCTTCAGGCAGTCGAGCATGTCGTGGCGGCGCAGCACGTCGACCAGCTCGAGAATCTCGGTGGTGAACAGCCCGAACTTGGAGCGGTCGCCGGCGGAATCGCGCCAGCGGCCGGCGCCCTCCGAGGCGAGCTTGACGCGCACCCCGATCTTCGGCCTGACGTCGTAGCGCTTGGCATGCTTGAGGATGTGGCCGAGCTCGGAGAAGTTCTCGACCACGGGGATGATCGAGCGCCCGAGCTTGCTGGCCAGGATCACCGCCTCGATGTAGCTGTCGTCCTTGAAGCCGTTGCAGATGATCAGCCGGTCCGGCGCGTCCTCGGTCATCGCCATGACCGCCAGCAGTTCCGGCTTGGAGCCGGCCTCGAGCCCGAAGCCGAGGTCCGCGCTGCCGCGGTAGACCTCGTCGACCACCAGTCGCTGCTGGTTGACCTTGATCGGAAACACTGCGGCGTAGCGGCCGCGGTATTCGTTCTCCGCGATGGCGTTGGCGAACGCGCCGTGCAGCGCTTGCAGCCGGTGGCGCAGGATGTCGGAAAAGCGGATGACGACCGGCGCGGTCAGGTCGCGCGCACGCAGTTGTTCGACGACCTCGTACAGGTCGAGCGCGCGCGCCGGCTCCCCACTGGGATGCACCGACACGTGACCGGCTTCATTGATGCCGAAGTACCCGCCACCCCAGGCGTCGACCAGATACAGGTCGCGGGCGTCGTCGATGCTCCATCCCGGGCCGGGGCCCGTCTTGCGAACCGCATGTGCCACGGGCACCCCCTTCAGGAAAATCGAACGCGGGCCAGGGGCCCGCGCGGTTTCCGGCCACGATAGCCATAACGGCTTGCGATGTAAACGGGCGCGCTCAGTCCGCGGCGCGCGCGACCGGCCGCTCGGGCGAGCGGATCCATTCGCTCCAGGAACCCGCGTACAGGCGCGCGCCGGGCAGGCCCGCGTGCTCGAGCGCGAGCAGGTTGTGGCAGGCGGTCACGCCGGAGCCGCACATGCAGATGAGGTCGCTGCCGCGGGCGAAGGGAATCGAGCCGCGCCAGCGTGCCGACAGCGAGCGGGGATCGAGGAACCGGCCACTCGCGTCGAGGTTCAGCTGAAACGGGTAATTGACGGCGCCAGGCACGTGGCCGGCCACCGGGTCGATCGGCTCCACGCGGCCGGCAAACCGCTCCGCCGACCGGGCATCGACCAGCGTGGCCGAGTCCTGGGCGAGCGCCGCGGCGACCTCGCCGGCGGATACGGACATCTGCGGCCGCGGCCGCGCCTGAAATGCGGTCGGCGAACGGGTTTGCACGCTCTGGTCGAGTGCGCCGCCCGACGCCTGCCAGGCGGGCAGGCCGCCATCGAGGACCGCAACCGCGTCATGGCCGATCCAGCGCAGCAACCACCACAGCCTGGCGGCGAAGGCGCCGCCGGCAGCGTCGTAGGCCACCACCTGGGTCGATGCATCGACTCCCCAGCGCGACAGCAGCTCGGCGAATGCGGCCGGATCCGGCAGCGGATGCCGCCCGCTGGCGGCCGTCACGGCGCCGGACAGCTCGCGCTCGAGGTCGGCATAGCGGGCGCCCGGAATGTGCGCCGCCGTCCAGGCGACGGCGCCCGCCTGCGCGATTAGCGAGGTCGAAGCGGCAATCGACGATCAGGAAACTCGGGTCGTCGAGATGACGGGCCAGTTCCTCGGCGGTGATCAACGTCGTGTACATGCGGCGACTCCATGGCGCAGGCGGCAGCCCGGCGGGGCGAGGGGATGCAACCTTTTTCGAGTCTCGCGCATCCACCACACAGGACCAGGAGCGGGAAGGGAATCGTGAACCATTCAGGGCAGACCCGGTCAGACGCACATGACGAGCATGGGACAACCGGTCTTGCGGGCGGCGTGCCACCGATCACTGCCGCCGAGCGCGACTTCTGGCGGCGAGCGGTCCACGAACAACGCGCCCGGCTGGCCGCCGGGCTGGCTGCCGACGCGGACCTGCAAGGCCACGAGCTGAACTAGACACCCCGGGTTGCGATTCATCGTTACCCTTTGAGCCGGCGCCCGCCGGCTCTTTCTTTTTGCGCGATGCAGACCGTGCCTGCGAAGCCCGCGCCGATTGCGGTACATTACCAAGCCCGGCCGCTCGAGGCAGCTGCGCGCTGCCTGGCTCGTTGTCCTCGCACGCCATTGCGGCGCGCCTTGCATGAGAAGATCGAACCACCATGACGACTCACAAGATCCACACTGAATTTCCGGGCCGCATCCTGTTCATCGGGTTCGGCAGCATCGGGCAGGGCGTGCTGCCGCTCATCCTGCGTCACATCGGCCTGGTCGCGCCGGAGCGCATCACCGTGGTCACCGCGGACGACGCCGGACGGGAGGTCGCCGAGGAATACGGCGTTCGTTTCATCAATCATCCGCTGACCCGCGAGAACTACCGGCACGTGCTCGAGCCGCTGGTCGGACGCGGCGACTTCATGCTCAATCTGTCGGTGGATGTGTCGAGCATTGCGCTGATCAAGCTGTGCCAGGAGAAGGGCGCACTGTACCTGGACACGTGCATCGAGCCATGGCCGGGCGGCTACAGCGACCCCAACATCCCGGCCAGCCGGCGCACCAACTACGCGCTGCGCGAGGAAGCGCTGGAGCTGCAGAAATCCTGCGTCGGCGGCCCGACCGCCGTCATCACGCACGGCGCCAATCCCGGGCTGGTCTCGCACTTCGTCAAACAGGCGCTGCTGGACATCGCGGCGGATACCGACCACGCCTGCGACGAGCCGACCACCCGCCGCCAGTGGGCGGAACTGGCGCGCGACCTCGGCATCAAGGTGATCCACATCGCCGAGCGCGACACGCAGATTTCCAGTCGCCCGAAGGTCGTCAACGAGTTCGTCAACACCTGGTCGGTCGATGGCTTCGTCAGCGAGGGCAGCCAGCCGGCCGAGCTGGGCTGGGGCTCGCACGAGCGGCATTTCCCGCGCGACGGGCGGCAGCACGATTTCGGTCGCCGCAGCGCGATCTACCTGATGCAGCCCGGCTGCGCGACGCGGGTACGCACCTGGACACCGCAGGCCAGGCACTTCTACGGCTACCTGATCACGCACGGCGAGTCGATTTCCATCTCCGACATGCTGTCGATCAGCGCGGGCAGCAAGCCCGCCTACCGGCCGACGGTTCATTACGCGTATCACCCGGCCGACAACGCCGTGCTCTCGGTCCACGAGTTTGCGGGACGCAATTACCGCATGCAGGACCACAAGCGCATCATGATGGACGACATCATCGATGGCATCGACGAGCTCGGCGTGCTGCTGGCGGGCCACAAGAAGAATGCCTACTGGTACGGCTCGCAGCTGTCGATCCACGAGGCGCGCAAGCTGGCTCCGCACAACAGCGCAACCTCGCTGCAGGTCACCGTCGCGGCGCTGTCGGGAATGATCTGGGCCATGGAGAATCCCAGCGCAGGCCTGGTGGAGCCGGACGACATCGATTTCCGCCGCAACCTCGAGATCTGCATGCCCTACCTCGGACCGGTGGTCGGGCAGTACACGGACTGGACGCCACTGTACGACCGCGGCTGGCTGCTGCCGGAGGACGTGGACGAGAGCGATCCGTGGCAATTCAAGAATATTAGGGTGATCTAGGATTTTGACGGGGGAGCTGCCCGATGGAAGGGACCGGGTCGAAGACCCGGCCCTTCATCGTTCCCGGGCCGTGGAGCAGGCCGCGGTGATGCAATGGGCATATCGCTAGGCCGGGCTCCTCTCGTCCCGGGCGTGAAGTGGGGCGTGCCTGCTTTGAGGGATTGGGTTAAGACCCGGCGCTACATGGTTCGCGGAGGTGGAGTGGGTCGCGGACGCGACCGCCTGCTAGTGCGTGGGGCCGGCGGCCTGCTCGTAGTCGACCAGCACGATCACCAGGGTCCGTTCACCGCCGGGCAGCGCGATCGTCACCTCGTCGTCCACCCGCTTGCCGAGCAGCGCGCGGGCGAGCGGTGAATCGAGGCTGATGTAGCCGGGGGCCATGTCGAATTCGTCCGGGCCAACGATGCGATGCCGGTGCGTCGCGCCGGACTCGTCTTCGAGTTCCACCCACGCGCCGAAGAAAACCCGTCCGGGATCCGCCGGTGGGGCCGACACCACCACCATGCCGTCGAGGCGCTTGCGCAGGAACCTGACCCTGCGGTCGATCTCGCGGAGCCGGCGCTTGCCATAGGTGTACTCGGCGTTCTCGGAGCGGTCGCCCTGGGCGGCCGCGGCCGCGACGGCCTGGGTCACTTCGGGGCGTTCCACCCGCCACAGCTGGTCGAGTTCCTGCCGCAGCCGGGCTTCGCCGGCCGGGGTGATGAATTTCGAGCCAGGTTTGGTAGGCGGCTTCCAGCGTCCCATTATGTTAAATCTGATTGAGGGGTACTCGCGAGTGTAGGGCAGTGCAGCCGGTCGCTTAAGGTCCGCGGCGCGGGACCGATATCACGGTTTGAGGCATCCGGCGCGACCGGGACCGCCGGGCCTCGCCAGATTTGTGCGCAGGCTCACTGTGTGGCCCGGAGATGGCGCGTAGCGTCGGCCTCGTAGTGGTTGGCTTCAGAATCCCCTAGCGGACTTTCCTTCCCTTCACCGACAGTCCGCTTTCGAACCCCAGGGCAACCCCCTGGGGTTTTTTTGTGTCCGCGCGCCGGCGCTAGACTGCGCCATGACCATGCCCGGGCCGTTCAAGGATCACTTTTCCGCGCTGGCCGCGGACTACCAGCGGTATCGCCCGGGTTATCCGGAAGCGTTGTTCGACTGGCTCGCCGCGCTTGCCCCGGCCCGTGACCTGGCCCTCGATGTCGCCACCGGCAGCGGCCAGGCAGCGGTCGGGCTGGCCCGCCACTTCCGCAGGGTCCGCGCGACGGACCCGAGTGCCGCGCAGCTGGCGCGGGCTGCGCGGCATCCACGTATCGACTATGCCCTGGAAACGGCCGAGTCGATCGCGCTGCCGGACGCCTCGGTGGACCTGCTCGCCGCGGCGCAGGCGGCGCACTGGTTCGACGGCCCGCGCTTCTTCGCCGAGGCCCGGCGGGTGCTGCGGCCGGGCGGCGTCATCGCCCTGTGGACGTATGAGAAATTCCGTGTCGACGCGCGCGTCGACACGCTGGTCGACGACTTCTATCGCGACGTGGTCGGGCCCTACTGGCCGCGTGAGCGGCGGCACGTGGAGGAGGGCTACCGCTCACTCGGGTTCCCGCTGGCGCAACTGGCCGCTCCGCCGTTCGCCCTGGAGACGTCCTGGGATGCGGACACGGCGCTCGCCTATCTGGGCACCTGGTCCGCGGTGCAGCGCTATCGCGAAGCCCGCGGCAGGGATCCGCTGGAGCGGATCGCGCCGTTGCTGCGCGAGGTCTGGGGCCAGGCAGAGCGGCCGATGCGCTGGCCGATTCACCTGTGCGTGGCACGGGTTGGATGATGCTGGTGTTGTGCCATGACTGGCGGCAAGATCGGGTGCGGGGAAGGCCCGAACCAGGGAACGCCGACGGCGCTTCCGGATCGACTGATGAAGGAGTTCACATGCGCGTTCTGACGATGTTCATGGTGCTGGGGATGGCGGCCCTGCTGCAGGGCTGCGGCTACAACACGCTCCAGTCGCAGGACGAACAGATCAAGTCGGCGTGGTCGGAGGTGCTGAACCAGTACCAGCGCCGCGCGGATCTCATTCCCAACCTGGTGGCGACGGTGAAGGGCTTCGCCGCCCAGGAGCAGGCCGTGCTGGTCGGTGTCACCGAGGCGCGCGCCAAGGCGACCCAGGTGCAGGTGAACGCCGACGACGCCGGTTCGCTGCAGCAGTTCCAGCAGGCGCAAGGCGAGCTCACCAGCGCCTTGTCGCGCCTGCTGGTGGTGGTCGAGAACTATCCGGAACTCAAGTCCGACCAGAACTTCCTCGATCTGCAGGCGCAGCTGGAGGGCACCGAGAACCGCATCACGGTGGCGCGCAACCGCTACATCCAGGCCGTGCAGGACTACAACATCACGGTGCGGCAGTTTCCGACCAACCTGACGGCGATGATTTTCGGGCACGCGGTGAAGCCGAACTTCACCGTCGAGAACGAGGCCGAGATTTCCAGGCCGCCTGCGGTCGACTTCGGCGCGCCGGCTGTGCCCGCGGCCGGCGGCTGAGGCAAGGCCGGCCAGGTGGGAGATCGCGCCGCGCGGCGTGTAGCGCTGGCGGGGCTGTTGCTCTGCTGCCTCGCACCGCTGGCCGTGGCGCAGGCCCTGGTCGCGGTCCCTGCGCTCGAGCGCCGGGTCACGGACCTCGCCGGCGTGCTGGACGCCGGGCAGGCGGCCGAGCTCGAGCAGCGCCTCGCCGCCTTCGAGGCCCGCAAGGGCAGCCAGATCGCGGTGCTGATCCTGCCCAGCACCGCGCCGGAAGGTATCGAGGCCTACGCCATTCGGGTGGCGGACGCCTGGAAGCTGGGACGTCGCGGCATCGACGACGGGGCGCTGCTGATCGTCGCGACCGAGGATCGCGCGGTGCGGCTCGAGGTCGGCTATGGCCTCGAGGGCGCGGTGCCCGACGCCACCGCGCGGCGCCTGATCAGCGAGGTCATCACGCCGTACTTCCGTCAGGGCGATTACTACGGCGGCCTGTCGGCCGGCGTCGAGCGGCTGATGGGCGTGATCGACGGCGAGCCGCTGCCCGAACCCGAGCCGGGCTGGGAGCAGGGACTCGGCGGGCTGGAGTCCTTCCTGCCCTTGCTGCTGGTCGTGGCCGTGATCGGCGGTGGCATCCTGCGCGCCCTCTTCGGCCGGTTCGGCGGCGCGCTGGCGACCGGCGGCCTCACCGGTGGCGTGGTCTGGCTGATCGTCCAGGCGCTCGGCGTGGCGCTCTTCGCCGGCATCATCGTGTTCATCGTCGCACTGCTCGGCGGCATGCCGCGGCGCGGCTGGTCCAGTGGCGGACGCGGCGGCGGCGGCGGCTGGGGCTCCTGGGGAGGCAGCTCCGGCGGCGGTTTCGGCGGTGGTGGCTTCCGCGGCGGCGGTGGCGGCTTTGGCGGCGGCGGCGCCAGCGGGCGGTGGTGATGGACCTGTCACGCCTGTTGCGCCACCTGTTTGCCACGCGCCGCCGCATGCGCCGCGCCTTCACGGATGACGTGCTCGATGCGATCGAGCGCGCCGTTCGCCAGGGCGAACGCCAGCACGGCGGCGAGGTCCGCTTCGCCATCGAGTCGGATCTGGACTGGCGGTCGCTGTGGGCGGGGCAGACGCCGCGTGAGCGGGCACTCGAGGTCTTCGCAGCGCTGCGTGTCTGGGACACGGAGCTCAACAACGGCATCCTGGTGTACGTGCTGTTTGCCGATCGCGACGTGGAGATCGTGGCGGACCGCGGCTATCGCGACCGGGTGCCGGACGGCGAGTGGGAGGAGGTCTGTGCGGCCCTGCGCGAGCGATTCGCGCGCTCGGAGTACGAGGCCGGTGCGATCGCTGCCATCGAGGCGATCCACCAGCGCATCCGGCCGCACTTTCCGGCAACCGCCGGGGACCGGGACGAGCTTCCGGACCGCCCCGCCATCCTGTGAACCGGCCGGGATTGCGGAAATTGCCGCGCGGCGATGCCATAATTCGCAGATGTCCAAGCAGCCCCTGAGTCCAACCGTCCGTGTCGCCAGCATCGTCCTGCTGGGCGTGGCAGCGTCGGCCTGTGTGCCCTTCGGCTCGCTGTGGAAGAAGCAGCCCGGCAGCGAGGAGCCGGGCGCTGCGCAGCCGGCGCCCGTGGAGCTACCGGTCGCGCAGGCGACCCACCGCTTCGAAATCCGTCCCGGCGACGACGTGGTCGGACGCGTGCAGTCCACGATTGCCACCGCCGACGACACGCTTCCCGATCTGGCGCGCCGTTTCAACGTGGGCTACGAGGAAATCGTCCGCGCCAACCCGGGGGTCGACCCGTGGTTGCCCGGCGACGGCACGCGCATCACGCTGCCGACCCGTTTCATCCTGCCCGACGGACCGCGCGAGGGGATCGTCATCAACCTCGCGGCGATGCGCGCCTTCTACTTTCCCCCGCGCACCGATGCGGCGAAGCCGCGGGAAGTGATCACTCACCCGATCGGCATCGGCAAGGTCGGCTGGAACACGCCGGAGGGCGGCACCAAGATCATTTCGAAGGTCAAGGACCCGACCTGGACGCCCCCGGCATCGGTCCGCGCCGAGCACAAGGCGAACGGCGAGATCCTTCCCAAGGTCGTGCCCGCGGGTCCGGAAAACCCGCTAGGCCGGCACATGATGCGGCTCGGCTGGCCGAGTTATCTCGTGCACGGCACCAACAAGCCCTACGGCGTCGGCATGCGGGTGAGCCATGGCTGCATCCGTTTCTACCCAGAGGACATCGAGCAGCTGTTCGAGATGGTGCCGGTGGGGACGCGCGTCACCGTGGTCAACCAGCCCTACGTGCTCGGCTGGCACGGCGATGTCCTGCACGTGCAGGCCTACGAGCCGCTCGAGGACGACGAGCGCGACTGGGAACACGGGCCGAAGTCGCTGCGCAAGAAGGGCATCAAGAACAAGTCGCCGGTGTGGCAGCGGATCGCTGCCGTCGAAGACCGGATCGACTGGGAGAGGGCGCTGCAGGTCTCGAAGGACCACACCGGCATCCCGATGCCGGTCAGCCGCGGCGCCGGGATTGAACTCCCGGAACTCCTCGCGGCGGCGACGTTGGTACGCAATGCGCTGCCCGCCGGGGCCACCTGGGACGGGAGCGAGGACCAGTACGCTGACGAGCCGGGTTTCCGCGAGCTGTTGTCGGAGCGCGAACCGGTGGCGCGCGAGACCAGCCTGCGCTGAGCCTGGCTTGCGACGTCATGGCGCTGTCATGAAACGGCAGTAGAGTCCGGCAGCCCAAGGGCAGCCCATTCGCGGTTGCCGGAGGGCGCGTGCGGATCCTCAAGATTTCCGACGTCTATTTCCCCCGGGTCAACGGCGTATCCACCTCGATCCAGACGTTTCGCGCCAGCCTTGCCGGGCTCGGGCACGAGACGGTGCTGGTGGCGCCGGGCTATCCCGGGCAGGCCGCCGACGCCGAACATGGCATCACGCGCGTGCCGTCGCGTGGCGTGCCGCGTGACCCCGAAGACCGGATGATGAAGTACCGGGAACTGCTGCGACGCGCGAGCGGGCTCGTCGCGCGGGGCCGCTTCGACCTGATTCATGTCCATACGCCGTTCCTGGCGCACTACGCGGGCCTGAGGATCGGGCGCCGCTCGGGCCTGCCGGTCGTCGAGACCTATCACACCTACTTCGAGGAGTACCTGCATCACTACGTGCCGCTGCTGCCCGGGTCGTTGCTGAAGCTGCTGGCGCGACGCCTGACCGTCAGCCAGTGCCGCGCGCTGGACGCGCTGGTGGTGCCGTCCGCGTCGATGCTCGAGGTGCTGCGCCGCTACGGCGTCGAGGTCGAGGCCGAGGTCATTCCGACCGGACTGGACCTGCAGCTGTTCGAGGGCGGTGACGGGCGCCGGTTCCGGGCGGCGCAGGGGATCGATGCCCACCGGCCGGTGCTGGTGCACATCAGCCGCGTGGCCTTCGAGAAGAACATCGACTTCATCCTGCGGGCCTTCGCGCGCGTCCACGCCAGCCGCCCGGACGCGCTGCTGTTCATCGCCGGCGAGGGTCCGGCCGAGGCGCATCTGCGGCAACTCGCGCGACGTCTGGGAGTCGAGCCGGCGGTCCGTTTCGTCGGCTATCTGGACCGCAAGACGGCGCTGCTCGACTGCTATCGTGCCGCCGACGCGTTCGTGTTCGCCTCGCGCACCGAGACGCAGGGCCTGGTGCTGCTCGAGGCCATGGCGCTCGGCGTGCCCGTCGTATCCACCGCAGTGCTGGGCACCGCCGACGTGTTGCGGGATGCCACCGGGGCGCTGGTGGTTGCCGAGGAGGCCGAAGCGTTTGCGGCCGCGGTGCTGCGCCTGCTGTCGGACAAGGCCTTGCAGGCGGCACTTGCTGCGGGCGGGGTCGAGACCGCGCGACGCTGGTCGGCACACGCGCTGGCCGAGCGGATGGCGGGTCTTTATCACCGGGTGACCGAACGTCGGGCCGCCCTGCCGGCCGGCTCTGCGA
This sequence comes from uncultured Gammaproteobacteria bacterium, assembly GCA_963710135.1. Lineage (GTDB taxonomy): Bacteria > Pseudomonadota > Gammaproteobacteria > Steroidobacterales > Steroidobacteraceae > SG8-30. Next base: position 906,440 of record CAVPYY010000006.1, on the reverse strand, counting down.
CACCGCTATCCATCAGTTGAACGCCCATTGAACGCATCGCCGGCGGCGGCTGTCCCAATCAGGCGACCCGGCTAGAATGCCGGACCGAGCCAGGAGTGTGCGGGTATGCAGCAACAATCCGAGTGGATCAAGGTGATGCTCGAGGAAGTCGTTCGCAAGCGTGAAGCGGCCGAGCAGGCGCGTCGCGAGCAGGCGCTGCGGCGGGCCGAGAGCGCCGGTCCGGCGGCAGCAGCCAACGGCCGCAAGACCTCACGCAAGCCGCGTCCGTCATGAAGTCGCCCGCGATCGGGGTTGACCGGCGCAGCGTGCTGCGCGCGGGACTCGCGGCAGCGTTCGCGTTGCTCACGACCCGTTACGCCGGCGCCGCGAGCGCGGACCGGCTCGCGCCGCCGGACCGCAACGGGCTGCGCCTGTTGCCGGGATTCTCGTCGCGAGTCGTGGCGCGCTCGGGCGAGCCGGCACTGCCGGGCGGCAGCTACCGCTGGCATGCCGCGCCGGACGGCGGGGCGTGCTTCGCTGCCCCGGACGGAGGCTGGATCTACGTTTCCAACGCCGAGCTGAAGGAAGGCGCGGGCGGCGTCTCGGCGCTGCGCTTCGACGCCGGCGCAAGGGTGGTCGACGCGTACCCGATCCTGGCCGGCACCACGTCGAACTGCGCCGGGGGGCCGACTCCCTGGGGGACCTGGCTGTCCTGCGAGGAGCATCCGGCCGGGCTCGTCTGGGAATGCGACCCGTTCGGTGCGACGCTCGCCTCCGCGCGTCCGGCGCTCGGGCGCTTCAAGCACGAGGCGGCTGTGGTGGATCCCGCGACCGGGATGCTGTACCTGACCGAAGACATGCCCGACGGCGGCCTCTACCGCTTCACGCCCGCGTCGCGGCAGCCGCAGGGCCGCAGCAACCTCGACGCGGGGCGCCTCGAGATCGCGAGCGTGACGGGCGGTGCCGTGCGGTGGCTCGAAGTCCCCGACCCGCAGGGTGCCCTGCAGCCCACCCGGCACCAGCTGCGGGAGATGACTCCCTTCAGGGGCGGAGAGGGTGCCTGGTTCCAGGACGGTTGCGTGTACTTCACCACCAAGATCGATAACCGGGTGTGGGAGCTCGAGCTCGCGGGCAGCCGCCTGCGGGTGGTCTACCAGGCCACGCGCCGCGACGACGTGCTGGTCGGAGTCGACAACGTCACCGGCACACCGGCGGGCGAACTGCTGGTCGCGGAGGACGGCGGCGACATGCAACTGGTGATCGTGCAGGCCGACGGCCGCGTCGCGCCACTGCTGCAGGTCGCCGGCCACCCGCATTCCGAGATCGCCGGTCCGGCCTTCGATCCCGCTGGTCGGCGCCTGTATTTCTCCAGCCAGCGCGGTGCGGGGCGGGACGGCTCCACCGGCATCACCTACGAGGTGAGTGGCCCGTTCGAAGATGCCTGGCGGCTGGCCGCGGCCTGATTCCTCGAGCTGAGGATTTCCCCGAATCGCGCAGCGCCCGCGACCGCATCGCATCTCAATCGATGCACCGGCATGTGTTACCCTTCGTCAAACCAGGGGAGCAGCCGGTGGCCGATCGACTCACCGGGATAGACGTACTAGAAGAAAGCGGCGCGGAACAGAGCATTGCTCGAGCGCCGACCGGCATCACCGCCTTCGTCGGAAGGACGCTGCGCGGCCCCCTCAACCGGCCGGTGCCGGTTCACAGCTTCGCCGATTACCAGCGCGTGTTCGGCGGTCTCTGGCAGCCGAGCACCATTTCCTACGCCATCGAGCAGTTCTTCGACAGCGGCGGGCACGACCGCGCTGGTCGTGCGTGTCGCCAACGGTGCACGCCCCTGCACGCTGACCATTCCCGCCGGCCCTGCGCGCCTGACCCTGAGGGCACTGGCGCCGGGCACGCGCGAATTCCTGCGCGCCGCGGTGGACTACGACGGCATCGGCGAGAACGAGGAGGACCGCTTCAATCTGGTCCTGCAGCGGGTGCGCGCGCCCGGCTCCGAACACATCGAAGACCAGGAGATCTATCGCCGCGTCTCGATCGATCGGGACAGCTCCCACTACGTCGCGGATGCGCTCACCGAGTCCGAGCTGGCCCGGGTTGCCGGCGCGGTGCCGCCGGTGCGGCCCGAAGCGACCTTGCCGATGGCCGGGCGCGGCCTGGCGGCCTACCTCGGCTCCAATCCGGACGGCGACGACGGCGGGCCGCTCACCGACTACGACATCATCGGCTCGGCCGCAGAGGGCACGGGGTTGTTCTCGCTCGGCCGCGTCGACACGTTCAATTTCCTGTGCATCCCGCCGCTGTCGCGCGACGCGGATCTCGGTCCCAGCGCGCTCCTGGTCGCGAACCGCTACTGCCGCGACCGGCGGGCGATGCTGGTCGTGGATCCGCCGCGCGCCTGGGATTCGGCGGCGGCGGCGCTGGACGGGGTGCGCGACTGGGCGTTCGCGAGCGAGAACTCGCTGATGTACTTCCCGCGCCTGCTGGCCTACGACAAGCTGCGCGGCCGGTTCGAGGCGTTCGCGCCGTGTGGCGCCGTCGCGGGCATGCTGAGCCGCGTCGACACGCAGCGCCCGGTTTGGTCGGCGCCGGTTGGCGACGAGGCGATCCTGCGTCCGGGCATGCGCCCGATGTGCCCGGTGGGCGACCTCGACCGCGGGCGGCTCGCGGCATTCGGCGTGAATGCGCTGCCCACCGTGCGCATGCCGGGCCGCGAGCGGTTCGCCGCCCGCACGCTGGCGGGTCACGGCGGGGCCTCGCCGGACTGGCGGCTGCTGTCGCGGCGACGCCTGGCGCTGTTCATCGTCAACAGCATCGATCGCGGCACGCGGTGGATGCTGTTCGAGCCCAACGAGCTGCCGCTGTGGCAGAACGCGGTTGCGCAGATCCGGACGTTTTTCGGCTCGCTCGAGGCCGATGGTGCCTTCAGCGATCGCGATCCCGACGATCGCTGGTTCGTACTCTGCGACGGGCGCATCAACGGGCATTACGAGCGCGAGCGCGGCGTGGTCAACCTGCTGTTCGGCTTCGCAGCAGCGCGCCCGCGCGAGTTCCACTCCTACCTCGTCTCGCATCGCGCCGGCGGCAGCCGCGTGCAGCCGGTGAGTCTCAACCGCATGCACAGCGATGGCGGTGGCCTGGCCGCCGGGGCGCATGCCATCGACCTGGAGCGGATCGTCCGCCAGGCCTGAGGCGGCTAGCTCTCGCCGAAGCCGCCGCCGCCCGGGGGTCTCGATCTCGATCCGGTCGCCGGCGCCGACTTCGACCGTCGCGCAGGAGTCGAGCGGCTCTGCCCGCCCGTCGCGGCGACGCAAGGTGTTGCGCCCGGTCTGGCCGCTCGATCCGCCGGCCATCCCGAAGGGGGCAATGCGGCGATGATTCGACAGCACGGCCACGGTCATCGGCGAGCGGAACTCGATGATCCTGACGAGGCCGTCACCACCGCGCTGGCGGCCCGCGCCGCCGGATCCACGGCGATAGCGGAATTCGCGCAGCAGCACCGGATAGCGCGTCTCCAGGACCTCGGGGTCCGTCAGGCGCGAGTTGGTCATGTGGGTCTGCACCCCGGAGGCGCCGTCGAAGCCGGGCCCGGCGCCGGCGCCGCCGGCGATGGTCTCGTAGTACTGCAGCGCGGCGTTGCCGAACGTCAGGTTGTTCATGGTGCCCTGCGAGGCGGCCATGGCGCCGAGCGCGCCGTACAGCGCGTCGACGATGCACTGCGAGGTCTCGACGTTGCCCGCCACCACCGCCGCCGGGGCCACGGGATTGATCAGCGAAGCCGGCGGCACGCGGATCTCGAGCGGCCGCAGGCAGCCCTCGTTCAGCGGAATGTCGGCGTCGACGAGTGTCCGGAAGACGTACAGCACCGCGGCCGTGCAGACCGCCAGCGGCGCATTGAAGTTGCCGCCGGACTGTGCCGAGGTGCCGCTGAAATCGATGATCGCCGTGCGTTCTGCCCGGTCGATCGTCACGCGCACCTGGATGGCGAGGCCGTTGTCCAGTTCGTAGCGGAACTCGCCGTCTTCGAGGCGGCCGACTACGCTTCGCACCTGTTCCTCGGCGTTGTCCTGCAGGTGTCCCATGTACGCTTCGAGCGCGGCGACGCCATGCCTGTCGGCCAGCCGCGACAGCTCACGCATGCCGCGCGCGTTGGCGGCGAGTTGCGCGCGCAGGTCGGCCACGTTCTGCGCCGGGTTGCGCGCGGGCCAGGGCCCGCTGCGGAGCGCGGCGAGCAGCGGCTGCTCCAGCAGCACGCCGCCGCGCAGCAGCTGGAAGTCCTCGAACAGCACGCCTTCCTCGGCGATGTCGCGACTGTCCGGCGGCATCGAGCCGGGGGTCCGGCCGCCGATGTCGGCATGGTGCGCGCGCGAGGCAACGTAGAAGCGCGGCGCCGCGTCACCGTCCGCGATGAACACCGGGCTTACCACCGTCACGTCGGGCAGATGCGTACCGCCGGCGTAGGGCGCGTTCAGCATCCACGCATCGCCGGGCTGCATGCTGCCGGCATGGGCGGCGATGACCTGTCGCACGCTCGCGCCCATCGAACCCAGATGCACCGGCATGTGCGGCGCGTTGGCGATCAGCGCGCCTGCGGCGTCGAAGACGGCGCAGGAGAAGTCGAGCCGCTCGCGGATGTTTACCGACACGCGCGGTGCTTTCCAGCACGGCGCCCATCTGTTCGGCCACCTGCATGAAGCGGTGGCCGAAGAGCTCGAGCAGGACCGGATCCGGGGCCGCGGGCGCGATCTCGCGTCGCGGTATCGCGGTGGTGCGGACCAGGCGCAGTTCGCCGCCTTCGAGAAGCCCCGCCTGCCAGCCCGGCTCGACCACCGTGGTGGCGTTGTCCTCCACCAGGATCGCGGGCCCGTCGACCAGCCGGCCGGGCTCGAGGGCGCTGCGCTCGAGGACCGGTACCTGCCGCCAGCCGCCGAAATACGCCTGCGCGGAGCCGTCGGCGCGCTGTTGCGGCGGCGGGCTCGCGAATGTCCCGGACGCAGCGCCCGGCGAGACCGCCTCCACGCGCAGGGCGGAGACGAGCAGCCCGGCGGGTCCGGGCTCGAAGCCGAAACGCTGCCGGAACGCCCTGGTGAATGCCTGGCGCATGGCGTCCTCGGGGCCGAGCACGACGGGCAGCGCGGTGTCGGTGCCGACGGCCTTGATCTCCGCCTCGCGCCGGTCATGCAGGCCGGCCTGGTCCGCGCCCTGGGCGACCAGGCTCGCACGCGCGCTGGCGGCGAGCTCGTCGGCCAGCGTCGCGAGATCCGCGGCGAGCGCCGTCGACAAGGGCTGTTCGACGCTCTGGCGGCGAAGCACCCGCAGGTCGGCTTGCCCGATGCCCCAGGCTGACAGGATGCCCGCCAGCGGGTGGATCAAAACCTCGGCGATGCCAAGCGCGTCGGCCACGCGGCAGGCATGCTGGCCCGCGGCGCCGCCGAAGCAGAACAAGGCGTATTCGGTGGCGTCGTGGCCGAGGCGCACGGAGACGTGGCGAATGGCGTGTGCCATGGTCTCGACGGCCACTTCCAGGAATCCCTCGGCCAGCCGCTCGGGCGTCGTCGGGCGGCCGGTGGCTGCCGTCACGCGTCCGGCCAGCTCCGTGAAGCGGGCCTGCACGGCCTCCAGGTCGAGCGGCTGCCGGCCGTCCGGGCCGAATACCCTCGGGAAGCGCGCCGGCTGCAGGCGTCCGAGCAGCACATGGATGTCGGTGACGGCGAGCGGCCCGCCGCGGCGATAGCAGGCCGGCCCGGGATCGGCCCCGGCCGACTGGGGCCCGACCCGCAGACGCCCGCCCTCGAAGGACAGCAGTGAACCGCCGCCCGCGGCGACGGTGTGGATGTTCATCATCGGCGCCTGCAGGCGGATACCGGCGATGGTCGAGTCGAAGCGCCGCGGGTAGCGGCCGTCGTACAACGCGACGTCGGTCGATGTCCCGCCCATGTCGAAGCCGATCAGCCGCCGCCGCCGCAGTGCCTCGCCGGCGCGCGCCATGCCGACCAGGCCGCCGGCCGGTCCGGACAGCAGCGATTGCGCGCCGCGCACCGCCTCCGCGGTGGCCAGGCCGCCGCTGCTCTGCATGAACAACAATCGCGCGTCGGCATGCCGCGGCCCGAGCCGGGCGCGAAAGCGGCGCACGTAGCGTTGCAGCAGCGGTGTCAGATAGGCGTCGACGACAGTCGTGTCGCCGCGGCTGACCAGCCGGATGAGTGGCGAGACTTCGTGCGAGGCGCAGACTTCCTCGAAACCGAGGCGACGGGCCAGCAGTGCCGCGGTCCGCTCGTGCCCGCAGTGCGCGTGGCCGTGCATGAAGACGATCGCGATGCTCTCGATGCCGCGCCCGCGGAGCTCGCGCAGCGACCGTTCCAGCGCCGCTACGTCGAGCGGTTGCAGCACCGTGCCGGCGGCGTCGATCCGCTCGCGTGCCTCGACCACCTCGGTGTACAGCATTTCGGGCAGCACGATCTGCCGCGCGAACAGCTCCGGCCGGTTCTGATAGCCGATGCGCAGGGCGTCTCCAAATCCCGCCGTGATGACCAGCGCGGTCGGCACGCCGCGCCGCTCCAGCAGCGCGTTGGTGGCCACCGTGGTGCCGAGGCGAATCTCCGCGATGGGCTCTTCGCCACGCCCGTGCCGGGCCAACAGTTCGCCGATGCCGGCCGCCGGCGCATCGTCGTAGTGCAGCGGGTTCTCCGACAGCAGTTTGTGGGTGTACCCGCGTCCCGCGGGCGAGCGCGCGACGATGTCGGTGAAGGTCCCGCCACGATCGATCCAGAAGTGCCAGCCGGGGACGGTGCTCATGCAAGCTGCGCGACGCGACGAGGCTGCCGAGTGTACAACGCCGGCGCGGCGATCCTTCCCTTAGACTGCCGCCATGACGACCGCGACCGGAGTGTGGCTGGCGATTGCCGGGTATTGCGTGCTGATGCTCGCCATCGGCGCACTGGCCAGCCGGCGCACCCACGATGCCGAGGACTTCTTCCTGGGAGGACGCAAGCTCGGTGCCTGGGTCGCGGCCTTGTCGCAGGGCGCGACCCAGTCGTCGGCCTGGACCTTGATCGGTGTCAGCGGGGCTGCGTTCGCGTGGGGCCTGTCGGCCATCTGGATCTGGATTTCGGTCGTCGCCGGCTACGCCGTCAACTGGCTGCTGCTGGCGCCGCGCCTGCGACGGCTGTCGGCCCGGCAGGGCAGCGTCACCCTCGTTCAATTGCTGACCGCCCACCAGCAGGGCCGCGCCGCGCGGCGCGTGCGCCTGAGCGCGTCGCTGATCATCGTGGCGTCGTTCCTGTTCTACGTGGCCGCGCAGTTCCAGGCGGCGGGCGCGGCGTTCGCGCTCGCGCTCGGTCTCGACCCCGTGGTCTGCGTGCTGGCCGGCGCGACCCTGATCGTGACCTACACGCTGCTCGGCGGCTTCTGGGCGGCGAGCCTCACCGATTTCGCGCAGGGGGCGCTGATGCTGCTGGTCGCCGTCGTGCTGCCCGTGGCCGCAGTGTTCGCCGTCGGCGGGCCCGAGGCGATGACCTCGGCGCTGACGGACGCGGCGGCCGGGCCCGGCGGATGGTTCGGCGGGCGCGAGGGCCTCGCCGCCGCCGCCTTCGTCGTCGGCACGATGGGCATCGGCCTCGCGGCTCCGGGCCAGCCGCACGTCGTCAATCACTTCATGGCGGCGCGCGACGAGCAGGCCATCCGCCGCGGCGGCGTCATCGCGCTGGTCTGGATCGCGCTCGTGCTCGCCGGCATGCTGGTGGTCGGCTGGTCGGGGCGGCTGCTCATGCCCGCGCCGGCCCGCGCCGAGGACGTGCTGCTGGCCTCCGCCATCGCCTGGCTGCCCGCCATCGCCGGCGGTTTCGTCACCGTGGCGGTCATGGCCGCGATCATGTCGACCGTGGACAGCCAGCTGCTGACGGCGACCTCCAGCATGACGGTCGACCTGGACGGTGCCGCTGCCGGCGCGTCCCGACGGCTGACGCGCACGCGCATCGCGCTGGTGACGTTCAGCGTCGCCGCGGCGCTGATCGCCATCTTCGTGCCGGAGTCCATCTACTCGCGCGTGCTGTTCGCCTGGAATGCGCTGGGCGCGGCGTTCGGTCCGCTGGTGCTGCTGGCGGTGCTGAACCGGCCGACCGATGCGCGCGGCACGCTGGCCTGCCTGTGGACCGGCTTCCTGCTGACGATCCTGTTCTATCTCGCGCCGGACTCGGAGGGGGACGTGCTGGAGCGCGTCGTGCCGTTCGTCGCGGCGCTCTGCGCCGCCGTCCTCGGTTCGAGCGGCGCGCGGTCGAGCACTTCGAGCATGTGACGGTAGCCGCAGTCGACGGCGCGATCGAATGCCCGCCAGTCGAGCAGGTCGATCGACTCGAGCGGCGGGCGCACCAGCAGGTCCGCGGCGCCGCGCTGCAGCGCGGAGGCGGCGGCGCTGTTGACCATGCCGGCGCGCCACAGGGTCCGCAGGATCCCGGGCCGGCGGCGGGTGTGTTCGAGCCACGCCGGAAAGCGCCACAGCGGCGGCGCGTCGGCGGCGTCGCCGTCGGCCCTGAACTGCTGGTCCGCGCCGACGTCGATGCCGATGACCCTGCCGGGCTGCAGCGACTGCATGCGCGCCACCGGCAGGTTGTCCATCGCGCCGCCGTCGACGAACACCTCGCCGCCTTCGCACACCGCCGGCAGCACGCCGGGGATCGCGATCGACGCCTGCAGCCAGCGCCACAGCGGACCGCTCCGGTGCATCTCGGGGCGCCCCGCGCTGAGGTTGCTCGACATGCAGAAATAGCCGATCGGCATGTCCTCGATGTCGATGCCGCCGAACTCGCGGCGCAGCATCGCGGCGACCTTGCGGCCGGCGACCAGCGACACCAGCGGCAGGGTGAAGTCCGACAGCGGGTTGGTCTCGACGAAGCAGGCCCGCATGCGCGCCCGCAGCTCGTCGTCCGTCCAGCCCAGCGCCACGCCGGCGGCGATGATCGCGCCGATGCTGGTGCCGCCGATGCAGTCGATCGGCACGGCGCGCTCGCGCAGGGCGCGGATCACGCCGATGTGGGCGAAACCGCGCGCACCGCCGCCCGACAACACCACGCCGCAGGCGTTGCCGGTCAGCAGCCGGGCGATCCGCCGGATGTCCTCGCTGCCGCGCACGTGGTGCACCACCTCGCCGCCGGTTGCGGGCCGCTGGCGCGCGGACTCGCCGGGCACGATCCCGTCTTCGTGCAGCATGACCAGTTCGGTCCGCTGGTGCTGCAGGCGGCGATCGGCCAGGGCCGGCCAGGGCGCCGGCGGCGCCCCGGCGCGCACCAGCGGCAGCAGCGCGTCGGCCTGGCGCACGCACAGCCCCGTCCAGGCGGATGCGCCCGCCTCGCCGGCATAGACCACGAATTCGTTGCGCGCCTCGATCTGGTGAAACCAGCCGCTGCTGTGGTCGTCGCCGCGTACGCTCCAGACCAGTTCGGCGCGGCCATACCGGGCGAGCGCCTCGACCAGCTCCACCGCGAAGCCGGCCACGTCGATGTCGGCGCTGGCCGGCACCAGCGCGATCGTCCGGGGGTGGCTGTGGCGGGCGCCGGAGCCGCGGCTGTCCTCGACGCGGTCGATCGCGATGCGGGCCAGCGCGAGCAGGGCCTGCGGATGTCGCAGCAACGCGCGCTGCAGCGCTTCGCCGGGAATGCGGACCAGGTCGCTGTCGCGCAAGGCCCTGACGGTGGCCGAGCGCTCCCTGCCCATGACGAAGCCCATCTCGCCGACCGTCTCGCCGGCATGGATCCGCGCTACCGGTGCCGCCTGCGCGTCGGCGAACACGCCCAGCGTGCCGTAGGTCAGCAGGTAGGCGCAGTCGGAAGGCTCGCCGCGCCGGAACAGGTCGGCGCCGCCCGGCAGGGAAATCCATTCCAGGCTCGGGGCGATGTCCGCGGCCACGTCGCCATCGAGCTCGGCGAACACGGCGAAGCGGCGGATGAGGTCGTAGGCGTTATCCTGCCCCAGCGGTGAGTCTGGCTCGGGTAGATCGTCGAATGACCGGTCGCTGCGCATGGTCGATACTGGCCGTGGACGGGCCGGGCCCTGCCGGGGTATCGGCCGGCACGGCGCTGGTCTTGATGGTCAAGTGGGGTGGGGGCAGGGGTGAAGTCGCACCTGGAGCGGATCTGGCGGGCGGTGGCGCAAATCCCGGCCGGCAGCGTCGACAGCTATGGTGGCGTGGCGCGGCGGGCTGGGCTCGGGCGCGGGGCGCGCCAGGTCGGTCATGCGCTCAAGGTCGCGCCGGCCGGGCTCGACCTGCCCTGGCATCGGGTCGTCAATGCCAGCGGCCGCATCAGCTTTCCACGCGGCTCGCCGCAGTACCTGCTGCAACGCCGCCGGCTGGAGGCGGAGGGCGTGCGCTTCGTCGGCGAGCGGGTGGCGTCGTGGCGCACCGGGGCCGCTGCCGACGACCTCGACGCCCTGCTGTGGAAACCGCGCGACGGGCCCTGATCGGCGGCACGCGCGTTTGCTAGGATGTCGGCGGCTGCCTCGGAGAGTTGGATGGCCTCGCGTCACGTCGTATTTTCGCATGGCAAGGAAAGTGGCCCCTGGGGCACGAAGATTTCCGCGATGGCGGAGATCGCCCGCGTGGAGAGTTTCGAGGCCCATTCGGTCGACTACCGCGGCGTCGATTCGCCGGCGGACCGGGTCACCCGCCTGCTCAGCTTCTGCCGCGACCTGCGCGGCGAGCTGGTGCTGGTGGGATCCAGCATGGGCGCGCACGTGGCGACCTCGGCGGCGGGGCTGTTGCGTGCCCGGGGGCTGTTCCTGCTGGCCCCGGCGTTCTACATGCCCGGACACGAGCACGAGACGCCGAAGCCCGCCGACGTTCCGCTGACCATCGTCCACGGCTGGCACGACGACGTCGTGCCGGTGGAGAACAGCATCCGCTACGCACGCGAATATGGCGCGACGCTGCACATCGTCGATTCCGACCACATGCTGGTCAATCGCGTGGCCTTGATCAATTACCTGTTCGAGTACTTCCTGATCTCGCTCGACATGCCGCACATCCGCGAGAAGTGGCGCGACGAGGAACAGGCGCGCAAGGAAGAAGAGGAACGCAAGCAGGCACAGCTGCTGGCCGACTTCGGCGAGTGACGGCGTCTCAGCGCCGCTCGCGTATGGCGCGAGCCGCCAGCCGGTCGACCGCCGACGGCAGCGCCAGCCTGAGCCAGCGCAGCCAGCGGCTGCGGGCGGAGGTGAGTGCCAGGCGCCGGCGCCGCGCGGTGGCGTCGAGGATGATGCGAGCGCACTGCTCCGCCGACATGATCCTGGCGTCCTGCAGTGGATTCTCGCCCAGTGGCCGGCCGTCAGGTCCGGCGGCGCGCCGGTGAATCTCCGAGCGGACGAAATCAGGCGCGACCAGTGTGACCGACACGCCCGTGCCAGCCAGCTCGATCCGCAGCGAATCGAAGAAGCCGAAGAGTGCGTGCTTGCTCGCGGCGTAGCCGGTGCGCGTCGGCACGCCGGTAAGGCCCGCCACGCTCGACACCGCGACGATGCGGCCGCGTGATGCGACGAGCGCCGGCAAGGCACGGCGCGTCGTCCAGGCGGCGCCGAGGTAGTTGACCCGCATCAACTGCTCCAGGACGACCGGCTCCTCGAGATCGGCCAGCGTCGACCACATGGTCGAGCCCGCATTGTTGACCAGCACGTCGATTGCGCCGAAACGCCGCAGAGCAGCCTCGACCAGCGCTGCGCACTGTGTCTCGATGCCGATGTCGGTCGGCACGCCGATCGTCTCGGCGCCGTGATCCAGGCAGCCGGTGACGATGGCATCGAGACGTTCGACATTGCGTGCGGCCAGCACGAGGCGTGCCCCGGCGGCCGCGAACTGCAGAGCCATCGCCCGGCCGATCCCCTCGGTCGCGCCGGTCAGCACCACCACCCGATCCCTGAAGTCTTCAGTGCCCATGAGGTCACGCTGTCACATTGCGCGCCCACGGTCCATACCGCGCCCGTTCGCGGTAACATTGTCGATTGGACATTCTCCGGAGGCCCCATGAGCAGACTGCCGACACTGGTTGCCGTGATCCTGTGTGCGGGGGCCGCCGGCTGCGGCACCAGCGAGCCCGAGACCATGAAGCCGGAGGACACCGTGGTCGGCGACCTGGTCACCGCTCCGGAGCGGGTGCAGGAGCAGACCAACGCCGCCATGGACGCCCATCGCCAGGCACTCGAACGGCAGCTCGCCGAGAGCGAGGACGCGCCGGCAGAGTGATGCGTGCGCGCGGACCGACCGGCAGGCGTCGGCCGGTGCCCTGCGTCATGCCCGGGCGCGACGACTGAATGAACGGCTTGCTCGGCCTCGATCGCACTTTCCTGTGGGCCATGCGCGGGCTGTCGCGCCTGTTCGTGCGCGCGACCCTGGTGCCCGCCGACGCCCGCGAACGCCTCAAGGGTCGAGCGCGGCCGGTGCTGTACGTGCTCGACGAGCGCAGCTACTCCGATTTCCTGGCGCTGGAGCAGGTGTGCATGGACGCGGCGCTGCGCCGGCCCAGCAAGCGCCTGGTCGCCGGTCCGCTCAACCTGCCGCGCTCGTTCGTCTCGCTGGAACGGCGCGCCGGGGTGCTGCGCCGGCGGCCCGACCGGCGCATGCCCGCGGAACTCGCCGCCGCCGTCACGGCGGCTGCCGGCGACCCCGAGTTCGAGCTCGACATCGTCCCGGTGTCGGTGTACTGGGGACGTGCGCCGCAGCGCGAACGGGCGTGGCTCGACATCTTCCTGTCCGAGAGCTGGGCGCTGGTGGGTCCGTTCCGTCGCCTGCTGTCGATGCTCTTCAACGGCCGCAGCACGCTGATCCGCTTCGGCGAGCCGCGCCCGCTGCGCGACTACGCGTTCGCCGGCCAGGAGCCGGCGCGCAGCGCCCGCCGGCTGCTGAAGGACCTGCGTGCCGAGTTCCGGCACATGCGTGCCGACACGCTCGGGCCGGAGCTCGCCACCCGCCGGGTGATCGTGGCGCAGGTCCTGCGCACCCGTGCGGTCAGGCAGGCCGTGCGGCAGGAGATGCGCGACAAGGGACTGGGCAGGCGCGAGGCGCTGCGCAATGCCCGGCGCTACGCGGTGGAGATCGCCGCCAACTACTCGCACGCCTTCGTGCGCTTCATGGACCGGGTGCTGACCTGGCTCTGGACCCGGTTGTATGACGGCGTCGAGGTGCGCAACGCCGAGCACCTCGACCGGCTCCCGGCCGGCTGCGCGATCGTCTACGTGCCCTGCCATCGCAGCCACGTCGACTACCTGCTGCTGTCCTACGTCATCTACTACCGCGGCTACGCCATGCCCTACATCGCCGCCGGCATCAACCTGAACCTGCCGGTCATCGGGCGTTTCCTGCGCATGGGCGGGGCCTTTTTCATCCGCCGCTCGTTCCGCGGCGCGAGCCTGTACCCGATCGTGTTCACCAAGTACGTCGACGTCATGATGGGTCGCGGCCATCCCATCGAGTTCTTCATCGAAGGCGGGCGCAGCCGCACCGGCCGCCTGCTGCCGCCCAAGACCGGCATGCTGTCGATGACCGTGCGCAGCTTCCTGCGCAATCCGAAGCGGCCGGTGGCCTACGTGCCCGTCTACTTCGGCTACGAGCGCGTGTTCGAGGCGCGCACCTACATCGGCGAGTTGTCTGGCCGGCCGAAGGAGAAGGAGTCGATCCTCGGCCTGCTGCGCAGTCTTCCCGCACTGCGCGAGCGTTTCGGCAGGGTGCACGTGAGCTTTGGCGAGCCGGTGCTGCTCGAGCAGCAGATCCAGGCCGTCGACCCCGACTGGCGCGAGTCGAGCCGCGCCGAGGACGCCCGGCCGCCGTGGTATCAGCGAGGCAGTCGATCGCGTGGCGGGCGAGATCATGCGGCGGATCAACGGCGCGGCCGCGGTCACGCCGATCAACCTGCTGGCCGTCGCGCTGCTCGCGACGCCGCGGCAGGCGATGATCGAGGCGGACCTGGTGCGGCAGCTCGACCTGTACGTATCGCTGCTGAGGAAGATTCCCGTACTCGCCGGACGTGTCGGTGACCGACAAGGACGGCGCCGCGATCGTGCCGGACTGGGCGAGTAGATGGGCGATCCTGGAACGGCGCGCCCACCGGCTCGGCGACGTGCTGCGGATGCCGGACGAGGCCGCCATCCTGTGCGCCTACTACCGCAACAACGTCATGCACCTGTTCGCGATGCCGTCACTGGTGGCCTGCGCGTTCCTCAACAACGCCGCCATGCGTCCGGAAGACGTGCACCGGCTGGCCTGGCGCGTCTATCCGTACGTGCGCGAGGAACTGTCGCTGCGCTGGGACGAGGACGAGGTGCCCGGTATCGTGGACGACGCGCTGGCCGCGCTGGCCGGCGCGGGCCTGCTGGAGCAGAGCGAGGACGGCCGCGTCTGGCGCCGTCCCGCCACCGGTACGGCCGAGGCCGTGCAGCTGTCCGTGCTGGCCCAGGCGACGATCCAGACGATCGAGCGCTACTACCTCGCGATCGCGCTGCTGCTGCGCGCCGGCCGCGGGGAACTGACCGCCGACGGCCTGGAGAAGCGCTGCGCGACCATGGCCGCAGCGCATGACCATGCTCTACGGGCTGGATTCGCCGGAATTCTTCGACCGCACCATGTTCCGCGACTTCATCGACCTGCTGCAAGCGGCGCAACGTGATCCAGGTCGGCGAGAAGGGCCTGCTGGTCTTCGGCGACGCCCTGCTGGCGGTCGCGGACGACGCGCGGCTCGTCCTGTCCGAACAGATCCGCAACAGCATCCTGCAGGTCACGCACAGCTGATCGTTTTGCACTGCAAACGCACGCGAAATACGTAGCCACGCCGGTAGGCTGTTGCGTTTGCACTGATATACTTCGGCCGCTGTTGTGCCGACAACGCCGATTCGGTACCAGCGCCACAACAACAAGGACCGGACCGCGACAGGGTCTGCGGATCCGGGACCAACGTCGCCGAGGATGCTCGGTCGTCAGAACATGGGGAACACATGACCACTTCGCTGCCCAAGCACCCTGCCAAGCCGGTGCGCCTTGCGGTGACTGCCGCCGCTCGCGGCCGCCGCGGCTTGAGTGCCACGCCGTCACAGGCGTTCGATTTCGACCTGGGGCAGCTGGAACGGGAGCTTGGACACCACGCTGTCCTACGGCCAGCTCTATCGCGGTGCAGAGCCCTGATCCGCGGCTCATCGGCACGGCCGACGGCGGCGTCGGCCGCTCGCCGAACATCGACGACGGCAACCTCAACTACGGCACGGGTCTGGTCTCCAACTCCGCGAAGTTCGTCACCGAGCTGTCCCTGAGTCGCGACAACTACGGCGCCTTCGTTCGCGCCTGCGGCCTGTACGACTACGAGGTCGAGCGCCAGCCGACCGAGCGCACGCCGATCTCCGAGACCGGCAAGCACCTGGCGGGCTCCTACGTCCGCCTGCTCGACGCCTTCGTGTACGGCCGCTGGGACCTCAACGGCCACGAGCTCGACCTGCGCGCCGGCAACATGGTCGTGAACTGGGGCGAGAGCACCTTCATCCAGGGCGGCATCAACAGCGCCATCAACCACTTCGACGTCTCGGCGCTGCGCGTGCCGGGCTCGGAACTGCGCGAGGCCTACCTGCCGCAGGAAATGGTGAAGGCATCGTTCGCGCTTGCCCCGAACCTCAATGCCGACGTGCTCGTACCTGTTCGGCTGGGACGAGACCGAGCCGGAGCCGGCCGGCTCCTACTTCGCCGCCAACGACTTCGCGGTGCGCGGCGGCAGCAGGGTGTTCCTCGGCTTCGGCGCGTTCTCCGACCAGGGCGTCGATTACCGTCCGCTGGGCGGTCCGTTCATCGAGAATTTCCAGGGCGTGCCGCGCGGGCCGACCCGGGTGGCGAGCGACAACGGCCAGTACGGCGCGGCGCTCAAGTGGTACCTGCCCGACTTCAGCGACGGCACCGAGCTCGGCTTCTACTTCATGAACTACCACAGCAAGCTGCCGTTGATCAGCGGCCGCACCGGCACGCAGGTCGGCCTCGGCAATGCGATCGGCACCGCTGACGGCCGTGCAGGCCACCGCGCTCGGCCTCGCGTCCGGGCCTGCCGCGCGGCGACGGCCATCGCCGATCGGCACGCCAGCAGGGCGTCGGCGCCGCGGCGTGCCACGGCGGCAACCTGAGTGCCGCGACCGCGGCCGGGCTACGCGACCATCGCGGCCAACACGGCGCTCGGCGGCGGCAACGTGCTGCGGCCAGGCGAGCAACCTCGCGACGCACGAGTACGCGCAGACAGCGCAGTACTTCACCGAGTACCCGGAGGACATCAAGCTGATCGGCCTGAGCTTCAACACCCAGGTCGGCACGACCGGCATCGCGCTGCAGGGCGAAGTGTCCTACAAGATGGACGTGCCGCTGCAGTTCGACGACGTCGAGGTGCTGTTCGCGGCGCTGGCGCCGTTCGAGGCCGCGACTCTCGGCCTGCAGGGCGTCACCCTGCCGACGACCTGCACCCCGGCGCTGCCGACGCTGCGCGGCCTGCAACCAGATCGGCCGCTTCGGCCTCGACCAGGAGATCCAGGGCTGGGACCGCTTCGACGTGATCCAGGCGCAGATGACCGCGACCAAGGCGTTCCCGCCGATGCTGGGCGCCTCGCAGCTGGTCACGGTGCTCGAGGCCGGCTACACCCACGTCGACGGCTTCCCGGACAAGCTGACCGGCGGTCCGAACGATCGCGGCCTGCGCTTCAACGGTCCGGGCACGTCGGTGTCGGGCAATGCGCTGCTCGCCGGACGCCACTTCGGCGAGATCGAGCCGCAGTCGCGCTTCGCCGACGCGGATTCCTGGGGCTATCGCCTGGCGATCCGCGCTCGACTACCTGAGCCTGATCGGTCCCTGGAACGTCAGTCCGCGCCTGGTGTTGTCGCACGACGTCTCCGGCACCACGCCGGGACCGGGCGGCAACTTCGTCGAGGGGCGCACCGGCCTGACGCTCGGCTTCAATGCCAACCTGCAGGCGACCTGGGAACTCGACGTCAACTACACGCAGTTCGATGGCGCGAGCCGCTGGAACGACCTGAATGACCGCGACTTCATCGCGGCCACCGTCAAGTACTCGTTCTGAACTGCCGGAGAAATTCATGATGAAACTCAAGATCCTCACGACGGTCGCCAGTCTCGCGCTGTGCGCCGTCACCGGCAGCGCGCTGGCCGCGGTCAGTGCCGAGGAAGCTGCCCGGCTCGGCAAGGACCTGACCCCGATGGGCGCCGAGAAGGCCGGCAACGCGGCCGGCACGATCCCGGCCTGGGACGGTGGGCTGACCTCGGTCGCCAAGGCGGGCGCCACCGGCTTCAAGCCGGGCCAGCACTATCCGGACCCGTTCGCCGCCGACAAGCCGCTGTATCGCGTCGATGCCTCGAACATGAGCCGCTACGCGGCGCAGCTGACCGAGGGCCACAAGGCGCTGCTGACCAACTACAAGGGTTCGTTCTACATGAACGTCTACCCGACGCGGCGCAGCGCCGCCTATCCGCAGCGCATCTATGACGCGATCCGAGGCCAATGCGACCTCGCGCCAAGCTCGCGGCCGGCGGCAACGGCGTGACCGGCGCGATCGGCGGGTCGCCGTTCCCGATCCCGAAGGAAGGCGTCGAGGTGCTCTGGAACCACATCCTGCGCTATCGCGCCGACGTGGCCAGCCGCAACATCAACCAGGCGGCGGTGACCCGCAGCGGCGACTACACGCTGGTCAAGTTCCACGACGAGACGTACTTCGCCTACAACCTGCCGGGTGCGACCGAGGCGGGTCTCGACAACGTGATCGTCTATTTCCTGCAGGAGACGACCGCGCCGGCGCGGCTCGCGGGCGAGATCCTGCTGGTGCACGAGACGCTCGACCAGACCAAGGAGAACCGCCGCGCCTGGCTGTACAACCCGGGCCAGCGACGCGTGCGGCGCGCGCCGAACGTCGCCTTCGACAACCCGGGCACCGCCTCCGACGGCCTGCGCACCTCCGACCAGCTCGACATCTACAACGGCAGCCCCGAGCGCTACGACTGGAAGCTCGTCGGCAAGAAGGAAATGCTGGTTCCCTACAACGCCTACCAGCTGCAGTCGCACGGCGCTCAAGAACAACGACATCCTGAAGCCGCTGCACATCAACCCGGAGCACCTGCGCTACGAGCTGCACCGGGTGTGGGTGATCGACTCGACCCTGAAGCCCGGCCAGCGCCACATCTACAAGCGCCGCACCTTCTACGTCGACGAGGATTCCTGGCAGATCCTGGCGGTCGATGCCTACGACGGCCGCGACCAGCTGTGGCGCGTGCAGGAAGGCCACTCGATCAACTACTACGACCAGCCGACGTTCTGGTCGGTGCTGGAGACGACCTACGACCTGCAGTCGGGCCGTTACCTCGCGCTCGGGCTCTTCAACGAGGAGCCGACCACCGTCAACTTCTCGATCAAGCGGACGACGGCCGACTTCACGCCGTCCGCCATCCAGCGCCGCGGCACGCGTTGAGGCCGATGACATGATCTGACGGGCCGGTGGGCGCAAGTCCGCCGGCCCGCTATGTCGTTCGAGGGGGAGATGAACATGCTACGAATGACCGCCGCAGCGCTGCTTGCGGTCCTGCTGGCGCCCGCCGCCGTCCAGGCGCAGGACGCCGAGGATCCGGCGGCCGAGCCCTCCTGGATCGCGCCGCTCGCGCCGCAGTCGCTCCTGCTCGACCTGGCCCGGGCCGGCCCGCGCGTCTTCGCGGTCGGCGAGCGCGGGCACGTGCTGTACTCCACCGACGACGGCGCCAGCTGGACCCAGGTGGTCGTGCCGACCAGCGCCAACCTGACCGCCGTGTACTTCGTCGACGACCTGCATGGCTGGGCGGTCGGCCACGACGAGGTCATCCTGCGCACCGTCGACGGCGGCGACACCTGGACGCGCGTGCACTTCGAGCCGGAGAACAACAGGCCGCTGCTGGACGTCTGGTTCGCGGATGCCGCGCGCGGCATGGCGGTCGGCGCCTACGGCGTCATGTACGCCAGCAGCGACGGCGGCGAGAGCTGGGCACCGGTCGAGTTCGCGCCGACGCCGCTCGCTGCGCCGGCCGCGCCGGATCCGGACGACTACGAGGCCGACCTGGATTTCGGCTTCGACTTCCACCTGAACGCCATTGCCGGCGCGCCGGACGGCGCGCTGTACGTCGCCGCGGAGGCGGGCAGGCTGTATCGCTCCGACGACCAGGGCGCGAGCTGGCGCGAGCTGCCGTCCTCGTACGACGGTTCCTACTACGGCATCCTGCCGCTCGGTGGCGAGTCGCTGCTGATCATGGGTCTGCGCGGGCACCTGTTTCGCTCGGACGACGGCGGCGCCTCGTGGCAGCAGCTGGAGACCGGCACCGTGGCGCTCTTGAACTCGGCGACGCGTGTCTCCGAGCAGCGGATCATCGTCGCCGGCAACAACGGGGTGCTGCTCGTCAGCGACGATGGGGGACAGAGCGTCCGTTTCACGCAGCAGGACGATCGCAAGAGCCTTTCAGCGGTACTGGCCGCAGGTGGCGACGAGGTCATCGTGGCGGGAGAGGCGGGCGTGAAGCGCCTGGCCATCCCGGAATCGAGGTAACGCCATGCACGTCGAGTCGGAAAGAAAGGACGGCAAGCCGACCGTCGCAGAGCGGCTGGAGCCGTACGTCTTCGAGCATCGCACGCTGATCCTGGCGGCATTCCTGGTCCTGACGCTGGGGTTCGCCTGGATCGCGGTGGGTGGGCTGAAGCTCGATACCAACTTCACCAAGCAGCTGCCGCGCGACCACGAGTACATTCAGACCTACCTCGATCACAAGGCGGACTTCGGCGGCGCCAACCGGCTGCTGATCGCGGTGGTCGCCGAAAACGGCGACATGTTCACGCCCGAGTTCTTCCGGGCGCTGAAGATCGCGACCGACGAGGTCTTCTTCATCAAGGGGGTCGACCGCGCCCGGGTGCAGTCGCTGTGGACGCCGAACACGCGCTACACGGAAGTGGTCGAGGGTGGCATCCAGGCGGGTGACGTCATTCCCTCGGACTTCCAGCCGGACGCGGCCGGTCTGGCGCGGGTCAAGGAGAACATCCTCAAGGCCGGCATCGTCGGCCGGCTGGTCGCCAACGACTTCTCGGGCGCCATGGTCAGCGCCCAGCTGCTGGACGTCGATCCAGAGACCGGCGGCCCCATCGACTACATTGCCATTTCGCGCGCGCTCGAACAGAAGGTGCGCGAGCGGATCCAGGGCGAGAACCTGAGTGTTGCCATCGACGTGCCGGTCTCCGTGCACATGATCGGCTTCGCCAAGGTGGTCGGCGACGTGGCGGACGGCGCCATGTCGGTCATCACCTTCGCCGTGGTGACCGTGCTGCTGACGCTGCTGTTCGTCTGGATCTACATCCAGTCCTTCCGCATCGCGCTCGTGCCGGTGGTGTCCTCGCTGGTGGCGATGGTGTGGATGCTCGGCCTGCTGGTGATACTCGGCTACGGCGTCGATCCGCTCGGCATCCTGGTGCCGTTCATCATCTTCGCCATCGGCACCAGCCACGGCGTGCAGAAGATCAGCGCGGTCAGCGATGCCGCCATGGCCGGCGCCGACAGCAACGAGGCGGCGCGGCGCACCTTCCGGCTGCTGTTCCTGCCGGCGATCGTGGCGCTGCTCGCCAATCTCGTCGGCTTCATCACCATCCTGCTCATCCCGGTGCAGGTCATCCAGGAAATGGCCATCACGGCGAGCCTCGGCATCGGCGTGATCATCCTGACCGACCTGATCCTGCTGCCCGTGCTCGTCTCCTACGTGCCGATCACCGACCGCTACCGCAAGCGCGTCGAACGTCGCCAGCAGCAGCTCAAGCAGGTGTGGGACAAGCTGGCGGGCATCACCGAGCGCGGGCCGGCGACCGTGATCATCGCGATTTCGCTGGTGCTCGGCGTGGTCGGCTTCATCAAGGGCATGGAGACGCCGATCGGCGATACCCAGGCGGGCGTGCCGGAGCTCCGGCCGGATTCACGCTACAACCTCGACAGCGACCTGATCACCTCCAAGTTCCAGATCGGCACCGACATCCTCAATGTCATCGTCGAGACCAAGGCCGACGGCTGCATCGACCACACCATCATCGACGCCATCGACCGCTTCGCCTGGCACATGCGCAACGTCGAGGGCGTGCGCGACGTCATGAGCCTGGCGGGCGTGTCCAAGGTGGTCAGCGCTGGCTGGAGCGAAGGCAGCCTGAAGTGGCGCAACCTGCCGCGCGACGAGCGCCAGCTGGTGCAGGCGCAGGGCTATGTCGAGACCAGCACCGGCCTGCTGAATCGCGACTGCAGCGTCATGCCGGTCATGCTGTTCCTGGCGGACCATCGCGCCGAGACCATCGAGCGCGTGATCGCCGCGGTCAAGGACATACCGCACGGAGAACCCGACGCCCGACGTGACCTATCGGCTGGCGACCGGCAACGTCGGCGTGATGGCGGCGCAGAACGAGGAGGTCAAGGCCAAGGAGTTCATCATCCTCGGCTGGGTGTTCGCGGCGGTGACGCTGATGTGCCTGCTGAACTTCCGCTCGGTGATCGGCACCATCCTGGTGATCGTGCCGCTGACCCTGGTTTCGATCCTGGTCTACGCGGTCATGGCGATCGTCGGCATCGGGCTCAAGGTCAACACGCTGCCGATGGTGGCGCTGGGCGCGGGCATCGGCGTGGACTACGGCATCTATCTGTTCAGCCGCATGCAGGAGTTCCTGCGCCGCGGCGAGAGCGTGCGCGAGTCCTACCACAGCGCGCTCAGGGTCACCGGCGCGGCGATCGTGTTCACCGGCATCACGCTGGCCGTGGGCGTCGGCACCTGGGCGTTCTCGCCGCTCAAGTTCCAGGCCGACGTCGGGCTGATGCTGACCTTCATGTTCGTGGTGAACATGCTCGGCGCCATGCTGCTGCTGCCCGCACTTGGCGCCTGGCTGCTGCCGCTGGCGAAGTACCGGAAGCCGGCCTGACCCGACCTGGCGGGGTTCCGGCGCGGTCCCGGCTTATGTCGGGTCCGCGCCCGCCGGGTCCGCGTACACGGCTGTTGCTGTGAGCCGCGTCACAAGGTGGGTCCGTTCGTCCCGGCCTCGGCGACGCTCGTCGGCGGGCTGACGGCGCCCGCCAGCGAGGGGCTACATTGCCCCCATGAAAAAGGCCCGTGGATTCACGCTCGTAGAACTGATGATCGGCATCGCCGTGCTGGCGCTGTTGCTCGCGCTTGGCGTGCCGAGCTTCATCAACCTGACGCGAAATAACAGGTTGATCACTCAGACCAACGAGCTGGTGACCGCCATGAGTCTTGCCCGCAGCGAATCCATCAAGCGTGGCCTGCCGGTCTCGGTGTGCGTCAGCAGTAACCAGACGGATTGCGACACCGGCACGCCGGACTGGGCCGACGGCTGGATCATGTTCACCGACGCCGGGTCGCCCGGCGAGCTCGACGGCACGGATGAACTGCTGCAGGTCGGCCAGGCCACCAGCAACGGCTTCGCCGTGACCGAGATGGAAACCGGCGCGGCTTACGTACAGTTCACGCCGAGCGGGCTGGTCAACCCGGCGGCGGCACGCCGCCTCGAGATCGAGTGGAGCGCCGACCCGACCGGCCGCACTCGCTGCATTTCCATCGCGGTCGGTGGACGAATCAACACGACACAGGGGGCCTGTCCGTGAGAGTGCATTCCATGAGGGGTGGCCAGTCGGGCATGACGCTGGTCGAGGTGCTGGTGGCCCTGCTGGTGCTGTCCATCGGCCTGCTGGGCATTGCCGCCCTGCAGACTACGGGCCTCACGGCCACCCGCACGGCCGGGGCGCGCACCCAGGCGACGCTCATGGCCTACGACATCATCGACCGCATGCGCGCCAATCGCCGCGACGCCGTGCTGGCGGCCAGCCCCTATGTCACGGCGCTGACGGACCTGTACACGGATCCGGCGACGGCGCCCGCCGGCACGCCCGGTGACGACCTGATCGCCTGGAAGACGGAGCTGGCTGCCATCCTGCCCGAGGGCCGCGGCGCCATCGTGCAGGACGCCGCCGATCCGGCGGTCGTGACGGTCACCATCCAGTGGGTCGACCGGGACGAGAATCGCGCGGCCGCCGCGCAGGAACTGCAGTTCACCACGATGACGCGGCTATGAGCAGGATCATGAAACCGCAGCAGGGATTCACCGCCGTCGAGCTGATGGTCGCCATGGCGCTGTCGCTGGTGTTGATCGGCGGCGCGGTGACCATCTTCTACAGCACGAAGCTGTCGTATCAGGCGACCGACGAGACGGCGCGCATCCAGGAAACCGGTCGCCTGGCGATCGAGCTGATGCTTCGCGACATCCGCAATTCGGGCTGGCAGGGCTGCTCGCGGGAAGTGCCCGTCAACAACCTGTTGATCGGCGCCACCGAGACCCTGTGGAATTTCGCCGAGCCTGTGGGCGGCTTCGACGTGGGCTCCTCGGTCTCGGGCACCTGGGCCCCGGCGCTGCCGGCGGTGGTGACGTCTCCTGCGCCACTTGCCGGCAACGACGTGCTGGTAGTGCGCGGTCCGCGCCGCGACGCCCGGCCGCTGCGGACCGTCACCGAGATGACCAACGGCACCCAGGCGGTCGAGGCCGAGTTCTTCAACAATCCCGCGCCCATTGTGGCCGGCAACATCGTGCAGATCGCCGACTGCTCGGCCATCTCCTGGTTCCAGGCCGATGACTACACCGCGGCTGGGGAGATCACGCGCTCGACGGGCACCGCCGCCGGCACCAACACCACAGCCGATCTGGGCTTCGCCTTTCGCGAGGCCGCCGAGCTGGTGCCGGTCGAAACCGTGATCTATTACGTTGGACTTGGCGAAAGTGGCGGGCCTTCTCTTTATCGCCGCACCAGCAGCATGGCGGCGGCGGACGATTCGGTCGAGATCTTCGAGGGTGTCGAGGGCCTGCAGGTGCTCTACGGCGTGGACGACACGGGCGACTTCCGGGTGGATGCATACCGCGACGCCGAGGCGGTCGACGATGTGAATGACTGGGCCAACGTGCTGGCGGTCAACATCGCGCTGCTGGTGCGCGGCCCCGACGAGCAGGGCGTAAATGTCGACGACCGGGTCTACAACCTGCTGGGGGTCGACTACCCCGATACCGGCACCGGCTTCGGCGACCGCCGCCGCCGCGAGATCTACACCGCCACCGCCACGCTTCGCAACCGGGTGCAGTGATGACCATCGACAAGACCTATCGAAACCGGCTGGCAGGCGCAGTGCGCAGGGAGCAAGGCGCGATCCTGGTCATCTCGCTGCTGCTGCTGCTGATCCTGACGCTACTGGCGCTGACGGCCATGAACATGTCCTTCAACGAGGAGCGCATGGCGGGCAACGCCCGGAACGTGAATATAGCGTTCCAGTCCGCCGAGGCGGGATTGCGCGACGCCGAGCAGTGGCTCACCCAGCAGACCGCGCGCCCGGATGCCTGCGTCGGCTCGCCCTGCGACGTCTATGACCGTGCCGGCATGCCGGGTCTGGCGGCCGATGCGCCGGACCTGCGCGACCTGGTCGACACCTGGTGGACGACCAACGGGCGCGAGTACGGCACCGACACCGGCTCGCCGGCCATCACGGGCGTGGCGCGCCCGGCCGACACGATCATCGAGAACTACGCCTTCGTGCCGGATTCGCTGACGGTGGGCGCGGGCCCGCCGACCGGCAGGGACTTTTTCAGGATCACCTCGCGCGGCAGCGGCGGCGTGGAAGCCGCCCAGGCCGTGGTCGAGAGCACTTTCACGCGGCGCTTCTGAGCGCCACGGGAACTCAGGAGAATGGACATGTTCGGCAAGACCCTCATCAAGCGTTCGCTCGCGACCCTGCTGATTGCAGGCGGCACGGCGCTCAACGTCGGCACGGCCACGGCCGCGCTGGACATATCGGACACGCCGCTGTTCCTGACGGAAAGGGTGCCGCCGCTCAACATGCTGGTCATGGGGCGCGACCACAAGTTGTACTACGAAGCGTACAACGACTATTCGGACCTGAATGGCGACGGCGTTCTTGATCTCACCTACAAGCCCGCCGAGATCGACTACTTCGGCTATTTCGACTCGTTCAAGTGCTACACCTATGACGCCGGCGCCGGCCGCTTCACGCCCGCCAGTGCCACGACCAACAAGCAGTGCTCGGGCTCGTGGAGCGGCGACTGGCTGAACTACGTCACCACGGCGCGCATCGACGCACTGCGCAAGGTGCTCTACGGCGGCTTCCGCCGGGTCGACACCAGCAATGACACGGTGCTCGAGCGCAGCCACATCCCGCACGATGCACACAGCTGGGTCAAGGAGTACCGGGGCGCCGCCCTGGAAGGCTACGACATCACCCAGTACACGCCGCTGGCAGCGCCGGCCGCGAACAGGTCCCACCTGTTCGCCAACCTGACGCCGATGGCCCAGGCGAGCTGGGCGGACAACGGTCCGGACACGAATCCGCCGCAGCTGCGTGTCGCCCAGAATGTCGCCGCCCAGACCGATGGCTCGCAGACCCGGGCGATCAACTGGGCGAGCACTGAGAGCCCGGTCGCGGGCTACTGCTACAGCCGCAACGGGCAGAACGACGGTCGCTGCGCGGGCCAGGGCGGCTCGGGCGTGCCGGTTGACGCGAATTCCACGGCCTTCAACACCTATACGGTCCGGGTCCAGGTGTGCGTTGCGGGACTGCTCGAAGCCAACTGCCGCCGCTATCCGGACGGGAACTACAAGCCCATCGGCCTCATCCAGGAGTACGGCGAGAACGGCTCGATGGAATTCGGCCTGCTGATGGGCAGCTACCAGCGCAGCAAGAGCGGCGGCATGCTGAGGAAGCCGGTCGGCAACATCGACGACGAGATCAACATCAGTACTGATGGCACGTTCCGGAACTTCAACGGCATCATCAGTGACCTCAATGACCTGCGCGCGGTGGGCTATCGCGCGTACCGTGATACGAATTTCTATCGCCGGGCTGATCGCGGCAGCGGTACGCAGTACATGACCGGCGCGAACGGTACCAGCGGCTCGGGCCTCGTGACGGACCGACCCTTCGACGACGGCGAGTTCGGCGGCATGTGGGGCAACCCCGTGGCCGAAATGATGTACGAGACGCTGCGGTACTTCTCCGGCGCCACGGGGTCCACGGGTGCCTTCGACTACGGCGGTGGTGGCACGACCTACGATGCCCTGCTGGGACTGCGGCGGCGCTCGAACTGGAACCCGGCTTCGGGTTCGCTGAATCCGTACGCCAACAAGCCCTACTGCTCCAAGCCGTTCATGACCGTGGTGAGCGACATCAATCCTTCCTACGACTCCGACCAGCTGCCGGGCTCCGCCTTCGGCACCACGGTGACCGACGACGTCGGCGGGCTGGACGTGTCGGCCGAGGCCGACGAGATCTGGACCGCCGAGTTCGGCGGTCCGCAGAGCGTGTTCATCGGCCAGTCCGGCGCCGACTACGACGGCGCGCCCTCACCCAAGACCGTCAGCAGTTTCTCCGACATCCGCGGCTTGGCGCCCGAGGAGCCCACCAAGCAGGGCAGCTACTACGCCGCCAGCGTGGCCAAGTTCGGCCTCGGCAACGACATCAGCAGCGCGCCGACCGAGCAGAACGTCCAGACCTTCGCGGTCGCGCTGGCGTCACCACTGCCGCGCATCGAGATCCCCGTGGCTGACGGGCGCGTGACCCTGGTGCCGTTCGCCAAGTCGGTCGGCGGCGCGGGCATCAACAGCGGGCGCGGCCAGTTCCAGCCGACCAACCAGATCGTCGACTTCTACGTCGAGTCCATGGCGCCCGACGGCTCCGCGGGCACGTTCATCATCAACTTCGAGGACGTCGAGTCGGGCAACGACCACGACATGGACGCGATCGTCCGCTACAGCTACGCGGTGGTGGCCGGGCAGGTCGTGGTCAATGTCACCCGTCTGTACGAAGCGGGCGGCATCACCCACCACATGGGCTACGTGATCTCGGGCACGACCGCCGACGGCATCTACCTCGTGGTGCAGGATGACAACTCCAACACGAATTACTTCCTGGACACACCGGCCGGGGCGCTGCCCGGCCAGTGCGAATTCACCCTGTGTCCCGTGCGGCCGATCGCGATACCGGGCGGCGCGCTGCCGTGGACCGACACCCGGACCTTCACGCCGGGTGCCGTGGGCGGCGCCATCCTGCTGCGCGACCCGCTGTGGTACGCCGCCAAGTGGGGCGGCTTCCAGGACCAGAACAACAACGGCATTCCCGACCTGCAGGACGAGTGGGACGGCGACGCCAATGGCAACCCGGACAATTACTTCCTGGTGACCAACGCGCTGACCCTCGGCGACCAGCTGTCGAGTGCCTTCAACGAGATCATCGACCGGGTCAGTTCGGCGTCCTCGGCGTCGGTGAACTCGGGCTCCATTTCGAGCGAGACGCGCCTGTACCAGGCGAAGTTCAGCACCCGCGACTGGACCGGCCAGCTGCTGTCGTTCCGCATCGACCCCGACACCGGTCTGTTGTCGACCGTGGACTGGGACGCCGCCAACGAGATCCCCATGCCTGCTTCGCGCGAGATCCTGACCACCGACAGCAGCGGCGATGGCGTCGCGTTCCGCTGGTCGGATCTCGACGGCACGCGCCGCGCGCAGCTGAATCTGACCGATGGTCTCGGCTCGGATCGCACCAGCTACCTGCGCGGCGACACCACCAAGGAAAAGAGCAAGTCGGGCGGCGTGTTCCGTGACCGCAGCCTGCTGGGTAACGGGCGGCCGGCGCTGCTCGGCGACATCGTGTCGTCGTCGCCGGTGTTCGTCGGCCGCCCGCCGTTCCGCTATCGGGATGACCTCGAGGGCACCACCGGCGAGAAGTACTCGGCGTTCCGGACTGCCCAGGATGCACGGCGGCCCATGGTCTATGCCGGTGCCAACGACGGCATGCTGCACGCCTTCGACGGCGAGACGGGCGCCGAGCGCTTTGCCTTCATCCCGGGCGCGGTGTTCCCGAGCCTGCCCGAGCTGACCGATCCAAACTATGTACACCGCTACTACGTCGACGGCCCGCCGAACATGGGCGACGTCTATTTCAAGACCCCGGCGGAATGGCGGACGGTACTGGTGGGCGGCCTGAACAAGGGCGGCCAGGGCATCTATGCGCTCGACATCACCGATCCCGACACCGTTACGGAAGCCAACGCCAGCAGCAAGGTGCTGTGGGAGTACACCGACGCTGACGACGCCGATCTCGGCTACACCTTCAGCCAGCCGGCGATCGTCCGCACCGCTGACACCGCTCGCGGCGGCACGGGCCGCTGGGCCGCGGTGTTCGGCAATGGTTACAACAATACCGTAGCCGACGGCAACGCCAGCACTTCTGGCAGCGCGGCGCTGTACATCGTCGACATCGAGACCGGAGACCTGATCCGCAAGATCGAGACGAATGCCGGTTCGACGACCGAGCCGAACGGCCTGGGAACGCCGGCGGTGGTCGACATCAACAGCGACGGCACGGCCGATTACGTGTATGCGGGCGACCTGCAGGGGCAACCTGTGGAAGTTCGACATCCGCAGCGCCGACAGCGCCAACTGGGAGATCCCCTACGGCACGACTGCGGTGCCCCTGCCCCTGTTCGTGGCGCGTGATGCGGCCGGCAACCGGCAGCCGATCACTACCCGGGTCGAGGTCGGCCGCGGCCCGGCCGGCGTCGGCACGGTGGTGCTGTTCGGCACCGGCAAGTTCCTCGAGCCGGTCGACAAGATCGTGGCCACCAACCCGGCGGACTTCGAGGTGCAGTCGCTCTACGGGATCTTCGACCGGCTGAACAACACCGCGGCGGATGTCGTGCCCAACCGCGGTTCGCTCGTCGCGCAGACCATCCTGGCGGAGGAGCTGTTCGTGCGGGCCGTCGACGACCCGGCGACGCCCGGCGTCGACGAGAGCGACTCGACGCTGATACGCCTGACGTCGAAGAACTACGTCGGCTCGGGTGACCGGGGCTGGTACATGGACCTGGCGTTCGACGAGGACCAGAGCGGCAGCCTCGATTCTAGCGAGTACAAGGGCGAGCGGGTGGTGGCGAACCCGGTGCTGCGCGCGGGCAAGGTGATCTTCACCTCGCTGGTACCCGATCCCGACCCCTGCGGCTTCGGCGGTGGCGGCTGGCTGATGGAGCTCGACAGCCTGACGGGTGGGCGGCTGGCGGCCTCGCCATTCGATTTGAACGGCGACCGCGAGTTCGACTCTGAGGACTACATCGAGTTCGACCTGGACGGCGACGGCATTCCGGAGCGCATCCCGGTCAGCGGCGTGGCCTCGGAGGAGGGCATCATCCAGAGCCCGGGTATCCTCGCCGACGACAACGAGCCGATCGAGTTCAAGTACTCGCCGGGCACCACTGGCAATATCCAGGTGACCGTCGAGAACCCGGGCGCCGCCGGTTTCGGCCGGCAGTCGTGGAGGCAGCTGCGATGAAGGCGGGAATGGTCATGCACGGCAGGCAGCGCGGCGTCACGCTCATGGAGTTGCTGACGGCTCTGGTGATCGTCGGGATCCTGACGGCGATCGCCTGGCCCAGCTACCGGGCGCAGGTGGTGCGCACCAACCGCAGCGACGCCAAGGTGGCGCTGGAGCAGGCGCGCCAGGGCCTGGAGCGCTGCTTCACGCGCTTCAACTCCTACGAAGCTGCCGCCGGCTGTGAGATGGTCTTCCCGTTTACTGTGGCCTCCGGCACGTATCAAATCACGGCGGCTGTGCCGACGCCCACGACGTTCACGTTGACCGCAACGCCACAGGGCGCCCAGGCCACCGATGACCCGCAGTGTGCCAACTTCACCCTCAACGAACTCGGTGTCCGCGACGTGAGCGGCACCGACACCGCGGAGCGCTGCTGGGGCCGCTGAGGCCGGTCAGTCCGACGGCACCCGGCCGCGCAGGCGCTTGGTCGTCTGGCGGTGCTTCTTGCCTTCCAGGCGCCGCTCGCGCGACGCGCGGGTCGGCCGGGTGGCCTTGCGCGGCTTGGGTATCACCGCCGCCGCCGCGAGCAACGCCTCGAGCCGTCCCAGGGCGTCGCGGCGATTCGCCTCGCGCGTCCGGTAACGGTGGGCGTCGATCAGGATCTCGTCGTCCTGGGTGAGCCGCCGGCCGGCGAGCCGCCGCAGGCGCTCGCGGGCGGGCTCGTCGTCGAGGAGCCGGGTGCTGCCCACCCTGAAGCGCAGCTGGCAGGCGGTCGACAGCTTGTTGACGTTCTGACCGCCGGGGCCCGGGCGCGCGCGTCCAGGTCAGCTGGTACTCGTCCTCGGGAATCCCACCGGGAAGCACCGCCGGCATCGCCGTTTCAGTCCTGGCCGTCCATCGTCGGCTCGATCGGTCCGCGCGGGCTGGGGGCGAAGGTCGAGGCGCTGGTGCCGCCTTCCAGGATGCGCAGCTCGCGCTGCGCCGGCGGGATGGTGATGCCGTTCTTGCGGAAGAGACGCCCAGATCTTGCGGTTCACGTCCGAGCGGACGTTGTTGACGCCCTCGGCCGGGTCGCCGATCCAGAAGCGGACCTCCACCTCCATGCCGTAGTCGGTGAAGTCCATCAGCCGCGACACCGGCGGTGGATCCCTGAGGATGCGCGGATGGCCGTCGGCGGCCTCGCAGCAGCAGCTTCAGCGCCAGCTCGGCGTCGTCGCGATAGCTGATGCGCACCGGAATGCGCAGGCGCACCTTCGGATGCCCGTAGCTCCAGTTGATGACCTGGTTGGTGATCACCGTCTGGTTCGGCACCAGCGTCGCCACGCCGTCGCGGTCGCGGATGACGATGTAGCGGCCGCGCAGTTCCTCGACCCAGCCGAAGCCGTGAGTGCTGGTGCCGGTGGTGCCGGTGAAGCTGATCACGTCACCGGGCTTGATCGACTTGTCCATCAGCAGCACGAAACCGCTGACGAAGTTGGCGGCGATCGCCTGCAGGCCGAAGCCGAGGCCGAGGCCGATGGCGCCGGAGAACACGGTCAGCGCGGTGAGGTCGACGCCCGAGGCACGCAGGCCGAGCAGGATGCCGAAGCCGATGAAGAAGGCGTAGGCGGACTTGACGATGCCGATGCGGGTCGACGGCGCCAGCGCCTGGACGGCACTCACGCGCCGGTCGATCCAGCGCGCGACCCAGACGCTCGCGATGACGAAGAAGGTCACGAAGAACAGCGCTTCACCACCGACCAGAGCGTCATGCCGTCCTTGGCGCGCGACAGCCCGATGGAGTCGAGGGCCGTCCTGATCGCATCGAGCCAGCCGAGCATCTGCGCGGAGACCAGCGCCCAGACACCGAGCGTTGACGCGCAGTCTCCCAGGCCTTGAAGCGCGGACCGGGCGACAGCGAACGGCGCACCGCGAAGGCGGCGAGCCGCACGATGATCAGCGCCAGCGCGAGGCGCAGGGCATGGTCGAGCAGCGTGGTCGGTGAGCGAGGCGGCCGCGATGGTCGACCTGGCGACGGCCGCCGACCACCAGCGCAGCCAGGTACGGTGCGATCACCACCGCGGCTTCCAGCAGCAGGCCGGGCACCTTGATGCCCGCCTCCGGGCGCGGCACGTACCAGCGCAGCGTGAGTCGCGAGCCCAGCCAGGCGACGCCGAGCATGACCGCGATCACGATCGACTGCGCCAGGTTGGCGGCGGTGAGGATAGCGTCGAGCCAGTCGCTGACCGCCTTCATCGGACCCGCGCCCGACGGCGGTCGGCTTGCCGGGTGTATGCCAGGTTCATGCGTTCAGGTCGGGGATGAGTTCGCTTTCGAGCCGCGCGATCTGGTCCTTCGAGCAGCAGCTTGCGCTTCTTCAGCCGGCGCAGCTGCAGCTCGTCGATGTAGAGGTCCATGGTCAGCCGGCCGATGACGTCGTCGAGATCGCGATGCTCGATGCGCAGCTCGCGCAGCCGCTGCACCTGCTCGAACAGCTTGGTGTTGACGTTGTCTTCGTCGGTGGTCATGCGGTGGCTCAGGCGAATCCCGGGGGAAACTCGGGGCGTGCCCACACGGGTCGCACCGAGGCCGGAAGCTTAGCCAATCGGCCCGGCGGTATTCCACGGCACGGCCGGGTCGTGGAAGTCCGAGCCGGCGGAGCCCATCGAGCCCGCTGCGGGTCGCCAGCGAGACCGCCTGCTCAAGCTGCGCCGGGGACCCGCCGCCACAGGCCAGCTTCGACTCCGATGCCGCCGGCCTGCCTGAACTCGCCGGCAAGCTCGCGGCGCGCGCCGGCGGAGAGCGGGTAGCGCAGCGGATGCGCCATGCACCGGCAGGCCCCCGGCCGCGACGATCCAGCCCACCACTTCCTCGAGCGCCGGCCAGTCGATCGGCGACGTGCGCCGGGCGGCCGCGGCCGAGATAGCGGTCGAACGCCTCGGCCGTCGACGGCGCGCAGCCGCAGTCGACCAGGGCGCGCGCGAAGTGGGTGCGCGTCGGCAGCGGGGTCTCGGCGAGCACGCGGCGCAGGATCTCGCCGCCGGGTGCGCCGGCTTCCTCGAGCCTGCGGCCGATTTCGCGCGGCGCGCTCGTGGCGGCGCTGCTGTACCCGGTCGATACCCGCGATCAGGGCAGTCGCCCGCGGGTCGAGCGCGAGGCCGAGCACGTGAATGCCGCGCCCGCGCCACTCGGCGGACAGCTCGATGCCGGCGACGAAGCCGATCCCGGCCTGTTCGCGCCGCGGCGGCCGCGGCCTCGATGCCCGCCACCGTGTCGTGGTCGGTCAGGGCCATCAGCTCGACGCCGCAGTCGGCCACGTGGCGCACCAGCGCCGCCGGGTCGAGCCGCCCGTCGGATGCGGTCGAGTGCAGGTGCAGGTCGACGCGTCCGCTCATGACACGGCTCGCGGCCCGAGACCGACGCTGTCGACGCTCATGCCGCTCAGCACCACGAAGCCGCGCTGCCGGCTGAAACCGTCTTCCGAATAGTCGAAGACGTAGGTGCCGCCGGAGCGTCAGCCGGCCGGCGCCATCGCGGGCGAGTCCGGTCTTCAGCGACGACACGGTGCCGTCGAGCAACTGCACGTTGGCGGTGGCGCAGGTCTCGGCCGCCACCCGGTTCGCCAGTTCCCGCGCGGCGAGACTGGCGTACCAGGCCCAGCCGATCAGCATCAGGCCGAGCAGGGCGGCGAGGGTCGAGAAACTCATCCGCAGCAACGCGCGCCAGTCGACGGACTCGTCCGCGTAGGCGATGAAATGGGGATTCAGCAGTTCCGGGCGCGCGTTGTAGCTGAGCGGTTCGCCGTCCAGGCCGACCACATGCCCGCCTGCCTGTTCCAGCACGCACTGTCCGGCTGCCGTGTCCCACTCCGAGGTCGGCCCGAGGCGTGGGTAGACGTCGGCGGCGCCCTCGGCCACCAGGCAGAACTTCAGCGAGCTGCCGACGCCGACCATCTCGTGCGGGCCCACGCGCCCGAGGAACCCGTCGAGCGACGAGCCGCGGTGCGAGCGGCTGCCGACGACGCGGCGCGGCGCCGCCGCGGGCAGCGCGACGCGGATCGCGCGTGGCTTGTCCTCGCCACCGCTCTTGAACGCTCCGTAGCCCTCGCAGGCGTAGTAGTCGGTCTCCAGCACCGGGGCATGGACCACGCCGAGCACCGCCCGGTGGCGGTGCACCAGCGCGACGTTGACCGTGAACTCGCCGTTGCGCTGCACGAATTCGCGCGTGCCGTCGAGCGGATCGACCACCCACAGCCAGTCCCACTGGCGGCGGGTGGCATAGGGCACGGCCTCGCTTTCCTCGGACAGCACCGGCATCTTCCGGGGCCAGGCGCTTCAGTCCGGCGAGCAGGATCTCCTGGGCGCGCAGGTCGGCCGCGGTGAGCGGCGAGGAATCCTCCTTCTCCTGCACGGTGAAGGCGGAGGCATACACGCCGAGGATCGCGCGCCCGGCCTCGCGCGCCAGCGCGACCACGTCGAGCAGCAGTGCGTGCGGGTCGTTTCTCATGGGGCGGGGCGATCCGGCGCGATCGAGGCGGCCGGCGGGGCGCGACGCATCAGCCGCCCGCGGCGGGCGGCTGGCCGCCGCCCGGCTTGCGCCGCCGCCGCCGGCGGCGTGCGGGGGCAGCGCCATCCCCGGCAGTCGCGGCCGGGCGCTCCGGGGCCGCGGTGGCGGAATCCGGGGCGGGGCCCTGCGGCGCGTCGCTGCGCTGCGGCGGTTTCGGACGTCGCCCGCCACCGCCACCGCCGCCACCGCCACCGCCACCGCTACCTCGCGGACGCCCGCCGCCCGGCGGACCACCGCGGCCACCGCCGCGCATCTGGTACGAGAGCGTGTCCGTATGGCGGGGTACCCGGCTGGCGGAGCGGACTTCCGGCAGCTCGTGCGGGTCGAACGAGGCGACCGGCAGCTTGCTGCCGATGAAGGCCTCGATGTCGGGCAGGGTGACGACGTACTCCTCGCAGCCGAAGCTGACCGCATCGCCGGTCGCCCCGGCGCGGGCGGTGCGGCCGATCCGGTGCACGTAGTCCTCCGGGTCCTGCGGCAGGTCGTAGTTGAAGACGTGGCTGACTTCCGGCACGTGCAGGCCGCGCGCGGCCACGTCGGTGGCCACCAGCACGGCGATCTTGCCGTCATGGAAGTCGCGCAGCATGCGCATCCGCCGCGCCTGCGGGACGTCGCCGGACATGGCGGCGGCCTCGATGCCGTTGGCGCGCAGCTTGCGCTCGAGGTACTCCGCGACGCGCTTGGTGTTGACGAACACCATGCTGCGCTTGGCTTCCTTCTGCTTCAGCAGGTGCACCAGCAGCGGGGCCTTCTCGTCCATGGCCGGGAAGTAGATGCACTGGCGGACGCGTTCCGCCGTGATGCGCTCCGGCTCGATGCGGATCAGCTCCGGATCGTTCATGTGCTCGTAGGCGAGCTCCAGCACCCGCTGCGCCAGGGTCGCCGAGAACAGCAGGTTGAGCCGCTGGTCGGGCGCCGGCAGCCGGCGCAGCATGTAGCGGATGTCCTTGATGAAGCCGAGGTCGAACATGCGGTCCGCCTCGTCGAGCACCATCACCTGGATGTGGTGCAGGTCGAACACGTGCTGCTTGAAGTAGTCGATGATCCGGCCCGGCGTGCCGATCAGGACGTCGACCCCGGCCTCCAGCTGGCGACGCTGCTTCTCGTAGTCGACCCCGCCGAAGGCGAGCCCGAGCCGCAGCCCGGTGTACTGCCCGAGGATCTCCGCGTCACGGTGGATCTGGATGGCCAGCTCGCGGGTGGGGGCCAGCACCAGCGCCCGCGGCGAACTGGTCGGTCGCGACGGCGCCGGCGGATGCCGCAGCAGGTGCGAATACAGCGCCACCAGGAAGGCCGCGGTCTTGCCCGTGCCGGTCTGCGCCTGGCCGGCCACGTCGAGCCCGGCCAGTGCCCTGGGCAAGGACTGTGCCTGAATGGGGGTGCAACGCTCGAAACCCGCATCGGCAATGCCGCGTGCGACGGACTCTGGCAGGTGCAAACCGGTGAATGTGATGTCCGAAAACTGTTGTTGATCGCTCACTTGTTGTCTTCTGATTACTCTATGTCTTGAAAATTGTTGCGCGACCGGCTAAAAAGCATCCTGAGCTTAGCGGGATCCCCGCCAGCACCGCGCAGAGCCGGCAGCGCCGAGATGGTTCTAAGAAGGCCATCGGCTGAACCGGTACCCTCAAACAGGCAGTCCCAGGTTCAAGCGCCAGAACAGTATTGTGCCGCATTGGGCGTTGACTCGTCACTCGAGTCGATGCCGCGGACCCCGAATGCAGAGAACCGTCATATTTCATCCCACCCCTCTGAAAAGGAGGCTACCCGCGTGAGCGGCAATATCGTCCATACATCCGACGACACGTTCGAACAGGACGTGCTCAAGTCGGACGTCCCCGTGCTCCTCGACTTCTGGGCCGAGTGGTGCGGGCCCTGCAAGGCCATTTCGCCGATTCTCGACGAAATCGCCACTGAATACGGCGGCCGGGTCCGGATCGCCAAGCTCAATATCGACCACAACCGCCAGACGCCGCTCAAGTATGGCGTGCGCGGCATCCCGACGCTGATCCTGTTCAAGAACGGGGCGCCCGAGGCGCAGCAGGTCGGTCTGGTCGCCAAGTCGAAGCTGTCGGCCCTGCTGGAACAGCACCTGTGAGGGGCTATCTGGGCAACCAGGCCCGCGGTGGCGGCGGCGGTGGTGGCGGCGGCGGTGGTCGCAGCAGCAAGGGCCGCGGCCGGGGCGGTGGCGGCGGCAACCGGATGAGCCAGGAGGGGCTGCCGCAGGACGACTTCCCCGAAGGCGAAACCGGGATCATTTCTCCCGAGGAACTGGCGGCGTCGCGCCGTTCCATGAACCTCACGGAGCTCAAGAACAAGCCGGTGCACGAGCTGGTGCAGATGGCCGAGACGATGGGCCTGGAGAACACGGCCCGCCAGCGCAAGCAGGACGTCATCTTCTCGATCCTCAAGGCGCACGCGCGCGACGGCGAGGACATCTACGGCGACGGCGTGCTGGAGATCCTGCAGGACGGCTTCGGCTTCCTGCGCTCGGCGGAGGGCTCGTATCTCGCCGGTCCGGACGACATCTACGTCAGCCCGAGCCAGATCCGCCGCTTCAACCTGCGCACCGGCGACTCGATCTCCGGGCTGATCCGCCCGCCGAAGGATGGCGAGCGGTATTTCGCGCTGCTGAAGGTCGGCGAGATCAACTTCGACTCGCCGGAGAGCTCCCGCCACAAGCTGCTGTTCGAGAACCTCACGCCGCTGCACCCGACCAAGCGGCTGAAGCTCGAGCGCGGCAACGGCTCGACCGAGGACATGACGGCGCGGGTCATCGACCTGACCGCGCCGCTCGGCAAGGGCCAGCGCGGCCTGATCGTCTCGCCGCCGAAGGCCGGCAAGACGATGCTGCTGCAGAACATCGCGCACGTCCATCGTCGGCAATCACCCCGACGTCTACCTCATCGTGCTGCTGATCGACGAGCGGCCCGAGGAGGTGACCGAGATGGCGCGCACGGTGCAAGGCCGAGGTGGTCGCCAGCACGTTCGACGAGCCGGCCAGCCGCCACGTGCAGGTGGCCGAGATGGTCATCGAGAAGGCCAAGCGGCTGGTCGAGCACAAGCGCGACGTCGTGATCCTGCTCGACTCCATCACCCGGCTGGCGCGCGCCTACAACACGGTGGTGCCGAGCTCCGGCAAGGTGCTGACCGGCGGCGTCGACGCCAACGCGCTGCAGCGGCCGAAGCGCTTCTTCGGCGCCGCGCGCAACGTCGAGGAGGGCGGCTCGCTGACCATCATCGCGACGGCGCTGATCGACACCGGCTCGCGCATGGACGACGTGATCTACGAGGAGTTCAAGGGCACCGGCAACTCGGAGATCCACCTGGATCGCCGCATCGCCGAGAAGCGGGTGTTCCCGGCGCTCAACATCAACCGCTCGGGCACGCGCCGCGAAGAGCTGATCACCGCGCCGGACGAGCTGGCCAAGATGTGGATCCTGCGCAAGCTGCTGCACCCCATGGACGAACTGGCGGCGATCGAATTCCTCATCGGCAAGATGAAGGACACCAAGGTCAACGCCGACTTCTTCGACGCGATGAAGCGCGCCTAGGAGGGGTCAGACGCCACTCGGGTTCTGCTCGTGCACCATTCGGGCTGAAAACGAGTGGCGAGGCTGAGCGTTCGGGGACAGAGTGGTACCCGAGCAGAACCGGAGTGGTACGCGAGTGGCGTCTGACCCCTCCGAAGAAGCGGACAGGCATCTGGCGGCGGATCCGGTGATGGCGGCGCTGATGCTTGCGGCGGGTCCCTGTCGCCTGCGGCCCGACCGCCGGCGCACGCCCTACCAGGCGCTGCTGCGGGCCATCGCCCACCAGCAGCTCACCGGCAAGGCCGCGGAGACGATCCTCGGGCGTTTCTACGCGCTCTATGGACGGGGCCGCTACCCGACACCCGACGAGCTGCTGGCGACGCCGGACGAGGCCTCTGCGGGCGGTGGGCTTCTCGCGCGCCAAGGTGCTGGCCCTGAAGGACATCGCCGCCAGAACCCTGGACGGCACCGTGCCCGAGCGGCGGGTGCTGGCGCGCCAGGACGACGCGGCCATCATCGAGCGGCTGGTGCAGGTACGCGGCGTCGGCCGCTGGACCGTCGAGATGTTCCTGATGTTCACGCTCGGCCGTCCCGACGTGCTGCCGGTCGACGACTACGGCGTGCAGAGCGGCTTTCGCATCGCCTACCGGCGCAGGGCCCACCCGAAGCCGGCCGAGCTCGCCCGATTCGGGCAACGCTGGGCGCCGTACCGCTCGACCGCGGCGCTGTACCTGTGGCGCGCCGTCGATCTGCACCGGGCGCGCCCGGCCGACTGACCCGGCCTCTGCCGCGACCTCAGATTTTCCGCGACAGCTCCTCGTCCAGGATCTTGGCGATCTCCTGTTCGACCCGGTCCCCGAACATGGCCAGGAAAAACCCCAGCTTGGCGTCCACGACGACTTCGTCCTTGCTGACGTGCACCGTGCCGGTGACGTTGGAATGCTCGATGTTGACCACGTCGCCTTCCCAGGTGCAGTCGGCGCCGTACTTCTCGGCAAGTCGTTCGGCGAGATGACTCACCCGATCGCGGAGCACGGCATGGCTCAGCTTGTGCTTGCGGCGAATGGAGATCCTGCTCATGACGGTACCCGGGCGCCGCCACGCGGCGGACCCGGCGGAGCATAAACGATCCCGGGGTCCGGGTAACCGGCTGGCCAGACCTCAGCCGTCCGGCGTCTGTTCGCGCGCCAGCGCCCGCCAGCCGATGTCGCGACGGTACTGCATGCCGGGCCAGCTGATGTTGCCGAGCAGGGTGTAGGCCTGCCGCTGGGCGGCGCGGACCGTATCGCCGAGGCCGACGGCGCACAGCACGCGGCCGCCGCTGGTCACGACTTTGCCGGCCGTCCATGCGGGTGCCGGCGTGGAACACCTTGCCGGGCAGGGCCGCCGCGCCGTCGAGCCCCTCGATCACGTCGCCCGTGCGGACGCTGTCCGGATAGCCGCCGCGGCCACCACCACGCCGACCGCGGTGCGCGGATCCCACTCGGCGCTGACTTCGTCGAGCCGCCCGTCGAGGGCCGCCTCGCACAGCACGGTCAGGTCGGTGCGCAGCCGCGCCATGATCGGCTGGGTTTCCGGGTCGCCGAAGCGGCAGTTGAACTCGAGCACGTTCGGCGTGCCGTCCGCGGCGATCATCAGGCCCGCGTACAGAAAGCCGGTATAGGGCGTGCCGTCCGCGGCGAGGCCCGGCACCGTCGGATGGATGACCTCGCGCATGATGCGCTCGTGCAGTGCCGGCGTGACCACCGGGGCGGGCGAGTAGGCGCCCATGCCGCCGGTATTGGGGCCGGCGTCGCCGTCGCCGAGCCGCTTGTGGTCCTGCGAGGTCGCCAGCGGCAGCACGTGCCGGCCGTCGACCATCACGATGAAGCTCGCCTCCTCGCCTTCGAGGAACTCCTCGACCACGACGGTCTCGCCCGCGGCGCCGAACTCGCCCGCGAACATGCGCTCGATGGTGGCGAGCGCCTCGTCGTGCGGTCGGCGCGATGACCACGCCCTTGCCGGCGGCGAGGCCATCGGCCTTGATCACGACCGGCGTGCGCTGGGCGCGCACGTAGCCGGGGTCGAAGCTGGCGCGGGTGAAGCGGGCGTAGCCCGCGGTGGGGATGCCGTGGCGGAGCAGGAATTCCTTGGTGAAGACCTTGGTGCCCTCGAGGCGGGCGGCGCTCGCGCGTGGGTCCGAAGCAGCGCAGGCCCGCGTCGCTGAACGCGTCGACGACGCCGGCCACCAGCGGCACCTCCGGTCCGACGATGGTCAGCGCCGACGCCTTCGCGTGCGGCGAGGGCGACCAGGCCGGCGATGTCGTCGGCCGCGACGGCACATTGCGGCACTTGTCCTCGGTCGCGGTGCCCGCATTGCCCGGTGCGACCAGGACCGCGGAGACGCGCTGCGACTGCGCGATCTTCCACGCCAGCGCATGCTCGCGCCCGCCGCCTCCGATGATCAGCACCTTGCTCATCGGTCAGTGCCGGAAGTGACGCATGCCGGTGAACACCATCGCCATGCCGTGCTCGTCGGCTGCCGCGATGACCTCGGCGTCGCGCATCGAGCCGCCGGGCTGGATCACGGCGCGGATGCCGTAGCCGGCCGCGACGTCGAGCCCGTCGCGGAACGGGAAGAACGCGTCCGAGGCCATCACCGCACCCTCCACCTCGAGTCCTTCCTCGCGCGCCTTCATCGCGGCGATGCGGCTCGAGACCACGCGGCTCATCTGGCCGGCGCCGATGCCGACGGTCGGCCGCTCGCGCGCGTAGACGATGGCGTTGGACTTGACGTACTTGCAGACCTGCCAGGCGAACAGCAGGTCGTCCAGTTCCGCCGCCGTCGGCTGGCGCGTCGGTGACCACGCGCAGGGCCTCGCGCATCACGCTGCCGCTGTCGCGGGACTGCACCAGCAGGCCGCCGGCGACGCTGCGGAACTCGCGCCCGCCGCCTGTCGCGTCCTGCAGACCGCCCTGTTTCCAGCACGCGCACGTTGGGCTTGCCGGCCAGCGCGGCGCGCGCGGCGGCGTCGACCGCCGGCGCGACGATCACTTCGACGAACTGCCGGTCGAGGATGGCCCGCGCCGTGGCGCCGTCGAGCGTACGGTTGAAGGCGATGATGCCGCCGAAGGCCGAGGTCGGATCGGTCCGGTACGCCTGCTCGTAGGCCGCGAGGGTGTCATCGGCCACGGCCACGCCGCAGGGGTTGGCGTGCTTGACGATCACGCACGCCGGCCGGGCGAAACCGCGGACGCATTCCAGCGCGGTGTCGGCATCGGCGATGTTGTTGAAGGACAGTTCCTTGCCCTGCAGTTGTGCCGCGCTGGCGATGCTGGCGCCACCGGCGGCCGGGTCCGCGTAGAAGGCCGCGCTCTGGTGCGGGTTCTCGCCGTAGCGCAGGTCGAACTTCTTGGTGAAGCGCAGCAGCAGCGTTTCGGGGTAGGAGGGGTCAGACGCCACTCTGCCCCCTGACTTGCGGCCGTGGATTGCGGCTCGCCGCCTGCAGAATGGGGGACAGAGTGGCGTCTGACCCCTCCGAGGTACTCGGCGACCATGGCGTCGTAATGCGCCGTGTGCGCATAGGCCTTGGCGGCGAGGCGCTGACGGGTGGCGAATGCCAGCGCGCCGCCTTGCTCCAGTTCCGCCAGCGCGGCGGCGTAGTCGGCCGGGTCGACCAGAACTCCGACATGCGTCATGATTCTTGGCCGCGGCGCGCAGCATCGCCGGACCGCCGATGTCGATGTTCTCGATGGCGTCGTCGTAGCTGCAGCCGGGACGCGCGATGGTGTCCGCGAACGGATAGAGATTGACGACGAGCAGGTCGATCGGCTCGATGCCGTGCTCGCGCCATCACCGCATCGTCGACGCCGCGCCGGCCGAGCAGGCCGCCGTGGACCTTCGGATGCAGCGTCTTGACCCGGCCGTCCATGATCTCCGGAAAGCCGGTATAGCTGGAAACTTCCCTGACCGGGACTCCGGCCTGCTGCAGCAGCCGCGCCGTGCCACCGGTCGACAGGATCTCGACACCGAGTGCGTGCAGAGCGCGTGGCCAGCTCGGCGACACCCGTCTTGTCGGACACGCTGATCAGCGCGCGCCGGACCGTGCTCACGCCGCTTGCCCTTGCCCGGCGGTGGCGCGGCTCACTCGGACAGTCCGTAGTCGAGCAGCTTCTTGCGCAGGGTGCCGCGATTGATGCCGAGAATCGTTGCCGCGCGGCTCTGGTTGCCTTCGGCGTACTGCATGACGGAGCGGAACAGCGGCAGTTCCACTTCACGCATGACCAGCTGATAGAGCCGCGCCGGCCGATGGCCGTTGAGGGCGCCGAAGTACTCGTTCAGCGCTTCCTCGGCATGTGCGCGCAGCGGAACCGGTGTCGCGGAGCCGTTGCCATTGGGCCGGGATGCGCTACCCCGGCGCGAGCGCTGCGCCTTCTTTCTGACCGTCATCGATTTGCCGTCCCCGCCTGCCGCTTTACGCGCGTGTTGCTATTTGGTCAG
This sequence comes from uncultured Gammaproteobacteria bacterium, assembly GCA_963710135.1. Taxonomy (GTDB): domain Bacteria; phylum Pseudomonadota; class Gammaproteobacteria; order Steroidobacterales; family Steroidobacteraceae; genus SG8-30. The sequence continues at coordinate 864,483 of CAVPYY010000006.1, read as the reverse complement.
GCCGCGCGGGTGAGTCCGGGGCCAGCCGCTGCCAGGAATTCGCCGATCAGCGCGATCTGCTCGGGCGCGTGAGGTGTCGTCAGCAACTCGCGTGGCAACCTCGATGCATGAGGCAGCTGGTTGCGATACCAGCCGAGGTGCTTGCGCGCGATGCGGACGCCGTTCTCCTCGCCGTAGAAGGCGTGTAGCGAATCCAGGTGCGCCATGATGATATCACGGACCTCCGCGAAGGTAGGCGGTGCAGCCGCAACCCCCTTCGACAGATACGCCTTGACCTCGCGGAAAATCCATGGCCGGCCCTGTGCGGCACGGCCGATCATCACGCCGCTGGCGCCGGTGCGGCGCAGCACGTCGGCGGCCTTGGGCGCGGAATCGATGTCGCCATTGGCGAACACCGGGATCCGTACGCTCGCGCAGACGGCGGCGATGGTGTCGTATTCGGCCTCGCCCCTGAACATGTCGGCGCGCGAGCGGCCGTGCACCGCCAGCGCCGCGATGCCGATGTCCTCGGCCATGCGCGCGATGCTGACCGCATTGCGGTGGGCCGGGTCCCAGCCGGTGCGCATCTTCAGCGTCACCGGAACGTCCACCGCCGTCACCACCGCTTCCAACAGCTGCCGCACCAGCGGCTCGTCGCGCATCAGCGAGGAGCCGGCCGCGCGGTTGCAGACCTTCTTGGCCGGGCAGCCCATGTTGATGTCGATGATCTGCGCGCCCAGCTCCACGTTGGCGCGGGCGGCCGCGGCCAGCATGGCCGGGTCCGACCCGGCGATCTGGACCGCACGCGGTTCGGCCTCGCCGGTGTGATCCATGCGGTGTCGCGACTTCGCGGTTGACCACAGCCGCTGTTCCGAGGTGACCATCTCCGAGGCCGCGAGCCCGGCGCCCATGCGCCGGCAGAGATTCCGGAACGGCAGGTCGGTCACGCCCGCCATGGGCGCGAGGGCGACCGGGGCCGACAGTTCGTAGGGACCGATTCTCATGTTCCGGATCGCGGTGGCTGGCTGGCGCAGCGCACGCCGCTCGCGGTGGGCAGGCAGACATCGAGTTCGAAGCCGACCGCCTCGCTGCCCGGGTCGACGAAGACGATTTCGGCATCGGCGCGGGCCGCCACGCCGAGCAGCCCGGCTGCCGTCCCGCCGCCCGGCAGGTACTCGGCTGGCAGGACATCGCGAGTGCCGATCGTGGTGCCGAAGCGATCCTGCAGCGACAGCCGCAGCAGCGGATAGGGCTGCGCAAACGCCGCGCGATTGACGATGCTCGCCCGCAGCCTGAGCCGCCCGGGTTGCGCCGGGTCGCTGGCTGCTCCCCACTGGCGCAACTCGAATGCCGACAGGTCCGTCGGGGTGGCCACCTCGAGCCCGAGCCACTGATAGGCGCCGAGCAGCAGCGGGCCGGTGGTCGGGTCGCGCGCGAGGTCATCGCGCCAGAAGTGGATGGCCTGTCCGAGCAGCAGCAGACCGAGCAGCACGACGGCGCCGATGCTGAACAGCTGGCGGCGCTGGCCGCTGCCGGTGGCGAGGTCGAGGTCGTCGCCCGGGTCCGCGTCCGCAGCGTCGGGCAACGGTGCCGGCCGGTGGAACGCGCGGGGCATCGGGATGACCGTCTCGTGCTCGGCGTCCCGGTGGTCCTTCCGCCCGGGCGCGGCGCCGGACGCCCGGCCCGCGGCGTGCGCGGCATCGGGGTCGACGAACTCCGGCCGGTCCTCGTCCTCGTCCAGCACGAGTATCGGAAACTCGTCGGTGCGCTCCAGGTCGCCGGCGACCGCGCCGTCCTCTAGCCCGAGAAACGGCGCCTGATCGTCTACTCGGTCGGCTGCTGCCGCCGCCGGGCCCCGCGCCTCGGACCCGGCCGGCTCGCCGCGTGGGCGGAACGCCAGCACGGCGGCGATCTGCGAGGGGTCGATATCGGGGGTGGCCGCGTCATCGGTCACGAGACCCGGCAGACGCTGCTCGACGACCTCGATACCGCGCAGGTCGGCGCTGGTGATGCGTGCGATGGCCTGCCCCAGGTCCTCGGCTTCGCCCGGACTCGAGCCGGACGCCTTGCGAGGGCCGTCGTCCGCCTCCTGCAGGAACAGGCGATCGAGGTCCTCACTCGTGCCGTGAAACTCGAGCGCGCTGTCCGGCAGGTCGTCGAGTGCGGAGTCCGGCTCGGCGTCGCCGCTGTCCATGCCGCTCAGATCGATGACGCCGACGTTGTCGCCGGCGATGGCATCCGCGGCGGTCGACAACTCGATGATCTCGCTGTCGGTGAATTCCTCCACCGTGATGGTGTCGTCGGCCGGCAGGTGTTCCATCGGCCGGGACACCGGGCGCTCGCTGAGGAAGTCGAGCGCATTGAAGCTGGCGGAGCAGATGCCGCAGCGGACCGTCCCATGTGCGACCCGCAGCGCCTCCGCCGTCACCCTGAACACCGTCCCACAGTCTGGACACTGGGTATACACGAGATTTACCCGGCGACCCGTCGGCCAGCCAGTACGGTCCAGCCGTCGCGGGTCGCGAATACCCGCATATCAAACCACGGACGATACGCCAGTGCCACGTCAGGCGCCTGTTCGTCCAGCATGCCGGCCAGCACGATGTCGCCCGACGGCGCCGTCAGCGCGGCAAGTGCCGGCGCGAGGTCGATCAGGGGGCCGGCGAGGATGTTGGCCAGCACCACGGCGTGCGGTCGTTGTTCGAGGTCGGCGGCCGCAGCGATCGTCAGGCGGTCGTCGAGTGCGTTGCGCAGCGCGTTGTCGCGGCTCGCGATCAGTGCCTGCGGATCGATGTCGACGGCCGTTGCAGTGCGGGCGCCCAGTCGCAGTGCCGCGAGCGCGAGGATGCCGGAGCCGCAGCCATAGTCGAGCACGGTCTTGCCGTCGAGGTCCGACTGGTCGAGCCATTCCAGGCACAGCGCCGTCGTGGCGTGCGTGCCGGTGCCGAAGGCGAGTCCCGGGTCGAGCTCCAGCACCACAGCGTGCTCGGCCGGCGCCGGCTGGCCGCCCGGGCAGATCCACAGGCGGCGGCCGAAACGCATGGGCCGGAAGTCCTTGAGCCATTCGCGTTCCCAGTCGCGGGGCGCGACGGACTCGCCCCGCAGCAGCGCCGGCTCGAGATGCAGCTGCCGGGCCACCTCCGACGTCAGGTCCACGGGGTTGGCGTCGGCGGGAAACAGGGCGCTCAGCCGCACGCGCGGCCAGAGTGGCACGGCGCCCGGCGCGGGTTCGAGCACCGGATCGTCCGCGGCGTCCGCCAGCGTGACGGAGACGGCCCCCAGCGCGAAACAGGCCTCCTCGGCCGCGGCAGCCGCCTCCCGGTCGAGCTCGGCCGTGATCTGGAAGTGATCCATGTCAGGCCGGCGACCGGCCGCTCACTTCAGGCCGAGGCGGCGCTCGAGGTAGTGGATGTCGAGTCCGCCCTGGCGGAACGCGGCGTGATTGAAGATTTCCTGGTGCAGCGGGGTATTCGTCTTGATGCCCTCGATCACCATCTCCGACAGCGCGTTGCGCATGCGTGCGATCGCGACGTCGCGCGATTCACCATAAGCGATGATCTTGCCGATCAGCGAATCGTAGTAGGGCGGCACCGTAGTAGCCGCTGTAGATGTGGCTGTCCACGCGGATCCCCGGCCCGCCCGGCGGGTGCCACAGCTTGATCGGGCCGGGCGAGGGCACGAAGGTCTTGGGGTCTTCGGCGTTGATCCGGCATTCGATCGCATGGCCGCGGATGACCACGTCCTCCTGCTTGAAGGGCAGCGGTTCGCCGGCGGCGATCCGCAACTGCAGCTTGACGATGTCGACGCCGGTCACCAGCTTCGGTCACCGGGTGCTCCACCTGCACGCGCGTGTTCATCTCGATGAAGTAGAACTCGTCGTCCTCGTACAGGAACTCGAGCGTGCCGGCGCTGCGGTAGCCGACCGCCGCGCAGGCGCCGCACACCCGCTCGCTCATCTCGCGCCGCTGCGCGTCGGTGATGCCGGGCGCAGGCGCCTCCTCGATGACCTTCTGGTGCCGGCGCTGCATCGAGCAGTCGCGTTCGCCGAGGCGAGACCACGTTGCCGTAGTTGTCGCCGATCACCTGGAACTCGATGTGCCGCGGCTTTTCGAGGAATTTCTCCATGTAGACCATGTCGTTGCCGAAGGCCGCCTGCGCCTCCGCCTTGGCGACATTGATGGCGTTGAGCAGCGTGGCCTCGGTGTGCACGACGCGCATGCCGCGCCCGCCGCCGCCGCCGGAGGCCTTGATGATGACCGGATAGCCGATCTCGCGGGCGATCCGGAAACACTCCTCGTTGTCTTCGGGCAGTGGTCCGTCCGAGCCCGGCACGCAGGGCACGCCGTGCTGCTTCATGACCTGGATGGCGGACACCTTGTCGCCCATCAGCCGGATGGTCTCGGCTGCGCGGCCCGACGAAGATGAAGCCGCTCTGCTCGACCCGCTCGGCGAAGTCCGCGTTCTCGGACAGGAATCCGTAGCCTGGGTGAATGCCGACCGAGTCGGTGACCTCGGCGGCGCTGATGATGGCCGGCATGTTCAGGTAGCTGTCCTTGGCCTGCGCCGGACCGATGCAGACGGTCTCGTCGGCGAGCAGCACGTGCTTGAGGTTCTGGTCCGCGGTCGAGTGCACCGCCACGGTCTTGATGCCGAGCTCGCGGCAGGCGCGCAGGATCCGCAGCGCGATCTCGCCGCGATTGGCGATGACGATCTTGTCGAGCATCGGGGGCGCCCGTCACTCGATCACGAACAGCGGCTGGCCGAATTCGACCGGCTCGCCATTGCGTACCAGGATGGAGACGATCTTGCCGTCCTTCTCCGATTCGATCTGGTTCATCATCTTCATCGCCTCGATGATGCACAGCACCTGCCCGACCTTGACTCGACTCGCCGATCTCGCACGAACGGCTTGGCTCCTGGCGCTGGCGAGGCGTAGTACGTACCGACCATCGGCGCGGTGATGCTGTTGTCGACCGACGCCGCGGCGGCGGCTGGCGCGGGCGCGGCGGCTGGCGCGGGCGCGGCCGGCGGCGCGGCCGGTGCGGACATCGCGGGCATCATCGGCGCCTGGGCCACGGTCATGCCCTGCGGGTAGCGGCTGATGCGTACCGATTCCTCGCCCTCGGAGATCTCGATCTCCGCGATGCCGGATTCCTCCAGCAGTTCGATCAGCTTCTTGACCTTGCGGATGTCCATCAGACTCTGCTCCCCTGGGAATTCTTTTCTTTCAGTTGGTCGAGCGCCGCGGTCAGCGCGAGCTCGTAGCCGGCCGCGCCGAGGCCGACGATGCTGCCGACCGCCACGTCGGAGAAGTAGGAATGCCGGCGAAACGGCTCGCGGGCATGCACGTTGGACAGGTGCACCTCGATGAACGGCACGGCGACCGCGAGCAGTGCGTCGCGCAGCGCGATGCTGGTGTGCGTGAAGGCGCCCGGATTCAGCAGGACGAAGTCGACCGGGTCGGTGGCGAGGCGCTGGATGCGCTCGACCAGCTCGTGCTCGGCATTGCTCTGGAAGCACTCCAGCTCGGCCGAGCGGCGGGCGGCCAGTTCGCCGAGACGCCGCTCGATCTCCGGCAGCGTGGCGGCACCGTAATGGGACGGTTCCCGCGTGCCCAGGAGATTGAGATTCGGCCCATTGACGAGAAGAATTCGCGGCATCCGGCGCTCACGCGGTCGTGCCGCAGAGCGGCCCCTGCCGGCATTCAACCGGAGCGAGGCGAATTTGTCTACTTGGGGTCGATTGGCGACCTGATCGCTGCCGTTAGCCCGCAGATCGCTACAGATCGTCGCTTCAGCCGGGCTTGGTGGCCGCCAGGCCGGCGCGAATGGCGGTGCGCGCGCTGTCGAGGTCGGTGCGACCGGCCTCCAGGTCCTCCACCGCGCCGAGTATCACGTCCGCTTCCTCGCGGTGCAATTCCCCGACGTGCACGGTCACGATGCGCCCGCCACGGTCGGTGAACACGGTGACCGGAAAGCCGGTCTGCGCGAGCCCAAAAGCCTTCACGACGTCGAGACCGGCCTGCTCGCCGATCAGCACCGGGTAGTCGATGGGCGTGGTTTCCATGTAGCGCAGCACGTCATCGCGGAAGTCGACGGCCACTCCGACCACCTCGAAGCCCTTGCCGGCGTACTCCGCCCGCAGCGTATTCAGCAGCGGGATCTCCCGCCGGCAGGGCGCGCACCAGGTCGCCCAGAAGTTGATCATGAGCGGCTTGCCGTCCCACTTCGTGATCGACGTCGGCGTGCCGCTCGTGTCCTCCAGCGAGAAGATCGGCCTGAGCTCCGGTATCGCCTGGGTCTCGGCGACCGGCGGCGGCGGCGGGGTCGGCGACTTGGCTTCACGCCCGAACAGGTATCCCGCCGCGGCTGCCGCGATGGCGGCCACGACCAGGCCGGCGCTCCAGAACGGCTTGCTCACGCGCGGCACTCCTCGGCGAACTTGGTCAGGTGGCTGCGGAAATCCGGCGCGGCCACGAATCCCACCAGCCTGAAGTTCGTGCACTCGCTGCCACCGGTGCCGAAGAAGGCGGTGGTCGGCGGGCCGAATATCCCGAAGCGCTTCAGCAGCGCCTGGTCGGCGTCATTGTTGGCCGTGACGTCGGCCTTCAGCAGCACGAACGGTGCGAGCTGCTGCTGCACGCCGGGATCGGAGAAGGTGTACTTCTCCATCTCCTTGCAGGACACGCACCAGTCCGCGTAGAAATCCAGCATCACCGGGCGGCCGGCCGCGGCGGCGTCGCTGATCTCCCGGTCCAGGTCGGCGACGCTGGCGACGTAGCGAAATGGCAGCTGCTCGGCGACGGGACCCGCCGCCGAGCCGCCGCCGCCACCCAGCAGTGCCGTGCCCTTGAGCGGCTGCAGCGGGTCGTGACCGCCGGCGGCGGCCCCGACCAGCATGATCACGCCGTAGACCATGGCGAACAGGCCGAGGCCGCGCGTCAGCGGACCGACGCGCGCCGGCGCGCCGTCAGGTTCGCGGCTGAAGCCACCGAAGTAGAAGCCGGCCACGAAGGCGAGCAGGGCCCACAGGCCCAGCGTGAGCGCCTCCGGCAGGATGCGCGACAGCATCCACACGGCGACGCCCAGGAACATCACGCCGAACAGCGCCTTGACCTTGTCCATCCAGGCGCCGGCGGCGGGCAGCAGCTTGCCGCCCGCGGCGCCGACCAGCAGCAGCGGCGCACCCATGCCGAGCGCCAGCGCGAACAGCGCGAGGCCGCCGCGCAGCACGTCTCCCGTCTGGCTGATGAAGGCCAGCGCGCCCACCAGCGCCGGCGCGACGCAGGCGGTGACCACCAGCGCCGACAGCGCCCCCATCAGGAACGTGCCGGCGAAAGTGCCGGCGCGCTGCCGGCCGGAGACGGCCGACAACCTGGTCTGCAGGCCGGCCGGCAGGGCGAGGTCGTACAGGCCGAACATCGCCAGCGCCAGCGCCACGAACAGCAGTGCGAACAGCACGATGATCCACGGTTGCTGGAACACCGCCTGGACCTGCTGGCCCGCGGCGGCGAACGCGGCGCCGGCGATCGCGTAGGTCAGCGCCATGCCGAGCACGTAGATCAGCGCCAGCATGAACGAGCGGGTGGTGGTCACGCCGGCACCCTGGCCGGCGATGATCCCGGACAGGATCGGGATCATCGGCAGCACGCAGGGCGTGAACGCGAGCCCGAGTCCGATCACGAAGAACGCGCCGAGCACCAGCAGCAGGTTGCCCTGCGCGATGAGGCTCGCCAGCCGGTCCTGTTCCGCGACCGTGGTGCCGCCGCTGCCCGAAGCGACGGCCGCCGATGCGCCCGCCGGCGGCAGCGTTACCGCAACCGTCTTCGTGATCGGCGGATAGCACAGGCCGGCATCGGCGCAGCCCTGGTAGGTGATCTTGAGCTCGACGTCGCGCCCTGTGGCCTGGCTGATGGGCACCAGCGCGTCGAGTCGCTTGTAGTAGACCTCGACGTCGCCGAAGAACTCGTCGGTCTTCTTCTTGCCGTCCGGCAACTGTACGGCGCCGAGCTCGACCCCGGGGGTATCGGTCTTGGCGGCGACACGGTGCCGGTAGAGGTAGTAGCCGTCCTCGATCTCCCAGGTCAGCGAGACCGCGTCGGCTGCCGTCGCCATGGCGGAGAAGCGGAATGCCTCATCGGGCGGCAGGAAGTCGTCGTTGCTGGACAGGCCCAACAGGCCCTGCGCCCCGGCGGCGGCGGGCAGCAGGACCACCAGGGTGGCCAGAAGGCGCGCAAAGGTCTTCATCATGGTTTCCGCTCTCTCGAGCCACTAGTCCGACAACGGCCCAGCGCTCTGACCGACCCAGGCAAGGTAACGTTCCGACCCCCGATCGATACCGATGGCGACCACTTCGGGCACGTCATACGGGTGCAGGGACTCGATCCGGGCCGAGAGGGTAGCGACCTGCTCCGCCGTTGTCTTGAACAGAAGCAACACTTCCGCGGATTCCTCCAGTTTTCCCTCCCAGAAATAGGTCGAGCGGACGCCGGGCACCTGCGTGACGCAGGCGGCGAGTCGCTCGCTGACGATCCGGCGCGCCAGGTCCCGTGCGACGGCCTCGTCAGGCGCCGTGCTGATCACCATAAAGTATCGTGGAGTCATGGGGTTATGTTAAGCGATCAGGACCCTTCCAGGGCCTCGGCCGGAGCGGGCGGCCGGCGACAGCCCTTGAATTCGGCCGGCGCGGCCCTATTATTAGCAGCCAACCGGGGCGAGTGCTAACAGCGTTCGCCGAATCCGGCCACTACCCGAACAAGTGATATCCAAGGAGTGTTGTTCCATGAAGATCCGTCCGCTTCATGACCGAGTGATCGTCAAGCGAGAAGAAGAAGAGCGCAAGTCGCCGGGTGGCATCGTGATCCCCGACACGGCAGCCGAGAAGCCCATCCGCGGGAAGATCATTGCAGTCGGCAAGGGCAAGATCCTCGAGAGTGGCAACGTCCGTCCGCTCGACGTCAAGGCTGGCGACAAGATCCTCTTCGGCAAGTACAGCGGTACCGAAGTAAAGGTCGACGGCGAAGATCTCCTCGTGATGCGCGAGGAAGACATCATGGCCGTCATCGAAAAGTAAGCCGCCAGTACCCAACACAGAATTCAGAGGTAATCAGCAATGCCCGCAAAGGAAGTTCGTTTCAGCGATGACGCCCGCAGCCGTATGGTCCGCGGCGTCAACGTGCTCGCCAACGCCGTCAAGGCCACGCTCGGCCCGAAGGGCCGCAACGCGGTCCTCGAGAAGAGCTTCGGCGCCCCCACCGTCACCAAGGACGGCGTCTCGGTCGCCAAGGAGATCGAGCTGGAGGACAAGTTCGAGAACATGGGCGCGCAGATGGTGAAGGAAGTCGCCTCGGCGACCTCCGACGAGGCCGGCGACGGCACCACCACCGCCACCGTCCTGGCCCAGGCCATCATCCGCGAAGGCATGAAGGCCGTCGCTTCGGGCATCAACCCGATGGACGTCAAGCGCGGCATCGACCTCGCCGTCACCACGGCCACCGATGAGCTCAAGAAGCTGTCCAAGCCCTGCAAGGACTCCAAGTCCATCGCGCAGGTGGGCACGATCTCGGCGAACAGCGACGAGAGCATCGGCAAGACCATCGCCGACGCGATGGAGAAGGTCGGCAAGGAAGGCGTGATCACGGTCGAGGAAGGCTCGGGCCTCGAGAACGAGCTCGACGTGGTCGAGGGCATGCAGTTCGACCGCGGCTACCTGTCCCCGTACTTCATCAACAATCAGCAGAACCAGACCTGCGAGCTGGAGAACCCGCTGATCCTGCTGTACGACAAGAAGGTCTCCAACATCCGCGAGATGCTGCCCCTGCTGGAGGGCATCGCCAAGGCCGGCCGGCCGCTCTTGGTCATCGCCGAGGACGTCGAGGGTGAGGCGCTGGCGACCCTGGTCGTCAACACCATCCGCGGCATCGTCAAGGTCTCGGCCGTCAAGGCGCCGGGCTTCGGCGACCGCCGCAAGGCCATGCTGCAGGACATCGCCGTCCTGACCGGCGGCACCGTGATTTCCGAGGAAGTCGGCCTGTCGCTGGAGAAGGCGACGCTGAACGACCTGGGCAACGCCAAGAAGATCGTGGTGGAGAAGGAAAACACCACCATCATCGACGGCGCCGGCAAGGCCTCCGAGATCAAGGGCCGGGTCGAGCAGATCCGCCGCCAGATCGAGGAAGCGACTTCCGACTACGACCGCGAGAAGCTGCAGGAGCGCGTTGCGAAGCTCTCCGGCGGCGTGGCGGTGGTCAAGGTCGGCGCCGCGACCGAGGTCGAGATGAAGGAGAAGAAGGCCCGCGTCGAGGACGCCCTGCACGCCACGCGTGCGGCCGTCGAGGAAGGCGTGGTGCCGGGCGGCGGCGTGGCGCTGGTCCGCGTGCAGAAGGCGCTCGACAAGCTGGTCGGCGTCAACGCCGATCAGAACGTCGGTATCCGCATCCTGCACCGCGCGATCGAGGAGCCGCTGCGGCAGATCGTGCAGAACGCGGGCGAGGACGGCTCGGTGGTGCTGGCCAAGGTCCGCGAGGGCAAGGGCAGCAGCGGCTACAACGCCGCCACCGGCGAGTATGGCGACATGCTGGCCATGGGCATCCTGGACCCGACCAAGGTCACGCGCCTGGCGCTGCAGAACGCCGCCTCGGTGGCGGGCCTGCTGCTGACGACCGAGGTGATGATCGCCGAGGCTCCGAAGAAGGAGCACGATCATGCGCCGATGCCGGGTGGCATGGGTGGCATGGGCGACATGGGCATGTAAACGCCCGCTCGGACGCCCGTTCGAACGAGAAGCCCCGCCGCCATGGCGGGGCTTTTCTTTTTGCGGCAGGCGCCCGGGGCAGGTCTGGCGCCTCCCCGCGCTTGGGTTACCATCCCGGCTCAGTCTCGCGTGAGCGCCCCGCAATGCAATTCGCCTGGCTAGCACTGGCCGTCGCCGGCACCGTCGGCTACCACGTCGTCCTCAAGCTGACCCCCGCGAACGTGAATCCCCTGCTATCGCTGGCGCTGACCTATGGGTGCGTCGCCGCGCTGCTCGGCCTCGGTGCCTGGCTGCTGCCGGAGCCGGTGACGCTGCGCGAGTCCTTCTCGCGCCTGAACTGGACCGTCGCGGCGCTGGCGCTGGCGATCATCGCGCTGGACCTCGGCTTCCTGATCCTCTACCGCTCGGGCTTCGAGGTCAGCCTCGCGCAGGTCGTCACCCAGTCGGCCGCAGCGCTGTTGCTGATCGCCATCGGCATCGCGTTCTTCCGCGAAAGACTGTCGCCTTCCAATCTGGCGGGTCTCGCGCTCTGCGTGATCGGCCTGTGGCTGGTCAACCGCCGGTGAGCGTCAAGGCGGCGCCGGCCGGCCGCGACCTGCCGCCACTGCCAGAGGCGCTGCGGGCAGCAGGCTCGAGCGCGCTGCGGCGGTTCGAGGAGGCGGGCGGCAGGCTGCTCGATGAGGCGCTGCGCGCCCACTGCACGCGGGTGTTCGCGCTCAGCGATTTCGTCGCCGAGAGCGCCGAGCGCGATCCCGAGATGCTGGAGTCGCTGGCTGGGTCCGGGGAACTGCAGCGCGGACGTCGCCCGGGGGAGCTGCGGGCCATGGCCCATGCGCTGCTGGAGACGGCGGGCGATGAGGCGGCCTACATGCGCGATTTGCGCCGGCTCAGGCGGCGCGAGTCCGTGCGCATCGCCTGGCGGGACCTGACCGAGACCGCCTCGCTCGATGAGACGCTCGCCGAGCTTTCCGACCTGGCCGACGCCGCCATCGGCTCGGCGCAGGCTTTCGCGGTTCGCGCGCTTGCTGAACGCTTTGGAATGCCGCGGTCCGCCGGCGGCGCGCCCCTCGATCTGGTCGTGCTCGGCATGGGCAAGCTCGGCGGACGCGAGCTCAACTTCTCGTCTGACGTCGACCTGATCTTCCTCTTCCCCGAGTCGGGTGAAACCGACGGCCGGCGCCCGGTGGCCAACGAGGAATACTTCACTCGACTGGGCCAGACCCTCATTCGCCTGCTGGATGCGCCCACCGTCGATGGCCAGGTCTTCAGGGTCGACATGCGGCTGCGGCCCTTCGGGGAGTCGGGGCCGCTGGTGGCGAGCTTCGGCGCGTTCGAGGACTACCTGCAGCAGCATGGTCGCGACTGGGAACGCTACGCCTACGTCAAGGCCCGCGCGATCACCGGTGTCGACGCCTATGCCGGTCTGTTCGACGAAGTGGTTCGGCCGTTCGTCTATCGGCGCTACCTCGACTTCGGCGTATTCGAGTCCCTGCGCGACATGAAGCAGATGATCGAGCGGGAAGTCGCACGCCGTGACCTGCAGGACAACATCAAGCTGGGTCCCGGCGGGATCCGCGAGATCGAGTTCGTCGTGCAGGCCATGCAGTTGATTCGCGCCGGCAGCGAACGCCGGCTGCAGACCGCCTCGCTGCTGTCGGTACTGCCGCTGCTGCAAGGCGCGAAACTGCTGTCGCCGGCAGCGGTGGCCGAGCTTGCGGAGTGCTACCGGTTCCTGCGCCGCACGGAAAACCGGCTGCAGATGGTCGCCGAGGCCCAGACGCACCGCCTGCCGGAGGACCGGTCTGGCCAGGAGCGGCTGGCCGCGGCCATGCTGTTCGACGACTGGGCCGCCTTCCAGGGTCGCCTCGAAGCTGTGCGAACCGCGGTGTCCGGGCACTTCAACGACGTGGTGTTCGGTCCTGCGGCTGACCCAGGCAGTGCGCCCGCCGCTGGCCTGGCCAGTCTGTGGGCACGTGAACCGCGACCCGCCAGCGTCGCTGCCGATCTGCAGTCCTTTGCGCTCGCCGATCCGCAGGGCTTGGCGCAGGAACTGCTCGATTTCCGCTCGACGACGTACTTCCAGCGTCTCGACGAGCACGGCCGCCGCCGTCTGGCGGCGCTGGTGCCACTGCTGTTGCGGGCGATATCGGCCATCGACGAGGCGGCCGGGGTCGAGGCGCCGGCCGGAGATCCGCAGCGCATCCTGTTCGCGCGACTGCGGCGGATCATCGAGTCGATCGGCGGACGCACCTCCTACCTGGCCCTGCTCAGCGAGAACCCCGCGGCAATGGAGCGCCTCGTGGAGGTCTGCCGCCACGGCGAGTTCCTGGTGCGCCAGGTCGCGGCCTTTCCCATCCTGCTCGACGAGCTGATCGACGAGCGCGTCTTCGAGACGCTGCCCGACCGGGCGCAGTTTGGCGCCGAGCTCGACGCGCGTCTCGCACACGCGGGGGACGACCTGGAGCGACAGATCGATGCGCTCCGCCACTTCCGGCGGGCGGCGCGGTTTCGGGTCGCGCTGCTGGACCTGACGGGCCGCCTGCCGCTGATGCAGGTGAGCGACCGCCTGACCGACGTCGCGGAGCTGATTCTCGAGCGCGCGGTCCGCATGGCCTGGGAGCAGACCGTGGCCGTGCACGGCGCGCCGCTGTGTGGCGCGGAAGGCGAGTTGCGGCATGCGGGTCTTGCGGCGATCGGCTACGGCAAGCTCGGGGGCTGGGAGCTTGGCTACGCGTCCGACCTGGACCTGGTGTTTCTGCACGACTCCGCCGGTCCCGTGCAGCAGACCGCCGGGCCGCGGATTGTGGACAACGCCGTGTTCTTCACGCGCTTCGGGCAGCGCATCGTGCACCTGCTCACGGTGCACACCGCCGCGGGCAGGCTCTACGAGGTCGACATGCGCCTGCGCCCGAGCGGCAAGGGCGGGCTGACGGTCACCAGCGTCGGCGCATTCGCCGAGTACCAGCAGAGCGAGGCGTGGACCTGGGAGCACCAGGCGCTGCTGCATTCGCGCTCGGTCGCCGGCGACCCGTCGGTGCGGGAGGAATTCGAGCGCATCCGCCGCGAGGTGCTGATGAATCACGTCCGCCGCGACACGCTGCGCGAGGACGTGCGGGCGATGCGCGAACGCATGCGGGCCGAGCTGGGCCGGGCGGGGCAGGGGCAGTTCGACCTCAAGCAGGATCCCGGCGGCACGGCCGACATCGAGTTCCTCGCCCAGTACTGGGTGCTGCGCTGGGCGCGCGATTACCCGCCGCTGGTGACGTTCTCCGACACCATCCGCCAGCTCGAATCGGTGGGCTCGGCGGCGCTGGTCGACCACGGGGTCATCGACGATCTGGTCGACTGCTACCGGCGTCTGCGCCAGGCGACCCATCGCCTGGCCCTGGAGGAGCAGCCACCGCTGGCCGATGCCGCGCCGTTTTCGGCCGGGCGGGAGCGCGTCCAGCAGATCTGGCAGCAGGTGATGGTCGCGGCCGAGGAACCTGCCTCGCTATAATGGCGCACTCGACCAGGGAAGTCTTCCGTGCCCAGCGTTCAGACATCGCGCAACGCGCCCCTGCAACCCAACGCGCAGAACCGCTACGAGGTCACCAGGGCGGACCTGCCGCTGGCGTGCCCGATGCCGGGCATGGAGCTGTGGAACTCCCATCCGCGTGTCTATCTGGCGATCGAGGCAACGGGCTGGGCCAAGTGCCCGTACTGCAGCGCCGAGTATTTCCTGACTGGCTGACCCGCCGCAGCTCAGCCCGCCGGCTTCGGGCCGCGCAGCAGATCGATGCCGAAACGTGGTGCCTGGTAGCCCGCCGGCAGGCTCTCCGCCGGCATGGCGGCCCGGTTGCCGTCCCGCTGCGCGGCGTAGTGCGGCGACATGATCTCCACCCCTGCCGCGAAGAACTCGTCGAGAATCGCGGCGTGCAGGTCGGAGTAGACCCCGGCCATGCCGGCGGCATCACGGGTATAGGCATTCAGCTCGTAGCTCACGAAGAAGTCGTCCAGCGACTTCTGCAGCACGAACGGCGCAGGGAACTTCTCGATACCCCTGGTGCCCGCGGCCGCGGCCAGCAGCAGTTCGTGCACCTTCCTCCAGGGGACGTCATAGCCGATGGTCACCACGGTGTGGAGGGCCAGGCCTTCCGCCTTCGCCGCCGCGGTGTAGTTGATCAGGTGTGTGGACAGGACCAGCGAGTTGGGCACCGTGACCTCGACGTTCTTGACGGTGCGGATCCTGACCACGAAGGCATCGCGCGACACGACGTCTCCCTCGGTATCGCCCACCCGGACACGGTCGCCCGGCTTGAAGGAACGCATATAGGTGATCACGAGCCCGCCCACCATGTTTGCCAGGGCGGATGCAGACCCGATCGACACCAGCACGCCTACCAGCACAGAGACCCCCTGGAAGGCGGTGGACTGGGACGCCGGCAGATACGGGTACATCACCACGATGGCCAGGGCGATGGCCATGAAACGCACGATGCGGTAGGTCGGGTCGGACCATTCCGGAAAGAAGCCGGGCAGGTGAATCTGTCCGAGCTCGATCCGCACGAAGAAGAACTTGGCCACCCTCAGCAGCGCACGTGTCACCAGCGCGATCAGGATGATGTAGACCAGGTTCGGCAGGTAGCTCAGCAGCGCGGTGACCACGACCGAGACCGCGGCCAGCAGTTCGCGACCTGCTGCCGCCGACAATCCACGGGTCCACGGAAACAGCGCGAGCGTGATGCCGGCCCAGGCCGCGACCAGGACGAGCAGGAGGATGACCCGCGCGGCTGCCAGCAACCCGGCCGTCGATTCGATCCGCTGCTGGGACGAAACGATCTCCACGCCGCGCAGCCGGAGGGGGCGGACCTCGGCGGGTGGTCGTTCGCGCACGCGCTGCTCGAGTCGCCGGCCGCGCCGCCACAGCAGGGCGCCGGCCAGCGCGAACAGGAGGGTCTCGACGGTGGCGATGCCGGTCGCCCGCAGCAGGCTGGCCAGCGAGCGGCTCTCGAACTCCACCGCCAAGGCATCGCGCAAGCGCCAGGTGACATCGGCGGCCAGCTGTTCACGCGTGCGGCCGAGCGGCCGCGAATCGAGATCCGTGATGCTGGCGATGAATGTCTCGCCGACGTAGATGTCGTGGGTGTCCGCGCTGCGCTCGATGCGGATGCTGTTCAGCGCGTCGCTGGGCTGGCCGGCGGCGGCCGCGATCCTGCCGGCGATCGCCGCCGCGCGTTGCGCCGGGTCCAGGCCGCCGATCGGCGCGCGAATCTCGAACAGGACCTCGCCACGAAAGCGTACCGGCACCGGATCGAAAGTCGGGAGGGTTTCCCGCTCCGCCGCGACGGCGGGCGGCGCCTCCTGGGCGGCGAGCGGCGGCAGCCAGCACAGCAGGACCGCAAGCACCGCATGCAAGCATCGTTTCATCACCGGACATTGCCGACCCGCCGAAGATGCTGTCAAGCTACCATTCATGCAGGTGTCACGCGTTGCCGCAATGGGACTGCTGTTCGTGCTCGCGACGGGCTGCGGGCGCGCGCCGACTGCGTCCAGCCCGGTCGCGGAGCCTGCGACGGTCGTCGCCGTGCCGGCGGCCCTCGTGATGACTGCGGGCGATACCGCGCAGGTGGTGGTCCAGGCCAACGACCGCTCCGGGCAGGCGATCGGCGGGTCGGTCTTCACCTTTCGCCTCGCTGCGCCGGACCTCGCCAGCGTGACCGAGCGGGGCCTGGTGACGGCAAACGGCCGCACCGGCGCCACCGAACTGTTGGTCAGCAGCGGGGCGCGGCAGGCGCGGGTGCCGGTGCAGATCATCGCCGGCCCGGCCGTGCGCCTGGTTCCTGGCGTCAGCTTTGAGCCGGTGGCGCCCGCCGAGTCGCTGCCCGCCTACAGCGTCGAGGCCACGGACGCTTTCGGAAATCCGGTTGCGGGCGCCGAGGTTCGCTTCGAGGCGTCCGAGGGTGGTCAGGTGGATCCGCCGAGCGCCATCACGGACGCGAGCGGTTACGCCCGCACCACCTGGAGCATCGGGTCGCGCTCCGGTTCCTATCAGCTGGTCGCCAGCCTGGACCCGGCGCCGCCGCTCGCCACCACGGTCATCGTCCGCCCCGGCGCGCCCGATCAGCTGCTGCTCGTGGACGGCGCCGACCAGACCGTTGCCGCCGGAAACAGCGTGCCGCAGGACCTGCGATTCCAGGTCGTGGATCGCTTCGGCAATCCGGTTCCCGGCGTGGAGGTGACGTTCGAAGTGGGCGCGGACGCCGTGATTTCGGCGGCTGCCGCCGTATCTGGCGAGGATGGGGTCGTTTCGCCCGGCACCTGGCGGCTGGATGCGGTGGGGGAGCACAGTCTCATCGCCCGCCTCGGACCGGACGGCCCGTCGGTCACCGCGAAAGTCCTGGCGACTGCCCCGGCCGAGCCGTCCTAGAGCCGGGCGTCCTAGGCCGGCGCCTGGCCGCTGCGGTAGTCGCGGTAGGACTTCTCTTCGACGATCCTCGAGCCCAGCCCGGTGTTGATGCGTTTCTTGATCGCGGCCCGCTCGTCGTTCTCGAAGTAGACCGCGCGCGCCAGCTCGACGAAGCGGGCGCCGAAATCCTGCCGCCTCTCCTGCTCGCGAATATCGTCCTCGATATCCCAGAGCCGTTCGTTGACTGCCTGCAGCGCGGCGACGTCGGCGTCGAGCTCGGGATACGACTGGCCGGCCTCCGTCCAGGTGCGCTCCAGCAACTCGAGCTCATGTCGCACGTTGGCGAGCTTGGCCGGGTCGGACATCCGCTGCGACTTGATGCGCAGTATGGTCACCTTGTCGAGCAGTTCGCCGGGCGATACCGGCACGAGGATGTTGGTCACGGATGCTCCGGCGAGGACTGGCGGGAACGGGGATTATAGGATGGGCCGCTGCCCGGGGCGGGACTCGAGCAGCGCATCGAGCCTGGCCTTGACGTCGTCGACCTCGATCAAATCCATCACGCCCGGCCGCTCGATCTTGGTGGTCCACGGTATCTCGCTGGCGGCGCGCCCCAGAAAGCGCCGGGCAGCGGCGTCGTAGCGGTTGATGCACCACTCCAGGCTGAGGTACGGGCCGCTGCGCGCGGCGTTGGTGGCGGCGTACAGTCCGAGCACGGGGGTGTCCACCATGGTGGCCATGTGCGCGGGTCCGGAGTCCGGGGTCAGCAGTGCGGTGGCGCGGCCGAGCAGTGCCAGCAGCTGGGGGAGGGTGTCACGGCCTACCTGGTCGAGGATCGGCTCACGCGCGGCGGCCAGGATGGCGTCGGCCATGCGCCGCTCGATGGGCGCCGGGCTGCCCGTCAACACGACGCGCATGCCGTGCGCGCGAACGGCGTGATCCGCCACTGCCGCATAGCGTTCCGGACGCCAGTTACGGAGCTCGTGACTGGAACACGGGCTGATCACCAGCGTCGGTCTGTCGTCGGGAATGACCGACTCGGCGTAGCTCAGGGCCTCGTCGGGCAGCTGCAGGTTCCATTGCGGCGCGCCGGGCGCGACGCCCAGGGCATCGGCGAAGCGCAGCAGCGTATCGAGGACGTGTGCGTCTGGTCCGGCGGCAATGCGCCGATTGGTGAACAGCCACTGGCCCTCGCGGGCACGCGCCCGGTCGAACCCGACCCGGACCGGTGCCTTGACGAGCAGCGCCACCAGGCTCGCCCGCAAGGCGAGCTGCATGTGCAGCAGGGCGTCGAAACGGCGCGTCGCCAGCTCGCGGCGCAGGCGCAGGTACTCGCCGACGCCGCCCCGCTTGTCGAAGGGCAGCAGCTCGATGTCACCGGCGAGACCGATCAGGCGTGCCTCGACGCGCCCGATGATCCAGGTGAAGCGCGTCTCGGGCCACGCCCGCTGCAGCGCGCGGACCACTGCCAGCACATGGCAGGTATCGCCGATTGCCGACAACCGGTTGATACAGACGTGACGGGGCGGTGACTGTAGGATGGCGGGCATGAGATTCGAGCGCATCGCCACCGACGGCGGCGCCATCCTATATGACCCCACCCGCACCGGCAACGCAGCCGGACTGTTCGACCTCGCCGTATGGCGTGAGCGCGGCCAGGTGACCGAGATCGCCGGGGGCAGGGGCTCGGTGTTCTTTCTCGACGATGGTGCGCAACAACTGGTGTTGCGCCGCTATCGCCGCGGCGGGCTGGTGGCAAGGTTCAGCCGCGACCGCTACCTGTGGCTGGGCGAAGCGCGCAACCGCGCGTTCCGCGAGTTGCGCCTGCTGGGCAGGCTGCTGGAGCTGGGCTTGCCGGTGCCCGTGCCGGTCGCGGCCGCCTACATCCGGCGCGGCCTCGGATACCAGGCGTCGCTCGTGACCCTGCGCCTGCCGGGATCCCGCTCGCTGGCTGCGGCCTGGCTGGCGGGCGACCTCGACGAGGCGCACTGGTGCAGCGTCGGGCGGTGCATCAGGCGCTTTCACCACGCCGGTGTCGAGCACCCGGATCTCAACGCCCACAACATCATGCTGGGCCAGCAGGGTGAGGTCTGGTTGCTCGACTTCGACCGTGCGCGGCTGCGCGAGCCGGGTCGCTGGCACCACGGGCCGATCGAGCGCCTGGCGCGCTCGCTCGCGAAGATCGCGGGCCAGAACCCGCATGCGGCCGACTGGCGGCCCGGTTACGCGCTGCTGCGCGCGGCTCACGATCGCACCGCTTAGCCCATGCGCCTCGTTTACAACGTCCTGATCTACATCGCCGCGCCGATCGCATTCCTGCTGCAGTTGTGGCGCGGCCTGCGCGACCCGGCGTATCGCGCCGGGCTAGGTGAACGCTTCGGGCTCGGCGCCAGCCTGGGTCGTGATTCGATCTGGGTGCATGCGGTATCGGTGGGCGAGGTGCAGGCCGCTGCGCCGCTGGTCAAGGCGCTACGGGCTGAATACCCCGAGCTACCGCTGGTGCTGACCACGGTGACGCCCACCGGCGCCGCGCGGGCGCGCTCCCTGTTCGGCGATGACGTGGTGATCCGCTATGTACCCTATGACCTGCCGGGCTCGGTGCGGCGGTTCTTCGAGCGGGTCCGGCCGCGTCTCGCCATCATTCTCGAGACCGAGCTATGGCCCAACCTGTACGCGGAATGCGGACGCCGCCGGGTGCCGCTGGTGCTCGCCAGCGCCCGCGTGTCGCCGCGCTCGGTTGGCCGCTATCGGCGCCTGGTTCCGCTGTTCCGGGCCACGCTGTCGCACGGGATCGTCATCGCGGCGCAGAGCGGCGCCGACGCCGAGCGATTCCGCTCGATCGGCGCCGCCAGCGAGCGCACGCACGTCACCGGCAACATCAAGTTCGATTTCGACCTGGCTCCCGAGGTTCGCTCGCTCGGCCGGCAGTGGCGCGACACCAATGCGCCCGATCGTCCGGTGTGGGTCGCCGGCAGCACCCACGAAGGGGAAGAAGAGATCCTCCTGGATGCGCACCAACGCGTCCTCGACCGTCATCCGCGCGCCCTGCTGGTGCTGGTGCCGCGCCACCCCAACCGCTTCGAGGCGGTGCGCGCGCTGCTCGCGCGCAGGCAGGTCGCGTTCGTGAGCTGCTCCAGTGCGGCACGTGTCCCGGCGAACGTGCCGGTCGTGCTCGGCGATACCATGGGCGAGTTGACCAAGCTCTACGCCGCCGCCGATGTGGCGTTCGTGGCCGGCAGCCTGGTGACCGTCGGCGGCCACAACCTGCTCGAGCCTGCCGCGCTCGGCCTGCCGCTGTTGACCGGTCCCCACAACTTCAACGGTGAGGACATCTACCGGAAGATGTGCGAAGCCGGCGCGGTACGCACCGTCACCGATGCCGGCGGCGTCGCGGCGGCCGTCATCGAGTTGTTCGACGACCCTGCCGGGCGGCGTGCCGCTGGCCAGCGCGGGCTCGAGGTGATCGGTGCCAATCGCGGCGCGCTGGCCAGGCTGCTGGCGTTGATCGCGCCGCTGGTGCGCGAGCCCGATGCGCTGGCCGGCGGGCGGGGCGACCCGCCACCGCATTGACTGGCTTGCCCCCGGTTCGCTTGCGCCGGCCGGGCTTTGGCCTAGAATCCGGCGTTTGCCGAGCCGGATAATCCCTTGTCGCGGACCGACCCCGAACGCTCCGACGGAGTGCCAGACGGCCTCGTCCTGCACGCCCCCTATCGCGCCTCGGACCTTGCGGCCCTGCTGCGACGGTTCGGCTCGCCCTTGCTGCTGGTCGATGCCGACATCGTCAGGGCGCAGTACCGTGCGCTGGCCGCCGCCCTGCCCGGCGTGGTCCTGCACTATGCGCTGAAACCGCTGCCACACCCCGAGGTCGTCGCGGTGCTGGCGAGGGAGGGCAGCAGTTTCGACCTGGCCACCACCGGCGAGGTGGAACTGGTGCGGCAAGCCGGCATCGACCCGGCGCGGTGCATCCACACCCATCCCATCAAGCGGGACATCGACATCCGCGCGGCGCTGGACTACGGAGTGCGGACCTTCGTCGTCGACAACCCGGACGAGGTCCGCAAGTTCGCCGCGTATGCCGACCGCGCGGAACTGCTGATCCGGGTGAGTTTCCGCAGCCGCGAGGCCGTCGTGGACCTGTCGCGCAAGTTCGGCTGCGACCCGGAGGCGGCGCTCGACCTCGCGCAACTGGCGGCGGGTCTGGGGATACGCGTCTCCGGGCTGTCGTTCCACGTCGGGTCGCAGTCGCGGTCGCCTGAGACCAAGGTCCGCGCCATCGATGTCTGTGCCGAGCTCTTGCGTGCCGGGCGCGAGCGCGGCTTCGCGGACCTCGCGACGCTCGATATCGGCGGCGGATTTCCGATCGACTATCTGGAGCGTGCAACTCCGATCGAGGATTTCTGCGCCCCCATCCGCCGCGCGCTCGGGAGTTTGCCCGGCGGGGTGCGGATCATCGCCGAGCCCGGCCGTTTCGTCTGTGGCCCGGCCGGCACCGTGCTCACTACGGTCATGGGCCGGGCGTTTCGTGACGGTCGCTGGTGGTACTACCTCGACGACGGCCTGTATGGGTCATTCAGCGGCCAGGTGTACGACCATGCGCGCTATCCCGTCGCACCACTGGTAGAGCGACCGGGTCCCCTGCATCACAGCGTGCTCGCGGGCCCCACCTGTGACAGCATCGATGTCATCGTCGAGGACCAGATGCTGCCCCTCCTGGAGAGTGGCGACGTGCTGGTCGGCCGGCAGATGGGCGCCTACACCTGGGCGTCCGCCACGGATTTCAATTTCTTCCCGCGCGCACGCGTCTTGGTGGTCAACGGCTGACCGGCCGGCCCTCGATCCATCCATTGCGCCGCGCTCGGCGCGACTGGACGCCGCCTGGCGGATGTCGCCGTTTGCGTGACCAGGAGCCTTGATTTTTTTGCCGAATGTGGCAATCCTGACCGCCCCCTCGGTTCTCTGGCGGCTCCCGCATGACATCTGTCGACTCGTTGCCGGTCCGTAGCCGGCGCCGGTTTCTCAAGGGCTTGCTGATCGGCGTGCCTGCAGCCGTTGCACTGACCGGCCCCGGCCGGGCGCTGGCCGGCATGACCTCCGCGCGCAGCGTGTCGATGCTCAACACGCATACCGGCGAGCAGCTGTCGGTCGAGTACTACCGCGCCGGCAGCTATTGCGCGGAGTCCTTGGGACAGCTCAACCACCTGCTGCGCGACCACCGCTCCGGCGAGGTTGCCGCCATCGACCGGCGCCTGTTCGACCTGCTGCACGACTCGGCGGCCCTGGCCGGCCGTGAGCCGCGATTCGAGATCATCTCCGGCTACCGCTCACCGGTGACGAACGCCATGCTCAACGCCCGGTCGAACGGCGTGGCGCGCAAGAGCCTGCACATGCAGGGCCAGGCGATCGACGTCCGCCTGGTCGGCTATCGCACGGACCGGCTGCGCGACCTGGCCCTGTCCATGCAGGCCGGCGGTGTCGGCTACTACCGCAAGTCCGACTTCGTGCACATCGATACCGGTCGCGTCCGCACCTGGTCGGGCTGAACCCGGCCGCTTGCTCCCGCATGATGCCTCGCAGCGTTCGCGGGGCGCGCGCCGCGCGCCTGTTGTCGTTGACCCTCGCATTACCGCTCCTTGCCGCATGCGGACAGCCTGCCGGGCAGCAAGCCGCCCAGGCTGATCCTGGGGCGCGCGTTTACCTGGTGCACTGCGCCGGCTGTCATCAGCGCGACGGCCAGGGGCTCTCAGGCGGGCAGGTCGCGCTGCCGGGGTCGGCGACGGTGCAAGGCGATGCGGAAGCGCTGACCGCGTGGATCATGTTCGGCACGCCGCCGCCGACGCTCGCACCGACAACCAGCAGGGTCGTCATGCCGCAGTTTTCCTGGCTGTCGGACGAGCAGCTGGCGGCGGTGATCACCTATGTGCGACGCGAGTTCGGCAATGGAGCGGCCGCCGTCACCACGGAGCAGGTTGCAGCGCTGCGCGCGGCGCACGCGGCGCGATGACGCCCCGGATCCGTACCCTCGATTTCGTCGCCGGCGCCGCCGCGGCGCGCGGGCTCGCGGTGGTCATCGACGTGTTCAGGGCCTTCTCGCTGGCCTGCTATGCCGTCGAGCGTGGCGTCGCGCGGATCCATCCGGTGGCGGACGCCGAGCAGGCCCGGGCGCTCAAGATCGCGCATCCAGACTGGCTGATCGCGGGCGAGCGGCATGCGCGTCCGCTGCCCGGATTCGACCTCGGCAATTCACCGTCGCTGCTGTCGACCATCGACCTGGCCGGGCGGGTGCTGGTCCACACCACACACGCCGGCACCCAGGGTCTGTGCGCGGCGCTCGACGCCGAGGAAGTCATCACCGGCAGCCTGGTCAATGCGGCGGCGATCTGCCGGCATGTGCAGGCCCGTGGCGCGTCGCAGGTGTCGCTGGTGCGCATGGGTCATGAGGCCCGCGAGCGATGCCCGGAGGACGACTTGTGCGCTGCGCTGTTGAGCGCCCGGCTGCGCGGTGAGTCGTTCCCCGTCGGGACTGTCCGCGAGTCGCTGCGGCCGGCGTCCTCGGCGCGGAAGTTCTTCGATCCGGCGATGGACTGGGCCCCCGAAAGCGACTTCGAACTGTGCACGGACGTCGACCGCTTCGATTTCGTACTGCGACTCGACGGGCGCGACACGGAACTGCCGTGGCTTACCCGCGTGGAGGTGTAGGCGACTCTGCGCTACGCTTCGGCCGGCGCCATGAAGCAACAACGCACGCAAAAGCCGTCGCGCGATCCCGCCGATCCCGTCGCGGTGGACCTGACGGCGGTGGTCGTCGCCGTGACCGACGGCGAGCCGCGCGTGCTCACCGTCCCGCCTGCTGATGCCGCGGTATCCGACAGTCTTCCTTCCGGCCCGCTGGAACCCGGACATCGCACGCTCGAGCAAGGCCTGCGCGCCTGGGTGGAACAGCAGACCGGCCAGACACTGGGCTACGTCGAGCAGCTGTACACCTTCGGCGACGCGGGCCGGCGCGCCGCGGCGCCGGCGGGCCGTTCGCGCGTGCTGTCCATCGGCTATCTCGCGCTGGTCCGCGAGCCGCGCATGCGGGCGGGAGAGACCTCCGCGTGGCAGGACTGGTACCGGTACTTCCCGTGGGAGGACTGGCGCTCCGGGCGGCCGGGTGTGCTCGACCGGATGGCGCCCGAGCTCGAGCGCTGGGCGAGCGCGCCCCGGGTCAGCGGCGAGCGCCAGCTGCGCGAGGAGCGCCTCGCCGTGGCGTTCGGCCTCGCCGGCGGCACGTGGAGCGAGGACCGGGTCCTCGATCGCTACGAGCTGGCCTTCGAACTCGGCCTGGTGGCGGAGCCGTTTCGGGAGGGCGTGGCGGTCTCCCGCGACGCGCCGGATCCCGGCAGCGGCACGCCGATGACGGGTGATCACCGCCGCATCCTGGCCACCGCCATCGCCAGGCTGAGGGGCAAGATCAAGTACCGGCCGGTGGTGTTCGAGCTGATGCCGCCGGCGTTCACCTTGCTGCAGCTGCAGCAGACGGTCGAGGCGCTGCTCGGCCTGAAGCTGCACAAGCCGAACTTTCGCAGGCTGGTCGAGCAGCAAGGCCTGGTCGAGGAGACCGGCGCGGTGACCTTGGGCACCGGCGGGCGGCCGGCACGGCTGGTGCGCTTCCGGCGGGAAGCGCTGCTGGAGCGCTCCGCTCCCGGTTTGCGGGTGCGCGCGCCACGCAGCCGCACCCGACGCAGCTGACCGACGATCGCGTGCGGGTCGCGGGCTGTGCCGCTGCTCAGCCGGCGCCGGCTGGCGCGGCGTAGTCAAGCGGCGCGCCCGGACCGATCGGCAGGCCGACGGCGAGCCAGACCGCGAACAGCGCCGACCATCCGACGAAGAACACGAGCGAATAGGGCAGCATGGTCGCGACCAGCGTGCCGATGCCTGCGCGTGGCTCGTAGCGCTGGAAGAAGGCGATGATCAGCGCGAAGTAGCTCATCATCGGCGAGATGATGTTGGTCACGCTGTCGCCGACCCGATAGGCCACCTGGGTAAGCTCCGGCGAGTAGCCGACGAGCATGAACATCGGCACGAACACCGGCGCCATCAGCGCCCACTTCGCCGAGGCGGATCCCATGAAGAGGTTGACCGCCGCGGTCAGCAGGATGAACGAGACGAACAGTGGTATGGCGGGCAGACCGAGCGCTTCGAGTCCTCTGGCGCCGTTGACGGCAAACACCAGTCCCAGCTGGGTCCAGTTGAAGAACGCGACGAACTGGGCGGCGAAGAAGCACAGCACCAGATAGCCGCCGAGCGTGCTCATGCTCTGGTCCATGCCGCGGATGACGTCGGCGTCGCTGCGGATGGTGCCTGCGCCGATGCCGTAGGCGATCCCGGCCGCCACGCCGTAGAGGAAGATGATGGCCACTACGCCGCTCAGGAACGGCGAGTTCAGCAGGTCCCCGGTGCGCGGATCCCGCAAGAAACCGGCGCCGGGCAGCGAGCCCGTGGGCAGCGCCGCCCAGACCAGCAGCAGACTCATTGCGACGGTGACGAACAACGCGAAGCGCAGGCCGCGGCGCTCGGCGTGATCGACCGGTCGCGCCATCGAGTCGTCGCCGCTGTCGTCGCCGCCCTGGTAGCCGGCGAAGCGCGGCGCGACGATGCGTTCGGTCACGAACCAGCCGAGCAGCGTCAGCATCGGCGTCGACACGATCATGAAGTACCAGTTCGCGACCGGCGTCACCGTATAGCCCGGCGCGACGATCCGCGCCGCTTCCTGGGAGAGGCCCGCCAGCAGCGGATCGATGGTTCCGATCAGCAGGTTGGCGGAGTAACCCCCGGAGACGCCGGCGAACGCTGCGGCCATGCCGAGGATGGGATGACGCCCGGCGGCCTTGAAGATCAGCCCGGCGAGCGGGACCAGCAGCACGTAGCCGACCTCGCTGGCCATGTTGGACGTGATGCCGGCGAACACCACGATCGGCGTCAGCAACTGCCGCGGTGCGGACATCACCAGTCTGCGCAGGCCGGCGGCGATCAGCCCGGAGTGCTCGGCCACACCGATCCCGATCAGCGCCACGAGCACCGTGCCGAGCGGCGCGAAGCTGGTGAAGTTGGTGACCAGGCTGGTGAGGATGCGATGCAGGCCGTCCAGGCTCAGCAGGTTCACCGGCGTGACGAGCTGGCCGGTCGTGGGATGCTCGACGGACATCCCGATCTGCGCGGCGACCCAGGACATGAGGATCACGCCGAGCGACAGCAGGGCGAACAGCGTCGTGGGGTGGGGCAGGGCATTGCCACCGCGCTCGATGATGGACAGGAAGCGATCCAGCGCAGATCGCGGGGCGGGCGACGGTCCTGCGGGCATCGGAACAACTCCACGGCAGCGGGCCGCAGACTATAGCGGTCCGGCCCGGCGGGCAGTGCGCCCGGGACGTTCCGCTTGACAGGCTTATACACAAAAGTAGAATAAGGGTGCCGGCAATGACCGGCGCTTATTTGGCAACGATTATACTCACGGCGAGCATAAGGAGTCTCCAGATGTCAGTCCCGGCGAGCCGCATGGTCGATAGCGACTACACCCCAGAAGTCGCGCGCCGCACCGCAGCGCTCTATGAGCGGGTGAGCAGGGTCGTTCCCGAAATGGAATGGCCGGTCCACGCGCCGCACATCGATGCCATCCTGCGTCTCAAGCGGGAGCGCAACGCCGTGGTGCTGGCGCACAACTACCAGACGCCGGAAATTTTCAACACAGTGGCGGACATCGTGGGCGACAGCCTCGCGCTGGCGCGGGAGTCGGCGCGCGTCGAGGCCGACGTGATCGTCCTGTGCGGCGTGCACTTCATGGCCGAGACGGCCAAGCTGATGAATCCGGAGCGGATCGTCCTGATCCCGGACCTGCGGGCCGGCTGCTCGCTGGCGTCTTCCATCACCGGCGCCGACGTGCGCGAGCTCAGGGCACGGCATCCCGGCGTCCCGGTGGTCACCTACGTCAACACTTCCGCCGAGGTGAAGGCCGAAAGCGACATCTGCTGCACCTCGGGCAACGCCGTGAAGGTGGTCGAATCGCTGGGCGTCGACCGCGTGATCTTCCTGCCGGACGAGTATCTGGCGCGCAATGTCGCGGCGCAGACCGATGTCGAGATCATCTCCTGGCACGGGCGCTGCGAGGTGCACGAGCGGTTCACGCCGGCGGATATCGCCGAGCTGCGCCGGGCACACCCCGGGGTGCAGGTGCTGGCGCACCCCGAGTGCGACAAGCCGGTCGTGGATGTCGCCGATTTTGCCGGGTCCACCGCCGCGATGAGTGACTACGTGGCGACCCGCAAGCCTGCCAAGGTGGCGCTGATCACCGAGTGCTCCATGAGCGACAACGTGGCGGTGGCCAATCCGGACGTGGAGTTCGTGCGTCCCTGCAATCTCTGCCCGCACATGAAGCGCATCACGCTGCCGAAAATCCGGCGCGCGCTCGAGACCATGACTTACGAGGTGACCGTTCCGGCGGCCGTGGCAGGGCGCGCGCGGCGAGCGGTGGAGCGCATGGTCGAAGTCGGCTGGAGCCACGGGTGAAGGCGCCGAGCCGGCCTCCGGTCATCGTCGTCGGCGCCGGGCTGGGCGGGCTGGTCACCGCCCTGGAGCTGGCGCCGCTGCCGGTGCTGCTGCTCTCCCGCGGCACGCTTGGGCTGGACACGGCCAGCGCCTGGGCCCAGGGTGGCATCGCCGCCGCGGTCGGTGCGGACGATTCGCCGGCGCTGCACGCGGCGGACACCGTGACGGCCGGCGACGGGCTGTGCGTCCCCGGCGTGGTGGATCTGGTCACCCGCGAGGCGCCGGCGTGCATCGAGCGACTGCGGCGCTACGGCGCAGGGTTCGACCGCGACGCCGCCGGCCACCTGGCGCTGGGCCGCGAGGGCGGGCACAACCGCCGCCGCATCGTGCATGCCCGGGATGCGACCGGCTACACAGTGACCCGTGCGCTGCTCGATGCGGCGCGGCGCACGCCGTCGATCACACTGCTCGAGAACGTCTCCGTCGACGAGTTGCTCGTGGTCGACGGGCGCGTGGCCGGACTGCTGGCACGGCGGGACGGGGAGCAACTGGTCTTCTCGGCCAGCGCCATCGTGCTGGCGACCGGCGGGTCCGGCGGCCTGTATTGGCACACCAGCAATCCGCTGGGTGCGCGCGCCAGCGGCCTGGTGATGGCGGCGCGCGCGGGCGCCCTGCTGGCCGACCTTGAGTTCGTGCAATTCCATCCGACAGCCCTCGATCTCGGCATCGATCCGATGCCGCTGGCCACCGAAGCGCTGCGGGGCGAGGGCGCCGTGCTGGTCGATTCGGCCGGTGAGCGATTCATGCTCGACGTGCATCCGCTGGCGGAGCTCGCGCCGCGCGACGTCGTGGCGAGGGCGATTCACCGGCAGCGCGCGGCCGGCCAGACCGTGTACCTCGACGCGACGCGATCACCGGGTCCGAAGTTCGCGACCGCGTTTCCGACCGTGTACGAGTCCTGTATCCGGGCCGGGATCGATCCCTCGCGCCAACCCATGCCGGTGGCGCCGGCTGCCCATTACCATATGGGTGGCATTGCGGTGGACATCGACGGCCAAAGCACCGTCCCGGGTCTCTGGGCGGTCGGGGAGACTGCCTGCACCGGGCTGCACGGCGCCAACCGGCTGGCCAGCAACTCGCTGCTGGAGGCGGTCG
This sequence comes from uncultured Gammaproteobacteria bacterium, assembly GCA_963710135.1. Classification (GTDB taxonomy): domain Bacteria; phylum Pseudomonadota; class Gammaproteobacteria; order Steroidobacterales; family Steroidobacteraceae; genus SG8-30. The sequence continues at coordinate 835,688 of CAVPYY010000006.1, read as the reverse complement.
TCTTCGGCGTGCGGGCGGCCCGCGACATCGCATCGCGCCCGCGGCCGGCGCCGGACGCCCCGCGCGCGCCCCGGATGGCGCGGCGCCCCGAGGCCGCCACGGCTGCCGCGGCGCTGTCGCGCGTTCGGCGCGTCATGGAAGCCGACGTGGGCGTGGAGCGCGACGCCGCGGGGCTGGCGCGCGCGATTGGCATGCTCGATGACGAGCGCCGGTCCAGTACCGATCCCGCCGTCGTCGACGCCGCGACCGCGGCGCTGCTGCTGGCCGTGCCCGCCATGGCGCGCTGCGAGAGCCGCGGCGGCCACTTCCGCACGGACTACCCGCTGACCGCCAGCGAGGCTCGTCGCAGCCTGTTCGGACTGCAGGACATCGAACAGGGAGTGAACGGCGCGCGGTCGCAAGAGGAAGTGGCATTCTCCAGGACCGGCTGAGAAAATCCCCGGCCGCGCCGGCGCGTCCGGACGGCCTTTGGTGGTGCTTTCGAATCTCGGACCGGACCAGGCATGCAGCGCATCGACAGCGTAGTTTTCGATATCGGCAGAGTGTTGGTCGATCTCGACTTCGGCCGGCTGCTGGCGTTTTTCGCCGACCACGGTGTGGATGTGGCACAGGTGGGCGACATTCTGCAGAGAATCGATCTGGCCGCGTACGAGCGCGGGGAGTTCGACGGCGACGCGCTGCTCAGGCGCATTGCCGGGCTCGGCTCCCGTCCGATGCCCCTCGCGGCGGTGCGCGAGCGCTGGAACGATATCTTCGTGCCCCAGCCGCAGATGCTCGCGCTGCTGCACGAGGTGGCCACGCGACACCGTGTCTTCCTGCTGTCGAACATCGGTGATCTGCACTGGGAACATCTGCAGGAGACCCTGGGCGTGGGGTCGCTGGGGCACGGCGCGCTGCCTTCCTTCCGCGCCGGGGTATCGAAACCCGATCCGGCCATCTATGAACGCGCCGAGAGCGTCTTCGGTCTGTCGCCGGCCGCCACCGTGTTCATCGACGACCTGGAAGAGAACGTCATGGCGGCCCGCCGCCGCGGCTGGCATGCCATCCAGCACCGCTCGCATTCTGCGACAATCGCGGAACTGCGCAGGCTGGGCATCGCAGCCTGATCGCCACGGAAGGGTGCGCACGACATGCCGACGGCAATTCATCGACGGGTAGAGCGGCTGCGCTCGGGTGACGACCCCACTGGCGTCGCGCGGCTGGCGTCGGGCTGGGTGGTACTGGGCGATCCCCAGGTTCTTCCCGGGTATTGCCTGCTGTTGCCGGACCCGGTGGTCAGCGATCTGGGTGAGCTGGACCCGGCAATGCGCGCCAGATTCCTCGCCGACATGAGCGCGGTCGGCGCCGCGGTCCGGGCGGCGACCGGTGCGGCGCGCATCAACTATGCGATGTTCGGCAATCTCGAGCCGGCCCTGCACGCGCATGTCTTCCCGCGCTATCAGAACGAACCTGAAGGCCTGCGCACTGCGCATCCCTGGGCCTATGACTGGAACGCGGCGCCCCGCTTCGATGCCGCCGCCCATGCCGGCCTGCGGCAGCGGCTGCACGCCGAGCTCGGCCGGGCCGGCCTGATCGGCGCGCGCGGACGGGTTCACCACCTCGATCTGACGGTCGCCGACCTGGAGGCGTCGACCGCCTTCTATGCGGCGGTGCTGCCGTTGATGGGTCTGAAGCGCGTGGCGGACGCGCCCGAGGGTCCACTCTGGGCCGGCGACGAGCTGGAGTTCGGGCTGCAGGCGGCGCGCCGGCCACGCAACCATGACCGCTACACCCCGGGCCTGCACCACCTGGCCTTCGCGGCCGCCATGCGCCAGGACGTGGACCGGGTCTATCTGCAGCTGATGGCGCTCGGGGTGCGGATACTCGACGCGCCGGCGGAGTATCCTGCCTACGGCGAGGGCTACTACGCGGTGTTCTTTTCGGATCCGGACGGCATCAAGCTCGAGTACGCCTACACGCCAGGTCCGTCCGGCTGAGGCGACGGACAACCGCCGGCGAGGTGGCGACCATGGACACGATGCAGGGCGGCTGCCTGTGCGGCGCGGTGCGTTTCGAAGCGCGGCCGCCGTCACTGTTCCTGGCGCATTGCCATTGCGCCTATTGCCGGCGTGCCCACGGCGCGGCATTCGTCACCTGGCTCGGGGTGCGTGAGGACCGGTTCCGCCTGCTGGCGGGCGATGCGGCGCTGCGCTGGTACGCCTCATCGGCGGCCAGCAGGCGTGGTTTCTGTGCGGTCTGCGGGTCCACGCTGTTCTTTGCGTCGACGCTGTGCCCAGGTGAACTGCACATCGCGCGCGCGCTCCTCGACGGCGATCCGGACCTCGTTCCCGAGCTGCATTGCTTCTGGGACCAGCATGTCGACTGGGCGACCTGCGGCGACACGCTGCCGCGCTACGATTCCACGCATCCTGGGCTGGCCAGGTATCGTGGTGTCGCTCCGCTCGCCAGATGAGCCGGGACGGCGGACGGTTTGCGCTGGCGGCGCTGCCCAGGCTAAGGGGAGCGAGGGTCGATCTGCGTGAGCCCTCGTCCGGCGACGCCGGCGACCTGTACAGGGTGTTCTCGGATCCCGCGGTGATGCGCTACTGGAGCTCCGCGCCCATGCAGTCGCCGCGCGAGGCGCTCGAGCTGATCGACGACATCGTTACCGGGCGCAGCGACGGGTCATTCTTCCAGTGGGGCATCGAGCTTCGCGATGCCCTCAGGCTGGTGGGCACGGTAACGCTGTTCCGCCTCGATGCCATGCATCGTCGCGCCGAGCTGGGTTTCGCGCTGGCCAGCGACTGCTGGGGACAGGGGTTTGCCGGCGAGGCGGTGTCGCTGGCTATCGAGCATGCCTTTGGAGCGCTGGATCTGCATCGCCTCGAGGCCGACGTGGATCCGCGCAACACGGCCTCGCTGTCGTTGCTGGCCAGGCTGGGCTTCGTCAAGGAGGGCCTGATGCGCGAGAGGTATCACGTGAGCGGTGAAGTCCAGGATTCGGTGATGCTCGGTCTGCTGCGCGGGGAATGGCGGGCGCGGCCTTAGGCGGCGGCAGCTGACGGCGTCAGCCGCTGCCGCCCGCCAGGATCCCGCGATACAACTCCGCGTCGACGTTGCCCCCGGACAGGGTCACGGCAACCGTCCGGCCGCGCGCCGGCACGCGGCCACTGAGCACCGCGGCCAGCGCGACCGCGCCGCCTGGCTCGACGACCAGCTTGAGGTGCTGGTAGGCCCAGCGCATGGCGTGGCGCACTTCCGCATCGTCGGCCACGACGCCGGATGCGCCCGCCGCGCTCAGCAACGCGAAGGGCAGCACGCCCGGCGAGGGTGCGAGCAGCGCGTCGCAGATCGAGGTCGCGCCGCCGGCGTTGGCGAGGCGTTCTCCCGCCTGCAGCGAACGACGGGTGTCGTCGAAGTCCTGCGGCTCCGCGGTGATGACCCGTGCGTCCGGCGCGAGCTCGGTCAGGGCCAACGCGCAGCCGCTCGCCAGACCGCCGCCGCTGCAACACACCACCACCATGTCGGGGTCGGCGCCGGAGCGTCGCGCCTGGTCGACGATTTCCAGCCCGACGGTGCCCTGCCCGGCAATGACGTGAGGGTCGTCGAACGACGGGACCAGCACGGCGCCACATTCCTCGGCGATCCTCGCTGCGATCGTTTCGCGGCTCTCGCGCCGGCGATCGTAGGTGACGACACTGGCACCGAGGGCGCGGGTGTTGGCGAGTTTCACCTGGGGTGCGTCGTCGGGCATGACGATCGTGGCGGACAGGCCGAGCCGTCGCGCGGCCCACGCGACGCCCTGCGCGTGGTTGCCGGAGGAAAACGCCACCACGCCCGCGGCGCGCTCGCTGGCGCCGAGCTGAACCAGGCGGTTGTAGGCGCCGCGGATCTTGAAGGAGCCGGTGTGCTGGAGCGACTCCAGCTTCAGCAGGACGCGGCCGCCGGTCAGGTCGTCGAGTGCGGTGTGCGACAACAGCGGCGTGCGACGCGCAACGCCGGCGAGGCGCGCCGCGGCGGCCATCACATCGCCGGCGGTCGGCAGGGCCGTCGGGGTCATGGGCGAGGCCCGCACCGCCGGCGCGTCGCGGCATGCCCTGGCATCGTCCGCGACGGCATCTAGGATCCTTCCGTCAGCACGCCGTCGCGCAGGAAACGCACCAGCCGCGCCAGGTCGTCGACGGGCGCGGAGCACTGCGGACCCTGGCAGACATAGGCGACGGCGGCGCCACGCGGCGTCTTGCCGGCGAGCGCCTCGGGCAGGCCGCTGGCGTCCGCCGGAATCGGCAACACCAGCCGCCTCGGCGCATACAGCGGCGCCAGCGATCTGACCCACTGCCCGATGGTCTGCGCATCGCCGCGCAGGATGACGATCTGCGGCGGGTCGAGGTGCTCCTCGAGCGCGGTCAGCATGGCGGTATGAGATTGCGGCGACTTGCCGAGCGACGCCCAGCCGCCGCGCAGCGTGCGCTCCGCCGCCGCGAGATAGCGATCCTCCCCCAGCAGCCAGCCGAGACGGGCGAGCGCCAGCGCCGCGACGCCGTTGCCCGACGGGGTCGCCTCGTCGGCAAAGCCCTTCGGGCGATACAGCGGCGTCTGTTCGCCCTCGGCGGTGAACCAGAACCCGCCGCGTTCCTGGTCCTCGAAGCGCTGCAGCAGCGCATCCGCGAGGAAGGTGGCGAATTCGAGGTCGGCGCTGCTCCAGCGGACCTGCAGCAGCTCCAGCAGTCCGTCCAGCAGGAACGCGTGATCGTCGAGATACGCGGGGAAGCGCGCCTGTCCATCCTTCCAGACCGCCTGCAGCCGGCCGTCGACGACGCAGCGTTCGCGCAGCATGTCGACGGCGCCGCTGGCCGCGACGGCGAAATCCGGCCGGTCGAGGCTGCGGGCCGCGACGGCCAGCCCGCGGATCATCAGGCCGTTCCAGCCGGCCAGGATCTTCTCGTCGCGACCGGGCCAGACCCGGCGATTGCGTACCGCCAGCAGCCGCGCGCGAGCTGTCTCGAGCAATGCCGCGGCTCGTGCGGGCTCGAGACCCTGTTCTCTGGCGATGTCCTCGACCGACACGAAGCAGTGCAGGTGCCAGCTTCCCTCGAAATTGGGCTCGCGATCCAGCCCGTAACGGCGTGCGAAGACGGGATACTCGTCGGCGCTCAGCAGCGCCTGTACCTCCTGCCGGTCCCAGGCGTAGAACTTGCCTTCGTGTCCTTCAGAATCGGCGTCCAGCGTCGAGTAGAAGCCGCCCTCCGGCGAGCGCATGTCGCGCAGCGCCCATTCGCCGGTCTCGATCGCCACCCGCTTGAACAGGCCGTCGCCGGTGGCGATCGCGGCCTGCGCACAGAGCGCGAGCAGCGGGCCGTTGTCGTACAGCATTTTTTCGAAGTGCGGGATCATCCAGTAGGCGTCGACCGAGTAACGGCAGAAGCCGCCGCCCAGCTGGTCGTACAACCCGCCCTCGGCCATGCGTTTCAGCGTCAGCGTGGCCATGTACAGCGCCTTGAGATCGGGCTCGGTGCCCTCGGCGGTCGCACGCCAGTCGCGCAGCAGGCGTTCCAGGCTGGCCGGGTGCGGGAACTTGGGCGCGCCGCCGAAGCCGCCGAAGCGCTCGTCGAAGCTCGACTCCAGTTCCCGGCGCGCCTGTCCGATCGGCGCCTGTGACAGCGTCACATCCGCCGCGGCCGCCGGCGGAACGAGATCGTCGAACACCTCGCGCAGCGCGCCATTCTGCCGCCGCACGTCGTCGCGATGATCCCGAAACCAGCCAGCCACCCGTTCCAGCACGTCGACAAAGGCGGGCATCCCGTAGCGGGGCTCCCTGGGAAAGTAGGTGCCACCGAAGAATGGCGTGAGATCGTCGGGTGTCAGGAACATGGTCAGCGGCCAGCCGCCGCCGCGCTGGGTGAGCACCTGGTGCGCGATTTGGTAGACCTTGTCGAGGTCGGGGCGCTCCTCACGATCGAGCTTGATGTTGACGAACAGCCGGTTCATGACCTGCGCAGTCGCGGCATCCTCGAACGACTCGTGCGCCATGACGTGGCACCAGTGGCAGGCGGAGTAGCCGATCGAGAGCAGAATCGGCTTGTCCTGCCGGCGCGCGAGGTCAAGCGCCTCCTCGGACCACGGATACCAGTCGACCGGGTTTGCCGCGTGCTGCAGCAGATACGGGCTGGTCTCGCGCGCCAGCCGGTTGAGCGGCGCGCCAGCCGTCGGGGTTTTCATGTCCGAGTGTCCGGGGTCGGCTAGAATCCCTGGACTATAAGCCAATGCGCCCGGCGGCCGCGAACGCGGCGGGTCCGGGCCGGGATCTGTTTCGTGACCGACCATGCCCGATCATCGACTGCCGCCGGCCAGCGGCCGGCGGCCTTCCCCGAATTGCGCCTGCGGCCCCGTGAGGAGAGACGGATCCTGGCCGGGCACCTGTGGGTGTTTTCCAACGAGGTGGACACCACGGCAACGCCGCTGACGGCGTTCGCGCCTGGCCAGATCGTGCAGCTGAGCTCCGATCGCGGGCGCTTTCTCGGTTATGCCTACGTCAATCCCGGCACGCTCATCAGCGCCCGGCTGCTGAGCCGCGACCCGGAGCGTCCGCCCGGACCCGCGCTGTGGCGGGAGCGGATCCGCACCGCGCTGGCGTTGCGCAGCCGGTTTTACCGCGAGCCGTACTACCGGCTGGTCTTCGGCGAATCGGACCTGATGCCCGGTCTGGTGGTCGATCGCTACGGCGACGTCTGCGTCGTGCAACTCGCGACCGCGGGCATGGAAGCGGCGCGCGAGCAGCTGCTCGAGGCGCTGGTCGAGGTCGTCTCGCCCAAGGCGGTCCTGTGGAAGAACGATTCGCCGCTGCGCAGCCTGGAAGGCCTCGTCAGCTATGTCGGGCCGGCAATCGGCCAGGTGCCCGACACGGTCTGCGTGCCGGAGGGCGGCGTGCGCTTTCAGGTGCCGCTGGCGGCCGGGCAGAAGTCCGGCTGGTACTTCGACCAGAGCGCCAACCGGGCGGCGGTGGCGTCGCGCGCAGCAGGCTGCACGGTCCTCGACACGTTCAGCTACGCCGGCAGTTTCGGCCTGCAGGCGGCGCGCGCCGGCGCCACGGCGGTGACCTGCATCGATGCCTCGGCACCAGCGCTCGAGGCGGCCCGGGCGAGCGCCGCGGCCAGCGGTCTGGCCGTGGAGACCCTGCAGGGCGACGCCTTCGACATGCTCGAGTCGCTGCAGGCCGAGCGGCGCAGCTTCGACATCGTCGTCATCGACCCGCCCGCCTTCATCAAGCGCCGCAAGGACCATCCCAAGGGCCTCGCCGCATACCGCCGGCTCAACCTGCTCGCCATGCGCCTGGTGCGGGAGGACGGACTGCTGATGTCCTGCTCATGCTCGCATCATCTGGGCGGCGAGGAACTCGCGGGCGCCGTGCAGCGCGCCGCGCGTCAGGCGGGCAGGTTCGCGCAGGTGCTGGAGTTCACCGGGCAGGCGCCCGATCATCCGGTGCATCCGGGTATCCCGGAGACGCGCTACCTGAAGGCGGTGTTGTGCAGGGTGACGCGCGACTGACCCGCGCCTAAACTTCGCGGCATGCTGAACTATCCCGACATCGATCCGGTCGCCCTGGCCCTGGGGCCCGTCCGCATCCACTGGTACGGCCTGATGTATGTCGTCGGCTTCGCGGCCGGCTGGTGGCTGGCGCGCCGCCGCGCGGCGGCCCCCGGATCGACCTGGAAGGCGGTCGATGTCGACGACCTGATCTTCTTTGCGGCGATCGGCGTGATCGCGGGCGGCCGCCTGGGCTGGATCCTGTTCTACGGTTTCGACGGTGTGCTCGCGGACCCGCTGTCCGCGCTCAAGGTGTGGCAGGGCGGCATGTCGTTCCATGGCGGCCTGATCGGCGTGCTGATCGCGATCGCGCTGTTTGCCCGCCGCCGCGGCCGCCGCATTGCCGACGTCTTCGATTTCACGGCGCCGCTCCCGGCGCTCGGGCTGTTTGCCGGCCGGATCGGCAACTTCATCAATGGCGAACTGTGGGGCAAGGCCACCACGCTTCCCTGGGGCGTGCGCCTGCCCTGCGAGCGTTTTCCCGGCCAGTGCGCGTCGCTCGAGCCGGGCTCGGCGTGGAGCCTGCCGCTGCACCCCTCGCAGCTGTACGAGGCGGCGCTCGAGGGCCTGGTGCTGTTCGCGCTCATCTGGTGGTTCACTTCCCGCCCACGGCCGCAGCTGGCGCCGTCGGGGTTGTTTCTCACGGCCTACGGGACGTTTCGTTTCCTGGTCGAGTTCGTGCGCGTGCCGGACGCGAATCTCGGTTACCTGGCGCTCGGCTGGGTGACGATGGGCCAGCTGCTGTCGCTGCCGATGATCTGCGCTGGCCTCGCGATGCTGGCATGGTCCTACCGCGCGGCGCGGCCGTCGGGCAATTACCGCTGATGCAGCAGTACCTGGACATGATGCGGCGGGTCCGCGAGCAGGGCCATCGCAAGACCGACCGCACCGGCACCGGGACGCTGTCGCTGTTCGGCCAGCAGCTGCGCTTCGACCTGCAGCAGGGCTTTCCGCTGGTGACCACCAAGCGGGTCCACTTCAAGTCCGTCGCCCTCGAGCTGCTGTGGTTCCTGCGCGGCGACACGAATGTCGCCTGGCTCAGGGAGCGGGGCGTGACGATCTGGGACGAGTGGGCCGACGCGGACGGGGAGCTCGGCCCGGTCTACGGCCGGCAGTGGCGCTCCTGGGGCACGCCCGACGGTGGCTCCATTGACCAGATAGCCCGCGTCGTCGAGCAGCTGCGCAACGACCCGGATTCGCGCCGCATCATCGTCAGCGCCTGGAATGTCGGCGAGCTCGAGCGGATGGCGCTGGCGCCCTGTCATGCCTTCTTCCAGTTCTACGTGGCCGATGGGCGGCTGTCCTGCCAGCTGTATCAGCGCAGCGCGGACATCTTCCTCGGCGTCCCCTTCAACATCGCCTCGTACGCGCTGCTGACGCATTTGCTTGCGGACCAGTGCGGCCTGGCGGTCGGCGAGTTCGTCTGGACCGGGGGCGACTGTCATCTCTATCTCAATCACCTCGAACAGGCCGAGCTGCAGCTGGCGCGGACGCCGCTGCCGTTGCCGCGGCTGGTCCTGCGGCGCCACCCGCCGTCGATCTTCGAGTACCAGTTCGAGGACATCGAAATTGTCGGCTACCAGCACCATCCGGCCATCAAGGCGCCGGTAGCCGTCTGAATCCGGCCGGACAACGGGAGCAACATGGCGAAGAAGCAGGGCGGCAGTCGCGGACTGCCCATGTTCAAGGCACGTCAGTCGAGGATCCACGGCCGCGGAGTCTTCGCGCTCCGGCGGATCCGCAAGGGCACGCGCCTGATCGAGTACGTCGGCGAGCGGGTTTCCCATGCCGAGGCGGATCGCCGCTACGAGGACAAGCCGGAGGACGACAACCACACGTTCCTGTTCATCGTCGACAGCCGCACGGTCATCGACGCCGGCGTCGACGGCAACGACGCCCGCTTCATCAATCACTCCTGTGACCCGAACTGCGAGACCGTCATCGAGAACAAGCGGGTATTCATCGAGGCGATTCGCACCATTCAGCCGGGCGAGGAGCTGGCCTACGACTATCAGATCGAGAGGGAGAAGGGCGACCCGGACGACATCGACGAGATCTTCGCGTGCCGCTGCGGGGCCGCGGCGTGCCGCGGCACCATGCTGACCGGCAAGCCGCCGAAGCGGCGCGGCACGGCCGGCAAGGGCCGCAAGGCCACCGAGCGGCATGCGCATGGCCGCAGCGCGCATGCCCGCTGAGAAACGCCTTGGCGCAGCCCGTTGCGACCGTGCGCCGCGCCGCTGAGTCGGTGCCGCGGCCGCGCCTCGTCGCCGTGGTGGCGATGGCCGACAACGGCGTCATCGGGCGTGCCGGCGGCCTGCCCTGGCGGCTGCCCGACGACCTGAAGCGCTTCAAGGCGATCACCCTCGGCCATCCGGTCCTGATGGGGCGGCGCACCTTCGACTCGATCGGCCGGCCATTGCCCGGCCGCGACAACCTGGTGCTGACGCGCGACCCCGGTTGGCGCGCTCCCGGGGTGAGCGTGGTGCACTCCGTCGAGCAGGCGCTGGCTGCGGCGGCCGGCGCGGCCGAAGTCATGGTCATCGGCGGCGCGGAGATCTACACGCTCTGCTGGCCGCACGTCGCCCGCCTGGAACTGACCGAAGTGCACGCGCGGCCAGAGGGCGACACGCGCCTCGAATGCTACGACCCCAGCGAGTGGCGCCGCGTGGCCAGCGAACGGCGCGAGGCCGACGAACGCCACCCGTACCCGTTCAGCTTCACCACGCTGGAACCGCTGCCGGCGGCGAAGTGAGCAGCCGGCCTCAGGCGCCCTGCAGGGCCTGCACCGCGCGCCAGCAGTCGGCGTAGGAGTTGTACAGCGGGGCAGGGGCAAGACGGATGATGTCCGGCGAACGCCAATCGCCGATCACCCCGGCGGCCAGCAGACGCTCGAACAGTGCGCGGCCCTGACCGGCGCCGGTGCGCACACGCAGCGACAGCTGCGCGCCGCGGTCCGCGGGGTCGCGCGGCGTCACAATCTCGATCTGCCGGCCGCACTGCTGCGCCAGCAGCCCCTCGAGATAGCCCGTCAGCCGGCGCGACTTGTCGAGCACCGCGGTCAGCCCGGCCGCCTCGAACTGCGCCAGTGCCGCTTTCAGCGGCGCCATGCCCAGCACCGGGCCATTGCTGACCTGCCAGCCTTCCGCGCCGGCCGCGGGACGAAACTCGGGAGAAAACTCGAAGCGGCTGGCAAGGTCGTTTCCCCACCATCCTGCCAGCCGCGGCAGGCCGGCATCGTGGTGCCGCGAGTGCACGAACGCGCCGGCCGTCGCGCCCGGGCCCCCGTTCAAATACTTGTAGGAGCACCACACCGCGAAGTCCACGCCCCAGTCGTGCAGGGCGAGCGGGGTATTGCCGACGGCATGTGCCAGATCCAGGCCGACCCGGGCGCCGGCGGCGTGCGCCGCGCCGACCCACTCTTCCGGGTGCAGTACCTGGCCCGTCAGGTATTGCACGCCGGGCAGCAGCACCAGCGCGAGCCGGTTGCCCGCGTGCTCGATGGCCGCGCGGATGTCCTCGCTCCGCAAACCATGCTCGCCGGGCCGGGGCGCGAGCTCGACCAGTGCGTCGCGCTCATCGAGTCCATGCCAGCGGAGCTGGGACACCAGCGCGTAGCGGTCCGACGGGAACGAGCCGCTCTCGCACAGGATCAGGTTGCGCTTGCCGGCCGGACGATAGAACGTGGCCAGCAGCAGGTGCAGGTTGATGGTCAGTGAGTTCATGGCCACGACTTCCGGCACTTCGGCGCCGACCAGTGCGGCGAGCGACGGTGCCAGGGCGTCGTGATAGGTCATCCAGTCGGCGCCGCCGCCGTGGTGGCCGAGGACGGCCAGGCGCTGCCAGTCGGCCAGCACGCGGGCAACCTCCGTGACGGCCTGGCGCGGCTGCAGACCCAGCGAGTTGCCGCACAGATAGGTCGCGGCGCCGCCATTCGGCGCGTCGGGAAAGTGGAACTCCTGGCGTAATCCGGCCAGCGGATCGGCTCGATCCAGTTCGAGCGCGTAGTCGAGCGAAGTATCCAGGCCGCTCACGCCGCGCGAACCGGGTAGAGGATCGGCCTGCTCGGCGCCGCGTCGGACAGGAAAGCCGGGATCTGCAGATCGAGCAGATACCAGCCGTCGCGTATGGTGCGGGCGACGAAAGCCAGTTCGGTGATGCTGGCGTGCGCCCGGGTCGCCTCGCGCGCCCGGCGGCTGCCCGGCGGCAGGCCGAAGAAGATCCGGTGCGCGGTCAGGCGTCCCTGGTCGTCGGCGCGATCCGCCGAGGGTACGTCCAGCACGAGATGCTCGATGCCGCGCCCGACCAGCAGGTTCGCCCCCTCGCGGGTCAGGTAGGGTGCGGGCGCGCCGTCCCGATAGGCGTGAGTCATGCGCTCCAGCCCGTTCGGCAGCGTGCGCACGACCAGGGCCTGCGGAGTCAGGCCCGGAAACGCGTCCATCGCCGCGGCGAGCGCGGCCGCGGTGATCAGTTGATCGCTGCCCTCTGGCGCCGGATCACTGCTCTCCGGGCTCGTCGCGGCGCGCACCGGGCTGACCGACACGAGCAGGGCGAGACTCATGCCGCCGCGCACCGCGTCGGTCACCGACAACCGTTCGTCGGTGACGTGACCGACGCACTCGGTGTGGGTCCCGTTGCAGTGCGGCGCGAGCGTCAGTCGCTCGCAGTTGCAGCTGCCGCCCGCGCGCGTGTCGCCGAGGAAGGCGCCGACGCGCAGCGGTTCTGCGGCGGCCGCGGGCGCCCCGAAGAAGGAGGGCTGCGGTCCGTCGAAATCCAGCGGAATCGCTATCGGGAGCGGATCGGCGAAATCGGCCATGAGCTGCCGGCCGTCCCGCTCGAAGTGCATCACGGTCATTCCCGTCTCCCGTGGGGTCGAACGACAGTATATTCGCTGTGGCCTCGGGTCTCATTTGGAACCCGGCCGGGGTCGCGCTGGTCAGACCCTGCGAGCGGTGATCGCAAGTGGTCGATGGACCCCGGAGGGCCCGTGCGAGGCGTACTGTGCATTCTGTTGTGGCTGCTGTCCGGCATCCCGAGCGGCGCCCTGGCGTCGACGGATCCGCTCGCGGCCGCCTGGAAGCGCCACGAAGTCGAGTTCACCTACATGGGGTTCACGACCCGCTATTCGTGCCAGGGCCTCAGGGACAAGATGCGGATCCTGCTGCGCGCCGCCGGCGTGCGCCCGGATTTCAAGGTCAGCACCGCGGCCTGCAGCGACCAGCCGGGGCGGGTCACCCCGTTTCCGCGGGTGCGGATGGTCTTCTACGCCGCGGAGCTACCCGTGGCGGGCGCGCGCGATGTCGGTGAGCCGGTCGCGGCGGTGTGGAAGCCCGTGACCTTCGCCCATAGGCAGCCCCGCGGTCTCGAGATCGGGGACTGCGAACTGGTCGAACAGTTTCGCGACCGCGTGTTGAGCGTGTTCGCGGTCCGCAACGTCAGCGGCGACGTTCGCTGCATCCCGCACCAGTTGTCGGGCAGTTCCTTCGCGCTGCGTTTCGACATGCTCGCCGGCGTGGACGCCGACGCCAGGGTCGGCCGGCGCTAGTCAGGACTTCGCCGTCACGGCGCGCCGGGCGGCTGGTGGCGGGCGCAGGGCTGGAGGCAGGGGGCAGCGTCCTGGTCAAGCCGCACCGCGCACAGCGAGCCTCCCCAGACACAACCGGTGTCGATCCCGACGGCGCCGTCCGCGGCGACATGGCCGAGCGTCGACCAGTGCCCGAACACGATCCGTTCGCCGGCAGTGCGCCGACCGGGGTGGCGAAACCAGGGCAGCGCGGTAGCCGGAGCCTCGTCGGGCGCGCATTTCAGGCCGAGCAGCAGATCGCCCCTGCCGTCGACATAGCGCAGCCGCGTCAGGCAGTTGACGATGAAGCGCAGCCGCTCGCTGCCGGCCAGCGTGTCCGACCAGCGGCTGGGCTCGTCGCCGTACATGGCCTGCAGGAAGGGCGCGCGGTCGCGCTGCAGGGCGCGCTCGACCTCGCGGGCTGCGCCCTCGGCATCGCTGAGCGTCCACTGCGGCGGCAGGCCGGCGTGCAGCAGGGTCCATCCCAGCCTCCGGTCGCGGTGCAGCAGCGGCCGGTGTGCCAGCCAGTCGAGCAGCTCTGCGCTGTCCGCGGCCTCCAGCACCGGCAGGAACTCCGCGTCGCGGCGCTTGCGTACCCCGCTCGCCGCGATCGCCAGCAGGTGCAGGTCGTGATTGCCGAGCACGGTCACGGCCGCGTCGCCCAGGCCGCGCACGGTTCGCAGCACGCCCAATGAGTCCGGCCCGCGCGCGACCAAATCCCCCGTCAGCCAGACGACGTCGCGGCCGGGATCGAACGCGAGGCGCTCCAGCAGCGCGCGAAACTCGTCGTGGCAGCCCTGGATGTCGCCGATGGCGTAGACGGCCATCGGGATCAGTGAATGGTTCCGGGCATCGCGAGCGTGAAGGGCGCGATGGGTGCGTCGAAGCTGACGCCGTCGTCGGCGAGCATCTGGTAGCTGCCTTCCATCGCGCCCACCGGTGTCTCGAGCACCGCGCCGGAGGTGTAGCGAAATCCCTGGCCGGGCATGAGATAGGGTTGCTCGCCGACGACCCCGTCGCCGCGCACTTCCTGCACCTTGCCGTTGGCGTCGGTGATCAACCAGTGGCGCTTCAGCAGCCGGGCGGGCACCTCGCCCTCGTTGCGTATGGTGATGGTGTAGGCGAACACGTAGCGACCCTCGCCCGGGTTCGACTGGTCCTCCAGATAGCGCGTGTCCACATCCACGGTGATCTGGTGGCGCTCGTGCTCGCGCATGTCAGGCGTTTCAGTCATGAATTCGATTCAGTGCAATCGCACGGCCAGCACGTCGCAGGGGGCGGAGTGCAGCACCGTGTCTTCGGTGAAGTTGACCACGACCGACAGCCCATGCCGTTCGCGGCAGCCCAGGATGATGAGATCGGCACGGCCCTGTTCGGCCGCGCGGACGATTTCCGCCTTGATGTTACCGGTCGTGACGGCGCGCGGCGCCGACTCCAGTCCCAGCTGCCGCGCCAGTTCGGCGAGGCGGTCCTCGGCCCGCTTGACCAGTTCCTCCTCGATCTGGACCGCGGGCAGCAGGGTTTCTCCCATGGGTTCCACCGGAACGTATTCCACGACGTGCAAGAGCGACAGGATGCCGCCGCAGGCGGTGGCGAGCTGGCAGGCGCGCGCGCCGAGCTCGGCGCTGCCGTCGGTCAGGTCGACGACCAGCAGGATGTTCTTGTAGGGTCCCATGAGGCCTCCTGGCAGCCGTCCGGGAAGAATCAGCTTCCCGACACAACGGCAACACGATTATAGGGCGGGCGCCGGCGGCGCGGTGGCGGACAGGCGCGCGAACTCGGCGGCCGCCAGCGTTTCCGGCCGCCGTCCCGGATCGACGTCGGCCGCCTCGAATCCGGCCGCATCGACCAGACTGCGCAGCGAATTGCGCAGCGTCTTGCGCCGCATGCCGAACGCCGCCGCCACGATGGCGGCGAACCGGGCGGGATCCGCCATCGGAAATGGTGGGGCGGCCAGCGGGGTCAGGCGAACGATCGAGGAGTCTACCGCCGGTGGCGGATTGAAGGCGCCGCGCCCCACGTTGAACAGTTTCTCAACCCGGCAGGCGATGGCCAGCATGACCGTCAGCCGTCCGTAAGCGCCGGTGCCGGGAGAGGCGGCCATGCGGTCCACCACCTCCCGCTGCAGCATGAAGTGCATGTCCACGATGGCGTCTCCGGCGCGCAGCAGGTGGAACAGCAGCGGCGTGGAGATGTTGTAGGGAAGATTGCCGCAGACCCGCAGCGGCTGGCCCGATCCCCGCAGCGCCCGGAAATCGGCCTCCAGCACGTCGAGGTTGTGCACGGTGAGCTCGCCACGGCCTGCCGCCCGCAGCCGCAGCTCGGGGATGAGGTCGCGGTCGATCTCGATGACTTCCAGCTGCCCAGCCCGGTCCAGCAGGGGCAGCGTCAAGGCTCCGAGGCCCGGACCGATCTCGACGATGCGATCATCCGGCTGCGGGTCGATCGCCGCGACGATGCGCGAAATCACTCCGGGGTCATGCAGGAAATGCTGGCCGAATCGCTTGCGCGCCCGGACCGTCATCGGGCGATGGCCGCCGCCAGCTCGACCGCTGCCACCAGGCTGCCGGAATCCGCGCGGCCCGTGCCGGCGAGCTCGAGCGCCGTGCCATGGTCGACCGAAGTGCGGACTATCGGCAGGCCGAGCGTGACGTTCACGCCTCGCCCGAAACCGGCATGTTTCAGCACCGGCAGTCCCTGGTCGTGGAACATCGCCAGGACCGCGTCGCAGGCCGCGAGCGATGCGGGCGTGAACGCGGTGTCCGCAGGCACGGGGCCGCGAGCGTCGATGCCTCGCGCCGCGGCCAGCTCCAGTGCCGGGCGAATGACGTCGATCTCTTCGCGCCCGAGGTGGCCGGACTTCGCCGGCATGCGGGTTCAGCCCGCACACCAGGATGCGCGGGTCAGCGATGCCGAAGCGCTCGCGCAGTCCGGCGTGCAGCACGCTCGAGCGTCGCGAGCAGGCCCTCACGGGTGATGGCCGCCGGCACGGCCGCCAGCGCCAGGTGCGTCGTCGCCAGCGCGACCCGCAGGGTTCCGGCCACCAGCAGCATCACCGGATGGCTGCGCGGCCAGTCGCTCTGCGAGGTACTCCGTGTGGCCGAGAAAGGGCACGCCCGCGTCGTTGATGACGCCCTTGTGCACCGGCGCGGTGACCATGGCGTCGAAGACGCCCGAGCGGCACCCGTCCGCCGCGGCGTCCAGCATCTCGAGGACGTAGGCGGCGTTGGCTGGGTCCAGGCGCCCGGCGTGCACCGCGGCGCGCGTCGCGACCGGCAGCACCGGCAGGCGCCCGCGACGGTGTGTCTGCGGAGGATCGGCCGGGACGATCTCGACATCGGCTCCAAGCCGTCCGGCGCGTTCGGCCAGCAGCGCGGGATCGGCGGCGCACGACCAGCTGCAAGGGCCAGTCACGCGCCGCCAGCGCCAGGCACAGGTCCGGGCCGATCCCGGCCGGCTCGCCGGACGTGACGATGATGCGCCGGATCACCGGCCGGTACCCCGGGCGGGTTCAGAAGCTGCGGTAATCGACGAACGCCTCATCGCGCAGCCGCCGCAGCCACAGCTCGGTTTCCTCGTCAGCCTTGCTTTCGCGCAGCGCGGCGAAGACGCGCTGCTTGCGCACCTCGTCGCTCTGGTCGTGGAAACGCTTGCCCATGAGCTGCACGATGTGCCAGCCGAACTGTGTCCGGAATGGCTCGCTGATCTCGCCTTCCTTGAGGCTGGCGAGCACGTCCTCGAACTCCGGCACGAAGGTTCCGGGCGAGGTCCAGCCAAGGTCACCGCCCTGCGTCGCCGAGCCGGGATCCTCCGAGGTGACGCTTGCCAGGGCGGAGAAGTCCTCTCCCGCGAGGATCCGGTTGCGCAGGTCGACCAGCCTCTGCCGGGTGGTCGCGTCGTCCTGCACTTCGTTCGGCCTGAGCAGGATGTGCCGGGCGTTGACCTGCTCCACCACCATGGGCGCGTCGCCGCCGCGCGTGTCGTCGAGCTTGACGATGTGGAATCCGGTCGGCGTGCGCACTGGCCGGGAAACCTGGCCGGGCTCCATGGGAACCACCAGGTCGGCGATGAACTGTGGCAGCTGCGCCGCCCGCCGCCAACCCAGCTTGCCGCGATCGAGTGCCGACTGCGATTGCGAGAACGCCAGGGCGAGCTGGCCGAAGTCCTCGCCACGCACCGCGCGCTCGTAGATTTCCTCGGCGCGGCGTTCCACGGCGTTCATCTGCTCGGCCGTGGCGGACTCGGGCAGGGACAGCAGGATGTGCGAGACGTCGTACTCGGTGTTGTCGTTGGCGCGCCCGCTCTGCCGCTCCAGCGCCTGCTCGAGCTCGCGCGGCGACACATAGATGCGCGCCAGCACGTCACGCTGGCGCAGCAGCGTCAGTGCGATCTCCCTGCGCATCTGGTCCCGATAGCTGGCGTAGTCGACCCCCTGGGCCGCCATCACCGCGGGCATCTGGTCGAACGGGATCTGGTTGCGCTGCGCCACGTCGCGCAGGGCGTTGTTCAGCATCTCGTCGGACACCGTGACGCCCAGCCGCTGGGCGCGCTGGGCCTGGATCTCCTGCAGCACCAGACGCTCCAGCACCTGCTGGCGGACCACCTGTTCGGGCGGCATCTGGCCGCCCTGCTCGCGCAGGCGCTCCATGATGAGACCCATCTGCTCGTCGACCTGGCTCTTCAGGACCACGCCTTCATTGACGACGGCCGCGATCTTGTCGAGTTGCGTACCGGTGGCGGACAGGTCCGCGGTCTGCGCGAGCGCCGTGGCGCCGGCGAGCAGCGCGATGTTCACGAGGACGGCTTTGATGATCTTCATGGCTTACGGTCGGCGTCAGGGGAGGGCAGCGCGGTCGCGCGAGTATCCCCGAATGCCCTGTTCCAGGAAAGCGGAGTTGGTCGTTCCGACCGACGAGAGGCCCTTGAGTTCCAGCTGCAGCGAGACGGAAGTGTCCTGTTCGCCGGTGCGATTGGAAAGATAGCGGCTGGCGACCACCCTCAGGCGCCAGCAGCAGCTCTCGTACTCCACGCCCGCGAAGGCGTCGATCGACTGCTGATCGCGCGCGGAGTAGACGTACCGGCCGTACAGGCTCCAGGCCTGCCCGACGCGCCAGGCCGCCGAGGTTTCCCACTGCTCGACCCGTCCTTCCCGATAGCGATAGCCGAGGTTGACCAGGCTGTCGGGACGCGGCCGGTACTGCACGAATGTCTGGCCCAGCACGGTGTTCGACGCCTGCGGGTCGTACTGCATCGCGAGTTCGACGCTCCAGTTGCGATAGGCCGCCAGCTCGAGCTCGGCGACGAGGTCCGAGGCGCTGCGGGTTTCCGGCAGTTCGCCGGGTAGCGTCACCCGCGATCTCTCCAGGAAATACTGCTGGCCGATGGTCGCGGACAGGTACTGGCGGCCGCTGGCGGTCTCGACCAGGCGGGTCGTGACGCCGACCGCCAGCTGGTTGACGTCGGCGAGCCGGTCGGCGCCGACGAAGCGGTTGGTGCGAAACAGCTGGATCAGGTCCAGCTCCGGCTGCCCGCTGTCGAACACCGGCAGGCCGTCCTGGTTGCGAAATGGCACCCAGGAATAGAGGACCCGCGGCTCCAGGGTCTGCAGCAGGCGCCCGTTCGCGGCGGCCTCGCGCTCGAAGATCAGGCCGGCGTCGACCGCCACCATCGGCGCGCCACGCGTCGGCGAGCGCTGCTGCCCGGTGGCAGCGTTGTCGAGCTGGTAGGCGGTGTGGCGATAGGAGGCCGAGGGCACCAGGAAAGCGCCCGGCCGGCGCAGCGGCCAGGCCAGCGTCGGCGTCAGATCGAGGCGGACGCCGGTGACCGAGTCCTCGCGATAGAAGTTGACCGCCTCGCCGCTGAAGCCCGCCTCCAGTCCGGACCGGGTCAGCGGCCAGCTGCCGTTCAGCAGCAGCTGTGGGGCACGCGCGTAGGGCCGATCGAACGGGTCGATGGTCTGGTCGATGGTGCGGAAGTTCTGTGCCAGGCCGCGCGCGCGCCAGCCGGAACCGAGATATTCGAACCGCAGGCGGCGCTCCAGGAACAGCACGCTGGTGCCGCCCGGCCCTCGGCCGAAGTCCTCGAAGTACTGATCGTCGCTGACGTCTTCCAGGCTGGCGTCGAAGCGCAGGCTCTCGCTCAGGTCCGTCAGGTGCTGCCAGCGGCCGTAGGCGCGATCGCCGCCCGAGACCCGGTCGGACGGCAGTATCGAGCCATCCAGGCGGCCGCGGCTCGCGGCACCGAGGTAGCGGAACTGCCCGCCGAGCCGCAGGCCGCGCCGGGTCAGTAGCGTCGGTTCGAGGGTCGCGTCGTAATTGGGCGCCAGGTTGAAATAGTAGGGGATGCCGGTCTCGAATCCGCCGCTGCTCGACGTGCCGAACGTCGGGAACAGGAATCCCGACTTGCGCGACACCCCGGCGGGGAAGGAGATCCACGGCGTGTACAGCAGCGGGATGCCCTTGAACTCGAGACGCACCTCGCGGCCGGTGCCGAGCTGCGCCTCGCGATCGATGTCGATCGAACCGGCCTTGAGCAGCCAGTCGTCGTTGCCCACCGGACAGGTGGTGAACAGGACGTCCTTCAACCCGAGATCGCCCTGTGGTGACAGGCGCAGCTGGCTGGCCGAGCCGCGGGCCGGGCGCGCCGGCAGTTCGAACCGGGTGTCGTTGAACACTCCGCCGCGCTGTCCGCTCCAGTTGCCGGTCGCGCCGCTGATGCGGACATCCGGGTCGCTGTACTCCACGCTGCCCTCGATGGCGAACGACTGGGTCGCGGCCTCGTAGGTCGCCGTGCCGGCGGTCAAGAGCCGCTTGCCCTGGCGCACCGTGACCTCGCCGAGCAGGGTCACGTCTCCCTGGCGGGTCACTTCGGCCCCGGCGCTGCGTATTTCGATTGGCGCGTCCGCCGACTCCGTATCCCGTTCCGGCACCTGCAACGCGGTCGAATCATCCACCGGCGGCGGGGCCGGACACTGCTGGGCCGTGGCCGCCGTCGCCATCGCGGTGAGGGCTGCAATGGCCAGCAATTGGCGGGCAGGCGGCTTCAAGTCCGGGCGCGATCCAGGTCTGGGCGATAATCGCGCAAGTCTATAATGTTCCAGCCAGCCGCGTCGTCACGATGAATCCCCAAGAGCCTCACGATATCCGCCGGACCGAACTCGAGCAGTGGCTTGCCGAAGTGCTCGGGGGCGTGCCCGAGCGCGTCGCGCCGGCCTCGGCCGACGCCAGCTTTCGTCGCTATTTCCGCGCCTGGCACGCGAGCGGCACGTTCATCGTCATGGACGCTCCGCCGGGCCGCGAGGACCTCGAGCCGTACGTCGTGGTCGCGCGGTTGCTGGCCGAATCCGGCCTGAATGTGCCCGCCATCCTGGCCTCCGACCGGAACCGGGGCTTTCTGCTGCTGAGCGACCTCGGTGACGCCCAGTATCTGCCGGCGCTGTTGGCGAGCGGGGCGAATGTCGACGGACTGTACGCGGATGCGATCGACGCGCTGGTGATGTTGCAAGCGCGGGGCACGCCGCGGGCGGCGGCCCTGCCGGCCTATGACCGCAGCCGCCTGCTGCAGGAAATGGAGCTGCTGCCGCAGTGGTTCCTGGCCCGGCACCTCGGGCTGCAGCCCGGCCCGTCGCTGCACGGCGTGCTGGAGGACGCATTCCAGCTGCTCGCCACGGAGGCGCTGCGGCAACCGCAGGTGCTGGTGCACCGGGACTACCACTCGCGCAACCTGATGGTGTGTCCGGAGCGCAACCCGGGAATCCTCGACTTCCAGGACGCGGTCAACGGGCCGGTCACCTATGACCTCGTGTCCTTGCTGAAGGACTGCTACGTGACCTGGCCGCAAGCGCGCAGGCTCGCATGGCTGGACCGGTATCTGCAGTGCGCAGCTGCCGCCGGCATCGAGGTGGGCGGGGACCGCGACGGCTTCATCCGGCAATTCGACCTGATGGGCCTGCAGCGCCATCTGAAGGTGCTCGGCATCTTCTGCCGGCTCTGGTACCGGGACGGCAAGGCCGGCTATCTCGCCGACCTGCCGCGCGTGCTCGCCTATACCCTCGAGGTCACGCGCGACTATCCGGAACTCGGGCCGCTCGACCGGCTGCTGCACGAGGTGGTCGTGCCCGCCTTCGCGCCTGCACAAGCGCGCGCCGCGGTGGCTTCATGAAGTCGATCGTGCTGGCGGCGGGCCGGGGCGAGCGGATGCGGCCACTCACCGACTCGACGCCCAAACCATTGCTGCAAGTCGCCGGCCATCCGCTCATCGAGTATCACCTCGCGGCGCTGGCGCAGGCCGGAGTGCGCGAGGTCGTGGTCAACGCATCCTGGCTGGCCGACCGGCTGCGTCAGCATCTCGACGCCCGCGCCCGCGACGGCATGACCATCCGGCTGAGCGACGAGGGGCCCACGGCACTCGAGACAGGGGGCGGCATTCATCAGGCGCTGCGATGGCTCGGCCCGGGCGAGTTCCTGGTCGTCAACGGTGACGTCTGGACCGACTGCCGTTTCGAGGCGCTGCGGCTGCCGGCGGGCTCGCTCGCGCACCTGGTGCTCGTGCCCAACCCCGCTCACCATCCGGCGGGGGACTTCGCGCTCGACGCAGAGGGCCGGGTCGGCGACGGGGCCGCGAAGCTGACTTACTCGGGGATCGGCGTGTTCCACCCAGCGCTGTTCGACGGCTGCCGCCCCGGGCGCTTTCCACTCAAGCCGTTGCTCGATCGCGCCAGCCAGGCGGGCCGCTTGACCGGCGAGCGCTACCGCGGCGCGTGGTTCGACGTCGGCACGCCGGCGCGGCTGGCTGAACTGGACAGACTGTTGCGTGCCGGGCAGCTGGCGCACCCGCTGCTGCGGCAGGCCGGCGCGGGCCAAAAACGTTAAACTGGCGGGTCTGCCACGCAGGACCAGTTGCAATGAGCGAGTTCAAGGGCATTCCCATCGCGCGTGCGCCCGCCGTGCCGGGCAGCGGCGAGAAGTACCTGACCGAGCAGGGCTTCACCGCGATCCGCGACGGCATCAAGCGCACCGCCGGCGAGAGCCAGCGGGTCCTCGGCCGCAAGCCGAGCTGGCTGCGCGCGCCCATGCCCGCCGGCGCCCGCTTCGACTCGGTGCGCGGCGTCGTCCGCGAACATCGGCTGAGCACGGTGTGCGAAGAGGCCAAGTGCCCGAACATCGGCGAATGCTGGAACGCGGGCACCGCGACCCTGATGCTGATGGGCGCGGTCTGCACCCGCGCGTGCCGCTTCTGCGCAGTCGACACCGGCAACCCGCGCGGCTGGCTGGATGCCGAGGAACCCGCGAACGTTGCCCGCACCGTCGGTCTGATGGGGCTCAGGTACGTCGTGCTGACCTCCGTGAATCGGGATGATCTGGCGGATGGCGGGGCGGCACATTTCGCCGCCTGCGTGCGCGCCATCAAGACCGCCAGCCCGGCGACCGCGGTCGAGGCGCTCACGCCCGACTTCCAGGGCGTGCAGCGCGACGTCGAGACGGTGGTGGACTCGGGTCTCGAGGTGTTCGCGCAGAATGTCGAGACCGTCAGGCGACTCACGCACCCGGTGCGTGATCCGCGCGCCGGCTACCAGCGCACGCTGTCGGTGCTGGCGCACGCCAAGTCGCATCGTCCCGCGGTCCTGACCAAGACGAGCCTGATGCTCGGGCTCGGCGAGACCGACGTGGAGATCCTGCAGACGCTGGACGATCTGCGCGCGGTCGGTTGCGACATCCTGACGCTCGGCCAGTATCTCCGCCCGACCGCCAATCACCTGCCGGTGGAGCGTTACGTGACGCCCGAGGAGTTCGAAGGCTATCGGCAGCAGGCGCTGGCGCGGGGTTTCCTCGAATGTGTCGCCGGGCCGATGGTGCGCTCGAGCTATCGCGCCGAGCGGGCGCTCGAGAAGAACAACTGCGGATTGGGCGCCGCCTGAACGGCGCCGCGAGGAGCGAATCGATGCATGCTTTTCCCCACGTTTACAAGGTCAAGGTCGACAGCGCCGCGGAGGGCGAGGTCCGGCTCGGCGCCGAGGGTCTGCCGCAGCTGGCGACCATGCCGCCGCCCGAGTTCGACGGCCCGCCGGGGTACTGGTCGCCCGAGACGCTGCTGACCGCCGCCGTGGCGGACTGTTTCGTGCTCAGCTTTCGCGCGATCGCGCGCGCCTCCAAGTTCGACTGGAAGAGCCTGTCCGCCGACGTCGAGGGCGTGCTGGAGCGTGTGGACGGCGTGAATCGCTTCACCCGCTTCACGACGCGTGCCGCGCTGGTCGTGCCCGCCGGCGCCGATGCGGCCCGCGCGCGGATGCTGCTGGAGAAGGCGGAAAAAGTCTGCCTGATCTCCAACTCGCTCACCGGCGAAAGACACCTCGAGTGCGAAGTGCGCGAGGGGTGATGCCCACGCCGGCTGCCGACGCTGGAGTTCCCCGGCCGCGACCGGCGGCCATGGCGGCACCCGCCCTGCGCTGGCGGGGACGGCTGGAGTACGAGCCCACCTGGACCGCGATGCGCGAGTTCACCGACCGGCGCGACGGGCACAGCCGTGACGAGATCTGGTTCCTGGAGCATCCGCCGGTCTACACGCAGGGCATGAGCGGGCGCGCCGAGCACCTGCTCGCGCCGGGCGACATCCCGGTCGTGGCCATCGATCGCGGCGGCCAGGTGACTTATCACGGTCCCGGGCAGCTGGTGGTGTACCCGCTCATCGACCTGCGGCGCCTCGGTCTCGGCGTGCGCGGGCTGGTCGTCGCGCTGGAGCGCGCCATCGTCCGCCTCGCGGCGGCCCACGGCATCGTGGCCGCCGCACGGCGCGATGCGCCCGGCGTGTATGTCGGGGAGCGCAAGCTGGCCAGCCTGGGCCTGCGGATCCGCCGCGGCTGCAGCTATCACGGCCTGGCGCTGAATGTGGACGTCGACCTGGAGCCCTTCTCGCGGATCAATCCCTGCGGTTACGCCGGACTGCAGATGACCCGCCTGGCGGACCTCGGTGTCCGTGCCGGCGTCGACGAGATCGCCCGCCAGTTCGCCCCGCTGGTCGTGGAGGAACTCGGCCTGCCGGCAGGCAGCGAATGGTGCTGAAGGCCCGGCTGGCGCTTACAACGCGACCAGCACGATCCCGCTCGAGGTGAGGTCCTGGTAGATCGCGTCCAGCTGCGCGCGGCTCTGCGCCTGGATGGTGTAGGTCATCGACAGGAAGTTGCCCTTGGAGCTGGCGCGCTCGCTGATCGATTCGGCACCCAGCGGCCCGGCGTGGCGCTCGACGATCGCGAGTGTCAGCGAGCGAAACGCCTCGCTGTCGCGACCCATCACCTTGATGGGAAACTCGCAGGGAAAGTTGAATAGCTCGTCGCCGGATTCGCTCATGCCGGACATTCCTCGCTGAACTCCTCGCGGCTGGCGAGCCAGGCGGCGTAGAGCTTGCGGAAGACCGGTCCCGGCGCGCCGTCGCCGACGGCCTGCCCGTCGAGCTCGGTCACCGCCCGCAGACCACCGCCCGCCGAGGCGATCATCACCTCCGGCGCCGCGCGCAATTCCGCCTCGCGCACCGTGTCGTAGACGCACTCTATGCCGCAGCGCGGGCCGAGTTCCAGCAACACGTCGCGGGTGGTGCCCGGTAGCACGGCGGGCGACGGCGGCGGCGTCACCAGAGCGCCGTCGCGAACGACATGCGCGCTGCTCGCCGAGCCTTCGGTCAGGCAGCCCTGGTCGAGCAGCAGGACCTCGGCGGCGCCGCTGTCCTGGGCGCGCCAGCGGTGCAGCACGTTGGCGAGCAGTGCAGTGGACTTGATGTCGCAGCGCCCCCAGCGCAGGTCCTGCTCGGTGCTGCAGCGCACGCCCTCGGCCAGTCGCTCCGCTCCCGGCGCGGTGGCGCGGCTGGCGAATCCGAAGATCGTCGGCTGCGAGCCGCCCCGGGGCACGTGCATCCGGTCCGGCTCGGCTCCACGGCTCACCTGCAGGTAGATGAGCAGATCGCCACCACCATTGCGCGCGACCAGGCCGCCGCACAGCTGGCGCCATGCGGCGCGGTCCAGCGGCGGTGGAATGCGGATCTCGCGCAGACTGCGCTCGAACCTTTCGAGATGCTGCGCGAGGCGGTACACCCGGCCCGCATAGACGGGCAGCACCTCGTACGCCGCGTCGGCAAACAGAAAGCCGCGGTCGAGCGGCGATATGCGGGCGTCCTCGAGCGGCAGGAACCGCCCGTTCAGCCACGCGATGGGGCCGGCCGTGCTCACGTCACTCGAATCGCGCCGCCACGGCGTCCCAGAGCCGGCGGAAGAAGCCGCCCTCGGCGACATCCGCCAGCGGATACAGCCCCTGAATCGCCACTGGCCGCCCGTTCAGGGTCGCCCGCAGCGTGCCGACGCGCCGTCCGGTGGCAAGCGGTGCGGCCAGGCCGTCCTCCAGTTGAACGGTGTACTGGATCGCGTCCACCTGGCCGCGCGGCACGGTGACGTAGAACTCGTCGCGCAGTCCGACCGCCGCTTCGCCGCCGTCCGCGCCGTAGACACGCGCCACCGCGATCTCGGCGCCGCGCGGGTGAATGCGCCGGGTCTCGAAGAAATTGAAGCCGTAGTTGAGCAACGCGAGGCTCGCGGTCTCGCGCTCCTTGACGCTGCCGGTACCGAGCACCACCGCGATCATGCGCATGCCGTTGCGCTGCGCCGAACTGACCAGGCAGTAGCCTGCGGACTCCGTATGCCCGGTCTTCATGCCGTCGACGGCCGGGTCGAGATCCAGCAGGCCATTGCGATTGCTCTGCGTGATGTTGTTCCAGGTGAAACTGCGCTCGGAATACCAGCGGTAGTACTCGGGGAACTCGTCGATGATCGCGCGCGCCAGGATGGCCATGTCGCGCGCGCTGACCAGGTGATTGGCGCCCGGCAGGCCGGTGGAATTCTCGAAACTGGAGTTCTTCATGCCAAGCCTGGCCGCGTACTGGTTCATCAGTGCCGCGAAGGTTTCCTCGCTGCCGCCGACCGCCTCGGCCAGCGCGATGCTGGCGTCGTTGCCGGACTGCACGATCATGCCCTTCAGCAGCACTTCCACGGGGATCCGCGTGCCGACCTCGACGAATGTCCGCGATCCCTCGGCGCGCCAGGCCCGCTCGCTGACCGGAATCTCGCTGTCCAGCCGCAGCTTGCCTTCCGCGATCGCGTGGAACACCGCGTACGCGGTCATCAGCTTGGTGAGACTCGCGGGCTCGACCCGGGCATCGGCGTTCTTGCTGGCGATGACCCGCCCGCTCTGTTCATCCGTCAGGATCCAGGAACGCGCCTCCAGCGTCGGTGGTGGCGGCACGGGCGCCGCCGCCGCGGGTGCGACGCAGGCCAGGGAAATCGTGAGTAGCAGGAAGGCGCGAACGGCTGATGTCATGGGCAATCCGGGTGAGTTCTGGGGGACGCGCGCCTGACACGGCGCGCCGGGGCCCAATTGTAACGGCCGCCCTGCGCCGACGACAGCCGCCCAGCGGGTCTCGCTCAGTCCGTCGCCAGGACGACCTGCTCGAAGCCCGCCGCGAGCAGGCGCGACACCACCTGGTCGTACTCGGCGACCGTGCCGACGGGTCCGACGCGAACCCGCTGCACGTTGCGGTCGGCGGAGCGGCCCGTCGTGACGGCAACGTTGCCAAACCCGGCGGCGGCCAGTCGCTGGCGCAGCCGCTCCGCGTTGCTCTCATCCGCGAAGGCCCCGACCTGGGCATAGAAATTCGCCGCGGCAGGGGTCGCCGCCGACGGCCTGGTGGCGGGGCCGACCGACACGACTTCGACCATCGCCGTTCCGTCGCGGACCATGTCGAGCTTCAAGGCGGCGACGTACGACAGGTCGATGATGCGATTCTTCTTGAACGGCCCGCGGTCATTGACCCGCACGACGACGCTGCGTCCATTCTGCAGATTGGTCACCCGGACATAGGCCGGCAGGGGCAGTGTCGGGTGGGCTGCCGTCATGGCGTACATGTCGTAAGGCTCGCCCATCGAGGTGGTGCCGCCGTGAAAGTCGGGCCCGTACCAGGACGCCACGCCGCGCTCGGAGTAGCCGTCGGCCGTCGGCAGCACCACGTAGCGCTGCCCGAAGACTTCGTAGAACGGGGGATTGCCGCGCCGGGATCGCGGCTCGGCACGCACGACGGCATCCGGTATGGCGGCCGGATCTGCGGGCGGCCGCGGCGCTGGGGCGGTGCACGCCGCCGTCGTGGCCGCGACCAGCAGGATGCCCGCGCGCCAGTTCAACGCGCCGGGTCTTGCGGCAGGGCCGCGGCGATCCGCTCGCCCAGGTCGTTGACGGCGAGCGCGTACAGCACGCTGCGGTTATAGCGGGTGATCACCGAAAAATTGTGAAAGCCGGCCCGCAGCTCCGGACCCTGGTCGCCGGCCACGTCGATGAACAGCGCCGGCTGCTCGTCGTCCAGCATGGTGTCGAACTTGAGGCCCTTGGCGCGCAGCGACCCGACGGTTTCGTTGGTGCTGATGCTGCCGGCCACCAGGTCGGGAGCATCCGGATACCAGAGCTCTGCCGGCGCCACCACCGGTTCGCCGGCCCTCCAGCCATGCTCGACCATGTAGTTGGCAACGCTCGCGATGACGTCGTCGATGCTGTTCCACAGGTCCCGATGACCGTCGGCATCCCCGTCGACGGCGTAGGCCCGATAGCTGCGCGGCATGAATTGCGGCACACCCATCGCCCCGGCGTAGGAGCCCTTCACGGTGGCCGGGTCGACCTTCTCTTCCCGGACCAGCAGCAGGAACTGCTCCAGTTCGCTGCTGAAGTAGCGGCTGCGCGGCGGATAGTCGAAGGCGAGGGTCGCCAGCGCGTCGACCACGCGGTACCCGCCGGTAATGCGCCCATAGAAGGTCTCGACCCCGAGAATCGCGACGATCAGCTGCGCCGGGACACCGGTCTCGCTCTCGATCTGGCGCAGCCGCTCCGCATGCGCCTGCCAGAACTGCGCGCCCTCGCGAATCCGTTGCTCGGTCAGGAAATGGTCCCGGTACTGGTGCCAGGGCCGCACCTTTTCGGCCGGCCGCGTCATCAGCTCGATGATGCGGGGCTGGCTCGCCGCAGTGGCCATGACGCCCTCGATCCAGGCGCGTTCGAGTCCGTGCTCCGCCTGCATGCGGTCCATGAAGGCGCGCACGTCGTCGCGTTCACGATCGAGCGCCCGCGCCGGCTGTGCCAGCAGCGCGAGCATCGGCAGTAGCAGGAGCAAAGGGCTTCGATGCGAATTCATGTGCGGACTAACCTGCGGTTGGCCTGGAGCGCCATGAGGATACCGAACGACCCGAGCAGGGTCACCATCGAGGTACCCCCGTAGCTGACGAGCGGCAGCGGCACGCCGACCACCGGCAGCAGCCCCGTGACCATGCCGGTATTGACGAAGACGTAGACGAAGAACGTCAGTGCAATGCTGCCGCCAACGAGCCGCCCGAAGGTATCGTGACACTGGTTGGCGAGGTACAGGGCGCGTCCAATCACGACCAGGTAGAGGACGATCAGGGTCAGCTGCCCGAGCAGGCCGAGTTCCTCACCGATGACCGCGAAGATGAAGTCCGTGGAGCGCTCCGGCAGGAATTCGAGCTGCGCCTGGCTGCCATTCATCCAGCCCTTGCCGAAGACACCACCCGAGCCGATCGCGATCTGCGACTGGATGATGTGATAGCCGGCTCCGAGCGGATCGCTCTGCGGATCGAGCAGCGTGAGCACTCGTCGCCGCTGGTAGTCGTGCATGAAGAGCCACAGGACCGGTGCGGCCGCGGCCGCGAGTCCCGCTCCGGCCAGCACGAATCGCCAGCGCAAACCCGCCAACAGCACCACGAACGCGCCCGCGGCGGCCACCAGCAGGGCGGTCCCGAGATCGGGCTGTTCCGCGATCAACAGCGCCGGCGCCGCGATGATCAGCAACACCACGAGCGTCTCGGTGAATGACGGGGGCAGTGGCCGCTGGTGCAGGTACCACGCGCACATCAGGGGCACTGCCAGCTTCATGAGCTCCGACGGCTGGAAGCGGATCACCCCGAGGTCGAGCCAGCGCTGCGCGCCCTTGCCGATATCGCCCAGCAGCGCGACCGCCAGCAGCAGCACGATGCCGGCGCCGAACAGCGCCGGGGTCAGCAGGCGCAGCCAGCGGACCGGAACCTGCGCGATCGCGATCATCGCGGCCACGGCGATCCCCAGCCGGGTCAGCTGCCGCAGCCACAGGTCCAGGTTGCCCCCCGATGCGCTGTACAGCACCAGCAGGCCCAGCGCGCAGACGGCGCCGAGCGCGACCAGCAGCGGTCCATCCAGGTTGAGCGCCTTGAGCACGCGCGAGCGGCTGTCGCTGCTGCGACGCGACAGGCCGAAAGTCTGGCCCATCATGGCTCGGGCTCCGACAGGTAGGCGTCGAACACCTTCCTGGCGATGGGGGCCGCCACCGAACTGCCGTGTCCGCCATTCTCGACCAGCACCGCGATGGCGATCCGTGGGTCCTTGGCAGGCGCGAATGCGACGAACAGCGCGTGGTCGCGCAGGCGCTCCGCCACCGTCTTCTCGTCGTACTTCTCGTTCTGTCCCACCGTGAACACCTGTGCCGTGCCCGTCTTGCCGGCGATGGTATAGCTGGCGCCGCGGGCGGCGCGAACGGCGGTACCGCGCGCGCCGGTGGTCACGGCTACCATCGCGTCGACGATGATCTCCCAGTTCGCGGGATCGTCCAGCACCACCTCCGGCAGGGGCTCGGGCTGCCGCTCGCGGCGCTCACCGGTGACCGGATCGCGCACCGCCCGCACCAGGCGCGGCTTGAAGTGCTTCCCGCGCGTGGCCAGCAGCGCCGTGGCGTGGGCCAGCTGCAGCGGCGTCGCCGTCCAGTAACCCTGTCCGATGCCCACGATCACCGTCTCGCCAGGGAACCAGACCTGCATCTCGCGCTGGCGAAAGGCGCCTTTCTTCCATTCCGGCGACGGCATGATGCCGCTGCGCTCGCCGTCGATGTCGATGCCGGTTGGCTTGCCGAAGCCGATGCGCGCCATCGAGTCGTGGATACGCTCGATCCCGAGTGTCCGCGCCAGGGTGTAGAAGTAGACGTCGCAGGAGGTGCTGACCGCGTCGCGCATGTCCACCGAGCCATGGCCCTCGCGCTTCCAGTCGCGGTAACGGTGGCGTGAGTTGGGCAGCGTGAAGTAGCCCGGGCAGAAGATCTTGTCGCTGGGCGCAATGGCCGAATACTCCAGGCCCGCCAGCGCCATCAGCGGCTTGATCGTGGATCCGGGCGGATAGGTTCCGCGCAGCGCGCGGTTGAACAGCGGCTGATCGATATCCTCGGTCAACGCCCGATAGTCGTCGGTGGAGATGCCGCGGGCAAACTTGTTCGGGTCGAAGGTCGGCGTGCTGGCGAACACCAGTACGTCGCCGTTCCACGGGTCGAGCGCGACGACGGCGCCACGCTGTTCGCCGAGCGCTTCTTCGGCGACCCGCTGCAGGTCGACGTCGAGGGTCAGCTCCAGGTCGTTGCCGGCCTGGGGCTTGCGGGTGCGCAGGTCGGCAACGCCGTCCCCCAGCGGCTTGACGCTGCGGCCCTCGGCGTTCACCAGCACTTCCCGGAAACCGCCGCTGCCGTGCAGCTCGCCCTCGTAGGACTGCTCCAGCCCGGTCTTGCCGATCGAGGCCGTGCCGAAGTAATCGTTGGTGTCGATGCGCTTCAGGTCGTCTTCGGAAATGCTGCCGACGTAGCCGAGCGCATGCACGCCCAGCGAGCCGTACGGATAAAGGCGGGCGACGCGGGTCGCCAGGTCCACGCCGGGCAGCTCGTGGCGATGCACCGCGTACCTGCCGAGCTCCGTATCGGTCAGGCGTATCCGGACCGGCACCGCCTCGAAGGCGCGCCGCGTGCGCAGCAGCGTGAGCACACGCTGCCGGTCGCTTGGCTCGAGCAGCTGCAGCTCGATCATGCGCTCGATGGTGCGTTCCAGGTTGCCGGCACGTTCGCGCGTGATGGTGAGCTGATACGCGGGCGAGTTGTTCGCCAGGATCCGGCCCTTGCGATCGAACAGCAGGCCGCGGTCGGGTGGCAGCGGCTCGATCTTGGCGCGGTTGCCTTGCGACAGGTCGGCGAAGTACTCGTAGCGCACGACCTGCAGCCAGGCGAGGCGTCCGGCGACGGTCAGCAGCAGCACGCCGACCACGATCGCGGCGACCAGCGAGCGCATCTCGAAGGTGCGCTGCTCGCGAAAGACATCCTTGATGCGGACCCTGCGCACTGCCTCGCCTCAGGCCGGCCGCATCAGGCGCGCATAGATTCCGTTCACCAGCGGCCACGCCGCGGCGCCGGTAAGCAGGCCGACCCAGCGCATCCAGTTGGTGGCCTCGTACCCCGCGATGCCGTCGATCCAGAACAGCATGAACTCACTGATCCACAACAGCGCCAGCACGGCGCCGGACTGATGCAGCAGCGGGAACGCCCGGATGCGCAAACGCATTCTCGTGGCGACGAAGGCCATCAGCGTCAATGCCAGCGCGTGCTGGCCGAGGAGCAGGCCCTGCAACAGGTCCTGCGCGAGCCCGGCAGCCCAGGCGACTCCGAGGCTGGTCGGACGCGGCGACAGGATGCACAGCCAGAGTACCGCCAGCGCGACGAAGTCAGGCCGGATCGGCTCTATCCACGCCGGCAGCGGAACGATGTTGGCGACCAGCGACAGCGCCAGCACCAGCACGATGCGCAACCAGCTGATGTTGCTGCGCCGGGCCATGGTCAGCGCGCGCCGTCGGCCGCGGCCGGTTCGACGGCGGTGCCCGGCCCGGCGTCGGGCGTGCCGGCCGGCGGGCTCGAGGCGGACTCGGGTTCGACCGCGGCCTCGTCGGATTCAGGCTCGACGATCAGGTTGTCGAACCAGACCAGCAGCACTTCCGGGTCCCGCTCGAGTTCCGCGAGCGGCGTCGCGGATACCGACAGCAGCGTGGCGGCGGGATCGCGCTCGACATCCGCGACGGTGGCGACGGGATATCCCGGCGGGAACACGCCGCCGAGACCCGACGTGACCAGCAGGTCGCCGGACTGGACGTCGGCGTTGCGCGCCAGGAAGGGCAGCGACAGCGTGTCAGCGCGCCCGAGCCCCAGCGCAATGGTGCGCAGGCCGGTGCGGTTGATCTGCACCGGGATGGCATGACCGGGGTCGGAAATCATGATGAGCTCGGCGGACACGGGACCGGCGCGGGTGACCTGGCCGAAGACTCCCTTGGCGTCGAGTGCGGCCTGACCCTTGAACACGCCGTCCCGGGTTCCCTTGTTGAGCAGCACCCGATGCCGGAGTGGGTCCAGGTCGACTCGCAGGATCTCCGCGACCAGCGAGCGCTGCACGATGCGCGAGGAACTCTCGCGCGCTGCGCGCAGCCGCCTGTTCTCGGCTTCCAGCGATTCGAAGCGCATGAGCCGCAGCTTCAGCAGCACGTTCTCGGACTGCAGGACGGTGTTCTCCGCAATCAGCGACGAGCGGGTGGTCAGCGCGTCTCCCAGCGACCGCCAGGCGCGCGAAGGGGCGTCAACGGCCCATTGCATTGGGTACACCGCGAGCGACATCCAGCCGCGCGCGGTGGAGAGATAGTCCTGGCGGTGATCGACCACCATGAGAATGACCGCCGCCGTGGCGAGGACGGCGAGCCGCAGGCCCACCGAGGGGCCGCGTAGCAACAAGGGTCTGGAGTCCTGGTCCGATATCGGCAACGAGTGCTCCGCGGGCGGATGTGGCCGGCGCGATGAGCGTCAAATGTACACGACAGGCGCCCGTGCGCGCCGGTCGTTATTGCAGGCCGAACAGCCCCGGCCGTTCCTCGGTCAGTTCGAGGATGCGGCCGCCGCCGCGCGCGACGCAGGTGAGGGGATCCTCGGCCACGACGACCGGCAGTCCGGTCTCCTCCATGAGCAGCTTGTCGATGTCCTTCAGCAGCGCTCCGCCGCCGGTCAGGACGATCCCGCGATCGGCCACGTCCGCCCCGAGCTCCGGCGGCGTCTGCTCCAGCGCCTTCTTGACGGCCTGCACGATGCCCTGCAGCGGTTCCTGCAGCGCCTCGAGGATCTCGTTGGAATTCAGGGTGAAGCTGCGCGGCACGCCCTCGGACAGGTTGCGGCCCTTGACCGACATTTCGGTGACCTGCTGGCCGGGATAGGCGGAGCCGATCTCGATCTTGATGCGCTCGGACGTGGCCTCGCCGATCAGGATGCCGTAGTTGCGGCGCACGTACTGGATGATCGCTTCATCGAAGCGGTCGCCGCCGATGCGCACGGACTCCGCGTAGACGATGCCGTTCAGGGAGATGACCGCGACCTCCGAGGTGCCGCCGCCGATGTCGAGCACCATCGAGCCGCGCGCCTCGTTGACCGGCAGGCCCGCACCGACGGCCGCGGCCATCGGCTCGGGGATGACGTCCACGCGCCGGGCACCTGCGCCCTCGGCCGACTCCTGGATCGCACGGCGTTCCACCTGGGTGGAACCGAAAGGCACGCAGATCAGCACTCTCGGGCTCGGCCTGAGCCAGCGGTTGCCGTGCACCTTGCCGATGAAGTACTGCAGCATCTTCTCGGTGTAGGTGAAGTCGGCGATGACGCCGTCCTTCATCGGCCGGACCGCCGTGATGTGCCCGGGCGTCCGCCCCAGCATGTTCTTGGCTTCCGCGCCGACGGCGACGATGGTCTTGCCACCGCGTCCTGGCTCGTCCTGGATGGCGACGACGGACGGCTCGTTCAACACGATGCCTTGTCCGCTGACGTAGATGAGCGTGTTGGCGGTGCCGAGGTCGATCGAGACGTCGCTGGAGAAGTATCCCCTGAGGCTCTTGAACATGTTTGGCTTTGGAGGGCTCGGCAGCCTGGCAAGAATGACCCGCAAGTGTAGCTCTGGGCAGGACTTTCCACAAGCCGACGTGTATGATTGCACAGCGTTTTTTCTCACCCTTTCTCGCCCGGAGGCGTCGTGTCGCTGACTCGCCGTGACGTGGAGAACATCGCCCGCCTGGCGCGCCTGCGGGTTACCGAGGAGGAGTTGCCGGTTTACGCCGGCAGCCTGTCCCGCATCCTCGAATTCGTGGAGCAGCTGGGCGCGGCGGATACCGGGCAGGTCGAGCCCATGGCCCATCCACTCGAGGACCAGGTCCAGCGCCTGCGCGCGGACGAGGTCACCGAGCGGGACGCCCGCGACCGCTACCAGCAGAACGCCGCCACGGTGGAAGCGGGCCTGTACCTGGTGCCGAAGGTGATCGAGTGAGCCTGCATCACAAGTCCGCCGCCGAGCTCGGACGGGGCATCCGCGCCGGCGAATACACCAGCGAAGAGGTGACGCGTCACTTCCTGGACCGGATCGAGACCGCCAATCCGAGGCTGAACGCGTTCATCACCGTATGCGCTGAGCGCGCCCTCGAGGATGCTCGCCGGGCCGACGCGACCATTGCCCGGGGCGAGGGTGGGCCGCTGACCGGCGTGCCGCTCGCGCACAAGGACATCTTCTGCACCGACGGCATCCTCACGACCTGCGGTTCGAGGATGCTCGGCAATTTCGTCTCGCCGTACGACGCGACCGTCGTCGAACGCCTGGCAGCGGCCGGCGTCGTCATGCTCGGCAAGACGAACATGGACGAGTTCGCCATGGGTTCGTCGAACGAAACCAGCTATTTCGGGCCGGTGCGCAACCCCTGGGACGAGTCGCGGGTGCCGGGAGGGTCGTCCGGCGGGTCGGCCGCGGCCGTTGCCGCGCGCATCGCGCCGGTCGCGACCGGCACCGATACCGGTGGCTCGATCCGCCAGCCCGCCGCGCTGACCGGCCTGACCGGCATCAAGCCCACCTATGGGCGGGTGTCGCGTTACGGGATGATCGCCTTCGCATCCAGTCTCGACCAGGCGGGAGTGCTGGCGCAGAGCGCGGAAGACGCCGCG
Organism: uncultured Gammaproteobacteria bacterium; assembly: GCA_963710135.1. Taxonomy (GTDB): domain Bacteria; phylum Pseudomonadota; class Gammaproteobacteria; order Steroidobacterales; family Steroidobacteraceae; genus SG8-30. The sequence continues at coordinate 800,689 of CAVPYY010000006.1, read as the reverse complement.
CTGGTGCTCGAGGCGATGTCGGGCTTCGACCCGCGCGACTCGACCTCCGTGGAGGCGCCGGTGCCCGCGTATTCGCGCGAGCTGGAACATCCGGTGCAGGGACTCAGGATCGGCATCATCCGCGAGTTCTTCGGCGAAGGCCTGGAGGCGGGAACCGGTCAGGCCGTGCGCGACGCGCTGGCAGCGCTGCAGTCGCTGGGTGCCGAGCTGGTCGACGTCAGCCTGCCGGCGCTGCCCCTGTCCGTGCCGACCTACTACGTCGTGGCACCGGCCGAGTGTTCCTCGAATCTCTCGCGCTTCGACGGCGTGCGCTTCGGCTACCGCTGTGCCGATCCCGCGGATCTGCTGGATCTGTACACGCGCTCGCGCGGCGAGGGCTTTGGCGCGGAGGTCAAGCGTCGCATCATGACCGGCACCTACGTGCTCTCGGCGGGCTACTACGACGCGTACTACCTGCAGGCGCAGAAGGTGCGCAGCCTCATCAACGCCGACTTCAAGGCGGCCTTCGAGCAGGTCGACGTGCTGATCAGCCCGACCGCGCCGACACCCGCCTTCGGCCTGGGCGAAAAGGTCGACGACCCGGTGACCATGTACCTGAACGACATCTACACCATTGGCGCCAACCTGGCCGGTCTGCCCGCCTTGTCCGCACCCTGTGGCCTGGTGGCGGGGCTGCCCGTCGGCATGCAGATCATCGGGCCGCACTTCGCCGAGTCGCGCCTGCTCGCCATGGCGCATGCCTATCAGCAACTGACCGACTGGCACCGGCGCGTTCCGCCGGGCTGGGCCTGAGGGACGGGCCATGACAACGCAATGGGAAACCGTCATCGGTCTGGAGATTCACGCCCAGCTGGCGACCCGCAGCAAGATCTTCTCGGGTTCCTCGACCGCGTTCGGGGCCGCCCCGAACGTGCAGGCGAACCTGGTCGACCTCGGCTACCCCGGCGTCCTGCCGGTGTTGAATGCCGAGGCGGTGCGCATGGCCGTCAAGTTCGGCCTGGCCACGGGTGCGACCATCGCCCGCCGTTCGGTGTTTGCCCGCAAGAACTACTTCTATCCGGACCTTCCCAAGGGTTACCAGATCAGCCAGTACGAGCTGCCCGTGGTCGAGGACGGCTCGGTGGACATCGTCCTCGAGGACGGCTCGCGCAAGACGATCGGCATCACCCGCGCCCATCTCGAGGAGGACGCGGGCAAGTCGCTGCACGAGGGCCTGGGTTCGAGCACCGGTATCGACCTGAACCGTGCGGGTACCCCGCTGCTCGAGATCGTGTCGGAACCAGACATGCGATCGGCGCGCGAGGCCATCGCCTACATGAAGAAGATTCACACGCTGGTCCGCTACCTGGAGATCTGCGACGGCAACATGCAGGAAGGGTCGTTCCGCTGCGACGCTAACGTCTCGGTGCGGCACCTGGGCAAGCACGAGTTCGGCACGCGCTGCGAGATCAAGAACCTGAACTCCTTCCGATTCGTGGAAAAGGCGATCAACTACGAGGTCGCGCGGCAGATCGAGCTGATCGAGGGTGGCGGCTCGGTGGTCCAGGAGACGCGGCTGTACGACCCGGATCGCCACGAGACGCGTGCGATGCGCAGCAAGGAAGAGGCGAACGACTATCGCTACTTCCCCGACCCCGACCTGCTGCCGCTGGTCATCGAGGACGCGTGGATCGAGCAGGTCCGTCAACAGCTGCCGGAGCTGCCGGATGAGAAAGCCGCCCGGCTCGTCGGCGAACTCGGTCTGTCCGAGTATGACGCCGGGGTGCTGAGCGCGAGCCGCGAGCTGGCCGGCTACTACGAGGCCGTGACCGCGATACTCGGCGGCGAGCACAAGCTGGCCGCGAACTGGGTGATGGGCGACCTGTCCGGGCTGATGAACCGCGATGGCGTCGAGATCGGCGATTCGCCGATCGATGCCCGGCGGCTGGCCGGTCTGCTGGCGCGGATCGTCGACCAGACCATCTCCGGCAAGATCGCCAAGGACGTGCTGGAGGCGATGTGGGACGAGCGGCTCGACGCGGATGCGGTCATCGAGGCGCGCGGGCTCAGGCAGATCACCGACACGGGCGCCATCGAGGCGGTCATCGCCGAGGTCATGGCGGCCAATCCGAAGCAGCTCGCCGACTACCGGTCCGGCAAGGACAAGCTGTTCGGCTTCTTCGTCGGGCAGGTGATGAAGGCGACCGGCGGCAAGGCGAATCCCGCCCAGGTCAACGAACTGCTCACCCGCATGCTGGCGGGGGGCTGAGTCGTGGCCGACGGCGACCTGCTGCATCGTTTCCTGTTCGAGCAGTGGCCGGTGCGCGGCCACTACGTTCGTCTCGACGCCAGCTGGCGCGCGGTGCTCGAGCACCACGCGTACCCGCCGCAGCTCGAGTCCGCACTCGGCGAGGCGATGGTGGCGAGCGTGCTGATCGCCGGGACGCTGAAGTTCGAGGGGCAGCTGTCGCTTCAGTTCCAGGGCCCGGGACCCATGCACCTGATGCTCGCCCAGTGCACCCATCGGCACGCGATTCGCGGCGTGGCGCGCTATCGCGAGCAGCTTCCGGAGACGTCTTCGCTGGCCGAGCTGACCGGCGGCGGGCAGCTCGCCGTCACCATCGAGAACGAGGAGCGCAGCAATCGCTACCAGGGCATCGTGCCGCTGGACCAGCCGGATCTGGCGGCCTGCCTGGAGGGCTACTTCGAGCGCTCGGAACAGCTGCCGTCGCGCCTGCTGCTGGCCGCAACGGGCGATCGCGCCGCCGGGCTGCTGCTGCAGCGGGTTGCGGTCGGCGCGACCGCGGCCGGCGTCGCCGATGCCGAGGCGCTGGCGGCGGCGGAGGACGCCTGGCGGCGCATCGGCCTGCTGGCCGATACCCTCACCACCGACGAGCTGCTGAACCAGCCGTGCATGACGATTCTGCGGCGGCTGTTCCACGAGGAGGACGTGCGGCTGTTCGAAGGAGCGCCGGTGTACTTCCGCTGCACCTGCTCGCGGGAGCGTGTCTCGGGCATCCTGCGCTCGCTCGGCGAGGACGAGGTCCAGGACATCGTGCGCGAGCGCGGCGATGTCGAAGTCCGCTGCGAGTTCTGCAATCGCGCCTACACCTTCGATGCGGTCGACGCCGCCCGCCTGTTCGCGCCGGGGCCGCAACCGGATGCTCCGCAGGCGAGACATTGATTATGTTCCCGGCGTTGCTTTGCGGCGCGTCGAGCGTGCTTTAGACTGCCTTGATGAATGCGCTTCCACAGACCCGGGATACGCCCTCCGCGGCGCGCGCGGCGCTGCCGCCGGTGACCGTGTCCTTCGAGTTCTTTCCGCCCAACGACGCCGCGATGGAGCAGACCCTGTGGGCCTCCATCCAGCGCCTCGCGCCGCTCAAGCCGCGCTTCGTGTCGGTGACCTACGGGGCGGACGGATCGACGCGTGAGCGTACCCACAATGTCGTGTCGCGCATCCAGCGCGAAACGGCGCTGATTGCCGCGCCGCACCTGACCTGCGTCGGCGCGAGCCGTGGCGAGGTGCTGGACATCGCCCGCAGCTACTGGGACCAGGGCGTCCGGCACATCGTCGCCCTGCGCGGCGACCCGCCGCCCGACTCGCCGGTCTACAAGCCCCACCCGGACGGGTTCGCCTATGCCTCCGACCTGGTGGCGGGTTTGCGCAGCATCGCGGATTTCGAGATATCCGTTGGCGCGTATCCGGAATGCCATCCCGAGGCGCCGGATGCCGCGTTCGATATCGACAAGCTGAAGCGCAAGCAGGATGCGGGCGCGACCCGCGCGATCACGCAGTTCTTCTTCGGATCGGACGTCTACCTGCGGTTTCGCGACGCCTGTGCGCGCGCCGGCATCACCATGAGCATCGTGCCGGGCGTGCTGCCGATCACCCGCTTCCCCCAGCTGACCCGTTTCGCGGCGCGCTGTGGCGCCTCGGTGCCGGACTGGCTGGTGGAGCGCTTCGAGGGGCTCGACGACGATCCCGACACGCGCAAGCTGATCGCCGCGGCGGTCGCGATCGAGCAGGTCGCGCGGCTGCGTCACGAAGGGGTCAACGAGTTCCACTTCTACACGCTCAACCGCGCCGAGCTGGCCTACGCGATCTGCCACGCCCTCGGCGTGCGCCCGCAGGCGGCGACGGCCTGAGCATGGACGCCCGCGCCAGCCGGGTCGCCGAATTCCGCCGCCTGCTCGGCGAGCGCATCCTCGTGCTCGACGGCGCGATGGGCACGATGATCCAGCAGCACAAGCTGGCGGAGGCCGACTACCGCGGCGCGCGCTTTGCCGACTGGTCGCATGACCTGAAGGGCGCCAACGACCTGCTGACACTCACGCGCCCCGAGCTGATTGCGGACATCCACCGCAAGTACTTCGAGGCCGGCGCCGACATCGTCGAGACCAACACGTTCAACGCCAACGCGCCCTCGCTGGCCGATTACGGGCTCGAGGAACTCGTCGGCGAGCTGAATCTGGAGGCCGCGCGCCTGGCGCGGCGGGTGGCGGACGAGGTGGCGGCCGCCAGCGGCCGCGTCTGCTTCGTGGCAGGCGCGCTCGGGCCGACCAATCGCACCGCATCCATCTCGCCGGACGTCAACGATCCGGGCTACCGCAACATCGACTTCGAGCAGCTGCGGGCGACCTACGCCGCGGCCACGCGGTCGCTGATCGAGGGCGGCGTCGACCTGATCCTGGTCGAGACGGTGTTCGACACGCTGAACGCCAAGGCCGCGCTCTACGCGGTGCGCGAAGTGCTGGACGAGCTCGGCCTCGACCTGCCGCTGATGATGTCCGGCACGATCACCGATGCCTCCGGCAGGACCCTGTCGGGGCAGACGGCCGAGGCATTCTGGAACTCGGTGCGGCACGCGCGGCCGACCACGATCGGGCTCAACTGCGCGCTCGGCGCCCGGCAGCTGCGCGCGTACGTGGAAGAGCTGTCGCGCATCGCCGATACCTTCGTGTGCGCCTACCCCAACGCCGGCTTGCCCAACGCCTTCGGCGAGTACGACGAACAGCCTGCCGATACCGCGGCATTCATCCGCGACTGGGCAGAGAACGGGCTGGTGAACATGGTCGGCGGCTGCTGCGGCACCACGCCGGCGCACATCGCCGCGATGGCGACGGCGGTGGCGGGCAAGGCGGCGCGCGTGCCGCCGGCAATCCCGCGGCGCTGCCGGCTGTCCGGTCTCGAGCCGCTCAACATCGGTCCCGAGACCCTGTTCGTGAACGTCGGTGAGCGCACCAACGTCACCGGCTCCGCCAGGTTCCGCAAGCTGATCGAGGCCGGTGACTACGCGGCGGCGCTCGACGTGGCGCGCCAGCAGGTGGCGAACGGCGCCCAGCTGATCGACGTCAACATGGACGAAGGCATGCTCGACTCGGAGGCAGCGATGGTCCGCTTCCTCAGTCTGGTCGCCTCCGAGCCCGACATCTCGCGCGTGCCGATCATGATCGACTCCTCGAAGTGGTCGGTGATCGAGGCGGGTCTGAAGTGCGTGCAGGGCAAGGGCGTCGTCAATTCCATCTCGCTCAAGGAAGGCGAGCAGCCCTTTCTCGAGCAGGCGCGCAAGGTCCGCCGCTACGGCGCGGCCGTGGTGGTCATGGCCTTCGACGAGCAGGGCCAGGCGGATACGATCGATCGCAAGGTGTCGATCTGCGAGCGGGCCTTCAAGCTGCTGACAGAGGTCGTCGGCTTGCCGCCCGAGGACATCATCTTCGATCCGAACATCTTCGCCATTGCGACCGGCATCGAGGAGCACGACAACTACGGCGTCGATTTCATCGAAGGGGTGCGCCTGATCAAGCAGCGCTGCCCCGGCGCGCTCACCAGCGGCGGCCTGTCCAACGTCTCGTTCTCGTTTCGCGGCAACGATCCGGTGCGCGAGGCGATGCACTGCGTATTCCTGTTCCACGCCATCAAGGCGGGGCTGGACATGGCGATCGTCAATGCGGGTCAGCTGGCGATCTACGAAGAGATTCCGCGGGATCTGCGCGACCGGGTGGAGGACGTAATCCTGAATCGCCGTCCGGACGCCACCGAGCGGCTGCTGGAGGCGGCGGAGCAGTTCAAGGGCGGGCCGGGCACGCGGCGAGTCGAGGACCTGGCGTGGCGCGAGTTGCCGGTGAGCAAGCGCCTGGAGCACGCGCTGATCAAGGGCATCGACGAGTACGTCGAGCAGGACGTGGAGGAGGCGCGCCTCGCGGCGGTCCGTCCGCTCGACGTCATCGAGGGCCCGCTGATGGACGGCATGAACGTCGTCGGCGACCTGTTCGGCGAGGGCAAGATGTTCCTGCCGCAGGTGGTCAAGTCGGCGCGCGTCATGAAGAAGGCGGTGGCCTACCTCATACCGCACATCGAGTCCGGCAAGGCGGGAGGCAGCAGCTCCAACGGCCGGATCATCATGGCGACGGTCAAGGGTGACGTGCACGACATCGGCAAGAACATCGTCGGCGTGGTGCTCCAGTGCAACAATTTCGAGGTGGTCGACCTTGGCGTCATGGTGCCGGCCGACAGGATCCTCGAGGCGGCGCGCCGCGAGAACGCCGACATGATCGGCCTGTCGGGCCTGATCACGCCGTCCCTCGACGAGATGGTCCACGTCGCCCGGGAGATGCAGCGCCAGGGCTTCAAGATCCCGCTGCTGATCGGCGGCGCCACCACGTCGCCGGCGCACACCTCCGTGAAGATCGAGCCGCAGTACAGCGAGCCCGTCGTGTACGTCAAGGACGCCTCGCGCGCGGTGGGCGTCTGCCAGTCGTTGATCTCCCGCGACTCGCGCGCCGAGTACGTCGCGCGCATCAAGGCCGAGCATGCGACGCGCCGGGCGCAGCATGCGGGCAAGCGCAGCAAGGCCCCGCAGCTGTCGATCTCCGACGCGCGCGCCAACCGCGCCGCACTCGACTGGCAGGGCTACCGGCCGGTGGTGCCGCGTTTCTTCGGCACCCGCGTCCTCGACGACATTCCCCTGCGGGACCTGGTCGGCTACATCGACTGGATGCCGTTCTTCAATGCCTGGGAGTTCTCGGGCACGTTTCCCGCGATACTCGACGATCCCGCGAAAGGCGCGGCTGCGCGGCAGCTGTTCGCGGACGCGCGGCAGATGCTCGACAAACTGGTGCGCGAGCGCTGGCTGAAGGCGCGCGCCGTGGTCGGATTCTTCCCGGCCAACAGCAGCGAGCGTGACGACATCGAAGTCTACGAGGACAGCGCGCGCCAGCGGGTCAGGGCGCGGCTGCATCACCTGCGCCAGCAGAAGGGCAAGGCCGAGGGCCAGCCGCATCGCTGCCTGGCCGACTTCGTCGCCCCCGTTTCGAGCGGCGTCGCCGACTACATAGGCGCCTTCGCGGTGACCGCCGGCATCGGCATCGAAGAGCACGTGGCCCGCTTCGAGGCCGCGAACGACGACTATTCGGCGATCCTGCTGAAGGCTCTGGCCGATCGGCTGGCCGAGGCGCTCGCCGAGGCCCTGCACGAGCGGGTGCGGCGCGAATTCTGGGGCTACTCACCCGAAGAGCGTTTCACGCCCGAGCAGCTGGCGCGCGAGGAATACCGCGGCATTCGTCCGGCGCCGGGCTATCCCGCCTGCCCGGACCACACGGAGAAGGCGACGCTCTGGGAGCTGCTCGACGTCGAAGCGGCGACCGGCATCCGGCTCACCGAGTCCTTTGCCATGTATCCCACCGCAGCCGTGAGCGGCTGGTACTTCGCGCATCCCGAATGCCAGCTACTTCGCGGTCGGGCAGATCGCGGTCGACCAGGTCCGTGACTACGCGGCCCGCAAGGGATGGCCGGTCGCCGAAGTCGAGCGCTGGCTGGCGCCGAATCTCGGTTACGACCCGGCGGCGGACGCCGCCTGAGACGCTTGCGGGCGCCGGTCCCGGGTCAGGGATTGCCCAGGTTGAGCACGACCCGGTAGCGTTCGCCACCGAGGGTCAGTATGCCCTGCAGGGCGAGTGGCGTCGGAGCCTCCGGTTCCGCCAGGTCCAGCCGCAGCAGTTTCGCGCTGCGCCAGGCGGCGTGCGCCGGGCGCTCGGCGCGCGGCAGCGGCGTGTGGTTCGCGTTCATGAAGCCGGTGAGCTGCGCCCGCGACGAGTCCGCGGCCTGCGCCGGCCCGGCCAGCAGGGCCATCGCCGCCGTGGTGCACAGCAGTAGCTGAAGGATGGCGGCTCGCATGACTGGCTCCGCGTGAGGCTCGAACGCGGGTCACTATCGCCATCGCTGGCCGCCGCCGCCGTGCGGCCGGTCATGGATTTGGCCGCCGCGCCGATTATGGAAAGCGGCCCTCAGTCCTGCTCGGACCAGCGGCGCGCGCGTTCCACCGCGCGGCGCCAGTCATGCATGCGCGCTTCGGCCTGATCGCGGCTCATGCCCGGCTCGAAAGCTGCGCTCGACCTGCCACTTCGCGGCGACTTCTTCGCGCGATGCCCAGAAGCCGGCGGCCAGGCCGGCAAGGTAGGCCGCACCGAGTGCGGTGGTCTCACGAATCCGTGGCCGCACCACGGGCACGCCCAGCAGGTCCGCCTGGAACTGCATCAGCAAATCGTTCGCGGTCGCCCCGCCATCCACCCGCAGTTCCAGCAGGTCGCGGCCCGCGTCGCGGTGCATGGCCGCCAGCACGTCCGCGCTCTGGAATGCGATGGCCTCGAGCGCCGCGCGCGCGATGTGGGCGCGGTCCGAGCCGCGGGTCAGGCCGATGAGGATGCCGCGCGCCTGGGCATCCCAGTGCGGGGCGCCGAGACCGGTGAAGGCCGGCACCAGGAAGACGCCGTCGCTGTCGGGCACCGAGCGGGCGAGGGCTTCCACCTCGTCGGCGTGGCGGAAGAATCCCAACTTGTCGCGCAGCCATTGCACGACTGCACCGGCGACGAACACGCTGCCCTCCAGCGCGTATTTGCGGGCGCCGTCGTCCCAGGCGACCGTGGACAGCAGCCGGTTGGCCGAGACCGGCGGTGCGTCGCCGGCGTTCATCAGCATGAAGCAGCCGGTGCCGTAGGTGTTCTTCGCCATGCCCGGCGTGAAACAGGCCTGGCCGTACAGCGCGGCCTGCTGGTCGCCGGCGATGCCGCCGAGCAGCAGTTCGCGGCCGCCGATGGTGGCGCGCATCGGGGCGCCGTCGACCGCGTAGTCCGGGCACAGCAGTGATGGCACGATCCGGGGCAGGCAGGCCCGCGGGATGTCCAGCAGTTCCAGCATGTGCGCATCCCAGTCGCAGCTGGCGAGATTCATCAGCTGGGTGCGGCTGGCGTTGCTGACGTCGGTGACATGCAGCGTGTGCCCGCTCAGCTTGTAGGCCAGCCAGCTGTCTACGGTCCCGAACGCCAGCTCGCCGCGCTCTGCGCGCGCCCGCGCCCCCGGCGTGTTGTCGAGCAACCACTTCAGCTTGGTGCCCGAGAAGTACGGATCGATGATCAGTCCGGTGCGAGCGACGATCTCCGCTTCATGTCCCGCCGCCCGCAATCCTTCGCAGATGTCCGCGGTGCGCCGGTCCTGCCAGACGATGGCCGGCGCAACCGGCCGGCCGCTGGTGCGATCCCACAGGATCGTCGTCTCGCGTTGATTGGTGATTCCAACCGCGGCCAGCTCGTCGGGCGCCACATCCATGCGGGCCAGCACCTCGGCGATGGTCGCCGCCTGGGATGACCAGATCTCGTCGGCATCGTGCTCGACCCAGCCGGGCCGCGGAAAGTGCTGGGTGAATTCCTTCTGCGCGACCGCCGCGATGTTGCCGGCATGGTCGAACAGGATGGACCGTGACGTCGTGGTGCCCTGGTCCAGGGCGAGGACGAAGCGCGCCATGCAGAGTTACCCGGTCGCCCGCAACAACCCGACCTTAGCCGATCGGCGCCGTCTTGGGAGTAGCGAAGTGCCCTAGCGCGCGCTGTCCGGCTGGCCGTCGAGCGAGTCGAGGTAAGCCGGCCCGCCCAAGCGGCCCATCTGCGCCAGGATCCAGGCCTGCCGCCCGCGTACGTAGCCGGAAGGCGCATCGACCCGCAGCCGCAGCGGGTTGGGCAGCACGGCGGCGAGCAGCGCGGCTTCGTGGCGGGTGAGGCGGGTCGCCGGTTTCCCGAAGAAGCGCTGGCTGGCCGCTTCGACTCCCCACACGCCGCGACCGAACTCGGCGCTGTTCAGGTACACCTCCAGAATGCGCTGCTTCGGCCACAAGGCCTCGATCCAGAGCGTGAACCAGACCTCCAGCGCCTTGCGCGGCCAGCTGCGGCCGGGCCAGAGGAACAGGTTCTTGGCGACCTGCTGCGAGATGGTGCTGGCGCCACGCAGCCGTTCGCCGCGGCGCGCCTCCTGCATGGCCTTATTGATGGCATCGAGGTCGAAGCCATGGTGTTCGGGAAACTTCTGATCCTCAGCCGCCAGCACCGCGACCGCGGCATGCGGCGAGATCTGCTGCCAGGGCACCCAGTCGTGGCCGTAGCGATAGCCGGCCTCTCCCGACACCCACGCCGATAGCCGGTCCTGGATCATGAACGAGGTGACCGGCACGGGCACCCAGCGAAACAGCAGGACCAGCAGCACGCTGCCGGCCGCCAGCCCGGCAGCGAGCCACAGCAGACCCCTCCCGAGGCGGGCGAGCAGACGTCGGCGGCGCGCCATACTCGCCCCGCAGGTTCCGGCGTCAGTCGACTGCCAGGCGGCGCGCGCCCTTGACCACGACGGGCTCGAGCGGCACGTCGTCGTGGCCGCGCCGGCGGCCGGTCTTGACCGCCGCGATGGCGTCGACCACGTCCATGCCCTCGACCACCCGGGCGAACACCGCATATCCGAAGTTGCGCGGGCCCTGGTGATCCAGGAAGGCGTTGTCGACCAGATTGACGAAGAACTGCGACGTCGCGCTGTTGACGTCATTGGTCCTGGCCATCGACAGCGTCCCGCGCAGGTTCTTCAGGCCGTTGTCCGCTTCGTTCTTGATCGGCGCCCGTGTCTTCTTCTGCGTCATGTCCTCGGTCATGCCACCGCCCTGGATGACGAAGCCGGGGATGACGCGGTGGAACACGGTGTCGTCGAAGTGACCTTCGTCGACGTACTTGAGGAAGTTCTCGACGCTGAGTGGCGCCTCGTCGGTGAGCATCTCGACCGTGAAGTCACCGAGGGTGGTTTCGAACTTGACCATGGCTGTTCCTGCTTGGACTGGGCGAAGCCCAACATTCTACCGCGCCGCCGCTCACGCCGTCGGCGGCCGACGCGCGCCGGTGACGCGCTCCAGCCCGGCCAGGTCGCGCCAGGTCGAGGCTGGCTCGAAACCCGCGTCGCCGAAGGCCGTGCGCACCGCCTGACCCTGTCCGGCGCCGTGCTCGATCAGCAGCCATGCGCCGGGCTGCAGGTGGTCCGCGGCCGTCCCCAGGATCACCTCGATGGACTCGAGCCCGGTGGCGCCCGCGACCAGGGCGTCGTGCGGTTCATGCGACAGGGCGGGAAGGTGCGGGTCGGTCGCGGCCAGATAGGGGGGGTTCGCGACGACCAGGTGATAGCGCCGGCCGGCCACCGGCGTGAACCAGGAGCCTTGCAGGAATTGCACGTTGCCGACGCCCAGGCGGGCGGCGTTGTGCCGCGCCACGGCCAGCGCGGCGGCGCTGGCGTCGACCGCGTCGACGACGGCGTCCGGCCGCTCGTGGGCCAGCGCCAGCGCAATGGCGCCGCTGCCGGTGCCGAGATCGAGGATGCGCGGCGACTCCATGGCGGAAATCCTGGCGAGGCCGAGCTCGACCAGGCCCTCCGTCTCCGGGCGCGGCACCAGCACGTCGGGGTTCACCTCGAGTTCGAGGCTCCAGAAGCCCCGCCGCCCGATCAGGTACGCCACCGGCTCACCGCGCTCCCGTCGCCGCAAAAGCGCCTCGTAGGCGTCCATCACCGCCGGTTGCAGCGGCGACGATCCGCGTGCCAGCAGCGCGGCCCGCGGCAGGCCCAGGACCTGCGCCAGCAGCAACTCCGCGTCCAGCCCGGCGGAGTCGGAGGTCCGCGCCAGGCGGGCACGAGCCCCGGCAAGCGCCTGGTCGATGGTGCTCATGGTCGATGCCGGTCCGCCGCCCTGGCCGGCGCGTTCCGCTGCGGGTCCGGCACTACTCCAGCTCAGCCAGCTGCTCGGCGCGATGCTCGCTGAGCAGCGGCTCGATCAACGCGTCGAGATCGCCGGCCAGGACGTCGTCCAGCTTGTACAGCGTCAGCTCGACGCGGTGGTCGGTGACCCGTCCCTGCGGATAATTGTAGGTCCTGATGCGCTCGGAGCGGTCGCCGGTCCCGACCTGCAGCTTGCGCGTGGCGGCGGTCGCCTGGGTCTGCTTCTGCCGCTCGTCCGCCAGCAGCCGGGCCTTCAGCAGGGACATGGCCCGGGCGCGGTTCTTGTGCTGCGAGCGCTCTTCCTGGCACTCGACCACGATCCCGGTCGGCACATGGGTGATGCGCACCGCCGAGTCGGTCTTGTTGACGTGCTGGCCACCCGCACCCGACGAGCGGTAGGTATCGATGCGCAGGTCCGCCGGATTGACCTCGACGCTCTCGACACGGTCGGTCTCCGGGAGGATCGCGACCGTGCAGGTCGACGTGTGGATCCGCCCCTGCGCCTCGGTGGCCGGGACGCGCTGCACGCGATGGGTTCCGGATTCGAACTTCAGGCGCGCGTAGACCCCGCGCCCGACCAGCCGGCACACGACTTCGCGGTAGCCGCCGTGCTCGCCCCGGCTCTCTGACAGCATTTCCACCTGCCAGCCGCGCGAGTCCGCATAGCGGGCGTACATCCGGTACAGGTCGCCGGCGAAGATGGCCGCCTCGTCGCCACCTGCGGCGGCCCGGATCTCGAGGAAGACGTTGCTGTCGTCGAGCGGGTCGGGCGGGATCAGCGCCTGCTGCAGTGTCGCGGCGCCGGCCGCGCGGCGCTGTTCGAGACTCGCCGACTCCTCGGCGGCCATTTCACGGACCTCCGGGTCCGTATCGGCAGCCATCGCGCGCGCCGCCTCGAGTTCCCGTCCGAGCGCGCTCCAGTCCCGGAACGCCTCGACCACCGGCCCGAGCCGCGCGTACTCGACCGACAGCTCGCGGTAGGTATCCGGTCGCGAGGTAACCTCGGGCTCGGCCAGCAGCCTCGACAGTTCGTCGTGGCGGTCGGCCAGCCGTTCGAGCTTGAGGCGAATCGAGTCTTTCATGGTGCCGTGGGGCGAGCCGGCGCCGGGCCGGCCGGTGCCTAATGCTCGTCGTCCAGGCCGTACAGCTTGTGCGCCGCGTCGATGAGCAGGCGGTCGCCGGACTCCGCGGCATGGCGCAGGGCGCTCGACGGGGCGTGCAGCAGGCGGCTGGTCAGGGTGTTGGCGAGGAACTCCAGGGCTTCCTCGTGCCGGCCGCCGGCGACCATGCGGCGCGCCTGCTCGAGCGTCTGCTGCTTGGTGGCCTCGGCCTTGGCGCGAACCTGGCGGATGGTCGGCGCGACGTCGAGCGTGCGCAGGTTCGACATGAACCTGGCGACTTCCGTCTCGACCAGCTGCCGCGCCTCCTGGGCCTCGTCCTGCCGGGCCTTGAGGTTGTCGTCGACGACCTGGCGCAGATCGTCGATCGTGTACAGGTAGACGTCTTCCAGCTCCGAGATCTGCGGCTCGATGTCACGCGGCACGGCGATGTCGAGCATGAACATCGGCTTGCGGCGGCGCGCGGCGATGGCCTTGCGGGTTGCGGCTAGCGTCACCACCGGCACCGGGCTGGCGGTGGAGCTGATCACGATGTCGGCGGCCGGCAGGTGCTCCTCGAGGGCATCCAGCGCGATCGCCGAGGCCTTGAACTCGAGCGCCAGCTCCTGCGCGCGCGCGACGCTGCGGTTGGCGATGATCATGCGCTTCAGGCCCTGCGCGTGCAGGTGCCGCGCGGTCAGCTCGATCATCTCGCCGGCGCCGATCAACAGCGCGGTGTGCTGCTCGAAGCCCGCAAAGATGCGCCGCGCGAGCTGCACGGACGCCGAGGCGACCGACACCGCGCTGGCGCCGATGCGGGTCTCGGTGCGTACCCGCTTGGCGACCGCGAAGGTCGACTGGAACAGGCGGTTCAGTAGCGGCCCGGCAGTGTGCGCGTCGTGCGCGGCGCGGTAGGCGTCCTTCAGCTGGCCGAGGATCTGCGGCTCGCCAATGATCAGCGAGTCGAGTCCGGAGGCGACCGCGAAGACGTGCTGCACGGCGGCCGGACCATGCAGCTCGTAGACGCAGTCGGCCAGTGAGAAGCCGGCGTCGTGATACGACTCCAGCCATGCCATCAGCGCCGCGTTGTCCGGGCCGACGACGCAGTACATCTCGGTGCGATTGCAGGTGGAGAGGATCAGTCCTTCCTGGACACCGGGGCGTGCGCACAGGTCGTGCAGCGCGTCCGCCAGGTTGGCCGCGTCAAATACGACTTTCTCCCGTACTTCGACGGGCGCCGTGCGGTGATTGAGGCCGAGGACGACGATAGACATGGGAGACCGGTCAGGCAACGCCGCGGATTGTCCGGGATGGCTCCGGGGAGCACAAGCGGCCGCTGGCTGGGCTGAGCTATAGTCGCATGATGCATCGTTTCATTGCTGCGGCCGCGGCCGTCTTGCTTCTGGCTGTGGGAACCGCCTTTGCGCCTGCCGCGGCGGCGCTGGAGCGCTGTCCCCGCGCGACCCCGGTGGCGCAGGAGTCTCTGGCGCGCGCCGCCCTCGCGCGCGGCAGCTGGGCGCTCGCGGCGAGGCACTTCGCCTGTGCCGCCCTGGCCAGCGACGATCCCGAACTGGCGGCGCGGGCGACCCGTGCGGCCTTCGAGCGTGCCCAATGGCAGGCCGCGGCGCGCTCCGCGTATCGCTGGCTCGAGCTGGAGCCCGGCCGGGAGGAGGCCCGCCGCTACCTGGCCACGACGCTGCTCAGGCTCTACCGGACCGATGCGGCGACGGCGCAGTTCGCGGCGATACTCGACCAGGCGTACAGCGACCGGGGACAGGGCTACCTCGCGCTGCTGGCCATACTCGACGGCGAAGCCAACGACACCGGCGCTGCGCAGGTCATGGACGCGCTGGCCGCGAAAGATCCGGCGCTGGCCGAGGCGCATTACGCCAACAGCGTGCTGTGGCAGCGCGCGGAGCACGGCGAGCGCGCCCTCGACGCCGCGCAGCGTGCGCTGCTGTTGCGACCCGAGTGGCGGCTGGCCGGACTCGCCGAGGCCCGGGCCCTGCTGCTGCTGGGCCGGACCGAGGACGGCCTGGCCAGCGCGGCGACCCTGGCCGCGGGCGGCGACCCGCTGGCGCGGCTCAACCACGCCTGGTTTCTGGCCGGCGCCGGCCAGGAAACCGAAGCGCTGGCCGTGTTCGAGGACTTGCGCCGCAGCCAGACGGCGGTGCCGCAGGCGCTGGAGGGCATCGGCTCGATTCACTACAGCCAGGGCGACTTTGAGGCGGCGCGCAGCGCCTTCGCGGAACTGGCACAGCAGGACCGTACCGGCAGCGCGCTGGCCTATCTCGGGCTGATCGCCGCGAAACAGGGCGACAAGGCGCTCGCCGTGCGCTTCCTGGAGCGGGCCAACAGCGGCGCGCGCGCGACCTCTTCACAGCTCGAGGCCGCCAGGCTGTTGCGCGAGCTGGGCGCGCCGGAGCGCGCGGAAATGCTGCTGGACGATTATCTCGCCACCGCACCGGAGGCCGATCGCGATGTCGTGGTGCGGCGCGCCAACCAGCTGGTCGACGAATCCCGGGGCGCGGACGCGATCGCGCTGCTGGACCGCGCGCTCGCGCTGTATCCGGATGACGACGACCTGCGGCAGGCCCGCGGCTTCGTCCTGGAGCGCCTCGATCGCGTGCCCGAGGCGGTGGCGGTGTTTCGCGACGTGCTGCGGCGCCGTCCGGACGATCCCACGGCGATGAACTCGCTGGGCTACACCCTGCTGGATCGCACCCGGCGCGTGCGGGAGGGCCTGGCCCTGGTCGAGCGCGCAGTCGAGCACAAGCCGGACAGCTACGCGATCATCGACTCGGTGGGTTGGGGTCTGTATCGCGCCGGGCGGGCCGCGGAGGCGCGCGAGTGGCTGGAGCGCGCCTGGTCACGGTCCCAGGATCCCGAGGTGGCCGCCCACCTCGGTGAAGTGCTGTGGTCGCTCGGTCAGCGCGACGAGGCGCGGGAGCTGTGGTCGGAGGCCGCCGCCATGGCACCGGACAACCGTACCCTGCAGCGCACCCTCGAGCGTCATCCGCTCTGATCCCATGCGCGCCGCCGCACTGCTTCCCCTGATCTGCCTGGCGGGTTGCGCGGCATTGCCGCCGGCGGCTCCACCTGCCGGACTGGCGCAGCGCCAGGCGGAGCTGTCGGCGATCGACAACTGGCAATTGCGCGGCCGGGTGGCGGTCGCCGTGGACGGCGAGGGCACCTCCGCCAGCGTCGACTGGCGCCAGTCGGGCGCCGTCAGCGAGATCTCGCTGAGCGGCCCGTTCGGCGCCGGGGCGCTGGCGGTCAGTCTCGACGCGGGCTCGCTCGCCGTCGAGGACGGCAGCGGCGCGCGGCTGCAGGGCGCCGACGCGGAATCCCTGCTCGCGGACCGGCTGGGCGCGCGCGTGCCGCTCGCGGCACTGCGTTACTGGGTGCTCGGCATTCCCTCGCCGACGGAGCCGTACCGGGTTCTCGAGGGCTCGCAGGCCTTCGAGCAGTATGGCTGGAGCGTGCTCGCGGAGCTCTCCGAGGCCACGCCCGCGGGCATGCTGCCCGGCCGCCTGACCATCCTGCGGGGCACGACGCGGCTGCGCCTCGCGGTGAGCCGCTGGGAGCTCGGCCGGTGAGCCCGATTCCCTGGCCGGCACCCGCCAAGCTCAACCTCTTCCTGCACGTGGTGGGGCGGCGCGCCGACGGCTACCACGAGCTGCAGACGTTGTTCCAGCTGCTTGACCTGCGCGACCAGATCACCCTCGCGGTGCGCCAGGACGGGGAGATCCGGCGGCTGTCCGGTCCGGCGGGGGTGGTCGCCGGCCAGGACCTGACGGTCCGCGCGGCGCGCCGTCTCCAGCAGGCCACCGGCAGCCGCCTTGGCGCCGATATTGCGCTGGACAAGCGGATTCCGCTGGGGGGCGGCCTCGGGGGCGGCAGCTCGGACGCCGCCACGACCCTGGTGGCGCTCAACGAGTTGTGGGGGACCGGGCTCAGCCGGGACCAGCTGGCCGCGCTCGGGCTGGAGCTGGGTGCCGACGTGCCCGTTTTCGTGGGCGGGCGCACTGCCTGGGCCGAGGGGGTCGGTGAGCGGCTGACGGCCGTCGAGACCCCGGCACGCTGGTTCGCGGTGGTCCATCCGGGCGTCGCGGTGGCCACGGCGGAGGTATTTCAGGCGCCTGAATTGACACGGAATTCCCCGAAGACGACAATTCTCGGTTTTCTGCAGGCTGGTGGGCGAAACGACTGCGAACCTGTCGTCCGGGCACGCTGGCCGGACGTCGACCGCGCGATCTCATGGCTGTCGCGGGCGGCGCCGGCGAGACTGACCGGAACGGGTTCCTGCGTGTTCGCGGCGTTCGCGACGCGCGAGGCGGCCGAGGCGGCGGTCGCGGGGCTGCCCCCCGGTTGGCGGGCGTTCGTCGCGCGCGGACTGGACCGCTCGCCTCTCGAGGAGCGGCTGGCAGCGGAGCGGAGCGCGGGGCGCGGCTGAGCGATTGCGACTTGGGGTGTAGCCAAGTGGTAAGGCAGCGGGTTTTGATCCCGCCATGCGAAGGTTCGAATCCTTCCACCCCAGCCACTTGGCGGACACGGGCGCCCGGCGCCCGGACTTAGGAGGAGCGGGTGGATCATTCCACGATGATGGCGGTGTTCACGGGTAGCGCGAATCCGGCGCTGGCCCAGGATATCGCGCGTCATTTGATGCAGCCGCTCGGGCGCGCGATCGTCGGGCATTTCAGCGACGGCGAGACGCAGGTCGAGTTGATGGAGAATGTCCGCGGCCGCGACGTCTTCCTGGTGCAGTCAACCTCGCCGCCCGCCAACGATCACCTGATGGAGCTGCTGGTGATGGCCGACGCCTGCCGCAGGGCCTCCGCCTGGCGCATCACCGCGGTCATTCCGTACTTCGGCTACGCGCGCCAGGACCGGCGGCCGCGGGCGACGCGCGGACCGATCACTGCCAAGCTGGTCGCCAACATGATCAGCGGCGCGGGCGTCGACCGCGTGCTGACGGTCGACCTGCACGCCGACCAGATCCAGGGTTTCTTCGACATACCGGTCGACAACGTGTACGCGTCGCCGGTGCTGTTGGGCGATGCCTGGAAGCAGAAGTACGACAACATCATCGTGGTGTCGCCCGACGTCGGCGGCGTGGTGCGGGCCCGCGCCCTGGCGCGGCGGCTCGACGACGCGGACCTGGCGATCATCGACAAGCGCCGCCCGCGACCGAACGAATCCGAGGTGATGAACATCATCGGCAACGTCGAGGGCAAGGTCTGCGTGATGATCGACGACCTGGTCGACACCGCGGGCACGCTGTGCCTCGCGGCGAAGGCACTCAAGCGCGCCGGTGCGGAAAAGGTACTCGCCTACATCACTCACGCGGTGCTGTCGGGCAAGGCCATCGAACGCATCGAGGCGTCGGACCTCGACGAACTGGTGGTGACGGACACGATCCCGCTGCGCGGCGATGCCCGGCGCTGCAGTCGCATCCGCGTGCTGACCGTGGCGGGCCTGCTGGCCGAGACCATGCGCCGCATCCGTGACGAGGAGTCGGTAAGCTCGCTGTACGTGGACTAATCAGGGGACATTCTCCTTTTTCGCCGACCGCTGTGCGGGCAGCGGAAAAGGAGAATGTCCCCATTTTGAGGTCGCCGGAGGGTCCGGCGGCCGTGAGTCGGGGCGGTTCTCCTGGTCGCGGGGCGCCGTCCTTTTTCTACTGACGAGGAGTCAACAAATGAAGACGTCTTTCGAACTCGCCGCCGAGTTCCGGAACGACCAGGGCAAAGGTGCGAGCCGCCGCCTGCGTCGTACCGGCAAGGTGCCGGCGATCCTGTACGGCGCGAAGGGTGAACCCCGCGCGCTGTCGCTGGATCATGCCAAGCTCATCCTGATGCTCGACAACGAGCGTTTCTATTCCACCATCCTGAGCCTGAAGGTCGCCGGCCAGACCGAGACCGCGGTGCTCAAGGACCTGCAGCGCCACCCCTACAAGAACGTGGTGCTGCACGTCGACCTGCAGCGGGTCGTGGAGAACGAGAAGATCCGCATCAAGGTGCCGCTGCATTTCCTCAACGAGGCGACCTCGGTCGGCGTGAAGCAGCAGGGTGGTGTCGTGTCGCACCTCAGGAACGACATCGAGGTGCAGTGTCTGCCGAAGGACCTGCCCGAGTTCATCGAGGTGGACGTCGCCGCGCTCGAACTCGGCCAGCTCATCCATCTCTCCGAGCTGAAGCTGCCGGAGGGCGTCGAGCTGCCCGAGCTGATCCACGGTCACGACGCCGGCGTCGTGTCGATTCACGGCGCGAGGGCCGAGGAAGTGGCGCCGGTTGCTGCAGCCACTGAGGCCGCGGCGGCCACGCCGGCGGCTGCGCCGGCGGCCGAGTCGAAGAGCTAGTCGGCGCAGGTCGGCTGCCGGACGGGGCCGCCCGCGCGGCGGCCCCATCCGTTCGGCGGCCACTGCGCGTCTACCGTCCCATGGCTGGTCTCAACCTGCGTCTCGTCGTCGGGCTCGGCAATCCGGGTGCGGAGTACGCGGCCACGCGGCACAACGCCGGTTTCTGGTTCGTCGACGAGCTGGCGAGACGGCATGGCGTGCGGCTCAAGACCGAGCGCCGCTACAACGCCGAAACCGGACGCCTGCAGCTCGATGGCACGGACGTCTGGCTGCTCAAGCCGATGACCTACATGAATCGCAGCGGGCAGGCCATCCGGGCGCTGTGCGACTACCTGCACATTCCCTCGGAGGAGGTGCTCGTGGTGCATGACGAGCTCGACCTGCCGGCCGGCACCGCAAGGCTGAAGCGCGGCGGCGGAGCCGGGGGACACAACGGGCTGAAGGACGCGATCAGCCACATCGGCGAGGGCTTCTGGCGCCTGCGGCTGGGGGTCGGGCATCCGGGCGATCGTGACGAGGTCATTGGTTATGTGCTCAAGCGCGCGAGTCCCGAGGACGAAGTGCGCATCATCGAGGCCATCGGGCTGGCCGTGGACGAGTTTCCGCGGCTGTTGTCCGAGGGCGCCGAGAAAGTCATGAACCGCCTGCACGGCAGGCCAGCGCCGGAACGCAACGGCGAGCGCGGCTGACGCTCGTCCTGCAAGAGGATCTCATGGGAATCAGGTGCGGTATCGTCGGGCTGCCCAATGTCGGCAAGTCGACCCTGTTCAACGCGCTCACGCGGGCGCAGATCGCGGCCGAGAACTACCCGTTCTGCACCATCGACCCGAATGTCGGCGTGGTGCCGGTGCCCGACCCGCGCCTCGACGTGCTGGCGGGTATCGTCAAGCCGCAGAAGGTGCTGCCGACCACCGTCGAGTTCGTGGACATCGCCGGTCTGGTCGCCGGCGCGTCCAAGGGCGAGGGGCTCGGCAACCAGTTCCTGGCCAACATCCGTGAAACCGATGCGATCGCGCATGTCGTGCGTTGTTTCGAGAATCCCGACGTGGTGCACGTTGCCGGTGCCGTCAACCCGGTGGCGGACATCGAGACGATCAACACGGAGCTGGCGCTGGCCGATCTCGATTCCGTCGACAAGGCGCTGTTGCGCGCTGAAAAAGTCGCCAAGGCCGGCGACAAGGAGGCGATCCGCTGGCGCGATGCGCTGAAGCGCATCCACGATCATCTCGACTCGGGCAAGCCGGTCCGGTCGATGCCGCTCGACGACTTCGAGCGGCAGAAGCTGCGCGAGCTGCCGCTGCTTACGGCCAAGCCGGTCATGTACGTCGCCAACGTGCTGGAGGACGGCTTCGAGGGCAATCCGCATCTCGACGCCGTGCGCGCGCTCGCCGCAAGCGAGGGTGCCGAAGTGGTGCCGGTCTGCGCCGCCATCGAGGCGGAGATCGGCCAGCTCGACGAGGCCGATCGCGCCGCCTTCCTGGCCGACATCGGTCTGGAAGAGCCCGGCCTGAACCGGGTCATCCGCGCCGCCTACCGGCTGCTCGGACTGCAGACCTTCTTCACCGCCGGACCGAAGGAAGTGCGGGCCTGGACGGTGCGCAAGGGATCCACCGCGCCGCAGGCGGCGGGCGAGATCCACACCGACTTCGAGCGCGGTTTCATCCGCGCCGAGACGATCGGTTTCGACGACTTCGTGGCCTGCAAGGGCGAGTCGGGGGCCCGCGATGCCGGCAAGCTGCGCCTCGAGGGCAAGGACTACGTGGTCCGCGAGGCGGACGTGCTGCACTTCCGATTCAACGTCTGACCGCGGCGGCGCCCCCCAACGGGCGGCGGCGCATTACACTGGCGGCGTCGGCCCTCGGGGGAGCTAACGCCGTGATCACCCATTCGCTCAATCCGCTGGACGCTTCCTGGACCCAGGTGGAGTCGCGCGACACGCCCATGCACGTCGCCGGGCTGATGCCGTTCACCAAGCCCGACAACGCGCCCGAGGACTACCTGCGCAACCTGATGGCGGACCTGCGCAGCAGCACCGAGTTCACGCCGCCCTGGAACTATTGCCTGCGCCCGTCGGGGCTGACCCATCCGCTGCCGGTTTGGGTCGAGCAGGAAGAGCTCGACCTCGAGTACCACGTGCGTCACTCGGCGCTGCCGCGGCCCGGTGGGGAGCGCGAGCTCGGCCAGCTGATCGCGCGGCTGCACAGCCAGCAGATCGACATGACCCGCCCGCCCTGGGAGTTGCACCTGATCGAGGGACTCGAGGGTGATCGCTTCGCGATCTACCTGAAGATGCATCACTCGCTGATCGACGGGGTCAGCGGCGTGCGCCTGCTGACCCGCTGCATGTCCGAGGACGCTGAACAGAGCTGGCAGCTGCCACCGTTCTGGAGCCCGGGAGCGAACAAGCCGGCTCGCAAGGAGCGCCCGGCGCCGCCGCCGCTGACCCTGGACGGCGTCATGCAGACGCTGCAGGGCGCGCTCGGCAGCCAGCTGCGCTCCGTCCCGCAGCTGGTTCGCGCCTTCGGATCGATGTTGCTGCCCGGGGAGGAGGGCGACACCGGCCTGCGTCTGCCGTTCGAGGCGCCGCGCTCGATCATGAACGGGCGGATCCGCGGCCAGCGCCGGGTGACCACCCAGCAATTCCCGCTGGAGCAGTTGAAGCGCGTGGCCAAGGCCAGCGGCTGCACGCTCAACGACCTGGTGGTCGCGATCTGCGGCGGGGCGCTGCGGCGTTTCCTGCTGGACGAGGACGAGTTGCCGGAGACCTCGTTGACGGCCGGCATCCCGGTGTCGGTGCGCCCGGCGGACGACGAGGGCACCGGCAACGCCGTGACCTTCATCATCGCCACGCTCGGTACCGACATCGCGGATCCGCTGGAGCGTCTCGCCGCGGTGGTCGACTCCACCAAGGCCGCCAAGGCGCATTTCCGCGGCCTGCCGCGCGACGCCATCACCCAGTACACCGTGCTGCTGATGGCGCCGAGCATCGTCTCGATGCTCACCCCGCTCGGCGGACGCACCCGCCCGATGTTCAACGTCACCGTGTCGAACGTGCCGGGGCCGACCCGGCCGCTGTACTTCCGCGGCGCGAGAATGGAAGCGTCCTACCCGATCTCACTGATCGCCCATGGCATCGGCCTCAACATCACCTGCCAGAGCTATGCCGACGTGCTGGCCTTCGCCTTCGTCGGCTGTCGCGACACCCTGCCGCATCTGCAGAACCTGGCGCGCTACACGCGCGAAGCCCTCGAGGAGATCGAGTCTGCGCTCGAGCGGCCAAAGGCTGCGCCGGCGAAACCAGCGAGACCCCGCAAGGCCGCCGCCAAGGCCAAAGCCGGCAAGAAGCCGCGGGCCCGCAAGAAGGCCGGCGCCAGGCGCAAGACCGGGGCCTAGCGCGCAGGGCGCGCCGGCTGTCCCGGCGGCCCGCCGGAACCGCCGATTCGCTCAGCCGCCGCCGGTGGCCAGCGCCACCGACCGCTTGGGGTTCATCAGCTTGTAGCGGCGCTCGCCCGCCTGCCTGTCGTCGGCGCCGTCGATGATAAGCCGCTTGACCTCCGCGACCGTCAGGTCGGGGCGCAGCGTCCACAGCTTGGCGGCCAAATTGGTGACGTTCGGCGCGGCCATGCTGGTGCCGCTGAACTTGAGGCGTTCACCTTCGGGCACGTAGCTTTCCACTTCAAAGCCGTTGGCATACACGTCGACGTTGCCGAAGCTGGTGAACGACGTCTCGTCGCCCGCCTGGTCCACGGCGCCCGCCACCATGACATTGGGCAGCTTGAACGAGCTCGGATACACCTCGTCGAACTCGACGTCGTTGTCGGAATTGCCCGCCGCGATGACGAACAGCACGTCCGGGGCATCGCGCAGCGCCTCGAACAGCGCCTTGTAGGTGATGTCGTACATGCGCCGTGCGAGCGCCTTGCGCTCTTCGGGCGTGGCGCCCACGCCGTGCTGCTCCAGCGAGGCTTCGATGCCGGCGAGGTCGCCGCCCCAGCTCATGTTGACCACCCGCACGCCGTTCTCGACGAAGTAGTCGACCGTGCGCACCGACGCCGCCGCATCCTTGTAGGCCTGCGCGATCGTCGGCTTGTCGCCGATGATGCGGTGATCGAAGGTGATTCGCGCCGTCAGCAGCCGTGCCGTCGGATTGCCCTCGAGCGCGATGCCGGCCACGTGCGTGCCGTGGGCGTAGTTGCCGTAGGCGCTGAGGCCTTCGATGAATGGCTGGTACTCCTCCTTGGGCAGGGAGGACATCTTGCGCTTCAGCTCCGTCGCCTCGGCACTGTCGATGTTCGCCTGCGCGTCGAGCAGGCCCTTGATGTACTGCTCGAACTGCTTGGGATCAGCGACCAGGCTCCTGATCGGAAACAGCAGTTCGGGGGTGTAGTCGCCCTGCAGCAGATATCCCATGCCGTGCACGTCGTCGACCAGTCCGTTGCCGTCATCGTCGACGCCATTGCCGGCGATCTCGTCGGCGTTGGTCCAGGCCTGCCGGCCCAGCGCGTCGATGCCGAGGTCGACCCCGCTGTCCCACACGGCCACGGTGACCGGGGCCCTTGGACTGTTCGGCGGCCAGGCTGACCGAGCGCTCCGCCCAGATATCGGGCTTGCGCGCCTGGGCATTGGCGTCGACCACCGCTGCATAGGCGGCCTGCAGCGTATCGCGGTTGGGCAGGATGACCGAGAGCGTGTACGCCGCGCCGAGAATGCCCTCGGCCAGCTGCTGGCTGAGCTTGCCGTCTTTGGCAGCCGGGTCGATGGCGCTCTCCAGGTTGCCGAGCACGAGACCCGCGGAGGCGTACTCAAGATAGCCCTTGGTACCCTTCAGGTCGTCCTGCACCACCTCCCAGGGGAGCGCCGCGAGAGAGGCCTGCAGCGTGCCGCGCAAGGTCGTGTCGAACTCGCCCTCGGGCGCTTCCCGTGCGGCCAGCACGGCCTCGGTGATGCGCCCCGAGGTCAGCTTGGCCGACGGCTTCTCCTGCATGTCGCGCACGCGCGCCACGAGGTCGCGGGCCGCGGCGGCATCGCCCTTCAGCACGGCGATGGTCAGCAGCGTGGAGGTCCTGCGGCGCACCTCGGTGACGTCCTGGATGTCGTACTTGCCGAAATCCCCGTGGATGTCCTGCTCGATGGCTTCCGCCAGCGCCCGCACGGCAGCGGGGTCGCCGACCATCACGCTCGGCTTCTCCGGCAGCGCGTAGACGTGGGTTGGCAAGTCGGCGAGGCGGGTAATGGGAATCTTGTCGGCCGCAGGCGCGGGTGCGGCCAGCAGCAGGCAGGCGAGCCCTGCCAGGGCGGCGCCGGGCAACAGCGGGAATGGACGACGAGCGACGGCCATGATGGCGACTCCTGGGTGTCCGTAAGGGAGCCCGCCAGCGACGGGCGAAGCGGGAAATGGTAGCAGAGAGCCGGCGCGCCCCACAGTAACGCGCCTTGACAGTGGCTCGACCGCGCCCCGAGAATCCGACCCCCCCGAGGGTGTCCTTCCCACCGCGTGGCTAGGTAGCTCAGCTGGTTAGAGCACGGGATTCATAACCCCGGGGTCGAGAGTTCGAGTCTCTCCCTAGCCACCATTCCATTTGCTTCTGTGCCCATAACCAGTGTTGCGAGTATGCAACACTGGGTCTTCAATTCATGCCGCGAGACGGGCATACTTGTCGTGATACTGCTACAGTGATCGGCGATGAGCCGTGCGCGCCGCGCCCCGGCTTACCCCGCCAGGTTTGCGGGACACAACAATTATCGAGGGAATGCTTATGTTCAAGCCCAGTCATGTACTCCGCCTCGCCGTGGTCGCCACGCTCGCTGCCAGCCAGCCGGCGCTCGCGCAGCAGGCGGCTCCGAACGTTTCGGCACTGGAAGAAGTGGTCGTGACCGGCACGCGCGTCGCCAACCGCTCGGCGCTGGACACTGCGGTGCCGGTCGACGTGGTATCGAGCACTACGCTCAGCAACGTCGGCGTGACCGAGCTCAACCAGGCGCTGTCGACGGCACTGCCGTCGTTCAACTTCCCGCGCCCGGGTCTCGCCGACGGCACGGACACCATCCGCCCGGCCACGCTGCGCGGGCTGGCGCCGGACCAGACGCTGGTGCTGCTCAACTCCAAGCGCCGCCACGCGGCCTCGCTGGTCAACGTCAATGGCACCATCGGGCGCGGCTCTTCGGCCGTGGACCTGAACACCATTCCGACCGCCGCCGTGCGCTCGATCGAGGTGCTGCGCGATGGCGCCTCGGCGCAGTACGGCTCGGACGCCATCGCCGGCGTGCTCAACATCCGCCTGCGGGAAGCTTCGGAGGGCGGCGACGTCACCCTGAACTACGGCACCCGGGAGTCGAGCTACTCGGTGCCGACCGGCACGGTTCCGACCGGCGCCAACTGGACCGCGCCTGGCACCGCCAAGCGCAACGTGTCCGACGGCGAGACCGCCACCGTCTCGGGCTGGAAGGGCTTCGCGCTGGGCGACGCCGGCTTCCTCACCATCGCCGCTGAATACAAGGACCAGAATCGCACGGAGCGGACGGGCTACGACGTCCGCCAGCAGTATCCCACTCTGACAGGCGGTGGCTTTGACCCGCGGGAGGCGACCTTCGACCGCTTCAATGCCTGGTACGGCGAGCCGGATCTCGAGCAGATCACGCTGTTTGCCAATGCCGGCGCGGACCTGGCCAATGGCGCGCGGCTGTACGGCTGGGCGAGCTACCAGGACCGTGATGCCAAGTCGGCCGGCTTCTACCGCCGTGCGCTCGACGCCCGCAACGTGATCGAGATCTATCCCGACGGTTTCCTGCCGATCATCGCCCCGACCGTGACCGACTACAGCGCGGCTTTCGGAGTCGAGTGGGATTGGGGCTCCTGGGCCATGGACACCTCGCTGGTCTACGGCTACAACAAGATGGAGTTCACCATCGAGAACACGCTCAATCGTTCTCTCGGCCCGGCGAGCGGCACGGTGTTCGACGCCGGCGGCTTCGACTACGACCAGCTGGTGTTCAACTTCTCGGGCGTGCGTCAGTACGATATCGGCAACCTGGCCTCGCCGCTGAACGTGGCGGCGGGCATCGAGGCGCGTCAGGAGAACTACAAGATTTTCGCCGGCGAGCCTGACTCCTACCGCAACGGCGGTGTGCTGCTCAACGGCGCGCCGACGGCTTCCGGTGCCCAGGTGTTCCCGGGCTTCCGCCCCGAGAACGCGGGCAGCGAGGACCGCACCGCGGTCGGCGCCTACGTCGACATCGAGGCGAACCTGACCGACAAGCTGCTCGGCTCGGTGGCGCTGCGGGCCGAGGACTACTCGGACTTCGGCAGCAACCTGTCCGGCAAGCTGGCGGCGCGCTACGACTTCACCGACAGCTTCGCGCTGCGCGGCTCGGTGCAGAATGGCTTCCGCGCGCCGTCGCTGCAGCAGCAGTTCTTCGCGACGACCTCGACCAACTTCATCAACGGCGTGCCGTTCGACATCACCACCTTCCCGGCCACGGATCCGGTGGCAGCCTCGCTCGGCGCGCAGCCGCTCGACGCCGAGAAGTCGATCAACTTCTCGCTCGGCGCGGTGATGCAGTTCGCCAATGTCAGCGTGACCATCGACGCCTATCGCATCGACATCGACGACCGCATCGTGCTGTCAGAGAACCTGACGGACCAGCAGGTGCGCGACTTCCTGACGGCGCAGGGCTTCATTGGCGTCGGCGGCGGCCGCTTCTTCATCAATGGCGTCAACACCGAGACCCAGGGCGTCGACATCGTGGTGAACTGGCCGTGGGAGACCGACCGGTGTGGGTCGCTTCGACTTCACCGTGGTGGCCAACTTCAACGACACGAAGGTGACCAAGGTGCCGCCGCCGTCCGCGGCACTGGGGCAGATCTACGCGCCGGCCTTGCCGCCGCCGCTGTTCGGCCGGGTCAACGTGCTGACCTTCGAGGAAGGCAACCCGTCCGACAAGTTCGCGGGCGTCGTGACCTGGTCGATGGACCGGTTCGGCGCGACGCTGCGGGCCACGCGCTACGGCGAGGTGCTCGATCCGGGCACCTCGGCGGCGCTGGACTTCACGCTCGGCTCGAAGACGCTGATCGATCTCGAGGCGCGCATGGACGTGACCGATCACGTCAAGGTGGCCATCGGCGCGGAGAACCTGACCGACGAGTACCCGGATGCCTTCGCGGTCAACCGCAACGGCACCGGCAACACGCCGTTCTCGAACTACTCGCCGTTCGGACGGTCGGGCCGCTACATCTACGGCAGGCTGTCGGTCAACTTCTGATCGGGCTTGGCTCGACCTTCACGGCCGCGGCAGCAATGCCGCGGCCGTTTTCGTTGCCGGCGTGGCTGGGGACTGTCCCCTGACGCGGCACTGACGTGGGGACTGTCCCCGCAGGGGACTGTCCCCGTCGTGGCACCCATGACGGCATTCCGCGGCACGGCCACAACTGCGCGGGTCTCTCTACACCTGTAGAGCCCCTTGCTCGCTCCGCCGAGCCAAAGTCGCTCGCAAGAGACCTACAGTCGTCCTCGACCCGCGTCTGGGGACTGTCCCCGCAGGGGACTGTCCCCCGATGAGGCACCTCACGGTCCCCCATCCCGCCACTCCATGAAGCAGCGAGCCCGCCAGGGGTCAGGCAGTGCGGCGCGCCGCGGCGGGCTTCGCCAGCTCGTCCATCGAGCGCTCGATGATCGCGAGGCCCTCGTCGACGATAGCGTCGCTCGCCGTGATCGGCACCAGGATGCGGATGACGTTGGCGTAGATGCCGCAGGACAGCAGGATAAGGCCGAGCTCGCGCGCCCGGGTGGTGAGCGCCTTGGTCAGGTCGGCATCCGGCTGGTGCGGGTCGCCGCCCTTGCAGAGCTCCATCGCGATCATCGCGCCGAGGCCGCGCACTTCCGCGATCGACGGATGCCTGCCGGCCAGCGCCTTGAGCCGGGAGGTCAGCCGCTCGCCCATGGCGAGCGCGCGAGGCAGCAGCTGTTCCTCCTCGAACACGTCGAGGACCGCGCAGGCGGCGGCGCAGGCGATCGGGCTGCCGGCATAGGTGCCACCGAGGCCGCCCGGGCCGCAGGCGTCCATGATCTCGGCGCGGCCGGTCACCGCGGAGACGGGAAAGCCGCCGGCGATCGACTTGGCGATCGTCGTCAGGTCTCCGGCGACGCCGTAGTGCTCCATGGCGAACATGCGGCCGGTACGGCCGGCCCCGCTCTGTACCTCATCGGCGATGAACACGATGCCGTGCCGGTCGCACAGCTCCCGCAGGCGCACGATGAAATCCTTCGGCGCGACGTAGAAGCCGCCTTCGCCCTGCACGGGCTCGACGATGATGGCCGCCACGCGCTCCGGCTCGACGTCGTACTTGAAGATCTTCTCCACCCCGTGCATGGCATCGTCGACGCTGATGCCGTGCAGCGCACTGGGGAAGGGGGCATGGAAGACTTCCGCGGGCATCGGGCCGAAGCCCGCCTTGTAGGGCGCCACCTTGCCGGTCAGCGCCAGCGTCATCAGGGTGCGGCCGTGGAAGCCGCCGGCAAAGGCGATGACGGCCGAGCGCTTGGTGTAAGCGCGCGCGATCTTCACCGCGTTCTCGACGGCCTCGGCGCCGGTGCTCATCAGCAGCGTCTTGTTGGGGCCGGGCCCGGGCACCAGCCGGTTGAGCCGCTCGGCGAGTTCCACATACGGCTCGTAGGGCGTCACCTGGAAGCAGGTGTGGGTCACGCGGTCGAGTTGCGCCCGCACCGCCTCGATCACGCGCGGATGGCGGTGCCCGGTGTTGAGCACGGCGATGCCCCCCGCGAAGTCGACGTAGCGGTGCCCGTCGACGTCCCAGATCTCGGCGTTCTCGGCGCGCTCGACGCAAACCGGATGAGCGAGCGACACGCCACGCGCCACCGCAGCGGTGCGCCGTTCGAGCAGTGAGTCATTGCGGGACTTGGCCATCGGTGCCTCCGCGGCGATACGCCGGCATGGGACAGACAGGGAGTCTAGCGCAGCGCCGCCGCCCGGCGCAGCAGACTCCAATCCGGCCCGTAGCGGAATGCCCCGATAGCGTTGGTGGCTCGCGCTGGCCGTGCGGCCGGTCATGGACATCTGCTACTGCGCGCGCGTAGGCACAACTGCGATTGCCCCGCAGATCAGCCGGGACTAGGGTGACCGTAGAGGCTCAGACCGGCCGCAGTGGAGGTGAGTCCATGAAAATCAGGCACATTTTGGTCGCGATGGCGGATCCATCGGCGAAAGCTTCGGCGGCGCTTGCCAAGGCCGCCATGGTGGCGCGGCGAACGGGTGCCGAGATCACGCTCTTTCACAGCGTTTACAGTCCCTATGTCGCCGGCGAACAGTTCTACAGCCCCGACGCGCTCGAGCGCGACATCGAAGGCGCCGTCAACGTGCGCAAGCGCCAGCTGGACAAGGTGGCCGCGTCCCTGCTGAAGGACGGCCTCAAGGCGCGTGTGAGGGTGCGCTGGGACTACCCCGTTTACGAAAGCATCGTCCGCGAGGTGATGCGCGAGGACATCGACCTCGTCGTCGCCGACAGCCACCGCCATAGCCGTGCGGCGCGGGTCGTGCTGTCCAATACCGACTGGCAACTCATCCGCCTGTGTCCGGCGCCGGTGCTGTTCGTGAAATCGGCGGCGCCCTACGAGCGCCTGCGGGTGCTGGCAGCCGTCGACCCGCTGCATGCCCATGCCAAGCCCGAGGCGCTCGATCACGCCATCCTGGCGCGGGGCAGCGAGCTGGCCGCGACGTTCGATGGCCAGTTGCACGCTGTGCACTGTTACATGGTGGCAACGCCCTTCACCTCGGGCGTGCTGATGGAACCGGTGCCATTGCCGCCAAGCGTGGCCGAGCAGCAGGTCAAGGAAGTCAAGCGGGCGTTCGACAAGCTGCTGGAGGGCTATGACCTGGGGCCGAAGCGCAGGCACTTGCGGGCCGGCGTGGCGTCACGGGAGATCGCCGAGGTCGCCAAGAAGGTCGAAGCGGGCGTCGTCGTGATGGGCGCCGTGTCGCGCAGCGGCCTGAAGCGCCTGTTCATCGGCAGCACGGCCGAACGCGTCATCGACCAGCTGAACTGCGACGTGCTGGTACTGAAGCCGGCCGGCTTCAAGACGCCCGTCCCGAAGCGGCCCGGCTACCGGCCAGTGGTGTTGCCGCCGCTCTAGCGGGCGTGGCGGGAAAGCGTGGGCGCGGTAGGCGGCTCCATGAGGCGCCGGGCCAGCCGCTCGATATCCACGTTGTCGGTGCGCAGCACGAGTGCGTTGGCGCGCTCGCCGTCGCTCAGCGGTTCGGCGGCGCCTATCTGCAGGTCGAGCACGCCGAGGTCTGCTTCCGAAGGATCGGAGTCCGCGCGGGCGCGCTCGACGATGCGCGCGCGCAGCAGCTCATCCGGCGCCTCGAGCGCGACCAGTCGGGTCGGGACGCCGAGGCGCAAGCCCAACTCGGCGAATGTCTCCCGTTCGTCGCGCCGCAGGCAGGCGGCGTCGATCACCGTGGGAACCCCGGCTTGCAAGGCGACCGCAGCCAGCGCCGACAGCCGCTGGTAGGTGCGGCGCGTGCTGGCTTGATCGTAGATGCCGCCGCCGCTCGAGTCGCCCGCGGCCAGGCCATGCAGCCTCTTGCGCTCGACATCGGAGCGCACGCGCACGGCCCCGAGCGGACCCAGCAGCTGCCCGGCGAGCCAGCTCTTGCCGGATCCTGACAGCCCGGTCATGACGATCAGCAGCGGCCGGGGCGGGGCAGCGGCACGCGCGGCCGCCGCCAGGTAGCGCTCGAGGGCTTGGGCGTCCGCCGGCTGCGGTTCGGCCGAGGACTGCGCGAGCCGGATCGCCGCGACCTTGGCGCGCACGCAGGCCCGGTAGACCTCGTAGAAGGCCAGCACGTTCAGGGCATCGAAGTCACCCGATGCCGTCAGCCAGCCGTCGAGCGCCGCGGCGCGCAGGTCGGCGCGGCCGCGCGCCTCGAGGTCCATGGTGAGGAACGCCAGGTCGCTGGCGACATCGATCCAGCGCAGCGCCGGGTCGAACTCCAGCGCGTCGAAGGCCCACAGTTCCCCGTCGCGCCGCACCACGTTGCCGCAGTGCAGGTCGCCATGGCATTCGCGGTAGCGTCCCGCCGCGAGGCGGGTCTCGAAGTGACCGGCGAGACGTCTGTGCATCGACTCGGTCCAGTCGCGCAGCGCCGCGACCGTCGGCCCCTGTGCGGCCCGCGCCTGCGGCTCGAGCGCATCGAAATTCTGGCGGCAGGCATCCAGCGTGCCGGGGGCCAGCGCTGCGGGCCGGGCCACCGGGGACCCTTCCTGCGCCCGCGCCAGGCGCTCGCCGAAACGCTGCAACGCCCCGAACTCCAGCGCGCCGCGCGCGACCAGCGCGTCGAGTTCCTCCTCTCGGTCAAAGCGGCGCATGCGCACCGCGTAATCGATCACCTCTTCCCCGGCACCCGGCTTCCCCATACGGCGTACGCGAATGCCGCCTGCGGTCCGCACGATGGCCGAGACACCCAGGTACAGGTCTGGCGCGAACCGGCGGTTGATGCGCAACTCCTCCTTGCAGAAGTGCTGCCGCAGCTCGAGTGTCGAGAAATCGACGAAATCGAGACGAACCGGCTTCTTGACCTTGTAGGCCTCCTCGCCGACCAGGAACACCCAGGAGATGTGGGTCTGCAGCCACTCATCCGGCGCGGCACCGTCTGGCCACGCCGTTGCGGCGAGCAACGCCGCCGGCAGCTCAGGCGCGGGTGCTGCGCTCGATGGCCTGTTCATGGCGCAGTGACTCGGTCACCGTCGCCAGCTGCCCCGACACGTGCTCGAGCACGTCGTCGATCGACAGCACGCCCGCAACGCCGCCATCCGGACCGACGATCGGCGCGCGCCGTACGCCCGCACGCCTCAGCGCAATCAGCGCATCGTCGATGTCGTCGGTCGAGCGGACGGTGACCGGATCGCGCGTCATGGCGTCGCCGACGGTGATCGCATGAGGATCGACGTCCGCCGCCACGGCCTCGAGCACGATGTCACGATCAGTCAGCACACCGAGCGGACGGCGCTCGTCCATCACGACCAGGAAACCGAGATGCGACTCCCGCATCAGTTTCGCGGCATCGACGAGGTCTGCCCGGGTGCCGATCGTTACTGCGCGGTTCCGGCAAAGTGATCCAACGTCCATGATGTGCACCTCCTCGCGGAGCATTCGGGCCCACCTGCCCTTGGGCCGGAGAATAGCCCCCAAGGCAAACCCGCACATCAGGTGTTTCCGCCGTTCAGCGGCCGGCCTTGGCCTGCTGCGCGGCGTAGTCGCGCTTGCCCTGCTGCGCCAGCGCATAGAGTCGTTCGGCCTCGCCGCCGATCGAGCGGACCATTTCCGCGTGCGTCGGCCGGGTGACACGGCTCCACTCCGCGCGCTGCTCGGCGCTGAGCGCGTGCACGCTGAAGCGCAGGCGTGTGGCTGATTCCAGGTCGCGTGCCTGTTCCGCACGGATGACGCGCCGTGTCTCCGCGAGGCTGGGGAAGGCGTCGCGAATCGCCTGGCGTTGCGCCGGCTTCAGCCCGCTCCAGAAACGCTTCTGCGCCACGATCACCGACAGGCCCAGGCTGTGATTCGTCAGCGTCAGGTGCGGTGCTTCCGGCGCGATGCCGGTGCGCGAATACATCACCACCGAATTCTCGCCGGCTTCGATCAGGCCGGTCTGCAGCGAGGGGATGATGTCGGCGTACGGCAGGGGAATGACGTCTGCGTCGAGTGAACGCGCGAACAGCCGCGCCGCTTCGCTGGCTGCGATGCGGAAACGCACGCCGCGCGCGTCGGCGGGCGTCAGCAACGGCTTGTTGCGGCTGTAGACCTGGGTGAAGCCGATCTCGAACCAGTCGATGAACACGAGCCCCTTGGCGTCGAACAGCTTGACGAACTCCGGTGTCAGGTAGCGATCGAGCACGAAATCCGCCTCGGCCGCGTCCTGGAACAGGTATGGGGCATAGATCAACGAGACCTCGGGGACCACCGTCGAGGCGATGTTGGCGGACAGGTTCGCGAACTGCACCCGGCCGCGGCGCAGGCCGGAAACGATCTGTTCCTCGCTACCGAGCTCGCCGTAGATGAGCATCTTCGGCTTGATGTCGGCGGCGGTGTTGGCAGCGAGGTTGTCGCGAAACCGCAGCCACAGCGCCTCGCCATCGGTGTTGCGGAACGCGGTCCCGCCGACGACCATTTCAACAGCGCTGGCGGGAGCGCCGCACAGTGCCAGCGCGAGGCCGGCCACGGCCAGGTAACGTTGCATGGATTCTCTCACGGCGATCGCGACATTGCCGCGGAGTATACGCGGTGGGCCTTGAGGCCCGGCTGCGCTGGCCCTACGCTGAACAACCTGCAGCACACTGGGGAAACCTCATGACCACGCCGGGAATCATCGACTTCAGGACTCCGGTGCCGGCCGAGGACGGCGCGCCGGCGGCGGCGAACGTCATCGCCGGCGCACCGAAGACGCGGCTCTGCAACCACTACAGCAGCAGTGACGGACAGTTCTTCGCCGGTGTCTGGTCGAGCACCGTCGGGAAATGGCGGGTCAGCTACAGCGAGCACGAGTTCTGCCACCTCATCAGCGGGGTCGTGGTGCTGGCCGCCGCGGATGGCCGCCAATGGCGCTTCGAGGCGGGTGACGCGTTCGTCGTGCCCGCCGGCTTCCAGGGGACCTGGGAGACGGTGGAACCTGCCAGCAAGCACTACGCCATCCTGGAAGGGTCTGCCGGCTGACGCTGCACAACGACGGTGCACGGTATCCTGGCAATGCCAGCGAACGGTGCATGGTACGTGTCGCCAGCCATGGTAACCCCTTGTTTTTAATAGACAAGAACTGGCTCTACCAAGTGGCACGCTCAATGCACTGCAACAGCGGGTGGCTTCGTTCGGCCCGTGTTGTGGTTAATGTGCGACAACGCGTGTTCGGCAGGTCACCGTGCAGATCAATCTGTGGGAATTTCTCGCAGAAAACTGGCATAGTCTCGGCACTGCCCGGCGTTGTGCCAGCGTCACGGAAGCGGACTTGAGGGCTGAAACGGACAATGTCGGGCGATCCGACCACAAGGGGACTCTACAGATGAAATACGTCAAATTGCTCGCGGCGAGCTCGGCTCTCGTTCTGGCCGGTGCGGCCAATGCGGGCGAGTTTTCCTCCTCCATTGCGGCGACGTCGGATTACGACTTCCGCGGCATCACGCTGAGTGCGAAGGATCCGGCGCTGCAGGTCAGCGTCGACTGGGCCGCCGACAACGGCTTCTACGCCGGCGCATGGGCCAGCAATATCGACTACGGCAGCGACACCGACGGCGACCTCGAGCTCGACCTGTACCTCGGCATCGCGGGCGAAACCGGCGCCGGCCTGGGCTGGGACGTGGGCTTGGTCTACTACACCTATCCGGGCAGCTCGAGCTCGGCGACGCAGTCCAAGATCGACGCCTATCCCGAAATCTACGCGGGCGTGTCCTACGGCATCTTCGAGTTCAAGCAGTGGATCGCCGACTACCCGGGCTCCAGCGATGACATGGGGTACTACACCGAGGCGAATGTCGGGTTCGAGTTGCCGGCCGGCTTCACGCTCGGCTTTCACGTCGGCTACAACTACGGTGACTTCTTCGACGGCACCGAGTACACCGACTATTCGATCGCGGTCGGCTACACCCTCGGCAATTTCGATCTCGAGTTGAAGTACGTCGACAACAGCCTGTCCAGCTCGGATGCGCTGTTCTCCTCCGATGACGTCTTCAACAGCGAGGGCCGCGCCATCTTCACGGTCAGCACCACGCTGCCCTGGTAAGCGTCCAGTCGTCCGAGGGGCGCCGCCTTCGGGCGGCGCCCCTTTTTTGTTGTGGTCCCCAGGGCCCGCTGTCCGAGGTTGCAGACGCTTGGCGTTGCCTGGCGCGGGAACCGGCCTACAGCGTCTTCAGCACTTCGGCCAACGTGCCGAACAGCTCGTCGACATGCGCCTTCTCGATGATCAATGGCGGTGACATGGCGATGATGTCGCCGGTCACCCGGATCAGGATGCCGCGCTCGAAGCAGCGCGTGAATGCCGCGAAGGCGCGCGAGCCCGGTTTGCCGGCGGCGGGTTCCAGCTCGATGCCGGCGATCAGGCCGTAATTGCGCACGTCGATGACCGGCCCGACGCCCCTGAGCGCGTGCGCCGCATTCTCCCAGTAAGGCGCCATCTGGCGCGCCCGGTCGAACAGTCCTTCGCGGCGATAGATGTCGAGCGTTGCGAGGCCCGCGGCGCAGGCGACGGGATGGGCCGAATAGGTATAGCCGTGGAACAGCTCGATCGCCTGCTCCGGACCATCCATGAAGGCGTCGTAGATCTCCTTGCGCACGATCACCGCGCCCATCGGCACCGAGCCGTTGGTCAGTCCCTTGGCGCAGGTGATGATGTCCGGCGTCACGCCGAATTCCTGCGCGGCGAACGCGGCGCCGGTACGACCGAAGCCGGTGATGACCTCATCGAAGATCAGCAGGATGCCGTGCCGCGTGCAGATCTCGCGCAGCCGCCGCAGGTAGCCCTGCGGGGGCATCAGCACGCCGGTCGAGCCGGCGATCGGCTCGACGATCACCGCTGCCACGTTCGAGGCGTCGTGCAGCGCCACCAGGCGCTCGAGCTCGTCCGCGAGGTGGGCGCCCCAGGCGGGCAGGCCGCGCGAGAAGGCATTGTGTTCGAGGGAGTGGGTGTGGGGCAGGTGGTCGACCCCCGGGAGCATCGCGCCGAAGAACTTGCGGTTGTTGACCATGCCGCCCACGGAAATGCCGCCGAAGCCGACGCCGTGGTAGCCCCGCTCGCGGCCGATCAGCCGGGTGCGCGTGCCGGCGCCCTTCACGCGGTGAAACGCCAGCGCGATCTTCAGCGCCGTATCGACCGACTCGGAACCGGAATTCGTGAAAAAGACGTGATCCAGCCCGGCCGGGGCCAGCTCGACGACCTTGTTGGCCAACTCGAACGCCGCCGGGTGCGCCATCTGGAACGGCGGGGCATAGTCCATGGTGCCGATCTGCGCGGCGACGGCCTCGGTGATTTCGCGGCGGCCGTGCCCGGCATTGACGCACCACAAACCGGCCACCCCGTCGAGGATGCGCCGGCCGTCGTGGGCCCAGTAATGCATGCCCTCAGCGCGTTCGAGCAGCCGCGGGGCGGCCTTGAACTGCCGATTGGCCGTGAACGGCATCCAGTAGGCTTCGAGCTGCTCGCGCGTGAGTACGGCCGGGGCTTTGGTCATGGGATGCGGGCTCCGATGGCGCGCCGGACCGCGGACCGCGCCGGCGCGAAGGACCGGGATTCTACGCCGCGGCCCGGGCCGTTCCCAGCAACGGTATCCGGGGAGTGTGAGATCATTGCCGTCTCGATGGCCCGCCGGGCCGTGGGGTAGTGCCATGACCAACAAGCCGGAACAGATCGACTGGCACGCGCGGGCCGCCAGCCTGGCGCTGCGCACCCGCGCCTTCATCGACGGCAAGTACGTGGAGGCACGGTCGGGGGAGACCTTCGACTGCGTGAATCCGGCGAACGGCAAGGTGCTGGCGGCCGTCGCCTCCTGCGGTGCCGTCGACGTCGAAGCCGCGGTTGCCAGCGCCCGCAGGACGTTCGAATCCGGCGTCTGGTCGGGCATGCCGCCGGCGGAGCGCAAGCGCGTGCTGCGCCGCTTTGCCGAACTGCTGCGCGAGCACGGCGAGGAACTGGCGCTGACCGAGACGCTCGACATGGGCAAGCCCATCGCCGATTCCCTGAGTGTCGACATTCCGGGCGCGGCCCGCTGCATCGAGTGGTTTGGCGAGGCCATCGACAAGGTCTACGACGAGGTCGCGCCGACCGGCCGCGACACGCTGGCGCTGGTGACGCGCGAGCCGGTGGGCGTCGTCGGCGCGATCGTGCCGTGGAATTTTCCGCTGCTGATGGCCTCCTGGAAGCTCGGGCCGGCGCTCGCCACCGGCAATTCCGTGGTGCTGAAGCCCTCGGAGAAGTCGCCGCTGACGGCATTGCGTGCGGCGGAACTCGCGGTGGAGGCGGGCCTCCCGCCGGGCGTGTTCAACGTGGTGCCGGGTTTCGGTCACACGGCGGGCGAGGCGCTGGCGCTGCACATGGACGTGGACTGCGTCGCGTTCACCGGCTCGACGCGCATCGGGCGGCGCATGCTCGAGTATTCGGGTCAGTCCAACATGAAGCGCGTCTGGCTCGAGTGCGGCGGCAAGTCGCCGAACATCGTATTCGCCGATGCCGCGGACCTCGAACGCGCCGCCTCGGCCGCGGCCTGGGGCATCTTCTTCAATCAGGGCGAGATGTGCTCGGCGGCGTCGCGGCTGGTCGCGCACGCCGACGTC
The DNA here is from genome assembly GCA_963710135.1 of uncultured Gammaproteobacteria bacterium. Classification (GTDB taxonomy): domain Bacteria; phylum Pseudomonadota; class Gammaproteobacteria; order Steroidobacterales; family Steroidobacteraceae; genus SG8-30. Next base: position 762,856 of record CAVPYY010000006.1, on the reverse strand, counting down.
AAGGACGAGCTGGTCGAGAGAATCGTCGCCATCGGCCGCACGCTCGCGCCGGGCGATCCGCTCGATCCCGCCACGCGGCGTCGGCGCGCTGGTCGACGCGGGCCAGCTCGAAACGGTTACGCGCTACATCGAGGCGGGCCGTTCCGCGGGCGCGAAGGTCGCGCTCGGCGGCCGGCGCGTGCGCGAGCAGTCCGGCGGGTACTTCGTGGAACCGACGGTGTTCGACGGCGTCGACATGACCATGCAGATCGCGCAGGAAGAGATCTTCGGGCCGGTGCTGTCGGTGCTGACGTTTCGCGACGAGGCCGAGGCGGTGCGTATCGCCAACAGCGTCATGTACGGGCTCGTCTCGGCGGTCTGGACCCGTGACATCACGGTCGCGCACCGCGTGGCGCGCGCGATCCGCGCCGGCACCGTCTACGTCAACTGCTACGACGCCGACGACATCACGGTGCCGTTCGGTGGCGTCAAGCAGTCCGGTAACGGCCGCGACAAGTCGCTGCACGCGCTGGACAAGTACACCGAACTGAAGACGACCTGGATCGACCTGTCGGCCTGAGCACACGGAGACGAGACATGCGGGTGACGGTGGCTGCGACGCAGATGGCTTGCGGATGGGACCGCGCAGCCAACATCGACAATGCCGAGCGGTTGGTCCGCGAGGCCGCCGCGTCCGGGGCCAACGTCATCCTGATCCAGGAGCTGTTCGAGACGCCCTACTTCTGCAAGGACCACCTGGCAGCGCACTTCGAGCTTGCCACGCCCGTCGCCGAGAACGCCGCGGTGCGGCGGCTGTCGGCGGTGGCCGCCGAGCTCGGGGTGGTGCTGCCGCTATCGGTGTTCGAGCGGGCGCAGAACGCGTACTTCAACACCCTGGTGATGATCGATGCGGACGGGCGCCGGCTGGGGTTGTACCGCAAGGCGCACATTCCAGAGAGCCCCGGGTACCACGAGAAGTTCTATTTCTCGCCGGGCGACACCGGCTTCCGCGTGTGGGACACGCGCTTCGGCCGGCTGGGCGTGGGCGTCTGCTGGGACCAGTGGTTCCCCGAGTGCGCGCGCGCCATGGCGCTGATGGGAGCCGACCTGTTGCTCTACCCGACGGCGATCGGCTCCGAGCCGCAGGATCCGACGCTGGACTCCCGCTGGCACTGGCAGCGCACGATGCAGGGCCACGCTGCTGCGAACATCGTTCCGCTGGTCGCGTCCAATCGCATCGGCACGGAGCAGGGCGAGAAGTGCGCCATCTCCTTCTATGGTCATTCCTTCATCGCCGACCACACCGGCGCGATCGTGGCGCAAGCCGATGACTCGAGCGAGACGGTGCTGACGGCGAGCTTCGATCTGCTCGAAGTCCGGCGGTATCGCCACGCCTGGGGCGTGTTCCGCGACCGCCGGCCCGATCTGTACGGTCCGCTGCTGACCCTGGAGGGCTCGTCCTGACGGCGCCGTCGCTGGACGGCGAGATCGCCTGCGTCGATCTCGAGACGACCGGTGGCAATCCGCTGCACCACCGCGTCATCGAGGTGGGCATCGTGCTGATGAGCGGCGGGCGCATCACCGAGGAGTACAGCCAGCTCGTCAATCCCGGCGTGCGCATTCCGCGCAACATCGAGGGCTTCACCGGCATCAGCAACGAGATGGTGGCGGATGCGCCGCCGTTCGAGCAGCTGGCCGGGGACATCATGCAGCGGCTCTCGGGCCGTCTGTTCGTCGCGCACAATGCGCGCTTCGACTACGGCTTCCTGCGCAACGAATTCCGGCGCGTGGAGCACCGACTGCGCGTGCCGGTGCTGTGCACCGTGAAGCTGTCGCGGCGTCTCGAGCCCGAGGTGCGCGGCCACAGTCTCGACGCGGTGATGGAGCGCTACGGCATCGGCTGCGCGGCGCGCCACCGGGCGCTCGGCGACGCGCGGGTGCTGGCGGACCTGCTGCAGCTGCTGCGCAGCCGCCGCGGGCTGTCCGAGCTCGACGAGCTGGTGGCCGACCTGGTGCGCGAGGCGCCCCTGCCGCCACAGCTGGACCCGGGGCTCGCCGACGAGCTGCCCGATGGCCCCGGCGTGTATCGCTTCTGGGGTGAGGGCGATGCGCTGCTGTACGTCGGCAAGAGCACCAGTTTGCGCACGCGCGTGCTGAGCCATTTCGCCGGCGACCACCGTTCCTCCAAGGAGCTGAAGTTGTCGCGCCAGGTGCGGCGCATCGACTGGGTGGAGACCGCCGGCGAGCTCGGCGCGTTGTTGAAGGAAGCGCGCTGGGTCAAGCAGCTTGCGCCGCTGCACAACCGCCGGCTGCGCGGCGGCGAGAGTGCCTACACCATCAGGCTGGAGCCCGCGGGCGAGGGCATCCGGATGCGGGTGGAGCCACTGGAAGCGCTGGCACAGCCGTCGTCCCAGGCGGTTGCGGCGGAGCAGTGCGAGCGTTACGGCGTGTTCAGGTCGGAGAAGGACGCGGCCAAGGCGATGCTCGGGCTGGTCCGCGAGAATCGCCTGTGCGCCAAGGTGCTCGGCCTCGAGCCCGGGCAGGGCTCCTGCTTCGGGCACCAGGTCGGCCGCTGCCGGGGGGTATGCGTGGGCGCCGAACCCGAGGCGCTGCACGCCGCCCGCGCCCGGCTCGCGCTGACGCCCCACAAGCTGCGCGAATGGCCGTTTCGCGGCCGGATCGGCATTCGCGAGCGGGACTGGCGCGGACTGGAGGAAGTGCACGTATTCCACGACTGGGCCTATGTCGGCACCGCCACTTCTGACGATGAACTGGCCGAGTTGAGCGCCAGCGGCGGCGCCGACTTCGACCTCGACTGCTATCGGATACTCGGCCGCTATCTCGACCGTCCCGCGCCGCGGGCACGGATCGTCGAGCTGGACTGAGGTGACGAACCCCGTCCGCTTCTTCGTGACCGCCGCCGCCGGCACCGCCGACCTGTTGGCGACCGAGTTGGCGGGGCTCGGCGCCACCGGCCTGCGCGAGTCCCGCGGTGGCGTGACCTGCGACGGGACGCTCGAAACCGCCTACCGCGCCTGCCTGTGGTCGCGCGTCGCGCTGCGGGTCCTGTGGCCGGCCGGCGAGTTCCGCGCCGTCGACGCCGCCAGCCTGTACGAGGGCGCGCGCACCATCGACTGGTCGCGGCATCTCACCGCCGAGGGCACGCTGTCGGTGGACTTCTCAACGAATCGCGGCGCGATCACCCACACGCGATTCGGCGCGCAGAAGGTCAAGGACGCCATCGTCGACCAGTTCCGCGATCGCGTCGGCGTGCGTCCCTCGGTCGACATCGCGGCGCCCGACGTGCGCATAAACATCAGGCTCGACGGGGAAGTCGCCCACGCCAGCATCGATCTTGCCGGGGACAGCCTGCACCGGCGCGGCTACCGGCTGCGGCAGGTCGCGGCACCGCTCAAGGAAAACCTCGCCGCCGCCATCCTGTTGCGCGCCGGCTGGCCGGCGCTCGCCGCCGAGGGCGCTGCCTTCGTCGATCCCATGTGCGGCTCCGGCACGCTCCCCATCGAGGCCGCGTTGATCGCCGCGGACATCGCGCCCGGCCTGCTGCGCAGCCGCTTCGGCTTCAGCGCCTGGAAGGGTCACGACGGCGCGCTCTGGCAGCGGCTCACCATCGAGGCGGAGCAACGCCGGGCGGCGGGCAGGATCGCGCCCGGGCGTATCTTCGGCATCGATCGCGACGCCTCGGCGGTGCGGGTGGCGGCGGGAAACGCTGAGCGGGCGGGTCTGCGCGGCGTCGTGGAGTTCCGCTGCGGCGACCTTGCGCAACTGATGCCGGCACCGGCGCCGCGCGGTCTGGTGGCCGTCAACCCGCCGTACGGCGAGCGGATCGGCGATGCCGACCTCAAGGCGCTGTATGTGACGCTCGGCAGCGTCCTGAAGGACCGCTACCAGGGCTGGCAGGCGGCCGTGTTCACCGGCAATGCGCCGCTCGGCCGCGAGCTCGGCATCGAGGCGCGGCGCGCGCACCGCATGTGGAACGGCGCGCTGGAGTGCCGGCTGCTGCGCCTCGACATCGACGCGGCACGATTCACCGCGGCGCGCGAACCGGGCCGTTTGCCGCGCTTCGACCACGCCACGGCCCGTGCCCGCCCGGGCGCGCAGATGTTCGCCAACAGGCTGGCCAAGAACCTGCGTGAGCTGTCCGCCTGGGCCAGGCGCGAGGCGATCTCCTGCTACCGGCTGTACGACGCGGACATGCCCGAGTACTCGTTCGCGATCGACCTCTACCAGTCGGATCCGGAGGGGACATCGCGCTGGCTGTACGTCCAGGAGTACGCCGCCCCGGACACCGTGGAGCGCGAGCGTGCCCGCTCGCGGCGCGAGGAGGCGCTGTCGGTGCTCGCCGAGGTCACCGGCGTGGCCGAGGATTGCGTCTACCTGCGCACGCGCCGCCCGCAGCGGGGCAGCTCGCAGTACAACAAGCTCGCCGAGCGCGGCGAGTTTGAAGTCGTGGAGGAGGCTGGGCTGAAGTTCCTGGTGAACTTTACCGACTACCTCGACACCGGGCTGTTTCTCGATCATCGCGGCGTGCGGGCGCGCCTGCGCGACGCGGCGCGCGGTCAGCGTTTCCTCAACCTGTTCGGCTACACCGGCAGCGCCAGCGTCTATGCCGCGGCCGGCGGCGCGGCGGCGACGCTCACCGTCGACCTGTCCAGGACCTACCTCGACTGGGCGCAGCGCAACCTCGAGCTCAACCGGCTGGCGGGGCCCGGCCACCGGTTCGAACGGGCGGACTGCCTGGCCTGGCTGGCGGCGGACGATCCGCGCCGTTTCGACCTCATCTTCCTGGATCCCCCGACGTTCTCCAATTCCAGCGCCATGGCCGGCGACTTCGACGTGCAACGCGACCACGTGCAGCTGATCGGTCGCGCCCTGGAGCGCCTGGACGCGGGCGGGTTGCTGCTGTTCTCGACCAATCGCCAGAAATTCCGGCTGGATCGGGAATCGCTCGGCCCGCTCGAGGTGCGCGACATCAGCCGCGAGACCCTGCCGCGGGACTTCCGGCGCCGGCCGGGTTTGCGCAGCGTCTTCGAGATCCGCCGGCGCTGAGCCCGGCGGGACGGGCGGCGCAGCCTGTCGGCGCGCAGCCTGACGGGTTAGAGTGTCGCCCACCGTTGGGATCGGTTCAGGGAGTGGCTTGGGGAAGATGGATACGGCAATCAGGGCGGGCGTGCTGCTCGGTGGGTCGACGCTGTCGGCAGGCAATCTGCGCAGCGTCCTGCTGGAGCGCATGACGCGCATGCTGGGCAAGGATCCGCAGAACGCGACGCCGCGCGACTTCTATGACGCGCTGTCGCTGGCGGCGCGCGAGGAACTGACCATGCGCTGGCTGGCGACCCAGCGTCGCGTGGCGCAGAGCCACGCCAAGCGTGTGTGCTACCTGTCAGTCGAGTTCCTGCCCGGGCGCGAGCTGGTCAACGCGCTGTCTAGCCTGGACGGCGAGCTGGTCGCGGAGGCGCGCGCGGCGCTCGGCGAGTATGGGCTCGACCTCGACGAGGTTGCGGCGCTCGAGATCGATCCCGGCCTCGGCAACGGCGGGCTCGGCCGGCTGGCGGCCTGCTTTCTCGATTCGCTGGCCACCTTGCAGTACCCCGCTGTCGGCTACGGCATCCGCTACGACTACGGCATCTTCACCCAGGAGATCGGTCCGGACGGCGGGCAGCGTGAGGTGGCCAGCAGCTGGCTCAGGCTGAGCAATCCCTGGGAGATCCCGCGCAGCGAGGCGCGCTACGTGGTGCGCTTCGGTGGACGCTGCGAGGCGGAGGGCGCGGCGGACGGGCGCGGACGGCACCGCTGGGTCGGCACCAGCGACCTGCTGGCGGTGGGATTCGATCGCCTGGTGCCGGGCAACCGCAGTCCGACCGTCAACCATCTCAGGCTCTGGTCCGGCCGCGCGATCACGCCGTTCCACATCACCGAGTTCAATGCGGGCAACTATCCCGCGGCGGTGGTCGATCAGGTCGCCGCCAAGAACCTGTCGCGCGTGCTGTATCCGGACGACTCCACGCCGCAGGGCCGTGAGCTGCGCCTGCGCCAGCAGTACTTCTTTGTTAGTGCCAGCCTGCAGGACCTGCTGGCGACGCACCTGGCGGAGGGTCGCGCGCTCGAGGACCTGCCGCAGGCGGCGGCGATCCAGCTGAACGACACCCATCCCACGCTTGCCATCCCCGAGTTGATCCGCCTGCTGGTTGACGAGCACCAGATGGAGTGGACCCGCGCCTGGGCCATCACCCAGGAAGTATTCAGCTACACCAATCACACGCTGCTGCCGGAGGCGCTCGAGACCTGGCCGGTCGCCATGTTCGAGAAGCTGCTGCCCAGGCACCTGCAGATCATCTATCTCATCAACCGCGAGTTCCTGGAACGCGTCAGCGCGGGTTTCCCGGGCGAGCAGGACCGCCGCCGGCGCATGTCGATCATCGACGAGGATCACGGCCGGCAGGTGCGGATGTCGCATCTGGCGGTGGTCGGCAGCCGGCGCGTGAATGGCGTGGCCAAGCTGCACTCGCAGCTCATGCGCGAGACGATCTTCTCGGATTTCGCGCAACTGCTGCCGGACCGGTTCACCAATGTCACCAACGGCATTGCGGTCAGGCGCTGGCTCAAGCAGTCCAATTCCGGCCTATCGGCGCTGCTCACCGAGCATCTCGGGCACGCCTGGGAGAACGACCTCGCCGAGCTCGACCGCCTGCGCGGCGCCGCCGGCGACCCGGCGTTTCGCGAGCGCCTGCGCGCGATCAAGTTCGCGCGCAAGGAACATCTGGCGTCGGTCATCCATCACCGTTGCGGCGTCAATGTCGACCCCAACTCGCTGTTCGACGTGCAGGTCAAGCGCATTCACGAGTACAAGCGCCAGCTGCTCAATCTGCTGTACGTGATCACGCGCTACAACCGCCTGCGTCACGGCGAGACCGACCTGGTGCCCCGCACGGTGATGTTTGCCGGCAAGGCCGCGCCCGGTTACGCCATGGCGAAGGGGATCATCAAGCTCATCAACAATGTCGCGCGGGTCGTCAACGCGGACCCGGTGACGCAGGGACGGCTGCGCCTGGTGTTCCTGCCGGACTACGACGTTTCGCTCGCGCAGAAGATCATGCCGGCAGCGGACCTGTCGGAGCAGATCTCGACCGCGGGCATGGAGGCCTCGGGCACCGGCAACATGAAGCTGGCACTGAATGGCGCGCTCACCATCGGCACGCTGGACGGCGCGAACATCGAGATCAAGGAGCGGGTGGGCGACGAGAACATCTTCATTTTCGGGCTGGACGCCGCCGAGGCCGTCGCGCTGCGACAACAGGGCTACGTCCCCAAGCACTTCGTCGACACGAGCCCCGCGCTGGCGGAGGCGCTCGCCATGCTCGAAGCGGGCTACTTCACGCCGGAGGACACCGACTCCGCGCGCCCCGTCGTCAACCGCCTGCTGGGCGACGGCGAGCCGTTCCTGGTGCTCGCCGATTTCCAGGCGTATGCGGCGGCGCAGGAACGCGTCGACGCATGTTTCCGGGATTCCGATGACTGGTCGCGGCGCGCGGCCGAAAACATTCTTGCCATGGGGCCATTCTCCAGCGACCGCAGCATCCGGCAATATGCCGAGCGGATCTGGAACGTGCGTCCCGTGATCTGAGCACGGGCCCTCCGCCGTGCAACACCGAGGTCCCGCAGTTGGGTAACCCGACGTCGCTGTCGCCCGCGGAGATGGAAGCGCTGTTGAGCGCGCGCCACGGCGCGCCGCGCTCGGTGCTCGGCTATCACGAGTACCCGGTGGCGGGTCGCGCGCCGCGCTGCGTCGTCCGTGTGCTCGAGCCCGATGCGGTCGAAGTGGCGGCATTCTGGGAGGACGAGGGCGAATCCGGGGCACGCGCGCTCGAGCGGATTCACGCGGGTGGCCTGTTCGAAGGCGCGCTCGAGCATCGGCGCCCGATCGTGCCCTACAGGCTGCGGGTGCGCTATCGCGACGGCACGACGCTGGTGCGCGCCGATCCCTACTACTTCGCGCCCGAGTTGACGGATTACGACTTCTACCTGTTCGGGGAAGGGAACCACCACCGCATCTACCTCAAGCTCGGCGCGCATCCCGAGACCCGCGACGGCGTGTCGGGTACGCGATTCGCGGTCTGGGCGCCGAACGCGGAGCGCGTCAGCGTCGTCGGTGGCTTCAATCTCTGGGACGGCCGCCGGCACCCCATGCAGCCGCGCGGCTCGAGCGGCGTGTGGGAACTGTTCGTGCCCGCGGTGGGCCCGGGAGCCGCCTACAAGTACGAGATCCGCGCCCGCGACGGCCGTACCCTGCTGAAGGCGGACCCGTATGGCTTCGCCATGGAGCTGCGCCCCGGCAATTGCTCGATCGTCGCCGAACTGGAGGGCTACCAGTGGGGCGACGCGCAGTGGCTCGCCGAGCGTGCCCGCACCGATCCCGCCACGCGGCCGATCAGCGTCTACGAAGTCCACCTGTCCTCGTGGCGCCGCCGCGAACAGCGCCATCCGCCCTTCATGACCTGGCGTGAAGCCGCGGAGGAACTCATTCCCTACGTGCGCCGGCTGGGGCACACGCACATCGAGCTGATGGGCGTGTCCGAGCATCCGCTGGACGCGTCCTGGGGCTATCAGATCGTCGGCTACTACGCGCCCTCGGCACGCTTCGGCTCGCCGGCGGACTTCATGTATTTCGTCGATCGCTGCCACCAGGCCGGCCTGGGCGTGATCATCGACTGGGTGCCGGCCCACTTCCCGCGCGATGATCACGGCCTCGCGCAGTTCGACGGCACGGCGCTGTATGAGCACCAGGACCCGCGTCTCGGCGAGCACATGGACTGGGGGACCAAGATCTTCAACTATGGCCGCCACGAGGTCCGCAACTTCCTGGTCGCGAATGCGCTCTACTGGCTGGAGCTGTACCACGTCGACGGCTTGCGGGTCGACGCGGTGGCCTCGATGCTGTACCTCGACTACAGCCGCCAGCCGGGCCAGTGGCTGCCGAACCGGCATGGTGGGCGCGAGAACCTGGACGCCATCGACTTCCTGCGCCAGCTGACCACGACGGTCGCAAACTACTATCCCGGTGCGATGACCATCGCCGAGGAGTCCACCGCGTTTCCGGGCGTGACCCGCCCGTCGCAGGAAGGCGGCCTGGGTTTCACCATGAAGTGGAACATGGGCTGGATGAACGACACCTTGCGCTATTTCGCGCTGGACCCCGTTTACCGCCGGCACGAGCATCGCCTGATCACCTTCTCGTTCATGTACGCGTGGTCCGAGAAGTTCATGCTGCCGCTCTCGCACGATGAAGTGGTGCACGGCAAGGGCTCGCTGCTCGGCAAGATGCCTGGCGATGCCTGGCAGAAGCGCGCCAACCTGCGGCTGCTGTTCGCCTACATGACGCTGCATCCCGGCAAGAAGCTGCTGTTCATGGGCTCGGAACTCGGGCAGTGGCACGAGTGGCGCGACGACGCCGAGCTGGACTGGGCGCTCAACGATGACGCGGGGCATGCGGGGCTGGGCCTCTGTCTGCGCGACCTCAATCGGCTGTACGGCGACTTGCCCGGCCTGCACGGCACCGACTGGGATGCCAGCGGCTTTCGCTGGACCGATCTGCACAACGAGGCCGAGAGCGTGTTCGGTTTCCGCCGGGGCCACCCCGGCGATCCGGGCGCGCCGGCGATCGTGTGCATGTTCAACGCCACACCGGTCCCGAGAAATCCTTACCGGATCGGCGTCGAGCAGGGCGGGGACTACGACTGCCTGTTCGACTCCGACGCACCCTGCTACGGCGGATCGGGCTATTCGAGCCAGGGCTCGGCGCGCGCCGAGCCCGGTGGCGTCGAGGGCTTCCCGTTCTCGATGGAAGTGACGCTGCCGCCCCTGGCCGCGGTGATCTACCGGCACCGGGCAGGCTGAGCATGTCCTTGCCGATCCGGCCGCTGGGCGCCACCGGCCTGCATACGACCGCGCTCGGCTTCGGCGCCATGCAACTCGGCGCTCCGGAGATCGACGAGACGACCGCCGGCAGCTTGCTGCATGCCGTGCTCGATCTCGGCATCCGCCTGATCGACACGGCGCGCTCATATGGGCTCTCCGAGGAACGCATCGGCCGTCATCTCGGGGCCCGCCGGGACGAGTTCGTGCTCAGTACCAAGGTCGGCTACGGCGTGGACGGTGTGCCGGACTGGACCCCGGAGTGCGTGCGCCGCGGCATCGAGGACGCCCGCCGCCGCCTGCAGACCGACGTCATCGACATCGTGCATCTGCACTCCTGCGACAGCGGCACGCTTTGGCGTCCCGGCCTGGTCGAGGCGCTCGAGGACGCCGTGGCCCGCGGTGTGGTGCGCGTCGCGGCCTACTCGGGCGACAACGAGCCTGCCGGGGAGGCCGCGCAGTCAGGACGCTTCGGCGTCATGCAGTGCTCGGTCAATGTCTGGGATCAGGACGCGCTCCGCCTGACGCCAACCTGGTCCGCCCGCGGCGTCGGGGTGCTGGGCAAGCGTCCACTGGCCGGCCTGCCCTGGCGCGAGGTCGGGCAGCGCGATGCGGCGCATACCGAATACCGAAGGCGTTTCGAGGCCACCTGCTGCGACGCCGCCGCAGCCGACTGGACCGACGTCGCCATCCGTTTCGCGGCGTTTACGCCGGGCGTGTCGGCCTGCCTCGTCGGTGGCACGCGCGTGGCCCACGTCGAGCAGAACATCCGCTCTCTGTCCCGCGGGCCGCTGGAGGCGACCACACGCGAGCGCTTCGAGCGCGCCTTTGCCCGGGCCGGGGCGGGCTGGCGGGGCATGGTGTGATGGACCGCGCCGGCACGACCGACAACTCGATGCGGATCAGCGGCGGGACGGCGGAGCCGCTCGGTGCGTCGTGGACCGGCGCCGGCGTCAATTTCGCGGTCTACTCGGCCCATGCCGAGCGGGTTGAACTGTGCCTGTACGACCCGAGCGGCCGGCATGAGCTGGCGCGTATGCCGCTGCCGGGGCGGACCGGCGATGTCTGGCACGGCTTCGTTGCGGCGCCCTCGGTGGGTCCTGGCTCGCTGTATGGCCTGCGGATGCACGGCCCGTTCGATCCAGCCCGCGGCCACCTCTTTAATCCGGCCAAGCTGCTGCTCGATCCCTGCGCGCTGGACATCGTCGGCGAGGTCGAGCATCACCCGGCGCTGGACGCCGCGTCGGCAGAGGATTCCGCGGCCTACGTGCCGCGCTCCAGAGTCGTCGCCGATGCGTTCGACTGGGGCGTGGCGGGCGCTCCGGGCACGCCCTGGCGCGATACCGTCATCTACGAGCTGCACGTCAAGGGCTACACGCAACTGCACCCCGCCGTGCCGCCGGAATGGCGTGGCAAGTATCTCGGGTTGACGGTGCCCGCGGTGCTCGACTACATCCGCGGGCTCGGCGTCACCGCCGTCGAACTGCTGCCGTGCCAGGCGTTCGTGTCGGAGCGCTTCCTGGTGGAACGGGGTTTGACGAACTACTGGGGCTACAACCCGATCGCCTGGTTCGCGCCGGATCGCCGCTACGCGGTGGCCGATCCCGTGGCCGAGTTCAAGCAGATGGTTCGCGCGCTGCACGAGGCCGGGCTCGAGGTGATCCTCGACGTCGTCCTCAATCACACCGCCGAGGGTGGGGCGGGCGGCCCGGTCCTGTGCCTGAAGGGCATCGACAACTCCGCGTACTATCGTCTCGACCCGCACGATATGACGCACTACGACAACGTCACCGGCACCGGCAACACCATACGTGCCGAGCACCCCGCTGTGCAGCGGCTCATGCTGGACTGCCTGCGCTACTGGGCGAGCGAAATGCGGGTGGATGGTTTCCGCTTCGATCTCGCGCCGGTTCTCGGTCGTGGACCCGCCGGCTTCACGCCACAGGCACCGCTGTTCCTGGCGCTGCGCTCGGACCCGGTACTGACCTACACGAAGCTGATCGCCGAGCCCTGGGATCTCGGCCCCGGCGGCTACGTGCCGGGCCGCTTTCCGGCAGGCTGGTCCGAGTGGAACGACCGGTTTCGCGACACCACCCGCGCGTTCTGGCGGGGCGACGCGCCGATGGTGCCGAGCCTGGCCGAGCGACTGGCGGGCTCCAGCGACCTGTTTCGCCAGGCGGGCCGCAAGCCAAGCGCGAGCATCAATTTCGTCACCGCGCACGACGGCTTCACGCTGCACGACCTGGTTTCCTACGACGAGCGCCACAACGAAGCGAATGGCGAAGGGAACCGCGACGGGCACCACGAAAACCTCAGCTGGAACTGCGGCGTGGAGGGCGTCACGGCGGACCCGGCGGTGCGCGCGTTGCGCCAGCGGCAGATGCGCAACATGCTCGCGACACTGTGCCTGGCGCAGGGCGTGCCGATGCTGCTGGCCGGCGACGAGCTCGGGCGGACGCAGGGCGGCAACAACAACGCCTACTGCCAGGACAACGAGACCAGCTGGCTCGACTGGCGGCTCGACGACGCCCAGCAGGCGCAGATCCGCTTCGTGGCGGCCCTGCTCGCGCTGCGAGCCGCGCGCCCCGAGCTGCGCCGGGAGACCTTCCTGAAAGGCGCCTCGCTGCTCGAGTCCGATCGCGACGTCCGCTGGCTGCATCCCCACGGACGGGAGATGGGCCAGGCCGACTGGCTCGACAGGTCGCTGCGGTGCTTCGGGGTGCAGCTGCGCGCGCTCGCCGACGACGACGCGCCGGAGTCGGCGCGCGCTCCCGGGTTGCTGATCCTGCTGTGCGCCGATTCGTCGGATACCGGGTTCACCTTGCCCGATAGCGCCCTGGGTGGCTGGCAGAGCCTGCTCGATACCCGCCAGGACAGTGTCCAGGCGCTGATCCGCGGCGGCGAGTCCTTGCTGCTGTCCGCGCGCAGCCTCGTGGTATTCCACGAGCACCCTGCGGACTATACGGCTTCTGTACAGGACGTCTGACCGTCGGACGCATGGCACTTGCGTTGTTGCAGCGCACGGTGGCAGATTTCGATAGTCGTCGAAGACGACGCAAGACAACAACAGGGAAGGTCCGTTTGGCGCGGATGGGGGGTCTCGGCGGCGCTTGAAGGAGTTGTCACTGCGGTGCCGCTGGCGGCTGCCAGCCCGGTAACTTTCCGCAGCGACCCTCGTCAGCGCTCCGAACTGCACAGACCGTGCGAAGCGTGACGGGAGACAACTGATGTCGCGTTCTTTCGCTGCTGCCGCTACCCGTGTTTCGGCGCTCTGCTTCGCCCTGCTACTCGCCGCGTGCGGCGGCGGCAGCTCCGACCGCAAGACCGACGGCAGCGTCACGCTGCAGCCGCCGGTCACCGCGTCGACCAGCTTTGCCACCAAGACCTCGTCGCCATTCGTGGTCGGCACGCCGCCGTTCACGGCCCAGTTCACAGGTGGCGAAGCGGACGGCAGCGGCGCCTGGCTGATCGCCGACGGCGAGACCGCCACCATCGACTTCACGACGCCTGCGGACCGTGTGGTTCTGTCGACCGTCGCCGGCATCGCGAGCGGCGGAGCGCAACCGTCGAAGACGACCAACACGCCGGTGCCCCGGCAGGCCGTCAACGCCCCGTTCACGGTGCCGATGTACATCCGCGGCAGCGTACGCGGCGACTGGGCGGTGGACCCGGCCAACCAGCTGACCGAAGAAGCCGACAATGTGCTCTCCGTGGTGATCCCGATCGCCGCCGGCGAGTATCAGTTCAAGGTGGCTGACGCCGGCTGGACCGGCGCCACCAACTGCGGCGCCGACACCGACCCGACCGCGGTCACGGTTGGCGTGACCTTCACCATGCAGTGCGACTCGCTGTCGCAGAACCTGTTGCTCAGCATCGCGACCGCCGGCGACTACAAGTTCACCTTCAACGTCTCCGACGTGGCGGCGACCACCATCAACGTGGCCCGCTTCACGGGCGGCGGCGGTGGTGGCGGCGACCCGGGCGAGCCCGAGCCGTCCGGCATCAAGGTGCGGTTGTTCGACAAGGACGGCGGCCAGATCACCGAGCTCGAGAGCGACAGCGGCGCCATCAGCGTCGACGAGACCCGGCGCGGCGGCGACAAGCGTATTGCGCGCGTGGAACTCGAGAATGTCGGGCAGGTGCAGCGCATCGGCGTGCAGGACGTGCAGTGGACCGCGGATCCGCGCAATTCGCCGGCCGCGGTGAGCACTTCGATCAACTACCGCTCGCCGGACGGCAACTACACCAACACCACCATCACGGTCGGTGGCCAGACCTACCCCTGCGTCGCCAGCAGCTTCGGCTGCACGGTGACGGGCATCTCCGTCCTGCCGTACACGCAGCTCACCTACACGGTGACCAACGGCACCACCACCGAGACGGTGACGGCGTTCCCGGGCAATGGCTCGCAGGGCGGCCTGTACACGTTCGCGGGTTCGGGCACGGCTCGGGTCGGCGCCCCGCCGGCGCTGCCGGCCAATGCTGACGAGGTCATCCTTTACTACTTCCGTCCCGACGGCAATTACACGGGCTGGGGCCTGCATCTGTTCCCGCTGCAGCCGGCTTCCGAGCCGTGGACCCTGTTCCCGACGCCGGGCGAGTACCTGCCGCAGGGCATCGATCCGGAGTACGGCGCGTACTTCCGCATCGGACTGCCGCAGAATGTCAACCCGCCGTACAGCAACGACCCGGCCGACCTCGCCGACTTCCCGGAGGTGCTCGGCTTCATCATCCACAAGGGTGATGAGAAGGATCCGGGTCCGGACCAACAGATCCGCATCGCGGACGGCAACATCGTCTTCGTGGTCTCGGGCGTCAACGACGTCAGCACGGTGCCGCCGGGTGCTAGCAGCCTGCGCATTGCGGGCGCCGCGGCGCACTGGGTGAACGCATCGACCCTGCTGTGGACGCCGCCCGCCGGTGTCACCGAAGTCCGGCTGCTGGCGTCGATGGACGCGTCCATCAAGGCCGGCGTGCAGGGCCTGGAAGGCTCCTTCGACTCCTACACCCTCACCAGCACCACCAAGCCGACGCTCGACAACCAGCGGCAGCTGTCGACCTTCAGCGCCTGGGCGCTGCCGGCGGCGGCGGTGGCCGACGGCAAGGAACTGGCCCGGCAGCAGCTGGTGGCGATCGGCCTCGATGCCGACGGCGTGCCGGTGGCCGGCACGCTGGTGCAGACCGCAGGCGCACTCGACGACCTGTACGCCGAGGCGGCCTACGGCGAGCCGCTGGGCGTGAGCTATTCCGGCTCGGCCCCGTCGCTCGCGGTCTGGGCGCCGACCGCGCTGCTCGACCCGGGCGTGTCGGTCAAGGTCTACGAAGCCGACGGCACGCTGATCGAAGAAGAGCCGATGACCCTCGACGAGGACAGCGGTATCTGGAGCGTCGCCGGTACCGCGGCGTGGAACCGCAAGTTCTACACCATCAACCTGCGGGTCTACTCGTACGCGGTCGACGGTCTCGTCGACAACGAGGTCACCGATCCGTATTCGGTGAGCCTGGCGACCGACAGCATACGCAGCCAGTTCGTCAACCTGGACGACGCCGACCTCAAGCCGGCCGGCTGGGACACGCTGGTCAAGCCGGCCATCGATGCGCCGGAAGACATCGTCGTCTACGAGCTGCACGTGCGCGACTTCAGCATCGCGGACAGCACGGTGTCTGCGGCGGATCGCGGCAAGTTCACGGCCTTCGACGTACCCGGCACGGCGGGGCGCCAGCACCTCGAGGCGCTCGCCACAGCCGGCCTGACCCACGTCCACCTGCTGCCGGCCTTCGACATCGCCACGGTGCGCGAGAACCCGGCCGACCGGGTGGAGATCGACGATCCCGTCGAGGACCTGTGCGCCGCCAATCCCGCGGCGGCGAGTCTCTGCACGACCGATGCCGGCAAGACCATCCGTCAGGCCATGGCCGATGCGGTGGCCGCCGGCCAGCTGAACCGTCCACAGCAGATCACCAACTGGATCCGTAACCTGGACGGCTTCAACTGGGGCTACGACCCGCTGCACTTCGGCGTGCCGGAAGGCAGCTACGCGACCGACGCCAATGGCGCACAGCGCATCCTCGAGTTCCGCCGCATGGTGCAGGGCATCGCCGACATGGGCCTCGGCACCATCATGGACGTGGTCTACAACCACACCAATGCGTCCGGGCAGAACTCGAAGTCGGTGCTCGACCGGCTGGTGCCCGGCTACTACCACCGCCGTAACGAGACCACCGGCAACGTGCTCAAGGATTCCTGCTGCGACGACACCGCGTCGGAATTCCGCATGATGGAAAAGCTGATGATCGACACCGGCGTGCGCTGGGTCGACGAGTACAAGGTCGACGGTTTCCGCTTCGACCTCATGAGCTTCCATCCGAAGGCCTCGATGGAGCGCTTCCGGGACGCGGTGCAGGCCGCGAACCCGGACGTCTACATCTACGGCGAGGGCTGGAACTTCGGCGCCATCCAGAACGACAGGCGCTTCCTGGCGGCGCGCCAGGCCAACCTCGGCGGCACTGGGATCGGTAGCTTCAGCGACCGTATCCGCGATCCGGTCCGGGGCGGCGGGCCGTTCGACTCCGGTGCCTCCCACGTGCAGAACCAGGGCTTCATCTCGGGCTGGTACTACGACCCGAATTCGGTGAACACCGGCTCGAGCGCTGATCGTCTGGCCTTGATCAAGGACACGGACAATATCCGTGTGTGGCTGGCCGGCGGTCTGTCGGGCTACTCGTTTACCAACAGCGAGGGCAATGCCGACCACGGGCGCGGCGTGGATTATCGCGGCCAGCAGTCCGGCTATACCCGGGATCCGCAGGAAGCGATCAACTACATCTCCAAGCACGACAACGAGACGCTGTGGGACATCAGCGCCTACAAGCACCCGACCAACCTGCCGGCCGCCGACCGGGTGCGCGCGCAGAACGTCGGTCTGTCCATCGTACTGCTGGGCCAGGGCATCCCGTTCCTGCATGCCGGCTCGGACCTGCTGCGATCCAAGTCCATGGACCGCAACTCGTTCGACTCGGGTGACTGGTACAACGAGATCGACTGGACCGGGGCCACCACCAAGTGGAACCGCGGCCTGCCGCTCGAGGGCGACAACGCGGGCAGCTACCCGCAGATCACCGAGACGGTGTTCAAGGTCAACGCCCGGCCGCCGGCGGGTGGCCCGCAGGCGACCTTCGATCACGTGCAGGAGATGCTCGAGATCCGCAAGAGCTCGCCGCTGTTCCGGCTGCGGACCGGCAACGAGGTCGAGAAGCGGGTGAAGTTCGAGAACACTGGTCCGTTCCAGGTGCCGGGCGTGATCGCCATGCGCATCGACGGCTGCACCGATCCGAGCGGGCTCACGCCGCCGGAGGGCGCGTTGATGGTGATCTTCAACGCCTCGGACGATCCTCGCACGCTGGCGCTGTACCCGAGCGAGACCTGGACGCTGCACCCGGTGCTGGCGGCCTCGGCCGACGCGACGGTGCGCACCGCCTCGCACAACGCCAATGGCTTCACGGTGCCGGCGCGCACCACGGCGGTGTTCCGGCGTGCGGCGCAGGTCTCCTGTGCGCCGTATCCGCGCGAGCTGTTCGTGCGCGGCGGGTTCAACGACTGGGGCAACCCGACGCCGACGGACGCCTACAAGCTGGCGTTCCTGGGTGGCGTGAACTACGCCGTCTCCTCGCCGATCGCGGCGGCGGGCGCCTACGAGTTCAAGATCGCGGATGCCAACTGGACGGCGGACACCAACTGCGGCGCCGGCGCCGCCGGCGGCAACGTCCGCCTCGGCGTGCCGCAGACCCTCGAGTGTCAGGGCAACTCGGGCAACCTGGCGATCACGGCGCCGGCTGCGGGGAACTACACCTTCAGCCTGGATGCGTCGAGCACCCTGAACCCGGTGCTAACGGTCGAGCGCACACCGCCCACGCCGCTCGCGCTGTTCGTGCGCGGCATCACCGGCGACTGGTCGGCGAATCCCGTGCGTGAACTCGCCTGGGACGGCGTCAGCAAGTGGCAGGTGGTGATCGACAACCTGCCGGCCAACGCCGCGCAGGACTTCAAGATCGCCGACGCCGACTGGGGTGGCAGCAATGGTGGCGCGACCAATTGCGGCGCCGGGGCGACCGCCACCGTCACGGTGGGAACGCCGTACACGCTCAACTGCGACAACAACTCGGGCAACCTGAACATGACGCTGCCGGCCGCGGGCAGTTACCTGTTCTCGGTGGACGCCGCGAATCCGGCGGCGCTGCAGCTGACCGTGGAGAAGACGCCGTTCGATCTGGCGCTGTACCTGCGCGGGCTGAACAACGACTGGAGTTCGGACCCGCCGAACCGGTTCAGCTACACGGGTGGCGGCGTCTACCGCATCGCCAAGACAGTCGCGGCCGGCGCTGACGACTTCAAGATCGCGGATGCCGACTGGGGCAGCAGCAACGGCGGGGCGACCAATTGCGGTGCGTCGAGCGCGGTCGCGATCGGGACGCCGCTGCCGCTCGACTGCAGCAACAACAGCGCGAACATCAACTTCACGGCGCCGTCGCCGGGCAGCTACGTGTTCGAGCTGACCGTGCCGGGCAGCGGTACGCCGTCGCTCCTGGTCACGGGTCCCTGAGGCGCTGAGGCTTCGTACGCCGCGGGGGCAGGGAGCGATCCCTGCCCCCTTTCTATTTGCCCGGGCGGTTAACATCGCAGCATGAGTCGACGCCGCCGCAAGCGCCGGGACCCCCCGGCGACCGTTCCGGAGGGGTCCAGCCGCGCCGGCGCGCCACGCGCGGGCCGCGAGCGCCGCACGCCGCGCTGGGTGCTCGCCACCGTCACCCTGCTGCTGCCGCTCATGGTCCTGGCCCTGGCCGAGGCCGGGCTGCGCGCCGGCGGCTACGGCCGCGATCTCGAACCGCTGTTCATTGACGCGCCGACGTTGCCGGGCTGGCGCCAGGCCAATCCGCGCGCGGTGCTCCGGCTGTTCGCGGATCCCCGTGACGCGCCGGCGGTGTCGATCGAGACGGCCTATTTCCGCGCTGCGAAGCCGGCCGGCGGCTTGCGCGTCATCGTCCAGGGAGAGTCTTCCGCCGCGGGCTTCCCGTACGGCCTCGGCGCCTCGCTGGCCGGCGTGCTGGAACAACGGCTGCGCCGCGCCTGGCCCGAGCGCGAGATTGAGGTGATCTCGACGGCGATGGCGGCCGTCAACAGCTACGCGCTGCTCGACTTTGCCGACGAGATCGTTGCCCAGCAGCCCGACGCCGTGGTCGTCTATGTCGGGCACAACGAGTACCTGGGCATTCTCGGCGTCGGCTCGACCTTGCGGCTGGCCGGCTCCCGCTGGATCACGCGCGCCGTGCTCGCCGCGCGCGAATGGCGCCTGTTCCAGCTGGCCCAGGCGCTCGCGGGTTCAGCCGGCCGGTCCAGAGCGCTGCCGGCCGATGCGGGCGATTCGCTGATGGCGCGCGTCGCCGGCGAGCGTTCCATACCACTGGACTCGGCCATGTACCGCCGCGGCCTGGCGCAGTTCGAGGGCAACCTCGACGCCCTGCTGACGCGCTACCAGCGCGCCGGCGTGCCCGTGTTCATCGGCACGTTGGCCTCGAACGAGCGCGACCAGCCGCCGTTCGCCGGCGACGCGGCACGCCAGGCGTTCGAGCGCGGACGGGAACTGCTGGACACGGCGCCGGCCGGCGAGGCACGCCGCTGGTTCCTAGACGCCAAGGACCTGGACGAGCTGCGCTTCCGCGCACCGGAGGCCTTCAACGAACTGGTGCGCCAGGTGGCGGCCAGGCACGACGCCAACGTGGTGGAGTCACAACAGCGCCTGGCAGGGGCCAGCGAGCACGGCATCATCGGCGCCGACCTGATGCTCGAACACGTCCACCCCAATCTCGACGGCTACTTCCTGCTCGCCGACGCGTTCTACCGTGCGCTGGTGGACAGCGGCCTGGCCGGTGCCCCGCAGGTCTCGCTGCCGGAAGACCAGGCGCGGCGCGAAATGCCGGTGAGCGAGCTGGACCGCTGGTTCGGGGAATACAAGATCGCCAGGATCCGCGCCGCCTGGCCCTTCCAGGCCGTCCGCACGGAGCCGGTGCTGCCGGCACCCGGCAGCGAGGCCGAGCGTCTGGCCCAGCTGCTCTATGCGGAACGGATCGACTGGCCGACCGCCCAGGATCAGCTGCGCCGGCACTATCGCGAGACGGGCGACCTGGCCGGCTTCGCGCACGTCACGCAGATCCTGGCGGATGCGTTCCCGGCGAGTGCGGCCATCCAGTTCGAGTGCGCCGCGGCGCTCATTGCGGAGCAGCGGGCGCCCGATGCCGTGCGGTACGCCAAACGCGCGGCGGCGCTGACCCCCGCATCGGTCGACGCCTGGCTGGTGCTCGGCCACGCGCAGGCGCTCACGGGGCGCAGGCCCGAGGCCATCGGCGCGCTCGAGCGCGCGCTGTCGCTGGAGCCGGGCAATGAAACGGCGGTGAATGCTCTGCGACAGCTCGGTGCAGCGGAACCAGCGCGCGACCCGGGCCCGGCGGGCTGAACCGACGTTCGGCGCTACGGCGCTTCGGCGCGCACCACCTCCAGCCACTGTCGCGGTCGTGCGTCCGCGGGGTCGATGGCGATCAGGCGCTCCAGTGTCGCAGCGGAGGACTGCGGGTCGCCGCTGCGGAACTGTGCCTCGGCGAGCGACAGGCCGAAACCGATGTCGCTGGGAGCCAGCCGCGCGGCGCGCTGAAGGTAGCGCAGGGCGCGACCGGGCTCGTCCCCGCGCAGCAGCAGGCGGCCCGCCACGGCTTGCGGCTCGGCGGTGGTTACGAAGGCCTCAGCGAGATTGATGGCGACCCGGCTGGCTTCCTCGGCGTTGCCCTGCTGCTGGTACACGCCGAGCGCGGCGTTCATGGTGTCCGCCCAGGAGCGGCGCTTGGCAAACAATTCCTGCGCCAGGCGTTCGATCTCGTTGCCGGGCGGCGGGATCTCGGTCGGCCGCCGTTGTGGGACGAAGGGCCAGTCGTTCTTGAGCACCGCGATGCGGTAGTCGCCCGCCAGCCGCTCGATCTCCGTGGCGGGACGCTCGCGCCACGCGGATTCGCGCGACACCTCGACCGGCACCTGCAGATCGGCGGCGATCGGCTCGTAGAAGGCGTCGGCCAGCAGGAAGTAACCCCGCACGTTCGGATGCAGGTGCTCGAGCATCAGGTCACTGCCGATGATGCGATCTCGCGACGCGGCAACCAGCGCCCGCTGCGTGTCCACCAGCCTGGCGCCGCCGTCGGCCGCCAGGTCGCGCAGCACGTCGTTGATCGCTTCCGGCGCGCGAAAGCGCAGCGCATCCCGGTCCTTGGCCGCCAGGAACGCCGCGCGCGCCTCGGCGTAGCGTCCGTGTTGCGCGAGCGCCTTACCGAGCCCGAACCAGCCATCGGCCGCGCCGTCATCGAGCCCGACCGCCTCACGAAAGGCGGACTCCGCCGCGCCGAGGTCGCCGTCATCGAGTGCGCCACGCCCACGCTCGATGAGCCCGTTCACGGCTTCGGCCGCGGCCGGCGAGGCGAGGCTGAGGAACGGAGCCTGGTCGCGTTCATTGCTGGCCAGCGTGCCGACGTAGACCGGCACGCCGGCGGTGGCGAATCGCCGCAGGATCCGCGTCATGTTGCCGCGAAACTGTTCGAGGCCCTGCTGATACAGCGGCGAGCCGAGCGGGATCGAGCGCTCCCGCGCGACCTTTGCCATCAGCGTTCCGTCGCCTGCGGCATCGTTGCCGCCCAGCAAGCGCGACAGGCTCGTCTCGAGGGCGCGATACAGGTGCAGGCGGCGCAGCGCGAGGGTGAAGCGCGCCAGCGCCGGCGAGTCGGCGTTGACGTAGGACGAGCCGACCCCGCCGACACCGAGATACTCGTTGTGCCCGGTATAGATCAGGACCAGGTCGGGGTCGATGGCGAGGATTTCGTCCACGAAGTCGAGCAGCATGTAACTGGTGACCGCCGACATCGCGGTGTTGATGACCTCGACGTCACGGTCCGGCAGGCTCGATTCGAGTCGCCTCGCCAGGAACTCGCCCGGCGATGCGAACCGGCCATACGGGAAACCGGCGGCGCTCGACTCGCCCATCACCACGATACGCAGCGCGTTCACCGGCTTCGCCGCCGGAAAGTAGGTGGTGTCGATGCTCACTGCCGCGGCCGCCCGCGGGTCGGGAAAGAAGCGCTGGATGACCGCGGGGTTGGGCTGCAGGTAGCCCTTGGCCGCCTCGAACGGCACGAACAGGGGCTCGAGACGGCCGACACCGGCGAACCGCAGGATGACCTCGGCCAGTGCCAGCAGCGCGAGCGGCGCCAGCAGGGTCGTGACCAGCAGGACCCGGCGGCGGTCCGTGCCGGGACTGGCGGCGGCTGGAGGTTTCTCCGGGGGCGGCGGGCGGCGCTTCACGCGTCTTGTTCCTCTAGCTGCGGTGTCCAGTCCGCCCGCAGGCGGCCGCGGAATGCTAGCACGCGCGGGTGCCGCTCGAAGCGCGCTGTAATCGGGCACAATCCAACGTTCGACAGGCTTTCCGGTGGCGCGTGATGAAGGTTCTCAAGAGCACCGAGCAGTACGTCGTGATCGACGAGTTTCTCGAGCCCGGCGACTTCGATCTCATGCTCGAGTACGTCGCCCGCAATGACTACGCGCGCAACCCGCGCTGGATCAAGCCCTGGGACCTGGCCGACGAGATGCCCTGGCAGAATGGCGAAACGGTCTACACCCGCGGCAAACGCATGCGCGCCGACGATCCGCGGCGGGCGTACCCGACCGGCTCGGCGCTCGACCGGCTGCTCGAGGCCATCCTGGCGTCCGATTTCTATCGCGACGCGGTCGCGGACTGCTACATCACCGCGCGGACCTATCTGCATCCGCAGGGCTCGGGACTCGACTGGCACGACGACGGCGGCCGGTTCGCCGGCGCATACAGCTTCTACGCGCATCCCCGCTGGCACGTCTCCTGGGGCGGCGAACTGATGATCGTCGAGGACCCGATCGGACGCGAGCCGCTCCCGGATCGCCGGCACCTGGTGGACGGGCGCGTCGAGACCATCAAGGGCAGCTGGAACGTGTTGCACAAGGAGGACCTGTCCGAGATGTTGATGGCGCGCACCACGAGCACCGAGTTCGTCTTCCCGCGGCCGAACCGCATGGTGTTCCTGCGCCGCGGCATCTGGCACAAGGTGGCGCCGGTCAAGCACCACGCGCCCTTTGCGCGCTGCGCGATCGCGGGCTTCTTCCTCGGCGACGACGACAACGTGCAGTTCTGGCGCTGACCCGGGCGATGTCGGCACGATCTCCATGACGCGGATACTCGGAGTCTCCGCCTATTACCACGACAGCGCCGCGGCGCTCGTCGTGGACGGCGAGATCGTGGCGGCGGCCCAGGAGGAGCGCTTCACCCGGCTCCGTCACGACGCCTCGTTCCCGGCCCGCGCCGTGCGCTACTGCCTGCAGGCCGGCGGCACCGCCATGGACGGCGTCGACGCGGTGGTGTTCTACGACAAGCCGTTCCTGAAGTTCGAACGGCTGCTGGAGACCTACCTGGCCAATGCGCCGCGCGGTCTCAGCTCGTTCGTCGCGGCGATCCCCGTGTGGCTCAAGGAAAAGCTCTTTCAGAAGTCGCTGATCCGGCGCGAACTGGCGGCCATTGCGGGTAAGACCGGGCGGCTGCCGGTGCTGCAGTTCAGCGAGCACCACTTGTCGCATGCGGCCTCGGCGTTCTACCCAAGCCCGTTTCCGAGCGCTGCCGTGCTGTGTCTGGATGGCGTGGGCGAGTGGGCGACCTCCTCGGGATGGCGCGGCAGCGGTGCGGCGCTCACGCCGCTGTGGGAACAGCCCTTCCCGCATTCGCTGGGGCTGCTGTATTCGGCCTTCACGGCCTACACCGGCTTCAAGGTCAACTCCGGCGAGTACAAGATGATGGGCCTCGCGCCCTACGGCGAGCCCCGCTATGCCGGGCTGATCCGCGAGCACCTGATCGACGTCAAGCCCGACGGCAGCTTCCGGCTCGATCTCGACTACTTCGATTTCGCCACCGGCCTCAGGATGACCAACGAGCGGTTCCATCGGCTGTTCGGCGGGCCGCCGCGCGAGGCTGACGGGCCGCCCGACCAGCGCACCGCCGACATCGCGCGCTCGGTCCAGCAGGTCACCGAAGACGTGGTGCTCGCGCTGGCGCGCACGCTGCATGCAGAGACGGGTGAGCGGAACCTGTGCCTGGCGGGCGGCGTGGCGCTCAACTGCGTCGCGAACGGCCGGTTGCTGCGCGAGGGTCCGTTCGACGACGTCTGGATCCAACCGGCGGCAGGCGACGCCGGCGGCGCGATCGGCGCGGCCCTGTTCGCCTGGCACGCCCGGCATCAGCCCGAGCGGGTCGCCTCGCGACCGGACGCCATGCATCGGGCCTATCTCGGGCCCGAGGTATCGGACGCGGATGCGTCCCGCTTCCTGCACGCCGAGGGGCTGCCGTTCGAGGCGCTGGCGGAGCGGGAGCTGGTCGAGCGGGTCGCCGTGCTGCTCGCCGCGGGCTCGGTGGTCGGCTGGGTGCAGGGACGCATGGAGTTCGGGCCGCGTGCGCTCGGCAACCGCTCCATCCTGGGCGATCCGCGCGATCCCGGAATGCAGCGGCGGCTGAACCTGAAGACCAAGTTCCGCGAATCCTTCCGGCCCTTTGCCCCGAGCGTCACGATCGAGGATGCCGGCAGGTATTTCGAGATCGACCGGCCCAGTCCCTACATGCTGCTCACCGCTACGGTGCGCGGACCACGCGCGCCCGCGCGTGAGTCCGCCGGCTTGATGGAGCGGCTGTATGAGACGCGCTCGTCGCTGCCCGCCATCACGCACGTCGACTACAGCGCCCGCCTGCACACGGTGGAGCGCGAGTCGAATCCGCGCTTCCATGCGCTGCTGGTCGAATTCGCCCGGCTCAGCGGCACGCCGGTCCTGATCAATACCTCCTTCAATGTGCGGGGTGAGCCGATCGTCTGTTCCATCGAGGACGCCTGCCGCTGCTTTCTGGCGACCGACATGGACTACCTCGTCGTCGGCAACTGCCTGCTGGACCGGACAGCCATGCCGGACTCCCATCGGCTGCGGGCCGCGCGCCGGTTCGATCCGGACTGACCATGCAGAGCATCGAGCGGCAGGACCGCAGATCGTTACGTCATTTCGGGCTGGCGCTGGGGTTCATGGTCGCCCTGGTTTTCGGGCTGCTTGGGCCGTGGCTGTTCGGGCGCGAGATCAGGATCTGGCCGTTCGCCGTGGGGGGCGGCGTGGCGGCGCTCGCGCTGGCCTGGCCGGCCGCGCTGTATCCGGTGCACCGCGTGCTGAGGCCGCCGCTGGCGGCGCTGGCGGCCCTCAACAACTGGCTGCTGCTGGGTCTCGTCTTCTTCCTCGTGTTGTGGCCTTTCGGAGTGTTTGCGCGGCTGACCCGGCGGCTGCACTATGTACGCGGTTTCGATGCCAGCGCCCCGAGCTACCGGGTGCCGCGCTCTGCGTCGGGACGGCGCGACGGGCCGGTCGACCTGGACCGCCCGTTCTGAGGATTTCCGGGGGGCAGCCGCCGCGATGCTCGATTTCCTGACCGATCTCTGGGCCTTCATGCGGGAGCGCAAGAAGCTCTGGCTGTTGCCTCTGGTGGTGGTGCTGGTGCTGCTCGGCGGCCTGGTGGTCGCCAGCCAGCAATCCGCCCTGGTTTCGATGATCTACACGCTGTTCTAGGCTGTCCCTACGACGTCCAGTACACCCTCTTCACGGCGTCATGCCCGGTTGATTTTGTGCGCTGCACCGTGCAACGCTCGATCGGACATGCCCGGTCCGTCAGCGGCGGTTTCCGGGCGTACAAGAACACTGTCAACAAGGACGTCGCGGGGGGCTCTTGGTATCAGTCCGCGTTGCACTCGTCGGGGTGGCCAGGCGCTGGGCGCTGGCCCTTGGCGCCGGTTGCTGGCCGTTGTCGTCGCGGGTTGCGCCGCGCCGACGGGCGCGCTTCAGGAGCGCGGTGCTGAGCCCGTACGGGTGGACCCGCAGCGGGACTGGTCCGACGCGGTGCTGTACTTCGTGCTGCTGGATCGCTTCGCCGACGGCGACCCGGGCAACGATGTGGGCGTCGACCGGAAGAACCCCGGCGGCTTTCACGGTGGCGATCTGCGTGGCCTCACGGCCGAGCTCGACGAGATCGCCTCGCTCGGTGCGACGGCCCTCTGGATCACCCCGATCGTCCGCCAGATCGACTCTGCCCGCCGGCGACGGGCAGCCCCGAGTCCGGGTTCACAGCAGCTTCGAGCATTGCGCCTTCCACGGCTACTGGGCCGACGACTTCAGCCTCCTCGATCCGCGCTTCGGCACCGAGGAGGAGCTCGCCGCGCTGGTCGCGGCGGCGCACGAGCGCGGCATGAAGGTCCTGCTCGACGTCGTCTACAACCACGTCGGCTACGGTTCCCGCTACCTGGACGATCCCGCGACGCGCGCCTGGTTTCGCAGCAAGCCGGTCGACTGCGCGGTCGACGCCGCTGACCTGCCAGGTCGGCGGTCTGCCGGATTTCCGGACCGAGCTGCCGGAGGTCCGCGAGTACCTGCTCGAGGCGCCATCTCGGCCTGGCGAAGCGCACGGGGCTCGACGGCTTCCGCCTCGACACCGTGCAAGCACGTCGAGCACGACTTCTGGCAGGCCGCACCGGCGCGCGCACCCGCGCAGCGCGTCGCGCCGGACTTCTTCCTGCTCGGCGAGGTCTGGGGCGGTTCGGCCGCAGGTGCTCGACGCCTGGTTCGCAGAACGACGAGATGGACGCCGGCTTCGACTTCACCTTCAAGGGCAGCTGCGAGGCCTACGTGCTGGGCAAGGGCCGGACCGTGGCCTTCGGCGCCTACCTCGAGCGGCGCCACCGCGTGCGCAAGGGCTACCTGCTGTCGCACTACCTGTCGTCGCACGACGAGCCGATGGCGATCTACAACCTCGGCGGCGACAAGGACGCTCCTGCGTCTGTGCGTGGCGCTGCAGATGACCACGCTCGGCATCCCGATGATCTACTACGGCGAGGAGGTCGGGCGGGCCGGCTCCGTCTGGCCGATGAACCGCAGCGACATGCCGTGGGGCGCGCGCGGAGTGCAGCCCGGCGCGGGCGTGCGCGCGCGACGAGTCGCTGCGCGACTGCTACCAGCGCCTGATCGCGATCCGGCGCGCGCATCCCGCGCTGTCCTCCGGCACGCACAGGAATCTGTCGACCGAGGGCGATCTGCTGGTGTTCGAGCGCGCCCGGGCCGAGGACGCAGATACCGTGATTGTCGCCATCAATCGCGGCGGTGCCGCGGCGACCGCCACGGTCGCGGCGCCCGGGGCGTGGTCGTCGCCGGTGGTGGACGCTCTCACGGGCGACGCGATCGATCTCACCGACGGCCGGCTGACGGTCACGGTTCCGGCGCGTTCGGCACGCGTCATCACGGCTCGCTGACAGCGGCAGGCCAGGAGAAGACGGGAGATGGCGGGTATCGTTTTCGACAAGGTCTGCAAGCGCTTCGGCGACGTCAGCGTCATCGAGGCCTTCGACCTGGAGATCCACGAACACGAGTTCATGGTGTTCGTGGGCCCGTCCGGCTGCGGCAAGTCGACCGCGCTTCGGATGATCGCCGGGCTCGAGGAGGTCACCGAGGGCCAGCTCTCGATCGGCGGGCGTGTCGTCAACGACGTCCATCCCAAGGATCGCGACGTGGCCATGGTGTTCCAGAGCTACGCCCTGTACCCGCACATGACCGTGCGCGAGAACATCGCGTTCGGGCTGACCATCCGCAAGGTGCCGAAGGACCAGATCGACAAGCTGGTGCAGGAGGCCGCGACCATCCTCGGTCTGACGCCGCTGCTCGACCGCAAGCCCAAGGCCCTGTCCGGCGGTCAGCGCCAGCGGGTGGCGCTGGGCCGGGCCATCGTCCGCAAGCCGTCCGTCTTCCTGTTCGATGAGCCGCTTTCCAATCTCGATGCCGAGCTGCGCGTGCAGATGCGCGCGGAGATCGCCAAGCTGCAGCAGCGCCTGAAGACCACGACCGTGTACGTCACCCACGACCAGGTGGAGGCGATGACCCTGGGACACCGCATCTGCGTGCTCGCGCCCATGGGCAAGGAGCGCAAGACCAATCTCAAGCAGGTCGGCACGCCGCTCGAGCTCTACGACCGGCCGCAGAACGTGTTCGTCGCCAAGTTCATCGGCACGCCCCCCATGAACATGGCGAAGGCCACGGTGAGCGACGACGGCAGCCGCCTGACGGCCGCGGGATTCGTCGCCGGGGCGCCGGCCGCCGCGCGCGAGGCGTTGCGCCCGTATGCCGGCCGCGAAGTGTGGGTGGGCGTGCGTCCCGAACACGTCGGCGAGGCCGGCGCGCATTCCTGGACCAATGTCTCGCCGGTGAAAGGCACTGCCGACATCGTGGAGACCATCGGCCACGAAGTGATCGTGCACCTGCGTTCCGGTGACGATCTGGTGGTGGCGAAGCTCGGGGCGCACCGCGTTCCCGCATTCGGTGAACAGATGGAACTCGTGATGAATTGCGACGCGCTGCACCTGTTCGACGTCGCGACGGAGCAGCGCATCGCCTGAGCCACCTCACGAACCGGCTGGATTGAAGGAAATCGAGACATGTCAATGACACATCGCACTACACGCTGGCTCGTCGCCATGGCCGCAGCGGTCGGACTCGGCGCCCAGGCCTCCGCCGCCACCGAGATCATCGTCTGGCACGCCTATCGCGGCGACGAGAAGTCGGCTTTCGAGAAGGTGGTCGGTCTATACAACGCGTCGCAGAAGGCCGTGACGGTCAAGACGCTGGCCGTTCCCTACGACGCCTACGCGGACAAGATCACCGCTTCCATCCCGCGGGGCAAGGGTCCCGACGTCTTCATCTTCGCGCAGGACCGGCTCGGCGGCTGGGTCGAGGGAGGGCAGACGGTCGAACCCATCGATTTCTTCGTCGAAGACGCGACGGTCAAGTCGCTGGTGCCGGGCATGATGAAGGCGATGACCTATCGCGACACGATCTATGGCCTGCCGCTCAACTACAAGAGCATCGCCATGATCTACAACACGGACATGGTCAAGTCGCCGCCGAAGACGACCGGTGAGCTGGTCAAGGTCGCCAAGAGCATGACCAACGCCGCGTCGGGCAGGTTCGGCCTGGCCTACGAGTACTCCAACTATTTCTTCCACGCAGCGTTGATGAATGCCTTCGGCGGGCAGGTGTTTGCCGACGGCGCGAAGCCGGTGATCGATTCGAAGCAGAACGTCGCGGCCATCAACCTGATGATGAAGTGGTTCAAGCAGGACGGCATCCTTCCCGCTGAGCCCTCGGCCACGCTGATCTCGACGCTGTTCAACGAAGGGAAGGCGGGCATCGTCTTTTCAGGTCCGTGGTTCCTCGGCGAGGTCACCGACAAGGTCAAGTACGCCATCGCGCCGCTGCCCACGGTGGACGAGGCCGGCGGCAAGCCGATGCGACCGTGGCTGACGGTGGAAGGGATCTACGTTTCGGCCGGCTCCAGTCACAAGGAGGAAGCCTACGACCTGGCGAAGTTCCTGGTCTCGAAGGAGGCCGCCACCGTGCTCGCCCTCGAGGGCGGGCAGCTGCCGACCAACAAGGCCGTCTACGATGATCCGCGCGTCGCCGGCAATCCGACGCTGGCCGGTTTCCGCAAGCAGCTCGACACCGCGGTGCCGATGCCCAACTATGCGGAGATGACGCTGATGTGGTCGCCGGTCACCACCGCCATGAACAAGATCGTCAAGGGGTCCGCGACGCCCGAGGCCGCGCTGAAGGAGGCGCAGGCGAACGTGACGGAAAGCATTGGCAAGTTGCGGCGTGGCAAGTAGCCGCGCCCGCCGCGAGGGACAGCAGAGCACGTGACGGAACTGGCGCAGCATCTGGGCCGAGAGCCCGTGCGCACGGCGGATACGCCGGCGGCGAGGCTGCGCCGTTTCCTGCTGCAGCCGGCGGTCGCTGGGTCTCGGCTTCGGCCTGGCCGCGGTGGTCGGTCTCGGCGGCTGGTTCCAGGGGCAGGCCGCCTCCGACATCGAGGGCGAGCGCAAGGAGCGGATCGCCGTGGTCGAGGCCACGGGCCTGGCGGAGGCCGTCAATACCCGCATCGAGAGCTGCGCCGGAGGATGGCGTCGCGCTGCAGGAGCTGCTGGCGCAGTGGTCTGCGGCGGGCGGCGGCGAGCGTCGCGCCCGGGTGCTGCGGCTGTCGGGCGCGCGCCTGCTGGCGTCCAACGAGCCCGGTGACCTGGCGGGCGAGCTGCCGCGGCGTCTCGACCGTGACGAGAAATGGCTGTTCGACCTGGGCCAGGAACTGCGCGCGGCGGTCGACACCAATCGCGACGAGGGCGTGCTGCGCAAGGCGCAGGTGAGCATCGAGCGCCCCGGCGCAGGGCGCGTCATCGTGGCGCTGCCGCTCGCCTCCGAGGCGGACGGCGTCTGGGGCCTGTTGCGGGTGGACCTGCCCGTCTCGGCGGGCCAGCCTGCCGGGGCCGGACGATCCGGCTGGATGCTGGTGGCGCTGCTCACGGTCCTGCTGCTGGGCCTCGCCGCCTTGCTGGAGCGGGCAGGCGTGGTCGCGCGTGAACCCGAGGCCAGGCGCAGCTGGCTGTTGCCGGCCTGTGGCGCTCGTCATGCTGGCCGGCACCGCATGGTGGCTTGGGGATCGCTGGGAATCCGACCTTGGCGCGGCGATGGTGGCCGCCAACAACGACGTGGTGTCCGAGCAGCGGGACCTGCGGAGTGCGCTCGCCGGGCTCGATACCGGTACCGCGGTCGGCAGGACCTACTGGGATATCGATCGTTTCCAGCGGCCGCGCGGCCTGATCGCGCTCGACGGCAGCGTCAACGAAGCCGCCGTCACCGAGGCGGTCGCCGCGCGCCTCGGCCCGCTGACGCGCTCCTTCGCCTGGAACTTCGTGCTCGGGGTGGCGATCCTGGGTTTCTTCGGGCTGGGATTCGCCGGGCGCTTGCGCCGGACGCTCATCGAGTATCGCCACGCCTACCTGTATGTCACACCGGCCATGGTGGGCATGCTGCTGCTGGTGTTCTTCCCGTTCGCCTACGGCATCGCGCTGTCCTTCACCGGTCAGACCATCTTCAACGTGGCCGAGCCCATCACCGATCTCTGGGTCGGCGTTCGCCAACTACATCGACATCATTGGCGACGTGGATGTCGCCAGCCGCTCGGCCGACGGCTGGGTCATCGACTACCAGAATTTCTACTGGACCCTGTTCGTCACCGTCTGCTGGACCGTGTCCAATGTGGCCGTCGGCGTGACGCTCGGCATGATCCTGGCGCTGGCGCTCAATACGCCGGGCCTCAAGGGCCGCGCCATCTACCGCGTGCTGCTGATCCTGCCCTGGGCGATCCCGAACTACATCACCGCGCTCATCTGGAAGGCGCTGTTTCATCCGCAGTTCGGCGCCATCAACCAGGGCATCCAGATGTTCGGCGGCGAGCCGGTCGCCTGGATGGACGGCGTCTTTCCCGCGTTCATGACCGGCCTGATCACCAACGGCTGGCTGTCGTTTCCGTTCATGATGGTGGTGATCCTCGGCGGGCTGCAGTCGATCTCGCAGGACATGTACGAGGCGGCGACGGTGGAGGGCGCAACCCGCTGGCAGCAGTTCTGGCACATCACCCTGCCGCTCCTCAAGCCGACGCTGGTCCCGGCGGTCATCCTTTCGGTGGTGTGGACCTTCAACATGTTCAACGTGATCTACCTGGTCTCCGGCGGTGAGCCGGCCGGCGCCAACGAGATCCTGATCACCAAGGCATACAAGATCGCTTTCGAGGAGTATCGTTACGCCTACGCGGCTGCCTACTCGACGGTGATCTTCATGATCCTGCTGATGTATGGCGTGTTGCAGACCCGGCTGACGCGGGCGACCGAGGCGGTGCACAAATGATCAAGCGCAGCGGCGACCGGAACGTGCATCTGGCCCTGCACGCCTTCCTGATCACGTTCACCCTGGTCGCGATCTACCCGATCCTGTGGGTGATCAGCGTCGCCTTCTCGGGCACCCAGAACCTGGCGTTCGCCGACGTGCCCGCCGACCCCGGCGCGCTCGACCGGCTGCGCGCCGTGCTGCCCTGGCCGGGGCAATGGTCGCTCGCCAACTTCCGCGACGTCCTGACCGAGCAGCCCTTCCTCACCTGGATCATCAACAGCGCGATCGTGGCCGCGGCCACCACCGTGGTAGGCGTGTTCCTGGCGTGCACGGCCGCCTACGCGTTTTCGCGGTTCTCGTTTCCGGGACGACGTGCCGGGATGATGTCGTTCCTGGTTTCGCAGATGTTCCCCGGCACGCTGCTGCTGGTGCCGCTGTATATCATCGTCGTGGGCTGGCTCGGGCTCGGCAACTCGTATCTCGGCCTGATAATGGTCTATGCAGTCACCGCCATCCCGTTCTGCGTATGGATGCTGAAGGGCTACTTCGATACCATCCCGATCGAGATCGAGGAATCGGCCATCATGGATGGTGCCTCCCGGCAGACGATATTCTTCCGGATCATCCTGCCGCTGGCGAAGCCTGCCGTAGCGGTGACCGCGCTGTTTTCCTTCATGACGGGCTGGAACGAGTTCATCCTCGCGGCCACGTTCCTCGAGGAGGAAGCCAAGTACACTGCCCCGGTGGGGCTCAAGTTCTTCGTCGGCGGCTTTTCATCGCTGTGGGGCTATTTCGCCGCCGGATCGATCATCGTCTCGCTGCCGGTGGTCGCTTTGTTTCTGTTTCTGCAGAAGTACCTGGTGTCTGGCCTCACGGCCGGCGGAGTCAAGGGTTGAGTGCCGCGCGGCTGGGCCCGCGACGGCGTAACAGGAGGTTGCTGTAATGAAGTTCGATATCCGTCGCTCGGCCGCGGCCTGCGCCTGCGGTCTGATCATGTCGACGACCGCGATGGCCGCAGACGTCAAGTTCATGGACCCCGTCGGCGACGACAAGGGGCCGGGAAACTATGTGTACCCGACCGATGCGGTCTACACGCCGGGCTCGTTCGATCTGGTCGAACTGGAGGTCACCGACGGCGGCAGCGTCGGCTTCAACGTCACTGTCAATGACAAGCTTCGTGACCCCTGGGGCATGGGCGTGGGTTTCGCCGTGCAGATGGTGTTCATCTATATCGACAACAAGGAAGGCGGCCATACCACGGGTCTCGCCGGCCAGAACATTTCGTTTGCCGAGGACAGCGCCTGGGACAAGGTCGTGATCCTCTCACCGCAGCCGGCCTCGCGCGTGCAGGCCGAGATCCGCACCAAGGCGGCAGACGTCGCAGCGGACATCGTGGTGCCGCGTCGCACGACCGGTGCCGGCCGTACCATCAGCGCCAAGGTCAAGAAGGACGAGCTGGGCGAGGGCGATCCGGCGACCTGGGGCTATCAGGTGGTGATGCAGTCCAACGAGGGCTTCCCGGACAAGGCCGACCTGCTGACCCGCAAGGTCAACGAGTTCGAGGGGCAGCATCGCTTCGGCGGCGGCAACGACGGCAACTGCGATCCGCACGTGATGGACATCCTGGCCGGCAAGGGCACGGGCGACGCCGCCGAGGCGCAGGCGCAGTACGACATGCTCGCCTACGAGTGCGGTCCCGAGGGCGAGTCGGTCAAGCCGGCTACGCTCGT
Source organism: uncultured Gammaproteobacteria bacterium (assembly GCA_963710135.1). Lineage (GTDB taxonomy): Bacteria > Pseudomonadota > Gammaproteobacteria > Steroidobacterales > Steroidobacteraceae > SG8-30. Next base: position 729,325 of record CAVPYY010000006.1, on the reverse strand, counting down.
GATGGTGCGAAAGTAAGCCGCCGCTCTGGCACAGGGAGAGACAAGAATGAAGTCCCGTAATGCAATGCTTGCGGCCGCGGTGGCCGCCACACTGGGCACGGTGTCCGCCGGTGCCCAGGCCGCCGAGGTCGGCGAGATCAAGTTCTTCGGCAGCATCTACGCGAAGTTCCTGGACGGCAATCGCCAGCTGCAGAACGCGCTGTACAACAACGCCGAGACCACGCCCGGCGAAGCCGGTGGCGACCAGGGCCAGGGCATCGAGTTCGAGCTGATGTTCAACTCGCAGGTGTCCAAGCAGGTGGAGATCGGTGGGCGCATCAAGGCGCGGTTCAACCAGAATTTCTGGGCGAACTTCGGCGGTTTCGGCGCCCAGGAGAACGATCCCCGCTCCGCGCAGTACATGAAGCTGCGCGGCGCCTGGGCGCGCATCACGCCCGGTTACGAGTGGATCGACTCCGCCACCATCGGCAGCAACGACTGGGGCATGTTCGATCCCTTCACCCAGGGCAAGTTCCGCTACATCGACCGCGACAACAGCTCGGGCATCCTGCTGCAGGGCTCGGCGCTGGGGCGCGACCTGCGCTGGGATCTGGCGCGGGTATCGCTGGCGCGCCTGTTCCAGGGGCCGCAGTTCAACACCGGCGAGTTGTTCGCCCAGGATGCGGCGTGGATCGGACAGCTCAAGTACTCGCCGAGTCCGGACTGGAACGTCACGGGCATCTACGAGATCATCCAGGATGACGAGGTCGATCCGACCGATACCGACACGCTCGACGGCCGTGACACGGTCACGCGGTACAAGAACACGATCCTTGGCCTGAAGGGGCAGTACTCCGGTCTCGGCTTCGTCGACATCAGCGGCGCCTATTACGACTCGAGTTTCGACATCGATTCCGACGTCTGCGACCTGACATTCAATGGCAACTGCCGCTTCAGCCCGACACCGATGTCGGACACCGACGGCGAGTCCTACCTGATCAACCTGGAGTTCAACGACCTGGGAATCGACGGGCTGACCGTCGCGGCGCAGTACTTCTTCATCGGTGCCGACTACGTCTCGGTGACGTCCGCGCGGCGCGAGGCCGACGTGCTGCTGACCGAGGGCCAGGAAGCCACCTTCCAGTGGGGCCGCCCGGACTACAACTGCATCTATGCGGACCTGACCGGGAACACGGGCTCCAACGTGCAGGCGCGCTGCGGCAACTACGCCAACGGCAATGCCACCGCGGGCCTCGGCTATGGCGGCTGGAACGGCGAGGTGCAACAGGTCGTCTCCGGCATGGCCGACAACGACTTCACCGACTTCGACGAGCCGGTGGCGTACTCGGTCATCGGCTGGAAGGGCTTCACCATCGTCCCCAAGTACCGCATCGGCGACTGGGAATTCGCGGCCGAGTACAGCGACATCGGCTTCGACACCAACTGGCAGGCCTGCAACCTGCGCGATGCCAGCGGCTTGCCGGACAAGGACCTCGGCTGCATCTACCCGCGCATGGAAGGCACGCATTCCTGGGGTCTCGGCGGCGACTGGCGTTCGCCGTACGCGCCCTACCAGGACCGGGAAATGCAGATCTACTCGTTCCGCGCGAACTACACGCTGGACTTCGCCAACGGCGTTGACCTGGCGTTCCGCTACAAGCGGATCGAGGACCAGGACAAGCGCGCCACCACGGCGGCGGGCCTCGCGGACGCCTACGACGGCTATCCGGGCGCGGCGGGCTTCGCGCTCAACCCGGACTGGGTGCCGAACCTGGGCCTGGGCGGCTGCCTGGAGTGCGACGATCGCACGGCCGATTACGACACCTATGGCATCAGCGCGGGTTACCAGATCCATCCGGACCTGTACCTCAGGCTGACCTACGAACTGCACAAGGTCGACCTGATCGACGGTACGGTCGACGTGGCGCCGGTCGGTCTCGGCTTCGAGGCGAGCAATGACTTTGGCTATGTCGAGTACCTGACCGGCAAGCACGAGAAGAACCGTCTCGGGCTCGACTTCAGCTACTTCCTCTCCGGCGTGGAGTTCGGCGGGACGTTCGACTGGCTGTGGGGCAAGTACGATCCGGAGTTCTACACGAACAACGGCACGAGCTTCTCCAGGCTGGTGCCAGGGCCCGGCATCGTGGCGATCGCCACGCCGCTCGGCAACATTCCGCTCACCCAGACCAAGTACGATCAGTACCGGATGAAGGTGTTCATGAAGGTCAGCTTCTGAGTCACCGCTTCGCTGTCGCCGGGGCGGCTGCGCAAGCGGCCGTCCCGGTGTTTTTGCGTCTAGACCCCTGGAAATTCATGCGTCGTGCGTTCGCGTTCCTGCTGATTCTCGCCTCCGCTGGCGCTGCCGCGGCGCCGGTCTTCGTGCTGCAGGATCCCAAGGGGGACGACAACGGTTCAGGCGTGCTGATCTACCCCAACCGGGATGACTTCGCGCCCGGCGACCTCGACCTGGTGTCCTTCTCGGCCGAGAACGAGGCGGACGGCACCTGGTTCCGGGTGGAGTTCGCCAAGCCCGTGCGTGATCCACGCGGCGTGGTCACCCAGGTCGGCCAGAATCGCATGGACCGGGTGGCGCGCAACGGTTTCTACACCTTCAACGTCGACGTCTACATCGACACGGACCGGGTGGCGGGTTCGGGCAAGACCCAGGCGCTTCCCGGCCGGCGGGTGGCGGTCGACCGGCAGTTCGCCTGGGAGAAGGCAGTGGTGTTGACGCCCCGGCCGGAGGTGGCCTCTTCGATACTCGAATCGCAGCTGCTGGCGGAGGCGGAGGCGGAGCTGCGGGCGCGTGAGGGCCGGGTGTCGAAGTACCGGCTGGACTTCATCGCCGGCGAGCTCAAGAACCAGACCGATTCGCTCTACTATTTTCCGGGCAAGGTCCGCGTGAGCGGCAGGACGGTCGATTTCTTCGTGCCACGCGAGTTCCTCGGCGGGCCGGCGAGCGAGGCCTGGGGCTACAGCGTGATCGTCACCGGCGCGGACCTCGAACAGGCCGGCCCACCGGTGCTGGGCTCACGCCAGCGGGCGCCGATGATGACCATGGGGGTGGCCAAGGGCATGTCCTTCGAGTCCTTCGGGATACGTTCGGACGTCGATCCGGGCATGCCGCCGGTGATCGACATTCTTGCGCCCGCCGGCGTGCAACAGCGCGTGCTCGAAGACTACGACGTCGTGGCACCGCGCCTGGCCGCGGTCCCGGGTATCGCGCCGGATGGACGCGCCGCGGCGACGCCCGCCGGTGAGCCGGTCGATGCGGCGGTGGCGGCACGGGTCGAGAACGCCACACGGCCGCCCAGACCCGCTGCCGGGCGTCCTGCTGCGGGCGCCGGGCCGGCGGCGGCATCCTCCCAGCCGAGAACGGTCGCGCAGCGGCTGCGTGAACTCAACCAGCTGCTGGAGGACGGGTTGATCACGCCCGAGGAGCACGCGGAGCTGCGCCGCAAGATCCTTGGGGAGCTGTAGCAGGCCCATGGACGCCGACCCGATCGCCGAACTTGCCAGCCTGCGGGGCCTGGGCGAGCGCTATGTCGACCATCGGGGCACGCTGCGCGAGTTCAGCCGCGAGACGCGCCTCGCGATCCTGCGCGCCATGGGCGTTGCGGCGGACGATCAGGCGGCAGTCAGGGCGGCGCTGGCGGCCGCAACGAGCGCGGCAACCCGGCGGCTGTTGCCGCCGGCGGTGGTCGCCACCACGGACTGCCTGGACCTGGAGCTGCCGCTTGGGGGCACCGCTCCGGCCGGCAGCGCCGTCGCCCAGGTCCAACTGGAGTCGGGCGACACCGAGACGCTCGACTGCATCCAGGCCTCGGGGCACGTCACGCTGCGCTCCGCCGCGCCGTTGCCTCGCGGCTATCACCGCCTGGCCCTCTCAGGGGGTGTAGGCGTCGGCAATCAAGGCCTGCTGGTGGCCGCGCCCGAGCGCTGCTACGAGCCGCCGGAGCTGGCCTCCGGCGCGCGCCGCTGGGGCGTCGCGGTTCAGCTGTACACCGTCCGCTCCGTGCGCAACTGGGGGATCGGCGACTTCGTCGATCTCGAGCGCCTGGCGCGTGATGCTGCCGCCGCCGGGGCGGACTTCCTCGGCCTGAATCCGCTGCACGCGCTGTTCGCGGCGGACCCCGGGTCGTTCAGTCCCTATGGTCCGTCGAGCCGTCACTGGCTGAACGTCCTGTATATCGCCGTCGACGCCGTCCCGGAGCTCGCCGAATGCGACGAGGCGCGGAAACGCATCGCCGAGCGGCGTTTCCAGGCAGAGCTGGCGCGCCTGCGGGCGACTACGCAGGTGGATTATCACGGCGTTGCGGTCGTGAAACTGCAGATCCTGCACATCCTGCATGGTCATTTCAGGCGCGCACATCTCGAGCGCAAGACCCAGCGGGGGCTCGAGTTCCAGGCCTTCCTCGCGGCACGCGGCGAGTCGCTGCGCCGGCACGCCGTGTTCGAGGCGCTCGACGAGTCGATGCGGGCGGAGCTCTCCGCGCGCGGCGGCTGGACCTCCTGGCCGGAGCCGTACCGCGACCCGGCGAGCCGGGCGGTGGCGGCGTTCGAACGCGCCGCCGCCCAGCGGGTCGAGTTTCATGCCTGGCTGCAGTGGCTGGCGGACTGCCAGCTTGCCGCCGCGGCGCGCACCGCGCGCGACGCGGGCATGTCGATCGGGTTGTATGGCGACGTGGCCGTGGGCGTCAGCCCCGGCGGGTCCGAGAGCTGGTCCAACCAGGACGTCTATCGCCTCGCGGCATCCATCGGCGCGCCGCCCGATGCGCTGGCGCTGAAGGGCCAGGACTGGGGGATCCCGCCGCAGGACCCGGCCGCGCTGATGCGGGCGGCGTACCGCCCCTTCATCGCGCTCATGCAGGACAGCATGCGCCACTTCGGCGCGCTCAGGCTCGATCACGTGATGGCGCTGTACCGGCTGTGGTGGGTGCCCCGCGGGCTGACCGCCACCGATGGCGGCTACGTGCACTATCCGCTCGACGAGCTGCTGGGCATCGTGGCGCTCGAGAGCTGGCGCAACCGCTGTCTGGTCATCGGCGAGGATCTCGGCACCGTGCCGGGCGAAGTGCGCCGCGCGATGCAGGCCTTCGGCGTGTATCACTACAAGGTGCTCTATTTCGAAAGGGCGGCCGATGGGGGTTTTCTCGGGCCTGCCGACTGGACACGGCGCGCGCTCGCGTCGGTGTCGACGCACGACCTGCCTACCCTGAAGAGCTGGTGGGAGGGCAGTGACATCGAGCTGCGCGATCGCCTCGACCTCTACCCGTCGCCGGAAGTGCGCGCCGAGATGGAGGCTGCGCGTGCCCACGATCGTGAGCGCCTGATCGACGCGCTCGCCGCGGCGGGCGTGCGGCCCCGCTGGCCGGTCGATCACTTCGAGCCGGAGTTCGCCGGCGCCGTGCACGCCTTCCTCGCCGCGTCGGCCTCGACCCTGGCCGTCGTGCAGGCGGAGGACCTGCTGGGCATGACCGATCCGGTCAACGTGCCCGGCACCAGCACGCAGTATCCGAACTGGCAGCGCAAGCTCGATTCCGACCTGGCTGCGGTCTTCGCCGGAGATGCCGCCCGGCCCGTGCTCGAGGCCATGCGCCGGCACCGGCCGCGCTGAGCGGGGCGGTGCGACTCGATCTCGCACGCCCAGGGGATACGCTCGCCGCCAGGGACCTGCCCTGGCAGCTGCCGCTGGCCGACTGGCCGGAAGACATCACGGTCGAGGCGCCGCGCGGCCTGTCGCGCAATGTCGTGCGTTTCATCGCGGACGGCGGCCGGGTGGTGGCCATCAAGGAACTGCTGGAGCCTGTCGCGCTGCGCGAGTACCGCTTGCTGCGCGCGCTCGGCGAGCGTGGTTTGCCGGTCGTCCGTGCCCTCGGCGTCGTGACGGAGCGTGCGCCGGGCGTGCCCGCCGCGCGGCGCGCGCTGCTGCTGACGCGCTACCTGCGCCACGCCATGCCGTTCCGTCACGTCATGGCCGCGGGCTCGTCATTGCAGCATGCACAGCAGTTGCTCGACGCATTGGCCGAGCTGCTGGTCGAACTGCACGTCGCCGGCTTCTTCTGGGGTGATTGCTCGCTGTCGAACGTGCTGTTTCGCCTCGATGCCGGCCAGTTCTCTGCGTACCTGGTCGATGCCGAGACCGGCGAGATGCATACGCGCCTGTATGACGGCACGCGACGGCACGACATCGGCATCACCTTCGAGAACGTGGCCGGCGAGTTCATGGACCTGCAGGCGGGCGGCCGTCTCGAGCCGGGGCTGGATCCGGTGGCCCTGGCCGAGCGGCTGGTTGCGCGCTACGAGGAACTGTGGACCGAACTGACGCGCGTCGAGAGCTTCTCGGCGGACGAGCAGTACCGGATCGACCTGCGGGTGCAGCGACTCAACGACATCGGCTTCGATGTGAAGGCGCTCGAAATCCAGAGCGACCGAGCGGGTCACGGCGTCACGGTGCGCGCGCAGGTGGTCGAGCCCGGGCACCATCGCCGCCGCCTGGCGCGGCTGACGGGCATCGACGCCGAGGAGAACCAGGCGCGCCGGCTGCTCAACGACCTCGACCGCCATCGGGCGTGGCGCAGTCACGAGCTCGGCCGGCCGCTCGACCAGCGCGACGCTGCGCGCGAATGGCTCGAAGCGGTCTACCTGCCGGCGCTGGAACGCGTTCCGCCGCCGGAGCGCGCCAAGCTGGACGATGCCGAGATCTTCCACCAGATTCTCGAGCATCGCTGGTACCTGTCGGAGCGCGCCGGGCACGACCTGGCGAACGACTTCGTGGTGGATGCCTACGTCAGGGACGTCCTGGCGCGGGTCCCGCCGCCGGGCGCCGCGCCGGCCTGAGACGGTGCGCCGCGGCGTGGCCCTATAATCCCCCAGGCTCATGATGGAACCTGCAATGAAAATTCTGCGAGTCCTTGCGACATGCTTCCTGCTCGCGGCGCCGGTCGCCGCTACGGCGGCGCCGCCCGCCGGACCCCGGGCGACGCCGTCGCCGGCCCAGCCCGGTACGCCGACCGCTGCCGAATGGCAGCGCTCCTGCGAAGCCTACGTGCAGGCGCTGCAGGGCGTTCCGCAGGGTGACGATCTGGAAGTCACCTACTGCCTCGGGATGACACTCGGCCTGCTGGAAGGCATGCGCCTCGGCGCCCAGCTCGGGGCGCTCAACTTCGGTTCCCAGCTGGCGGTGACCTACCAACTGGATCCCGCCGCGGTGTTCGGGCTGTTCCAGGGACGCAGCGCCGGATCGTTGCTGCAGGTCTGCCCGCCGCAGGGCGTCGGGCTGCGCGCCAACGTGCTCGCGGTGCACGGTTATCTCGCGCAGAATCCTGAGGCGGGCTCCCGCCCGGTAACGGAAGTGTTCTACGAGGCGCTGCAGTCGGCCTTTCCCTGCGACGCCGCCGCGGGCGGGGACCGCCCCTAGCCAGCCGGTGGCCGCTACCTACCAAGGAGCTCGCATCATGAACGGATCCGGCATCACAAGGGTCGCGGCGTTCGTCGTAGTCAGTGGACTGCTCGCGAACCTGTTGCCGACGGCGGCGCGAGGCGAACCCGTCGCGGCAGCCGAACGCAGCCCGGTTGACGTGCGCCGCACCACGCTCATCGTCCGCGACATCGACCGCTCGCTGCCGTTCTGGCGCGATGCGCTGGGGTTGAAGGTGGTCTACGACCAGTTGATCGAGCGCCCGGGCCGTGAAGAGGATCCGCCGGGCTCAACGCGCAGCATGCGTCTGGTGCTGCTGCGGGCCAATGACACGTTCGTCGGCGTCGTCGGGTTGCTCGAGTACATCTCGCCCCGCCGGCCCGACCCCGGCATGGGCGATGACCGGCCCGGCATCGGCGAATTCATCATGGTCGTGAATGCGACGGACCTGGACGCGCGCTTTCCGCGCATCCGCGCAGTGCCCGGCGCCACGGTGCTGTCGGAACCCTCGCGCATCGAGTATCCGGCACCGGGCGGGGGCGTCATCCCGGTGATGGTCAGCATGGTGCGCGATCCGGACGGCTACTTCGTCGAGCTGAACCAGATCCTCGGCAAGCCGGCAGGTTCAGCCGACTGAGGCGCGCCCGCCCGTGGCGCTCGCCGCGGCCTCAGCGCCACGTGCCGCGTACCGGTGCGCCGAGCCTGAGGAACGCGGCGAATTCGCCGGTGGCGAGATACCCCACGTCGACCGAGACCGGACCGAATGGCGTCCGCCCGCCGACGAACAGCTGACCGCCCAGGTCGAGACCGGAGCCGGTCGTTCCGTCCGGGCGGCGCCAGGTATTGCCTGCCTCGAGCGCCGCGCCGGCGAACAGCGTCATGCCGAGCAGCGGACTCACGTCGGTGAGCCGGCGGGCGAGTCCCAGTCGCAGGTAGGCGAAGTCCGCGCCGCGCAGCCGCCCGCTGTCGATGCCCGACAGCGCGCCTGGGCCGCCGAGGCGGAACTGCTGATGCGGCGGCGCGCCGCTCTCGAAGTCCGTCCCGGCGGCCACATCCAGCAGCAGCAGGCCCTTGCCGAACAGCGCCGAGCCGTTCCATTCCACCAGCGCCGTCTGGTAGGTCAGGTCGGCGCCGAGGCCCGGCTCCGCGGACTGGTACTCGATGCGTTGCCGCGAGCCCCGCGTCGGCCAGACGTCCGAGTCGCGCGTGTCGCGTTCGAACGCGAACGAATAGCCGGCGTCGTCGAGGCCGGTGTAGTTGGGCACTTCCGGCACGCCGATGTCGAGCTCGAAACTGTCCGAGCGCCGATAGATCCCGGCCTGCACCTCGCCCCACACACCGAGTTCCGCGCCGAAATTGAGACTGGCCTCGACACTGTCGTGGCGGTATCGCGCCGTCAGCTCGCTGGCGGTGTAGTAGTCCTCCAGTTCGCGAAAATAGCCGAGCCGTGGCAGCACGAAGGCCCGCCGCGTACGGCCCAACGGCTGGCGCAGGTCCGTCGCAAGCACCAGTTCCCGGCCCACCTGCGCGAACGCGCGCCATTCCCGTCCCGCGGCGTCCGGAAAGACGTGCCGCAGCATGCCGCTCGCCATGAACTGGGTGTCGCCGGCGAATGACGACTCGATGCCGTAGTCAAAGGCGACAAACGTCGGCCCCCAGGATTTCGGTCGGGGCGCGAAGGCGACGACCGTCCCGAGCGGTGTCTCCTCGATGCGGTGGTCGACCGACTCGTACAGGCCGGTGGCGTAGATGCGCAGCGCGTCGTCGGCGATGCGTCGCTGGTTGATGACGTCACCGGGTCGTGAGCGGACCATGCTGGCGAGATAGGCTTCCGTGTCCGGCCCGACGCCCTCGAAGCGCACCGCGGCGATCAGCCGCGCGCTAGTGGCCGCGGGTTGCCCGCGCAGTGCGGTGCGCCACGCCCGGTACTCGTCATCACTGACTGCATAGCGGCTGAGCGACGCGGCGGCGGCCCGCGCGGTGGCCTCGCCGTGGCGGACCGCGGCGGCCGACAGCTGGAAATCCGCCGAGGTGACGTCGTCGAGCACGATGGTCAAGCCGATGTCGTTCGGTCCCAGCGAGTCGAGCGATGCCTGCTCGTTGTTCTCGGTTATCAGGTCCACCATCCTGCCGATGGTCCCGGCAGCCGAGCGCAGGGCCTGGATGTCGGGCGGCGGGCCGTCCACGGCGACGGCAATGACCACGTCGGCACAGGTGTCACGCGCCACATCGACCGGCAGATTGCGGCTGATGCCGCCGTCGACGAGTAGCATGCCGTCCTGCTCGACGGCAGCGAATGCCCCGGGCACCGACATGCTGGCGCGCAGTGCCACGGGCAGTTCGCCTGAGTCGAACACCACCATGCGGCCGGTGACCAGATCGGTGGCGACGGCGCGGAAGGGAATCGGCAGCCGGTCGAAATCCCGCACCTCCGATTGCGAGGCGACCATCTCGCGCAGCAGGGACTCGATCTGCTGCGTCTCGACCAGGCCGCCGGGCAGCACGAGTCCGTCGCGCTTGAGGCCGAATTCGAGCTTGTTCGAGACCGACTGGTTCTCGCGCTTCACCTGTATGGGCTGGTACGTGCGCACCTGTTCCTGTCCGAACACGGCGTACCAGTCGATGTCGCCGATGAACTTCTCGGCGGCGCCGGCGTCGAGCCCGGCCGCATACGCCCCGCCGACCAGCGCGCCCATGCTGGTGCCAGCGATGCAATCGACCGGGACGCGCAGTTCCTCCAGCACCTTGAGGACCCCGATGTGAGCGGCGCCCATCGCGCCACCGCCGCCTAGCACCAGGCCGACGCGTGGCCTGTGCGCCGCGGGCGCGGCGACGATCGTGGTCGCCGCAGGCGCGTCGTCAGCCTGCGCGGATGCCAAAGTGGCCGCGCAGGGCATGGCAAGTGCGGCCAGCGCGGCAGGCAGTAGGAGGATTTTCATCGCAGGCTCCGCGGATACGCTCCAGGGTTCCCGGGAGTTTATCTGCCCGTGACGAACCGGGCCGCCCTTATAGCGGCGAGAGGTACCACGCGTACTCGAGCGGCGAAACGTAGGAGGCGAAGTCCTCCATCTCACCGCGCTTCAGCGTCGCGAACAGGTCGACGAACGCGTCGCCGAGCAGCGCGCGCATGACCGCGCTGTCGCCAAAGCGCGCGAGCGCCGAGGGCCAGTCGGTAGGCAGTGCCGGGTCGACCAGGGGCTGGGTGTAGGCGTTCCCCTCGAGTGGCGGCGGCGGCTCCAGCTGCCGCTCCAGCCCGTAAAGCATCCCGGCCAGCACGGCGGCGGTCAAAAGGTAAGGGTTCACGTCCGCGCCGGCCACGCGATGCTCGAGACGCCGGTCGCTGGCGCCGGACATCGGCACACGCAGCGCCACCCCGCGGTTGTTGAAGGCCCAGGTGGCGTGCAGGGGAACATAGCTGCGCGGCCGCAGGCGCCTGTAGGAGTTGGCGTTGGGCGCGAAGATGGCCATGGCGTCGGCCATGGTCGCGAGCAGGCCCGCGGCGGCATGGCGCAGCAGCGGCTGATCGGTTTCGCCTGCGGAAGCGAACACGTTGCTGCCCGCGGCATCGAGCAGGCTGACGTGCACGTGCGTGCCGCTGCCGGCCATGTCGCGGTAAGGCTTGGCCATGAAGGTCGCCTCCATGCCGTGGCGCAACGCAACACCCTTGACGATGCGCTTGAGACGAATCGCATGGTCGCAAGCCAGCTGGGCGTCCGCGACGTGGCTCAGGTTGACTTCCCACTGGCTGGGCCCGTACTCGGACAGCGCGGTGCCCGCGGGCACGCCCTGGGCGCGGCAGGTGTCGACGATCTCGCGCAGCACCGGCGACACGGCGTCGAGGTCGATCATCGAGTTGATCTGGGTCCTGAATTCGCGGCGTCCGGTCAGCAGCGAGCGGGGCGGCTGCACATCGCCGGTAATGGTGCGTTCCAGGTCGACGAAGTAGAACTCGAGCTCGACGGCCACCACCGGGGTCAGTCCGCGTGCGCGGAAGCGCTCGACGACCTGCCCGAGCACATGTCGCGGATCGCCGAAGAACGGGCGGCCGTCGTGCTCGAACATCTGGACCTGCAACTGCGCGATATCGTCGCCCAGCCAGCCGCAGGGCTGCAGGCCGTCCGCGACCGGCAGACAAGGGCGGTCCGCATCGCCTTCATCGAAGCCGAGACCCGTCGCCTCGACCGTGCCGCCCAGCGCGTCCAGTGCGAACATCGAGCCCGGCAGCAGCATGCCCTTGTCATAGACGGTCCGGAGGTCGCCCACCTCGATGCGCTTGCCGCGCAGGATGCCGTTCATGTCGGGCAGCAGCAGGTCGATGCTGCGCACCGCCGGGTGGGCGGCGAGGAACGCCTCGGCGCTCGAAAACGGGACGGCGGTGGGGGCCATGGGACTCCGGGCGCCGCCGGGACGGGCGGCTGTTGGCAGAATGCGCCGGCCAGCATACTCAGCGGTGCGTGCCCCGGGCAAGGTCGTCCCGCAGGCTGCGGCCAGCGCCTGCCGCGATTCGCAAGGCGGCCCGAGCGCGGCCTCTGCCGAGTATGCGAGAATGCTGCGAAGTCACGAGGGAACGGCCTGAGAGCCGTTCAGAATCAACAACATGCGCGCGCGCAAGCCCGTCATCGGGATCCCGGCCGACCGCCGCCTGCTGGGTCCGCATTGGTTTCACTGCGTCGGCGAGAAGTACATCAAGGCCGTCGCGGAAGCCGCGGACGCCGTACCCGTGCTCATCCCGGCGCTCGGTGAGGGCCATCTGCAGGAGTGGCTCGACAGCTTCGACGGCATCCTGTTCACGGGCAGTCCCTCGAACGTGGAGCCGCACCGCTACCAGGGCCCGCCGTCGGACCCGGACACCTGGCACGATCCCGAGCGCGACGCCACCACGCTGCCGATGATTCCCGCGGCGATCGCCGCGGGCTTGCCGGTGCTTGGCATCTGCCGGGGCTTTCAGGAAATGAACGTCGCGTTCGGCGGCAGCTTGTGGCAGAAGCTGCAGGAGGTTCCGGGACTTGCGGATCATCGCGAGGACAAGGATGAGCCGCTCGAGATCCAGTATGGCCCCGCCCACGAGGTCGAGCTGACCTCCGGCGGCGTGCTGCAGCGGATCGCCGGAACCGGACGCCTGATGGTCAACTCGCTGCACTCGCAGGGCGTGCAGCGCCTGGGCGACGGGCTGGCCGTCGGAGGCGATCGCCCCGGACGGCGTGGTCGAGGCGTTCCGGGTCGAGCATGCGCCCTGTTTCGCGCTCGCGGTGCAGTGGCACCCGGAGTGGCAGGTGATGGAGAACGATTTTTCACGTGCGCTGTTCGCCGCCTTTGGTGAGGCCGGGCGGGAGCGTGCGAAAAGGCGACGAGCATCATGAGCATCATTCAGCAGTTCCTGCGCGACCACGGCATCTCCGAGGTCGAGGCGCTGATCGCCGACATGTCCGGCATCGCCCGCGGCAAGATCATGCCGGCCGAGAAGTTCGCGGAAGACGAGGGCATGCGCCTGCCCGAGGGCATCTTCCTGCAGACCGTCACCGGTGACTGGCCCGACGACGACTCGTCGATCAACCCCTCCGAGATCGACATCGACCTGGTCGGCGACCCCAACACCATACGCGTCGTGCCGTGGACCGCCGAGCCCACCGCGCAGGTCATCCACGACTGCTTCTATGACGACGGGCGGCGGGTGCCGCTGGCGCCGCGTTACGTGCTGCGCCGGATCCTCGAGCTGTACGAGGCGCGCGGCTGGCAGCCGGTGGTGGCGCCGGAACTCGAGTTCTACCTGGTCGAGCCGAACATCGACGCGGACTACCCGCTGAAGCCGCCGGTGGGCCGCTCGGGCCGGCCGGAGACCGGCCGGCAGTCCTACAGCATCGCCGCGGTCAACGAGTTCGATCCGCTGTTCGACGACATCTACGCCTACTGCGAGGCGCAGGACATCGAGATCGACACGCTGATCCACGAAGACGGCGCCGCGCAGATGGAGATCAACCTGATCCATGGCGATGCCCTGGAGCTCGCCGACCAGGCGTTCCTGTTCAAGCGCACGGCGCGCGAGGCGGCGCTGCGCCACAAGATGTACGCCACCTTCATGGCCAAGCCGATGGGCGACGAGCCGGGCAGCGCCATGCACATCCACCAGAGCGTGGTGGACAGCAAGACCGGCGAGAACGTCTTCAGCACGCCGGAGGGCGGGCCGTCGCCGCTGTTCTTCTCGCACATCGCCGGGCTGCAGAAGTACCTGCCGGCGGCGATGTCGCTGTTCGCGCCGAACGTCAACTCCTACCGGCGCATCGTCCGCTACAACATGGCGCCCATCAACGTCCAGTGGGGCTACGACAACCGCACCGCCGGCCTGCGGGTGCCGACCTCGCCGCCGGCGGCGCGCCGGGTCGAAAACCGCCTGGGCGGCGCCGACGCCAACCCGTACCTCGCCATCGCGGCATCGCTGGCCTGCGGCTACCTCGGCATGATCGAGTCGCTCAAGGCCACCGACCCGATCAGCGGGTCGGCGTACGAGCTGCCGTTCGCGCTGCCGGTCACCCTGGCCGAGGCGCTTGGCATGCTGCGCGGCTGCAAGCCGCTGGTCGAGGTCTTCGGGGACCGCTTCGTCGCGGCCTACTCGGCGGTCAAGGAAAGCGAGTATGCGACCTTCCTCAGGTGATCAGCTCCTGGGAGCGGGAACACCTGCTGCTGAACGTCTGAGACCCGCGTGGCGGGGGCTGTGGCCCCAACGGAGACATCATGAGTGCCAAGCCGCTGATCACGAGCCGCTCCACGCGGGAGTGGCAGGAACTGGACAGCCGTCACTACCTGCATCCGTTCACCGACTTCAAGGCGCTGGCCGCCGAGGGGTCCCGCGTCATCACGCGCGCCGAGGGCGTCTATCTGTTCGACTGCGACGGCGAGAAGATCCTCGACGGCATGTCCGGCCTGTGGTGCGTCAACGTCGGCTATGGCCGCAAGGAACTGGCCGAGGCCGCCTACCGGCAGATGCAGGAACTGCCCTACTACAACAGCTTCTTCCAGAGCGCCAATCCACCGGCCATCGAGCTGGCGCGACTGCTCGCCGAGCTGACCCCGCCACAGTTCAACAAGGTCTTCTATGCGGGCGGCGGTTCCGAGGCGAACGACACCATCCTCCGGATGGTGCGCCGCTACTGGGCGCTGCGCGGCCAGCCCGACCGCAATGTGATCATCAGCCGGCGGAATGCCTACCACGGCAGCACCATGGGCGGAGCGAGCCTCGGCGGCATGGCCGGATGCACGCCCAGGGTGGCCTGCCGATTCCGGGCATCGTGCACATCGAGCAGCCCTACTGGTTCGAGAACGGCGTCGATGTATCGCCCGAGCAATTTGGCTTGCGTGCGGCCCGCCGGCTGGCCGAGAAGATCGAGGAACTCGGCCCCGAGCGGGTGGCCGCCTTCATCGGCGAGCCGATCCAGGGGGCCGGCGGCGTGATCATCCCGCCGGACACCTACTGGCCCGAGATACAGCGCATCTGCAACGAGTACGGCATCCTGCTGGTAGCCGACGAGGTCATCTGCGGCTTCGGGCGCACCGGGCACTGGTTCGGTTGCGAGCACTTCGGGTTCGAGCCGGACCTCATGACGATCGCCAAGGCGATCTCATCCGGCTACCTGCCGCTCGGCGGCCGTGATGGTGGCGGACCGGGTCGCCGACGTGCTGATCGACAAGGGCGGCGAGTTCTCCCACGGCTACACCTATTCAGGGCATCCCGTGGCCTGCGCCGTAGCCCTCGCCAACCTGGCGATCCTGCGTGGCGAGGGGCTGGTCGACCGGGTGCGCGAGGACATCGGACCCTACCTGCAGAAGCGGTGGCGGGAGCTCGGCGAACACCCGCTGGTCGGCGAGGCGCGCGGAGTCGGCCTGATCGGCGCCCTGGAACTGGTCGCCGACAAGCGAACCCGGACGTTCTTCCGCAACCGGGGCGCGGTGGGCACGCTGTGCCGGGACCACTGCTTCAGAAACGGGCTGGTCATGCGCGCCGTCAACGACACCATGATCATGGCGCCGCCGCTGATACTGACCCGCGAGCAGGTCGACGAGATGGTGGACAAAGCCTGGAAATGCCTGGACCTGACCGCCCGGGACCTCGGGAGGGCCTGAGACCCGCGGGTCCCCGCCCGCGGGTGCTGGCGGCCGCGCCGCAGGTGGTATAGGGTTGGCCACAGGACCGGCATGCGCACCGTCGCGAGGCCCGGTGAACAACTAGTATCTGGGGTGCCGGGTTCCCCGGCGGTGGAGGAAGTCGACATGCAGAATCTGTATCGGTCTGGCGTGCTCATTGCGTCGCTGGCCATCATGCTCAGCGCTTGTGGCAAGAAGGACAGCCGGCGAAACCAGCGCCGAGGCGCCTGCCGCGCCGGAAGAGAAGATCCTGAACGTCTACAACTGGTCGGACTACATAGCCGAAGACACGATCGCCGAGTTCGAGAAGCGCACCGGCATCAAGGTCAACTACGACGTCTTCGATTCCAACGAAGTTCTCGAGACCAAGCTGCTGGCCGGCCGCACCGGCTACGACGTCGTGGTGCCGTCCGCGTCGTTCCTCGAGCGCCAGATCAAGGCGGGCGTGTTCATGACGCTCGACAAGGCGAAGCTGCCCAACCTGGCCAACATGGACCCCGACATCATGCAGCGCGTGGCCCTGCACGATCCGGGTAACGAGCACTCCGTGCCCTACCTCTGGGGCACCACCGGCATTGGCTACAATCCGGACAAGGTCAAGGCTGCGCTCGGCACGGACACCATCGACAGCTGGTCTGCGATCTTCGATCCCGCCAATGCCGCCAAGCTCAAGGACTGCGGGCTGGTCATGCTCGACGCGCCGGCCGAGGTCTTCAAGTCGGCGCTGATCTACCTCGGCAAGGACCCGAACAGCGAAAGCGAAGAGGACCTGGCCGCGGCCGAGCAGGTCATCATGGGCATCCGCCCCTACGTGCGTTACCTGCACTCATCGCAGTACATCAATGATCTGGCCAACGGCGAGATCTGCGTGGCGCTCGGCTGGAGCGGTGACGTGTTGCAGGCCCAGGCGCGCGGCGCCGAGGCTGCGAACCCGGTCAACGTGGCTTACGCGATTCCGAAGGAAGGCGCGATCATCTGGTTCGACATGCTGGCGATCCCCGCCGATGCGCCACATCCGAACAACGCGTACGCGTTCATCAACTACCTGATGGAGCCGGCGGTGATTGCCGCGATCAGCGACTACGTCGCCTATGCCAACGGCAACTCGGCGTCGTTCGAGTTGATCGACGAGGCGGTGCGCACGGATCCGTCCGTGTACCCGTCGCCCGAGGTGAAGGCCAAGATGTATCCGTCGCTGGCCGAATCGCAGGACTACAGCCGCCTGTCGACCCGCGCGTGGACCCGGGTGCGCACGGGCCAGTAACGGGATTCGCGGACATAGGCCCCCGGCGGCAAAGGCTGCCGGGGGCCCCAGTAGCAGGAACTGCCTATGGCGCTCGCCCGGCCTGACGAGAAGTTGCCGCCCTGGAAGGACCCGGCCGTTGTGCCGTATGTCCGCATCGAGAAAGTCACCAAGAAATTCGGCGATTTCATCGCCGTCGATGATGTCTCGCTCGACATCTACCGCGGCGAGGTCTTCTGCCTGCTGGGCGGCTCCGGTTGCGGCAAGACGACGCTGCTGCGCATGCTGGCGGGGTTCGAGGAACCCACTGCGGGGAAGATCAGCATCGACGGGGTGGACATGACCGGCATCGCGCCCTACGAGCGTCCGGTCAACATGATGTTCCAGTCCTATGCGCTGTTCCCGCACATGACGGTCGAGCAGAACGTCTCTTTCGGGCTCAAGCAGGACAAGCTGCCGCGCGGTGAGATCCGCGATCGTGTCGCGGCAATGCTCGAGCTTGTGAAACTCACGCAGTTCGCCGGGCGCAAGCCCCACCAGCTGTCGGGCGGCCAGCGCCAGCGCGTTGCACTGGCGCGCTCGCTGGTCAAGCGCCCCAAGCTGCTGCTGCTCGACGAGCCGCTCGGGGCGCTGGACCGCAAGTTGCGCGAGCACACCCAGTTCGAGCTCATCAACATCCAGGAGAAGCTGGGCGTCACCTTCGTGGTCGTGACACACGACCAGGAGGAGGCCATGACCCTGGCGTCGCGGATCGGCGTGATGAACCACGGCGAGATCGTGCAGGTGGGCACGCCGAGCGATATCTACGAGTATCCGACATCCCGCTTCGTTGCGGACTTCGTCGGTTCGGTGAACCTGTTCGAGGGGACGCCTGGTGGAGGACGAGCCCGACTATGTGCGGGTTTTCTCCAAGGAACTCGGCGGGACGGTCTACGTCAATCACGGCGTCAGCGCTCCGCCTGACGCAAAGGTCTGGGTGGCGCTGCGGCCGGAGAAAATCGTCATTTCGCGTGATCCTCCCGCCGCGGAAGGGAGCGACAATCGCGTCCAGGGCGTGGTCGAGGAGATCGCCTACCTCGGCGACGTGTCCGTCTATCTGGTGAAGCTGGCGAGCGGCAGGCGGGTGCGCGTGACGCGCCCGAACATGCGCCGGCAGTCCGCGGCGCTCGACCGCATCACCTGGGACGAGGCCGTGTGGCTCTCCTGGGACGGCTCCAGCCCGGTGGTGGTCACCCAATGAGCCGTCCCGCCGGGCGGGTGCCGAAGCAACCGCCCCTGCTGCTGGCGGAGCTGATGGCGTGGATCCGCGCCTTCGGACCCTACCGCTGGGCCAGCAACCGCATCCGCGACTGGGGCATTTCCGGCCGTATCGCCGTAATCGGCGTGCCATACCTGTGGCTGATCCTCTTCTTCCTGATTCCGTTCATCATCGTCTTCAAGATCTCGGTGTCCGACATCCGGCTCGGCATGCCGCCCTACGAGCCGCTGCTGCACTGGGTGGACGCCCAGGTCGTTTCCATCAAGGTCAACTTCGGCAACTACGCGTTCCTGTGGAATGACGCGCTCTACCGCAACGCCTACCTGAACTCGATCTTCGTCGCCGCCACGTCGACGCTGTTCTGCCTGCTGGTCGGCTACCCGATGGCATACGGCATCGCCCGCACCAGCCCGAGCTGGCGCAACCTGCTGCTGATGATGGTGATGCTGCCCTTCTGGACTTCGTTCCTGCTGCGCGTCTATGCCTGGATCGGCATCCTGAAGAACAACGGCCTGATCAACAACACGCTGATGGCGCTGGGCATCATCGACGAGCCGATCGTGATGCTGCAGACCGATTTCGCGGTGTACATCGGAATCGTCTACTCCTACCTGCCATTCATGGTGCTGCCGCTGTACGCCAATCTCGAGAAGATGGACCTGACGCTGCTGGAGGCGGCAGCCGACCTCGGCAGCCGCCCGGTCAAGTCTTTCCTCACCATCACCCTGCCGTTGTCGGTGCCGGGCATCGTCGCCGGCTGCATGCTGGTGTTCATTCCGGCGGTCGGCGAGTTCGTCATACCGGCGCTGCTCGGCGGGCCGGACTCGCTGATGATCGGCAGGGTGCTGTGGGAGGAGTTCTTCAACAACCGCGACTGGCCGGTAGCCAGCGCAGTGGCGATCGCGCATGCTGATCCTGCTGGTCGGGCCGATCATGATCCTGCAGTACACCCAGGGCCGCCAGGCGGGAGCGCACCGGTGATCGGTCGCCGCTCGTTCCTCGTGACGACGCTGATGGCCTTCGGGTTCGCGTTCCTGTACATCCCGATCCTGTCCATGGTGGTCTTTTCGTTCAACGAGTCGACGCCTGGTGACGGTGTGGGGCGGCTTCTCGACCAAGTGGTACGTGGAACTGCTGCCAGAACGACCAGATCCTCGACGCCGCCAAGCTGTCCTTGAAAGTCGCGGCCATGAACGCCACCGGCGCGGTGATCCTCGGCACGCTGGCGGGTCTCGCGATCTCGCGGTTCCGGCGCTTCAAGGGCCGCACCCTGATGACCGGCATGACCACCGCGCCGCTGGTCATGCCCGAGGTGATCACCGGGCCTGTCGCTGCTGCTGCTGTTCGTGGCGATGGAGCAGGCGATCGGCTGGCCGGCGGGGCGCGGGGTGACGACGATCACCATCGCGCACATGACCTTTTCGATGGCGTACGTGACGGTGGTCATCCAGTCGCGACTGTCCTCGCTCGACGAGTCGCTCGAGGAGGCCGCCATGGACCTCGGCGCGCGACCGGCCAAGGTCTTTTTCCTGGTGACGTTGCCGATCATCTTCCCGGCTATCCTGGCCGGCTGGCTGCTCGCTTTCACGTTGTCCTGGGACGACCTCGTCATCACCAGTTTCGTGTCCGGGCCGGGCTCCAGCACCCTGCCGCTGGTCATCTTCTCCAAGGTGAGGCTCGGCGTGAGCCCCGACATCAATGCGCTGGCCACCATCCTGGTCATGATCGTGGCAATCGGGATCGTCACCACCGGCCTGTGGATGCAGCGCCAGGAGCGTCTGCGCGCGCGCGAAGTGCAGGCCGCGACCGCCGCCAACGAGTAGTCGGCCGTGAACCTGCTCGGCATCGACACGGGCGGTTCCAGCCTCAAGGCGGCGATCGTCGAGGTGGCCTCGGGCCGGCTGCTCGGGCCGGCGAAGTCCTTCCCGACGCCGTCGCCGGCGACGCCCGTGGCGATAGGCGAGGTGGTGCAAGCGCATCACCGAGCACTTCGCCGACGTGGGCGGGCCGATCGGTTTCGCGTTCCCCAGCGTCGTCCGCCGCGGCATCGCCTTTACGGCGGCCAATGTCGATCCGCCAGTGGATCGGCACCGACGGCGTGAAGCTGGTCCGCGAAGTGACCGGGCGGCCGGCGGTGTTTCTCAACGACGCCGATGCAGCGGGTCTGGCCGAGATGCGGGTGGGCGCGGGGCGCGGCGAGACGGCACCGTCATGATGCTGACCTTCGGCACCGGCATCGGCAGCGCCATATTCGTCGATGGGCGCCTGCTGCCGAACACCGAGTTCGGCCACATGGAGATTCGCGGCATGGAGGCCGAGCATCGTGCGTCGGCGCGGGTCAGGACGGTCGAGCAGCTCGGCTGGCAGGAGTGGACCGAGCGGGTCAACGAAGTGCTGCAGCGTCTGCACGCGCTGCTGTGGCCGGACCTGTTCATCATCGGCGGCGGGGTGATCGAGCACTGGGACCAGTTCGGCCACATGCTCGAGTCGCGCGCCCGGATTGCCCCGGCGCGTCTCGGCAACACCGCCGGCATCGTCGGCGCCGCCCTGGCCGCCGACGACGGGGACATTCTCTATTTTCGGAAGGGGACATTCTCTTCTTTACTCGATCGGGTGCTCGCGGCATTTGTGGCGGAAATTCCCCGCGCTCTGACCTTGGGTCGAGGGAAATAGAGAATGTCCCCATTTCAGCGGTTCAAGCTGCCGCAAGTCGGAACCACCATCTTCACCACCATGTCCCGCCTGGCGGCGGAGAAGGGCGCGGTGAACCTTGGGCAGGGTTTTCCGGACTTCGAGCCGCCTGAGGCTCTGCTGGAGGCTGTCTCCCGTCACCTGCGCCTGCGCCACAACCAGTATGCGCCGATGGCCGGGGTGCCGGTGCTGCTAGAGCAGATCGCCGCCAAGCTCGAACTCACGCACGGCATCGAGGTAGACGCCGGCTCGGAGATCACCATCACGGCCGGCGGCACCGAGGCGATCTTCTGCGCCATCCAGGCGGTGGTCCATCCGGGCGACGAGGTGGTGCTGCTGGATCCAGCGTTCGACTGCTATGCGCCGACCGTCGAGCTCGCCGGCGGCCGTACGGTCCGCGTGCCATTGGCCCTGCCCGACTTTCGCATCGACTTCGAGCGTCTGGCGGCGGCGATGAGTCCGCGCACTCGGCTGGTGATCGTCAACACCCCGCACAATCCCAGTGGCGCGCTGCTGTCGGCCGACGACTGGACGAAGCTCGCGGCGATCCTCGAGGGCAGCGACGCGCTGCTGCTGTCCGACGAGGTGTACGAGCATCTGGTCTACGATGGCCGCAGGCACCTGTCCGCGCTGTCCCAGCCGGCGCTGCGGGAGCGCGCCTTCGCGGTCTTCTCATTCGGCAAGGTTTTCAACGCGACCGGCTGGAAGATCGGCTACTGCGTCGCGCCGCCCGCGCTGACCACCGCGCTGCGCAAGATTCACCAGTATGTGACCTTCTCCGTGTCGAGCCCGGTGCAGCATGCGCTCGCCGACTATCTCGCGACGCAGCCCGCATTCCTGGAGCAACTTGCTGGGTTCTACCAGGCGCGGCGCGACGGCTTCATCCGTCTGCTCGCCGGCAGCCGCTTCACGTTGGTGCCGTCCGCGGCCACCTACTTCCAGCTGGTGGACTACAGCGCCATCTCGGAAGCGGTCGACACCACGTTCTGCCTCGAGCTGATCGAGACCCACGGCGTCGCCGCGATACCCGTCTCGCACTTCTGCGAGCAGCCACCGGCCTGCCAGCTACTGCGCTTCTGCTTTGCCAAGTCCGACGCCACGCTGGAGACCGCCGCGGAGCGTCTCCGTCGCGCTTGACGGGCCGCCGGACGTCGAATCCGATTCTCCATAACGCAGGGTGTGCGCCGCGTCACCGCCGGCGGCTCAAACCCGTCCCAGAATGGCCGCTATCGTGATGACTCGAGGCCATCACGCCTGTGCCGGGGCGCATCCTTTGAACATAACGCAGTCGACCAGTCCTGTTCGCGAAGACTTGCAGCGCGTGCGCAACGAAATGGCGGCGCTGGTCCGGCGCGGGCAGATCGAACTTCCGATGCTTCCTGAACACGCCGCGCGGGTGGTGGCGCTGGCGGGGTCGAAGGACGCCGACGCGGCGTCGCTTGCGGGGCTCATCATGAGCGACCAGGCGCTGGCCGCCCAGGTGATGAAGGTCGCCCGCTCGGCTGCCTACAAGCCCGCCTCGCCGATCAGCTCGCTGCAGCACGCCGTCGCCTGGCTCGGGCTGGGCGAGGTGGCGGACATCGCCTTCACGGCCGCCATCCGCGGACGCCTGCTGGCGGTGCCCGGTCAGCGCGATCGTGCGCAGCACATGTGGAAGGTGTCCGTTGCCGCGGCCATCTGGTCGCGCGAGATCGCGGCCCTGTCGCGCCGCTACTCGGAGGTGACGTATCTCTGCGGCCTGCTGCACGACATCGGCAAGCCCGTTGCGCTGCTTGCCAGCGCCGACGTGGCGGCCTGCGTGGGCGCGCGGCTCACTGATGACGATTACGAGGCGCTGATCCACGAGTTCCACGCGCCGCTGGGCGTGCTGCTCGCCGAGCGCTGGAAGCTCCCCGAGGCCGTTGCGACCTGCATTCGCTGCTGGCCCGACTATCAGACCGCGGAGGAGTTCGCCGACGAGGTGCCGGTGGTGCATCTTGCGCACCACGTCGCCGAGCTGATGCTCAGCCAGGGGGCCGAGTACACGCGCGAGGCCTTGCGCGACAACCCGGTGCTTGACCTGCTGGTCATCGGCCCCGACCGCTTCAAGGGGCTGCTCGATCGCGCCGAATGGGTGCTGGGTCAGGTCGAGGCGTACTAGCCCAGCACGTCCGCGAATTCCTTGGCGTCGAACCCGACCAGAATCTTCTTTCCTGCCTCCACCACCGGCCGGCGGATGGCACTCGAGTGCTCGGCCAGCAGGGCGAGCGCGCGCGCTTCGTCGAGTCCGGTGCGCTGCTCCTCCGGAATCTTTCGCCAGGTCGGCCCCCGGGTGTTCGCCAGCTTCTCCCAGCCGACCGCTTTCGACCATGTCGCGAGCCGCTCGACGGGCACGCCTTCGCGCTTGTAGTCGTGAAATCGATACTCGACGCCGTGCTCGTCCAGCCAGTTGAAGGCCTTCTTCATGGTGTCGCAGTTCTTGATGCCGTAGATCGTTATCTTCATCGAGCGGCCTCCTTCGAGAGCGGCGCAATCTGAACGTCGACCCACACCAACCGGTGATCGGAGATCGGAAACGGATAGGCGCCCACCAGGGCGAACTGCGGGTCCGAAGACTCCGGCCAGAATACGCCGCAGCGGATGATCGGCAGCTGCGTGGAGGGCAGGACGTAGTCGAGGCGCAGGTTGCCGACCGCGCGGTCATCGAAGTCCGCGGTGTCCTGGGCCGGATCGCCTTGCTGGGTGGTGTTGCGTCCGCCCTGGAGTTTCGACTGTTCCGCCGCGCCGCGGCTCATGGGCACCGGGCGGGACTGGATCCGGGGGTGACCGAGCAGTGCGCGGATCGCCTCGTGGCGAGAATCCCCGTCGATCGGATCGGAATTCAGGTCGCCCAGCACGACGAACGAGCTCCGCGCCGAGGCCACCGTGGCGGCCCTGGTCGTCGATGAGCCAATCCGTCGTCTCATCGCCGTCGATGTACAGCGACCAGAAGCGGACCTCGTCGTGATTGCGCCGGCCATTGCGGTCCTCGGGCCCGTCGAACGTCGGCGGCGTCGGGTGGCTGGCAAGCACATGCACGACTCGCTCCCCGATCTGGACCGGGACGTCGACGTGATTCTTCGATGACAGGCGCAGCACGTCACGTGCCGCCGGCGCGTACCAGTCGGCCGGAATCAGCGCGCCCGGCAGGTCCTTCCACAACAGCTGTCGGAACGTGCGAACCCGATCCTGCACGATCGGGTAGCGCGACAGGATGGCGAAGCCGTACTGGCCGGGAAACTGCCCGAAGCCGAAGGCGTCGCCGCCGTAGGCCCGCGAACCGGGCCATGAGGTCACCTTTCCATCGCCGTCGAGATCGTGCCCCGAGTGCACGCCGGTGTTGCTCTCCGCGACGTAGTAATACCGGTAGTTGATCGGCGACAGGCCGGCCTGACCGACCTCCAGGAAATTCTGCCTGAGCAGTCTCAGGGATTCGCCGGCGGCGTCCCAGTCGAACTCGTTGAGCAGAACGATGTCTGGGCGGATGGTCTGCAGCACCTCCGCCACCAGTCTGGCCTGTCGTGTCGAGGGATCCGCGAGATCGGCCGCGAGTTGACCGGCCCGGTCCCGATACATGGAGACGTTGAAGGTCGCCAGTCGCACCGATGTGACCTTTGGGGTGATCTCCGCCGCCGCCGCGTGCCCGGCCAGCAGTGCGAGGGCGGCAAATGTGATCGGGCGCAGGGTGAATGGGCGATGCATCGATTTCGGTCCTGGCGGGGGCGTCTATAATGCCAGCATGAGCCCGAAGTTTGATTACACGCGCATCCCGCCGATGCCGCCTGAAGTCTATCGTCGCGCCGCTGAAGAGGCCGGCGGGCCTCGCCGACGACTGGCTCGAGCCGGCGCAGCGCAAGTACAGCGCGGCGGAGCACCGCATCTGGGACGAGCTGTACGAGCGCCAGATCGGGCTTGATGCCCGGACATGCCTGCCGGGAGTTCCTCGGCGGGCTGGAGAAGCTCGATCTTGGGCGTGGCGGCGTCCCGGACTTCGACGCCATGAGCGAGGAGCTGCGTGGCCTGACAGGCTGGAGCGTCGTGCCGGTGCCGATGCTGATCCCCGACCACGTCTTCTACTACCACCTGGCCAACCGCCGCTTTCCGGCCGGCAACTTCATCCGCAGTCGTGAACAGTTCGACTACATCCAGGAACCCGACGTCTTCCACGACGTGTTCGGCCACGTGCCGCTGCTGACCGATCCGGTGTTCGCCGACTACATGGAGGCCTACGGCCGGGCGGGCTGGAAGGCGCTGAAGTACAACCGCCTCAAGGCGCTTTCCGCGCTCTACTGGTACACGGTCGAGTTCGGGTTGATCCTGGAAGACGGCGAGATGCGCATCTACGGCGCCGGGATCCTTTCGGGTCCGACGGAAACCGTGTTCGCGATCGAAGGGCAGGTCGCCGAACCGGATCCACCTGAACGTCGATCGCGTCATGCGCACCGACTACACGATCTCCGACCTGCAGGCGACCTACTTCGTGATCGAGTCCTTCCGCGAGCTGTTCCACCTCACGGAGCAGCGCGGCTTCGAGCCGATCTACGAGTCGCTCGCGCCTGCGTTCCAGTACGCGAAGACGGCTGCGCTCGACACCGACCACATCTACCAGCGTGGCACCCAGGAATACGAGCTGCGCGGCGGGCGGGGTTCGGGCGCCACGCCCGTCTGACCCGGTCATAGCCAACCACCAAGCTGCGCCGCATCCTGGCCACGGGCGGGTTGCGTCTGGAGGGGGAACGGATGGACCACAAGAGCGTCGCGGCCGCGGAACCGGACCTGCAGCCGCTGGCCGATTTCCGCGAGTATCCGGCCGCTGAAATGGTCGAACGGGCTCGCGCCTTCTATCGCGATGTCGCGAGGCGTCGCTCGGTGCGCGAGTTCGACAGCCGCGCCGTGCCCCGCGAGGTCATCGAGCAGTGCCTGCTGGCGGCCGGCACGGCGCCGTCCGGGGCCAATCAGCAGCCCTGGCACTTCTGTGTCATTGCCGAGGCGGCCACCAAGCGCCGCATTCGCGAAGCGGCCGAGGCGGAAGAGCGGGAGTTCTACCAGCGGCGCGCACCGGAGGAATGGCTGGATGCGCTGCGGCCGCTGGGTACAGATCCGAGCAAGCCGTTCCTGGAGGAGGCGCCGCTGCTGATCGCCATCTTCGCGCAGAAGTACGGCATTCGCGACGACGGCACCCGCTACAGCCACTATTACTTTCCGGAGTCAGTCGGCATCGCCACGGGATTCCTGCTGCTTGCCCTGCATAATGCTGGACTGGCGACGCTGACGCACACGCCGAACCCCATGAAGTTCCTCAACGAAATCTGCGGCCGGCCGTCGCACGAAAGGCCGATGATTCTGCTGGTCGTCGGTTATCCGAAGCCTGGATGCCGGGTGCCGGCAGCTGGCGGCGTCAAGAAGTCACTGGAGCAGATCTCGAGCTGGATGGAGGCCCCGCAGTGACCCTCGAGCCGTCCCGCAACAACTACATCCTGTCCATGTCCTGCCCGGATGGCACGGGGATCGTTGCCGCAATTGCCGGCTTCATCGCAGGGCAGGGCGGGCTGATCACCGAGGCCGCGCACTTCGTCGACGAGTATTCAGACCGCTCCTTCATGCGAACCGCGTTTCGCGGCGATTCCCTGCCGGCGCTGGCCGAACTCGAAGCACTGTTCGCGCCGGTTGCAGCGCGCTTTGCGATGCAGTGGGCAGTGCACGACGCGACCGCGAGGTGCCGGGTCATTGTTGCCGTATCGCAGCAGGGACACTGCCTGAACAGTCTCCTGCACCGCTGGAGCATCGGCGTTCTGCCGATCGTGATCGTCGGCATCGTCTCCAATCACGAGACCCACCATCGCCTGGCGGAGTGGCACGGGGTGCCGTTTCACCACTTCCCGATCGGGTCCGACGGCAAGCCGGCGCAGGAGGCGAGGATTCTCGACCTCTTCGATTCGCAGCGAGCGGATCTGCTGGTGCTGGCCCGCTACATGCAGATCCTGTCGGACGCCGCATGCACGCGACTGGCGGGTCGCTGCATCAACATCCATCATTCGTTCCTGCCTGGATTCAAGGGCGCGCGGCCCTACCACCAGGCCTACGAACGTGGCGTCAAGATCATCGGCGCGACGGCGCACTATGCCACCACCGACCTCGATGAGGGCCCGATCATCGAGCAAGGCGTCGAGCGCGTCGATCACACGATGCTGCCGGACGATCTCGTCGAGATCGGGCATGACCTGGAGAGCGTCGTGCTGAACCGCGCGGTGCGCTGGCATGCCGAGCACCGCATCTTCGTGGCCGGCAATCGGACCGTGGTTCTGCGATCCTGAGGCGACTTGAACTAGCTGCTCGTCAGCGGCAGCACAGTCGATTCCTTGATCACAGTCACGGCGATCGACGAGTTGACCGACTGCACGTTGGGGATCTTCGACAGGTGGTCGAGGAAGAAGGCTTCGTACTCCTTCATGTCGTGGGTGACGATCCGCAGGCAGAAGTCCCACTCGCCGGTCAGCGTGTAGCAGTCGAGCACCTCGGGCCGGTCGCGGATGGCACGGTCGAACTGCGCGATCGCGTCGCGCCCCTGGGTCGACAGCCGCACCTGCACGAACACGACCACGTCGAGTCCGAGCTTGGTGCGGTCGAGCAGCGCGACGCGCTGCCTGATGATTCCCGATTGCTCGAGTTGCTGGATGCGCCGCCAGCAGGTGGTCGTGGACAGCCCGACTTGGCCGCAACGTCCGCGGCGGACAATGAGCCGTCGCGCTGCAGGACGTCGAGGATCCGCCGGTCGATCTCGTCCAGATCAACGTGAACTATTTTTTTCATGTGCGGTCCTCATACGCAACTAATGTTGCGCGTTTGTGCACAACAGTACAAGATTTCGAGCAGCTGCAGCGACGCGTGCGTACGATATCGGGCCAGTAAGTGGCCATCGGCCAAGGGACATCCGATGCGACCCTCCCGCCTGCACATCCCGAAGCACCATTCCCGCCCGGGCGAGACGCCCGATTTCAGCTATCTCGAGCTGTCGCCGGCCGGCGCGACGCCTCGGCCGGACGTCAACGCCCGGGTTCGCGACATGAACGGGCTCGCGTTCGAGCTGGTGCGCGTGCTCGACGACGAGCACCGCGCGGTCGGTCCCTGGAATCCGCACCTCGACGTCGCGGAGCTGCAGATCGGGCTGCGGCACATGATGCTGACGCGGGTCTTCGACGACCGCATGCAGCGCATGCAGCGCTCCGGGCAAGATCTCCTTCTACATGCGCTCGCTCGGCGAGGAGGCCGTCGCCGGTCGCCCAGGGCATGGCGCTGCAGCCGACCGACATGCTGTTCCCGTCCTATCGCAACCAGGGCCTGTACGTCGTGCGCGGCCGGCCGCTCGTCGACCTGATGTGCCAGCTGCTCTCGAACACCCGCGACATGTGCAAGGGCCGGCAGCTGCCGGTGATGTACCACTGGCGCGAAGGCAGGATCTTCTCGATCTCCGGCAACCTGACGACGCAGTTTCCGCAGGCCGTGGGCTGGGCGATGGCGGCGGCCATCAAGGGCGAGGACGACATCGCGGTGACCTGGATCGGCGAGGGCTCGAGTGCCGAGGCCGACTTCCACCACGCGATGCTGTTCGCCTCGGTCTACGAGGCGCCGGTGATCCTCAACGTCGTCAACAACCAGTGGGCGATCTCGACCTTCCAGGGCTTTGCCGGCGGCGAGCACCGTTCATTCGCGGCGCGCGGCCCGGGCTTTGGCATGGCGGGCCTGCGCGTCGACGGCAACGACTTCCTCGCCGTGTACGCGGTGACGCAGTGGGCGGCGGAGCGCGCGCGCAAGGGCTTCGGTCCGACCCTGATCGAGCACGTGACCTATCGCGGCGCCGCGCATTCGACCAGCGACGACCCGGCGCGCTACCGGCCGAAGGACGACTACGAGCGCTGGCCGCTCGGCGACCCGGTCGAGCGGCTGAAGAATCACCTCATCGCGCCTCGGCGAATGGTCCGAGGAGCGCCACGTGGCGCTGATCGAGGAACTGGACGAGCAGGTCGTGGCGTCCTGGAAGGAAGCGGTGACCTACGGCACGCTGACCGAGCCGCCGAGACTCGATCCGCACCTGATGTTCGAGGACGTCTTCAAGGAAATGCCGGAGCACCTGCGCAGGCAGGACGCGGAACTGCGCGCCGAGCGGGCGGGGAGCTGACTCATGGCGCAGATGAACATGATCCAGGCGCTGAACTCGGCCATGGACATCATGCTCGGGCGCGACCCGAGCGTGGTGATCCTGGGCGAGGACGTCGGTTTCTTTGGCGGCGTGTTCCGCGTCACCGACGGCCTGCAGCGCAAGTACGGCGAGCACCGCGTGCTCGACACGCCGATCGCCGAGGGCGGGATCGTCGCGGCGGCCATCGGCATGGGCGTCAACGGCCTGCGGCCGGTCGCGGAGATCCAGTTCGCCGACTACATCTATCCGGCCTACGACCAGATCGTCAGCGAGCTCGCGCGCCTGCGCTATCGCAGCGCCGGCGATTTCTTCGCGCCCGTCACGATTCGCACGCCCTGCGGCGGCGGCATCCGCGGCGGGCAGACGCACTCGCAGAGCCCGGAGGGAATCTTCGCCCATGTGTCCGGGCTCAAGGTCGTGATGCCGTCGAATCCGTACGACGCCAAGGGACTGCTGATCGCGGCGATCGAGGACGACGACCCGGTGATCTTCTTCGAGCCGAAGCGAATCTACAACGGTCCGTTCGACGGCGATGCGAACAAGCCCGCGGTGCCGTGGAGCACGCACCCGAAGGGCGACGTGCCGGAAGGTCACTACACGGTGCCGATCGGCAAGGGCGAGATCGTGCGCGAGGGCGCGCGACGTGACGATCGTCACCTACGGCACGATGGTGCACGTCTGCGAGGCGGCCGCCCGGGGGCTCGGACTCGATGCCGAGATCATCGACGTGCGCAGCATGGTGCCGCTCGACGTCGAGACGCTGGTGACCTCGGTGCAGAAAACCGGCCGCTGCGTCGTCGCGCACGAGGCGACGCGCTTCGGCGGCTTTGGCGCCGAGCTGTCGGCGACCATCCAGGAGGAGTGTTTCTGGCACCTCGAGGCGCCGATCCTGCGTGTGGCGGGCTGGGACACGCCGTATCCTCATGCGTTCGAATGGGAGTACTTCCCCGGCCAGGCGCGTGTCGCGAAGGCGCTCACGGCCGTGATGGAGGCCGCAGATGAGCCGCTACGTCTTCAAGATGCCGGACCTCGGCGAAGGCACCGTCGAGGCCGAAGTCGTCGAGTGGAAGGTGAAGGTCGGCGATGCGGTCACCGAGGACCAGGTCATCGCCGAAGTCATGACCGACAAGGCGGCCGTCGAGATCCCCTCGCCGGTCACGGGGCAGGTCGTGGATTGAACGGCGAGCCCGGGGACATGATCCCGGTCGGCTCGGACCTGATCGTCTTCGACACGAGCGGTGCCGCACCTGCAGAGGTGGCGAAGCAGGCGGCGCCAGCGGCGACGCCGGCCGCGGCCGCGGGCAAGGCGCGCCGGCCGAGGCCCCGGCAACCGAATCGTCCGGCAGGGTGATGGCCTCGCCGGCGACGCGCCGCCAGGCGCGCGAGGCCGGCGTCGACCTGGCCCGCATACCAGGCAGTGGGCCGGGAGGGCGAATCCAGCCGTCGGACCTCGAGAATTCCTGGCGTCGGGAAGCGGTGCGTCCGGCACGGCGAGCGCCCCGCGGCCCGGTCCCCGGCCCGCGAGGCGCGCTCGGGCACCGAGGAAATCAAGGTCATCGGCGTGCGGCGCGTGATCGCCCAGCGCATGAGCGAGGCCAAGCGCAACATCCCGCATTTCGCCTATGTCGAGGAAGTCGACGTCACCGAACTCGAGTCGCTGCGCCAGCACCTGAACTCGCGACTGGCGCCGGGCCAGGCGGGCTCTGACGTTCCTGCCATTCATCGTCGCCGCGCTGGCGCGCGTGCTGGAGCAGTTCCCGCAGTGCAACGCGCTCGTATGACGACGCGCGCAACGTGATCGTGCGGCACCACGCGGTGCACGTCGGCATCGCCACGCAGACGCCGGACGGCCTCAAGGTGCCGGTCGTGCGCAACGCCGAGGGCCTCGGTCTGGGCGACCTCGCGGCCGAGATCCGCCGCGTGTCCGAGGCGGCCCGGACCAATCGGGCGAAGAAGGAGGAACTGACCGGCTCCACGATCACCGTCACCAGCCTCGGCAGGCTCGGCGGCATCGTCTCGACGCCGGTCATCAACGCGCCGGAGGTCGCCATCGTCGGTGTCAACAAGGCGATCGAGCGGCCGGTCGTGCACAATGGCGCCATCGCGGTCCGCCGGATCATGAATCTTTCGTCCTCGTTCGATCACCGCTTCGTCGACGGCTTCGACGCAGCGGCCATGATCCAGGCGCTGAAGGACTGTCTCGAACACCCGGCAACGATTTTCATACAGGACTGATCGCGCATGAACGCCCAGATACAGCCACAAGCCACCCAGCGTCCCGCCTTTGGCAGCGTGCTGACCGACACGATGGCCGTCGCGACCTATGCGAACGGCAAGTGGTCCGATCACGAGCTGCGCAAGACCGGACCGATCGAGATCAGCCCGGCCGCGCACGTGCTGCACTACGCGAGCACCTGTTTCGAGGGCTTCAAGGCCTATCGGCGGCGGACGGCAGCATCAACGTCTTCCGCATGGATCGCCACATCGAGCGCATGCGCCAGAGCGCCCGGGCCTTGTGCCTGCCGGAGCCGGATGCCGGCCAGCTTGCAGGCATGGTGACCGGCGTGATCGACCGCGTCCGCGAGCAGGTGCCGGAGGCGCCGGGCGCGCTGTACCTGCGCCCGATGCTGTTCGGCACGACGCCGAACATCGGCGCGGCGTCTTCGCCGCCGGACCAGCTGATGCTGATCGTGCTGGCGAGTCCGGTGTGGGACTACTTCGCGGGCGGCATGAAGGCGCTGAGGATCTATGTCGAGGACGAGGCGACCCGCTGCGCGTCGCATCTCGGCATGGTCAAGACCGGCGGCAACTACGCCGCGGCCATGGGCCCGACGCTCGCGGCGCGCAAGAAGTACGGGGTGGACCAGGTGCTGTTCTGCCCGGGCGGCGAGGTGCAGGAAACCGGTGCGGCCAACTTCCTGCTCATCCGCGACGGCGCGATCCTGACGCGCAGCCTCGATTCCACCTTCCTGCACGGCGTGACCCGCGACTCCCTGCTGCGGATGGCGCCCGCGCTCGGCTACAAGGTCGAGGAGCGGGTGTTCAGCGTCGCCGAGATGCTGGAGTGGGTGAAGACCGGCGAAGCCGCGCTGTCAGGGACGGCCGCAGTACTCGCCGGCGTCGGCACGTTGATCCACCAGGGCAAGGAGTATCCGGTGGGCGGCGGCGACGTCGGTCCGCACACCCGTAAGCTCAGGGCGGCCCTGGTCGAGATCCAGCAGGGCACCGCACCCGACACTCGCGGCTGGCTGACCCACGTCTGAAATGGGGACATTCTCTATTTCCGGAAGCAGGTAGGGCGGAAATAGAGAATGTCACCGGATTTCTGGTCTTTGGCGCTGGAATGTCGTCGTTTCGACATGACCTAGCGCCCCTAAGCTCTGCCGATGCCTCGGACCGCCAGAGCCATCGCTGCAGGCTACTACTATCACGCCCTGAGTAGGACTAACGCCGGCGTTCAGGCGTTCGAGTCTCCACCAGCGCTGGACGCATTCCTGGGGCTGATGTCCGACGCGCAAGATCGTGTTCCACTGGACGTTCTTGCGGTGTGCCTGATGCCCAACCACTTTCACCTCGTCGTACGACCGGGCGGGCGGCACGATCTCTCCAGGTGGATGCACTGGCTACTGACGACGCACACCCACAGGCATCACCAGGCTCACAAGAGCTGTGGTCGGATCTGGCAGGGCCGGTTCAAGGCATTCCCGATCGCCGAGGACCGGCATCTGATCACCGTGCTGCGATATGTGGAACGCAACGCGCTTCGAGCCGGGCTGGTCCGCCGCGCCGAGGACTGGCGATGGGGCAGCCTTGCCTGGCGGACATTCAGGCACCGCGGGCTGAGGCTCGCCGACCCGCCTGTGCCACTGCCGCGTCACTGGGCGGAGTACGTGAATCTCCCGCAGACCACCAAGGAACTGGCGGAACTGCGGGAATGCGTCAACAGGCAAAGGCCGTACGGGCGCCCGAGCTGGGCACGTCAGGCGGCCCATCAACTCGGGCTGGCGAGCAGCCTGCAACGGGCCGGTCGACCGCGAGCGCGCTGACCTTCGATTGGCCGGCGGTCTTTCCGAAAACCGAGAATGTCCCCTATCCGCCACCCAGCGCCGGGAAATAGAGAATGTCCCCTAGGGTGAAAATAGAGAATGTCCCCTAGCGGAGGCCGGTTTCGGCGCGGGCGATGACCATGCGCTGGATCTCGCTGGTGCCCTCGTAGATCTCGGTGATCTTGGCGTCGCGGAAATAGCGCTCGATCGGCATTTCCTTGCTGTAGCCCATGCCGCCGTGGATCTGTACCGCCGCGTGGGCGCAGAACATGGCGGTTTCGGACGCGGTCAGTTTCGCGATCGACCCGGCCAGCGTGTTGCGTTCGCCGGTCTCGCGGCAGCGCGCCTTGTTCCAGGCCGCCTGCAGGGTCAGCAACCGGGCAGCCTCCAGGCGGCATTTCATGTCGGCGAGCTTCTGCTGGATCATCTGGAACGATCCGATCGAGGATCCAAACGCCTTGCGCTCGCGCGCGTACTGCAGCGAGGCCTCGTAGGCGGCGCGGGCGATGCCGACCGCCTGCGCGGCGATGCCGATCCGGCCGGAGTCGAGCACGGTCATGGCGATCGCAAAGCCCTGGCCCTCGGCCCCGAGGCGGTTCTCCACCGGCACCCGATAGTCCTCGAACTCGATTTCGCAGGTCGCCGAGGCGCGGATACCGAGCTTGGGCTCGGTCTTGCCGCGGCGGAAACCCGGCAGGCTGGAGTCCACCACGAAGGCGCTCACGCCGCGGGCCTTTTGCTCGGGATCGGTGACGGCGAACACCACCATGTAGTCCGCAACGGGGCCCGACGTGATCCAGGACTTCTTGCCGTTCAGCACGTAGTGGCTTCCGTCCTGCGACAGCACGGCGCGCGTCCTCATGTTGGCGGAATCGGAGCCGGACTGCGGCTCGGTCAGCCCATAGCAGCCTATGGCCTCGCCCGAGGCCACAGGTGTGACGAACTTGCGCTTCTGTTCCTCCGTCCCGAACTCGAGAATCCCGTGGCAGTAGAGCGAATTATTGACCGAGACGATGGTGGAGTGCGCCGCATCGGCGGCGGCGATCTCCTCGATCACGAGCGCATAACACACGGGGTCGAGCCCGGCGCCGCCGTACTCAGCAGGCACCTCGATGCCCATGAATCCGAGCTCACCCGCCTTGCGGATGGTGTCGGCCGGGAACTCGCCACTGGCATCAAAAGTCCCTGCGACCGGCGCAATCTCGTTCTGGGCGAACTCGCGCGCGGCCGCCTGAATCATTTGCTGGTCTTCGCTCAACGAGAAATCCATCGTCATAATCCCCAGCAGGCCGCGCTGCGCCAGGCGAGGCGGCATGAACGGTACATCCAGTAAGCCCTTCGCTCGCTCCGTCTCCGCGGATGCGCATTGACGCATCCATGTTAAGCGATTGACCGCCACCACCCAAAAAGGGGACATTCACCATTTCCGGGAGCCAAGATGAAAGAGCGTACCCGCGCCATTCACCCGCCTCGAATCACCCTGCCGGACGACAATCGGCCACTGGTCGCGCCGATCTACCAGTCCGTCAAGTTCGAAATGACTGGCATCGACGAGTCGTTGCGCGCCATGCGCGGGCAGCGCCCGGGCTTTTTCTACACCCGCAGCTCCAACCCCACCAACCGCCAGCTGGAGATCATCCTTGCGCAGATGCAGCAGCGCGAGGACTGCCTGGTGTCCGGCTCCGGGGTCGCGGCGGTCAGCACCTGCCTGCTGTCCCTGTGTCGGGCCGGGGACCACATACTCACCTTCGTCGAGTCCTACGGCCCGACCCGCTATCTGATCCGGCACCTGATGGCGCGCTATGGCGTCGAGCACACCCTGCTGTCGATCGAGGACGACGCCGGTATCGAGCGGGTACTGGCCGAGCGTCCGACACGGCTGGTGATGTTCGAAAGCCCGACCAACCCGGTGACCAAGATTGCCGACATCGAGCGGCTGGTGGCGGCCGCCCACGCCCACGGCGCCCTGGCTGTCATGGACAACACCTTTGCCGGCTTCCATAACCACGGCCAGTACGACGTCGATGTCTTCGTGCACAGCCTCACCAAGTACGCCTCCGGTCATGGCGACGTCATGGGTGGGGCGATCATCGGCAGCGAGGAACTGGTGCAGTCCATGCGTCAGGACGCCTCGACCCTGGGTCCGGTGCTGGACCCGCACGCCGCTTTCCTGGTGCTGCGCGGCCTCAAGACCTATTACCTGCGATACGACGCCCAGGCCGCGGCGGCGCTGCGCATCGCCGAATGGCTCGAGGCGCAGCCGCAAGTGTCCGCCGTCCGCTACCCCGGTCTGGCGAGCCACCCTCGCCACGCTCTGGCGCGCCGGCAGATGCGCGAATTCGGCACGATCGTCACCCTCGACCTGGTCGGTGGACTGGACGAGGCCAAGGTGTTCGTCGAAGCGCTGCAGTTGTTTGCCATGACCGCCAGCCTCGGCTCCGTGGAGTCGCTGGTGATGCCGCCCCATTTCATGCAGCCGAAGGAATTCACGCCCGAGCAGGTGGCGGCCAGCCTACTGTCGAAGTCCACGGTGCGGCTCTCGATCGGCGGCGAGGACCCGGATGACCTGGTCGACGACCTGCGACAGGCGCTCGCCAGACTCTAGCCTGCGGGCGCTGGCAATCGCTCGGGCGCGGGCGCCACGCTGCTGGCGACCCTGACCCGGTGCGAGTGGTACGGCACAACCTCGACCACGTCGCCTTCCTTCAGGCGTTCCTGCAACTGGCGCCACCAGTCCGCCTCGAGGATGTCGCCGTGCTTCTCGAGAAAGACCTGCTTCAGACGATCGTCGAAGCCCAGGAAATTGATGAACGTCTCCGGAAAGACGTCGTTGTCCGCGACGTAGAACCAGGCATCGGCGCGCATCTCGTCTTCGTAGCTCTGCGCCTGGGGCAGGTCGCGAAAGCGGCAGTCGGTCACGCGGCAGAGCTCGTCGTAGTCGTAGAAGATGACCCGGCCATGGCGCGTCACGCCGAAGTTCTTGAGCAACAGGTCGCCCGCGAAGATGTTGGTGTAGGCGAGATCCCGCAGGCCTGCCCGTACTCGATGACCGCCATTTCCGCCTGCTCGGGAGTGGCGCTGCGGACATATAGGTTGAGCGGCGTCATCTTGCGCTCGATGTAAACGTGGTCGAGCGCGATCTCGTCGCCGACCTCGCTGACGGTGATGGCGCATTCCCCGAGCAGTTCATCGAGCACTTCCTGCGAGAACCGTGACCTCGGGATCCTGACGCGCTTGAACTCCTGCGCGTCGACCAGTCGCCCCGCGCGGTCGTGCTTGAAGACCATGTCGTACTTCGCCATGACTTCTTCGCGCAGCACGTTCTTCACTTCCGGGAACCGGTCGCGGATGATCTTGAAGACGACGTCGAAGGAGGGCAGGGTGAAGCAGGCCATCACCAGGCCCTTTTCGCCCGGGGCAATCACGAAGCGGTCGTCGGTATGCTCCAGGTGGCGGAACAGCTCGCGGAAGCGCTCGGTCTTGCCCTGCTTGGCCCGGCCCAGCACGGTGAACAGCTCGGAGACCGGTTTGCGCGGCAGGATGGACTTCAGGAACAGCACGGCCTCGCCGACACGCGACAGGTCTACATGGAAGTAGCTGCGCGTGAACCCGAACAGCAGCGAGACGTCGCCCTCCTTGAGCATCACGGCGTCGACCAGCACGCCGCGATCGTCATTCTTGAAGGCGATGGCGATCGGCAGCATCCATCCGTCGCCCTTGACCCGCCCCACGACGTAGGCGCGAGTCATCTGGTAGAAGACGCGCCGGATCACTTCGACTTCCTCGATCGGACGGGTCTCGTTGATTCTCGACAGGTGTAACGCGACGTCCGTGGTCACGTGTTCCACGCTGCCCTCGAAGTCCCGCCACGGCGACTTGAAGCGGAAATCAGACAGGAGTTCCTCGAACAGCAGTCCGATCGAGCCGCGATTGGAGTAGGTGCTGGTGACGACTTCGGCCGTGATCCCGCGCAGGGGATCGAGGTCGAGCGCAAAGAACTCAATGTCGGGACTGACGCCGACGGTACCGAACATGCGCCGCGTGATGGAACTGAAGAACGTCTTCAGGAACTCAGGATCCGGAAGCGCTTCGATCATGCCAGCAAAGCTGTCGCGGATCCGCTTCCAGACGGCCGGATCCGCCTTGCGCGCGCCCAGCAACGCCGAGCAGTCCTGGATGGCGCGGTTGACGGACAGACCGTACAGGTCGAGGCGCTCGACGACGTCGCGCTGCATGCCGCTCCAGTCGCAATTCTCGAAGCGGTCCGGCGCGCGCCGGGTGACGATACGGAACTCGTCGTTGTAGCGTGCGAACTCGGTGACGATGACCCTGGCGCAGGACTGCACCAGGGTCGCGTCGACGGTCCCTGTATCGCTATTCACGATCGCGGTCGGATCAGCCCATGTTCTTGATCAGGGCGTCACCGAACTCGCTGCACTTGACCTCGGTCGCGCCGTCCATCAGCCGCGCGAAGTCGTAGGTAACGATCTTCTGGCCGATGCACTTGTCCATGGCGCTGATGACGAGATCCGCCGCCTCGAGCCAGCCCATGTAGCGCAGCATCATCTCGCCCGACAGGATCACCGAGCTCGGGTTGACCTTGTCGAGATTCGCGTACTTCGGCGCGGTGCCGTGGGTGGCCTCGAACACCGCGTGGCCGGTGATGTAGTTGATGTTGCCGCCCGGCGCGATGCCGATGCCGCCGACCTGCGCGGCGAGCGCGTCGGAAAGGTAGTCGCCGTTGAGGTTCATGGTGGCGATGACGTCGAATTCGCGCGGGCCGCGTCAGCACCTGCTGCAGCGTGATGTCGGCGATCGCATCCTTGACCAGCACCTTGCCGGCCGCCAGCGCGGCCTTCTGTTCGTCGTTGGCCGCCTTGTCGCCCTTCTCGGCGCGCGTGCGCTCCCACTGGTCCCAGGTGTACACCTTGTCCGCGAACTCGCGCTCGGCCAGGGCGTAGCCCCAGTTGCGGAAGGCGCCCTCCGTGAACTTCATGATGTTGCCCTTGTGGACGAACGTCAGGCTCTTGCGGCCGTTGTCGATGGCGTACTGCAGCGCCGCGCGCACCAGGCGCTCGGTGCCCTCGCGCGACACGGGCTTGATGCCGATGCCGGAGGTCTCGGGGAAGCGGATCTTGCCGTACTGCTTCGGGAAGTTGGCCTTGAACAACTCCATGAACTTGGCGTTCTCGGCCGTGCCGGCCTCGAACTCGATGCCGGCGTAGATGTCCTCGGTGTTCTCGCGGAAGATGACCATGTCGACTTCGCCCGGATTGCGCACCGGCGAGGGCACGCCCTTGAACCAGCGCACCGGTCGCAGGCAAACGTACAGGTCGAGCATCTGGCGCAGCGCAACGTTGAGCGAACGGATGCCGCCACCAATGGGGGTGGTCAGCGGGCCCTTGATGGACACCAGGTAGTCGCGGCAGGCCGTGACGGTCTCCTCGGGCAGCCAGCTGTTGAACAGCTTGTTCGACTTCTCGCCGGCGTAGACCTCCATCCAGGCAATCTTGCGCTTGCCGCCGTAGGCCTTGGTCACCGCCGCGTCGAGTACCCGAACGCTCGCCTTCCAGATGTCTGGGCC
The DNA here is from genome assembly GCA_963710135.1 of uncultured Gammaproteobacteria bacterium. Lineage (GTDB taxonomy): Bacteria > Pseudomonadota > Gammaproteobacteria > Steroidobacterales > Steroidobacteraceae > SG8-30. Next base: position 690,753 of record CAVPYY010000006.1, on the reverse strand, counting down.
CGTTCCGTCGCCCTCGATGAAGGGGATGATCGGGTTGTCCGGCACGGTCAGCTTGCCGTCGCGAATGCTGATTTTGGCCCCGCTCGCCGGCGGGGTGATCTTTGGGGTGGTCATCGATTAAGGCTCCTGCGGCCCGGATATCATTGTTTGTAAAGGGAACTTCCGGGACAAACCGCAACTTTAGCACAGCCCGGCCCCCGGGCCGATGGTCCTGGGAGGGGTGACGCGGGTCGCCGATTGCGGTGTCCGCGTTTGACCGCACAGCGTGCGGCGCGTAGCGTGGCGCGTAGGTTCCACGGGTACGCTGTATCGATGGCTCTGCTGCATTCACTCAGGCGCTGGCGCGCATCGCTCGGCCGTTTGACGGTCGCGCTGTTTGCCATGAGTTGGATGAGCCTTGCCGTGCAGCCCTGCATGGCCGCGGCGGGGTCGATGGATGGCCATGCCGGCATGCACGCGCATCACGCCGGCGATGCGCCGGCGGAACCGGTCACGCATGACTGTCCGCACTGTCCCCCGTCACCGTCCGGCCATCACGACTGTGCATCGGGCACGGCCCTCGAGTGCGACGCGGTGGGCGTCCCGGCGCTGCCGGCCAAGGACACGCAGCCGGCCCAGCCGTCGGACATCGGCCTCGGCCCGCTCCTCACCACGGCTTCGGCGGACCTCGCCCGAGCACCGCCCGTCGCTGCGACCTTCTCGCCGGTCGACAGCCCGCATCCGCCGCGCGCCACGCTGCAACAGCGTTACTGCTCCTACCTGAAATAGCCCCCCTGTCCGGTTCGTCTGTTCGACGTTCCTGCAGGAGGAGGCATGCACGCATTTCTTGACCGTTGGGCGGGTCCGACAGCCCTGATAGTCCTGGCACTGTTCGCTTCGGCGTCCGCCGGCGCAGCCGAGCCCGCCGCTCTGTCGCTCGCGGAGGCGCAGCGCCTCGCGGTGCTCCGCGACGCTGGTCGGCTCGCCATCGAGAGCGAGTCCGGGGCGCTGCGCGAGATGTCGGTGGCGGCGGGCCAGTTGCCCGATCCCGAAGCACGGATCGGCGCGGTGAACGTCCCGACGGACTCGTTCGACCTCGGCGCCGAGGACATGACCATGCTCGAGGTCGGGATCATGCAGCGATTCCCGGCGGGCGACAGCCGCCGCCTGCAGCGTGCCGGCCTGGATCATCGCGCGCAGGCGGCCGACGCCGAGGCCGGGGAACGGGCCCGGTCAGTCGCCCTGGCGGTGGAGCGCGCCTGGCGCGAACTCGACTACCAGGATCAGTCACTGGCCCTGCTGGGCGAGCAGCTGCGCTGGGGTCATGCGCTGGTCGAGAGCATCGAGGCGAGCTACCGCAGCGGCGAGGGCAGCCAGACCGAGTTGCTCGATGCGCGACTGATGCTGCTCGATATCGAGGAGCGTGCCATCGACGCGCGGCGCGAGCAGGACGTGGCGCAAGCGGAGCTCGAACGCTGGATCGGACCCGGCCGCGCGATGAACCGCGTTGCCGCGCCCCTGCGCGTGGCCGACCTGCCGCCGCTCGGGGCGCTGGTCGAGCGCATTGCCAGCCATCCGCGGCTCGAGCAGCGCGCGCAACAACGCCTCGCCGCCCAGGCGGCGGCCGACCTCGCGCGGGAGCGCTACAAGCCCTCGTTCGGCGTGGACGTCTCGTATGGCTTCCGGCAGGGGGCAGGCATGGCGGGCGGCACGCGCCCGGACATGCTCACCGCGATGCTGACCTTCGACGTCCCGCTGTTCACGCGCGACCGGCAGGACCGCGATGCCGCCGCGGCGCGGGCCATGCTGCGCGTGGCCGATGCCGGAGTCGACGACGAGTCGCGCGAGCTCGAAGGGCGGCTGCGCGCGGAGCATGCGCGGGCGACGCGCCTGGCGGAACTGATCGCGTTGTACCAGCAGCAGGTGGAGCGGCTGGCCGACGTTTCGCATGAGTCCACGCTGTCGGCCTACGGGGCGGGTGACGCGCCGCTCGAGGAAGTGATCAGCACCCAGCAGCGCGTGCTGGCGGTGCGCGACCGCGTGCTCCGCTTGCGCGCCGATTACGCCATCAGCAGGGCTGAGCTCGACTATCTCGCTGGAGAAGCGCCATGAATCGCTACCTGACGTCGGCACTGCTCGCGTTGCTGGTCAGCGCCTGCGGCAACCCGACTACTTCCGCTACCTCCGACACGCCGTTGGAGCATGCCGCGAGGCATCTCGATGCGACCTATCAATGCCCGATGCATCCGGAAGTGACCTCCGACGAGGCGGGTACCTGCCCGATCTGCGGCATGCAGCTGGTACCCGTGCGCAACGCCAGCGCGGAGGAGCCGGAAGTTCTCTATTACCGCCACCCCCACGATCCGACGATTACCTCGCCGACTCCCCGCAAGGACGAGATGGGCATGGACTTCGTGCCCGTCTATGGCGGCGGGGCGACGAGTCAGCAGGGCGTTCTGGAACTCTCGCCGGTGATGGTCAACAACCTCGGGGTGCGCACCGCGCCGGCGACACGCGGACGACTGGACGCGACGGTCGCGACCGTCGGCACGGTGGCCTGGGACGAGCGTGGCCGGATCGAGGTGCGGGTGCGCGCTGAAGGCTACGTCGAGCGGCTGGCGGTTCGTGCGGAGGGCGAGCGCGTGCGCCGAGGGCAGGCACTGTTCTCGGTGTTCTCGCCGCGCCTGGCGACGGCGCAGCGCGAGTACCAGCATGCGCTAAACCTCGGCGATGCCGCCCTGATCGCCGCGTCGTCGGCACGGCTCGAGGCGCTGGGGCTGGACCGGTCCGCCATCAGGGTACTGGAGCAGGGGGGCGAGCCCGCACGGCGCGTGACCTACTACGCACCCGAGGACGGCGTCGTCGTCGCGCTCGGTGTCCGCGAGGGAGCGCTCGCGGAACCCGCGATGAGCGCGATGACCCTGGCGCCCATTTCGCGTCTGTGGGTGGTTGCCGATGTCCCCGAAGCGGAGGCCGCCCGGGTGCGGGTCGGCGACCGCGCGACCCTCAACTTCGCCGCCTTGCCCGGCACGCCCTACGAGGCCCGTGTGCTAGAGGTCTTGCCGGCGCTGGCCGATGCCACCCGCACCCTGCAGCTGCGCTTCGGCGTCGACAACCCGGATGGCCGGCTGGCCGCCGGCATGCTCGCCGACGTCGTGATCCAGGGCGCCGCCGGTGGCGAAGTCGTGCTGGTGCCCGCCGAGTCGCTGATCCGCACCGGCCGGGCCGAGCGGGTCATCGTGGCGCTGGGAGAGGGACGTTTCACGGCGCGCGACGTCGTGGCCGGTCGCGCGAATGGCCCCCTGGTCGAGATCCTGCAGGGCATAGAGCCGGGCGAGCAGGTGGTCGTATCCGGGCAGTTCATGATCGACTCCGAGTCGCAGGTCCGTGAGAGCCTGCGGCGCTTCTCCGAGCCCGCTGCGCCGGGCGATGCCGGGGCGGCCGCACACGCGGAGCACGGGTCATGATCTCCGCCATCATTCGCGGCTCGCTTGCGCATCGCGCACTGGTGCTGCTGCTGGCCGGCCTGCTGACCGTCGCCGGACTCTGGGCGTTGGCGCGCACTCCCGTCGACGCCATCCCGGACCTGTCGGACGTGCAGGTGATCGTGCGTACGCCGTTCCCCGGCCAGTCGCCGCGGGTTGTCGAGGACCAGGTCACCTACCCGCTCACGACCGCCCTGCTCGCCGTTCCGGGCGCGACGACCGTACGCGGCTACTCGTTCTTCGGCGACTCGTTCGTGTACGTGCTGTTCGAGGACGGTACGGACCTGTACTGGGCGCGCTCGCGCGTACTCGAGTACCTTAGCCAGGCGGTGCCGCGGCTGCCCGCCGGCGTGCTGCCCGCGCTCGGTCCGGATGCCACCGGGGTAGGCTGGATCTACCAGTACGCGCTGGTCGATCGCAGTGGCCGGCATGACCTCGCCGAACTCCGCAGCCTGCAGGACTGGTTCCTGAAGTACGAGCTGCAGTCGATACCTGGAGTCGCCGAGGCGGCCAGCGTCGGCGGGATGGTCAAGCAGTATCAGGTGGTCGTCGACCCGGTCCGCCTGCGCGGCTTCGGGCTGTCAGTCGAAGCGGTCAAGGACGCCGTCGACCGCGGTAATTCGGAGGCCGGCGGCTCGGTCATCGAGATGGCCGAGGCCGAGTACATGGTGCGCGCGTCCGGCTACATCCAGGGCGTGGAAGACCTGCGCAACCTGCCGCTGCGAACCAGCAACCGGGTCCCGGTGCTGCTCAAGGACGTCGCAGAGGTGCGCCTCGGGCCCGAGATGCGCCGCGGCATCGCCGAGCTGGACGGCGAGGGCGAGGTCGCGGGCGGCATCGTGGTCATGCGCAGCGGTGAGAACGCCCGTGAGACCATCCGCCGGGTCCGCGAGCGACTCGACGAACTGGCCAGGGGCCTGCCGGAAGGCGTCGAGATCGTTGAGACCTACGACCGTTCCGCACTCATCCAGCGTGCGGTGGATAACCTGCAGCGCAAGCTGGTCGAGGAGTTCCTGATCGTGGCGCTGGTCTGCGCCGTCTTCCTGTTCCACTTCCGCTCGAGCCTGGTAGTGATCGTGACTTTGCCGCTCGGCATCCTGGCGTCGTTCCTGATCATGTATTTCCAGGGACTGAACGCCAACATCATGTCGCTGGGCGGCATCGCGATCGCGATCGGCGCAATGATCGACGCTGGCATCGTGATGGTGGAGAACGTCCACAAGAAGCTCGAGCACGGTCCGCAGGTGGCGGACCGGGATCGCTCCAGGCTGGTGCTCGAGGCCTGCAGCGAGGTGGGCCCGTCGCTGTTCTTCTCGCTGATGATCGTCGCGCTGTCGTTCCTGCCCGTGTTCGCGCTCGACGCACAGGAGGGCAGGCTGTTCCACCCGCTGGCGTTCACCAAGACCTGGGCGATGGTCGCCGGCGGCGCTCCTGTCGATCACCCTGGTGCCGGTGCTGATCACGCTGCTGGTGCGCGGGCGCATCCGTCCGGAGACGGCCAACCCGGTGAACCGCGCGACCATGGCGGCGTACCGGCCGCTGCTGGCAATCGCGCTCAGGCATCCGCGCGTGGTGCTGGTGACCGCCGCGGCTGCTGGTGCTCGCCACGCTCTGGCCGGCCTCGCGGCTCGGCAGCGAGTTCATGCCGGAGCTCGACGAGGGCGACCTGATGTACATGCCGACGACGCTGCCCGGGGTGTCGGCCGACACCGTGCGCGCCCTGCTGCAGCAGACCGACCGGCTGATCAAGACGGTGCCGGAGGTCGAGCGCGTCTTCGGCAAGGCGGGACGGGCCGAGACCGCGACCGATCCGGCGCCGTTCGAGATGCTCGAGACGACCATCAAGATCCGGCCGCGCGACGAGTGGCGGCCCGGCATGACGCCCGAGCGGCTGCGCCAGGAGCTGGACCGCGCGGTGCAGGTGCCGGGGCTCGCCAATACCTGGGTCCCGCCGATCAAGACCCGCATCGACATGCTCGCGACCGGCATCAAGACGCCGGTGGGCATCAAGATCAGCGGGCCGGACCTGGCCGTCATCGAGCGCCTCGGCCTCGAAGTGGAGCGGGCGCTGGCCGGGGTGCCCGGGACCGCCTCGGTCTACGCCGAGCGCGCCGCGACGGGCCGCTACATCGACGTCGACATCCGCCGCCGTGATGCCGCCCGCTACGGGCTCAACATCGCGGACGTGCAGGACTACGTCTCGATGGCGGTGGGCGGCATGACGCTCGCGTACTCCGTAGAGGGGCTCGAGCGATACCCCATCAACCTGCGCTACCCGCAGGACTGGCGCAATTCGCTGGAGGACCTTCAGGCGCTGCCGCTGGTCGCGCCGGACGGTGCGCAGCTGACGCTCGCCGATGTCGCCACGGTGCACATCACCGACGGGCCCGCGATGATCCGCAGCGAGAATGCCCGGCCGTCGGGCTGGGTGTACGTGGACCTGCGGGATCGCGACCTCGGCTCGTACGTGGCCGAGGCGCGCGACACCGTGGCCCGGCAGGTGAGCCTGCCTCCCGGCTACAGCCTGCGCTGGTCGGGGCAGTACGAGTACTGGCAGCGGGCGGCCGAGCGCATGCGCGTCGTGGTGCCGTTCACGCTGGCCATCATCGTGCTGCTGCTGTATCTCAACTTCGGCCGCTTCGGCGACGTACTCGTCATACTCGGTAGCCTGCCGTTCGCGCTCATCGGCGGGGTCTGGCTGCTGTACTTGCTCGACTACAATGTCAGCATTGCCGTGGCGGTCGGCTTCATTGCGCTCGCCGGCGTGGCGGCGGAGACCGGAGTGGTGATGCTCCTCTACCTCAACCAGGCCTGGGAGCGGCGCGTGGCGGCGGCCGAGGCCAGCGGCATCACTCTTGACGGTGCGGCGGTCACCGAGAGCATCGTGGAGGGCGCGCTGCTGCGCCTGCGGCCGAAGCTGATGACCGTATTGACCATCGTCTTCGGCCTGCTGCCGATCATGTGGGGCAGCGGCACGGGCTCCGAGGTGATGCGGCGCGTCGCGGCGCCGATGATTGGCGGCATGGTCAGCGCCACGCTGCTCACCCTGATCGTCATCCCGTCGGTGTACCTGTTGTGGAAACAGGCTGGCCTCGGCCGCACGGCGAGGCATGCATGAACTACACCTGCCCCATGCACCCCGATATCCTGCGCGACGCCCCCGGATCGTGCCCGGAGTGCGGCATGGCGCTCGAGCCGGTTGCGGCGAGCACCTCGCACTGGACCTGCCCGATGCACCCCGACATCCACGAAGCGGGTCCGGGTCACTGCGCCGACTGCGGCTGTGCGCTGGAGCCCGTGACGGTCACGGCGCTGCCGGCGGAGAACCCCGAGCTGGTCGACTTCCGGCGGCGGCTGTGGGTCGCGGCACCGCTGGCGCTCGCCGTGCTGGTGCTCGCGATGGGCCCAATGGTCGTGCCCGCCCTGGCGCCGCTGGAGCACGCACGCTGGGCCCGGGTGGCGCAGGGGCTGCTGGCCACACCCGTCGTGCTGTGGGCAGGCTGGCCGTTCCTGCGCCGCGCGGTCGAGTCGCTGACGCGGCGGCTGAACATGTTCACCTTGATCGGGCTGGGTGTTTCGGCGGCGTATCTCTACAGCCTGGTGGCGCTCATGGCGCCGCAGCTGTTTCCGGCCTCCGCCCGCGATGCCATGGGCGTCGTGCCGCTCTACTTCGAGGCCGCGGCGGTCATCGTCGCACTGGTGCTGGCCGGACAGATCCTCGAGCTCGGTGCGCGGGCGCGCACGGGTTCGGCGCTGCGTGCGCTGCTCGACCTGGCGCCGCCGGTGGCGGTGAGGATCGGCGACGACGGCAGTGAACAGGAGGTCCTGCTGGAGCAAGTGGTCAAGCAGGACAAGCTGCGGGTCCGTCCTGGCGCCCGGATTCCGGTCGACGGCGTCGTGCTGGAAGGCTCGAGCGCGGTGGACGAGAGCATGGTCACCGGCGAGTCGATCCCGGTCACCAAGATGGCTGGCGACAAGCTGATCGGCGGCACCGTCAACGGCGACGGGTCGCTGGTGATGTGGGCGGAGGGCATCGGCTCCGAGGGCACGCTGGCGCGCATCGTCGGAATGGTCGCCGACGCGCAGCGCAGCCGCGCACCGGTGCACGCACTGGCGGACCGGGTCTCGGCCTGGTTCGTGCCCGCCGTGGTGGTGGTCGCGATCTTCAGCGCTGCGGCCTGGTGGTGGCTCGGTCCGGAGCCGCGCATCGCCCACGCGCTGGTCGCCGGCGTGACGGTGCTGATCATCGCCTGCCCCTGCGCGGTGGGCCTGGCGACACCGATGTCGATGACCGTCGCCATGGGCCGTGGCGCGCAGTCCGGCGTGCTGTTTCGCGAGGCGCGTGCGCTGGAGGCCATGGCGGGTGTGGACACGCTGGTCTGCGACAAGACCGGCACGTTGACCGAGGGGCGCCCGCGTCTGGACGCCATTCATGTCGGCGCGGGCTTCGAGGAGGCCGAAGTGCTGCGCCTCGCGTCGGGCGTGGCCAAGCAGAGCGACCATCCCCTCGCACGGGCCATCGTGGCGGCGGCGCGCGAGCGCGGGATCCGCCCGCCGCTGGCGCGCGACGTGCAGTCCACGCCCGGCGCCGGCACCGCCGGCACGGTGAACGGAGCGGCGGTGAGGCTCGGCAGCAGCCAGTTCGTAGGCGGGGCAGGGAGCCTGGAGCAGGACGCGGACCACGCGATGGCCGGCGGTGCCAGTATTGTGTTCGTGAGCATCGGCGGGCGCCTCGCGGGACTGCTGACGGCGCACGACCCCGTCAAGCCCGGCACTCGCGAGGCGCTCGACGAGTTGCGTGCGCTCGGGCTCGCGGTCGTAATGCTGACCGGCGACAGCGAGCGGGCGGCGAAACAGGTCGGTGCGGATCTGGCCATCGACGAGGTCATCGCCGGGGTCAAGCCAGAGGGCAAGGCCGAGGCCATCGCCGCGCTGCAGCGGCGGGGCCACCGGGTCGCCATGGCTGGCGACGGCGTCAACGATGCGCCCGCGCTGGCGCGCGCCGACGTCGGTATCGCCATGGGGCATGGCACGGATGTCGCCAAGCAGACTGCCGGCATCACGCTGGTGAAGGGCGACCTGGCGGCGATCGCCCGCGCGCGGCGCCTGGGTGTCGCCACGATGCGCAACGTGCGGCAGAACCTGTGGCTGGCGTTTGGCTACAACGCGCTCGGCGTGCCGCTCGCGGCCGGCATCCTCTATCCCTGGCTGGGGTGGACGCTCACCCCGGCGGTCGCGGCCGCTGCGATGTCCCTTTCGTCGGTGACGGTGATCAGCAACGCGCTCAGGCTGGCCCGCCGGCCACTGTGACCGGCATCTCATTATTCGGGTTTCACGGAAACGTCACGGATACGCAACGGGACTGGAACCTGCGGGCCGCATCCTGCCAGCGTCCTGAAAGAGGGCTGGCGCCTCCCACGGAGGTCTGCGATGCAAGGCTCGAGAACGGCTCGCCTGTTTGCGCGCTTCGACGCTGCTGAATACCGCCTGTGCCTGCGCCTGAACAAGGGCTGCGACATCCGCGCTCTGCGCGGCATGTTCGCGACCGTAAGCCGGCTCGGCGACGGCATCCTCTGGTACGTGCTGATGCTGATGCTGCCCGTGCTGTACGGCGAGGCGGGCGTCGGCCCGGCCGTACAGATGGCGCTGACCGGCGGTTTCGGCGTGCTGCTGTACAAGGCCTTGAAGCAAAGGCTCGTGCGCGAGCGGCCCTATATCTCGCTGGTCGGCGTGCGGGCCGGCTTGGCGCCGCTCGATCGCTACAGCTTTCCGTCGGGGCACACCCTGCACGCCGTGTGCTTCGCCACGATCGTCACGCACTACTTCCCTGAGCTGGGCTGGCTGGTGTGGCCGTTTGCAGCACTGGTCGCGGCCTCGCGACCCGTGCTCGGCCTGCACTACCCGAGTGACGTGGTGGTCGGGGCGGGGCTCGGCGTCGGTCTGGCGGCGGTTTCGCTGGCCTTGTACTGAGTTTCGGTACCAGGCTCGGCGGAACCTCGCTCATGCCGCCAGGTCGCCGCTCGAAGCGGCACGGGGTGGTCCGCTGCAGCGGATCGCCCGTTCATTGCGACTATCCGGAATTACCCAGGCAGCCCTTTCCGATATAGCCTCTAGTTAGAGCATGCGCCTCGGCTCTGGCTGATGTGGAGGCTCAACCGTGGCACAGACACAAGGTGGAAACAGGGCGTTAGTCGCGATCAGGTGGTCGGCCCGGATACTCGCCGTGGTCATGGCGGGCTTCCTGCTCTTCATGTTCCTCGGGTACTCGTTCGCGGGGCAGAGTCCGCTTTCCAGCGCATTGACGCCGTTCGCAGCACTCGGGTTGATGCTGATGGCGGTCTACATCCTTGCCATGTTCGCGACGCTCAAGTGGGAGCAAGCGGGCTCCCTGCTTGGGGCGATCGCGCTGGCAGGCTTCTTCATCATCTTGTTTCTGGGATTGCTCCCGGGGAACGTTTCCGGCGGCTTCAGCGCCCGAGGTGTGCTGAATCCGTTCTTCCTGGCCCTGTGGCTACCACTCTTCCTGTACCTGCTTTGCTGGGGGCTCGAGAAGCGGGCTCCCACCTGATCGTCCATCAAGGCGCCAGTGCCAGCCAGACGCCCACTCCCACCATCAGGCTGCCGGCAAGGCGATTGAGCCAACGCGCCTTGCCGCGGCGGTGCAACTGTTCACTCAGTGCCCGTCCGCCGTGAGCGTAGATCTGCAGACAGGTGAACTCGATCAGCAGCATCAGCGCGAGCAGGGTCAGCAGCTGCGGGGCCAACGGGCGACTCTGGTCGATGAATGGCGGCAGCAGCGCGACAAAGAATACCCAGGCCTTGGGGTTCGCGACCGCTGTGACGAAGCCCTGCAATGCCAGCGACGAACGGCTGCGATGAACTGCACTGGCCTGCTGCTCGGGAGCTGGCGGATGCGCGCACCAGGTCTGCCAGCCCATGTAGAACAGGTATGCCGCGCCGAGCCACTTGAAGACCGTAAAGAACGCGGGCGCCTGCAGCAGCATCACGGCTACCCCGAGCACCGCACAGACTCCCACCAGCGCTATTCCCGAAAGCTCGCCGAGCATCATCCAGGTGGCTCGGCGCGGCCCGACACTGATTCCCAGCGACATGGCGAGCGTCATGCACAGTCCCGGGGAGAGTGCTACCAGGAAGAAGCTCGCGCTGAAGGCGGCGAGAAGGGTGAGATCCACGGGCATACGGTCAGCTCTTGCCGGCGGAACAGTATGCCCGATGCCGCCGCCTGGAATGTTCTCTGAGGTGCCAGTCGGAAGCAGTAGGGCTTCAGGCGTCCGCCCGCGGCTTCATGGCACGGACTTGACCATTCAACGTTACCTTCCCGAACGGCCAGGCCGATGCGAGCCAAGAGGCGACGAACTCGCCGAGTTCATCTTCTAGCCCGGCCGAGAGTTCGCTCTGCCTTGCCCAGAACCAGACGTCGGCGTCTGTCCCCGACTGGTGAGGTGGATCGACGTACACACAGCCGAGCAGTCGGCTCTCGTCAAGCGCCATTACGGCGTAGTCGAACGACGAGCGGAGCTGGAACTCCTTCTGATGCCACGCGAGGTCGATGATGTTCTGCTCGATCGACAGGTCAACCGCGGGCCACCCCCAGACGGCGCCAAAACGCTTCCAGAGATGGTCCCGGCTCGACATCACAGCATCGTAGTCCTTGAAGGCATCGTGGATCGTGATGGAGCGCATACGAAAATGCGCTGTCTCGACGACAGCGGGAACAACGAACTCGGGAGGCAGGAATCGCATGGGGTTCAGGTCCTGAAATCGTGCTTGTTACCAGCTACTAATGTTGCGCGCGGCCCGTTGCCGCCGCGGCGACTTGCACTCGCGTCCACCGTGATGTCCTCATTCCGGGTCAAACGACAGGCCGCGCGACGAAGGCCTGCTTTTCGTGGCGGTCAAAGCCGGCCCTCTCGTAGAAGCGGAAGGTTGCGTCGTCCTTTCGGCTGGTCAGCAGCATGACCTTGTAGCAGTGGCTTGACCACGCGAAAGCCAGCGCTCTTGCCAGCACAGCGCAGCCCCAGCCTTTGCGGCGATGGGCCGGATCGGTGACGACGTTCTCTATGAGCCCATAGGGGCGGCCGCTACGCGTCAGGTTCGGAACAACCGTGATCGTGCAGGCTGAAACCAGGGCGGTACCCTCAAACCCACCGTAGTGGCGGCACCGTGGGTTCGCCAGAGTCTCGAGCCAAATGGCTCTGGCAGTTTCGGCGTCCAGGGTGGGATCGGTAGGGTTGAGATGCGGGTAGAGCGCGAGCAGCGCCTGGAGGTCGTGCTTTTGCAAGTCGCGAACGTTCATTCTGTTGTCCAGCGTTCGAGCTCACCCGCGGGCGCCAGGCGGAGAGGCCGGCTGTTGATCGGCAGGGGGAGCGAAGGATCAGGCCGCACTCGGCGCATTGCGGTCTGCTGGATGATTGACGCCGTCATTGACCAGCACCTGGTCGATCAGGAAGGGGTTGATGCCCTCGAGACAGCCAACGTTGTACCCGTACTGATCGGGGAACGAGCGACGCTGATGATGGGTGTAGATGCCACAGATACCGCAGAAGTAGTGCCTGGCTACCTGCGTATTGAATTGGTACAGGCGCAGGTGCTCGGCGCCTTGGATTATGCGAATTCCATCGAGGGAAACGGAGGCGACGACAGCGCCCTTGCGCCGACAGATCGAGCAGTCGCAACGGCGTGGATTCACGATGCCGTGCGGCAAGTCGAGTTCGAGCACTACGGCGCCACAGTGACACGACAGGCGGTGCTTTGGATGAACGGGTACGCCACCGACGAGCTTGATGGACATGGAGACTCCGCGGGGTTAGATCTGTGCCGTCCAACGCTCGGCATCAGCGGCGCGCGAAGCGCGTCCGCTGCATGCCGTTGTTAGGCCGCATGGGGTCTGTCAGGCTTCGTAGGCATCGCATCGGGACTAGGCCGCCGGCACGAAGAAGGCCCCACGTCGCCGTGCCGCGCGCAGCAGCAGCACAACCGCGACCGTGGTCGACGCGATCACCAGCAACGAACTCTCTGGACCGAACATCCCGCCGGTCAGCCAGTCGGGCCCGGCAAAGCGGCTTTCGAGTGGCGCCAACTTGCGCCAGTCCTCAATGCCGGAAAGCGGCACGCCAGCTGAGCAGAATGGTGAAGTTCCATGCCGCGTGATTGGCGGCCACCACCCACAGGTTGCGCGTCAGGACGAACACCGCGGCCCAGAGCAGGCCCACCAACGTCACTGACACCAGCATTGTCACCACGTCGCTGATCCCACCTTGTTCGACGTTTTCCAAGTGCTGCAGGGCGAACACCACCGCTTGTACCACCAACGCCACCTTCGTTCCCCAGGCCCGTTCCAGGACCCGGAACAGCAGGCAGCGGTAAACCAGTTCTTCCAGGATAGCCGCGATGCCGATAAGGGCTGCCACGCCGAGCAGCGCCGGCGAGGCGCCGCGGAACAGCACCTGTTCGTAGACGCCCAGAGCGAATAGCACGGCCATCGGCAGCGCCACCATGGCAGCGCCGCTCGCGCCGCCAAGCATCAGGTGAATCGGCCGCAGATGCAGCTCGGTCGCTTCGCGTTTTTCATGCCAGTGCACGAAAGCCCAGTAGCCCGCCACTGCCGTCAGAAGGATGCCGGCGCGTCTGAAGACACTGAGCAATTCGGGCCCGGGATGGAACACCGCTTCGATCAGCGGCAGCAGGCCCTGTCGAAAGATCAGAATCGAGCCAAGAATCGCCACCCCACCCAGCAGCAGTGAGCCGAGCATCCGGCCGGCGACGCGCATACGCCGTCGCGCGATGTTTCCAGTTGCAAGCGGAGCGGTCATGTCGGCCTAACGACTGAGCTCTGCGCCGGGAGGCTCGCCGAATCTGATCATGGGCAGTTTATCCATACCGGCAAGCGACTCGCATACAAAGTACCACTGGCCGCCCGCGCGCAGCAGCGATTGTCTTAACCGGCATGTAGCGCCGCGCGGACTCTATTGTGGACATGAACAGCACCGCCAAATGGCCAAACGAATAGAGCAAAAAAGTTCAGGATGGAGTAACCCCAGGCAATCTGGCCTTGTGACCAACGCGCGTCGTTGAGAGCCGCGGCACCCAGAAAGAACGAGAAGAAGACGGCAATATTGGCGACGATTGCGAGCGCTACTCCGAACCATTCTTGCGCGATGGAGAGGCTCTGAGGCGTCTGATAGCCACTCTCGAGCAGAAACGGACTAACTACCGTCACCACAGCAGCAAGTGCAAGCAAGACAACAAACCAAGTACGACACCAACGGGTTACAGCAGACCTCACCACACGGCTTGGTAGACCAAGAATGATGAAGTATGGGTAGCCACAGTACATGAGGAGCATAGCGGCGGACGCTGCGCCACTCAGAGCGTTCGCGGAGCTGACCAGCGCTAGCACTAACGATGCGCCCCAGAAAGTCACAAGGAGGTGCTTAGTTGAGAGCGATGCCAGTTCTTGCAGCAGATTTGGCATGCCGCCTAACGTCCGCGCCGCGCGACGCCGAACAGGCGCTCCGCAGGCACAACAATGGTCTGCGCGCCTGCGGCGCGCTCGCTTGAGCCTCTCACGGACCGTTCCAACTCATAGTTAGACGGCAGCATTCTTCAAGCCTTCAAAATAGGTGTGTTGTTCCTCAGTCGATGCGGTGAAGAAGACATCCAACGCTTTCTTGCACTCGGCGGGGCTCACTGAGGGAATCTCATAGAACTTCACCCCGCCGATGATGCCCAGAAGCTTCCGTGCTCGGGTCACACAAACCTCCAACGCAAAAGTCACCCCATCATCATTGAGTTTCAATGTGATGTGACACGGAGCGATTAAGAACGTCAGGTCTGGCGTTACACATTCAGTCCCTGCTGCGGCTAGTTCCTCCGACTTCCGAAGATTCTCTGCCCAGGGGAAGGTGTCAAACGCTCGCTGCGCTCCAGCAAGATCAAGGGATCCGAGATCCTGAAGCGTGATGTCCGGCAGACAGGCCGTAGACTTGGCGATGCGCATAGCTGCCGTCTAACGTCCGCGATCAGCGGCAGCATCAATCGCGAAACGATTGATCTGTCCGGTTGAGCAAGTAGTTACGGCGCGCATCGTACACGGGGTACGGTGCACTCTTTGGCCGCCCAGTCACTGCGCCGCCAGCAGTAAGAGTCATTTGTGATCCTCACCATGTCCCAAGTAACGGGTAGCCCACTCTCGTCTAATCTGTCCTCGTCAATCAGCGCCACGCGAAGCTGACCATCTGAGGCGTAAAGAACTCGATACCTGAACGTGTTGCGTGCATCAACGCCATTGGTTGTTCCGCCCTCACCCGGATAGTGAACTCGTAGTTCGGCGCGACGTGGCAAATAGCTGACTCGCTCTGGACCTATTTCACAATCTTGCGTGTCTTGGGTTCCCCAGTAACCAACCAGAGACTCGGCGTACGTCGACCGTTCGGAAACGCTTGCGCAGGAAACGCACGCTGCAGCTGTTGTCAGTAATAGACCGAGTTGAGCTCTCATTCGTGTGCCCTAACTACAATTAGACGTCTAAAGTGACGCGATGCATCACGTCGAAAGTGACGTATAACGTCGCGCCAGCGCCTAACCCGTTGATACTCATAGGTATCAGTTTGGCATAGCGGCCGGCTTTGACAAGGCACGCACGCAAGGCGTTGTTCCGGCTGGAGTTGAAGAGATTTGCCACTGTGCGATGAGCCGCGGACTGTCGCTCGTCGCTCACAGCAACCCGCTCGGCGGGCTCGCGGCAGCGCATTCCGGCGCTGGTGCCGAGAGTCGTTTAGCGACTGTGCTCAGTCCAGCCGCGTTGTGTGCCCAAAGCCCCGCAGCGGCAGCGTTGGGCGGTGCAGCCAGTTGTCCTCGAGGTACCGGGCGGAGCCGTCGATGGCGTGCAGCGTGTAGGCGTGCCGTGGCCAGTCACTGTGGTTCGGCCCAGAGCGATGGGGCAGCGCGCCATCCAGCAGCACCAGCGTGCCGCGCTCGGCTTCGAGCGGTACCAGACCCTCGGTCGGATACGGCTCGCTGTCGAAGTGTTCCATGACTGTCGCGGTCCGGGTTCCGTTCAGGTGCGACCGGCTCTTCACGGGCAGTCTGTGGCCGCCGGGCAGTGCCCACATGCAGCCATTGGCGGTCGTGGCATCGTCGATCGCGAACCAGAAGCCGACGACGCTACGCGGTTCCGTCCACAGATACGTGTGGTCCGTATGGCAAATGACCTCACCGCCGATGCGCGGCTGCTTGAAGATGTACATGGACTGCAGCAACAGTGCCGAGTGCAGGCCGATGTTCGCCTGCGACCGCAGCCAGTTCGGGCGTGCGGCTGAAAGCGTCGAAGACGGGGTCGAGATCGTGCAGCGCATGGCCGAGCTTGTTCAGGCAAAGGTGGGGTTCGGCGCGCAGCTGGCCGGGTGAGACAAAAGCGTCCTTCTCGAAAAAGCAGCGGATGGATTCGCCGCTTTCCAGAAAGTATCGGTCGCTGGTGTGCGCGGAGTCCCCGTCCGCGGCGAAGATAGTCGCGCCGGCAGGGTCGGGGGCCAGCTCTTCGGCCAGCCGCATCGCGCGCTCGCGCAACGCAACGCAGCGCCCGGCGTCCACGAAGCCGGGCAGGACGAGGAAGCCGTCCCGCTGGAACGCGTTGCGCTGGGCGTCTGACAGGAATGCAGGCATGCGGGCCAGGGTGGACACCATGTGGAAGCGGGCGCCAGCAGCGGTCTCTGCAGGGCGGGCCAGGATCGAGTCTAGAATACCGGGCGCGCAAAGGCAGGGGCAACGACATGACAGGTCTGGATCTTGAGTTCGTGCGGGCGCAGTTTCCCGCCTTTCGCGAGCCGTCGCTCGAGGACTTCGCCCATTTCGAGAACGCCGGCGGCTCCTGGGTCTGCGGGCAGGTCATCACGGCGCTCGAGCGTTACTACCGCGAGACCAAGCTGCAGCCGTACTACCCCTCGGCGCCGTCGCGCCGCGCCGGTGAGCAGATGGATTCGGCGCGGCGGCGGCTCGCCGAGTGGCTGAACGTCGGCGCCGACGAGCTGCATTTCGGGCCCTCGACCTCGCAGAACACCTACGTCATCGCCCAGGCGCTGCGTGGCGTACTCCAGCCGGACGACGAAGTCATCGTCACCAACCAGGACCACGAGTCCAACATCGGCGCCTGGCGGCGGCTCGAGGAGGCCGGCGTCGTCGTGCGGGAGTGGCAGGTGGAGCCCGGCACGGGCGAGCTCCGCGTCGAGGATCTCGACCGGCTGTTGGGCGCGCGCACCCGCGTGGTGGCATTCACCCACTGCTCGAACGTCATCGGCACCATCAATCCGGTGCGCGCGATCACCGATCGGATACACGCCGCCGGTGCGCTGGCGATCGTCGACGGCGTGGGCTTCTGTCCGCACGGCCTGCCGGATGTCGCGGCGCTGGGGGCGGACCTGTACCTGTTCTCCCTCTACAAGGTCTACGGGCCGCATCTTGGCGTCATGTACCTGCGCCGGGAATTGAACGCCGAATGGCCGAACCAGGGGCACTTCTTCAACGCAGGCAAGCCGGGCGCCCGCTTCGTGCCGGCTGGCCCCGATCATGCGCAGATAGCGGCGGTGAACGGGCTGATGGACTACCTGGACGCCGTGGCGGACCACCACGGTCTGGGCGGCAAGCCGCAGCGTGAGCGCGCCGCCGGCGTTGCCGCTCTGTTCCGCGTTCAGGAGTCCGAACTGCTGCAGCCGCTGCTGGACTTCGTGTCGCAGCACCCGCGACTGCGCGCTGCTCGGGCACCGTCACAGCGGACCGCGCGCGCCGACGGTGGCGGTGGTGGTTGACGGCGCACGGCCCATCGAGCTGGCGGAGCGCCTGGCGGCGTTGGGGCTGGGTGTGGGCGCCGGGCACTTCTACGCCTATCGGTTGTTGCAGGCCCTGGGCATCGACACGGAGCGCGGCGTGCTGCGGGCTTCGTTCGTGCACTACACCTCGCCGCAGGAAGTGTCCCGGCTGATCGCAGCGCTGGACCAGCTGGCCTAGACGCGCGCCGCGCGCCGATCGCCTAGAATCGGCGACGGGAGGATCGTCATGCCACGCACCCTAAACACTACGCCGCGCCGCGACGGCTTCCGCATGCCTGGCGAGTTCGAGCCGCATGCGGGCACCTGGATGCTCTGGCCGGAACGCCCTGACAACTGGCGACTAGGCGCGCAAGCCTGCGCAGCAGGCCTTTGCCGCGGTCGCGACCGCTATCGCCGCCAGCGAGCCGGTGAGCGTGGGTGCCTCCCGTATGCAGTACGAGAACGCCCGTGCCGTCCTGCCGCCGACGGTGCGCGTCGTCGAGCTCAGCAGCAACGACGCGTGGATGCGCGACACCGGCCCGAGCTGCGTGGTCGATGGGCGGGGCAGGGTGCGCGGCGTCGACTGGACGTTCAATGCCTGGGGCGGACTTGACGGGGGTCTGTATTTCCCCTGGGATCAGGACGATCTCGTGGCCCGCAAGGTGCTCGAGATCGAGCAGGTCGACCGTTACCGGGCGCCGTTCGTGCTCGAGGGCGGAGCCATTCACGTCGACGGGCAGGGCACGCTGATCACCACCGAGCAGTGCCTGCTCAACCGCAACCGCAATCCGGGCATGGACCGCCAGCAGGTCGAGGCCGGACTGCGGGCCTACCTGGGTGTCGAAAGCGTCATCTGGCTGGGCGAGGGCGTCGTACAACGACGAGACGGACGGGCACGTCGACAACCTGTGCTGCTTCGTCAGGCCGGGCGAAGTGGCGCTGACCTGGACCGACGACCCTTCCGATCCGCAATACGCCATCAGTCGCGACGCGCTGGCCCGGCTGAAGGCGGCGCGGGACGCGCAGGGCCGGCCGCTCAAGGTGCACAAACTGCCGCAGCCCGGGCCGCTGTACCTGAGCGAGGAGGAGGCGGGCGGATTGGACCAGCGCGAAGGCACGAAGCCACGCCAGGCCGGTGATCGGCTCGCCGGGTCGTACGTCAATTTCTACATCGCCAACCGGCGGGTGGTGATGCCGCTGCTCGATCCGCTGATGGATGCCCGCGCCCTGCGGATCCTGCGCAAGCTGTTTCCGGGCCGCGAGGTGGTCGGGGTGCCGGCGCGGGAAATTCTGCTCGGCGGCGGCAACATCCACTGCATCACCCAGCAGATTCCACGCGCGGCGCAATCGGGCAGGCAGCGCCAGGTGGTGCGTGGTCGGCGGTCGGTGCGCCGGCGCCGCGCGGCTTAGCCGATCCGGACGGCCACGGCAGCGGGGGCCGCTCAGTCGCGCCCGAGCAGCACCACGCCCGTCACGACCAGCACTGCGCCGATGACGCGCAGCGTGTCGATGGGGCGCTCCGGGAAACCGAGCACGCCATAGTGGTCGAGCGCCAGCGAGGCGATCATCTGCCCGGCCACCACGGCCGCGACGAACGCCGCGCCGCCGATCAGCGGCCCGACGACCGCGGACGAGGCGACGTAGGCGGCGCCGGCGGCACCGGCCAGCCAGGCCCACCAGGGCGCCGCCCCGAGCTGCGCGGTGCCCGGAATGGGAGCGCGGGTAAACAGCAGCGCCGCGACCAGGAGCGCGAGGCCCACCGCGAAATTGACCGTGGCCGCCGCGACCGCGGAGCCGAGGTGGGTGCGCATGATGGCATTCAGGCCCACCTGGACGGCGAGCGAGGCGCCCACCAGGATGGTGGCGAGGTAGGCAGTGGTGTGCATGAATCCGCTCCGGCCGGTGACGACCGCGATTCTAGCCGCTCAGTCGCGCCGCCATGACACTTCGAGAAACGCCGCACGCGGCCGGCCCGGGAAGTAGCGATAGTTGCCGAAGGCGAAGTCGGCACGGTCGGCGTAGGCCACGTCGGTCAGGTTGGTGACACGCAATGCGACCGCCAGCTCGTCGCTGGCCCGCCAGCCGAGCCGCAGGTTGAGCACGTCATGCCCGGGATAGCGCGCGGTGTTCGCCGCGTCGGCCCAGTACGGGCCGACGTGCTGCCATTCCAGGCCCCCGCCGAAGTCGCCACGTGCATAGCCAAGCCGGAGCGAGTGCAGCTGGCGCGGCGCGGTGTCGACGTCGTCGCCGCGGCTGACCTGTTCGCCGGAAAGGTTGGCCGAGAACTCGTAGGTGTGCCGGGCTACCGTTCCCGAGGCGCCGACGGTCCAGCCCGCGCCGAGCGCCCAGTCGAAGCCGTACTCGATTCCAGTGTGCCGCGTGCTGCCGCCGCTGAAGTTGAAGCCGAAGGCGTCGCGCAGGATGACATTGTCCTTGTCCATCCAGAAGGCCGCGACTTCGATGTGACGGCCGGGCTGGGCGCGGCGGAAGCCGACTTCGACACCGTCGATCTGCTCGGATCGCAGGTCGGCCACCTGCTGCCCGCGCTGCAGCCGGTACAGTTCCGTGGCCTCCGGGGGACGGAAGCCCTGCGTCAGCGAAGTCCACAGCGCGCTGTACTCGCCCAGGCGCCAGCTCGCACCCAGGCGTGGGCCAAGGTTCGCGAAGCGATCGCTGCGATCGGCGGGCCGGGAGTACAGGCAGGGCCCTGGCGTGCACGGCACACCGTTCTCGTCCGTGTCGCCGTCCAGCATACGGTTGTCGTAGTCGTAGCGTAGCCACTCCAGGCGCAGCCCGGCGGTCAGCGTCAGCCGCTCCCACAGGCGCTGCTGCCACTGCACATACGGCGCCACGAGCATCGAGTTCACCTCGTAGTCGTAGTGCAGCCCGGCAGGACGGATAGCGATCGCCGCCGGGGGCCCGCCGGTCGTCGGGTCGTCCTGATCCTCGATCAGGAAGCCGTTCGCAAACTCGCTATCCAGCCCGAGGATGACCTCGCCCCCGGATGGCGTGGCCAGGCTGCGCGACAACAGCAGGCCGACGCTGTCCTGGCCGTTGCGCTCGAGCGGCTGGCCGAGCAGGAAGTGCTGCAGGAACTCCATCCGCGAGCTGCGCAGCACCACGCGGGCGTCCACGGCATCGCCGTTTTCGGTTACCGTGGCGTAGTGCGCGCTGCCACGCAGGCTCCAGGCGTCGCGGAACGCCTCCGGGTTCGGGTTGGAGCGCGCAATCGCGGCGTCACGATAGGCGTCCTGGCCGACGATGAAGCCGGCTGTCTCCTGATTGAGATTGGTGCCGTTCAGCCGCAGCGTCAGCGTGCCGCGACCCAGCGGGCGCAACAGGGACGCGGCGATCTTCTGCTCGTCGAAGCCGGTCTGCTCGCGCCAGCCGCCGTCATGGGTCGCGTGCGCGACGAGGCCCGCTTCGCCCCAGGGCGTGGCGCCGCTGACGGCGCCCTTGAGACGCACATATGAGGCTTCGCCGGCTTCCACTCCGAGGCTGGCGGCCGGCAGGTCCGCCGGGCCGGGGTTCAGCACGTTGATGATGCCGTGCACCGCATTCGAGCCATACAGGGCCGTGCCGGGTCCACGCAGCACTTCGATCGCCGCCGCCTGTTCCGAATTCACCTCGAACAGCTGGTTGACGTTGCAGAAGCCGACCGGCCGCAACGGAATGCCGTCTTCCAGGAACAGGAACGCGCCGCAGGACCCGGCGCCGGTCAGCACCGGCGAGCGCAGCGCCGTCAGCGATTCCTGGCCGCTGCCGCGCTGGATGAAGGCGCCGGGAACCTGGTTGATGACCTCGGAGTGATGGGTTGCGGCCGATCTCACCCAGGGTGGTCGCGTCGAGCCGTGTCGCGCTGCCCGGCGTAGTCGCGAGCCGAGGCGTCGAGCCGGGTCGCGGTGACCAGCACTTCCTCCAGCTCCCGGCCGACGGGCCACCGGCGAGCAGCGCAAGCGCGAGGGGTGCGATCGCGAGTCTGAATGCCGTTGCTGCATGGGAAATAAGGACGTGGTCGCGGAGAGCGAACCAGGATTATCGCCCAAGTATCAGCCGGGATCCACGCGCTGCCGGGCGCTGTCCAGTTCAGGTGATACCATCTGCGCGGCGGAGTTCACCGAACATGAAAGTCTTCGTCTACAGCTGCACGCTGCTATGCGCCGGCCTGTTGGCCGGTGCTGCTGGCGCATCGGAAGTCGATGTTCAGCAGGGTCCGCGCATCGGGCTGGTGCTCTCCGGTGGCGGAGCGCGCGGCGTCGCGCATGTCGGCGTCCTCCGCGCGCTGGAGGAGAATGCGCATCCCGGTCGATGTCATCGTCGGCACCAGCATGGGTGCCGTGGTCGGCGGGCTGTACGCGGCGGGCCTGCCGGCGGACGCGATCGAGGAGCTGGTGCAGACGCTCGACTGGAAACAGGCGTTCAGTGACCGCTCGCCGCGCGAAGACCTCGGTTTCCGCCGCAAGCAGGACGATCGCGAGTATCTCGTGCGCCTGCCGCTCGGCGTTCAGGGGCGCCGGTTCCGGATGCCGCGCGGCCTGATCCAGGGCCAGAAGCTCACCCAGGTCCTGCGGCGCGAGACGCGTGCGGCGTGCCGAGATCGGCGACTTCGACCGGCTGCCGATCCCGTTCCGCGCCGTCGCGACCGACCTCGAGACCGGTGAGCGCGTCGTGCTCGTCGCGCGGCGACCTCACCACCGCGCTGCGTGCCAGCATGTCGGCGCCCGGTGTGTTCGCCCCAGTGGAGATCGAAGGCCGGCTGCTGGTGGACGGTGGCCTCGTCGCCAACCTGCCGGTGGACGTCGCGCGGACGCTCGGCGTCGACGTCGTGATCGCCGTCGACGTGGGTTTCCAGCCGGTCGGACGCCGTGACCTCGATTCGGCGTTCGCCGTGTCGAACCAGATGATCTCGATCATGATGCTGCGCGAGACCGCGGCGCCAGCGCGCCGCGCTGGGGCCGCAGGATGTGCTGCTCGAGCCGGCGCTCGGCGACGATGTCCTCGCTCGATTTCAGGCGCGTGGATCTCTTCCTGAAACGGGGTGTCGCCGCGGGTGAGGCCGGGGCAGAGCGACTGCAGGCCCTCGCACTGCCGGCGGACGCCTGGGCGCAGCGCGTGGCCCGCCGCGAAGGCCATTCCGCCGAGCCGCCGCTGGTCGAGTTCGTCCGTGCCGACCTCGATTCGCAGCGCTATCGGCCGGAGATCGACCGCGCGCTGGGTGGCCTGGTCGGTGCACCGCTCAGCGCCGGCCAGACCGCCAGGGCGCTCACCCGGCTGTATGGCGACGGGCGTTTCGAGACGCTGGACTACCGGCTGGTGCGCGACGAACAGGACCGCGCCGGGCTAGAGGTCGCCGCCAGGCCCAAGAGCTGGGGACCCAACTACCTGCGATTTGGTCTCGAACTGCAGGATGACTTCGAGGGCGGCAACAGCTTCAGCGCCGGTGCGCGCCTGCTGTTCACCGAGATCAATCGCTATGGTGGCGAACTGCAGCTCGACATCAAGACGGGTGAGGATCCGCTCCTGCTCGCGGAGATCTATCAGCCGCTCGCGCCGGCGTCGCAGTGGTTCGTGGCGCCGCGTGCGCAAGTCGAGCGCCGCAGTTTCGACTTCATCGAGGATGACCAGCGCCTTGCCGAGTACCGGATCAGGTCTTCGGGCTTTGGTCTCGACATCGGACGCGAACTCGAGAATTGGGGCGAGCTGCGGGTCGGAGTACGTCGCGCCAGCGGTTCGGCGAGGGTGCGCATCGGCGACGTCAATGGCGGCATTCCGGCCCGTATCGACGTCGAGCAGGGCGATGTGTTCGCGCGCTTCGGGCTGGATCAACTGGACAGCGTGTATTTTCCCCGTGACGGCCAGTCGCTGACACTAGAGTGGACGGGCGGTCGCGAGTCACTCGGCGCGGACTACGACGCGGACCGCCTGACGATCGACGGGCTGCTGGCGCGCTCCGTTGGACGCCATACGGGTGTGCTGTGGCTGACGGGTGGCACCAATCTCAGCGGGCCGCGCAACGCCGTGCAGGACTTCTATACGCTCGGCGGGCTGTTCAATCTTTCGGGGCGCGTCGTCGACTCGCTGAGCGGACCGCATTTCGCGATCGCGCGCGGGCTGTACTACTGGCGGGTCGGCGGCGGCGGCGAGGGGTTCCTGAACGTGCCGACCTATGCCGGCCTGTCGCTCGAGCTGGGCAATGTCTGGCAACGGCGCGGCGACATCAGCGCCAGCTCCGCTTTGCTCAATGGCGCGCTGTTCGTCGGTATCGACACGCCGCTGGGTCCGATCTACCTGGCCGCCGGCATCGAGGAGGGTGGTAGCAGTTCGCTCTACCTGCTGCTCGGCCGGCTGAGGTAATCGGCAGCGCGCTACTCGCGGCTGATGCGTTCGAAGGTCAGCGAGGGCTGGTCGCCGGGGCGGAAGAAGAGATAACGGCCGCTCATTTCCTCCAGCGCCTCGTCCCGCTCGCGCTCGGTGGCGAACCAGTGCTCCCGATGCCAGTCGTTGGCCACCAGTTTCGCGAACGGGTCGCCCGGCTTGAGGCCGACGCGGATGCCGAAGGGACGGCGGGTCGGGATCGGCTGGTTGAGGTTGTGCGGGTGACAGGTGCTCATGGCTCGGTAACAAGGTCAGCAGGAACACGGGTGTGCCAAAGATAGACCAAACGCCCGGTCGCTCCAATCGCCGCCTCACGCAGGCGGTTGCCGCTGGCCGGATCCGGCGGACCGTGACAGGCTACACGACCTGACCGCCGGGAGAGCACAGTGTCCGCACGCTTTGACGACTTCGTTCTCGATTTCCACGCCCATCTGCTGGAGGACCCCAACACCTGCGTCAGCGTCGGGGTCGAGCAGCGGCTCGACGAGTTGCCGGACCCCTCGGCCGGTGCGCTCGAGGCACGAACGCGCCGCGCGTCCGAGTTGCTCGGGCGCCTGGACGCCATCGATCGCGATTCGCTCGACTTCGACCGGGCCCTCGACGCGGACCTGGCGCGCCTGACGCTGCAGGCGCGCATTCACCAGGCGACCTACGCCTTCAACGGGCGCACCCGCGCCGCACAGCTGCCTTCGGCCGGCGACGACCTGGGGGACGGCATCTTCCTGCAGTTCGTGAACGATCCGCGTGAGCCCGCCGAGCGGCTCGATGACCATCACCCGCCGCCTCGAGGGCGTTCCGGAGTACCTGGATTCCCTGCTGGCCCGGCTGGACACGCCGCTCGCGCGGTGGGTCTCCATGGACCTGCAGAAGGTGGCGGAGCTGCCGGAGCTGTTCGCGACACTGCGTGGCTGGGCCGGGGAGATCGGGTGGAGAGGCCGTGCGCGGTTGGAGACGGCCAGCCGGGCCGCCGAGGCCGCCCTGCGGGCCTATGCGTCGCGCCTCGCCGCCCTGCCGACGACCCGACAGCTGCATCTCGACGAGGTCGATGCGCGCCGTATCGTCGCGCTCAAGGGCATCGATCGAAGCCTCGAAGAGCTCCATGTGATGGCGCGCGAGTTCCTGGCCGAGACGGTGAGGTGGTCGATAGCCTGCGAGGCCGTCTGGTCGCCAAGTACGGGCTGGCGGGCGACAGCTCGGCCGACGACGTCACGCGTTTTCTTGCCGCATCGCTACCGGGTGGAGCCTCCAGACGGACGGCTCGAGGAGATTCTCGACCGCTACGAGGCGGAACGGCGCCGCATCGACGAGTTCATCACGGCACGCGAGCTATTCCCGGTTCCGGCGGAGCAGGACCTGCGCATCATGCGCACGCCCGGGCTTCATGATGCCGAGCATCCCGGCCGGGCGCGATGATGCCGCCGCCGGCGTTCCGCCCGGGCGTGCGCACCAGTCTCGTGTACCTGACGCTGTCCGAGGAGCTCGCGGCGAGCACACCGAACTGTCGATCCCCGGCATGATGATCCACGAGGGGATCCCCGGGCATCATCTACAGCTGGCCACGGCCGTCGCTGCACCCCTCGATCATCCGGCGGCACTACGACGGCATGCATCATGCCGAGGGCTGGACCACCATGCTCGAGGACTACATGCTCGACATGGGGTACATGGGCGAGCTGACCGACGAGGCGCGCTTCGTCGGCAAGCGCGACATCAGTCGCATCGGAGCGCGGGTCGCCATCGACCTGTTCTTCATGACCGGGGAGAAGGACTTCATCGACATCGGCGTACCCTGCGATCTCAGCAGTGACGATCCGTTCGAAGCGGCCGGCAATCTGCTGACCGCGGTGACCGGATTCGTGCCCGGGCGGGTACAGGCCGAGCTGAACTGGTACAGCCAGGAACGCGGCTATCCGTTCAGCTACCTGACCGGCAACCGGATGGTGTGGGACCTCAAACGCGATGTCGCTGCCGCGAGCGGCCTGTCCGGCGTCGAGCTCGACCGCGCGCTTCCACCAGGTCTACCTGGTGTCCGGCAACATGCCGTTGAGTTTCCTGCGACGCGTGTTCGCGCACGAGGGTCTGCTGGGCTGACCGGCCCCACTGAGTTGCTACTGCGCTATGGCAAGCGGCGATCTCCGGCGCCTTCACGATCCGCCCAGCCCAGCACGCCGCGCGTGACGAACAGGTAGGCCTGCTTGCCGGTGGCCTTCCACAGCCGCGACAAGCCGGAAGGCGTCGACAGCATACGCTGCTGCCGCCCGGTGAGGTGCCCGGACCGATAGGTCCGCTTGTGCTTGAGCAGATGTCGAACGTCCTCGCGCGCGAGGATGCGGAACATGGGCCCGCGTCGCGGTGACACCGTTGCCAGCTGGAAGTCCACGAGTGCGGGCCGCCCGTCCGGCGTCACCAGCCAGTTGGGCTCCTTCGCCAGATCATTGTGGGCGACGCCCGCCCGGTGCATCCGCACCAGCAGTCGCAACGCCTCCCGATAGTAGGCGGCATCCTGCGGCCGCGCCCGCTGCATCGGCACGCCTGGCAGGTAGCTGCGCACCAGTCGCCCGCGCTCGAGGCGCAGCAGCCGCGGCACACCCGGCATGCCGGCGAGGGCGAGCAGGGCGCGGGCTTCCCGGCGCGCCAGCCGGGCAGCCAGCGGCTTGAGCCACCAGCGGGCTGTACCGAAGTCGCGCACGACGCAGTCGCGTCCGTCGAACTTCTCCATGCGTATGGTGCCGAACAGGTCGGTCTTGAGTGCCGGGCTGGTCACGGCAGCGCCGCCAGGGTGCGCCAGGCGCCCGCTTCGCGCAGGGCGTCCAGCGCCATCACGATCATCAGCAGCGCAAGCATCGACGCCGCGTCGAGGAACGCCTTGCGATAGATCGTGACGTTCAGCATTCGTGATGACAGGGGCCGGGCGTTCGAGAATCGAGGCCACAGTGCCGGCACCGTCTCGCGATAGCGCCGCCAGACATCGCCATGGCGCTGTTCCAGATAGCGTTCCTCGCGACGTATCGTGAAGGCGAAGACGATTCCGAACAGCAAGGGCAACAGACCGGACAGGACGACACTGCGGGTGAACAGGCCGATTCCCAGTACAGCCAGAAGAGATCCAAGGTAGAGCGGATGACGGCAGACCGCATAGGGCCCGTCAATAACGACTTCCGTGTCCTTCCGACCCGCGACGAACACCGATGCCCAAAGCCGCCACAGCGTTCCGGCGACCACCAGCAGGCCGCCGCCGAACTGCGCCAGTGCGCCGGGGGCGCCAGACAAGGCGCGGCCGCCAGTCAGCGCCGTCGCCGCAATCACCAGGGTAAAGAGCAACTGGGTCAGGCGGATCCGCGGGGTGCTGGCAGAGGTGGTCACGGCGGAACTCTAGCAGGGCTGCCGGGGCCAGCCCCACTGGCGGCTGAAGATCGGCACGGATCCGGCCTGGCGCGGGTCTTGCTATGCTTCTGTTTCTGGCTTTGCTCGGCCGGTGATGTGCCGGGATCATCATCCACGAGAGGCAGTTCATGCGGTCCATCGTTCTCGCAGCGGTCGTCGCGGCCTCAACCCTTCCTCCTGTCGCGGCGCTGGCGGACGCCAGCCCGCTGCTGCAGGTCGTTCCCTACGGGGGCCTGCGCGTCGGCGGCAGTCTCGAGGATCGGGCGACCGGCGCGGATCGCGACCTGGAGGAGGGGGCAGCCTGGCGTTGGCGTTGGAGCTGCGTTACGACGAGGGCGACGATCGCTTCTGGCAGCTGTGGTACTCCCGCCAGAACTCGGAGATCCAGGATGCCGGAGGCAGTCTCGACGTCGATGTGGAGTATCTGCACATCGGCGGAACCGTACCGATCGACGATGCAGGACGCGTCCAGACCTACCTGGCGGGCGGTCTCGGCGCCACGCGCTTCTCCCCGTCCAGCGCCGGTCTCAGCACACGCACCCGCTTTTCCGGTTCGCTGGCGCTGGGACTGGCTGTGCCCGTGTCGGAACGTTTCGCGTTCCGCGTCGAGGCGCGCGGCTACCTTACCGCCATCGAGTCCGACACCTCGATCTTCTGCCGGAGCGACAATGGCGACGGCTTCTGTGCGATCGTCGCCAGCGGCTCGTCGCTATTCCAGGCCGAACTGCTGGCGGGCTTCGCCTTCAGCTTCTGAGTACTGTTCCTTCAGTGCTCGACGAGTTCGAACAACTCGCCGTCAGGTCCCCGCACCAGCATCACGCGGCACGGAACGCCGGCGTCGACCGCGACGTGCTGAATGAACGACTCGACCTGCCCGCCCGACCTGCCTAGCCGCCCCGACAACGCCTCCAGGTTGGGGCACCGGCAGGTGATCAGCGCGAGCCCGCGCTGACCGGGGCGCATCGGATTCGATAGCGGTCCACCGGTGCGCTCATAGAAGTTCACCAGCACGATCTTGCCCGACGGCTGGCGTCGCTCCCGATACATCGCCATATGCACCCTTGTGCCCTCGGGCACACCGAACACCCTGCAGGCGGCATCCCGGTGGGCGCCACGCAACTCGACATCCGTGCCTTCGTGCACGTAACCGAGCGTTTCCTCGTAGAAGCGCCGTGACCGGTCGAGGTCCGCCGAGACCACGGAGACCGTCGCGACTTCGCTGAACGCGCCGACCGCCGGTGCGAAGCGGCGCTTGCCGGCCGCGTGGGCGTGTCCGACCATCAGCAGCAGCGGGACGTCCGCCGGCCCGGTGACCAGCACTTCCTCGGTGTCGTTCTGGCCGATTTCGAAACGCTCGGGTGCGCTGCGCGCGGGGCAGCCGCTGGCGGCGAGGCGCTCCACTCCGGCCGTGATGGGCGCGCCGGTGTAGAGGTTGAGGGCGAGCGGTCCGGTATCGGTCGGATTGTCCGGGGCGCCATGGCCATGATCGCTGCGCGTATGCGCCGCTACGCCGTCCGGAAATCGGGCCAGCCGGACTCGTCCGAAAGGGTGCCCGTCGGCCGACAGGGTCACCAGGCGGACGTCCTCGTGCACCGGTAGCTGCCAGGCGGCGAGCAGGCTGACCGAGGCGCGGACGTCGAGTTCCACGCGGTAGCCCAGGGCGTCGCGGAACACGGCCAGCGCGGCGTCGATATCGTGCACTCCGAGGGTCACGGACTCTATCGCGGAGATCATGCGTCCATCGTCCTGTACAGGGACTGCGCAGAATACCTGAGGGTCATGCCGCTACAAGTGGCCGGTGGTAGCTCTCGACCACCGCCGGCATTACGATGGCGATGAAACATCGGAGACAGACTCATGGCCATAGGCAGAAGCACCAGTATTCCTGCGCCCGGACAGGCCCTGCCCGGCAGGGCGGCGCCGCTGCCGGTACCGGAACGCCACTACGTCAACGGCAACCCCATGCGGCCGCCGTTTCCCCAAGGTCTCGAGCGGGCCGTGTTCGGGCTCGGCTGCTTCTGGGGTGCGGAACGCCGCTTCTGGCAGCAGCCCGGCGTCTTCGTGACGGCTGCCGGGTATGCCGGCGGCGCAACTCCGAATCCCACCTACGAAGAGGTCTGCAGCGGTCTGACCGGTCACACCGAAGTGGTGCAGGTGGTCTTCGACCCGCAGGAGATCTCCTACGCGGAGCTGCTCAAGGTGTTCTGGGAGTCGCACGATCCGACACAGGGCATGCGCCAGGGCAACGACGTCGGCACGCAGTACCGCTCCGCCATCTACGTCTATGGCGACTCCCAGCAGGCGGCGGCGACCGCGTCGCTCGCGGCCTACCAGGGAGCGCTGGCCACCGCCGGCCGCGGCCGCATCACCACCGAGATCCTGCCCGCGCCGCCGTTCTATTACGCCGAGGAGTACCACCAGCAGTACCTCGCGAAGAACCCGCGCGGCTACTGCGGCCTCGGGGGAACGGGCGTGGTCTGTCCGGTCGGTCTCGGCGTGGACGCCGCCTGAAGCTTAGCCGCTGGCGGCGTCCGCTACGGGCGGCTCCGCGGTCTCGACCGGCGTCTCGGCCTCACGAGCTTCCCGCTCGGCCAGCGCCTTCAGGCTGGCGAGCCCGCGTTCATAGTCGGCGCCGACCGGTCCCTGGATCATCAGGCCGATCCAGCGCGTCACCGGATTCATGCCGAGATCCATGCCGAAGCTCCAGGTGGCGCGGGTTCCGCTGCCGTCTGGCTCGAGCCGCATGGCGGCCTGGGCTTCTCCCTGGCCTTCGAAGACCAGCCGCGTGGTTACCGTGCGATCGGGCTCCGCTGCGATGATCTCCTGCGAGCCGGTGCCAACCTCCGGGCTGTCGCTCTGCCAGCGCATGCGGGCGCCAACGCCACGCTCCGGACCGGAGTACTCGTAGCGAGTGGCCGGGTCGAGCCCGGCCCATGGCGACCAATCGTTGAATCGTCCGAAGCCGTCGACCATCGCATAGACCTGCGAGGGCGAGGCGTCGATCCGGGTTGAGCGCTCGAGCTCGACCTGCCGTGGCAGCAGCAAGCCGACGATAACGAAAATGCCCGCCAACACGGCCAGTGCGAGCAGCAGTTTCCGTACGGTCTTCATTGTTCTTACCCCCCCTTGCGGATTCTGGTCCGCCGCAGCCCGCCCCGCGATCAGCCTGAACCGCGATCCCGGACGTGGCGGATGGTAGGCACGTCCACACCCAGGCGTGTGGCGGCGTCGACGCACTGATCGGCGGCCTTGAGGAACGGATTGGGGACGCGCGGCCCGTGCTTGGCTTCGCGATTCGCCAGCATGCCGCCCAGGTACTGATAGACGGGTGTCGGGAACAGCGCCTGCGTGACGATGCCGGTGAACTCCCGCGGATCGACCCCTGCTGCATGGACCAGGGCGGTGGCATCGCGCAGGCTCTCGACCACCGAGGCCATGAGGAAATTGCCGGCGGCCTTCACCACGTTGGCGGCCTCGACCTGCTCTCCCAGGTAGTCGGGTCTGCCCATGGCCTGTAGCACGCCTCGGACGCGTTCGAAGGACGCCGTCGGACCAGTGACGGGAATCACCAGCCGTCCCGACTGGGCCGCTTCCGGCGCGCCGAATACCGGCGCCGACAGGTAGGACTGCCCGAGCCCCTTGTGATCCGCCGCGAGCTTGATCGCCAGCCGGTCGCTGATCGTGCTCATGCAGATGTGGATCAGCCCGGAGCTGCTCGCCGTCACCAGGTGGCCGTCGTGGTAGAGCACTGCCTCGACCGCTTCGTCGTCGCTGACCATGGTGATCAGCACGTCACCCTGGCAGGCTTCCGCCACCGTGCCGACGCTGTGGAAAGACTCGCCGCCGCGACGGTCACCGCGCGGGCGGGTCCGGTTCCAACCGAGCACCTCGTGGCCCGCCCGGGCCAGCCTCTGCGCCATGGGCTGCCCCATGGTGCCCAGTCCTACGAAACCGATCTTCATGGGTGAGAGCTCCGCAGAGTGTCAGCGCGGCTCGGTGCCGGGCTCCGGGTCGGCCATGGGAAACGTGCGCGCCTCGCCCTGCGGCGCAACGGGCTGCGGCGCGGCGGTGGTGGCGGGAGCCGTCTCGGCCGGCGCCGCCGCGCGGGTCGCGGCTGCGGCGTCGCCAGTCAGGCGCGCAACCTGCGCGATCAGCGCCGGGGCCGGGGCCGGCGCCAGTGCCGCGCTGGGCGCGATGATCTGCGAGGCGGTCACGCTGACCTTGTCATAGAAGCGCTGGTTGGCGCTCTTGCGGATGAACAGATAGCTCCCCTCGAGCGACACGCCAGCGAACAGGCCGGTGGTGCGCGAGTAGGAGTAGATCTCGGAATCGAGGGTGACCGAGGTGGCCGCCGAGGCGGTCCGCCCGACCGGGCCGGCCGCCACTGACGCGTCGCCGCCGAGCGTCAGCTTGCCGTCGGTGATGCCCTCGACGCTCTGTCGCGTGGTGAACACCAGCACCACGTCCGCCGCCTGCACACCGAACTGCCAGCCGATGCTGCCCGCGCCGATACCCACGAACAGCGGGTTGCTCCAGCGTCCGTCCGGCTGCCTGACCAGCAGCACGCCCGTGCCGCCGCGGCCACCGATCATCAGTCCAGCTTTGACGACTTCCGGCAGGATGGCGATGCCCTCGGCACGGGCGAGCAGCCAGTCCGGGACGCGCAGGTCGGGCATCGCCTGCAGGTCCTCCAGGACCTTCTGCGAGGTCTCGACCAGCGCGGCCTCGCGGTTCGCGGCCAGTGCGGGCAGGGCCAGCAGGGTGCTGGCGAGCAGGGCGGAGAGCGCGATCTTGCGCATGGCGGCTTCCTTGAATTTCTGTGATGCCAGTCTCGTGACTGCCAGGCGGCGCGCGAGTTCCGCAGGCGCGCGCCATTTCCCATAGTGTAGCCGCTCTGCGACGCAGGGGTCAGCAGATCGGCCACGCCTGCCGCTATCATCCGCCCCGGAGGTACGCGTGATGCGCTGGTCGATTCCCTCGCTTGCCGCAATGCTGATGCTGCTGGCTGCGCCGGCGCAGGCAGAGTGGTTCTACCGCGACGCGGCCATCATGGGCACCCGCATCGCCGTCGAGCTCTGGGCGACGGACCAGACCCAGGCAGACGCCGGGATCGAGGCGGTGCTCGCCGAGATGCGCCGCGTGGACATGCTCATGTCCCATTACAAGCCCGAGAGCCAGCTCTCGGCGATCAACGCGCAGGCGGCGCAGGGACCCGTGAAGGTCGATCCAGAGCTCGCCCTGCTGATCGCGCGCGCCGGTGAGTTTTCCGTGCTCACCGATGGCGCGTTCGACATCACCTACGCCAGCGTTGGCTACCTGTACAACTATCGCGACCACGTGAAGCCGACCGAGGCGCAGGTGTCGGCAGGACTGCCGGCCGTCGACTATCGCCATGTCGTCGTGGACCGCGAGGCGTCGACCGTGCGCTTCACCCAGCCGGGTGTGCGCATCGATCTCGGTGGCATTGCCAAAGGCTATGCCGTGGATCGCGCGATAGCCATCCTGGGCGCCATGGGTATCGATCACGCGACGGTGACCGCCGGGGGCGACAGCCGCATCGCTGGCGACCGCTTCGGTCGGCCGTGGGTGGTCGGCCTGCGCCATCCCGACGACAAGGAGAAGGTCATCGCGCGGGTGCCGCTGGAGGACTCGGCGATCTCGACCTCTGGCGACTACGAGCGCTACTTCGACGAAGATGGACAGCGCTACCACCACATCATCAACCCACGCACGGGACATAGCGCCGGCGAGGTCCGATCAGTGACCATCGTCGGCCCGAACGCGACCATGACCGACGGACTGTCGACATCGGTGTTCGTGCTGGGACCGGAGCGCGGCATGGCGCTGATCGAGCGGCTCGACGGGGTCGAGGCGATCATCGTGCGCCCGGACGGCAAGGTGCTGTACTCGTCGGGGTTCGCCGCACCGCAGTAGCCGCGCGTGGCGGGCTCCCTACTTCCGTGGCCCCTTCCTCCGTTCGGGAGGCCAAACTCGCGGCGGTTGGGGCCAGGGTCGTCTTCGCCCGCCTGCGAAACGAGAGCCCTGCTGAGGCGAGCCTGGCGGGTACCTAAACGGGGACAGTCAAGGTGCCGCTACGGGGACAGTCCCCTGCGGGGACAGTCCCCGCCTCAGTGCCGCATCAGGGGACAGTCCCCTGCGGGGACAGTCCCAGCGGGGACGATTCCTGGCCTAGAACCAGCCCGAGACGAAGATCTGCACGACGCTCGAGTTCAGGTCGTAGAGCGGCTCCGTGCCCGGCTCCAGGCCGGTGACCCGCAGGTCGCGGAAGTCGTCGTACTTGAACAGGATGAAGTCGTACTTGAAGTTGATCGTGCTCTTCTGGAAGAACTCCACCCAGGGCAGCTTGAAGTCGTAGCTGGCCGCCACCCCGATGGTATGGCTCGTCAGCGTCGACAGCTCCTTGTCACGCGCCAGGAAATTCTGGAAGTTGGGGCGAGCGAACAGGTCGCTGTAGAAGTCGGCCGCCTGCTGGGTGTAGTAGCGGTAGTGGGCGTCGAAGATCCACTTGTCGCCCCAGGGCTGCGTGTAGCTGACCTGACCCGTGTGGCCGAGGATGCCCCAGGTGTCGGTGTAGAAGCGGTACTCGCCCTGCAGCGCCGCGCGATA
This sequence comes from uncultured Gammaproteobacteria bacterium, assembly GCA_963710135.1. Classification (GTDB taxonomy): domain Bacteria; phylum Pseudomonadota; class Gammaproteobacteria; order Steroidobacterales; family Steroidobacteraceae; genus SG8-30. Next base: position 657,080 of record CAVPYY010000006.1, on the reverse strand, counting down.
GGGCAGGTAGTAGCGGCCGCGGACGGCTATTGCATTGCTGGTGCGGGTTCGCGGGTAGCGCTCGGCTTCGTACAGGTATGAACCCGGGTCCTCCGGATTCACGTAGCGCACCGAGCGGTACGGATTGTTCAGGAAGCCCTCTTCCGCGACGGTCTCCCAGGAGAGTCCCAGCAGCAGGTCCTTGGTGGCCACCTGCGTGATGTCGATGCCGTACACATTGCGGTCGACGCGGTCCGAGAACACATCATCGTTGCGCCGGAACACCTTGTCCCAGCCCCGCGAGTAGGTGAGGCTGACGCTGGTCAAGTCGCCGAACATGTCCTGGCTGATTGACAGGCTGGCGGTATTCGACTCGTAGTCGTTCTCGGTGCTGTTGCTGAAGCCGGCGCTGTAGATCACCTTGCCGCGCAGATACTGCAATCCCATGCCGTACTGCGTTCGTTCCTCGGTGTATTCGCTGGCGGTCGTGACCACGTCAATCGAGGCGCTGCTGACCATGTCGATGTAGTAGCTGGCGCTGACCGCGTACTTCTCCTCGAACTTCTTCAGGACCAGCACTGACGGGCCGTCGATGGTTACGCCACCGCCGTCATAGAGGTGAAACATCACGTCGGCGCGGTCATCGGGCAGCACGGCGCTCCAGGCCGGCGTCGAGAGCACGCCGGCCAGTGCGATCGCCGCTATGCGGAGCACGCGCATGGTCAGTTGCAGCCGCAGCCGCCGCCGGCGCCGCCCACCGCCCCGCGCGAACCTTCGCGCGACTCGTAGACGTGGCGGACGTAGGAAGAGGAGACCGGATCGCGGTCCCAGGACATGATCGGGTCGGCGAGGTTCTCCCGTTCGTACGGCTTCACCCAAGGTTCTATCCGGCCGCAGGCGGCCATCAGGAAGGTGCAGCCCAGCAGCAGACACGCGCGCAAGACCTTCATGTTCATTCCCTCAGCATGGTCCGGATCTGGTTGAGGTACTCGTTCTCGTCGCCCGGCTTGTAGGCCCGATGCAGCCAGCGGACGTTGCCCTTGCGGTCCACGATCAGGGTGGTGGGCATCGCGGATACGCCGTAGGCGCCGCTGACTTCATTCGCCTGGTCAAAGGCGATGGGGAACGAGACGGGGAACTTGGACAGGAACTGTTCCGCGTCGGCGATATCGCTCTCGACATTGACGCCCAGCAGGGTGAAGCCCATCGGCTTGTACTTGCGGTACATCTCGTCGAGGATCGGGAACTCCGCGCGGCATGGTCCGCACCAGCTCGCCCAGAAATTGATCATCACGACCTGGCCCTTGAGGTCGCTCAGGGTGACCGCGCCGCCGTCACGCTTCGGCAGCGTGAAGTTGGGCGCGGGCGCCACGCTGCTGCCCGCACCGGCGGGGAGTGCGACGACGGCCAGGCCGGCAAGCAGGGCGGCGGTCGTGCTGATGAGTCGGTTCGCGCGCATCGGAAGCTCCATTTCGGTACTAGAAGAACACCGTCAGGGAGACCGTCGCCTCGTAGTTGTGGGTCTGCTTGTTCACGCCGAGCACGTCCACCTCGAGGATGTGGTCCCTGATGTCGAGGTGGGCCGCGAGCCAGTCCTTGATCAGCACTCTCGCACCGGCGCCGAGGGTCAATGTGAACCGATCGTCGCCCGCGAAGCTCGTGCTGCCCGCACCAGCGGTCAGGTAAACGGCGCTGTTGAGCGCGCGCTTACCCCCGAGGAACACCTCTCCAGGCAATACATTCCATCCGAATCCGAGGCTGTAGTACTTGAACTTCCTCTCACTATCGGTCAACAGGGGTGAAGATCCGCTGAGGCGCTCGAAACTGCTCAACCCCGCGTCCGCGCTGCCATAAATCGCCTCGGCGAAGAAGTCTTCGCTGATGTGGTAGGCCGCACGGGCTCCGTACAGGACATTGACCTCGAAATCCTCGACGGAGATGGAGCCGATGTAGCCGCCGAGCTCCCAGTTCTCCGTATCGATACGGGCCTGCTTGATTTCGCGCCGGCGCACCTCCGGCGTGATGACCGAGGCCTGCTCGACCGGCGCGTCGGCGTCGACAGGTACATTGGCGCCTTCCGCGGGTTGTTCACCCGACCGGAACAGGCCGCAGCCCGACAGCGCCAATGCCGCCGTCAGAAGAAGAACGCGAAGCCGACCTTCCATTCGTTAGCATCCTCGTTTTCGTCCCGGTCGGTGAAGACCAGGTACTTGTTGTATTCAGCCCGCAGGATGAATCTCCTGGACAGATACGCCTTGAATCCGCCGCCCACGTAGGCCAGCTGGTCCTCGCGGTCGAGCGTTTGCACCAGTGTGCCCTTCGGCTCCAGCCGGATCAGCCCCGTGCCGAGCGACACGAATGGCGCCACCCGCCAGTCGGGACGGAACACGTGCGACACGCCGGCGGCCACGATCCAGCCGTTCGACGAATTGCCGAGCAGCTGCGACAGCCGGACCTCGACGTTCAGCAGCGGGTTCAGCGTGTAGGCGCCATACGCGGTAATGACGTTGGCTCCCTCGAAATCACCCGTCAGTACGCCCAGCTCGCGCCGGTGCAGGCCGAAGTCCTCGCGCTGCGGGTCGTTGATCGGCAGGGGCTCGCCGAGCTCGGTCAGGGTCTGGGCCATTTGCGCGCGGGACACCCAGCCTTCCAGGCCGCCGTCCGCCCGCACCTTGAACCAGTCGGTGCGCCGCTTGAGCACCTCGACGTCGGCGCCACGCTCGACCACATAGGTGATGGGGAAGCCGCGCCCCGGACCGGTGTGCAGCTCCAGGAACGGATCCGCCACGGTGACGCGCGGCGGCGCCTCAGCAGCCGCGCTGGCAACCAGCGGCGCCAGGCCCGGCAGCAGGCCCAGCAACAGAATGGCCAGAAGCCGCACGGACTCAGTTCTCAGGGGCTCGGAACGGGTCGTTGTAATACTGTCCACCGATGTCCAGCCACTCGGAAATCAGCCGCAGTTCCGCCTCGGTCAGATAGCCGGCGTGGGTTCCGCCGGCGTCGAACCTGCTGAAGAACCGTGCCGATGCCCGGGCTCCACCTGGGCTCATCGACGGCGCCACCGGCACCGGAACGAGCGTCGGGTCGCCCGTCACCGGGTCCGGCGGTCCTGGCACCAGGATGTCCTGCAGCGCGCCCATGTTAACTTCCTGGGCGTTGTCAGTGAACATAAGTTCGCGGAACGAGATGAAATGCTCGGCCTCTTCCGGGGAGGGCTCGCCGCGCAGGTCCAGCTGCCCGGCGGGCACCTGTGGCATCCCGGCAGCGTCCGTGGGCGTGTGGCAGGCCAGGCACGACCGGTCCTCGAGGACCGTCACCCCGTCCACATCGAGGATCTGGCGGGTCAGATCCCACAGCGGCTGGATGTGGTCGGGATAGTGGATGGTGATCCGGCACAGCGACGACCAGTTGCTGAGGCAGGCCGGTGCCGTGGGCGCCGGTGTCTGCAGATCGGCGTAGCGATATGCGAATGACGGGTCTGGCGCGCGCACAGCCGGGTCTGTCCAGACGTCCTCGAAGACGACGTCGACGCTGGGCGTCAGCGAGGCGCAGTCCGTCTGGCAGCTGATCCGCGTGCGGGTCTCCGCCATGGTTTCGCCCTGGTCCGCAAACAGCGCCGGATCCGTGTTCGGGAACTGGATGCCGGAGGTGGGCGCGCCGGGATTGGCCGAGGCGAACAGTCCACTGCGTCCATGCGACACCACGGGCGCGCCCGGCGGCTGGGCCGACGGGGGCACGTGACAGCCGTTGCAGGTCACCACTTCGCCGGCGCGCACCTGCAGCCAGTTCCGGTGCCGGGTCGATATGCGGCGGCCCTGGGCATCCAGCATGGTGATGCCGAAGGCGACCCCGGCCGGGACCTTAACCTGCACGGAGCCGTCCGGCTCGACCGCCGCGTAGCCGAGGATCTCCCGCATGATGCCGCCCGAGCGACCAAAGGCGGAGTTGTCGAAGTCGCGGACCTCGTCGTCGGGCAGGCTCACGGCCTTCTCGATGCGAATGAAGCGGACCGGGCGCTGGTCGGCGGTCGTCACGCCGGGGTCGCGAACGACGGTGATGCCGCCCGGGGCGGTGTCGTTGCCGTCGAAGTCATAGACGCTGCGGATGTGCACGATGCCGACATTCTCGGTCGCGAGCTGCGCGTCATAGTCGACGCCGGCGACGGCGTCGAGCACCACCGGCGGCAGCGGCGTGCGCGGCTGCATGGCCACCACGTCCGTGAACATGAAGCCTTCAACCGGCTGGAACACCGGACGCTGCGTGACGTCGCGCGGGTCGTAGATATAGACGCCGTACAGCGGTGGCGCGGTCACCAGATTCGGATCCGACAGGTCCGCCGTGGTGCAGGGCAGGGTGCGCGTCTGGTCCTGCACGCGGCAGATCGACCAGCTCACCAGCAGCCGGTCGGTGCCGTCCCACAGCGGGTACACCGAGGCGAACCTGCCGCCGGGCGACGGACCTTCGATGAGACTGACGGCATTCGAGGTCAGCTTGGCCTGGGCCGGGCCGGTCATGCCGGCGTTGGCGAGCGTGGCCTGGGTGTTCTCGACGTAGGTGCCGACGTCGATCACCACGGCATCGCCGCCCTGTTCCGTGTCCGCGAACGGGCGCACCAGGGTCACCACCCGGCCGTCCGGCCGGGCGCGCGGTGACAGGAACTGGATGGTCTCGCCCTGCGGGCCGGTGTCGTGGCTGTTGGCGCCGTAGGCGAGTTCGAGCCCGCTGCCGTCGGGGTTGACCGTATACAGGTGTATGCCGCTCGGGCCGGCGTTGTCCCAGCGCGAGAAGATGATGCGTCCGTCGTTGAGCACGCTCGGATCGAGGTCGTGGCTCTGGTTGAAGGAGATCTGCCTGAGGCCCGAGCCATCCGCATCCATGACGTGCAGCACGAATGCCCACTCGTTGCGGTCTTCGTCCTCGGCCGAGAACTGCGGCTTGCCTTCGTCGATCAGCGCAGCCTTGGACTGGCGCTGCCGCGTCGACGAGAAGACGATGCGGCCGTCCGGCAGATAGTGAGGCGCGACGTCGTGGCCTTCCTCCGCCACCAGGTCGGACGTGATGACGCGACGCAGCGTGTCGGTCGTGCGGTCGTACTCCCAGATGTTCCAGGTGGGCTGCTCGCTCTCGTCGGCGTTCTCGATGATCGGCGGACGCATGGCGAACACCAGCTTCTCGCCATCGAATGACACGTCGACGTCGCGAACGTCCCATTCGCCGTTGGTCACGTCGAACGTGATGTTGCGTTCGATCGCGGTGGGTGATGCGCGATCGCGCAGAAACAGGTCTGCGCCTGCCTGGAAGGTGCGCAGCTCGCGGGCGTCTTCTTCGCCGGTGGGCACCGCGCGCTTGACGTAGGCGATGGGGAAGTCGAGCACGACCGGGTCCGGTGCCTGGCCGCTGCCGATATTCACGCCGCCCTCGCTGCCGCTCTGGCAACCCGCAAGAGCGGCTGCACACACGGCGATTGCGTAGATTGACGATTTCGTGACACGCATCTCAGCTCGCTCCTCGCCCGCACCGGGCGCTGCTGCAACCACACGGCTTTTCGTGAGTTAAGTCACGAAACTCGCGCCTATCGATCCTCTTCAATCGTGCACGACGCGGCGCATGTGCATGTTGCGACGTAGTGCAGCCTAGCCTGAAGCGCCTTGCAGTGGAATGTCGCAGTTCAGAGACATTACCCATCCGGCGACTCGTCGATATAGTCGTCCGCAACTCGCGAATGCTGCGCGTGAGTGGAGCACAGAAATGCAATTCGATCGTCGTAAAGAAGTTTCAGTTGCCGTACGCGGAACTCTCGTCGCACTACTCGCCGTCATGGCGGTCGGTGCGGCGCAGGCCGGTCCGCGCGAACAGGCCAAGCGGATGCACGACCGCATCGTCGGCGTACCGCCGGATGCGGCCACGCTCGCGGCCATGGAGGCGGACATCGCCTCGGGTGACACCATGAGCGCCGCGCTGCGCGCCATGGAGCACCCCGCCTTCTACTCGGTCACATTGAAGAACCTGGCGATGCCCTGGACCAACCGTGACCAGACGGTGTTCGCGCCGCTCAACGATTACGTCGCGACCTTCGTCGGCATGGTCCGCGACGACGTTCCCATGAACGAGCTGTTGTCGGCGGACATCCTGTACACGGGCCGCAGCAATCTCGGCCTGCCCGCCGTGTCGGCTTCGAACAACGACCACTACGCGCAGATGGAGCGCAACAACGTCGACCTGAAGGACGGGCTCGAGCGCCGCACGCAGTCTTCCGTCTACGGGCTCCCGGCGGCCGCAACGGCGGGCGTCATGACGACTCGCGCCGCCGCCGAGGCCTTCTTCATCGATGGCACCAACCGCGCGATGTTCCGCTTCACGCTCATCAATCATATGTGTCACGACCTCGAGGAACTGCAGGACAACTCCCGCTCGCCGGATCGCGTGCGGCAGGACGTGAGCCGCAGCCCGGGCGGTGACAGCCGATTGTTCCTCAACAACTGTGTAGGCTGCCATTCCGGCATGGATCCGATGGCCCAGGCCTTCGCCTTCTACGATTTTGACGAGAACACCGGCCGGCTGGTGTACACGGGCGGTCAGCCGCAGCCCAAGTACTTCAATAACGAGGACACCTTCCGGCCCGGATTCGTCACGCCCGACGAGAGCTGGAGCAACTACTGGCGCAAGGGCCAGAACGCGCTGCTCGGCTGGGATCCGAACCGTCCCGGCAGCGGCGTCGGCGCCAAGTCGCTGGGCGAGGAATTCGCCAACAGCGAGGCCTTCGCTTCGTGCCAGGTGGAGAAGGTGTTCCGCACCGTGTGCCTGCGCTCGCCCAACAACGCGGCCGACCGCGCCCAGGTGGCGTCCATGGTCGCCTCGTTCCGCAACAGCAACTACAGCCTGAAGCAGGTGTTCGCCGATGGCGCCACCTACTGCATGGGCCAGTGAGGAGACGGTCATGAACGGTATTGGAGCCTTCTCACTCCGTCGCGCCCGCGCGGCTCTGGTGGTCGCCGGTCTCGGCCTGCTGGCCGCGGCCTGTGGCGGTGGCGCACCAACGGTCGAAAACCCGGTGGTGGCACCGCCGACCCCGGCCGGCTACAAGGGCCCGCCGCCGGCCAGCCAGGACGTGCAGGCATTCAAGCTGAATGTCTGGGACAACCTGATGAGCGCCAACCGCTGCGGCCAGTGCCACGTGCAGGGCGACCAGTCGCCGCAGTTCGTGCGCAGCGACGACGTGAACCTCGCCTACGCGGAGGCCAACACGGTCGTGGATCTCAACAACCCGGCCGCTTCGCGCATGGTCACCAAGGTCGGCGGCGGGCATAACTGCTGGCTCGCCAACGACTCGGCCTGTGCCGACCAGCTGACGGTGTGGATCCGCAACTGGGCGGGCGCCACCGTCGGCGGCACGCGCCAGATCGTGCTGCAGCCGCCGCCGGATCGCGACGTCGGCGCCAGCAAGTCGTTCCCGGCGGACTCGGCGCTGTTCGCCAGCACCATCTATCCAGTGCTCGAGGAATACTGCAGCCGCTGCCACGTGTCGTCATCGAACACGCCGCAGTCGCCGTTCTTCGCCGAGGGCGACATCGACATCGCGTACTCCGCGGCGCGCTCCAAGATCAACCTGGACACGCCGGCGGACTCGCGCTTCGTGGTCCGCTTGCGGGACGAGTTCCACAACTGCTGGGACAACTGCACCCAGAACTCCAACGAGATGGAGGCCGCCATCCAGGCTTTCGCCGACGGCATCCCGCTGACGGAAGTCGATCCGAACCTGGTGCTCTCGAAGGCGCTCACGCTGTACGACGGCACCGTCGCCAGCGGCGGCAACCGCTACGACAGCAACCTGATCGCGCTGTACGAGTTCAAGACCGGCACCGGTACGGTGACCTACGACACTTCCGGCGTCGAACCGGCCATCAACCTGAACTTCGCGGGTGATGTGACCTGGGTCGGCGGCTGGGGCGTCAAGGTCGGCATGGGCGGCAAGGCTGCAGGGCTCCACGGCCTCCAGCGCCAAGCTCAACACGCTGATCCAGGCCACCGGCGAATACTCGATCGAGGCATGGGTCGCTCCGGCCAACGTGGTGCAGGAGAACTCGCACATCGTCAGCTACTCGGGCGGCACCATGACCCGCAACTTCACGCTCGGCCAGACGATGTACGACTACGACTTCTTCAACCGCTCGGCATCCACCGACGCCAACGGCGATCCGGCGCTGTCCACGCCGTCCGCGGACGAAGTCCTGCAGGCGACGCTGCAGCACGTGGTGGCCACCTACAATCCGGTGGACGGCCGCAAGATCTACGTCAACGGCCAGCTGGTAACCGATCCGGATCCGCAGCCACCCGGTACGCTGGCGGACTGGAACGACACCTTCGCGCTGGTGCTCGGCAACGAGGTCTCCAGTGACCGTCAGTGGACGGGTGTGATGCGCCTGGTGGCCATCCACAACCGCGCGCTGACGCCTGAGCAGATCCAGCAGAACTTCGACGCCGGTGTCGGCGAGAAGTTCTACCTGCTGTTCAACGTCACCGACATCACCGGCGTGCCGGCGGGCTACGTCATGTTCGAGGTGAGCCAGTTCGACAGCTATGCATACCTGTTCCAGAAGCCGGTATTCATCAGCCTCGACGGCTCCGTGACGCCCGACAATGTCGTCGTCAAGGGCATGCGTATCGGCATCAACGGTGCTGAGGCCAAGGTCGGCCAGGCCTACGCGAACGTCGATGCGGTGGTCAATGCCGCCGGCTATGACGCCAGCACGGGCTTCCCGCTGTCGAACATCGGCACGGTCATCGCCCTCGACAAGGGCCCGGCCTACGACATGTTCTTCCTGACGTTCGAGCAGCTCGGCGACCAGACGCACGTGCACACGGAGCCGGTGCCGCTGGCACCGCCGCCGCCGCCGGATGGCGTGCCGCTGTCCGAGATCGGCCTGCGGACGTTTGAGGAACTGGCTGCGAGCATGTCGCTGATGACCGGCGTGTCGCGTAACAATCCCGCCGTGGTCGAGACTTACGATCGCGTGCGCCAGCAGCTGCCGACGGTGGAGAACATCGAAGGCTTCCTGTCGTCGCACCAGGTTGGTCTGGCCCAGCTGGCGATCGAGTACTGCAACGAGCTGGTGGAGAGCACGACGCTGCGGTCGTCGTTCTTCCCGGGCTTCAACTTCTCGACGCCGGCGGCACAGGCCTTCGATACGCCGGGCGAGCGCGACCTGATCGTGAACCCGCTGGTGGCGGGGGCGGTCGGCACCGGGATTGCGACGCAGCCGTCGCAGGCGGAAGTGCGTACCGAGCTCGACGGACTCATCACGCGCCTGGCGAATTGCCCGGGTGGCTGTGCTGCGGACCGTACCGAGACGATCGTGAAGGCGAGCTGCGCGGCGGTGCTGGGCGGAGCCAGCACGCTGCTGCAGTAACCCGGATGGACATGGAAACAGGCTCAAGAGGCAACTGAAATGCTCAGGAAAAAAAGGCGCGGACCGCTCCACCCGGACGAACCCCTGCGGCACCCGGATCATCCGGTGCCAGTCACCCGCCGGCAGTTCATTGCCCAGGGCATGGCGACGGGGCTCGGCACGGTCATTGCACCCGGCGTATTCAGCCTGTTCGCGAACCCGCGGGCGGCCGAGGCAGCGCTGTCGTCGGACCTGCAGACGCTGAAGCAGAGCTGCGGCATCGCCGTGCAGGGCGCGGGCAAGATCCCGTTCATCTGCATCGACCTGGCGGGCGGCGCCAACATGGCCGGCTCGAACGTGCTGGTCGGCGGTCGCGGCGGACAGCTCGACTTCCTGAACGTCTCCGGCTACGCCCGCCTGGGCCTGCCGGGCGACATGGTGCCGAACGCGCCGAATCCGGCGCGCCTGACCAATGACTTCATCGACGACACGCTGGGCCTGCGCTTCCATTCGGACAGCGCCTTCCTGCGCGGCATCCTGGACCGGATCGATCCGCTCACGGCGGCCTCGATCAATGGCGCGGTGATCCCGGCGCGGTCCGAGAACGACACCGGCAACAACCCGCACAACCCGATGTACGGCATCTTCAAGGCCGGCGCCGACGGTGAGCTGCTGACCCTGATCGGATCGCGAAGCTCCGATTCCGGCGGCAACTCCATGGCGCCGGCGGCGCTGATCGATCCCTCGGTCCGTCCGACCAAGGTCGACCGGACCAGCGACGTCACCGGTCTGGTGGACACCGGCAAGCTGGTCGGACTGCTCGACCAGGACGACGCCGTGGCGGTGATGGAGTCCATCCAGCGTCTCTCGGATCGCAAGCTTGCCCGCGTCAACACGGGCATCACCCGCGACGACGTCATCAAGGACCTGGTGCGCTGCGACTACGTCAAGGCGGCCGATCTCACGGATCGCTACGGCGACCCGTCGGCGCTCAACCCGGAACTCGATCCCGAAATCGTCGGACCGGGCGGGATCTTCACCCGCGCCGAGTTCGACAGCGACGGCGAGTTCCGCAAGACCGCCGCGGTGATGAAGCTGGTCGTCAACGGCTATGCCGGCGCCGGCACCATCACCATGGGCGGCTACGACTACCACGGCCAGGGGCGTGCGACCGGCGAACTGCGCGACTTCCGCGCCGGGCGCTGCATGGGCGCCTGCCTCGAGTACGCCGCGCGCCGGGGCGTGCCGCTGATGCTGTACGTGTTCAGTGACGGCTCGCTGTCCGCCAACGGCCAGATCGACAACTCCGTCGACGGCCGCGGCAAGTTCATGTGGAGCAGCGACAACCAGCAGACCGCCGCATCGTTCTTCCTGGTCTACAACCCGAATGGCCGCGCCCAGCTGTACACGGGCGGCACCGGGACCCCGGAACAGCACAGCAGATCGGCTGGTTCCGCCCGGACGGGTCGGTCGAGACCTCCTCGACGCCGGCGGCGAACAACGTCAACCTGCTGGTGGAAACGGTGGTGCTCAACTACCTGGCCCTGCACGGCGAACAAGGCCGTTTGTCCTCGGTGCTGCCGGGGAACGGGTTGGGATCGACCGGCTTGCAGGACAACCTGATCGCCTTCAACCCGATCGTAAACGGCACCATCGCCTGACGCCCCGCGTCGCTGAACTGCGACGTGGCTCGCAGCCGCTGTCACGCGTCTTGTGTCAGCGTTATGTAACATCTCGATATTCGGCTCACACGGCGCCGGTCCCCTCGAGGGGCCGGCGCCGGTTTCGGCGCAATGGAGGCGGGTTTTGCGGGCATTCTGGCAGCGGAATTCGGTGGTTGGGGCAGGCCGTGGTGCCGGCTGGGCCTGCGCGATCGCTTTGCTGATCCTGGCCTGCGCGCCGCTGCAGGCCGGCGCGGGCGAGCCGGTCGACGACTTCGCCCTGAAGGGTCTCGACGGCAAGAACTACCGCCTGTCTGAGTATCGCAGCGAGGTCGTGGCCCTGGTCTTCTGGGCCAGCTGGTGCGGCGGCTGCCGCGCCGAGATGCAGCGCTTCGAGCGCCTGCGCGCAACCTACGCCGACGCAGGGTTGGTCGTACTCGGCATCAGCGTCGACGACGATCCGGGCAAGGCGGCGGCTATCGCCGCGGCCACGGGCACGACCTACCCGCAACTGCTCGACTCGCGCAAGACGCTCGGCCGGACTTTCAAGTTGCGATCACTACCCAGGACTGTGCTGGTCGACCGGGTCGGCGCAGCGCGCTTCGAGTACGGTGAACTGGACGCCCGCGGCGAGCGGCAGATGCTCGGCGAGCTGCGGATGCTGCTGGATGAATAGGCACGATCAGAGGGACATTGCCCATGCCAATCGATAGCCCAGGAATTGCCCAGGCTTACCTGGCCACCCGCCCCAAGCGTCGCGCCGCCGTGCAGGCCCCGGCGCGCACCCTCGGCGGCTGGCGGGGCTGGCTGCTCGGTCTCACGCTGGCGGTGATCGCGCTGGGCGCCCTGGCCCAGGACACCATGCCGGAAACGGCTGTCGACGCCGTCACCCAGGACGCTGCGCCGGAGGACTTCAGGAGCCTCGACGGCGAGGTCCAGGAGCTAAAGCAGCAGGTGGTCGACCTCAATCGCGACCTGTTCATGCTCGAGGAAGAGTTGCTGTTCCCGGCGAACACGCAGGTGGCGGTCTTCATCTCGATGGATGTCGGCACCTTCTTCGCGCTGGATGGCGTGCAGATCGAGATGGACGGCAAGGAAGTCGCCAACTACCTGTACACCCAGCGCGAGGTCGACGCCTTGATCCGCGGCGGCGTGCACCGCGTCTGGCTCGGCAACCTGAAGGCCGGCAAGCACGAGCTGACCGCATTCTTCACTGGAGTCGGCACGCACGAACGCGACTACAAGCGCGGTGCGACGCTGGAGATCGAGAAGGGTGTCGGCGCCAAGTACGTGGAGCTGAAGATCAGCGACCGCGCGCGCAAGCTGCAACCCGAGTTCATCGTCAAGGAGTGGGAGTAGCGGCGTGAGGGCGAGGCGGCTCCCGGTCCTGTTCCTGCTTCTGGCCGCCGCCCCCTGGGCGGCGGTCGGCGCTGCCACGCCCGGCGACGGCGACCGCCTCGCACCCGTGAAGGTCGAAGACCTGCACTACGGCGACACGCTGTTCTATTTCTTTCAGGACCGCTATTTCGAATCCATCGTGCGGGCGGAGGCGTATCGGGCGCAGGGCCGCCTGCAACCGCACGCCGACGATGCCGAGCTGCTGCTGGGCGGCCTGTATCTGTCATTTGGCCAACACACGCGTGCGGCCGAGATCTTCGAGCGTCTGCTGGCGCGTGAGTCGACCCCGCAGGGCGTGCGCGACCGGGCCTGGTTTCACCTCGGCAAGGTGATGTATGCGCGCAGCTTCTTCGCGGAGTCCGAACGGGCGCTGCGCAATGCCGGCAACCGGCTGCCGCCGGCGCTGGAAGCCGAGCGCCGCCTGCTGATCGCTCAGGGCCTGATGTATCGCGGCGAGTACCAGGCTGCGGCGGCGGAGCTCGCGGGCTGGGAAGGTCCGCTGGAGTGGCGCGCCTATGCGCAGTTCAATCTCGGCGTCGCCTTCTTCAGGGCGGGGCTGACCGAGCAGGGGCTGGCCCTGCTGGATGCGGCCGGGCAGATGGAGCCCCGCCGTGAGGAGTTCAAGGCGTTGCGGGACAAGGCCAACGTGGCGCTTGGCTATGCCTACCTCCAGGCCGGCAAGCCGGCGGCCGCACGTGTGGCGCTTGAGCGCGTGCGGTTGAACGGGCCGCAGTCGAACAAGGCGCTGCTCGGCGCCGGGTGGGCCGATGCCGCCGAGGAGCGTTACGCCGAGGCGCTGATTCCGTGGACCGAGCTGCACGGGCGCGGCTTGCTCGACGCGGCGGTGCAGGAGTCCTACCTCGCGCTGCCATACGCCTACGCCAAGCTCGACGCCAATCGCCAAGCGGCCGAGTACTACGAGCAGGCGGTCGCGGCCTACGATACCGAGACCGTGCGCCTCGGCGAGTCGATCCAGGCGATCCAGGCCGGGCACATGCTGAATACGGTGCTTGCGGCCGACCGCGACAGCCAGCAGGGCTGGTTCTGGCAGCTGGCCGAACTGCCGGATGCGCCAGAGTCGCGCTATCTCTATCACCTGCTCGCCAGCCACGAGTTCCAGGAGTCGCTGAAGCACTACCGTGCGCTGGACTTTGCCGCACGCAATCTGCGTGCCTGGACCAGCAGTCTGGCCGCCTTTCGCGACATGGTGGAGACCCGCCAGCGGCGCTTCGACGAACGTCTGCCGGCCGCCGAGGCCCGCGTCCGGGAGATCGACGTCGAGGCTCTCGATGCCCGGCGCGACGGGCTGCAGGCTGCGCTCGATGCCGCGGTGCGCGACCAGAACCCGGCGGCGCTCGCCACCGTCGACGAGCAACGTCTGCTGACGATGCTGGACGGGGTGGATGCCGAGCTCGCTGCGCGCGGTGACGACCCTTCGTTGGAGGAAGCCCGTGAGAAGGCGCGGCTCGCGCGCGGCGTGCTGACCTGGCGTCTCGAGCAGGAGTTCAAGGTGCGTGCCTGGCAGGCGCGCCGGCAATTGCGCGAGCTGGACTCGGTGATGTTCGACGCGCGGACCCAGTTTCGCTCGGTCGAGGAAGCGATGGCCGCCGTTCCTGCCCGCAACCAGGACTATGCGGCGCGCATCGAGGCGCTGGAGCCGCGCCTGATCGAGCTGGAAATCAAGGTGGCCGTTATGCGCGACCGCCAGGGCCGCTATCTGGCCAACCTCGCCATCTCGGAGCTGCGCCAGCAGCAGGCGCGGTTGCGTGAGTACTCGGTGCAGGCCCGCTATGCCCTCGCCACGCTCTATGACCGCGCGACTGTTGCCGCGCAGCAGTCTGCGCCCGATGCGGCCGGGGTGACGCCATGAGCACGTTGCGCATCCTCGCTTGCGTGCTGCTTGGCGCCGCGGCGGTGCTGGCGCAGGCCGCCGAGCGCGAGCCAACGCTCAAGGACCTGAAACGGGCGACGCCGGAGGTTCGCAAGGGCGAGACCGTGGCGCCGGACGCCGACCGGGCGCGCGAGCTGTACCGGGGGTTCCTCGAACTGCAGTCGGACGACGCCGAACTCACCACCGAGGCGTTGCGCCGGCTCGGCGACCTCGAGCTCGAGGCCGGCGAGACCGCCCGTGGCGAGCTTGCGGACGAGCAGGCCGGTCGTGGCGAGACGCTGGCCGCGATCGACATCTACACGCGCCTGCTGGCCGAGCGGCCCGATTACCCGCGGGCCGACGCGGTGCTCTACCAACTGGCCCGCGCCTGGGAGGCCGAAGGCCAGCCCGACAAGGCGCTGGGCTACCTGGATACCCTGGTCGCGCGCTATCCCGGCAGTCCACGGCTGGACGAAGCCCAGTTCCGCCGCGGCGAGATCCTGTTCAGCGCGCAGGACTGGGTGTCCGCGGAGCGCGCGTACGCCTCGGTGATCGGCATCGGCGAGCGCTCCGAGTTCTTCGAGCAGTCGCTCTACAAGCACGGCTGGGCGCTGTTCAAGCAGTCGCAGACGGAGGAGAGCGCCGCCTCCTTCCTGGCGCTGCTCGACCGCAAGCTGCGCGACCCGCGCGACGCCTCACGCTCGCTGCAGCCCGATGACCTGGCGCGCGCCGATCGCGAGATGGTGACGGACTCGTTCCGGGCGCTCGCCATCCAGTTCTCCGCGCTCGAGGGCGCGGATACGCTGCGCTCGGTCCTCGACCAGCATGGCCCCACGCCTTACGCGTGGCTGCTGTACGCGGCGCTCGGCGACCTGATGGTCGAGAAGGAGCGCTACACGGACGCGGCCGATACCTACCGCGCGTTCGCGGCCCGCGACCCGGACAACGAGTACGCGCCGGTGCTGCAGGCGCGCGCCATCGAGGCCTACCTGAAGGGTGGCTTTGCTGACCTCGCGCTGCAGGGCAAGCGGGAGTTTGTCGAGCGCTACGCGTTCACCGGCAGTTTCTGGCTGAACCGCACGCGCGAGAGCCACCCGGAGGTCGCCGCGCAGCTCAAGACGAATCTCAAGGACGTTGCCCAGCACTACCACGCCACGGCGCAGGCCAGCGGCAAGCGGCAGGACTACCAGGAGGCGGCGCGCTGGTACCGCGACTACCTGAGCTCCTTCCCGGACGATCCGGATTCCGCGGAGACCAACTATCTCCTGGCCGACACGCTGTACGAGAGCGGCAACTTCGGCGACGCGGCGCTCGAGTACGAGCGCACCGCCTACGACTACCCGGTCAACGAGCGATCCGCGACCGCCGGCTACGCCGCGCTGGTGTCGTATGAGAAGCACGAGGCGACGCTTGCCGGCGAGGCCCGTGACCAGTGGCACCGCGCCGGCATCGAGAGCGCGCTGTCGTTTGCGAACAAGTTCCCGGAGCATCCGGAGTCCGGCAAGATGCTGCTGCGTTCGGCGCAGCAGCTGTTCAATCTGAAGGAACTGGAGCGGGCTTCCGCCGTCGCCGCACAGGCCGTCGTGCACGTGCCGGTGCTGACGCCGGAGCAGCTGCGGACTGCCTGGAACGTCGCTGCGGACGCGGAGTTCGAGCTCGGCCGGTTCCAGCAGGCGGAGGGCGCCTACACGGAGGTGCTGGCGCGCATGCCGCCACAGGATCCGGAGCGCGCCACGATCTCCGAGCGCCTCGCGGCCGCGGTGTACAAGCAGGGCGAGGCCAAGCAGGTCGCGGGTGATGCGGGCGGCGCCATCGAGGACTTCCTGCGCGTCGGCTTGCTAGCGCCCGGCTCCTCGATCCAGGCCAATGCCCAGTACGACGCCGCCGCCTTGCTGATCCAGGCGAAGCAGTGGGACCGGGCCATCCCGGTGCTGGAGGCCTTCCGGCGCGACTATCCCGACAATGAGCTGGCGGCCAACATTCCGGGCAGTCTGGCCGTGGCCTACAGCGAGTCCGGACGGCCGCTCCAGGCCGCGGTGGAGTTCGCCCGGATCGCCGATGCCGCGAGCGAGACGCCGGAGGTGCGACGCGCGGCGCTCTTGCAGGCGGCGGATCTCTACGAGCAGGGCGGGGACGCCGCGCAGACCGCGGTGATGTGGACCCGCTTCGTCGAGCGTTATCCGCAGCCTCTCGACGACGCGATGGCGGCCCGGCAGAAGCTCGCGGATCTGGCCCGCGCGCGCGGCGATACTGGCGCGCGCAATCGCTGGCTGACGGACATCATCGCCGCGCACGGCGCCGCCGGGACCGCCGCGACGGACTCGAGCCGCCTGCTGGCCGCCCGCGCCTCGCTCGAGCTCGCCGCGCCGAAGAAGGTCGCCTTCGAAGCCATCGCGTTGACGGCGCCGCTGGCGAAGACCCTGAAGGCCAAGCGCACCGCCTTGGAAGACGCGCTCAAGGCCTACCAGGCGGCGGCCGATTACGGGGTGGCGGACGTGGTGACCGCGTCGACCTACGCCACCGCGGAGATGTACCGGCGCCTGGCCAAGGACCTGATGGAATCCGAACGGCCCGCGAACCTGACGGCGGACGAGGTCGAGCAGTACGACGTGCTGCTCGAAGAGCAGGCGTATCCGTTCGAGGAGCGGGCGATCGAGCTGCACGAGACCAATGCCGCGCGCACCGTCGACGGCCTCTACGACGATTCCGTGCGTGGCAGCCTTGATGCGCTCGCCGCGCTCAAGCCGGCCCGCTATGCCAAGCGCGAGATTCCAGCGGCGGCCGGCGCGGACGGCGTCCTCGGACAGGCGCTGGTGGCCGCCGAGGCCGGCCAGTGGGAGCTGGCGGAGTCCGCGTTCTCGGCAGCGGTCGAGGCGGGTGTGGGGGCGCCGGGGCTGACCGGTCTCGGGCTCGCCTATCGCAACACCGGGCGTTTCGAGCTGGCGGAAGGCGCGTACCGCGAGGCGCTGGTGGCGGATCCGTTGTACGGACCGGCGCTGTTGAACCTGGGCGTGTTGCTGGATCTGTATCTGCAGCAGCCGGCCGCCGCGCTGCAGCAGTACGAGACCTACCAGACGACGCTGCTCGAGCCGGATCCAGGCGTCGCCCGCTGGATCGCCGAAGTCCGCACGCGCGCCGGCAGCGTCGCGCAGAGCGCAGGAGCTACCGAATGAAGCCGATCACCCTGATTCCACTGCTGCTGACCGCCACGCTGGCGTGGGCCCAGGAGCCGCCGGCCCCCGACCCGGCTCCGGTGGCCGCGCCGGCCGCTGCCGCCGAGCCCGCACGGCCGGCGCCGCCACCGGCGACGGCCCCGGCACCCGCGAGGCGCGCGGCCAGCGCCGGCACCATGGACCGGCTCGACCTGGAAACCACGGCCATCACCGGCAACCGCGAGCTGCCCAAGGTCATGTACGTGGTGCCCTGGAAGAAGGCGGATCTGGGGGACCTGGCCGGCCGCCCGGCCAACAGCCTGCTCGATGAGGTCCTCAGTCCGGTGGATCGAGACGTTTTTAGGCGCGAGGTCACGTATTTCGACGCCGTCGAAGCGCCTGCAGGCGCGGCAGCGGCACAGGGCGAGACGCCGGTCACGGCGGCGCCACGGCAGTAGTAGACAATGTCAAACCGACGTTCCCAGGCACGGAGCAACGAATGAACACTTTTGGAACCATCATCAAGTTTTTCCAGGACGGGGGGCTGTTCATGTACCCCATCGCCCTGGTCGCGGCACTCGGCATTGCGGTCGCCATCGAGCGATACGCCTACCTGTCAAAGGCCGCCTTCAGCAACCGCAAGCTATGGAGCGAAGTGGCGCCCTTCCTGTCGCGCGGCGACTTCAAGAGCGCGATGAGCGTGGCCGGCAAGTCCAAGGCCGCCATAGGTCAGATCCTCAACTATGGCCTTGCCCGGGTCGCTGCGGCGCGCCGCCGTGACGACGTCGAGAAGGCGATGGAGGAGAGCATGATGGAGGTCGTGCCGCGGCTGGAGAAGCGCACGCACTACCTCTCCAGCTTCGCCAACATCGCGACGCTGCTCGGCCTGCTCGGCACCATCATCGGCCTGATCCAGGCGTTCCAGGCGGTGGCGAATGCCAACCCGGCCGAGAAGGCGGACCTGCTGTCCGCGTCGATCTCGGTGGCCATGAACACCACCGCGTTCGGTCTGATCGTGGCCATCCCGCTGCTGCTGCTGCACTCGGTGCTGCAGTCGAAGACCACGCAGATCGTGGACAGCCTCGAGATGGCGTCGGTCAAGTTCCTCAACACCGTCGTCGAGCGTAGGCAGGAGGCCGCGTGAGCCTGACCAGCCGAGCAGCGCGCCGGCACCGTCGGACCGGCGCCGAAGAGCTGAACATCACGGCCTTCATGAACCTGATGGTCGTGCTGGTCCCGTTCCTGCTCATCACCGCTGTCTTTTCGCGACTGACCATTCTCGAACTGAACCTGCCGAGCTCGACGGAATCCGTGCCCGAGGTCAAGCAGGTCATCAATCTCGAGGTGATGGTGCGCGAAGACAGGATACAGGTGGCCGACCGCGGGACCGGCAAGCTCGGCAAGGACTTCCTGAAGGTCGACGGCCAGTACGATCTGGAGGGTCTCGGCAAGTTCCTCTACGAGGAGATCAAGCCGCGCTTTCCGGACCTGACCGACGTGACCATCCTGCTCGAGCCGGACGTGTCCTACGACATCGTCGTGCAGGTCATGGACACCGTGCGTGTGCATAGCGAGGTCGTTGGCCTGCAGATGGTGCAGACCGAGCTGTTCCCGAACATCTCGATTGGGGATGCGCCGACATGAGCCACTCCGCCCGCGCCAAGCGCATGGCCCGCCATCACGCGCGCAAGAAGCCGGCGACACTGAGCCTGGTGTCGCTCATGGACATCTTCACCATCCTGGTGTTTTTCCTGCTGGTGAATTCCGCCGAAGTGCAGTCGCTGGAGCCGCCGAAGACGCTGGAGCTGCCGGAGTCGGTATCGCTCGAGAAGCCGCGCGAGACGGTGGTCGTGATGGTGTCGACCGACCAGGTGCTGGTGCAGGGCCAGCCCGTGGTCAGCGTCGCCGATGTCGAC
This sequence comes from uncultured Gammaproteobacteria bacterium, assembly GCA_963710135.1. Taxonomy (GTDB): domain Bacteria; phylum Pseudomonadota; class Gammaproteobacteria; order Steroidobacterales; family Steroidobacteraceae; genus SG8-30. Next base: position 637,718 of record CAVPYY010000006.1, on the reverse strand, counting down.
GCGATGGATGGCGTGATCATCGAGCCCCTGCGGGCCGCGCTGCAGCGCCAGACCGACCGGATCATGATGAAGGCGGCCGCCACCGACCTGAGTGCGCGCGAGATCACCATCCTGGGTGACAAGGAAGTGCCGTACCGGGTGCTGAAGAAGGTGATGGCGACCTGCACCGAAGCCAACTTCGGCAAGCTGTCGCTGGCCGTGCTGCAGAAGGCCGAGGCCATGGCGGCGACGCCGGCCGGGGGCTGAGGAGAACCATGCTGTGACGGCCACCGCCGCCTATTTCTATCGACGCTTCGAGCTTCCCTGGGACACCGCAGGCGAAGAGAAGGAGCGCCTGAAGCGCATCGTCTCGATCTGCGTCGGGATCATGATCGTGCTGTCGATCCTGATGCCGTTCCTGCCGGTGCCCGAGCGGCCGCTGGACACGCCCCCCGCGGTGCCGCCGCGGCTCGCCAAGCTCGTGCTGGAGCGCGCTACGCCGCCGCCACCGCCGCCGCCACCGCCGGTGGTGGAACAACAGTTGCCGGAAACGCCGCCGCAGGTGACGCCCGAGCAGCCCAAGCGCGTCCAGGAAAAGCCGCAGCCGGCGCCCGAGATCGACCGCACCCAGGCCGCGCGCAAGAAAGCGGCCCAGGCCGGGCTGCTGCCCTTTGTCGACCAGCTCTCCGACCTGCGTGAGAAGTTCGAAGTGACGCCCGACAAGCTCAAGCCGCCGGGCAACGCGTCGGGTACCGTGGACGGCCCGCCGCGTGCGGAGCGCTCGCTGGTCACCTCCAAGGCGGGCACGACCTCGGGCGGCATCAACACCGCCGCGGTCAGCCAGGGCTTCGGATATGGCACCGGCACGCTGAACGGCCACGGCACGACCCAGATGGAAGTGCCCTTTGGGGGGTCCGGTCGGGGCTCGGCCACGGCGGGCGGCGTCGCCGACGGCGTGTCCCGCGATGGCAGCGGCAAGCGCGCGTCGCGCACCCAGGAAGAGATCGAACTGGTATTCGACCGCAACAAGGGCGCCATCTACGCCCTGTACAATCGGGCGTTGCGCGACAATCCGGCGCTGGTCGGCAAGGTCGTGGTGCAGTTGACCATCGCGCCCACGGGCGAGGTGACGGATTGCAGGATCATTTCCAGCGAACTGAACGATGCCGAGCTCGAACGCAAGCTGGCCGCGCGCATCCGCCTGTTCCGCTTCGAGGACAAGGACGTCGAGGCGATCACCACCACCAAGCCGATCGAGTTCTTCCCGGCCTGATTTCGGCGATTCGACCGGCCCGCGGTGCTCCCGCACGAGCATCGCGGGCCGTTTGCGTTTAGCATTACGCACCTGTACCCGCCAATTGCAGGATATCCGACATGAAAATCGCCGAGCAGAAGGTCGTCAGCATCCACTACACGCTCACTGACGACTCGGGCACCGTCATCGACTCCTCCGCGGGAAGCGATCCGCTCGCCTACCTGCACGGCTTCGGCAACATCGTGCCGGGCCTGGAGAACGCGCTGGCCGGCAAGTCACAGGGGGACAAGATGAAGGTCAGCGTGTCGCCCGACGACGGCTACGGCGCGCGTGATGACCGCCTGGTCCAGGAGGTGCCGAAGAGCGCCTTCAAGGGCGTCGAGAATGTCGCACCGGGCATGCAGTTCCAGGCGCAGGGGCCGCAAGGTTCGAGGCTGGTAGTCGTCACCGCCGTGGGCGGCGACACCGTCACCGTCGACGCCAATCATCCGCTGGCGGGACAGACGCTGCACTTCGAGGTGGAGATCGCCGAAGTGCGCGACGCCACGGCCGAGGAGCTCGAGCACGGGCATGTGCACGGGCCCGGCGGGCACCATCACCACTGATTGCTGGCGTGACGCCGCGCTGCTAGCCGGGTCGGCCGTCGACCCGGGGTAGCAGGCAGATCGGGCCGTAGCGGCGCGCCCACAGGACCATGCCGGCCAGCCAGACCAGCGCGCTCGCCACGATCAGCGGTATCGTCCAGCCGGGTTTCGCGCTTGCCAGGAGTTCGCTTGCGACTCTGATCACCGCCGCAGCCTGCAGTGCCAGGAAGCAGCCCACCGTGTAGCGATCCATCCGCAACGGCCGTCCGGAGTGGCCGAGTGTCACCCGGCTCGCCATCGCCACGACCAGGCTCGACAGGAAGCCGATGCCGAGGGCATGCAGCGGCGCCCGGCCGAGCGGCCAGTCGCCCGTCACCGCGTACACGACATCGGCGATCAGCTGCAGGCCCAGTCCGAAGGGCAGCCACAGATAGGCCACGAACAGCGTCCACAGCAGTGGATTGCCCCGCGCCTGCCAGGGCCGCCAGCGAATGCCGCTGTACAGCGCGAGCGCCGCCAGCGGCGCATCGACGGCCCAGAGCCATTCCAGGCGCCCAACCATCGACAGCGCGACACGCGCGGCGCACAGCGCCGTGAACGCAACCAGCCACGGCAGCGGGCGGACCGGCTGGTAACCGGCCACGGCCGACTGCGCGAAGAACGGGATCATGCGGTGGCACACCGCGTAGACGAGCGGCAGCAGGCAGCCCCACAGGGCGGTGCGCAGCGCCAGATGCAGAATGGCCGCCGAATCGAGCCACAACCCGGCCGCAAAGGCTGCCTGGGACAGCGCCCCGACGCCGACCGCGATGGCCGCGACGACGCCGTGGGACACGATCGACTGCGCACCTGCCAGTACGCGCAGCAGCAGTATCCAGCCGGCCAGCCAGGTGAGGGCCGCGATGGCCACTGCCATGGCAAACACCGCCCCGGCACCCAGCGCGCCGGCGAGTGCCAGCACGATGGCGAGCATCAGCCCCAGGAAGACGCCCGCGTAGGCGGGCCGGCCGACCACGGGGCCGGATTGCCAGCGCGGAAAGGTGGTGAACAGGAATCCGAACACGAACGGGCCGAACAGGGCGAAGACCATCAGCCAGGCGTGCACCCAGATCGGCGCCACCTGTACGGGCAGGGATAGCTGCGGCGCAAGTCGTGCGGCGAGCGTCGCCGCCCACCACAGGCCGCCGGCCGCGGCGGCCAGCATCCCGGCGACGAACATCATGCGATGAGGCGCCGCCGGGAAGCTCGCGTAGCGGTTCATGCGCCGGGCGTCCCGCTGGCCGGGACCTGGGCCGCGGTCAGTGCCTGCCGCCGACCGACCAGCAGCCGCAGGAAGAACAGGCCGAGCAGCGCCGCGCCGGCGGCAAACAGGATGTCACCGGGTACCCGCATCCACACCAGGGTTTCGATGAGCCCGGAGTGGATGAACTCCGGCGAGCGGGCGAACCAGAAACCGTGCTCGACCGAGGCCTTGACCTGCAGCAGCCCAACGGGGGCGAGCGACAGTGCCGCCATTGCGGCGAGGCCCACGTTGAGCGCCCAGAAACAGCGGCCGATGAGCTTCTCGTCCCAGATCCCGGCGGCCGGCACCAGCCGCAGGCAGAACAGCATCAGCCCGATGCCGAGCATCCCGTACACGCCGAACAGCGCGGTGTGGCCGTGCAGGGGCGTCGTGTTGAGACCCTGCATGTAGTAGAGCGCAAGCGGCGGGTTGATCAGGAAGCCGAACAGGCCGGCGCCGACCAGGTTCCAGAACGCGACGGCGACAAAGAACAGGATCGGCCAGCGGTAGCGCGCGACCCACGGCCGCGCCGTCACGTGGGAGTAGTTCTGGTAGGCCTCGAAGCCGATCACCGCGAGCGGCACGACCTCGAGCGCGGAGAACACGGCGCCAAACGCCAGCACCGCGGTAGGTGTGCCGGTCCAGTAGAGATGGTGCATCGTCCCGAGCACGCCACCGGAAAGGAAGATGACTGTGGAGAACAGCACGGCGTTGACGGCCGTGCTGGTGCGCACCAGACCCAGGCGCGTGAACAGGAATGCGATGACCGCCGTGGCGAACACCTCGAAGAAGCCTTCCACCCAGAGGTGCACCACCCACCAGCGCCAGTACTCGACCATCGACAGATGGGTGGACTTGCCCCACATCAGCCCCGCGCCATAGAACAATCCGATCGCCACCACCGACAGGAACAGCAGTCCCGTCAGCGTGCGTGATTCCCCCGGGGTGCGCAGCGCCGGCCACAGGGCGCGCCCGACCAGCAGCAGCCAGAGCATCAGACCGATGAACAGGAATGCCTGCCAGAAGCGCCCGAGGTCCACGTACTCCCAGCCCTGGTGGCCGAACCAGAAGTTGGCATCGGCTCCCATGCTCTGCTGCATGACCGAGACCCACTGGCCGGCGAAGCCGCCGATGACGATGATCAAGCAGCGCCGTAAACAGGAAGTTCACCCCGAAGCGCTGCAGCGCCGGCTCCCGTCCGGACACGGCGGGCGCGATGAACAAGCCGGTGCCGAGCCAGGCCGTGGCGATCCACAGCACGCCGAGCTGCGTGTGCCAGGTGCGCGTCAGCGAGTAGGGCAGGATCTCGGACAGCGGTATCCCGTAGAAGGCCTGGCCTTCGACCGCGTAGTGCGCGGTGATGCCGCCGAGCACGACCTGCGTCAGGAACAGGCCGACGGCCAGCACGAAGAACTTGATGCTGGCGCGCATCGAGGCGTGTCAGGGCGAGCCCGAGCAGGGGATCGGTGTCCGGCACGGACGGCGCCGGCTCCTTGCCCGAGGTGGCTGCGTGGTACCAGACCAGCGCGCCGATGCCGGCGATCAGCAGCAGGATGCTGACGAATGTCCAGAGATAGGTCGGCGACGTGGGCGTGTTGCCGACCAGCGGCTCGTGCGGCCAGTTGCTCGTATAGCTCACCGACTGGCCCGGCCGGTTGGTGACGGCGGACCATGCGGACCAGTGGATGAAGGCTGCGAGCGCCTGGCGGCGCGCCGCGTCGGGAACGGGGTTCTCCTGAATCGCGTATTGCTCACGCAGCCGCTGCATGGCCGGATCGTCGGAGAACAGGGCGTCGTAGTGAGCCGTGACCGCGCGTATCGCTGCGGCGCGATCGGCGCTGACCGTCACGGTCTGCGTCTCCGGGTCGAGCGTGTTGGCGCGAATCTCCACCTCGAGCGCCGCCTGCAGCGCTGCCCGGTCGGCTGTGCCGAGTGCCGAGTAGGGCGTGCCGGCCAGCCGCTCGGCCCGCGCATCAAGCATGGCCATCGCCTCGCGGTGCAGCCAGTCCGCGGTCCAGTCCGGCGCGACGTAGCTGCCGTGACCCCAGATCGAGCCCAGCTGATGCCCGCCGATCGACTGCCACACCTGCTGGCCGCTGCGGATCTGCTCGCCGGTAAAGAGGACCTCACCCGACTCGGAACGCACCACTTCGGGTATCGGCGGCGCGGTCAGATAGATCTCCCGGCCGAGGTATCCAAGTATCGAGAAGGACACCAGCATGGTGATGCCCAGAACGGTCCAGAGTCGTCTTGTCGATTTCATGCTCGAGTGCTCCAGCGGGCGGAAGCGCGGCTTCGCGCGTTTTCGATGGCGCGAGTCTCGATCGGGCCCGTCTTGCGGGCATTGACGCAGGTCAACGCGCGCATAGGGGTTTTCCGAGATCCGGCCCCGGTCCTGGCAGGCCCGCCGGAACCTGCCGGTGGTCCGGGCGCTACAATGCAGGGACCATGCTGATGAAGACCGAAATGCGCGCGCTGCTGCGGCGCAACCCATTGCTGGTGGCCTTCGACGATCCGACTTTCGACAGGATCGCGGCCGCCTCGCAACTGCTGAAGCTGGATCCCGGCCAGATGCTGTTCCAGCAGGGCGATCGCGCCAGCGCGTTCTTCATCGTCGTCGAAGGGCAGGCCAGGCTCTTCATGGAGTCGCGCGCCGGCGGCGAGAAGATCCTCGCCCTGGTCAATCCTGGCCAGACATTCGCCGAGGCCGTGATGTTCATGCAGGCCCCGGCGTACCCGGTCAGCGCCGGAGCCGTCGAAGCGACCACGCTGGTGGCGGTGCCGAGCGCCGACTACCTGGCCGCCCTCAAGGACGACACGCCGGCCTGCCTGCGGCTCCTCGGCGTGCTGAGCCAGCGGCTGCATGCTCACGTCCAGGAGATCGAGGACCTGACCCTGCAGAGTGCCGGCAATCGCCTGATCCGGCATCTGATCCGGCGCGCGGTCCCGGACCCGGACGGCCGGCACCGGGTGCGCTTCGACGAGACCCGCCAGATGCTGGCGGCCCAGTTGGCGATCAAGCCCGAGACACTGTCCCGGCTGACCCGGGCCCTGACGGAGGCCGGTCTCATCGAGCCGGACGGGCGCGACCTGGTCATTCCGGACCTGGGGAAGCTGTCCGAGCACGACATGTAGGGCGGAGATGCGGATTGACCGGCATCAATGCATGCCGGTCGCGGTCCTTCCAGTATGGGAGTCAGCGGGGCGAAAGCGCCCGGCAACACACCTGGAGGTGAACGAGATGTCACGCCACCATTCGTATCCTGCCATTGCGACGACTTCGATTGCGGCGGCGCTGCTTGCCACGCTGGCGCTGGCGCAGCAGGCGCCTGACGCGCGCAGCGAGGCCCCGGCGGTCCACCAGGCGGAAGTCGCCGCGGCCCGCAGCGGCGAACTGGCCGCGGACATTGCCGCGGGCGAGAAGGTATTCCAGGCCGCCTGCATGGCCTGTCATCAGGCCGATGGCAAGGGACTTCCGGGCGCATTCCCGCCGCTGGCCGAATCGGACTTCCTCAAGGCCGACCCGAAACGTGCGATCAGCATCGCGCTGCACGGTCTGACTGGCGAGGTGGTCGTCAACGGCAAGACCTTCAACTCGGTGATGCCGCCGATGGCGCAGTTGTCGGACCAGGATATCGCGCGAGCGCTGACCTACGTCTTCAACAGCTTCGGCAACGATCTGGGACACGTGACGGCTGCCGAGGTGGCCGCCGTGCGGGCCGGTCCGGCACCGGTGCAGACCGCCGAGTCGCCCACCGAGCATCCTGACACCACGGTCGCCGAGATGAAGTACAAGGGTGCGCCGTCCGCGGTTGGCGCCGCGGCGGCCGAGATGCAGATGGTGATCTCGCCCGGGGCACCCAACATGACCCAGACTGAGTTCGATCACGCCAAGCAGATCTACTTCGAGCGCTGCGCCGGCTGCCACGGCGTGCTGCGCAAGGGCGCCACGGGCAAGCCGCTGACGCCGGACATCACGCAGGCGAAGGGCACCGACTACCTGAAGGTCTTCATCAACTACGGTTCGCCCGCCGGCATGCCCAACTGGGGCACGTCCGGCGAGCTGACTCCCGAAGAAGTCGACATCATGGCGCGCTTCGTCCAGCACGTGCCGCCGACGCCGCCGGAATTCGGGCTGGCGGAGATGCAGGCGACCTGGAAGACGATGGTGGCGGTGGCCGACCGGCCGACCCGTAAGCATGAACTCCTACGATCTCGACAACCTGTTCGCGGTGACGCTGCGGGATGCCGGCGAGGTGGCGCTGATCGACGGCGACAGCAAGCAGATCATCACCATCCTCAAGACGGGTTATGCGGTGCACATCTCCCGCATGTCCGATTCCGGGCGCTACCTGTTCACCATAGGCCGCGACGCCAAGATCGATCTCGTCGATCTGTGGATGGAGACGCCGGCCATCGTGGCGGAGATCAAGGTAGGGCTCGAGGCGCGCTCCGTGGAGACGTCCAAGTACAAGGGATTCGAGGACCGCTATGCGATTGCCGGCGCCTACTGGCCGCCGCAGTTCGTGGTGATGGACGGCGAGACGCTGGAGCCGCTCAAGATCGTCTCGACCCGCGGCATGACCGTCGACACGCAGGAATACCACCCCGAGCCGAGGGTGGCGGCGATCGTCTCCTCGCACGAGCACCCCGAGTGGATCGTCAACGTCAAGGAGACCGGGCAGATCCTGCTGGTCAACTACGAGGACCTGAAGAACCTCAAGATCACGACCATCGGTGCCGCGCGCTTCCTGCACGACGGCGGCTGGGACTCGACCAAGCGCTACTTCCTGACCGCGGCCAACCAGTCCGACAAGATCGCGGTGGTGGACTCCAGGGACCAGAACCTGGAGGCGCTGGTCGACGTCGACAAGATTCCCCATCCCGGCCGCGGCGCCAACCTGGTCGATCCCGAGTTCGGCCCGGTGTGGGTGACCAGCGCGCTCGGCAATGACAAGGTGTCGTTCCTGGGCACGGATCCGGAGGGTCACCCCGCGCAGGCCTGGAAGGTGGTGCGCGTGCTGAAGGGCCAGGGCGGCGGCTCGCTGTTCGTCAAGACCCACCCGACCTCCCGGCACCTGTACGTCGACTCGCCGCTCAATCCCGACACGTCCATCAGCCAGAGCGTCGCCGTGTTCGACATCGACAACCTGGCGGGCGGCTACAAGGTGCTGCCGATCGCCGAGTGGGCCAATCTGGGCGAGGGCCCGAAGCGGGTCGTGCAGCCGGAGTTCAATCACGCCGGTGACGAGGTGTGGTTCTCGGTCTGGAACGGCAAGGCCGAGCGCTCGGCGATCGTGGTCATCGATGACCGGACGCTGGAATTGAAGAAGGTCATCGACGATCCCCGCATCGTCACCCCGACCGGCAAGTTCAACACCTACAACACGGCCCACGACGTGTACTAGCCGGCACGCAAGCAGAGGGATGCTTTAGGCTTGCCACGACGGGCGGTCCAGCCGGGCCGCCCGTCGGCGTCATCGGCGCTGGCGTGATCGACGGGGCCACACGTCGTATCATTCGCGACCATGACCCGTCCTGACTATGGTCCGCAGGCGCGCCTTGGCGTCGCCGTGCCGCAGGCGAATCCCACCGTCGAGCCGGAGCTGCGGGCGCTGATGCCCGCCGGCGTCGAGATTTACGCGACCCGACTGGTGCACCCGGCGCCGCGTGTCGAGGACCGGCTGCAGCACTACATACGGCATATTCCCGAGGCCGCTGCGACCTTCGGAGTCCTCAAGCTGGCGGCCCTGGGCTTTGGCTGCACCGGCTCGTCCTACCTGGCTGGTGCGGGCCTCGAGGAGCAGTTACTGGCCGAGGCCGTGCAGCGCTGCGGCATGCCTGTGGTCAGCGCCGCACAGGCATTGCGCCGCGCACTGGATCGGCTCGCGGTCCGGCGCTTTGCGCTGGTTTCCCCGTATCCGCAGGATCTGGCGGAGGCGGGCTGCCGCTACTGGCGCGAGGCCGGCTTCGAGCTCTCGGCGACCATCCGTGTCGATCCGGTGATGCACGACACCCACGCCATCTACGAACTGGGCAGCGCGGATGCGGCGCGCGCGGCCGACCAGGTCGACCTGGCCGGAGCCGATGCGCTGGTCATGACGGGTACCGGCATGCCGACGCTCGGCGTGCTGGCGGATCTCAACGCGCGCTACCGGATGCCGGTGCTGTCGTCCAACCTCTGCCTGGCCTGGTCGCTGCTGCACGCCGCCGCGGTGCCGGGGGCTCCGGACACGCCGATGGCGTGCCTGTCGACCATGCGGTGAACCCGCCGGGACGCCTCAGAAGCTGCCGCTGATGCGGACCGCCAGGTTGCGTCCGGGACGCCGATACAGTTCGAGCAGCGGATCCGCCGCGGGTCGCCCGCGCACGTCCGCCCATTCCAGGTACGACTTGTCGGTCAGGTTGAACACCCCGGCATCCAGGCGCCAGCGTTCGTCGATCTGCCAGCCGCCGAGCAGCTCGACGGTGGCGAAGCCGGCGATTCGCAGCGGATCCGGCGTGGCCGGATCGACGCGGCGTTTCGGTGCCACGGCAGCGACATTCAGCGCAAGCCGGCCGCGCCCGGTTGGGCTCAGGTAGCCGAGACCGGCGATGGCGCGTAGCGGCTCGATGCTGTCGAGCGGCACGTTGCGCTCGAGATCCTGACCCTGCGCGTAGGCCAGGCTGAAGCTGGCGGACACGCCGGCGAAAGCCGGCGCCAGTTCGTCGAGACGGGCCTCGAGCGTGGCTTCCACGCCGCGGATCTCCGCGCGGCCGACGTTGCGGGACTGGAACAGGATGACGCCACTGGCCGGATCCGGCCCGAGATTGACCTTGGACTGGATGAAGTCGCGGTAGCGCCCCAGCCAGGCGCTGATCGAGCCGCCCACGGCGGCGCCACTCAGACGCACACCGATCTCGATGCTGTCGCTTTTCTCCGGCCGAAGGTCGGGATTGGGAATCGCCCGCACGTTGAACTGCGGCAGGTCGAGCCCGATGTTCACGTCCTCGAACGGCGGCGAACGGAAGCCGTGCGCGTACTGCAGGAACGCGGTCCCGCCCGCGGGGATATCCCAGGTCAGCCCAAGGCGGGGCGAGGCCGAGAACGTGTCGACGCCAACCGGTTGCTGGCTGGGGTTGTCCTCGCGATAGACGGCGTCTGGCCGCGGGTCCAGGCGGTAGAGGTCCGCCCGCAGTGCCGCGATGACCCGCCACCGGCCGTCGCCCGGGCGCCACTCGTCCTGCAGGTACGCGCCGGCCTTGAGCACGTCGGAAACGGGGAAGTCCCGCACCGGCATCGACTCGCCGAGCAGCAGGTTGGTGACTGCGCCGGTCGTCAGGTTGGTCTGGCTGCCGTCGCGCAGTTCCTCGATGTTCGACAGGCTCAACTCGAGTCCGCTCACCAGACGATGCCTGCCGGCCCTGGTGTCGAAGGTGTGGGCCAGCGTCAGCTCGCCGCCCAGCGTGCTTTCCTCGTAGCGGAATGCACGGTCGATGGCGAGTGGCGCGGCCGTAGCCGTCGGCCGGCGCTCTTCCTCGGTCAGTTGCTCGAGCTCAGCCCGCTGCCAGAAGAGCCGCCATACGCCCTGCGCGATCGCGGGAAAGCCCTCGAGGGTCTGATCGAGGACCAGGCGCGTGGTGCTGCCCGTGTCGTCACCCCGCAGCAGCACGGTGTTGGCGAAGCGCCCACCGGACAGCTCCAGCGAGTCGATGTCGGTGCGCGAGTTGCGGCGATCCCAGGTCCAGCGCCAGACCGACCGGGCCGCCCCCCGTCTCGAGCGTCGCACGGGCGTGAACGACTTCCTGACTGCGTGTCGCAGGGTTGGGCCGGCGTTTCGCGGGAGGCGATATCGGCGGCGCCCGATTCGCGCCGGCCGATCACCAGCGCGCCGGCCAGATCGTCGGCCCTGCCGGCGAATGCCAGGCTGCTGTACCAACCCTCGTCGACCGAGCCGTATCCGGCCCGCACCCGCGCAGCGCGGCTTTCGCCGGCATCGAGGAGGTCATCCGGTCGGGTGGTGCGCAGCGCGATCACGCCGGCGAGCGCGTCACTGCCGTAGAGGCTGGAGGCGGGTCCGCGCAGTACCTCGACCCGGTCGACCACGCCGAGATCCGTCAGCGGCCGGCCCGTGTCGGCGAAACTGCCCACCGCGAAACCACTCGGTGCCGGGACGCCATCCGTCTCCAGCAACACGCGGTTGCCGCCGAGTCCGCGGATGCTGATTGCGCCGAGCCCGAAGCGATTCGGGTCGGAGCCCACGCTGATGCCAGGTTCGAAGCGGAACAGCTGCCGCGCGTCCTGCGCCAGCGTACGGTCGATCTGCCCGGTGTCGAGTACGATGACGCTCGCCGCGATCTCGGCCAGCGGCTGCTCGAGCTTGCCGATGACGGTGATCGTCGGCAGGGCAGGTAGCGGCGCGGCGGTTTGCGCCGCCACGACGCCGGGCAACGCGACCAGTAGGGCGGCCGCGACCTGCCTGTCGCTCGGGAATCTCCGGCAATCCGTCATCGCCGCCGCTCCCCGGGGCCGTTGGATTGGCCCGATTGTCACCCGACCCGGCGGGTCTGGCCTTGACTGCGGTCAATCCGGATCAGTCGCCCTCGCCGAATACCTCGCGATTGTGTTCGCCGAGTGCCGGGACGGCAAAGCCGGGTTCGGCCGGCTCATGCCGGTACTTGATCGGGACCCCGAGGTGCTCGATGCCGTCCGCATCGACGAGCAGCATGGCGCGCTCCCGCAGTTGCGGATCGTCGAATGCCTCCCGCAGGTTCTTCACCGGCGCGAAGCCGATGTCCTTGCCCCGGAACCAGTCGATCCATTCCGCCTGGGTACGGGTTGCGAACTGCGCCTGCAGGAACTCGACCAGTGGCGCCTGGTGCCGGCCCGGCCCGCGCTCGGCCAGTGCAACGAGGTCCAGCCGGTCGAATTCAGCGAGCAGGGTGCGCACGAACTTGATCTCCTGCGCACCCAGCACGATGTGCCGGCCGTCCCGGGTCCGGTAGATGCGGTAGAACGCGGCGCCGCCCCAGGTCCGCTCGTCCTTGGCGCGTGGCGCGCGCTTCTCGACGAACACCGGGCCGAGGACGTTGGGCAGCCATGCCATCAGCGAGTCCTGCATCGAGATGTCGATGTAGTCGCCGCGGCCGGTCTGCTCGCGGCGGTAGCAGCGCCATCATGATCCCGCCGAATGCCATCAACGATGCGGCCATGTCGGCAGCCGGCAGCCCCGGCATCGCCGGCTCGTCGTCGCCGCCCAGATTGACGCTCACCACGCCGGCCAGCGCCTCGACCGCCAGATCATGGGCCGGGATGTCGCGATTTGGTCCGGTCTGCCCGAATGCGCAGATCGAGGCGTAGACGATGCGTGGGTTGCGAGCCGAAATGGCGGCGTAATCCACGCCTAGACGCTGCGCGACGCCAGGACGAAACGCCTCGACGAACACGTCGGCCGTGTCGCAGAGCCTGAGCAGGGCCTCGCGCTGGCTCGAGTCCTTGAGGTTGACGACGACGCTCTTCTTGCCGCGGTTGGCGTTGCGGAAGAAGGTGGTGTGGCCCGCCTGGGAAAGTCCGATGTGGCGGCCCGGGTCTCCCTCGCCTGGTGGCTCGACCTTGATCACTTCCGCGCCATGGTCGGCCATCATCATCGTCAGGTGCGGGCCCGGCAGGAACAGCGACAGGTCGACCACGCGCAGACCGGCAAGCTTCATGCCTGCGCCTCCTGCCGGCGCAGGATCTCGAGTGCCGCATCGTCCATGGCCGATGCCGCGCAGCACCTCGTCGGTGTCGGCGCCGAGCGCGGGAGCCGTCTGCTGCGGCAGCCTGCGCGCCATCCAGCTTGATCGGGTTGGCGAGCGCCCGAAAGCCGGGCATCAGTGGATGCGGCAGGGGGCGCACCATCGCCGTGTCCAGCGCGAACGGGTTGTCGAGCGCCTGCGCCGAGCGTCAGCACTGGCGCCGCGGGTAGCAGGTGCCGCAGCTGGGCGAGCCATTGCGCGGTGGTCCGGGCGGCGAGAATGCCATCGAGGACCTCCGTCAGCTCTTCGCGGTGTTCGCGGCGTGCGCTCATGGTGGCGAAGCGCGGATCCGCGCCGAGGTCGTCGCGTCCCAGCGCCTCGATCAGGTTGCGCCAGAACTTCTCCGTCATGCACATCACGAAGATCCAGCCGTCCGCGGTCTTGAACAGCTGCACCGGCGTGGCCGACGGATGCGAGCTGCGCGGCAGGCGGGTCGTCTCCTGGCCGGCATTCAGGTACCAGGTGCCCGGATAGGACAGCTGATGCAGCGCGACGTCGAACAGGCTGACGTCGATATCGCGGCCCTGCCCGTCGCGGGCGACGCCGAGCAGACCGGCGACGACCGCGAGCGCGGTGGTGATGCCGGTCATGTAGTCGACGATCGACAGGCCCATGCGTGCCGGCGGCGATCCCGGCTCGCCGGTGACGTGCAGGTAGCCCGCCTCGGCCTGCATCAGGTAGTCGTAGCCCGGCCAGCCCTTGCGCTCGTTGTCGCGGCCGTAGGCCGAGAGATGCGCGCAGAGCAGCCTCGGGTTGACGTCACGCAGCGCGGCATAGGTCAGGCCCAGCTTCTCCGGCTGGTCGCCGCGCAGGTTGTTCAGCACCACGTGCGAGGTGGCGGCCAGCCGCCGGAAGGCGTCCCGTCCCGCCGTGGTCTTCAGGTTGAGGCAGACGCTCTTCTTGTTGTGGTTGAAGGTCTGGAAGAAATGGCTGTCGTGCTCGCCGAGGAAGGGCCCCATGCCGCGGGTCGCGTCGCCGCCCTGCGCGCGCGTTCTCGATCTTGATGACCTCGGCGCCGAGGTCGGCCAGATACATCGAGCCGAACGGGCCGGCGCCGAAGTTCTCGAGCGTCAGCACGCGGTACGCCGGCCAGCGGCAGCCTCATGCGGGATGCCGCTCGACCAGCTGCCGCGCGATGATGATGCGCTGCATTTCGTTGGTGCCCTCGCCGATGCACATCAGCGGCGCGTCGCGATAGTAGCGCTCGACGTCGAAGTCCATCGAGTAGCTGTAGCCGCCGAAGATGCGCATCGCATCGAGGCTGTTGGACACGGCGGCCTCGGAGGCGAACAACTTGGCCATGCCGGCTTCCAGGTCGCAGCGCTCGCCGCTGTCGTACTTGCGCGCCGCCTGCTCCACCAGCAGCCGGGCGGCCTCGACGCGCGTCGCCATATCGGCGAGCTTGAGCTGGATCGCCTGGTGCTCGTTGATCGGCTTGCCGAAGGTCTTGCGCTGCTGCGCAGTAGCGCAGCGCGTCCATCAGCGCGGCCTTGGCGAGCCCGACGCCGCGCGCGGCGACGTTGATGCGCCCGAGCTCGAGACCGCCCACCGCGTGCTGGAAGCCGTGGCCTTCCTGCTCGCCGACCAGCTGTCCGGCCGGAACGCGATAGTCGTCGAAGACCAGCTCGGCGGTGTCGATCGATTGATAGCCCAGCTTCTTGAGCTTGCGCCCGACGGTGAAGCCCTCGCCCTTCTCGCAGATGAACAGGCTCATGCCCTTGTGGCGCGGCTGGGCCTCGGGATCGGTCTTGACCAGCACCGCGAAGCAGCTGCCGTACACGCCGTTGGTGATCCAGGTCTTGGTGCCGTTGATGACGTAGTGGTCGCCATCCCGCACGGCGGTGCTGCGGATGCCCTGCAGGTCGGTGCCGGCATCCGGCTCGGTGAGCCCGATGCCGCCGCGCAGCTCGCCGCTGGCGAAGCGCGGCAGCCAGTTCCTCCTTCTGAGCCCGGTGCCGCGCCGCTCGACCGCCTGCGCCATGATCAGGTGCGAATTGAAGATGCCGGTGGGCGCCATCCAGACCTCGGAGATCATCGCGACCAGGCGTGCGTAGGTCGACGCCGACAGGCCCAGGCCGCCGTACTGCTGGGAGATGGTGGCGCCGAACAGGCCGAGTTCCTTCATCTGCTCGACCAGTTCGAAGGGATACTCGTCCGCCTGGTCGAATTTCCGGGCGATCGGGCGTACCTCGCGCTCGATCCAGCGGCTGATGCCCTCGAGCACCTGCTCTTCCTCGTCGGGAGTCGCTCCGGTCAGCGGTGCAACGGCTGCGTTCATGTCGGGCTCCTCAGTAGTCCACTCGATCTTCGATGCTTTGGCCGCGACGGGCCACCAGTATGGTGCGCTCGAACACGCAGACTTCCACGCCGGCCTGGTTGCGCCCGGTCGTGCGCACCGTGACCACGCCGGCCTCTGGGCGGCTCTTCGACTCGCGCGTCTCCAGCACCTCGGATTCGGCGTACAGCGTGTCACCGGGATAGACGGGGTGGGTCATGCGGATATCGCGCCAGCCGAGATTGGCGATCGCCTTCTGGCTGACGTCCGTCACGCTCATGCCGACCATCAGCGCCACCGTGAACGGGCTGGCGACGATGGTCCGGCCGAACTCGCTGGCCCGCGCATACTCCTTGTCGAAGTGCAGCGGGTGGGTATTCATCGTCAGCAGCGTGAACCAGATGTTGTCGGTGTCCGTGATGGTGCGCCCGGGACGGTGCTCGTAGACGTCGCCCACCGTGAAATCCTCGAAGTAGCGTCCGAAAGTCTCGCGGTAGCGATTCTCGCCAACGCGCTTGGCCTGCTGGGTCATGGGGCGGGGCTCCTGTCTGGCGCGGCGGCGGGGGTCTCGATGCCCCTTCCCCGGCGGGGTAACAATGAGGTCTAATGTCCGGACAAATCCTATGTCCCGGTCGCTCGGCGTGTCAATGTGAGCTGTCCGGTCGAGCCCGCGAGGAGCCTGATGAAGTCGAAGGGTGAAGCCAGTTCGTTGCGCCGGCCGCGCTACCGCAAGGTGGCCGAGGCGCTGCTCGCCGACATACAGAGCGGTCGCCTGGCAGTCGGCGCGACGCTGCCGGGCGAAATCGAATTGACGGAAAAATTCGGCGTCAGCCGTCATACCGTGCGGGAAGCGCTGCGCCGGCTGGAGCAGCTGGGATTGATCGGCCGGCGGCCCGGTGTCGGTACGGCGGTCCTCGCCCGGCAGCCGCAGAACACCTACATCCAGAGCGTGCGCACCCCGGCCGCGTTGCTGCAGTATCCGCCCGGCGCCTGTCTCCAGGTGCAAACCCAGCAGCCGCTGCGGGCATCGCGCCAGCTCGCGCGCCTGATCGGCTGCAAGGCCGGTGCCGACTGGATCCGCATCTCCTGTCTGCGCGTCTTCGAGGACGCACGGCCCCCGCTCAACTGGGTGGATCTGTTCGTGCAGCCGCGTTTCGCGGCCATCGTGGCGGATCTCGGTGGCGGTGGCGTCCCGGTCTACCAGCTCATCGAGCGTCGCTACGGCATCAAGGTGCAGCGCGTCGACGTCAGCGTCATGGCCCGCAACCTGCCGGCGCACATGAGCGACGCGCTGCAGGTGGCTGCGGGCTCGCCGAGCCTCACCGTCGTGCGCCGCTACCATGACGAAGCCGGCGAGCTGTTCCAGGCGTCGGTTTCGGAGCATCCCGGCGAGCGCTTCACCTATTCCCTGAGCCTGGAACGCGGCTGGTTGGCGGACGGCGGCGCGACCTGGACCAGTGGCTGAGGAATCCGACGCATGAACACGGAGATGACGCTGTTGTGCAGAAGCTGGCTGTTTGCACCGGCGGACAACGCCAGGCGGCGCCAGAAGGCTTTCGAGTGCGGCGCGGACGTGGTCATCCTCGATCTCGAGGATGCGGTGGCCCCCGACGCCAAGTCCGTTGCGCGGGCCGCGGCCGGCGAGCTCGCCGGGGCGCAGCCCGGCGCGGCGTGCTTCGTGCGCGTCAACGGCATCGACACTCCCTGGTGCTACCAGGACCTGCTCGCGGTGGTGCGGCCGGGGCTGGCCGGGGTGGTCATTCCCAAGGCCGAGCGCGCCGCTGACCTCTGCACAATCGACTGGGTGCTGCGGCAGCTGGAGCGCGAACGGGACATGCCGCCGGGCGGTGTGGCGCTGCTGGGGCTGGTGGAGACCGCCGTCGGCGTTGAGTCCGTCGCGGCCCTGGCGGTCGCGACGCCGCGGCTGGCGCGGTTGAGTTTCGGGATCGCCGACTACTCACTCGATCTCGGCCTGGTTCCGTCGTCGTCGGAGGAGGAACTGGCCCACGTGCGTGCCCGGCTGGTGCACGCCTCGCGCGTCGCCGGGCTGGCGGCGCCGATCGACAGCGTCGTGGTCGAGTACCGGGACGACGCGCGGTTCCGGGAGTCGGCCGAGCGCGGCCGGCGCATGGGACTGGCGGGCAAGCTGTGCATCCATCCCGACCAGGTCGCTCTGGCCAACGAAGTCTTCGGGTCCAGCGAGACTGAGATCGCCCACGCGCGGGCCGTGGTTGCGGCGTTCGAGGCCGCCGCGCCCGGCGACAGCGCCGCGATCTCCGTGGCCGGCAGCTTCGTCGACGCGCCGGTGGTCGAGCGCGCACGGCGCCTGCTCGCGGCGGCGGGTCATTCCGGCAAGGCCTGACGCCAGCACCCGCAGGCCTCGATCCGCAGCACACCTCGGGGCGGTCCGTGGCGTAGAATTCGCGTCCACATGAGCACCTTGACCCACCTGCAGCGGCTGGAGGCCGAGAGCATCCACATCATGCGCGAGGTGGTCGCCGAGGCCGAGAACCCGGTGATGCTCTACTCGATCGGCAAGGACAGCTCGGTGATGCTGCACCTGGCCTTGAAGGCGTTCCATCCGTCACGCCCGCCATTCCCGCTGCTGCACATCGCGAGCGGCTGGGATTTCCGCGACATGCTGGAGTTCCGCGACCGCCGCGCGGCGGAGCTCGGCATGCGACTGCTGGTGCACACCAACGAGGAGGGTGCGAAGGCCGGGGTGATGCCCTTCACTCACGGCGCAGCCTATGCCGACATCATGCTGACCCAGGCCCTGCGCCAGGCACTGGATCGCTACCGCTTCGACTTCGCCTTCGGCGGCGGGCGACGTGACGAGGAGAAGTCGCGCGCCAAGGAGCGCATCTTCTCGCTGCGTTCAGCCCAGCACCGCTGGGACCCGAAGCGGCAGCGGCCGGAGCTCTGGCGCACCTACAACACACGCCACCGCAAGGGCGAGAGCCTGCGGGTGTTTCCGCTGTCTAACTGGACCGAGCTCGACATCTGGCAGTACATCCACGTCGAGGCCGTGCCGATCGTGCCGCTGTATCTCTCGGCGCCGCGGCCGGTGGTCGAGCGCGACGGGCGGCTGATCATGGTCGATGACGACCGCCTGCCGCTGGCGCCCGGCGAGACGCCCACGACGCGCCCGGTGCGCTTTCGCACGCTGGGCTGTTATCCGCTGACCGGCGCGACCGAGAGCACCGCGGCGACGCTGCCCGCAGTAATCCAGGAAATGCTGCTGGCGCGGCACTCGGAGCGGCAGGGCAGGGCGGTCGACCAGGACGGCGCCGCCTCCATGGAGCGCAAGAAGCAGGAGGGGTACTTCTGATGTCGCACAGTTCGGAGCTGATCGCGCGCGACATCGAGGCCTATCTGCAGGCCCAGCAGCACAAGAGCCTGCTGCGCTTCATCACCTGCGGCAGCGTGGACGATGGCAAGAGCACCTTGATCGGCCGGCTGCTGTATGAATCCAAACTGATCTTCGAGGATCAGCTCGCCGCGCTGGAGGCCGATTCGAAGAAGGTCGGCACCACCGGCGGCGACCTGGACCTGGCGCTGCTGGTCGACGGTCTCGCCGCGGAGCGTGAGCAGGGCATCACGATCGACGTCGCGTACCGCTTTTTCTCGACCGAGCGGCGGAAGTTCATCGTTGCGGATACGCCGGGCCACGAGCAGTACACGCGCAACATGGCGACCGGCGCGTCGACCGCGGACCTTGCCGTCATTCTGGTGGATGCCCGCAAGGGCGTGCTGCCGCAGACGCGCCGCCACACCTACATCGTGTCGCTGCTCGGCATCCGTCGGCTGGTGCTCGCGGTCAACAAGATGGACGCGGTCGGCTACGGCCACGACACGTTCGAGGCCATTGTCGCCGAGTACCGCGGGTTCGCGGCCCGGCTGGGCCTCGACGAGGTGGTGGCGATTCCCCTGTCGGCGCTGAAGGGCGACAACGTCATTGCACGTTCCGAGCGGCTGCCGTGGTACTACGGCCCATGCCTGCTGGAGCACCTGGAGTCGATCGACATCGAGGAAGACCTGCTGCAGCGTCCGTTCAGGATGCCGGTGCAGTGGGTCAATCGGCCGAATCAGGACTTTCGCGGTTTTGCTGGCATGGTGGTGTCCGGTGCGATACGGCCGGGCGACGCCCTGCGGGTGCTGCCGTCCGGGCAGCAGAGCAGGGTGACGCGCGTCGTGACGGCGGACGGCGACCTGCAGGAGGCGGTTGCCGGGCAGTCCGTGACGCTGACGCTGGCCGACGAGATCGACGTCAGCCGCGGCGACCTGCTGGCGGCGGCCGACTCACCGCCGTCCGTCGCGGACCAGTTCCAGGTCAGCGTGATCTGGATGCACGAGGAGCCGATGCTGCCGGGACGTCCCTATCTCATCAAGATTGGCACCCGCACGGTGACGGCGACGGTGACGGAGCTACGGCACCGGGTGAACGTCAACACGCTCGAGCACACCGCCGCGCGCCAGCTCGAACTGAACGAGATCGGCGTCTGCAATCTCAGCACTGACCGGGCGATTCCCTTCGACGCCTACGCGGAAAACCGCGACACCGGCGGTTTCGTGATCATCGACAAGCTGAGCAACGATACGGTCGGGGCCGGGCTGATCAATTTCGCGCTGCGGCGCTCGGAGAACGTGCACTGGCAGGCGCTGGACGTGAACCGCGAGGCGCGCGCCCGGCTGAAGGGCCAGAAGGCCTGCGTGCTGTGGTTCACCGGGCTGTCCGGTGCCGGCAAGTCCACGATCGCCAACCTGGTCGAGAAGCGCCTGCACGCCATGGGGCGCCATACCTGCATTCTCGACGGCGACAACGTCCGGCACGGCCTGAACAGGGATCTCGGCTTCACCGAGGTGGATCGGGTGGAGAACATCCGGCGGGTGGCGGAAGTGGCGCGGCTGATGTCCGACGCGGGCCTGATCGTCCTGGTGTCGTTCATTTCGCCCTTCCGCTCGGAACGCCGTCTGGCGCGCGAGTTGCTGCCTGAGGGCGAATTCATCGAGGTGTTCGTGGACGCGCCGCTCGCCGAGGTGGAGAAGCGCGATCCGAAGGGGCTCTATCGCAAGGCGCGCGCCGGCAAGATCCAGAACTTCACCGGCATCGACTCGCCCTACGAACCGCCGGAGCATGCCGAGCTGGTGCTCGACACCACCCGTCTATCACCCGAGCAGGCGGCCGAGGCGGTCATTGCCGCGCTGGCCGACGGCGGGCGCCTGTACGGCTGAGCCTTCTGACTCAGATCACTTCGCAGGCGTCCTCGAACTTGAGTCGCGGGCCGCGCGGATAGAGCTCCTCGTCGGTACCTTCGCCGAGCGCGCACAGGAAGTTGGACTTGACGCTCGTTCCCGCGAAGAAGGCGGCGTCGACCTTGTCGTGATCGAATCCCGACATCGGTCCGCAGTCGAGACCCAGTGAGCGGGCGGCGAGCATCAGGTAGGCGCCCTGCAGGCTCGAGTTCCGGAACGCGGTGATGTGTGCCTTGCGCGGCTCGACAAACCAGCCGCGCGCGCCGGGATTGTGCGGAAAAAGCTCCGGCAACCGGTCGTAGAACTTCTCGTCCATGCCGATGATCACGGTGACGGGGGCCTGCCGGACCTTGATCACGTTGCCCGAGTCCACGCACTCCAGCAGTCTGCTGCGCGCCGCCTCGCTCTGCACGAAGACGAAACGCGCCGGTGAGCAGTTGGCGGAGGTCGGACCCATGCGCAGCAGGCCGTACAGCGCCCGGAGCGTGTCCTCGGGAACGGGCCTGCTGCTCCAACGATTGTGGGAGCGGGCCTCGCGGAAGAGTTGATCGAGGGCTCGGGAATCCAGCGCAGACTTCATGCTTCGGCTCGCTTCGCGATGTCGGGCGTCTGAGTATACTCGGCACTCGTCGCAGCATTGCGGCACGAGCGGGGCGCGGATCGTGACGGCCATGCGTAATTCCCGGCTTTCCGCCGTGCGGCCCGGCTTCGAGTTCGATACGCGGGCGCTGGCCGAGTATCTCGCGACGATCGCGGATGCTCCCGGCCCGCTCGAGGTGAGGCAGTTCTCCGGTGGGCAGTCCAATCCCACCTACCTGCTCGAGTCAGGGGCGGGTCACCGTTACGTACTGCGCCGCAAGCCGCCGGGACCGCTGCTGCCGTCCGCACATGCCATCGAGCGGGAATACCGCGTGCTGCAGGCCTTGCGGGAAACCCCGGGGATCGCTGTGCCGCGGGCAATTGGCTTCTGCGCAGACGAATCGGTGATTGGCACCGCCTTCTATGTCATGGATTACGTGGAGGGCAGGCTGTTCCGGGACGCCGCGTTTCCCGAAGTGCCGACCGCCGATCGCGCGCCGCTTGCCCATGCCACGGTGGATGCCCTGGCCGCCCTGCATCGCGTCGATTACGAGCAAGTGGGGCTCAGCGACTTCGGACGGCCCGGCGGCTACGTCGGCCGCCAGTTCAGGCGATGGTCGGGGCAGTACCTCGCGGACCCGGACGCCGGACGCGTGGCAGCGATGGATCGCATGATCGAGTGGTTGCCGGACAACATACCGGCGGCTGAGACGACCTGCGTTGTGCATGGCGACTATCGCTGCGACAACGTGCTGTTCCACTCCGCCCGGCCGGAGGTCGTCGCGGTGCTGGACTGGGAGCTGGCGACGCTCGGCGATCCTTTGGCGGACTTCGGCTACCACGTCATGATGTACAGGATGCCGCCGCTCGGCGTAACCGGTCTCCTCGGCCGCGATCTGCAGGCGCTGGGATTGCCGGATGAGCACGAATACGTGGCGCGCTACTGTGCCCGGACCGGCAGGGCGTCCCTCCCTGACCTCGATTTCTACGTCGCCTTCAACCTGTTCAAGCTTGCGGCGGTGTTCCACGGAATCCGCGGACGCCTGCTGCGTGACACGGCGGCGGGTGAGCAGGCACGCGAGTACGCAGCCCAGGTCGAGCCGATGGCGGAACTCGCCTGGCAGGCTGCGGCGCGTGCGACGCGTCGGGAATGCTGAAGCCTGCCGTCAGGCGGTGGCCCGGCGCCGCGCCAGTTCCACCAGCAGCACGCCCGCGATGATGATCGCCGTGCCGAGCAGCTGCTCGACGGTCATGCGCTCGTCCAGCACGAGCCACGCGACCGCAATGGTGGAGGGCGGGCCGACCGTGCTGACGATGGCCGAACGCTCGGCGCCGATGCGCCGCACGCCCTCGGCCAGCAGCAGCACGGGTGCGACGGTCGAGAACAGGACCAGCAGCACCATCAGCCACCAGGTCGTCGCGTCCGGCGGCAGCGGCAGTGCGGAGTGGCGCGGCACGTACCAGGCGAGCAGCGCCACCGAGGCGCCGGTCATCGCGAAGACCGTGAACGGCAGGGTGCCGACCGCCCGCGTGTAGCGCTCGCTCAACAGGAAGTAGGTCGCGAACGTCGCCGCGCACAACAGGACGCACAGCGCGCCCGGTCGAGTTGGCGGCGAGCATGTCCTGGTCGAACGCGCCCACGGCGAGCGCGATGCCCACCCAGGTGATCACGATGGCGCCGGCGACGCGCGGCGACGGCCACTTGCGCGCAATGAGCGCGGTGGCGAGCACGACCATGGCGGGGTAGGTGAACAGCAGCGCCCGTTCCAGGCTCGCGTCGATCAGCGTGAGGGCGTAGAAGTCGAGCAGCGAGCCGAGGCTGTAGCACAGCGCGCCCGCGAACGCCGCGGCGGCGATCGACCTGGCCGGCGCACGCAGGATCGCGGCGGCCGCGCCATAGTGCAGCGCCCAGGCCCAGAACAGCGGTGCCGCCAGCAGCGAGCGCAGCACGACGACGGACTCGTAGTCCATGCCGTGCGCGTAGATGAGCTTGGTGATGACCCCCTTGATCGCGAGCAGGAACGCGCCGATGGCGACCAGCAGGCCGCCTGCGACGCGCGAAAGGCCGGGCCCATCCCGCCCGGCCGAGATCAAGTCGTGCCCCCGAATCCTGCGAATCGCGCGTAGTCGGCGAGGTCCATGCGGGCAGGGCGATAGGCGTTGACCGGGTCATGCGGATCCGCGTACCCGAGTGCCATGCCGCAGATCAGCATCTGGCTCGCGGGCGCGCCGAGTTCGGCGCTGACGATGCGGTGGAAATTGGCCCAGGCGGCCTGCGGGCAGGTGTCGAGTCCGAAATCACGGGCCACCAGCATGATGCTCTGCAGGAACATGCCGTAGTCCAGCCAGCTGCCGGGCTGCAGGTCGCGATCGATGTAGAAAAACAGCCCGACCGGCGCGCCGAACAGGTCGAAGTTGCGCAGCTCCTGCTCCAGCGCGGCCTGCCGGTCGCCGCGGCCGATGCCGAGCAGCGTGTACAGGCCCCAGCCGCAGGCCCGGCGCCGGGCCAGGTAGGGTTCGCGCCAGGGGTCGGGGTAGTAGTTGTATTCGCGCTGGTGCGCATCGCGGTCGTGGCGCGCGGCGGAGGTGACCTTCCGGCAGAGGTCGTCGCGCGCCGCGCCCGCGACGGCGTAGACGTGCCAGGGCTGGATGTTGCTGCCACTCGGCGCAAGGCCGGCCAGCGTCAGGATCTCGCGCGACCGTCGCCCGCTCCACGGGGCGTTTCAGGAAGGCACGCTTGGAGGAGCGCGTGCCAAGCGCATCGGTCACGTCCATGCGGCGCGGTCAGTTTGCGCCGGACGCGCGCCGCACGGCGCCGCCCTGCATTTCGGCAATCACCTCGGCGGTCGTCATCACCCGGCCCCATAGCCTGCGGAAGGTCCGCAGGGTGGCATCCTGCATTTCGTCGCTGCAGGTGCCGGTGGCGTCCGACACGATGACCACGCCGAACTGGCGGTCGCAGGCTTCCATGGCGGTCATGCCGACGCAATTGTTGGTGGACACGCCGGTGACGACGATGTTCTCGATGCCCATGCCGCGCAGGTGCGACTCGATGCCGGTCGAGGCGAAGGCGCCCATGGTGGTCTTGTTGAGCACCAGTTCACCCGGCAGCGGCTTCAGTTCGTCGACGATTTCGTGCTCGCGCGTGCCGACGCGATTGTCGATCGCCTGCATCCATTGCTTCAGGTGCAGCGGGGCGTCGCTGAAGTCAGCCAGTCGCGAGCCGTAGGTGACGTAGATGACCCGCGCGCCTGCCGCGCGAAAGGCGTCGGCCAGCCGGCGGGAATTCGGGACGACCAGTCGATCGATGCGGTTGAAACGATACTCGGCGTCGGCCAGGCGCCCCTGCGAC
Source organism: uncultured Gammaproteobacteria bacterium (assembly GCA_963710135.1). Taxonomy (GTDB): domain Bacteria; phylum Pseudomonadota; class Gammaproteobacteria; order Steroidobacterales; family Steroidobacteraceae; genus SG8-30. The sequence goes on along the minus strand of CAVPYY010000006.1, from coordinate 613,379 downwards.
CCGAGGAGCTTGCCGAGGCCATGCTCGCGGCTGCCACTCGCGTACTGGATGTCCACCAGGACCAGGGCCGTGGAGCGCGGGCTCAGGACGAACTGGCGGGTGAAATCGTCGATGTAGGTGGGATCGGCCATGACGCGCGCCTCGACGTGGTGTTAATGTCCGGACAATGTACCCTGTTGCGGGCGGGCTTTCATCCCCTGCAGCGCCGCGTCGCGAGAGGTAGGCAGATCGCCGGTTCCGCTGGCGGGCAGCATTGTATACAGTCCGCCGCGTCGGTCCGCCGCGGGCCGAGCAGGTCGAGGAGCGCCCCATGCCCGGACCCCTGGACGGTATTCGCGTCGTCGAGTTCACGAGCGTCGTGCTCGGCCCCTGGGCCTGCCAGATGCTGGCGGACATGGGTGCCGACGTCGTCAAGGTCGAGGCGCCCTACGGCGACAGCAACCGCCAGCTCGGCGCGTCCCGCCACCCCGGCATGGCGGCGCTGTACCTCACCTGCAACCGCAACAAGCGCAGCGTCGTGCTGGACGTGAAGCAGGAGGGTGGGCGCCAGGCCGTGCTCGACCTCGTGCCGTGGCGCCGACGTGTTCATCCACAACAACCGCCCGCAGGTGATGACCAAGCTCGGGCTGGACTACGAGGCGCTCAAGGCCGTCAACCCGCGGCTCGTCTACTGCGGGGCGTACGGCTACAGCAAGAAGGGTCCCTACGGCGCCAAGGGCGCGCTGGACGACTCCATCCAGGCCATCGCCGGCGTGGCGATGCTCAACGAGAAGGTGATGGGCGAGCCGCGCTACCTGCCGACGGTGGTCGCCGACAAGACCACTGCCATCACGGTCGTGTATGGCGTGCTGGCCGCGCTGTTTCACCGCGAGCGCACCGGCGAGGGCCAGGAGATCGAGGTGCCGATGTTCGAGACCATGGTGTCCTTCGTCATGGCTGAGCACCTGTGGGGCATGACCTTCGAGCCGCCGATGGGTCCGCCCGGCTATGTGCGGCTGATGAGCGTGCACCGCAAGCCGTACAAGACCCTGGACGGGTACGTCGCGATCCTGCCGTACATGAACGCGCACTGGGACACGTTCTGCGAGGTCGTGGAGCGACCCGACCTGCTGGCCGATCCGCGCTTTCGCACCATGGGCGATCGCACCCGGAACATCGACGATACCTATGCCGAAACCGCAAAGGTGATGGCGACCCGGACCACCCAGGAGTGGCTCGACCGGTTCGCGCAAGACCAGCGTGCCCATCAACCGGGTGAGCACGCTCCAGGACCTCGCCACGGACCCGCATCTCGAGGCGACCGGGTTCTGGAAGCTGACGGAGCATCCGACCGAGGGGCTGCTGCGCGGCACCGCGTTTCCGGTCGGGTTCTCGGCGACCCCGGCCGACGAAGGCAGGCGGCATGCGCCGCGGCTCGGCGAGCATACGCGGGAGATACTGCGCGAGGCCGGCTATCCGGCCGAGAAGATCGACGGTCTGCTGGAGTCGGGCGCCGCCGTGGCGGTCGACTGAACGGCGCGAGGAGCGGACATGCTGGACCAGGTGGACGTCAAGGCGATCGACGCGGTCGTGAACATCTGGACGGCGGAAGCGCTGTCGCACCGGCCGGACTGGAAGGACGGGTTCTTCGTCGGCAAGGTGAAGTCGAAAGATCCCGATGCCGGGCGTTCCGCTCGACGTGATGCTCGGGCAGATGGCCGAGGCCGGCATCGAGCGTGGCTTCCTGGTGGCCGCGCGCACCGGCCGCCTCGGGCTGCCGGGCTCGTATCACATGCCCTACGAAGTGGTCGCCCGTGCCTGCGAGCAGTTTCCCGGGCGGTTCTACGGACTGGCCGGCATCGACCCGACCCAGGGCATGGACGGCGTGCGGGCGTTCGAGGACGCGGTCAGGAACATGGGCTTCATCGGCGCGCACGCCTATCCGCACTGGTTCGAGCTGCCGCCCGATCACGCCAAGTGGTACCCGTTCTACGCCAAGTGCGTCGAGCTGGGCGTGCCGCTGCTGACCCAGGTCGGGCAGTCACTGATCTACTCGCCGGACCAGCGCCTGAGGAGCGTCGGCCGGCCGATCACGCTCGACGCGGTGGCCTGCGACTTCCCCGAACTCAAGCTGTGCGGCATCCACGTCGGCATTCCCTGGCACGACGAGATGATCGCCATGGCCTGGAAGCACGAGAACGTGTACATCGTCGCCGATGCGCACAGCCCGAAGTACTGGCCGGACAGCTTCGTGCGTTACCTCAACAGCTACGGTCGCAACAAGGTGCTGTTCGGCACCGACTTCCCGGTGCTCGGCTTCAAGCGCACCATCGACGAGATCGCCGGCCTCAACCTCAAGCCCGAAGTCCGCCAGCTCTTCCTGCGCGACAACGCCCTGCGCGTCTTCAACCTCTAGGAGGGGTCAGACGCCACTCGTGTACCGCTCTGTCCCCCGAGGGGTCAGAGCAGTACCAGAGCGGTACACGAGTGGCGTCTGACCCCTCCGGAAAAAGAAAGGCCCGGACGCCTCGCCGGCGGCCGGGCCTCGTATGGCGCTCAGGCTGGAATCAGCGGAACGAGTAGCTCACGTCCAAGCCGTAGCTGGCGCCCAGCGAGTCGTGGATGAACGAACCGCCGAACTCCGGCGCAGGAATGATCTCCTGCAGGTAGTTCTCGTCGCCGATGTTGCGGCCCCAGGCCGTCACGCTGATCGCGCCGTTGGTGACGCCCGCGCGGGCGTTGACGACGGCATACGGATCGCGCTTCTGCTTGGAGAACTCGCCCTGCCCGAAGCCGAACCCAGTGAACAGGTTCGGCACCTTCTCGTCCTGCACCGCGCTGAACCAGGTCTCGCCCACGAACGAGCCGTCGATGCGGGCATTGAACAGCCAGTCGCCGGCGCCCAGCGGCACGGCCAGGTCGATACCGGCGCTGCCGGTGTACTCTGGCGCGTAGGGCACCTTGTTGCCGCGCGTATAGGGCCTCGCGTCGTAGCGCTTGATCTCCGAGTCGGTGTAGCCGTAGCCCGCGAACAGGGTCACGTACTCGTTCGCGCGCCAGCGCGCGTCGAGTTCGAAGCCCTTGATATCGACTTCCTCGACGTTGGTGACGACGCGCAGCAGGCCGAACGGCCCCGCGAAGAAGTTGAAGATCTGCATGTCCTCGACGTCGGTCTGGTAGATCGCGCCGTTGAACGACAGCCGGCCGTCCAGCACCGTGGCCTTGAAGCCGGCCTCGAACGCCTTGGAGACTTCCTTGCGGTAGTCGTCGTTCACGTTCTGCAGGCTGCGGTTGTTGCCAGTGCACGCCGGGAAGTTGACCGGCGGGGCCTGCGTGTCGCCCAGGCACAGCCCGCTGTAGAACAGCTCCACCGTGGCGGAGCTGCCGGTCGAGTTGAAGCCGCCCGAACGGAAGCCGTAGCCGTAGGAGGTGAACAGGGCGAAGTCGTCGGTGACCTTCCAGTTGAGCGAGAGCTTCGGCTGGAACTGGCTGAAGGTCTCGCTGCGGCTGGGGATCTCCGTCAGCGTCGGGTCCGCGTCGTACGCCGGGTTGATGAAGGCACTCGTGCCGAAGAAGTTCGGGGTCTGCGGCCCTACGCGCGGCACGTTGTTGTCGACGTCACGCACCTCGCGGTCGTAGCGCAGCGCCAGCGCCACCTCGACGTTTTCCGCGACGTCGTAGGCCAGCTGGCCGAAGCCGGCGTAGACGGTGCTCTTGAAGGAGTCGTCATACAGCAGGTCGGTCGGGTTCGGCTCGCCGGTCAGCACCAGCGGCCGCTTGATGAAGTCGCGACCGAAGCCGTTGATCGAGTTGTCCGAGCCCTGGGCCACCACGACGTCGCGCTCGATATCGGCGAAATACCCGCCGACCTGCCAGCGGAACTCCTGGTCGCCGGGGGAGGTCAGCCGCAGCTCGAGGCTCGCGTCCGTCTGATCCCGCACCTGGTACTGGTAGCCGTCGCAGGTGGTCGGGCCATACGGCGGGAAGAACGTCTGCACGAAGCCCGCCGAGGGCAGGTAGGGCCCGAACGGCGGCGGCAGCGCGATCGGCTGCTGGTCGTTGCTCTGCTGGCAGACCGGGTTCAGGCTGTACAGGAAGAAGGCCGCGCTGGTGCCGTCGGTCAGGAAATAGTTGTTCTGCTTGTTGTACGCGGCGACGGCGGTCAGTTCACCGACGCCCACGTCGAAATCGCCCTTCAGCGACAAGTTGACGTTGTCCTGCCGGTTACGCGGCCGGACGTTGTTGATGTAGACGAAGTCGTGCTTGTTGGGGTCTTCCCAGAACAGATCCGCATTCGGCACCCCGAGGCCGCCGAGGAACGCGGCCGATTCCTGCAGCGCCAGGGACGCGTTGAAGTTGATCGCGCCGGCGCTGATCTCCGAGTACTTGGCCTTGAAGTCGACCGTGCCGGTATCGCCCACGTCGAACAGGAAGCGCGCCGAGACGCCCGTTTCCTCGAAGAAGTCGACGCAGTCGTCGCAATCCAGCAGGTCGTTCTTGAACTGGCCGTCGGTGCTGCGCGTATAGGCCGAGAACGAGCCGCGGCCGAGGCTGCCCACCGGCCCGCCGACGTAGAGGTTCGCCTTGTAGGTGTTGTCGCTGCCATAGCCTGCGCCGATGTCGAACTCCGGCGAGTCGCCGGGCTGGCGGGTGGTGATGATCATGGCGCCGGCCACCGCGTTGCGACCGTAGAGCGCGCCCTGCGGTCCCTTCAACACCTCGATCTGGGAGACGTTGTTGAGCTCCTGGTTGAGGGCGTTTGGGTTGGTCTGCAGCACGCCGTCGATGACCAGCGCGAAGTTGGTCTCGGCGTCACGACCCGTGTTGATGCCGCGGATGACGACCTGCAGGTCGCCGGCCTCGGCGGTCTGCACCTGCGCCACACCCGGCGTCAGGGCGATGAAGTCCTGCGGGCGCTCGATGCCGGCGGCCTTGATGTCCGCGGCGGTGAACGCCTGAACCGTCACGGGCACGTCCTCGATGCGCTCGGCACGCTGGCGTGCGGTGACCACAACTTCCTCGAGCTGCACTTCAGCGGCGGTGGCGCTGGCTGCGGCGAGCACGCTCGCTACGCCGGCCGCGAGCACCGTCAGTCGGGTATTGCGCTGGTTCATGGATTCCTCGCTCGGATGACGGATGAATGTATACAATGCCGAATTGTGAATCTTACGCTGCGCCGGTCGCTCGTCGCAACGCGGCGACAGTAGGCGGTACCTGGGTGTCCTGACACGAATTCGCACCGGCGGCTCGAAATGAAAGGATCCGGCACAGCGCAGTTCGTGTCCAGTACGCCGCGACGGCCGCGTTGTTGCGGCCACGCGACGGCCCGGTGGGATGCCCCGGGTCGGGCGGGCCACGCGCTCTGCTATGCTCCGCGCGCCGCCAGCGTCCCGGTCGGCCAACGAATCCCGTGAGCCCACGACAAGACATCCAGTTCCCGGCCAAGGACACGGCACTCAGGGACGATGTCCACGCGCTCGGCGCGCTGGTCGGGGAGGTCCTGCGGGACCAGGGTGGTCCCGAGCTGCTGCAGCGGGTCGAGCGCGACCGGGTCGCCGCGATCCGCCGGCGCGACGGCGACCCCAACGGCACGCTGGAGCTCTCGGTCCGCACGCGCGACAGGGCGCCAGAACTGGCGCGGGACCTGCTGCGGGCCTTCTCGACCTGGTTCCAGGTGGTCAACCTCGCCGAGAAGGTGCACCGCATCCGCCGGCGACGGGCCTACCTGAATCGCAGCGACCGGCCGCAGCCTGGCGGCATCGGCGACTGCCTGTACCGGCTGAAGGCTGCGGGCGTCGACGCCGAGGAAGTGGTCGCCATGCTCGGCGAGCTGGTGATCTACCCGATCTTCACGGCGCATCCGACCGAGTCGACGCGGCGCACCACGCTACGCAACCAGCAGCGCATCGCCGACCTGATGATGGAGCGCCTGGATCCGTCGCTCACGCCGGGCGAGCGCCGCTCGGTGATGGAGCGCATCCGCTTCGAAGTGACCACCGGCTGGCAGACCGAGGAGCACCCGCGCGAGCGCCTGACCGTCGCCGACGAACGCGAGCACGTGCTGTTCTACCTGGCGGAGGTGATCTACCGGGAAGTGCCGGCCCTCTACGAGGAGATCGAGGTCTGGCTGGAGCACGTCTACGGCCTGGCGCCGGGGTCGTTCAAAGTGCCCTGTCTGCTGCGCTTCGGCAGCTGGGTCGGCGGCGACATGGACGGCAACCCGGACGTGCATGCCAAGTCGATTCGCGAGACGCTGCAGCGGCATCAGCGCGTGATCCTGTCCACCTACTTCGAGGAATGCCTGCGGGTCGCCGAGAAACTGTCGCAGAGCGCGAGCCGGGTGCCGGTCAGCCGCGAGCTCGAGCAGCGGATCGCGGAGTACGGCGTGATGATGCCTGCGGCGCAGGCGGCGGCGCCGGCGCGGCACGACCGAATGCCCTACCGCGCGTTCTTCACGCACATGGCCGCGCGCCTGCGCACCACTTATGACGGCCGTCCCAATGGCTACGACGATGTCGGCCAGTTCATTGCCGACATCGAGCTCGCCGCGACGAGCCTGCGCGAGCACAACGGGCGTTTCGCCGGACTGTTTCTGGTCGAGAGACTGCTCCGGCGCGCGCGGACATTCGGCTTTCATCTGGCGACACTCGACGTGCGTCAGCGCACCGACGTCCACCATCATGTGGTGGCGCAGGGACTGGGCATCGACGACTGGCAGGCGATGGACCGCGACGCGCGCCGGCAGGTCCTGGTCGATGCGTTGACGCAGGATCAGGGCCCCAAGGCGCGCCTCGACGCCATCGGGCGCCGCTCGCTCGCGGTGTTCGACGCCATCATTCAGGGTCGCGGACGCTTCGGCCAGAGAGCGGTAGGCGATTACATCGTCAGCGGCGCCGAAGGGGTCGATGACGTCCTGGCCGTGCTGCTGCTGGCGCGCTGGGCCGACATCACGGCCAAGGACACCGGTCAGGTGCCGCTCGACGTGGTGCCACTGTTCGAGACCGCGGCCGCGCTCGAGGCCTCGGGCGACACCTTGCGCGCGGTCTGCGCCGAGCCGGTCTACGCGGCCCACCTGGCCGCGCGCGGCCAGCGCCAGGGCGCGGTCATCGGCTATTCCACCAGCAATCGCGAATGCGGGATCGCGGCCTCGCGCTTTGCCGTGTACCAGTCGCAGGCCGCGCTGGTCGCCGCGGCCGCCGAGACCGGCACGCGGCTGTGGCTGGTGCATGGCCGCGGCGGCACCGCCAGCCGCGGCGGCGGGCCGATCGAGGCGCTGGTGATCAGCTCGCCACCGGGCGCCATTCGCGGGCGCCTCTGCGCGACCGAGCAGGGCGAGGTGGTCAATAACAACTACGGGCTGAACCCCATCGCGCTGCGTACCTTCGAGCAGGCGATTCACGCGGTGCTGCTCGCCAGCGCCGGCCGCAAGGACGCCCCGGTCGCGATCGACCGCCATCTCGAGGCCATGGCGGCGGTGGCGCGCGCCAGCAGTGAGCGCTATCGACGGCTGGTCTATGGTGACCCGCGCTTCATGAGCTACTTCGAGGCGGTGACTCCGATCGACGTCATCGAACGCATGCAGGTGGGATCCCGGCCGGCGTTTCGCGGCGAATCGCGGACGCTGGATGCGCTGCGACCGGTGCCGTGGGTGTTCGCCTGGACGCAGAGCCGGCACACCCTGCCGGGGTGGTTCGGGGTGGGCAGCGGCTTCGAGACCGCGGCACGCGAGCTAGGCGCCGGGCGGCTGGCGGCCGCGTGGGCGAACTGGCCCTATTTCTCGCGGTTCGTCGCCGACGTTGAAATGCAACTGGTGCGTGCCGACCTCGGCGTCGCCGCGCTGTACGACGAGCTCGCGCCCGACGGGCTCGAGGACCTGGCCGCCGAGATCCGCCGGGAGCACGCCATCGCGGTGCGCTGGGTGACCTGGCTGAAGGGAGAGGTGGATCTGCTCGACGACGACGCGCGCATGCAGCGCTCGGTGATGCTGCGCTCGCCATACCTCGATCCCATGCATTTCATGCAGGTCGACCTGCTCCGGCGCTGGCGCGCCGCCGGGCGCGAGGATCCGGCGCTGCTGCAGGCCTTGCTCGCCAGCATCTCCGGAATTGCCCAGGGCTTGCAGGCCACCGGCTAGGCAGGCCGGGTCCAGGCCGGCGCCGGGCGCAAGGTCCGGCACCTTGCCGCTACAATGCGCGCCATGGAATCCGCGCGCGAGATCAGCTCCTACCGGCGTTACTGGGCCCACCGCTTCGGCACGGCCCCGTTCCTGCCCATGTCCCGTGCCGAGATGGACGACCTCGGCTGGGACAGCTGCGACGTGATCATCGTCACCGGCGACGCCTACGTGGACCATCCGAGCTTCGGCATGGCGATCATCGGGCGTGTGCTGGAGGCGCAGGGTTTCCGCGTCGGCATCATCTCGCAGCCGGACTGGTCGGACCCGGACGCCTTCCGCGCGCTCGGACGGCCAAACCTGTACTTCGGCATCACCGCCGGGAACATGGATTCCATGGTCAACCGCTACACCTCGGACCGCCGAGTGCGTAGCGACGACGCGTACACGCCGGAGGGCGCTGGGGGCAAGCGCCCGGATCGCTCCGTACTCGTCTACTCGCAGCGGGCGCGGGAGGCGTATGGCGACGTGCCGGTCATCATCGGCGGCATCGAGGCTTCGCTGCGGCGCATTGCCCACTTCGACTACTGGTCGGAGCAGGTTCGACGCTCGGTGTTACTCGACGCCGGCGCGGACCTGCTGGTGTTCGGCAATGCCGAGCGGCAGATCTGCGAGATCACCCACCGGCTTGCGGCCGGCGAGCCGGTCAGCGCACTGACCGACATCCGCGGCACGGCATTCCTGCGGCCTGCCACGCCGGACGGCTGGATCGAGGTCGACTCGACCCATCTCGATCGCCCCGGTCCGCTGAACCCGCCGATCGACCCGTATGCGATGGAGGAGGACCGCCGCGCTGCCGCCGCCAGGGCGGACTCCCCGGAGCCCGGGGTGCAGGTGGTCAGGTTCGTGCGCAAGGTCAAGGCCGCCGACCGCGAGCGCAGCGTCATCCGGCTGCCCTCGTTCGAAGCGGTGCGGGATGATCCCGTGCTGTACGCGCACGCCTCGCGCATCCTGCATACCGAGTCCAATCCCGGCAACGCCCGCCCGCTCACCCAGCGCCACGGCGGCCGGGACGTCTGGCTGAACCCGCCGCCCATCCCGCTCTCGACCAAGGAGATGGACTGGGTCTACGAGCTGCCGTACCGGCGGGTGCCGCATCCCGCCTACGGCGAGGCGAAGATTCCCGCCTACAAGATGATCCGCTTCTCGGTGGCCATCCAGCGCGGCTGCTTCGGTGGCTGCACCTTCTGCTCGATCACCGAGCACGAGGGGCGGATCATCCAGAGCCGCTCGGAGGATTCGATCATCCGCGAGGTCGAGGCGATCCGCGACGAGGTGCCGGGTTTCACCGGCGTGATCTCGGATCTCGGCGGCCCGACCGCCAACATGTACCGGCTGCACTGCAAGGACCCCGCCATCGAATCCGCGTGCCGCCGCCCGTCGTGCGTGTTCCCCGGCGTCTGCCCGAATCTCAACACCGACCACGCGCCGCTGATTCGCCTCTACAAGCGGGCCCGCGAACTGCCGGGCGTGCGCAAGGTGCTGATCGCCTCGGGCGTGCGCTACGACCTGGCGATCGAGTCGCCCGAATACGTCAAGGAGCTGGCGCAGCATCATGTCGGCGGCTACCTGAAGATCGCGCCCGAGGCGATTGCCGACGGCCCGCTGTCGAAGATGATGAAGCCAGGGGTCGGAACCTATGACCGCTTCAAGGAGCTGTTCGACAAGTACTCCAAGGAGGCTGGCAAGGAGCAGTACCTGATTCCGTACTTCATCGCGGCCCACCCGGGCACGACCGACGAGGACATGCTCGAACTCGCCCTGTGGCTCAAGGCGAACGGCTTTCGCGCCGACCAGGTGCAGGCATTCCTGCCGTCGCCCATGGCGACCGCCACTGCGATGTGGCATTCCGGCAAGAACCCGCTCGGCAAGGTGACCCGGACCAGCGAGACGGTGTACGTGCCGAAGAAGCTGCCGCAGCGGCGCCTGCACAAGGCCTTCCTGCGCTACCACGACGCCAACAACTGGCCGCTGCTGCGCGAGGCGCTGCGGCGCATGGGCCGGGCGGACCTGATCGGCAGCGGCAAGAAGCACCTGGTGCCGGCCTGGCAGCCGCGCGGCACTGGCGGGCGTCCTGCGGACGCCCCGGCTGCCGGCAAGGCGCCGAAGAAGTTCCTGACCCAGCACACCGGCCTGCCGCCGCGGGCGACGAGTGACGGGCGTGGCGCCGTGACCGGACGGGCCAAGTCGGCCGCGAGCCGTCGCGCAGGTCCCGCCCGCGGGCGCGGCGCGCCGCGTTGAGAGAGGTGAACCCATTGCAGCAAGTCGTGTCCCTGACCCAGCCCGATCGCAGTGTCTGCGTCTACTGCGCGTCCAGTCGCGCCTGCGATCCCGCTTACCACGAGGTCGCCCGGCGGCTCGGCGGTCTGCTGGCGGCGGCAGGCTGCGCCGTGATCTACGGCGGCGGGCGCTCGGGCTCCATGGGCGCGCTGGCGGAGGGCGCGCTGGCCGCGGGCGGGCGCGTGGTCGGTGTCATTCCGCGCTTCATGCAGGAGCTCGAGTGGGGGCACGACGGCCTCTCGGAGCTGCACGTCGTCGAGGACATGCGCGCGCGCAAGCACCAGATGCTGGCGCGCGCCTCGGCGGTGGTCGCGTTGGCGGGCGGATCAGGGACGTTCGAGGAGTTGCTGGAGGCGCTGACGCTCAAGCGCCTCGGGCTGTTCACCGGCGCCATCGTTATCGTCAACACGAGCGGCTACTACGACCCGCTGCTGGAGCAGTTCCGCCGGGCGATAGACGGACGCTTCATGGACGAGCGCCATGCGCAGATGTGGCAGGTGGTGGAGCGGCCGGAAGACGTCCTGCCGGCGTTGGACGACGCTTCGGCCTGGAGCACCGGGCATGTCGAGTTCGCGGTCGTGCGGGACGCCTGAGCCCCGCTACTAGATACCCGCTTTGCCGAGCGCGTCGACCAGGCGGCGCAGCACCCCAGCCAGCGCCGGGTGCTCCGACTCGAAGCTCACGGCCATCTCCGCCAGCACCGGCGTGTGATCGTCCTCCGTGGCCTCGCCGGCATCGGTCAGTCGCTCGACATCCCGGGCCAGGCCCTTGAGCAGCGCCCGCGATTCGTCGTCGAGCGTCTCCGCCCGCCCCAGTTCCGCGTGCAGGCTGCGAAGCAGTTGCAGGAGTTGCTCATTGGCCATGTGCTGTGCTCGGTTCAGGGCGCCGGCCGCACCTGCGCCCCGGCGTCGTAACTCTTGGTACCCTATAATTCTAGCAGTCGTCAGGCCCCGCCGCTTCGCGGTACTCGCGGTTGGCCGGCAGCCGGCGCAAATTTCCCCAGAGCGCAGTGAATGAGGAGCGCGACACGATGAATCAGGACGCCCAGCAGGAACCGAAAATGGACGCCGACGCGCTCTATCGCGAGGACGTGTTCACCGACCAGCGGGTCGGCACCATCCGGCGGCTGACACCCGTCAAGCCCGATGGCACCGATGACCCGGGCCGCACGACGCTGTTCGTCGGTCAGGCGACCGTCATGACCCCCATGGGCTCTCTGCCGCTCTCGTTCGAACTCGAGGGCGCCACCCTGGGAGAGGCCGCCGCGAAGTTTGGTCCCGCGGCGCAGCGTGCCATCGAGGAGGCGGCGCGCGAAATCCAGGAAATGCGCCGCCAGGCGGCGTCATCCATCGTCATCCCGGACGCCGGCGCGGCGGCGCTGAAGGGCATGGGCGGCAAGGGCGGCGGCGGCATCCAGATGCCCTGAGTGCCCGAACCTGAGGAGGTAGGCGTCACGCCGCCATCCCTCAACCGCCTGTCTCGGAGCCGCGAGTGTCTGATACCCCTGTCGTACTCAAGCTCGCCGGCCTGGTGAAGCGCTACCGCGAGGGCCGCCCACCGGTACTGGATGGCATCGATTTCGAGCTTCGCGCCGGCGAGTACGTCGCGATCATGGGCGAGTCCGGCGTCGGCAAGTCCACGCTGCTCAACCTGATGGCGGGGCTCGACCGGCCGGATGCCGGTCGCATCGAGGTCGGCGGCATCGACCTGGCCACGCTCGACGATGACGCGGCGACCCTGCTGCGCCGGCGCCAGCTCGGCTTCGTGTTCCAGGCCTTCCACGTCCTGCCGTACCTGACCGTGGCGCAGAACGTCTCGCTGCCGCTCGACCTGGCCGGGACCGCGCCCAGCGAGCGCCAGGCACGGGTGGAGTCGATGCTCGAGTCCGTCGGGCTCGCGGACTTCGGGCCGCGCTACCCGCGCGAATTGTCCGGCGGCGAGGTGCAGCGCGTCGCGATCGCGCGCGCGCTGGTGCACCGGCCGAGTCTGCTGCTCGCCGACGAGCCGACCGGCAACCTGGATCCCCGCAGTGCGGCACAGGTGCTCGCGCTGTTGCGCGAGCAGATTCACGCGCAGGGCTCCAGCGGTGTCCTGATCACGCACTCCAGGATCGCGGCCGATACGGCCGATCGCGTGCTGCAGCTGGACGGCAGGCGGCTCGTGCCCGCGCCGGCTGCTGCATGAGCATCGCCACGCTGCGCGCCGTCTCGGCGGCCCGCTTTCGCGAGCAGCCGGGCCGTCTGGTGGTGACCGTGCTGGCGATCGCGCTGGGCGTTGCGCTGTCGACGGCGGTGTTCATCATCAACGCTGGTGCGCTGAACGAGTTCGGTCTCGCCACCCGCAAGCTGGTGGGCGAGGCGGATGTCATCGTCAGGGGCCCCAGGCAGGGCTTCGACGAGTCGCTGTTCGTCGCGCTTGCGACCGAGCCGGCGGTACAGGACGCCAGCCCGGTCCTCGAGCTGGAAGTCGCAGCGGTGGACGCCGGCGCGCCGCTGAAGGTCGTCGCGCTCGATCCGTTTCGCGCGGCGCGGATCCAGCCCGAGCTGATTGCCGGGCTCGCCGACGGGCTGCTAGCCCTACTGGAGCCCGGCACGATCGCGCTGAGCGAGTCCGCCGCCGCGGAGCTCGGAGTCGGGCGCGGCGACAGGGTTGCGGTACGCGAGGCGGCGGGCACGCGCGAGCTGCGCGTCGTCTCGGTCATGCCCGCGAGCGCCTATGCCCAGCGCCTCGGCGTGATGGACATTTCCGCGGCGCAGTGGCTGTTCGACCGCACTGGGCTGATCAATCGCCTCGACCTGCGCCTCGCCAGCGGCATCGACGTCGCGGCCTTTCGCGCGCGACTTGCCGCGATGCTTCCGGACGGCGTGACCACGGTCAGCCCGGACGTGGAGCGCGACCGCGCCGCCCAGGTGACCCGGGCCTATCGGGTCAACCTGAACATGCTGGCGATGGTCGCGCTGCTGACGGGCGCGTTCCTGGTGTTCTCCACGCAGGCGCTGTCGATACTGCGGCGGCGCGTGTCCCTCGGGCTGCTGCGCGCGCTGGGCGTGACCCGCCGGGAAATGGAATCCGCGCTGCTGCTCGAAGGCCTGGTTCTGGGGGCGCTCGGCTCCGCGGTCGGTGTGGCGATCGGCCAGTGGGTGGCCGCGTTCGCGCTCGAGCGGCTGGGCGGGGATCTGGGTGGCGGCTACTTCGAGACCTCGACCGCCGCGGCCAGCGCGCAGCCGCTGGCCTGGCTCGCGTTCTTCCTGATCGGCACCGCGGTGGCGGGTCTCGGCGCCTGGGCGCCGGCCCGCGAAGCTGCCCGCACGCCGCCGGCGCGGGCGCTCAAGGCCGGCGACGCCGAGCAGGCGATGGCCGGATTGCGGCCCGCCTGGCCCGGGCTCGCGGTGATGGCCGCCGGCGCGGCCTGCACGCTGCTGCCGCCGATCGGCGGCATCCCGGTGTTTGGCTACCTGTCGATCACGCTCCTCTTGGTGGGGGGTGTGCTGCTGGTGCCGGTCACCACCTCGCGTGTGCTGTCGCTGTGGCCGCTGCCCAGGCGAGTCACGTTCGCGACCGCGCTCGCGCAGCTGCGCGGCAGCGCGGGGCAATCCGCCGTCAGTCTCGCCGCCATCATCGTCAGCTTCAGCCTCATGGTGGCGATGGCCGTCATGGTCTATTCGTTCCGCGAGTCGTTCCAGGTCTGGCTGGACGATCTGTTGCCCGCCGACATCCACGTGCGGGTTGCCGCGAGCAGCGACACCGCGTACTGGTCCGCGGCCGACCAGGCGAAGATCGCCGCGCTCGATGGCGTCGCCCGGGTGACATTCCAGCGCTTCACGCCGGTCTACCTGGGCGAGGACCCGCGGCCTGTGACCCTGATCGCCCGCGAGGTCGATGCCGGCAACGCCGGGCAACGCCTGCCGCTGGTGCGCGGTGCGGGCTTTAGCGTGCCGGCGGGACAGGTGCCGGTGTGGATCTCAGAGGTGATCACCGACCGGCGCGGTCTCGACGTGGGCGACCGCTTTGAACTGCCGATCGCCGGCACGGGCCGGACGGTGGTGGTGGCCGGCGTGTGGCGGGACTACGGCCGTGCCGACGGCGCGATCGTCGTCAGCCGGGACTGGTACGTCGCCACCACGGGCGACGACAGCGCCAGCGATGGCGGCGTCTGGGTCGATCGCGGCGTCGCCGTGGATGATGTCGTCGCGCGTATCCGCGCAAGTTTCGAGCGTGGCGACGAGATGCAGATCATGGGCGGCTCGGCCATCAAGGAGCTGTCGCTGCGCATCTTCGACCGTGCGTTCGCCGTTACCTACGCGCTGGAGGCAGTGGCCGTGCTGATCGGGCTGGTCGCGGTCAGTTTCGCTTTCGGCTCGCAGGCGCTGGCGAGACGCGCCGAGTTCGGGATGCTGCGCCATGTCGGGATGCTCAGGCGGCAGGTCACCGCGATGCTGGCGGGGGAGGGCGCGATCATGAGCGCCGTCGGTGCCGTCTACGGCCTGCTGCTGGGCCTGATCCTGAGCCTGGTGCTGGTCTATGTGATCAATCGACAGTCGTTCAACTGGAGCATCGACCTGGCGGTGCCCTGGCTGCAACTGCTCGGACTCGGGCTGCTGCTGGTGGCGGCGGCGGGCGTGACGGCCACTTTGAGCGGCAGGGCGGCGACCAGCGCGCTGGCGGTCCGCGCCGTGCGGGAGGACTGGTGAACGGCCGGCTGCTGCCGGCGGCTACGCTGCTGGTGGCGGCGTTCGGCGCAGCGCTGGCCGGGGCCGCCGAGCGGCACGTCTTTCCGGCCGTGACGGCCGGCCGCGCCCTGCAGTTTCCCGCGGATCACGGCGCGCACCCGGACTACCGGACTGAGTGGTGGTACGCGACCGGCTGGCTCAGGACCGAGGCTGGCGAGACACTCGGCTTCCAGGTGACCTTCTTTCGCACTCGGCCGGACCTGCCGGCCGGCAATCCCAGCGCGTTCGCGCCCACCCAGCTGATCATCGCCCATGCGGCATTGAGCGATCCCGCCCGCGGCAGCCTCTGGCACGACCAGCGCATTGCGCGGGCGACCCACGGACTGGCCGACGCCGCCGTCGGCGATACGCAAGTGTGGCTGGATCGCTGGCGGCTGGAGCGTGCCGACGGGCGCTACCGCGCGCAGGTGGCGGCGGACAGCTTTGCTTTCGACCTCGAGTTGCTGCCGACCCAGCCGCTGCTGCTGAATGGCGCGGGCGGGTACAGCCAGAAGGGTCCCGACCCGCTCTCCGCCAGCTACTACTACAGCCAGCCACATCTGGCGGTCGCCGGATCGATCACCCGCGAGGGCGCGCAGACCGCGGTCACCGGCGAAGCCTGGCTCGACCACGAGTGGTCGACGCAGGTGCTGGACGCGGCGGCGACCGGCTGGGACTGGATCGGCATCAACCTCGATGACGGCGGGGCGGTGATGGCCTTCCGCGTCCGCGACCGCGCAGGCGGCAGTCACTGGGCCGGCGGCACCTGGCGCCGGGCCGACGGAACCAGCACGGCCTTCGGGCCGGACGAGATCACCTTCACGCCATTGCGGGAATGGCGTTCGCTGCGCACGGGCATCACCTATCCGGTGTCGTTCGAAGTTCGCGCCGGAGCCCTCGAACTCGTGCTGGAGCCTTTGTTCGACGATCAGGAAAGCGATTCGCGCTTCACTACCGGCGCGGTGTACTGGGAAGGCGCGGTCGAGGCCCGCGCCGGCTCAGACCCGATCGGCCGTGGTTATCTGGAACTGACCGGTTACGGCGAGCCGCTCAGACTGCCGGGATCGGCGCCCCCATAGTCGTCGCCGCGCGCGTAGGCGTGGACGTTCCCCGCCAAGGCGCGCCCAGGGCCGGCCGCCGCACGCGCCAGCGAGCGTCGCAGCACCGCGCGCTTGCGACCCGAAACGATCAGTATTCCCGGGTAGCCGCATTCGCTCTGGTCGGGGTATTCGAACGCCTCCACGTCGATGGAGGATGGCGCGAAGCCATTGTCCTTGAGGCACTGGTAGAGGTCGTCGACATCCAGGTTCGCGCCCGGAAACCAGCGATCCTTGACCTGATAGGCGCTGCAGCGCCACAGGGAATCGAGCAGCAGGGCGCCGCCCGGCCTCAGCAATGACAGCACGTTGCGCATGGCGCGACGCCATACCCCGCGCTCGCCGGAAATGCAGTCGAGGCAGTAGCCCGAGACCAGCAGGTCGTAGCGCCCCGAGCCGCCGCGGCCGAGGGGGAACGGCTGGCACGCGTCGGTCGTCAGCAGCCGCTCGATCACCGAACGGGTGCGGGCCTCGCGCCGCACGATCTCTGCCCAGTCGGCGTTGCCACCCGTCTCGCATTCCAGGATGTAGCGGGTGAAGTGGTGCCAGCGGTTTGCGCCAGGCTCGCCGGCTGCCCAGCGCCGGACACTGTCGAGGTTATCGGGCAGGCGGTCGGCCATGTCGAGGCGCGCGACGTATGGCGCGCAGGCGATGGCGTTGTGCAGGGTCGGGCCGCAGCCATAGTCGAGCGCATGCTCGAAGCTGCCGTGCGCCCGGAGGAAGTCCAGATGACGGCCAAGTGTGATGCGTTCGTCGCGCACGATGCCGTCCTTGTAGTAGAACGAGTAGTAGTTTTCGGCGCGCCACTGGTCGTATCCGGAGATCCCGGACTTGAAATCAATTCCTTCCCGCATTGGCTCCTCCCTGACGAGTCCCCACCGTTTTAGCGCGGCCGGCTCCTGCGCCTGCCGGCGCAGGTCCTGCGGCGGCACGAGGGGTCGGCACCGGCTTGTTTTGCGGACGCGGGATCCCATGCCTCGAATCAGGCAGGCGAGCGCGCTTCCAAAAACGAAACCCACCGTTCGCCCCGCCGGCTTTGTTGTCTGGATCCCCGGTTGCTGCCTGGCGGAACGGGTTCGGTGTCAGGGAAAGAGGCTCGCCAACCAGGCCGCCATTGCGCAAGACATCAAATGCCGGGATCTCGTCTGATCTTTTCCCCTAACCACGCGCGGCTTGACGGCCGCGCCCCCGTTCGGCATGGTCTTGGGCTGTACTGCCGCCATGCCCGAGCCCCACGGTCCGATGACGCGAGGCAGCGATGACGCGAGCTGACGGCAAGCCGCCACGCGGTCGGCAGAGGGACAAGATGGCGGGGCAGGCCGGCGTTTGCCCGCCGTGGCTCGACCTACTTCCCGACCCCGCACTCATCCTCGACGCCACCGGCACGGTGATCGCCTGCAGTCGCGGTTTCGCACGCTGGCTGGAGCGTGACGCGAGCGGGTGCGCCGGTCTCGATCTGGGCGACTTCATGTGCCCGTCGGACCGGGCACGACTGCTGGAATACCTGGCCGACGCCCGGCGCACGCCAGGCAGGGCACGCGCGCCGGTCGATCTGCGACTCAACGCGAGCGCGGACAAGTCCCGCGCGTTGCGCTGTGTGATGGTCGATCGGACCGGCTCGGCCGCGGTGCGCGGCGTCCTGCTGACGGCGCGTGCGCTCGAAATCCCCGGGTCTCTCGCCACGGGCGCGCGTCGAAGAACAGCTGCGCCTCGATCTCGACCTGTGGTCCTCGCAGGTCGGGTTCTGGGAGATGGACGTTGCCAGCGACCAGACGCATTGGGTCAATCGCTGGTGCCAGGCGCTCGGCATCGACCCCTGCGAGGGCGTGGGCCACGAACTGAGGTGGGACGCCACCGTCCACCCCGACGACCTGGATATCGCGGCGCAGTCGTTCCGGGCCGGTCTCAGCGGGGCGAAGGAGTACTACGAGGCAGAGTACCGGGTGCGGACCCTGAAGGGCGCCTGGCGCTGGATCCGGGAGCGGGGACGGGTCGTGACCCGTGCCGAGGACGGCACCGCGATTCGCATGATCGGCATCTGCGTGGACATCGATGCCCTCAAGCGCGCGCAGCAGCAGGTCGAGGAGCTACGCGCCAACCTGGACCTGGCGGTCGAGTCCGCCCAGGTCCCGGTCTGGGTTTGGCAGGTGCCTGCCGACACGATCAGCATCCGTGAGCCCGTCGCCGGGCGGGCGCGGCGTCACTCCCGCTTGGACGGCGCCATTCAGGAGGGACGTTTTCGCCGCGTTCATCCGGACGACATCGCGCGCATGCGGGAAGCCTTGCTCGACCATGCCGCGGGCCGCAAGGAGCAGTTCGAAGTGGAGTACCGGCGCAAGAGCGCGCGGGGTAACTGGAAATGGGCGCTGGATCGAGGCCGCATCGTCGAGCGCGACGCCAAGGGTGACCCGCTGGTGGTGCGTGGCGTCACGATCGACATCGACGAGCGCCGCCGGCTCGAAATGGCGATCCTCGATGCCGTCGCCGCGGAGCGCCAACGGCTGAGTCGCGACCTTCACGACGGCCTGTCGCAAGAGCTCACGGGCGCGCGCCTGCACTTGTGGCAGGTGGTCGAGATCCTGGAGGCGCGTGGCGACCGGCTTGCCGCCAGAGCCCGCGAAGCGGTCGAGATCCTCGCGGACGCGGTGCAGACCAGCCGCCAGCTTGCCTACGGCCTCGCGCCGGCAACGGAGCGGCAGGGCGGGCTGCACGAAGCGCTGGCCCATCTGGTCGGGCAACTGAGCCGTTCCAGCGGTGTCGAGGTGAGTTTCGAGAGCCGCGGCAGCGCGCCCGTGCGGATCGACTCCACGCGCGCCGAACACGTCTACCGCATCGCCCAGGAGGCCGCGACCAACGCGCTCAAGCACGCCGCGCCGACGGCCGTGCGGGTGGAGCTCGATGTCGACCCGGATCGCATCCGCATGCGGATCTCGGACGACGGTGAAGGGGTGCGGGGCGAGCGCATCGGCAGGGGACTGGGGACGCGCATCATGCGCTCGCGCGCCAGCGCCGTGGACGGCCGTCTGTCCATCCGCCGCCTCGCCCGGCGCGGCTCGCGCGTCGAGCTGGAGTGCGCCAACCGGCCATCGACCTGAGGCGGGCGGCGCCGTCAGCTTTGCCGGCGCCGAGCGGTCGTCTTGCGGGGCGCTGCGCGCTTCTGCACGCGGCCCCGCGCCATGTCGGTCAGCACCACCAGCAGCGCCTCGCGTCGCGGCGCGTCCAGCTTCTGCCACAGGCGCAGGAGGCGCTGGGTCTCCTTGTCGAAACCGGTGATCGGCTGCAGGGCGTTGTCCGCGAAGGTCCTGAGCGATTCGTAGTCCACACCCAGTTGCCGGGCGAGCTTGCGGACCTCCGCCGGATTGGTTGGCACCGCGCGGATCAGCTGCGAAACCGTGGCCGGGGTCGTGCCGAGCATCCGGGCGAGCTCCAGGGGCGAGTAGCCCAGCTCGATGGCCCGCTTCAGCCACTGCGGGAACAAGGTCAAGCCATTTGACTGGGCCATGCAGGATTTCCTGTGTTTCCGGGCTCTGTGGATGCTACCGCCGGCCCGGGCGCGGCGTAAGGCTGGAAGTCACGCTATGCGTCGCCGGTCACGGACTCGGGCGCGAGCCGATGTCGAAGGGCGCGTCCAGCGCCCTGGCCAGACGCGCGTCGCGTCCGTAGATGTCCCGCTTGAACACCACGCGTCCGGACTCGTCCTGGTCGACGGTCCAGTAGAGCAGCAGCACCCGCACCGGCTTCGCGAGGCGCAGCGTGCGGGGCTGATTGCTCTTGACCGCCTGGGTGAGCGTCTCGGTGGTCCATGCCGGATCGGCCATCAGGCGTTCGACCAGCTCCAGCGGCTTCTGTACGCGAATACAGCCCGAACTGAAGGCGCGGTCGTCGCGGTCGAACAGGTTCTTGCTGGGGGTGTCGTGCAGGTACACCAGGTACTGGTTGGGGAACATGATCTTCACGCGGCCGAGGGCATTCGAGTCGCCCGGCTGCTGGCGCACGAAGTACGGGAAATTGTTTCCGCCATAGCGGGACCATGAAATCGTCGCCGGGTCCATGGGACGCCCGGTCCGGTCGACGACCTCGAGGCCGCGGCGCGACAGATAGGAGGGGTCGCGCCGCACTGCCGGCAGGATGTCCTTCTCGAGGATCCCTGGCGGCACGGTCCAGGTCGGGTTGAGCACCACGTACTCGATCTCGGCGGTGAATATCGGAGTCTGGCGGAATGGTTGTCCAACCACGGCCCGCGAGGTCCAGATCACGCGGCGGTCCTGCACATATCGCACTTCGTAGCCGGCGATATCGACGATGACCATGTCCTCGTCGCCGATCGTATGCAGGACCTGCCGAGCGCGCTCGAGATTGACGCGGATCTGGCGAATCCGTGCCTCGACCGGGACATTGAGCTCGGCCAGCGTCGCCGGCCCGACCACGCCGTCCGCGGTGAGCCGGTGCCGCTCCTGAAACGCGCGAACTGCCTCGGTCAGCGCCTCGTCATACAGGTCGGAATCCAGCGGCTGGTCCCGCAGGTCGCCGGTGACGGCGAGCCGCTGGCGCAGGACCGGCACGCGCGGATCGCTGACGCCCGGCTCGAGCTTGTCCCCCGCAGGAACCTGCGGCCAGCCGCCGCGGGCGGCAAGCGCACGGTAGGCGCCGAGCAGCACCCGCCCATTCTGATACATCCAGTGATCCGGACGCGCGGCATCGACCGCGTCCCTGAGCCGGCCGCTGGCGAGGGCATCGGCCACGAAGTCCACCGCTTCGATACCGCTGATCTCCCGCGACGAGTAGTTCCAGGTCGGTTCGATGGTCGTGGGATCCACCTTGCCGAAGTAGAGGTGGTACAGCAGCAGCATGTAGGCGTCCGATGCAAGGACGTCGAGTTCCGCGACATTGTCGGGCGTCGGATCGGCACTGGCCCACCACCAGCGCCGGACCAGTTCCGTCAGGTGATAGTCGGTCGGCAGCAGCCCATCCTCGGCGCTCTGCTGGATCAGGCGGATCAGTTCGACCACGCGCTCGCCATCGCGCCACAGCGGCTGAAAGCCGAGCCGGCCATAGACCTCCGACAATCCAAAGCTGGACACGACCGGCGCGGTGCCGATGGTCAACCCGCCCTCGCCGGCGAGTTGGACACGCGCCTGGATGGCTTCGGCGTAGGGGTCGGGGGCGGCGTCGGCCGGCAGCGCTGCGAACGCCAGCACCCCCCACAACAGCGTAGCGCGGGGGCCAGGGATGACTTGGGCGATACGTTGCATCACAGGTACTTCGCCAGCCAGTCCCGCACCTCTGCGTAGAAGTAACGACTGTTCTCACCCTTCAGGATCCAGTGGTTCTCGTCTGGGAAAACGATGAACCGGCTCGGGACGTCCTGGCGTTTCAGCGCGGTCCAGAACTCGATACCGTTGTTGACCGGAACGCGGAAATCCTTTTCGCCGAAAGTCACCAGCACGGGTGTCTTCAGCTTTCTCGATCGGTAGAACGGGCTGTTCGCGTTCCAGAAGTCGACGTCATCCCAGGCGGGCCCGCCCATGTTGCGCTCGCGACCGTAGACCACGTCACTGGTGGTCCACTGCGTCTTCAGGTCATAGAGCCCCGCGTGACTGACGATCGCCTTGTAGCGCGTGCTGGTGACCGCAAGCCAGTTGGAGAGATGTCCGCCGTAGCTGGCGCCACCCGCCGCCTGGCGCGTGCCGTCGATGAACGGGTAGCGCTTGATCGCCTCGTCGGCTGCTTCATTCAGTTCGCGCGCGGGGCCGGCCAGCGGATCGTTCTGGATGCGCTGGGAGAACTGCTCGCCGTAGCCTGTCGAGCCAGGTGTAGTTGGGCATCAGCACGACGTAGCCCGGGGCCGCCAGCAGGTGGTAGTTCCAGCGGAAGATGAACTGGTCCTGGAACGCCGAATGCGGCCCGCCGTGAATGAGCACGAACAGCGGATACTTCTTCTGCCGGGTCGAAACCGGGTGGCAGCGCCACGAGGCTGTGCACGCGCCGGCCTGCCTTCGAGTCGAACCAGAAGTCCCGCAGCGGCTGCCAGTCGATCTGCTCAGCCCTGGCCGCGTTGAAATCGGGTGAGCGCGGTCCACTCGCCGGTCGACGGCGTCGATTCGCCCGATTTCCTCCGGCTGCACGGCGCTCTGCCATGTTCGCCGCGAGCACCGGCGCCGGACTGGCGGACACCGACAGCCCGGCAGAACACGCCCTGGGCAAGGCGGCCTACTTCTGCGGCCGTCTGATCCGTTCGGCGGCAATCGCATACAGCCGGGTGTTGGCGCCGTCGTCCGCCAGTACGCCGGACCAGTGCCGTCGGCGCCGACGTCGTAGTCGCCGACCGGCCGGTCGAGCCCGCTGGTCAACAGCCTCCGCTCCGACACGTCGGGCCAGCTGAAGCGCACGATCCCGCGGAAGGTTGTAGACGAACTTCGTGCTGGCGGAGAAGCGCGCGTGCAGCGCGCCGTCGGGTCCTCCGAAAGACGGCTGCGAGTAGTCGCCTTCCGGCCCGGTCAGGCGCCGCGGCTCGCCGCCCGTCGCCGGCACCAGCCACAGCGCGTCGAAGCTCTCGGCGCGCGCCGACTCGTGGCGGTTGTCCGTAGCCACGAACACGATGCCCGTCGCGTCAGGCGTCCACGTCGCCTGGATCGACTCGCCGCCGTTGCCGAGCGTGCCGCCGAAGCCGCGCGACCAGAAACAGCTTGCTGTCAGCGAGCAGATAGCGCGCCTCGGCTAGCGTCGTCGAGTGGCTGCACGACCAGCATCGGGCGCCGGTCGTCGAGCCACCGATCCCAGCGGCGGATTGGAAAGTCGTCGTAAACACGCGCGCTGTACCGGCGTTCCTTGCGCTCGCCGACGGCCGTAACGTTGTCCTGCCTCGTGGCGCGGGATGACCATCGTCGTCACGAGCAGCGCCCGCCGTCTGGGACGCCACACCGGATCTTCAGCGCCGCCCGCCAGGTCGGTCACGCGGCGTGCTTCGCCACCCGCAGCAAGGTCGAGCACGTAGACCTGCTCGGCCTCGTCGCCCTCGCGCCTGGTGGTGAATGCGAGTCGCGTGGAGTCCGGACTCCAGGCCAGGTCGCCTTCGGTGCCCTTCGTCTGGGTCAGCTGGCGCGCCGGCGCACTGCCATCCGTCGGCACCAGCCAGATGTCGCTCGACTTGGCGTCGTCGTCGTAGGCCGGCTGCTCCAGGGCGAAGGCGATCCAGCGCCCGTCAGGGCTCACCTCGGGAGACCCGGCGCGTTTCATCAGCCACACATCCTCGTGGGTGATGGACCTCAGGCCCTCGGCCTGCGCAGGCGGGAGTGCGGACAGCATGCTGATCAGTATGGCGCCTGCGGTGAGCGGGTGTGTCTTGAGCATCAAGTGCAGGTCCTCTGTGGAGCTCATCGCGGCACGGTAGCCGGGATGGCGCAAGGGACCGCAAGTTTAAGACAGGCGCCTGTCAGGGCGCGAATCCAGCTGGCGCGATGGGTCGGCTAGAACAGGGCGGCGAGCTTGGCGTCGCCGGACAGTTTCGCGATATCCGCGGCGGTGAGGCCGTCTGCGTTGCGCAACCGGGTGCTGGCGCCGGCCGCGAGCAGCCGTTTGCTGCAGTCCGTGCAGCGGGCCTTGGTGGCGAGCATCAGCGCTGTGTCGCCGTGTTTGTTCGCCTTGTCGAGCGGAACACTCTTCTCGAGCAGCAGCTTGACGACATCAGCGTGGCCGGCCGCTGCCGCAACGTGCAAGGGCGCATTCCCGGCGCGGGAGCTCTTGCCGAGATCGGCACCGGCTCGGGTCAGCTGGGCAACGGCGGCGCCGTACCCTCGTGCGGCCGCTGCCGCAACCGGGGTGATGCCCTCGGTGTCGGCGACGTCGAGCGAACCGGCCTTGGCGAGCGATGCGACGATTGCGTCAGTCCCTTGGCTGGCGGCGTACCACAGCGCCGTGCGGCCGCGCGAGTCGACCATGTCCGCCTTCGCGCCGGCGCGCAGCAGCGTCAGGGCCGTCTGGTTGTCGCCGAGGGATGCAGCGAGCATGAGGGGTGTGAGGCCCGCGGCGTCAGCCCGGTTGATGTCAGCGCCCGCACCCACCAGGAGGGTCACCAGCCCGGCGTGCCGGCCGTCGATCGCGAGCAACAGCGGGGTCTTGCCGCTGCCCTGCGGCGCGCTGACGCCTGCACCCGCGCGCAGTAGTTCGCCTGCGGCTTCAAGATTGCCGGCGCGGACCGCGAGTCCCAGTGGTGTCCAGTCGTCGTTGTCGCGACTGTCCGGGTCGGCGCCGGCGGTCAGTAGGCGCGCCACCGCGCCCGCCTGGCCCGCGCCGGCGGCGACCGCCAGCGCGGTCATGCCGCCCGGATCCTTGGCGCCGACGGGGTCGCCCGCCGCCAGCCTGGCGGCGAGTGCATCCAGGTCGCCACGCTCCGCGGCGATCATCAGCGGCGTGCGGCCCGCGTACAGTGTGCCCGCGACGACCGGCCCTGCTGGACGTGTCTTGCCCGATACGCCGAGTTTGGCCGCCAGGGTCCCATTGCCGGTTCGGTCGGCAAAGTCCCCCGCAGTCAGGCCCGCCGCGTCGCGTAGCTTCGGATCCGCACCGGCGGCGAGCAGTCGGTCGGCAAGCGGGCGGGCACCCGCCCGCGCCGCGAGCATCAGGGCAGTGGTACCGTTGCGGTTGGCAATATTGACCGGCGCGCCACCCTCGAGCAGCGCCTCGACGGTCTCGAGGCTGCCGGCCCTTGTGGCCAGCAGCAGCGCAGTCTCGCCATTGCGATCTTCCGCGTTCAGTGTTGCGCCATGCGCCGCCAACTCGCGCACCGTGGCGGCGTGGCCCGCCTCAGCGGCCAGCATGAGCGCCGTGCGCCCGAATTCGTCGTGAGTATCCACGGGCAGGGTTTCAAGCAGTTGCTTGACGGAAAGCGGTGTCGCCGCCACGTGCGGCGCGAAGCAGGAGCTCTGCCGCGGGCGCAGCCGGGGGCGCGGCCTTGGTGGAGTCCGCGGCGGCAGGACGATAGCCTGCCTCGCTTGCCAGCGCGCGCCACTCGGCCGGCGTGCGAGGGGAGCCGGCGCATTCCTTTGCTTCGAGCATGGACGCAAGCGTGGCGGCTGCACGCGGAAAATCTGCGCCGGCGGCGAGCTCCAGCAAGCGGCAGGCTTCAGGCAGGTCGCGAGGCGCACCGCGTCCGTAGCGCAGCAGTTGCGAGAGCATGAAGGCTGCCTCGGCGTTGCCGGCCTCGGCCGCCGGGCGCAAGGTCGCGATGGCGCGCGGATAGTCGTGCCGGCGGACGGCGTCGCGGGCGGCCTCGATGTTGTCGGCCAGGACGGATGACGCTAGCAGGCAAGCCGCTGCGACGAAAGTGGGCCTGCGCATCAGGCTGTCCCGTACTTGGTTTCGATCTCGATGCCGATCGACCGCAGGAAGTCGGTGGGCAGGACGCCGCCAGCGTTGACGATGACCGAATGGTTCTCGACGTCGCGGGTTCGCCCGTTGAACTCCAACGCGACCGCTTCCGGCTCGATCGCCCGCACGTTCGACTTCAGCATCACCCGTAGCCTGCCAGCGCTCTGCGCGGCCTCCACGCGCTGGCGGTTGCGCTGCTTGGCGCGCCCGAACGCGTCGCCACGGTAGGAAAGTATGACGCTTCCCGAGTCGTTCACCTCGGCGATGCTGGCGGCCGCCTCCAGCGCACTGTCGCCGCCACCGACGACGATCACATGCTGGGAAATGTACTGCTCGGGCTCGATGAGCCGGTAAACGACCTTGGGTAGATCCTCGCCCGGCACGCCGAGCTTGCGGGGCGTGCCACGCCGCCCGATGGCGAGCAATACGTTGTGGGTGCGGTATTCGCGCAAGCGGCTTGTCACGAGGAAGCCATCACCCTCGCGGCTGATCGACATGACCGCTTCATTGCAGTTGATTTTCAAGCCCGTTCTTTCGACGATGCCTTCCCACAGTTCCAGCAGCTCCTCCTTGCTGGTGGTCGTCAGCTTGATGTCTCCGACGATCGGCAAACGCGCCGGCTGGGTCATCACGATCTTGCCGCGCGGATACTTGAAGACGCAGCCGCCGAGCGAATCCTGTTCCAGCGTGACGAAGCGCATACCGCGCTCCAGAGCGCCGAGGGAGGCAGAGAATCCGGCGGGCCCGGCGCCGACGATCACCAGGTCGAGGTCCTTGCCGCCGCGGCCGCGGCGCTCGTGAATGTGCTCGAGGGCCTGCCGACCCTGCTCGACGGCATTGCGGATCAGGCCCATGCCGCCCAGCTCGCCGGCGATGTACACACCAGGGACGTTGCTCTCGAATGAAGGCGACACCTTGGGCAGGTCGACGCCACGCTTGGCGGTGCCGAATACCAGCTGTATGGCCCCGACCGGGCAGGCCGTCTTGCACGCACCATGGCCGATGCAGTCCGTGGGACTGACCAGCTGCGCCTTGCCGTGAATCAGGCCCAGCACGTGATGATGCGGTTGCTCGGGACAGGCCTTGATGCAGGTGCCGCAGCCGATGCACACCAGCGGGTCGATGAGCGGGTGCAGGGAAGCGGGCTCGGTCAGGCCGGCCTCCTGCGCCTCCTCGAGCATGCGGACGCTCTTGTGGTGAACGCTATGGCGGCGCCATACGTAGTAGGCCACGCCGGCCAGGATCGGCAGCAGATAGACCAGCACTTCCATACCTGAGCTCATGCCTCCCCTGTGTCCTGGCGGCGATCGGGCCGGGCATACGCGTAGACGGACGCGGTGGCCGTGCCGGGACCAGCAGCTAACTATGTCCATTCGACGCCAACAAGACTGAGAATTCATTCACGTGGCCTGTCGCCGTCTGCCGACGACTTTTGCTGAACGATAGTCGTTCGCATTAAGCATTCCGGTTTCGCCAACTTGGGCGATTTGTCTTTGATTCGCGACACTTTGCGATTCGCGACCGCTATCACCTCACCCATCTTCATGGCTGCCTACGCTTGGCGCAGTTCTGTTTCGCGCGCACAGCGTCTTGGGCAGATCTGGGGAGAGCATCGAATTGATAACAGTGACCATCGTCGCCGCGTTACTTGCCATCGCACTCGCTGTCGCCGGCTGGCGCCTGCAGCGCCGGGTGCTCGGGGCCGCCGCGGCGGCGCTGCTGGCCGTGGCGCTGTCGGTCATGTTCATGTCGCGCACCTCAGGCGATGGCGCGGGCGGGGCGGCGCCGGATAGCTGGCTGGTCGACTCGGCACTCGCGTTCAATCGACCGGCCGCAGTGGCTTCAGCCGCCACCGCCGCCATGCCCCTGCCGGACATGGCGAAACGGCTGGCTGCCCGGCTCGAGCGCGAGCCCGACGATGCGGCCGGCTGGTCGCTGCTGGCGGCCACCTACCGCCAGCTGGGCCGAGGATGACGAGGCAGCGCGCGCCGCAGAACGCGCGAGGGCGGCAGGTGGTGATCCGGACGCGTTTGACGCAATGCATGGCACAGCCGTGGGCGACGTGTCCGGCGTCGCGCAGGGACCCATGCCGGCCCGTGCATCGATGGTGTCAGCCGGCTCGGCCGAGGCCGCCGTCTTCGTAATGGAAGGCCAGCGGCTGCGCCGGGAACGCAAGTTCGCCGAGGCGGCCGTGGCATATCGGCAGGCTGTCGAGCTGGATCCACTCGATGCGGACAGCTGGGCCGACCTTGCCGATGCCACCGGCGCTGCCGCCGGCCACGACCTTGTTGCGAGCCGGGATGCCATCGCGAAGGCGCTGGCGATCGACCCCGAGCATCGCAAGGCGCTGTGGCTGCGCGCCAGTCTCGAGCTCCAGGAAGGTCGCTACTCCGAGGCGGCCCGGACCTGGCGTCACCTGCAGGGGCTGGTGCAGCCCGGCTCGCCCGATGCGCGGGTGATCGCGGCCAACATCGAGGAAGCCAATACGCTGGCGGCCTCGGCACGGCAGGGCGGGTGATGAACGCAGTCATCAAGCCTGCTGGGCCTCGCTCCAGCCAAGCGACGGCGCCAGCCGTGCGCGCGGTCGTAGCAGGCGCGGTACCTGCCCAGCGCGGTGGCGGCGTTGCCTCACCGGCCGTGCCGGCGGCGAGTCCTGTCGCAGCACGAGCGCGACTGCCACTCTCATGCCGGCGCGGCGCCGCAGCAGCGCGGCCTTCTGGCTCGTGCTCACCCTGATCGCGATCATCGCCGGATTCGTCCTGCCCACAGAGAAGTACCTGACGCCGCAGGACGGCTTGGGATATGCGCTGGGCATCATCGGCGGGTCGCTCATGCTGGCGCTGCTGATCTATCCGATGCGCAAGCGCAAGCCGTCGCTGGCGTTCCTCGGCAGCATCCGCGGCTGGTTCAAGGTGCACATGGTGCTTGGCGTGGTCGGGCCGCTGGCGATCCTTTACCACTCCAACTTCAGCCTCGGCGCCACCAACAGCAACGTTGCCCTCGCTTGCATGCTCACCGTCGCAGGCAGCGGGCTCGTCGGGCGCTACCTGTACGCGCGCATCCACCACGGGCTCTACGGCAGGCGCGCCAACCTCAAGGAGCTTGCCAAGGATGCCGACCGGCTGCGCGAGCAGAATGGCGCGCTGCGCGTGTTGCCCGGTGTCATCGACCAGCTCGAGCTGGCTGAGGCGCGCATCGGCGCGCGGACCAACCTGGTCGTGCGGCCGTTCGTCGCCGCCTGGCGCCAGCATCGCGAGGCACGCCGCATGCGACGACTCATCAGGAATGCAGTCGGGATGGCGGCTGCGCGCAATCCGGTCATCCAGCAACAGCGCAAGAGGCTGGTGCAGGCCACCCGCAACTACGTCAACTCGAGGCTGGTCGCGGCGCGTCGCGTAGCGGAGTTCGAGGCCTCGGAAAAGCTGTTCGCAGCCTGGCACATCCTGCACCTGCCCCTGTTCATCATGCTGGTGGTGGTCGGCATCGTCCACGTGTTCGCAGTGCACGTGTACTGAGAGGGCTGCGTGAAGCGGACAGGAGCCTGGATCGCCATCATGTTATCCGCGTTTGCAGCAGTCAGCGTTCAGGCCAACCCGCTCGAAAAGCTGCTGATGCCGGGCGAGCTGACGTCCGCGCACGCCGAGTTCGAGTCCGATTGCACCGAGTGCCACGACCGCGCCGACAAGAGCCGGCAGCGCCAGCTGTGCCTGGACTGCCACGAGGACGTGGCGGCCGACGTCAAGGGCAAGACCGGCTTTCACGGCAAGCGGGCCCAGCGCGCCCAATGCAACGCCTGCCACAGCGAGCATCAAGGGCGCGGCGCGGACATCGTGCACCTGGACAAGGGCTCCTTTGATCACCGGCGCACTGACTTCGAACTGACGGGCGCCCACGTAGCAGCCAGCTGCGACAGCTGCCACGAATCGGGCAAGAAGTTCAGCGAGGCACCACAGCAGTGCTTCGACTGTCATGAGAAAGACGACTCGCACCGCGGCAAGCTGGGCAAGGACTGTGCCCAGTGCCACGAGACAACCGGCTTCCGGCAGACCAAGTTCGATCACTCCAAGACCCGCTTTCCGCTCACCAATGCCCACGCCAAGGTGGCGTGCGGCGCCTGTCATCGCGACGCCTCGTTCAAGGGCGCGCCGCTGCGCTGCATCGACTGCCACGCGTCCGACGATGTGCACCGCGGCAGTCGCGGGGCGGATTGCTCAGCCTGTCATGGTACGGCCGACTGGAAGCAGTCGAAATTCGATCATTTCAAGGCGACCGGCTATGCGTTGGAAGGCAAGCACTCCACGCTCGCCTGCGATACCTGCCATCGGGGCGGTGACCTCAAGGCGGAGCTGCCCAAACAGTGCAGCGGCTGTCATGCCGCTGCCGACAGCCACTCGGGGCGTTTCGGTACTGCCTGCGCCGACTGCCACGGCCAGCAGCAATGGCCAATCGAGCGCTACGATCACGAGAAGCACAATCAGTTCGCGTTGCGCGGCGCGCACGCGGAGCTGGGCTGTCACGCCTGTCACACCGGCGTGATCAAGCAGCAGCAGATGGCCAAGGACTGCTACGGCTGCCACGCCGCCGACGATGTGCATGCCACGTCGATGGGCAAGGCCTGCCAGACCTGCCACAACGAGACCGGCTGGCGCGATAACGTTCGATTCGATCACGACTTTGCCGGCTTCCCGCTGGTCGGCCTGCACGTCGGCGTTCCCTGCGAGGAATGCCACGTAACCCGGGCTTACCGCGAGGCGCCGGTCGAGTGCGTCGCCTGTCACCGCGCCAAGGATGCGCACGAGGGTGAACTGGGCGAGCAATGCGACAGCTGCCATAACCCCAATGGGTGGGACTTCTGGCAGTTCGATCACGGCAGGCAGACGAAGTTTGCGCTGGACGGGGCGCACGCCGAACTCGGTTGCCGCGACTGCCATCGCGACTCCACGCGGGCACCGATATCGATGGAATGCGGAGCCTGCCACCAGCGCGACGATATCCACGATGGGCGCTTTGGCCGCGACTGCGGACGCTGCCATACGACGAATACGTTCCGTCACGCGGCGATGAACTAGGCGAGGGAGCAGAACAATGAAAACGAGCCTGAAGGTAGTCTCCCTGGCGCTCGCGCTGGGCCTGACCGCGCTGCTGGCCCCCGGCGCAGAGGCCGCGGTGTTCGACCACTTCACCACCGGCTTCGAGTTGACCGGCGTGCACAAGGTGGTGCCCTGCGAGTCCTGCCACGTCGACGCAGTCTTTCGCGGCACACCGCGAACCTGCGAGGGCTGCCATGCGCCCGGCAGCCGGATCAACGCTGGCGGCAAGTCCGCTTCGCATATCCTGAGCAGCAACAACTGCGACCAGTGCCACACGCCGGATGCCTGGATGCCGGCGAGCCGCTTTACCCACAACGAAGTCATGGGCAGCTGCGAGAGTTGCCACAATGGCGTCAACGCGACGGGCAAGACGCCTGATCACATCCTGACCACGCAGAACTGCGAGACCTGCCACAACACCATGGGCTGGCTGCCCGCCGGCTTTGACCACGCCGATGTGGTGCCCGGGACCTGTGCGACCTGCCACAACGGCACGCAGGCGACGGGCAAGACGCCGGATCACGTGCCGACGACCGACTCCTGCGATGCGTGTCATACGACCGTGGCCTGGCTGCCGGCACGTTTCGATCACGCCGGGATTGTCGGCAACTGTTTCTCCTGCCATAACGGCACGACGGCGACCGGCAAGAACCCGCAGCACATCGCCACCAGCAACAGCTGCGAGACCTGCCATACGACGACGGTGTGGGCGCCGGTGCTGCGAGTCGACCATACCGAAGTGCTGGGCAGCTGTTCCGCCTGCCACAACGGCACCACGGCGACCGGCAAGAATCCGCAGCACATCCCGACCACGCAGGAGTGCGATACCTGCCACGCCACGACCGCCTGGACGCCAGCGAACTTCACGCACGATGGCATCTTCGACAACTGCGCGTCCTGCCACGATGGCGTGCGGGCCGAGGGCAAGAACCCGCAGCACGTGCGGACCACCGCGGTCTGCGAGGCTTGCCACACCACTTCGACCTGGACGCCGGTGACCCGCGTCGACCACAACGAGGTGCTGGGCAGCTGCGCGTCCTGCCACAACGGCACGGACGCGACCGGCAAGGCGCCCGACCACGTTCCGACGACCCTGGAATGCAATGCCTGCCACGGCACGACCGCGTGGGTGCCGGCGACTTTCGACCATGTGAACAACACCACCAACTGCTTCTCCTGCCATAACGGTACGACGGCGACCGGCAAGAACCCGCAGCACATTACGACCAGCAACACCTGCGAGACCTGCCACAACACGACGGTGTGGACGCCGGTGATCCGCGTCGATCATGCCGAAGTGCTGGGCAGCTGCTCGGGCTGCCACAACGGCACGCACGGCGACCGGCAAGAATCCGCAGCACATACCCACCACGCAGGAGTGCGATACCTGCCACGCCACCACGGCCTGGACGCCAGCCAACTTCAGCCATAGCGGCATCGTCGACAACTGCGCGTCCTGCCACGACGGTGTGCGGGCCGAAGGCAAGAACCCGCAGCACGTGCGGACTACCGCGGTCTGCGAGGCCTGCCATACGACCACGAGCTGGACGCCGGTGACCCGTGTCGACCACAACGAGGTGCTGGGCAGCTGCGCGTCCTGCCACAACGGCACGAACGCGACGGGCAAGACGCCGGATCACATCCCGACGACGCTCGAGTGCAGCGCCTGTCACGGCACGACCGCATGGGTGCCGGCGACGTTCGACCACGCCAACAACACCACCAACTGCTTCTCCTGCCATAACGGCACGACGGCGACCGGCAAGAACCCGCAGCACATCACGACCAGCAACACCTGCGAGGCTTGCCACAACACGACGGTCTGGACGCCGGTGATCCGCGTCGATCACGCCGAGGTGCAGGGCAGCTGCGGCGCGTGTCACAACGGCACCACGGCGACGGGCAAGAACCCGCAGCACATCCCGACCACGCAGGAATGCGATACCTGCCATGCCACGACCGCCTGGACGCCAGCGAACTTCAGCCATGCTGGGATCGTGAACAACTGCCGCTCCTGCCACGACGGCGTGCGCGCCGAGGGCAAGAACCCGCAGCACATTCTCTCGAGCAACAACTGCGAGGCGTGCCACACGACCAATACCTGGACGCCGGCCTTGCGCGTGGACCATGCCGAGGTGCTCGGCACCTGTGCCAGCTGCCACAACGGCACCGTCGCCACCGGCAAGTCGCCAACCCATCTGACCACGAACCTGGACTGCGACTCCTGCCACGTGACCACGGCCTGGACGCCGGCTCGCTGGGATCACACCGGCGTGGTGCCGGGCACCTGCGCGCAATGCCACAACGGCGTGCAGGCTACCGGCAAGCATCCGCAGCACATCGCCACCACCGGAAGTTGCGACGCTTGCCATTCGACGGTGGCCTGGCTGCCGGCGCAGTTCGACCATGCCAACGTCGCGCCGAACACCTGTTCGCAGTGCCACAACGGCACGTCGGCGACAGGCAAGCCTGGCAATCACTGGGTGACAACCCTCGAGTGCGACGAGTGCCACAACACCAACGCCTGGACGCCGGTCACCCACAGCCACATGTCCGCGGAGTATCCGGGTACTCACCGTCGGGCGACGTGCCTCAGCTGTCACGCAAACCGTGACGCCGCCACCTGGACCTCGCCGCAGTACCGGCCGACCTGCGCGGGCTGTCATGCGAACGACTACCGGCCCAGCGTCGACCAGCACCGCGGCCTGCAGAACGACCTGAACTGCGGCAACAGCGGTTGCCACCGGGTCGGGGACAGCTCGTTCTGATGGGCAGCCTGTCGTACTTGCCAGGCCGAGCCATGTCCGGGATGGCCAGGTTCCCAGGGGCCCTCGCGGCCGCGCTGATGACTGCCGTCCTGCTGTTCGCCGCGACGCCTGCGACTGCGGACGACGCCGAGTTCAGCAGTCGTATCCTCGATCAGGTGGACGTGATACCGGTCGGCAGCGGCTCGCGCGTGCTGGTGCGCTTCGGTTGCCAGTTGCGCTACACCAGCCACTTCCCGTCCAAGTCGATTACCGAATTGCGCATCAGCCTCACACCGCTGCCCGGCTGCGGGCCGGTGGATCCGGCAGGCACTGGCCTGCGAGCACCCGCGGGCAACGCGGCCAGGCTCGGTGACCTGCGCCTCGAATCAGCGGGCTCGGCACTCGTGCTCACCCTGTCGTTCAACGCAGTGGTCGACGTGTCGGTCCGGCCGCTGCCGGACTTCACGGGCATCGAGATCGCCGTGGCAGGCGGAGAAGGCTCTGCCCCGGGTGGAGCCGCCGCAGCCGTGGTGACGCGGCCGGGCGTGGTCCGCACGCCGCAGCCGGGCGTCGTTGCGCCGGCGCCCGCACCGTCGCTGGCACCGACGCGAGCCCTTCCATCGGAGGCCGTGCTCGAGCAGCAGTGGGTGCAGGCGAAAGAGGCCTTCGACAAGGCCGACTATCCGGCGGCCATCCGCTACCTGACGCGTATGATCGAGTATCCCGAGCATGCGCACCGTGCCGAGTCGCAGGAGCTGCTCGGCCTGGCGCGTGAGCGGAGCGGCCAGCTGGCGCATGCCAAGGCCGAGTACGAGGAGTACCTGCGTCGTTATCCGGAAGGCGCGGCTGCCGGTCGCGTTACGCAGCGCCTGGCGGCGCTGACCACGCTGGATTCCCGCCAGCAGGTCGCGGCCACCTCGCGCGACAGCACCATGGACTGGACCACGTTTGGCGGTCTCTCGCAGGAATACCGGCGGGACTCGACCTCCTTCCAGACGTCCGACTTCTCGACCGACTTCCTCAGCCAGTCGATGGTGTCGACCAACGGCGACTATTCCGTGCGCGGTCGCGGCGAACGCTTCGACGTGCAGGCCCGCATCAATGCCGGGTACATGTACGACCTGCTGCCGGACGGTCCCGGCGACCAGTCGCGCGTGAGCATCGCCTACGCGGAACTGGCCGATCGTGACTGGGGCGTGAGCGCGCGCCTGGGGCGCCAGTCCAAGCACACCGGTGGGGTGCTGGGCACTTTCGACGGCCTACACCTCGCCTGGAGCGCCCGGCCTGGGCTCAAGCTCAACCTGATGACCGGTTACCCGGTCGAGTCGACCCGCGAGTCGTTCTCCACTGACCGGCAGTTCGTCAGCCTGAGCGCCAACTGGAGCGGCTGGGTCGACGGCCTCGAGATCAGCCCGTTCGTCATCAACCAGACCTACAGCGGCATCGGTGATCGCCAGGCGGTGGGCGGCGAGGTCCGCTGGTATACGCCCGGGCGCACGGTGGTCGGCCTGCTCGACTACGACACCGGCTACAGCGCGCTCAACATGGCGCTGCTGCTCGGCACCTTCCAGCTGCCCGATCGCTGGACCGTCACCGGCACGCTCGAGCATCGCAAGAGTCCCTTCCTGACCACGCGCAACGCGCTGGCCGGGCAAATGGTGCGTACCATCGACGAACTCGTCGCGCTGTTTGGCGAGGCCGAGGTCCGTGCGCTGGCCGCCGACCGCACCGCCGAGGCCGACACCGTGTCGCTCGGCGTGTCGCATCCGCTGGGCGAGCGGTTCCAGTGGAGCATCGACGTGACCGGCACGCAGCTCTCCACGATGCCCGCCTCGGGGGGTGTGCCCGAGCTGCCCGGGACAGGCATGGAGTACAGCCTCGGCGCCCAGTTGATCGGCAACAGCCTGTTCCGCGCCGGCGATGCGTCGATCTTCGGATTGCGCCGCTACCAGGGCAATACGACCACCACCACTTCGCTGTCGGCGAGTTCGCGCTTCCCGTTGTGGAATGGCTTTCGGATTTCGCCGCGACTGCGCTTCGACCAGCGCGACTTCTCCACCGACGGCTCGTCGCAGTGGCTTGCGAGTCCCTCGCTCAGGCTCGACTGGAACTGGAAACGCACTACAATCGAGTTCGAGGCTGGTGGCGAGTTTTCTTCGCGCGACCGCCCGATAGACACCGAGAAAACCGATCGATACTGGTTCAGCCTGGGATACCGTGTGGGCTTCTGAATCCGGCGCGCGTTGCGCGATCATGCTGGGCTGCCTGCTACTGGCAGGCGGCTGCACCGCCGAGCGCGAGCTGTGGCCCGTGGAGCGGCTGGATCCGCGCACGGCGGTGTTGACGACCATGATGGCCGAGCCCTGGGTCTACGCCCGCGACGTGCCGGCGCTCGCGGCCCACTCGCGCGACTATCTCAATGTCGGCGTGGTGGAGACCAACCGCACTGGCCAGCGCGCCTACTGGCTCGGCGTGGTCGCCTGGAGCACCATCGATCGCAGCGTGCTGCCGGCCGCGCAGCCGCCTCTGGTCCCAACGGTGGTGCGCTTCGACTGGGCCGAGGACTCGCTCGAGCTGCGCGCCGTGCCCGGCGGGCGCGGAGCGGTCGGCTCCGACGAGCCGATCTTCGCCGCACCGCAGCCGGCGTTCGAGGACGCCTGGTTCGCGCTCACCACCGACCAGCTCGCGCGGCTGGCGGCGCATCCACCCGATACGGTCACGGTGCTGCGCGATGACGGCCGCGCTCTCGTTTACGCTCCCTGGCGGGTGTCGCCCGCGGCGCTCTCGAGCCTGCTGGAGGCCACCGGGTTCGCGGCCCGCAGGCAGTGAGCTGGTAAGCACCAGCTCATGATCGGAGCGCCGCTGCGCCCGAGGAATGCAGTCAGGCCCGCCACTGCCGGGCGCGTACGTTGCGCAACTGCCAGGGATGGTCCACGTCGAGGTCCTCGTCGAACAGCACCCCACGGCCCTGCAGCGGGGTCCAGTCGGTGAACTCGCCGACCACCGGGCCGAGGTAGGGGCGGGCGATGGCCAGGCATTCGGCGAAGTCCAGGTCGTCGGCTTCGCGGACGCCGAGCGCCGGGTGGCGCAGCGCGTAGACGCAGGCGGCCAGCGCGCCGGCCGCCACCTGCAGGCTGGTCGCATTGGCGTGGGGCACGTGGCGGCGCGCCTCCTCGATGGTCAGCTGCGAGCCGAACCAGTAGGCATTGCGCGCATGGCCGGCGATGAGCACGCCCAGTTCGTCCATGCCGCTGACGATCTCGCGCGTCAGCACGCGCCGCTCGGGCTGCATCTGCCAGCCGCGGCCCTCCAGCTCCAGCGCCGACAGCATGGCATCGTCGCAGGGGTGATAGACGAACATCACCGTCGGCCGGTAGACCAGTTCGTCGTCTTCGCGCAGCGAGAAGTGGTCGCCGATGGAGAACACCTCGTCGTGGCTCATCAGGAGTCCCTGGAAGCCGCCCAGCGAAGGCAGCCAGCTGCGGGCGTAGGTACCACCGCCGGGACGCTTCAGGTAGATCGAGCCCGACCCTTCACGGTGCCAGTTCGAACCGGCCGGTTTGCCGGGCTCGGCCGTGCCGAGCGACAGCTCCGCGGGCTGCATCAGCTCGTCGACGAAGCCGTCGATGGACCAGGTGTTGACGAACTCGCCCGGGCGCTTGGGCCGGGCCGAAGCCTGGGTGTCGCGCTCGGAGATCTGGATCAGGCTCACGCCGAGGTCGCGCGCCAGGCGCGCCCAGTCCGCGGCCGGTATTGGTTGCCGGCGACCGTCCAGGAGCGCCTCGCCGAGGTCCAGCATCGCCCGCTTGACGAAGTGGGACACCAGCCCGGGGTTCGCGCCGTGGTCGACGATCGCGGTCGGTGAACCCGGGCCGAGCCGGCGGCCAAGCTTGACGACCCGTTCGCGCGCCAGGAAGTTGGTGCGCTCACGCAGCGACAGCATCGGGTTGTCGAACACGCCGGGCCAGGGTTCGATGGAGGTGTCGACATACAGCGCGCCGTACTCCGCGCACCATTCGACGAGATCCAGGCTCGAGACGTCGACCGACAGGTTGAGCACGAGGTCCCCGGGCTCGACGTATTGCCTGAGCTGGCGCGCGAAGGTTGCCGGTTTCAGGTGGCAATGCACGAAACGGGCGCCACTCGATACCGCAATGCCGCGCCCGCGCTCGTCGGCGGACAGCACCACGAGGCCATCCTCGTCCAATGCGATATGGCGGCGCAGCAGCGGCAGGATTGCCTGGCCGATGCTGCCGCAACCGATCATGACGATCCGGCCGGCGTGGCCGACGGACTCGATGCTGGCGGGAGCGCCGGCGGGCGCCGCGCTGGAGGGCGATTCCTCGGGCATGCGACGACCCTACCAAACGCCAGCCGCCCGCGGCAGGCGGTGTTTCACCAAACCGGTAACGTAGTCGTCATGCCCCTGTCACGCCTGACCGCTAGCTTTCGCGGCGCGCATAGACATTCGGGCACCCTTGGGTGCCCATTTTTTTTGAGCTCGTCGAG
Source organism: uncultured Gammaproteobacteria bacterium (assembly GCA_963710135.1). Classification (GTDB taxonomy): domain Bacteria; phylum Pseudomonadota; class Gammaproteobacteria; order Steroidobacterales; family Steroidobacteraceae; genus SG8-30. Next base: position 575,429 of record CAVPYY010000006.1, on the reverse strand, counting down.
CCGCCGGCGCTCAGCGGCGCGCTTCGCGCTTGGCCTTCTTCTCCGCGCGCTTCTCCTCGAGCGTCTTCGCAGGCTTCTTCTTGGTTTCCTTCTTGCGTTCCAGACCCTTGCTCATGGCGGTGCAACCTCGATAATGGAGCGCCGATTGCGGCATCGATATGATGCCAGATGCGGGGCTGTTGCGAGGATTCATCGATGCGTCGCTGCGCGGGTCTGTGGCTTTCCGTCGGGCTGATGGCAGTGGTGCCCTTGAGCGCGGCCTACGAGCCGGCGCGGGCGCGCCAGGCCTTCGCCGCCGAGCTCGTGGAGTGCGCGTCCTTCTACCTGATCACGGCAAGGGGCGCGGGCCGTCAGGGCGATACGGAAGCGGCGGACAACGCGCGGGCCGCGGCGGACCTCGCCTTGCGCCTGGCATCCGAGGTAGCCTCGGCCGAGGCGGTGAACACGGCGCTCGAGAAGTTTCTCGAAGTACACGCGGCGCAGGCCGGCAGCGACTTCGCGCAGTATGCCGCGTTGGCCGAGCGCCATGGCCCGCGCTGCAAGGCGACACTGGAGGACCCGCAGCGGCGCATGCGGGACTGGCTGAACCGATAGCATGACCTTCGCAACGCGCTGCCGGGAAGTATACCCATGCCATCCTGCGTGCTGACGTCACTCCGCCTGTTCCGGCTCGCGGCCTTCGCCCTTGCCACGTCCACGGCGCTCGCCGCCGGGCCCGCGGAGGATCCGATGCTGCCGCGGTCCGATCCCGCCAGCGCGCGCGTCTCGCCACTGCGCGTGATCACGATCACCACCGGCGACCTGGAGACTACCCGGCGCTTCTATCAGGGTGCGCTGGCAATGACGCCGGCCGTCACTGAGCTGACCGGGTCTGCCGCGGTGGCGCTGCGCGAACATTGGGGGCTGCCGCCCGGCCAGTCGCTGCGCATGATGACGTTCACGCGCAGCGGACTCGGCGACGCCATCGTGGTCAGGGCCATTGAGGTGCCCGCCACGACGGCGGTGATGCGCCCGGACTACAACAGCGAGTTCCTCGGCGCCCTGGGCCTGGGCTTTCCCTCGAACGATCTTGCCGTGCGCGACGAAATCGTGCGGGCCATGGGCTTCAGCTCGGTGGTCGGCATTACCCGCATGGCCTTCCCGCGCGCCGACCAGACCACCTACGAGGTCGGCGAAGTGCACTACCGCGCGCCCGACAACGTGCTCGTTCTGGGGGTCGACCGCGGCGAGATGCAGCCGGTGAGCAGCATCGATGCAGCGCTGGGACTGGGCGGTCCGGCGTACGCGAGCATGATCATCAGCGACGCGGCACGTGTGACGAAGGCCTTCGCCGACGTGCTCGGCTACGAGATGCGCCGGGAAATGACTTTCGCCAGCGCCGGGCCGGACGGCGGCATGGGCCTGCAGAAGGGCGCGCGCGTGCGCTTCCAGCAGTGGTTCAGTCCGGGGTCGCGGGCGGGCTACCTGGTGATCATGGACCTGCTGGATGCGGAACGGTCGCCGCCGGTGGCGCTGGGGCCCCGCAACCGCGGCATCGCCATGTGGTCGTTCGAGACGCCCGATCTCGAGGGTGCCCTGGCACGGGCGCGGGAGGCGGGTCTTGCGGTGCTGAGCGACGTGCGAACGCTCGACGTGCCAACGCTGGGCAGGCTGCGTTCTTTCGTGTTCGAGACGGCCGACGGCTTTCCGATCGAGGTGTATCAGTCCGTCCCGGCCGGCCAGTCGATGGCGGGCGCGCTTAGCTGTGCCAAGCCGGTGTACATGGTGGTGGCGGGCGTCACCCTGGATCCGAAGCGCATGCGCGAGTACGCCGTGGCGCTGGCCAAGTCCGGCCTGTATCCGGCGCTCGGGGGCTACTACCTCAACTCACCGCGCCCCATCGCGGTGTTCGAGGGCACGCCAGACAAGAACTTCGCGACATTGATCGTGCGCTTTCCCTGTCTCGAGAACGCCGAGGCGTTCTGGAACTCCAGGGCCTACCAGGAGACGGTGGTGCCGCTTAGGGTGAACCCCAGCGCCGGGGACTATACCGTCACCGTGTACAGCGAAGCGGACCTGCCGGAGTACATGCGCGGCAAGGTCGGCGAGGGCGCCTACGTGGACGCGGCCACCTGGACCGAACTACCGCCGCAACGGACGGCAGGACCCTCTGCGGCCGAGGAGTCCCGGCCCTGACCGTCGTCGCCCTTGGTAAGGCGGCGGCAGGTCTTGGCCGGGGTTCCAGGTGGAGCCCCGGCCAGGTTGCGCAAGACCGGTACCTTCAGAACTTGTAGCCGATCATGATGCTGTAAACGAGCGGGTCGATCTTGACCGTCCCCAGCGACGCAGTGCCGACGTCATCCGTCACTTTCGCCTTGGTTTCGATGTTGATCCAGCGCACGTCGAAGTTCACCAGCCACGTGTCGCCGATGGCCACGTCCGTGCCCAGCTGCAAGGCCACCCCGAACGAGTCGTCCAGCGTCAGCTTGTTGCCGAGTGCCGGATCGATCTTCTCACTGGAGAAGATGGTCCAGTTGACGCCCGCACCGACGTAAGGACTGATCTGCTGGTCGGGCATGAAGTGATACTGCAGCGACAGGGTCGGCGGCAGATGCTTCGTCTCGGCGATCTTTGCGCTCGTCGTCAGGTCCTGCACCCGGGCCTTGATGTCATGCTTGAACGGCACGGCCGCCAGCAGTTCGAGACCCAGGTTGTCGGTCATCATGTAGGTGATATTGAAGCCAAAACTTGAGCCGTCATCGACATTGAGGACGAGACTGCCGGGAGCGGGTTTCGCCGGCGTGCTCGGTGTCCCCTCGTCGAAGCCCGGAATGACCAGGTTATTGGATTTCGGTGAAACGAGCGTCCAGCCGCCGCGGACGATCCAGTCGCCCTGTTCCGCCTGTGCTGCCGGTACGGCGAGCAGGACTGCGGCAATGGCTGCGCTGAGCGCGACAGCGGTATGAGTTCTCTTCAACATGGAAGATTCCTCCAGTTAACCGCCTGTGGGCGGATGCCAACAGGCTCCCCCCCTTGTTGTCATTGATGATTCTAGTCCCCTGTGTCAAGTACGACACAGCGGAGCAATGCGCATGCGCTTAGGTACAAGTCGCGGCCGATGCGGCGCGACAGGCCTTGTCGAGAATGAGAATGCGACGCGGTCGGGAGCGTCGTGGCGTGGTCGGTGAAGAAGACCGGCAGGCCGAATTGGTCGGGGTGACAGGATTTGAACCTGCGACTCCTACGTCCCGAACGTAGTGCTCTACCAGGCTGAGCTACACCCCGAACGACATCAACTGGACCAGGTCAGGACGTGCGGTTGGGAGCATCCGCAGCCATGGCCCGCAGCGCATCGCGAAAGGCCGACGCGGGTACGTCGGCGAGCGCCTCGATGGCCAGATCCACCTCGCGTCGAGCGAGTCGGGCAGTGTAGTCGAGCCCCCCGGTGCTTTCAATTGCCGCGCGAATGGGCGCCAGGTCCGTGGTGCCGCCCGAGGTGATGGCCTCGCGGATCCGCGCGACCTGCTCGGGCGTTCCGCTGCGCAGCGCATGGATCAACGGCAGGGTCGGCTTGCCCTCGGCCAGGTCGTCGCCGAGGTTCTTGCCGAGTTCCTCGGCGTTGCCGCGGTAGTCCAGCGCGTCGTCGACCAGCTGGAACGCGACACCCAGGTGCCGGCCATAGGCGGTCAACCCCTGCTCGACGCGCTCGGGCGCTTCGGCCACGATCGCTGCGATCTGCGCACCGGACTCGAACAGCCGGGCGGTCTTGCGGTAGATCACCTCGAGATAGCGCTGCTCTGTTGTGTCGGGATCGCCGGCATTCATCAGCTGCAGTACTTCGCCCTCGGCGATGGTGTTGGTGGCATCCGCCATGACGCTCATGACCCGCGGCGAGTCCAGCGCGACCATCATCTGGAAGGCTCGCGAATACAGGAAATCGCCCACCAGCACGCTGGCGGAGTTGCCGAAGATGTCGTTGGCGGTATGCCGGCCGCGGCGCTTGTGGGAGCCGTCGACCACGTCGTCGTGGAGCAGCGTGGCGGTGTGGATGAACTCGATGATGGCGGCCGCCGGCACGTGGCGTGGCTCCCCGATACCGGCAGCCCGGGCAGCGAGGAGCACCGTGAGCGGGCGCAGCCGCTTGCCGCCACCGGCCACGATGTATTCCCCGACCTGCTGCACGAGTGCGACGTCGCTGGCCAGCTGGCCGCGAATCTCGGCGTCGACCGCTCTCAGGTCGTCCGCGACCAGTGTACGTATGTCATTGAGCTGCATAGGGGTCCGGGGGCGCTCTTGGCCCCGCGCATCCTACCGGCAATTCCCAGGGCGGGGAATCGTCGCGGGCGAGGGGGAAAGCCGGGCGGGCCCCCGCGCCGGCCGTGGCAGTCCCTATGCGCCTTGGCGCTGGCGTCTATCCCCATCGATAGGGCGGCTCTCAAGGGTCCCGACGGCGGCGATCCAGGCGGGCGGATCATTGCCTGTTGACAAACTCCATATATGTGCGTGTAATGCACACATATGGATATATCGGGCAGACACCAGCTGCTGCAAGAAGCGCTCCGTCAGGTGCTTCGCCCGATCATTCGATTGTTGCTCAAGGCTGGTTGGGGTTCGAAGGAGTTCGTTGAGTTGGCCAAGGACACATTCGTCGAGGTGGCGACCGAGGAGTTCGGCAAGCGCGGTCGGCCCGCCAACGCGTCGAGGGTCGCGATCCTCACTGGCCTGAGCCGCCGCGAGGTGGCACAGCGGCGTGAGCGGGCCCTGAGCCATGGCGAGATGCCGCGAACCTTCATGACGCGTGCTTCCAGAGTGCTGTCTGGATGGCATCAGGATCCGGAGTTCATAGACGAGGCTGGAAAGCCGCGCGACCTGGCGCTGGAAGGCCCGCATGGAACCTTTGAGGCGCTGTCGCGGCGCTACGCGGGCGACGTTCCGGTGCTGGCGGTGCTCAAGGAGCTGGATGGCGGCGGCGCGTTGGCGCGCCGGGAGGACGGCCTGTTGCGCGTAGTCAAGCGTTCCTACGTGCCGCAGCCGATGGGAGATAACCAGGTTCGACTGTGGGGCAGCGTACTGCATGACGTCGCTTCCACGCTTGCTCACAACCTGACGCGAGCGGAGCAGGAACTACCGCGCTTCGAGCGCCGTGCCGTCAATCTGGAGGTCGAGCGCCGCTATCTGCCTGCGTTTCGCGCGCTGCTGGAGCGCGAGGGACAGATCTTTCTGGAACGAATCGATGATTGGCTGACGGCCCACGCAGTTCGAGAGGGCGGCGAACGTCGCCCGTTGCGCCTGGGCGTGGGCCTTTATCAGATTCAGGATGCCTAGATGACTATCAGGAGCGTTGAGATGCATAGTGTTTTCCGCGCACCCCTGGCCGCGTTGCTGCTGGCCATGCTCGGCGCCTGCGGGGGTGGAAGTAGTGACGGGACGGCCGTCGCCCCACCGCCGCCGCCCCCACCACCCACGGGAGGCATCGAGGGAACCGGCATCAGTGTCGGCCCGATTACCGGCTTTGGCAGCGTGATCATCAGCGGCAAGCGCTATGCCGTGGATGCTCGCACCACGATTCTGGTGGACGACGCTCCGGCGACCCAGGACGACCTGCAGGTGGGCCAGATCGTTCGCGCCGTCATCAAGATTCCCACGGCCGGCGGTGAGAGCCGTGCCGAAAGGATCGAGTTCGAGGCAGACCTGCGCGGCAACGTCGAGTCGGTCGACCTGCCGGCCAGCTCGTTCGTGGTACTCGGCCAGACGGTTCGCGTTGACGGCGCCACGGCCTTCTCCCCGGACCTGACGAACGGACTGGCGTCGTTGACCGCAGGCCTGCGGGTTGAGGTCAGCGGATTGCGGGACAGCCAGGACCAGCTGCGGGCTACCCGGGTCGAGTCCGAGGGACCGTCGGGCGAAGTCGAGCTGCGGGGTACCGTTTCGGGACTCGACGTTGCCGCGAGCCGCTTCCTGATCGGCACGCAGGTCGTCAGCTACGGGGCCGCAGCGCTGCCGGACGGCGTGCCCCAGAACGGCGACTTGGTCGACATCGAAGGCAGCATCGGTGCCGGCGGCACGTTGCTTGCCACCACGGTCGAGCGTGAGTCGCGCCGCCTGAATGGCGATGCGGACGACAGCGGCGATGTCGAGGGCTTCATTACGAGGTTCGTTTCGGCTGCGGACTTCGACGTCGCCGGCCAGCCGGTACGCGCCTCCGCGGCGACGGTCTACGAGGGCGGCACGTCCGCTGGCCTGGCGCTCGATGTGAAAGTGGAGGTCGAAGGCGCCTTCGACTCGGGTGGCGTCCTGGTGGCCAGCGAGATCGAGTTCAAGCCGAACAGCAGCGCGCGTGCCGTGTCTACGGTGACCACGATCGACGCCGCCGCCGGCACTTTCGTGGTGCTCGGGGTTACCGTGGAGACCAGCGCGGCGACAGCCTTCGAAGACAACAGCGACGCCGACCAGCGCCCGTTCAACCTCGGGCTGCTGCGCACCGGCGACTACGTGGACGTTGCCGGCGGAGAGACCGCGGGATCAAGGCTGGCGGCGGTACGGGTCAAGCGTGACGACCCGGATGACGTGGCCCGGCTACGGGGCAGGGCGACGCAGGTGGACGCGGGCCAGCGCAGCCTGCGGATTCTGGGCACTGACGTGACTGCGGTCGCCAACGCTGAGTTCAAGGACGAGAACGATCAGCCGATCGACGCGGCCACCTTCTTTGCGCGCGCAGCCGATCGGCTGGTCGACGCCAAAGGAACAGCGAGCGGCGGCGCGCTGCTGGCAGATGAACTGGAACTCGAAACGGAAGACTGACCCAAGTCAGCGGATCTCATGGAAGAAGTGCATGCCCCGGCCTGGCGCCGGGAATGGACCGGGACATCCACCATATCGACGGATCGAACTGACAGGAGAGACAGACCATGAACATGCTTACGGCGCGAATATCGGCGGTGCTTGCCGCTGCCACACTCAGTGCTTGTGGTGGCGGAGCGGGAGACGGCGGCGCAGCGGTGGGATCACCTCCGCCCGGGCGGCGGCGCGTCGACTACGGCTACGCCGATCGTAACAACGGGCACCATCACCGGCTTCGGCAGCGTCTACGTCAACGGGGTGCGCTACGACACGAACGGCGCCTCCGTATACAAGGACGATGACCGGGCCACCGAGGACGATCTGCGGATCGGTCAGATAGTGCGCGTGCGCGGCAGCGTCGCCGACGACGGTAGCAGCGGTCGGGCGGAACGCATCGACTTCGACGACAACGTGGAGGGACCGATCGACAGCATCGACGTCACCAATGGCGTGATGGTGGTGCTCGGCCAGACGGTGCTGGTCGATGGCGACACTTCCTTCGACGACGACATCTCTCCGCGGTCCTTGGCCGGGCTCGGCGTGGGCGAAGTGGTTGAAGTCAGTGGCTTCGTCGACTCGACCGGCCGCATTCTCGCCACGCGTATCGAGCGGGATGACGACGGCGGCCCGTTCGAGGTTACCGGGAAGGTCGCCGAACTCGACGCGGTCGCAAAGCGCTTCACGATCGGCGCCCTGCGGGTTGATTACTCGGCAGCCATGCTCGAGGACTTCCCCAGTGGGGGGCTGTCGATTGGCGATACGGTCGAAGTCAAGGGCTCGCAGATCGCGGCTGACGGCACGCTGCTTGCGAGCAAGGTTGAGCTCGAATACGACAGCAGCGGAAGATCACGGGACGACGGCGATGACGATGACCACGAGATCGAGATCGAGGGGCTGATCACGCGCTTCGTGGATGCCACTGACTTCGACGTTGCGGGCCGCCCTGTTCGCACGACTTCGAGCACACGGTACGAGGACGGCGCGGTTGGTGATCTTGGCGTCGACGTCAAGGTTGAGGTCGAGGGCCAGTACGACGCCGAGGGCGTGCTGATTGCCGAGAAGGTCGACTTCAAGCGCGACAACGCCGTGCGGCTCGAGGGGCCCGTGGCCGCCATCGACGCGAACGGCGTGATTACCGTGCTGGGCTTGCAGGTCAGCACCGACGCGATGACGCGCTTCGAAGACAAGACCGACGACGACGAATCCGACCGTTTCCGCACCGCGGACCTGCGCGTTGGAGACTGGGTGGAAGTGCGCGGGTACGAGGACCCGGCAGGGTCAAACCAGGTCCGCGCCAGGCGCCTCGAGCGCGTCGATGCTGACGACGAGGTCGAGGTCCGCGGGCCGTTCCGGAACCCGGCCGCGCCCAGCTTCCAGGTTCTGTCGGTCGTGGTCGACACATCCGCGGCGACGTCGTTCGAGGAAGGCGACCTCCGCATCAGCTCTGCCGAGTTCTTCGCCAGGGCGCCTGGACGGATCGTCGAGGCGGAAGGCACCTGGGATGGAACCCGAATCACAGCGGATGAAGTGGAGATCGAAGACGACGACCGCGACTTTGACGAGGGCGGCGGCGACGACCGCGGCAGCGGCAACTGAGTCCCGGGCAAGGATGCCCCGTGGCGGATGGTCGGTCGCTAGGCCGGCCATCCGCCCTTTTTTATCAGGCCAATCATAGAGTTGTGCCTGGACGCCTGGCCGGTGGGCGGGGCCTGTGGCGATCAGGCTGCGTCGCCGCGACGGCCCGCCGGCCGTTGCCGGTGGCAAGCGAGGCGAGCGGCAGCCGACCGCGCAGCTTGGTTTGACCCGACGCCGCCGTATCCATACAATTGCGGGCTCTTTTGGCGGCCGCTGTCGGACGCCGGTTTTTGGAGTCAGAACAGTCATGTACGCCGTCATTGCGACAGGTGGCAAGCAGTACCGCGTCAGCGAGGGCACGGTCGTCCGTGTCGAGAAGCTGGCAGCGGACGCGGGCGCCACGGTCGAGTTCGACAAGGTTCTCGTAGTCGGCGAAGGCGCCGACGTCGCCGTTGGGGCCCCCTACGTGTCGGGCGCCAAGGTCACCGCCACCGTGCAGGCGCACGGCAAGGGCGACAAGGTCCGTATCGTCAAGTTCCGCCGGCGCAAGCACTACCTGCGCCAGAAGGGACACCGCCAGCTGTACACCGAGATCAAGGTGACCGGCATCTCGGCGGCCTGAGCAAGACAGTTCCAGGAGATATTCCATGGCACACAAGAAGGCAGGCGGCAGTACCAAGAACGGCCGCGAATCGCAGAGCAAGCGCCTGGGCGTGAAGAAGTTCGGCGGCGAGAAGGTCGTCGCCGGCAACATCCTCGTCCGTCAGCGCGGCACGCTCTACAAGCCGGGCACCAACGTCGGCGTCGGCACGGACCACACCCTGTTCGCGCTGGTGCACGGCAAGGTCAAGTTCGACAAGAAGGGCGCCGAGCAGCGCACCTTCGTGAGCGTCCTGCCGGAGTAAGCCGCCGGTTGGCTGCAGGACCCGCGAGAACCCCGGCATTGCCGGGGTTTTCTGTTTGCAGCCGCTGACGGGCGGTCCGAGGATCCCGCGATGAAGTTCGTCGACGAAGCGCGCATCAAGGTGTCGGCCGGGCACGGCGGCCGGGGCGCGGTGGCGTTCCGGCGCGAGAAGTTCGTGCCGCACGGCGGCCCGAACGGGGGCGACGGCGGCCATGGCGGCAGCCTGTACCTGCGCGCGCAGCAGGGCATCAATACGCTGGTCGATTTCCGCAACGCCCGGACGTTCCGCGCCGAGAATGGCCGGCCGGGCGGCGGCAGCGACTGCACCGGCGCCGGCGGCGCCGACCTGTACATCCCGGTGCCGATCGGCACGGTCGTCATGGACGAGGACACCGGCGAGACGCTGGGTGACCTGACCGCTGACGGGCAGGCCCTGCTGGTCGCGCTCGGCGGGAAGGGCGGCTGGGGCAACGCGCGCTTCAAGAGCTCGGTCAACCGCACGCCGCGCAAGTCGACGCCGGGCCTGCCGGGCGAATCGCGCTCGCTTGCCCTGGAGCTCAAGCTGCTGGCCGACGTCGGGCTGCTGGGCCTGCCGAACGCCGGCAAGTCGACGCTGATTCGCGCGGTGTCGGCGGCGCGGCCGAAGGTCGCCGACTACCCGTTCACCACGCTGCATCCGCAGCTCGGCGTGGTCAGCGTGGGTCCGCAGCGCAGCTTCGTGATGGCCGACATTCCAGGGCTCATCGAGGGCGCCGCGGAAGGGACCGGGCTCGGCATCCGCTTCCTCAGGCATCTGCAGCGCACGCGGCTTTTGCTGCACATCATCGACATCGCGCCGCCCGACGACGCCGACGACCCGGTCACCGGCGCGCGCGCCATCACCGGCGAGCTGAAGAAGTTCGACCCGGCGCTCGCCAGGCGCGCGCGCTGGCTGGTGCTGAACAAGATCGATCTGCTGCCCGAGGCGGAGGTGGAACGCCGCTGCCGCGACATCGTCCGCCGGCTGCGTTTCAAGGGCCCGGTCTTCCGGATTTCCGGCGCGACCGGCCAGGGCACGACGGAGCTCTGCCAGGCCGTCATGCAGCACCTGACCGAGCATCCGGTCGCGGCCGGCGCGGGTGTCGAGCCGGAGGACAAGCCGGCAACAGGACAGAAAAAAGCCGGTCGATGAGACCGGCTCTTCGCGGGCAGCGGCGGGCGGCGGCGTCAGGCGCCGGCGAGCGCCTTGATCTGCTTGGCCAGGCGGCTCTTGTGCCGGGCCGCCTTGTTCGGGTGGATGATGCCCTTGCGCGCCATCGAGTCGATGACCGGCATGGCGGCCTTCAGCTCCGCCGCGGCCTTGTCCTTGTCGCCACCCTGCACGGCTGCCGTCACCTTCTTGATGGAGGTGCGGACCTTCGAGCGCTGGGTGACATTCAACGCGCGGCGCTCGGTAGCCTGGCGGGCGCGCTTTTCTGCTGACTTCGAATTGGCCAAGGGATCGCTCCGGTATCGGGTCTGTCTGCTGGACTGAGCCCGGTATTTTCCTTGGCGGCCAGCGGGTTGTCAATGAATGTCCCGGCCGGGGCCAGGGCGGCCCGGCGGCGGGCGGCGCGGCGACTGGTCTGGTCTCAGGTATAGTCCCGGGCGCATGAATCCACTCCCGATGCCTCGATGAGCCGGGGTTTCCTGCGCAGCACGTCGGTGGTCGGCGGCCTGACGCTGCTGTCGCGGATATCGGGCTTGCTGCGCGACATGGTCTATTCCCAGGCGTTCGGGGCCGGCTCGCTCATGGACGCCTTCCTGGTGGCGTTCAAGATTCCCAATTTCCTGCGCCGGCTCACCGCCGAGGGCGCGTTCTCGCAGGCCTTCGTGCCAGTGATCTCCGAGTACCGGGTTCGCCAAAGCCACGACGAGGTGCGCGGGCTGATTGCGAGCGTCTCGGGCACCTTCGGCGTGGTGCTGTTCGTGGTCACCGCGATCGGCGTGATCGGCGCGCCGATCCTGGTGCTGCTGTTCGCGCCGGGTTTTCGCGACGACGGCGGGCGGTTCGACCTCACGGTCGAGATGCTGCGGCTGACATTCCCCTACATCTTCTTCATATCGCTGGTGGCGCTGGCGAGCGGGATACTCAACAGCTACGGGCGTTTCGGCATCCCGGCATTCACCTCCACGCTGCTGAACGTGGTGATGATCGTCTTCGCGAGCCTCGTCGCCCCGCATTTCAGCGAGCCCGGGCTGGTGCTGGCGGCCGGCGTGTTCGTGGCAGGGCTGGTGCAGCTCGCCATCCAGCTGCCGGCGCTGGCGGGCATCAAGCTGCTCGTCCGGCCTCGCTGGGACCGTGCCCACGAAGGCGTGCGGCGCATCGGCCGGCTGATGCTGCCCGGCATCTTCGGCTCGTCGGTCGCGCAGGTCTCGCTGCTGCTCGACACCCTGATCGCCTCGTTCCTGATGACCGGCAGCATCGCCTGGATGTACTACGCGGACCGGCTGGTCGAGTTTCCCATGGGGGTCTTCTCGATCGCGCTGGCGACGGTCATCCTGCCCGGCCTGTCGTCGCATCACGCCAACCAGTCAAAGGCGGAGTTCACCGCGACCCTCGACTGGGCGCTCCGGCTGACGGTGACCATCGTCGTGCCGGCAGCGCTCGGCCTCTTGATGCTGGCCGGCCCGCTGACCGCGACCATCTTCGGCTACGGCGAGTTCGACGCCCGCGACGTGCAGATGTCGTCCTACGCCCTGATGGCGTATTCGCTGGGCCTCATGGGCTTCTCGCTGGTGAAGGTGCTGGCCCCCGGCTACTTCGCGCGCCAGGACACGCGCACCCCGGTCAAGGTCGGCATCATCGCGCTGGGAGTGAACATCGGCGTCAACATCGCCGTGGTCGTTCCCGCGCATCTGGCCGGATTTCCGGCGCCGCACGCGCTGCTGGCGCTGTCCACCGGTTTATCGGCCTTGGTCAACAGCACCCTGCTGTACCGCGGGCTGCGCGCGAGCGGTGTGTACACGCCGTCGGTCCACTGGCGGCGCCTGCTGCCGCAGGTGCTGGCGGCGGGCCTGGCCCTGTGCGTCTTTCTCTGGTGGGGCGCCGGACAGTGGTCGGCCTGGCCGGAGATGCCCGCCGCGGAACGCGCCGGCCGCACCGCCGCGCTGGTCGCCGGCGGCGCCGTGGTCTATTTCCTGGCGCTGTGGGCGACGGGCGCCCGCGTGGGCGACTTCCGCGGGGCGAAGTCGCGCTGAGCGCGGTGCGCGGGCGGCGTGGCAGGAAGTCGGGAATCGCCCGGCGTTGACCCTATAATTGGCTCCTTTTTTGCCGCGCCCGTGGCGCGCCCAGAGCTCATGAAGATCGTCCGCGGCCTCCTCAACGCGCGCCGGTCCCAGCGCGGCTGCGTGCTGACCATCGGCAACTTCGACGGCATGCACCTCGGGCACGAGGCCATCCTGTCGCAGCTTGCCGCGCGTGGTCGCGAGCACGAGCTGCCGACCACCGTGCTGACGTTCGAGCCGAATCCGCGGGAGTTCTTCGATCCGCAGAATGCGCCGGCCCGGCTGATGCGGCTGCGCGACAAGGCCGCGCGCCTGGCGGAGCTCGGGGTGGACCGGCTGGTCCTGCTGCGTTTCGACGACCGCCTGCGCAGCTGGGACGGCGAAGAATTCATCACCCGGGTGCTGGTGGACGCGCTCGGCGCGCGGCATGTGGTGATCGGCCGCGGCTTTCGCTTCGGCCGCGGCCGCAGCGGCACGGTCGAGCTGTTGCACAGCGAAGGCGCGCGCGCCGGCTTCGCGGTCGACGAGGTGGACGCGGTCGAGGTGGCCGGCGAGCGCGCCAGCTCGACGCGCGTGCGCGCTGCGCTGGCCAGTGGCGATCTCGCCCTGGTCCGGCAGCTGCTGGGCCGTGACTACCGCATCACCGGCCGCGTCATCGGCGGTCAGCGGCTCGGCCGCGAGCTCGGCTATCCCACCGCGAACCTGCGCCTGCATCGGCGCGTGCCGCCGGTTTCCGGGGTGTTTGCGGTCCAGGTGCATGGTGTCGGCGCCGGACCGCTGCCGGGGGTGGCATCGGCCGGGACGCGCCCGACCCTCGGCGGCGGCGAACCGCTGCTGGAGGCGCACGTGTTCGATTGGAACGGCGACCTGTATGGTCGCTACCTGGCCATCGACTTCGTCGCCAAGCTGCGCGAGGAACTGAGTTTTCCGGACCTCGCCACGCTGGTGGAATATATGGATCGGGACGCCGGCGAGGCCCGGCGGATCCTGGCCGCAGTCTGAGTCGCGGCCGACAGGAGCTGAAGTGGATTACAAGCAGACGATCAACCTGCCGAAGACTGACTTTCCGATGAAGGCGGATCTCGCCAATCGCGAGCCGGCCATGGTCGCGTGGTGGCAGTCGATCGACCTGTACGGGCAGCTGCGCCGCAAGGCCGCCGGGCGTCCGAAGTTCGTGCTGCTCGACGGGCCGCCGTACGCCAACGGCGCGATCCACATCGGCCACGCAGTCAACAAGATCCTCAAGGACGTGATCGTCAAGTCGCGCACGCTGGATGGCTGCGACTCGCCTTACGTCCCGGGCTGGGACTGTCACGGGCTGCCCATCGAGCAGCAGGTCGAGAAGACCCACGGCCGGGTGGGCCGCAAGCTCGACGCCAAGGCGTTCCGCGCCGCCTGTCGCGAGTATGCGGCCGCGCAGGTCGATGCCCAGCGCGAGGGCTTTCGCCGCCTCGGCGTGCTGGGCGACTGGGAACGGCCGTATCTGACCATGCTGCCCGCCTACGAGGCCGAGCAGCTGCGCGCCCTGGCGGGCATCGTCGCCAACGGCCATCTGCTGCGCGGCTACAAGCCGGTGCACTGGTGCCTGGACTGCCGGTCCTCGCTGGCCGAGGCCGAAGTGGAATACGAGGAACGCACCTCGCCATCGGTCGACGTGCGCTTTGCCGCGCGCGATCCGGCGGACCTGGCGCGCCGCTTCGGGCTCGCCGCGGGAGACGTCGCCAAGCCGTCCGTGGTCATCTGGACCACGACGCCCTGGACACTGCCGGCCAACCAGGCCGTGGCGGTCAACGCCGGGCTGGACTATGTGCTGGTCGAAGTGGACGGCGGCGCGCCCAGAGCAGCTGGTCGTCGCAGCGGGCCTGCTCGAGGCCGTGGTCGCGCGCGCCGGGCTGGAGAACGTGCGTGAGCTGGGGCGTGCACCCGGATCGGCGCTCGAGGGCCTGCAGCTCGACCATCCGTTCTATGCGCGCGTGGTGCCGGTCATCCTGGGCGAGCACGTCACGCTCGATTCCGGCACCGGCGCCGTGCACACCGCGCCGGGCCACGGTGTCGAGGACTTCGTGGTCGGGCGCCAGTACGGGCTGCCGGTGGACAACCCGGTGGGCGCCGACGGCCGCTTCGTCGAGGGCACCGAGCTGTTCGCCGGCCAGCAGGTGTTCGAGGCCAACGACGCCGTGGTCGCGGCCCTGGCCGGGCGGGGCGCGCTGCTCGCGCACCAGCCCTACCGGCACAGCTATCCACACTGCTGGCGCCACAAGACGCCGGTAATCTTCCGCTCCACGCCGCAATGGTTCGTGAGCATGGAGCAGGCGGGGCTGCGTGCGGCCGCGCTCGAGGCGATTGGCAAGGTCCGCTGGGTGCCAGGCTGGGGCGAGGAGCGCATCGGCGGCATGGTGGCGTCACGCCCGGACTGGTGCATCTCGCGCCAGCGCGCGTGGGGCGTGCCACTGGCGCTGTTCGTGCACCGCGCGACCGGCGAGCCGCATCCGCGTACCCCTGAATTGCTCGAACAGGTCGCCGAGCGCGTGGCGGTCGAGGGTCTCGAGGCCTGGTTCGACCTGGATCCGGCCGAGATCCTCGGTGAGGAGGCCGCCGAGTACGAGAAGACCACCGACGTCATGGACGTATGGCTCGACTCCGGCGTCGTGCATCACTGTCTGCCGCGCCTGCGGCCCGAGGTCATTCCGTTTCCCGTCGACGTGTATCTCGAGGGTTCCGACCAGCACCGCGGCTGGTTCCAGAGCTCGCTGCTGGCCGCGGTCGCCGGCAAGGGCGAGGCGCCGTATCGTCAAGTCGTCACCCATGGCTTCGCGGTGGACGAGAACGGCCGCAAGATGTCCAAGTCGCTCGGTAATGTCGTCGCGCCGCAGAAGGTGATGAGCACGCTCGGCGCGGACGTGTTGCGCTTGTGGGTCGCGGCCACCGACTACAGCGCCGAGATGAGCGTTTCGGACGAGATCCTCAAGCGTGTCTCGGACAGCTACCGGCGCATCCGCAACACGCTGCGCTTCCTGCTCGGCAATCTGCACGGATTCGACCCCGCCCGCGACGCGCTGCCGGCGGCGGAGCTGGTCGCGCTCGATCGCTGGGCGCTGGAGCGCACCGCGGCGCTGCAGGCGGAGCTGGTCGAGGCCTATCGCGACTACGAGTTCCACCAGATCTACCAGAAGGTGCACAACTTCTGCGTGCTGGACCTCGGCTCGTTCTGGCTCGACATCCTCAAGGACCGGCTCTACACGACGCCAGCCGCCAGCGCCGCGCGACGTTCGGCGCAGACCGCGATGTACCACGTCGCCGAAGCGATGGTCCGCTGGCTGGCGCCGATCCTGTCGTTCACGGCGGAAGAGGCCTGGAAGCATCTGCCCGGCGAACGCGATGACTCGGTGTTCCTCGCCACCTGGTGGGACCTGCCGGATGTGCACGCCGATCCGGGGATCGACTGGCCGACGGTGCTGGGGCTCAAGCAGGACGTCGGCCGCCAGCTGGAGCTCCTGCGGGCCACCGGGACCATCGGAGCGCCGCTCGAGGCGGAGGTGGACGTATACCTCGACGACGCCTGCCGGGCGCGTCTGGCCGGGCTGGGCGACGAACTTCGCTTCGTGCTGATCACCTCCGAGGCGCGCATGCTTGATGCTGCCGAGCGCCCCGCGGACGCGGTCCCCGCACCGGGCGTCGCCGCCCAGGGGGCGTGGATCGCGGTGCGCAAGCTCGACGACCCCAAGTGCGTCCGCTGCTGGCATCGCCGGCCCGATGTGGGCCAGGATCCCACTCACCCTGAACTTTGCGGCCGCTGCGTGTCGAACCTCGCAGGTCCGGGCGAGACCAGGAGGTTTGCATGACGGGCAAGTACCGTCCGGGAGCGCTGCACTGGCTGTGGCTCTCCGTCGCGGTGATCGTCGCCGACCAGTTGACCAAGAACTACATCATCCAGCACTTCGACCTGTTCGAAGTGCTCGACGTGCTGCCGGTGCTCGAGATCACCCGTCTGCATAACACCGGTGCCGCCTTCAGCCTGCTGGCGTCGGCCTCCGGCTGGCAGCGCTACTTCTTCATCGGGCTGGGCGCCGTGGTCAGTGTCGGCATCGTCGTCTGGCTGGCGCGCATGCCGCGCGACAGCACGCCGTGGCTGCCCGCCGCACTCACGCTGGTGATGGGTGGCGCGCTTGGCAACGTCATCGACCGCATCCAGCATGGGCACGTGGTGGATTTCATCCACTTCCACTGGGAGCGCGCCTACTTCCCGGCATTCAACGTCGCCGACATGGCGATCACCGTGGGCGCGGCACTGCTGATCCTCGATGCGCTGTTCGAGGGACGCCGTGGCCGTGGCGAGGGCGCGAGCCCATGAAGATCCTGCTGGCCAATCCACGGGGTTTCTGCGCCGGAGTCGACCGCGCCATCGACATCGTCGAGCGGGCGCTCGGCCTGCTCGGCGCGCCCATCTACGTGCGTCACGAAGTGGTCCACAACCGCTTTGTGGTGGAGCGTCTGCGCCAGCTTGGCGCGGTGTTCGTCGAAGAGCTCGACGAGGTGCCGGACGGCGCGACGGTGATCTTCAGCGCGCACGGCGTTTCGAAGGCGGTGCAGCAGGAAGCGAAGCGGCGCCAGCTCAACGTGTTCGATGCCACCTGCCCGCTGGTGACCAAGGTTCACCTGGAAGTGATGCGCTATGCGCGCGAGGGTCGCGACGTCATCCTGATCGGCCACGCGGGCCATCCGGAGGTCGAGGGCACCATGGGCCAGTTCGACACCTCGCGGGGCGGGCGCATCCACCTGGTCGAGTCGGTCGAGGACGTGGATCGGCTGGAGATTCGCGATCCCGCCCAGCTTGCGCTGGTCACGCAGACCACCTTGTCGGTGGACGATACCGCGCGGGTCGTGACGGCGCTGCGCAGGCGTTTTGCCGAGATGGTGACGCCGCGCCGCGAGGACATCTGCTACGCCACGCAGAACCGCCAGGACGCGGTGAAGACCCTGACCGAGGGCTGCGACGTGCTGGTCGTGGTGGGCTCGCCGTCGAGCTCGAACTCGAACCGCCTGCGCGAGATCGCGGAGACCCGCGACATTCCCGGTTACCTGGTAGACGGCCCCGACGACCTGCGCCGCGAATGGTTCGAGGGCGCCGCGACCGTGGGCGTGACGGCGGGCGCGTCCGCCCCCGAGGTGCTGGTGCAGCGCGTGGTCGAGCGCCTGCGCGAGTGGGGCGGCGAGCCCGCGGTGGAAACGGTTGGGCGCGAGGAAAACGTGGTGTTCGGCCTGCCGATTCCCTTGCGGTCGGCGCCGCGCGCGAGCGCGGCCAGCGACGACAGCTGAGGCGGCTCAGCGCCAGCACTGACTGGTGGTATCGCGGCCGCTGGCATCGAACGCACGGCGCCGGCCGGCCGCGTCCAGCAGGAATCGCGCGCACAGGGCGTCATCCTCCTGCCCGCCGCCCGCTACCGGGCGCGCTTCCGCGACAAAGCTCGAATCGGTCGTGGTCAACGCGAGCAGGTAACGGCCGCGGGCGGTCCGCTCCGGTAGATCGAGGCTGCTTGCCTCCGCGGGGTCGTCGCTCCAGACGGCCGTCGCGTAATGTCCGTGGCGCAGATGGAAGTTCTCCTGCGCGGCCGCGGCGAGCAGCAGCCCCTCGATCGCCTCGGTACGATGGACGCGCAGCACGTGGTTGCGATACGACGGATACGCCATGGCCGCCAGCACGGCGGTCACGGCCAGCGCCGCCAGCAGCTCGAGGAGCGTCATTCCGCGGGCAGATCCAGTTCCCGCCATGAGGTCCTCACCGGAGTGTTCAGCCAGTCGAGCTCGATGACGCTGTCGGCGAGCAAGCCCACGGGCCGGGCCCGGCCGGCAGCGGCTGCGCCCGCCGGTATCCCGAAGGCGATGCGCAGTGCCGGCGGCAGCCCGGCCGTCGGCAGCTCCTCGGGCTGCTCGGGTTCGTCGTCGACGTAGTTCGCGGGCCTGCCGGTTTGCACGTCGAGGGTGTACAGCCGGCTCACGGCCCGCGGGGGTCCGCAGGGCTGGTCGGCGCTCGGCGCGAGGGGCTGATAGGTGGTGAAGCGCACGCGACCGTCGACGGTGAGCGCACTGCCGATGACTTTTTCCCCGGCACCGTGAGCGTCGAGTCTGAGGATCCAGCCCGCGGCGTCGGCGGGCAGGGCGGTGGCGCCTGCGGTGACATCGACCAGGTCCTCCGGCACGAGCGGCGCGTGCCGCTGCGCAGGCCGCGTGGGGAGTTGGTCGAACACCGCGAAGAACGCGTCCGTTCCAGTCCGCTCGCGGGGATGGGTGAGCGAGCCAGAGCCGAACGCGAGCAGCAGCGCCGGTCGGCCCGCGCGCTCGGTCAGCACGACGTCGGGCGCAGCGTGGAACTGGCGCGCCGGAGCGCCACCGCCAGGGTCGCCGAAGCTGCCGAGGCGCCGCACGCTGGCGGCCGCTCCGCCGCCCGGCCAGTCGATGCGCCACAGGCCGCCGCCGACATCCAGCAGGTACAGCCGGTCGCTAACGCCGTCGCGATCGGTATCGACCGCGCGCGGCGCCGACGCAATGGCCGCCGCACCGGGCAGCATCACCTCGACGTCTGCCAGTGCCTCGTTGCCGGCCGTCAGCAGGACCGCGCCATTCTCGGCGTCGACGATGGCGAACCCCGCGCCGCTGCCTGCGGCCGGCGGGAGGCCGGCCTCGAGCCGCGCGCTGGTGCCGCCAGCGAGCAGGACCACGTCGCGCGCGCGGCCTGCCGGTCCCAGCGGCAGCCGGGTGACCACAGGTGTTGCTCGAGTGGGCTCCAGCCACGGCAGCTGCGACGGCCCGATCGTCCACAGGATCCGCGGGCGGTCAGGGTCGGTGACGTCCAGCGCGTAGTGATGGGGTGCGGCGGGACCGAGGCTCAGGTACAGCCAGGCGCGATCGCCGTCGGCACGCGACAGTCGCCCGTCCGCATTGGCGTCAATCACCCGTTTGGCGAGCGGCGCCTGCAGGCCGGCCGGCCGGCTGAAGGCATCCGCCGCTCGCGCCAGCGCGGGCAGCCTGTGCAGCAGGGGATAGGGCAGGAAGGCCCAACGCTCCTCGCCGTTCCGGGCATCGAGCGCGTGCAGCAGGCCGTCCGCGGTCAGCGTGAACACCAGCGCAGCGTCGGACTCCTCCGTCCCGTAGCGCAGCAGCAGGGGCGCGGCGAGACCGGGGTCTCCCAGCTCCCGGCGAGCCGAGGACACGTCGCCATCGAAGTCGGCATCGAAGACGTCGCGGCCAAGCGTCCAGTCGATCAGCTCGCGGCGCCGGGCATCCTCGCCGGCAGAAAGCCCCACCGCCGCGGCATCCAGCAGCTCGTTGGCAACGGCTATGCGATTGCCCGCGGCGGTCAGGTCGTCGCTGGTCAAGTCGGTGTACAGCTGCCGCCGCGTCGGGCCGGGGAGTTGCGCCGCGGCGCCGCCCGAGCGTGGACCGGCCGCTGCCTCGGGCGACCAGAGGTCGTCGGCAGGCAGGCTTTGCCGCGGCGCGCCGGCGCTGGCCGGGCTGGTGAGGGTCGCCACGGCCTGCAGGTCGTAGGCCAGCAGGTTGCCGACCCATCGGCCCTGTGGCGCGGGTTCGCCGATGCCGTAGAACAGGCCGGGACCTGGCAGGGTCGGGGTGCTGCGATCGATGGCCGGCGCCGAGATCGTCGGTCCGCCCGGCACGGCCGCGTCGTGGCGCAGCGCGCGGGCGAACAGCATGACCAGCGCCAGAGGGTCTTGCAGCGGCTGAGCCGGGACGCGCGCGGCGCGCAGGGTCTGCTCGAAATCTTGAGTGGGCGATGCGCCGGTCAACGCGAGGGTTCGCGCGAACTGCCTGCCGGGCAGGGCGCCCTGCAGGTCCGCTTCCTGCAACCAGCGCAGCAACTCGACCAGGCAGCTGCCCACGCAGCGGCCTTGGCCCGCGGGCAGGGCGCCCAGCTCGATCGCCGGCCGCGTCGCGTCATCGTCTGCCGCGGGCACGCCGGGAGACAGCAGCCCGACGCTGACGGCGCGACACGCGGCAGGGAAGGCTGATCGCTTGCGATCGTCCACCGCGCCGCCTGCTGCCGCCATCCAGCGACCGGCCGCGGCGACCAGCCCCGCAATCCGCGCGGATCCGCCGGGCTGCCCGGCGCGCAGCAGCGCCTCCAGCTCCGCCGCCGCTGCGGGCGCGGGCGTGGGCGGCAGCAGGACGGTCGCGTCGCCGCCCGCCGCAAGGTCCGGGCCCACGAGCGCCAGCTGCAGCGCGTCGACCGAGCGTGCGGCGGTAACCAGTCGGGCGCGCATCCAGTCATGCAGCGTCGTGGGGGTGGTCGCCTTGGCGACCGCAAGGAAGTTCAGGTAGTTGCCGTGGAAGAAGACATACGGTTCGGCCAGCGGTGGCGCGTCCCAGCGCGCTTCGTCGGCCGGGTCATCGCCCCATGGCCCCGCGGAGACGTTGACGGCATACCACTGGCCCGCGCCGTGGCCGTGGCGGCCGCGGTCCTCGCGACATTCGACGGCTGCGTCGTCGCCCGCCACCAGCGGCCCCCAGTAGCCGCCCATACCGGCGCCGCGCCACTGTGCTGCGCGCGCGGCAACGAACACTCCGGTCGACGCCAGCGCCGCCATCGCGCTGTCGCAGCGGAAACCCTGGGTGGGCGTCGCGGCCGCCAGCGGCACCGAGGCGTTGTCCGCGCAGCGGGGCGCCGGGCCCGGACCGCGGCGCCAGTACACACGCCGTGGGTCGCAGCGCGCTGCAGCATCACGCAGCGCCGCGTAGTCGGTGCCGGGATCGTACTCGGGCGGCACCAGCATCTCGATGGCCGACGCGGTTGAGGCGTCGAGCAGCAGGACCAGCAGTGGCGGGCTGTCCGCGGGCACCGGCGCTCGCGTGATCCAGGCCTCGTCCGGCGAGGCGCAGGCCAGATGAGCGGTGGCCAGCAGACCGAGGCCCAGCAGCGTCGCCGCGGCGGCTGAACTCGCGTCGGGCCGTCGCGCTGCCCGGGCGCGTCTCACTCGGCGGCTCCCACGACGACGAAAGTCTGCTCGACCCGCGCTGCCGCGCCACGCAGCGCTGCGGCTTCAGCGGTGAGCGTGACGTGTCGCAGCCTGAAGGCGTCCGCGCCGTCGCCGATGCTGAAGCCCGGCGCCGCGGCGCCGGCCTCGTCGGGTGAGTCGTGCTGGACGTACAGCCTGGCCGAAGTCGCCGCGTCGCCTGGAAGTGCTGGCGCCGCCTGCTGCAGGTCGGGCCAGTCTCGCAGCGCGCGAGCGACGGCGCCCTCGGCTGCCTCGAACGCGCTGGCGCGTTGCTCGGCCATGCCGGCGAGCGCCAGCGATGCGGCGGCACCTCCCATGCCGGCGATGGCCAGCAGCCCGAGCCCCAGCAGCAGGATCAGCACGATGGCCAGCGCAAGACCGTGCGAACGGCGAGGGCTCATGGCGACGCCCCGGCGTTGCGCAGCTGTATGGTCCTGGCCGCCAGCAACCTGCGGCGCCGTGATTGGTCGGCGGGCAGCGTGCGGTTGGCGTAGACCAGGGCAGGTCGCGCTGCCGGCGCCGCGCCGGCCCCGTTGTTTTCCGCCAGCACCCAGATACGCAGCTCCCGGACCCTGCTGCCGACGGGCACGCTGCCGAGATCCACATAGCGGTCGACCAGCTCGTCGCCGTCGCCCAATGCGTCCACACCGGCTTCCACCTGCAGGTCGGCGATGCCGGCCAGCAGCTCTTCGTCCTGGAACGCCGGGCGGGATCCACCGACGAGGCGCTTGCGGCGCAGCGACGGTTGGCCGCGCGCCGCGGTCGAGCCGGAACTGACGTAGTACGCGTGCACGGCCAGATCGTGGACGCGGCTGGGAGTGCTGAATTCCAGCCTGCCGTCGGCGAACAACCGCGCGCCGCCGCGGCGCGTCTCGAGCTGCAGGCGGCCCGCCTCGGGCCGGCTGTCGTCCGCCGTGGCGTGGCGCAGAATCAACGTGTCGGAGCCGCGCACCGACTGCCCGTTGGGGGAGGGCGCGCAGCCCATGGCCACGCCTGGGGCGGCCCCGTACGCGCCATCTGCGCCGCCGATCGAGACGTCCAGGTCCAGTGCCAGCGACGGAACGCAACCGCCAGCGACGCCGAGCCCGGCCGTCTCCGGCGTGCCGAGGCGGCTCGACCCGGCGACCGCCGTACCGGGCGAGGCGAGACCGAGATAACCCGCGTGCCGGATGTCGTCCGCCAGCAGGTCCAGCGCAGCCCGGACGTTCTCTTCCAGCTCGGCCCGGCTCTCGCGAGCCGCCCGTGCGGATCCGCCGCGGGCGATGAGCGACAGCGCCGCGGCAGTCAGCAGCGTGGTCAGTGCCGCCGCGATCATGATTTCAACGACCGACAAACCGTGCTGACGGGTCATGTCACGACCCCCAACTGCAGACGCGCACTGACTTCGCTCGCGGTATCAGGCCAGGCGATCACGATGACGTACTCCGGCCGCGCCGGGTCCGGTACCGCGACTTCACCTGCCGCGCCGGCGGGCAGCGCTGCCGTGATCCGCGAGGCGAATTCGGCCAGGCGCTGACGCGCGAGCGCCTCGGTCCTGCAGTCGACCGGCGGTTCTGCGCAGGGACTGGCCGGGTCGCCGGTGGCGGCCTGCAGCGGCTGGCCGTCGCTGCGCCGCAGGCCGCGGAGCTCTTCGGCCAGCGACGTGGCCAGGCGCAACGCGGCGGACCGCTCGGAAGCCCTGCGGACATGCTGTAGCGTCTGGATGAGCGCCGCCGCGGCGACCGCCAGGCTTGCCGACAGCACCGTCATGGCGATCAGGCTCTCGAGCAGGGCGAAGCCCGCAAGCCGGGGTCGGGCCAGGACTACGGGCATGCCAGCAGGCCTCCGCCGGCGGTCCGGTCGCTGACGCGCGGCCGGCCCGTGCGGCTGATGATGATGGCCCGGGCGGCGCGGCTGCCGCGGTCGTCGCAGAACACCAGCGTCGCGGTCGTCGCCGCGGCGGCGCGGGGCAGGAAGCGGACCTCGGCGCGGTTCGAGGTCAGGCGTCGCGGCATCGCGGCCGGGAACTGGATGACTTGCGCCGCCTCGGCCGCGTCGAGGTCGGGCCGGCGGATCAGGCCGGTCGACCAGTCGCCATCCCCTGAACAGTGCGCAAGGTCCTCGGTGCCGCAGAGAACGACCGGCGTGCCGCTGCTGGCGGCGCTGGTGCGGGCCGCATGGATGGCGTGGACCACCGCATTGACCACGGCCGAACGCTGGCAGTTGCGCAGATACTCGCGGAACGAGGGGGCCGCCATGGCGGCCAGGATCACCATGATCGACAGCGCGACCAGCAGCTCCAGCAGCGACAGTCCATGACCATGAGCGGGCATGCGCGTCCTCCGTGACACGGCTGCACTATGCCGCGCTGCGCCGCCCGGCAGGCCGCGCCTATGTCCCGCGTCTGTGCAGAAACACCTGCGCCGACTGCGGTTGGCAGGCCGTGTTCCGCGGCGCTATAGTCAGTACCCATGAGCAGCGATGTCTCGCTTGCAGAAACGGATCGAGTCGCCGCGATGCTGCGCGAGCGCGGGATTACCCCCACCGCGCAGCGCGTGCGGGTCGGGCGTGTGCTGTTTTCCGGGGACCAGCATCTGACCGCCGATGCGGTGCTAGCCAGACTGCGAGTAAGCGGATCGCGCGTATCGAAGGCGACGGTCTACAACACCCTCAACCTGTTTGCGCGCCACGGCATGTTGCGGGAGCTGAACGTCGATGCGACCCGCAGTTCGTTCGATTCCAACGTCGCGCCACACCACCATTTCTACGTCGAGAGCACGGGTGAGCTGATCGACGTCGCGCCGGGCGAGGTGGAGTTCGCAAAGCTGCCGCCGCTACCGGCCGGGACCGAGTCCCTCGGCGTCGAAGTCGTGATCCGGGTCCGCCACAGGCCCTGAGCGGCCCGCCGTTGCCGGCCCGGCTGGCGTTGCCTATACTTCGCGCCCCCATGCCGGTGTAGCTCAGCTGGTAGAGCAGTCGCTTCGTAAGCGAGAGGTCGGGGGTTCGATTCCCTCCACCGGCACCAATTTTTCCGACTTTTCCGGCTGCAAACGCCGAGGCCGCGCAAGCCGCGCGGCCCCGCACAGTCAGCGGCCGGGTGGCTGTTACCCGGCCGGTCGCACCGTGTTCACGCCGTCGGCAGCGAATAGTCCGTGAACTGCTTGCGCAGATCGAGCTTGGAGATCTTGCCGGTCGCGGTCAGCGGAATCCTGTCGACGAACACCACGTCGTCGGGCAGCCACCACTTCGCCACCTTGTCCGACAGCCACGCCAGGATCTCCTCGCGCGTGGGCTGCTCGCCCTCGCGCGGCACGCAGATCAGCAGCGGCCGCTCGTCCCACTTCGGGTGCTTCACGCCGATCACCGCGGCCTGCAGCAGCTTGGGGTGGCCACTGGCCGCGTTCTCGAGGTCGATCGAGCTGATCCACTCGCCGCCGGACTTGATGACATCCTTGGCGCGGTCGGTAATTTGCATGACGCCATCCGGGCTCATGGTGGCCACGTCGCCGGTGGCGAACCAGCCTGGCTCGGAATGCGCCGCGCTGGGCTCACCGAGACGGAAATAGTCGCTGCAGACCCAGGGGCCACGCACCTTCACGAGCCCCGAGCTCTTGCCATCCCAGGGCAGTTCCTTGCCGAAATCGTCGACGATCTTGACCTGTACGCCCAAGACCGGCTGGCCCTGCTTCACCCTGAGCGCGTCCTGCTCGGCCTCCGGCCAGTCCTCGAACCCAGCCGGGAAACTGTTCAGCGTGCCGAGCGGGCTCATCTCCGTCATGCCCCAGGCGTGCAACACCTCCACCTCGTGGCGATCCGTGAATTCCTTCATGATCGCGAGCGGGCAGGCCGAGCCACCCACCGAGACGCGCCGCAGCGGCTTGAGCGAGGCGTTGGCGCTGCGGGCATGATTCAACAGCAACTGCCACACGGTGGGCACGCCGGATGCCAGGGTGATGCCTTCCTCGGCGATAAGCGCGGTGAGCGTGGGCGCATCGCCCATCTTCGGTCCGGGAAACACCAATTTGGTGCCGACCGTCGGCGCGGCATAGGCCAGACCCCAGGCGTTGGCGTGAAACATCGGCACGACGACCAGTATGGTGTCGCGGCGTGT
Organism: uncultured Gammaproteobacteria bacterium; assembly: GCA_963710135.1. Lineage (GTDB taxonomy): Bacteria > Pseudomonadota > Gammaproteobacteria > Steroidobacterales > Steroidobacteraceae > SG8-30. The sequence goes on along the minus strand of CAVPYY010000006.1, from coordinate 549,790 downwards.
GCAACCGAAGGCGTCGCCCATCAACCCCGCGTAGTTGTGCAGCACGGTGGAGCGGTGGCTGAACAGCACGCCCTTGGGATTGCCGGTGGTGCCCGACGTGTAGCACAGCGAGCTGGCCGTGTTCTCGTCGAGATCCGGCCAGTCGAAGGTGTCGGCATGCCCAGCGATGAACGACTCGTACGAGATCAGGCCGTCGATGCCGCTCGCTGGCAGGTGCGCGTCGTCGGTCAGCGCGATCACCCGCTCGACGCTCTTGAAGCCGGGCTTGAGCTTCTCCACCAGCGGCAGCACCAGCGGATCGACGAACAGCAGCTTGTCCTCGGCATGATTGACGATGAACGCGATCTGCTCCGGGAACAGCCGCGGGTTGACGGTGTGCAGCACCGCGCCCATGCAGGAGACCGCGTAGTACAGCTCGAGGTGACGGTAGTCGTTCCAGGCGAGGGTGCCGATCCGGTCGCCGGGCTTCACGCCGGCCTGGGTCAAGGCGTTGGCCAGCTGCCGGGCGCGGCGGAAGACGTCGGCGAGCGTGCAGCGATGGCGCGGATTGTCGACCGTCACCGACACGACTTCGGTCGACGCATTGCAGCGTTCGGCGTGCCGCATGATGTCGGTGATGAGAAGCGGCACGGGCATCATCAGGCCTTGCATGGAAATCCCCCCGGTGGCCGGCGAAGCCGGCGTGGCGGGGGGATGATCACACAATGTGCCCGGCGACGGGTAGGGCGGCGGGGTGGGGCTCAGAGCTTGCGGTCGTCGAGCCCCAGCGAGCGGCCGATGATTTCCTTCATGATCTCCGAGGTACCCGCATAGATCCGCGAGATGCGCGCATCGGTGAACATGCGGCAGATGCGGTATTCCTCCATGTAGCCGGCGCCGCCGTGCAGCTGCACGCACTCGTCCATCACCCGGTTCTCGAGTTCGCTCGACAGCAGCTTGGCTTCTGCGGCGACCTCGGCCGTCAAGGCGGCCCGCGTTGTGCTCCACCACGCACTGGTCGATGAAGCACTGGATGGCGTCCAGGTGGGCACGCATCTCGGCCATCTTGAAGCGGGCGTTCTGGAACGTGCCGATCGGGCGGCCGAACGCCTTGCGTTCCTTGATGAACTCCAGCGTGATGTCGAAAGCGGTCTGCGCATGCGCGATGTTCCAGCAGGCGTTGATGAGCCGCTCCTCCGCCAGGAACGTGGTGAGATAGCGGAAGCCGTTGGTCGGGTCGCCGAGGACGTGTGTCTTCGGGATCTTGACGTTGTCGAAGAACAGTTCTGACGTGTCCTGCGCCTTGAGGCCCATCTTCTTCAGGTTGCGGCCGCGCCGGAAGCCGGCCATGCCTTCCTCGACCAGGAACAGTCCAAGCCCGTAGCGCGAGTCGGGAACGGTGCGCGCGGCGACCACGAACAGGTTGCCGATCTGGCCATTGGAGATGTAGGTCTTGGAGCCGTTGAGCACCCAGTGATCGCCGGCGTTCTCGGCGCGCGAGCGGATGCCGGCGAGGTCGCTGCCGGCGCCGGGCTCGGTCATCGCGATGCCCAGGATGCGCTCGCCGGAGACGCACCCGGGCAGGAACAGTTCCTTCTGCTCCTCGGTGCCGAGATGCCCGATGTAGGGGGCCACCAGCCGCGAATGCAGCGACAGGAAGAACCCGATGTCGCCGTAGCGCGTGTCTTCCTCGATCAGGACCTGCTCATAGCGGAAATCGCTGATCCCGGCGCCGCCGTAGCGTTCGTCGGCCCACATCAGCAGATAGCCCTGCTCGCCGGCGCGGCGGAACCACTCCGGGTCGACGAAGTTCTGTTCGCGCCAGCGGGCGGTCTGGGGCTCCACCTCGGTCTGGAACCAGCGCCGCGCGCCCTCGCGGAACATGTCGTGCTCGGGCTCGAAGATCGTGCGTCTCACGGCATGCTCCGCGGCTATGCGGCCTGGTCGGCGGCCGGGCGCGGATGGAACCGCTCACCGGCCTTGGCCATCTTGCGCAGCGAGCGGGTCGGCTTGAAGCGCGGCCCGTAGCGCTTGGCGAGCTTCAGGCAATTCGCGACGAACTGCTCGACGCCCACGGTCTCGATGTAGGACAGCACGCCGCCGGTCCAGGCCGGGTAGCCGATACCGAGGATCGAGCCGAGGTCCGCATCCGCCGGGTGCATGATCACGCCTTCCTCGACGCAGCGCGCGCTCTCCAGCGCCTCGATGTAGAGAAAGCGCGAGATCAGCTCTTCGACGGGCGGCTGCTTCGCGGCGACCGGCCAGTGCTGGGCGAGACCGGCCCACAGCCGCTTCGGGCCGTCTGCCGGGTAGTCGTAGTAGCCGCCGCCCTGGCGACGGCCGAGCCGGCCGAGCTCCACCATCTGCTTGAGCACGTCGTAGCCCACCGGGCGGACATAGCGGCCGCCCAGGTCCTGCTCGGTCTGGCGCGTGATCTTCCACTGCAGCTCGATCGTGACCTCGTCGGAGATCGCCAGCGGCCCGACCGGGAAGCCGGCCATCTTGGCCGCGTTCTCGATCAGCGCCGGCGCCACGCCTTCGGCCAGCATCGCCTGGCCCTCGTTGACGATGGTGCCGATCACGCGGCTGGTGAAGAATCCGCGGCTGTCATTGACGACGATAGGGGTCTTCTTCAGCTGCCCGACATAGTCGAGCGCCCGCGCCAGCGCCTCCTTCGACGTGCGCTTGCCCATGATGATCTCGACCAGCGGCATCTTGTCGACGGGCGAGAAGAAGTGAATCCCGATGAACTGCGCCGGGCGCTTCGATGCCTGCGCGAGCCCGGTGATCGGCAGCGTGGAGGTGTTGCTGGCGAAGATCGCCGTCTTCGGGATGACCGCCTCGGCCTGCTCCGTGACGGTCGCCTTGATCTGGCGCTCCTCGAACACCGCCTCGATGATCAGCTCGCAGCCGGCGAGATCGGCGTAGGACGTAGTTGGGTGGATGCGTGCCAGCACCGCGTCAGCCTGGCCCTGGTCGAGCTTGCCGCGCTCGACGCCCTTGGCCAGCAGCTTGCGCGAGTAGTCCTTGCCCTTCGCGGCGCCCTCGGCCGACATGTCGAGCAGCACGACCTCCATGCCCGCCTGGGCCGACACATAGGCAATGCCCGCGCCCATCATCCCGGCGCCGAGCACGCCGAGTTTCGCGACCTTGCTCTTGGGCACGCCTTCCGGGCGCCGGGCGAGGGCGTCCGCGAGATTCTTGTTCACGAACAGGGTGCGCATCAGGTTGCGGGCGACCGGGCCCGACAGCAGCTTGCCGAAGTACTTCGACTCGACCGCCAGGGCCTTGTCGAACGGCAGCTGGCAGCCCTCGTACACCGCCGACATGATCGCCACCGGCGCGGGATAGTTGTGCCAGGTGTTCTTGGCGACCAGCGCGCTGCCCACCATGAACGTCTGCGCAACTCCCGGATTCTGCATGCCGACACCGCCGGGCACCTTGAAGCCCTTGCGGTCCCAGGGCGCGACCGGCTCGGGGCCGGTGGCGAGCCAGGCGCGCGCGCGGGCGACCACCTGGTCGACAGGCGCGATCTCGTGGACGATGCCGAGCTTGGCGGCCTCGGCCGGCGAGACGTGTTTGCCTTCGGCCATCAGCGGCAGCGCCTGCGCGATGCCGATCAGCCGCGGCAGGCGCTGCGTGCCGCCGGCGCCCGGCAACAGTCCCACCTTGACCTCGGGCAGGCCGACGACCACCTTCGGCGCATCAGCGAGCACGCGGTAGTGGCAGGCGAGCGCGAGTTCCAGCCCGCCGCCCAGCGCCAGCCCGTTCATGGCGGCGGCGACGGGCTTGCCGCAGGTCTCGAGACGGCGATAGAGCTTGTTGATCTCGCCACTGTAGCCAGCAGCCTGCGCGGCGGTGACGCCACGATCGTAGGCGGTCACCAGGTCCTTCAGGTCTGCGCCCGCCATGAAGTCGCGCTTGGCGGAAGTGATGATCGCGCTCTTGATCGCGGAGTCGGTCGCGATGCGCTCGACCGCCGCGGCCAGCTCGCGCTGGAATTCGGGGGTGATGACATTGACGGGCTTGCCCGGGATGTCGATGGTGAGAGTGGCGATGCCGCTTGCATCGACTTCGAGTCGTAGCGTGGTGCTCATATGCTTGCTTCCTGGGTGGCGTCGTTCAGACGCGCTCGATGATGGTTGCGGTGCCCATGCCGGCGCCGATGCAAAGTGTGACCAGACCGGTGCCGAGATCGCGGCGCTCCATCTCGTCGAGCAGGATGCCCAGCACGATGGCGCCGGTGGCGCCCAGCGGATGGCCCATGGCGATGGCGCCGCCGTTGACGTTGACCTTGTCGTGCGGCAGTTCCATGTCGCGCATGTAGCGCAGCACGACGGCTGCAAAGGCTTCGTTGATCTCCCACAGGTCGATGTCCGCGGGCGTCATGCGCGCCAGCTTCAGTGCCTTGCGGCTGGCGGCCGCCGGGCCGGTGAGCATGATGGTCGGCTCGCTGCCGATCGAGGCGAAGGCCCGGATTCGCGCGCGCGGCTGGCGGTCGAGCTTGCGCGCCATCTTCTTGTTGCCGACCAGGACGGCCGCGGCGCCGTCGACGATGCCGCTGGAGTTGCCCCCTGTATGAACGTGGCGGATGCCTTCGACTTGCGGGTACTTCTGCAGCGCGACGGCGTCGAAGCCGCCCTGCTCGCCGGGGACCACGAACGCCGGCTTGAGGCCAGCGAGGTCCGTCATGCTCGTGCCGGGGCGCATGTGCTCGTCGCGATCCAGCACCACTTGGCCGATGACGTCGCGGATCGGCGCGATCGAGCGGGCAAAGCGGCCGTCCTGCCAGGCCTCCGCCGCGCGCCGCTGGCTCTCGACGGCGTAGGCGTCCACCTGCTCGCGCGAATAGCCGTCGAGCGTCGCGATCAGGTCCGCGCTGATGCCCTGCGGGACGAAGTAGTGGGGAAAGGCCACCGCCGGATCAATCGGCCAGGCGCCGCCGTCCGAGCCCATCGGCAGCCGCGACATGGACTCCACGCCGCCGCCGACCACCAGCGCGGACTGTCCGGACATCACCGCGGCCGCGGCGGTGTTGACGGCCTCCAGGCCAGAGGCGCAAAAGCGATTGATTTGCTTGCCAGGCACCGATTCGTCATAGCCCGCGTGCAGCGCCGCGACGCGGGCGATGTCGGCGCCCTGTTCGCCGATCGGCGTCACGCAGCCGAGCGCCACGTCGTCGACCAGCGCCGTGTCCAGGCCGGTCCGGTCCCTGAGTGCCGCCAGCACCTGGCTGGCCAGCGAGATCGGCGTGATCTCGTGCAGCGCGCCGTCCGGACGGCCCTTGCCGCGTGGTGAGCGAACGTGGTCATAGATGAAAGCGTCGGTCATGGTCTTGAACCTCGGTGGAAATTCGTCATGAAGCGGGAGTGGACAGGCGGCTGTCGAGTTCCGCGAGCATCTCCGCGAACGCATCGCGCACGGGAAACTCGGGATTCACGAGCCAGTGGAAAACGATGCCCGAAGCGGCCGCGCAGAAATAATCCGCGACCTGCCGCGCGTCGACCTCGGGCGGGATGCTGCCGAGCCGGCGCCCTTGTTCGACCCAGGACGCCACCGTCGCGCGCTGCAGGCGGTGCACCTCGGCGACATTCGGGCGGTACTCGGCGGCCGGATCGATGCTCTGGAACCACAGCAGGTACATGGCGCGGACTTCATTGGGCGCCTCCTCGATGAAAGCCAGCTGGGTCGCCAGTGTGGCTTCGAGTGCCGCGAGTCCGGACTTGTCGCCGACCGCCAGCTCCAGGCGGTACAGCCACTCGTGGGAGACGTGCTTGAGCACGTGGCGCAGCAGGCCGGCCTTGGAGCCGAAGCGCTGGGTGGCGAGGCCACGGCTGTAGCCGGCGTGCTCGCCAATGGCCGCCAGCGTCGTGCCGCCGACGCCGCGCTCCGCCAGCAACGCCACGGCGGCCGCCGTCATGCGGGTATCCGACAGCGCCGAGCGTTCGGCCTGGGTGCGGCGGCGGGGTAGCGGGGCGATCAAGGAGCGGGCTCACCTTAACTTGTTGGCAACAAGCAAGTTTACCCTGAGACGGGCCTCGGGCTCAAGGCGAACGCGCGCTGCGTGTTGCGCGGGCCGCCAGCCGCTCGCCGTCGTGCAGCATGCGCCGCAGGCGGTGCATGAACGGCCCGAAGTCCACCTGCATCGTGTGGCGCCTGGAGCGGAGATAGCGGCGCGCCATGGCCGCGTCCTCGGCCGCCATGTCGCGGCGCATCCTGGACTCGTCCGGGAACGCGATGTTGCCCAGCAGTCGCTCGCCGATGACCCGCGCCTGCAGTTCGGCGGGCTGCATGATCGAGCCGAGCGGCTGGTAGAGACCCACGAAGAACAGATTCTCCACGCCGGGAAGGACCGTGCGGTTCCATAGCGGTACGCGGTTGTCACGGGCGCTGAAGAACGACTCGTCGAAGAAGGGGAAGGAGACCTTGTAGCCGGTGCACCAGACGATGACGTCGGCCCGCTCCTCGGTGCCGTCCACGAACACGACCCGGTCGCCCTGCAGTTCCCGGATCGCCGGCTTGACCCGGATGTCGCCGTGCCCGATGCGCGACAGCAGGTCCTGGCTGACGGTCGGATGCGACTGCAGCGGCTTGTGGTCGGGCATCGGCAGTCCGTAGTCGCTCGGCAGCCCCGACTGCAGGCGAATCACCCAGCGCATGATCAATGACGTCACCTGCCAGGGCATCCACGGGAACGTCCGTTGCGGCTCGGGCAGCCGGGTGATCGGAGTCCCGGCGACCCACTTGGGCAGGATCCAGGCGCCACGCCTGGCCACCAGGAACACCTGGTCGGCGACCGCGCGGCTGCTGAGCTCGGTCGCGATATCGACCGCCGAGTTGCCGAGACCGACCACGATGACGCGCTTGCCGCGCATGTCGATCGGCGTCGCGGGATTGCGGTAGACGTGCGAGTGAATCTGCGCGCCGTCGAAAGTTCCGGGCGGGGCCGGATCCGGGCCCTGCGGGTCCCAGTGGTGGCCATTGGCGACCACGAGGGCATCGAAGTCGTGGACCTCGCCGTTGGCGAGCTTCACCGTCCAGCCGCCGTGTGAGGTTCTTTCGCAGCGCGTGACCTCGCAGCCGAAACGTATCAGCGGCGCCAGCGCGAACTTCTCGACGTACGCCCGGAAGTAGTCATGGATCTGTCGATGGCTGGGGTAGGCGGGCAGATCCTCCGGCATCGGCAGGTCCTGGTACTCCATCAGCCGGGTGTCGGTGTTGATGTGCAGCGAGTCGTAGGCGGCGCTCGCGCCGTGGGTCTTGTTCGCTATGCACCACAGGCCGCCGACGTTGGGCGTGCGCTCGAAGCAGACCACCGGGATGCCGCGATCCTGCAGCGCCTTGATGACGGGAAGACCGCTCGAGCCCGCGCCGATGACGCAGGTGCGGGGAGCGGACTTCGAACCCATCTGATGATTCACACAATCATTCTCTCACAGCGGCAAGCCTGAGCTGCCATGCGTCCGCGTGCGAAACGGCGTGGCGGACGCCACGGCAGATCGAAACCACGTTCGCGCTCCACCCGGCGGTTGCGTTTGGGCAAATTGACGGCCGAGTATGCCGCAGGGACAATCTTGAAATCCTTGCTCTGGGCTGCAACGGGCTGCGAATGTCTGCATCTTCACTACATGCCGGCCCCTTCGCCGAGATGGCTCTGATCCTTGGCATCACCGCCGCGGTCGGCGCGATCGCCGTCAGGCTGCGCCAGCCCGTGCTCATCGCCTATATCGTCGTCGGGATCGTGGTCGGTCCGGCGGTGCTCGGTCTCGTGCAGGCGCACGATCAGATCGACCTGCTGGCACAGATCGGTGTCTCGGTGCTGCTGTTCGTGGTCGGACTGCGACTTGACCTGACCCATGTCCGGCACATCGGCCCGGTGGCGCTCGCTACCGGACTCGGTCAGCTCGCCTTCACGATCCTGTTCGGCTTCGTGCTCCTGTTGCTGCTCGGCAAAGGCTATGTCGAAGCCTTCTATGTGGCCGTAGCGCTGACCTTCTCGAGCACGATCATCATCGTCAAGCTACTCTCGGACAAGCGCGAGCTGGATTCGCTGCACGGCCGTATCGCGGTGGGCTTCCTCATCGTGCAGGACATCGCGGTCGTGTTCGCCATGCTCGCGATGAGCTCGCTCCGGGGCGCCGCCGACGAACTGCCGCTCGAGACGGTCCTGTCACTGCTGCTGCGGATCACCGCGGCCGTCGCGCTGCTCTACGTGCTGATGCGCTACGTGCTGCCGACGCTGGTCCGCAACATGGCCCGATCGCAGGAGTTGCTGCTGCTGTTCGCGGTCGCCTGGGGCACGGGACTCGCTGCACTGGGTGAGTGGGCTGGCTTCTCCAAGGAGGCCGGCGCCTTCTTGGCCGGATTCTCGCTCGCGTCCACCTCGTACCGGGAGGCCATGAGTGCGAGGCTCACCGGGCTGCGCGACTTCCTGTTGCTGTTCTTCTTCGTCGACCTCGGAGCCAAGCTGGATTTCTCCACGCTCGGCGACGAACTGGTGCCGGCGGCCGTGCTATCCGCGTTCGTGCTCATCGGCAATCCGCTGATCGTGATGGCCATCATGGGCTTCATGGGGTACAGGCGCCGGACAGGCTTCCTGGCCGGGCTGACTGTCGCCCAGATCAGCGAGTTCTCGATCGTTTTCATCGCGATGGGAATCAGCCTCGGACACATTGGTCCCCAGGCGCTGGGCCTGACCACGCTCGTCGGGATCGTTACGATAACGCTGTCGACGTACATGATCCTCAACGCGCAATTGCTGTATGAACGTGTGGAACACCTGCTCGCGCCGTTCGAGCGTCGAGTGCCGTTCCGCGAGGCAGGCGAGCAGCGCGGTGCTGGCTGACGAAAAGCCGCCGGATGTCGTGGTGTTCGGTCTCGGCCGGTACGGCCTGCGTCTGCTGAGGCAGCTCGAGGCGGGCGGATTGCCCGCGCTGGGCGTGGATTTTGATCCGGAGATAGTGCGCGATTCGATCAAGGCGGGCCATCAGGTACGGTTCGGTGATGCCCAGGACGTCGACTTCATCGACAGCCTGCCACTCGCGGGCGTGCCGTGGGTCGTCAGCACGCTTCCCGACATCGACTCCAACCGGCTCCTGCTGCACGCGATATCCGTCCGAGGCTTCGATGGACAGGTCGCCGTGGTGGCCCGGGAGGAGGCCCACGGTGCAGCGCTCAAGGATGCGGGCGCCTCGACCGTGCTGTACCCGCTGCGCGACGCCGTCGACTTCGCCGGCGAGCACCTCATCCAGCTGATGCGCGAACGCCGAGGCCTGTCATGACCGGACTGGTCCGCATCCTGGCGGCGACCGACCTGTCCGAACCGGCCCGCCGTGCAGCCGAACGTGGCGCGCGCCTGGCCGCCCAGAGCGGCGCCGCTTTGACACTGATGCACGTCGTGAGCGGCGGGGCGGTAGACAATCTGCGGCGGCTGCTTGGCGCGGAGAGTTCGTCCATCGAGCGGCATATCCTGGACGCTGCGCGGGAGTCACTGGACAGTCTGGCCGGCGAACTGGTCCCGCCGCCGGTGTCGCTGTCGAAACCTGCCTCGCCTCAGGGACCGTTGTCGATGAGATCGCGGGGCATGCCGATGTGCTGCAGGCCAACCTGCTCGTGGTCGGTGCGCAGGGTGAAGGGTTCCTGCGCCGGGCGCTGTTCGGTACGACCTCGGAACGGCTGTTGCGCAGGACCTCGCGGCCTCTGCTGGCGGTCAGGGCGGTTCCACGACAGGACTACAGGCGTGTCCTGGTAGCTGTGGACTTCTCAGAGGCGTCCCTGGCGGCGCTCAGCTTCGCGCGGACCTTGGCGCCGGCGGCGGAAATCGTGTTGCTGCACGCCTTCGAGCTGCCGTTCGAGGGCCGTTTGCACCTGGCAGGGATGACCGACCAGGGGGTGGCTCAGTATCGCGGACGGGTGCGGGCGGACGGTTTGGCGAGACTTCGAAAGGTCGCCGCCGAGGCTGGCATGGCGCCCGGTTCCGCCGAACTCAGGGTGCTGCACGGCCAGGCGAGCAGGGTCCTTCTGGAGGCGGAACAGGCCCTGGGATGCGATCTCGTTGTCGTCGGCAAGCGTGGCCAGGAGCTTGCCGAGGAACTGCTGCTCGGCAGCGTCACTAAACACGTCCTCGCGGAGGGGACTGTAGACGTCCTGGTCGTCGGTCCGTCGCAGCGGCAAGTCGGTATTCAGTCGCCGCCTCATCGGGGCTAGGCTGTACCCGGAGCGCCGGTTCGGCGCCGGCGCCACAGGTGTGGCGATGTTCATGATCTGGCTGCAGTTCCTCGGCGCGACCGCCGTGATCGGCGTCGCCGGGTACCAGTTGTCGCGCTACGGCGACGTGATCGCCGAGCGCACCGGGCTGGGTCGAACGCTGATCGGCGTGATCATGGTCGCCACCGTGACGTCGCTGCCCGAACTGGTGGCCGGCGTGAGTGCCGCGGCCATCGCGCTGGTGCCGAACATCGCCATCGGTGACGCGCTGGGCAGCTGCATCTTCAACCTGCTGATCCTGCTGTTCCTCGAGTTGAGCTACCCCAAGGCGTCGATCTATACGCTCGCCGCACAGAGCCACATCCTCTCCGCGGGATTCGGCGTGGTGCTCCTCGGGATCGTGGCGCTCGCCGTGCTGGTCGGCGAGCAGACGCCGGCGCTCGGCCATGTCGGGCTCTACACGCCCGTCATCCTCATCGGCTACGTGGTCGCGATGCGCATCGTGCTGGACTACGAAGTGCGGGAAGCGCGCGCGCGGCCCGCCGAGCCGAAGCGGTACCCGGGAGTCACCCTGAAGCGTGCCGTCACCGGCTACGCGCTGGCCGCGATCGCGGTGGTCGCCGCAGGCGTCTCATTGCCCTTCATCGGCGTGGCCCTCGCGCGCGAGATGGGCTGGAACAACAGCTTCGTGGGAACACTGTTCGTGGCCTTCTCCACCTCGCTCCCGGAGCTCGCGGTGGCATTGTCGGCCGTGAAGCTCGGCGCGCTCGACCTGGCGATCGGCAATCTGCTCGGCAGCAACCTGTTCGACATGGCCATCATCGCCATCGACGATATCGCCTATACGGCCGGGCCGATCTTCTCGGCAACCAGCAAGGCGCATGCGGGAACTGCGGTCAGCGCGATAGTCATGACCGGGGCGGTGATCGCCTCGCTGTTCTATCGGCCCACCGAGCGCGTGTTCCGCGTGTTCGGCTGGACCGGCCTGTTCCTGCTGGTCATTTACGCCATCAACTCCTACATCCTGTTCCTGATCGGACAATGAACGCACAGATGAACCCCGATTCGACCGCTGCGCCAGTCACCCCCTGGCATGCCCTCGCCGGCTCGGTAGTGGCTGGCCGGCTGGAAGTCGATGCCTGCAGTGGGTTGTCAACGGCAGAGGTCGAGCGGCGCCGGACCGAGTTTGGTGCCAATACACTTCCTGCGGTCAAGCGCCGCTCGCTGCTGCGGGTATTCCTGCGCCAGTTTCAGAGTCCGCTCATCTACATCCTGTTCGTAGCGGCAGCGCTCGCATTCTCGCTTGGAAAAAGCGGAGACGCTCTCGTCATCCTGGCAGTGGTGTTCATCAATGCCGCGATCGGAACGTTCCAGGAGGGCAGGGCGGAACGCTCCATGGAGGCACTGCGGCGCCTGTCGGAGCTGCACGCGCGGGTTGTGCGAGATGGCACGGAGCAAGTGGTCGAGGCGGGCGAGCTGGTCCCTGGAGACTTGCTGCTGGTCGCGGCGGGTGACGCCGTCGGGTCGGACGCGCGCGTTCTCGAGGCGGTCGCGGCGGAGGCGGCCGAGGCGGCACTGACCGGCGAGTCCATGCCGGTTGCCAAGTCGCCGGCAGAGCTGCCGGAAGAAACGCTGCTGGCTGACCGCCGCAACATGCTCTACGCCGGCACCCACCTGACAGCCGGGCGTGCGCGCGCGGTTGTCGTTGCAACCGGCGGCATGACCGAGGTCGGCAGGATCGCGCACCTGACCGCTGGTGCCGACGAGCCGAAGACCCCACTCGAGCAGCGCCTGGAAACCTTCGGGCGCTACCTCGTTGCCGCGGCTTTGGTGATGTTCGCGGTAGTCATGGCGCTCGGCCTGCTGAGGGGTCTGCCGGTCGTCGACATCCTCATGGTCGCCATCAGCCAGATGGTCTCGATGGTGCCTGAGGGATTGCCCGTCGCCATGACCATCGCCTTGGCGGTCGGCATGCAGCGCATGGCGGCGCGCGGCGCGATCATCCGGCGCCTGTCGGCGGTCGAGACACTTGGCTCGACCAGCATCATCTGCAGCGACAAGACCGGCACGCTGACCCGCAACGAAATGACCGTGACAAGGCTGTGGCTGCCGGGGGAACGCTGGGTCGAGGTCAGTGGTTCGGGCTATGCACCGGAAGGAGAGCTCGTCTGGGAAGTCGACGGCGAGGTAGAGACCGATGACCTGCGGGCTCTTCTCGAGGCCGCCGTGCTCTGCAACGACGCCCAGTTGCTGGCGCCCGACGACCGGCATTCGCAGTGGCGGGTGCTTGGAGACCCTACGGAGGCAGCGCTGCTTTGCGTCGCACGGAAGGGCTCGCTGGATCCGTTGGCGCTGCGCAGGCAGCAGGAGCGCATGGCCGAGATCCCCTTTGATCCGGCAGCCAAGCTGATGGCTACGGAGCACTGCGCCGCTGGGGCAGGGCGCCGCGTCCTCCTCAAGGGCGCACCCGAGGCTGTCTTCGAGTTGTGTGCTCGGCAGCGATGCAGCGGAGAACAGCAGGACTTCGGCGATGAGCAACGTGCCGTCATGCTGGCCGCTGCGGAAGGCATGGCGGGTCGGGCGCTGCGCGTCCTCGCGTTCGCACAGGTCGACTGCGGGCATGGACGTGTCCGCAGGATTCGATCAGTTCCGGGGACAGGCGGTGCTGCTGGGGCTCGCTGGAGAGATCGATCCACCCCGTGATGAGGTGAAGGACGCGGTCGCAGGTTGCGCTACGGCGGGCATCCGGCCGGTGATGGTGACCGGCGACCACAAGGCGACGGGCCTGGCCATCGCTCACGCGCTAGGCATCGCCGGTGAGCGCGATCGCGCGGTAGATGGCGGCGAACTCGAGCGCATGCCCGAACACGAGCTGCGCCGCGATCTGGACCATATCGCTGTTTTCGCCAGGGTGCATCCTGCGCAGAAGCTGCGCATCGTCGAGGCGTTCCAGTCGCGCGGCCATGTCGTGGCGATGACCGGCGACGGCGTCAACGACGCTCCGGCGCTGGCGCGCGCGGACGTCGGCGTGGCCATGGGGATCACCGGGACCGACGTCGCCAAGGGTGCGGCCAAGATCGTCATCACGGACGACAACTTCGCCACGATCGTCAACGCCGTCGAGCAAGGGCGGCTCGTCTACGCCAACCTCAAGAAGGTGATCCTCTACCTCTTTGCCACGTCGATGGCCGAGGTTACGGTGTTGCTGCTGGCGCTGCTCGGCGGCTATCCACTGCCACTGGCCGCCGTGCAGATCCTGTGGATCAACATCGTCACCGAGGGCACGGTGACGGTGAACCTGATCATGGAGCCGCTCGAGGGCGACGAGATGCGCCGTCCGCCGGTGCCGGCCGACGACCGGCTGTTGAGCTGGAGCCTGCTGCGACGGGTCGCACTGATGACCCCGACGATGGCCTTGTCGACGTTTGCCTACTTCGTCTGGAGGCTATCGAGCGGCAGCACCGTATGAGCTGGTGCAGACAGAGACTTTCACGGTGCTGGCCGCCTGCCAGTGGTTCAATGTGCTTAACTGCGAGTCCGCGACACGCTCGGCGCTGCGCTTCGGCGTGCTGCATAATCCCTGGCTGCTGGGCGGGCTCTGCCTGGGCATCGCGCTGCAGGGGCTGGTCGTGTACTGGGGACCGCTGAGCGCGCTCTTCCACACTGTCGCCATTCCCGTGCAGCACCTGCCGCTGATGATCGCAGCGGCCAGCTCGGTCCTGTGGGTCGAAGAGGCCCGCAAGCTGCTGGCACGCAGCTTCACTTCTGCTCGTCCGGCTTGAGCGCGCCAGCGGCCAGCGGCTGCACAACTGTGCAGTCCGCTACTGGAAAGTGCCGACCCGCATGCGCCCGTGGAAATATCGCGGTGACCGAAACGAGCGCAGGATGGGGATGCGCACCAAGAGCAACCGGTGTGCAAAGGAGGAGGCAATGCTCGATCGGGATTTCCTCCCTATCAAGAGGTTTGAGGACTATTTTGATCGCATCGAGCGGCTGTTCCGTCCGGAGCGGCTGTATCCGTACAGCTGGCCGCGTGAACTCGGCGTGAAGGTCGAGTGGTCACCGACGGCCGACATCATCGAGAACGACAAGGAGTACCTCGTCAAGGCCGAGCTGCCGGAGGTGCCGAAGAAGGACATCGCCATTGAGGTCAACGAAGGCATGCTGACCCTGCGCGGCGAGCGCAGGTACGAGAAGAAGGACGATTCCGAGAAGATGCAGCGCATGGAGCGCTTCTATGGCAAGTTCGAGCGCAGCTTCGCACTGCCTGAAGACGTCGACGTGGGTCACATCAGCGCGGAGTCGAAAGACGGCATCCTGCTGGTTCACCTGCCGCGGGTCGCCAAGGCCCCGAAGGCCAAGCCGGTCCAGGTCAGGATCCAGTAGCCATTCACCGCAACGGTGAATTCCGGGGCGCCGGCTGCATGCGGCGCCCCGTTTCGTACGGGGCTCGCATGCGCGGGTGGCGGGCTTCCGGTAAGCTTCCGCCGCGATGAAGCACAAGCGCAACGCCAGGCGTCCCACTGATCTCGAAGATCGCCAGCCACTCGAGCGGATGCCGCTGTGGCTCAGGGCGCTGGCGGCGATCCCGTATCCTGTCTGGTACGCGGTTGGCTCGGCGCTGGCGTGGCTGGCCGAGTACCTGGTCCACTACCGGCGTGCGGTCATCGACGCGCAGCTGCTGCGCTGCTTTCCGGAAATCGAGCGACGCCGAGCGGGCGCGCGTCGCGTCGCGACTTCTACAGGAACTTCGCCGACGTCTCGATCGAGTCGATCAAGGCGCGTGTCGATCACTGCCGAGGAGCTGCGCCGGCGGGTCAGTCTCGCCGGCATCGAGCTGATGCGCCAGCGAGATCGAAGCCGGCCGCTCGGTGGTCATCGCCACCTCGCACAACTGCCAACTGGGAGTGGACGCTGCTGATCCTGTCGCTCGAATTCGGCTTTCCGCTGGATGCCGCCTACAAGCCGTTGCACGACGAGTGGGCGGACCGGATGTTCCTGACCATCCGCTCGCGCTTCGGCGCGCAACATGATCCCGGCGAAGCGCCTGCTGATGCACGTGTTGCGCAGGCGCAAGGAGCCGCGTGGGCTCGCGATGGTCGCCGACCAGGACCCGGTTTCGGCCGCCGTGCGGCACTTCACGACCGTTCTTTGGGCACGAGACGGCGTTCTACATGGGTCCCGAGGCCATCGCGCGGGCCAGCAAGTCGGCCATGCTGTTCGTAGCCGTCGAACGGACTTCGCGGGGCCACTACGCGCGTGAGTCTGGAACCGCTGGTCGCGGCCGGTGAGCAGCTGCCCGAGGGCGGCATGATCGACCGCTATGCGAAGCGCGTGGAAGCGCAGATCCGCGCGCATCCGGCGGACTGGCTGTGGGCCTACCGCCGCTGGAAGGTGCGGCGCAACGTCTACAGCGACAGCCCGGCGCCGCCCGGCGCCTGAGCGCCCGGTCAGCCGCCAGGTCGCCGCCAGCTTCGATTGCAGGTGGGCCGCCAGTTCCCTGACCGTCGGGAAATCGAACAGCTCGGTGAGGTCGACCTGGCCGGGGAACTCCCGGTCGATCTGTTCGTGGATCTGGATCAGCGTCAGCGAGCTCGCGCCGATCTCGAACAGGTTGTCGTCCACCTCGACACGCTTGCCCGGCAGCGCGTCGTCGACGATGGCCTTGATGCGCCGTCTCCAGCGTGCCGGTCGCGGTCGTCGGCATGCGGGTGGGCGGCGTCGCGCAGCCGCGCGAGCTCGGCCATCTCCGCCGCGAACTCGCCGGCGACGTAGGCCTGCTCGAGCGCGACCCGCTGGATCTTGCCGCTGGTGGTCTTCGGGATGCGCTTGACCGGCACGACCTGGGCCACCTCGAGGCCGGCGTGCTCGTTGACCAGCCGGGTGACTTCGCGCGGCCACCGGCAGGAAATCCTCCATGCGCACCGCGGTGCAGGACGAAGAGCGTCAGCTCGTCCGTCTCCGCGCCCGGCGGGCGGCAGCCGGCGGCGGCGACCTTGCCGAGTTCCAGGCCGGGCGCCTGCTGCGCGATCACTTCGATGTCGTGCGGATAGTAGTTCTGGCCGTTGACGAAGATGATCTCCTTGGCGCGGCCGGTCACCAACAGCTCGCCCTCGTCGATCAGGCCGAGGTCGCCGGTGCGCAGCCAGCCGTCCGCGGTGAACGCCGCGGCATTCGCTTCCGGAGTCTCGATAGTAACCCGCGCGTGACGTTGTCGCCGCGCATCTGGATGTGCCCGACATGGCCCTCGGGCAACGGCGCGGTCGGCGTCGTCCGGCCACGCGGATCGCGGAGTCGGGCATCGGCGCGGCCCTCGCACATGAGCTCGACGGCGTCGGGATCGCCGGCGCTCGACTTGCGTGCCGGCTCGCCGACGTTCAGCGGTGCCGGTCGAGCGTGATCGCAGCGATACGTCGCTGCCGGCCTCGGGGAAGCTCGACCGCCAGCGAGGCTTCGGCGAGTCCGTACACCGGGAACATCGCGGTGCGCGCGCAGCCCAGCGGGCCGCCATGCGCTCCAGGAATTCCTCGCACAGCTCGACGGTGATCGGCTCGGCGCCGTTGAAGATCAGCCGGACCGCGGACAGGTCGATTCGTCCTCGACGGGCGGTCGCCCAGCACCTTCAGGAAGTGTCGATAGCCGAAATTCGGCGAGGCGAGGATCGTGGCGCGCTTGCGGAGGCGAAGGTCAGTCCACAGCAGCGGCCGGCGGACGAACAGGTCCGTCGGCATCAGGTTGCACGTGCATCCGGTTCGCAAACATCATGATGAACATGCCGATCAGGCCCATGTCGTGGGTCAGCGGCATCCACGACAGCGCGATGTCCTGTCGCGTGAAGCCCGCCGCCCGGCGTGGCGCCGCGGGTGTTCGCCAGGATGTTGCGCGTGCGTGAGCACCACGCCCTTGGGCTCGCTGGTCGAACCGGAGGAGAACTGGATGAAGGCCGTGTCGTCCGGTCTGACGGCCGCCGGCCGGCCCGGTCGGGCGACGTCGTCGAGCGTGTCGATCAGGAACGTGCGCGACTTGAGCCGCTCGAAGGCCGTCTGCTTCGCCAGCGCCGCAGGCGAACTCGCCTGCAGCTTCGCAGGGTCTTGCGGTCGGTGTAGAGGAACGGCGAGCCGAGCTTGTCCGGCGATCCGCAGCAGCTTCCAGCGGTGCTCGTCGCTGATGCCGACCGCGAGCGGCACCGGGACGATGCCGCCCGCGAGCGCGGCCCAGAAGCCGTCGATGAAGGCCTCGTTGTTGTTGAGGAAGCAGGATCAGCTTGTCGCCGCGGCTTCGCGCCGAGCCGCTGCAGGTGAAGCAGGATGCCGAGCGCCCGCTGGTGCAGCGAGCGATAGCTGACGCTGGCGCTCGACGCCGTCGCCCTCGAGGTAGCTGATCTGCCGCTCCACGCCGCGGTTGACCTCGAGCAGCTCGAGCAGGGTTCGCGCTTCGGTCATCGCAGCTCCAGCCGGTACATCAGGTTGTTGCGCGTGCGGAGGTTGACGCCCGCCTCCATTTCCAGGGGACCCTCGTGCAGGCAATGCAGGCGGAACCGGCGCGCGACGTGCGCCAGGTGCACCGTCATCTCGTACATGGCGAAGTTCTCGCCGATGCAGTGCCGCGGGCCCGCGGCAAACGGAATGTACGCGAACCGATGCCGGCTGTCCGAGGCTTCGGGCAAAAATCGCTCCGGCCTGAAGGCTTCCGGTTCGTCCCAGTGCCGCGGATGCCGATGCACCAGGAACGGTGCCAGCAGTACGTCGGTGCCGGCCGGCAGTTCGAAGCCGCCCAGGTGGTCATGCTGCACGGCACGCCGGCTCAACAACCAGCCCGGTGGATACAGGCGCATGGCCTCCTGCAGGACCTGGCGCGTGTAGGCGAGGTCCGCCGCGCCCACGTAGGAAAGAGGGCCGGCCGGGACCAGTGGGTCGAGCTCGGCGTGCAGCCGCTCTTCCGCGTCGCGATGCCGGGACAGCAGGTACCAGGTCATGTTGAGCGATGCGGCGGTGGTTTCGTGTCCGGCCACGATCAGGGTCATGACTTCGTCGACCAGTTCGCGCTGGCCCATCGGTTCGCCGGAGCCGCTCTGCCGGAGGGCCATCAGCATCGCGAGATAGTCATGGTGCTGCGTGTCTGCGGACGCACGGCGCTGGATCAGCTCGACGACGTGCCGGGCCAGCTGGCGGAAGCGGAATGCGAACCGCAAGTCCCGCTCCGGCATCTGCGTGACCATGGCAAAGGGATTCGTCCCGGTGCGCTGCTCCAGCCACTCGAGGTCCGTGCTGAACAGGGCGCGCAGGATGACGCCAAGCGCCAGGTCGCTCATCTCGGCGGTCACGTCGACCGCGACGTCCTGGCGCGCGCATTCTTCCCAGCGGGCTACCAGCTTGCGGTTGGCGTCATCGATGACGCCAGCGAAACCCTGCACGACCCGGCGATGGAACAGCGGCTGCATCAGGCGCCGCTGGCTGCGCCAGAACTCGCCTTCACTGACCATCAGGCCATTACCGAGCAGCACCTTGACCCGATCCAGTCCCAGGCCCTTCGTGTAGTTCCTGTGGTTGGACAGCAGCACGCGCTTGAGGTCCTCGGGATCGTGGATCACCCATGCTTCGGATTTCCTGGCGGGCGAGTAAACTCGGTACGTATCCCCCAGCGCGGCAAAGTCGTTGCGCATGCGATCAAGGGACTCGGCACTGTCGCCGATGTCGTAGGCATGCAGGGCGCGGGGGGGCGCTGCGTCGTGGGAAGTGCTGGTATCCATGAGCGGGCCGGCCGGGGAGGGCTGACTTGGTCGAATTGCCGGAGATTCTACTACATCATTCCCAGCTGCCGGCCGGGGTGGAGAGCGCCGTCGAGGCACGCTGGCTGGCGGCTCTGCCTGCGGAGCGCGCGGACGCCATTGCCCGGCGCAATGCCGAGGCCGATCGGGCGAGCGCCCTGGCGGGGCCGGCGGTCCTCGGAAGTTGCGCGCGTGGCAGGGGTCTTGGCACGCCGCCCTGGTCGCGGCTGGTGTTTCCATCCGGCGGCAAGCCATCCTGGCCGGACGGACCGGACTTCAGTATTTCCAATGCGGCCGGCCGGATCGGCTGTGCGCTGGCTCCGCCGGGCATCTCCGTGGGACTCGATCTCGAGCGGCGCGGCACCGCGACGCTCGAGAACCTGCGGCTCGTGACGGGCGAAGAGGAACAGCTGCTCTATGAGGATGCGGGGTTGACCCCGACGGATCTCTGGGTCGCGAAGGAAGCCGTCATCAAGGCCGCGGGCGCCAGTGCCGCACTGGCGGGCCAGGTGGCACTGCAGGTGGACTCCGCCGTCTTCGAAGGTCGCCGCTATGCCCTGGTCCGGCCCTTCATCGCGGACGACATCGTGGCCGCCGTCGCCAGCAGTCATCCCGCGTCAGTGCAAGTCGCCGCGGTCGATGCGGCGGAGTTGCTCGCCGCGGGACCGTGAGCGGCCCACGGTGACGGATCCGGGCGCCGATAGGGAGGGCGCGGACGGGGAGCAGTCGCTCTATTCTCGCCAGAGCCGTTCGCGGCGACGCCTGACGCCGTGGCGTCGCGCCCTGTATCGCCTTGCCGCGCCGCTGGCCATCGGCATCGTCCGGCTCTGGTGGGCGTCGCTGCGGACCCGGTAAGGTCATCGGCGCGGAACTTCTGGACGGCCGCCGTGGAAACCTACGGGGCGGTCATTCCCGTCTACTGGCACGGCAGCCAACTGGTGCCGGTGCGGTACCTGCTCGGCAGGGCGCCGGCGGGCTTCAAGCTCGGATTCCTGGTCAGCCCGTCGGTGGACGGGGAGTTGCCGGCGCTGCTGGCGAAGCGGGTCGGTGCCCACGCGATTCGCGGCTCGTCGAGCGCCACCGGAGCCCGAGCGCTGCGGGACTATCATCAGGCGCTGGTGCGCGAGGGCATCTCGACCGTCATCACGCCCGACGGGCCGCACGGCCCGCGGCGCCAGTTCAAGCCCGGCGCGGTGCTGATCTCGCAGGTCTCCGCCAGGCCCATCGTTCCCATTGCCTACGCGGCGAGCCGGGTCTGGCGCTTCCCGACCTGGGATCGCTTCGTGCTGCCCTGGCCCGGCGCCAGCTATGTGGTCGTCATCGGTACGCCGCTCGTGGTGCCGCGCGGAACGGACGCGGCCTCGCTCGCGAGCTGGCAAGAGCGCCTGGGTGAGGAACTCGATTCGCTGTACCTGGAGGCCCGGCAGGAACTGTCGCGCTGATTCAGCCGGTGTCGGCGCACTCGCCGCGCTCCAGTTGTAGCGTCGAATGGCGGACGCCGAACTGGTCGGCCAGAATCTGCTTGATCGCCGCCAGCGTTTCATCCTGATCGGCGCCGGGTCGCAGCCGGGCGTGCAGGGTCACGAGCGCGTCGTCGGATCCCAGCGACCAGGCGTGCACGTGGTGCACGTCGGTCACGGCCGGAACGCGGCTGCGGATCTGTTCGGCGATGGCCGCGGGCTCGACCCCGTCCGGCGTGCCTTCCAGCAGGATGTGCACGGAGCGTCTCAGCAGCCGGATCGCCAGTCTCGCGATCAGGGCGGCAATGACCAGGGACAGCAGCGGGTCGGCCACCGTCCATCCCGTGGTGAGGATGATGGCGGCCGCCAGCGCAGCAGCGATCGAGCCCCCTAGATCGGACAGCACGTGCGCGTAGGCCGCGGCGACGTTGATGTTGCGGTCATGGCGCTCGTGCAGCAACGCGGCGATGCCGAGATTCACCGCCGCGCCGGTCAGCGCGATCCAGAGCATGAGCCAGGCATCGACCAGCGCGGGGTGCCGCGAGCCGTTCGATCGACTCGTAGACGAGCCACCCGACCAGCGCCAGCAGCGCGAGCGAGTTGAACAGTGCCGCCACCACCTGCAGGCGGCGATAGCCGTAGGTCCTCTTCGGATCGGCGGGGCGACTGGCGAGCCTGGCGGCGACATACGCCATCGCCAGCGCCGCCGTGTCGGTCAACATGTGGCCGGCATCGGCGATCAGGGCCAACGACCCGGCCAGGTAGCCACCGACCGCCTCCACCAGCATGAAGGTGCCGGTTACGCAGGCGGCGAGTCCCAGCCGGCCGGTGTCGCTGCGCGGGTGGTGATGCGTTTCGAGCATGCCGGGATTCTCGGGTCCCGCCGCATCCGCCGCAACCTGCCTTGGGGATTGACGTATAATTCCGCCACTGGTCGACAAGCCGCGCGCGGCATTCAGCCCCGCCTGCTGGACTGAACTGGGAGACGCGCTCGTGACCGGCTCAGAGATCGAACTGTCGGTCGTCATTCCCGTCTGCAATGAAGCCGAGAACATCCTGCCGCTGGCGCGGGAGATCGCCGCTGCGCTCGGCGGACGTGCCGCGTTCGAGATCATCTATGTCGACGACGGCAGTACCGACGGCACCGCGGACGCCGTGCTCGCCGCCCGCGGCGAGATACCCGAAATGAGGCTCTTGTCCCACTCGCGGCGCAGCGGGCAGAGCGCGGCGGTGCACAGCGGGGTGCAGCGCGCCCGGGGTGCATGGATCGCGACGCTCGACGGCGACGGCCAGAACGATCCGGCGGACTTTCCCGCCATGCTGCAGGCGCGCGATGCGGCGATCGCGGCGGATCCCGCGGTGAAGCTCGTCATGGGCAATCGGGTGACCCGTCGCGACACCTGGCTGCGCCGCCTGTCATCGCGGGTGGCCAACGGCGTCCGCGGCGCTTTGTTGGGGGACGGCACGCCGGATACCGGCTGCGGCATCAAGCTCATGCATCGGGCCACGTTCCTTGAGCTGCCGTTCTTCAACCATATGCACAGGTTTCTCCCGGCGCTCTATCAGCGCCACGGCGCGCGGGTCATCTCGGTACCCGTCAACCATCGTCCGCGCACCCGCGGCGCGTCCAAGTACGGCCTGAACAACCGCCTGTGGGTGGGCATCGTCGACCTGTTCGGCGTCATGTGGCTCAAGGCCCGCTACCAGCCGGGCCTCAGCGTGACCGAGCGATGAAGCGTCGTTCCGGCGTCGCGCAGCCATGACGGGCGGCCCGGCGCGCTACTGGGACGCTCTGCTGCGTCCCGGCCGCTCGGCGCCGGGCGATGTGCGCCGGGATGTGCTCTGGCTGGTATTCGCCGGGCTGGTGCTGTTTGCCGTGGGGCTCGGCCTGCGCGATCCGTGGCCGGCCGACGAGCCGCGCTTCGCGTTGATCGGGCGCGACATGGTGGCGACGGGACAATGGTTGTTCCCCCGTGTCGGAGGCGATCTCTACCAGGACAAGCCGCCGGTGTTCTTCTGGGCCATCGCCTCGGGCTACTGGCTCACGGACAGCCTGCGTATCGCGTTCCTGCTGCCGTCGCTGCTGGCGGGCATCGGCACGGTCCTGCTGGTCTACGACCTGGCGCGGCGCGTGTGGTCGCGGGAGGTCGGCCTTGCAGCGGGTCTGCTGCTCGTCTGCTCCGTGCAGATCGTGGTGCAGGCGCGGGCCGCGCAGATCGACATGCTGCTGACCTTCTTCACCACGGCGGCGCTGTATGGCATTTGCCGCCATCTGTTCACCGGACCGGACTGGCGTGCCTACACCCTGGGCGGGTTCGCGGCCGGGATCGGCGTCATCACCAAAGGCACGGGCTTCCTGCCACTGCTGCTGGTGCTGCCGTTCCTGGCGCTGCGGCGGCAGGGTTTCAGTGGGCTTTGGGCGGGAGCAGGGGGCGCGCGCTGGTGGCTTGCGCCGGCCGCGGCGCTGGCCGGCATCGCGCTGTGGTTCGTGCCGATGATCCTGGCGGTCGAGCTCTCGGGCGACCCGGCGCTTCGCGCCTATCGCGACGAGATCCTGCTGAAGCAGACCGTGACGCGCTACGCCGCCGCCTGGCACCACCATTCGCCCTGGTACTACTTCATCGTCGCCGTGATCCCAGCATTCTGGCTGCCGGGCACCGCGCTGCTGCCGTGGCTGGCGGGCCGATGGCGCGCCGCGTGGGCCGCGCGCGACGGCCGGGTCTGGGTGCTGCTGCTGTGGATCGTTCTTGTGGTGACGTTCTTCAGCATCAGTCCCGGCAAGCGTGGCGTCTACGTGCTGCCGGCGCTGCCGGCCTTCGCCCTGGCCTGCGCGCCCTGGCTGCACGAGCTCATGGCGCGGCGCAACGTGCAGCGCACGTTGTTCGTGCTGTCCGGGGTCCTGGTGCTCGTGTCCGGGCTCGCCGCCCTGTACGTCGGCGTCATTCGGCCCGAGGAGCTCGCCGAGCTTGGCGAGAAATACGGCGTGACCTCCGTGGCGCCGCTCGGGGCGATCGCGTTGGCGGGCGCCGCGGGCCTCGCCTGGCTGCGCCCCGCTCGTGGCGCGGCAGCCTGGGCGCTGGTGCTGGCGCTGATCATCTGGACCCAGGGGTTGTGGATCAACCCGATGATCAATGACGCGCGCTCGGGACGCAGCTTCGTCGAAGCCTTCGAGGCCCGCGTGCCGGCGGGGGCGGAAACGGGCCTGGTGGCCTATCGCGAGCAGTACCTGATCTACATCACCCGTCCCATCACCAACTTCGGGCACCGGCGCAGCACGCGCGATGACCAGGAGGCCGATGACGCCGCCCGCTGGCTGAGCGACGCGCCAAACCGCGTGTTGGTCGTGGACGACCGCGTGCTGGCGGCGTGCTTCACCGGCTCGCCGGCCACGGCGGTCGGCCATGCCAATCGCCGCGACTGGTTCGTGGTCAGGCCGCCTGCCAACGAGGAATGTGCGCGACGCGGTGACCCCGCAGCCGCGCTGACCTATCAGCCCTACTCGCGTTGAGCGACCCACCCCGTGCTCCGGGCGGCTCGGCTCCGGACGCCGCGATCGGTTCGGTGTATTCCTTACCCTCCCGTCAAATCATTGGCTTAGCTTGCATTCCTCAAACTTTCTGACACAATCGCGCGTAACCGCCTGCTGAACGGGTTGAACGCGAACCGTTAACTGGTTACTGCGAGCCCGGTCGGAGCGGCTGAGACACTACCGACGGTAGGGGGAACCGAGCCAGGTGCCGACGGTGCAAGACCAACCCGCGGAGTTCACGGCCTCGGACATCTTGTCGCCGAAGCTGTGGAAGTCGGAGGCCAGCCGGCCTCCGCTCGGCATCGACATCAGTTGCACCAAGGTCGCGGTCGACTTCCAGAACGTCACCGCCGCGACCGCTGACGCGGTCATCCGCCAGAATCTCGATATCCTGCGCGAGGCCACCGGCACCGACGTGGTGTTCCTGGCGCTGCTGGACGGCCCGGGCGAGACGATCGATTCGCTCGCCGTGTCGCGCGGCATGTTCGCGCAATGCCGTCCGGAAATCCTGAAGGGCGAATCGCTCGATACGCTGCCGTGGATCAAGTCGCGCCTCGAGCACGTGCGCATCCTGGAGTTTCGCGACACGGCTACGGTGCGCCCCGAGCAGAACGCGGACGCCAGGCGTCTCGCCGAACTCGACATCCGTTCGCTCTTGTTGATCGCCTTTGGCGTGCAGGGCGTGGTGCGCGGCATCCTGGCCTTCGGCTGCGCCGAGCCGCGCGAAGGCTGGGACGTCAATCTGCACCTGCTGCTGAAGCTGGTCGGGACCAGCCTGGCTTCCGGTCTCGAGCGGATCGCGCTGTCCGAGCGCCTCGCCAACATCCAGGAGCGGCAGGAGCTGTCGCTGCCCTGTGCCAATGACGGCGTCTGGGACTACGACGCGGCCAGCAACCGCACCTGGTTCTCGCCGCGCTGGAAGGCGATGCTCGGCTACGAGCAGGACGACGTCATTGCCTCACCGGACTGGCCGCGGCTGGTGCATCCCGACGACATGCCCAGGGTGGCCGCCATGATGCGTGACCATCTCGCCGGCAAGACGAAGATGTTCGAAAGCATGCATCGCATGCGTCACACCGACGGCGAGTGGCGCTGGGTGATCGGCCGGGCACAGGCGCGCATGGACGAGCAGGGCCGCCTGCGCCGCTTGATCGGCATCGAGTTCGACATCACCGACCGCAAGGTCTACGAGGAGGCGCTGTTCCACGAGAAGGAGCGCGCCCAGATCACGCTGCAGTCGATCGGCGACGGCGTGATATCCACCGATGCGCACGGCAGGGTCGAGTACCTCAACCCGGTGGCCGAGGAGCTTACCGGCTGGCGGCTGGAGGACGGTCTCGGGCGCAACATCGAGGAGATCTTCAAGTCGTTCCACGAGGAGACCTGCGAGCCGCTCGAGAACCCGGTGACGGTATCGATGCGGCGCATGCGCCCGATCAAGTCGCTTAGGCCGCTGCTGCTGATCCGCCGCGACGGCAACGAGTTGTACGTGGAGAGCACCTCGTCGCCGATCCGGGACGGCAAGGGCGTCGTGACCGGCGGCGTGCTGATCTTCCACGACGTGTCCGAGTCGCGCGAGCTGAACCGGCGCCTCAGCTATCACGCGAGCCACGACGTGCTGACCGGCCTGGTCAACCGCCGCGAGTTCGAGATCCGCCTGGAGCGCGCGTTGAAGAGCGCCAAGGCACGGGAGACGTCCTACGCGCTGTGCTACATCGACATCGACCAGTTCAAGATCGTCAACGACACCTGTGGACATGCGGCGGGCGACGCCCTGCTGGGCCAGGTGGGCGCGCTGCTGAAGTCCAAGGTCCGCTGGCGCGACACCCTCGCGCGCCTGGGTGGCGACGAGTTCGGCGTGCTGCTGGAGAGCTGCTCGCTGGAGGAGGCGCTGCGCACCGCCGAGACGCTGCGCGAGTCGATCCGCAACTTCCGTTTTGCCTTCGAGGACCGGACCTTCCGGCTCGGCTCGTCCATCGGCGTCGTGCCGATCACCGCCGAGAACGAGGACGTCGCGACGGTGCTGTCGGCGGCGGATAGCGCCTGCGGCGCCGCCAAGGAAGCCGGCCGCAACCGCGTGCACAGCTTCGAGGAGAACGACCTCGACCTGATGCGCCGGCGCCGCGAGATGCAGTGGGCGGCGCGCATCAACAACGCGCTGGAAGACTCGCGTTTCGATCTGTACCGCATGGCCATCCTGCCACTGCAGAAGGACGAACCGGGCGAGCACTACGAGCTGCTGCTGCGCATGCGCGACGAGAGCGGCAAGATGGTCGCGCCGGACCAGTTCATCGCGGCCGCGGAGCGCTACGGCATCACGCCGTCGATCGACCGCTGGGTCATCGAGAACGCCTTCCGCTGGCTGGTATCCGAGGCGGACGAGCGCGAGCGGCTCGGCATGTGTTCGATCAACCTGTCCGGTCAGAGCCTGGGCGACGACAAGTTCCTGCCGTTCGTAATCGAGCAGTTCCATCGCAGCGGCATCGACGGCAGAAAGATCTGTTTCGAGATCACCGAGACCGCCGCGGTGGCCAACTTCTCGCAGGCCAACCGCTTCATCCAGGCGGTCAAGGAACTCGGCTGCCGCTTCGCGCTGGACGACTTCGGTACCGGTTTGTCGTCATTCGGCTATCTCAAGCATTTCCCGGTCGACTTCCTGAAGATCGACGGCAGCTTCGTGAAGGGCCTGCTGCACGACCCGATCGATCGCGAGATGGTCCGCTCGATCAACGAGATCGGCCATCTCACCGGCAAGCTCACGATCGCCGAGTGGGCCGAGAACGCGGAGATCATCGAGGTACTTCGCAGTCTGGGCGTCGACTACGCGCAGGGCTACGGCGTTTCGCAGCCGGAACGCGTCGCGCGTACGGCCATCATCTGAGGCTCGCCTTGGGGACTGTCCCCCGATGCGGCACCGACTTGGGGACTGTCCCCGCAGGGGACTGTCCCCTCCAGGCTCTTACCACCGGTCGAGGCACCCCGCGTAACGCTCGCGCTGACACGGGTCTCTCTACTCCTGTAGAGCCTCTTGCTCGCTCCGGAGGCCAAAGTCGCTCGCAAGAGGCCTACAGTCGTCCTCGACCCGCGCTTCGGGGACTGTCCCCGCAGGGGACTGTCCCCTCCAGGCTCTTGCCACCGGTCGAGGCACCCCGCGGAACGCTCGCGCTGACGCGGGTCTCTCTACTCCTGTAGAGCCTCTTGCTCGCTCCGGAGGCCAAAGTCGCTCGCAAGAGGCCTACAGTCGTCCTCGACCCGCGCGATGGGCAGGCACCCTTGGTGAGGCTCAACGAATCAGGCGCAAGCGCCACAGGCGGGCGAAGACGACCGTGGCCCCTTCCGTAGTGAGTTTGGCTTCCCGAACGGAGGAAGGGGCCACGGAAGTAGGGAGCCCGCCGGGCACCAGGCCGATGCATCACCGAGGTGGGCTGAACGATGGCCTCGGGCTCAGTGAGCTTGGCCTCCCGAACGCAGGAAGGGGCCGCCGGTGTAGGCAGCCCGCCAGGCACGAGTCGTACCACGGCTCGCGTAGAAAGCACCGGGCCTGGCGCAGGCTCAGTCCTCGAAGCGCATCGACAGGTCGATCGCGCGCACGTGCTTGGTGAGCCCGCCGACCGAGACATAGTCCACGCCGGTCTCCGCGATCGACCGTACCGTCGTCAGGTCGACACCGCCCGACGCTTCGAGCTTGGCCCGCCGGGGGTGCGCCGCATTGATCGCCACCGCCGCGCGCATGTCGTCGAGCGACAGTTCGTCGAGCATGACGATGTCGGCGCCGGCCTCGAGCGCCTCCCTGAGTTGCGCGAGGGACTCGACTTCGACCTCGACCGGTACCGCAGCCGAGGCCTTGCGTGCCGCGGCGACGGCGGCGGCGATCGAGCCCGCCGCGACGATGTGGTTCTCCTTGATCAGGATCCCGTCGTAGAGCCCGATGCGATGATTGCGGGCTCCGCCGCAGCGCACTGCGTACTTCTGCGCGGTGCGCAGGCCGGGCAGGGTCTTGCGCGTGTCCAGTACGACGCAGCCCGTGCCGGCAACCGCCGCGACGTAACGGCTGGTCTGCGTCGCCGTGGCGGACAGGGTCTGCAGGAAATTGAGGGCAGTGCGCTCTGCGGTCAGCATTGCGCGGGCGCGTCCCTGGATGCGGCAGAGCACGCTGTTTGCGTCCACCGGTTCGCCATCGTCGGCATGCCACTCGATCCGCACGCCCGGATCCAGCTGCCGGAAGGCGGCCTCGGCATAGGGCCGGCCCGCCAGCACCGCCTGCTCCCGGCTCAGGATCGCGGCCGTTGACCGCGCGTCCTCGGGCACCAGGCTTGCGGTCAGGTCACCGGATCCGATGTCCTCGGCCAGGGCACGGCGGACGCACTCGGCCAGGTCCGGCGATGGCTCATTCGGCATGTCGGCGTACTCCTCGGCGGGGATCCGGCGCGGCGCCGGCCCACGAACATTGAAGTCCGGCCGACGCCTGCGCATAATTGTAGTGTGATCGATATGTCGGGGCGCAGGCCGAGTACGCCGCGCCCCGTTGTCGTTGTAAGCCCCCGCGAGCCGTATTTTGGAAACATCCGCGCCCCATTCGCCTTGCATCAACGTATGCTCACTGGATACTCAGGGCATCTGCCGCGGCTGCTTCCGCAGCCGGGACGAGATTGCGGGGTGGATACGCATGCGGCCGGCCGAACAGTGGGCCGTGATCAGGGCCGCCGAGGACCGCAGGCGGAACGGCGTTCGCGCCGCGTCGGCTTGAAAACCCGCCAGACGGGTCAATGGAGACAAACATGAGCGAAGACGAAGTCGTGCAGCGCATCAAGGACCATCTCGCCTCGGCGCCGGTGGTGCTGTTCATGAAGGGCACCCCGGATTTCCCGCAGTGCGGTTTTTCGGCGCAGACCGCGGCCGCATTGAAGGCCTGTGGCGCCTCGTTCAAGCACGTGAACATCTTCGAGGACCCGGAGGTGCGCGAAGGCCTCAAGTCGTTCTCGAACTGGCCGACGTTTCCGCAGCTCTACGTGAATGGCGAGCTGGTGGGTGGCTGCGACATCACCGTGGAAATGTTCCGGTCCGGTGAACTGCGCCAGTTGCTCGAAGAGGCCGGCGCCGTTTCCTGAGCGTCCGTCCCGGGAATCGCCAGCCTCGCTGGCGTCACTTGCCGCCCGCGTCGTCCTCCGCCGCGGGTTCGAGCATCGGGCTCGGGTCTTCCATGTCGTCCTCGCGCGCCGCGGTGCGGCGCAGCCCGGCCTCATAGAGGGGCCGGAACTGGTTGCAGATGGCGCAGAACAGATCCGCCGTGCGCTCGGCGTCGTAGGCGGCGGAGTGCGCCGCTTCCGTGTCCCACTCGATTCCGGCCGCCAGCGCCGCGCGCGACAGCACCGTTTGACCGTAGGCGACACCCGCGAGTGTCGCCGTGTCGAAACTCGAGAACGGATGGAACGGATTGCGCTTGATGCCGGCACGAGTCGCCGCGGCGTTCACGAAACCGAGATCGAATGAGGAGTTGTGTCCCACCAGGATCGCGCGCGTGCACTCCTCCTCGCGAACGGCGCGCCGGATCTCCTTGAATATCGCGGCGAGGGCGTCCTTCTCGTCGATGGCGGGGCGCAGCGGGTGCCATGGATCGATGCCGTTGACCGCAAGGGAGGCGGGATCGAGCCGGGCGCCCTCGAACGGGCGTACGTGGTAGCGGAAGGTGTCGCCGCGGCGCAGATAGCCGTCTTCCCCCAGTTCGACCAGCACCGCCGCGATTTCCAGCAACGCGTCGGTCGCACTGACGAAGCCGCCCGTCTCGACGTCGACGATAACCGGCAGGAAGCCGCGGAAGCGCTTGCCGACCGGATTGCGCGGGCCCTCGTTCATGCGCCGGGCGCCGCGTCGAGCCGCCAGCGGATCGGCTCGCCGGCCCGCATGCCGACGATCTCGGCATCCCCGAACGGATACGCCGCGGGTGGCTGCCATGTCTCGCGAACGAGCGTGACGGTTCCGGGATTTCGCGGCAGGCCGTAGAAGTCCGCGCCGAAGTGGCTGGCGAATGGCTCCAGCCGCGCCAGCGCGCCGGCCTCCTCGAAGGCCTCCGCGTACAACTCGATGGCGGCGTGCGCGGAGAACACCCCCGCACAGCCGCAGCTGGCTTCCTTCGTATCGCGCGCGTGCGGAGCGCTGTCCGTGCCCAGAAAGAACTTGGGGCTGCCGCTGATGGCCGCTTCGATCAGTGCGGCGCGGTCGCGTTCCCGCTTGAGTATTGGCAGGCAATAGAGGTGCGGCCGGATCCCGCCGACCAGCATGGCGTTGCGATTCAGCAGCAAGTGCTGCGGCGTCAGCGTGCCTGCGACCTGCGCGCCCTGTGCCCCCACGAACTCGATGCCGTCGCGGGTCGAGATGTGCTCCAGGACGATCTTCAGACGGGGGAAGCGCGCCACGATCCGGTCGAGATGCTGCTCGATGAACACGCGCTCGCGATCGAAGATATCGACGCCGGAGTCGGTGACCTCACCGTGCAGCTGCAGCACGACGCCAAGCTCTTCCATGCGCTCCAGCACCGGAAATGTCCGCTCCAGGGAAGTCACGCCCGAATCGGAATTGGTGGTGGCGCCGGCCGGGTAGTACTTGAAGCCGAACACCACGCCGCTGGCCTTGGCCTGGTCGACCTCCCCGGGTGGAGTGTTGTCGGTCAGGTACAGCGTCATCAGCGGCTGGAATGAGGAGCCCGCGGGCAAGGCAGCGACAATGCGCTGCCGGTAGGCCTCCGCCTGCGCGGTGGTCGTCACCGGCGGCCGGAGATTCGGCATGACGATGGCGCGCTGAAAGCGCGCCGCCGTGAAGGCGACCACCGACCCGAGCGCGGGGCCGTCACGCAGGTGCAGGTGCCAGTCGTCGGGTCGGGTGATGGTCAGACTGTTCAAGCGGCACCTTTCCCGGGCAATGCCTCGTCAAGCAGCAGGCTCGTCACGAAGCGCAGGCCGAAGCCGGTGACGTCAGTCGGCACGTGGGCCAGCCCGCCGGCCCGCGTCGCGGCGGACAGGTCGACATGCAGCCACGGTATGCCGGGCGCAACGAAGCGCTTGAGGAAGCGCGCCGCGTAGATGTGGTCGCCGTGGCCGTCCACGCGGCACTGGATGACATCGGCGACCTTGCTCTCGAGGTCCTTGTCGAAGTCGTCGTCCACGGGCATGCACCAGACGCGCTCGCCGCTCTGCTGGCCGGCACGCTCGATGCCCGGCCGCCAGTCCGTGTCCGCGGTAAACGCGCCGCTGTAGCGGTCGGTCAGCGCGGTGACACAGGCGCCGGTGAGGGTAGCGAAGTCGATGATGGCCGCCGGCCGTGAACGCGATGCCAGCGCGAGGGTGTCAGCCAGCACCATGCGTCCCTCGGCGTCGGTGTGGATGACTTGTATGGTCGTGCCGTTCATGGCCGTCACGACGTCTTGTGGCTGGTAGGCGTCGGCGCCAATGCGGTTCTCGGCAAGGGCGAGCCAGGCATCGACCGGATGGTCGTAGCCGAGCCGTGCCAGCGCGACGATCGCGGCCAACGCGACCGCGCTGCCCGACATGTCCGTGTGCATGTCCAGCATGGACTTGTGCGACTTGAGGTTCGTGCCGCCGGTGTCGAAGCACAGGCCCTTGCCTACCAGCGCGATGGGCCGCTTTCCCGTGGTGGCGCGCGGCCGGTAGCGCAGGTGCAGGATGCCCGCGTCGCGCCGCGGGCTGCCGCGCGTCACGGCGAGGAACGCGCCGGCGCCCATGCGCTTGAGTGCCGCCTCCCCGTGGAACCGTGCGGTCAGGCCATGGCGCCGAGCGAGCTGCTGGGCGGCGCGCCGGTAAGCCCCCGGGTGCAGGCGGTCGGGCGGCATGGCGGTGAACCACCTGACCATGTCCGTCCCTTCGGCAACGATCGTGAGCCGTTGCCTGTCGAGCTTCCGGCGGGTGATGGGCACGATGCCGACGGGCGCCGCC
The DNA here is from genome assembly GCA_963710135.1 of uncultured Gammaproteobacteria bacterium. GTDB lineage: Bacteria > Pseudomonadota > Gammaproteobacteria > Steroidobacterales > Steroidobacteraceae > SG8-30. The sequence goes on along the minus strand of CAVPYY010000006.1, from coordinate 517,903 downwards.
GCGGTGTCCTGCGACTTGAAACTCGGCAAGCAAAACGTCGCCGCCCAGATCGCCGCCGTGGCGCTGTCGATGGCGGCGGTCTCCGCGGCCGCCGGCAGGCCCGCGGCCAACACTCCAAGCCGGCGCGGGGCTTCCTCGGAGATCGCCTTGCACAGCGCTCCGCACAGTTCCAGCGTGGCGAAGGACGATGCTGCGGCCGGCAACAGCCCGACCCTGACCAGCGTCTGGGTCGCGTTGGGCAGCCGGGCGGAGAACACGGACCCGGCAGGCCGCTCGCGGCGGTCGAATTGCGCGAGCAAAGTTCCGGCGCAGGGCAGCTTCTCGAGTTCAGCGCGTGCATTTCCGGCGGGTATGAGCAGCAGGAGCACGTCCAGCCGTTCGAGCAACGCGTCGGTCAGCCGGGATTGGGTGTTTTCCAGGCGCGGGCGGCGCGTTGGCGGGAGCAGCGAGGGCAACGTGGGCAACCTTGACCGGCGAGAGCTGGACCGTGATCATATCGCGCCTGCCTAGCCATAAGAACCGGCTTGCGGAATTCCGCGGGTCGCGCCCTTCGAGGGCAGCGGGTTCGCGCCCAGCTGGCAACTGCCCGCAGACCGGCGCTGGATTGCGCGAGGGCGCGCCACGCGTGCCGCAATCCGGCACGACAAGGAGCCACTTCGATGGCAGAAAGCCGCAACGTTGACGACGCCGATCCACTCGAGACCCAGGAGTGGCTCGAGTCGATCGACTCGGTTTTGAAAGCCGATGGAGCGGAGCGCGCTCACTTCCTGCTGGAGCGCATGATCGACCACACGCGCCGCTCCGGCGCCTATCTGCCATTTCGGGCCAATACCGCCTATCTGAACAGCATCGCCGTGGGCCAGGAGCGGCCTTATCCGGGCGACCGCGCGATCGAGCGGCGCATCGAAGCCTACATTCGCTGGAACGCCATGGCGATGGTCGTCAACGCGAATCGCACCAGCTCCGAGTACGGCGGGCATATCGCGACGTATGCATCCTCGGCCACCTTGTACGAGGTGGGCTTCAACCACTTCTGGCGTGCCCCGAGCCGCAAGCATCCGGGCGACCTGGTATTCGTCCAGGGACATTCCAGCCCGGGCATCTACGCCAGGGCTTATCTGGAAGGACGACTGAGCGAATCGCAGTTGCGCCACTTCCGCCAGGAAGTCGGTGGCCAGGGCCTGTCGTCCTACCCGCATCCCTGGCTGATGCCGGACTTCTGGCAGTTTCCGACGGTATCGATGGGTCTGGGCCCGATGCAGGCGATCATGCAGGCCCGCTTCAACCGGTATCTGGAGCACCGCGGCCTGACGCCTGCCTCCGATCAGAAGGTCTGGTGTTTCCTCGGCGACGGGGAGATGGACGAGCCCGAGTCGATGGGCGCGCTGACGCTGCCCGTGCGCGAGAAACTCGACAACCTGGTCTTCGTCATCAACTGCAATCTGCAGCGTCTCGACGGGCCCGTGCGCGGCAACGGCAAGATCATTCAGGAGCTCGAGGCGGCCTTCCTGGGAGCTGGCTGGAACGTCATCAAGGTGATCTGGGGCAGCCGCTGGGACCAGCTGCTGGCGCGGGACACGGCCGGGCTGCTGCGCCAGCGCATGGAAGAGGCCGTGGACGGCGAGTACCAGGCCTTCAAGGCCAAGGGCGGCGCCTTCACGCGCGACAACTTCTTCGGCAAGTATCCGGAGCTTCGCGAGCTGGTCGCCAACATGTCCGACGACGAGATCTGGCGCCTCAACCGCGGCGGCCACGACTCCCGCAAGGTCTGGAACGCGTATTCCGCCGCCATGGCGCATCGTGGCCGGCCGACGGTCATTCTCGCCAAGACGGTCAAGGGCTACGGGATGGGCCGCGCCGGCGAGGCGCAGAACATCACCCACCAGCAGAAGAAGCTCGACGACGAGGCGCTGAAGGCGTTTCGCGACCGCTTCAACATCCCGGTCACGGACCAGGACATCGAGACCCTGCCGTTCCGCAAGCCCGAGGACGACAGTCCGGAGATGCGCTACCTGCACGAGCATCGCCGCGCGCTGGGCGGCTACCTGCCCGTGCGCCGCAACGAGGCGCCGCCATTGCAGGTGCCCGCGCTCGAAGTGTTCAAGGGCCTGCTGGAGGGCACGGGCGGGCGCGAGATCTCCACCACCATGGCCTTCGTGCGCGTGCTCACCACGCTGCTCAAGGACAAGAACATCGGCAAGCACGTCGTGCCGATCGTGCCTGACGAGGCGCGCACCTTCGGCATGGAGGGCCTGTTCCGCCAGGTCGGCATCTACTCTTCAGTGGGGCAGCTGTACACGCCGCAGGACGCGGACCAGCTCATGTACTACCGCGAGGATCGCAAAGGGCAGATCCTGGAGGAGGGCATCAACGAGGCTGGCGCCTTCTGCTCGTGGATGGCGGCCGGCACCGCGTACGCCAATCACGGGATCAACATGATCCCGATGTACATCTTCTACTCGATGTTTGGCTTCCAGCGGGTCGGCGACTTCGCCTGGGCGGCCGGCGACATGCAGGCGCGCGGCTTCCTGATCGGCGCCACCGCCGGGCGCACGACGCTGGCGGGCGAGGGCCTGCAGCACCAGGACGGCCACAGTCACCTGCTCGCGTCGGTGATTCCGAACTGCATCGCCTACGATCCGTGCTTTGCGTACGAACTCGCGGTGATCATGCAGGACGGCCTGCGGCGCATGTACGCCGAGCAGCAGAGCGTCTTCTACTACGTCACGGCGATGAACGAGAACTACGCCCATCCGCCGATGCCGAGCGGTGTCGAGCGGGGAATCGTCAACGGCATGTATCTGCTGCACATCGGTGGCCGCGGCAAGGTCCGGGCCACCCTGTTCGGATCCGGAACGATCCTGCGGGAGGTGCTGGCAGCCGCCGAACTGCTCGAAACGGAGTTCGGCGTGCCGGCCGATGTCTACAGCGTGACCAGCTACAGCGAGCTGCGCCGCGAGGCACTCGCCTGCGAGCGCGAGAACCTGCTGCACCCGGGCGCCGCGCAGCGCGTGCCCTACGTCCGCCAGTGCCTGGGCGAGCGCGACGGCCCGTTCATCGCGGCCTCGGACTACATCAAGACGGTGCCCGACCAGATCCGCCAGTGGGTGCCCGGCCGCTATGCCGTGCTGGGCACGGACGGCTACGGGCGCAGCGACGCGCGCGCGGCGTTGCGCAGCTTCTTCGAGGTGGATCGCCACTGGATCACCATCGCGGCACTGAAGGCGCTGGCCGAGGAGGGCAAGGTCGACGCGGGCTCGGTGGCTGCAGCCATGCGCAAGTTCGGCATCGATCCCGCCAAGCCCGATCCGCTGACGTGCTGAGGTGACCGCCGTGGCCGATCCCATCCTCGTCAAGGTTCCGGATCTCGGCGACTTTGCCGACGTCGAGGTCATCGATGTGCTGGTCAAGCCCGGCGACAGCATCGAGGTCGATACACCGCTGGTAACGCTGGAGACCGACAAGGCGACCATGGACGTGCCGTCGACGATGGCGGGACGGGTCGCCCGTCTGTGCGTCGAGCGTGGCGCGCGCGTCTCTACCGGCAGCGATCTGCTGTACGTGGAGGCGACTGCGCCCGCTGCGCCGCCCTCAGCCGGATCCGGCGAGGCGCCTGCCGCCCGGGCTGAGACCGCGTCGGCCACCGCGGCGGCGCCCGCGCCGCAGACGGCCGACGCCGTGGTGTCGGTGCCGGAGCTGGGCGATTTCAAGGATGTCGAGATCATCGAGGTGCTGGTCAAGGTCGGCGACGAGGTCGAGCTGGACTCGCCGCTGATCACTCTCGAGACCGACAAGGCGACCATGGACGTGCCGTCCACGCGCGCCGGGCGCATCGCCAAGATCCATGTCGCCAAGGGCGCGCGGGTCAACCCGGGGGATCCGGTGGTGACCCTCGCCGCCGCCGCGGCACGGGCGCAGCCCGGCGCCCCGGCCGCCGAGCCGGCACCTGCCGTCAGTACTGCGCCGGCGCCGCCCGCCGCGCCGGTTGCGACGGCACGCATCGAGACACCGGGCCGCGGCCTGCCGCCGATCGAGGAGGCCGGGTTCTCGCGCGCGCATGCCTCGCCCTCGGTGCGTCGGTTTGCCCGGGAACTGGGGGTCGATCTTTCTCGTGTGTCGGGATCCGGGCGCAAGGGCCGCATCACCGCCGACGACGTCAAGTCCTACGTCAAGGCGCGACTGTCCGGCGCTGAGCCCTCGGGCGGTAGCGGCCTGCCGGCCGTGCCCGAGGTGGATTTTGCCGCTTTCGGACCGGTCAAGGTCGAGCCACTCACTCGTATCCAGCGCATCTCCGGGCCGCGACTGCACGCCAGCTGGCTGAACATTCCGCATGTCACGCAGCACGACGAGGCGGACATCACCGAGCTCGAGCAGGTCCGCGCCGGCCTCAAGGGACGCGCCGCCGAACTCGGCATCAAGGTGACGCCGCTGGCCTTCGTCGTGCGGGCCTGCGCGGGCGTCCTGTCGCAGTTCCCGCGTTTCCTCGCCAGCCTGGACAGCGCCGGGAACAATCTGGTCTACAAGCAGTACGTGCACATCGGGTTCGCGGCCGATACCCCCAACGGACTGGTGGTGCCGGTGATCCGCGACGCGAACCGCAAGGACATCTACGAGCTGGCGCGCGAACTGGGCGAGCTGTCGGCGAGGGCGCGGGCGGGACGGCTGGCCGCCGCGGAGATGCAGGGTGGCTGCTTCACCATCACCAGTCTGGGCGGAATCGGCGGCACGGCTTTCACCCCGATCATCAACGCCCCGGAGGTCGCCATCCTGGGTGTGTCGAAGTCCGCGTGGCGACCGGTGTGGCGTGAGGAGACTTTCGTCCCGCGGCTCATCCTGCCGCTGTCGCTGTCCTATGACCATCGCGTGATCGATGGCGCCGAGGCGGTGCGATTCACCGTCGCCCTGGGCGCAGCCCTGGCGGATCCGAAGCGGCTGCTCGAGGCCGTTCCGTGATCTGGCTGCGCGAAGAGCGCGTCCCGGACCTGGGCGACTTCAAGGACGTGGAGGTCATCGAGGTCCTGGTCAAGCCGGGAGACCGGATCGAGGTCGACACCCCGCTGGCCACGCTCGAGACCGACAAGGCGACGATGGACATCCCGGCGACTCAGTCGGGGATCATCGAAGAGGTGGCCGTTGCCAAGGGCGATCGCGTATCCAAGGGCTCACTGCTGCTGACCTTGGCGGCCCGGCCGACCGGGGATACGGCACGCCTGGAACAGCTCGCCGCACAGGACCAGGCGCCGCCCGCGGAGCAGGCGGCAGGCGTTGCCGAGGACGCTGCTCCCGCGCAACCGGTCCCGGTCGGCAGCAGCGACACGGTGATGATGCCGGCCCCGGAAACGGGCGACACCGTGTCCATGCCGCGGCCCGACATCACGCCAGGGGACACCGCGCTCATGCCGGCGCTCGCGCCTGCCGTGCAGGCTGGCATGCCGGAAGCCGATCTGCACGCTCAGCTGCTCGTGCTGGGGGCAGGTCCGGGTGGCTATACCGCGGCGTTTCGCGCCGCCGATCTCGGCCTCGACGTGGTGATGGTGGATCGCTGGCCGCAGCTCGGCGGCGTCTGCCTGAACGTCGGCTGCATTCCGTCCAAGGCCCTGCTGCACGCGGCGCGGGTCATCGAGGACGTTGAGTCGATGGCTGACCACGGGCTGCGCTTTGGCAAGCCCGAGATCGACGTGACCCGCCTGCGGCAGTGGAAGAACAGCATCATCGGCAAGCTCACCGCTGGGCTCACGATTCTCGCCAAGCAGCGCAAGGTCCGCGTCGTCCGGGGCGTCGGCCGCTTCATCGGGGCCAACCGTCTCGAGGTGCGCGATCCCAACGGCGCAATCAGCGTGGTCGGCTTCGAGCAATGCATCATCGCGGCGGGATCCGAGCCGGTGCGGTTGCCGGGGCTGCCGGGCGACCCGCGCATCATCGACTCGACCGGCGCGCTGCAACTGGAGGACGTGCCGGGCCGCATGCTGGTGATCGGCGGCGGCATCATCGGTCTCGAGATGGCCTGCGTCTACGACGCGCTCGGCTCCAGGGTGAGCGTGGTCGAGCTCACGCCCGGCCTGATGCCGGGTTGCGACGCGGATCTCGTGCGTCCGCTCGAGAAGCGGATCCGTGGTCGCTACGAAGCGGTCATGACCGGCACGCGCGTGACCGCGATCGAATCACTCGACGAAGGTCTGCGCGTCACCTTCGAAGGCAAGGCGGCGCCGGCGCCAGCGCTCTACGATCGCGTGCTGGTGGCGGTCGGCAGGACCCCGAACGGCAGGGTGATCGGCGCCGACGCGGCGGGCATCAACGTCGACGCGCGCGGCTACATCCCGGTGGATCGCCAGATGCGCACCAACGTCGCGCACATCTTCGCCATCGGCGATATGGCCGGCCAGCCGATGCTGGCGCACAAGGCCACGCATGAAGGCAAGGTCGCCGCCGAGGTGGCCGCGGGGCACAAGCGCTGGTTCGACACCCGGGCGATCCCGTCGGTGGCCTATACCGATCCGGAGGTCGCCTGGGTGGGCCTCACCGAGTCCGAGGCGCGCGCCGAGGGCCGCGAGATCGGCAAGGGGCTGTTCCCCTGGGTCGCCAGCGGCCGCTCGCTCGCGCTGAATCGCGAGGAGGGCTTCACCAAGCTGCTGTTCGACCCAGAGACGCATCGCGTGCTGGGTGGCGGCATCGTCGGAATCAATGCCGGCGACCTGATCGCCGAGGTCGGGCTGGCGATCGAGATGGGCGCGGACGCCACCGACATCGGCCTCACCATTCACCCGCACCCGACGCTGTCGGAAACCGTGGCGTTCGCCGCCGAGGCGTTCGACGGCACGCTGACGGATCTCTACATGCCGAAGCGCTAGCCGCGCTGCAGGCGCGCGAGCCAGGCGGAGCCGTCTGGCGGCCGGCCGCTGCGCTGCGCTTCCCATAGCGTTTCGCCGAGCGACTCCAGCAGCACGTGCTGCGCATCGTGCTCGGCCATGCCCCGTTCCAGCAGCTGCTGGTAGATCTTGCGGATGCCGGCCGGCCGGTCGGTGCCGAGAGCCTCCCGCACGGCCAGATGCAGTCCCATGTGCAGGAATGGGTTGCTTTGTCCGGTTTCGGGCGTCCAGTCAGCTACGAGCGCCTCGTCGTCTGCCGTGAGCGTCGCGCGATACTCGGGATGCTGCAGCATCACGTCGATCAGCTGCGCTTCCAGCGGCTCGACCGGCGCTCCGGCCTGGTGCTTGCGCCAGGCGTCCAGCCATGCCCGGCGCAGTTCGTCCCGGTTGCTGGAAGCGAACAAGGGCACGCTAGCGCTTCCCGCGCGCGCGCCGGGGGCCTGGCGCCAGCGGCAAGCTGGCGGGGTCCGGCAAGGCCTTGTGGCGATACTCGCACAGGTCGGCGATGACGCACTTCGCGCATAGCGGCGCGCGCGCCTTGCAGACATACCGCCCGTGGAGAATCAGCCAGTGGTGCGCATTCTGGCGAAACTCCTCGGCAACGAACTTCGACAGCCGGTCCTCCACCTCGCGCACGGTGTCCCCGCGCGCCAGCCCGGTGCGGTTGGCGACCCTGAAGATATGCGTGTCGACGGCGATCAGCGGCTGGCCGAAGGCCGTGTTGAGCACGACGTTGGCGGTCTTGCGGCCGACGCCCGGCAGCGACTCCAGCGCGGCGCGATCGGCCGGCACCTCGCCGCCGTGGCGCTCCAGCAGCAGCGCTGCCGTCGCCGCGACGTTTTTCGCCTTGGCCGACCACAGTCCGATGGTCCGCAGATAGGGCGCCAACCCTTCGGCACCCAGCGCCGCGATGGCCGCCGGCGTGTTCGCCACTGGAAACAGCTTCGCCGTCGCCTGGTTGACGCTGCGGTCCGTCGCCTGCGCCGACAGGATCACGGCGACCAGCAGTTCAAAGGGCGAGGCGTATACGAGCTCGGTGGTCGGCGCCGGGTTCTGTTGCCGCAGGCGCGAGAAGATTTCGTGGCGCTTGGCGGGATTCACGGCCCGGCCTCGCCGCCGGGCGCCGACTGAAGTCGTGCCGCGAGCCGGGCCCGCCAACGCCCGGCATCGCGCGCGAGCCGGGCACGGCGCGTCTCGTACAGGGAGCGGAAGCGGGCGGCTCGCTCCGCGATCTGCCGGGCATCGAGCAGCCGCTCGGGCAGACCGGGCGCGGGCGCCATCACGATGCAGTCGACCGGGCAGGCGGGGATGCACAGCTCGCAGCCGGAGCAGTCCGCCGCGATCACGCTGTGCATCCACTTGCGGGCGCCGACGATCGCATCGGTCGGACAGACGTCGATGCACTTGGCGCAGCCGATGCAGTCAGGCTCCTCGATCAGCGCGACCCGCGGCGGCTGCGGGGTTCCGCAATCCGGATCCACCTCGCCGGCGGCCTGCCGCAGCAAGCCGGCCAGCGCGTCCAGCACCGGCTGGCCGCCCGGCGGGCAGCGGTTGATCGGCGCGGTGCCGTGCGCCACGGCCTCGGCATAGGGCCGGCAGCCGTCGAAGCCGCAGCGGGTGCACTGCGTCTGCGGCAACAGCGCGTCGATGGCGTCGGCGAGGCGTTGCGGCTCGGTCATTGCACGACGATGCGTGGGCTACTTGACCTGCATGCCGGCCGTGACGCCAGCGTCCGGCGAGACCAGGAACACCTGGTCACCGCCGGGACCGGCGGCCAGCACCATGCCTTCCGACACGCCGAAGCGCATCTTGCGCGGTTTCAGGTTGGCGACCACCACGACGTGCCGGTCGATCAGCGCGGCGGGCTCGTACGCGGCACGAATACCGGCGAACACAGTGCGGGTTGCGCCATCGCCCAGATCGAGCGTCAGCTTCAGCAGCTTGTCGGCGCCTTCCACCGTGTCGGCGGCCGCTACCCGCGCCACCCGCAGGTCGATGCGCGTGAAGTCGTCGATGCCGATCTCGGCCGGGCCCTTGGCCGGGTTGGCGTCCGCCCCGGCGGGGGCGGCCGGCTGGACCAGTTCGTTGACCTGCTTCAGATCGAGCCGGGTGGCGAGCGGCTCGTAGGGATTGATGCGCGTGCCGGTGAGCGGTTGTTCGACGCAGTCCCAGGTGTCGAGCCGCGACTGCAGGAAGGCACCCGCGTTGGCAGCCATCGCCGGCAGCACCGGCTGCAGATAGGTCATCAGCACCCGGAACATGTTCAGGCCCTGGGTGCAGATGCCCTGCACTTCGGCGGCGCGGGCCGGGTCCTTGGCGAGCAGCCACGGCTTGTGCTGGTCGATGTAGCCATTGGCGCGATCGGCGAGCGCCATGATCTCGCGTACCGCCGCCGCGTACTCGCGAGCCTCGTAGCGCTCGGCGATGGTCGCGCCGGCGGCGACGAACTCCCGGTACAGGGCGGGATCCGGCAAGGCAGCCGCCAGCTGGCCGTCGTGGCCGCGCGTGATGAATCCGGCGCAGCGGCTGGCGATGTTGACCAGCTTGCCGACGATGTCGGCATTGATGCGGTTGGTGAACTCCTCCAGGCTGAGATCGATGTCGTCGACGCCCGGGCCGAGCTTGGCCGCCAGGAAATAGCGGAAGTACTCGCCGGGCAGCCGTTCCAGGTAGCGGTGGGCGGTGATGAAGGTGCCGCGCGACTTGGACATCTTCTGGCCGTTGATGGTCAGGAAGCCGTGCACGTACACGCCGCTCGGGCGCCTGAACCCGGCGCCATGCAGGGTCGCCGGCCAGAACAGCGCATGGAAGTACAGGATGTCCTTGCCGATGAAGTGGAACAGCTCGGTGTCGTGTCCGGGCCGCCAGTACTCGTCGAAATCCGCACCGGTGCGCCGGCACAGGTCCGCGAAACTCGCCATGTAGCCAATCGGCGCGTCCAGCCACACGTAGAAATACTTGCCCGGCGCGCCCGGTATCTCGAACCCGAAGTACGGCGCGTCGCGCGACACGTCCCAGTCCCGCAGTCCGGCCGCGAACCACTCGTCGAGCTTGTTGGCGACCGCGTCCTGCAGGGCGCCGGAGCGGGTCCAGTCGCGCAGCATCGGCCTCGAAGTCACCGAGCTTGAAGAACAGGTGCTCGGACTCGCGCTCGACCGGACGGCTGCCGGAGATGACCGATACGGCATCCTTCAGGTCGCCGGGCGAGTAGGTCGCGCCGCAGGATTCGCAGCTGTCGCCGTACTGGTCCGGGGTATTGCAGCGCGGGCAGGTTCCCTTGACGTAGCGGTCCGGCAGGAACATGCCGGCCTGTTCGTCGTAGGCCTGGCGGACGGTGCGCCGGGCGATGTGCCCGGCATCGTCGAGCGCCTTGAAGACGAGTTCCGTGTAGTGACGGTTCTCCGGCGAGTGCGTCGTGTAGTAGTTGTCGAATCCGATCAGGAAGCCGGCGAAATCGCGCCGGCGTTCCGCGCCGATGCGCTCGATGAGCTGCTCCGGCGTGACGCCGTCGGCGCGCGCCTGCAGCATCACCGGCGTGCCGTGGGTGTCGTCGGCACAGACGTACAGGCACTGATGCCCGCGCTGGCGCTGGAAGCGGACCCAGATGTCCGTCTGCACGGTCTCGGTGACGTGGCCGAGGTGGGTCGGCCCGTTGGCGTAGGGCAGGGCGCTGGTGACGAGGATTTTGCGGGGCATGGGCTGGGTCCGGTGGCGAGCCGCCGATTATAGAGGCTCAGGCGAGTCCGGGCCGAATCCGTGCCAGGGTCAGCCCACGTCCTTGAGGGGCTCGAAGCGGGCCTTGTTGATGGCCTTTTCGTAGGCTGCCCGGCCGCTTATGGCACCGGCGTCCAGCAGCTGCTGGATGGCCGAATCCATGGTGCGCATGCCGGTCGCCGCGCCGGACTGCATGGCGTTTTCCAGCTGGTCGATCTTGCCCTGCCGGATCAGGTTGGCGACAGCGGGCGTGTTCACCAGGATTTCCAGCGCACAGGCGCGGCCATCGCCTGCCTTGTTCATGATCAGCTGCTGCGAGATGACGCCGCGCAGCGAGGTCGACAGCATGGTGCGCACGTGCGACTGCTTGTCCGCGGGAAAGGTGTTGACCATCCGGTCGACCGCCGCGGCGGAACCGTTGGTGTGCAAGGTGGCCATCACCAGAATGCCCATCTCCGCCGCGGTGATCGCGGTGCTCATGGTCTCGTAGTCGCGCAGCTCGCCGACCAGGATGACGTCGGGGTCCTCGCGCAACGCGGAGATCAGCGCGCCGGCGAAGGACTTGGCGTGCGAGCCGATCTCGCGCTGGCTGATCAGGCAGTTCTTGCGCGGATGCATGAACTCGATCGGATCCTCGATGGTGAGGATGTGGCCCTTCAGCTTGATGTTGATGTCGTCGATCATCGCGGCGAGCGTCGTCGACTTGCCCGATCCGGTCTTGCCGGTGACCAGGATCAGGCCGTTGTTGACCTTGCAGAGGTTGCGCACCGCATCCGGCATGTTGAGCTGGTCGAGGGTCTTGGCCTTGGAAGGGATGGCGCGAAACACCGCGCCCATGCCGTTCAGGTGGCGCATCACGTTGCAGCGGAAGCGCGCCTGCCCGCTCATGCTGTAGGCGAAGTCCGCGCCCTCGCGGTCCTCGAAGCGCTCGATTGCCTGTCGCGGCATGATCTCGTAGAGCGTCTCGCGGACCATGTCCGCGCCCAGGCGCTCGGGCCGCAGCGGCGACAATTGCCCGAAACGGCGGATCCGCGCCGGGTCGCCCGCCATGAAATGCAGGTCCGAGCCGTCGCGCTTGAGGATCTCCTCGAGGTACTCGTCGATGCGTGGCACGGCGCGACCTCAGCCCGGTGCCATGTCGAACTGCGGGACCAGGCTGCGGTCCACCACGAACTTGGCCAGCAGCTTCTTGTCGTTGGCCTGCATGTAGGCGTCGTCCGGGTCGATCTCCTTGGCCTGCACCGCCGCGAGCAGCGCCTGGTCCAGCAGCTGCATGCCCTGGTCCTTGCCGGTCTGCAGCTGCGCCGGAATCTGGTGGGTCTGGTCGGTCTGGATCAGCTTGGCGATCGCCCGGGTCATGGACAGGACTTCGCAAACCGCCTTGCGCCCGCGACCGTCCGGGCGCTTGACCAGCACCTGCGTCACCACCGCGATGAGGCTCTGCGACAGGAAGCTCTTGGTCTGCTCGCGCTCCTCGATGGGCAGCGCGTCGATGATGCGGTCGATCGACTTGACGGCACTGGTGGTGTGCAGCGTGCCGAGCACCAGGTGGCCGGTCTCGGCCGCGGTCATCGCCATGGAGATGGTCTCGGCATCGCGCAGCTCGCCGACCAGGATGACGTCGGGATCCTCGCGCATGGCGGCGCGGACACCCTCCGCGAAGCTCGGCAGGTGAGTGCCCAGCTCGCGCTGGATCACCTGGCTCTGCTTGCTGCGGTGAACGAACTCGATCGGGTCCTCGAGGCTGACGATATTCAGGCTGCGGGTGGTGTTGAGCAGGTCGATCATCGCGGCCAGGGTGGTCGACTTGCCGGTGCCCGTCGAGCCGGTGACCAGCACCATGCCCTGGTGGTAATCGCAGAGCCGGGTCACGATCGGCGGCAGGCCCAGCTTCTCGAGCGAAGGCAGCTCGCTGGGAATGGAGCGGAACACCGCGCCGACTCCCGATTCCTTGCGGAACACGTTGACGCGAAACCGGCCGCCTTCCTCGGAGACGTAGGAAAAGTCGAGGTCTTCGCCCGAGCGAAAGCGGTCCTGGTGGTTGCGGGTCAGGATTTCGTTGATGTAGGTCTCGAGCTCCGGACCGCCGAGGTCGCGGAAACGGATGGGCACGAGGTCGCCATTGATGCGCAGCATCGGCGGCACGCCCACCGCGAGGTGCACGTCCGAGCACCCCTGGGCTAGACCGAGCTTCAGAAAGGCGTCAATGCGTGGCATTGACGAAAAAGTGAATCACAAGAAGGGCTCGAGCGCCAGTCGCAGTTCTTCCATGGTCTGGAAGCGCTTGGTCTTGTCGACGGCCATGGCCTTTGTCACCAGGTCGGACAGGGCCGGGGGCAGGTCCGGGTTGGCTTCGATCGGCGGCCGGGCCTTGCCCTGCACGTGCTGGTACATCACCGACATGTGGTCGCCCCGATGGTACGGCGGGCCGCCGGTCACCATCTCGTAGAGGATCACCCCGAGCGAGTAGACGTCGGCGCGCATGTCGACCTTCTTGCCCAGGATCTGCTCGGGCGCCATGTACTTGGGCGAGCCGATCACGTAGCCGGTCTTGGTGAGCTGGGTGTCGCCCTCGCGCTGCACCGCGGCCACGCCGAAGTCCACGATCTTCACCAGTCCCTCGTCGTTGATCAGCACGTTGGCGGGCTTGAGGTCGCGATGCACGACCCCGGCCTTGTGCGCGACCGTCATGCCGCTGGCGATGTCCGCGCAGTAGCGCACCGCCTTGCCGATCGGCATGGGCTTGCCGTCGATGATCTCTGCCCCGAGCGTGTGCGACTCGAAGTACTCCATCGAGATGGCGTACAGCCCGCGGATCTTGAGGAAGTCGTAGATGCGGATGACGTGCGGATGCGTGATCTTGCGGCTGTAGCGCAGCTCGTGCACGAAACGCTGCATCATCTCCTCGTCCTGGGCGACGTTGGGGTTGAGGAACTTGAGGATCAGGCGCTCGTGGACGACGGTGTCCTCGAACAGCAGCACGGTGCCGAATGCGCCGCGCCCGATGCGCTCGATGTACTTGTAGCGGCCTTCCAGCAGGTCTCCTTCCTTGAGGGCGTTGATGTCCATCGTCGCCGACGCGGCCTCTTCCGCGTGAATGATCTTGGCGACGTCGGCGGGCTCGACCAGCAGGGTCTTGGCGTGACCCTCCGGCGGCGGCGGGGGCGCGGGCTTGGGCGTGCGCGACATCGAGCGGCTGCCGGTCGTGGCGGTGAGCGATGGCATGCTGCGGCCCAGCGACGAACCGAACTTCGAGTCGAGCTCTGCCACGGCCCGCTGGGCCGCGGCGCAGACCGTGTCCTCGACCGAGGTCATCAGCGGCTGCAGGCGCAACTGTATGTCGTCGACCGTGCGGTCGTCCGCCATCTTCACCAGTGCCTCGACGGCCGACACCCGCGCGTCGGTCTCGGTCCGGTCCAGCGCGGCATAGACCGCATCGATCGCGCGGGGATCGCCGATCTTGCCGAGGGCGCGCACCACGGTGGCGATCGACTTGGGGTTGGTGCTGACCATCTCTACCAGCCGCGGCACGGCCTTGCGATTGGCCATGGCGCCGAGCGCGTCCACCGCGCGCTCGCTGACCCACCAGTCGCTGTCCCGGGTCGCCTCGATCAAGTGGTTGACCGCGCGTTCGTCGCGCGTCTGGTTGAGGATCTCGATGGCCGTGCGGCGCACGTCCTCGTCGCGGTCATTGACCAGCGACAGCGCGGCGTTGATGACGCGTGGACCACCGATCTTGCCCAGCGCGTCGGCGGCGCGGGTGCGCACCCACCAGTCGCTGTCCTTGATGGCGTTCAGCAGGAACTTGATCGAGCGCTCATCGCCGACCTCATTGAGCACCTCGACCGCGGCGCGGCGGGTGTACTCGGACTCGTCCTGCAGGATGTCCACCAGGTGCCGCACCGTATCGGGGTGGCGCGACTTGCACAGCAGGTCGACTGCCTGGTTCTGCACCTCGACTTCGCTGTCGCGCAGCAGCGGCGCCACCATCGCCGGGTCGATCTCCCCCGGCATGCTGGCAATGGCCTGCAGTGCCGCGGTCCGCACCAGCTTGTGCGGGTCCTTCAGCGTCGCCTGCAGGGCCGCGCGCACGCGTGGCTGGTTGAAGCGGGACAGCACCGAGATGATGTGCATGCGGGCGATCGGATCCTTGCCCTCGACCCGCGGCAGTAATTCGTCCAGCGAGTCCTCGTCGGCGATCTCGGCGATGATCTTGAACAACGCCGCCTTCTCGGCGGTGTCCTGGACATAGGCCGCATTCAGCAGGTCGCGCATGCTCAGGCGGCTCTTGTGCGCGCCGATCACGTTCAGCACCGCCGGCTTGGAAACGCCCGGCTGGGCGAGCAGGTCGAGCAGCAGGTTCGGCGAGAAGGAGCGGGCCGAGCACATCGCCCAGGCGACCCCGGCCACGGCCCGCGGATTGGCTTCCGTCAGCGCCTTGGCGTAGATCGGAAAGGTCTTGTTGTCGAGCAGGCTGGTGAGCACGTCGACAAACGCGATGGTCTCGGGCTTGTTGGCCGCGGCGAGCGCGTCGACGATCGGTTCGATGGCGGTGGGACCGAGCCCCTTGAGCTTCTCCAGGGCGCGCTTGGCCTTGGGGCTCTCGGGATCGCCGGCGTCGCGTATCTCTGCGAGCAGGCGATCGGCACGGAACGCGCTGAAAAGTGCCATCCAGGTCCTTTGGTCTGTCGCCGTCGGCCGGCCTCGTCCCGCATCGGCCCGGCAAGCCCGGGACGTGAATGCCCTCCGGTCGACCCGGGCGGCCGCGCCAACGCTTTTCTATCTGCCGAAGTATGCCACAGGGGTGGGCCGGCGCCTGCCCGCGTGGTGCTTCCGCTACAATCCCGGACCCCCGCCGGAGACGCAAGCATGTCCCTGCCGTCCGATGACCAGCTGGCTGCGACGATCGCGGAATTCGTCGATCCGGCGCTCGGCCTGTCGCTGGGTGCCGCGGACGCCGTCGCGTCGGTCACGACCGCCGGCGGGTTGCACATCGCGCTGCGCTACGGCTTCCCGATAGGCGGCTACGAGGCCGCCCTGAGGGGACCGCTGGCGGCCCATCTGGCGGGTCGAGGCTACCCGGGCGAGTTCGCCCTCGAGCTGTCCGCGCGCATCCCGGCCTTCGTCGCCAACCGCGCGGTCAAGCCGCTGCCAGGCGTGGCCAATGTGATCGCCGTGGCTTCCGGCAAGGGCGGCGTCGGCAAGTCGACGGTGGCGGCGAACCTGGCGCTGGCCCTGCGCGCCCAGGGTGCGCGTGTGGGCCTGCTCGACGCCGACATCTACGGCCCCAGTCAGCCGCGGATGATGGGCCTCGCGGGACAGCGCCCGACGACCGCGGATGGCAAGACCTTCGACCCGCCGGAGAACCACGGCATCAAGGTGATGTCCATCGGCTTCCTGGTCGACGAGGAACAACCCATGGTGTGGCGCGGCCCCATGGTGACCCAGGCCTTGACGCAGCTGCTCGGCGACACCCGCTGGGGCGAACTCGACTACCTGGTCGTCGACATGCCGCCGGGCACCGGCGACATCCAGCTGACCCTGGCCCAGCGCGTGCCGGTAAGCGGCGCCGTGGTGGTGACCACTCCGCAGGACATCGCGCTGCTCGATGCGCGCAAAGGGCTGCAGATGTTCCGCAAGGTGAACATCCCCGTGCTCGGGATCGTCGAGAACATGAGCGTGCACGTCTGCCCGGCCTGCGGGCACGCCTCGCACGTCTTTGGCGAGGGCGGCGGCCGGCGCATGGCCGAGCAGTACGGCGCGCCGCTGCTCGGTGAACTGCCGCTGTCGCTCCGGATCCGCGAGCTGGCCGATGCCGGCCGACCGACCGTCGTCGGCGACCCGGATTCGCCGGCCGCGAGCGCCTACCTGCAGATCGCCAGGCGCGCCGCGGCGCAGCTGTCGCTGGCTGCCGCGGGCCGCGCCGCGGCGTTTCCGAACATCAGCATCGAGGACGACGCATGAGCATCAAGTCGGATCGCTGGATCCGCCGGATGGCCGAGCAGCACGGCATGATCGAGCCGTTCGCCGCCGAGCAGGTCCGCGCGGTGGACGGGCGCAGGATCGTGTCGTACGGAACCTCGAGCTATGGCTACGACGTGCGCTGCGCGGACGAATTCAAGATCTTCACCAACATCAACTCGACGATCGTCGACCCGAAGAATTTCGACGTCAACAGCTTCGTCGACCAGAAGGCGGATATCTGCATCATCCCGCCGAATTCGTTCGCGCTGGCCCGTACCGTCGAGTACTTCCGGATTCCGCGCAGCGCGATGGTGGTCTGTCTCGGCAAGAGCACCTACGCGCGCTGCGGAATAATAGTGAATGTCACCCCCCTGGAGCCGGAGTGGGAGGGTCACGTGACGCTGGAGTTTTCCAATACCACGCCGCTGCCGGCGAAGATCTACGCCAATGAAGGTGTCGCCCAGCTGCTCTTCTTCGAGTCGGACGAGGTCTGCGAGACCTCTTACCGGGACCGCGGCGGAAAATACCAGGGGCAGCAGGGTGTGACGCTGCCGCGCACCTGACTACTCCAGCGCGCGGTACTTCTTCAGGTACATGCCGAAGGTCCGTTTGCCCTTGCGGTGCTGTTCCAGCTGGACCGGCATGAAGTCCAGCTCCGGCGCGAGCCACATGGTGGCGATGCGCTGGCTGCCGCGCCCCTGGCTGGTGTAGACCACCGTGTCGAAGGAGCCGGCTGGGGTGTCGAGGCGCTCGCGGCGCACCAGGATGTAGTCGTAGACCTTGATCTTCGCGCCGTCGATCATCGGGATGGCGCCGGGCTGCCGCCCGCTGAGCAGCGCCAGCATGGTGGCGATCTGGATTGATCCCGGATCCTGCAGGCCCGCGGTCGTCGCGGCGTCGACCGGCTTGCCCTTGGCGGTTCCGCTGACCCGGCCGGCCGCCCAGTCGAAGTCGAGCGAGATGTCCTCGTCGGACTTCTGCATGCCGTCGTTGAAGCTGAAGCGCTGCGGCCTGACGTTCGTGCCGTCCACCTTCATCCAGCTGGTCTGGACCAAGGCACCGCTGGCGAACAGTCGCGCAAGTCCGGTCGCGTCCGCGCGGGACTCGAAGATCCAGTCGGTGGGGCTGCTGCCTCGCTTCAGCTCGAAGCGGCTGTCACCTACCTTGAAGCTGGCGTACCGCACGCTGTACTCGGCGGAGAACGGCGTGAGGGCCGCGTCAGGCGCGGCCAGCGACGTGCCGGGCAGCCCCAGGGCGAGGGTCAGTGTCAGCCAGCCGGCCCGCATCAATCCGTTCATGCTTCTGTCCTCAAGATCGGCTCCTCCAGCCGCACGCCGTCGAGCCAGGCGGCGCCATCGCGGCACGACAGGCGTCCCTCGGCGAACCAGCCCGCAGCCTCGGGAAAGATGATGTGTTCCCATCGCTGAACGCGCGCTGAAAGCGTCTGTTCCGTGTCCTGCGGCGCGACCGCAAGGCGCGCCTGGATGACCGCCGGCCCGGCGTCGAGCTGGTCGGTGACGAAATGCACGGTGCAGCCGTGAAAGTGCTCGCCCGCCTCGAGCACCCGCCGGTGCGTCGCGAGGCCCGGGTAGGCGGGCAGCAGGGAGGGGTGGATGTTGAGCAACCGGTCCCCGAAACGGGCGATGAAGCGGGGCGCCAGGATGCGCATGAACCCGGCCAGCAGCACCAGATCGGGCGAGTGGCCGCCGACGAGCGCGGCCAGCGCATCGCCGTAGGCGGCCCGATCGGAATGACCCTCGGCCGGTAGCAGCTCGGTTGGAATGCCGAGTCGCGCCGCGCGCGCCAGCCCGCCGGCCCGTTCGCGATCGCTGACCACCGCACTGACCCGCGCGCGCACCCGGCCCTCCCGGCAGGCGTGCGCCACGGCCTCCATGTTGGTGCCCTCGCCGGAAATCAGCACGACGATCGAGAGCGGCCGGGCAGTCACTCGATGACGACCCCGGGCCTCGCGGTCACCTCGCCGATGATCCGCGCGTCCTCGCCGCTCGCGCAGAGCGCCTCGACGACGCGCCCGGCAGCGCCGGGCGCCACCTGCAGTGTCATGCCGATCCCGCAGTTGAAGGTCCGGTGCATCTCGCCGTCGGCGATATTGCCACTGCGCTGGATCCAGTCCCACAGCGGGGCGGGATGCCACGCGGCGCGCTGGAGGCGGACTCCGAGGCCTTCCGGCAGGACCCGCGGGATGTTCTCCAGCAGGCCGCCCCCCGTGATGTGAGCGATGCCGTGAATGTCGGGCGACTCGAGCAGCGGCAGCACCGCGCGGACGTAGATACGCGTCGGCGCGAGCAACAGGTCGTACAGGGACGCGTCGCCGATGCGGGTGCCCTCATCGGCGCCGGTGACGGCCAGCAGCTTGCGGATCAGCGAGAATCCGTTCGAGTGCGGGCCCGACGAGGCCAGTCCGATGACGGCATCGCCCGAGCGGGTCGCGGCGCCGTCCAGGATGCGGGACTTCTCGACCACCCCGACGCAGAACCCTGCCAGGTCGTAGTCGGGACCGTGGTACATCCCGGGCATCTCCGCCGTCTCGCCGCCGACCAGCGCGCAGCCGGCCTGGACGCATCCTTCGGCGATTCCGGCGATGACCCGCTCGGCCACGTCGACGTCCAGGCGGCCGGTCGCGTAGTAGTCGAGAAAGAACAGCGGCTCGGCGCCCTGCACCAGCACGTCGTTGACGCACATCGCGACCAGGTCGATACCCACTCCGTCATGCCGGCCAGTGTCCAGCGCGAGGCGCAGCTTCGTGCCGACGCCGTCGGTGCCGGAGACCAGCACGGGTTGCCGCCAGCGCCCCACCGGCAACTCGAACAGCGCTCCAAAGCCGCCAAGCCCGCCCAGCACCCCGGCGCGGCGGGTGCGCCGGACGTGTGGCGCAATGCGCTCCACCAGCGCCTCGCCGGCGTCGATATCGACGCCGGCGTCCCGATAGGTCAGGGAGGGTCTGTCGTTCATGCGGGCCCTGGTGAGGTCTGGGCGCGGCCAGGCGCGCGGGGTGAGCTAATATTGTACCTCGGCCCGGACATGGTGCCCGGGTCCAGGTGCTGGCAGGAAGACGCATGCACGAATCGAGTCCCGATCAGCCCCGGCCGCGGCTTCGCATTGCATCGGCTGCCGCCGGTCTGTCGCTGGGGCTGGCCCTGCTGGCCGGCGCGGCCGCGGCCGAGAACCTGCCCAACCTCTACCTGGCCGAGGTGCCGGCGGCGGGGCTCACCCAGTCCGAGCAGTTCGCGGCCGGGCTTGCTGACGTGCTGGTGCGGATCACCGGACGGCGGGATGCCGCCGGTCTGCCCGCGGTCGCCCCGCTGTTGCAGGATCCGGTCCGCTACGTGCGCTCCTATCGGCGCGTGGCCGGCGGCCGGCTGGCGATCGTCTTCGACCGGGACGCGCTGGACAGCGCCGTCGCCGCCGCCGGCTTGCCCTACTGGGGCAGCGAGCGCCCGGTCACCGAGGTGTGGCTGGCGCTGGACCGGGGTGGGGCCATCGAACTGGTCACGGCCGCCTCCAACGCGCCGGAACGGGCCGCCGTCGAGGCGGCCGCCGCGCAGCGCGGGCTGCCGCTGCGCTGGCCGGCGGGCTCTCAGGCTGGACGCGAACGTCTGCAGCAGGTCTGGGCGGGCGACCTTGCCGCGCTGGCGGCGGCGGCGCGCGAGGCCGGCCTGCAGGGCGCCCTGGTCGGCCAGGCCCGCCCGATGGGAGGCAGCTACGTCATCGACTGGAGCTTCGCCGGCGCCGGGGGCAGCTTCCAGGCGCGCGGCGGTCTGGACGCGGGGGTGCATCTCGCGGCGGACCGCTACGCGCAGACCTACGCCTCGGCGCCCGGCGCGAGCGCGGCGGACGTCATGCTGACCTTGCTGGGCGTGAACAGCGCCGCTGACTTCACGGCCGCGTCGTCGTATCTCGGCTCGGTCTCCGCGGTGCGCGACCTGACGGTTCGCGAGGTCGGCCCGGACAGCGTCGTGTTCGCGGTCACCGTGCGGGGTGACGCGGCGGCGCTGCTGCGCGCCTTGCAGTCAGACCGGCGGCTGCGGCCACAGCCAGAAGGCGACTATGTTTTCCGCTGGCAGCCGTGACCCTCTCCAGCATTCCAAATCTCATCTGCGTACTGCGGATCCTGCTGACAGTCCCGGTCGTCTGGACGCTGATCGACGAGCGCTACGGCTGGACGCTGCTGCTGTTTCTGGTCGCGGCGGTTTCCGACGGTCTGGACGGGTACCTGGCGAAGCGCTTCGAGTGGACCACCGAGCTGGGCAAGATCCTCGATCCCGTTGCCGACAAGCTGCTGCTGGTCAGCGTCTTCATCACCCTCACGGTGCTTGGCATGGTGCCGTTCTGGCTGGCCGCGGTGGCGGTGGCGCGTGACCTGGTGATCGCCGGTGGTGCCGCAGTGTACCGGGCGCTGTTCGGGCCACTGGAGGGCCGCCCGACGCTGCCGAGCAAGCTGAATACGGTCCTGCAACTCGTGTACGTTCTCATGGTCATCGCGAACGCGGCCAGCACGCTGGTGCCCGGCAGCGTGGTGATCGTGCTTGGCGCGGCCATGTTCGTCACCACCGTCGTCAGCGGCATCGACTACGTCTCGATCTACACCCGCAAGGCGATCGCCGTGTCGCGCGAACGCCGCCGGCTGGCCTGAGACGCATGCAGCAGCTGCCCCTCGGCGTGCAGCTCGAAGTGTCGTCGCGCTTCGAGACATTTCGCGCCGGCAGCAATCTCGCCGCGGTGGAAGAGCTGTGCGCCCTCCGGACGGGTCCGCGGCAGCCGGTGCTTTGGATAGCCGGCCCGGCGGGTGCCGGCAAGACCCACCTGCTGCAGGCAACCTGCGTACGGCTCGGTGATCACGGGCATCCCGTCGCGTACGTGCCGCTGGCGCGCACGATGGCGGCCGGGCCGGCGCTGCTTGCGAACTACGAGCGCCTCGACGCCGTGCTGCTCGACGACGTCGACCGGGTCGCCGGGAATGCCGGCTGGGAACGCGCCCTGTTCTCCCTGCACAACGAACTGCAGGAGCAGGGCGGGCGGCTGGTGCTGTCGGCCCTGAACCTGCCCGCGCGCGTACCTTTCGGGCTGGCCGACCTGGCCTCGCGTTTCAGCGCCGCCAGCCAGCACGTGCTGAAGCCGCTGCCGGAGGCCGAGCAGGGGGACGCCCTGCTGGGCAGGGCGCATGCGCTGGGGCTCGAGCTGCCGCCGGAGACGCTGGCGTTCCTGCAGCGTCACGCCCCGCGCGATTTCGGCGCGCTCTGCCGCCTGCTGGACCGGCTCGACGCGGCATCGCTCGCCACCCAGCGGCGGCTCACGATTCCCCTGGCGAAGCAGGTGCTCGAGCTGCCTTGATCTGCGGGTCGCCACGCACCGACCCCGCACGCAGCGCGGCGACGATGGCCGCCAGTGCCGCGAAAGCCAGAATGCTCGAGGCGAGGGCGTAGCCGCGCGATGCCGCATTGGCGACGAACTCGGTCAAGGCCACCAGCATCACTGGAGCCAGCGCGAGGGGAGCCCAACGATAGGTGTAGCGGCGCGCAAGCCAAAGGCCGCGCAGCGGCAGCAGCAGCGGCCCGAGCACGAATGCCAGCGCCACATAGGGCAGTGAGCTGTCCCCCTCGGGCAGCAGCCACGGCAGTACCGACAGGCCAAGCAGGGCCCAGATGGCCAGCACCGTCCAGCGCAGGGCCTGCTGGCGGCGGGTGGTCACAGTTCCGCACCGCGCAGCGCCACGGCGGCCGCTGCCACACGCCTGCCCAGGGCCTGCGCGATGGCGCGCTCATCGTCCGTGACGCCCGGTACGTCGCTGTCCCTGGCCACCCGGCTCGCTCCGTAGGGGGTGCCGCCACCGCGCGTTTTCTGCATCGCGGTCTCGGTGAACGGCACGCCGACCAGCAGCATGCCGTGGTGCAGCAGCGGCACCATCATGGTCAGCAAGGTCGATTCCTGTCCGCCATGCGGGGTCTGGCCCGATGTGAAGACGCCAGCGGGCTTGCCTGACAGGCCGCCGGATAGCCACAGCGCCGAGGTCGTCTCGAGGAACGCCTTCAGCGGGGCGGCCATGTTGCCGAACCGCACCGGGCTGCCGAGTACGAGCCCAGCGCAGCTTTCGAGATCCGCCAGCTCCGCGTACGGCGCGCCGGATTCCGGGACCGGCGGTGCGGCGCGCTCGGTGACGGCAGCGACCGGCGGCACGGTGCGCAGCCTGGCCGACGCGCCGGGCACGCTGTCGACGCCACGCGCCACCTGCCGCGCCAGTTCAGCCGTGCCGCCGTGGCGAGAATAGAACAGCACCAGAATCTCGGACATGAGCAAATTCTCCGCTAATGCCATGGGCTTGCCGCAGCGTGCGCGCCGGACGGAAGGATACGCGGCGCCTGCGCAACGTGCTTGCCCGGAACCCGCCCGGCGCGCGCTTGACGCTGCCAGCGTGCCCCTGCAAGCTCTAGTTCGTTTTTTCAGCGTGATCAGATGCTTAAGCCGACCAAGCTACTCATCGTAATGCTGCTGGCCGGGCTCGCCTCGTGCACGGGTGCGCCGGTGCAGGAGATGAGCGATGCGCGCCAGGCCGTGCGTGCCGCGCAGGCGGCCGGTGCCGGCGACGCGGCGCCGGAGCGGCTTGCCGAAGCGGAGCGGCTGGTCGACGAAGCGCAGACCCTGCTGCAGCGCTTCGACTATCGCGGGGCGCAGCATGCCGCGGTCGAGGCGCGCAGGGTGGCGGTCGAGGCGCTCGACGCCGCGCGCCGCGCTCGCGACGCGGTGTACTGACCCGTCCCGTGGCCGGCGAGCGGCGAGTGGCGCGACGCGCCCGCGTCTTCGGCAGGGTGCAGGGCGTTTATTTCCGGGCCAGCGCAGCCGCGCGCGCGGCCGAACTCGACGTCGCGGGGCAGGCCCGGAATCTGCCCGACGGCTCCGTCGAAGTCCTTGCCGTGGGCGCCGCGGCCGCAGTGGAGTCGCTGCTGTCCTGGCTGTCCCACGGGCCGCCGCTGGCGCGCGTCGACCGGGTGGAAGTGGAAGAGCTGCCGCTGGCCGCCGCGCCGCGGGAAAGCGGCTTCAGGACCTGTTGAGGCTGGCTACATGCTCCAGCGGGACCGCAGCCGCTCGAGCACCAGGTCCGGATAGGTTCGTCGCCCGAGGCTGCCGTTGTAGCGCGCCAGCCCGCGGCGATAGTCGCCGCGCTCGCGCTCCAGATAGTGCGCGAGGATGCTCGTCCCCATGCGGATGTTCAGCTCGACGTCGATCAGGTCCTCGTTCTTCAGGCCGAGTTCGGTCGGCCAGAAGGGCATGATCTGCATCAGTCCGACCGCGCCCGCGTAGGAGACCGCGAACGGGTCAAAGGCGCTTTCGACGTCGATCACGGCGAGCACCAGTTGCGGCCGGTCGCGCAGCATCGCGTGCTTGCGCGCCTCGCAGTGCACGGCTTCCAGGATGCGCCTGGCCGCGGCGGTGAGGTCGTCGCCGAGACGCAGATCCTGCGAATGGCGGCGCAGCCGCGCCTCGACGCGTTCCTGCATCAGCGCATACCAGACGACGTCGTCGTACTTGCCCTCGAAGCAGGGCTTGGAGGCGAGGGCTGCCTCGATGACGGCTTTCAGCCCGGGTTCCCGCTGGCGCTCGACGGCCGCGGCCGGCGTGGCCAGCAGCAGTGCGCTCAAGACCGTGGCGAGTGCGAAGCCAGCTCTCACGGGTGCGTCCCCGCTCAGTGCCTCGCGCCGAGGCGGGCGCAGAGGGCCTCGACCGCAGTGGCCAGCGGCAGGTCCTCGTTGCTCTCGGCGCGGCGATGGCGGTACTCGAGCTGCCCCGCATCGAGGCCGCGTTCGGCGACGACCACACGGTGCGGGATGCCGATCAGCTCGGCATCCGCAAACTTCACTCCAGGCCGGGCGTCGCGGTCGTCGAGCAATACCTCGACGCCCGCGGCCGTGAGTGCCCGGTAGAGATCCTCCGCGGCCTCGCGCACCCGCGCCGACTTGGCCCAGTTGAGCGGCACGATGACGACCTGGAACGGCGCCAGCGGCTCCGGCCAGATGATGCCGCGATCGTCGTGGTTCTGTTCGATGGCGGCGGCGACGACTCGCGTGATGCCGATGCCGTAGCAACCCATGTGCATGACGATCGACTTGCCCTGTTCGTCGAGCACCGTGGCGCCCAGCGCCTCGCTGTACTTGCTGCCGAGCTGGAAGATGTGGCCGACCTCGATGCCGCGCGCGATCTTGCAGCGTGCCGCTGGCCAGCGGGGCTGGGGTCGCCCTCCACGGCATTGCGGATGTCCACCGGCGTGGCCTCCGGCAGATCGCGCACCCAGTTGACGCCGGTGAGATGGGCGTCGCGCTCGTTCGCGCCGCAGGCGAAGTCGGCCAGCGCGAGCACCGCGTGATCGGCGTAGACGGGCAGCTCGAGGCCGACCGGTCCGAGGAAGCCGGGTTCGCAGCCCGTCGCCTCGGCGATGCGCGCGGCGTCGGCCATGCGCAATGGCGCGGCGACGCCGGGCAGCTTCTGCGCCTTGACGGCGTTCAGTTCGTGATCGCCGCGGACCAGCAGCGCGATCGCGCCGCCGTCTGCGCCTTCGACCAGCAGCGTCTTGACGACGCGGCTGGCGGGCAGCCCGAGGACAGGCGCTGACCTCGGCGATGGATCGCGCCCCGGGCGTGGCGACTCGCGCCAGCGGCGCGCCCGGCGCCGGGCGCGGAGTCGTCGGCGGCAAGCACGGCCGCCATCTCCAGATTGGCGGCGTAGTCGCCCGCGTCGCGAGAACGCGATGGCATCCTCGCCGGATGCGGCGAGCACGTGGAACTCCTGCGACGCGCTGCCGCCGATGGCGCCGGTGTCGGCCAGCACGGCGCGGAAGTCCAGCCGCATGCGGGTGAAGATCGCCGTGTAGGCGTCGTGCATGCGCTGGTAGCCTTCCTGCAGCGAGGCCGGCGTGTCGTGGAAGCTGTAGGCATCCTTCATGATGAACTCGCGGGCGCGCATCACGCCGAAGCGCGGCCGGATCTCGTCGCGGAACTTGGTCTGGATCTGGTAGAAGTTCACGGGCAGCTGCCTGTAGGACTTGAGCTCCCGGCGCGCCAGGTCGGTGATGACCTCCTCGTGGGTGGGGCCGAGCACCATGTCGCGATCGTGGCGGTCCTTCAGCCGCAGCAGCTCCGGGCCGAACTGGTCCCAGCGGCCCGACTCCATCCACAGCTCGGCGGGCTGTACGACCGGCATGCAGCACCTCGAGCGCGCCGGCGCGATCCATCTCCTCGCGGACGATGCCCTCGACCTTGCGCAGTACGCGCAGCCCCAGCGGCAGCCAGGTGTACAGGCCGCCCGCCAGCCGGCGCATCAGCCCGGCGCGCAGCATCAGCTGGTGGCTGACCACCTCCGCGTCGGCAGGGACTTCCTTGAGGTTCTGGATCGGGTATCGCGAGAGCCGCATGCGGGTATCCATGGCTGGGCGCGCCGGCCCTACAGCCCGGTATCTTAGGGGCAGGCCACGCCGCACGCCACGCGCCGGCGCTCGCGTTGTGACGCCGGCGGCAGAACCCTATCATGCGTGCTCTGGGTCGAACCCACCGGAAACATCGTCGCCAATGAGCCCCGATACCAATCCCGCCAACGGTCGCCGCGGCATCTACCTGCTGCCCAATCTGCTGACCACGGCTTGCCTGTTCTCCGGGTTCTATGCGGTCATCGCGGCGATCGACGGCAATTTCGAGCGTGCCGGCATCGCGATATTCGTCGCCATGCTGTTCGATGGCCTCGATGGGCGCGTGGCGCGCCTGACCGGAACGGACACCCAGTTCGGCAAGGAATTCGACAGCATGGCCGACATGGTGTCGTTCGGCCTGGCGCCGGCCATCGTCTGCTACCAGTGGGGCATGGCGCGAATCGTCGAGTACGGCACCGCCTGGGGACGTTTCGGCTGGGTCGCGGCCTTCTTCTATGTCGCCTCGGCCGCGATGCGCCTGGCGCGGTTCAACGCGCGGGCCGCCACCGCCGACAAGCGCTATTTCGAGGGTCTCCCCAGTCCCTCGGCCGCGGCCATCGTGGCGGCCTTCGTCTGGCTCGCGCACAAGTACCAGATCGAAGGGCTCGCCGGGTTGACACTCGCCTTCGTGGTAACGGCCTCGGCCGGCGCACTGATGGTCAGCCGCTTTTCCTACCCCAGTTTCAAGGACCGTGCGGCGGGAGAGCGGGTGCGGTACTCGAAGCTGCTGCTGGTGCCGGTGGTGTTCGCGCTCATCGCGCTCGATCCGCCGGCTGTCCTGCTGGCGCTGTTTGCCGGATTCGGGCTCTCCGCCCCGCTGGTGTGGCTATGGCGGCGGACGCGCCGCCGGCCCCGCGACGCTGCCGGGTAGGAATCCCCGATGGACCTGCGGCGGGCGGCAACTCTCGACGATTTGGGCATCACGCGCTACCTGCCGCGCAACGCGGGCGCCGGTGGCGCGGCCCACGCGGCATGGACGGCGCTGCAGGCCGAAGTTCGCGACTGCCGCCGCTGCGCGCTGTGCGAGACCCGCACCCAGACGGTGTTCGGCGTCGGCGACCGGCAGGCCGACCTGATGGTCATCGGCGAGGCGCCGGGGGCCGAGGAGGATCGGCAGGGCGAGCCGTTCGTCGGCGCGGCGGGCCAGCTGCTCGATCTCATGCTGCGCGCGATCGGGCTCGATCGGCGGGCAGGTCTTCATCGCGAACATCCTGAAGTGCCGCCCGCCCGGAAATCGCGACCCCGAGCGCGCCGAGGCGGAAGCCTGCATCGGCTACCTGCACCGGCAGATCGCGCTGGTCGCGCCGCGCGTCATCCTGTGCGTGGGGCGCGTGGCCGCGCAGAATCTGCTGGGCACCGACTCGGCCCTCGGGCGCCTGCGCGGCACCACGCATGCGCTGGCGTCGGGCGTGCCGGTGATCGTCACCTACCATCCGGCCTACCTGCTGCGCACCCCGGCGCAGAAGGCGAAGACCTGGCAGGACCTGAAGGTCGTGAGGAGGCTCGTTCGCGATGGCCACCGCGCCTGATCAGCTGGCCGCGCCGCCTTTCCAGTTCCGCCCGATGACCGCGGATGACGTCCCGCTGGTGATGTTGCTGGAGCATGCCGCCTACCAGTTTCCCTGGAGCGAGCAGGTGTTTCGCGACTGCCTGCGGGTGGGCTACGACTGCTGGATCGTCGACTCGCGCTGGGGCGTCTCGGGCTACGGCGTCATGTCCATGGGAGCCGGCGAGTGCCACATCCTCAACCTGTGCATCGCGCGTCAGCTGCGCCGCTGCGGCGCCGGGCGTGCCCTGCTGCGGCGTTTGCTCCACCGGGCGCGGGAGGCCGGGGTTACCGATGCGTTCCTCGAGGTCCGGCCCTCCAATCGGGCGGCCATCGCCCTGTACGAGCACGCGGGATTCGAGCGGGTGGGCCTGCGGCGGGGCTACTACCAGGCGCCGGGCGGGCGGGAAGACGCCATCGTCTACCGTCTGGACCTGACCCTGCCGCGCTAGCCCGTCGCGCGGCATGCCGCGCGGTTTCGGGTAGAATCTCGCGCCCGCCCGGTATGCGGCCGCCAGACATTCGATCGCCACGATGAACCTTCTACAGCAGGAAATTCAGCGCCGCCGGACCTTTGCGATCATCTCGCACCCCGACGCCGGCAAGACGACGCTGACCGAAAAGCTGCTGCTGTTCGGCGGTGCCATCCAGATGGCCGGGACGGTCAAGGGCCGCAAGGCGGCGCGTCATGCGACCTCCGACTGGATGCGCCTGGAGCAGGAGCGCGGCATTTCCGTGACCTCGTCGGTGATGCAGTTCCCGTACCGGGAGCGGATCGTCAACCTGCTGGACACCCCGGGGCACGAGGACTTTTCCGAGGACACCTATCGGACGCTGACGGCCGTCGATTCCGCGTTGATGGTCATCGACTGCGCCAAGGGCGTCGAGGCGCGCACCATCAAGCTGATGGAAGTCTGCCGGCTGCGCGACACGCCCATCATGACCTTCATCAACAAGCTCGACCGCGAAGGCCGCGAGCCGCTGGAGCTGCTCGACGAGATCGAGAAAGTGCTCGGCATCGTCTGCGCCCCGGTCACCTGGCCGATCGGCATGGGGCGTGCCCTGAAGGGCATCTATCACCTGCTGGAGGACCGCATCTACGCCTATGATGCGGTGGCCGGCGGGCGGGTCGGCCGCAACCTGCAGATCGACGGGCTGCACTCGGCGGCGGCCAGCGAGTTTCTGGGGGACATGGCCGGCAGGTTCCGGGAGGAAGTCGATCTCGTCGCCGGCGCGGCACCGAAGTTCGATCCGTCCGCCTATCTCGCCGCGCGACAGACCCCGGTGTTCTTCGGGTCGGCGATCAGCAATTTCGGCGTCGAGGAGCTGCTGGCGGCGTTCGTCGAGCACGCGCCCGCGCCGCGTCCGCGCGCGACCACCACCCGGGAAGTCGTCGCAACCGAGGAGAAGCTGACCGGCTTCGTGTTCAAGATCCAGGCGAACATGGATCCGGCGCACCGTGACCGGATCGCCTTCATGCGCATCTGTTCGGGCCGCTACCAGCGCGGCATGCGGCTGCGGCACTCCCGGCTGGCGAAGGAAGTCCGCATCGCGGATGCGCTGACCTTCATGGCTTCCGACCGCGCGCAGGCCGAGGAGGCCTTCGCCGGCGACATCATCGGCCTGCACAACCACGGCACCATCAACATCGGCGACACCTTCACCGAGGGCGAGCCGCTGATGTTCACCGGGGTGCCCAATTTCGCGCCCGAGATCTTCCGTCGCGCAGTGCTGAAGGACCCGCTGCGCGCCAAGGCGCTGCAGAAGGGCCTGGATCAGCTCTGCGAGGAGGGCGCGACGCAGCTGTTCAGGCCATTGCGCAACAACGACCTGATTCTCGGAGCGGTCGGGCAGCTGCAGTTCGAAGTGGTCGCGTTCCGCCTGCAGGACGAGTACGGCGTGCAGTGCGCGTTCGAGCCGGTCAACGTGGCGACGGCGCGCTGGACGGTCTGCGCGGACCCGAAGAAACTCGAAGAGTTCCGCGCGCGCGCCCATGACAACCTGGCGATCGATCATGCGGGCGAGCTGGTCTACCTGGCGCCGAGCCGGGTCAACCTGCAGCTCGCCATGGAGCGCTCGCCCGACGTCTCGTTCCGCGAGACGCGGGAGCATCTGGCCATCGCGGCCTGACCCACGGGGGACTGCCGCCGCGGGGACTGTCGCCGTAGGGGACTGTCCCCTGAAGCGGCACCGAGGCGGGGACTGTCCGCGTTGTGGCACCGGTCTTGGCGCCTGGGGACTGTCCCCGCAGGGGACTGTCCCCGTTGTGGCACCCGTTGTGGCGCCGGTCGTGGCACCCCGCGGAACGCTCGCAGCCGCGCGGGTCTCTCTACTCCTGTAGAGCCTCTTGCTCGCTCCGCCGAGCCAAAGTCGCTCGCAAGAGGCCTACAGTCGTCCTCGACCCGCGCCTGGGGACTGTCCCCGCAGGGGACTGTCCCCCTAGGCACGAGCCCTTGGCCAGGCTCGCCGCATCGGGTCTCTCGCCCGGCGGGCGGCCACGGCAGCACGGAGCGCTCTGGGCAAGACGGGACCGCCGAGTGCGCCGTGCGCTATCGCCCTTCACCCGCCGCGGCTATGCTCGGGCCATGAGGCCGAATCCTTGAAGTCCGCGCTGACGCGCCGGCCGGTGGTGTCCTGGGCGCTGTACGACTGGGCCAACTCCGCCTTCGCCACGACCGTCATGGCGGGATTCTTTCCGGTCTTCTTCAAGCAGTACTGGAATGTCGGCGCGGAGGCGGCGGTCAGCACCTTCCGCCTGGGGCTGGCGAACGGGGTCGCCAGCCTCATCATCGCCTTGCTGGCGCCGCTGCTGGGAGCGATCGCCGATCGCAGCGGCGCGCGCGTGCGCCTGCTCACCATGACGACCGTGCTGGGCGCGGCGGCCACGGGCGGGCTGTACCTGGTGGGCAAGGGCGAATGGCAGCTTGCCGCGGCGCTATATGCCCTGGCGTCGCTGGGCTTCTGGGGCGGGATGACGTTCTACGACGCGCTGCTGCTCGATGTGGCGGAGCGCCACGAGCTCGACCTCGTCTCGGCATACGGCTATTCCCTCGGCTACATCGGCGGCGGTCTGCTATTCGCGGTCAATGTGCTGATGACGCTCAAGCCCGAGCTGTTCGGGCTCGAGTCCGCGGCGGAAGCCGTCAGGCTCTCCTTCCTGACCGTGGCGGCCTGGTGGCTGGTGTTTTCGCTGCCTGCGATCCTGTTCGTGCGGGAAACGCGGCCGGCGGTGCCGCTCGGACTGGCCGCCGCCGCGAAGGCCGGGTTTAGTGAACTGCGGACGACGGTCACCCACCTGCGTGCCTACCGTCCGCTGGTGTGGTTCCTGCTGGCGTACTGGCTGTACATCGACGGCGTGAACACCGTCATCAAGATGGCGGTCGACTACGGCCTGTCCCTGGGGTTCGACCAGTCGAACCTGATTGCGGCGCTGCTGCTGACCCAGTTCATCGCCTTTCCCGCGGCGCTGGCATTCGGCTGGCTCGGCGGGCGCATCGGCGCGCGCAACGGGATCTTCATTGCGCTGGCGGTTTACGCCGCCGCGACCGTCGGCGCCTACCGGCTCGACTCGGTCGAGGAGTTCTACGGCCTGGCGGTGGTGATCGGGCTGGTGCAGGGGGGCGTGCAGTCCCTGTCCCGATCCTACTTCGGTTCGCTGGTGCCACCCGGCAAGCAGGGCGAGTTCTTCGGCTTCTACAACATGATGGGCAAGTTCGCCGCGGTGCTCGGGCCGATCCTGGTCGGTGTCACGGCTCTCGTCACCGGCAGCACGCGCGCCGGCATCCTGTCGGTGCTGTTGCTGTTCATCGCGGGCGCCGCGGTGCTCTGGCTCGGCCGCGAGCGCGCCCCATCGCGGCCGTGAGCAGATAACTCTCAGGCGGCTGGGTCGGCCCGGGTCCCGGTCCGCCACGACGCCGGATCGAGGCGGTAAAAGGTCTGCAGTTCGGCGTACAGGCGCGGATGCTGGTCGCGCAGCAGCGTCGGGGTCTCCATGAACGCTTCGCTTGCCACCGCGAAGAACTCGGCTTCGTCCTGAGTCGCATAGGGATCGAGCAGGGTGTCCGCCTCGCGCTCCACCGCGTCGCGCAGGGCGTCGAACTCCTGCTGCAACACCTCGGCCCAGCGCGCGCGCGCGGCCGGCCCGTCCAGGGCCGGCGCGCCGTCGGCCCCGCCGCTCTCGTGGTCGAGGTAGTGGGCGAACTCGTGCACGACGACGTTGTAGGGTTCGGCGCCGTGGCCGCCGGCCCTGACGTCTTCCCAGGACAGCAGGATGCGGCTGACGTCCCAGGTCTGTCCTGACAGGACCTGCTCTTCCTCGGTCACGACACCGTCTTCGTCATGCCACTCGTCCGGCACGATGAACTGACCGGGATAGACCAGCACCGAGCGCAGTGCGTCATACACGTGTTCGTCGCGGCCGAGCACCAGCAGGCAGGCCTGCGCCGCGATCATCAGCTTCATCGTCCGCGTGACCGTCGAGACCGTGGCAGCCGACGAACTCCTTCTCTGCGATGAAGACGCCGATCAGCTCGTCGAGGCGCTGCCTGAGCGAACCCGGCACCACGGCGTAGAGGGGCAGGCGGCGGCGCAACAGCATGCGGTCCGCCTCGCCGATCGAGGCGCGGCGCAGGCGCTGGCGCCGCCGCGCGGCCAGCAGCGGTTGGCCCAGGATCCAGCCGATGATCAGGGCCGCCGCCAGCAGGACGCCGAGCAGCGCCGGCGTCATGGCCGGAAGCCCTTCACTCGCCGACGCAGCTCCGCGAGATGGCCCTGCCCGCTGTCCGGCAGGTAGCGTGCCGCCAGGTACAGTTCCGTGATCGCCGAGGCCTGGTCCGTCAGATCCGGCCGCGCCTCTCGCACGCGCCGGAGGAAATCACGCGGCGCCTCGTGGGCATGCCGGGTCAGCCCGCGCCGCGCCAGCCGGGCGGTGAACCGCTGGTAGCTGCGCGTCGCCTGGTCCGCGCGGGCGCCGCGGAATTCCCAGGCGAGCCATGCAGAGAGCAGGCCCAGCGTCGCCGCGAGCGCGGCGCCGAGCAGCAGCGCGAGTTGCTGCCAGTCGCTGTCCTCGAAACCCAGCGCATCGAGCAAGCGGCTCTGGTCTTCGGAGGAAAACTTGACTACCCAGTCGTTCCAGCGCGCGTTGACCACGTCCCAGGCCAGTCGCGCCTGCCACAGCAGTTCGGACTGGCGCAATGCCCGGCCGGGAACCTGCTCGCTCTCGGGCAGCGCGAAATCCAGCCCGCGCTCGACGCGCTCGGGAGCGACCGCGGCCGTCGGGTCGACGCGGACCCATCCCTGGCCCTCCAGCCACACCTCCGACCAGGCGTGCGCGTGCGACTGGCGCACGATCAGGTAGCCGCCGAGCGAGTTCCAGTCGCCGCCCTGGTAGCCGCCCACCACGCGCGCCGGCACGCCGGCAGCACGCATCATCATCGTGAACGCCGAAGCGAAGTGGCCGCAGAAGCCGCGCCTCGTGTTGAACAAGAAGTCGTCCACCGAGTCCCGGTCGAGCCTCGGCGGCGTGAGCGTGTAGTAGAACTCCTGCTGCCGGAACATTTCCAGGATCGCCCGCACCAGCGCCGCATCGTCGGCCACCTCGCTGCGCATGCGCTGGGCGAGCGCCGCCGAACGCGGATTGCGGCCGGCGGGTAGCTGCAGATGTGAATTGCGCAGGCCGGCCATCAGCTGCGTGCCCGCCCGGTATTGAGGGTATGAGCGCGCCCGGTACTGGATGACCGCGCCGATCGGCCGGGGTGTGCGCAACTGGTAGTCCCAGCGCTGCTCGGCGATCTGGTCCGGCCATTGCTCGGGCATGTCCAGCGCGAACAGGATCCGCTGCTCGGTGGGCTCGAGTGTGACCGTATAGTCGACCGGCTCGCCGACAAACTCGACCGGCATGCGGAAGTAGCTCTGGGCAGGGCTCCGGGACCAGGTGTAGCCGTCGAACTCGGTGAGCACCGGTCCGCGCCAGTAGCGCTGCAATGGCGGCGGCGGCTCGCCGTCGAAGCGGACCCGGAACGCAACCGTGTCGTTGACGGTCAGCTCGGAAATGTCGCCGGGCGACATCTCGTCGCTCAGGCCGGTGGATGCGCGCTCCTGCGACGGGACGCCCCAGAAGTTGCCGGCCACCCTCGGGAACAGCAGGAACAGCACCAGTGTCATCGGCAGCGCCTTGAGCAGCATCTTGCCGGTCGTGCGAAAGGGCTGGAGCGGGGGGCCGTCGGCGCCGCGGCGCGACACATTGAGCAGCGCCGCCGAGAGCAGCCACACGGCCGGCAATACCAGCAGGGATGACACGAGATCCTGGGCGTACAGCAGCTGTGCGAGGCACAGGAACCAGCCGATGAACACGAGCACGACGTGATCGCGCGGTGTGCGTGTCTCCAGCAACTTGAGCGCGCCCATCAGCACCAGCAGCGCCGTCCCGGCATCGAGTCCCGTCAGCGACTGGTAACTGGCGAGAATGACCCCGGCCGCGCCCAGCGACACCAGCGTGCGCACGATCCGCCCGGGCAGTGCCCAGCCGCGCACTTCCGCCAGCACCCGCCAGCCGCAGATCGCCAGCGCGACGGACGGCACCCACCAGCGCATGTGCAGCGCGTGCGGGAAGATCGCTGCGAGCAGGCCGGCGATCGTCCAGCCTATGCGGCGCGTACCTTGCGCGAGCTCACGCATCGCGGCGCTCATCTGGAACGGCGAAGCGCGCCAGCGCGGCAAGACAGCGGCGTCGCTGGACTTCGCCGGGCTCCGGACCGAGTCGCGTGCCGTCGAGCTCGACCCCGAACGCCTGTCCGGCGGCGTGCGCATCGACGATCCAGCGGCACATCACCGACAAGCGGCTCTCGAGATCGGCGCCCGGCGTGCGCGCCAGGTCGAATAGCAGGATCGGCGAGGCTGCGCCGGCAAACTCCTTCACCAGCAGCTCACCGCCACGGGCATGCGCCTTCCAGGCGATGCGACGTGGCGGATCGCCGGGGTGGTAGTCCTTCAGTCCGGCGAAGTCGTCCTCGCCGCGCTGCTCGCCGCTGCCGGCGTCCTGCCCGGGAGCGGCCGGGGCCGGCGGCACGTCCTGGGCGGGGCGCGGGTAGACCAGGCAGCGCGCGTCGGGATGCAGGACGGCCCAGGCACGAAACAGGGCGAACGGGAAACGCGTTGCGACCTCGAGCCGCTCGAGTCGAACCCAGCCACGGCGTTCGGTAGGCACCCGCAAGTCCACGCGACTGCCGAGGCCCGACGGGATCGTAACCGGCGCTGCCTCACCGGATTCCGTGCTGACCTCGATGTCGATACGCGGCAGGCGGCTCGGATTGTCCAGCGAGAAGGTGAACACGGCAGGTTGGCCGGCGAATGGCGAGTCGCTGCCGGCTGCGCCGACCGTCAGTCCCACCAGGTTGCGGTGACAGGCGTGCATCGCGACCAGGCCGAGGGCGGCGAGCAGAAACGTCAAGCCGAGTCCAAGGTTGTTGGCGTAGTTGAGCGAGCCCATGAGCATCGCGAACAGGGTGACCGCGAATGCGACCCCGAGCCCGGTCGGCAGGATGTAAACGCGCGAGCGGTGCAGGGTGACTGGCCCGGTGTCGGCGCCCTGGCGGCGCCGTATCCAGCGACGCGACCAGTCGCGCACGGGCTTGAAGAGCCGCATGGCGGCCACGCCTCAGGGAATCGGCACGGCCTCGAGCAGCGCGTTCGCGAGCTCGGCCGGGCCGCGGCGATCGGTGGTGTCGCGCGCCCGCAGCCGATGCCCCACGACGGCGGGCAGGACCGCCTGCAGGTCCTCGGGCAGGACGCCGGCGTGACGGTGCAGCAGAGCCCAGGCCTGCGCGGCGCGCAGCAGCGACAACGCCGCCCTGGTCGACAGGCCGCCCTGGAACTGTGTGCCGTTGCGCGAGGCGCGCGCCAGCGCCTGGATGTAGTCGAGCAGCGCATCGCTCGCATGGACCTCGGCGACACGCCGTTGCAGGACAGTGAGGGTCTCGGCGTCGATGGCGGCCGGGACGTCCGCCAGGATGTCGCGGCGGTCGCGGCCACGCAGCAGCGCGCGCTCCTGCTCGGCCGCGGGGTAGCCCAGCTCGATGCGCATCAGGAACCGGTCGAGCTGGGACTCCGGCAGCGGAAAGGTGCCCACCTGGTAGGACGGGTTCTGGGTTGCCACCACGAAGAAGGGTTCCGGCAAGGGATGCGAAACGCCGTCCACGGTGACCTGGTTCTCCTCCATGGCCTCGAGCAGGGCGCTCTGCGCCTTTGGCGTCGCGCGATTGACCTCGTCGGCCAGCACCAGCTGCGCGAACACCGGACCCTTGTGGAACTCGAAGCGGCCGGCGCCCCGGTCGTAGATCGACACGCCGATGACATCCGCAGGCAGCAGGTCGCTCGTGAACTGCACCCGCTGGTACGAGAGGCCCAGGATGCGCGCCAGGGCATGCGCGAGGGTGGTCTTGCCGACCCCGGGCATGTCCTCGATCAACAGGTGCCCGCGTGCCAGCAGGCAGGCCACGGCAAGGCGCACTTCGCGGTCCTTGCCCAGAATGACCTGGTTGATGCCGCGGATGGCGTTGTCCAGTACCTGGCTGTGCTCGCGGCTGTCGCGTACGGCGTTCATCCCAGCGAGGCTACCCTCTCGAGCTGCGCCCCGAGTTGTTCCAGTTCACGCTTGAAATCGGCCACGCGGGCGCGTTCCTGCTCGACCACCTCGGCCGGCGCATTGGCGACGAACCGGGCGTTGCCCAGCTTGCCCTCGGCGCGGGCCAGTTCCTGTTCCACCTTGGCGCGTCGCTTGCCCAGTCGCGCCAGCTCGGCGCCGACATCGATCAGCCCGGCCATCGGCACCAGCACGGTCATGCTGCCGAGCAGCGCGGTCGCCGATTCCGGGGCAGACTCGCCGGCTGACAGGGCGCGGATCGTGCCGGTTCCTGCCAGCCGGGCGATGTAGCCCTGGCAGGCCGTGAGCCTGGCGAGGTCCGCCGCGCTCGCGTCCTTGAGCAGGACGTCGAGCTTGCGCGAGGGCGCGATGTCGAGCTCGCCGCGTATCTGGCGGATGCCCAGCACGAAGTCCATGACCCAGCGCATGTCCGCCTCGGTCGAGTCGTCCGCCGGCCGCTCCGAGGCGGCGGGGTAGGGCTGCAGCATGATGGTGTCGCCGCTGCGTCCGGCCAGCGGGGCGACCCGGCCCCAGATCTCCTCGGTGATGAATGGCATCAGCGGATGCAGCAGTCGCAGCAGTGCCTCCAGGGTATGGGTGAGGGTCGAGCGCGCGGCGCGCCGCTCGGCCGGACTGCTGGAGGGAGACTGCAGCACGGTCTTGGTGAGTTCCAGGTACCAGTCGCAGAACTCGTACCAGGTGAACTCGTACAGCGCCTGCGCCGCGAGGTCGAAGCGATAGTCCGCGAAGCCCTGGCGTGCGGCGCGCACCGCGTGGTCGAAGCGCGCACGAATCCAGCGATCGGCGAGCGACGGGCTCTCCGGACCGTCACCGTCATCGCCCGCGTCCGCCGTTGCCATCAGCACGTAGCGCGACGCATTCCAGAGCTTGTTGCAGAAGTTGCGATAGCCCTCGACCCGGCCGAGGTCGAAGCGGATGTCGCGCGACTGGGTGGCCAGCGAGGCAAAGGTGAAGCGCAGTGCATCCGTGCCGTAAGCCGGCG
Organism: uncultured Gammaproteobacteria bacterium; assembly: GCA_963710135.1. Taxonomy (GTDB): domain Bacteria; phylum Pseudomonadota; class Gammaproteobacteria; order Steroidobacterales; family Steroidobacteraceae; genus SG8-30. Next base: position 480,700 of record CAVPYY010000006.1, on the reverse strand, counting down.
ATGCCGTCCGGAAACTGCTTGCGCGTCGCCTTCTCGATGGCGGGCGCCAGCTGCGGCTGCATCAGGCCGGTGGTGCGCTTCGCCACCAGCGCTTCCAGCTCGATGCCGTCGATGATGTCCAGCGGGTCGATGACGTTGCCCTTGGACTTCGACATCTTCTGGCCTTCATGGTCGCGGATCAGGCCGTGCATGTAGACGTCCCTGAAGGGCACGTCGCCCATGAACTTCAGGCCGAACATGATCATGCGCGCGACCCAGAAGAAGATGATGTCGAAGCCGGTGACCAGCACGGTGGTGGGATAGAACTTGCGCGAGCTCGGTCGGTGCTGTCCGGCCAGCCCAGCGTCGAGAAACGGCCACAGCGCCGAAGAGAACCAGGTATCGAGCACATCCTCGTCCTGGCGCAGTGCCACTGCGTCGTCGAGTCGCGTGCCGGGCGCGCACCTCGTCCTCGCTGCGCCCGACGTAGACATTGCCGGCGTCGTCGTACCAGGCCGGGATGCGATGGCCCCACCACAGCTGGCGACTGATGCACCAGTCCTGGATGTTGTGCATCCATTCGAAATAGGTCCGGTCCAGTTCTCCGGTACGAAACGGATGCCGCGACCGCTCTCCACGGCCTGCGATGGCGGGTTCGCGCGCCAGCGGCTGCGATGCGCACGTACCACTGGTCGGTCAGGTAGGGCTCGACCACGCTGCCGCTGCGATCGCCGCGCGGCACCATCAGCTTGTGCGCTTCGATGCGCTCGAGCAGACCCAGCAGCCTCGAGATCGGCGACGACTGCGCTTGCGCGCCTCGAAGCGGTCGAGTCCGCGATAGGCGCTCGGGCACGTCGGCCGTCATGGCGTGCATCGTCGGTGAGATGTTGATCGAGCTGCAGATCGTGACGCTGGCCGATTTCGTAGTCGTTGAAGTCGTGCGCGGGCGTGATCTTCACGCAGCCGGAGCCGAATTCCGGATCGACATAGTCGTCGGCAATGATCGGGAATCTCGCGCCCGGTCAGCGGCAGCCGCACATCGCTTGCCGATCAGATGACTGATAGCGCTCGTCTTCGGGATGCACCGCGACGGCGGTGTCGCCGAGCATGGTCTCGGGGCGCGTGGTGGCAACGACCAGGGAGCCGTTGCCATCGGTGAGCGGATAGCGGAAATGCCACAGACTGCCTTGCTCCTCCTCGCGAGAGCACCTCGAGATCCGACAGCGCGGTGTGCAGCACCGGATCCCAGTTGACCAGGCGCTTGCCGCGATAGATCAGGCCTTCGTCGTAGCAGGCGGACGAAGACTTCGCTGCACGGCGCTCGACAGGCCTTCGTCCATGGTGAAGCGGTCGCGGCTCCAGTCGACCGAAGCGCCGAGCCGGCGCAGCTGCTTGTGATGGTGTCCGCCGGATTCGTCCTTCCACTGCCAGACCCGTTCGACGAACGCCTCGCGACCCAGGTCGTGACGCGTCTTGCCCTCCGCGTTGAGCTGCCGCTCGACCACCATCTGCGTGGCGATGCCGGCGTGATCGGTGCCCGGCTGCCACAGCGTGCGCGTCGCCGAGCATGCGGTGGTAGCGGGTCAGGGCATCCATGATGGTGTCCTGAAACGCATGGCCCATGTGCAGCGTGCCCGTCACATTGGGCGGCGGGATCATGATGCAGTAGGGCTCGCCGTCGCCGGTGGGCGCGAAGCATCCAAGCTCTTCCCAGCGGGCGTACACGCGCTGTTCGATGTCCTGCGGGGAGTAGGTCTTGTCCATTGTTTCGGCGGGGCTTGTTGGCAAACCGCCAGTATACAAGAGCGTCTTCAGGGGACTGTCCCTGAGGTATCCCCTGAAGTTGATTTGTTGGATCCAGGGGTTTAGCGGGTCGGCTCACGAGAGACAGCGCGTGCATGACGTCGTTTTTTCTCTTCTTTGGCTACCACACCTGAAGAAGAGGCAACGCCATGCACGCCAGCCGAGTATTGCAGAACAGCCTGGCCCCGGTCGTCGCCGGCATCGATCCGCGACACGTCCGCTGCCTGTGCTCGCGGTCGAGGCACTGCTCGCCGGCCGACGGCTGGTGCTCATCGACCTCACCCGCTCGTTCCCGGGCGCACTGCGGGTGCGGGCGCCACTGAAGCGACTCGACCGGCTGCTCGGCAACCGCCATCTGCACGGCGAGCTCGAGCAGTTCTATGCCGGCCTGAGCGGCTGGCTGGTGCGCCACCGCCAGCCACTGATCTTGGTCGACTGGAGCGACCTGAAGGCCGATCAGAGCTTGCATGTGCTGCGCGCCGCGATCGCCGTCGGCGGCCGCGCGCTGACCCTCTACGAGCAGATCCATCCGCAGCGACAACTCGGCTCGGCCGCCGCCGAGCGGCACTTCCTGCAGCGCCTGCAGGCGCTCTTGCCCGCACACACCGTGCCGATCATCGTCACCGACGCCGGCTTCCGCCAGCGCTGGTTCCGCCAAGTCCGGCGCCTCGGCTGGGACTACCTCGGCCGCGTCCGCGGCAGCGCCACCGTGCGCCATGCCAGCTCGACCTGGCAGCCGCTGCGCACGTTCTATCACCACGCCAGCACCACCCGCAGCGCTTCCGCCAGGCCGCGCTGTGGCAGTCACGACCCTGGCCCTGCCAGCTGATCTTGCTCGCCGCCCCGCTCGCGCGCGCACCGCCACCACCCACTTCGGCCAACCACGCCGCAGCCGGCACAGCCGCAAGGCCGCCGCCCGCGGCCGCGATCCGTGGCTGCTCGCCACCTCGCTCGATCTGCCGCCGCGACGCATCGCCGCGCTCTACGCCACTCGCATGCAGATCGAGCAGTCGTTCCGTGACCTCAAGTCGACCCGCTACGGCGCCGCCTTCGAACTGAGCCTGACACGCCGGCCCGAACGCCTCGCCGTCCTGCTGCTGCTGCTCGCCCTCGCCACCTTCGTCGCCTGGCTCACCGGACTCGCCTGCGTCGCGCGCCACCTCGAGGCCCACTGCGTGCCGCAACCAACCCGGCAGCGCCGCTACTCCGTGGTCCGCATCGGCTGCGAGGCGCTGCGACGTCCAGGACTGCCAGATCCGCTCGCCATCCCGCTGCCACAACCGCCACCCATACCCGGTCCAGCCCGTGACTACTTGTGGGGATACCTCAGGGACCGTCCCCTCCAGGCTCTTGCTACCGGTGAAGGCATCCCGCGGAACGGCCTCAACTGCGCGGGTCTCTCTACTCCTGTAGAGCCTCTTGCTCGCTCCGAAAGCCAAAAGTCGCTCGCAAGAGGCCTACAGTCGTCCTCGACCCGCGGCGGGGACTGTCCCCGCAGGGGACTGTCCCCTCTCAGGCACTCACCCGTGGTTAGGCACGCCTCATCCGGGCTCTCGCTCTGCAGGCGGGCGAAGACGACCGTGGCCCCTTCCGTAGTGAGTTTGGCTTCCCGAACGGAGGAAGGGGCCACGGAAGTAGGGAGCCCGCCGGGCACGAGGCCAATGGATCGGCGATGCAGGCTGAACGATGACCTCGGCCGTAGTGAGTTTGGCTTCCCGAACGGAGGAAGGGGCCACGGAAGTAGGGAGCCCGCCGGGCACGAGGCCAATGGATCGGCGATGCAGGCTGAACGATGACCTCGGCCGTAGTGAGTTTGGCTTCCCGAACGGAGGAAGGGGCCACGGAAGTAGGGAGCCCGCCAGGCACGACGCAAGCTCCGGAAGATCGGGCAGAAGCCCACGGGAGTAGGGAGCCCGCCGGGCCCGGGACTAGTCGTCGCGCGGCTTCAGGTGCTCGCGCAGTGCCACGGCGACGAGTTCGGGCAGCGACGTGCGCAGACGCTCCAGGACGCGTTCGAACAGGACGCCTTCCAGGTCGCGGGCCGCCGTGTGCAGGAGTTCGTCCGCCAGGTTGAGCGTGCGGTTGACCAGGTCCGCCTGCAGGGCCGCGAGTTCCTCGACATTGTGAATGCCGGGCTCGGCGCCGAGAGTCGGCTCCAGCGCCGTGTGCAAGCCGGTCGAGCCGGTCGCGGTGGGCGCGCGCAGCTCGACCACGTCCGTCAGGATCGGCAGATCCGGATCGTCCTGGATCACGCGCCGCTCTCCAGGTTGTGGGTCTGCGGCGCCACGCCCGCCTCGCGGTAGCTGCGAAAGCGCTCCCGCGCCTGCTGCCGCCGCTCCGGGTCGCCGTCGACGACTTCCAGAATGCGCTCGAAACGCTGCCACCCCGGCGCCTGCGACGCGGCGAGATTGAGCAGCAGCGCGGCGTCGGGAAACGAATCGCCCGCTGCGATGCACACGGGCGTGTCGTCGTCGGCCCGTTCGACGAGCTCGTGCGGCACGAAGCTCTTCTCCGAGAACACCCACAGCCGCTCATCCAGCGCCCGCGCCTCGTCCACCGAGCCACAGCGCACCACGACGCGTTGTCCTCCCAGGTAGGCCTTCTCCGCCAGCCGGCAGGCCAGGTTCAAGCGTGCCATTTCATCCACGTCAGGCAGCACATAGAACGTCACGCGCTGGTCCGGCATCGGCGTCAGGCGCGGCTCAACAGCCAGTCGACCAGCAGCGGCACCGGGCGGCCGGTGCTGCCCTTGCGGGCGCCGGTCAGGTAGGCCGTGCCGGCGATGTCCAGGTGCGCCCAGGTCAGCCCTTCCGCGAACTTGCCGAGGAAGCAGGCCGCCGTGATCGCGCCGCCCTCGCGGCCGGCGACGTTCGCCATGTCCGCAAAATTGCTCTTCAGCAGCTCGGTGTACTCCTCCGCCATCGGCATGTGCCAGGCGACGTCGTCCGCGCGCCGGCCGGCTGCCGCGAGCTCGTCGGCCAGTTCGTCGTCGTTGGAGAACAGCCCCGAGAACTGCGCGCCCAGCGCGACGACGCAGGCGCCGGTCAGGGTCGCGATATCGACCACGGCGCGGGGCTTGTAGCGGCGGGCGTAAGTGATGGCATCGCAGAGGATCAATCGCCCTTCGGCGTCCGTGTTCAGCACCTCGATGGTCTGTCCCGACATGGACGTGACGATGTCGCCGGGCTTGGTCGCGCGGCCGCTCGGCATGTTCTCGCAGGCCGGCACGATGCCCACCACGTTGATCTTGGGCGAGAGCCGGGCCATGGACTCCAGTGCGCCGAACACGCTGGCGGCGCCGGTCATGTCGAACTTCATCTCGTCCATGCCCGGTGGCTGCTTCAGGGAAATGCCGCCGGTATCGAAGGTCACGCCCTTCCCGACCAGGGCGAGCGGCGCTGCCGAGGCTGCGGTGCCGCGATACTCGATGCAGATCAGGCGGGCCGGCTGGTCGGAGCCGTTGGTCACCGATAGGAACGACCCCATCTTCAGGCGCTTCAGGTCCGGCTCGTTGAGGATCTTGACCCGGATCGACTTGTGCTCGCGCGCCATCTGTCGCGCCCGCGAGGCGAGGTAGGTCGGCGTGCAGACGTTGGCGGGCAGGTTGGCGAGGTCGCGCGTCAGGGCCATGCCGGCCGCCACGCCCGCACCATGTTCCAGCCCGCGCTTGGCCGCGGCGATCTCGGACCGGTCGCCGACACCCAGGCCGACCCGGGCCAGCTTCGGCCGCGGGGGCTTCTTGCCCGACTTCAGGTCGGGAATGCGGTAGAGGACGGAGGAGACGGACTCGGCGGCGTAGCGGCCTGCGTAGTAGGGATCCACACCGCCCATCTTCTCCTGCGCGAGATACAGGACCGCGTCCCGCGCCCCTGACTTGACCAGCCATTGCGCGGCCGCGGTGATCGCCTTGCGGTAGGCCTTGACGCCGAATGCCTGTCGCGCACCGAGGCCGACCAGCAGCGCCCGCTCGGCCGGCGCACCCGGTAGCTCTGCGATCAGCAGCGACTCGCCCGACTTGCCGCTGAAGTCGCCGCGCCGCACGACGCGCCGGATGATTCCGCCGCTCTTCTTGTCGAGCGCGCTGGCCGCTGCGGACAGGTCTCCCTTCTCGTAGACTCCGACGACCGCGCAGGCGGTGCGTTGACGGGCGGCCGAAGCCCCTGTGGCAAAGAACTGCATGATGCTAATGTCCCCTAGGTGGCGCGCCGGGTCTGCGTAATCTCGCAAGCTTCGCGGTCACGGCAGCGCTGGTTTAACGTAGGCCGCGCGGCGCGGTTCAAGGCCCCGTTGCGCGGCGTAAGTGCCGATAGTCTAGACCAAAAGCCGCCCGTTGGCCGGGGGCGTCGCGAGGCGATTTGTTCCGGATCCTGGATCGCTACATTCTGCGCGAGGTGACGATCGTCTGGATCGGCGTCACCGGCGTGCTGCTGGTCATCCTGGTCAGCAATCAGTTGGCACGCATCCTCGGCCTGGCCGCGGTCAACGGCTTTCCGCAAGAGGTGGTGTTCCGGCTGATCGGCCTGACCTCGATGCAGAACCTCACGATCCTGGTGCCGATCGGCATGCTGCTGGCCCTGACCATGGCACTCGGCCGGGTCTATCACGAGAGCGAGATGGCGGCGATTCGCGCGGCCGGAGTCGGACCGGAGCGCCTGTACCTGCCGGTCATGACCCTGGCGATACCCGTGGCGATCGGCGTCGCCTGGCTGTCATTCTCGCTGGCGCCCAGCGCCTACGCCGGCGCAATGGAACTGCGGCGCGAGGCGATGCGCAACGCCCAGTTCGGTCGCCTGGAGGCGGGCAAGTTCCGCACGTTCGCCGGTGGCACCGCGGTGTTCTATGCCGAGCGCGCCGATGAGGACGGGACCCTGCACAACGTGTTTCTCGAGCGGCAGGTGGGCGCCGCGGTGGAACTGGCCATGGCCGACCGCGCCGTGCATCGCATCGAGGATGACGGGCGCCTGCACCTGGTGATCCTCTACGACGGCGTGCGCTACGAGGGCGTGCCGGGCCAGGCCGAGTTCCGCGAGGTGCGCTTCGCCGAGCATGGAATCCCCGTGCGGGTTCCAGATCCAGAGGCCGGCGCGCTGCGGCGCGAACAGCAACCCACCCGCGTGCTGTTCGCCTCCGACGATCCGGCCGATGCCGCGGAGCTGCAGTGGCGGATCGCGCTGCCGGTCATGGTCGTGGTGCTGGCGCTGCTGGCGGTACCGCTGTCCGCGTTGCGGCCGCGACAGGGCCGCTATGCCCGCGTTGCGCTCGCCATCCTGGTGTATTTCGTTTACTCGAATCTCATATCCGTCGGCCGGGTATGGATCGAAAAGGGGCAGATCGACCGGCAGGTGGGCCTGTGGTGGGTGCACGGGCTGGTGGTGCTGCTGGCGCTGTTCCTGCTGCACCGGCAGAGCCCGCTGCCGCAATTGTTCGCCCGGCAGCGCGCATGAACCTGCTCGACCGCTACATCGCAAGGACCATCCTCTGGTACACGTTCCTGGTCACCATCGTGCTGGTCGCGCTCGCGTCGCTGTTCACCTTCATCGGGCAGCAGGACGACATCGGCGTCGGCAGCTATGACGTGTCTGCCGCCTTCCTGTTCACGGCCCTGTCGCTGCCGCAGCAGGTCTTCGAGAGCCTGCCCATCGCCGCGCTGATCGGCGCGATCCTCGGGCTCGGCAATCTGGCGCGTGACAGCGAGCTGACCGTGATGCGCGCGGCCGGAGTGTCGGTGTTCCGGATCGCGGGCAGCGCCGCGCTGGCCGGCCTGGTGCTGTTCGCCACCATGGGCATTCTCGGGGAGTACCTGGCTCCGCCGGCGGATCAGTACGCCCGGCAGGTCAAGATCTTCAAGAAGTTCTCCGAATTCAACGCGGCCGGCAATCGCAGCTCCTGGGCCAAGGACGGGTCGACGTTCGTCAACGTACAGCAGCAGACGGCGGAGAACATGTTCGGCGGCGTATACGTGTTCGAGCTCGACCCCGAGCGCCGGCTCGCCCGGGTCGGGCGTGCCGATACCGCGACCTTCGAGAGCGGCAAGACCTGGCTGCTCGACAACTACGCCGAGACCCGCTTCGGCCCGGACGGCACGGTCGCCGAGCGCAGCCCCGACCGGAAAATGGAAGTGGCGATCAATCGCGATTTTCTCGGCCTGGCCGTGGTCGAGCCCGCGGCGCTGCCGGTGCGCGGGCTGTTCGCCTACGTCAGCCATCTGAAGGCCAACAACCTCGAGTCGCGCGCCTACGAGCTGGCGCTCTGGTCGCGGGTCGCGCGCACCACCGCGATCATCCTGGTCTGCATGTTGGCGGTGCCGTTCGCCTTCGGGCCATTGCGCTCCTCGGGGGCGGGGGCGCGCACGGTGGCGGGAATCATGGTCGGCGTGCTGTTCTTCCTGGTGAACCGCACCGTCGAGAACAGCGGCCAGGTCTACGGGTTCGATCCGGCGCTCGCCGCCTGGACACCCACCGCCCTGCTGGCCCTCGTGACCCTTGCGGCGATCTGGCGCACGCGCTGAGCGGCGAGGCTAGCCGGGCAGGCGCACCACCCGTGTTGCGCTCAGCACGTCCTGCAGCGTGCGCGACTGGCCGTCGAATGCCATCCAGAGATAGTTCACCAGCGCCGGGCCGGACAGCGCCGCGGCGGGCAGCGCGCCACCGTCGCCGCGCGCCAGCCAGAGTCCGGACAACGCCGCCGCGACGATCACCACACCAATGGCGAGACGCAGCGCCGCCCGCTGCCAGCTAACCGATCCGCCGTCGGCGAGGACGAGGCGGATCTTCCAGGACATCATCCCCAGGGTCTGGCCGCGGCGAGTCCAGGGCAGGCCAAAGAAACCGAGGATCAGCAGCAGCACGTAGATCCGGTAGACGTACTCCCACGGTCCGGAGCCGTCCAGGGTGATGGCCTCGCCGCCGCTCAGCGGCAGCACCACCAGCGTTCCCAGGAACAGCACGGCGAGCAGCAGCAGTGAGTCGTAGACCAGCGCCGCGAAGCGGCGGAATGGTCCGGCTGACGGCAGGAGCGTGGCGGGGGCTGTGCTGGCGTTCGACATGGCTATCCAGGCGGTTCGCGCCTCAGAACTTCTCCGGGCGCAGCACCTCGACGTCCGCGACGAACAGGATCATCGCGTAGTGATCGTAGTAGCGCTCCCGCAGATGCGCCGCCAGCCTTTCGGCGAGTGCCGCATCGCAGATCACCTCGAGCCGGATGTTGCCGCCGTGCTCCCAGTCGAGCGCGCGCTTGCCGCGATGACCCTGGCCGCGCGCGTCGGTGATCGTATAGCCGCGGGCTCCGAGCTGTCGCAGGTCTTCGATCAGGCTGCGTTCCAGATTGGCCTCGGTGATTACGGTGAGCAGACGGCGGACGTGCTTCTCCATGTCTCTATCCCGCCAGCCAGGCTTCCACCATACGATGGTAGAGCGGAATGCCGACCAGTATGTTGAAGGGGAAGGTGATCGCGAGCGATGCGGTAAGCGAGATCGCCGGGTTGGCTTCCGGCACGGCGGCACGTAGCGCCGCCGGCGCCGCGATGTAGGAGGCGCTGCCGGCGAGCACCGCCAGCAGCAGGATCCCGCCGGGCGAGAGCCCGAGCGCCCAGCCGCAGCCGATTCCGATCGATGCAAAGGCGACCGGCGTCGCGACCCCGAAGACCAGCAGGAATGGCCCGTGCCGGAGCGCGCCGGACAGGTGCCCGCTGGCGATCAGGCCCATCTCGAGCAGGAACAGCGCCAGCACGCCCTTGAACAGGTCGAAGAACAGGGGCTCGACGGGCTTGAGGCCGACCGGTCCTGCGATCCAGCCGATCACCAGGCCGCCGAGCAGCAGCACGACGCTCTTGCCGAGCAGGATCTCGCGCGACAGCGCTCCCCACCGCGTCTGGCGGCTGATGCCGCGCGCCAGCATGATGCCGACCAGGATCGCCGGTATCTCCAGCACCACCAGGAACAGCGGCATGTAGGCTTCGTAGCTGATGCCGCGGCTGGCGGCATAGGAGATCGCAACCGCGAAGGTGCCGACGCTGACCGAGCCATAGTGCGCGGCGACCGACGCCGCGTCGGCGCGCGGCAACCTGCCGACGAAGCGCAGCACGGGGAAGGCAATCAACGGCAGCACGAGGCCCAGCCCGATGACTACCATCACGTCGGGCAGCAACGAGCCCAGCGGCTGTACCGCGAGCTGCATGCCGCCCTTCAGCCCGATCGAGAGCAGCAGGATCATGCTCACGAACTCGTAGATGGCGGTCGGCAGTTTCAGCTCCGCACGGGCGAGACCGGCGCCCAGGCCAAGCAGGAAAAACAGTACGACTGGATCTATGTGCGGCACGGGCCGGAATAGTACACGCCCGGCGTTCATCGGGTGCTTGCTAGAATGCGGCGGTCGAGGCCTGTCCACCACCAGCATGTCCAACATCGTCAAGCGCACGACGCTGATAGTCAGCGACCTGGAGACCTCGCTCAGGTTCTACCGGGACGTGCTCGGCCTGACGGTCTGGTACGACGACATCATCGTGCTGTCGGGAACCGGGCTCGCGGCCGGCAAGGCGGGCGACCGCACCCGGCTGGTGATCATGCGCGCGGAGGATCCGCTGGTGGGCATGATCGGGTTGCTGCACTGGGAGGATCCCGAGCTCGCGCCCCTGCCTGCGCCGCGGGAGCGGCTGGGGGTCGGGGACGTGGTGTTTGTGATGCAAACGACTGAACTCGATGCCTTGCACCGGCGGCTGGTGGACTTCGGCGCGCGTATCTTCGCCGAGCCGCATCGCTTCGAGGTTCGTGGCGCGGACGGCGTCGAGGTGGCAATGACCTCGCTCAGCTTCTGGGATCCGGACGGCTATTTCTACGAGATCAACCAGCGGCACTGAGGAGCCATCGATGGGCAGTACCGGGGCTGCGCAGAAACTGGTGTGGGACCTGCCGCTGCGTCTCACGCATTGGGGCATCGCGGTGTGCTTCGCCGGGTCGTGGGCGACCCACGAGCTCGGTATCGAGTGGTTCGAGTGGCACAAGCGCTTCGGCTACGCGATGCTGGTGCTGATGGCGTTCCGGATAGCTTGGGGCTTCGTGGGGACGCGCCACGCCAGGTTTGCCTCGTTCCTGGTCGGCCCGCGCAGTCTGCTGGCCTACCTGCGCGACGTCGCCCGGCGCGACTCGCCGACTACGCCCGGCCACAACCCGCTCGGCGGCCTGGCCGTGATTGCCATGCTCGCGCTGCTGACCGCCCAGGCGGTGACCGGGCTATTCGCCAACGACGAGATCTACAACACCGGACCGCTGTACGGCTGGGTCAGCGACGCCGAGAGCGACGCGCTGACCGGTCTGCACAAGACGCTGTTCGAGGTGTTGCTGTGGCTGGTCGGGCTGCACCTCGCGGCGATCGCTTTCTACGGCTTCTGGAAGCGCCGCAACCTGCTGCGGGCCATGATCACCGGGCGCAAGCGCGCCGACGAGGTTCCCGAGGGGGCGGAGATCGGCTCACAGCGCGTCGGCCTGGCGGCGGCGCTCGCCCTGATCGCGGCACTGGTTCTGTGGCGGGTGGTGCAGAGCGCACCGCCCGCGTCGATGTCGTTCTTCTGACCGGGACGCCGGCCGCCGGCGTCCCGGTCGGACTGAGCGGCAGCCGCGCTACTTGGCTCGATACTTGTCGTGGCAGGCCTTGCAGGTGCCGCCGACCTCGCCGAGTACCGGGCCGATCTGCTTGAGATCACCGGTCTTCGACGCCGTCACCAGTTTGGCGGTCGCCGTCTCGAGATCCTTCGCCTTCGCGCTGAAGTCGTCCATGTTCTGCCAGATTTCCGGCTTGGCCTTGGTCGGTGCGCCGGTCTCGGAGCCGGGCGGGAATCCCTCGGCGATCATCGGCGCGAGCTGCGCGAGGCGGGTCGCGCGCATCTCGAGTGCCTTGGCGTCATAGGGCATCTCGCCCTTGACCATGGCGGCAATGGGCCCGATGTTCCAGCCCAGCAGGTAGAGCGCGGACTGACGATACTCGATGGCGCGCTCGGCGGCGCTCGGCGCGGCATCGGCTGCGAGCGCAGCGCTGCCGACCGTCGCAAATGAGAGGAGCACCAGACCCGTTGCGAGGGCACGGTGAGAACGGCGGAGTCGGGTGTGGATCATGGTCATGCATCCTGCTGTGGCCGGGGGGTTCGGGTCGTTCGACCCGCCGGTAGAGTAGACAAGCGGCGCGCGCCAATCCAGTCGGCGTGCCGGGACGGGCGCCCGGGCCTGAGCGTACTTGTACTGGACAGGACCCGCGGACGGGCGCGGCGGGCGGCCCGGCTAGTGGGTCGAGGCGCCCTCGATGGCCTGCTGTTCGATCTGCTCGCGGTGCGAGCGCAGGATTTCGCGGACCTCGGAGCTGCTCGGCCGGCCTGCCATGCGGGCGATGGCCTCGGGCAACTCGTGCCACTGCCGGCCCCAGTTGAGCAGGCGCACGGCATCGTGCACGACGTCGTGGCTGTTCGGCGCAGCCTTGCGCTTGCGCGCCTTCGCCGCCGGCTTGACTGGCGCCGCTTTGACCGGCGCGGGCTTCGCTACGGGCGCCGCCTGCAGCGCGCGCGGCATTTCCACGGTCCCCGAGTCGCCGGCGTCGCGAACTTTGTGCGGAGCGGTGGTGGCCGCCGCCGGATCTGGCGCCGCGGTGAGCGAGGCGATCGGGCGCTCCTGCTCCGGGGCCGCCATCGGGATGTAGCGGTCGACATGCTGCGAGCCGATGAGATTGGCGAGGAATGACATCAGTTCGAGCGCTTCGGAAAGCGACGGGTCGCCCGCCGATACGCGCGCCTGGACGATGCGCTGCAGGTCCTTGAGGCGCTGGCTGGCCAGGTCGATGATCCAGCGATTGGGGCGCTGGTGGCTTGGCCAGGGCTGCACCAGCCAGTATTGATCCTCGGACAGCGCGCTGTAGCGGGCATGGAGCTCCAGGCTCTTCTGCCACTTGGCCAGCAGTTGCACGATCCGTTCGTCAGCAGGCGTCATGGGCCGGGTCCGCTACCATGTGATCATCGGTTAACTTAAGCGTTCGCACGGCTCTTTGCCGCGCTTTGCTTCGACTTCTTGATACAGCTCACAGAACACCCCGGCGGCCAGCCGGCAGACGCTGAACGGGGATCCGCCGGATGAAGGAAACGCTCGAAAAACTGCTCGTGACCGGCGTCACGCTTGCGACGCTCGCGGCCAACACCCTGGCAAACACCCGGGGAATCGCCGGGCAGCGGACCGGCGAGGTCGCGGCACGCTACGACCTGCCGTTCGCGCCGGCCGGCTGGGTGTTCGGAATCTGGAGCGTGATCTACCTCGGCCTGATCGCCTTCGCCGTCTGGCAATGGACGCCGCGCGGCGCGCGCTCGAGCCGCGCCGCGGCGATCCGCCCGGTCTATGTGTTCACCGGCGTCACCAACATCGCCTGGCTCGTGTTCTGGCACCACGAACGCCTGGCGGCGACCCTGGCCTTGATGCTGCTGCTGTTCCTGGCGTTGCTCGCCATCTACCGCAGTCTCGAGTCGCCGCCACCGCGCTCGCTGGCGGAGGCGTGGTGCGTCGATGCGCCGTTCAGCCTGTATCTCGGCTGGATCACCATCGCGACGCTCGCCAACCTAGGGGTAGTGGTCGTGGCCCAGGACGCACTGGGCCTGGGCATCGATCCGGAGCGGTGGTCGCAGGCGATGCTGGCGATCGCGCTGGCGGCCGGGCTGTTCGTCTACCTGCGCGCCGGAGACGTGATCTTCCTCGTCGTCATCACCTGGGCCGCCCTGGGCATTGCCCTGAAGGAGGGCCAGCCGCCGGGCGTGGCGCTGCCCGCCATGGCTGTGGCGGGGCTGACCGGGATCGGCGTCATCCGCCTGCTGCTCTTGCGCGACCCGCCCGAGCCGGCCTGACGGCGTTGCCGCGCGCCGCCCGGCGCAGTTCAGGCCAGGACCGGTTCGCCCTCGGCAGCGGTCAGCGCGGCGTACAGGTCCGCCAGCCGCCGCGTGACCGGCCCCACTGCGCCGCTGCCGATGACTCTTCCGTCGGCGCGTGTGACGCCGGCCAACTCGCCCATGGTGCCGGTGCAGAAGACCTCGTCCGCCCGATACAGCTCCGCCAGCGACAGGTCGCGGACCTCGCAGGGGATGGCGTGGCGCGCGCAGAGTTCCAGCACCGCCGCCCGGGTGATGCCCTCCGGGCAGGCACGGGTCGACGGTGTCGACAGTGCGCCACGCGATACCAGGAACAGGTGGGTGGCGTTCGTCTCGGCGATGAAGCCCTGCCGGTCGAGCATGATGGCGTCGTCGGCCCCGGCCGCGTTGGCCTCGATCTTGGCGAGTATCGACTGCAGCAGATTGTTGTGGTGGATCTTCGGGTCCAGGCAATCGGGGGGAAAGCGGCGCACGCTGCTGGTGGCCAGCGTCAGGCCATCGCGCGCGTACACCGGCGCCTTGAACTCGGCCAGCACGATCAAGGTCGGCCCGGACTGGTTCAGGCGCGGATCCATGCCGGAAGTGACCTTGATGCCGCGGGTCAGGGTCAGGCGAATGTGCACGCCGTCATGCATGCCGTTGGCGTCGAGCGTGCGGCGGATCTCGGCGACGATCGACTGATTATCCGGGATGCGGTCGAAGGCGAGCGCCTGCGCCGACGCGCGCAGCCGGTCGAGATGCGCGCTCAGCCGGAAGATCCGGCCGCCATAGAGGCGCAGCCCTTCCCAGACGGCGTCGCCGCCCTGCACGACGCTGTCGAAAGGGCTGATGCGGGCCTGGTCCCGGTGGCTCAGCACGCCGTTGATGTTGACGAGCAGGTCGCGATTGCGTTCGTCGAATTGCTGCAGCACGGTGATTCAGGCCTCGAGGCGATGTCCATGAAGGCGACGATAGTAGGGCAGGCACCGTTCGTAGAGTGCCAGCAACCCCGCCGCCGGCGGCGACGGCGGTCGTGGCGGCTCGAAGCCCGTCGAGGTCTCGACTGATTCGTACCAGTACCGTGCCCACACGCCGTCCGTGCTGCGCGGACCCGGCGCCCAGCTCAACATCGCCTCCGAGGCGGGCACGCCGAGCGCGGCGCACAGGCTGCCCAGCACGCGGCGCGGATCGGCGAGCACGTCGGCCGCGTCGATCACCGGCGGGGCGCTGCCACGCTGGTCGGCGACGCGGTCGAACAGTTCGCATTGCTGCGGCAGGCCCGTGTCCTCCAGCCGAATCGGATCGATGACTCGCGCCAGCGAATTCAGCATTCCGGCGGGCTCGCGGATCAAGAACGCGTGCTGCAGTCGGTCGAGCCAGTCCCGACCGATCTCTGGAAGCAGGTGGTGGGCCATGTGCTTCTGGTAGAAGACCCGCCGCCCGGCGGGCACGGGTCCGGTCAGCCAGGCGACCACGCTGCGCCAGTCGCTGTCGTGCGCGGCGATGATCTCGTCCCGTCCCGGATGCCGGGCACCGGTCGCCTTCAGGTAATGAGCGTAAAGGGGCTCGTCGCACACCACGGTGTCAGGCCGGGAGCCGAACGAGCGCATCAGCGCGGTGGAGATGTTGCGGGGCCCGGACCACATCGCGACACGAACTTGAGACGGCAGGGTGCCCAAGGGCTACCTCCGAGGCCCGCGACCCGGCGGCTGCCGGCCGGGCCCCAACGCGTGCGGTGGCGCTCCCAGAGGGATTCGAACCCTCGTCGCAGCCTTGAGAGGGCTGTGTCCTGGGCCTCTAGACGATGGGAGCACAGTTCCGCGCCGCAAGACAGCGGCTGCTGTCAGGGGGCGTGTATTATATAGGCCTACTCTCCGACCTCAAGCGGACCCGCTACCCTACTTGAACGACCGATCCATCCCGACGAATACGCCGGTCATCATCCCCAGGCCCGAGCACACCGTCTCCCGTTCGCTGGTCGCCTCCAGCGCGCTGAAGGTGCTTTACCGGCTCCGCGACGCCGGATACCAGGCTTTCCTGGTGGGCGGCTGTGTCCGCGACATCCTGCTGGGCATCGTGCCCAAGGACTTCGATGTTGCGACCGACGCCTCTCCCGACGAGGTCAGGAGCCTGTTCCGCAATTGCCGGCTGATCGGCCGGCGTTTCCGGCTGGCACATATCCGCTTCGGTGATCACGTGGTGGAAGTCGCCACGTTTCGCGCCGCCCACGATCCCGACGAGCCGGACGAGGAGGGCAGCATCGAGGAGCCCGAGGGAGAGGCCGAGCTCGAGTTCGACGAGCAGGCCGAACTGGCTGCCCCCCGATGACCAGCGCGTGCTCGACGGCCGCGGCCGGCTGCTCCGGGACAATCTCTACGGCTCCATCGATCAGGACGTCTGGCGCCGTGATTTCACCTGCAATTCGCTTTATTACAACATCGAGGACTTCTCGATCTGGGACTACACGGGTGGCGTCGCCGACGTCCACGCGCGCACGCTGCGGTTGATCGGCGACCCCGAGACCCGCTATCGCGAGGATCCGGTGCGGATGCTGCGCGCCGTTCGCTTCCAGGCGAAGCTCGGCTTCAGCATGGACGCCGCGACGCGCGAGCCGATACCACGCCTCGCGAGCCTGCTGGACGGCATCCCGCCGGCGCGCCTGCTCGACGAATTCCAGAAGTTGTTTCTTTCCGGACGGGCCCGGCGCGCCCACGAGCTGCTGGTCGAGCACCGGCTGCTGGAGCACATGTTCCCGGAGACCGCGGCCCAGCTGGCCGCCGAGCCGGGTGGCATGGCGGAGCGCTTGCTGCTGGCGGGGCTGGATGCGACCGACCAGCGCGTCGCGGCCGGTCGCCCGGTTACGCCGATGTTCCTGTTCGCGGTGCTGCTGTTCGGACCGATCTCGGCGCACGCGCAGAAGCGCTTCGAAGCGGGCATGCCCGCGGCGCTCGCCATTGCCGACGCCTCGGACGAGGTGGTGCGCGAGCAGGGGCGGCGCATCAGCCTGCCGAAGCGTTTCTCGATCCCGATGCGCGAGATGCTGGCGCTGCAGCCGCGCTTTCACCGCCGCGCCGGGCGCAAGGCGCTGGGCCTGCTGACGCATCCTCGTTTCCGCGCCGCCTACGACTTCCTGTTGTTGCGGGCCGCGGCTGGCGCAGAGGATCCGGAGATCGCCCGCTGGTGGACCGAGATACAGGATCTGCCCGAGCCGGAGCGCATCGAGCGCGTCGAGCAAGTCAAGGCCGAGCAGCCGGCTGGCGACGAGCCAGCCAACCGCCCGCGCCGCCGCCGCCGCGGTGGCCGCGGCCGCCGCCGCCCCGCCGCCGATCCTGGCTGAGCGCAAGGGGATGCGCTGGCGTCCTGCCTATATCGGGCTGGGCAGTAACCTCGATGGACCGGCTCGCCAGATCACCACGGCGGTCGGCCGCCTGCGGGAGCTGGCCGCGGTCAGGGTGGTGTCGGTCTCGGGGTTGTGGGCATCGCCGCCGCTCGGTCCGCAGGACCAGCCCGATTTCGTCAATGCTGCCGCCGGCTTGCTGACCACGCTCGAGCCGCGCGACCTGCTGGCGGCGCTGCAGGGCATCGAGATCGCGATGGGTCGCGAGCCGCCCCGCGTCCGCTGGGGGCCGCGCGTCATCGATCTGGACCTGCTGGCCTTTGCGTCGCTGCGGGTCGATGAGCCCGGTCTCCGACTGCCGCATCCCGGCCTGCACGAGCGCGATTTCGTCCTGTATCCTCTGGCGGAGATCGCGCCGCTGCTGTGGATCGAGGGCCAGGCCCGGGTGCGCGACCTGCGCGACAGGCTGCGCCGGAGCAGTGTCCGGCCATTTCGCAGTGAGTAGTGTGTGACTGAACCGACCCGCGAGTCATGGCCGCATCGCCTCGTCGTGGTCGAGGGGCCGATCGGTGTCGGCAAGACGTCGCTGGCCAAGAAGCTGGCCGCGGCGGTCGGCGCCGAGTCGGTGCTCGAGCAGGCGGACGAGAATCCCTTCCTGGAGCGCTTCTACAAGAATCCCAGGGCTGCCGCCTTTCCAGCCCAGTTGTACTTCCTGTTCCAGCGCGCCCGGCAACTCCAGGAACTGCGCCAGCAGGACATGTTCGCACCGGTCCGCGTGGCGGACTATCTGCTCGACAAGGACCGGTTGTTCGCCAGGATCACGCTGGACGACCAGGAATACGCACTCTACGAGCAGGTGTATTCCCGCATGGCGCTGGACGCGCCGCGTCCCGACCTGGTGGTGTTCCTGCAGGCGCCGGTGGAGGTGCTGCTGGAGCGGATTGCGCGCCGCGGCATCCGCTACGAGCGCTACATCGACGCCGACTACCTGCAGAAGCTGGTTGATGCGTACACTCGCTACTTCCATCAGTATTCGTCGTCGCCACTGCTGATCGTCAACGCCGCAGAGATCGACCCGGTCGGCGATTCGAGGGATTTCGACGAGATGTTCGAAGCGGTGCGGCGGACCGTGCGCGGCCGCCATTACTTCAATCCGCTAAAGACCTGAGGCCTCCATGTACACCCAGCTGGAACAGCGCGGTTCGCCGCGCCCGCCCGTGAATCTCGCGACCTTGCGCACCATGAAGGCGGAGGGCGAGAAAGTCGCCTGGCTGACCGCGTACGACGCGAGCTTCGCCATGCTGGTCGACATGGCCGGTGTCGACGTGGTGCTGGTGGGTGACTCGCTGGGCATGGTTATCCAGGGTCACGAGACCACGGTCCCGGTGACCATGGATGACATCGTCTACCATTCGCGCGCCGTGGCCCGCGGGCTGGGAAGGCCTTTCCTGGTGGCGGACATGCCCTTCATGAGCTACGCGACGCCGGAGCAGGCGCTGTCCAATGCAGTGCGGCTGATGCAGGAGGGCGGCGCCAAGATGGTCAAGCTCGAAAGCGGCTCCGGCCAGCTCGGCATCGTCGAGTTCCTGGCGCGCCATGACATACCGGTGTGCGCGCACATCGGACTCAAGCCCCAGTCCGTGCACAAGGTGGGTGGCTTTCGAGTCCAGGGCCGCGACGAGGCGGCGGCCGAGCGCCTGCAGCGCGACGCGCTCGACCTGCAGTCGGCCGGTGCCGACATGGTGCTGCTGGAGTGCGTGCCCGCAGCGGTGGGCGCGGCAGTGACGGCCGCGCTCGAGGTGCCCACCATCGGCATCGGCGCGGGACCCGACGTCGACGGGCAGGTGCTGGTGCTCTACGACGTGCTCGACCTGACCCCGGGTCGCAAGCCACGGTTCGCCAAGAACTTCATGGAAGGGGCGGCGAGTCCGCTGGCGGCCCTGCAGGCCTTCGTCCGGGCGGTCAAGGACAAGAGCTACCCGGCTCCTGAACACTGCTTCTGACGATCTTGGAAACCGTCAACCGCATTCACACCATCCGCGAACGGGTCGCCGCGTGGCGCGCCGAGGGCCAGGCCGTCGGCTTCGTGCCGACCATGGGCAATCTGCACAAGGGTCATCTGAGTCTGGTCGAGCGCGCGCTGGCGCACGCCGGGCGGGTCATCGTGAGCGTCTTCGTCAACCCGCTGCAGTTCGGGCCCGCCGAGGACTTCAACAGCTATCCGCGCACCCTTGAGCATGATCGCGATCTCCTTGCCAAGTCCGGCGTGCAGCTGCTGTTCGCGCCCACCGCTTTCGAAATCTATCCGCTGGGCGTGGAGCGGACCGTCGTGGTCGACGTGCCGGAGCTGGGAACGATTCTCGAGGGACAGGCCAGGCCCGGCCATTTCGCCGGCGTTGCCACGGTCGTGGCAAAGTTGCTCAACATCGTACAGCCCGATATCGCGGTCTTCGGCGAGAAGGACTTCCAGCAGCTGACCATCATCCGGCGCATGGTGCATGACCTGTCGATGCCGGTCGAGATACTGGCGGGGCCGATAGTGCGCGATCACGACGGCCTGGCGCTGTCGTCGCGAAATCAGTACCTGTCGCGCTCCGAGCGCGCGCGCGCGCCGCGTCTCCACGAGGCCCTCAAGGCCGCCCGCAAGCGCATCCAGGAGGGCGAGCGTCGCTGGATGGAAGTCGAGGCGGCGGGGGTCGAACAGCTGGCGCGGGACGGGTTCGTGCCGGACTACTTCTCGGTCCGGCGCAGCCACGATCTGCTGCCGCCGCGCGACGGCGACAGCGAACTGGTGCTGCTGGCTGCCGCCCGTCTCGGCGAGACCCGCCTGATCGACAATCTGCGGGTGCGGGTCTAGGGCTCGGCGACGCCCCGACCCGGGAATCCGGCGCCCCACCTGCTGCGAATGTCTTCGGCGGACGAAAAGCAGCGGGCAGCCGGCCTGCGCTTCCCGATCCACGGCTGGTCAGCGGCCAGCCAACCAACTTCGAGGAGTCGTATCGTGACCCGAATCAGTCTCTCTTTCTGCGCCGCACTGGCGCTGGGCGCCGCCCTGCTACTTGCCGGCCATGCCGCACACGCTGCCCAGTGCCCGGCGTTTCTCGACCACGACTTCAAGAAGCTGCGCTCCTCCGAGAGCGTCAATCTGTGCGCCGAGACGGCGGGCAAGCCGGTCCTGATCGTCAACACGGCCAGCCACTGCGGCTTCACCTCGCAGTTCGGTGGACTCGAGGCGCTCAACCAGAAGTACAAGGAGCGCGGGCTCGTCGTGCTCGGCTTCCCGTCCAACGATTTCCGGCAGGAGGCGCGCGACGAGGCGGAGACGGCGGAGGTGTGCTTCATCAACTACGGCGTAACCTTCACCATGCTGGCGCCCAGTTCGGTCAAGGGCGCGCAGGCGAACCCGGTGTTCCGCGAGCTGGGCCGCCGCAGCAGTGAGCCGAGCTGGAACTTCAACAAATATCTGGTCAGCGCCGACGGCAAGACCGTCCAGTACTTCAAGAGCAGCGTCTCGCCGGACTCGCCGGCGCTCAGCGAGGCCATCGAGAAGCTGCTGCCCTGAGCGTCGCGATCACGACAGGTCGGAGCCGGCCCGGTCGTGATGACGGGCCAGCGCCCAGGCCACGGTCTCGGCGACAACCGGGTCGGCAAAGCCGGCCCGCGCGCGCAAGGCGTCGATCACCGTGAGGGAGGTCGGCGCGTTGCCGAGCGCGACCGCGATGTTTCTCAGCCAGCGCCGGTAGCCCAGGCGGCGCAGCGCACTGCCCGCGGTGCGCTGCAGATACTGCTCTTCGCTCCACCCGAACAAGTCGGTCAGTGCCGCAGCGTCCAGACCCTCGCGCGTGCGAAAGCCGGGGTCGGTGGCCAGGCGCGCGAACTTGTTCCAGGGGCAGAACAGCTGGCAGTCGTCGCAGCCGAACACCCGGTTGCCGATCGCTTCCCGGAACTCGAGCGGGATCGAGCCGTGGTACTCGATGGTCAGGTAGCTGATGCAGCGGCGCGCATCGAGCTGATAGGGCGCGGTGATGGCGCCGGTGGGGCAGGCGGTGATGCAGGCGCTGCAGCTGCCGCAGTGGTCGTCTGCGGGGACGTCGACCGGCAACGGCAGGTCCGTGTAGAGCTCGCCCAGCACGAACTGGGAGCCGGCGCGGCGATTGAGCAGGTTGGTGTGCTTGCCGATCCAGCCAAGCCCCGCGTTGCGTGCCAGCGGTTTCTCCAGCACCGGGGCGGAATCGACGAAGGCGCGATAGCCAAAAGGGCCGATCTCCGCCTCGAGCGCGTCGGCCAGCCGCTGCAGCCGGCGACGCAGGATGTTGTGGTAGTCGCGACCGAGCGCGTAGCGGGCTACGTAGGCCTTGCTGCCGTCGGCAAGCACTTCCTCGGCCGGCGCCGCATCCGGTGCGAAGCAGTCCATACGCACGCTGATCACCCGCAAGGTGCCCGGCACGAGTTCGGCCGGCCGGCTGCGGCGCGTGCCGTGACGGGCCATGTAGCTCATCTCGCCGTGACGGCCTTCCGCAAGCCAGCGCTCGAGCAGCGCCTCGTCGGCCGACAGATCGATGCCCGCGACGCCGACCTGCTGAAAGCCGAGCTGCCGGCCCAATTCGTCGAGGCGCGCGCGTAGCGCGGCCAGCTCGGCTTCGGTGTGCTCAGCGGTCATGACTCGCCATCATCGCGTGGGCCGGCCCCAGTATAATCAGGCGCATGAGCGCACTGCCCGTCGCCGTCTATCGTGCCGCACAGGTCCGCGCGATGGATCGGTTCGCCATCGAGCAGGGCGGCATCGCCGGCTACACGCTCATGACGCGTGCCGCGGAGGCGGCACTGGCGATGCTGGTCCGCTCATGGCACGACGCACGGCGGACGGCCATCATGTGCGGTGCCGGCAACAACGCGGGCGACGGCTACGTACTCGCCCGGCTGGCACGCGCCGCGGGCCTGCAGGTCACGGTCTTCGCGCTGTCCGACCCTGCCCGCCTGGGCGGCGACGCAGCCCGCGCGTACGCAGACTTCCACGGCGCCGGCGGCACGGTCAGCGATTTCGATGCGCAGGCACTCGGTGACGCCGACGTGCTGGTGGACGGTCTGCTGGGCACGGGCCTGGACCGCCGCGTCGAGGGGCCTTACGCCGCCTGCATCGCCGCCCTCAATGCCGCCGCCCGCCCGGTACTCGCGCTCGACATTCCCTCCGGTCTGCATGCCGACAGCGGGGCGGTGATGGGGCTCGCCGTGCACGCGACCCGGACACTCACGTTTGTCGGCCTGAAGACCGGTTTGTACCTCGGCGCCGGGCCAGATCATGTCGGCGCTGTGGAGTTTGCCGGTCTCGGCGTGCCCGAGAGCGCCTACAGTGGGCAAGCCCAGGTCCTCGCGCGCCTCGGCGCCGCGGACCTGCTGGCGGCCCTGCCTCGCCGCCGCCGCGCCGCCCACAAGGGAGAGCACGGGCGGGTGCTGGTCGTGGGCGGCGATCTGGGCATGCCGGGAGCGGTGCGTCTCGCTGCGGAGGCCGCCCTGCGCGCCGGCGCCGGGCTCGTCTCGGTAGCGACCCGGCCCGAGCACGCGGCGCTGATCGTCGCAGGAAGACCCGAGCTGATGGCACATGGCGTCAGCGCGCCCTCCGAGGCGCGCGCGCTGATGGCCGCGGCGGACGTGGTCGCAGTGGGTCCGGGCCTCGGCCAGTCCGAGTGGGCCAAGGGGCTGCTGGAGTCGGCGCTGGCGTCGGGTAAACCGCTGGTGGTCGATGCCGACGCGTTGAACCTGATCGCGCTGGCGCCGTGGCGGTCGGACCACTGGGTTCTAACGCCGCACCCCGGTGAGGCGGGGCGCCTGCTGGGCACCGACTCGGCCACCGTGCAGGCCGATCGCCTTGGCGCGGCGCAGGAGTTGGCCCGCCGTTTCGGCGGCACGGTCGTATTGAAGGGTGCCGCGACGCTCATCGCCCGGCCGGGAGACACCGTCCGTGTCTGCGACCACGGCAATCCCGGTATGGCGACCGCGGGCATGGGCGACGTGCTGACCGGTGTGATCGCCGGTATCGCCGCGCAATGCCACGACCTGGGCATGGCCGCAGCCGCCGGGACGCTGGCGCACGCCGCGGCAGGCGATCGGGCCGCCCGCGCCGGTCAGCGTGGTCTGCTGGCGACCGACCTGCTGGCCGAGTTGCGCGCGTGCGTGAACCCGGCCTGAGGCTCAAGCTCGCGGACGAGGCCGCGACCGTGACCCTCGGGGCACGGCTCGCCACGGCGATCCCATCCGGTCAGGACGGGGCACTCATGACGCTGAGCGGCGACCTCGGGGCCGGCAAGACCACTCTGGCCCGGGCGCTGCTGCGCGCACTCGGGGTCGCCGGGCCGGTGCGCAGCCCGACCTACACGCTGGTCGAGCCATACCCCACGGAGCGCGGCGTGGTGCTTCATTTCGATCTCTACCGGGTCCGCCAGCCGGGGGAGCTCGATACGCTCGGTTACCGGGAACTGCGCGCCGGCAGCATGTTGACCCTGCTGGAATGGCCGGAGCGGGCGGCCGCGCTGCTCGGCCCGGTCGATCTCGAGTGCCACCTCGATTATTTCGAGAAGGGCCGGAGCGTGAGCCTGGTCGCGCGAACTGACGCGGGCGCGCGCTGGCTGGCGGCAACCCGCTGCGACCTCGACAGGATGGCGTGTGCCGGGCTGGCGGTACTACCTGAGAAAGATCAGCTATCTCGCTGATAGACTTGAATTAAAATCGTTAGCTCCGTAGATTATGTGACACTCGGGGCTTGCGGTCTTCGTCAATGCGTCGGTTTCTTGTCTGTCTGGGCGCCTTCTGGATAGCCGGCACGGCCGTCGCCGCCCAGCAGGACGTCCGCGACGTGCGTATCTGGGCGAGTCCGGACTCGACCCGGGTCGTGCTCGACCTGTCCGCCGCCGTCCGCTTCGAGACGTTCACCTTGTCGGACCCGGAGCGCGTCGTCGTCGATCTCGAGAACGTGCGCCTCGATGCCACCCGGGTGAACCTGCCTGCGGGCGCGGGTCTGGTGCAGGCGGTGCGCGCTGGCGAGCGTCCGGGCGGGGTACTGCGGGTCGTCCTCGACCTGTCGCAGGCCGCGGCATCCAACGCATTCCTGACGCCACCGAACAAAACCTACGGGCATCGGCTGGTCGTCGACCTGTCCTCGCGGCAGCCGCGCCCGGTGGTCGCGGCGCATGCGCCGAAAGGACAGCGCGACCTGGTGATCGCAATCGACGCAGGTCATGGTGGCGAGGACCCCGGCGCCGTCGGCAAGCACGGCACGCGCGAGAAGGACGTCACGCTCAGGGTAGCGAGGCTGCTGGCGGAGCGCATCAACCAGGAACCGGGCATGCGCGCGGTGCTGACCCGCACCGGCGACTACTTCGTGAAGTTCCGCGAGCGCATCCGGCGGGCACGCAGCCAGCAGGCGGACCTGTTCATTTCGATCCACGCCGACGCCTTCACCGACCGGTCGGTGCGCGGCTCCTCCGTGTACGTCCTGTCCACCAAGCGTGCCAGCAGCGAGGCCGCCCGGATGCTCGCCGATCGTGAGAACGCGGCCGACCTGGTCGGCGGCGTGTCGCTCGACGACAAGGACGACGTGCTCGCCTCGGTGCTGCTCGACCTGTCGCAGAATGCCGCCATCAGTTCCAGCCGGCAGGCGGCCGCCAGCGTGCTGCGCGAGCTAGACCGGGTCGGGCGGGTCAAGCTGACCGACGTGCAGCACGCCAGCCTGATCGTCCTGACCTCGCCGGACGTGCCTTCGATCCTGATCGAAACCGCGTTCATTTCGAATCCCGAGGAAGAGAAGAAACTCGGCGATCCGCGCCACCAGCGCGAGCTGGCATCGGCCATTCACGCCGGCGTGCGCCGCTACTTCTACGACAACCCGCCGCCGGGCACCCGCGTGGCGCAACTGGCCGCGCAGGAACGCGGGCGGCCGCTACGGCATGTCGTGGCCGCCGGGGAGTCGGTCTATGACATCGCCGGCCAGTATTCCGTGAGCGCCGAATCCCTGCAGCGTGCCAACGGGCTGGCCGGGAGCACGCTGCAAGTGGGCAGCGTGCTCGAGATTCCGGTCTCCTCGGGAACCTAAGCCCGCCGCCCTGCGCTGCTAGACTCAGGCCCCCTTTTGCGCGGGGCCTGACATGCCGATTCGCCTGCTGCCCGACACGCTGGTCAACCAGATCGCCGCCGGCGAGGTGGTCGAGCGCCCGGCGTCGGTCGTCAAGGAGCTCGTCGAGAACGCCCTGGACGCGGGTGCGCGCCGCGTCAGTGTGGAAATCGAGCGGGGCGGCACCCAGCTCATCCGGGTGCGCGACGACGGCTGCGGCATTGCCGCGGGCGATCTCGAGCTGGCGCTGGCCCGTCATGCCACCAGCAAGATCGAGTCACTGGCGGACCTCGCCGAGGTGCGGTCGCTGGGGTTTCGTGGCGAGGCGCTGCCGTCCATCGCATCGGTCTCGCGCCTCAGGCTGGTCTCCGCCGAGGCGGGCGGCCCGGCCGCGGAGGTGGAGGTCGTCGATGGCGTCGTCGCCGCTCCGCGACCGGCTGCCCATCCGCAGGGCACCACGGTCGAAGTCCGCGAGCTGTTCCACAGCGTGCCCGCCCGCCGCAAGTTCCTGCGTTCCGAGTCGACCGAGTACCAGCACATCCTGCGGACGCTGACGCGCCTGGCGCTGTCGCGCTTCGACGCCGGCTTCACCCTGCAACACAATCGTCGCCAGGCGTTCGCGCTGCCGCCGGCCGCGGGTCGCGAAGCCGCGGAGGAACGCGTCGCGCGGCTGGTAGGCGCCGAGTTCATGGAGCACGCCCTGCACCTGCAGCACGAGCAAGGCGGTTTCGGCCTGAACGGCTGGATCGCCCTGCCGACCTTCGCCCGCGCCCAGGCCGACCAGCAGTACCTGTTCGTCAACGGCCGCATGGTCCGTGACCGGTTGCTGGGTAACGCCGTGCGCCTTGCCTATCGCGACGTGCTCTACGGCGGCAGGCATCCGGCCTACGTGCTGTATCTGTCGGTCGACCCCGCGCGCGTCGACGTGAACGCGCATCCACAGAAACTCGAACTGAGGTTCCGCGACAGCAGGGAGGTTCATGATTTCGTGTTTCGCAGCGTGGAGCGGGTGCTCGCCTCGACGCGTCCGGAACACGAGCGTCGCGGCTCGGCGAATGCCGCAACGCTCGGGATCGACCCGGCCGCGCAGCCCGTCCTGGTCGCTCGGCCTGCCCGAGCCGGCGCCGGGCGATCAGTGGCGGATGGCGGCGGCATTGTCCGCCGTGCCGCAGGCGCCGGGCGTCGCGGAAGGCGGCGCTCCGCCTCTCGGCTACGCGCTTGCGCAACTGCACGGCATCTACATCCTGGCCGAGGTTGCGGACGGTCTCATCCTGGTCGACATGCATGCGGCCCACGAGCGGGTGCTGTATGAGCGCCTGAAGACCGCCATGACAGAGGGCGCGGCAGCACGGCAGTCGCTGTTGGTGCCCGCGGTGGTCGAGGCCGGCGAAGCCGAGGCGGAGGCGGCGGAGGAGAACCGCGAGGCGCTGCAGGCCCTCGGTCTGGTCGTCGAGCGGCTGGGACCCGCGCGGCTGGCGATACGCGAAGTGCCGGCCGCGCTGGCCGGCGAGGACGTCGCCGCGATCCTGCGCGACACGCTCGCGGACCTTACCGAGCACGGCGCCACGCATCGCATCGTGGAGCGCCAGAACGAGCTGCTGGCGAGCCTGGCCTGCCGTACGGCGGTGCGCGCCAACCGGATACTCTCCCTGGCGGAGATGAATGCGCTGCTCCGCGACATGGAACGCACCGATCGTGCCGACCAGTGCAACCATGGACGCCCCACCTGGACGCGCGTCACGCTCGCCGAACTCGACCGGCTGTTCCTGCGGGGACGGTGAAGCGGATGGACGGGCCCGCGATCCTGTTGATGGGTCCGACCGGCGCGGGCAAGACGGATCTTGCCGTACGCCTGGTCGAGAGGTTCCCGCTGGAGATCGTCAGCGTCGACTCGGCGATGGTCTATCGCGGCATGGACATCGGCACGGCCAAGCCGTCGGCGCAGGTCTTGAGCCGCGCGCCGCACCACCTGCTGGACTTGCTGGATCCCGCGGAACGCTATTCCGCCGGACGCTTCGTCGAGGACGCCGGGCAAGCGATGGGTCGTATCCGGCGCAGCGGTCGCGTGCCGCTGCTGGTGGGTGGCACGATGCTGTACTTTCGTGCCCTGCAGTCGGGACTGGCGAGCCTGCCTGCCGCGGATCCCGCGGTGCGCGAGCAGCTGGACCGGGAGGGTGCCGAGCTCGGCTGGCCGGCGCTGCATGCCCGGCTGGCAGGTCTCGATCCGGTGGCGGCCGCGGCCATCGCGCCGCACGACAGGCAGCGCATCCAGCGGGCCCTGGAGGTGCTGGCGCTGACCGGCGCAACCCTGACCGCCCAGCGCCGGCAGGACCTGCGGGGCGCGACGCGCTCCGGGGACCTGAAACTGGTGCTGGCGCCCGGCGACCGCGCGGCCCTGGCGTGTCGCCTGGAGAAAAGATTCGCGGCAATGATGGAACTCGGACTGCTCGAGGAGGTTCGAAGGCTGCACCAGCGCGGCGACCTCAATGCGGGCCTGCCGTCGATTCGTGCGGTCGGCTATCGGCAGCTGTGGGAGCACCTCGAGAGCGGGCTGGCACTCGGGGAATGCGTCTCCCGAGCGGTCATTGCCACCCGGCAGCTGGCCCGCCGGCAGTTGACCTGGCTACGGGCGGAGCCGGACGCGCTCTGGTTCGACCCCTTTGAACCGGAGGTGGCCGGTCGAATTGAACAGAATGTGTCGGCATGGCTCCAAGCTAGCGGTGGCCCCGAACTGCTACGATGAGCGCCCCGGCACACCATGATTTTCGGATGGCGCGTCGCAAGGGGCCGAACACCAAGGAAGGGCGAGCCCCGGAAAAGAACGCCAACGGCGAAGAAAAGCGATAAATAACAAGGAGATATCGAGATGGCTAAAGGTCAGTCGTTGCAGGACCCTTTCCTGAACGCCTTGCGCAAGGAGAGGATTCCGGTGTCGATCTACCTCGTCAACGGAATCAAGCTGCAGGGCCAGATCGATTCGTTCGATCAGTTCGTCGTGTTGCTGCGCAACACGGTGAGCCAGATGGTCTACAAGCACGCCATTTCGACGGTGGTCCCGGCCCGCAACGTGCGCCTGCCGGCAACCGAGGACGGATCCGCGCCCAAGGAGGGCGAGGCGGATTGACGTACGCGAGGCCCCTGACTGGAGAACGGCTTGCTTGAGCGCCCCGATAGTGGCGAGCGGGCCGTACTGGTGCGTCTCGGGCTCGGGCAGCCCACCAGCCCGGACGAACTCGCCGAGTTCGAGGCGCTTGCCGTCTCCGCCGGCGCGATTCCCGTGGCGACGGTCACCGGCACTCGCCGCGTGCCCGACCCGCGCTATTTCGTCGGCAGCGGCAAGGCCGAGGAGATCCACGCCATCGCCGACGCCACCGAGGCGGACCTGGTGCTGGTCGATCATGCGCTGTCGCCGAGCCAGGAGCGCAATCTCGAGAAACTGACCTGCCGGCGGGTGCTGGACCGTTCGGGTCTGATCCTCGACATCTTCGCGCAGCGCGCGCGCAGCGCGGAAGGCAAGCTCGAAGTGGAGCTGGCTCAGCTCAAGCACCTGTCGACGCGGCTGGTGCGCGGCTGGACCCACCTCGAGCGCCAGAAGGGCGGTATCGGTCTGCGCGGTCCGGGCGAAACCCAGCTGGAGACGGACCGACGCCTGCTGGCCAAGCGCATCAAGACGCTCAGCGCCCGCCTGGATTCGCTGGCGCGGCGTCGCGATACCGGCCGCGCGGTGCGCAAGCGCGTGCCCGTGCCGGCCGTTGCGCTGGTGGGCTACACCAACGCGGGCAAGTCGACCCTGTTCAACCGGCTGACCGGCAGCGACGCGTACGCCGCCGACCAGCTGTTCGCGACGCTCGACCCCACGGTCCGGCGGTTGCGCCTGCCGCATACGCCGGAGATCGTGCTGGCCGACACGGTCGGCTTCGTGCGCGACCTGCCGCACGAGCTCGTCGCCGCCTTCCGCTCCACGCTGCTCGAAGCCCGGGACGCCGACCTCTTGCTGCACCTGGTCGATGCCGCAGACCCGGCGCATCGGGAACACATGGAACAGGTCGAGGAAGTGCTCCGCGGCATCGGCGCCGGCGACATTCCCACCGTGGTCGTGTTCAACAAGATCGATCGTGCCGGCCGCACGCCCGCCGTCGAGCGGGACGAAACGGGCCAGGCGGTGCGGATCTGGCTCAGTGCGGCCAGCGGCGACGGCCTGCAATTGCTGCGTGATGTGCTGCAGGAACGCTTCGGCGGCGCGGCCCGCCGTTTCGTCGTCACGCTCACGCCGGCGCAGGGACGGGCGCGCGCCCGGCTGTACGAGCACGGCCTGGTGCGCTCGGAGCTGGCTGCGCCGCAGGGGGGCTGGAACATCCAGGTCGAAGCGTCGCGCGAAGAGCTGAATGAGTTGTGCGCGCGCGAGCAACTCGACTTCGACCGGCAGGTCGCGCCTTGTTTGCCAGCGGCGGGGTTCGTAGAATCGCCACGCGCCGCAGCCGCCCACGGCGGCTTGATTAAGCGCGCAACTGGTCCACCCGACTCCTCAACTGTCCCGAGCCAACGATATGCCCTGGAACGATTCCGGCAAGAACGAGAACCCCTGGCAGCGCAAGCCTGAACAGGGCCCGCCCGACCTCGATGAGGTGGTGCGCAACCTGCAGCGGCGCCTGAAGTCGCTGTTCGGCGGCCCGTCGGGGCCGCGCCAGGCCGACGGCGATGGCGGTGGCAAGAAGCGCGGTGGCGGCGTCAACGTCGGCTACGTCGCGCTGATCGCGCTCGCGCTCTGGCTGGCGACGGGCTTCTACCAGATCGATGCCGCCGAGCGCTCGGTGATCCTGCGTTTCGGCAAGTACGTCGAGACCACCCAGCCTGGCCTGCGCTGGCACCTGCCGTGGCCCCTCGAAAAGCGGCTGGTGGTCAACGTGGCCGAGTTCGTCAGCTACAAGCACGAAACCCAGATGCTCACCCAGGACGAAGCACTGGTCGAAATCGACCTGGCCGTTCAGTACCGGCGCATCGACCCGGTGCAGTTCGCCTTCCAGGTCCGGGACCCGGAGGAGACACTCAAGCAGGTCAGCGAGAGCGCCATTCGCGAGATCGTCGGCCAGAGCAAGCTCGAGTTCGTGCTGGAGGAGGGGCGCCAGCAGATCTCGCAGACCACCAAGGACCTGATCCAGCGCACCGTTTCCTCTTACAACACGGGGCTCGAGATCATCAGCGTGAACGTCCAGGGTGTGCAGGTTCCCAAGGAGGTCGAGCCCGCCCAGAAGGACGCGATCAAGGCCCGCGAGGATCGCGAGCGCGCTGCCCTCGCGGCGCAGACCTATGCCAATGACATCCTGCCGAAGGCGCGCGGTCTGGCCGCCAGCCAGCTGGAGGCGGCCCGCGCGCACCGCGAGCGGGTCGCGGCGGAGGCCGACGGCAAGAGCGTGCGCTTCACGGCGCTCGCCGCCGAGTACCAGCGTGCGCCGGAGGTGACCCGCAAGCGGTTGTACCTCGAGACCATGGAGGAGGTGCTGGCGGCGTCGTCCAAGGTGATCGTCGATACCGACGGCAAGTCGGGCAACATGCTGTACCTGCCCCTCGACAAGCTCATGGAACAGCGCACCACCCCGCGGGGCACCGTGACGGTCGAAGCGCCCAGCGCGAGTCGCGCGGAGAATGAAGCCATCCAGAACGATGCGCGTGCGAGGGGGAGCCGCTGATGAGCAACCGTATCCTCGCATTGGTGGTGGCGCTCGGCGCGGGCCTGATAGTGCTCGCCAACAGCATTTTCCAGGTCGATGAGACGCAGCTGGCGATCAAGTTCCGCTTCGGCGAGATCGTGCGCTCGGACTACGAGCCCGGCCTGCACTTCATGACGCCGTTCATCAACAACGTGCGTCACTTCGACAAGCGGGTACTCACCAGGAACTATCCCTCGGAGCAGTTCCTGACCAGTGAAGGCAAGATCCTCAATGTCGACTTCTACGTGAAATGGCGGATCGACGACGTTTCCCAGTACTACCAGTCGACCAGCGGCGGTAACGAGGACGTCGCGGCCAGCCGCCTCGCGGAAATCGTCAAGGATGGCCTGAAGGGCGTGATCGCGCAGCGGACGATCCAGCAGGTCGTTGCCGCGCAGCGATCCGAGTTCATCGGCGATATCGTTCAGGTGGCCGGCACGTCGGTCCGCGAGCTCGGCATTTCGCTGGTGGACGTGCGCGTCAAGCGCATCGACCTGCCGGACGACGTGCTCGACTCCGTGTTCAACCGCATGCGCCAGGACTTCGCGCGGCAGGCCGCGCAACTCCGCGCCGAGGGTGATGAGCAGGCGCAGCGGCTGCGCGCCGCGGCGGATCGCGAGCGGACCGAGTTGCTCGCGGAAGCGACCCGGGAGGCGGAGAAGATCCGCGGTGAGGGTGACGCGACCGCTGCCGCCATCTATGGCAACGCCTACAAGCGCTATCCCGAGTTCTACGACTTCTACCGCAGCATGGAGGCCTATCGCCGGGCGCTCGGGCGCGGTGACGACATCATGGTGCTGGCGCCGGACAGCGAGTTCTTCCGTTACATGAAGCAGCCGGACCGCTAGACAGATCGTGCAGCTCGAGTGGCATGACCTGGCGGCCGCGTTTGCGCTGTACCTGGTAATCGAAGGCGTGCTGCCGTTCCTCAATCCGCAGGGCATGAAGCGCGCGATGGCGGTTTTCAGTTCCATGCCCGACCCACGGCTGAGAACGGCCGGGTTCGTCATGATGATCTCCGGGCTGGTCCTGCTCTGGCTCGTTCGTTCCTGAGGCGCAGCGATGGGCAGAATGGTGGTCGTGATCGGCGCCCAGTGGGGTGACGAGGGCAAGGGCAAGATCGTCGACCTGCTGACAGAGCGGGCCAACGCCGTAGCCAGATTCCAGGGGGGGCACAACGCCGGGCACACCCTGGTCATCGACGGTCGCAAGACCGTCCTGTCGCTGATTCCGTCCGGCGTGCTGCGCGAGCACGTGCGCTGCTATATCGGCAACGGCGTGGTGCTGTCGCTGCCGGCACTATTCAAGGAAGCCGACATGCTGGTGGCGCAGGGCGTCCCCGTGTTCGACCGCCTGCGGGTCAGCCCCAACTGCCCGCTGATCCTGGCTTCCCACGTCGCGCTCGACCTCGCCAGGGAACGCGCGCGCGGCGCCGGCGCGATCGGCACCACCGGTCGTGGCATCGGGCCGGCCTACGAGGACAAGGTGGCACGGCGTGCCGTCCGGGTGGCCGATCTGTTCCATCGTGAGAAGTTCGCGGCCAAGCTGGGCGAGGTGCTCGACTTCCACAACTTCGTGCTCCAGCACTATTTCCGCGAGCCGGCGGTGGATTTCCAGAAGGTGCTCGAGGACTGTCTCGGACAGGCGGAACGCGTCAAGCCGCTGGTGGCCGACGTCGCGCTGGAGCTCGCCACCATTCGCCGGGCGGGCGGCAACGTGCTGCTGGAAGGGGCCCAGGGCGCGCTGCTCGACATTGATCACGGCACCTATCCTTACGTCACCTCGTCGAACACGGTGGCCGGTAACGCTGCCGTCGGCACCGGGCTCGGGCCTCGCGACGTCGACTACGTGCTCGGGATCATCAAGGCCTACACCACACGCGTCGGCGCCGGGCCGTTCCCGACGGAATTGTTCGACCAGTCCGGTGCGCACCTGTCGCGGGTGGGGCAGGAGGTCGGCGCAGTGACCGGCCGGCCGCGGCGCACGGGCTGGTTCGACGCCGTGGCCATGCGCCGATCCATTCTCAACAACGGCATTTCGGGACTGTGCGTCACCAAACTGGACGTGCTGGACGGCCTCGACACCCTCCGGCTGTGCACGGGCTACCGCGATGGTGAGCAGGTGCGCGACGTGCCGCCGTTGCTGGTCGACGAATATGCGCGTTGCGTGCCCGTGTACGAGGACATGCCCGGCTGGAAGGAGTCGACGGTCGGCGTCACGCGCTACGACGGCCTGCCGTCCGCCGCGCAGCGCTACCTGTCGCGGCTCGAAGAGCTCTGCGGCGTGCCGATCGATATCATTTCCACCGGCCCCGACCGGGCGCAGACCATCGTGCTGCGCCATCCGTTCGATCCGCTGCAGGACTAGCTAGCCGTCGCGCAGTTCGGCCGGGTCGGGAACGACCGTATCGGGCTGCCGCAGCCGCTCCATCAGGGCGCGTTCACGTCGCGCGATCGTCGCCAGGAATTCCTCGGCGCCCCGCATTGCGCGAAAGGCGTCGTAGCCCCGCTCGAGGAAGTCCTGCAACAGGCCGTAGCCCGCGGCGTGGGCCGGTCCGCGCGACAGGCGCACCGCGATGCCGACCTCTGGCCGATGGGCGACCGAGTCCAGCAGGCCGCCGATTTCCTCGACCAGTTCGATCTGCCGGGCGCGCTCCCGCCAGCGCCCGGCGCCGCGATAGGCCTCGGCATAGCTCGTTGCGTCCGGGGCCCGCGGGTCAGGCAGCCGGGCCGCGGTGGCGCGATCCAGTTCCAGCGTCAGGACGTGCAGTTCGAATGCCCCGGCGAGTGCCTCGAGCACCGGAGCGGGCAGGAACCGCTGCAGCTTGCCCAGCGCCTGGAGAATCTGCCGATCCCGCGGTTCGAGATCCTGTGGCCCATAGAGGTCGTCGAGAAAGAAATCGACCGCCGCCCGAAAGCGCGGCTGGGCCCGCAGGTCCTGGTAGGTCCCGGCGAGCCTCGCGGCCTGGTAGGCGGCCAGTGCCTGTGCCCGGGCCGCCAGGTCCGGATCGGTCGCGATGCCCGCGCGGGCCGCCCGGTAGCGATCGATCAGGCCGCCCAGGCGGGCGCGGGCGCTGGCGCGATTGCCGGTGTGTTCGGGCAGAGGGTTCCCGGCTCGTCACGAACGCGCTAGGCGCGGCGCGCGACGAGTCGCTCCAGTCGATCGAGCGTCCGGCCGAGGTCGCGCAACACGTTGATGTTGGCGCGTCGTTGCCGCTCGAGGGCCAGGTGGAAGCTGCGGTGCCGGTCGCGCAGCACGCCCATGTTGAGCGCCAGGCCATGCCGCTCGAGGACCGGGCGCAACAGCCCGGCGTTGCGCCGGAGATCGTTGCGGGCGCGCTGGTAGGCGTGGTCGACGAGCTTGCGGCGGTCGGCGTAGCGGAACACGTTGGCGAAGAACATCTGGGCGTCGTCCCGATCGGGTTCGAACAGCAGGATGTCGGCATGGGGATAGCGAGACTGATAGCCCGCCATCCCCACCAACATGCGCGACTGGATCAGGGACCTGAAGGTTTGCCCCAGCACCACCGGCAGGCCCCGATCGGTGACGCTGCCGTTTGGCCGGCGAGCGCCACGTCCTGAGCCGTCATAGGACACCAGCGGATTGATCGCCAGCACCAGCTCGGCACCCGCATCGAGCACCAGCGAGGTGTGCATCGTTCGCAGCAATGCGCCGTCGGCGTACACCCGACCGTCGATCTCGACCGGCGGATAGAGGCCTGGCAGCGCGGTGCTGGCCTGAATGGCCTTGGAGATGGGAACGTGATCCATGCCGGGCTCGCCGAAGCGGGCGGCCTCGCCGGAATTGATGTCGGTCGCGACGATGAACAGGCGGCGTTCGAGCTGCCTGAAGTCGTTGGTACGCCCGTGGACCGAGAATACGTTCCTGATGAACCGTTCCAGCGGCGCGCCGTCGAACAGGCCATTGGGCAGGATGGCGGTCAGCGGCTCGAGCACTTCGGCGAGGTTGCGCGACAGTGGGGCACGGGCGTAATAGCCAAGCGCCCTGAGCGCCAGGGCCGGCAGCCTTCCCGCCCGGCGTGCGAATTCGCGGTACGCCGGATGCAGGAAGATTCCGGGGTCGGCGGCGAAGTCGCCGGACTCGTTGCTGATCACCAGCCGGCCGATGTCGATGGGGGTCAGGCCGTTTGCCAGCGCAGCCGACAGCATCGAGCCCGAACTGACGCCGACATAGGCATGCAGCTGCGTCAGATCGAGTCCGTCGATGCCCTCGGCCAGCGCCTGCAGCGTGCCGATGGCGAAGAACGCGCCGAGCGGACCACCGCCGGCCAGCGCGACGGCGACACGGCGCTGTGTCGTCTGCGGGCGCGGGGCCAACTGGGGAGTGAGCATGAGGTCGGCCGTGCCGCGCTAGCGGCTTCAGCCTCCGGTCTTGCGTGGTGCGCGGCGCTTGGCCGGGTTGCGTCCCTTTGTCTTCGCCTTTGCCTTCGGCTTGGCGCGACGAGCGCCCTTGCCCGCCAGCTTCTCGACGCTGCTATTGAGCTGTTCGACCTTGCGCGTCAGCGCCGTGATCTCCTCGGCGGTAGGCATGCCGAGCTGGTGCAGCGCGCGCTGCACCCGCGTCTGGAAGATCTTCTCCAGATTGTCCCAGGTCTCCGTCGCCTGGTCGCGCACGCCGTCCACGCGCCGGTTGACCGTCTTCTGTGCGCCCTGGAAAGCCTGCATGACCGCCTTCTGCGCGGCGTCGATGGCGCCACCCTGGAGCTTTGAGCCCTCGCGCACCAGTTCCTCGAAGAACTTCGTGCCGCCCCCCTGGGTGCGCGACAGCGCGCCGAGGCCGGCATTCCAGATCTGGTTGGCCGAATACATCAGATTCAGATCGCGCTTGGCGTCCTTCGAGCCGGTCGTCGTGCCCTTGGCGCCCAGCCTGCCCTTTTTCTTCACAGCCATGACTCACTCCTTGCCGCGTGCGGCACGATACCGGTAACTTGGCGCAAGAATAACTCGAATCTGGCAGCGTCCGTGTCACGGCGCGGGACAAGCCGGGTCCGTAATTGCCGCAGGAGGCTCGCAGATGGCTCAAGCACGCTGGACCAAGTTTCCCTACGACAGCAAGGCCTGCACCTATCCCGGCGACTCGTTGAAGAAAGCCTGGGCCAGGCTGCATGCCGGGGACCTCGAGCCGTTTCCCGATGCCGCCGGGCTGGCGAAGATCGCGGCCGCGGATCCTGCCGCGCCGGTGCCGGGCTTCAAGGGGGACTTCGACGACCTGGCCCTCAGGCTGCAGGAGGCCTGGCGGGCCTTCCACGCCGGCGACTTCCAGTCGGCCGTCGACCAGGGCGCGAAGCTCGGGCCGCTGGGCTCCTCCGTGGCGAACAAGGCCGCCGCGGTCTATTGCACCTATCTGGAAGAGGACGACAAGCGGGCGGTGAAGATTCTGACCGACGCGGCTGCGCGGGGCGAAGAAGCCTGCCGGAAGCTGCCGAAGTACCCGAACGCGCACTATTTCTACGCGTTTGCGCTGGGACGGTACGCGCAGCGGGTATCAGTGGTGAAGGCGCTGTCGGAAGGGGTGGGCACGAAAGTGCAGAAGGCCCTGGAACGGACGATCGAGCTGGCCCCGAAGCACGCCGATGCGCACATCGCGCTCGGCGCTTTCCACGCGGAGATCATCGATAAGGTCGGTGCGCTGGCCGGCAAGCTGACTTACGGGGCGGATCGCGGCAAGGCGGTCAAGTACTTCCAGGTGGCGGTCAAGCTAAACCCGCTGGCGGCGGTCGGTCACATGGAGTACGCGAACGGCCTGCTGATGCTCGACGCCGACAAGAACCAGGCCGAGGCCGAGAAGCTGTACCGCAAGGCGGCGGCCTGCAAGCCGGCTGACGCCATGGAACGGCTCGACGTCGAGCAGGCCAAGGCCGAGTTGGAATAGCGCGCCGGTCTGCGCGCAACGAGCGCGCGGACCGGGCTCAGGACGCCCGCCGCAGGAACGGGCCCATCAGGGTGGCCAGCAGCAGCGACTCGAACTCGACGGGGAAGCGCGCCGCCACTTCCTGCGGTCGCGGAATGCGCTTGCGATCGCTGATCAGTCCGAACTGCACCTTCCCGTCATAGGTGAGCAGGCTGATGCCGACGCCGAGATCGCCGGACTGCGGCACCCAGAACATCAGCTGGGTCAGGCGACGGCCGGCGAGATAGCGGGTCTGCTGCGGACCCGGCACGTTGGAGGCGACCAGGCTCGCCTTGCGCGACAGCAGGTCGATGGCGGTGTTCTCCAGCCGTTTGCCGAGCAACCCCAGGGTCGCCATCATCCCCAGGGTCAGCACGGGCTGGTAGGAGCCCTTGAGCTCGGCCATGGCGGCGTGCACGGTGGTGACCCGCGCGAGCGGGTCGCGCAGGCCGACCGGCAAGTCCAGATAGACGAGGCCGAAGCGATTGCCGAGTTCTGCGCCGAGCGCCGGGTCGCGCAGGTTGACCGGAACCGCCGCGCGGACCGACACGCCGTCGGTGTCCTCGCCGACGTCGCGCATCCAGCTGCCGAGGGCTCCGGCGGCACAGCTCATCAGCACGTCGTTGATGGTGCAGCCCAGCGCGTGCGCGGCGGTGCGGACCTCGGCGAGCGGCAACGGCCGGGCCCAGGCCACCAGCTTGCGGCGCCCGAGCGGACCCTTGAGCGGCGTGCCCGGGTCGTCCGGCATGGACACCAGGCGGGCGAGTTCGGCGGTGACCCCCAGGGCATGCCGCGCGAGTTCGTTGGCATGCGTCGGATGCAGCGCCATGTCCGACAGGCGCGAGATCAGTCCGAGGCCTTCGTCGACCGCACGCTGCGCCAGATCCATGCCCGGCACGTGCAGGCGCTTCATCCACTGTAGCGGCAGCGGCGGCGGCTCGGGCGGGCTCGTACTGCGCCCGGCGCCGGGGGTCTGGCGGGCGGGCTCTCCCGGCGCGGTGTCCGTCATGTCGAGGAACACGCGCAGCATGGCGATGCCGTCGGCGTAGCAATGATGCATGCGCAGGATGATCGCCGCGCCGGAGCCGTAGCGTTCCACCAGCTGGAATTGCCAGAGTGGCCGGCGCGGGTCGAGCTTGAGGCCCGCCAGATCCGATACCAGGGCCTCCAGCTCGGGCTGGCCGGCGGGCTCGGGCAGCGCCACGCGGCGCAGGTGCGCGTCGAGGTCGAAGTCCGCGTCCAGCTGCCAGGACGCGCTGACGCCGTCGTCCACCGGCCGGTAGCGAAACCTCTCGAAGCACAGGAAGCGTTCGGCGATCACATTGCGCAGGCGTTCGAAACGCACCGGCTTGTCCAGCACCCAGACCCCGATGATCATCATGAGGTTGGTGGGCCGGTCCATGCGCAGCCAGGCGGCATCGACCGGGGACATCTGCATACCTTTGCTGTCCATGGCAGGGCTCTGGGGGGTGATCCGCTATGCTTCGTCAGGGACTATACTCGCTGAGTCGGCGGGCACTGTGGATACCGATTTACTGAAGAAGCGGGACCGGTGGCGGATCCCGCCCGGGGGGAGAAGATGAGCTATTTTGTGACTGGTGCGACCGGCTTCATCGGCGGTCATCTGGTCGAGCGTCTGCTCGATCGCAAGGGCACCATCTACGTACTGGTCCGGCGCCAGTCCATGGAGAAGTTCGAGGCGCGCAGGCAGGCCTGGGGCCGGCGCGCGGCGAAGCGCGTGGTCGCCATCGCCGGCGACCTGTCCGAGCCCAATCTCGGCGTCTCGGCGGCCGACCGGCGTCGCCTCAAGGGCAAGGTCGCGCATCTGTTCCACCTCGCGGCCGTCTACGACATCAAGGCCGGGGCCGAAGAGCAGGACGCCGCCAACATCCTGGGCACCGATCATGCCATGCAGTTCGGCAACGCCATCGATGTGGGCTGTTTCCACCTGGTCAGTTCCATTGCGTCGGCCGGGCTGTATCGCGGCACCTTCCGCGAGGACATGTTCGAGGAAGCCGCAGGGCTCGAGCACCCGTATTTCCGCACCAAGCACGAGTCGGAAGCGCTGGTGCGCAAGCGTTGCAAGACGCCGTGGCGCGTCTATCGCCCGGGAATCGTCGTCGGGCACTCCGCGACGGGAGCCATCGACAAGGTCGACGGCCCGTACTACTTCTTCAAGATGATTCAGAAGCTGCGCCGGGCGGTCCCGGCGTGGTTCCCGCTGATCGGCTTCGAAGGCGGCTACATCAACATCGTGCCGGTCGACTATGTCGTCGACGCGATGGATCACCTGGCGCATCTGCCGGGGCATGACGGCGAGTGCTTCCACCTGACCGACCCGCGGCAGCGGCGGGTGGGCGAGGTCCTCAACCTGTTCGCGCGCAGCGGCCATGCCCCCACCATGGCGTTCCGCCTCGATCCCAAGTTGTTCGAGTTCATACCGGGCGGGGTGAGCAAGTCGCTGACGCACTATCGGCCGCTGCAGCAGGTCATCGACACGGTGTTGCGCGACCTGCAGGTGCCGAAGGACGTGCTGCAGTTCGCCAACTGGCAGACCCGCTTCGACTGCAGCAAGACGCAGCGCCTGCTGGAAGGCACCGACATCCGGGTGCCGCCGCTCGAGGATTACGCCTGGCGCCTGTGGGACTACTGGGAACGCCACCTCGATCCCGACCTGTCGCTCGACCGCAGTCTGGCCGGCACGGTACGTGACCGGGTGGTGCTGATCACCGGCGGCTCTTCCGGAATCGGCCTGGCCGCCGCCGAGCGCTGCGCCGACGCCGGCGCCCGGGTGGTCATCGTTGCCAGGGACCCGGAGAAACTCGAGGCGGCGCGCGCGCAGCTCGCCGAGCGTGGCGGCAAGGTGTTCGCCTACCAGTGCGACATCGCCGACTATGCGGCCTGCGACGATTTCGCCAAGCGGGTGCTGGCGGAGCACGGGGCCGTGGACGTGCTCATCAACAACGCCGGCAGGTCGATTCGCCGGTCGATCGACCTGTCGTACGACCGTTTCCACGACTACGAGCGCACGATGCAGCTCAACTACTTCGCCGCAATCCGCCTGACCATGGCGCTGCTGCCGTCGATGCTCGAACGCAAGAGCGGCCACGTCGTCAACATCTCGTCGATCGGCGTGTTGTCCAATGCGCCGCGATTCTCCGGGTATGTCGCGTCCAAGGCCGCCCTGGAAGCCTGGACCCGCTGCGCTGCCGCGGAGTTCGCGGATCGGGGCGTCAGTTTCACCATCATCAACATGCCGCTGGTGCGCACCCCGATGATCGCGCCGACCAAGATCTACGACCAGATGCCGGTCGCGACGCCGGACGATGCGGCGGACATGGTGGCCGAGGCCATCATCGAACGTCCCAAGCGCATTGCCACCCGCCTCGGACTGTTCTCGGAGGTCTTCCACCTGGCGGCCCCGCGAATCTCCGAGGTCGTGATGAACACGGCGTACAAGATGTTCCCGGACTCGGCGGCGGCCAAGGGCGAGGCCAAGGAGAA
Organism: uncultured Gammaproteobacteria bacterium; assembly: GCA_963710135.1. Taxonomy (GTDB): domain Bacteria; phylum Pseudomonadota; class Gammaproteobacteria; order Steroidobacterales; family Steroidobacteraceae; genus SG8-30. The sequence goes on along the minus strand of CAVPYY010000006.1, from coordinate 440,489 downwards.
GCCCAAGGACTCCAAGCCGAGCACGGAAGCCGTCATTTTTGCCTCCCTGTTGAAGGGGGTGCACTGGTAGGTAGAATCCCGCGAGCTTCATCTCCGGGGTTTGCATGACCGCCTGCAAGACGTCGCGCTACGCGACAGTGCTGTTGTTTGCGCCGCTCTCCGCCTTTGGCCAGACCGGACCCGCGGGCGAGGCGATGCCCGCTGCGCCGAGCCAGCTGGAGGAGGTGGTCGTCACCGCGCAGAAGCGCACCGAGAGCCTGCAGAGCGCTCCGGCGGCCATTACCGCCATCGCCGGAGAGGCGCTGGTCGTAGCGGGCGTCACCGACATCCGCGCCGCGCAGAACCTGGTGCCTTCGGTTCGCTTCCAGTCGCAGAACTCGTCGACCGAGATCTATATACGCGGCGTCGGTTCGACGCTCGACCTGCCGCAGATCGAGCCACCCACGGCGTTCAACTTCAATGGCGTCTATGTCCCGCGCGAGGGCACGAGTGTCGGGCTGTTCGACATCGCGCAGCTCGAGGTGCTGCCGGGCCCGCAAGGGACGCTGTACGGGCGCAGCGCCCTGGGTGGCGCGGTCAATGTCACGTTCAACCGGCCCACCCGGGAGTTGTCCACCGACGCCGTGCTCGAGGCCGGCAGCGATGCGCTGCTCCACGCGACGCTGGTCCAGAACCTGCCGGTCGGGGAGCACTTCGCGGTCCGGGCGGCCGTGGACCACATCGATCACGATGGCTACCAGGCCACCGGCGCGGACTCGAAGGAAGATACCTCGCTGCGCCTGTCCGGGCTCTACGATCCGGGTGACGACCTGCAGGTCTACCTCTGGGCGCACGCCGCGACCAAGAACGGCCGCTCGCCGAACCTGGTGCGCAGGGGCTACAACGGCGGCACCTTCGACGGCGACCCGACGGCCTTCGACCGGGCCGATCCCTGGAACGACGTCATCACGCCGACCGAGCCCGATGCCGGCCGCCAGACCTACGACAATCTGCTGGTCGGCGCGCAGGTGGACTGGCGCTTCGCGGGCAAGACGCTGACCTACATTCCGTCCTACTTTCATCTGGACTGGGAAGGGGACTACTGGCTGGAGAACCTGCCGTCGTTCCTGTCGGCGCGCTACAACCAGGTCACCCAGGAGCTGCGTCTGGCAGGTGGCGACGACGAGCGCTGGAACTGGCTCGTCGGGCTGTACGGCTACCGGGTCAGCAACGACGGCCGCTTCCTGGTCGCCGGGTTTCCGCTGGCCGACATCACTCGCAACCGGCTGCAGGGCCTGGCCGCTTTTGGCGAGGCCACCTACAGCCTGTCTCCCCGGACACGCGTGACCGTCGGCGGCCGGCTCAGCCGCGACGAGCGCGAGGGAGCCGGCCTGACGCCATTCGGCCAGCCCTACACGGCGAATCTCGATTTCCAGCGTGCCGACTGGAAGCTCGGCATCGAGCATGAACCCAGCGCCGACGTGCTGTTGTACTCGACGCTGCAGACCGGCTACCAGCCGGGCACCTACAACCTCTTTCCGAGCACGCCGACACAGGACAACGCGGTCGACGAGGCCCGGCTCACCGCCCTCAGCGCCGGCGTCAAGAGTCGCCTTCTGGATGGCAGGCTGCAGCTCAACAACGAGGCCTTCTACTACGACTACCGCGACCTGCTGGTGCAGTCCTTCAACCTGAACACGGCGCTGCTGACCACCTTCAACGCCAGCAAGGTCGAGATCTATGGCAATCAGCTGGATGCCCTGCTGCAGGCCACGGCCGGCATACGGCTGAATTTCTCGGTGGGCTATCTGCACGCGCGCAATCGCGAGTTCGTCGTCCCGCCGGACATCGATATCGGTCCGGGAACCCGCGACTTCGCCGGATTCCCGTTGCAGTACGCGCCCGACTGGACCGTCTCGGCCGGCTATGAGCAGGAATTCCGGGTGGCCGGCGGCAGCCTGCGCGCGCGCCTCGCGACACGTTACGAGAGCGATTTCTGGGGAACCTTCGCGCAGAATCGCGGCACCCGGCAGGGGGCCTACACCAAGTCCGACGCTTCCTTGACCTACTACACCGGCGACGGGCGCTGGAGCGTCGGTGTCTGGGTGCGCAACATCGAGAACGAACCGGTGCTGGCGGCGACCACCACCGGGCAGTTCGGTCCGTACGCCGACGCCTTCCTGGAGCCGCCCAGGACCTACGGGATCAGGCTAACCGTGTCGCTTTGAGGGGATCCGCCGGCGCGAAGCCCGCGCGCGCTGCGCGGGCTTCTCCGGCTGCCACGCTGGCCGCGTGGCGACTTCGATGTCAAGATGGTGCCCAGGAGAGGACTCGAACCTCCACGCCTCGCGGCACTAATACCTGAAACTAGCGCGTCTACCAATTCCGCCACCTGGGCACAGGGAGCGTTCGGGGCTGTCCCCGACGAGGGCAGCGAAATCTACGCACGCCGCCAGCGGTTGTCAAATATGGAAACCAGATGAAGAAAAGCCACCGATGGCAGGACCGGGATCCCCGGTTCAAGCAGGAGTCCGGACGCTACGACAGTCCGATACCAAGCCGGGAATTCATGCTCACCGAACTGGGCGCAGCCGGCCAGCCGCTGTCCTTCGACGCCCTCTGCAAGCGTCTCGGCATCACTGACCGCGCGCTGCGTCAGGCCGTCGGCAAGCGCCTCGGCGCCATGGTGCGCGACGGCCAGCTGCTGCTGAACCGCGCCGACGAATACTGTCTCATGGACCGTCTGCAGGTCGTGGTCGGCATCGTGACCGCGCACAAGGACGGTTTCGGCTTTCTGGTGCCGGAGGGCGGCGGCGACGACGTGTTCCTGCCGTACCGGCAGATGCGCCCGGTCATGCACGGTGATCGCATCGCGGTCCGGGTGTCGGGCACCGATGCGCGCGGCCGCAAGGAGGGCGTGCTGGTCGAGGTGCTCGAGCGACGGACCCGAGAGGTCGCCGGGCGGTTCACCTTCGAGGCCGGCGTGGGTTTCATCGAACCCGACAACAAGCGCATCAGCCATCGCATCGTGATTCCGGCGAAAAACCGCGCCGGCGCGAAGACCGGCGACATCGTCATTGCGGAGCTGGTCGAGCCGCCCACCGACCGCAGCGATCCGGTCGGCAGGATCACCCGGGTCCTGCCGGAGGCGGCGGCCGCCGACACCGCGGTGGAGCTGGCGATATCCGCACACGGGCTGAGGAGTGATTTCCCCGCCGAGGTGCTGCGCGAGGCCCGCCGCTTCGGGAAAGAGGTGTCCCCGGACGCCGGCACGGACCGGGTCGACCTGCGCGACGTACCGCTGGTCACCATCGACGGCGAGGACGCGCGCGACTTCGACGACGCCGTGTACGCGGAGGCCACGCGCGGCGGCTTCAGGGTCCTGGTGGCGATCGCCGACGTCAGCAACTACGTGGAGCCCGGCAGTGCGCTGGACGCCGAAGCACGCGAGCGTGCGACCTCGGTCTACTTTCCAAATCGCGTCATTCCCATGCTGCCGGAGCAGCTGTCGAATCACCTTTGCTCACTGATGCCGGAGGTCGAGCGCCTGTGCCTGACCTGCGAAATGACCGTCAGTCGCGAGGGCCGCGTGACGCGGGCGCGCTTCTACCCCGCGCTGATGCGTTCGCAGGCGCGGCTCACCTATTCGGCCGTGGCCGCGGCGCTGGTCGAGCGCGATCCCGCGACACGCAAGTCGCTCGAGCCGGTGCTGCCCGTGCTGGAGACGCTGCACGACGTCTACCGCGCGCTGCGTCGCCACCGCGAGGCGCGTGGCGCGCTCGACTTCGAGGCGCCGGAGGTGAAAGTCCTGGTGGACGCCGATGGCAAGGTCAGCGGCATCAAGGCGTTCCCGCGCAACGACGCTCATCGGCTGATCGAGGAATGCATGATCGCTGCCAACGTCGAGGCGGCCAAGTTCCTCAAGAAGCACAAGATGCCGGCGCTGTTTCGCATCCACGGCACACCCGAGGAAGACCGCATCGACGAGCTCAAGCGCTTCCTGTCGATGCGCGGGATACTGCTCGAGACCGGCGAGGAACTGGAGCCGTCGCGCCTGCAGAAAGTGCTGCGGCAGGTCGTCGACCGTCCGGACGCCGCCGTCATCGAGAACGCGATCATCCGGTCACTGCCGCAGGCCCTCTATCAGCCGCTGAATATCGGCCACTTCGGACTGGCGCTGAGCGAGTACGTGCACTTCACGTCGCCGATTCGCCGCTATCCGGACCTGCTGGTGCATCGGGCGATCCGCCATGTCTCGGCCGGCGGCACCGCCGACGACTTCGTCCACTCGGCGAAGGAAATGGAACTGCTCGGGCAGGAATGCTCGCAGCGGGAGCGCAAGGCCGACGAGGCCGCGCGGTCGGTGGTTGCATTCCTGAAGTGCGAGTTCATGAAGGACCGCATCGGCGAGGAGTTCGACTCCGTGGCGACCGGCGTGACCGACTTCGGCGTATTCGTGCAGATCAAGAACCTGCAGGTCGACGGCCTGGTCCACGTCACCTCGCTGCCCAAGGACTATTTCAAGTTTCACGAGAACGACCGGACCCTGGTGGGGGAGCGGACCGGCTTGCGCTTCACCATCGGGGATGAGTTGCGGGTACGTCTGGTGCGGGTCGATCCCTCGGACCGGAAGATCGACTTCGAGCTGATCGACAAGACGGGAGCGGCCTTTCATCCGCGTCAGGCGCGGCGTCAGCGCCGCCGTGCATGAGCGAGCCGCAGCTCGTCTACGGTTTGCATGCGGTCCGCGCGGTGCTGGAGGGCGGGCGCGCCAGGGTGACCGGGCTCTGGCTGCAGCAGGGGCGGGCCGATCCCCGGATCGCGACCCTGGCGAGCCTGGCCGAGGCGGCGGGCATCCGGCCGGTGACGCGTCCGGCGGCCGAGCTGGACAAGCTGACCGCGGGAGCCGTGCATCAGGGGGCGGTCCTGCAGATCGAGCCGGGTCCGCCGCTGCATGAGGACGACCTGATCGAGCTGGCGCGCAGGGCGGGTCCGGGCGCGCTGCTGCTGGCGCTCGACGGCGTGCAGGACCCGCACAATCTCGGTGCCTGCCTGCGCACCGCCGAGGCGGCGGGCGTCACCGCGGTGCTGACGCCGCGAGACCGGGCGGCCGGCATCACGCCGACGGTCCGCAAGGTCGCCGCGGGCGCGGCCGAGACCATGCCGTTCGCCCAGGTCACGAATCTCGCCCGGACGCTGCGCGAGCTCAAGCAGCTGGGGCTGTGGATCGTCGGCACGGACGGCGCAGCGACCACCGAGTTCCACAAGGCCGACCTGACGGGTCCGACGGTGGTGGTGATGGGCGCGGAGGGGGCCGGCATGCGGCGCCTGACGCGGGAGACCTGCGACCTGCTGGTGCGGCTGCCCATGCGCGGCGCGGTCGAGTCCCTCAACGTGTCGGTGGCGACCGGGATCATGCTGTACGAGATCCTGCGGCAGCGCACCCGCTAAATGGGGCACGATTCTCTATTTCCGGGCCGGGAAATGGAGAATGTCCCCGAAATCGAGAATGTCACCGGATAAGTTGCGTAAAGCGAATGATTCCGGTAAGTTACGCACCCCTTCGCGCCAGCTGGCGCGATTTTCTCCTCGCCTCACCGCGTCGCATCCGACGGGAGGCAAACCCGTAAGGAGTACACAACGATGCGTCATTACGAGATCGTTTTTCTCGTTCATCCGGACCAGTCCGAACAGGTTCCGGCGATGATCGAGCGTTACCGCGGCATGATCGACGCCGGCGGCGGCACGGTTCATCGCCTCGAGGACTGGGGCCGGCGGCAGCTGGCTTTCCCGATCGCGAAGGTCCACAAGGCTCACTACGTTCTGATGAACGTCGAATGCGACGGCAAGACGCTCGACGAGCTCACCGACGCGTTCCGTTTCAGCGACGCCGTGCTGCGTCATCTCAGCATCAAGATGGACCAGGCCGTTACCGAGCCCTCGCCGATGGCCAAGGCATCGGAAGAGAAGGACCGTGACGATCGCGGTGATCGGGGTGATCGCGACGACCGCGACGACCGCGATGATCGTGGCGACCGGGGCGACCGGGGCGACCGTGGCGGACGCGGCTCGCGTGGTGGACGGGGCGAGTCGCGCGGCGACACGTCGTTCGACAACGCTGACTGATCGAGGAATTCCACATGTCCCGTTTCTTTCGTCGCAAGAAGTACTGCAAGTTCACCGCCGAGGGCATCGAGCAGATCGACTACAAGGATCTGACGACGCTCAAGGGCTACATCACGGAAACCGGCAAGATCGTGCCGAGCCGGATTACGGGAACACGTTCGTTCTACCAGCGTCAGCTGGCCACGGCGATCAAGCGTGCCCGGTACCTGGCACTGCTGCCGTACACCGACCAGCACTGAGCGTAACTGGGCGCCGGGCTGAACGCCCGGAGCGAGCACGATGAAGAAGTTCAGCGAGTGGCTGACGGCGCGGCCGGCTCGCGCAGCCCTCGTGGCGGCGGCTGTCGCGATGCTTAGCCTGGCGGCCCTGCCGGTCGCGGCCTGGCTCCCGGCCAGCGTGGTCGTGCTGGCGCTGCTGGCGAGCGGCACGACCATGGCCGTCCTGGCCGCGGTCGGCGCGAGCATGCCGATCGCTTGGGGGTTCTCGCCGGTGCTCGGCCTGGCCGGTGGTCTGGCGCTGGCGGCGGCGATCATGGTTCCGGTGTTCTTCGCGGCACGGCTGCTGGCGATGAGCCGTAATTTGAGCTTCGCCTTCCAGGCCGTGACGGTCGGGGCGGTGCTGCTGCTGTTGGCGGTCCACCTGCTGTTTGGCGAGCCGACGCAGGCGCTGGCCCCGCTGATCGACAATCTGCGTCCGGCCCTGGAAGAGACGGCGCGCGCGTTGGCGGACCTCGGGGTGAACAAGACGCCTGAGGAGATCGGTCAGGCCACGGCGCGGGTGGCGTGGGCGACCGTGGCCTGGATGCTGTTGCTGCAGACCATGCTCGCCCTGTTCCTGGGCCTGTGGGCCTTCGGTACGATGCGCGAGCCGGGCCTGTTCGGCAGGCAGTTCCGGGCGCTGAAGCTCGGCACGGCGGTGGCATGGGTGGCGGTTGGCGCGCTCTTGCTGAGCCTGGCGACCCAGTGGTTCGCGGGCCGGGCCTGGCAGCCGGCGGAGGACATTCTGTTCGTGCTGGCCTGCGCCTTCCTGATCCAGGCGCTGGCCGTGGTACACGGCTTGCGCGCGGCGCAGGTCGTCGGCCCCGCGGTGGTCGTGCTCGCCTACGTGGGTGTTGCGCTGTTGCCGATGGCGATCGTCGGGCTGGGATTCGCGGACAGCTGGGTGCGGTTCCGGGAGCGGTTCCCACAGAAGCGTGGCGAGGCGTGATCCGCAGAAGTGAAATTGATTTAAGAGATGGCTGTAAAACGGTGAAATCATGGAAGTAATTCTTCTTCAGAAGGTGGCGAACCTGGGCAATATCGGCGACAAGGTCGAGGTCAAGCCCGGATTCGGCCGCAATTTCCTGCTGCCGAGCGGCAAGGCGACGCTGGCGACGCCGAAGCACCTGGCCGAGTTCGAGACGCGCCGCGCCGAGCTCGAGTCCAAGGCCGCTGACGAGCTGACCCGTGCGAAGGGCCGTGCGGCCAAGCTGGAGGGCTTCGCGCTCAGCATGACGGCCAAGGCCGGCAACGAGGGCAAGCTGTTCGGCTCGATCGGCACCGCCGACATTGCCGAGGCCTGTCAGGCCGCCGGGCACGACATCCAGCGTGCGGAAGTGCGCATGGCCGCGGGTCCGATCCGGCTGGTGGGCGAGCATCAGGTGACCTTGCACCTGCACGCCGACGTCGACGTCGAAGTCGTCGTGACCGTCACGGCCGAGGAGTAATACACTGCCGGCAGTGGCGGGCGACGACCTGCCCACGAGGTCGCAGATGGCAACAGCCCCCGCTACGCGCATCGCCGAACACGGCGGCACCGGCATGATCCGCGTGCCGCCGCATTCGGTCGAGGCCGAGCAGTCGGTGCTCGGCGGCTTGATGCTCGATCCGAACGCCTGGGATGCGGTCGCCGACATCGTGCAGGCCGCTGATTTCTATCGTCGCGACCACCGGCTCATCTTCGAGGCGGTCGCCGAGGTCGTCGAGCGGCGCGGCCAGTGCGACGCCATCACGCTGGCGGAACACCTCGAGCTGAAGGGGCTTGGTGGCGAGACGGGTGGCCTCGCCTACCTCGGCACACTCGCTCGCGATACGCCGAGCGCGGCAAACGTTCGCAGCTATGCCGAGATCGTCCGCGAGCGGGCGATCCTCAGGCAGTTGATTGCCGCCGGCGGCGAAATCGCCGGCGCGGCCTTCGAGAGCGGCGGGCGCACCGCATCCGATCTGGTCGACGAAGCGGAGCGGCGGGTGTTCGAGATCGCCGAGCGCGGCACCCGCTCGCGCGCCGGATTCCAGGCGATCAAGGAAATCCTGCCCGCGACCGTCGACCGGCTGGACATGCTGCATCAGTCTCCCGGTCAGCTGACGGGCGTCACGACGGGCTTTACCGAGCTCGACCGCATGACCACGGGTCTGCAGCCGGGCGACCTGATCGTGATCGCCGGCCGCCCGTCCATGGGCAAGACCACGCTGGCGGTCAACATCGCCGAGAATGCCGCGATCGGCAAGGGCGTTCCCGCCGCGATCTTCTCCATGGAAATGTCGTCGGAGCAGTTGACGCTGCGCATGATTTCCTCGCTCGGTCGCGTGCACCAGGGGCATCTGCGCACCGGGCAGTGCTCGGACGAGGACTGGTCGCGAATCAACAGCGCCATTGCGCAGCTGTCCGCTGCGCCCATCTACGTGGACGAGACGCCGGCGCTCACGCCCACCGAGGTGCGCGCCAGGGCGCGCCGGCTGAAGCGCGAGAAGAACATCGGCCTGATCGTCGTCGACTATCTGCAGCTCATGCAGGTGCCGGGCACCAAGGAGAACCGCGCCACCGAGATCTCGGAGATCTCGCGCGGACTCAAGGCGTTGGCCAAGGAACTGCAGATCCCGGTGATCGCGCTGTCGCAGCTGAACCGCAGCGTCGAGCAGCGCACCGAGAAGCGCCCCGTGATGTCGGACCTGCGCGAATCCGGCGCCATCGAGCAGGACTCGGACCTGATCATGATGATCTACCGCGAGGAGGTGTACGAACCCAACACCACCCGCAAGGGCATTGCCGACATCATCATCGCCAAGCAGCGCAATGGCCCGGTCGGTGAAGTGCATCTCACCTTCCTCGGCGAGTACACGCGTTTCGAGAACCTCGTTGCCGAGTCCTACGGCGAGGGCGTGTTCTAGCCCGTGTCGACGCCCGTGATTCGAGCGATCGTCGACACTGCCGCGCTGCGGCGCAATCTCGCGCGCGTGCGCGAGCTGTCCCCGCGGTCCAAGGTGCTGGCGGTCGTGAAGGCCAATGCCTATGGCCACGGCATCGTGCCGACCGCGGTCGCGCTGTCCGCCGCGGACGGCTTCGCGGTCGCCAGGCTGGAAGAGGGCATGGCGCTGCGCGCCGCGGGTCTCGGCCAGCGTATCCTGCTGCTCGAGGGAGTGTTCGGGACGTCGCAGCTGCAGGCGGCGGCGGAGCATGGCTTCGACATCATGGTTCACCAGGCCGAGCAGCTCGAGTTGCTCGAGGCCTGGCGCGCCGAGCGACGCTTCGGTGTCTGGCTGAAGATCGACACCGGCATGAACCGCCTCGGGTTCAAGCCCGGCAAGGTGGCTGGCGCCTTGCAGCGCCTGCAGGCCTGCGAGGCCGTCCGCAAGCCGCTCACGCTGGTCACCCACCTCGCCAACGCCGACGACCGTGACGACGCCGCGACGCGCGCGCAACTCGAACTGTTCGGCCAACTGACCCGCGGCGTGGCGGGCGAGCGCAGCATCGCCAATTCGGCCGGCGTGCTCGGCTGGGAGGCCGCCCGCGAAGGCTGGGTGCGTCCCGGGCTGATGCTCTACGGCGTGTCACCCTTCGCCGACCAGAGCGGCGAGCAGGTCGGGCTGGAGCCGGTCATGAGGCTCGAAACCATGATCATTGCGGTCAAGGACATCGACGCCGGCGAGCGGGTCGGCTACGGCGGGGTGTGGACCGCCCAGCGGCCTACCCGTCTGGCCATCGCCGCTGCGGGCTATGGCGACGGCTACCCGCGCAATACCGCCTCAGGCGCGCCGGTGCTGGTGAACGGCCGCCGGGCTTCGCTGGCGGGGCGGGTGTCGATGGACATGATCGCCATCGACGTGACCGATCTGCCCGCCGTCGCCGTGGGCGAGACGGTCCGGCTGTGGGGCCCCGGGGTGCCGGTCGAGCAGGTTGCGTCCGCCGCAGGCACGATTCCTTACGAGCTGCTGTGCGGCGTCAGCCAGCGCGTGCACCTCGACGTGCGCTAGCGGGTTCCGCGGCGTGAATCCCGACATCCTCATCTGGGGACTGGCGATCCTGCTGATTCTGGCCGGCCTCGCCGGGCTGGTGCTGCCGGCGCTGCCGGGTCCGCCGCTGCTGCTGGCCGGCCTGCTGATCGGTGCCTGGCTGGACGAGTTCAGATACGTCGGCCCCTGGCTGATCGCGATCCTGATCCTCATGACCGTGCTGGCTTACGCGGTGGATTTCGCGGCCAGCGCCTTCGGCGCGAAGCGTTTCGGCGCGTCGCCGCGCGCCGCCGTGGGCGCTGCGGTCGGCGCCCTGGTCGGAATCTTTTTCGGGCCGGTCGGCCTGTTGCTGGGCCCGTTCGTCGGGGCCGTGCTGGGGGAGTTGTCGGTACGCCGCGGCTTCAATCAGGCGAGCCGCGCGGGGGTCGGCGCCACGCTCGGGATGCTGATCGGCGCGGCGTTCAAGCTCGCCCTGGGTGTCGCCATGGTCGGCCTGTTCCTGATCGCCCGGTTCTGGAGCGACGCAGGCCAGGCCCCTGGCGGCTAACCTTCGAAGAATCCCATCTTCACGCCGGCCAGCGTGATCACGTCGTTGTCGCGCAGTCGCCGGGCCTGGGGTCCCGTGCCCTCGCCATTGACCAGCGGATAGTCGCCGGGACGGGCACTCTCGACGTGCACGATCGAATAGCCGTCTGCGCGCCGCGTGATGGCGGCCACCTGGACCCCCGGGCGACCGAGCGTCGTCAGCGCCTTGGTGAGTTCCAGTTCGCGGCCGGCGAACTGTCCCGACAGCACCTGCAGCTTGGCGGGTTTGGCCGGCTTCAGATCGGCGGCGGCCGCGGCGGCGGCGGCTGCCGGGGAGGGCGCGCCACTCATGCGCGTGGCCGCGCGGATGCGCTCCTCGCTGACCTGGCCCGGCTGGATCACCATGGTCTTCTCGAACTCGTCGGGCTCCGTGCCTTCCACCTGGCTGTCCACGAAGCGCAGGTGGTGGTGCCCGATGGTCACGACGTCGCCATGCTGCAACGCGTGCTTCTTGATCAGCTTGCCGTTGACGTAGGTGCCATTGGTGCTGTTCAGGTCCTCGAGGAACGAATCGTTGAGGATGTTGATGATCAGGGCGTGGTGGCCGCTGACCGCCGGATTGTCGACGCGCACGTCGTTGTCCGGTAGCCGGCCGAGCGTGTAACGCTCCTTGCTCATGTTGTACTCAGCGAGTACCTGCCCATCCAGACTGAGAATCAGACGCGCCATCTTCTTCCTCTCGCCGGTTAACCAAACCAGCCCAGTATTCTGTCAAGTATGCCTTTTCTGGCCGGAAACAGGTCAGTGACCTCGGTGAGCAGGACGGACACGTTGTCCCGCCCGCCATTGTCGTTCGCGAGCTGCACCAACTGCTTAGCTACCGTATCAAGATTAGCACCGAACGTACTGATAGTTAAATGAATATCTTCATCTTCAACCATGTCCGTCAGGCCGTCGGAGCAGAGCAACAGGTAGTCGCCGCGTTGCACCGGTTCCTCGTGTACTTCTACCTCGACACTGGGCTCGACGCCTAAGGCGCGGGTCACATAGTTCTTGTTTGTGACCCGCTGGGCCTCTTCGGGCGTGTAGAAGCCCCGATCGACCAGCTCCTGCAGCAGCGAGTGATCCAGGGTCACCTGCTCGAAGCGCTCGCCCCGCAGCCGGTACATGCGGGAGTCGCCGACGTGGGCCATGATCACCTTGTTGTCGTACAGCAGGCCGGCCACCACGGTGGTCCCCATGCCCTCGCACTGCTCCTGGCTCTTGGCGGTGTGGTGGATGATCATGTTGGCGCGCGCAATGGCGTCGCGCAGGATGATTCCCGGGCGGGTCAGCCCGGTGGTCTTGTCGGGGTTGTCGAGATCCTGGACGGCGTAGGCCTCGCGCACCAGGTTCATGATGGTCTTGACGGCGATTCCGCTCGCGACTTCACCGGCGTTGTAGCCACCCATGCCGTCGGCCAGCACGAACAGCCCGATGTCGCTGTCGTAGGCGATGGCGTCCTCGTTGTGCTCGCGTACCTTGCCCGTGTCGGTCAGACCGACCGAGCGCAGCCGGGTCTTCAGCGAGACATGACGACCCATCAGCGCAACCCCGGATCGATGGTCCGGCCGCAGTCGCGCAATGCCTGCGCCATTTCCGCGCCCGAGGAAAAACGTGCTCCAGGATCCTTCTCGAGCGCCCGGTCGATGATGGCCGCCAACTCGGCCGGCAGATCCGGCCGGATGGTGCCAAGCGGCGTATGCGGTTCGGTGGCGATCTTGCGCATCAGCCCCGGCATGGAATCAGCGCGGAAGGGCAGCTGGCCGGTCAACAGCTGATGCAGCATCACCGCGAGGGAAAAGAGGTCCGAGGCGGCCGTGACCGGTCGACCGTCCAGTTGCTCGGGCGCCATGTAGGACGGCGAGCCGAGCACGATTCCGGTGCGGGTCGCGCGACTGTCCTCGAGACGCGCCACGCCGAAATCCATCACCCTGAGGCGCCGGCTGCGCTGGTCGAACACGATGTTGGCGGGCTTGATGTCCCGGTGCACGACGCCGCGCTGGTGCGCGAAATACAGCGCGTCCGCGACCCGCGCGCACATCTCGCAGACCATCCGCGGCGGCAGCAGCCGTTCACCGGTCGCGTGCAGCGCGAGACTCACGCCCTCGACAAACTCCATGGCCAGAAAGAAGACGCCGCCGTGCTCGCCGGCCTCGTAGACCTCGACGATGTCGGGATGCTGGATGCGCGACGCCGCCTCGGCCTCTCGCATGAGGCGCATGCGCGCTTCATCGATACGGTTCTCGGGCCAGTCGTCGCCAAGGGACAGCACCTTCAGCGCCACGGTGCGGCCGTCGCGCGTATCCTGCGCCCGGCATACCGTTGCCATGGCGCCGCGGCCCACTTCGGTCTCGACCCGGTACGGGCCGACCTGTTGCCCGGCGGCCAGCTTGACGCGCCGGACCGCCGGGCTGGCGGACGCCGATGTGGGGCTGGCCATGCCGGCGGGCCCGGCCGCGACGGCCAACTCTCCGCCCGACAGCCGTCTGAACAGCCGCCCCAGATTGGACTCCGCGCTCATCGGCGGCAGTTTATGTAAGCCACAGGCATCGCGGCACTATAAACGTACCGGTCCCCCGCCGGAACCAGCGCGCGCTGATTTTCAAAGCGTTGCGCGGGATTTCTTGAACCAATGCTCAGTCTCCCGGGGTGCGTGCTAACCTCGCCGCACGTCACGCCCAGCCGCCCATGCCAAAAATCCGAACCGTCTTCGTCTGCTCGAGCTGCGGCAACGAGTCGCCCCGCTGGCAGGGGCAGTGTCCCGCCTGTGGCGAGTGGAACACGCTCAGCGCCTACCATCCCCCGGCGAAGTCGCGCACGGGTTCTGCCCGGCCTGCGGCAGCGGCTGAATCCGCCGCACGGCCGCTCGCTGGCGTCAGCAGCGAGGACACGGGCCGTCTGACGACCGGGCTGGCGGAGTTCGATCGGGTCCTGGGCGGCGGTCTGGTGGTCGGTTCCGTGACCCTGATCGGCGGCGAACCCGGCATCGGCAAGTCCACCTTGTTGCTGCAGGCCGGTGCGGCGCTGGCGGCAACGGAGCCCGTGCTGTACGCCACCGGTGAGGAGTCGGACCGGCAAGTGGGTCTGCGCGCCCAACGCCTGGGCGTGGCGGGTTCCTCCATGCAGGTGCTGGCCGAGACGACCGTCGAGACCCTGATTGAGCAGGCGCTCGCGAGCCGCGCCCGCGTGCTGGTGGTCGATTCCATCCAGACCATGGTTTCCGACGCCGTCGAGTCGGCGGCAGGCTCGGTGTCGCAATTGCGCGAGTGCGCGGCGCGCCTCGTCCGGCACGCGAAGGACACCGGAACGGCGGTACTGTTGATCGGTCACGTCACCAAGGAAGGCCTGATCGCTGGCCCCAGGGTGCTGGAGCACATGGTGGACTCGGTGCTGTACTTCGAGAGCGACTCCGGCAGCCGCTACCGCGTGATCCGCTCCGTAAAGAACCGCTTCGGAGCCGCCAACGAGATCGGCGTGTTCGCCATGGACGAGCGCGGCCTGCGTGAAGTCCGCAATCCCTCCGCGATCTTCCTGTCACGCCACGAAGAACCGGTCTCCGGCTCGATCGTCACCGTGGCCCGTGAAGGCACCCGGCAGATGCTCATCGAGGTTCAGGCGCTGGTCGACCCGAGCCACGCCGCCAACCCGCGTCGGGTGGCGGTCGGGCTCGACACGAATCGCGTCGCGATGCTGCTGGCCGTGCTGCACCGTCACGCCGGCCTGGCACTCAGCGGCCACGACGTGTTCGTGAACGTCGTGGGCGGCGTGCGCCTGGGCGAGACCGCGGCTGACCTGCCGGTGCTGGCCGCGGCCGTGTCCAGTCTGCAGGGCAGCACTTTGCCGAACGACCTGATCAGCTTCGGTGAAGTCGGCCTCGCCGGCGAGATCCGCCCGGTGCCGTTCGGCGAAGAGCGCCTGCGTGAGGCGGCCAAGCACGGCTTCAGGCACGCCATCGTTCCTCGCGCCAATGCGCCGCGTCGCGACATCGAAGGCATGCGGGTCATGGCGGTTGGCCGCCTCGCCGAAGCGGTTGCCGCCCTGAAAGCAGTCGCCTGATCCGGCCGGGCCGCGCGCCGCTCAGGCGAGCAGGCCTGCGGGCGGCCTGAGTCGCGCGACCCGCACGGTGTTGTCCCCGACCTGGACGATCTCGATGGCGTATTCGCCGATGCTCAGCCTGGCGCCGGCCTCGGGAATGGTCTCGAGGTGCTCGATGATGAGGCCGGACAGGGTTCGCGGACCGTCGGCGGGCAGTTCCCAGCCCAGCGTCCGGTTCACGGCGCGGATCACCGCCGAGCCCGCGACCAGGTAGCTGCCGTCGGGCTGGGCGGTCACCTCGCGGTGCAGGGCCGCCGGCTGCGTGGTGAATTCTCCGACGATCTCTTCGAGGATGTCCTCCAGCGTGACCAGTCCCAGCACGTCGCCATACTCATCCACGACGAACACCACGCGCCGCTTGAGTTTGCGGAACGCGATCAGCTGCGCCTGCAGGTTGGTGCCCTCGGGAACGAAGAAGGCGGCTCGCTGGGTGGCCACCTCGCGCAGCCGCTCTCGATTGAGCCGGCCCGAGGCCAGATCGTTGGCCACCCGCTTCATGTGCACCACGCCAATGACGTGCTCGATGTCGCCGTCGTAGAGGGGCAGACGCGTGTGCGGGGTGCGCGCCAGGAGATCGATGATCTCGTCCCAGTCGGCGCCGTAGTCGATCCCGACCACCTCGCTGCGCGGGACCATGATGTCCTCCACGCGGCGCTGTTCCAGCCGGAGCAGCGCCTGGACCATCTGCTGGCGGTCTTCGGGGGCCGTGGCGAGCAGGTCCGCCATGCCCTCGATGGCCTCGGCGGTCGCGGCATCGTCGTGGGGGTCCCGCGAGCGGCGTCCGGCGGGCACCAGCCGCAGGCAGGGCGCGATCAGCAGGGCCGCGCCGCCCGCCAGCCAGGCGGCGCGTGCGCCGAACAGCCGGAGGCGTCCCTGCTGTTCCAGCAGATGGAGCAACGCGAGGCCGCACACCGCCACGACGCCCGGGATCGCCCGGCCGGCAGCGGCGGCCATGGCGGTGGTCAGCATCACGGCTGCCAGCACGAGCAGTCGCACCACGGCCGCGGCGCGGCGGGTCCGCACCGGATCGGCCATCGCGGCGGCGAGGAGGGCGGAGTAGCGGCCCGTCGCGGAGCTTGGCTGGGGCCGTGACAGGGCCGTCAGGGCGGCCTCGAAGACCGCCAGCAACAGGATCAGGGCGGCGACCAGCGCCGTGGCGGGAAGGCCATCGGCGAGCGTGCTACTCAAGTGCGGCGTGTCGTCTGCTCACGGACCAGCCATTGCAGCAAGCCCGGCCCGGGGCGTCAAGGCGCAGCGGCGCGCGCGTCAGCCCCAGTGCCTGCCGAGCACGACCTCGAGGACGAACTTGGTCAGGAAGTACGACATCGCCAGCACCGCGAAACCCGCCAGCACCAGCCGGGTGGCTTTGCGGCCGCGCCAGCCGAAGCGCTGGCGGCCGACCAGCAGCACGCCGAAGATTCCCCAGGCGACCAGGGCCAGCGTCACCTTGTGCACGAGGCGCTGCTCGAACAGGTTCTCGATGAACACCGCGCCGATCAGCAGCGTGATCGAGAGCGCCACGAAGCCCATCCAGAGCACGGCGAACAGCGCGCGCTCCATGCTTTCCATGGGCGGCAGCGCCCGCAGCCACTCGGCCGGCCGGCGGCTGCGCAGGTTGCTTTCCTGCACGGCCAGCACCGTGGCCAGCACCGCCGCGGTCGCCAGCAGGCCGAAGGCGATCGCCGAGAGCGTGATGTGCGCGGCGAGCGGCCAGCCCGGGTCATGCACCTCGCGCACCGTGGACACACTGCCCGTGCCGAGCGCGAGCAGCGCGGCGGTCGCAATCAGGATCGCGGCGGGTGCCCGAAAGCTGCTGCGAAAGGCCAGCAGTACGCCGATGATGCCGACCACCAGCCCGAACATCGACAGGCTGTCGGCGATGTCCAGCGCATAGCCGGCCTCGGCGCGAATGGTCGCGGCCAGCCAGCCCAGGTGAAACAGGCTGCCGACGGCCGCTATATAGGGCGCGGGACCCGTGTTGGGAATGCGTTCCGCGCCGCGCCAGGCGGCAAATGCCGCCAGGGTCGCGCCCGTCAGGTAGAAGCCGATAACGAGAATTCCAAACACCAGAGGACTCGGCGAGGGCATATGTTCCGATTGTACGGCAAGGCTTGCCCTGCGGGCAGCGACTATACTTCGCGGCTGTCCCGGCCCCGCGGCCGGCTGGATGGGAACCACTACCAATGTTCGATTCGCTGACCGATCGTCTCTCCCGCGCCGTGGACGCCGTTCGCGGCCGCGGCCGCCTGACCGAGGAGAACATCGCCGACACGCTGCGGCAGGTGCGCATGGCGCTGCTCGAGGCGGACGTCGCCGTCCCGGTGGTCAAGTCCTTCACCGACGCCGTGCGCGCGCGGGCGATAGGTGTGGAGGTCGCGCGCAGCCTCACGCCGGGCCAGACCTTCGTGAAGGTGATCCACGACGAACTGGTGGCGGTCATGGGCGAGCCGGGCCGCGGCCTCAATCTGCGCGCCCAGGCGCCGATCGTGATTCTGCTCGCCGGCCTGCAGGGTGCCGGCAAGACCACCAGTGCGGCCAAGCTGGCGCGGCACCTGATCGAGTCGCACAAGAAGCGCGTGCTGCTCGCCAGCACGGACGTCTACCGGCCGGCCGCCATGACCCAGCTGGAGCGCCTGGCCGGGCAGGTCCACGCCGACTATTTCGAGGCGCCGGCCGGCGAGCTGCCCGTCGCGATAGCGGCCGCTGCCATCCGGTACGCCCGCAGCCATGTGCACGACGTCGTGATCGTGGACACGGCCGGCCGCCAGCATGTCGATGCCGCGATGATGGACGAGGTGCGGCAGATCGACGCCGCGATCGAGCCGGTGGAGCGCCTGTTCGTGGTCGACAGCATGGCCGGGCAGGACGCGGTGAACGCCGCGCGCGCCTTCAGCGAGGCGCTGCAGCTGACCGGCATCATCCTCACCAAGGCGGACGGCGATGCCCGGGGCGGGGCGGCGCTGTCGGTCCGCCAGGTCACCGGGCAGCCGATCCTGTTCCTGGGCACCGGGGAGAAGACCGAGGCACTGGAGGTGTTCCATCCGGAGCGCGTCGCCTCGCGGATTCTCGGCATGGGCGACGTGCTGTCGCTGGTGGAGCAGGTGCATGCCAAGGTCGACCAGGACAAGGCGCGTCAGCTGGCCGACAAGCTCACCAAGGGCAAGGGCTTCGACTTCACCGACCTGCGCGAGCAACTGCAGCAGGTGCAGAGCATGGGGGGGCTGGCCTCCCTCATGGACAAGCTCCCCGCCGGTGCGGTGCCGCCGGGCGCGGCCGGGCAGGTCGACGAGCGCATGTTGCGGCGGCAGATCGCGATCATCGACTCGATGACTCCCGGGGAGCGCCGCCGGCCGGCGGTGATCGACGGCTCGCGCAAGCGCCGTATCGCCGGCGGGGCTGGCGTGCAGGTCCAGGACGTCAACCGGCTGCTGAAGCAGTTCGTGGAGATGGAACGGATGATGAAGAAGCTGAAGGGCGGCGGGGTCAGGAAGATGCTGCGTGGCCTGGGCGGGCGGATGCCCGGGGGCTTCCCCGGGGGATTCCCCCGTTCCCGCTGACGGCTGCCGGTCGCAGCGCTAACTATTTAACTTGCCCGGGGTTTTGGGTATTATGCCGGGCTCCCTGTAGGGGGTGCGCTGCGCTGCCGCGGGCCCGCCCCGCGTGGCGAGTGGACCAAATTCCGAGGACAGTTTCGATGGTGACGATCCGATTGACCCGCCGTGGCGCCCGCAATGCGCCCTTCTATCACGTGGTCGTGGCGGACAGCCGCAAGCGCCAGGGTGGCCCGGTGCTCGAGCAGGTCGGCTACTTCAATCCCGTGCCGCGTCGCAACGACACGAGGCTGGAGTTGAATCTGGCGCGCATCGAGCACTGGACCGGCACCGGTGCGCAGATGTCCGACCGGGTGCGTGCGCTGGTGGCCTCGTACCGCAAGCAGGCTGCGACGGCCTGAGCGATCCTCGGCAAGGCCGGACCGTGGCGGGCGATCCGTCTGGACCGGCAGGGGGTAGTGAGCCGCGGGTGACGCTCGGCCAGATTGGCAGCCCGTTTGGCGTGCAGGGCTGGGTCAAGGTGAACTCCTACACCGAGCCCGTCGATGAGATTCTGGATTTTCCCGCCTGGCACTTGCGGGTGCGGGGCGGAGAGTTTCGGGTGCTGAGGCTGGCGGAAGGCCGCCGGCACGGCGATGGACTGGTGGCGCGGCTGGAAGGCGTCACGGACCGGGACGAGGCAGCGCGCCTCACCCTCTGTGACATCACCGTGCCGCGCGGTGCGCTGCCGCCGCTCGCCAGTGGCGAGCACTACCGGGCGGATCTCGAGGGTCTCGAGGTCGTGACCACGGAAGGCGTCGTGCTGGGCCGGCTCGACCATTTCGTCGAGACGCCCGCCAACGCGGTGATGGTGGTGCTCGGCGCGCGGGAGCACTGGATTCCGCTGGTGCGGCCGCACCTGCGGTCGGTCGACCTCGCCGCCGGGCGCGTGGTGGTCGACTGGGATCCGGACTTCTAGGCGCCGCGACGTGCGTTTCGAAGTGGTGACGCTGTTTCCGGAGATGATCCGGGCGTACCTGCAGGGTGGCGTCGTCGGGCGTGCCGTGGAGCGCGGACTGATCGAGGTCGGCACCGAGGATCCGCGGTCGCATGCGACCGACGTGCACCGCACGGTGGACGATCGGGCGTACGGCGGCGGGCCGGGAATGGTGCTGAAGGCGGAGCCGATGAGCGCCGCGATCGGCCAGGCCGTAGAGCGGCTGCCGCCGGGCTGCCCGGTTGTGGGGCTGTGCGCGCAGGGGCCGAGGTTTGATCAGGCAAGGGCGCGCGAGCTGGCGCGGTTGCCGGGGTTGGTGCTGGTGGCGGGCCGCTACGAGGGCTTCGACCAGCGGTTGCTGGACCGGTGTACGACGACCACCCTGTCGGTGGGCGACTACGTGCTCTCCGGCGGCGAACTGCCGGCGCTGGTGGTCATCGACGCGGTAGCGCGGCTGTTGCCCGGCGTGCTGGGCGACCAGGCGTCGGCGGAGGTGGATTCGTACTCCGATGGCCTGCTCGACTGGCCGCAGTACACGCGGCCGGAGAGTTGGCACGGCGAGCGCGTGCCGGAGGTCCTGTTGAGCGGCGACCATGCGGCAATTCGCCGCTGGCGGCTGAAGCAGGCCCTGGGCCGCAGCTGGCAGCGCCGGCCCGACCTGATCGAGGCGCGCGGCCTCGGCACGGCGGAGCGCGAGCTGCTCGAGGAATTTTGCCGGGAGACGGGGATCGCTCCGCCGCGGCGTGTAAACTGACGGAAAAACTGGGACGGTACGATGAACAAGATCATCCAGGACATCGAGGCGCGGGCTTCGGCACGCGAGCTTCCGGCATTCGGGCCCGGCGACACCGTCGTCGTGCAGGTGAAGGTCCGCGAAGGCGACCGCGAGCGCGTGCAGGCCTATGAAGGCGTGGTGATTGCCCGCAAGAACCGCGGCCTGAACAGCTCCTTTACGGTGCGCAAGATCTCGCACGGCGAGGGCGTCGAGCGCGTCTTCCAGTCGCACAGCCCGGCTATCGCGGACGTGAAGGTGA
Source organism: uncultured Gammaproteobacteria bacterium (assembly GCA_963710135.1). Classification (GTDB taxonomy): domain Bacteria; phylum Pseudomonadota; class Gammaproteobacteria; order Steroidobacterales; family Steroidobacteraceae; genus SG8-30. The sequence continues at coordinate 419,953 of CAVPYY010000006.1, read as the reverse complement.
AGCGCCGCGGGCAGGTCCGCCGCGCCAAGCTCTACTACCTGCGCGAGCGTTCCGGCCGGTCCGCGCGGATCGAGGAAAAGCTCGGCTGATCGCCGCCGACTTGGCGCGCGCGTTGCGGACGGGGCCCTTCGGGCCCCGTTTGCTTTTCCAGGACAGGAAACCGGATCGGCGTGCTATCGGCGCGGCCCGACGGGCCGGTAGACTGCGCATCCTGGCTGGCTGATCGCCGCGTCATCGGGACCGACTGCTCATGGCCTTCTTTCGCATACTCGGCAGGTTCTTCAAGGGCCTGTGGCACGGCCTCGACGGCTTGCGCAAGGTGCTGCACCTGATCGTCCTGCTGGTGCTGTTTGGGATCTTCTTCGCTGCCAGCCGCTCGTCGCTGCCGTACCTGCCCGGCAGCGCAGCCCTCGTGCTGGCGCCCGAAGGCAGAATCGTCGAGCAGCTGAGCGGCGACGCCCTCGATCGGGCGCTGCAGGAAGCGAGCGGCGAGGGCCGGCCCGAAACCCGCCTGCAGGACCTGCTGGATGTCATCGATGAGGCGGCCGGGGACCGGCGCATCAAGGCGCTGGTGCTGGACCTCAGCCGACTCGAGACCGCCGGTCTGCCGGTATTGCAGGACATCGGCCAGGCGCTCGGGAAATTCCGCGAGTCGGGCAAGAAGGTATTCGTCTGGGGCGCTTACTTCGACCAGCGTCAGTACTACCTCGCGGCTCATGCCGACGAGACGTACCTCGATCCGTTCGGCGCGGTGATCATCGAGGGATACGGTTATTTCCGGCAGTACCTGAAGGGTACGGTCGACAAGCTCGGCGTCGAGGTCCACGTCTTCAAGGCTGGTACTTACAAGTCGGCAACCGAGACCTTCAGCCGCACCGACATGTCGGCCGAGGATCGCGAGGAGGCTACGGTCTGGGTCAACCAGCTGTGGGAAGGCTGGAAGCGCGGCACGGCCGTCGCGCGCGGCCTGGAGCCGGCGGTACTCCAAGACTATGCCGACAAGGCCGCCGAGGGCGTCGCCGAGGCGGAAGGCGATCTGGCGCAATACGCCCTGCGTCGTGGCCTGGTAGACGGCCTGAAGACGCTGGAGCAGTTCGACGCACGAGTGATCGAGGAGGCCGGCGCCGACGACGACGGCATCAGCTATCGCAGCGTGGACTGGCGCGCGTACCTGACTGTACTGCGCTCGGAGGAGGCGCTGCATCGTGCGCCGCTGCGCAATGTCGGCGTGGTCGTCGCGGCCGGCGAGATCCTCGACGGCGAGCAGCCGCCCGGTACGGTCGGCGGGGACAGCCTGGCCGCGCTGCTCAGGGACGCGCGGCTCGACGATTCGATCTACACGGTCGTGCTGCGCGTCGACAGCCCCGGCGGCAGCATGCTCGCCAGCGAGCAGATCAGTCGCGAGATCTCCGCGCTGCGCGACGCCGGCAAGCCCGTCGTCGTCTCGATGGGCACGCAGGCCACCTCCGGCGGCTACTATTTCGCGGCGCCGGCCGACCGGATCCTTGCGTCAGCCGAGACCATCACCGGCTCGATCGGCGTGTTCGTGATGTTCCCGACCTTCGAGCAGACGCTGGCCAAGATCGGCATCACCTCCGACGGCTTCGGTACGACGACGCTGTCCGGCGCCAGCCGACTGGACCGGCCGCTGAATCCGGAGCTGGCCCGCGTGCTGCAGTCGAGCGTCGACAATTCCTACCGGAAGTTCGTTTCCCACGTCGCGCTCTCGCGGCAGCGGCCCTACGAGGAAATCGACGGCATTGCGCAGGGCCGTGTCTGGTCCGGAGCCGACGCCCTGAAGGCCGGCCTGATCGACGGACTCGGCAGTCTCGAGGATGCCATCGCCGACGCGGCGGCCCTGGCTGGACTCGAGGACGACTACGGCGTGCAGTGGGTCGAGCCGGCGTACGGCTGGCAGCAGATGCTGGCAATGCGGCTCAGGGTTTCGGCCGCGCGGATCATCGCCTGGAGCGGCCTGCAGGTCAGGAGCCCGATGTCGTCGGTCATGTCCATGCTGCCTGCGAACCTGCGCAACCTGATCGAGCTCGGCCGGGCGGGCAAGCCGATCTACTGGTGCGCCTGCCGCGTCGAATAGGGCAGTGTCCCGCCGGTCCTGGGGGGCGATCCGGCCGGCCCCCGGGCGGCTTACGCGGCCCAGTCGAGGATGACCTTGCCGGAGCGGCCGCTGTTCATGGTCTCGAAGGCCTCGCCGTATCGCTCGACGGGGAAGCGGTGGGTGATGACGGGCGTCACGTCGAGGCCGCTCTGCAGCATGCTGGCCATCTTGTACCAGGTCTCGAACATCTCGCGGCCATAGATGCCCTTGATGACCAGCCCCTTGAAGATGACCTCGTTCCAGTCGATGGCGACGTCGCTCGGCGGAATGCCGAGCAGCGCGATGCTGCCGCCGTGGTGCATGGTGCGCAGCATGTCGCGGAACGCTGCCGGATTGCCCGACATCTCCAGGCCGACGTCGAAGCCCTCGGTCATGCCCAGTTCGCGCATGGCCTCGTCGACCGACCCACGCGTCACGTTGAGCGCGACGGTGGCGCCCATCTTGCGCGCCAGGTCGAGCCGGTAGTCGTTGACGTCGGTGATGACCACGTGCCGCGCGCCGACGTGGCGCGCGATGGCCGACCGCCATGATGCCGATCGGGCCGGCGCCGGTGATGAGCACGTCCTCGCCGACCAGGTTGAACGACAGCGCCGCATGGGTCGCATTGCCAAGCGGATCGAGGATCGAGGCGACCTCGTCGGTGATGGCCGCGGGGAGCTTGAACACGTTGGATGCGGGCAGGACCATGTACTCGGCGAAGCAGCCCGGGCGGTTCACGCCGACTCCCGCGGTGTTGCGGCACAGGTGGCGGCGTCCGGCGCGGCAGTTGCGGCAGTGCCCGCAGGTGATATGGCCCTCGCCGGAAACCCGGTCGCCGGTGGCGAAGCCGGCCACCTCGCTGCCCATCTCGACGATTTCCCCGCAGTACTCGTGACCGACCTGCATCGGTACCGGGATGGTCTTCTGCGCCCAGGCATCCCAGTTGTAGATGTGGATGTCGGTGCCGCAGATGGCGGTCTTCCGCATGCGGATGAGCACGTCGTTTGGACCGACGCGGGGCGGTGCGATGTCCTGCATCCAGATCCCGGGCTCGGCGCGTGACTTGACCAGTGCCTTCATGGCGACCTCAGGCGATGACGCCGAGCTCGCGCCCGGCCGTTCTAAAGGCGTCGACCGCGCGGTCGAGCTGCTCGCGGCTGTGTCCCGCGCTCATCTGGGTGCGGATCCGCGCCTTGCCGAGCGGCACCACCGGATAGGCAAAGCCGACGACATAGACACCGAGCTCGAGCAGGCGTTCGGCCATGCGCACGGCAAGCGGGGCGTCGCCGAGCATGACCGGGATGATCGGGTGCTCGCCCGGGACCAGGGTGAAGCCCAGCTCCTGCATGCGCGCGCGGAAATAGGAGGTATTCGCCCAGAGGGTCTCGCGCAGCTCCGGCATGGAGTCGAGCAACTCCAGCACTCGCACCGTGGTGGCGGCGACGACCGGCGCGATCGAGTTGGAAAACAGGTAGGGCCTCGAACGCTGGCGCAGCCAGGCGATGATCTCGCTTCTGCCGGAGACGTAGCCGCCGCTGGCGCCGCCGAGCGCCTTGCCCAGCGTGCCGGTCAGGACGTCGACCCTGTCCATCACGCCGCAGTGTTCGTGGCTGCCGCGCCCGTGCGGGCCGAGGAAGCCGGTGGCGTGGGAGTCGTCGACCACCACGGTCGCATCGTAGCGGTCGGCCAGGTCGCAGATTCCGGCGAGCGGCGCGATGGTGCCGTCCATGGAGAACACGCCGTCGGTGACGATCAGCCGGCTGCGCGCGTCCGCTGACTGCCTGAGGCACTCCTCGAGCTTGGTCAGGTCGCGGTTGTCGTAGCGCAGCCGGCGCGCCTTGGACAGGCGGATGCCGTCGATGATGCTGGCGTGGTTGAGCGAGTCCGAGATGATGGCGTCGCTGTCGTCGGTCAGGGTCTCGAACAGCCCGCCGTTCGCGTCGAAGCACGAGGAGTAGAGGATGGTGTCCTCGGTGCCGAGGAACGCCGACAGCCGCTGCTCCAGCTCACGGTGGATCGTCTGCGTGCCGCAGATGAAGCGCACCGACGCGACCCCGTAGCCGTAGCGGTCGAGCGCCCGGTGCGCGGCTTCGCGCAGCAGCGGGTGGTTGGCGAGCCCCAGGTAGTTGTTGGCGCAGAGGTTGATGACCTCGCTGCCGCCGTCGAGTCGCACCAGCGACTGCTGCGCCGAGGCGATCACGCGCTCGCGCTTGAACAGGCCCTGGGCCTCGAGTTCCGAGGCCTGCCGGGCGAGACGATCGAGCAGTGCCTGGTCCAATGCCGTGGTGTCCTGACGTAAAGTCGCAATTATACGGGGGCGGCGTAGCGTGGAGGCCAGAGACTCATGACGGCAGGGGAACAGGCGGAGGACGCGGGCCGGCTGCGCGTGGACAAGTGGCTGTGGTGCGCGCGCTTCTTCAAGACGCGCAGCGCCGCCGCCGCCGCCGTCAGCGGTGGCAAGGTGCACCTGAACCGGGAGCGTGTGAAGCCGGCCCATGCCGTGCGGATCGGCGACATTCTGGACGTGACCGTGGGCCACGACGTCGTCACCGTCACCGTGCAGGCCATTCCCGTGAGGCGGGGGCCGGCGCCCGAGGCCCGCAGCTGCTACGAGGAGTCGCCGGCAAGCGTGGAGCGGCGCGCACGGGTGCGCGAGCAGCGGCGCCTTGCCGCCATGGCGGCCCCGCAGACCGTCGGGCGACCCGACAAGCACACGCGTCGCGCGTTGCTGAAGTTGCAGCGGGAGCGGGGCCAGGGCTGAGGGGTCCGTAGACTTCCGGGGTTGTGTGACTGCCATCACATCGGCCGATCTGCCCTTGCCCTACGGTGCGCGGGTGACAGTCCTGGACAGGACCGATGAACGACAAGAACGGCGTGGACCGGGACCCCGCGAGAACGCAACCCGGGAACGATGCAGGGAAGGAGAGCGCGGGGGGCGCGGATGACTGGGAGACGCGCGCCCTGGAGCGGGTCCGTCAGCGGGTAGAGCAGCCCGAGATCGAGGACGACGAGCCCGGCTGGGAGACCGACACGATTACGCTCCTGGAGAATTACTTCAAGACGCGGCGCATTTGAGCGACCCCGGCGCGTTGGGCATACTTCCGGGCCCTGTTCCGGAAGCAGCACCGTGCCACGACTGATTGCAGGCCCGACCGTCGTTCCGGCCGTCGGCGAACCGCCCAAGCGCATCGAGGAATTCTTCGGCCGGGTCAATGACGGCACGACCGCGTTGAGCATTGCCCGCATGACCAGTCCGCCCGGCTGGACCGAGCCCGGCCAGCGGCCCGCGTTCGACGAATACACCGTGGTGCTGAGCGGCGCGCTCGAAGTCGAGTCGGAGAGCGGCCGGCTGACCGTAGCGGCCGGGCAGGCCGTTCATGCCGCGCCCGGTGAGTGGGTGCGCTATTCCACTCCGCAGGGCGCGACTTATGTCGCCATCTGCCTGCCGGCGTTCTCGCCCGACACCGTCCACCGCGATTCCTGAGGGGGCGCCGTGGCCACCCTGTCCGATCGCTCGACCCGGCTGTTCATCGTGCTGACCGGCCTGTTCCTGACCAATGCGCTGATGGCCGAGTTCATCGGCGTCAAGATCTTCGCGCTGGAGGACACGCTGGGGCTGCCGCCGCTCGACTGGAACCTGTTCGGCCAGACGGGTTCGCTGTCGTTCACCGCCGGCGTGATGCTGTGGCCGATCGTGTTCATCATGACGGACGTCATCAATGAGTATTTCGGCGTTCGTGGCGTGCGTTTCATTTCGTGGCTGGCGGTGGGCTTCATCATCTATGCGTTCGCCTTCGCCTATCTCGCAATCGAGCTCGCGCCGGCGTCCTGGTGGGTGACGGTTTCGGCCGGGCGGGGCGTGCCGGACATGCAGGCTGCCTTTGCCGCCACCTTCGGCCAGGGCTTGTGGACCATCGGCGGATCGGTGATCGCGTTCCTGATCGGCCAGCTGATCGACGTGGCGTTGTTCCACCGCATTCGCGCCGTGACGGGCGAGCGCTGGATCTGGCTGAGGGCCACGGGCTCCACGGCCGTGTCGCAGCTGGTCGACAGCTTCGTGGTGCTCTATATCGCCTTCGTGCTGGGCCCGCAGCAATGGCCGATCGACCTGTTCCTGGCGGTAGGCACGGTCAATTACGGCTACAAGATGCTCATGGCGGTGCTGCTGATCCCCCTCATCTACCTCGGCAGGCGGGTGATAGAGCGCTACCTGGGTCGCAGCGAGGCCGACAGGCTCAAGGCCGAAGCGGCTGCCTGAGGCCGCCGCGACCCGCCGCGGCGGGCCGCCGGGCGGCGGCGCCCGTCAATGCATCAGCGCCATCATCCTGCGTCGATAGCCGTGGACGAGATCCTCGTGTCCGTCGACCAGCTGCAAGGCGTACAGCAGGGTGCGGCGTGCCAGGTCGTCGCCGAAGCTCCGGTGCGTGGTCATCAGCCCCAGCAGCCGCTCGAACGCCGGCTGGATGCGTCCGGCGAGGAACTCGCGCACGGCGAGCTGGTGCAGCACCCCCGGACCCGCCGTCGGTTCGAGCGCCTGCCGCTCCAGCTCGGCGAGCGGCGGCGCGCCGGCGACCGCCTTGGCCAGATGCAGGCGGGCCTCCGCCACCTTCAGGCGCGGCGCATCCATGGCGTTCACCGGCAGCGCGGCGAACATCGCGTCGGCCTGTGCGGTCATGCCCGACTGCGCCAGCGCCTCGATGAGCTCGATCCTCGCATCCTCGTCGTTTGGATCCTCGCGCAGGACCTTCTCGAGCAGCAGCACCGCCTCCGGCGCGCGGCCCGTGTCCAGGAGGCGCGCCGCCTCGGCCCGGTCGGCATCCGTCGGCCGCGGCAGGTACTTGTCGAGCAGCGCGGCGATGGCGCCTTCCGGCTGCACGCCGACGATCTGTTCGGCAGGCTGGCCGTTGCGGAACAGCAGCAAGGTGGGAAGGCTGCGGATTCCATAGCGGGCGGCGAGCGCCTGCTCCGAGTCGCTGTTGACTTTCGCTATCCGAGCCCTCCCGGCATAGCCGGCCGCAACCTTTTCCAGGGTCGGCGCGAGCATCTTGCAGGGCTGGCACCAGTCCGCCCAGAAATCGACGAGTACCGGCATGTCGGCGGAGGCGTCCAGCACGTCGGCCTGGAAACTGGCGGCTGATGATTCAACGATTGTCTTGCTCACGTCTCACCCCTGCTTGCGTTGCCGGATCCTACATGGCGCCGGTCTGTCGCGGATCAAGACCCCGGCCGGGACCGCGCCTCGAGGCAACACTGGTTCTCTTGGCGTCACCTCACTAGAATACCGGCCCTTCTCGCGGTGGCTTATGTATTTCAGGGACTTGCAAATGAAGAATCTCAAGGGACTTCTCCTCGCGGCTGGTCTTGTCGCGGCCCTGCCGGCGCAGGCGGACTGGAGTGGCAAGGGCGAGCTGGGTGGCGTGCTGGCGCGTGGCAACACCGAGACGGAAACAGTCAGCGGCAAGCTTGACGTCAGCAATGAGCTGGGCCGGTGGACGCACAAGGCGGGCTTCTCGATCCTGCGGACCGTCAACGACGGCGTCACCTCGGCCAACCGCTGGGAGCTGCGCGGCGAGTCCGATTACTCGCTCAGCGACCGCAGCTACGTCTTCGGCGCGCTGCGCTACGAAGATGACCAGTTCACCGACTACAACTATCAGGCCACCGCATCGGTCGGTTACGGCTACAAGCTCATCGACAGCGACCGCACCAAGCTCGACGGCAAGATCGGCGTCGGCTTCCGCCAGTCGGAACTGCAGCTGACGGGCGAAACGGAGGACAACGCGATTGCCCGCGGCGCCCTCGAGTTTTCTCACCAGCTGACCGAGACGACCCTGGTGGTGGACAAGTTCCTGATCGAGTCGGGCTCGAACAACACGTTCATCCAGAACATCCTCGGGCTCGAGGTCAAGATGAACGCTTCCCTGGCGCTGGGGCTCAGTTATGAGGTCCGCACCAATTCCGACGTACAGCCCGGGACCGACAAGACCGATCAGATCCTCACCGCAAATCTGGTCTTCGGGTTCTAAGGGAACGCGGGCGGTTCGTGCCCCGGCCGGAGACGCCTGCCCTGACGGTCGACCTCGTCATCGAGCTGGTCGACCGTCCGGGCCGGCCGATCGTCCTCATTGAGCGGCGCTACCCGCCACTTGGCGCTGCGCTGCCCGGTGGCTTCGTCGACCTCGGGGAGACGGTCGAGGCCGCCGCCTGCCGGGAAGCGTTCGAGGAAACCGGTCTGCGGGTCGAGCTGAAGTCGCTGCTCGGCGTGTATTCCGACCCGGATCGGGACAGTCGCGGGCACACGGTGAGCATCGTCTACGTTGCCGAGGGACGCGGGGAGCCGCAGGCGGGCGACGACGCTGGCGCGGTGCGGATCGTCACGCTCGAGGCACTGCCGCCACTGGCCTTCGATCACGCCCGCATCCTGCGGGACTACGCGGCCGGGCGCGCGGCGACCTGAAGGCAGGGTCTCGAATGGGCCGGCGGTGGGCGTGCAGCCGTTTGGTGGCAACACCGTGCCGCTGTCGAGCGACGGGCAGGTGGCTGCGCCCGGGAGCGTGTCGGCCCCGCTACGGGCGGCTCTTCGGATAGTCGTAGTGGTCCCGTTCGCCGGCATGGAAGCCGAGCTGCGCCCAGGTCGGCGCGGGTACCAGCAAGCTGGCGACCGCGCAGGTCGGCATGTCCGGCGACAGTCCGTCCTTGGCCAGCCGGGCCGCAAAGCCGGAGATGCCCGGATTGTGGCCGAACAGCATGAGGTGCGTGGCCCGCCCCCGGACCGACGCACGACCTCGAGCAGTTCCTCGGGCGTCGCCAGGTAGGCGTCCGGTGCCTCGATGATCCGCGGCGGCGGGGACCCGAACACGTCCGCAAAGATGCGCGCGGTCGTCAGCGCCCGCAGCGCCGGGCTGGTCACGATCAAAGTCGGTTTCAGGCCGGAGGCCAGCAGCCGCCCCGCCATCTCGGGCGCGTCTCGCTGGCCGCGCGCATTCAGCGGGCGATCGAAGTCCTCGAGGGAGGCGTCGCCCCAGTCGGACTTGGCATGCCGGACGAGCGTCAGCCGTTTCCCGCGTGCCACGGGTTCACATCATGCCGGTTTCGAGACGGGCCGCCTCGGACATCATGGACTGGTTCCAGGGCGGGTCGAACACGAGCTCCACGCGCGCCTCGCGCACGGTGGGAACGGCCTCGATCTTGTCCTTGACGTCCTGCGCCAGGAACTCGCCCATGCCGCAGCCGGGCGCGGTGAGGGTCATGGTCACTGCGACGTTGCGCGAGCCGTCGTCATTCGGCTTCACGTCGCACTCGTAGATCAGGCCGAGGTCCACGACGTTGATCGGGATCTCCGGATCGAACACACCGCGCATCTGCTCCCAGATCAGGTTGCGGACGTCCTCGTCGGTCGCACCCGGCGGCAGTTCCGGCTTGGCGAAGGGCTCCTTGCCGATGGCGTCCGCGTCCTCGCCGGCGATCCGGAACAGATTGCCCTCGACGTAGACCGTAAAGCTGCCGCCCAGCGCCTGGGTGATGTAGCCCACGCTGCCGGTGCGCAGCTTGACCTCGATGCCGGCCGGAATGATGACCGCCTTGACGTCCCGCTGGACGACGATGGGCTCGTTTTCGTGGCGTCGCATGATCGGCTCACTCCGTGGTCACGGGCTGGTTGCTGTCAGCCAGCGCCGCGTTCAGGGTATGCCAGCAGAGGCTGGCGCACTTCACGCGGGCGGGAAACTCGCGCACGCCGGACAGCGCCGCCAGCTTGCCCAGTTCGTCCGGAACCGGCGCCTCGCGCCGGGTCAGCATGTCATGAACCAGTTCGAACAGATGCCGGACCTCGGCGACGCGCTTGCCCTTGACCGACTCGCTCATCAGCGATGCCGAGGCGGTCGAGATCGCGCAGCCCTTGCACTCGAAACGGATGTCGCGAATCACGTCACCTTCCAGATCAAGAAAGATCTCCAACGTATCGCCACACAAGGGATTATTCCCTTCTGCAGATTTGGAAGGGTGATCCAGCCGACCGAAGTTCCGCGGCCGCTTGTTGTGGTCGACGATGACGTCGCGATACAGGTCCGCCAGGTCCATCAGACGAGCATCTCCCGGGCGCGCTCGAGGGCGCCCACCAGGGCGTCGATCTCGGCTGGGGTGTTGTAGAAGGCGAACGAAGCCCTTGCTGTCGCGGGCACGTTGAAGAAGGTCATGACCGGCATGGCGCAGTGGTGGCCGGTGCGGATGGCGATGCCCTCGCTGTCGAGGATCGTGCCGAGGTCATGAGGATGAATGCCGTCGATCACGAATGACACCAGGCTTGCCTTGTGCCGCGCGGTGCCGATGATCTCGAGCCCCGGCACGGTCAGCAGTCGCTCGGTGGCATACGCCAGCAGGCCGTGCTCCCAGGCCGCGATCCGCTCCAAACCGACCGTTGCGACGTAGTCGATCGCGGCGCCGAGGCCGATGGCGCCCGAGATATTGGGGGTCCCCGCCTCGAACTTGTAGGGCAGGGCGTTGTAGGTCGTCTTGTCGAACGAGACCGTCAGGATCATGTCGCCACCGCCCTGCCAGGGCGGCATGGCCTGCAGCACCGCCTCGCGCCCGTAGAGCACGCCGATGCCGGTGGGCCCGAACAGCTTGTGCCCCGAGAACACGTAGAAGTCGCAACCGAGCGCCCGCACGTCGACGCGCTGGTGCGGTACCGCCTGCGCGCCGTCCACCAGCGTCGCGATGCCGCGCTCACGGGCGGCGTCGACGAATCGCTTGACCGGCAGCACGGTGCCCAGCGCGTTGGACACGTGCGAAATCGCGACCATGCGGGTGCGGGAGGACAGCATGCCGAGATAGGCGTCGAAATCCACCTCGCCGCGCCTGTCGATTGGCACCACCCTGAGCACGGCGCCGGTCTGCTCGCACAGCAGTTGCCAGGGCACGATGTTGGCGTGGTGCTCCAGCCAGGTGATGACGATCTCATCGCCTGGCTGCAGGCGCGGACGACCCCAGGCCTGCGCCACCAGATTGATGCCCTCGGTCGTGCCGCGCACGAAGACGATCTCGCGGGTCGAAGCCGCATTGAGGAAGGCGCGGACCTTCTCGCGTGCGCCTTCGAACAGCTCGGTCGCCTCCTGCGACAGGGTATGGACGCCACGATGGACGTTCGAATGGTGCTCGCACTCATAGCGGCTGACGGCCTCGATGACGGCCCGCGGACGCTGCGCCGAGGCGCCGTTGTCGAGGTACACGAGTGGCTTGCCGCGGATGCGCCGCGCCAGGATCGGGAAGTCCTGCCGGAGGCGCGCGACGTCGAGCGGGGCGACGGTGTCAGGATTGGCGGCCATCAGACGAACTCCTTGATGATGTCCCGATCCGGCAGGCGCCCGAGGACCTGCTGCTCGACATGCCGCCGGATCGCCTCGATCGAGACGCGCGACACCACGTCCTCGCAGAAGGCGAAGGTCAACAGCCCGCGGGCCGTCGGCGGATCGATGCCGCGCGACAGCAGGTAGAACAACTGATCCGCATCGAGCGATCCGGTGGTGGCGCCGTGGCTGCACTTGACGTCGTCGGTGAGGATCTCCAGCTGCGGCCGCGCGTTGATCTCGGCCAGCGGCGAGAGGATCAGGTTCCTGCTCGACTGCCGGGAGTCCGCCTTCACCGCGCCTTCGTGGACGACGATCTTGCCGTTGAATGCGCCGCGGCCGCGGTCGCTCGCCACGCCCCGGTACATCTCGTCGGTGCGGGTGTGCGGAGCGACGTGCTCCATGAGCGTGTACACGTCGGCCTGGCGCTGGCCGTCGACCATGAACAGCCCCTGCACGTCGTTGCTCGCGCCGGGACCCTCCAGACGCACCCGCAGGTTGGTGCGCACCAGGCGCCCTCCCAGCGAGAAACACTGGTGCAGGTAATGGCTGTCGCGACCCTGGGTGGCCTGCAGCGTCTCGATGTGCGCGGCCGTGGCGGCCTGCTCATGCAGGCGGATGTGCTCGAGCGCCGCAGCCTCCCCGATCCGGATGTCACCCGCCAGGTTGCTGAGCGACGGCTGGGTATCCAGGGACACGAAGTGCTCCACCACGCGCAGCCGGCTGCCGCGACCGGCCTCGATCACTACCCTGGAGTGACTGGCTGACGGCACGGCGGCGGAGGTCACGTGCACCAGGTACAGCGTCTCGGCGATCTGCGCGCCCGGCTGGACACGAATCACCACGCCGTCGTCGGCGAACGCCTCGGCCAGCAGGGCGAAGCGGTCATCCGCAGCCTCGTCCGGCACCCGCAACGCGTTGTCGAGCAGTGCAGGGTCGCGTTCGGCGGCGTCGGCGAGTCCCGTTAGTGCCAGCCCTTCCGGGATCGCTCCCTCGGAGAGTGCCGGCACGAAGCGGCCGTTCACCAGCACGATGCGCAGGGCATGGTCCAGCTTGAGCAGGGTCCCGGCCAGCTGGGTGGCGGAAAGGCTGATTTCGCCGGGCACCTCGAAGCTGCGCGACTCCAGCTCCGGCCAGTCCAGGTACTTCCAGTTCTCGTCCCGACGATTCGGCAGGCCACGCGTCTGAAGGCGGGCCAGCGCCGCGTCGCGCCGCGCAGCCCAGCGGGGTCCGCCGCGCAGCCGCGATCTGGCAGCCTGATGCGCCGCGGCAATGCGCTCGATCGCCGGTTTCAGCGGCACGGCACTCATGCGGCAGCAGCCTCCTGCCTGACCCAGTCGTAGCCGCGGCGCTCGAGCTCGAGCGCGAGGTCCTTGTCGCCGGACTTCAGGATCCGGCCGCCGGCGAGCACGTGCACCCGGTCCGGCACGATGTAGTCGAGCAGCCGCTGGTAGTGCGTCACGAGCACGATGGCACGGTCGTCGGCGCGCAGGCTGTTGACGCCCGCGGCGACGATCTTCAGCGCGTCGATGTCGAGTCCCGAGTCGGTCTCGTCCAGCACCGCGAGAGTCGGTTCCAGTACGCTCATCTGCAGGATCTCGTTGCGCTTCTTTTCGCCCCCGGAGAAGCCTTCGTTGACGCCGCGGCTCAGGAAGCTCTCGTCCATCTGCATCAGCTTCATCTTGCCGCGCACCAGCGTCAGGAACTCGAACGCGTCGACTTCCGCGAGACCGCGGTGCTTGCGCAGCGCGTTCAGCGCCGCCTTGAGCAGATAGACGTTGTTGACTCCAGGGATCTCGACGGGATACTGGAAGGCCAGAAAGACGCCTTCGCGCGCCCTCTCTTCCGCCGGCAGCGACAGCAGGTCGCGACCCAGGTATTCGACGCTGCCGGAATCCACTTCATACCCGGGCCGGCCGGCCAGCACGCTGGCGAGCGTGCTCTTGCCGGAGCCGTTCGGCCCCATGATGGCATGCACCTCGCCGGCCCGAATCTCCAGATTCAGTCCGTCGAGGATCTTCCGGTCGCCGGCGCGCGCGTGCAGGTCGCGGATGCTGAGGATGACTTCACCCCTGGTTGGCATGTTCTTCTCCATTGCGGTTCAGCCGACGGCGCCTTCGAGACTGACGGCCAGCAGGTTCTGGGCCTCGACCGCGAACTCCATCGGCAGCTCCTTGAATACGACCTTGCAGAAGCCGTTGACGATCATGTTGACGGCGTCCTCGGGCGCGATGCCGCGCTGCAGGCAGTAGAAGAGCTGGTCGTCGGAAATCTTCGATGTCGTCGCCTCGTGCTCCACGACGGCGGTCGGGTTCTTCACCTCGACGTAGGGAAACGTGTGCGCACCGCAGTGGCTGCCCATCAGCAGCGAATCGCACTGGGTGTAGTTCCTCGCGCCGTCCGCGCCGGGCAGGATCTTCACCAGCCCGCGATAGCTGTTCTGGCCGTGCCCGGCCGAGATGCCCTTGGCCACGATGGTGCTTCGGGTGTTGCGCCCCATGTGGATCATCTTGGTGCCGGTGTCGGCCTGCTGGTAGTTGTTCGCCAGCGCGACCGAATAGAACTCGCCGACCGAATCGTCGCCGCGCAGGATGCAGCTCGGGTACTTCCAGGTGATGGCCGAGCCGGTCTCCACCTGGGTCCAGGAGATCTTCGAGCGGCGGCCGCGGCAGTCGCCACGCTTGGTCACGAAGTTGTAGATGCCACCGACCCCGTTCTCGTCTCCGGGGTACCAGTTCTGCACGGTCGAGTACTTGATTTCCGCGTCGTCCAGCGCGACCAGCTCCACCACCGCAGCATGCAGCTGGTTCTCGTCGCGCATCGGCGCCGTACAGCCTTCCAGGTAGCTGACGTGCGAACCTTCCTCCGCGATGATCAGCGTCCGCTCGAACTGCCCGGTGTTCATGGCGTTGATGCGGAAGTAGGTGGACAGCTCCATCGGGCAGCGCACGCCGCGCGGCACGAACACGAACGAGCCGTCGGAAAACACGGCCGAGTTCAGCGCCGCGTAGTAGTTGTCGTTGATCGGCACCACCGTGCCGAGGTACTTCTCGATGAGTTCGGGGTGGTTCTTCACGGCCTCGGAAAACGAACAGAAGATGACGCCCGCCTCGCTGAGGCGCTCCTTGAAGGTGGTGGCCACGGAGACGCTGTCGAACACCGCATCCACCGCGACACCCGCGAGGCGCGCCCGCTCGTGCAGCGGGATCCCGAGCTTGTCGTAGGTCTCGAGCAGCTTCGGGTCCACCTCGTCCAGGCTCTTGGGTCCGTCCTTGTCGCGCTTCGGCGCGGAGTAGTACGAGATGGACTGGAAGTCGATCGGCGGATAGTGCACCCGCGCCCATACGGGTTCCTTCATGCGGGACCACTGGCGGAACGCCTTCAGCCGCCAGTCCAGCATGAATTGCGGTTCCTGCTTCCTGGCGGAGATCAGCCGCACCACGTCCTCGTCCAGGCCCGGCGGAAAGGTGTCGCTCTCGATATCGGTCACGAAGCCGTGGCGGTACTTGCGTCCGACCAGCGCCTCGATGTCCTGTGCCTTGCTTGCCATGCTTACCTCTGAGAAGTCGTTGCCGCGCGCCGCCCTGCGGCACTCAGGCCCGGGTCAACGGCCGCCAGCTGCGGTCCAGCGCGCCACGCAGGTCGGGCGCCCGGACGGTTGCGTTGCGAGCCACCAGCGACGTCAGCCGCACGTCCTGCAATGAGCGGCGGATGGCCAGGCTGACCTGTTGCCAGCTGTGCCCGACCTGGCAGTTCGCCGCGATGCCGCAGTGGCCGTCGTCGCTGGCGCACTCCGTCAGGGCCACCGGGCCCTCGACGGCGTCGATGATGTTCGCCGCGCTGATGTCCTCGGCCGGTCGCGCCAGCCTGTAGCCACCGCGCGCGCCGCGGGTCGAGCTGACGATCCCGCCGCGCTGCAGCTCCTTGAGCAGCTTGGAGACGGTCGGCAGGCCGATACCGGTACGCTCCGCGATCTCGGCGGAGCTCTGCGGTGCATCAGGACGCTCGGTCAGCACCGCCAGAATCACGGTCGCGTAGTCGGTCAGCTTGCTGATTCGCAGCATGGCTACACCTGGGTTCGAAAATACAGTACGATTTTAGTCCTATTAGCTGGCGTTGGGTAGGGGCAAGTGGGGCCTGGCTCCACTGGTTTGCTAAAATGCCGAGGGCGTTCCGACCTGTGGCGGCGCGGCGTTGTCCTGTTCCCTTTGTAGGAGTCCCTTGATGAACACGAAAGAACTCGAGTCGATTGCGCGCGCCATGGTGGCGCCAGGGCGCGGCATCCTTGCAGCGGACGAGTCGACCGGCACCATCAAGAAGCGCTTCGACGCCATTGGCATCGCCCTGACCGAGGAAAATCGGCGCGCCTACCGCGACATGCTGTTCACGACTCCCGGCGCCGCCAAGTTCATATCCGGCGTGATCATGTACGACGAGACCCTGCGGCAGAAGTCCGCGGACGGCACGCCGTTTCCCGCGCTGCTGCAGAAGCAGGGCATCGTGCCGGGCATCAAGGTCGATGCCGGCGCCAAGCCGCTGGCCGGCTTCAAGGGCGAGACGGTCACCGAGGGCCTCGACGGGCTGCGCGAGCGGCTGGCCGAGTACCACAAGCTCGGAGCGCGTTTCGCCAAGTGGCGCGCCGTGATCGACATCGCCGACGGCATCCCGAGCCGTTTCGCGATCGACGCCAATGCCCACGCGCTCGCGCGCTACGCGGCGCTGTGCCAGGAAGCCGGCATCGTGCCGATCGTCGAGCCCGAGGTCCTGATGGACGGCGCACACACCCTCGAGCGCTGCGACGAGGTCACTTCCGCGACGCTGCAGAGCGTCTTCGACGCGCTGTTTGCGCACCGCGTGCATCTCGAGGGCATCGTGCTCAAGCCGAACATGGTCATTGCCGGCAAGAAGTGTCCGAAGCAGGCCACCGCCCGAGCAGGTGGCGGAGGCGACCGTGCACTGCCTGAAGCGTCATGTGCCGTCAGCGGTACCGGGCATAGCCTTCCTTTCCGGCGGCCAGAGCGAGGCCGAGGCGACCGCGCACCTCAGCCTGATGAATGCCCTCGGGCCGCTGCCGTGGGAGCTGACGTTCAGCTACGGCAGGGCACTGCAGGCGACGTCGCTTGCCACCTGGGGCGGCAAGGCGGCCAATGTCGCGCAGGCGCAGAAGGAGTTCCACAAGCGCGCCCGCCTGAACGGCCTCGCGCGCAGCGGCGACTACAAGCCCGCCATGGAGAAGGAGGCGGCCTGAGGCCGCTTCCTGCCCGTTGCCCGTGAGCGAATCCAGGCAGCCGCCGGCTGCCCAGGCCTCTCCTGTCGTCAGGATCCGCGACCTGCGCTATGCCGTGGGTCAGCGCGCGATTTTCGAGGGCCTGGACCTGGACATCGCGCGCGGTGAGGTGACGGCCATCATGGGGCCGAGCGGCACCGGCAAGACCACCTTGCTGCGCCTGATCACCGGGCAGATCGCGCCCGACGGCGGGCTGGTCGAGGTGGCCGGGCAGGATGTCGGCCGGCTCGACCGCCGCGGCCTGTATGCGCTGCGCCGGCGAATGGGCATGCTGTTCCAGAACGGCGCCCTGCTCACCGACCTGGACGTCTACGAGAACGTCGCCTTTCCCTTGCGCGAGCACACCCGGCTGTCCGAGCGCCTGATCCGCCTGGTCGTGCTGACCAAGCTGCAGGCCGTCGGGCTGCGCGGCGCCGCAAGGCTCAAGCCGTCCGAGCTGTCCGGCGGCATGGCAAGACGGGTGGCGCTCGCCCGGGCCATCGTCATGGACCCCGAAATCCTGATCTACGACGAGCCGTTCGTCGGGCTCGACCCCATATCGCTGGGCGTGGTGCTGCGGCTGATACGCGAGCTGAACGACGCCCTCGGCATCACCAGCATCGTGGTGTCGCACGACGTGCGCGAGATCTCTGCCGTGGCCGACACCGCCTATCTGCTCTCCGGCGGCAAGGTCGCCGCGGCCGGAACGCCCGCCAGCCTGGCCGACAGCGCCTCGGAGGAAGTCAGGCAGTTCATGCGCGGGCTGCCCGACGGTCCGGTGCCGTTTCATTATCCGGCGCCCGACTACTTCGAACAGCTGTTCACGGACGGGAATCCATGAAGCGGCTCGGCAGCGAACTGCTGGGCGGTGCCACCGATAACCTGGTGGCACTCGGGCACTACACCCGCTTTACCGCGCGGCTGCTGGCGGAAAGCCCGCGAGCGCTGTTGCGGTTCCGGCTGGTCGTCGAGCAGATCCACAATGCCGGCGCGCTGTCGCTGGTGATCATCATGCTGAGCGGCCTGTTCGTCGGCATGGTGCTCGGTCTGCAGGGCTTCGACCTGCTGCAGCGCTTCGGGTCGGAGGAGTCGCTCGGCACCGCCGCCGCACTCGGGCTCGTCAAGGAGCTCGGCCCGGTCGTGACGGCCCTGCTGTTCGCCGGCCGTGCCGGCACGGCGCTCGCGTCGGAGCTGGGCTTGATGCGTGCTACGGACCAGTTGTCGGCCATGGAGATGATGGCGGTCGATCCGGTCAGGCGCGTGGTGGTGCCGCGCTTCCTCGGCGGTGTGATCGCCATGCCGCTGCTGGCCGCCGTGTTCAGCATGATCGGCATATTCGGGGCACAGCTCGTCGGCGTGCAGATGATGGGCGTGGACCAGGGCCAGTTCTGGTCGCAGATGCGCGGCGCCGTCGAGCTCGATGACGTGATGGAAGGCGTCATCAAGAGCCTCGTCTTCGGCGTGGCCTGCAGCGCCATCGCGGTGTTCGAGGGTTACCATGCGGCGCCGACGGCGGAGGGTGTGGGGCGGGCTACGACGCGCACCGTCGTCATCTCGTCCGTCGTCGTGCTGTTGTTCGATTACATGCTGACCGCGGTGATGTTGTGACGCGCGGTCAGGTCGTCAAGGAGTAGGCCATGCGTGCGACACGCGCCATCGAGTTGGGTACCGGCTTGTTCGTGCTGCTGGGATTCTCGGCCCTGTTCTTTCTGGTCACCCAGATCACCAACCGCGAGATCGGGCTCGGCGACTCCGGTTATCGGCTTACCGCGAGTTTCGAGCAGGTCGGGGGCCTGAAGGCCGGCGCGCCGGTATCGATGTCGGGCGTGACCGTCGGTCGGGTCGAATCCATCGGCTACGACTTCGACGAGTACCGGGCCAAGGTGGTGTTGCGTATCGACCGGCGCTACGACCGCATCCCGGACGACAGCGATGCCGCCATCTACACGGCCGGTCTGCTGGGTGGTCAGTACGTGGGTATCGGGCCGGGCGGTTCGGAAACCTTTTTCGCCGACGGTGATCGAATAGAGTTCACGCAGTCAGCCATCGTGCTGGAGAATCTCATTAGTAAGTTCTTGTTTTCAAAGGCTGCAGAGGAATCCGCAGCCGCCGGTGGGGAGGGTGCCAAGCCATGATCCGTCGCCTCGCAATCATTTGCCTGATGGCCCTGTCCGCGCCGCTTGCGGCCGCGGCCCAGGAAGCGTCCGCTACGGTGCCGGGTCCGGGCCCGACCGAACTCATGCAGCAGACCGCGCAGCGCATGCTCGACGCCCTCGACGCGGACCGGGAGGCGTATCGCAAGGACCCCTCCAGGATCGACGCGCTGGTCGAGCAGATCCTGCTGCCGCACTTCGACAGTGCGTACTCGGCCCGTCTCGTGCTCGGCAAGTACTGGCGCACCGCGACCCCGGCGCAGCGTGACCGGTTCGTCGCCGCGTTCTATCACTCGTTGCTGAACAAGTACGGCGCGGCGCTGGCCGAGTTCACCGCCGACCGCATGACCATCCTGCCGAGCCGCGGCGAGCCCGATGGCGGCCGCGCAACGGTGCGCACCGAGGTGCAGCGTGACAACGGCACCCGCGTCCCGGTCAGCTATTCGATGCGCGCGACGCCGGAAGGCTGGAAGGCCTGGGACGTGGTCGTAGAGGGCATTTCCTACGTCAAGAACTTCCGCACCGATTTCGGCGCGGAGATCGACCAGCGCGGCCTCGACGCCGTGATCGCGAGGCTGGAAGCGGAGAGCGGCCGCGCGAACGGCGGGAACAAGGGTGCCGGCTGAACCCGCCGGGGACGGTGCGGCGCGGCTCGAGCCGATGGGCGAGGGCCGCTATGTCCTGCGCGGGGAAATCGTGCTGTCGTCGGTGCCCGCGCTGCTCGAGACCAGCGAACGGGTCTTTGCCGACCAGCCCCCGCTCGATATCGATCTGTCTGCAGTGACCAGGGCGGACAGTG
Organism: uncultured Gammaproteobacteria bacterium; assembly: GCA_963710135.1. Lineage (GTDB taxonomy): Bacteria > Pseudomonadota > Gammaproteobacteria > Steroidobacterales > Steroidobacteraceae > SG8-30. The sequence goes on along the minus strand of CAVPYY010000006.1, from coordinate 400,296 downwards.
CAGGGCTGGCGCTGCTGCTCGAATGGATGCGCGTCGCGCGGGCCGCGGGGCGCCAGATCCGCTTTCACCAGGTGCCCGAGCGTCTGGCCGAGATGGCCCGCATCGGCGGCGTCGCGGAGCTGCTGCCGTCCTGAGCCCGCTCAGGGACCCGGCTCGGGCTCGTCGTCGAACAGCAGTTCATCCTCCAGCGATTCCTCGGGCACGTTGCCGTCGAGCACCAGGTACTCGCGCCGCTGCAGGTAGGCGTTGCGGATCAGCGCATAGCGGTCGAAGGCGCCCTCCAGCGCCTGCTCCGCGGGGATGAGGCGGGCCCGCCGGTCAATGATCGACAGCCCGGCCAGGCCGAGCTCGAGCGAGTTGTCGCCGAGATGGCGGCGCAGATCGGTCTGCGAGTCCACGTAGAGAGACGGCGCATCCCGCAGAGTCGAGGGCCCCAGGAAGGGCAGCATCAGGTACGGGCCCGAGGGCATGCCCCAGCGCCCGAGCGTCTGGCCGAAGTCCTCGTCATTGCGCGCCAGGCCGGCGTCCGTGGCCGGGTCCAGCAGCCCGCCCAGTCCCAGCGTCGAATTGAGCACGAACCTGCCGGTGTCGCTGACCGCGTCCTTGAGCTTCAGCTGCAGGGCGCTGTTGACGATGGTGGTGGGGTAGGCGAGGTTGGTAATGAAGTTGGTCACGCCGGTGCGCATGAACTGCGGCACGTAGCGGCGATAGCCCTTGGCAACGGGCTTCAGCAGGGCGCGATCGACCGCGTCGTTGAAGGCGTAGGTCGTCCGGTTCACCCGCTCGAACGGGTCATCGGCAGAAGGCTTGCCCGGGACCGAAGCGCAGCCGGCCGCCGCCAGGCACAGCGCGGCCAACACGATCCGGTACAGGGGGTATGAAGTCGTCATGAAAGGGAGCTGTTCCACCCAACGGCGGCCAATACTAACCTGTCGAGTTCCCCGGATCCTGCGGCGTTGACGGCGCGGCGACCTCGCGCGCGCGGCTGCCCTTCGGCAGGTACTCCTCCAGCTGGGTCTTGCGCGCTTCGAATCGCTGCCGTTGTACCGACGTCAAGTCCGGAACGGCCAGCGCCAGGCGCAGCTGGTCGATGGCGAGCCCGAGGTCGCCGCCCATGACGTGGAATTCGGACATGTAGTAGTAGGCGTCGGCGGTGTCGCCCGCGGCGCTCGCCACCAGTGCGATGAACCGGGCCTGGTCGGGGGTCGGCGGGACATTGTTGAACAGGTCCAGCAGGATGCGGTGCGCGAGGGCGGGATCGCCGTCCTGCATCAGCGTTTCGGCATAGCGCACGGTCACCGGCACATTCCGAGGAAACAGCGAGAGCGCGTGCTCCAGGGTGCGCCGCGATCCCGCCACGTCGCCCGCGGCCAGCTCGGCCTGTCCCAGCGCCGCGTGGTAGAGCGTGACCGACGGATAGCGCTCCACCAGGTCGCGCAGGATGCGTTCGGCCTCGCCGGCCTCGCCGGCCCGCAGCTGGGCCAGGGCCCGGCCGTAGCGCCGGGCGTCGCTGGAGGGCGTGTCGACATTCGTGGCGTCCTGGTAGAGGTCCTGGAAGCGCGTCTCCGCCGGCAAGGACTGGACGCGCAGGCGCTCGCGGATGAGCCCGTAGCCGGTGCTGTCTGCCACGGTTCGGCCGCCGATCTGCTCGGCGCGGTCGCGGGTCTCGGCGATGCGCTCGGTCGTGACCGGATGGGTACGCAGCAGGGTCAGGAATGGAGCTGCCCGCGCTGCCCGAGCGCTGCTGCAGCGTCCAGAAGAACGCCGGCATGGCCATCGGATCGAAACCGGCAGACGCCAGGAAGCCGATTCCGACCCGGTCCGCCTCGGACTCGTTGCTGCGTGTAAAGCTGATCTGGTTCTGGATCGCGAGCCCCTGGGCGGCCGTGATGGTGCCGAGCAAGGCGTCGCCGGGCATGCCGGTGGTGGCGCCGATGAGAATGGCCGCAAGGACCGCAGCCGCGGAGGCCATGCTGCTGCGGCCGGCATTCTGGATGGAACGGGCGATGTGCCGCTGGGTGACGTGGGCAATCTCGTGCGCCAGAACGCCCGCCAGCTCGCTCTCCGATACCGTGGCGGTGACCAGGCCAGCGTTGACGCCGATAAAGCCGCCGGGCAGTGCGAAGGCATTGATCCCGGAATCCTTGACCACGAAGAAGCTGAAGCGGTGCCCGCCCTCGTGAGCGTGGCTGGCCAGGCGCATGCCGAGCGACTGGATGTATTCGTTGACTTCTGGGTCTTCGACGATCTGGCCCGAGTCGCGCAACCCGCGCACGATCATCATGCCGATCTTGTACTCGTCCGCCAGCGACAGCGTCGTGCTGGCGGGATTGCCGATGTCCGGCAGTTCGGTGCCACGCGCGTCCTGGGCCAGGCTAGGCCCGGCCGTCAGCAGTGAGGCAGTCAACAGGACCGCGAGTGTGCCACGCATGAATGGTGCTACCGTCCGCTTATCGGGCATGAGACCGCGGCCGGCACCAAGAGTTCGCACGGCCGGCAGGCGTCATCAGAGCATCTCGGAGGCGTAATCCGCCAGGCGCGAGCGTTCGCCGCGCACCAGCGTAATGTGTCCGGCGTGGGCCCAGCCGCAGAAGCGATTGACCACGTAGGTCAGCCCGCAGGTCGTTTCCGTGAGGTAGGGTGTGTCGATCTGGGCGATGTTGCCGAGGCACACGATCTTGGTGCCCGGTCCCGCGCGGGTCACCAGCGCCTTCATCTGCTTCGGCGTCAGGTTCTGCGCCTCGTCGAGGATCAGGAACCGGTTCAGGAAGGTCCGGCCGCGCATGAAGTTCAAAGAGCGGATCTTGATGCGGTTGCGCAGCAGGTCCTGGGTGGCGGCCCGACCCCAGCTGCCGCCCTCGTGGCCCTGGGTCAGCACCTCCAGATTGTCCATCAGCGCGCCCATCCAGGGCTCCATCTTCTCTTCCTCGGTGCCCGGCAGGAACCCGATGTCCTCGCCCAGCGGCACCGTGACCCGGGTCATCAGGATCTCGGTGAAGCGATTGCTCTCCAGCGTCTGCAGCAGCCCGGCAGCCAGCGTCAGCAGCGTCTTGCCCGTGCCGGCAGGCCCGAGCACCGTCACGAAGTCGATCTCGGGATCGAGTAGCAGGTTGAGCGCAAGATTCTGCTCGCGATTGCGCGCACTGATGCCCCACACCGAGTGCCGCTCGCCGCGATAGTCCTGCGTCAGTTCGAGCGTCGCCGAGTCGGCGTCGAGCGCTCGTACGATCGCTTCGAAGCCGTCGTCGCCAGCCTCGTGCACGAACTGGTTGACCTTCCATCCGGCCACCAGCGGGCCGCGCACCTTGTAGAAGGTCCGCGCCTGGTCCTGCCAGGACTGCATCTCGCTGCCGTGTGTTTCCCAGAAGTCGGCCGGCAGCAGCGCCGATCCCGAAAACAGCAGGTCGGCGTCCTCGATGGTCCGGTCGCTGTAGTAGTCCTCCGCATGCACGCCGAGAATCGCCGCCTTGATGCGCAGGTTGATGTCCTTGGACACCAGCGTGACGTGCGAATCCGGCAGTTCGCGCTGCAGGGCGAGCGTGTAGCCGAGGATCGAGTTGTCCGCGCCGTGACCCGGCAGGGTATCGGGCAGGCCGGTGTCGAGCCGCCGGGTCTGAAAGAACAGATGGCCGCTGGGCGGGCGCTTGCCGTGGTTGCCCGAGCGCCCGGAGGGCAGCTCCAGCCCGCGGTCGATCTGCTCCTTGGTGGCGTTCGCCATCAGCTCGTCGAGGAAACGGCTGACCTGGCGGACGTTGCGGGCGGATTCCGAGAGTCCCTTCTTGCCGGCGTCGAGCTCCTCGAGCACGATCATCGGCAGGTGGATGTCGTGTTCCTCGAAGCGGAAAATCGCGGCCGGATCGTGCATCAGCACGTTGGTGTCGAGCACGAAGGCCCGGCGCTCTTCGGGCTGCAGCGCGGCCGTCACGGCAGGTGCCCGGTCACAGTGACTGGACCGCTTTCAGGACCTCTTCGGCATGGCCGTCCACCTTCACCTTGCGCCACTCGCGGCGCAGCACCCCCTGGGCGTCGATCAGGAAGGTCGAGCGCTCGATGCCCATGACCTTCTTGCCGTACATGTTCTTCTCCTTCCATACGGCAAACAGCTCGGCGACCTTGTGGTCTTCGTCCGAGCCCAGCTCGAAGGGAAACTTCATCTTGGCCTTGAACTTCTCATGCGAGGCCAGTGTGTCGGTCGAGACGCCGAGGATCACGGTGTCGGCGCGCTCAAATCGGCCGTGAAGCTTGCCGAAGGCCTCACCCTCACGGGTGCAGCCCGGCGTGTTGTCACGCGGATAGAAGTACAGCACCAGACTCTTGCCCAGCACGTCCCGCGAGCGGAACGTTCCGCCGGTGGACGGCAGCGTGAATGCGGGGGACTTCTTGCCTTCGATCGCCTTGCTCATGCCTCGTTGGCCCTCCGGGGGCGGACTAGTTCTTGACGGGTTCCAGGATGGCATCCAGGTTCAAGTGGTCGCACAGATCCATGAATTCCTCGCGCATGGCGCCGAGATGCACCGATGAGGGAACGCTGACCACCATGTACACGCCGAACATCGGGGCGCCGGTGTGCGCCGCGGCGTAGCTGCGGGTGGACATCTCCGTCAGGTCGATGCCGCGCGCAGCGAAGAAGCCGGACAGCGCCGAGACGATTCCCGTCTGGTCGAGGCACACGACGTCGACCGAGTAGGGAACCCGGTCCTCCTGGGCGGCGCGCGGCTCGGTGCGACGAACCTGCAGGGTGATGCCCGCGGTCTCCGCCATCTTCTTCAGCTCGGTCTCGATACGGGCGACGGCGTGCCAGTTGCCGGCCACCAGCACGAGCACCGCAAACTCGGAGCCGAGCGCGGTCATGCGGCTCTCGCTGATGCTGCCGCCGCAGTCCGCGATTGTCTTGCTGAGGTCGTGGACCAGCCCAATCCGGTCGCTGCCGATCGCCAGGATCGCGAGGTGCTGCTTCATGGGGAGCCGGTCGGGGACATGACCGAAGTTTACCGGTATCTGCGCGGTCAGGGAACTTCGCGACAGCTTGCGTGGCCGCCCGAGCGGACAGTAGGATCGCGATCCTCTCTCATCGAGGCCGGCCCAGAGCATGTTTCGCGGCAGTATCGTTGCGCTGGTCACGCCGATGGGCGAGTCCGGCGAGATCGACTACCAGGCGTTCGAGTCCCTGCTGGACTGGCATGCGGGGCAGGGCACCGATGGGGTGGTCGTGGCGGGCACCACCGGTGAGTCGCCCACGGTCACGGCGGCCGAAACGGAGGAACTGCTGCGCCGGGCGGTGGCCCGCGTGGGCGGCCGGTTGCAGGTGATCGCCGGCACCGGCACGAACTCGACCGCGACCACGATCGAGCGAACGCGCAGTGCGAGCGAGATCGGCGTGGACGGAGTGCTCATCGTCACCCCGTACTACAACAAGCCGACCCAGGATGGCCTGGTCAGGCACTACGTCGCGGCCGCCGAGGCCAGCAGCGTGCCGGTGATTCTCTATAACGTGCCCTCCCGGACCGCCTGCGACCTGCTGCCGGAGACGGTGCAGCGGATCGCGGAGCATCCGCGCGTCGTCGGGGTCAAGGAGGCCACGGGCAACATCGCCCGGGGGCGCGAGATCATCGAGCGCTGTGGCGACGATTTCCTGCTGTTCTCCGGCGATGATCCGACGGCACGGGAACTGATGCTGGCGGGCGCGCAGGGGGTCATCTCGGTCAATGGCAATGTCGCGCCGGCCCTGGTCCACCAGCTGTGCGAGGCGGCGCTGGAAGGCGACGCGGCCGCTGCGCTGCAAGTCGACCAGCGACTCAAGCCGCTGCACTCCGCGCTGTTCCTGGAGGCGAACCCGATTCCGGTCAAGTGGGCCCTGGCGAGAATGGGGCTGATTCCCGCGGGAATCAGGTTACCATTGACCCCGCTGGCGGCGCCGCATCAAGGCGCCGTGCTGTCAGCGTTGGAACGAGCGGGGCTGTTGTGACTCGAAGGCATATGAGATATTCACTGGTGCTGGTCGTGGCGCTGCTCAGCGGCTGCAAGGCGTTCGCCCCGACCTTCGAGGATTGCGGGGAACAGCAGGCCTACCAGAGCGCGCAGGAAGTCGCCCCGCTCGGCGTGCCGGACGGGCTCGACTTTCCCAATACCCGCAGTGCGCTGAAGATACCGGCGGCCACGGCGGTTGCCGCGCCGAGCGACGGCCGCTGCCTCGACGCGCCGCCCAAGTACCGCACCGAGACCCCCCCGGCAGGCTGAGCGCGGTTGCCGGTTCCCCGGCCCTCAAGTACGCTTGCGCCCCCTCGCGACCCGGAGAGGTGGCCGAGTGGTCGAAGGCGCTGGACTGGAATTCCAGTAATACCCTCACAGGTATTCGTGGGTTCGAATCCCACCCTCTCCGCCAATGCTGGCTGTCAGGCCCCGTCCAGGGGCCTGTTTTCGTTCCGGGGCCTGCGCCGCGGGGACTGTCCCCGCAGGGGACTGTCCCCTGATGCGGCACCGAGGTGGGGGACTGTCCCCGCAGGGGACTGTCCCCGTTATGGCATACCGCGGAACGGTGGCAGTACGCGGGTCTCTCTCTACTCCTGTAGAGCCCCTTGCTCGCTCCGGAAGCCAAAGTCGCTCGCAAGAGGCCTACAGTCGTCCTCGACCCGCGGCCGGGACTGTCCCCGCAGGGGACTGTCCCCGTTGCATCATGCCGCTGGCGGTGGCGCGGTTGACGCTGCCCGACCCCAACCTTACGATGCCCCGACGGTCGAGAAACCCGCCCGACAGGGCGCGGGCAAGCATCGAAGTCGAACCCCACGGTCACGATGGTGGCTCGCGTCGGTTCCTCCGCGACGATCAGCCGTGAAGCCCGCCAGGCCCGGAAGGGAGCAACGGTAGCGGTGACATCGGGTGCCGGAGGGGTGCTGGCGCGGGCCGCCTCCCTTTGCGTCTGAACGGGACTGCCAACGATGCGCCGATTCCGATGAGCTATCTGGTCCTCGCCCGCAAGTGGCGGCCCAGGCGTTTCGACGAACTCGTGGGCCAGGAGCACGTGCTGCGCGCCCTGGTCAACGCGCTGGACGCGGATCGGGTTCACCACGCCTTCCTGTTCACCGGCACGCGCGGCGTCGGCAAGACGACGATCGCGCGGATTCTCGCCAAATCGCTGAACTGCGAGGTCGGGGTCAGTTCCACGCCTTGCGGCCAGTGCGCCGCCTGTCGCGAGATCGACGAGGGGCGCTTCGTCGATCTGATCGAGGTGGACGCGGCGTCGCGGACCAAGGTCGACGACACCCGCGAGCTCCTCGACAACGTGCAGTACGCCCCGACCCGCGGCCGCTACAAGGTGTACCTCATCGACGAGGTGCACATGCTGTCCAATCACTCGTTCAACGCGCTGCTGAAGACCCTCGAAGAGCCGCCGCCGCACGTCAAGTTCCTGCTGGCCACGACGGATCCGCAGAAACTGCCGGTGACCGTGCTGTCGCGCTGCCTGCAGTTCAATCTGAAGCGACTGCCGCCGGCCCTGATCGCCGAGCGCCTGCGGATGATTCTCGACGCCGAAGGGATCGCGTTCGAGGCCGGCGCGATCCAGCTGCTGGCGCGGGCCGCGGATGGCAGCGTGCGGGACGCGCTGTCGCTGCTGGACCAGATGCTGGCATTCGGCGGCGGGCAGGTCGGCGAAGCCGACGCCCGGCTGATGCTGGGCACGATCGACCGGACTCGGGTCGCCCAGATCCTCGGCTGCCTTGCCGCGCAGGACGCGTCGGGCCTGATGGCCTGCGTGACCGAGATGGACGAGCACGGGCCCGACTACGCGCAGGTGCTGGACGAGGTCGCCAGCCTGCTGCAGAAGATCGCGCTGCGCGCGGCGGTGCCCGACCTGCCCGCCGACGAGGTCTGGGGCCGTGAGGACATCGACGCCTTTGCCGACAGGCTGTCGGCCGAGGACCTGCAGCTGTGGTACCAGATCGCGATCCTGGGGCGGCGTGACCTGCCGCTGGCGCCTGATCCGCGGACCGGCTTCGAGATGGTGCTGCTGCGCATGCTGGCCTTCCGGCCGGGCGAGGCGCCCACCCAGTCCGGAGCCGGCGCGGCGCCGGCACGCGCCGTCAATGCGGACTCCGCAGCCGGTCGCCGCGCACCGCGTGCGGCCGAGGACACGCCGGCTGCGCCCCGACGAGCGGCGGACCCGCTGCCCGACTTCGCCGACTGGAAGGCGGTTCTCGATCGTCTGGAGCTGCAGGGTGCGGCGCGGCAGCTGGCGTCGCACCTCAGCTTCCGCTCCCTGGAGGGTGATCTGCTGCGCCTGACGCTGGACGCGCGCGGCTCGGCCTTGCGTACGCGACAGCAGGAGGAGCGGCTGGCCAAGGCGGTGTCGGCACTGGTCGGGCGGCCCGTGCGCCTGGAAATCGTCGTCGCCGAGGATGCGGTCGACACCCCGGCGCGGGCTGCGGAGCTGGCCCGGCAGGCGCGTCTGGAGCAGGCCCGGCAGGCCATCGAGCAGGACCCCACCGTGCAGGCGCTCAAGGATCGTTTTGGCGCGGTGATCCAGCCCGACTCGGTCAAGCCGGTCGGCTAGAATCGGGGCTCGCTGAATCCCCTGATGGAGACCACATGAAGCAGAACATCGGTGCCCTGATGCGCCAGGCGCAGCAGCTGCAGGAGAACATGCAGAAGGCACAGGAGGAGCTCGCGCAGCTCGAGGTCACCGGCGAGTCGGGCGGCGGCATGGTGCGCGTGACCATGAACGGCCGGCACGAGGTCCGGCGGGTGCAGATCGACCCGGCTGCCCTGACCGGCGGAGACGTCGAAATGCTCGAGGATCTGGTCGCCGCCGCCTGCAACGACGCCGCGCGCAAGGCCACCGAGACCACGCAGCAGAAGATGTCCGGCCTGATGGGCGGCTTGCCGCTGCCACCGGGCCTGAAGATGCCGTTCTGAAGACCGTCGCCCGGCCCGCTTGAAGTATTCCCCGACACTGGAACGCATGATCGAAGCGCTGCGGGTCCTGCCGGGCGTCGGGCCGAAGTCCGCGCAACGCATGGCGTTCGCGCTGCTCGAGCGCAACCGCGAAGGCGCCCGCGCGCTGGCCCGAGCCCTGGAGGCGGCGGCCACGACGGTCGTGCAGTGCAGCCGCTGCCGGATGCTCACGGACGGCGAGCTGTGCGTGATCTGTGCCGCGCCGCGCCGCGATGAGGCGCTCCTGTGCGTGGTGGAGTCGCCGGCGGATGTCGTCGCGGTCGAGCAATCGGGCGGCTACCGCGGCCGGTACTTCGTGCTGATGGGACATCTGTCGCCGCTCGATGGAGTCGGTCCGGCTGAGCTCGGCGTGCCGCGATTCGAGGCCCTGCTCGATGAAGGCGGCGTCCGTGAAGTGATTCTCGCGACCAACCCGACGGTCGAGGGCGAGGCCACCGCGCACTATCTCGGCGAACTGGTCACCCGCCGCGGCATCCGCGCGTCGCGCATTGCGCACGGCGTCCCGGTCGGCGGCGAGCTCGAGTACGTCGATGGCGGCACGCTGGCGCATGCGCTCGCGGGGCGTCAGTTCATTTCCTGACGGGCGGCGTGCGCGCGCCGCGCAGCCTGCCGGTGCTGCGCAGCTTGTCCTCCATCACCCCTGCAAGCTTGAGCACCTGCCGGTAGCTCGACAGGCGGCGGGCGGAGATGCGGCCGGCCTTGGCAGCCACCGTGACCTGGCAACCCGGCTCGCCTGTGTGGCGGCAATCCGGAAAACGACAGCCCGCTGACTCGGCGACTATCTCCCGAAATCCAGTCGCCACGTCGCGCGGGGACGGCAGCGGCGGCGCGAAATCACGTACGCCGGGCGAATCGATCAGGCTGCCGCCTTCCGGCAGGGCGTACAGGCTCGAGGCCGTCGTGGTGTGCCGGCCTTCCTCCGTGGCGCGCGAGATTTCCTGAACGGTCGCTTCGACGCCCGGTATCAGCATGTTGAGCAAAGAGCTCTTGCCGACCCCCGATTGCCCGACGAGCACGCTGGTCCGGTCCGCCAGGATGGCGGCAAGTGGTCGGGCGCCGTCGTCGACACGCTTGCTGGTGCGGGCGACCGTGTAGCCGAGGCTGCCGTAGGTGGCCAGTTCGGCGGCGATGCCCGAAGCTTCCGCAGCGGGCAGATCGGACTTGTTGAGCACGATGGCGGCTTCGAGCCCACTCCACTCGGCGGCCGCGAGGTAGCGGTCGCACATGTCGAAGTCCGGCGTCGGAACCGGCGCCAGCACCGCGACCAGCTGATCGAGATTCGCGACGATGACCTCGCTGTCGCCGTTCGCGCTGATGCGGGCCAGTTCCGACCGGCGCGGCTCGACGGCGGTGACCAGTCCCTCGGCACCTTCGGCATCTTCGGCCACCCAGCGGACCCTGTCGCCGCAGACCGCCCGGAGCCGGCGGCCATACATCCTGCAACTTCGGCGCCCGCCGGAATCGTCTTCCACGACCACCCGGCGGCCGTGGGCGGCCACGACGCGCCCGGCGCGTTCGATTTTTGCGGAGTTTTCCATACGGGGGCGGCTGGACTCTAGCCTTTGCTAAACTCGCGGGCAACATGGAAACCGGCGACAACCTGGTCTGGATCGATCTCGAAATGACGGGGCTCGATCCGCTGAACGACCGCATCATCGAGATCGCGACGATCGTCACCAACCGGGATCTCGACGTGCTCGCCGAGGGCCCCGTGATCGCCATACACCAGCCGGCCAGCGCACTGGAGGCCATGGACGACTGGAATCGGTCCACGCATGGCGGCTCCGGACTGCTGGCGCGGGTCATCGCGAGCCGGGTCGACGAAGCGGCCGCCGAGGCCGCGACACTGGAGTTCCTGGCCTTGTACGTCGGGCGCGGCGCATCGCCGATGTGCGGCAACAGCATCTGCCAGGACCGGCGGTTCCTGGCACGCTGGATGCCGGAGCTGGAGGCGTTCTTCCACTACCGTAACCTCGACGTCAGCACCTTGAAAGAGCTCGCGCGCCGCTGGGCGCCGGAGGTGCACGCCGGCCTCACCAAGAAATCCACCCATCTCGCGCTCGAGGACATACGCGATTCCATCGCGGAACTGCGCTACTACCGCGAGCATCTGATCGCGCCGGCCTGGCGCGGCGCCGCGGGCTGACGGCGCGGGCATGAGCGGCGGTCAAGGGGGAACGCCGCGCGAGTTGTGCACCTACCACGGCGGCTGCCACTGCCGGGCGGTGCGCTTCAGCGTGCAGGCCCCGCGCAGGCTCGACGTGCTGGAGTGCAACTGCTCCATCTGCCGTGCCACGGGTTTCCTGCACCTGATCGTCGAGCGGCAAGCATTCCGGCTGCTGAGCGGCGCCGACAATCTCGTCGAATATCGCTTCGGGACCGGCACGGCGCGGCACCTGTTCTGCGGACTTTGCGGAATCAAGTCCTACTACGTGCCGAGATCCCATCCTGACGGATACAGCGTCAACGTGCGCTGCCTCGACGAGGCGGAAGTCCTCGACCTCCGGATTGCGCGCTACGACGGGCTTCACTGGGAGCGCGCCCGCGAGGAGCTGGCGCGCCGTGAGCGGGGAGGCGGCGGTTAGGCAGTAGTGCCGGTCAGGAACAGCCAGGTCTCGACGACGGTATCCGGATTCAACGAGATGCTGTCGATACCCTGGTCGACCAGCCAGCGTGCGAGCTCCGGATGGTCGGAAGGTCCCTGCCCGCAGATGCCGACGTACTTCCCCGCCTTGCGGCAGGCCTGGATCGCCATGGACAGCAGTGCCTTGACCGCCTCGTCGCGTTCGTCGAATGACGCGGCCACGATCCCGGAATCGCGATCGAGGCCCAGGGTCAGCTGGGTCATGTCGTTGGAGCCTATCGACATGCCGTCGAAGTGCTCGAGGTAACGGTCGGCGAGCAGGGCGTTGGTCGGCAGCTCGCACATCATGATCACCTTCAGGCCGTGACTGCCGCGCTTGAGACCGTTCTCCGCCAGCAATTCGACCACGCGACGGCCCTCGTTCACGGTGCGAACGAATGGCACCATTACCTGCACGTTGGTCAGGCCCATTTCCTCGCGAACCTTGCGCAGTGCCCGGCACTCCAGTTCGAAACAGGGCCGGAAGGACTTGTCGACGTACCTCGCAGCCCCGCGAAAGCCCAGCATCGGGTTTTCTTCATGAGGCTCGTAGAGCTTGCCGCCGATCAGGTTCGCGTATTCGTTGGACTTGAAATCCGACAGCCTGACGATCACCGGCGCAGGCGAGAATGCCGCCGCGATGCTGGCGATACCCTCGGCCAGCTTGTCGACATAGAAGCTGACCGGGTCCGAGTAGCCCGACATCTGCCGGCGGATCTGGTCCTGCAGTGCCGACTCGAGCTTGTCGAATTCGAGCAAGGCGCGGGGATGGACTCCAATGGTGCGGTTGATGATGAACTCGAGACGCGCCAGCCCGACGCCGTGGTTCGGTATCGCGCAGAAATCGAACGCCCGGTCGGGGTTGCCGACGTTCATCATGATCTTCACCGGCGGCGTGGGCAGTGCGTCCAGTTCGATCTGCTGGCGCTCGAAGTCGAGCGTGCCCTCGTAGATGAGCCCGGTGTCGCCTTCGGCGCAGGACACGGTGACGGCCTGTCCCTCCTGCAATGCCTCGGTGGCATCGCCACAGCCGACCACCGCGGGAATGCCGAGCTCGCGCGCGATGATGGCGGCGTGGCAGGTGCGCCCGCCGCGATTGGTCACCACGGCCGAGGCGCGCTTCATCACCGGTTCCCAATCGGGGTCGGTCATGTCCGCCACCAGCACGTCGCCAGGCTGGACCCGCGACATGTGCTTGACGTCACGAATCACGCGCACTGGACCGGCGCCGATCCGTTGCCCGATCGCGCGGCCGCTGGCCAGCACCCGTGAGCGGGACTTGAGGTTGAATCGCTGAATGGTCCGTCCGGTCCGGCTCTGCACCGTCTCTGGTCGCGCCTGCAGGATGTACAGCTTGCCGGTTGCGCCATCCTTGCCCCACTCGATGTCCATGGGGCAGCCGTAGTGCGATTCGATGACGCGGGCCTGCTTGGCCAGCTCGATGACGTCCGCGTCGCTGATGCAGAAGCGCTGGCGGTCGGCCGCAGGCACGTTGACGGTCTCGACCCGCCGCGCGCTCTCTGCGCCGGTCGCGTAGATCATCTTGGACGCCTTCGAGCCGATGCTGCGGCGGATGATGGGGTAGTCCCCCTTGTCCAGCGCCTGCTTGAAGACGTAGAACTCGTCGGGATTCACCGCGCCCTGTACCACCATCTCGCCCAGTCCGTACGAGGCGGTGATGAAAACCACGCCGCGGAAGCCCGACTCCGTATCGAGGGTGAACATTACTCCGCTCGATCCGAGGTCGCTGCGCACCATGTGCTGGACGCCGACCGATATGGCGACCTGCGAGTGCTCGAAGCCTTGGTGCACGCGGTAGGCGATGGCGCGGTCGTTGAACAGGCTCGCGTACACCTCGTGCATGCAGCGCAGCACCTGCTCGCGCCCACGCACATTGAGAAACGTCTCCTGCTGACCGGCGAAAGACGCGCCCGGCAGGTCCTCGGCGGTTGCCGACGATCGCACCGCGACGGCAATGTCCTGGCCGCCGGCCATCGCGTCCCACGCCGCGATGATTTCTTCCTGCAGTCTGGCGTGGAACGGAGTGTCCAGCATCCAGCCACGAATCCGCGCGCCGGTCGCGGCGAGCTTCTCCACGTCATCCACGTCGAGGCCGTCGAGTTCGGTACGGATGCGCTCGGCGAGGCCGCCCTGCTCGAGGAAATCGCGATAGGCCTGGGAGGAGGTGGCGAAGCCACCCGGCACGCTGACGCCCAGTCTCACGAGGTTGGAGATCATCTCGCCGAGCGACGCGTTCTTGCCGCCCACGGTCTCGACGTCGCCCATGCCGAGACGTTCGAATGGAATGATGTACGCGCTCAAGTTGGGTCCCCGGTTTCGGCCGTACCTGCTAGGATCCCGAGCGCCAGGCGCGGCGGGCTGGCGTCTTCGCGGACGGCCCAGGCAGGAAGGAAAAGGTGAGTAACAAGCGAACTGTCTTCTTCGTTTCGGACCAGACCGGCGTGACTGCCGAAACGATGGGTCACAGCCTGCTGACGCAGTTCGACAGCCTGGAATTCAGGGTCGTCACTTTGCCATTCATCTCGACGGTTGACAAGGCGCGGGACGTCGTCTCGCGCATCGATCGGACACTGCAGGAGGAGGGAACGCGCCCGATCGTCTTTTCGACACTCGTCAAGGACGAAATCCGTGACGTGGTGAAGCAGGCCCAGTGCCTCTACCTGGATTTCTTCGATGCCTTCCTGGGTCCGCTCGAGCAGGAACTGGGCCAGGTTTCATCGCACGCGCAGGGCAGGGCCCACGGCATGACCGATCTCGCGGCCTACACGGCGCGCATCAATGCCACGAACTTTGCGCTGGCGAACGACGACGGCACGCAGACGCGCGAATACGACCGGGCAGACGTGATCCTGGTCGGAGTGTCCCGCTCCGGCAAGACCCCCACCTGTGTCTACATGGCACTGCAGTACGGCATCTACGCGGCCAACTATCCCCTGACCGAGGACGACCTGGAGTCCGGCAGGCTGCCCGGCTCCATTGCCGGCTTTTCCCGCAAGCTGTTCGGGCTCACCATCCATCCGGACCGCCTGCAGCAGATACGCCACGAGCGGCGGCCCGAGAGCCGCTACGCGTCCATGCAGCAATGCACCTTCGAGGTGCGGGCCGCCGAACAGCTGTTCGAGCGCTTCGGCATCCCGTTCCTGGACACGACCGACTGTTCCATCGAGGAGATCGCGAGCAGGGTGCTGGAGCGCAAGGGCATCGATCGCCGGACCCGCGCTTGACGAAAGCGTGATCCTGGCCACATTCGATGTCGGCGGGAGCGCCAAGTCCCTGTGATATAGTCAAAACATGCTCTCGGATCATCTCTGTGCGATGTCCTGGCGAGCCCGGCCGAGGTCTTTCGTGAGCCTGATGACGCTCTACGAAAGCAACTACATCCGGTTGGGCTGGCTGGTCCAGGATGTACGTCAGATCGCGCACCGCGAGGTGTCGGCGGTCGACGACGACTGCGCGCTCGAAATCACCATCATGGAACGGGCGCGTTACACGACGACTCTGGGATTGTCCTACCTGTTCGAAGAAGCGCACGGCACGCTGCGCGATCCCGGACTGCAGTTGCGCGTCTATCACGACGCCCGTCTGGCCGAGGTGACCGCCGTCAGTGGTCCCGATGCCCATCCGGAGCTTCGCCGGCTGGCGGCGGCACTGCCGCGGACCGGTGACGCGCGCTGGTCCGCGAACATGCTGCTGAACAAATGGCTCGAGTACTGTGCCGGCCGCGGACACCGCTTCGCAACCGGCGCCACTTGATCGTTTCCCCCGGCGCCCGCCATGAACAAGACCGAAAAGTGGCCGGGACTCAAGCTGCCCGTGCTCGGCAAGGACGAGCCTGCCGAGGACGAGCGGCTGCTCAAGCTGTTCTGGAACCGTGCCGAACTCAAGAAGGGCCTCCAGGAACTCGACGACCAGCTGCACAACCTGCGCGACCGCCTGAAACAGCAGGAGGGCGCGAACGCCCGTCTCGAGGAGCAGCTCGATCAGCTCGAAGTGCTGCTGGGCACGCCCGGGCGCGGCGCCGAGGCGCTGGTGCACTTCGGCCTGAAGGGATTGTGGCGGGAGGGCCGCAGCCAGCTGGAGCAGTTTTCCGGCGACCTGCGGCGCCAGCGGAAGGATCACGAGCGCAAGCGCCAGCTGGCCGAGATCCAGAATGAGCGTGGCGAACGCCTGAGGATCGCGTCCGGCCGACTCGCCGAGGCGACGACGGCGCACGCCGCGGAGCGGCAGCAACTGGTGGACGTCGAGGCGCGGCTGTCACGGCTCAACGGTTTCTGGAACTACTTCCGCAGGCGCGAACTCCAGGTCGAACGGGACAGCGCCCGCGTTCGCGTTGCCGAGGCTGCGCGTCAGGCCGAGGACATGCGCGAGGCGCAGCGAACCCTGGAGAAGGAGCCGCTGCCGGACTTCCAGGGGCTTTCCATCGAGGGCAGGCGCGCCGTGAACCTGGCCGCGATTGCCTACGCACAGTTGTTGTGCGCGAGGCTTGCGCCGTCCGGGCTCGCGGCGGAAGCGCGCCTCGCGGCACGCCGTCGCGTCCAGGACGCGCGCCATGGTTCGCGGCAGGAGTGCATGGCCCGCCTGGACGACATCGCCAAGGCGCTGCAGATCGTGAAGTCTCCCGAGAACCTCGCGCCGGAGATCCGCTCCCGCACCGAGAAGCTCCGCGCGGCGGTGACCTGGCGGACCGCCGAGGAGGCCGTGCCGGTACCGGCATCGCTGCCGCCGCTCAATGGCGGTGGCAACGTCCTGATCGACGACTACTGGGACCTCAGTCGCGTGCTGCTGTCCTGAGTTCAGGTCTGCTGCGCGGGCGCCGCCGTGGCCGGGAGCACCAGGCGTCGGCGCCACTGGTTCAGGTCGTCCAGCCACACGTAGATGATCGGCACGAACAGCAGTGAAGTGACCGCGCCGAAAGCGAGCCCCGACATCAGGGCGCGCGCCATCGGATAGTAGGCCGGTCCCTCGCCGCCGAGCTGGGTGTCACCCAGCGCCAGCGGCAGCAGGGCGAGCAGGGTGGTCAGCGTGGTCATGAGAATCGGCCGCAGCCGGTCACGGCCGGCCTGCAGGATCGCGCCATGCCGGTCCATGCCACGGCTGCGCAAGTCGAGAATGTGGGCAATCAGCACGATGCCGATGTTCACCACCACGCCGATCAGGATCATGATGCCGAGCATCGCCATGAACGTCAGCGGCGTGCCGGAGATGGTCAGGCCCCAGAAGACACCGACGACCGCGAACAGGATCGAGGTGATGATCGACAGCGGATACAGGGTCGATTCGAACAACGACGCCATGACCAGGAAGATGAGGACGATGGCGAGCACGATGTTGATCATCATGTCGCGCATGGTCTCGTCGCTGTCCTCAACGCCACGGCCGAACTGCCAGGAGTAGCCTGGCGGCAGGGGGAAATCGTTCATCGCCTGCTCGACCCGGCCACGCATCTGCTGCATGGTGGAGTCCCTGGAGATGATGCCCTCTATGCTGACGGACGTCAGGCGGTCAACACGCTCGATCGCACGCTCCGCGGTGCGAATGCGGAATGAGGCGACCGACCCCAGCGTGATACGCCCGCCATCCGGCAGGAACAGGGGCGTCGCGGCGAGGTCTTCGATGGTCTGGCGCGCATCCGCACGGAAGGCCAGCCGCATGTCGATTTCCCGGTCGGTGGTGCGAAATTCCTTGAGCCGGTCGCCACGCATGGCGACGGCGATGGTCTGGGCGATGAGCTGGGTCGGCAGCCCGACCTGTGCCGCCCGATTGCGATCGACGATCACCTGCAGTTCCTGCTCGCCGGCGCGTGCCGTCGAGCGCACGGAATCGAAGCCCTCCAGCTGCGACAGCCTGGCGACCACGTCGCGCGACAGGTCGATCAGGCGCAAGGTGGATTCGCCCGACAGCCGCACGCTGAATCCGCCGCTGCCGCCCTGGTTTTCCTCGAACCGGAAGCTGGGCTTGCCGATGATGATTTCCGGCAGACCCTTCTCTATCTCCACCATTAACTCGCGCGGTTCCATCGGCAGGTCGTCGCGCGGCTTCAGGCGGATCGAGGACACGGCGTCATCCGGGGTGTAGTAGGAATAGACAATATCGATGCCGAAGCGATCCTTGTTCTCGGCCAGGTAGGCTTCGACCCGGTTGACCGCTTCCTCCACCCGTGAGAGCGGGTAGTTGCCCTCGATGTGGTAGGGCAGGTTCAGCCGGTCGGACGCGTCCTGCGGGAACATGTCGACCTTCAGCAGTTCAGTCGCGAACAACGGGATCGGCGACAGCAGGGTCACCACGATCAGTGCTGCGGTCTTGCGGCGATGCCGGAGGATCCACTCCAGCGTGCGGGCGTAACGATCCTGCAGCTTGCCGAACACCGAGCCGGCCTTGATCGGCGGCGGCGCGGCGAAGCGTGCGGTGAGCGTGGGAATGATGGTCTGCGCCACCAGCAGCGACGCGATCATGGCGACGACGATGGGCACCGCCACGTGCACCATGAACAGCGACATCTCGTTCTTCTTGCCGAAGACGATCGGCAGGAAAACGATGATCGTGGAGAGCGTGCCGGCCAGCACCGCCATGCCGACTTCACTGACGCCGGTGCGGGTCGAGCCGAGCGGATCCGCCGGGGTCATCTGGCGGTGGCGGAAGATGCTCTCGGTCGTGACGACCGCGTTGTCGACCAGCAGTCCGACCGCGAGCATCATGCCCATCATGCTCAGGATGTTGAGCGTGAAGCCCAGGAAGTACATCGCCGCCAGCGTGATGACCAGGGAGAACGGCACCGCCAGGCTGACGATCAGCGTCGTCGGCCAGTCGCGCAGGAAGGCGAAAAGCACCACCAGCGCGAGCACCGCACCGATCAAGCCGGCGTCGCGCAGATCGGTGAGTGACGAGCGGATTCCCTCGGCCTGATTCAGCAGGATGATCAGGTCGAGTCCCTGCAGCTGCGGGTCCTGCTGGGCGGCCTCGAGCGCCGCCATCACGCGATCGGACACGTCGACGATGTTGTAGCCGCTGGCCTTGAAGACGTCGAGCCCGACGCCCGGGCGGCCATTCAGGTGGCGGCCGACGGCGAGTACCGGCGACACCAGGCGGACGTCGGCGATGTCGCGCAGCCGGACGTTGCCGCTGACGATGAAGTCGCGGACATCGTCGACGGACGTGAAAGTCCCGATGGGACGCACCGCCAGTCGCTGCCCGGCCTCGGTGATGTCGCCGGCGCTGACCGAGAAGTTGGCGCGTTCCAGCGAATTGCGCAGCTGGCCGACGTCGACGCCGTGGGCGGCGATGCGCACCGGATCGACCAGGACCCGCAGCTCCAGCGGCTCGACGCCCTCCAGCGATACCCGGGCCACGCCGTCCAGCCGCTCCAGAG
Source organism: uncultured Gammaproteobacteria bacterium (assembly GCA_963710135.1). GTDB lineage: Bacteria > Pseudomonadota > Gammaproteobacteria > Steroidobacterales > Steroidobacteraceae > SG8-30. The sequence goes on along the minus strand of CAVPYY010000006.1, from coordinate 381,337 downwards.
GCCGTTTGAGCAGCGGTCCAGCAGATCGTACTGGCGCGATAGATCGCCCGCGCTGGAAATGCGGATTGCCACCACGCGGTCGTCGCCCGCCGCGAACAGATTGGTCTGGATGCGGTCTGCGGCCGGCGGGAACTGGTGGCGGATGGACTCGAGCTTGGTGCGAACCTCGAAACCGATGGCGGCCGGGTCGCGGTCCCAGTCGAACAGCACGATCAGTTCGCTGCCGGTCTCGGTCGAGGTCGAGCGCAGCTCCTTGACGCCGGACAGCGTCGCCAGCGCTTCTTCCGCCGGGCGGGTGATGAGCTGTTCCACCTCTTCGGGGGTCGAGCCGGCGTACGGGATCCTGACCTGCAGGCCGGGGAAGCGGATGTCGGGGAACATTTCCAGCGGCAGCAGCCAGGCGGAGATGATCCCGACCAGCGACAGTGCCACGAACACCATCAGGGTCGTGACCGGGCGACGCAGCGCGAAGTTGGTGTGGATCATGCGCCCGCACCGGGCGACGGTGCCGCCGGCGACGGCATCGCGCCGCCCGCGCCGGAGCGGGCGACGAAGCGCTTGCGATCGAGCAGCGAGTACACCACCGGGATCACCAGCAGGGTGAACACGCTGGCAATGGCCACGCCGCCGATCACGGTGATCGCCATCGGACGGCGGATCTCGGCGCCTTCGCCGAAGCCGATGGCCATGGGCAGCAGGCCGAGGATGGTCGTCAGCTTGGTGATCAGGATGGGACGCAGCCGCGCATGCGCCGCGTCGAGTATGGCGGCGTGCTTCTCGAGACCACGCTCGCGCGCCTGGTTGACGGCATCGATCAGCACGATGGACTGGTTGACCACGATGCCGGCCAGCATGATCAGGCCGATGAATGCGACCACATTGACCGTGGTCCCGGTCAGGAACATGGCCCAGACCGAGCCGATCAGCGCCAGCGGAATCGTCAGCAGGATGACGAACGGGTGGAGCAGGGACTCGAACTGCGAGGCCATCACCAGGTAGACCAGGAAGACGGCCAGGACCAGGGTGAATTGCAGCGACTTGAACGAGTCCTGCATTTCCTCGTTCTGGCCGCCGACGCGGGCGGATACGCCGACCGGAAGCCGGGTGGCGTCGACGATCTGCTGTAGTTCGGCCACGGCCGAGCCCAGGTCGCCGGACGCGAGGTTGGCCGAGACGATGGCAACCCGCTGCTGTCGCGTGCGGCGAATCTCCGCGGGTCCGGTTGCGAGTCGCACCTCGGCGACGGCCGCGAGGGGCACTGGCCGGTCGCTGCCGGGGTTGACGATGAGGTTGCGGATTTCCTCGACGGACGAGGCGCGCGTGTCGACGCTGCGCACCAGCACGTCGATCTTGCGCTCGCGCAGCTTGTAGCGCGTCGCGATGTCGCCACGCACGCTCGACACCACGCGGTCCGCGAGATCGCGAATCTCGAGCCCCAGTGCGCTGGCCCGCTCCTGGTCGAACAACACCTGGATTTCAGGGTTGCCGGCCTCGACCGTCGACTTGATGTCGCTGAAGCGCGGGCTCGCCTCCATCGCGGTCCGGACCTGGGCGGCTGCATCGCGCATCCGCTCCAGGTCGAAGCCGGCGATTTCCACTTCGAGAGGCGTCGAGAAGGCGAATAGCGCAGGGCGGCTGAACTGATACTGCACGCCGGCCAGGGAGTCGAGCTGCTGCCGCAGGTCGCTGATCACGACTTCCTCCTCGGCGCGGCCCGCGCCGCTGGCGAGGGTCACCGACAGCCTGCCGGTGTTCTCGCCCGCGTCGGTCGGGTTGGCGTCCAGCCGGTTGCCGGTGCCGGTGACCGAATAGGTCTGCGCGACCCCTGGCTCGCGCATCGCGAACTCCTGCGCCAGCGCCATCGATCGATCCGTGACCTCGAGCGGCGTGCCCGGTGCGAGCCGCAGATCGAGGATGAACTCGCCCTGCGACAATTGCGGGATGAGTTCCGTGCCGAGTCGAGGAATGAGCGCCGCAGTCACCAGCATGGTCGCGACAGCCGCGAGCAGGACCCGGCCGCGATGGGCCAGCGACCAGGACAGCGCCGGCAGATAGACGCGCTCGATCGCGCTGAAGGACCGCTGCGTGACATTGACGGCCGGTGCCAGCAAGGCGGCCAGCCCCCGGCCTGCCTGACCGAGCACGCGGCGCACCGCGGCGATCGCGGCAGCCAGCGCGCGCGTGGCCCGTCCCGGCGCTTTCTCCAACTCGGGCGGCGGTGGCAGATCGCGGCCGGCGGCCAGCATCGGCACCAGGGTCAGCGCCACGATCAGCGAGAACACCAGTGCGAAGGTGACCGTCAGGGCCTGGTCCTTGAACAACTGGCCTGCCACCCCGCTGATGAAGACCATCGGGAAGAACACGGCGACCGAGGTCAGGGTCGCGGCAGTGACCGCGGTTGCCACCTCACGGGTTCCTTCGCGCGCGGCCTCGGTGCGCGACAGCCCCTGCTCGCGGCGCCGCACGATGCTCTCGAGCACGACCACGGCGTTGTCCACCAGCATGCCCACGGCCAGTGCGATCCCGCCGAGCGACATGATGTTCAGCGACAGGTCGAAGGCGTACATCAGCACGAATGTCCCGACCACCGAAACGGGGATGGCGATCCCCGTGATGAGCGTGGCCCGGGCATCGCGCAGGAAGAGATACAGCACGAGCACGGCGAGCAGGCCGCCGATGATCGCCGCCTGGCGCACTTCCCCGATGGCCGAGGAGATGAACGTCGACTGATCGTAGACGACCGTCAGCTCGCTGCCGGCGGGCAGGTTCTTGCGAATGGTGTCGAGCCGGGCGCGCGCGCCCTCCGACAGTTGCACGGTGTTCGCGTCGCCTTCCTTGTAGATCGCGAGTTCGACGGACTCGCGGCCGTCGACACGGGTGATCGCCTCCCGATCCTTGTGTCCACGCACGATCCTGGCGACGTCGCGCAGGTAGACGGGCCGGCCGTCGGCGGCGGCGATGATCGAGTCCGCCATCTCGTCGACGGAGGTGAACTCGTTCAGGGTGCGGACCAGGAAGCGCTGCGTACCCTGCTCGAGCCTGCCGCCGGACAGATTCACGTTTTCTTCGCCGAGGCGCCGCGAGACGGTCTCGATCGACAGCCCCAGCTGGGCGAGCTTTTGCTGATCGACGAAGATCTGGATCTCGTCCTCGTAGCCGCCGCTGACCTTGACCGCGGCGGAACCGTCCACCGATTCCAGGTCCGGCTTGAGCCGGTCGTCCGCAAAGCGCCTGAGCAGCTTGAGCCGTTCCTCCGGGGTTCCGGCGGCGCCCTGCTCGCTGGCGGCGTACTCGGCGCTGTCCAGGAATGCGAGGCGCATCACCGGCTCGCTGGACGGATCGAAGCGCAGCAGGATCGGCCGGCTGGCTTCCAGCGGCAGTTCCAGCAGGTCGAGTTTCTCCCGTACATCGATCCCGGCGAGATCCATGTCGGTGCCCCAGGTGAACTCGAGGATGACGTCGGACTGGCCCGATCGCGATACCGAGCGCACCTGGCGAATGTTGCGGACGACGCCGGCGGTCTCCTCGATGGGGCGGGTGACGAGCGTCTCGATCTCGAGCGGCGCCGCGCCGGTCAGCTCGGTACGAATGGTCAGGGTCGGGTATGACAGGTCGGGCAGCAGGTTGACCTTCAGCCGCCCGAGCGAGACCAGGCCGAACAGCACGATCGCAACCGTGCACATGAAGACGGTTACGCGACGGCGGGTGGCGAAGTCAACGATCTGCATGGGGCTCGCGTCCGGGTGTCAGGATGGGGCGGGGCGAAAGTCGGATCGGGCGCGCGGCGCTCAGCCGGCCGCTTTCGCCGGGGCGTCCGGTGCGTTGACGACGCGAACCAGTGCGCCCTGCTTGAGCGTGCCCTGGCCGATCACCACCAACTGGTCGCTGCCCGTCAGGCCGTCGAGCACCTCGACGAATCCGCCATTGGACAAGCCCAGCCGCACCGTGCGCTGTTCGGCCTTGCCGTCGTTCACCACGAACACGGTGGGCGGGCCGTCGCCCTCGACCAGTGCACTGCGAGGAATCTGCAGCGTACCCAGCCGACGCTCGATGACGATGGCGATGCGGGCGAACATTCCCGGCCAGAGGCGGCCTTCCGGGTCCGTCACCTTGATCTTGACCGGAGCGGTGGCGGTTGCCGCATCGACCCGCGGCGCGATCAGGTCGACCTGACCGTTGAAGACGACTCCCGGCACCGCGTCGACTGTGATCTGCGTGGTCTGCCCCACGACCAGTTTGGGCAGTTCGCGTTCAGGCACATTGACCTTCACCACCAGCGAATCGAAGTCGGTCACCGTGAACAAGGCGCTGTCGCTGGTCTCGATGACGCCGCCGACCGGGGTCACGGTATTGCCGACCTTGACGGTATCGGTGCGCACGACCACCCCGGCGATGGGGGATCGAATGTCGGTGTAGGAAAGCTGCAGTGCAGCCAGGTCGTAGGTCGCGCGGGCGGCGTCGAGTTCGTACTTCAGGTTGTCGAAGGCCGTGACGCTCACCAGGCCCCGCTTCTGCAGTTCCACGGTCCGCGTGTAGTCCCGCTCCAGTTTGCGCAGGTTCGCCTCGGCCTGGGCGACTTCGAGTCGCAACTGATCCCCGTCGAGGCGCGCCAGCAGCTGCCCGGCCTTCACCCGCTGGCCGTCGTCCACCAGCACGGCCTTGATCTCGCCGCGGACCTTGGGCAGCACGAAGGCCTCGCGATCGGCCTCGATGGGCGCGGTGCCGGTGTACACGGCGGTCATGTCGCCAATGCGGGGCAGGGAGACCTCCACCGGGATGGCCGGGGCCTCCTGGTCGGCGCCGTTCTTGCCGTTGGCCTGGTCACAGCCCGTCGCCAGCAGCGCCAGGGCCGCGGTCAGCGCGACGGCGGGCAGCAGCGACGAATTCACGGGCATTCTGGAAAAGACTGTCATGGCAGCGGGTCCCTGATAGACGTTGCCAGGATGTTACGGTCCGCTAGTGTTGTAGTCAAGTATAACAGCTGGCGCTTAACTGTCCGGCGGACAGCCAGCGCTCTCCCGGCGGCCGCGGCGGCGGCTCAGTACGCCGGGCGTTCGAAGGTGGTCAGGGATCCGGCCAGCAGGGCCCCGCCGGCGGGCAAGGAGCCCAGGAACGCGTCTGCGGCGATTTCCGCGGCCTCGTTGAGCACCGCATCGGGCTGCGCGGCCTCGTCGAGTTCATCCAGCGTGGCGAGCGCCTCCAGGCCGCGGGCGGTCCGCCGGGTGTTTTCCCTGGCCAGGCGATCTGCGTCGGTCTGGGCCCGTTCCGCCTGGCGCGCCGCGAGATTCAGCGACAGGGACTTCTGCGAACGGATGCGGTCGATAGCGCTGCGGCTTTCGAGCAGGGCGATGAAGTCCGCGTCGGTCCGGGTACGGGCGTCGTGGACCCGCCCGAGCAGCGGCAGTTCGGCATCGACGATGGTCTGGCGGTCGAATTCCGCAGGGCGGATCCGGTCCCACGGCAGGGCGCTGTCGCGCGTGCTCTCGCCGATATCGTCCACGCTGAGCAGCGAGGGCAGTTCGATGTCCGGGGTGACCCCGCGGTGCTGCGTGCTGTCGCCGGTCACCCGGTAGTACTTGCCGATGGTGACGGTCAGCTGGCCGAAGCCGGACTTGGGTCCGAGCGCGTAGCGATCCAGCGGGTAGAGGTTCTGCACCGAGCCCTTGCCGTAGGTCTGCTGGCCGACGACCAGCCCGCGGCCGTAGTCCTGGATGGCACCGGCGAAAATTTCCGACGCCGACGCGCTGGCGCGATTGACCAGCACGACCAGCGGGCCGTCCCAGGCCAGGCCCGGCTCGGGATCGTCCAGCACCTCGATGCGCCCACCCGTCTCGCGCAGCTGCACCACCGGGCCCCGGTCGATGAACAGACCGACCAGGCTGGTGGCTTCGGACAGATGCCCGCCGCCGTTGTTGCGCAGGTCCATGACCAGCGTGTCGATGCCCTGGGCCTTCAATTCACCGATCAGTCGACGCACGTCCCGCGTGGTGCTGCGGTAGTCCTCGTCACCGGCGGCGCGCGACTGGTAGTCCTGGTAGAAGCTCGGCACGTCGATGATGCCGATATTGATCTCGCGATCGCCACGCTGCGTCTTGCGCGATTCCTGCTTGGCGGCCTGCGCTTCGAGCGTGACCTTGCTGCGCAGCAGTCCGACGGTCCGCTCGGCCCCGCCAGGGGCCGCTCCGGCCGGCAGGACCTGCAGCCGTACCAGCGTATTCCCCGGTCCGCGAATCAGCTGCACGACGTCGTCCAGACGCCAGCCGATGACGTCCGTGAAGGGCCCGTCCTCGCCCTGGCCCACAGCGGTGATGCGGTCGTTGGCCTTGATTTCGCCGGACAGCGACGCGGCGCCGCCTGGAAGCACGTTGACGATGGTCACGTAGTCGTCGACCAGCTGCAGCGTCGCGCCGATGCCCTCGTAGGACAGGCTCATGGCGATGTTGTATTCCTCGGAATTGCGAGGCGAGAGGTAATTGGAATGGGGGTCGAACACGTGCGAGTACGCGTTCATGTAAATCTCGAACACGTCGTCGGCGCTGACCTGCTCGCTGCGCTTGATGACCCGCTCATAGCGCTTGCGCAGCATGTCCGAGGCTTCCGTCCAGTCCTTGCCGGCCAGCACCAGCGTCAGGGCGTCGTTCTTGACCCGCTTGCGCCAGAACTCGTTGACTTCCTCGACGGATGCCGGCCAGGGTTGCTCGGACCGGTCGAAGTCGAAGTCCTCGTCCACCGTGAAGTCGGGCTCGTGGTCCAGCAGCCCCATCGCATAGTCCATGCGCTCGCGGTTGCGCTGCTGCAGACGACGGAAAATGACGAAGGCGGGCTCGGGGTCGGCCGCCTTGATGGCGTCGTCCAGACGATAACGATAGGGCTCGAACTCGGCGATGTCGGACGCCAGCAGGTAGCTGCGGTTGCCGTCCAGGGCCTCGAGGTAGCGCTCGAAGATCAGCGCGGAAAGCTTGTCGTCGAGCGGCGCCTGCCGGTAATGCTGGCGCTCCATGACTTCCTCGACCAGACGAACCACGCGCCGATGCCGGTCGGTCGCGGCCAGCTCTCCCGGCGCAGCTTGCGCGACGGCCACCGCATTGGTGGGGCCGCGGCCGCCGTCGGAGACGATCGCGGCGGCGCCGACGAACAGCGCTGCGGCGAGCGCGACGCGCTGCCAGGGCAGACGGGCAAGCTTACGAAATGGGTTCATGGACGGTTACAATCCTCGCTCACTCGGACCCCCGGCCCATCCTAGGCTAGATTCGACCGGCGGTGCGATCAAGTGCCGGCATCACGGCCGGCCCGATACAGGACGATTCGACATCATGGGACCTCTCGGATTCCTCACCGGCGTGCTGCTCGGCTCCGCCGCGTCGATCGCCGGGGTGCTGGCGATGGTGCTGGTCATGTTCATGCTGGTGTCGAGCGACCACCCCAACCTGATGGCCGAGTACGGACCGCTGATCCAGGCGGTGGTGATCTTCGCGGTCCTGGCGGCCGTCGCCGGCCTGGCGTTCGTGGGACTGCAGAAAGAGCGCTCCTGGCGCTGGCTGGCCCAGGGCGCGATGTGGCTGCTGTTGGCCGGCATCGCCTGGTCCTACTGGCCGGAGGGGGCCGCGTAACATATTCCTGATTCGACCCCGGCCGCGGGGTAGAGTTCCAGTCCATTCGAATCGAGGCTCCCAGATGTACAGATTCCAGTCCCTGATGCTGCTCGTCGCCGTGGGGATCCTCGCGGGCTGCAGCACCGCCGGGCCGATCCGTGAACGGGCCGCCGCGGCCATTACCGCGGAGACCTATCGGGGTCACGTCGCGCAACTCGCTTCCGACGAGTTCGAGGGACGGGCGCCCGGGGCGCGCGGCGAGAAGCTGACGGTCGAGTACCTGGAGCAGCAGTTCGTGAAGCTGGGTCTGCAGCCGGTCGCGGGCAGTTATCGCCAGGACGTGCCGCTGGTCGAGGTGACGGCGGCGGGTAGCGCCTCCCACCTGCGATTCAGCCGCGGCGGCACGGCGCTGGAGCTGGCGTTGGGCGAGGACATGGTGGTCGGCACGCGCCGCTTCCAGCCCGCCGTCGAGGTCGCCGACAGCGAGGTGGTGTTCGTGGGCTACGGCATCGTCGCTCCGGAGTATGGCTGGAACGACTACGCCGGCATCGACATGCGCGGCAAGACCGCACTGATTCTCATCAACGATCCGGGATTCGCGACCGGCGATCCCGCGCTGTTTCGCGGCCGCGCCATGACCTACTACGGCCGTTGGACCTACAAGTTCGAGGAGGCGGCGCGCCAGGGCGCCGCGGCGGCCATCATCATCCACGACACCGCGCCGGCGGCCTATCCCTGGAGCGTGGTGCGCAATGGCTGGTCGGGCCCGCAGCTGTACGCGGATGTCGCCGACGGCAACGCCGGCCGCTCGGCGATCGAGGGCTGGATCACGCTGCCGCGCGCCGAGGAACTGGCCCGGCTCGCCGGTCAGGATCTCGCGACTCTCCGGCAAGCGGCCCAGAGACCGGGCTTCGTCGCGGTGGATTTCGGCGTCAGGGCCTCGGCCGGGGTGCGCAACGTCATCCGCCGCGCGTCGTCGCCCAATGTGATCGGACTGATGCCGGGCAAGGAGCACCCGGACGAGTACGTCATCTACATGGCGCACTGGGATCATTTCGGGCGCGCGCTTGCCCTCGCGGGCGACACCATCTTCAACGGAGCGGCTGACAATGCAACCGGCGTGGCCGGCATCCTGACCATCGCCGCGGCTTTCCAGAAAATGATCCCGGGGCCCGCACGCTCGGTGTTGTTCGTGGCCTTCACCGCGGAGGAGTCCGGGCTGATCGGCTCGGAGTACTACGCCATGCATCCCGTGGTGCCGCTTGCGAAGACTGCCGCCGTGTTCAATATCGACCGCCTGGACGCGCTCGGCCGTGCCCGTGACGTCGAGGTCGTCGGCTTCGGCGCATCCGAACTCGAAGACCTGCTCGAGGAAGCCGCGGCGGCGCAGGACCGGGTCATCGCGCCGGACGGGACGCCGGATCACGGCTACTTCTACCGGTCCGACCACTTCAATCTGGCCAAGCAGGGCGTGCCTGCGTTGTACATCAAGTCGGGGGTCGACCTGATCGGTCAGCCGCCGGGCACGGGCCAGGCCATGAAGGACGACTACACCGCCAACCGGTATCACAAGCAGTCCGACGACTACGACGCCTCCTGGGACGTGGCAGGCTCGATCGAGGACCTGAAGCTGCTGTTCGAGGTGGGTGCCCGGGTCGCGAACGAGCGGCTGTGGCCCAACTGGTACGAGGGCAACGAGTTTCGCGCCAAGCGGCAGGAGAGCGCGGCACAGCGGGCCGGCGGGCCGTAGCCCGCCGCCTGCGGACGGGCTAGAGGAAGCGCACCCGCGGCGTGCGCTCGCTCAGGTCGTGGCGCATGGCCCGGTTGCGGCCCTGCAGCTTGGCCGTGTAGAGGGCCTGGTCGGCCGCACGGACCAGCGCGTCGCAGGTCTCGTACTGCTCGTCCGGGGCATGGGTGGCATAACCGACGGAGATCGTGGCCGTGATGGTCGCGCCGCCGACCTCGTGCCGGGCCGCCTCGAACGAGCGGACGATGCGTTCGCACACGCTCTGGCAGGTCGCCGCGTCGGTGGCCGGAAACACCAGCACGAATTCCTCGCCGCCGTAGCGGGCCACGACGTCGGACTCGCGGGTGCAACCCCGCAGCAACCTGGCGGTCGCCTGCAGCACGCGGTCGCCGGCCTGGTGGCCGTGCGTGTCATTGACCTTCTTGAAGTGGTCGAGATCGCAGAACGCGACCGACAGCGCCCAGCCCTGGCGGGTGGCACTGTCGAACTCGCGCGCCAGGTACTGCTCCAGGAAGCTGCGGTTGAAGGCCCCGGTGAGCGGGTCGCGCCGCGTTTCCTCCTCGAGCTCCATGGCGCGCGCGGACAGCGAGTCGGCGGTCACCCGCAGCGAGTTGACCTCGCGCAGGGAATGCAGATTGCGGATCATCAGGATCTCGCGCGCCTGTTCGACCATGGCGTCGGGGTCGGAGAGGATGTCGGTCTCGAAGATCGACTCCATGTCGGGAATCATGGCGCTGATGTTCGCGACCAGTTCGCCGAAGGTGTGCTTGTCCATGCCGAAGATGCGCGAGACCTGCTGCGCCAGCTCATTCACGGCCTTGCCGTCCTTCGACGGCTGCAGGTACATGTCCGCGACCAGCCCGGACAACGCCACCGCGCGGTTGAAGCAGTCCTCGGGGGTCACGGCGCGGCGCACGTCGAGCTTGTGGCTCTGCTCGATCGACTTCCACAGCCGGTCCGGAATGTTCCACTGGCGCATCAGCCAGCCGCCGATTTCGGCATGGTCCATTCCGAGCCGCTTGCGCTCCAGCGGAAACAGGTCCTTGTGGCTGCGCTGCAGCTCCGCGGTATCCCGATAGAGATCCGGCATGTTGCGGTCCAGCGCGATCATGCCGACGTCCTGCAGCAGGCCGGCCAGAAACAGCTCCTCGCCGGCAGCCTGGCCGGTGGCGTCGCCGATGGCCCGCGCGGCGGTCGCGGACAGCAGCGCCCTGCGCCAGTAATGCGGGTAGTTGAGGCCGTTGGGCTTGCCACCCTTGAGGCTCTTGACCAGCGAGAAGGACAGCGCGAGCGTCAGGGTCGCATTGAGCCCGAGCACGACCAGCGCCTGGCGGAGATTCTCGCTGCGCCGGCGCTGCGCGTAGATCGCGGAGTTGGCGATGCGCAGGATCTTGGTGGTCAATGACGGATCGAGGCTGACCGTCTTGGCGACCTTGCCCATTTCCGCGTCCGGGTCCTGGGCCAGCTCTATCACCCGAGCCGCCACGCCGGGCGGGCTCGGAAAGTTGACCATGGACTTGAGCTGGGCTTCCTGTTCGGGTGTCATCGCGGGGCCGCCTAAGGCTGTTTCGCACGTGTCCGGGGCAGGCGCGATTGCCCTCCCGACCGGGCTATCGACCGGAGCCCCGCGGAACTTTAGGGAATCGCCCTAGCGGGCGTCCTGCGCAGGAAGCGGCCGGCGCAGCGGCCGCGACAGCAGCCGGATCGCCTGAAACAGCAGGTAGGGCCCGAGGAGCAGCCCCCACGCGGTCGGCTTGAGCGTCAGGAAGGCGCCATACAGCGACTTCAGGAAGGCCCACAGGCCGCCTTCGTAGGGGCCGAGCGTCAGGACGCCGGCAAGGTAGATGCACCCCGGCAGCAGCACCAGGCCGAATCCTGCAAGAACTGCGAAGTAGCGCAACTCCCGGCGCAGGGCCAAAGGCGCGGCCGGGGAATCGGATTCGCGAGTGCTGCTGTCTTCTGGGCTCACGGCGATGAGTTTGCGACCTGCGTGGGCGCCTTGGCAACAGCGTGGGCCCGCGGCGCCGGGGCGCGGCCTATAATTCCGTGGTCAGACCGAAGGGAGCTACACATGCTCAGACTCTGGTGGCCGAGCCCGCTGTACGAGGCCCGGCCGTACGGCGCATTGCTCATCGGCATCGCCGCCGGGCTCGGCGCGCTCGCGCGCGCGCTGCAGCTGGGCGAGTGGCGCCTCGCCGTCGGAGTAGCCTTTGTCGCGGGCTGCATCGCGATGATCTACGGTGGCGTGGTGGTGCAGATGCGCATGGAATACCGTCGCCGCAGTCGCTGGTACCGGGAGCAGCAGCGCGCGGACAGGGCGGCGACGTGATCAGGGCGGCCGTCATCGGTGCGGGTTATCTCGGGCGCTTCCATGCCCAGAAGTATTCGGCCTTGGCCGGCGTCGCGCTGGCGGCCGTGGTGGATCCCGACCCCGAGGCCCGCCAGCGGGTGGCGGCGGAATCCGGTGGCGAGGCGCATGCCGACTACCGCCAGTTGCTTGGGCAGGTCGACGCCGTCAGTGTCGTGACCCCGACAGTCCTGCATTACGACGTCGCACGCGCGTTCCTCGAGTCCGGCGCGCACGTGCTGGTCGAGAAGCCGATCACCGAAACCGTGCAGCAGGCGCGGGAGCTGGTCGGGATCGCCGCGGCCCGCGGGTTGGTGCTGCAGGTCGGGCACCTCGAGCGATTCAATCCTGTCATTCGCGCCGTGGCGAGCGGCCTCGTCAGACCGCGGTTCGTCGAGTCGCAACGGCTGGCGCCATTCAAGCCGCGCGGTACCGATGTGAGCGTGGTCCTCGACCTGATGATTCACGACATCGACCTGATCGAGAACATGGTCGGGTCGCCAATCGAGCACATCGACGCGATCGGCGCTTCGGTGTTCACACAGGAAATCGACATCGCCAACGCCAGGATCCGCTTCGAGAACGGCTGTGTCGCCAACGCCACGGCGAGCCGGATCAGCATGAAGGCCGAGCGCAAGCTGCGCGTCTTCCAGGAAGACGCGTACCTGTCCATCGACCTGCAGCAGAAGGTCCTGACCCAGGTTCGCAAGGGCGTCTCGATGGCGACGGGCGAGATGCCCAGGGTCGACATCGAGGAACAGAGCTTCGAACAGGGTGATGCGCTCAAGGACGAGATCGAATCGTTCCTGGAATGCATCGCCAAGGGGAAGCGGCCCCTGGTCTCCGGCGAAGACGGACTGCGCGCCCTGCAGACGGCGATCAGGATCGGCGAGCTCGTCGGGGCCGGCGCGCTGCAGCGCTGACCCGGTCAGGCAACTCAGCGCCGGCCGCGCGACGCGAAGGCGATGGCGAGCAGGGCCCAGGCCGCGATGACCGCCATGCCACCCGCGGGCGCGGCCGCCGGGTGCGAGATGAGCCCCAGGCGCGCGAGATAGATGCTGCCGCAGAACAGCAGTATCCCGGCCAGCAGCAGCCAGCCGCAGGCTTGCGCGAGCCGCGAGTGCGGCAGGCGTTCGCGCGACCAGGCCATCGCAAACAGGCCGAGCGCATTGACGAACTGGAAGGCGACCGCCGTGTTGAACGAGGCGAGTTCGCTCGGCGCGAGCCGGCCGGCGAGCACATGTGAGCCGGCGGCGGCGAGCGCCGCTGCCACCGCGGCCAGCAGCGCGCCGCTCGCGGCCAGTACGCGCGTCGAGGTGTCCGGCGGGCTCACAGGTAGTCCAGTATTTCCAGCGCCGCACGCTCGCCGGATTCCATCGCGCCCTCCATGCCGCGATTGGCGGTGGCGGTCTGCTCGCCACAAAAATGAATGCGGCCGTGCGGCGCGAACATGGCCGGCAGGAAGCGGGTCACGGTGCCCGGCGCGAATACCGCCCAGTCGCCTGCGGCATTGGGATCCAGGCCCCACGAGTGCCAGGCAACCGCCTGCAACTGGCCGCGCGCGGCGGGCCGCGCCTGCTCGAACTCGCGGATGACGTGCGCCGTCGCCGCGTCCCGGCCCAGCCGGTCGAGCGCGTTCGCCTTGTTGCCGTAGGCCGTGACCAGGATGCTGGCCACCTCGTCGCCTTCGTAGTGCGCAAAGCAGCGGGCCAGCAGCCCGTCGCACCACATGCTGGCTGACAGGCCGTCCTCCTTCCAGAACGGCTTGCGTGCCACCAGCGCGATCTGCGTGATGTGCTGATGGGGCAGCGTGTCGATCGCTTCTGCCTGGGCGCCGGTCGGCAGCGGGTCGAGGCGCACGTCGCGCAGCACCGAGAACGGCAGTGCCGAGATCGCGGCACGAGCGGTCGCGCGGCTGCCGTCCTCGCAGGTGACTGTGACCCGTTGGCCATCGTCGGCGACCGCGATCACTCTCGCCCCGAGCCTGACGTCGCCGGCCAACGCGGCCGCCATCGCTTCCGGGATGCGCTGGTTGCCGCGGGCTGCCCGGTACACCGCGGCGGGCTTGATCTGGCGCTGCACGCGGCCCCAGCTCTCGACGAACATCATCTGCAGTGCCGAGACGTCCCAGGCGCTGGTGCCGTAGCTCACGTTGGTGTCGTAGGCGAGTTCGATCGCCTGCGGCGTGGCGCCAAGGGAACGAAGGAACTCGTGCATCGACCGGTCGAGCGGGGCCTTGTCGGGACTGAACCAGCTGTCGCCCGGCTTGAGCGGATTCGCGTCGCCGAGCAGGCGCGCGGCGTACTGCCAGGGCATCAGCGTGCGTTGATCGGCGGGAAACGGATTCAGGCTCGAGTCCGGCCAGTCTGCCGCCGCGATGACCTGTCCACCGAGCACCAGCTCGACCGCGGGGTGCGCGCGCTGGGTTGGCAGGGTGTCGACCAGCTCCACGCCGTTGGCGCGGGCCGCGGCAATTACCCTGCCGTAGCCCGGGGCGATGGACTGCCCACCGGCCTCTGGCAGTCCCGGTACGGCGTCGAACGACAGCATCTTGCCGCCAACGCGACGCTGCGCCTCCAGGACGGTCACGGTCGCGCCGGCCTGCTCGAGCAGATGCGCAGCCGCGAGGCCGGAGAGGCCCGCGCCGATGACGATCACGTCCGGGTCCCGCGCGGTCGCGGCCCGCAGCAGCGCAGGAGAAAACTGCGTGGCCGCTGCCGCGGCGGCGGTGATGAACTGGCGACGATTGATCGGCATGGTCGGCTTGCCTCGTAGCGTGCGTGAACTCGCAAAGATTACCCTTTCGGCGGCAGCACGATGTCCGCAGAATTGCGGACCTGGGTTCCCCGGTGGTCCAGCACGGAGAGCGAGTGAATGACGGCAAAGCGGCTTCCAGCGGGTGTGGTGCGCGGCGCTGACGGGATTGCGCGCTGCTGGTGGGCGGGGCAGTCCGCCGACTACTGCGCCTACCACGACGAGGAATGGGGACGTCCCGTGGACGACGAGCGCCGTCTCTTCGAGAAGCTGTGCCTGGAGGGCTTTCAGGCGGGCTTGAGCTGGCTGACGATCCTGCGCAAGCGCGACAATTTTCGAGCGGCGTTTTCTGGCTTCGACTATGCCGTCGTCGCGGGATTCACCGGCCGCGACGTGAGTCGACTGCTCGCTGATGCCGGCATCGTCCGCCACCGGGGCAAGATCGAATCGACGATCAACAACGCCCGGCGCAGTTGCGAGGTCGCAGCCGAGTTCGGATCGCTCGGCGCGTATCTCTGGCGATTCGAGCCGGCGCGGACGATGCGCCCGCACAAGCTGACGCAGGCGGCCATCAGGGCGCTGACCGAGTCCGATGCGTCGCGGCAGCTGTCGCGCGACCTGAAGAAGCGGGGCTTCACGTTCGTGGGGCCGACGACCCTGTACGCCTTCATGCAGGCGATGGGGCTCGTCAACGATCACCTCGAGGGTTGTGGCGCGCGGGCGGATGCCGAGCGCGAGCGCCGCCGGTTCCAGCGGCCGCGGCCGCCCTGAGCCGGAGTTTTTGCGGCGCAGCATTCTTGCGTATATCGCGCAATTCGCGCACTGGTGGCGCCGCTATACTTGAGTGAGTTACACCAGCCGGAGACGACGGACCGATGAGCATCGCACCCACGGTCATCCAGGCTTTGAAGTTCAAGGGCGTCGACTACAGTCTCGTGAGTCATCCCCATACCAGTACTTCGGCGGGCAGCGCCCATGCGGCCCACCTGCCCGAGTCGGAACTGGCGAAGGCCGTGCTGCTCAAGGACGCCGGCGGCTTCGTGCTGGCGGTGCTGCCGGCCGATTCGACCCTGGATCTGGATCGCCTCGGGCGCGTGTTGCACCGGAACATGACCCTTGCCTCCGAGGGGGACCTCGCCGAGGCCTTCTTTGACTGCGAACCGGGCGCCGTCCCGGCCGTGGGCGAGGAGTACCTCATTCCCACGATCGTCGACCTGCGCCTGCAGGACCTCGAAGAGGTGTTCTTCGAGGCCGGCGACCATGAGCAACTCGTGCACGTGTCCTCGGGCGGCTTCGCCCGGCTGATGGAGGAGGCGGAGTACCTGCCGCTTTCGGGTTCCGGCCCGGCCTGATATCGTCGCCTCGCGGCGTCCGCCAATACCATGCAGCCCACCGATACCCGAGACCCGGACTACTACCATCGCGTCGTCGATTGCCAATGGGCGTGCCCGGCCCATACGGATGTCCCGGAGTACATCCGCCTGATCGCGCAGGGCCGCTACTCCGACGCCTACATGGTGAATCGCGAGTCGAACGTGTTCCCGGGCATTCTCGGGCGCGTCTGTGACCGGCCGTGCGAGCCGGCCTGCCGTCGCGGGCGCGTGGAAGAAAAGCCGGTGGCAATCTGCCGGCTCAAGCGCGTCGCGGCCGATCTGCGCGACGACATCGTTCCGCGGCTGCCGCGCCGTCCGGAAACGGGCAACGGCAAGCGCGTCGCGTGTGTCGGGGCTGGCCCCGCCTCGATGACCGTCGCCAACGATCTGTTGCCGCTCGGGTACGACGTAGTGGTCTTCGACCAGCTGTCTGCCGCCGGCGGGTTGATGCGCACCAACATCCCGGCCTTTCGACTGCCCGCAAAGGTGCTGGACGAGGAGATCGGCTACATCACCGGCATGGGCGCGGAGATGCGCCTGGGCACGCCGGTATCAAGCCTGAGCCGGCTGCTCGATGAGGGCGGCTTCGATGCAGTTTTCGTCGGCACCGGGGCGCCGAAGGGCAAGGAACTGGACCTGCCGGGGCGGCACGACAGCGATCGCATCCATATCGGCATCACCTGGCTGGAGGCCGTGGCCTTCGGCCACGTGCAGTCCATTGGCGAACGTGTGCTGATCATCGGCGTGGGCAACACCGCAATGGATTGCTGCCGCTCGTCGCTGCGTCTTGGCGCCACCAGTGTCAAGGTGATGGCCCGCAAGCCGCGCGGATTCTTCAAGGCGTCGGCGTGGGAGCTCGAGGACGCTGAAGAAGAGAGCGTGGAGATGGTGGTCAACCACGCACCGAAGTCGTTCGTCGTCGAATCCGGCAAGCTGCGCGGGATGCTGTTCGACCGCCTCGAGTACGAAGTGCGGGATGGGCGCATCCTGTCGCAGCGCGTGCTCGAGGAAGTGATGATTCCCTGCGACGACGTCATCCTGGCGATCGGCCAGGAGAACGCGTTTCCGTGGATCGAGCGGGACCTGGGCATCGAGTTCGACAAGTGGGATGTTCCCGTCGTCGATCCGCTCACGTTCCAGTCGACCCGCCGGGGCGTGTTCTTCGGCGGCGACGCGGCCTTCGGGCCGCGCAACGTCATCTGGGCGGTAGAGCACGGCCATCAGGCCGCGATTTCCATCCACAAGCACTGCATGGGCGAGTCCCTCGACCAGCGGCTGCCACGCGGCGTGAACCTGCAGAGCCGCAAGATGGGCATGCGCGAGTGGTCTTACAAGAACGACTACAGCGGGCTCGAGCGGCGGCTGGTGCCGCACGTCAGCCTCAAGGAGCGCTTCAAGCAGCTCAACGTGGAGGTTGAACTCGGTTTCGACGCCGAGCGCGCCGCCGCCGAGGTGCAGCGCTGCCTGAATTGCGACATCCAGACGGTCTTCGAGGCGCGCCTGTGCATCGAGTGCGATGCCTGCATCGACATCTGCCCGACCGATTGCCTGACGATCGCCCGCAACGGCACGGAGGAGGAGATCGTCGGCAGCCTGCGCGCGCCGCGGCGCAACCCCGAGCAGGGGCTGTTCGTGTCGGAGCCGCTCAAGCAGACCGGCAGGGTGATGGTGAAGGACGAGGATGTGTGCGTGCACTGCGGACTGTGCGCGGAGCGCTGTCCGACCAATGCCTGGGACATGCAGAAGTCCTGGATCGCGATTCCACACGCCGAGGATGAGGCCCGATGCCTGACTCCGTCGCCACGCAAGACCGCGTAAACGACTTCGTCGTCAAGTTCGCGAACGTCAACGGCACCGGATCCGCGAGTGCCAATTCGCTGATCATGAAGTCGATATTCCGGATGGGTGTGCCGGTGGTCGGCAAGAACCTGTTTCCGTCCAACATCCAGGGCCTGCCGACCTGGTACGAGATCCGCGTCACGGCCGAGGGCTGGCGCGGCCACTCGACCCGGGTCGATCTCATGGTCGCCATGAACGCGGAGACCTACGCGCGCGACATCCGCCAGGTCAGCCCCGGCGGCTATCTGTTGTTCGATTCCACCTGGCCGCGGCCGGCGCTGCTCGGCCGCGACGACGTCACCGTCCTGGGCGTGCCGCTGGCGCAGCTGTGCGCCGACAATTTCGAGTCCGCCCGGGCGCGGATCCTGATGAAGAACATCATGTACGCGGGCGTTCTCGCGGCATTGCTGGACCTCGACCTGGAGGTCATGCGGGGGCTGCTGACGGAGTCCTTTGCGCGCAAGCCGGCGCTGGTCGACGCCAACATGAAGGCCATCAACATCGGCTACCAGTACGCCAGGGAGCACTTCGGCTGCCCGCTGCCGGTCCGCGTGGAGCGGCTCGACCTGACGCGCGGCCACGTCATGATCGACGGCAACACCGCGGCGGCGCTCGGCTGCCTGTACGCGGGCGCGACGGTCGGCGCCTGGTACCCGATCACTCCGTCGACGTCCCTGATGGACGCATTCAAGGCGTTCTGTGCGCGATTCCGTGTCGACCCTGCAGACCGGCCGGAACAACTACCTGATCGTGCAGGCCGAGGACGAACTGGCGGCGATCGGCGCCGTCGTCGGCGCCTCATGGAACGGCGCGCGCGCCTTCACGCCGACCAGCGGCCCGGGCATCTCGCTGATGAACGAGTTCATCGGCCTGGCGTACTACGCCGAGGTTCCGGCGGTGCTGTTCGACGTGCAGCGCGTCGGGCCGTCGACCGGCATGCCGACGCGGACGCAGCAGTGCGACCTGCTGGCCTGCGCCTATGCCTCGCACGGCGACACCCGGCACGTGCTGCTGTTCCCGGCCGACCCGGGGGAGTGCTTCGAGTTCGCGGTCAAGGCCTTCGACCTCGCGGAGCGGCTGCAGACGCCGGTATTCGTGCTGCTCGACCTCGACATCGGCATGAACGACTGGATGGTGCGGGATCTGCGCTGGGACGACTCGTTCCGGCCTGACCGCGGCAAGGTGCTGGACGCCGACATGCTGGAGAAGATCGAGAAGTTCCAGCGCTACGTGGACGTCGACGAGGACGGCATTCCGTGGCGGACCATCCCCGGGGTCGGGCCCGAGGGGCCTACTTCACGCGCGGCTCGGGCCACAACCAGTACGGCGCCTACACCGAGGACTCGACCGAGTACCAGGCGGTGATGGAGCGCCTGCTGCGCAAGTTCGCGACCGCTGCGACCCTGGTGCCGCCCGCCGTAGTCGACGGTAGCGGCCGGGCGTCGGTCGGGATCGTCAGCCTGGGCTCGTGCGATGCCGCCGTGCAGGAGGCGCTCGCCGAGTTGCGTCGCAACGGGCTGGTCGTCGACTACCTCCGGGTCCGTGGCTTTCCGTTCGGTGCGGAGGTCGAGCAGTTCCTGGCCTCCCACGAGACGCTCTTCGTGGTCGAGCAGAACCGCGACGCACAGCTGCGCTCGCTGCTGATCCTCGAGACCGCGGTGGAGAAACGCAAGCTCCATTCGATCCTGCACTACAACGGCCTGCCGATTCCGGCAAGCTACATCGTGGAGTCACATCAACCAGGCCCTGGCCAAGGGAGTCGCAGCATGAGTGCCGCCGGCAAGCCCAGCATCGACTACCCGGGTCAGCGCCGCAATTCGCTCGGCCTGTCGCGCCGCGCCTACGAGGGCGGCATGTCGACGCTCTGTGCCGGCTGCGGCCACGACTCGGTCACCGCGGCCATCGTGCAGGCGTGCTTCGAGCTGGCGCTGCCGCCGCAGAGCGTCGCCAAGCTGTCCGGCATCGGCTGCTCGTCGAAGACGACCGCCTATTTCGTCGGCGGCGCCCACGGCTTCAACGGCGTGCACGGGCGCATGCCGGCGATCGCGGCGGGCGCGACCGCGGCCAACCGGCAGCTGCACTACATCGGCGTTTCCGGCGACGGCGACTCGCTGTCGATCGGCCTGGGCCAGCTCGGCCACGCCATCCGCCGCAACGTCGACATGCTCTACATCCTCGAGAACAACGGCGTCTACGGCCTGACCAAGGGGCAGTTCTCGGCGTCGGCCGACGTCGGCTCGCAGTCCAAGAAGGGCGAGCGCAACGACCAGGAGCCGATCGACCCGGTGCTGCTCGCCCTGTCGCTGGGCGCGACATTCGTCGCGCGCAGCTTCTCGGGGGACAAGGAGCAGCTGGTGCCGCTCATCAAGGCGGGTCTGTCGCATCGCGGCTTCGCGCTGATCGACGTGCTGTCGCCCTGCGTGACGTTCAATGATCACGAGGGTTCGACCAAGAGCTATGCCTACGTGCGCGAGCACCTGCAGTCGCCGGTCTCGGCCGACTACATCGAGCCGCGGCGCGAGATCCTCGTTCGCTATCCGGAAGGCGAGACGCTGTCGGTCGAGATGCACGACGGCAGCAAGGTGCTGCTGCGCAAGCTGGACCGCAGCTACGACCCCACCGAGCAGGGCGCGCGCGCTTGCCTACGTCCAGGAACATGCGCTGCGCAACGAGCACGTCACCGGCGTGATCTACCTCGAGGAAGGCCGCAAGGACTTCCATGACAGGCATCGGACCCCCGACGAGCCGCTCAATTCCGTGCCCTTCCAGCGCCTGTGTCCGGGCTCGGCGGCGATGGAGTCGATCCTCGCGCGCTATCGCTGATGTCACGAGTCCTGGGTCTCTATCGGACGCTCTCCAGGTGGCCCGGCGGGCGCTGGCTGTTTTCGCGGCTGGTCGACCTGCAGGCGCCGTACTTCGGGTCGATCTCGGCCCGTTTCCTCGAGCTGGAACGGGGGCGGGCGGTCGTACTGCTGCCGAACCGGCGGGCCATCCGCAATCACATCGGCACGGTTCACGCCATCGCCATGTGCAATGCCGCGGAGCTGGCGGCCGGGACCCTGATGGAGGCGTCGCTGCCCGGTGGCTTGCGCTGGATTCCACGCGGCATGCAGGTGAGCTACCTGAGGAAAGCCGCAACCGACGTCACCGCGACCGCGGTGCTCGAACCGGTGCCGGAGGGGCAGTTCACGGGTGATGCAGCGGTGACGGTCGAGCTCCGCGACCGGTCCGGAGACACGGTCTGCCGCGCCGTCATCGCGATGTACGTGTCGCCGCGTCGCAGCGCTGCCGGTGCCGGCACTGGGTCCTAGCGGGCGCCGTCGTCGAGCGCCTCTACTGCGCGCTGGTACAGCAGCAGCGATCGCTCCGGCGAGTCGCCGATGGCAGTGATGCCGAGCTTGCCGTGCTCGGCGACGCAGCCCAGCAGGCTGAATGCGATGCCCTGCTGGCTTGCGGGGTCGAAGTGCAGTCCGTGTTCGACGGAAATCTCCACCACGTCGTCCGGGGTGAGGCGCCGATAGGCGTCCTTCTGCACATTGTCCGTGGCGTAGTAGTAGCGCGGTTGGCCGGTCTGCGTGCGGAACAGGCCGTCCTCGGGATCGTAGACGCCGTCGGTGAGGAACTGCAGCATCTGGAACGGGATGCGTGGTCCCGCCCTTGCGAAGATTGATCTCGATCGCCCTGATGTCCCAATGGTCCGCGCGGCGCGCAGCAATGAAGTCGACCGCAAATCGTCCGATCACCCCTTCGTCGCGCAGCGCTTGGGCAACCTTGAGGCCGGCCTGCTGGATCGCGGCGCGGTAGTCCGGGCAGGCCGGGAAGCGGCTGCCGAGAAACACCTGGGCGTCGAGTCCGCCCAGGTCCTGATCGTGGGTGGACAGGGACTCGATTTCACCGAGGGGATTGATGCGAAACTGGGCCGAGGGGGACTGCTTGGTGTCGCCCTCGATCCAGGCTTCGACGATTCCCTGTGTCGAGCCCAACTTGGCGAGGAACTGTTCGGGGGATTCGCCGGCGGCGACGCATCGCAGGTCGGTGTGCAGGCGTTCGGCAATCCAGCTTTCCTGCGCGCCGCCGGGTGCGTCGCCGAGGTCCAGCACGGCGTTGCCCTCGCCGGAGAAACCTTCATCGAGCTTGACCACCACGCGCCTGAGCGCGGGCTCACGACGCTTGAGCCGCGCGATGGCCTGGGCGACGTCCCGCGCGTCGCGCAGTCCCTCCTCGCCATCCGGTATCTCCACGCCGGCCTTGCGGAACAGCCTCCTGCCGCCGGTCTTCGAACCGAGCGGCATGAGCAGCGGGTCGCAGGCGTACAGCGGCACGCCTAGGCGCACCGCAAGCGTGCGCTCCAGCGCAGTGGAATTGAACACCGAGAGGTGTCCGCTCTCCGGCGGGCCGATCGCTTCGCGCATCCGCTCCAGCAGTCGCGGCCGGTCCAGGATCTTCTGGGTGAGCGAGGCCAGACTGCCATCGTGGCTGCTTAGCAGGGTGAGCCGGCGCCGGGCATGCGAACTCGGGATGCCCGGCAGCATGCTCAAGTAGTAGTCGACCAACGACGGATTCAGCGGCTGGCTGGTCACATAGACGAGCCGGGTATTCGGCATGCGCAGCAGCAACAGCATGCTGAGCTGGCGTTCCTCGTAATGGAGCGCGCCCGGAATGCGGGAAAGTTGCTCGGCGTCGAGACTCAGACCGGGGACGACGACCACGGTGCGTGGCGCAAGGCGGTCGCTGAACACGGCCCGGAACAGTTCGGGCAACCGCGCCTGCAGCGCGGCGAACTCCGCCAGTTCCGACTGCGAGCCGGCGCCGGTCGCATCGCTGTTCATCGGTTTCTCCCTGGCGGTTCGCGGCCCGCTCCCTGGACTGCTAGTCGGCCTTGCGGAGCGCCTGCCTGGCGTGCGCGAGCTCTTCCTGCCGTGCCGGCGATACCTCCGGGTACTTCAGGTCGAGCGACCGCAGGGTATCGATCGCCGCCGCCGCGACCACCAGCCGCGTGAACCATTTGTTGTCGGCCGGCACCACGTACCATGGTGCGTGCCGGGTGGCGGTGTGGCGGATGGTGTCCTGATACGCTTCCATGTAGTGATCCCAGTGCTGGCGCTCCGCGACGTCGGTCTCGGAGAATTTCCAGTGCTTCTCGGGATCGTCCAGCCGCGCCAGGAAGCGCTTCTTCTGCTCCTTCCTGGAAACATTCAGGAAGAACTTGCAGATCGCCACGCCATTTCGCGCGAGGTAGCGTTCGTGGGCGCAGATGTCCTCGAATCGCTCCTTCCAGATCTTGCGGGTCACCAGCTTGGCCGGGAGTTTCTGGCGGGCGAGGATCTCCGGATGCACCCGGACCACCAGCGTCTCCTCGTAGTAGGATCGATTGAAGATGCCGATGCGGCCGCGTTCGGGCAGCGCCTTCATGCAGCGCCACAGGTAGTCGTGATCGAGCTCTTCGCTGGTCGGCGCCTTGAAGGAGTAGACCTGGCAACCCTGCGGATTGATGCCCGACATGACGTGCTTGATGGCGCTGTCCTTGCCCGCCGCGTCCATGGCCTGGAAGATGAACAGCACCGACCAGCGGTCCTGGGCATAGAGCATCTCCTGGCATTCGGCCAGGATTTCGACGCCCTGACGGAGCAGGTCGCGTGCAACCGGCTTTCTGTTCGACTTGAGACCGAGCGTGTCGCCCGGGTCGTGATCGGCCAGGCTGAAACCGCGGCCCCGGGAAACCCGGTACCTTTCGGCCACCTCGTGCGGGCGGGCAAGCAACTGGTCTCTCTGCATGGCGGCGCCTCGCGGCCTGACGGATCGCTACCTTACCTGCGGATCAAGAGGGGACACAAATGTCCCGCCAGCCGCCGCTCAGGGTGCCAGCATCCGCAGGGCCGCCGGGAGGCAGCTGATCTCGCACCGGCGTTCGCCCGACCAGCTGTCCATCCGCCTGCACCGGGGCGGCGGGTGTGGCCTCCATGCGCAGCCGGGCGCTACGCCAGTGCCTGACGAAGGCTCTCGCCGGGCAGCCGGCCGTCGAACAGTCGCGGCAAGCGGACGAGGTCCCAGGGAAGCCGCACGGGTGCGATCGCCACGACATCGAGCAGGCCATCATCTGCCCGGGCCTGCGGCGCGAGGCGCATGCCCCCGCCACAGCGTGGCCCGATCGCCGCCAGGGCAAGCATCAGGGGCCCGTGCCAGGTGCGTTCCGCTGCCGACAGGTTGAAGCTCGATCGCCGGTGCGCGCGCAGCGCCCGCAGCAGCCCGACGAGGTAGGCGGCGCGACGCGGCCCGCTGGCGGGCAGACGCTCGATGACCTCGGCGTCCAGGCCCGCGCCCGCGACGTTGACGAAGAAACGCTCCGGCCGGCCCGGCGCCTCGAACCTCAGCCGACCGAGATCGTGCAGCGAGCTGTGTCCGCGCGCCACGCAGGCGGCGATGCCGTCCGGGCTGTCCGGCAGTCCGCGGCCGCGCGCCCAGTCGTTGCCGGAGCCCAGCGCGGCGGCACCGACACAGACGCTCTCCGGAACGACCGGATCCTCCTGCAGCACGCCATTGACGACCTCGTGCAGGATGCCGTCGCCGCCCGCGGCCAGCAGGTGTCGATACCCTTCCGCCAGCGCGCGACGAGCGAGCAGCACACCGTGGCCCGGGGCGTCGGTCATCACGGCCCTGAAGGCCACACCCTGGCGGGTCAGCGCCGCCGCGAGCGCCGGCCAGCGCCGCGCAGCCCGGCCGCCCGCCGAGGCTGGATTGACGATGACGAACCATTGAGCGCCGGCGGCCATCCCGCCATGATGCGCGACGGATGGCGTCGCGGGAAAGGCGCGCCACAGGCTGATAAGCGATAATGCCTAATGCCAACAGGAATCGAGTCGGTCGACTTCTCGCGCTGGGGGACTGATCCCGCCAGGTTTGCCCGCGACCTCGGGGCCAGCTTCGAGCGCTACGGCTTCGCAGTGATCGAGGGGCATCGCCTGCCAGAGGCACGTCATCGCGCGCTGTCTCGGGCACTTCCGGGCGCTGTTCGGCTGGCCCACCGAGGCGAAGCTGCGCTACCACGTTCCCGGCGGCGGCGGAGCGCGCGGCTACACGCCATTCGGCGTCGAGACCGCCAAGGGCGCTGTCCGTCACGACCTCAAGGAATTCTGGCACGTCGGGCGCGAGCTGCCCGACGGCCATCGCTACGGTCCGTACATGCCGCCCAACGTCTGGCCGGCCGGACTCGACGGTTTCCGCGAGGAGACACTGGCGCTGTGGGAGGCGTTCGACCGGCTCGGTCGTGAGCTGCTGGCCGCGATCGCGCTGCATCTCGGCCTGCCGACGCGCTGGTTCGACGACAAGGTCGGCGAGGGCAACAGCGTCTTGCGGGTCATTCACTACCCGCCCGTGCCCGAGGGCTCGGCAGGCGAACGGGCGGGTGCCCACGAGGACATCAATGTCATCACGCTGCTGCTCGGTGCCGAGGAGGCTGGCCTGCAGTTGCTCGATCGCGACGGTCGCTGGCTGGACGTCAATCCCGCCCCGGGCTCGCTGGTGTGCAACATCGGCGACATGCTGCAGCGACTGACCAATCACCGCCTGCCGTCGACGACCCACCGGGTGGTGAACCCTGCTGCCGATCGAGCGCGACACGCACGCTACTCGCTGCCGTTCTTTCTGCATTTCAATCCCGACTTCGAGATCCGCACGCTCGAGTCCTGCACGGGACCAGGCTGCGCAAACCGCTATCCAGAGCCGATCAGCGCCCACGCGTTCCTGCAGGAGCGGCTGCGCGAGATACGCCTGCTCTGATCGCCCACCACGAGGACGCGCAGCAACATGGATTGGACGCTCTACGCACAGGCACTGGCCGGCATCGCCGTCTTCGTGGCGCTGGCCCTGCCGTTCAGCAAGGGCCGGCGCGACATCGACTGGAAGCTGGTGGGCTCCTCGATCGCGCTGCAGTTCGCGATCTGTTTTCTGCTGCTGAAGGTGCCCTTCATCAGCGCCGGCTTCGCCTACCTCACCCGGGCGGTCAACGCGCTGTCCGCGGCGACGCTCAAGGGAACTTCATTCATTTTCGGCTACCTCGGTGGAGGCGCGCCGCCGTTCGAAGTCACCAATCCGGGAGCGGTGGTGACATTCGCCTTCCAGGTGCTGCCGCTGGTCATCATCATGTCGGCGCTGTCGGCCCTGCTGTGGTACTGGCGGATCCTGCCGGTCGTGGTGCGCGCGATATCCAAGATCTTCGAGAGAGTGCTCGGCACTCGCGGCCCGGCGGGGCTGGTCGCGACCGCGAACATCTTCGTCGGGCAGGTGGAGGCACCCTTGCTGGTGCGTCCCTACATTGCCCGCATGACCCACTACGAGTTGTTGCTGCTGATGACGGCCGGCATGTCGACCATCGCCGGTTCGGTGATGGTCATTTATGCCAGCATGCTGGGGAGCATGTTCAACGACGTCCTCGGGCACCTGCTGACCAAGTCGGTCATGTCGGTGCCCGCCGCGATCCTGTTTGCCCACGTCCTGATCCCGGAGCGGTCTCCGGAGCACGAGATGTCGGAGCCGCCGCGGATCTATGGCGGCACCATGGACGCCATCACGCGCGGCACATCCGACGGCCTGGAGATCTTCCTCGGTATCCTGGCGATGCTGCTGGTGCTGATCACCTTCGTCGCCCTCGCGAACTCGGTGGTGGGGCTGCTTCCCGACGTCGGCGGCGCGGCGCTGTCGCTCGAGCGCATGGCCGGCTGGGTGTTCGCGCCGCTGGCCTGGCTGATGGGAGTGCCCTGGTCGGAGGCGCCGACCGTGGGCTCACTGATCGGCATCAAGACCATTCTCAACGAGTTCATCGCCTACATCGAGCTCGCCCGGGTGGAGCCTGGCGTGTTGTCCGAGCACTCGCGCCTGGTCGCGATCTATGCCCTGTGCGGCTTCGCGAATCTCAGCAGCATGGGAATCCTCATCGGCGGCATTGGCGCGATGAGCCCCGAGCGCAAGCTGGAGCTCGGCGTGCTGGCGCCGCGCGCGCTGCTAGCCGCCACCCTCGGCACGTGCATGAGCGCAGCGGTGGTGTCGATCGTCGCGGGCTGACGTTGTCATGGCGAAGTTGTATTTCTATTTTTCGACCATGAATGCCGGCAAGTCGACTGCGCTGCTGCAGTCGAGCCACAACTACCGCGAGCGCGGCATGCGCACGCTCATCTATACGGCCTCCGTGGACGATCGCGAGGGCAGCGGCAGGGTGCACTCGCGGATCGGGCTGTCGGGTGAAGCCCGCGTGTATGGCGCGGGCCTGGACCTGTTCCGCGACGTGCTCGACACGCATCGGGAGGATCGGGTCAGTTGCATCCTGGTGGACGAGGCGCAGTTCCTCGAGCCCGTCCACGTCCGCCAGCTGGCTGCCGTCGTCGATCAGCTCGGCATACCGGTGCTTTGCTATGGCCTGAGAACTGATTTTCGCGGCGAGCTGTTTCCGGGCAGTGCACGCCTGTTGGCCATTGCCGACGAGCTGGTCGAGCTCAAGACCATCTGCCACTGCGGCCGCAAGGCCACCATGGTCGTGCGCACCGCCCCCGACGGCCGCGTCGAGCGCGATGGCGCGCAGGTGGAAATCGGCGGCAACGAACGCTATTTGCCGCTGTGCCGCCGACATTTCCACGAGGCTCGCGGCGAGCAGCTCGACGCCTGAACCTGTCGGGGCGCTGCTTGGTTACAATGCCGCGATGCTGAGCAAGCCAGCGGTGCCGGTCACGGGTGCGTGGGCGGTCTTCCTAGACGTCGATGGAACGCTGATCGAGATCGCGGCCACGCCCGATCGGGTGCAGGTGCGATCCCGTGTTCGGGAGGTCCTGCAGGCGCTCGCAGTCCGGCAGCAGGGCGCGCTGGCCCTGGTCAGTGGGCGCGGCCTGGCCGACATCGACCGGCTGCTGGCTCCGCTGGTTCTGCCCACGGCCGGGCTGCACGGCGCGGAGCGCCGCGATGCCGCCGGCGGGCTGCATCGCTCCGTGCGGGGCCGGGCGCTCGACGGCGCCCGCGCAAGGCTGGCTGAGTTCGTGCGCCTGCATCCGGGCACCCTGCTGGAGGACAAGGGTGCGGCGATCGCGCTGCATTTCCGCCAGGCCCCGGACTGTGCGTCGGTAGCACGGCAGGCCGTCCAGTCGGAGATCCAGACTTTGCAGGGAGAATTCGTGTTGCAGGAGGGAAAGTGCGTGCTCGAGATCAAGCCCGCGGGGGTCAGCAAGGCGTCCGCGATCGAGGCGTTTCTCGAGGAACCGCCGTTTCGCACGCGCCGGCCGCTATTCATCGGCGACGACGTCACCGATGAGGACGGCTTCAGCGTGGTTCGAGCCCAGGGTGGTCTCGCCGTCGCGGTAGGGGATCGCCCCGGCACCAATGCCCAGTTCGGCCTTCCAGACGTCGATGCCGTGCTGTCCTGGCTCGAGGAACTGGCTGCCAGTCCGGCCGGAGTACTCCCATGAACGGTTCGCTCGACCTGGCGGTGATCGGCAACTGCCAGATTTCCGCCCTGGTGGACGAGGCGGCCCGCATCGTCTGGATGTGCCTGCCCAGGCCCGACCAGGATCCGGTCTTCTGTGGGCTCCTCGGCGGCAAGGAGGGCGATGGCTCCGGTGTCCTGGCGGTGGATCTCGAGGGCGCGCGCACGGTGTCGCGCCGTTACCGGCCGAACACGGCGGTGCTGGAGACTGTGCTTGAGGATGGTCACGGCAATTCCGTGCGTGTGACGGACTGTTGTCCGCGGTTTCGCGCTCGCGGCAGGATCTTCCGGCCGGCTTCCCTGGTGCGCATCATCGAGCCGGTCGCCGGCCGCCCCGCCATTCGTCTCAAGGTCAGGCCGCGCCGCGGCTACGGATGCGAAGCACCGGAGGTGAGCTGGGGCAGCACCCACGTGCGCTACGCCGGGGGCGACTATGCGTGGCGGATCACGACCGATGCGTCGGTCCAGGCCATCATCGAGGAGCGGCTGTTCGTGCTCGACCGGCCGGTGACCCTGCTGCTGACCCCGGACGAGCCGCTGTCGGAATCCGTAACCCGGCTGGGACGGCAGTTTCTCGAGGATACGCACGAGTACTGGCTCGACTGGGTGCGCGGTCTGGCCATTCCCTATGAATGGCAGGACGAGGTCATTCGCGCTGCCATCACGCTCAAGCTGTGCACTTACGAGGACACCGGCGCGGTCCTGGCCGCACTGACCACCTCCATTCCGGAAGCGCCCGATAGCGGCCGGAACTGGGATTACCGCTACTGCTGGTTGCGCGACGCCTACTTCGTGATCCGTGCGCTGAACCGGCTCGGGGCGACGCGGACGATGGAGTCGTATCTGCACTTCATCGACAACGTGGTGGCGCATGTCGGCATGACCGGCCTGCAGCCGCTGTACGGGCTGAGCGGCGAACCGGTGCTGACCGAGGGCGTGGCCCAGTGCCTCACCGGCTACCGGGGCATGGGCCCGGTTCGCATCGGCAATCAGGCCCATGAGCAGTTGCAGCACGACGTCTACGGCTCGGTGATCCTGGCACTGGCGCAGGGATTTCACGACCAGCGGCTGACCAGCCGCGGCGACGTCTCGCTGTTTGCACGGCTGGAGCCATTCGGCGAGCGTGCCGCTCAAGTCTACGACCAGCCGGATGCGGGGATCTGGGAGTACCGTGGCCGGCAGCGGCCGCACACCTTCTCTGCGGTGATGTGCTGGGCCGCCGTCGACCGGCTCGCCCGGGCCGCGGCCGTGCTGTCACTGGAGGATCGCCGCCAGGCCTGGCGCGCGCGCGCCGATGAAATGCGCGAGCGGATCCTCGAGCAGGCCTGGCACCCGGAGGCGAAGGCGTTCACCGGTGCCTTCGGTCACCCGGCGCTCGACGCCAGCTGCCTGCTGCTCGCGGAACTCGGGTTCATCGCCGCGGATGACCCGAGATTCGTCGCCACCGTGCAGGCGATAGAGGCCGACCTCATGCAGGATGGCCTGCTGATGCGTTATCGCGAGCCGGACGACTTCGGCGCCCCCGACGTGGCGTTCACCGTGTGCACGTTCTGGTACATCAATGCCCTGGCCGCAATCGGCCGGCGTGATGAAGCCCGCGAGCTGTTCGAGAAGGTCCTGGCGCGACGCAACTCCATGGGCCTGCTGTCGGAGGACATCGATCCGCGCAGCGGCGAGCTGTGGGGCAATTTCCCGCAGACCTACAGCATGGTGGGCATCGTCGATTGTGCATTGCGGCTTAGCCGCAGCTGGGAGGAGGCGCTTTGAGGAGGCTGGTTTCCGTATCCAACCGTGTTTCGATCCCGCGCAAGTCCTCCGCACCCGGCGGGCTGGCGGTCGGCGTGCTGGCGGCCATGCAGGCACGCGGCGGCCTGTGGTTCGGCTGGAGCGGCGAGCTGGTCGACGACGAGCCCGTCGATACGGTGCTGGTCAAGCGCCGCGGCGCCAGTTTCGCCACGGTGGACATGCGCCGCGACCTGTTCGAGCCCTATCTACTTCGGCTTTGCCAACGGCATGCTGTGGCCGCTGTTCCACTACTTCGTCGAGACCTTCCACTACAAGGACGAGTACTACGACGCGTATCTGCAGGCGAATTCATTCTTCGCGACCCGGCTGCAGCCCTTGCTGCAGGACGACGACCTCGTCTGGATCCACGACTACCAGCTGATTCCGCTGGCACGGATCCTGCGGGAGCGGGGCGTGGATCTGCCGATGGGCTTCTTCCTGCACATTCCGTTTCCCCACTACGAGGTGCTGAGGGCGTTGCCGGTCCATGCCGAGATACTGCGCGACCTGTGCGCCTACGATGTGGTCGGCTTCCAGACGGTCAATGACCTCAACAGTTTCCGCGCGTCGATGGAGTGCGTATGGGGCCGGCAGGCGACTGCCCAGGAAGGCTACGTGCGCGTCGACGGCAGGCGGGTCAGGGTCGGGGTCTTCCCCATCGGGGTCGACGTCGAGGGCATTCGTGCCGAATCGGACGCCAGCCTCGGCACGGAGGCCGTGGCGCGCATGGTCCGCTCGGTCGATCAGCGCAAGCTGGTGATGGGGGTCGATCGTCTCGACTACAGCAAGGGTCTGGTGGAACGCTTCGATGCGTTCCGGCGGTTCCTGGCCGACAACCCGGCCCGCCACGGCAAGGTGACGTTGCTGCAGATTGCGCCGCTGTCTCGGGCCGACATGCGCGCTTACGCGGCGATCAGGGAGCAGCTCGAGGGGCTCTCCGGACGTATCAACAGCGAATTCGCCGACACCGACTGGACCCCGCTGCGCTACCTGAACCGGAACTTCTCCCATGACCAGCTGATGGGCTTCATGCGGGTGGCGGACGTGGCGCTGGTGACGCCGGTCCGTGACGGCATGAACCTGGTCGCCAAGGAGTTCGTTGCCGCGCAGGATCCGCAGAATCCTGGCGTCCTGATCCTCTCGACGCTGGCCGGCGCGGCGCGGGAGCTGACCAATGCCCTGCAGGTCAATCCCTATGACACGCGCGGCGTCGCGCAGGCGCTCGAAGCTGCGCTGTCCATGCCGCTCTCCGAAAGGCGGCAGCGCCACGAGTCGATGATGGATGTCGTCCAGCGCAACGACATCCATGCCTGGCACGGCAAATTCGTCGCCGAGCTGGAGGCTGTAGCAGGGCCTGGCTGATAGAATCATGGGGCGGTGTTGCTGGCGCACATTCCGGCAAGTCCTCCCGAGGAATAATCATGCAGGCTTCCCATTTCGCGGCGTTGATCCTGGCGGCGGGTGTCGCGCTCGCCGGGTGGTTCGTGGGCACGGGATTCGTCGAAGGCCGCCAGGCTGACCGGTACGTGACGGTGAAAGGCGTGGCGGAACGCGAGGTTCAGGCGGACCTCGGTCTCTGGCCGATGCAGTTCGTGATCGCGGACGACGACCTGCCACGAGGCCAGTCGCGCATGTCCGAGGCCACGGCGCGGGTCTATGCGTTTCTCGAGACCCAGGGTATCGGTGCCGCCGAGGTGGAATTGCAGGACCTGAGCGTGGCCGACACCCGCGCCAACCGCTACGGCGGCCCGCCGGCCCCATTTCGCTACGTGATCAGCCAGACGCTGATGGTGCGCACCACCGACCCGGACAAGCTGTTCGCGGCAAGCCAGAAGGTCGGGGAACTGATCGATGCGGGCGTCGTGTTGTCTTCCGACGGCCCCTGGTCGGGCGGCCCCTCGTATCTGTTCACCCTGCTCAACGAGCTCAAGCCCGAGATGATCGCCGAGGCGACCGCCAGCGCCCGCAGCGCCGCCGAGCAGTTTGCCAAGGACTCGGGCAGCGGCCTCGGTCCGATCCGCACGGCGAACCAGGGGCTGTTCGTCATCCTGCCGCGAGATCAGGCGCCCGGTGTGCAGCAGGAGCGCCAGCGCACCAAGGTAGTCAGGGTCGTCTCGACCATCGATTACCTGCTCGAGGATTGAAGCCCTTGGGCCAGCCACGGTGCGGCTGGGGCCCGGCTTACGGCTGCCTGCTGGCGGCCGCGTGCCTGTCGACGGCCGCCCTCGCGGCCGACGGAGAAGCCGTCGTGGCGGTGGACGGGCGGAAAGACCCCTGCCGCGGCGAGGTGGAGGCGAGGCAGGGGAGACTCGACCGGGTACGTGGTGAGGTGTTTACCGGTGTTTGCGCTGCCTCGCGCTGGTTCGACGGGCTGTTCGGGGACGCACGCGACTACTCGGATTCCTACGGCGAGACCTACGGACGCTTCGGCTTCGGGCTGAGCTGGGATGAACTGGACGACGTCACCCTGGACAGCCATTTCCGCGCGAACGTCAACCTGCCGGCTCTGGGAGACCGGTTCGACGCCGTGCTCGGCCGCGACAGCGACGACAACTTCATTGCGGACGACTACGACGAGACGGGTTTGCTGGCGGGCTCGTTCTCGGACGACCGGGAAGCAAACTGGTACGCGGGACTGAACTACAACGCCATCAGCGGGGCCAACAGCGGCTTCAATCTGGGCGCTGGCGTCCAGCTGCGGACACCGCTCAACCCGTACCTGAAGGCACGCTATCGCTACTATGCGTATCCCCGCTCCGACGTGCGCCTGGCATTTCGCGCCACGGCTTTCTGGGAGAATTCCGACGGGCTGGGGTTGACGCTCAGCGGCGATTCCGACTGGGCACTGGGCCGGGATTTCCTGGTGCGCTGGACCAACGGCTTCACCATTTCCGAGGTCACCGAGGGCGTGCGCTGGAAGTCACGGCTGTCGCTCAACCAGCTGCTCGACGCCAAGAGCGCCTTGCGGTACGAGGCGAGCGTGCGCGGCGAGACCGATGGCGTGCAGCCGGACTTCTACGGCGCGCGACTGACCTACCGGCGCTCGGTCTGGCGCGAGTGGCTCTTCATCGAAACGCACACTGGCGTTTTCTGGACCGACAGCATCGAGCCCGACAGGGTGTGCGACGCTTGTCTCACCGCGGGCATCGGCTTCGAAATGCTGTTCGGCGAGCGCTACGAGGGCTGGCTCGACCGGGCGCGGACCACCATGGACGACGACACCGGCACGAACCCCAGCGCATCCCCCTGACGGGCCTCAAGCCCAGAGCGGCGTGCGCAAGTGCTGTATGGTCGGGGCCGGTCAACCAGGTCATGGCAATCAGACATGTCAGGAGCGGAGCGCGTGCAACCGTCAGAAATGCTCGAATGGCTCGCGGCGAATCCCGGGATATCCAGCCTGCGCGCCGCGGTGTGTGACCTGAACGGGGCGTTGCGTGGCAAGCGCATCCCGATCTCGCAGGCCGGCAAGGCCTTGAACGGTGGGCTGCGCATGCCGCTTTCGGCGGTGGGCGTGGACATCTGGGGGGAGGACATCGTCGGCAGCAAGCTGGTGTTCGAGACCGGCGACGCCGACGGGGTGTGCGAGTGGACCGGGCGGGGACCCTTGCCGATCACCTGGGTCGCGCGGCCCACGGCGCTGGTGCCGGTCTGGCTGGCGACCGACAGCGGCGTGCCGTTCCCCGGCGATCCGCGCCGCGCGCTGGCGGCGGTCGTGGCGCGCTACGCCGAGCGCGGCCTGACCCCTGTGGTCGCCATGGAGCTCGAGTTCTACCTGGTGGATCCCTCGGGCCCGCGACCGACGCCGCCCCTGTCGCCAGTTACCGGCAAGCTGCTCGATGCGGACTCGGTGCTCGCGGTCCGAGAACTGGAGCACTTCGAGCGCTTCCTCGACGACGTGTATGCGGGCTGTGAAGCGATGGGCGTGCCGGCCGACTCGGCCATCGCCGAGAACGGTCCCGGCCAGTTCGAGATCAACCTGACGCACGTTCCGGACGCGCTGCGGGCCGCGGACGATGCAATCCTGTTCAAGGAAGTCGTGCGCGGCGTGGCTCGCAAGCACGGTTTCGCGGCGACCTTCATGGCCAAGCCGTACGGCGACCGCGCCGGCAGCGGGCTGCACGCGCATGTCAGCCTGCTGGATCGCGACGGGCGCAACGTCTTCGACGACGGCACGGCCGCGGGGTCGGAGCTCATGCGCCATGCGGTCGGTGGACTGCTGCGGGCGATGCCGGAGTGCACGCTGTTGTTTGCGCCGCACGAGAATTCCTACCGGCGTCTGCGCCCCGGCAGTCATGCGCCGTCCTCGGTGGCCTGGGGCTATGAGAACCGGACCGTGGCGGTACGCATCCCCGGCGGCTCGATGCAGTCGCGGCGCATCGAACACCGGGTGGCCGGCGCAGACGCCAATCCGTACCTGGTCCTGGCCGGCATCCTCGGCGCCGCGCTGGAGGGGATCGAGCAGGCCATTGCGCCACCCGAGCCGATCACGGGCGATGCCTATTCGCGCGACCTGCCGGACCTGCCGCCCGACTGGGCCTCGGCGGTCGACGCCTTCGAGGACGGCACGCTCATACCGCGAATGCTGTCGGTCACGCTGCAGAAGATGCTGGTCGACTGCAAGCGGCAGGAAATGGAGACATTCGCCGAGCACGTCACCGACTTCGAGTACCACACCTACCTGGAAATCGTGTGATGTCCATCGCCACGCCTTCCTACGCCGGCAACGGCGAGTATCCCCGCAGCTACTACGCCGCGTCGGCCAACCCGGCGCCGCAGCGGCCGCCGCTCACCGGCAGTCACGAGACGGACATCTGCGTGGTCGGCGCCGGCTACTCGGGGCTGTCCACCGCTCTGCACCTGGCCGAGAAGGGGTACCGGGTCACGGTCATCGAGGGCGCCCGCGTCGGCTGGGGCGCGTCCGGCCGCAACGGCGGACAGATCGTCAACGGGCTGAATGCCGGGCTCGACGTCATCGAGCGACGCTACGGCGCCGATGCGGCGACGGCCGTGGGAGGCATGGTGCAGGAGGGCGGGCGCATCATCCGCGACTTCGTCAGCCGCTACGCGATCCAGTGCGACCTGAAGGAGAAGAACCTGTTCGCCGCCTACAACGCCCGGCACATGCGGGGTCTCGAGGCGAAGCAGGCGCTGTGGCGCCGCTACGGCATGGACGACCACGAACTGCTGGACCAGGCCGGCATCCGAAAGCACGTCGGCAGCGACGCCTACTTCGGCGGGATGATCGATCACACCGGCGCGCACATGCACCCGCTCAACCTCGCGTTGGGCGAAGCCGCGGCTTTCGAGTCCCTGGGCGGCGTGATCCACGAGATGTCACCGGTGCTTGCGGTGGAGCGGGGCGGCACACGCCCGGCGGTGCGCACCGCCGACGGGCAGATGCGCTGCAGGGTGCTCGTTCTTTGCGGCAATGCTTACCTCGGCGGCGTGGAGCCGGCCCTGGCTCCCAGGGTGATGCCGGTCTCCACGCAGGTCATGGCGACCGAGCCGCTGGGTCCGCTCGCCGACGAGCTGCTGCCAACGGACCTGTGCGTGGAGGATGTCCGCTACATCCTCGACTACTTCCGCCTGTCGGCGGACAAACGGCTGCTGTTCGGCGGTGGAACCGTCTACGGCGGCAGCGATCCTTCCGACATCGAGGCGAAACTGCGCCGCAACATGATCAGGGTCTTTCCACAGCTGGCCAACGTCAAGGTGGACTATGCCTGGAGCGGCAACTTCGCGTTGTCGTTCACCCGCGTGCCGCAGATGGGACGACTCGATTCGAACACCTACTACGCCCATGGCTACAGCGGCCACGGCGTGACCGGTACGCACCTGTTCGGCCGGATCCTGTGCGAGGCCATCGACGGCGACACGCGCCGCTTCGACGTCTTCGCGCGGCTGCCCTGGTATCCCTTCCCAGGTGGCAGGATGTTGCGGGTGCCCTACTCGGTGGCCGGGTCGTGGTGGTACAGCCTGCGCGACGCGCTGGGCGTCTGAGGCTGGCCGCCGCGCAGATTCCACAGCCCTGCGGAACCGGGACGGGACAGCGTGCGTCGAACAGCGGCAAGGGAGTCAGTACGGCGTCGGCTGATGATTCCTGCTTAAAGATTGATAGAGACTATCGTAATGGTCTTTCTAATCAATTGGATCAATGATCGGCTGGAGCCTATCCTCCAAGCCTGGGGTCGATATCGGAAAGGAGTTGCACGATGAGCAGTCAAGCGAAGTGTCCGGTGATGCACGGTGGCGTCACGACGGTCGACATGTCGAAGATGGAATGGTGGCCCAAGTCGCTCAATCTCGACATCCTTCACCAGCACGACAGCAAGACCAATCCGCTCGGCGCAGGCTTCGACTACCGCCAGGAGCTGAAGAAGCTCGACGTCAAAGCATTGAAGAAGGACCTCAAGGCCCTGATGACCGACAGCCAGGACTGGTGGCCGGCCGACTGGGGTCACTACGGCGGCTTGATGATCCGCATGGCGTGGCACGCGGCCGGGACCTATCGCATCGCTGACGGCCGCGGCGGCGGCGGCACGGGCAACCAGCGCTTTGCGCCGCTCAACTCCTGGCCGGACAACGCCAATCTCGACAAGGCGCGTCGTTTGCTGTGGCCGATCAAGAAGAAGTACGGCAACAAGATCAGCTGGGCCGACCTGATGATCCTCGCCGGCAACATGGCCTACGAGTCGATGGGCCTGAAGATGTTCGGCTTCGGTTTCGGCCGCGCGGATATCTGGCACCCGGAGAAGGACATCTACTGGGGCTCCGAGAAGGAATGGCTGGCCGCCACCCGCTACGACAGCGACAGTCGCGAGTCGCTCGAGAACCCGCTCGCTGCCGTACAGATGGGGCTCATCTACGTCAATCCCGAGGGCGTCCTCGGCAAGCCGGATCCCCTGCGTACGGCGCACGACGTTCGGGTGACCTTTGCGCGCATGGCGATGAACGACGAGGAGACCGTGGCGCTGACCGCGGGTGGCCACACGGTCGGCAAGTGCCATGGAAATGGCGATGCCGCGCTGCTCGGGCCTGCGCCGGAAGGTGCGGGCGTGGAGGAGCAGGGCCTGGGATGGATGAACCACAAGACCCGCGGAGTCGGCAACCAGTCGGTGACCAGCGGCCTGGAGGGCGCCTGGACCACCCACCCCACGCAGTGGGACAACGGCTACTTCCACCTGCTGCTCAACTACGAATGGGAGTCGAAGAAGAGCCCGGCGGGCGCGTGGCAGTGGGAGCCGATCAACATCAAGGAGGAGGACAAGACGGTCGACAGCGAGGATCCCTCGATCCGCCACAACCCGATCATGACGGATGCCGACATGGCCATGAAGATGGACCCGGCGTATCGCAAGATCTCGGAGCGGTTCTACAAGGACCCTGCCTATTTTTCGGATGTGTTCGCCCGCGCCTGGTTCAAGCTGACCCACCGCGACATGGGACCGAAGGCACGCTACATCGGCCCGGATGTGCCGAAGGAAGACCTGCTGTGGCAGGACCCCGTGCCCGCGGGGCGCAAGGACTACGACGTCAAGGCGGTCAAGGCGAAGATCGCCGCCAGTGGTCTCACGATCGGTGAAATGGTGATGACCGCGTGGGACAGCGCGCGCACCTTTCGCGGTTCGGACATGCGGGGCGGCGCGAACGGCGCGCGCATCCGCCTGGCGCCCCAGAAGGACTGGGAGGGTAACGAGCCGGCGCGCCTCGCCAAGGTGCTGGGGGTGCTGGAGAAGATCGCCGCCGAGAGCGGCGCCAGCGTGGCCGATGTGATCGTGCTCGCGGGCAACGTAGGCGTCGAGCAGGCGGCCAAGGCTGCCGGGTTCGACGTGGCGGTGCCCTTCGCGCCGGGCCGTGGCGACGCCACGCAGGACATGACGGATGTCGATTCCTTCGAGCCGCTGGAGCCGCTCGCGGACGGCTATCGAAACTGGCTGAAGAAGGACTATGCCGTCAGCGCCGAGGAACTGATGCTGGACCGCACGCAACTGATGGGCCTGACCGCCCATGAGATGACCGTGCTGGTGGGCGGGATGCGCGTGCTTGGCACCAACCACGGCGGCAGCAAGCACGGCGTGTTCACCGACCGGGAAGGCGCGCTGAGCAACGATTTCTTCGTCAACCTGACGGACATGAAGTACCTGTGGAAGCCCGCCGGCAAGGGCGTCTACGAGGTCCGCGACCGCAAGACCGGCAAGGTGAAGTGGACGGCGACCCGGATCGACCTGATCTTCGGATCCAATTCCGTCCTGCGCGCCTACGCGGAGGTCTACGCGCAGGACGACAGCAGGGAGAAGTTCGTCCACGACTTCGTCGCGGCCTGGACCAAGGTGATGAACGCGGACCGTTTCGACCTGGCATGAAGGTGGGCGCCGGTCCCGGCGCTGCGCGGATGCGTGGCGCAGGGATATTCCGCAAAGGCGCTGAGATTCATTCCATCGTATTTGATTGAGGAGATTCCTATGGCAAGCAAACTCAAGACTCCAGCCATCGACATCGGCATCAATGCTGCAGATCGAGAGAAGATCGTGGGTGGTCTGTCGGCCTTGCTGGCGGACAGCTACACGCTCTACCTGATGACGCACAACTTCCACTGGAACGTTAAGGGTCCGCAGTTCAACAGCCTGCATGCCATGTTCATGGAGCAGTACACCGAGCAGTGGAACGCGCTGGACGTGATCGCCGAGCGCATCCGTGCACTGGGCCATCCAGCGCCGGGCACCTATCGCGAGTTCGTCAAGCTCGCGTCCATCAAGGAGGTCGAGGGCGTGCCGGCCGCCATGGACATGGTCCGCCATCTGGTCTCCGCCCAGGAGGCCACGGCGCGCACGGCGCGCAAGCTGCTGCCGGTCGTCGCCGAGGCGAACGACCAGCCGACGGCGGACCTGCTGACGCAGCGCCTGGACGTGCACGAGAAAACGGCCTGGATGCTGCGCAGCCTGCTGGAGGAGTGAGACGCCACGCCTGACCTGGGGGTGCGGCCGGGTCGCTGCCGTGGGCTCGCTCTGAAGCGCTCCGCGGCGCTAGGGCCAGGGGCTTGACCCGATCCCGAGCAATGTCCCGAGGCCGAGCAGGGCGAAGACCGCGGCCGCGATCGAGTGCACGAGCCGCATCGGGATCTTCGACGCCAGCCTGTCGCCCACCAGGACGGCAGGAACGTTCGCGAGCAGCATCCCGACCGTGGTGCCGATGACCACCACCACCGGCGTGCCGTAGTGGGCAGCCAGCGCAATCGTGGCGATCTGGGTCTTGTCACCCATCTCGGCCAGGAAGAACGCGATGAAGGTTGCGCCGAAGACCCCCAGCTTCCTGGCGACCTGCGTTTCCTCCTCCTCGATCTTGTCGGGAAACAGCACCCAGATCGCCATGCCCAGGAATGACAGGCCGAGGATCCAGCGCAGGGTCGCCGGACTGACCGTGGCCATGATCCATGACCCCAGTGCCCCGGCAAGGGCATGATTGACGAGGGTTGCAACCAGGATGCCCAGCACGATCGGCACGGGTTTCCTGA
Source organism: uncultured Gammaproteobacteria bacterium (assembly GCA_963710135.1). GTDB lineage: Bacteria > Pseudomonadota > Gammaproteobacteria > Steroidobacterales > Steroidobacteraceae > SG8-30. The sequence continues at coordinate 341,927 of CAVPYY010000006.1, read as the reverse complement.
ATCTTGCGGCGAGCACCAAGGCGAGGAGTTGGGTCTTGTCGCCGATTTCGGCGAGCGCGACAACCCCCGTTGAGACGAGCAAGGATTCCATGGGCATCGCTGGGCCGGTCTATGGACGATGTATCACGTCTGGGCGTTCGCCGGCGGGGCGTTGGCGCACAGCCGGGCGAGTACTACGGCGCCATCGATCAGGCCGGCAAGGTAGGCGGCGTCTGCCGGCGACAGACTGGAGACGGTTCGTGTAGGCATCCTTGCGGCAGCACAGCTGTGATCAAACAGGTGTCCCCGGACCCTGCGGTCCGGGGGACGTGCTTGGTGGAGGCGGCGGGACAGCTGTTCCGCCATTTTCATGGCGGGCTGGACTATGCCATCACCCCGGCCGAGACCGGGGGCGGGGCGTATTATCCGGCGCCATCAGCCACCGGATCCTGGGGACTGCCCTGGCTTGCGCCTCGGCAGCTCCATGAGTCTCTACAGGGCAGGCCTGAGGTTGGCCCTCTTCCTACCCCTCGGCGTTACCATGCCACCATCGCTGGCGCCGTCAGGCTTCGCCGATGTGAGCCCCGTTGTCATTCCATCCTTACGGATGGACGCGACCCTTGTTGATCGAACCCGCGTCCGCAAGCCCTACATTCAACGACCTACATGCTTATCCACGCCTATTGATCTCGCTGGACGCTACCCGACGGGCAGGGAAAACGTACAGCCAGCTCAGGTTTGTTTTAGCGGCACGGCCCTCAGCACACCGTCTCCGCGATCTTGTGAGAGATTACGCCTGGTTCCTGAGCGCACAAGCACGGCCTCAGCCAGACGGCACCCTACTGGGTATTAAGCAGCGAGTGCGTAGTTGTCGTCGTTGGCAACTAAGTGTTTGCAAGCGGATTTACGAGGAACCTTGCACCTCGGCATGCACATTGAGTTTCGCGACCCACGTCGAAACCGGTCGCCCCCATTGAGCAGGAATCAGTCTACAGCCAAAGTGGGGCGCCGCGCCAAGCTTTCAAGTCCGGCGCGCGCAGCCTGTCACGCTTCGCCCAGTTCCTCGAGTTCCAGCTGCACGGCGAGCCAGCGTTCCTCCGCCGCGGCGAGGCTTTCGGACAGCGCACGCTGGCGCTGGCCGAGCTCGCGGATGCGCGCGGCCTCGGCGCCGGCGTATAGCGCAGGGTCGGCCAGTTCCGCCTCGGTCGACGTCAGCTCGCCCCGCAGGGACTCGATCCGGGCTTCCAGGCTGGCCGACTCCTTCACCAGCGGGCGCCGGGCAGCGAGCCGCGCCTGGCGGTTCTCGGCCACCGCGGCGCGGGCCTGGAGGCGTTCGCTGCGGTCCGAGGCCCTGGCGTCAGGCGCCTTGGCCAGTCTCCTGGCATTCAGCCACTGCAGGTAGTCGTCGAGATCGCCGTCATAGGGCACGGCGCGCCCGTCGGCGACCAGCATGAAGTCCTCGCAGACGGTCTTGAGCAGCGCGCGGTCATGCGACACGAGAATGAGACTGCCGCTGAAACCGGTCAGCGCGCGCGTCAGGGCGTGGCGCATCTCCAGGTCGAGATGGTTGGTGGGCTCGTCCAGCAGCAGCAGGTTCGGCTTGCGCCGGACGATCAACGCCAGCACCAGCCGCGACTTCTCGCCGCCCGAGAAACTCCTGACCGGCGCATCCGCCATGGCTCCGCGGAAGTCGAAGCGTCCGAGATAGTCGCGCAGCTCCTGCTCGCGCACCCGCAGGTCGAGTTCCGCGACATGCTCGAGCGCGCTCAGCCCGGGCTTCAGCTGCTCCAGCTGGTGCTGGGCGAAGTAGCCGATCTCGAGACCCTGGCCGGTCACGCGCCGGCCTGCCAGCGGACGTGTCTCGCCGGCGAGCAGCCGGATGAGGGTCGACTTGCCGGCGCCGTTCGGACCGAGCAGGCCGAGACGCGTGCCCGGGCGCAGCTGCAGATCGACGCCCTGCAGCACCGTGCGCTCCGCGTAGCCGGCGCTGACGTCTTCGAGCGACAGCATCGGGTCGGGCTCGCGCGCCGGTTCGGGAAACTCGAAGTCGAATTCGCTGTCGACGTGCGCGGCGGCGATCCTCTCCATGCGGGCAAGCGCCTTGATCCGGCTTTGTGCCTGCCGCGCCTTGCTGGCCTTGGCGCGGAAACGTTCGACAAACCGGTTCAGGTGCGCGATCTCGCGCTGCTGGCGCGTGAACATGGCCTGCTGCAGCGCCAGCCGGGCGGCCCGCTGATCCTCGTACGAGGAGTAATTGCCGGTGAACGGCGTGAGTCGACTGTTGGCGAGTTCTATGATGTGGGTGACGCACCCATCCAGGAACTCGCGATCGTGCGAGACGATGAGCAGGGTGCCGGGATAGCTGGCCAGCCATTGCTCGAGCCAGACGATGGCATCGAGATCGAGGTGGTTGGTCGGTTCGTCGAGCAGCGTCAGGTCGGCGCGGGCCACCAGGGCACGCGCCAGATTGAGCCGCATGCGCCAGCCCCCGGAGAACGAGGCGACCGGGCGCTCCAGGTCGTCGTTGGAGAAGCCGAGTCCGGCGAGCAGCACCGCGGCGCGGGCCCGCGCCGCGTAGCCGTCGATGGCCTGCAGCGCGGCGTGCAGTTCGCCGATGCGCGCACCATCGTGACGTGCGTTGGCCTCGCCGAGTTCATGCTCGATCCTGCGCAGTTGCTCATCGCCGTCGAGCACGTACTCGATGGCCGGGGCCGGCAGCGCCGGGGTCTCCTGCAGGACGGTGGCGATGCGCCAGCTGGCGGGAATCTCGCAGTCGCCGGTCTCGGCGTGGAGTTCGCCGCGCAGCAGGGCGAACAGGCTCGACTTGCCGCTGCCATTGGCGCCGATCAGGCCCGCGCGCCAGCCCGGATGGATCTGCAGGTCGGCGTTCTCGACCAGCACGCGGGAACCTCGGGCCAGCGACATGGCGCGGAACTGGATCATGCTGCGGCAACCCGGCTGACTTGCGGCCTGTCACGGTGCCCCGGAGGGCGACACGGCCGGCAATTCTAGAGCGAGCCCGCGAGCTTGTCGCGGACGGTCAGCTCTTCGGCGGCAGCGGAATGAAGCTGCTGGTGCGGCGGATGTATTCCGCGTACTGCGGCTTGGTCTTCTTGAGCGAGTCCTCGAGCAGCGTGACGCCGGACACCCTGAGCAGGAAGAAGGTCATCACGACCGGGCCGATGATCGTCCAGGCGGCGGCGGGCGCGTCGCAGGCCGCGATCCAGATACCCCACCACAGGCAGGCGTTGCCGAAGTAGTTCGGATGCCGCGTGTAGCGCCACAGGCCGGTGTCCAGCACTTTGCCGCGGTTGGCGGGATCGGCCTTGAAACGGCGCAGCTGCCAGTCGCTCACGGCCTCGAACAGGAAACCCACCAGCCACACGGCGGCGCCAATCCACGCCAGCACTCCGAGCCGGGCCGGTTCAGCCGCCAACTGGCCGATCTGGACGGGCAGGGAGACCACCAGGATCAACGCCCCCTGCAGCAGGAATACCCAGGTCAGGCTGTGCCAGGTGAAGCTGCCGCCCTGGTCCTCGACCCGCTTGCGCCACGCGGCGTAGCGCGAATCCTCGCCATGTCCGATGTTGCGGATCGACAGGTAGATGCCGAGCCGCAGGCCCCAGATGGCAGTCATTGCGAGCAGCAGCCATTGGCGCGGCGCATAGCCGTCCACGACCAGCAGCGTCACCGCCGCCACGATGGCGAAGCCCGGACCCCAGAACAGGTCGACGATGCTGGCATTGCGCAGCGGGATGCTGATCGCCCAAAGCGCCAGCATGCAGGCGGTGATGACCGCGGCGTTGATGATCAGCAGGTCGAAGATACTCATGTTGGGCCCTTTCGGCTACGACTTCGGCTCAGATTCGTCCCGTGCAGGCTATCGCCGCTTCTTCAGGACCCGGGACTTCTCCCGCTGCCAGTCGCGGTCCCGCGAATCGGCTCGCTTGTCATGCTGCTTCTTGCCGCGGGCCACGCCGATCTCCAGCTTGACCTTGCCTTTCTTCCAGTAAAGCGCCAGCGGCACGATGGTCTGGCCCTTGCGCTCCACGACGCCGATGAGCTCGTCGATCTGGCGGCGGTGCAGCAGCAGCTTGCGCGAACGGGTCGGGTCCGCGATCACGTGCGTCGACGCGGTCGGCAGGGGCGCGATGTGCGAGCCGAACAGCCACGCCTCGCCGTCCTTGAGCAGGATGTAGCCTTCAGCCATCTGCATCCTGCCGGCGCGCAGCGACTTGACCTCCCAACCGGTCAGCGCCAGGCCCGCCTCGATGCGCTCGTCGATGAAATAGTCATGACGCGCCTTCTTGTTGAGCGCGATGGTGCCGGGCTTGTCTTTCTCTTCGGTCATCGGCAGCAGTCCTGTCTGGCCCTGCATTGTATCGGGCGCGGCGGTTGTCGGTTCCACGGCATTCGCCGAGAATCCCTGCCCCCAGGAGGTGCACGGCCCTTGCGTGAGATCCGGCGAAGCGCGTTGGTTCCCTATAGCGCCATCCAGATGTTCGATCTGGTGGCGGACGTCGAGCGCTACCCGGAGTTCCTGCCGTGGTGCGCGGCGGCGCGCGTCCTGGATCGCGCCGAGGACCGCGTCACCGCCTCGCTCGCGATGAAGCGGGCCGGTGTGGAGGCGGAGTTCACGACGGTCAACAGCCTGGTCCCCGGCGTGTCGCTGGAAATGCGGTTGCTGGAAGGACCCTTCAACGCCTTGTCCGGCCGCTGGGACTTCGCCGGCATCGGATCGTCGGGCTGCCGGGTGAACCTCGAGATGCGCTTCGAGACCCGCAATTCACTGGCCGGGCTGGTCCTGGCGCCGGCGTTCGAGTCGGTCTGCAACCAGTTGGTGGACGCGTTCGTGCGGCGCGCCCGTTCAATCTATGGCTGAGGCGCGCGACATGGCCGTGACGGTGGTTCTCGCCGAGCCGGCGCGCCAGCAGGTCGTGGCCCTCAGCGTGCCGGCCGGCACCACGGCGGCGCAGGCGGTTGCGCTCTCCGGGCTCCTGGCCGGACGACCGGAAGCCTGGGCTTCGCAGCCCGCCCTGGCGGTGTACGGTCGCAAGGTGGAGGACACACACCCGCTCGAGGCGGGCGACCGCGTGGAGATCCTCCGGCCCTTGCCCGAGGACCCCAAGCTGCGCAGACGGAACCGGGCCCGGCGTGGCGCCGTGATGGGCCGGCGGGGCTGAGGATCAGGCGTTGTTGGAGGGGGTCCCCAGGACAACGTCGGGCCGATCGATCCGGCTCACCGTATCACCGTCGAACCATACGATGACGTGGCGGCGCACCGCCTTGCCGGTCTTGCCGGAACGGAAGAAATACACGTAATCCCAGCGGTCCTGCTGGAACGGATCGGCGACCATCGGTGTGCCGAGCAGGAATCTCACCTGGCTGCGGGTCATGCCGACCTCGACCTGCGACGACTGCTCCACGTCGAGCAGGTTGCCCTGCTGGGTATCGAGCCGGTAGACGCAGGCGGACAGCAGCCCCAGGGCCGCGGTGGCCGCCAACAGGCTCATTCTGCGGAGAGTCGGTCGCATCTGGCTGTGTCCTGGGCAATAATGCGGCGACATCATAGCCGAATGCCGCAACGGATCCGAACGGGGCCCCACACGTGGAAAGCGAAGACCTGCGCAAGGCCGGACTGAAGGTCACCCTGCCTCGAGTCAAGATCCTGGAGATCCTGGCGGGCAGCGGCCAGCACCTTTCCGCCGAGGACATCTACCGGGCGCTCATCGAGCAGGGCGAGGAAATCGGTCTCGCGACGGTCTACCGGGTCCTGACCCAGTTCGAGCAGGCGGAACTGGTGCAGCGTCATCATTTCGAGGGTGGCACCTCGGTCTTCGAGTTGAACGAGGGAGAGCATCACGATCACATCGTGTGCATGGACTGCGGGCGGGTGGAAGAGTTCATCGACTGTGGCATCGAGAAGCTGCAGAACGACGTCGCGACCCGGCTGGGTTTCGAGATCGCCGATCACAACCTGATCCTCTACGGGCGCTGCCGGCGCAAGGATTGCCCGAACCGGCAGAAGAAACCCGCCTGAGAGCCCTCAGCCGGTGCGCGCGGCCTCGGCCGCCTTCAGCATCTCGCGGGCGTGCTCACGCGCACGGCGGGTGATTTCCACGCCGCCGAGCATACGGGCGAGTTCCTCGACCCGCTGCGCGGGCGAGAGGTCGGCCACCGTCATGCGACTCGCCACGCCGTCGGTGAGCTTCGACACCCGGACCTGCTGATCGGCCTGGCTGGCCACCTGTGCCAGGTGCGTCACGCACAGCACCTGGCCGCGCGCGCCGAGGCTCGCCAGCTGGCGCCCGACCATTTCCGCCACCGCGCCGCCGACACCCGCGTCGACCTCGTCGAAGATCATGCAGGCCGTCGGCGCATGGTGCGCGGCCGCGACCTGGATCGCCAGGCTGATGCGCGACAGCTCGCCACCCGACGCCACTTTCGCGACCGGCTTGACCGGCTGCCCCGGGTTCGCGCTGACCAGGAATTCGACCTGGTCGGCGCCGTCGGCGCTCGGCTCGATGTCCTTGCGGGTCTCGACGGCCACTTCGAAACGACCGCCGGGCATCCCCAGCACGGCCATCAGTTCGCTCACGGTGGCGCCGAGCTGCTTCGCCGACTTGCGCCGGGCCGCGCTCAGCCTGGACGCCGCGTTCACCCACTCCGCCCGCTGCTCCGCCAGCTGGCGGTCGAGTCCCGCCAGCGCGATCTCCGAGTTTTCGAGTTCAGCCAGCTCGGTTCGCAGGGACTCGAGCTGGCCTTGCAGCGCTTCGGGCTCGACGCGGTGCTTGCGGGCCAGGTCGTCGATGGCGCCCACGCGCCGCTCCACCCAGTCCTGCCGCGCAGGATCGACATCCAGCGCCTCCAGATAGCCGGCCAGTTCCTGGGACGCTTCCTTCAGGGCGATCGCGGCGTCCCCGAGAAGCTTGAGCGGCTCGGCCAGCGCGGCGTCCAGCTCCGCCGCGGAGCGCAGCTGGCCGATCGCGCGGCTCACAGAGGCGTGCGCGTCGGCGTCGTCGCCATCGTAGGCAAGCGTGAGGGCGTTGCGCGCCGCCTCGGCGAGGCGCCCACTGTTGGCCAGGCGACGCTGTTCCTCGAACAAGGCGGCGACTTCGCCAGGCTCGAGGCCCAGGGCCTCGAGCTCGCCGACCTGGTAGCGAAGCAGTTCGAGTCGCGAGCCGCGCTCGGCCGCCCGCGCGGCCAGGCTGGCGCGCTCGGATTCCAGCCTCTGCCACTGGCGCGCGTGCTCGGCGACCGGCGCGACCAGCGCCGCGTGTCCGCCATGCTCATCGAGCAGATCCCTTTGCGCGGCGCGGCGCATCAGCGACAGGAATTCCTGCTGGCCGTGGATGTCGATCAGCAGCGATCCGAGTTCCCGCACGGATTGCGCCGGTACGGTCTGCCCGTTGACGTACAGGCGGGAACGGCCGTCGCGTCCCAGCACGCGCCGCAGCACCACCTCGCCGTCATGGTCGAGCGACTGGTCCGCCAGCCAGGCCCGGGCCGCGGCGTTGCCGTCGACGTCGAAGGTGGCGGTGATCTCGGCGCGCTCCGCGCCATGGCGGATCATGTCGGCGGCGGCGCGGCCGCCGACCGCCAGCATCACCGCATCCACCAGGATCGACTTGCCGGCGCCGGTTTCGCCGGTGAGCGCGGTCAGCCCGGCTCCCAGTTCGAGTTCGACGGAATCGATGATCGCGAAGTCCTTGACCTGCAGGTGCGAGAGCATGCTCAGGATCCGGGTTCCGGGTTGCGGGCGCTGCGGCCCCAGTGCAGCTTGGAGCGCAGGATGCGGAAGTAGTCGTGGCCGTGCGGATGCAGCAGTGTCACCCGCTGGCTGGCGGCGCCGACGGTGAGCTGCGCGCCGGGCACGAAATCGCCGAGCAGGGTGCCGTCGAAGGTTACCTGCGCCCGCGGTGCCGAGCGGTCGGCCAGCCGGACCGCGATCCGCGCGTCACTGCCGACGACGATTGGCCGGTCGCTCAGGGTGTGCGGGGAGATCGGGGCGAGCACGATCGCGTCCATGCGCGGGTGAATGATCGGGCCGCCGCAGGACAACGCATAAGCCGTGGAACCGGTCGACGTGGCGATTACCAGGCCGTCGCCGCCGTGGGTATTGACGAATGCGCCGCCAATCCAGGTCTCGAGTTCGATCATGCGGCCGGTGTCGTACTTCTGGATCACGACGTCGTTCAGCGCATGGCAGGTCAACGGTGACTCGCCCGGCTTTTCCAGGCTGGCGCTCAGCAGCGTGCGCTCGTCCTGCTCGTACTGGCCCTCCAGTACCGCGTCGAAGCTCGCCGCCATCTCGGCGGGCGAGACGTCGGTCAGGAACCCGAGGCGGCCGAGATTGAGGCCGACCAGCGGAAGTGGCCGCCCGACGGCCAGTTGCGCGGCGTACAGCATGGTGCCGTCGCCGCCGATGGCGACGATCAGGTCGCTCCGGTCAGCCAGCGCCGACTCCGCCACGCTGGTGACGGCGGCGGGCATGCCGACGGCGCTGGATCGCTGGTCGACCAGCACCTCGCGCCCCCGACGCAACAAATGCTCGGCCAGCGCAGTCGCCGAGCCGGCGACGCGCGCGTCGGAGAATCGCCCGACCAGACCGATCCGGGAAAAGCGTTGCGTCATGGAGAAGGCCTTTTAGCATGCGCCTGTCGGCGCGGGCCACCGGCGCACGCTCTGGCCGGTGCATATCTGCCTCCATAGGCGTCCTCCCAGGCTCCTTGACACTCGCCAGAGGCGATTGCTAAGGTCGGAGGCGATGCATCCCGCTCAGTACAAATTCTTTTAAAGACAAGGATTTAATGGGCATTTCGGGAACCGTTTCGGAAGACCAGATCGGCGAGCGCGCACAGCATCTGCTGAAGACGCTGGTCGAGCACTACATCCGCGACGGGCAGCCGGTCGGCTCGCGCGTGCTGTCGCGCGATTCCGGGCTGAACCTCAGTTCGGCCACGGTCCGCAATGTCATGGCGGATCTCGAGGAACACGGTTTCGTGACCTCGCCCCATACGTCCGCCGGGCGCATTCCCACGGACAAGGGGTACCGCTTCTTCGTCAATACCCTGCTCAAGGTCCAGCCGCCGGGGCAAGGTGACGTGGTCAGCCTGCAGCGGGCGCTGGAGGCCCATGCCGACGACCCCAAGGCGCTGGTCGCCACGGCGTCGCAGATCCTCTCCAGCTTCACCCGGATGGCCGGGCTGGTGACCGTGCCGCGGCAGGCGCACGCCGCCTTCTCCCAGCTCGAGTTCATCGGCCTGTCCGAGGGGCGGGTGCTGGCGATCCTGGTGGTCAATGGCCGCGAAGTGCAGAACCGGGTACTGCAACTCGACCGCTACTACTCGCCGGATGAGCTGCGGCGCGCGTCCAATTACCTGAACGACCAGTTCCGGGGCCGCGAGATCAAGGACGTCCGCGCCCGATTGCTGGCGCAGATGCGCGAGGCTCGCGAGCTGATGGACCAGTTGATGCAGGACGCGATCAGCATCGCGGAGAAGGTGTTCGTGAACGACGATCAGCCGGCCGGGCCGGACGTGGTCATCGCCGGCGAGACCAACCTGATGAGCTTCGTGGAGCTTTCGAATGTCGACAAGCTTCGCCGCCTGTTCGAGGCCTTCAACGAGAAGCGCGACATCCTCCATTTGCTGGACCAGTGCATCCACGCCGACGGCGTGCAGATCTTCATCGGGCACGAGTCGGGATACCAGATCCTCGACGATTGCGCGGTGGTCACGGCGCCCTATGCCCAGGACAGCGAATCCGTGGGCGTGCTCGGCGTGATCGGGCCGACCCGGATGGCCTATGAGCGGGTCATACCAATCGTGGACATCACGGCCCGGCTGCTGAGCGGGGCCTTGAATTCCCGCAGCTAGCCCCAAACCCCTGCTAGGCATGCAGGCGGCCGCGGGCCGCCGCGTTCCACGTGCCCGGAGCACCCGATGAAGACCCACCCGGATTCCCATCCCGACGACGGCGCCGAAGCTTCGCAGGACGGCGGCTGTGCAGACAGCGCCGAGGCGCGCCTGCAGGATGCCGAGGCCCGCGCCGAGGAGCATCGGCTGCAGTGCCTGCGGCTCGCGGCCGAGCTCGACAACTACCGCAAGCGGGCCGCGCGGGAAGTCGAGAGTGCCCGGCAGTACGGCGCGGAGCGCCTGGCGGCGGCGCTTTTGCCGGCGCTGGACAGCCTGGAGCTGGGCCTGCAGGCCGCCGCCACGGCCGACGCGGCCACGCTCGCCGAGGGCGAGCGCGCCACGCTGAGGCTGCTGCTCAAGGCGCTGGAGGCCTGTGGCGTCACCGGCCTCGATCCGGTCGGCGAGCCATTCGATCCCGAGCGCCACGAGGCGCTGACCATGCAGCCGAGCCCGGATGCCGCGCCCAATACGGTGCTGGCGGTCGTGCAGAAGGGCTATGTCCTCAACGGGCGGCTGCTCCGGCCTGCGAGGGTCGTCGTCGCGAGCGCCCCGGGCGCTTGAAATCCGCTTTGCCGGGCCCCAGATCCCCGGCAGACACCACACTGATTCAACGGAGCCATCCGCATGGGCAAGATCATCGGCATCGACCTGGGCACGACCAACTCCTGCGTCGCCGTCATGGAAGGCGGCAACTGGAAGGTCATCGAAAACAGCGAAGGCGATCGCACCACGCCGTCAATCGTTGCCTTCAACAAGGACGGCGAAGTCCTGACCGGGCAATCCGCCAAGCGTCAGGCCGTCACCAATCCCCAGAACACCTTCTACGCCGTGAAGCGGCTCATCGGACGCCGTTTCGAGGACGCCGTCGTGCAGAAGGACATTCCGGTCACACCCTACAAGATCGTCAAGGCCGACAATGGCGACGCCTGGATCGAAGTGCAGGGCAAGAAGACTGCGCCGCCTGAGATCTCGGCGCGGGTGCTGATGAAGATGAAGAAGACCGCCGAGGACTATCTCGGCGAGACCGTCACGGACGCCGTGATCACGGTGCCGGCGTACTTCAACGACACGCAGCGCCAGGCGACCAAGGACGCCGGGCGCATCGCCGGGCTGAACGTTCGTCGCATCATCAACGAGCCGACCGCCGCCGCGCTCGCCTACGGCCTCGACAAGAAGGGCAGTGACCGCAAGATCGCCGTCTATGACCTGGGCGGCGGCACCTTCGACGTGTCCATCATCGAGATCGCCGAGGTGGACGGCGAGCGCCAGTTCGAGGTGCTCTCCACCAATGGCGACACGTTCCTGGGCGGCGAGGACTTCGACCGCAAGATCATCGACTACATCGCCGCGGAGTTCCAGAAGGAGAGCGGCGTGGACGTCAGCAAGGATCCGCTGGCCATGCAGCGCCTGAAGGAGGCCGCGGAGAAGGCCAAGGTCGAGCTGTCCTCCAACCAGCAGACCGAGGTGAACCTGCCTTACATCACCGCGGATGCCTCGGGTCCGAAGCACCTGAACATCAAGCTCACCCGCGCCAAGCTCGAGTCGCTCGTCGAGGATCTGGTGAAGCGCACGATCGAGCCTTGCCGCGTCGCCCTCAAGGACGCGGGACTGTCGATCAGCGACATCTCCGAAGTGATCCTGGTCGGCGGCCAGACCCGCATGCCGATGGTGCAGAAGGCGGTCAAGGACTTCTTTGGCCAGGATCCGCGCAAGGACGTGAATCCCGACGAGGCGGTGGCTGTCGGCGCGGCGATCCAGGGCGGCGTGCTGGCCGGTGAGGTCAAGGACGTGCTGCTGCTCGACGTCACCCCGCTGTCGCTGGGAATCGAGACGCTCGGCAGTGTCATGACCAAGCTGATCGACAAGAACACCACGATCCCGACCAAGGCGACCCAGGTGTTTTCGACCGCCGACGACAACCAGACGGCGGTGACGATCCACGTGCTGCAGGGCGAGCGCGACCGCGCGAGCGACAACAAGTCGCTCGGCAAGTTCGACCTGACCGACATTCCCCCCGCGCGGCGCGGCATGCCGCAGATCGAGGTCACCTTCGACATCGACGCGAACGGCATCCTGCACGTATCGGCGAAGGACAAGGCCACCGGCAAGGAGCAGAAGATCGTCATCAAGGCCTCCAGCGGCCTCACGGAGGACGAGATCAAGCGAATGGTTCGCGATGCGGAGGTCCACGCGGAAGAGGACAAGCGTTTCCGCGAGCTGGTGGAGGCGCGCAACAAGGCCGACGCGCTGCTGCATGCGACCGAGAAGTCGCTCGCGGATCTCGGCGACAAGGTCGAGGCGTCCGAGCGGGCCGCCGTCGAATCGGCGCTGAGCGACCTGCGCAGCGCGCTGAAGGGTGACGACAAGGCGGCCATCGAGCGCAAGGCCGAGGCGCTGAGCCAGGCCTCCGCGCCGGTGATGCAGCGCGCGTACGAGGCGCAGGCGGGCGGCGCTGCGGGAGCCTCCGGCCAGGCCGGCGGCGAGCCGGGTGCCGCGGGGCCGAAGGGCGCCAAGGACGACGTGCTCGACGCCGAGTTCGAAGAGGTCAAGGACAAGGGCGACAAGCAGAGCTGAGCCGGCGGGTCGCTGCGGGATCGTGAACAGGGCGGAAGGCGCCGGGTGACCCAGGGTTGCCCGGCGCCGCCGCGCATGGGGAATCATGTCGAAGCGTGACTACTACCAGGTGCTCTCGCTGCCGCGCAACGCGACCGAGAGCGACGTGACCAAGGCTTATCGCCGCCTGGCGATGAAGTTCCATCCCGACCGCAATCCGGACGATCACGAGGCCGAGGAGAAGTTCAAGGAGGCCAAGGAGGCCTACGAGGTGCTCACCGACCCGCAGAAGCGGGCCGCCTACGATCAGTTCGGGCACGCGGGCCTCGACGCCGCCCGCGGCGGCGGCCCGGGCTTCAATCCTGCCGACGCCTTCAGCGATGTCTTCGGCGATGTCTTCGGCGACATTTTCGGCGGCGGGCGCCGCGGTCGCGGTGGCGCCTATCGCGGCGCTGACCTCCGCTATGAACTGGCGATCGACCTCGAGCAGGCCGTGTTCGGCACCAGCGCCGAAATCGAGTTTCCGGCGATCGTCGACTGCGGGCAGTGCAAGGGCAGCGGCGCGGCCGAAGGCCACACGCCGGTGACCTGCTCGACCTGCGGCGGGGCCGGCCAGGTCCGGGTCAGCCAGGGATTCTTTACCGTGCAGCAGACCTGCCCGCGCTGCAAGGGCCGGGGCAACGTGGTCACGGACCCGTGCCGCGGCTGTGCCGGCCAGGGGCGGGTCCGCGAGACCCGCAAGCTGTCCGTGAAGGTGCCGGCCGGCGTCGATACCGGTGACCGCATCCGGCTGCCGGGCGAGGGCGAGGCCGGCCGCCAGGGCGGCCCGCAGGGTGACCTGTACGTGGAAATCGCTGTGCGCGAGCACCCGATTTTCGAGCGGGACGGCGCCCACTTGTCCTGCGAGGTGCCGATCAATTTCGCGACCGCGGCGCTCGGTGGCACCCTGGAGGTGCCCACGCTGGAGGGCCACGCCAGCATCAAGGTGCCGGCCGAGACGCAGTCGGGGCGGGTGTTCCGCTTGCGTGGCAAGGGCGTGACGCCGGTACGCGGCGGGGCGACCGGTGACCTGTTCTGCAGGGTCGTGGTCGAGACGCCGGTCGATCTGAACGCGGAGCAGAAGCAGCTGTTGCGCGATTTCGAGGCGTCGCTGACCGGCGATCCGCGCCGTCATCACCCACGCGAGGGGTCCTGGCTCGACGGGGTCAAGCGCTTTTTCGAGAACATAGGAAACTGAGATGGCAAATGTCGCGGTACTGGGCGTAACCGGCCGGATGGGACGCTGCCTGGTGAGGGCATTGCGCGAGTCCGCCGACATGGTGCTGACCGGTGCGCTGGCCTCGCCGACCAGCGCCACGCTCGGACGCGACGCAGGTGACGTCGCGGAGGCGGGGCCGGTCGGCGTCGCCGTCACGGCCGATCGCGCCGAGGCGTTCGCCGGGGCCGACGTGGCCATCGATTTCACGCTCCCCGAGGCGACCCTCGGCAACCTGCGTGCCGCCCTCGGGCGCAAGGTGCCGGTGGTGCTGGGTACCACCGGGCTGAGCGAGGCCCAGTTGGGGGACATCCGCGCCATTTCGCACGACTTGCCCGTGCTGGTGGCCCCGAACATGAGTCTCGGCGTCAACCTGCTGTTCAGCCTCGTGGCCCGGGCCGCTGCGGCGCTGCCGGATGACTACGACATCGAGATCTACGAGGCGCATCATCGCGCCAAGGTCGATGCACCGTCCGGCACGGCGCTGCGCATCGGCGAAATCGCGGCGGGGGCCCGCGGGACGACGCTCGCCGACACCGGCATCAAGGCACGTTCCGGGCCGACCGGCCCGCGGCCGCGCGGCGGCATCGGCTTCGCCGTGGTGCGCGCCGGCGACATCGTTGGCGAACATCGGGTCATGCTGGCCGGGGCCGGGGAAATCCTCGAGGTCGGCCACCGGGCCACCGATCGAATGACCTTCGCTTATGGTGCCGTGACCGCGGCGCGCTGGCTGATTGGCCGGCCGCCGGGACTCTACGGCATGTCGGACGTGCTCGGGCTGTCGGAGTAGCCGGCGGCGCGGCGCATTGCCGCGGCCCTCGCGTGGACACTGAGGGCAACGATCCCGTATCATTTCCGCTCAGGTTTGGACCCCACGAAACAGCGTACCGGCGGGCGGAGTCAGCGAACGGCTCCTCCCGCTAGTTGTATGCGCCCTCGCGCAATTTTGCCGGGTGCGTGGGTCCGGGAAGGAGGACCTGAGTGACGACGACGCCCGCGGTGCTCGCCCTGCAGGACGGCACGGTGTTTCGGGGACTGTCCGTAGGCAGCCGCGGCAACACCACCGGGGAAGTCGTATTCAATACGGCCATGACGGGCTACCAGGAGATCCTGACCGACCCGTCCTACTGCCGCCAGATCGTCACCCTGACCTATCCGCATATCGGCAACACCGGCGCGACCCCGGAGGATCTGGAGTCGCGCCAGATACACGCGGCCGGGCTCGTGATCCGCGATCTGCCGCTGCTGCATTCCAACTGGCGTGCGGCCAGTTCGCTGCAGGCATTCCTGGAGCGCGGCGGCATCGTCGCAATCGCCGACATCGACACGCGCCGCCTGACGCGCGTCCTGCGCGAGAAAGGTGCCCAGGCCGGTTGCATCATGACCGGCGACAACGTCGACGCCGACGCCGCGGTGCGTGCGGCACGCAAGTTCCCGGGACTGAAGGGGATGGACCTCGCCAAGGTGGTCAGCGTGCGCAAGCCCTATCAGTGGAACGAGGGCAGCATCTGGCGGGTCGAGGCGCGTCAATCGCGGCAGGCCTCGCGCCTGCACGTGGTCGCCTACGACTTCGGCATCAAGCGCAACATCCTGCGGCTGCTGGCCGACCACGGCTGCCGGGTCAGCGTCGTGCCCGCGCAGACCCCCGCGGAGGAAGTCCTGGCGCTGTCGCCGGACGGAGTCTTCCTCTCGAATGGACCCGGTGATCCCGAACCCTGCGAGTACGCCATCAACGCCATCCGGCGGATCCTCGACACCGACATCCCGGTGTTCGGCATCTGCCTCGGGCATCAATTGCTGGCGCTGGCCAGCGGCGCGCGGACCGTCAAGATGAAGTTCGGCCACCACGGCGCCAACCACCCGGTCCAGGACCTCGACTCGGGACGCGTGTTCATTACCAGCCAGAACCATGGTTTCGCGGTCGACGAGTCGACCCTGCCGGACAACCTGCGGGCGACCCACCGGTCGTTGTTCGATGGTTCGCTGCAGGGCGTGGCCCGCACCGACCGTGCGGCGTTCTCGTTCCAGGGACATCCCGAGGCGAGTCCGGGCCCGCACGACGTCAAGCCCTTGTTCGAGCACTTCGTCTACCTGATGGTGCGCCGTCTGCAGGCGCTGCTGCGGGCGCGGATTGCACAGCGCGCGAGTGACGCCTGAATGCCGAAAAGAACCGACATACAGAGCGTGCTGATCATCGGGGCGGGCCCGATCATCATCGGGCAGGCCTGCGAGTTCGACTACTCGGGCGCCCAGGCCTGCAAGTCGCTCCGGGAGGAGGGCTACCGGGTCATCCTGGTCAACTCGAACCCGGCGACCATCATGACCGACCCGGAGATGGCCGACGCCGTCTACATCGAGCCGGTGGAGTGGCGCACGATCGCGCGCATCATCGAGAAGGAGCGGCCGGATGCGCTGCTGCCCACGATGGGCGGGCAGACCGCCCTCAACGCCGCGCTCGACCTGGTCCGCGAGGGCGTGCTGGAGAAGTTCGGCGTCGAGCTGATCGCCGCTTCGCGCGACGCGATCGACATGGCCGAGGACCGCGAGCTGTTCCGCAACGCCATGCGCGAAATCGGCCTGGAGACGCCGCGTTCCTACATCGCCCACAGCATGGAGGAGGCGCTTGCCGTCCAGGCGGAAGTCGGCTTTCCGACCGTCATCCGGCCCTCGTTCACGCTGGGTGGCTCGGGTGGCGGCATCGCCTTCAATCGCGAGGAGTTCGAGACCATCGTCTCCGGTGGCCTGGATGCCTCGCCGACCAACGAGGTGCTGATCGAGGAGTCGGTGCTCGGGTGGAAGGAATTCGAGATGGAGGTGGTCCGCGACAAGAAGGACAACTGCATCATCATCTGCTCCATCGAGAATCTCGATCCGATGGGCGTGCATACCGGCGACTCGATCACCGTGGCGCCGGCGCAGACCCTCACCGACAAGGAATACCAGCGCATGCGCGACGCGTCGATCGCCGTGCTGCGCAAGATCGGGGTCGAATGCGGCGGCTCGAATGTCCAGTTCGCGGTCAGTCCGGAGGACGGCAGGCTGCTGGTCATCGAGATGAATCCGCGGGTGTCGCGTTCATCGGCGCTGGCCTCCAAGGCCACGGGCTTCCCGATCGCCAAGGTCGCGGCCAAGCTGGCGGTCGGCTATACCCTCGACGAGCTGCGGAACGAGATCACGGGTGGCGCCACGCCGGCTTCGTTCGAGCCCGCGATCGACTACGTGGTCACCAAGGTACCGCGCTTCACTTTCGAGAAGTTCCCCGGCGCCAACGATCGGTTGACCACCCAGATGAAGTCCGTGGGCGAGGCGATGGCCTTCGGGCGTACCTTCCAGGAGTCGCTGCAGAAGGCCCTGCGCAGCCTCGAGACGGGCTTCGACGGGCTGGTGCCGGTGATTGGACTGCCGCTCGATGACGACTCGGAGCAGGTGCTGGCGCACGAGTTGCGCCATCCCGGCAGCGACCGGCTGCTGTACGTGGCCGACGCCTTCCGCGCAGGCTGGAGCCAGCAGCGTGTATACGAGCATTCGCGCATCGATCCGTGGTTCCTGGCGCAGATCGAGGACCTGGTGCGCGAGGAAGAGCGCGTGGTGGCGGACGGCTTTGCTGGCCTGACCCGGGATCGGTTGCGCGTGCTGAAGCGCAAGGGCTTCTCGGACTCGCTGCTGGCCCGGGCCACCGGCGTCGAGGAACGACAGATCCGCTCGCGCCGCCATTCCTACGACCTGCGCCCGGTCTACAAGCGCGTGGATACCTGCGCGGCCGAATTCGCGACGTCCACCGCGTATCTCTACTCGACCTACGAGGAGGAGTGCGAGTCTGCCCCGACGGATCGCAGCAAGGTGGTCATCCTGGGTGGCGGGCCGAACCGTATCGGCCAGGGCATCGAGTTCGATTACTGCTGCGTCCACGCATCGCTCGCGCTGCGCGAGGATGGCTATGAGACGATCATGATCAACTGCAACCCGGAAACCGTGTCGACGGACTACGACACTTCGGACCGGCTGTATTTCGAGCCGTTGACCTTTGAAGACGTCATGGAGGTCATCGAGAAAGAAAAGCCGGAGGGCGTGATCGTCCAGTACGGCGGGCAGACGCCGCTGAAGCTGTCGCGGGCCCTGGCGGCCGCCGGCGCGCCCATCATCGGCACCACGCCGGACGCGATCGACGTCGCCGAGGACCGCGAGCGCTTCCAGCAGTCCATCACGAAACTCGGCCTGCGACAGCCGGCGAACGCGACGGCCCGCGCGGAGGAACAGGCGGTGGTCCTGGCGCGCGAGGTCGGCTTTCCGCTGGTGGTGCGCCCGTCCTACGTGCTGGGCGGCAGGGCGATGGAGATCGTCTATTCGGAGGATGACCTGCGCCAGTACATGAAGGAGGCGGTCAAGGTTTCGAACGACAGCCCGGTGTTGCTCGATCGCTTCCTGGACGTCGCGACCGAGGTGGACGTCGACGCCATCTGCGACGGCAAGGACGTCCTGATCGGCGGCATCATGGAGCACGTCGAGCAGGCGGGGGTGCATTCCGGGGACTCGAGTTGTTCCTTGCCGCCGGCGACGCTGTCTGCCGCGGTGCAGGACCAGCTGCGCGACCAGACCCGCAAGATGGCCCTGGCGCTCAACGTCGTCGGGCTCATGAACGTACAGTTCGCGATACAGAACGGCATCGTCTACGTGCTGGAGGTGAATCCGCGCGCATCGCGGACCGTGCCGTTCGTGTCCAAGGCCACCGGCCGGCCACTGGCCAAGATCGCAGCGCGGGTCATGACCGGCCGGACGCTCAGGGAGCTGGGCGCGCTCGACGAGCGGGTGCCGGCCTACTACTCGGTGAAGGAAGCCGTTTTCCCGTTCAACAAGTTCCCCGAGAGCGACCCCATACTCGGCCCCGAGATGAAATCGACCGGCGAGGTGATGGGTACCGGCCGGACTTTCGGCGAGGCCTATGCCAAGTCACAGACTGCGGCCGGCTCACATCTGCCGACCCGCGGCGTGGTGCTGTTCAGCGTGCGCGACCGCGACAAGGCCGCTGCCATCGAGGTCGCGAAGCGCCTGGTCGCGAAGGGCTTCGAGATCGTTGCCACCGAGGGGACGGCCCGCGAGTTCGAGGCGGCGGGCATCGTCTGCCGGCGGGCCCTCAAGGTGCGGGAGGGGCGGCCGCACATCGTCGACATGATCAAGAACGACGAGATCGATTTGATCGTGAACACGACAGAAGGCAAGCTGGCGATCCGGGAGTCGCATTCGATCCGCCGCGAAGCGGTGGCGCGCAAGGTGACTTACTACACGACGGTCTCCGCCGCGCGCGCGACGTGCGACGCGCTGGACCATTTGGCCGACATGGCGGTCAACCGGTTGCAGGACCTTCACCAGGAGCTGAGCCCGTGACGAGAACTCCGATAACCCTGCGCGGCGCCGAGAAGCTGCGGGTCGAGCTCAAGAAGCTGAAGGGCCAGGACCGGCCGGCGGTCATCAAGGCGATAGCGGAAGCCCGTGCCCATGGCGACCTGTCGGAGAACGCCGAGTATGCCGCCGCGCGCGAGCAGCAGGGCTTCATCGAGGGGCGGATCAAGGAAATCGAGTGGCGGCTGTCGCACGCCCACGTCATCGACCCGGCGGCGCTGCCACCGGGCGAGAAGGTGGTCTTCGGCTCCACCGTGGATCTGGAATCCGACGATGGCGGCGCCGTGACCTATCAGATCGTCGGCGACGACGAGGCCGATATCCGCCAGGGGCTGATCTCGATCAACTCGCCGATCGCGCGGGCGCTGGTAGGCAAGGTCGCCGGCGACGAGGTGGAGGTCGTCGCCCCGGGTGGCACCAAGTCCTACGAAATCGTGGACGTGCGCTACGTCTAGCCGGTTCTTTATCAAGAATCTGGTAGAAGGATCGCTGGTAACTCATTGTCTGGCCTATAAAATAGGCCGACGTTTCCGATGGTCTGCACCAGCTCGGAGCGGGTCTGTTCCGCCAGGCTCGAAAGGACCCGGGCGCGCTGGGAGCGGTCTCCGACACGGGCCCGCACCTTGACCAGTTCGTGGGTCTCGAGCGCCAGATCCATCTCCGCGACCACGCCCGGCGTCAGCCCGTGCTGCCCGATGAGCACGACCGGCTCGAGCTTGTGGCCGGCACCGCGGAGAAACTTCTTCTGGTTTGCAGTAAGTGACATACGCCGATTATAGGTCCGGAGCTTGATTATGGCCGCTCTCGGCCCCACCCGCAGGGTGAGCGGCTGTCGCGGGTGCGCGAGACCTGTTCACTGGCCAGAAGTCGCCGCTCGTAGTACCTTCGAACCTCCCCTGAATCGGCCGGTCCAAGTCCCCCGAACAGGTGGTTAGAACCGGCAGGAGAACACGTTGAACGATCTGACCAAGAACATCGTCTTGTGGGTGATCATCGCGGTCGTCCTGCTCATGGTGTTCTCAAATTTCGGCACCCCCCGCTCAGCCCCCAATCGGCTCACTTACTCGGCGTTCCTCGAGGAAGTGAAGAACAACAGCATTGGCACGGCCACCTTCAAGGGCGACACCATCGAAGGGCGCAAGGTGAGTGGCGAGGACTACGTCACCTACAATCCGGAAACCGACAACTCCGCGCTCATCGGCCTGCTGCAGTCCGAGGGCGTGCAGTTCGACGCCGCGCCGCCGGAGCGCCAGTCGCTGCTCGTTCAATTGCTGATCTCGTCCTTCCCGATCCTGCTGCTGATCGGCGTCTGGGTGTACTTCATGCGCCAGATGCAGGGTGGCGCGGGCGGCCGCGGGGCGATGTCGTTCGGCAAGAGCCGTGCCCGGCTGCTGTCCGAGGATCAGGTGGCGGTCACCTTCGCCGACGTCGCGGGCGTCGACGAGGCCAAGGAGGAAGTGACCGAAATCGTCGACTTCCTGAAGGACCCGGCCAAGTTCCAGAAGCTGGGCGGCAAGATTCCCAAGGGCGTGCTGATGGTCGGCTCGCCCGGCACCGGCAAGACCCTGCTGGCGCGCGCCATCGCCGGCGAAGCCAAGGTTCCGTTCTTCACCATTTCCGGCTCGGACTTCGTCGAGATGTTCGTCGGCGTCGGTGCGTCGCGCGTGCGCGACATGTTCGAGCAGGCCAAGAAGCACGCCCCGTGCATCATCTTCATCGACGAAATCGACGCCGTCGGCCGTCATCGCGGTGCCGGGCTGGGCGGCGGCCACGACGAGCGCGAGCAGACGCTCAACCAGTTGCTGGTCGAGATGGACGGCTTCGAGGGCAACGAAGGCGTGATCGTCATCGCCGCCACCAACCGCCCCGACGTTCTCGATCCGGCGCTGCTGCGTCCCGGCCGCTTCGACCGGCAGGTCGTCGTGCCGTTGCCCGACGTGCGCGGACGCGAGCACATCCTCAAGGTCCACATGCGTCGCGTGCCGGTTGGCGAGGACGTCAAGCCCTCGATCATCGCGCGCGGGACGCCCGGATTCTCCGGTGCCGACCTGATGAACCTGGTGAACGAGGCGGCGCTGTTCGCGGCGCGTGCCAACAAGCGCACGGTCAGCATGGAAGAGTTCGAGCGCGCCAAGGACAAGATCATGATGGGCGCAGAGCGCCGGTCGATGGTCATGTCCGAGGAAGAAAAGCGCTTGACCGCCTATCACGAGGCGGGTCACGCAATCGTCGGCCTGAACGTGCCGGAGCATGACCCGGTGTACAAGGTCACCATCATCCCGCGCGGGCGGGCGCTCGGCGTGACGATGTTCCTGCCGGAAGCGGATCGTTACAGCACCAGCAAGCGCCTTCTCGAGAGTCGCATTGCCACCTTGTTTGGCGGTCGGGTCGCGGAGGAGATCGTGTTCGGGCCCGAGTCGGTCACCACGGGTGCCTCGAACGACATCGAGCGCGCCACCGAGCTGGCCCGCAACATGGTCACCAAGTGGGGGCTGTCCGAGCGTCTCGGCACGCTGACCTACGCCGAGGACGATGGCGAGGTATTCCTGGGCCGGTCGGTCACGCAGCACAAGCAGGTGGGCGACAAGACCCGGGACGCCATCGACGAGGAGATCCGGCGCCTGATCGACGGCAATTTCGAGCGCGCCCGTGACATCCTGACGACGCATCTCGACAAGCTGCACGTGATGTCCGAGGCCCTGATCCGCTACGAGACGATCGACGAGGAAATGATCAAGGACATCATGGCCGGCCGCACCCCGCGCCCGCCGCACGGTTGGGAGGACACCGGTACGCCGACCGGCGGCGCTCCCGCGCCGGACAGCGTGCCGGTCGGCCCGACCGTCGGTCCTCCTGCAAGTCAGCATTGAGGAATCCCGCCGGGAGGGGTCGATGGCCCCTCCCGGCGCGGCGTCTCCAGGGACGCTCGCCGTTCCCATGCAGCTCAAGTGCCGCGACTTCGATCTCGATCTCTCCACGCCCGTCGTCATGGGCGTGCTCAACATCACTCCCGACTCCTTCTCCGACGGCGGCCATTTCGACCAGCCCGAGGCCGCCGTCCGGCGGGCCTTCGCGATGGTGGAGGAAGGCGCGGGCATCATCGACATTGGCGGCGAATCAACGCGGCCTGGTGCTCGTTCCGTGCCGCTGGCCGAGGAGATGGCCCGTGTCGTGCCGCTGGTGGAGCGCCTCGCGCCGCGGCTGCCCGTGCCGATCTCGGTCGATACGCGCAAGGCGGAGGTCATGCGTGCAGCCATTGCGGCCGGCGCGGCGATGATCAACGACGTCGGCGCGCTGCGTGAGCCCGGCGCGCTCGAGGCGGTCGCCGCCAGCGACGCCGCCCTGTGCCTGATGCACATGCGCGGCGAGCCCGGCACCATGCAACAGGATCCGGTTTACGACGACGTCGTCGACGAAGTGGCCGCGTTCCTGGCGGAACGCGTCGCGGCCTGCCTGGCCGCGGGCGTCGATCGAGGGCGGCTCGTGATCGACCCGGGGTTCGGCTTTGGCAAGACGACGGCGCATAATCTGGCCTTGCTGGCGCGGCTTGGCGAGTTCTGCAGTCAGGGGCTGCCGGTGCTGGTGGGATTGTCGCGCAAGAGCCTGCTGGGGCAGCTGACGGGCCGCGGCGTGGAGGCCCGTCTCGCCGGCAGCGTGGCGCTCGCGGCCCTGGCGGTGGAGCGCGGCGCCGCCATCGTCCGCGCCCACGACGTCGCCGCGACGGTGGATGCCGTGCGCGTGGCCGCTGCGCTCTGCGACGCTGCAGTGCGCGCCGGCCGGGAGTTGCAAGTCAGGCAGGAAGGACCATGAGCAGAAAGTACTTCGGGACGGACGGCGTGCGGGGCCGGGTCGGCGAGCATCCGATGACGGTCGAGTTCGCGCTGCGGCTCGCCGGGGCGGCCGCGCGCGTGCTGGCGCCCGAGGGCGGCTCGGTCCTCGTCGGCAAGGACACACGGCTGTCGGGGTACATGTTCGAATCCGCGCTCGAAGCCGGCTTCGTCGCGGCCGGCGTCAGCGTGAAGCTGATCGGCCCGCTGCCGACGCCGGGCATCGCCTACATGCTGAAGCCGCTCGAGTGCAGTTTCGGGGTGGTGATCAGCGCCTCGCACAATCTCTACGAGGACAACGGCATCAAGTTCTTCGACCGCGACGGCAGCAAGCTGCCTGACGAGGTCGAGGCGGAGATCGAGTCCTACCTCGAGGAGCCGGCCACGACGCTGGAATCCGGGCGGCTCGGCCGCGCAGTGCGCGTCGACAAGCAGCGGACGCTCTATCAGGACTTCTGCGCCGCCTCGATGCCGCCCGGACTCGACCTGACCGGCCTGAAGGTCGTCATCGACTGCGCCAACGGCGCCGCCTACAAGGTCGCACCGCGCGTGCTTGCCGATCTCGGCGCCGAGATCATCCCGATTGGCTGCTCGCCGAACGGCCGCAACATCAATGAGGGCTGTGGCTCGATGCATCCGGAGCTGGTGCGGACCACCGTGACGGGCGTGCGCGCCGACGCCGGCATCGCGCTGGACGGCGACGGTGACCGGTTGGTCATGGTCGACCATCTCGGGCGCATCGTGGACGGCGACCAGCTGCTCTACGTGCTGGCCGGCGATCGCCTGGCGACCGGCGGGCTGAGCGGCCCGGTGGTCGGAACCGTGATGAGCAACATCGGCCTGGAGCTCGCCTTGAAGGATCTCGGCGTCGGCTTTCGGCGCGCCGCGGTCGGCGACCGCTATGTGATCCAGATGCTGCGCGAGCACGGCGGCATCCTGGGCGGCGAGACGTCCGGTCACCTGCTGTGTCTGGACAAGACGACCACCGGGGATGGGCTGATTGCCGGCCTGCAGGTACTGGCGGCCATGAAGCGCTCGGGCAAACGCCTCGCCGAGCTGGCCGCGGGAATGAAGCGCTTTCCCCAGAAACTGCTGAATGTGGGCGTCTCGCAGCGGTTCGACGCCAACAGCGATCCGGCCGTGCGGGCCGCCGTCGCGGAAGTCGAGAAGGCGCTGGCCGGCCGCGGCCGCGTCGTGCTGCGCGCCTCGGGCACGGAGCCGGTGATCCGCGTGATGGTGGAGGGCGAGAATGCCGAGTCGGTCGGCGCGCACGCCGCTGCCCTGGCCGAGGCCGTGCGCCGTGCGGCCCCGGCGGCCGCCTGAGGCGACGGCGGCGCCATTGATCTGACCGGACAGGGCGCTTATCCTTCCGCGCCCGTCGAGGACCCGAACCGGGCAAGGAGCCTGTCGATGCGCCGAATCCTGGTGGCCGGAAACTGGAAGATGCACGGCTCGCGCAGCGAGAACGCGGCGCTGATCCAGGACATCCTGGCCATGGCGTCCGAAGCTGCGCCGGCCGAAGTCCTCGTCTGCCCGCCGTTCGTCTATCTGTGGGAGGCCGGCCGGCTGCTCAAGGACAGCGGCATCGCGCTCGGCGCGCAGGACGTATGCGCCGAGGCGCTCGGCGCCCACACCGGCGAGGTTTCGGCGGCGATGCTGGCCGACGTCGGCTGCAGCTACGTCCTGGTCGGCCATTCCGAGCGGCGCAGCCTGTATGGCGAGGACGACCAGCTCGTGGCGCGCAAGTTCGTGGCGGCCCAGCGGGAGAAGCTGGTCCCGATCCTCTGTGTCGGCGAGTCCCTGGAGGAGCGCGAGGCGGGCCAGACTGCGGCGGTCGTGCTGCGGCAGCTCGATGCGGTGCTCGACGTGGCAGGCGCGGGCGCCTTCGAGAAGGCGGCCCTGGCCTACGAGCCGGTCTGGGCGATCGGCACCGGCAAGACCGCGACCCCGGCCCAGGCCCAGGAGGTCCACGCCCTGCTGCGGGCGCGGATTGCGGAAAAGGATGCTAAACTGGCGGCTTGCCTGCGAATCCTGTACGGCGGCAGCGTCAAGGCAGCGAATGCCGATGAGCTGTTCGCGATGCCAGACGTGGATGGTGGCCTGGTCGGCGGGGCCTCGTTGAACGGTGAGGAATTC
This sequence comes from uncultured Gammaproteobacteria bacterium, assembly GCA_963710135.1. GTDB lineage: Bacteria > Pseudomonadota > Gammaproteobacteria > Steroidobacterales > Steroidobacteraceae > SG8-30. Next base: position 316,863 of record CAVPYY010000006.1, on the reverse strand, counting down.
CGCCGCATCTGCCGGGCCGGCCGCGGCCAGGAATAGGAAACCGGATTGATCCGATGCTGAATACTCTGCTCATCATTGCGCACCTGACCTTGTGCGCCGCCATCGTGGCTCTCGTGCTGATCCAGCGCGGCAAGGGTGCCGATGCGGGCGCCGGCTTCGGCGCCGGCGCATCGGGCACGGTGTTCGGCGCGCGCGGCTCGGCGACTTTCCTGTCCAAGGCGACCGCGGTCGTCGCGACGCTGTTCTTCGTGACCAGCCTGGCGTTGACCTTCGTGGCGTCGCAGCGCGTCGAGGCGCCGAAGAGCCTGATCGACACCGTGCCGGCCGAGCCGGCGCCACAGGCCCTCGATGAGCTGCCGGCTCCCGCGATCAATGGCGGGCTGGGCGAGAACGACATTCCGGCCGTGGCGCCGGCGTCCCCTCCGGCCGACGACAAGGCGCCGTAAGCGCCTCCTCATCCGGAAGTTTCTTTTGATTGCCGACGTGGCGGAATTGGTAGACGCGCTAGCTTGAGGGGTTAGTGGGGAAACCCGTGTCGGTTCGAGTCCGACCGTCGGCACCAAGCATCCATCGGGCCCGGTAATCCGGGCCCGATTCGTTTTGGAGCTGTCCTGCACGACGGTTTCCCGGCCGCTCGCCGGGGTGACGCCCGAGCGCACGGACGGGTAGAATAGCGGGCTTGAGGCGGGGCTTCCGCCAACCGTGGGTTTTCTTCCCTGATGCTCGATAACTACCTGCCAATCCTGATTTTTCTGGCGGTCGCCGGGGCCTTCGGCGCCGTGCTGCTGGTGGTGGGCTACGTGCTCGGGCCACGCCGTCCGGATTCCGAGAAGCTTTCCCCCTATGAGTGCGGCTTCGAGGCCTTCGAAGATACGCGGATGAAGTTCGACGTCCGCTACTACCTGGTCGCGATCCTGTTCATCATTTTCGACCTTGAGATCGCGTTCCTGTTTCCCTGGGCGGTCTCGCTCGACGCCATCGGTGGCTTCGGCCTGCTGTCCATGGCGGTCTTCCTGACCGTGCTCATCGTCGGCTTCATCTACGAGTGGAAGAAGGGCGCGCTGGAATGGGACTGACCGCAAGCCCCGATGCTCCCGAAGGGCGTGGCTTTCTGGTCACGAGCGTTGACGGATTGATGAACTGGGCCCGCACGGGCTCGCTCTGGCCGATGACATTCGGCCTCGCCTGCTGCGCGGTCGAAATGATGCATGCCGGCGCGGCGCGCTACGACCTGGATCGCTTCGGCGTGGTGTTCCGCCCCAGCCCGCGCCAGTCGGACGTGATGATCGTCGCGGGAACGCTGGTGAACAAGATGGCGCCCGCGCTGCGCAAGGTCTATGACCAGATGGCGGAGCCGCGCTGGGTCATTTCGATGGGCTCCTGTGCGAATGGTGGTGGCTACTACCACTACTCCTATGCCGTCGTCCGCGGCTGCGACCGCATCGTCCCCGTGGACGTGTACGTACCGGGCTGCCCGCCGACGGCCGAGGCGCTGGTGTACGGAATCATCCAGCTGCAGAACAAGATCCGCCGGACCAGCACGATCGCCAGTTGACATGAGCATGACCCGAATCGAAAGCCTCGCAGCAGCCGTCGAAGCCCGGTTCGGCGCGCGGTTGAAGCGTCTTGCGTCGCTGCCGGCCGAGCTCACTTTTGAGGTTAACGCGTCGCAGCTCGTCGAGGTGTGCACGCGCCTGCGCGACGAGGCCGAGTTCGGCTTCGAGCAGTTGATCGACGCGGCCGGTATCGACTACCTCGATCACGGTCATGACGAGTGGCGCACGCGCGCAGCCACCGCGACCGGCTTCAGCCGCGGCGTCTCGAGGCTCGGAACGGCCCCCGCGGCGCCGCTCGCACGGCCGAGGTTCGCGGTGACCTATCACCTGCTGTCGGTGGCCAACAACCACCGCATCCGCCTGCGCTGCTACTGCATCGGCGACGAGCCGCCGATGCTCGATTCCGTGTGCGGCGTATGGGCGTCGGCCAACTGGTTCGAACGCGAGGCCTTCGACCTGTTCGGCATCCTGTTCCGCGGCCACCCGGACCTGCGCCGCATACTCACCGACTACGGTTTCATCGGGCATCCGTTCCGCAAGGACTTCCCGCTGACGGGCAATGTCGAGGTGCGCTACGACCCCGAGCAGCGCCGCGTCGTCTACGAGCCGGTGAGCATCGAGCCGCGCACCGTGGTGCCGAAGGTCATCCGCCAGGACAATCGTTACGATCCCGTGCTGCGCGAGGCGCCGGATCGTGGCTGAGATCCGCAACTTCACCATGAACTTCGGCCCGCAGCATCCGGCGGCGCACGGCGTGCTGCGCCTGGTGCTCGAGATGGACGGCGAGGTCATCCAGAAGGCCGATCCGCACATCGGGCTGCTGCATCGCGCCACCGAGAAGCTGGCCGAGTCGAAGCCCTTCAACCAGTCGATCGGCTACATGGATCGGCTGGACTACGTCTCGATGATGTGCAACGAGCACGCCTACGTGCTCGCCATCGAGAAGCTGCTGGGTATCCGGCCGCCCGAGCGGGCGCAGTACATCCGGGTGATGTTCGACGAGATCACCCGCATCCTGAATCACCTGATGTGGCTCGGCTCGCACGCCCTCGACATCGGCGCCATGACGGTCTTCCTCTACGCATTCCGCGAGCGCGAAGACCTGATGGACTGCTACGAGGCCGTCTCCGGCACGCGCATGCACGCCACCTACTATCGGCCGGGCGGTGTCTATCGCGACCTGCCGGCGACGATGCCGCAGTACCAGGCTTCGCGCTGGCGCAGTGCCGCGGACCTCGAGCGCCTCAACCGGAACCGCTCGGGTTCGCTGCTCGATTTCATCTGGGACTTCACCGAACGCTTCCCGGCCTGCGTCGACGAATACGAGACGCTGCTGACCGACAACCGCATCTGGAAGCAGCGCACCGTCGGCATCGGCGTGGTGTCGCCGGAGCGCGCGCTGCAGCTGGGTTTCTCGGGTCCGATGCTGCGTGGCTCCGGCATCGCCTGGGACCTGCGCAAGAAGCAGCCGTACGAGGTCTACGACCGCATGGACTTCGACATTCCGGTCGGCGTCAACGGCGACTGCTACGACCGCTACCTGGTGCGGGTCGAGGAGCTGCGCCAGTCGAACCGGATCATCCGCCAGTGCGTCGAGTGGCTGCGGGCCAATCCCGGGCCCGGTGATGCTCGCGGACCACAAGCTCACGCCGCCGTCGCGCGAGGACATGAAGGACGACATGGAATCGCTGATCCACCACTTCAAGCTGTTCACCGAGGGCTACTGCGTGCCCGCGGGCGAGACCTACGCGGCGGTCGAGGCGCCCAAGGGCGAGTTCGGCGTCTGGCTGGTATCGGACGGCGCCAACAAGCCCTATCGCCTGAAGTGCCGTGCGCCGGGTTTCGCGCACATGTCGGCGATGGACGAGATGGTCCGCGGCCACATGCTCGCCGACGTCGTCGCGGTGATCGGCACCATGGACATCGTATTCGGAGAGATCGACCGGTGAGCCAGGCTGAATCGACTGCCCGCGAGCGTGCTGTCTGAGCACACCCGCCACGAAATCGACCACTGGGTCGCCAAGTTCCCGCCCGATCGCAAGCGTTCGGCGGTGATCGCGGCCCTGCGCGCCGCGCAGCACCAGAACGACGGCTACCTGACCGCCGAGCTGATGGATGCGGTGGCCGCCTATCTCGAGCTGCCTCCCGTGCAGGTGTACGAGGTCGCCACGTTCTACTCGATGTTCGAGACCAGGCCGGTCGGGCGGGTGCACGTCTCGGTCTGCACCAACATCAGCTGCATGCTGTGCGGGTCGGACGACATCGTCGAGGCCGTGGAGAAGCATCTCGGCATCAGGACCGGCGAGAGCACGCCCGACGGCAAGTTCTATCCTGAAGCGCGAAGAGGAATGCCTGGCCGCCTGCAACAACGCGCCGATGATGATGGTCGATCACGTCTACTACGAGAACCTGACGCCCGAGACGGCAACCCGCATTCTGGATACGGTCAAGTAACGTGCAGAACTACCCCATGAACCAGGTCGTCTTCGAGCCGCTGCAGTACGAGCAGAGCTGGACGCTGCCGACCTATCGCCGCATCGGTGGCTATGACGCGTGGGAGAAGATCCTGCGCGAGAAGACGCCGCCGGCCGAGATCATCGAGGAGCTCAAGGCTTCCGGTCTGAGGGGCCGCGGCGGCGCCGGCTTCCCGACCGGTCTCAAGTGGAGCTTCATGCCGCGCAATGCGCCGGGCCAGAAGTACGTCGTGTGCAACTCGGACGAAAGCGAGCCGGGCACCTGCCACGATCGCGACATCCTGCGCTACAACCCGCATGCGCTGATCGAGGGCATGGCGATCGGTGGCTACGCGATGGGCGCGACGGTCGGCTACAACTACATCCGCGGCGAGTTCCTGGCCGAGCCGGTGCCGCGCTTCGAGGCGGCGCTGCAGGAAGCCTATGCGGCGGGCCTGCTGGGACGCGACATACGGGGCTCCGGCGTCGACTTCGACCTGCATGCCTATGTCGGCGCGGGTGCGTACATCTGCGGCGAGGAAACCGCGCTGCTCGAGTCGCTGGAGGGCAAGCAGGGCAAGCCGCGCTTCAAGCCGCCGTTCCCGGCGAACTTCGGCCTGTACGGGCGGCCGACCACGATCAACAACACGCAGAGTTTCGCCAGCGTGCCGACCATCCTGCGCAAGGGCGCGAAGTGGTTCGCCGAGCTCGGCGCGACGAACGCCGGCGGCACGGTGATCTTCTCGGTCTCGGGGCACGTCAACAAGCCGGGCAACTACGAGCTGCCGCTGGGCATTCCGTTCCGCGACCTGCTGGAGATCGCCGGCGGCATGCGCGGCGGCAAGGCGCTCAAGGCGGTCATTCCCGGTGGCTCCTCGGTGCCGGTGCTGCCGGCCGAGGCCATCATCGACTGCACGATGGACTACGACGCGCTGCGCAAGGCGGGTTCGGCGGTCGGCTCCGCCGCCGTCATCGTCATGGACGAGACCACCTGCATGGTCCGCGTGCTGGAGCGCATCTCCCGTTTCTACATGGCCGAGTCCTGCGGCCAGTGCACGCCCTGCCGCGAAGGAACGGGCTGGATGAATCGCGTGGTGCGCCGGATTCTCGCCGGGGAAGGGCGCATCGAGGACATCGACCTGCTGGTCGGGGTCGCCAACCAGATCGAAGGACATACCATCTGCGCGCTGGGCGACGCCTCGGCCTGGCCGGTGCAGAGCTTCGTGCGCCGTTTCCGCCACGAGTTCGAGTACATGATCGCGAATGGCGGTCGCAGCATCGTCGATCCACGGGCCCAGGCAGCATGAGCGACGATCTGGTCAACATCGAGGTCGACGGCAAGACCCTGCGCGCGCGCAAGGGGGCCATGCTCATCCAGGTGACGGACGAGGCGGGCATCTACATCCCGCGTTTCTGCTATCACGACAAGCTGTCCGTCGCGGCGAACTGCCGCATGTGCCTGGTCGAGGTCGAGAAGGCGCCGAAGCCGTTGCCGGCCTGCGCCACGCCGGTCTCGGAGGGCATGAAGGTCTTCACGCGCTCGCCGCGGGCGATCGCCGCGCAGAAGGCGACCATGGAATTCCTGCTCATCAACCACCCGCTCGATTGCCCGATCTGCGACCAGGGCGGCGAGTGCGAACTGCAGGACCTGGCGCAGGGCTTCGGCAGCTCGGTGTCGCGTTTCGACGAGCGCAAGCGCGTCGTCAAGGACAAGGACCTCGGGCCGCTCATCTCCACCGACATGACGCGCTGCATCCACTGCACCCGCTGCGTGCGCTTCACGGCGGAGATCGCCGGCATGCAGGAACTGGGCACCACCGGACGCGGCGAGCACATGGAGATCGGTACCTGGGTCGAACGCACGGTGCAGCACGAGCTGTCCGGCAACGTCATCGACCTGTGCCCGGTCGGGGCGCTGAATTCCAAGCCGTTCCGGCATCGCGCGCGCTCCTGGGAAATGACCACGCATCCGCTGGTGTCACCGCACGATCCGGTTGGCACCAACGTCAGCGCGCACGTGCTGCGCGGCCGCCTGCTGCGCATCGTGCCGCGCGACAACGAGGCCATCAACGAGACCTGGATCGCCGATCGCGATCGCTTTTCCTACGAAGGGATCTACGCCGACGACCGCCTCGAGAAGCCCATGGTCCGTGAAGGGGGCGAGTGGCGCACGGTGGACTGGGAGACCGCGCTCACGGCGGCGGCCCAGGGCCTGCGGGACGTCGTCGCCACGCGGGGCGCCGCGGCGCTCGGGTTCCTCGCGGCACCGATCGCCACCACCGAGGAGCTCTATCTGCTGGGCCGCCTGGCGCGCGGCCTCGGCTCCGGCAACGTCGACAGCCGCTTGCGCCAGGTCGATTTCCGTGACGCGTCGGCGGATCCGCCGTATCCGGGGCTCGGCATGTCCATCGAGGAGCTGGCGTCGGTCAAGGCGCTGCTGGTCGTCGGCAGCCACCTGCGCGAGGAGGCGCCGATCCTGGCGCACCGGGTGCGGATGGCCGCCACCCGCCACGGCGCGCAGGTCAGCTTCCTGAATCCCGCGGCCTTCCCGGTGTTGTTCCCGGTCCTTGAGGACCTCACAGTGACCGCGGCGGGCATGCCGGCGGAGCTGGCCGGGCTGATCCAGGCCGCCGCCGACGCCGCCGGCAAGCCCGTTCCGGCGCACCTCTCGCGACTGGTCGCGGGCGCCGAGGTGACCGCGGCGCATCGCGCGGTGGTCGCCTCGCTCGGCGGAGAGGGCCGGCGAGCGGTGCTGCTTGGCGGGCTCGCGTTCCGTCACTCGGCGTTCGCCGACCTGCGGGCGGCGGCCGTGGCACTGGCCGAGCTCACTGGGGCAACCCTCGGGTACTTGCCGGACGGTGGCAATGCGGTCGGCGCCGCCATCGCCGGGGCACTGCCGCACCGCCTGGCGGGTGGCAGAGCCGCGACTCCGGCCGGTCTCGATGCCCGGGCGATGTTCGACACCCCCCGCGCGGGCTATGTGCTGTTTGGCGGCATCGATCCTGCGTTGGACCTCGCGCATCCGGGCAGCCGCGCGGCGCTCGAGGCGGCGACGGTCATCGCGCTCACCCCGTTCGTCACCGACGAGCTGCGGGCAGTGGCCGACGTGCTGCTGCCGGTCGGCACCTACGTGGAAACGGCCGGGACGTTCGTCAACGTCGAAGGCCGCTGGCAAAGCCACGCCGGCTGCATCAAGCCACTCGGGGAAGCGCGGCCGGGCTGGAAGGTCCTGCGCGTGCTCGGCAACGTGCTGGACGTGGAGGGCTTCGACTACGACTCCGCCGAGCAGGTGCGCGACGAGCTCAGGGCGCTGCCCGGGCAGGCGCACCCAGCAGCGACGCCGCCCACCCGGGAGATCCAGCCCGACGCGACGGGTCGGGTCGCGGACGTACCGATGTACGGCGGCGATCCGATCGTGCGGCGCTCGCCGGCCCTGCAGCGCACGCCGCTGGCCCAACGTCCGGTCGCGAACTACTGAGGCTGGCGCAAGGCAATGGAATCTCTCGCCAGTTTCTGGACCGCGCTGTCCCCGGGCACCCAGACCGCCCTGCTGACGACTGCGCAGGTAGTGGGGATCATGCTCACCGTGGTGGTCTGCGTCGCCATGCTGACGCTGGCCGAGCGCAAGGTCATCGGCTACATGCAGCTGCGGCTCGGCCCCAACCGGGTGTCTTTCTTCGGCCTGCCGTTCCTGCGCGGTCTGGCCCAACCGTTCGCCGACGTGTTCAAGCTCCTGATGAAGGAGATGATCATGCCGGCGAGTGCCGACAAGAAGTTGTTCCTGATCGCCCCGCTGATCGTGCTGGTGCCGGCGCTGGCCGCCTGGGCGGTCATTCCGTTCTCGCCCGATTTCGTGCTGGCCGACATCAACGCGGGACTGCTGTACGTGCTGGCGCTGACCTCGCTCGGCGTCTACGGCGTCATCCTGGCGGGCTGGGCGTCCAACTCGAAGTATGCGTTCCTCGGCGCGATGCGTTCCGCCGCGCAGATCGTCGCCTACGAGATCGCCATGGGCTTCGCGCTGGTGGGCGTGCTCATGGCGGCCGGCAGCCTGAACCTCGGCGACATCGTCCGCTCTCAGCAGGGCGGGGCACTGGCCTGGCACTGGTTCTGGCTGTTCCCGCTGTTCATCGTGTACTGCATTTCGGGCGTTGCCGAGACCAACCGCGCGCCGTTCGACGTCGCCGAGGGCGAGTCGGAGATCGTCGCCGGGTTCCACGTCGAGTATTCGGGCGCGGCGTTCGCCACGCTGTTCGCGCTGCCCGAATACGCCAACATGATCCTGATCTCGGCGCTTGCAGCGATATTGTTCCTGGGCGGCTGGCTGTCGCCTTTCGAGGGTTATCCACTGGTCGGGGGCACTTTCCTGGCCGAGCCGTCGTTCTTCTGGTTGTTCCTCAAGATCGGCTTCTTCCTGTTCCTGTTCCTGTGGATCCGCGCGACCTTCCCGCGCTACCGCTACGACCAGATCATGCGGCTCGGCTGGAAGGTGCTGATTCCGATCACGCTCGTCTGGATAGCGGTCGAGGGCGTGATGGTGTGGTTCAAGGTCGGGCCGTGGGCGGACTGAGGCGCTGACATGGCAAACATCCGCAGTCTGCTGAAGACTTTCTTCCTGACCGAATTGCTGGTCGGGATGTCGGTGACCATCCGGCAGTTCTTCGCCCGCAAGGTGACCATCCGCTATCCGGAGGAGAAGGCGCCGCAGTCGCCACGGTTTCGCGGACTGCATGCGCTGCGCCGCTACCCGAACGGCCAGGAGCGCTGCATCGCCTGCAAGCTGTGCGAGGCGGTGTGCCCGGCGCTCGCGATCACCATCGATTCGGATGTCGGCGACGACGGCACGCGCCGCACCACCCGCTACGACATCGACCTGTTCAAGTGCATTTACTGCGGCTTCTGCGAGGAAGCCTGCCCGGTGGACGCCATCGTGGAAACTCGCATACACGAGTACCACATGGAGAACCGCGGCGAGAACATCATGACAAAAGACAAGTTGCTCGCCATCGGCGAGCGCTACGAGGAGATGATAGCGGCCGATCGAACTGCCGATTCGCGCTATCGCTAGGGGTTACGGTGCTGATAGAGATCCTCTTCTACGCCTTCGCCACCGTGCTGGTGGGGGCCGCCATCGGCGTGATCACCTCACGCAATCCGGTGCATTCGGTGCTGTTCCTGGTGCTGTGCTTCTTCAACAGCGCGGTGCTCTGGCTGCTCATCGAGGCGGAGTTCCTGGCGATCGTGCTGGTGCTGGTCTACGTGGGCGCGGTGATGGTGCTGTTCCTGTTCGTGGTGATGATGCTGGACATCAACATCGCGAAACTGCGCGAGGGCTTTGCCCGTCACGCGCCGCTCGGGGTGCTGGTCGCGCTGATCATGGTGATCGAGTTCTACTACGTCTTGTGGGTGAAGCGCGCCGGCCTCGATGTCACCGGCGGCACGGCCCCGCTGCCGGAGGGCTACAGCAATACCGAGGCCGTCGGCGCGGTGCTCTACACGCAGTACGTGTACCCCTTCCAGCTCGCCGCCGTGGTCCTGCTGATCGCCATCGTGGCGGCGATCACCCTGACCATGCGCAAGCGCCCGGGACTGAAGAGCCAGGACGTCGGCCGGCAGGTCGCGGTGCGCCGTGAGGACCGCGTGCGGCTGGTGAAGATGGACGCGGAGCGCGAGCCATGATCACGCTGTCCCACTATCTCTTCCTGGCGGGCATCCTGTTCGCCATCGCGGTGGCCGGGATCTTTCTCAACCGCAAGAACGTGATCCTGCTGCTGATGTGCATCGAGCTGATGCTGCTGGCGGTGAACTTCAACTTCGTGGCGTTCTCGCGCTTCCTCGGCAACCTCGACGGGCAGATCTTCGTGTTCTTCATCCTGACGGTGGCGGCCGCGGAGGCCGCCATAGGTCTGGCGATACTGGTCGTGCTGTTCCGCGAGCGGCGCAGCATCAATGTCGAGGAACTCGACACCATGAAGGGTTGATGATGTCGATGGAGCAGGTCTACATCGCAATCGTGCTGGCTCCGCTGGTCGCGGCGCTGCTGGCCGGATTCGGCGGCCGCTTCCTCGGGCGCGCCGTGTCCCACACCCTGTGCATCGCGGGCGTCGCGCTGTCGTTCGTGCTCTCCGCCTGGGTGCTGAAGCTGCTGGTGGTGGACGGCATGGCCGTGTTCAACGGCACGGTGTACGTCTGGGGCATCAGCGACGGCATGCAGATCGAGGTCGGCTTCCTGATCGACAACCTGTCCGCGTTGATGATGACCGTGGTGACATTCGTGTCGTTGATGGTCCACGTGTACACCATCGGGTACATGCACGAAGATCCCGGCTACAACCGGTTCTTCGCCTACATCTCGCTGTTCACATTCGCCATGCTGATGCTGGTGATGTCGAACAACTTCATGCAGCTGTTCTTCGGCTGGGAGGCGGTCGGGCTCGTGTCCTACCTGCTGATCGGCTTCTGGTACAAGAAGCCGACCGCGATTTTCGCCAACCTGAAGGCCTTCGTGGTCAACCGGATCGGGGACTTCGGCTTCGTGCTCGGCATCGCCGGCATCGTGTTCTATACCGGGACGCTGGACTACGCCGAGGCGTTCGCGCGCACTGACCTGATCGTGGGCCAGAACATCTATCTGACGCCCGGCGAGCCCACCAAGGCCATCACCATCATCTGCATCCTGTTGTTCATCGGCGCGATGGGCAAGTCCGCGCAGGTGCCGCTGCACGTGTGGCTGCCGGACTCGATGGAGGGCCCGACGCCGATTTCCGCGCTGATCCATGCGGCCACCATGGTCACCGCCGGGATCTTCATGGTGGCGCGGCTGTCGCCGGTGTTCGAGCTGTCGCAGGCGGCGCTGTCTTTCATCATCGTGATCGGCGCCACGACCGCGCTGTTCATGGGCCTGCTGGGCCTGGTCAACAACGACATCAAGCGCGTCGTGGCCTACTCGACGTTGTCGCAGCTCGGCTACATGACGGTGGCGCTGGGGGCTGGCGCCTACGCGGCGGGCGTGTTCCACCTCATGACCCACGCGTTCTTCAAGGCGCTGCTGTTCCTGGCGGCCGGCTCGGTCATCATCGCCATGCACCACGAGCAGGACATGCGCAAGATGGGTGGCCTGCGGAAATACCTGCCCGTCACCTATGTGACCTGCGTGCTGGGCTCGCTCGCGCTGATCGGCTTCCCCGGGATGTCTGGCTTCTTCTCCAAGGACATCATCATCGAGGCCGTACACGGCTCGCGGGTCGAGGGCGCCGGCTATGCGTACTGGTGCGTGCTCCTCGGCGTGTTCGTCACGGCGTTGTACAGCTTCCGGTTGCTGTTCCTGACCTTCCATGGCAAGGAGCGGATGGACGAGCACACCCGCGAGCACCTGCACGAGAGTCCCTGGGTCGTCACGGTGCCGCTCGTTGCCCTGGCCATCCCTTCGGTCGTGATCGGCTGGTTCACCGTCGGGCCCGTCGTGTTCGGCGAGTTCTTCGCCGGCTCGATCCAGCAGGGTGCCGAGGGCCCGCTGGCGCGGCTGGGGGAGGAGTTCCACGGTCCCGGTCAGTTCGTGGCCCACGCGCTCGGCTCGCCGGCGCTCTATCTGGCGGCCGCCGGGGTGCTCACGGCCTGGTTCCTGTACCTGAAGCGTCCCGACATTCCGGACATGCTGCAGGCACGCTTCTTCAAGCTGCATCGGCTGCTGGAAAACAAGTACTACTTCGACTGGTTCAACGAGAACGTGGTGGCGGTCGGCGTGCGCGCGATCGGCAGCGGCTTGTGGAAGCGGGGCGATCAGCAGGTGATCGATGGCGCGCTGGTGAACGGTTCGGCACGAGTGATCGGCATGCTGTCCGGCGTGATGCGCCAGGCCCAGACGGGCTATCTCTACCACTACGCCTTCGCCATGATCATCGGGCTATCGCTGATGCTGGGCTGGTTGCTGCTGAGGGGAGCCTGACATGCCGGCGGGCTTCCCCTTGCTGAGTACGCTCATCTGGCTGCCCATCCTCGGCGGGGTCGCGGTGCTGGCGCTGGGCGAGCGCCGGGCGGCGCTGGCCCGCTGGGTCGCGCTGGCCACGGCGGTCGCGGCCTTTGCGTTCAGCGTGCCGCTGTGGACCGGTTTCGACACCTCGACCGCGTCCATGCAGTTCGTGGAGCGGGCACCCTGGATCCTCAACCTCAACGCCTGGTATCACCTCGGCGTCGACGGCATCGCCATGCCGCTGGTGCTGCTGACGACCTTCATTACGCCGCTGGTGGTGCTGGCCGCCTGGACGACCATCGAGAAGAAGCCGGCGCAGTACTTTGCCGCCTTCCTCATCATGGAAGGCGTGATGATCGGCGTGTTCTCGGCGCTCGACGGGCTGCTGTTCTACGTGTTCTGGGAGGCGATGCTGATTCCGATGTTCATCATCATCGGGATCTGGGGCGGCACGCGTCGCGTCTACGCGACAGTGAAGTTCTTCCTCTACACCTTTCTCGGCTCCGTGTTCATGCTGGTCGCACTGATCTACATGTACCTGCAGTCCGGCACCTACGAAATCGCGGCGATGCAGCTCATGCCGCTCGGTCACACCGAGCAGATCCTGATCTTCCTGGCGTTCTTCGCCGCGTTCGCCGTCAAGATCCCGATGTGGCCGGTGCACACCTGGCTGCCCGACGCCCACGTCGAGGCGCCGACCGGGGGATCCGTGGTGCTGGCCGCGATCATGCTGAAGATGGGCGGCTACGGCTTCCTGCGATTCAGCCTGCCGATCACGCCCGATGCCAGTCGCGAGCTGGACTGGCTGATCATCGGCCTGTCGCTGATCGCGATCGCCTACATCGGGTTCGTCGCGCTGGTGCAGCAGGACATGAAGAAGCTGATCGCGTACTCGTCGATCGCCCACATGGGGTTCGTCACGCTCGGCTGCTTCCTCGCCTTCGGCATCGTCCGCGCGACCGGGTCGATCAGCGGCGCAGGCATGGGGCTCGACGGCGCCATGATCCAGATGATTTCCCACGGGCTCGTGTCCGGGGCGCTGTTCCTCTGTGTCGGCGTCCTCTACGACCGCCTGCACACCCGCGACATCGACGACTATGGCGGTGTCGTGAACACGATGCCCATATTCGCCTTCTTCATGGTCCTGTTTGCCATGGCCAATGCCGGGCTGCCGGGCACTTCCGGGTTCGTCGGCGAGTTCCTGGTGATCATCGCGAGCTTCAAGGCGAACTTCTGGTACGCCTTCGTCGCGGCGACCACGCTGATACTCGGCGCGGCCTATACGCTGTGGCTGGTCAAGAGGGTGGTCTGGGGCGACGTCGGCAACGACGGTGTCGCATCGCTCAAGGACGTCAACCGCCGCGAGTTCGCCGTGCTGTCGGTGCTGGCGGTATCCGTGCTGCTGCTCGGCCTGTGGCCGGCGCCGCTGCTCGAGGTCATGCGGCCAACCATCGAACTGCTGGTGCAGCAGATGCTGACCTCGAAGCTGTAACCGGCAGGGTGTGAGTTCCCTATGAATGCTGTCCTGACCTGGAACGATTTGGCGCCGGCTGGGGCCGAGATTTTCCTGCTGGCGGCGACCTGCGTGGTCCTGCTGGTCGACCTGTTCATCGATCAGCGACGGCGCTACGTCACGTTCGTGCTGAGCATCGCGACGCTGGCCGGCGCTGCCGCCATCACGTCGGCCCTGGCGAGCCCGGACCGGGTGGTCACGCTGTACGGGCAGTTCGTGGCCGATCCGCTCGCCACGGTGTTGAAGCTTTTCAACTATGCGATCGTGGCGGTCGCTCTGCTGTATTCCAGGGACTATCTCGACAAGCGGGGCCTGTTCAAGGGCGAGTACTTCGTGCTCGCGCTGTTCGCCGTGCTCGGCATCAACGTGATGATTTCCGCCGGCAGCCTGCTGTCCATGTATCTGGGCATCGAGATCCTGTCGCTGTCGCTGTACGCGATGGTGGCCTTCGATCGCGACAACGGCATCGCCGCCGAGTCGGCCATGAAGTACTTCGTGCTGGGCGCCATCGCCTCCGGCACGCTGCTGTACGGCATTTCCATCGTCTACGGCGTCACCGGCATGCTGCGCCTCGACTGGCTCGCCATCGGCCTGGCGCAGGGGCAGGTGAGCCAGATCGGCCTGCTGTTCGGGCTGGCCTTCATCGTGGTCGGCGTGGCCTTCAAGTTCGGCGCCGTGCCCTTTCACATGTGGCTGCCCGACGTCTACCACGGCTCGCCGACGGCCGTCACGCTGTTCATCGGCTCGGCGCCGAAAATCGCGTCCTTCGCGCTGGCGTTCCGGGTGCTGGCCGAGGGGCTCGGCGCCATGGTGGACGCCTGGCAGGACATGCTGGTCGTGCTTGCCGTGCTGTCCATGGCCATCGGCAACGTGGTGGCGATCGCGCAGACCAACATCAAGCGGATGCTGGCGTATTCGACCATCTCGCACGTCGGTTTCATCTTCCTCGGTATCCTCGCCGGCACGGCGGAGGGCTACCAGGCGGCGATGTTCTACACGCTGACCTATGCCATCACTGCGACCGCCGGCTTCGGCGTGGTCCTGCTGTTGTCGCGCAAGGGCTTCGAGGCGGAGGAACTGGACGACTACAAGGGTCTCAACCAGCGCAGTCCCTGGTTCGCGTTCATCATGTTGGTGGTGATGTTCGGCATGGCGGGCGTGCCGCCCATGGTCGGCTTCTGGGCGAAGGTGCAGGTGATCTCGGCGGTGCTGGACGTCGGCATGACATGGCTCGCGGCAGCTGCGGTGTTCTTCTCCGTGATCGGGGCCTTTTACTACCTGCGCGTCGTCAAATTGATGTATTTCGACGCACCCCAGGACGGGGCGCCGCTAGAGGGGAGCATGGGCTTTCGCTGGGTGCTGAGCGCCAACGGGCTGCTGGTGCTGGCGCTTGGCATCCTGCCCGGCTGGCTGCTGCAGATCTGCGCCATCGTTCTGGCAGGATGAGTTGCTAATGGCTGCACAGTCGCTATAATTAGCGGCTCGGTTGCGGGGTGGAGCAGTCTGGCAGCTCGTCGGGCTCATAACCCGAAGGTCGCAGGTTCAAATCCTGCCCCCGCTACCAACCTTTCCCGAAATCCCGGCCGCGCGCCGGGATTTTGCGTTGAGGAAGCGCCGCGCGGCCGGCAGGATGGACCCTCGGGCAGCACCCATGAACGCACGCTACACCGTCGAACAGCACATCGCCCTCGGGCGCGTCAGCTCCATCGCAGCCAGTCCGGATGGCACCTGGCTCGCGGTCTGCGTGCAGCGCCCGGACCGCGACGGCGCGCGTTACGTCTCCGACCTGTGGAGAGTGCCGGTGGATGGCGGCCCGGCGGTGCAGCTCACCCGCGGGGACAGCAAGGACAGCGCGCCGTGCTTTCGCCACGACGGTGCCCTGGGCTTCCTCTCCAATCGCACGCCGAACGAGGTCAAGGCCGACGACGACGCCGACAAGCGCATGCAGGTCTGGCTGCTCCCGTCCGGGAGCGGAGAGCCGCGGCAGCTGACCGACGAGCCGCTGGGGGTGGAGGCATTTCGGTTCGCCGCCAAGGCCGACCGCCTGGCCTATTTTGCGCCGGTGCTGCCGGGCGTCGCCCATGACAAGCAGCGCGAGACTGCCGCGGAGCGGGCCAAGAAGGGCCCCAGTGCCCGCAACTTCCGGCGCCAGCCGGTGCGTCACTGGGACCACTGGCTGCACCAGAACGCCGATCGGGCCAGTACGCACCTAATCGTGGCGACCGCGGAGGGCGGAGAGCGCGAGGATCTCACTCCCGACGCCACCACGGAGTTCTGGATCGAGCCGCATCTCGATGTCAGTGCGGACGGCCACCAGCTGCTGGCCAGCTGGGCTGAGCCCGGCGCGGACAGGGAGGAGGATTCCTCCGTCCTGGTGATCGACCTGGTCGGCAAGACGCGCCGGCTGCTGGGGCAGGCCACCAACACCATGAACGAGGGCGCACGCTTTGCGCCCGACGGCCGGACCATCGCGGTCGTGCGATCCACGCGCTCGGCGCAGACGGTCGTCCGTCCGTTGCTGACCCTGATCGACGTCGAGAGCGGCGCGCTCCGGGAGCTTGCGACGGGCTGGGATCGTTGGCCGAGCCTCGCCGACTGGAGTGCCGACGGCAAGACTCTCCTGGTGACTGCCGACGAGGCGGGCGTCACGCCGGTCTTCGGCGTCGCTGCCGGCAGCGGCGACGTCACCCCGTGGACGCCGGGCGAGGGCGGCGGCACCCACGGCGAAGTCGTGGCCCTGCCCGACGGGCGCGCGGCCTGCATCCGCTCGTCATTGCTGGATGCGCCGGAATGCTACCGGCTCGACGGCCCGGGCCGCGCGGCGACGCCGCTGGCGCGGCTGTCGGGCTTCACGGCGGCGGACGCGTGGGCCGAGATCGAGCACATCACCACGCCCTCGACGGACGGCGCTCCCATTCACAGCGTCATCACCCGTCCCCGCGGCGCGAAGCGCGCGCCGACCCTGCTGTGGATCCACGGCGGACCGATCGGCATGGCCGGCGACGGCTGGCACTGGCGATGGAATGCGCTGCTTGCCGCCGCGCAGGGCTACACCGTGGTGCAGCCAAACCCGCGCGGCTCGACCGGTTTCGGGCAGGCTTTCGTGCAGGGCATCTGGGGCAACGTCTGGGGCAAGCAGTGCTTCGAGGACCTGATGGCGGTCACCGACGCCCTCGAGCGGCGAGCCGATGTCGACCCCGAGCGCATCATGGCCATGGGCGGCAGCTTCGGCGGCTACATGACCAACTGGATCGGCACGCAGACGCAGCGCTACCGCTGCCTGATCACCCACGCCAGCATCCTGACGATGGCGCAGTTCACCGGCACGACCGACCACCCGGCCTGGTGGTATCTCGAGATGGGTGGCGAGAATCCCTACGCCGACAGCGCGAAGTTCGACCGCTACGCGCCGATTCGCTACATCAGCCAGTGGCAGACGCCGGTACTGATCATCCACGGCGAGCAGGACTACCGCTGCCCGATCGGCGAAGCCTTGAACCTGTTCGAGGCGCTGCAGTACCACAAGGTGGACAGCGAGCTGCTGGTCTTCCCCGACGAGAACCACTGGATCCTCAAGCCGCGCAACGTGGTCGCCTGGTACGAGAACGTGCTCGCCTTCCTGGGCAAGCACATGCGCGCCAGCAGCACCTGACCCGGGCGAGCCCGATGAGTGATTCGCAAGCCGCCGTGCAGGACCGCTTCCCGGGCACCGGGATCGTGGTGCTGTGTTTCGACGGTCCCGGCGCGGCGGAGCTGCGCGCGACGGCCGCGGCCGCGCACCTCCGCTACATCGAGACCGTGCTCGACGAGATCAACCTGGCGGGTCCGCTGTACGACGAGACGGGCCTGATCGGTCGCGGCAGCCTGTATGTGCTGAAGACCGCAGACGAGCCGCGCGCCCGCGAGATCGTCGAGAACGACCCGTTCTTCAAGGCCGGGGTGTTCGCCGAGGTCCGCTACCAGCGATTCCTGCCCGCCGCCGGCCAGTTCATCGGCGGAAAGATCTGGTAGGCGGGCGCCCGGGCTGTCGCGCCTGCTTCAATCGTCGTCGCGCGCCGGGTCGAGCTCCGGGAACAGCACGCTCGTATAGCCCAGCTTGCTCAGGTCGGTCATGCGGGTCGGGTAGAGGCGCCCGATCAGGTGATCACACTCGTGTTGCACCACGACGGCGTGAAAGCCCGTGGCCTCGCGTTCGATGCGCTCGCCGCTGACGTCATGGCCCGTGTAGCGGATGCGCGCATGCCGCGGCACGAGTCCGCGCAGGCCCGGCACCGAAAGGCAGCCCTCCCAGCCCTCGACCATCTCGTCGTCCAGCGGCGTGATGACGGGATTGCAGATCACGGTCTCGGGCACCGGTTCGCGATCCGGGTAGCGCGGATTGCTGCTGAAGCCAAAAATCACCAATTGCAGGTCAACGCCGATTTGCGGCGCCGCGAGTCCCGCGCCGCTTGCGGCGATCATGGTGTCGAACATGTCGCTGACCAGGGCGTGCAGTTCCGGCGTATCGAACTGGGTCACCGGCGGCGCCACGCGCAGCAGGCGCGGGTCGCCCATCTTCAGGATTTCGCGAATTGCCACGGCCAGGATTCCTCGTTTACGCCCCGGCCAGGAACCCGTCGCAGGTCTGCCGGGCGGGTTCTGCGGCCGGGATGGACGCGCAGATCGACTGTACGTTGCGGTGGATGTAGCTCAGGCCTGCCTTGCGCTCGGGGTTGTTGCCCCATTCCAGTAACTTCTTCTCGAGTCGCTGCAGTTGCGCCTTGGGCCGCTGGTAGAACGCATGGCTCTTCTCGAGCTCGCGCGACCACGGCAACGGTCTCTGTCTGGATGCGCCCGACGTCGTCGGGTGACATCTCGAGCAGTCCGTTGACGTAGTAGTTGCCCCACTGGAAACGGGTAGCGGGTCCGGTGGCGGCGTCGTAGGCGCGCTTCAGCCAGTCGATCGCCGCCGCATGATTGCCGGCCTCCTGCTCGATGTCGGCGAGGCTCACCATGAAGTAGTAGGGCTGCTTCGACTTTTCGAGTTCCGCCAGCAGCAGCTGCCGGGCCTCATCCTTCAGGCCGGCGACATCGAGCACGTAAGAGGCTGCGTTGATGACGGTCTGCCGTTCGTACACGTCCGTGGTCTGCTGGTCCGCGAGCGCGACCATCTTCTGGATACTGGCGCGGAGTCCCGGCGAGATCTCACGCTTCGGGTCGTCGAGCCGCTCGAAGCGGATCTTGCCGATGGCGGTGTACAGCCGATCGCTGATGAACAGGGCATCATCGTTCGCAAGCCGGTCGAGCACGGCCAGGAATCGGGTCTGTAAGGCCGCGCGCGCCTCGCTGCCCGGTTCCGTCACGGCCTTGGTGATCTTGGGGCCCGAGCCAAGCACGGCGTACAGATTGGCCCTGACGAGGTGGGGGTCTGCGAGCACGCGCTCGACCAGTGCCAGGGCGGCGGCCTTGTCGGCGTTGCCCAGAGGAACCGGCGCGGTCTCGTCGTTGGCGGCCGCGATGGCGGCATCCAGCGCGTTCATCTGCAGGATCGAGCGCTCCACCGTGGAAGCCTCCGGGCAGGCTTGCGCGAGAGCGCTGAAGACCGTGCCCTTGCTGCGCCCGGCCAGCAATTTCTCGTTCTGGTCCCAGGAGTAGTACGCCGTCAGACGGCACTCGTCCTCGGTCAGCGTGCCGCCCTGATCCAGTATCCGCGCCAGCAAGGCCGAGACCGGCTGCAGGTTGGCGAGGCTCAGGTCGAGCACGTTCGCGTAGGACTGGATGTCGATCCCACCCGGGATGCGGGTGATCTCCTCTCCCATAGGGGAGAACACCAGCATGGTCGGGTAGCCGACAACCCCGAACTGCTCGCCGAGTTTCTGGGCATTCTCGGTATCACCGTCGAGATAGACGGGGACGAACAAGCGCGAGCGGTCGATGAACTCGTGGCTTCTGAAGACCGTGGCCTTGATCTCGTGGCAGGGCGGGCACCAGACCGCGCCCCAGTAGAGGAAGACGGGCTTGTTGCTGGCCTTGGCAAACGCGAAGGCTTCTTCGACCGTGCCGTCGAACCAGGCGATCTCTTGCGGGGCGCCGCCCGCGCCGGTTTCGGCCGACGCCTCGATCGGGGGAGCGGCGCTGCGGCTGCAGGCAACGAGCGCTGCAGCCAGCAGCAGGACGAAAGCGGTGGTCGTTCGCACGGCGGCAGGCATCCTCTACATGCGCAGCGTGGGCGGTAGCGGCAATTGTTGGGGCAGCGGGACCTGCGGGCAAGTCAGTCCGACAAGAATGCCTCGCCGCGATCGGGCGCCAACACAGGCGGACCGATGTGCCGCTCGGGCGAAGCGCTCGGCCGACCGTGTACTTGATGGGATTGGTGCGTCGCAAAAGAGGGCCGACCTAACGTATTCACCTGCCGGCGTTACGGGCGGGGCGGCAGTCTCGAAGCCTTGGGTGTGCCGCATGCTTGATGACACGGATCAGTCCGTTCTTGACGTAATGCCCCCGACGTGTTCCGATCTCGCCACGTCCTCGCCGCTAGCCATGGCAATTCCCCAAAGGACGTGCCCGGCCATGCGGCGGGACTCGCAAAAGAACTCGAATATCACTTCTTGAGGGGGAACAATGGACAGGAAAATCCTGGTCACGGCAGGGTTCGCTGCGGCATTGATGCTCGCGGGCTGCGCCAGTGACGACAACGCTGGAGGCGGCGATTCGACGGTCGCGGCGCAGGCGCCCACTGCGGGAGCGCCGGCTTCCACATCGAAAGCCACCGCCATACCGGGCGGTGGCGTTGCCGCTTCCCGTATTGACGCGCGCTTGCGCAACAGCAGCGGACCCGTTGACGTCTGGGTCACGCTGGACGAGGAGCCCGTCGCTGCGACCCAGGTACGCCTGGCGAAAGAGGCGGGTGCCACGACAGCCAGAAAGCTCACGTCCGTTGACGCTGGCGCGTACAAGTCGGCCATGACGGACCAGCGCAGCAAGGTGGCCGGCCAGCAGATCGGCGCGAGCAAGATGCTCATGAGCCTCGGCGCGGAGGAACTGGGCCGCGTCCAGATCGCGCACAACGCCATCGCGGTACGCGTCGATGCCTCGCAGCTCGAGCAGATCGCATTCGTGCCCGGTGTCAAGGCCGTGCGACCGGTCATCAACTACGAGATGGACTTGAGCGAGACAGTTCCTTATGTCGGCGGCGCCGCCGTGCAGGCGGCCGGCACAGACGGCGCGGGCGTGCGCGTGGCCGTGCTCGACTCGGGCATCGACTACACGCACAGGAACCTCGGTGGCCCGGGCACTGAGGCGGACTACGTCGCGGCCTGGGGTTCAGGACTCGGCGACCCGGCGCAAACGACGGTTGACGGACTCTTCCCGACCGCCAAGGTCGTCGATGGGTTCGACTTCGTGGGCGAGCTGTGGCCGACATTCGGGCCGCGCACTGAAGATCCGGATCCGATCGATCTGGAGGGGCACGGCACACACGTGGCCGACATTATCGCCGGCCAAAAGGGCATGGCGCCCGGCGCCAGCCTGCTGGCGGTGAAGGTGTGTAGCGCGGTGAGTTCCTCCTGCAACGGCATCGCACTGCTCAAAGGCGTGGATTTCGCGCTCGATCCCAATGGCGACGGCGACCTCAGCGATGCCGTCGATGTCATCAATATGTCGCTTGGATCGAGCTACGGGCAGATCGAGGACGACCTGTCCGGCGCTACTGCCAATGCGGTGGCGTTTGGCGTGACGGTCGTCGCGTCGGCTGGGAACTCGGGTGACCGGCCGTACATTACGGGCTCGCCATCGTCAACGCCGGGTGCAATCAGCGTTGCGCAGACGCAGGTGCCAAGTGCCGAAGCCATTGCGCTGACGATCGACTCGCCGGCCGGCATCGCGGGCGCGTATTTCAATACTGCCACCGTCGACTGGGCGCCCGATCGGATCGGGCTTCAGCGGCGACGTCGGCATGCGTGGGGCGAGGCTGCAACACGGTGCGCTACCCCTCGACAGGCCGCTGGCCGGGACGGTCGTGCTTGATCGACCGCGGTGCGTGCTCCATCAGCCAGAAGGTCGCGGCGTGCCAGTGATGCGGGCGCAACCGGAGTACTGCTGGGACTCGTTGCCGCGGGCGATGCGCAGACGTTCTCGAATGGTGGCGAGTGCCCCGCGCCGGCTGACGGAACCTGCAGGGGCACGCTGGTGATCACCCAGGCTACGGCCAATCTGATCAAGGCCAACATCGCGGCGCCGGTCGACGGTGACAGTGGATCCGAACGTCAGCACGCCACTGGTCGGCAGCATGGTCGCGAGCTCGTCGCGCGGGCCGAACATCAGCTTCAATGCGATCAAGCCCGAGATCGGTGCGCCCGGTGCGTCCGTGTCGGCGATTGCCGGCAGTGGGACGGGCGAAGAGGCTTTCGGCGGCACCTCCGGCGCGGCGCCCATGGTAGCTGGGGCCGCGGCGTTGCTGCTGAGTGGCAACCCGGACCTCAATCCCACGCAGGTCAAGGCCCTGCTGATGAACAGCGCCGAGACCGAGGTCTATACCAATCCGGCGACCCAGCCGGGAGTGCTCGCGCCGATCACGCGCATCGGCGCCGGCGAATTGCGTGTCGATCGTGCGGCGAAGCTGTCGTCGCTTGCGTACGACGCGGACACGGGCGCGGCCGCGCTCTCATTTGGTGAGCAGGAGGTTCCACTTCTCAAGGTCCTGCGCAAGCGTGTGCAGGTGGAGAACCTCGGTTCGAGGTCGCGCAGCTTCCGCGATCGACTCCAGCTTCCGCTATGCGGATGACGAGGCATCGGGAGCGGTAAGGATCCTTGCTCCGCGGTCCGTCTATGTGCGTGGGCATGGAACGGCCCATTTCGATGTGTTGATGATCATCCAGCCGCGGAATCTCCCGGAGTGGACGCTCAACGGGGGCAGCCAGGGTGGCAATGGTCCGGCGCTGAACGGGCCGGAGTACGACGGCTACATCACGCTCCAGGACGGCAGCGAGAAGCTCTCGGTACCGTGGCATGTGCTGCCCCGCAAGGCATCGCTTACCACGTCGCTGCTCGGCAGGCACAAGAAGTCCGACGCGGTCTATCTCACCAACCTGGGTAATGAAGTCGGGAACTACGACGTGTTCTCGCTGATGGACACCAGCGACCGGATTCCGAGGAGTGACTTGCCGGGGCCGGGTGACAACATCGCGGTGATCGATCTGCGGGCAGTGGGCGTGCGGTATCTCCCGGACGCCGTCTGCGGTGTCAGCGGCGGCTGCCTCGAATTTGCGATGACAACCTGGGGTCGCAATGCGCATCCGTTGTACCCGCGCGGTATCGACATCGAGATCGACACGACCGGTGACGGTGCAGCCGATTACTTCGTGACCCAGCAGGAGAACGGTCCGTTTGCATCGTCAGGCCAGAGCGTCGCCTTCGTAGGGGCGGTCGGTTCAACATCGTTGAACGCGTTCTTCTTCAACGATTCCGATCTGAACTCTGGCAACGTGATCTATACCGTTCCGATGCTCCTGCTTGGCGGGTTGTCGCCGAGCACCACGATCCAGTTCGACGCCGTGGCCTATGACAATTACTTCACTGGAACTGTCAGCGACGTGATTTCCGGGATGCGGTTCACGCCGGCCAGCCCGCGCTTCGGCGCCTCCGAGCAGTTCGGTACCGTTGATTCCTTCCGGCGGCTGATGGTGCCGGTTTCGAGGAACGACGTGGCCGATGCGCTGAGCAGCGAACAGGGCCTGCTGTTCATGTACCGGCGCAATGCGGTGTTGGAAGCAGACATCATACGGATGCGTTGAGGTTCAGCTGACAGGCGCCCCGGGGAGCAGTTTCCGGGGCGCCTTTTCTTTGCAGCACATGACCCAAATCGAACCGGTTCTGTCGCCAAGTGGGAAGTGCCGCGCTTGCCGCAGCGTGCTGGTGTTCGCCGGGTTTGTCCTGGTGTTGGGCTGCAATGCCAAGCCCACTGACGATATGCCCCAAGGACCGGGGGACGGAACGCCGGTTGTGAAGGAAGTTCGCGCTGAGCGGCCCGGGCTGCCCGAGCGGGTTCCGGAGTCGGAGCCGCCTGCGCCGATTATCGGCGAGGTGCCGGACGCCCTACTCACGCGCATACGCGCGGACCTGGCCGCACGAACGGGTCTTGATCCCGAGGCCTTTGCGATGATTCGGGCGGAGGCCGTAACCTGGAACGACGGCTCCCTTGGTTGCCCGCAGCCCGACGAGTACTACGCCCAGGTTCTGGTGGAGGGATACTGGGTGGTGCTGTCGCATCTCGACCGCGAGTACGACTACCGCGTCGGGAGGAATGGCGAATTCCGACTGTGCGCGCCACGCTCGCCGCGCATGCGCTAGCGTCCTAACAGGTGAAGCCCCAGCGCGTTGCCGAGTGGTCGCCCCGGGCAGGGCTCAGAGTGCCCGCAGCCACATGTTGGCGCCGCAGCCCCGACAGGCCACCACCGAAGCCGCGGGATAGTCTTCGATCGGGCTGAAGTAGCGCTTGTCGCAGTGCGGACACCGCACCTGCAGGGACACGTCCGCCATCAGCACGGAGTGATCGGTCACGATCCCCCCGGCGACTTCGCGGATGCCCGAGTCGGTTTCCTCGGTGCGGATCCCGTTTGATCGTTGCGATCCCACGGCCGGCTCCCTGATGGCGGGACATAATCCTGCGCTAAGGAGACCCCTGAGTCCAGCCTCGGGCGAATGGCCCGGCCCGGGATCCGCCAGATGGTCGCGGCGCTAGGACAGGGCCCGCTGGATCTCGGCGAAGGTGCTGGCGACCTCGATGCTCGGCAGGGCGGCGCCGAGCTGCTTCTCGACCTGCGACTGGGAAACGAGTCCGCGGACGCGCGCCGGGGCTTCCAGCGAGGAGGCCTCGATCACGACCAGGTAGGGATGACCGAACTTGAGCAGCGTGGCGACCACGTCGCCCACCGTCGCCGTGGCCAGCGACTTGTAGTCCACCGAGTCGAACTCCGACAGCGGCGTCATGACGTCTTTCACCTGCAGCTCCTCGCGCCGCACGCGCCGCTCCTGCAGCACCCGCACGGGCTTGTCGCCGTGCATGTCCTGCAGCGTCACGATGCCGTCCACGCACGGCATCTCGCTGACCACGAACAGCAGGCGGACGCCCTGCTGGATCATGGTGCGTTCCGCGTCCGCCAGGGTGACCAACGGGCTGGCGGTCGCGGCGCGCACTTCGGTCAGATCGGTCAGCACCGCGAGGGCCGGCGAGTCCAGCGTGACAGGCGCACGGCTCGCAATCTGGGCCTGAACGATGCAGGTGCCGTCCGACACCCGAAAGGTCGGCAGGGGCTTATGGTTCATCTAGACATCCCTCTTGTATTCAGTCGCCAGAGCGATTTTCGTCGGCGCGCATTGCGCGGATGCGGCGGCACCGTCGCAGAATGCCTACGGTCCGGACGAAATGGCAAGCCGGGACCAATCTCGTCGTCGATCAGCGAGCCTCGTCGCGACCGGCGCCTTGTCAGCGGGAGTCGCCACTGTCCCTGAGGCGAATGTCGCCAGCCAGCGCGTGGCGTCGGCCGCGCTTGTCGGCGTAGTACTCACGGATGCGCCGCATGTCGGTGTCGGGCTCGCCGGTCATCGTCAGATAGGTGTCAATGCCGACCGTGCGAGTCGCGTAGTCGATGTAGCCGAGCCCGACCGGCAGGCCGCCGGCCACGGCGATGCGGTAGAAACCGGATTTCCAGTGATCGCTGTGCGAGCGGGTGCCTTCCGGGGCCACGGCAAGCCACATCCAGTCTTGTCGCGCAAACTCCTCGAGCAGGGTGTCGACGAACCCGGAGCGCTCGCTGCGGTTGATGGGCACGCCGCCGAGGCGCAGGAACAGCCCGCGCAGCGGCCAACGGAACAGCGTGTGCTTGCCCATCCAGCGTGCCGGCAGGCCGGTCGCCAGCTTGAACAGCACGCCGACGATGAAGTCCCAGTTCGAGGTGTGCGGATAGACCACGATCAGGCCGCGCGGCCCCGGGGGCCAGACCAGCACCTGCCGCCAGCCGCTGAGCCTGAGCAGGCTGCCGGCAAAGCGTCGCAGCAGTGTGACCGGCGGACCGCTGCCGGGCGTATGGATATCGCGCATGGCGAATGCTGGCACAGGCCCGCATCCCGGCGCACTCACAAATTGCTGGCAGACCGGGTGCGCTAGGAACTGGGCGTCCGGTGAGACAGGCGCCGGACCAGGCTGCCGCTGATGGCCAGCAGTACCAGCGCGCCCACCAGCGCGAAGGGCGCGTAGTGGTTGTACGCGGCGGCCCACTGGCTCAGCTCGTTCAGAAGCAGCGCCCAGACGCCGATGGCCACGTATGTCGAGAGCAGCACGGCGGTCAGGTTGACGGCTGGGCGCAGGCCGATCAGGAAGCCGATGATGGCGCCGACCACCGGGCCGGTCATCCAGAACGGGGTGAACACCAGCGCGCAGAGGCCGATCACGCCATAGCGCTGGATGCGCTCGCGCTGTGATTCGGCGGCGCGCTGCAGTTGGGCCATGGCCGAGCCCCAGCGCTTCGGATCGATCAGGTGCTTCCAGCCCAGGGCGAACAGCGGATACACCACCAGCACCTGAGCGGTCTCGACCAGCATGTTTACCGGGATGACCTCGAGGTGCGACAGCCCGCTGGCGTAACCAAAGGACATCCCCGCTGCGCGGCCGATCAGCAGGTTGAGTCCCGTCATGGCGGCATAGACGAAGGTCGCGTCCTCGGCGAACGTCCAGCCGATGCCGAGCGCCAGCACGATCACGACCGTCAGGCCGAGGCCGATCAGCAGCAGGCGGCCCTCGGTCGTTCGCAGCAGGACCTCGCGCGCCGAGCGGGTGGGCGCGGCTCTGGTTTCACCGGAGCGGCTGTCAGGCGTCGCGGGATCTTTGGGGCGTTGCTGCAGAATCCTGCTCCGGAAAGAATCCGGCCCCGGGCGCCTGGAGGGCGGCCGGGGCCGGCAGGTCAGACTCCGATCCGGGTGGGGATCAGAACCGATAGGCCAGCTGCAGGCCGTACGTGCGGCCGAACAGGTCGTAGCCTACGCCGGGCAGGGTGTTGTAGATGCGCGTCGCGCTCTGCGAGCCCTGGCCGTCCGCCACGTACGGCGGCTGCTTGTCCATCAGGTTGCGGATCGAGAAGATCGTCTCCCAGTCCGTCGCCTGATAGCGCACCGACACCGTGTGGTAGAACAGGTTCGGCGTGCGGTTCTGACGGTCCTGGTTGTCGGTACCCGGGTCGAACACCGGCAGTTCCTTGCTCTGTCCGATGAAGTCCAGGAAGTAGCTGAAGCGCCAGTCGCGCCAGTCGAAGCGCGCCGAGGTGCGTGCCGACAGCCGCGGGAAACCCCACTTGCCTTCCTGACGGGTGAACTCGCCGAACAGCTCGAAGTTCTGCTTGTCGAGGTACGTCGCCGTGCCGTCGATGATCAGGCTGCCGATCGGGAACTCCTTCTCATAGACGATGTTCAGGTCGTAGCCGCGCGACTGCTGCTTGCCGATGTTGATGAACGAGGCATCGACGAACTCCAACTCACCACCAATGCCCGGCTGCCCGCCCTGTCCTGGCACGAAGGGTGTGCGACCACCGACCCGGGAGCAAAATGGGCTGGAGAAGCCGACCGAGTCGTAGCAGTCATTCAGGATGAAGCCCTCGCTCGGCGACGCCACCGTCTGCTCGATCTGGATGTCGAAGTAGTCCAGCGCGAACGAGATGTCGATCGCCTTCGGCGTGTACACCAGCCCGATGGTCAGTGCGTCCGAGGTTTCAGCCTCGAGGTCCGAGGCGCCTCCGGTGATGGAGAGAATGCTCGATGGTTGCCCGGAAGTCCGGCGGTAGCCCCTGTGCGGCACAGTTGTCGTACACCGGGTCGCCCGGGCTGGAAAGTCGCGCCGTAGTTGATGCAAGGGTCGTTCAGGTTGACTGATGAACCCGGTCTGGTCGCCCAGGAACTGCTCGTACAGGTCAGGCGCGCGGAAAGACGTGCCAAAGTCGAACGCAACAGTACCTCCGGCGTGACCTGGTAGTTGAAGGCCGCGCGGTAGGTGCTGTCGTCACCGTACGAGTCATAGTCCGTGTAGCGTCCGGACAGGCTGATGAACATGTCCTCCGCAAAGCGCTTGCCGGTGAGAATCGGCACCTCGATCTCGGTGAACAGTTCCTTGACCTTGTCCGTGCCGCGGGTGATGCCCGCGGTGGAGAAGCCCCAGAAGTTGTTGGCCTGGGCATCCGGATCCGGCACGTCGTCGATCGACTCCTCGCGCCACTCGCCGCCGAACACCGCCTTGACCGTACCCGCCGGCACCGAGAACAGGTCGCCGGTCGCGTAGGCGAGACACTGACTTGCCGTCGTACACGGTCTGGCCCTTCGTGTCCTTGCGGATGAACGCCAGCACGTCGGCCGGCAGCGTGCCGGTTAGCAGCGCCTCCTGCGTGAACAGGTTGGCAGGCACGCAGTCCGGGAATGCGGCGAGTACGGCGTCGGCGCAGCGCACGGTGCCGTTGTCGATGATGATGCCGTTGACCGCTGCTTCGACGCGGTCGTCCAGCAGCTGCTGGCGCTCGTAGGTGCCCTTGGATCGGCCGTAGCCGACGACAAAGTCGTAGTCCCAGCTGCCGACGAGGTCGCCGCGCAAACCAGCGAAAACATTGTAGCGCTCTACTTCGACTTTAGTGCTCGGATCCAGCAGGTTGTAGCTCGGCAAGCACGGGTTGCGCGAAGCCGACACCTGCTCCGAAAGCTTCGAGTCCGGCGAACGGGTTGTAAGGGTGCAGATCGTTGCCGTCGAAGGTGAAGCCTTCAACCCCTGGGAAGAACTGACGGTAACCGCTGTTCGCCGTCGATTCGCGCTTGTTGGCAAACGCTTCGTAGTACACCGTGCTCTGGCCGGCACCCAGGTCGAAGTCGAGCTGACCGAGCGAAGTGAACGAATAGATCTTGCCCGGGATCTGGATGTTGGCGACTTCCGCGCTCAGCACGTCGCGATAGAACGCGCCATCGTTGTCGTACAGAGGGCGGATCGGACGCTCGCGAAGTGATCGCTTCGGGTTCGCCCGGGGCAGCTCGTCGGATTGGACGTGAGGAGTGCGATATGACACCGAACTCAAGCCGTTGACGGGAGCCCGCGTGAAGAGCGGGATTCCGCACGCCGCTTCGGTGCCAAAGAAGGCTACGCGAGGGTCGAAGTACGGGTTGGTCGTATCGTCGGGATCAGTCAGGCTCGGCTCGTAACGCAGGAAGCCGAGGCGCAGCTGTTGCCGAGACCGTAGATGAAGCCGAAGCACAGCGGCTCGCCGGTGAACGGGTCGCGTTGTCGAGTACGCCGTCGCCGACCTGGTCGGTACCGGCGCTGGCGAGTAGTTCACTGGTCGCACTGGCAGCGAGACCACGCGCGGTCGGCGGCAACAATGGCCTTCTGCTCAGCGTACACCAAGGACGCCGAAATCGAACCGCGGTCGCCGACCTTGCCCCACGACAGGTCGATGGCATAGCGCTCGCCGTCCGTCTCGTTGGTGATCTGACTCTGCGCGTTCAGCTGGAAGCCGTCCAGCGACTCCTTGGTGATGACGTTGATCACGCCGGCCACCGCGTCCGCGCCGTAGATCGAGGACGCGCCGTCCTTGAGGATCTCGATACGGCTGATGATGGAACTCGGGATCGCCGTCAGGTCGACCGAGTTGGTGGCACCCTGCACGCCCGAGGGCGACCAGCGCTTGCCGTTGACCAGCACCAGCGTGCGCTGGGCGCCGAGGCCGCGCAGCGAAATAGTGTTGGCGCCCGGACCACCGTCGGTGACGAAGCCGGAGAATGAATCCTGAACCTGCTGGCCGGAGGCGACGGTCGAGCCGCGCAGGATCTCCTCGGTCGACAGCAGGCCGGCGAGCGCGCTGCGCTCGGCGGTAATGACCGTCACCGGGGCGGGGCTGGTGAACTCGCTGCGGCGGATGCGCGAGCCGGTGACGACGATCTCGTCGATCGCGGCGGACGGCTTGGCCTCCTCGGCGACCGTTGCGGCAGGCTGTTCTTCTTCCTGCTGGGCCGGTTCAGGCGCCTGCTCCTGGGAATAGGCGACCGGTGCGAAGGCCACACCGACGATGCTGCAGGCAAGAATGTGGCGGATCTCGTCCCTCAACGACTTCGTCATTAATGTGCTCCAGCGCCGGACGCCGTGACCAAACCGCCACAGGCCCATGGCCTGTGTCCAGTACGGATCACGTCCGCCGGCAAATGTTATGTACCCCGGATCTTTTCGTGCTCTTTACTGCAGAAATGTCACGTATCTGCAGCAGTCCCGAAGCATATGCACGGAGGCGGGTGTTTGTCGAGTACCGTGGCGTAAATACGACAGTGACGAAAACGTATGCGGATCCGTAATAATACCGCCCCTTATCGAACAGCCAGACAGCGAGGCCCGCTAATGTGTCTTGATCGAGTCGTTGCATGTCTCTCCGTGGCGGTTGTGCTGCTGGCACAGGCTACGCCCGTCGCCGCCCAGAACAGTCCCGCTGTTTCCAGCGCCGCTCAGGACAAGCTGCCCGTGTTCGCCTTCGTGCACGAACCGGTGCTGCGCAGCGTCTCGCTGTCGCCGGACGGCAAGCACATCGTGGCCGTGTCGCCGCCGGCCGTCGACGCGGTGCCGCAGATCGCCATCTGGGACGCCGACGATCTGTCCAAGCCGCCCGTGCGCTTCGACCTGACGGCCCGCGATGGATCGCGCTGGAAGCCCGTCGGCGCTTTCTGGCTCAACGACAACACCGTGCTACGCGGTCGGGCAGCAGACCCTCGACTTGTTCGCCGGCGCGCGCAAGATCCTGACGTTCCGCGGCAAGCCGTTTACCTACGACTCGATGCGGCAAGCGCCTCGGCGAGCCGCTTCGGGGGCGGCAGTTCCGATCTGCTGGACTCCTTCACCAGCATCTACCTGGTCAGCCGCCTGCCGCTTGATGACAACAAGGTCCTGGTGGCGGCGGGCAACCTCGAGGGCGCGACCGACATCTACGAGATGGACCTGAAGAACTACCGCCTGAAGCGGGTGTTCCGCGGCGCTTCCGGCAGCTCGCCGTTCATCGACATCGACGGCGAGGTCCGCGGCCGGACCAGCTTCGAGGGCGACGGCGCCACGGCGCGCATCAAGGTCGAGGCGCGCAAGCCCGGTTCCAGCGACTGGGAGCTGATCGCCGAGCTGTTCGCGCGCGATCGCCAGGGCCTGCAGCCCGCTGGATTCGGCAAGGATCCGAACATCCTGTTCATGACCGACAACAAAGATCGCGAGTACAACGTCATTCGCGAGTACAACCTGACCACCAAGCAGCTCTCGGAGCCGATCTTCGCGCTGCAGAAGTACGACGCGACCGGCGTGGTCGATCAGCCCGACCCGCAAGAGCTACGGCGAGATGCTCGGCTTCCGCTACGACGGGCCGCGCGAGCGCGAGGTCTACTGGGTCGACGACTACTACGCCGGCCTGTACGAGAGCCTCAAGGCGGCCTTCCCGGGCAAGTTCATCGACATGACCTCGTCGTCGGACGACGAGCGGCGCATGATCGTGCAGGTCTCGGCGACGAACGACCCGGGCACGATCTATCTCTACGAGGCGGGCAAGGGGCTCAAGGAGCTGGGCCGTCCCTGGCCGCAGCTCACGCCCGACCGGCTGGCCGAGACCGAGCTCGTCTACTACAAGGCGCGCGACGGCCTGACCATTCCGGCGTTCCTGACGATCCCCAAGCGCGGCCAGAAGCCCTACCCGCTGGTCGTCATGCCGCACGGCGGGCCCTGGGCGCGCGACAGCCTGGGTTTCGACTATTCCATGTGGCGGCCTTTCCTCGCCGACCGCGGCTACGCGTGCTGCAGCCGCAGTATCGCGGCTCAGAGGGTTGGGGCCAGACGCTGTGGCGCGCCGGCGACCGGGAGTGGGGCCAGAAGATGCAGGACGACAAGGACGACGGCGTGCGCTGGCTGATCGACCAGGGCCTCGTCGATCCGGACCGGGTCGCGATGTACGGCTTCTCCTACGGCGGCTATGCGGCGATGGCCGCGATCGTGCGCGACGATCCGCCGTACCAGTGCGCCATCGCGGGTGCAGGGCTCGCGGAACTGCGCACCTTCGACAAGCGTCACTTTTGAGAGCCGCTTCGGGCGCGAGTTCCAGAACCCGACCATCGCCGGTCTTTCGCCGCTCGACGTCGTCGAGAAGGCGTCGATCCCGATCATGATCTTCCACGGCGACCGTGACCAGATCGTGCCCATCGAGCAGTCCGAGAAGTACTACGCGGCTTTGAAGCGTGCCGGCAAGGACGTGCAGTACGTCGAGATCAACGACTACGGCCACGGGCCGTCGGTGTCGATCACCAAGCAGGCGCAGGTGCTCGAGATCCTCGAGAACTACCTCGCCAACGACTGCGGCCCTGGCGGGCTCTGACCTTGCGGCCCCGGGTCGCGCGAATCGCGCGCCCCGGGGCCGTTTCTCACCTGGCGGCGAATCGGACCGTGCGCCGGGCGCGAAGGGTTGGACATGAGTAATCCCGCCCGTGCCGATTCCACTCCGATGCCGCACGCCGATGCAGCGCCTGCCAGTAACGCTTGCGCCACCATTTACTACGACGGCGCCTGTCCGCTGTGCTCGCGCGAGATCGCGCTATACAAGCGTCTCGAAGGCGCAGAGACGCTGCGCTGGGTGGACGCGAATGCGGCGGCTCCCGAGGACCTCGGGCCCGACCTGACGCGCGAGCAGGCGCTGGCGCGCTTTCATGTCCGCGAGGCCGATGGCCGGCTCGTTTCCGGCGGTTCGGGCTTCGTGGTGGTCTGGCGCCGCCTGGCCGCCACCCGCTGGCTGGCCTGGATCGCCTCCCGGCCGCCGGTCAGCTGGCTGCTGGAGCCCATGTACCGGCTGTTCCTTCGCATCCGTCCCTGGTTGGCGCGTCTCGCCTGATTGCTCCGACGGCCATCCCGGCTTGAGTCGGATGAGCGGCGGAGGTTAGGCTCGCGCTCGTCCGCCGGCGGCCTCCTGCCAGCCCGGGGGCCGGACCCGGAGTGTTCTGCGCATGGCCGCCGCCTTTCCTTTCTCAGCCATCGTCGGTCAGGACGAGATGAAGCTCGCGCTGCTGATCGCGCGGTCGATCCCACGCATCGGCGGCGTGCTGGTGTTCGGCGATCGCGGCACCGGCAAGTCCACCGCCGTGCGCGCGCTGGCCGCGCTGCTGCCGAAGATGCGGGCGGTGGACGGCTGCCGCTACGGCTGCGACCCCGACGAGCCGGGCGCATGGTGCGACGAGTGCCGCGCGCGCCGGAGCCCGCCAAGCGCGCCCAGCTCGTGCCGGTCCCGGTGGTCGACCTGCCGCTGGGCGCGACCGAGGACCGGGTGGTCGGCGCGCTCGATCTCGAGCGCGCGCTGGCGCTCGGGCGAGAAGGCCTTCGAGCCGGGCCTGCTGGCGCGCGCCCATCGCGGCTTCCTGTACATCGACGAGGTCAACCTGCTCGAGGACCACCTGGTCGACCTGCTGCTCGACGTGGCCGCCTCGGGCGAGAACGTGGTCGAGCGCGAGGGCCTGAGCGTGCGCCATCCCGCGCGCTTCGTGCTGATCGGCAGCGGCAACCCGGAGGAGGGCGAACTGCGCCCGCAGCTGCTCGACCGCTTCGGCCTGTCGGTCGAGGTGCGCACGCCCGGGGACCTCCCGGCGCGCATCGAGGTGGTGCGCCGCCGCGACGCCTTCGAGCGCGACCCGGCGGCATTCGCGAAACGCTGGGCCGGCAAGGACGACGGCGCTTAGGCGCAAGATCGTGGCGGCGCGCGAGCGCCTCGCCGATGTCGAGGTGCCCGACAGTGCGCTCGAGACCGCGGCGAAGCTCTGCATGGCGCTCGGCACGGACGGCCTGCGCGGCGAACTGACCCTGATGCGCGCGGCGCGCGCGCTGGCGGCGCTCGAGGGCCGGCGCAAGGTGGGTGACGCGGAGCTCAAGCGCGTGGCGCCCTCGGCACTGCGCCATCGGCTGCGGCGCAATCCGCTCGACGAGTCGGGCTCCACGGCGCGCGTGGCGCGTGCCATCGAAGACCTGTTCGGCGCATGAGCGACGCGGACGCCGCGGCCGGCATCTGGGCGGACGCGGTCGTGGCGGCGGCGCTGCTCGCGATCGATCCGGCGGGCCTTGGCGGCGCCGTGATCCGGGCGCGCCCGGGCCCGGTGCGCGACGAGTGGCTGGAGTTGCTGCTCGACATGATGCCTCCCGAGAAGCCGGTCAGGCGCGTGCCACTGCATGCGCCGGACGGGCGCCTGCTCGGTGGCCTCGACCTGGCGAGTACGCTGGCCGCGGGTCGTCCGATCGCCGAGCGCGGCCTGCTGGTCGAGGCCCATGAAGGCCTGCTGGTGCTGCCGATGGCGGAGCGCCTGTCGGCGTCGGCGGCGGCGCGGGTGACGGCTGCCCTGGATGCCGGCGAGGTATTGCTGGAGCGCGACGGGCTGACCAGCCGCTCGCCCCTGCAGGTTTGGGGTCGTGGCGCTCGACGAGGGTGACACGCCCGACGAGCAGCCGCCGGCGGCGCTGACCGAGCGGCTGGCGTTCGCAATCGATCTGTCCTCGCTCGGCTATCGCGACGCGATGGGCGCCGCGCCGGATGTCGAGGCGGTGGCCGCGGCGCGCTCGCGCCTCGCCGAGGTAACCGCCGGGGAGTCACTGATCGAGGCGCTGTGCGCGACTGCGATGGCGCTCGGCATCGCTTCGCTGCGCGCGCCGCTGTTCGCGGCTCGGGCCGCCCGCGCGGCCGCGGCGCTGGCCGGTCGCGCCACCGTGTCCGAGGCGGATGCCGCGCTCGCCGGACGGCTGGTGTTCGCCTCGCGCGCCACCATGCTGCCGCCGGCCGAACCGCGAGGATGACCAGCCGGAGCAGCCGCCGCCCGAGGAGCCGGAGCAGGACCAGGACCCGGCCGGGCAGAGCGACCGGCCCCTGGAGGACGTGGTGCTGGAGGCTGCACGGGCCGCCATTCCGCCGGGGCTCTTGGCGGCCTTGCGTGCCGGAGAGCGGCCCCGTTCGCAAAGCCGTGTCAGCGGCCGGGCCGGCGCCGTGCAGAAATCGAAGCTGCGTGGCCGCCCGGCGGGGACGCGAGCCGGCGAGCCGCGCGGCGGCCATCGCCTGAACCTGATCGAGACCCTGCGTGCCGCAGCGCCCTGGCAGCCCTTGCGCCGGCGGCGTCAGGACCGAGGCCGGCTCGCGGGTGGAGGTGCGGCGCGAGGATTTCCGCATCACGCGCTTCAAGCAGCGCAGCCAGACCACGACGGTGTTTGCGGTCGACGCGTCGGGCTCGGCGGCGCTGCATCGCCTTGCCGAGGCCAAGGGCGCCATCGAACTGCTGCTGGCGGACTGCTATGTGCGTCGTGACCAGGTCGCCATGATCTCCTTTCGGGGCGAAGGCGCCGAACTGCTGCTGCCGCCAACCCGTTCGCTGGTGCGCGCCAAGCGCAGCCTGGCGGCGCTGCCGGGAGGCGGCGGCACGCCGCTGTCGTCCGGCATCGACGCGGCGCTGGTGCTGGCCGACCAGCTGCGCCGGAAGGGCGACACGGTGGTGTTGATCCTGTTGACCGACGGCAAGCCGAATGTCGCGCGCGACGGCAGTCACGGCCGCACGCGGGCGGCGGAGGATGCGCTCGACGCCGCGCGGCGGGTTCGCGCGGAGGGCTTCACCGCGCTGGTCATCGACACCGGGCCGCGGCCGCAGCCGCTGCTGGCGGAGATCGCCGCACAGATGGGTGGGCGCTACCTGCCGCTGCCGCACGCCGATGCGTCGGGGCTGTCGCGGGTCGTGCAGGCGGTGGTCGCTTCCTGAGCGCCCGCCATGCGCAGCAACGCGAGCACGACGAGGCAGGCTTGAGTATTCCCGACGGCGCGCGCATCGGCCCCAACGCCATCACCCGGGTCGCGGAGTCGCTCCGCTCGTCGCACGGCGAGGCTCGCACCGCCGAGATTTTTGCCACGGCGGGTCTCGCGCACTATCTCGAGCAGGCGCCGGGTGACATGGTCGAGGAGGGAGAGGTCACCCGGCTGCAGCAGGCGCTGCGTCAGATGCTCGGCCTGCAGCAGGCCGCCGCGGTGTCGCGGGATGCCGGTCTGCGCACGGGTGACTACCTGTTGGCGCATCGCATTCCGCGCGTCGTGCAGTGGCTGCTCCAGGCGCTACCGGCCGGTATCGGCGAGTCCCGTGCTGCTACGCGCCATCAGCGGGCACTCCTGGACCTTCGCGGGCAGCGGGCGGTTTGCCATCGAGCGTGGCAGGCCGCTGGTGCTGTCCATCGCGGGCTGCGCGATCTGCCGCGGTGCGCACGGTCCGGTGCCGGTCTGTGACTACTACGCCGCGACCTTCGAGCGACTCTACCGGGCGCTGGTCAGCCCGCGCAGCACGGTGCGCGAGATCTCCTGCCAGGCGACCGGCGAGCCGGCCTGCCGCTTCGAGATCCGCTGGTGAGCGAGCGGCTCGACTGGAAACGGGACGGCCGCGACTGGCCCAATCGCGAGGCCAGTCGCTGGGTCGAGGCCGGCGGGCTGCGCTGGCACGTGCAGGTGGCGGGCAAGGGCCCGGTGCTGCTGCTGATTCACGGGACGGGTGCCTCGACCCACTCGTGGCGATCCCTCCTGCCGCTGCTCACGCCCCGCTTTACGGTGATCGCGCCGGATCTTCCGGGGCACGCCTTTACCGATCCGTTGCCCGCGGAGCGGCTGTCGCTGCCGGGCATGACCCATGCGCTGGCGAGCCTGCTTGAGGCCCTGGCGCTGCGCCCGGAGGCCGTCGTCGGGCATTCGGCGGGTGCGGCCATCGCCGCGCGCATGAGCCTCGACGGCGACCTGTCGTGTCGCGCACTGGTCAGCCTCAATGGCGCTTTGTTGCCGTTGCCCGGCATGGCCGGGTTGGTCTTTGCGCCGATGGCGCGGCTGTTCTCCGCCAACGGTTGGATCGCCCGCCTGGTCGCTGCCCGCGCGACCGACCGCCGCGCGGTCGAGCGACTCATCGACAGCACCGGCTCGCGCCTCGACGAACGAGGTATCGATCTCTACGCGCGGCTGGTGCGCAGCCCGGCCCACGTTGCCGGGGTGCTCGGCATGATGGCCAACTGGAATCTGGGCGCCATGCCCGACGACCTGCCCCGGCTGGCGCCCGCGCTCACCCTGGTGGTCGCGCTGGGCGACCGCACCGTGCGCCCGAGCGAGGCGGCGCGCGTGCAGCAAGTCCTGCCCGGTGCACACAGGGTCGAGCTCGAGGGCCTGGGGCACCTGGCCCATGAGGAAGCGCCCGAGCGCGTCGCGCGGATCATCATCGAGGCAGCCACACGATGATTACCACGTGTGGCGAGCGGGGCGGCAGTTGCTAGACTCGCGACCCATGGATGCTGCAGTCAAGGATCCCGATCCGCCCCTGAACGCCGGTTCCCGCCGGCCCCACGCCGTCGTCATCGGCAGCGGCTTCGGCGGGCTTGCCGCGGCCATCCGTCTCGGGGCGCGCGGCTACCGCGTGACGGTGCTGGAACGCCTCGATGCGCCCGGTGGTCGCGCGTACGTATTCCGCCAGGACGGGTTCACCTTCGATGCCGGTCCGACGATCGTCACCGCTCCGTTCCTGTTCGAGGAACTCTGGACGCTGTGTGGCCGCCGTCTCGCCGACGACGTCGACCTGCGCCCGACGCTGCCGTTCTACCGCGTGCTGTTCGGCGACGGCGAGCACTACGACGCCTACAGTGATCCCGCCCGGGTGCGCGAGGAGGTGACGCGACTCTCGCCCGCGGATGCCGAGGGCTACGAGCGCTTCATGAGCCTGAGCCGGGAGATCTACAAGGTCGGGTTCGAGCAGCTCGGCGACGTGCCGTTCAGTTCCTGGACGGACATGGCCCGGATCGCGCCGCAGATGGTGAAGCTGCAGAGCTACCGCAACCGTCTACGACCTGGTGTCGAAGTTCGTGCGCGACCCGCGCCTGCGCGTTCACGCTCAGCTTCCATCCGCTGTTCGTCGGCGGCAACCCGTTCCGGGTGACCTCCATCTACGGACTGATCTCCTTCCTCGAGCGCGAGCACGGCGTGCATTTCGCCATGGGCGGCACCGGCAGCCTGGTGAAGGGCATGGTCGGGCTCATCGAGGGGCAGGGCAACCAGATCCGCTACGGCGCGGAGGTCGACGGACATCACGCTGCGAGGGCGGCGGGCGACCGGTGTGCGTCTTGCGAGCGGCGAGACCCTCGACGCGGACGTGGTCGTCTCGAATGCCGATGCCGCCTGGACCTACCAGCGGCTGCTGCCGGCAGCCGTGCGGCGGCGCTGGACGGACCGGCGCATCGAACGCTCGCGTCACTCGATGAGCCTGTTCGTCTGGTACTTCGGCACGCGCCGGCAGTATCCGGACGTGCCGCACCACACGATCATGCTCGGGCCGCGCTATCGCGAACTGCTGGAGGACATCTTCGAGCGCAAGGTGCTGGCGCCGGACTTCAGTCTCTACCTGCACCGGCCGACCGCGACCGATCCGTCGCTGGCGCCGCCCGGCTGCGACGCCTTCTACGTGCTCTCGCCGGTTCCGCACCTGGACAGCGGCATCGACTGGGCCGAGCGCGCCGAGCCGTATCGGCAGTCGATCGCCGCGGCGCTGGAGCGGACCCTGCTGCCTGGGTTCACCGCACAGATCGTCAGCTCGCGCCTGATGACGCCGCAGGACTTCCAGGACCGGCTGCTGTCGGTGAAGGGCGCGGCCTTCTCGTTCGAGCCGGTGCTCACGCAAAGCGCCTGGTTCCGCCCGCACAACCGGAGCGAGGACGTCGAACGGTTGTACCTGGTCGGTGCCGGAACCCATCCCGGCGCCGGCCTGCCCGGGGTCCTGTCGTCCGCCCGGATCCTCGACAAGGTGGTGCCCGATGCCCGTGCGCTGGCCTGACACGGGCCACGCCAGCGCGGCCGACCTCGCCGCCTGCACGGCGCTGCTGCGCGGCGGCTCGCGCACCTTCCACGCGGCGTCGCTGGTGCTGCCCGCCGACCTGCGGCGCGGCGCGACGGCGCTGTATGCGTTCTGCCGGCTCGCGGATGACGCGGTCGATGTCGACGGCGGCCGGCTGCACGCCCTGGGCTCGCTGCGCGAGCGGCTGGCGCGGGCCTACGAGGGCCGGCCGCATGCGATCGCGGCGGATCGCGCGTTCGCCGATGCGGTCGACGCATTTCCACATCCCGCGCGCGCTGCCGGAGGCACTGCTCGAGGGGTTCGAGTGGGACGCCGCGGGGCGTCGCTACGACACCTTTTCCGACCTCACGGCCTACGCTTCGCGGGTGGCGGGTACGGTGGGTGCGATGATGTCGGTGCTGATGGGCGTGCGTTCGCGGGATGCGCTGGCGCGTGCCTGCGATCTCGGCGTCGCCATGCAGTTCACCAACATCGCCCGGGACGTCGGCGAGGACGCGCGCGCCGGCCGGTTGTATCTGCCGCTCGAGTGGCTGCGCGACAGCGGGGTCGATCCGGACCAGTGGTTGGGCAAGCCGGAGTTCACCCCCGGTATCGCCCGCGTGGTGCGCCGGCTGTTGCGGGAGGCCGACGTGCTCTATCTGCGTTCGTCGAGCGGCATCGCCGCGCTGCCGCGTTCCTGCCAGCCGGGCATGCAGGCCGCCCGACTCATCTACGCCGACATCGGCCGGGTCATCGAGCGGCATGGCTTCGATTCGGTGAGCCGTCGCGCGGTGGTATCGGGCCCGCGCAAGGCCTGGCTGCTGGGCGCGTCGCTGCTGGCGGCCGCCTTGCCGGCGGCCCGTGACCGCACCCCGCCACTGCCCGAGACGGACTTCCTGGTCGAGGCCTCGCTGCTCGCGGGCCAGAACCCCGCCGGGGCGGCGGCCCGGCAGAGTCTCGATGACCGCGTCGCGTGGGTGTTCGGCCTGTTCGAGCGTCTCGAGGCGCGGGAGCGGGCGATGCAGGCCGACGGCGCCGCGGGTCGCTAGCCAGCGCGGCCGATGGACGCCAAGACCTTCAAGATCATCGAGCTGTTGCTGGTGTTCGGGCTCGTGCTCGGCTTCGCCTTTCGCGAGCTGTGGCTGCTCAAGCGCGAGCGCCGCCGCGACGAGGAAAAGCGCCGGCAGCAGGACGGCGAGCGAGACCGGCAGCAGCCCTAGCGCGCGCGGCGCGGCATCCGGAACGGCAGCATCGCCTGCACCCAGCGGCTGCGGAAGCGGTCCAGCGACAACGACTCGTGCACCGAAGTCAGGACCTCGCCACCCATCTCCGCGCGCACCAGTGAGCGGGCATA
Organism: uncultured Gammaproteobacteria bacterium; assembly: GCA_963710135.1. Taxonomy (GTDB): domain Bacteria; phylum Pseudomonadota; class Gammaproteobacteria; order Steroidobacterales; family Steroidobacteraceae; genus SG8-30. Next base: position 277,151 of record CAVPYY010000006.1, on the reverse strand, counting down.
GAACGGCGTGTCCTCAAGGGTCTCGACGACGGTCGCCGGCGTGGTGCGCGCCGAGCGCGTCATCCGCCGGATGCGCCAGCCTGTCGCCCCCAACGCCGCGTGGGGTGGGGGCTCGAACGTGTCGATCCCGCCATCGGTGCGACAGCGCAGGCCGAGCGGCGGCCGTTCGCCGGTGCGCGGCTCGACCTCGTACAGCACAATGGCATCGCCGCCGCGCGCTGCGGCGCGCGACCAGTGCCAGCCTCGAAACGCATCTTCCAGCGGCTCCGCGCCGCGATTGCTGTCGAAGTAGGCGTGCCCGCTCCAGCTCAGGGCGGGGTGGTCGAGGACCACTTCCACGCGGGCGAGGGGCGCCATCGGCTGCCAGACGTGCAGGCCGCCGGCATCGAGCGCGAAGACCTGCGCGGGCTCGACGCCTGGATGGACACGCACCGTGCCGCGTACGCGCGCGGGCCACGGCACGGCGATCTCGTCGATGCTGATTTCCAGGGCATCGCCGCGCCAGGCCAGCGCACTGGGCCCGACGTCGAATCGATCGCTTTGTAGCCCCACGTCGTTGCGGCCGCGCTCGGTCATGGTCCAGCGCCGCGCGCTGCTGCCGTACAGCGCGACGTTGAGCGCGCAGTGATCGATGGCCGCAGCAGCGTCCGCGTCGCCGGGCCCAGGCGTAATAGGGCGAGAAGACGCTGCCGACGAAGGCGATCAGCGTGATGCCGTGCTGGCCGTCGTCGCTCAGCGCGTCGACGTACCACCAGGCGTAGCCGCCGTGCGGGACCGCCGCGTCGAAGCGCGGTCGGCCAGCAGTGCCGCGGCCGCCAGACGACCCGAGAGCGCCGCCATCGGCACGCCCGGCCCCGGATGCACGCTGCCCCCGGCCAGGTAGAGCCCCGGTATCCGCGATCGCGCCCCCGGTCGCGAGAAGGACGCCATCCAGCCGTGCGCTGGCCCGGCCGTACAGCGCGCCCGCCGGTCGCCGGAAACAGCGTCTCGAAGTCCGCCGGTGTCGTCACCACCTGCTGGCTGCGGCAGGCGCTCCACCGTCAGGCCGCAGCGCTCCAGCATTCCGAAGGCTCCGTCCTCGCATTCGCGGATCTCCTCGGCGTCGAACGGGCGGCGGTCGCCCAGTGCCGGTGCGTTGACCAGGCACAGCAGCCGCTCCGGGCCGGCCGGCGGCCTGCCGTCGCGGTCATCGCGATCCTGCGCACAGACATAGACAGTCGGCTCGGCGGGAAGCCGCCCCTCGCTTGAAAGTGTCGCCGAACTCGGCGGCGTAGTCGGAGGAAAAGAACACGTTGTGCCGCGACAGCGGAAAGCCGCCGGTCGTGGCGAGCAGGTTCCAGGTCACCGCGGATGCCGAGCGTTGCGCGAGCGGCATGGGCGGCACCGCGCGCGGTGACCTGCTCGCCGAAGCAGCCTGCGGCGAGCGCGGCGCAGTCGGCGTTGACGACGATGCCGTCGCTTTCCAGGCGCTCGCCGTCCTGCAACAGCACGGCCTCGGCGCGGCCGCGCTCCACCAGTATTCTGGTCACGCGGCTGTTGTAGCGGAACTGCACGCCCAGCGCGCGGGCGGCGCGCTCCAGCGCCAAAGCCAGCTGATGCATGCCGCCCTCGACCAGCCATACGCCATCCTGCTCGACGTGGGCGATCAGCATCAGCGTCGCCGGCGCCGAAAAGGGCGAGGAGCCGCACATACGTCGCATAGCGGCCGAACAGCTGCTGCAGCCGGGGATCCCGGAAGTGTCGCCCCAGCGCCGACCAGAGCGTGGAGAACGGGGTGATGCCGAGCAGCTTGTCGAGCCCGCAGGGCGCCCACCCGGCCCACGAGTTGCAGGGGATTGCAGCGGCCGCCGCGAATGAATGGCTCGTCGAGGGTTGTAAAGATCGCGCGCGCGCGACGGCAGAACTCGAGGTACCCGGCTGCCTCAGCGCGGCCCGCCAGGGCGCCAATCGCCTCGGCCGAGCGCTGCTCGTCGGCATACAGGTCGAGCTGGCCTCCGCCCGACCAGGCGTGACGTGCCAGCACTTCCGCCGGATGCAGCCGGGGCAGGCGGTCGGCGGTCACTCCGGCGGCCTCGAACAACTCGTCGAACACCCGCCGCATGGTGAACACCGTCGGGCCGGCGTCGATGGGCCGCCCGCCAACGCGGATCTCGCGCATCTTTCCGCCGGGCGAGGCCAGCGCTTCGAGCACGGTCACCTCGACGCCTTGCGACGCGAGGCAGATGGCGCTGGCGAGCCCGCCGACGCCGGCGCCCACCACGATTGTTGGTTTGGCAGTCACAAGTTCGACTGTTCTAGAAGGGAGTTCTGGCGGTTGTGTTAATTCTACTTGACATCCAAGAGTGACAATCCATCATGACACATGTCGCGAGGGGGAGGACACCCGGTGGATGTGACATCGCGGATTGAGCAGGCTCTGGTCGGCGCTCTCGGCCACTGCGAACGTGACGGCAATCCGCCGGGGCTGGCGGCAGCGATGCGCCACGCGGTGTTTCCCGGCGGCGCGCGCGTCCGGCCTCGACTGTGTCTCGCGGTCGCGGCCGCCTGCGGCGATGGGTATCCACAGCTCGCGGACTCGGCGGCTGCCGCCATCGAACTGCTGCACTGCGCCTCGCTGGTACACGACGACCTGCCGTGCTTCGACAACGCGGTGATGCGCCGTGGCCGGGCCTCGGTGCACGCCGCCTTCGGGGAGCGTCTGGCGGTGCTGGCCGGCGATGCGCCTCATCGTCCTGGCGTTCGAGACCATTGCGCGCGGGGCCGAGCTCATCCCACAGCGGCTGCGCCGCTGCTCTTGACGATCGTCGCGCGCGGTCGGCGTGCCGCACGGGCATCGTCGCGGGCCAGGCGTGGGAGTGCGAGCCGAGGTGTCGCTGGCGCAGTACCACCGGGCCAAGACCGGCTCGCTGTTCGCCGCCGCGACCGCCGCTGGCGCGATCGCCGCCGGTGCCGACCCAGCCGCCTGGCACCCGTCTGGGCGACCGGCTGGGCGAGGCCTACCAGGTCGCCGACGACATCCGCGACGTGGCCTGCAAGCAGGCCGAGACCGGCAAGCCGGTGGGCCGCGATCGCGGTGCTCGGGCGTCCCAATGCGGCGCGCGAGCTCGGGCTGGCGGGCGCCATCCGCTAGTTCCAGCGGCTGGTCGCCGGGGCGGTCGAGTCGATTCCCGACTGCGCGGGGGCGGAGAGCCTGCGCGCGCTGATGCGTGCCGAGTCGGAGCGGCTGGTGCCGGAAGAGATCGCACGGCGGGCAGCTTGACCGGCCCTGCGCGGGGTGCCTGACGAGTGAGCGAGGTCGCCACCATGCCCGCGTTCCTCGATCAACTGGCGGCCACGCGCGACCGGCTGGTCGGCAGTGCGCGGTTCCGTCGCTGGGCCGCGGCCTTCCCGCTGACGCGTCCGATTGCGCGCCGTCGCGCCCGCGCGTTGTTCGATCTGTGCGCCGGCTTCGTCTATTCGCAGGTCCTGCTCGCCTGCGTGCGGCTCAAGCTGTTCGAGCTGCTGCGCGAGGGGCCGCGCACGGCGGAAGAGGTCGCGCGCACCACGGACGTTCCGCTGGGCGCCGCGAACACGCTGCTGCACGCCGCGGTCACGCTGCAGCTCGTGTCGCGTCGCGCGGGCGGGCGCTACGGCCTCGGTACGCTGGGCGCGGCGATGATCGACAACCCGGGTATCGCGGCCATGGTCGAGCACCACGCGCTGCTGTATTCCGACCTGCGACGATCCGGTCGCGCTGTTGCGGCGGGAGCGGCGGCGACACCCGCCTTGGCCGCTACTGGGCCTACGCCCGCAACGCCGCCCGCAGGACGTCGAAGCGGACCGCGTTGCGGGCTACAGCGCGCTGATGTCGGCGTCGCAGCCGCTGATCGCCGACGAGGTCCTGGACGCCTATCCGCTCGACCGCCATCGCTGCCTGCTGGACGTCGGCGGCGGCGACGGCACCTTCATCGCTGCGGCCGCGCGGCGGTGTCCCCGGCTCGAGCTGATGCTGTTCGACCTGCCGGCGGTCGCTGCGCTGGCCAGCGGCGGCTCTCTGCAGCCGGCCTCGGCGAGCGTGCGACGGTGTCGGGCGGCGGATTTCGCGCGCGATGCGCTGCCGGCCGGGGCGGACGTCATTTCGCTGGTGCGCGTCGTTCACGACCATGACGATGACGTGGTCCGGGCGCTCCTTGCGCAACGTCCGCGCTGCCCTGCCAGCGGGCGGCACGCTGCTGCTGGCCGAGCCGATGTCCGACACCAGCGGCGCGGAAGCGATGGCCGACGCCTATTTCGGCCTCTATCTGCTGGCGATGGGCAGCGGCCAGCCGCGCTCGGCGCAGACCCTGCGACGGATGCTGCAAGAGGCGGGATTCACGCGATATCCGCCGCGCTCGCACCGCGGTGCCGTTGCAGACCAGCCTGCTGGTGGCGCGGTGCTGACGGCCTCGGGCACAGCTGTGAAGTTGACTTGACATTATTGATTGTCAGGATAAACTGACACTCGTTGATCGGCGGTTCCTGCCTGACCAGGCGGGTCGCGCGATCCGGAGCGCCGGTATGCATGCACTGGCCGTGGTGCTGGAAAAACCGGAGCACCTCGTCGCTCAGCCGGCTGGAGCTGAGCCCTCGCCGGCGACGAAGACGTCGTGGTCGACGTCGAGTGGAGCGGCATCAGCACCGGCACCGAGCGACTGCTGTGGTCCGGCCGCATGCCGCACTTTCCCGGCATGGGCTATCCGCTGGTGCCGGGCTACGAGTCGGTCGGCCGCGTGGTGCGTAGCCGGGCAGCCGCTCGGGCGCGCGCGTCGGCGAGCGGGTGTTCGTGCCCGGCGCGCGACTGCTTCGGCGATGTGCGCGGCCTGTTCGGCGGCGCCGCATCGCGCGCTGGTCGTGCCGGGCGCAGCGCGCCTGGCCGCTCGACGACGGCGCTGGGCGAGCAGGGCGTCCTGCTGGCGCTGGCCGCCACCGCGTATCACGCGATCTGCGCAGCCGGCGCGCCGCGCTGCCGGAGCTGATCGTCGGCCATGGCGTGCTCGGACGGCTGCTGGCGCGCCTCGCGCTGACCGGCGGACGGCGCCGGCACCGACGGTCTGGGAAACCAACCCGACCCGTGCCGACGGCGCCGAAGGTTACGAGGTCGTCGACCCGGCGATGACGACGCGCCAGCGACTACCGCGCCATCTACGACGTCAGCGGCGACGCCACGCTGCTCGACACCCTGATCGGCCGCGCTGGCGCCCGGGCGGCGAGATCGTGCTGGCCGGCTTCTACAGCGAGCCGCTGTCGCTTCGCGTTTCCGCCCGCCTTCATGCGCGAGGCGCGCCTGCGCGTCGCCGCCGAATGGCAGCCGACGATCTCAGCGGCCGTCACGCAGCTGGTCGAGTCCGGCCGGCTGTCGCTCGACGGCCTGATCACCCACCGCGCGAAGCGGCCGACGCGCTGGCAGCGCCTACCGCACCGCATTCGACGATCCGGCCTGCCTGAAGATGATCCTCGACTGGAGAAACTGCGCATGACGACACACCGCCACGCCGATCGGTACCGGTAATCGGCATGCGTGAGCCGGCTGCGCGCCGAGGCGGCGCATGGAACCCGATGCCCGTGCCACCGGCGCGGTGACCAAGGAAACGCAGATCATCGCGATCTACGGCAAGGGCGGCATCGGCAAGAGTTTCACGCTGGCCAACCTGTCCTACATGATGGCGCAGCAGGGCAAGAAGGTGCTGCTGATCGGCTGCGATCCGAAGAGCGACACCACCTCGCTGCTGTTCGGCGGCCGGGCCTGCCCGACCATCATCGAGACCTCGTCGAAGAAGAAGCTCGCCGGCGAGGAGGTCGCCATCGGCGATGTCTGCTTCAAGCGCGACGGCGTCTTCGCGATGGAGCTCGGCGGCCCGGAAGTCGGCCGCGGCTGCGGCGGTCGCGGCATCATCCACGGCTTCGAACTGCTGGAGAAGCTCGGCTTCCACGAGTGGGACTTCGACTACGTGCTGCTCGACTTCCTCGGCGACGTGGTCTGCGGCGGCTTCGGTCTGCCGATCGCCCGCGACATGTGCCAGAAGGTCATCGTGGTCGGCTCGAACGACCTGCAGTCGCTGTACGTCGCCAACAACGTCTGCTCGGCGGTGCGAGTACTTCCGCAAGCTCGGCGGCAACGTCGGCGTGGCCGGCATGGTCATCAACAAGGACGACGGCACCGGCGAGGCCCAGGCCTTTGCCGAAGACCGTCGGCATCCCGGTGCTGGCCGCCATTCCGGCCGACGACGACATCCGGCGCAAGAGCGCCAACTACGAGATCATCGGCCGCCCGGGCGGCGATGGGCGCCGCTGTTCGAGGAGCTGGCCGCCAACGTCGCCGAGGCGCCGCCGGTGCGCGCCGACGCCGCTGACCCAGGACGGGCTGCTCGGCCTGTTCGAGGGCGAAGCCGTCGGCCGCGACGTGGTGCTCGAGCCGGCCTCCATGGAAGACATGTGCGGCGCGACGGTGATCGAGAAGCCGTCGCTCGAAGTGGTCTACGACGAAGTCTGAGCCAATCGGGAAACGGTCGAGAAGGGGAGAAAGCCGGAATCGTGTCAGTACCCGCCAAGCTGTCGGATACAGTGGCCAAGGCGCAGTCAGCGCCCGAGGCCGCGCCGGTCGCGGGCGGCATGGGCTGCCACGGTGGCAAGGAACGAACTGCGCGCGGCCGCGGCGCAGGCCGGCAAGAGCGAGACGCTCGACCGGTATGCGGCCGACTATCCGGCGGGGCCGCACGACCAGCCGCAGAGCATGTGCCCGGCCTTCGGTTCGCTGCGCGTCGGGCTGCGCATGCGCCGCACGGCGACCGTGCTGTCCGGCTCGGCCTGCTGCGTCTACGGACTGACCTTCACCTCGCACTTCTACGGCGCGCGCCGCACCGTCGGCTACGTGCCGTTCAACTCCGAGACGCTGGTCACCGGCAAGCTGTTCGAGGACATCCGCGACGCCGTCTTCAAGCTGGCCGATCCGGACGCTGTACGACGCGATCGTCATCACCAACCTGTGCGTGCCGACGGCCTCCGGCGTGCCGCTGCAGCTGCTGCCGAAGGAGATCAACGGCGTGCGCATCATCGGCATCGACGTGCCGGGCTTCGGCGTGCCGACCCATGCCGAGGCCAAGGACGTGCTGGCCGGCGCGATGCTCAAGTACGCGCGCAACGAGGCCGAGCAGCGGCCCGGTGCAGGCGCCGCGCGGCGGCGCCAGCGACAGGCCCGACCGTTACGCTGCTCGGCGAGATGTTCCCGGCGGATCCGGTCGGGCATCGGCATGATGCTGGAGCCGCTGGGTCTGGCCGCCGGCCCGGTGGTGCCGACCCGCGAATGGCGCGAGCTGTACGCCGCGCTCGACTGCGCGGTGGTCGCGGCGATTCATCCCTTCTACACGGCCTCGTTCCGCGAGTTCGAGGCGGCCGGGCGGCCGATCGTCGGCTCGGCGCCGGTCGGCTATGACGGCACGGCCGCCTGGCTCGAAGCGATCGGCGCGGCCTGCAACGTCGCCGGAGGCCGCGATCGCGCTGGCCAAGAACCGGGTGCTGCCGGCGATCCGCGGCGCGCTCGCCGCGACGCCCATCAAGGGCCGCATCACGCTGTCCGGCTACGAAGGCTCCGAGCTGCTGGTGGCGCGGCTGCTGATCGAGAGCGGCGCGGACGTGCGCTACGTCGGCACGGCCTGCCCGCGGACCCCCTGGTCGGACGCCGATCGCGAATGGCTGGAGGCCAAGGGCGTCGCAGGTGCAGTACCGCGCCTCGCTCGAGCAGGATCTGGCCGCGATGGACGAGTTCCAGCCGGACCTGGCGATCGGCACCACGCCGGTCGTGCAGAAGGCCAAGGAGCGCGCGATACCCGCGCTGTACTTCACCAATCTGATCTCCGCGCGGCCGCTGATGGGCCCGGCCGGCGCCGGCTCGCTGGCGCAGGTCGTCAACGCCGCGCTCGGCAACAAGGCGCGCTTCGACGAGATGCGCGAGTTCTTCGAAGGTGTCGGCGCGGGCGACGCCGCCGGCGTCTGGGAAGACGTGCCGGTCGACCGGCCGGAGTTCCGCGAGCGCTATCGCAAGCAGACTGGCGAAGCGCGCCAAGTCGAAGAACACCGAGGAGACGGTCTGATGCTGGTCCTCGATCACGATCGCGCCGGCGGCTACTGGGGCTCGGTGTACGTCTTCACCGCCATCAAGGGCCTGCAGGTCATCATCGACGGCCCGGTCGGGCTGCGAGAACCTGCCGGTGACCTCGGTGCTGCACTACACCGACGCGCTGCCGCCGCACGAGCTGCCGATCGTCGTCACCGGACTGGGCGAGGAAGAGCTCGGCCAGCACGGCACCGAGAGGCGATGAAGCGCGCGCACGCGACGCTCGATCCGGACCTGCCCAGCGTCGTGGTCACCGGCTCGATCGCCGAGATGATCGGCGGCGGCGTCACGCCGGAAGGCACGAACATCCAGCGCTTCCTGCCGCGCACCATCGACGAGGACCAGTGGCAGAGCGCCGACCGCGCCATGTACTGGCTGTGGACGCGAGTACGGCCGCAAGAAGGTGCCCAGCGCCGAAGCCGCGCAAGCCGACGGCGAGAAGCCGCGGGTCAACATCATCGGGCCGATCTACGGCATCTTCAACACGGCCTCGGATCTGGCCGAGATCCGCCGGCTGGTCGAGGGCATCGGTGCCGAGATCAACATGGTGTTCCCGCTCGGCAGCCATCTCGCGGACGTCGCCGAAGCTCGCCGACGCCGACGTCAACGTCTGCATGTATCGCGAGTTCGGCCGCATGCTGTGCGAGACGCTGGAGCGGCCCTACCTGCAGGCGCCGATCGGCCTGCACAGCACGACCACGCTTCCTGCGCAAGCTCGGCGAACTGCTGGACCTCGATCCCGAGCCGTTCATCGAGCGCGAGAAGCACACCACCATCAAGCCGCTGTGGGACCTGTGGCGCTCGGTGACCCAGGACTTCTTCGGCACCGCCAGCTTCGCGCATCGTCGCCAACGAGACCTACGCGCGCGGCGTGCGGCAATTTCCTCGAAGACGAGATGGGGCTGCCCTGCACGTTCTCGCTTCGCGCGCACGGCCGGGCGTGAAGCCCGACAACGACGCGGTGCGCGCAGGCGATGCGCGAGAAGACCGCCGCTGATGATGTTCGGCAGCTACAACGAGCGCATGTACCTGGCCGAGGCGGGCGGCGCGCGCGATGTACATCCCGGCGTCGTTCCCCGGCGCGCATCATCCGGCGCCACACCGGCACGCCGTTCATGGGCTACTCGCGGCGCCACCTACCTCGTGCAGGAAGTCTGCAACGCGCTGTTCGACGCGCTGTTCAACATCCTGCCGCTGGCGACCGAGCTCGACCGGTCGAGGCGACGCCGGTCGCGGCTGCATCGCGAACTGCCGTGGGACGAGAGGCCCGGCTGGCGCTGCAGCGCCTGGTCGAGGCCGAGCCGGTGCTGGTGCGCATCTCGGCCGCCAAGCGGCTGCGCGATGCCGCCGAGCGCACGGCACGCGCCGCGGGCGCGCCGGAGGTGACGCTGGAGTGCGTCACCGGCGAGCGACCGCATCCGCGCAAGGTGCAGAGCGCATGAGCGGCATGGTCTTCGAACGAGTTTCTGCCTGCAGCGGGTCCTGGCGCGCGCACGCGCGTTGGTGAAGCCCCAGGCAGCAAGGATCCGCCCGGTTCGTCCGGCGCGGTACGGCCACGACGGCGTCTTCGCCGTCGTGTTCCCAGCCGCGCGGGACGGTGCGCGGTAACGGCCGCAAGGCCATTGTGTAGAGGTCGATAGTATGGCACGATAAGAGAAGCTCTGTCGGGGCTGACTGAGCACGAGGCGAAGGAGTTCCATAGCCTCTTCGTGCTGAGCTTCATCGGCTTTACCGTCGTCGCCATCATTGCGCACTTCCTGGTGTGGCTGTGGCGTCCGTGGTTCCGGGTCAGACGGCTACGCGTGATCGACTGGCGTCCGCAGCAAGACATTCAGACTCGCACATAGGAGGCAAGATCATGTGGCGAATCTGGCTACTCTTCGATCCGCGGAGAGTCGTTGATTGCTTTGTTCACGTTCCTGTTCGTGCTGGCGTTGCTGATTCACTTCATCCTGCTCAGCACAGACCGGTTCAACTGGCTGGAAGGGGCCGGCAGTGCGCCGGTCGCGATGCAAGTGGCGCAACGTCGCCGGACAGGCTGGCCTAGGCCAGCCGGCAGCGCTCGCCGACGGTGGCGAACGCGGCTCGGCCTCACCGCCGGGTCCGTTCGTCACCGTAGGCGACTTGCGAGGTCAGGATCAAGGACTGAAGGGCTGGCGGACAGCATGTCCTGACCCGAGGATGCAACCATGGCGATGCTCAGTTTCGAAAGAAAGTACCGCGTCCGCGGTGGCACGCTGATCGGCGGCGATCTGTTCGACTTCTGGGTCGGGCCGTTCTACGTCGGCTTCTTCGGCGTCACGACGATCTTCTTCTCGTTCCTCGGCACGGCGCTGATCGTCTAGGGCGCGGCCATCGGCCCGACCTGGAACCTCTGGCAGATCAACATCGCGCCGCCGGACCTGAGCTACGGCCTGGCGCTCGCGCCGCTGAAGGAAGGCGGCCTGTGGCAGCTCATCACGATCTGCGCGCTCGGCGCCTTCGTCTCCTGGGCGCTGCGCGAGGTCGAGATCTGCCGCAAGCTCGGCATGGGCTATCACGTGCCGTTCGCCTTCGGCGTCGCGATCTTCGCCTACGTCACGCTGGTGGTGATCCGGCCCGTTGCTGATGGGCGCCTGGGGCCACGGCTTTCCCTACGGCATCTTCAGCCACCTCGACTGGGTGTCGAACGTCGGCTACCAGTACCTGCACTTCCACTACAACCCGGCGCACATGATCGCGGTGACGTTCTTCTTCACCACGACGCTCGCGCTGTCGCTGCACGGCGGCCTGATCCTGTCGGCGACCAACCCGGCCAAGGGCGAGCCGGTCAAGACGCGCGGAGCACGAGAACACCTTCTTCCGCGACATCATCGGCTACTCGATCGGCACGCTGGGCATCCACCGGCTGGGGCTGTTCCTGGCGCTCGCCGCCGGCTTCTGGAGCGCGGTCTGCATCGTCATCAGCGGTCCGTTCTGGACGCGCGGCTGGCCGGAGTGGTGGGACTGGTGGCTCGACCTGCCGATCTGGCGCTGAGGCAGGGAGGAATCACCATGGCTGAATATCAGAACATCTTCACCCAGGTCCAGGTCGCGGTCGCCGCCGTACCCGGGCGTGCCCGCTCGCACCGGCGTCTATGGCCGCGCAGGGCAAGCCCACGCTTCGTCCACCTGTTCGGCAAGTTCGGCGACGCGCAGATCGGCCCGATCTATCTCGGCTGGACCGGCGTCGCGTCGCTGATCTGCGGCTTCATCGCCATCGAGATCATCGGCCTCAACATGTGGGCCTCGGTGAACTGGGATCCGATCCAGTTCGTCCGCCAGCTGCCCTGGCTGGCGCTCGAGCCGCCGCCGCCGAAGTACGGCCTGAGCTATTCCGCCGCTGAACGAGGGCGGCTGGTGGCTGATGGCCGGCTTCTTCCTGACGGCTGTCGATCCTGCTGTGGTGGGTGCGCACCTACCGCCGCGCCCGCGCGCTGGGCATGGGCACGCATGTGGCCTGGGCCTTCGCCGCGGCGATCTGGCTGTACCTGGTGCTCGGCTTCATCCGGCCGGTGCTGATGGGCAGCTGGAGCGAGGCGGTGCCGTTCGGCATCTTCCCGCACCTCGACTGGACGGCGGCGTTCTCGATCCGCTACGGCAACCTGTTCTACAACCCGTTCCACATGCTGTCGATCGCGTTCCTGTACGGCTCGACGCTGCTGTTCGCGATGCACGGCGCACGATCCTGGCGGTCGAGCCGCTTCGGCGGCGACCGCGAGATCGAGCAGATCACCGACCGCGGCACCGCGGCGCGAGCGTGCGGCCCTGTTCTGGCGCTGGACCATGGGCTTCAACGCCACATGTGAATCCATCCATCGCTGGGCCTGGTGGTTCGCGGTGCTGTGCCCGCTGACCGGCGGCATCGGCATCCTGCTGACCGGCACCGTCGTCGACAACTGGTACCTGTGGGCCGTCAAGCACGGCGTCGCGCCCGCCGTATCCGCTCACCTCTCCGCCGGTCATCGATCCGGCACTGCCGGGAGTCGCGCCATGAAGTACCTGACAGCACTCCCGTCCCTCGGGGTCGCGCTGGCGGCCTGCGTCCTGGCGCCGGCTGCGAGCGTCCGCCGCTGGACTCGGTGCAGCAGGGCTATCCGCGGCACCGGCATGGTGCGCGGTCTCCAATCCGCGCATCGTGGCCGACAAGCTGGCGGTCAACACGGTGCCGCCGGTGATTCCCGCTGCGCCGAGCGATGGGCCGACGGCCGGGGAAATCTACGAGAACGTGCAGGTGCTGGGTGACCTGAGCGTGGCGGAGTTCGCGCGGGTCATGGTCGCGATCACGGCCTGGGTCTCGCCGGAGCAGGGCTGCAGCTACTGCCACGTCGAGGGCGAGAACATGGCCGCCGACACGCTCTACACCAAGGTGGTGGCGCGGCGCATGTTCGCAGATGAACCGCTACCTGAACGTCAACTGGACCGCCCACGTGGCCCAGACCGGCGTGACCTGCTACACCTGCCACCGCGGCAAGCCGGTGCCCGACTACAAGTGGTTCGCGGATCCGGGTCCGGACGCCGCCCGCGGCATGGCGGGGTATCGGGCCGGACAGAATACGCCGGGGCCCAACGTCGGCCTCGCGTCGCTGCCCTACGACCCGTTCTCGCCCTACCTGCTGCAGGCGACGCCGATCCGGGTCGGCACGACCACGGCGCTGCCGGCGGACAACCTGCAGCAACATCAAGGACACCGAGGGCACCTACGCGCTGATGATCCACATGTCCGAGTCGCTCGGCGTCAACTGCACCGGTTGCCACAACAGCCGTTCCTTCGGCAACTGGGAGGAGAGCACGCCGCAGCGGGTGATCGCGTGGCACGGCATCCGCATGGTGCGCCAGCTCAACGTGGAGTACCTCGAGCCGCTGACGCCGGTGTTTCCTGCCGGCCGGCTGGGCCCGATGGGGGACGTCGCCAAGATCAATTGCGCGACCTGTCACCAGGGCCTCAACAAGCCGCTCAACGGCGTGAGCATGTACGCCGACTATCCGGAGCTGGGCGCCCCGCGCGTGAAGGAAGCGCCGCAGCCGGAGATGGCCATGGCTGAAGAAACGCCGGCGGGCGGCTGACGCCGGGCCCGCGCGGTCATGGACCTGTTGCTGGCACAGCCGCGGGGCTTCTGCGCGGGCGTGGTCCGGGCGATTGAGATCGTCGAGCGCGCGCTCGCGATCCACGGCGCACCGGTCTACGTCGTTCATGAGATCGTTCACAATCGCCACGTGGTCGACGAACTTCGTACCCATGGGGCGGTCTTCGTCGAGAACGTCGATGAGGTGCCGCGCGGCGCGGTGACCGTGTTCAGCGCGCATGGCGTGACCACCGCGGTGGTTGAGCGCGCCCGCCGCCGCGGCCTGCGCGTCGTCGATGCCATCTGCCCGCTGGTTGCCAAGGTGCATGTGCAGGCCCTGCGTTACGCGCAGTCCGGGCACGCAGTGATTCTGGTGGGCCACGCCGGTCACCCTGAAGTCGAGGGCACCCGAGGTTCGGTACCTGGCCCGGTCTTCGTGGTCTCCACCGCCGCGGACATCGATGCGCTGCCGCTCGCGGCCACCGCGAAGGTGGCCTACGTCACGCAGACCACGTTGAGCCTCGACGACACCCGCCAGCTCATCTCGCTGCTGGAGGCGAGGTTCCCGGGCATCTGCGGACCGGAACTGGATGACATCTGCTACGCCACCCAGAACCGGCAGGCGGCGGTGCGGGACATGGCCGGCGAGGTCGACCTGCTGTTGGTGGTCGGCGCTCACAACAGCTCCAACTCGAATCGTCTGCGCGAAGTCGCCACGCAGGCCGGGATGTCCGCCTACCTGGTGGAGGATCCCGCTGAGATCGAGGAGGGCTGGTTTGCCGGGGTTCGGCGGGTCGGCCTCACCGCCGGCGCCTCGGCTCCGGAGAGCCTCGTTCAGTCAGTCATGGCGCGCCTGCGGGAGCTGGGCGTGTCGGCGGTCCGGGAGCGGCCTGGCATCCCGGAGACCGTCACGTTCCGGCTGCCGCTGTCGCCACTGCTGAAGCTGCCGGTGCGGCCCAAGACGGCGTCAGCCGGCGCACAGCTGCCTGCCTCGGCCTGATTCCTGATCGGCGTGATCCGGCCTGGAGGGTGGCCGGGTGCTTGCACCCGTGTTGCTCCTCAGGTGCTCCTCAGGGTGGAGTCGACAAGGCTTGCGCCATGGCACGGAAGGGCCGATAGCGCGGTACGGGGGCGTCGGCGTTCCTGCTGCCGACCAGGCGGTCGGCGACCGCCACCAGCAAGCCGGTGCGATCCAGACCTGCCTCGTGCAGCAGCTCCTCGCGGGTGCCGTGCTCGATGTGCCGGTCAGGCAGCCCCAGTTGCAAGACAGGTGTGGTCACGCCATGCGCGGCGAGGCACTCGGTCACGGCGCTACCGGCGCCGCCTGCGGTCGCGTTCTCCTCGAGCGTGACCAGCAGCTGGTGCCGCCGGGCCATTTCCAGCACCAGGCGCGTGTCGAGCGGCTTGACGAAGCGCATGTTGACCATGGTTGCGTCGAGGGTTTCGGCAACGCCCAGCCCGGTGTCGAGCAGCGTGCCGAAATTCAGGAATGCCACGCCGGAGCCGGCGCGCACCAGGTCGGCGACGCCCAGGGGCAGTTCACTCATCAGGGGGCGTGTCGCCAGGGCGGTCGCCGCGGTCCGCGGGTAGCGGACCGCCACGGGACCGTCCTGCCTGAATCCGGTGTACAGCATGTCGCGCAGCTCGTCGCCGTTGGCGGGCGCCATCACGGTCATGCCGGGCAGGCAACGGAGGTAGCTGAGGTCGTAGTTACCCGCATGGGTCATCCCGTCCGGCCCGACCAGGCCGGCGCGGTCGATGGCGAACAGTACCGGCAGGCCCTGCAGTGCGACGTCGTGAATCACCTGATCCAGTGCGCGCTGCAGGAACGTCGAGTAGATCGCCACGACGGGCTTCAGGCCGCGGCAGGCGAGGCCTGCGGCGAACGTGACGCAGTGTTGCTCCGCGATGCCGACGTCGAAATACCGGTCCGGGAATCTTTCGGCGAACCTGACCAGCCCCGAGCCTTCCCGCATGGCCGGCGTGACGGCGACCAGCCGCGGATCGCGTTCCGCCATCTCGCACAGCCAGTCGCCGAAGACGTCGGTGTACGCCACGGAGCGCTTCGACCCGGCAGCGGGCAGGCCGCTCGCCGGATCGAAGGGCGTGACGCCGTGGTAGCGGACGGGATCGGCTTCCGCCGCGGCATATCCACGGCCCTTGGTGGTCAGCACGTGCAGGACCCTTGGGCCGCGCTCTGCGCGTAGCGCCCCGAGCTGCGTGACCAGGGCCTGTGTGTCATGCCCGTCCACCGGGCCGGTGTAGTCAAACCCAAGGCGCTCGAAGAAGTGCTGCAGGTCCTGCGTGCCCCGTTGCGCTGTGCTCAACGCGCCGACATTCCTGGAGATCGACATGCCATTGTCGTTCAGCACGACCAGCAGATCCGCGCCGATTGCGCCGGCATGGTTGAGGGCTTCGTAGGCCAGCCCGGCCGTCAGCCCGCCGTCACCGATGATGGCGACGCAGCGACCATCGCTGCCGTTGCGGCCCCCGGCGACTGCCATGCCGAGCGCGGCACTGATCGACGTGCTCGAATGTCCGGCACCAAAGGCGTCATACGGGCTCTCGTCGCGGCGCAGGAAGCCCGACAGGCCGCCGCGCCGGCGAATGCTCGCGAACTGCTCGCGCCGCCCGGTCAACACCTTGTGCGGATAGGCCTGGTGCCCGACATCCCAGACCAGGGCGTCGCGCGGGGTGTCGAACACGTAGTGGAGTGCCACCGCGAGTTCGACGGTGCCAAGCCCGGCGGCGAAATGTCCGCCGCTGCGCGCCACTTCGCGTATCAGGAACTGACGCAGCTCGTCGGCAACTGTCGGCAACTTCCCGACATCCAGCCGGCGCAGGTCATCCGGTCCATCGATCCGCTCCAGAAGGGTTCGAGAGTCGGACCTGACCTGGGCGTTGGCTTCCATGGTGTCCTCAGGGGATCGGGGCGCGGGCCGGTGGCGCCGCGGCGGGCCAGGCGTCGTGCCGGCCCTCGTGTCGGTGCCCGTCCAGCCCCGCAGCGCTCTCGACCCGGGCCGGCTTGACGCCAAAGCTCCACAGGGCCTCGCCACGCAATGGCAGCACCATCAGCCAGTGCTCGAGCAGTGCCAGCACCATCAGCGCAGCCAGCAGATGCAGCCCGGCGGATTCGAAGGAACCCGGGCCCGCCTCGACGGCGCGCATCACCAGCATGACGGCGGCGACCGTGCCGCCGGTGACCGACAGCGGAAACAGCAGGTTCATCGGCCGGCGCCGGAAGAACGCGCCGAGGTAGCGGAGGTGATCCGGCAGGAAGTCCTCGCTGGTGTTGGGGACGCCCAGGAACAGGTTGAGCTTGGCGCTCTGGCGCATGACCCACAACAGCAGGAAAGTCCAGGCGCCGATCTGGTTCGGGGCCTCCCATGTCATCGCCAGCACCACGGCCGCACCGGCGATGATCGCCAGCTCGTGGTAGAGGATCGCCTCGATGCCGTGGCGGAAGTGCCGCCAACCGGAGCAGGCCTTGGGGCATGGAGCGCGGCGCGGGCCGGTGACGAACCCGAGCAGGAAGGTCATCTCCAGATAGCCCCAGGCCGCGAGGCCGCAGGCGAACGCCAGGTAGGCACCGGCGACGCTCGTGTCCTGGCTGGTGACGATGAGCCCGTACATCGTGAACAGCAGCACCACCGTGCCGGCGAGGAGGCTGTAGCGGTAGGTGCGCTGCGGCAGGCGGTTGAGCAGCAGGATCACCCCGGTGCTGAACCACCAGGCGAACAGGGCAGCAAGGCCGGGAACCAGGAACTCGCGCATGCCGTGCGATACCTCGGCGAACTACCAGGCCGGCGCGAGACGGACCGACTGCGGAATCTCGTTCTCGATCGTCGGCAGCGTGTACAGGCGCGCGAAGGTCAGCGCCGCGGCGGCACCGAGTCCGATGCGCCTGATGCGGTTGAGCAGGCCGCCACGCTCGGCAGCCTCGGCGCTGGCGGCTGCGATCCTGCGCAGCCGCTCCAGTCCGGCACGGAAACGCGGGTCGTCGATGTCGAGCGTCAGCGGAAAGACCTGCTTGGAGATCTCGGAGGTGATCCGGAACACCTGGTAGTCGTATTCCGTGGGGTCGAAGCCGAGCGCCTGGTGCAGCTCCGGCCGCGCGTGATCGCGCACGTACATCGTGGCGTAGACGGCGAGCAGGAAGAAGCGGATCCACAGGCGGTTGTGTCCGCGCAGCAGATGCGGGTTGGCGCGCATGATGATCGCGAAGGCCTCGCCATGGCGGAACTCGTCGTTGCACCACTGTTCGAACCAGCGGAAGATCGGATGGAAGCGCTTCTCCGGGTGACGTTCCAGCTGGCGGAAGATCGAGATGTAGCGGGCGTAGCCGATCTTCTCCGACAGGTAGGTGGCGTAGAAGATGAACTTCGGTCGGAAGTAGGTGTACTTCTTGGCGCGCTTCAGGAAGCTCAGGTCCACGTTGACGCCGTAGTCCTTCAGCGACTGGTTGATGAAGTTGGCGTGACGGGCCTCGTCGCGGGCCATGAATGCCATCAGCTCGCGAATGTCCGGATTCTTCACCTTGCGGCGGATGTCGTTATAGAGGACGCAACCCGAGAACTCGGAGGTCACCGAACTGACCATGAAGTCGAGGAACTCCTGGTGCAGCGCCTCGGGAAGTTCCTTGATCTGCGACGTGAAGTCCTCGGTGCGCTCGAAGTGATTGCGATTCGAGTCGCGGCGGAACTCTGCCATCATCGCGTCCCATTCACCGCGGACCGGGGAGGGGTCGAGACGGTCCATGGCGTCGAAGTCCGTCGTGTAGAACCGCGGGCTCAGCAGGGTGCTGGCCCGGGCCTTGCGGGTGGCGTCGTCGGCGCTCGCGATGCGGGTCGTCGCATTCATCGGTGTCATCCTTCCTGGTCGTCGTTCGTATCGTTGCCGGCGCGGCTCATCGCAGGCGGGGAGTCATGCAGCAGGCGCGCGAAGGCACCGGCATTGGTCGGTCCAAACGGGTCGAGACTGATCCTGCGGCCGACCGCCGGGTCGACCAGCGTCAGCAGGCCGTTGGCGGAGCGCTCGAGCCGGAACGGCGGGCCGGCGCCAATTCCCATGCTGCGGCGTTCGCGAGCCATGCCGCGCAGGACACCGCGCACGAAGCCGTTGGTGCCGGGCGCCAGCACGTCCACCACGGCTCCGTCGGCGGGGTCGATGACCACGACCGCGCCGTCATCCCGATCCTCGAAGCGCAATTCGCGGCTGTAGGCCGGGGGCGCGGCGGGAGTCGCCACGACGCCCACCCCGGTGAGCCGGCCAGAGGCCGCGGCAATGAACACCACCGCGACCAGCGCGCCTGCCGCAAGCAGTGCACCACGCGGGAAGGGCCGGTTGCCGAAGGGATCGCTCACGCTGCTACTCCATTCAAGCGGTGGCTGGCCGCCCAGTCACGCCCTGGGCATCGGCGCGGACCGGGCGCGACGTCGGCAGCGCCTGTCCGCCGGAAGCGTCCGCCAGCGCGCTCGCCAGCAGCCGCGCGACGGCGTCCGGATCGGCGACTGCGCGCAGCATCGGCTGCACGCCGCCACGGCTCCAGGGCCGTACGTACGGCCAGTTGACGAACCAGCCGATACGCTGACCGGCGGTCAGTGCGAGCGGCAGGTCACCGGTGCCGTCGGAGAAGGTCCGGAGCGACGCTGACTCCACCACCTTGAACGGGATGTTCAGCGCCATCGACAGCGCCACGCCGAAGCGCAGCACCAGCCGGCGGTTGGTGATGGTGTATATCGTCGACCGGGCGCAGAGCCACGCCAGCAGCCAAAGCAGGCCCACGCCGAGCACGGCGACCGGCAGCAGGCCGACCGCCGAGCCCAGGGCGGTCAGGACCGACTCCCCGTTCACGAGATCGCTACCGGCGCGCCACGCCATCAGCAGCGCGAAGTAGATGCCCACCTTGCGAACGTGAAACGCGCGCACCGCCAACGCTCCGACCCGCGGCGTTCCCTGCCAGAGCAGCTTCTCGCCGGGCGGCAGTTCTTCTGGAAGCCCGGGTACGGGCTCGTGCTCATGCTCGTTCATATCAGCGGCTCCGTGCGTGACGGGTCGGCGTACAGCAATCCGCCGGCATAGTAGGCGCTGATGCGGTCTTCCTCGGCCAGCGTTACCTGGTCGGGATTGGACAGGCCCGGTACGTCGGCGAAATGACGGCCCATGATCGATTTGACCGTGACGGTGCGCCGGAAGGTGCTGATGTCGGCGATGTAGATCGGCAGCAGCACGTTGCGCGAGCCACCGGCCACGGTGACCTCGAGGAAGCGCACCTGCGGCTCCGAGCGGTCGACCCAGACGTCGCGCACGACGCCGCCCTGCTCACCGTCCGCGCCCACCACCTTCATGCCGCGCGGGTCCGGATCACGGCTGGCGACCGCGAAATCCGTCGCGACCCGCAGCGGCACGATCTTCGGCTTGCCCTCGTACGTGAGGTCGGGGTGATTTGCGCGCTGCGCGTAGGCGCCCGGTCCGACGCCATCGAGCATCGGGTTTCCGGTGGGCTCCAGTGGCGCGCCGGGGAAGCCGGCGATCGGCGCCGCGGCGATGACGCGGTTGTCGACCTCCTTGCGCGGCGACTGCACCGTGCCGCCATGCGGCAACCGGAAGGTCTTCGGGCTCGGCATGGCCGGCCAGCCCTGGACCGTGACCCGGTCGGTCCGATCGGTCCGATCCGACTCCAGCGGGTAGCCCTCGCGCTTGTCCTCGCGGCGCAGATAGAAAATCAGCCCGGCAAAGAAGATCCAGAATGCGTACAGCACGAGCTGCGCGACGTCGATGTAGCCAGTTATGGCGCCCGTTTGCATGATGAGACCTCCTTGAGCCTCAAGTTTTCCTAGCCGGGAAACTCGGCCAGTCCGAATGTCGAATCCGATCGCCGAACCGCGTGGTAGCGGACCAGTGGGCCGATCGCGACCAGCGTCGCGAACAGCAAGGCAATTTCAATGTGATAAACGACCGCGTAGCCGGTAGCCGGGTCGTTCAGGGCGGCGCCCAGCATTCCCTGCGAGGCGAAACCCGCCACCACGTCGCGGATGGCGCCGCCGGTGGCGATGCCGACACCCGCCGCGGTGGCCTGGACCGCGCCCCAGGCGCCGAGCGCGAGGCCGCTGTTCTCGCCGCGGTCGAAGCCCATGGCTGCGGTGAGCGTGCCGACCGCGAACAGGCCGCCGCCCAGGCCGATCAGCACGGCGCCGCAGCGGAACAGGGTGGCGGAGTGCAGCGAGGCCGCGAAGATCACCGCCGTGAACGCCACCACGCCGATCAACGCGCCGTAGGCGGCGAGGCGGCAGGCGTCCGCGCCCCGATCCAGACGTCGGGCCGCGATCCAGAACGCCGTCAAGGCGCCGCCGGACAGGAAGGCTGTCAGCATGGTCGTCGCGCCCACGGGCAGGCCGAGGATCTCGCCGCCGTATGGCTCGAGCAGGATGTCCTGCATGCTGAACGCCGCCGTGCCCAGGCCGACCGCGACCAGGAACCGGGCGGGGCGACCATGACGCGTGAAGGTCTGCCAGGCGGCCGCGAAAGCAGGACGCGGCGAGTCGGGCGCGGCGCGTGCGCTGCGCGGCTCCTGCTTCCAGAGCGAGATGATGTTGAGCGCGACCGTCAGCAGCGCGGCGCCCTGGATGACCTGGATCAGGCGCACCTGGCTGAATTCGGCGAGCAGGCCGCCGAACACGAAGGCGCTGACCACCATGCCCAGCAGCAGCATCACGTACAGCAGCGCCACCACGCGCGGCCGGGAATCCCGCGGCGCCAGGTCGGCGGCGAGCGCCAGGCCGGCAGTCTGGGTGGTGTGCACGCCGGCGCCGACCAGCAGGAACGCCAGCGCGGCGCCCGCGGTGCCGATCCAGGCCGGCCCGTGGGTATCGCCCGACAGGATCAGCAGCGCGAACGGCATGATCGCGAAGCCGCCGAACTGCAGCATCGTGCCCAGCCAGATGTACGGCACGCGCTTCCAGCCGAGCGCGGAGCGATGGGTATCGGAGCGGAAGCCCACCAGGGCGCGGATCGGCGCAAACACCACCGGCAGCGACACCATCAGCGCGACCAGCCAGGCGGGCACGTTCAGTTCCAGGATCATCACGCGGTTGAGCGTGCCGGTCAGCAGGACCATGGCCATGCCGACCGAGAGCTGGAACAGCGACAGGCGCAGCAATCGGCTGAGCGGCAGTTCCGTGGTCGCCGCGTCGGCAAATGGCAGCAGCCGCGGGCCGACCCGTGTCCACTGCCTGACCATCGCCGCCGACAGTTCCTTCATGCGCGCACAAGCTCCATGGCCTGGGAGGTATAGAAACCGCAGGCCACCCGTTCGGTCCGGCCCGTTGCCCAGGCCGACAGCGCCGGCTCGACGGACATCAGCGACTCCAGCCGGCTGGCCGATATCGGCTCGATGGAGGGGGCGCGGTTGCCCCGTGGAAACAGCCGGCCCACCGCATGCATCGCCGTCAGCGCCGCGGTCCGCGGTGCGAAGGTGAAGGCGACGCTGCCGCGCGTCTGGCCCGCGAGGCCGGCGAGTACGCGCACGATATCCGGGCCGCGGTAGTGGATCAGCGAGTCCATCGCCACGACGTGATCGAAGCGGCCCAGGGAAGGATCCAGCATGTCGCCGACGCGGAACTCGACGCGGCCCGCGCCGAGCTCGGTCGGCGCCCGCTCGTTCGCCAACGCGATCAACGTGGGCGAAATGTCGATCGCGACGACCTCGGCGCCACGCCGGGCCGCCTCGACGGCCAGGGCGCCCGTGCCGCAACCAGCGTCGAGCAGCCGCGCACCGTGCAGATCCATCGGCAGCCAGCCGAGCAGGATCTGCCGCATCTGGTCGCGCCCGGCACGCACCGTTGCGCGGATACGGCCAACCGGCGCGTCCGAGGTCAGCCGTTTCCAGGCCTCCACGGCGGTGCGGTCGAAGTAGTCCTCGAGCTGCTCCCGGCGGGCCTGATAGGTGGCGGTGGGCATCAATCGAATCCCAGCAGGTCGAAGATGTCGCGGTCCTTCATGGGCGCCGCGATCAGCGGATCGGTGCCGGCCCACAGCGCGGCGGCGAGGCGCAGGTACTCGTTCTGTACAGCCTCCAGTTCCGGGGAAGGCTCCATTTCGAACAGGGTCGACTTCTTCAGGCGGCTGCGCCGTATGACGTCGAGGTCGGGGAAGTGCGCCATGGTCTTCAGGCCGACGCGGCCGTTGAAACGCTCGATCTGGTCGACGTCGGCACTGCGATTGGCAATGACACCGCCGAGGCGCACCGCGTAGTTCTTCGACTTCGCCTGGATCGCCGCAACGATGCGATTCATCGCGAATATGGAATCGAAGTCGTTCGCCGCGACGATCAATGCGCGATCGGCATGCTGCAGCGGCGCGGCAAAGCCGCCACAGACGACATCGCCCAGTACGTCGAAGATCACCACGTCGGTGTCCTCGAGCAGGTGATGCTCCTTCAGCAGCTTGACCGTCTGTCCGACCACATAGCCGCCGCAGCCGGTGCCCGCGGGCGGACCACCGGCCTCGACGCACATCACGCCGTTGTAGCCGGGATAGACGAAGTCCTCGAGGCGCAATTCCTCGGAATGGAAGTCGACGGTTTCCAGGGCGTCGATGACCGTCGGCACCAGCCGCTTGGTGAGCGTGAAGGTCGAGTCATGCTTCGGATCGCAGCCGATCTGCAGCACGCGCTTGCCGAGCTTCGAGAAGGCCACCGACAGGTTCGAGGAAGTGGTGCTCTTGCCGATGCCACCCTTGCCATAGACCGCGAACACCTTGGCGTTGCCGATCTTCATCGACGGATCCATGTGCACCTGCACGCTGCCTTCGCCGTCAGCATGCGCCGGGCGGCGCTTCACCGTGCTGAGCGGAACAGTTGTAGTCATCAAGCGGCAGCCTCCATGCCGACTCCTTCGAGCCGGTCTTCGAGTTCTTCGCCTGCCTTACGCAGGGCTTCGAGCGTGGCGTCGTCGGGAGTCCAGTAGGCGCGCTCGTGCGCCTCGATCAATCGGTTGGCGACCTTGGCGGAGGCGGTCGGATTCAGCCTGGCCAGCCGCTCGCGCATCGCCGGGTCCAGCACATAGGTCTGGGTCAGCTGCTGGTACACCCAGGGGCGACCTGGCCGGTGGTCGCGGACCAGCCGAGCGTATTGGTGACGTGCACCTCGATCTGCCGCACGCCCTCGTAGCCGTGTTCCAGCATGCCCTCGTACCACTTGGGGTTGAGCATGCGCGTCCGGGTCTCCAGCGCGACCTGCTCGCTGAGCGTGCGCACCAGGCCGTCGCTCTGGGTCTGGTCGCCGATGTAGACCGGCACCGAGGCAG
This sequence comes from uncultured Gammaproteobacteria bacterium, assembly GCA_963710135.1. GTDB lineage: Bacteria > Pseudomonadota > Gammaproteobacteria > Steroidobacterales > Steroidobacteraceae > SG8-30. Next base: position 253,635 of record CAVPYY010000006.1, on the reverse strand, counting down.
CCGCTGGCGCGCTGCACGGCGCGACTGACGCCGCCCAGCGTGTCGAAGTAGTGATCGACCGTCGTGACGCCGAGCTCCACCGAATCGAGGTTCTGGTAGGCGAGGTCGACACCCTTCAGCATCCGTTCCAGCAGCGCGGACTGCTGCGCCGGGCGGCCCTTGCGACCGTACGCAAAGCACTTGCGGCGGGTGTAGGTCTCCGCAAGTTCGTCCTCGTGGTCCCAGCGGCTCGAGTCCACCAGGTTGTTGACGTTGGAACCGTAGGCCGAGTCGGCATTGCTGAACACCCGCAGCGCCGCCGTTTCGAGATCGCCGCCATGCTCGGCGAGATAGGCGAGCGTGTGCTTGCGCACGAAATTCATCTCCGCGGGCTCGTCGGCCGACGCCGCCAGGAAGGCGGCCTCCGCCAGCATGCGGATCTGCAGCGGCAGCAGGTCACGGAAGATCCCGGACAGCGTGATCAGCACGTCGATCCGCGGGCGGCCGAGCTCCTCCAGCGGAATCAGCTCCGCGCCGATGAGCCGGCCGTAGCCATCGAAGCGGGGCCTGGCACCGAGCAGCGCCAGTGCCTGGGCGATCGGGCCGCCCTCGGTCTTCAGGTTGTCAGTACCCCACAGCACCAGCGCGACCGACTCGGGCAGCCCGTGGCCGTCAGCGCGATGACGCTGCAGCAGCCGTTCGGTCTGCTGCTCGCCGTCACGCACGGCGAAGGCGCTCGGCATCCGGAACGGATCGAAGCCGTGCAGATTCCGACCCGTGGGCAGGATCGCGGTGGTTCTCAGCAGGTCGCCGCCGGGCACCGGGCGAATGAACCGGCCGTCGAGCGCGCGCAGGATGGCCGGCAGCTCGTGGTCTTCCGACAACAGGCCATCGACCCGGCCCAGTTCCTTGAGCACGCTGGCCTCGCTCCTCGGCGCGTCCTCGGCGCCCTCGAGCTCGCTGGCCGGCAGGCTGCCGGCGACCAAGGCCTCGATCTTGGCCCGCTCGGGCTGCCAGCCGTGCGCGGACTCCGCGACGGCGAGCAGCATGTCGACCCGATGCGCCGGGGCAGGCGGCTCGCCGACGATGTGCAGGCCGTAGGGGATCAGAGTCTCCTCGAGCTCGGTGACCTGCACCAGCAGCGTCTCGACCTGGCCTTGCGCGTCCGTGCCCCAGGCCGGCTCGGCCGCGCACAGCTCGAGCGCCGCCGCCTGCGCCTGGATGACCGGCGCGGTCTCAGCGCGCGCGGCGTCGCCATCGGGCGGCAGCGTGCGCCAGTGCTCGATCGACTCCTTCAGTTCCGTCAGGCCGCGGTACAGCCCGGCCCGCCCGATGGGCGGAGTGAGGTAGCTCACCAGGGTCGCTGCCGCCCGGCGCTTCGCGATCGTGCCCTCCGAGGGGTTGTTCGAGGCGTACAGGTAGACATTTGGCAGGTCGCCGATCAAGCGGTCCGGCCAGCAGGCCGCCGACATGCCGGCCTGCTTGCCCGGCATGAACTCGAGCGCGCCGTGGGTGCCGAAGTGCAGCACGGCGTCGGCGCCGAAGTCCTCGCGCAGGTAGCGGTAGAAGGCCGAGAAGGCATGCGTCGGCGCGAAACCCTTGTCGAACAGCAGCCGCATCGGGTCGCCCTCGTAGCCGAACGAAGGCTGCACCCCGACGAAGACGTTGCCGAACTGCGCGCCCAGCACAAAGATCGAGCTGCCGTCGCTCTGCTGCTTGCCGGGCGCCGGTCCCCACTGGGCCTCGATCTCCCGGAGATGGGGCTCGCGACGCAGGTGATCGTCGACCGGGATGCGGGTGTGGACGTTGGCATGCGCGCCGAACCTGGCGGCATTGCCGGTGACGATGCGCTCGCGCAGTTCGTCGACCGAGGCCGGCAGGTCGACGTCGTAGCCATCGGCCGCGAGTGCCTTGAGCGTGTTGTAGAGCGACGAGAACACCGACAGATACGCGGCCGTACCGGTGTTGCCCGCGTTCGGCGGGAAGTTGAACAGCACGACCGCAACCTTGCGCTGCGCCCGTTCGCGCTGCCGCATCGCAACCAGCCGCGCCACGCGCTTCGCCAGCATCGCGGCCCGTTCGCCGTGCGCGCTCATGTCGCGGCCATTCTTGGGATCCGTGCCGCTGCGGCCGCCGAACACCATCGGCCCGGTCGAGCCATCCAGTTCCGGGATTGCCACCATGATGGTGGACTCGACCGGCATCAGGCCGCGGTCCGAGGCTTCCCACTGGTCCAGGGTCTGGAACTCCACCGGCATCGCGGCGAGGTACGGCACGTCGAGCGATGCAAGCACCTCTTCGGCGGCGCGGGCGTCGTTGTAGGCCGGTCCGCCGACCAGCGAGAAGCCGGTCAGCGACACGACCGCGTCGACGCTCGTGCGGCCATCCTTCATGAAGAACTTCTCGACGGCGGGGCGCGCATCCAGGCCGGTGGCGAAGGCGGGCACCACACGCAGGCCCTGCGCTTCCAGGGCGCTGATGACGCCGTCGTAGTGGCCGGTGTTCCCGGCCAGGATGTAGGAGCGCATGATCAGCAGGCCCACCGTGCCGCGCTCCTTTCCAGGCGGGCCGGGCAGGGCCTCGCGGCGGTCGCCAATGCGCCCCTTCATGCGCGGATGGTAGACGCCGATGTCCGGGTAATCGGTCGGCAGCGCCGCCTTCAGGGTGCCGCGCAGGCCCTCCCGCGGACCGGCGGCATAGCGGTCCACCAGAAAGCGCACGAGGCTCGCGATGTTGTCGTCCGAGCCCGCGAACAGGTACTGCATGGTCAGGAAATAGGCGCGAACATCCTGAGCAGGACCAGGGATATAGCGCAGGATCTTCGGAATCCGCTTTAGCATCCGCAGCTGCTGCTGGCCGGCGCCGCCCTGGGTCTTCTTCGAGCCGCCGCGCAGGCGCTTCAGGAGCGCCATCGGGCCGCCTGGCGTGCCGCTCATGTCGAACCGGCCGAGACGGGTGAGCTTGACCACTTCCCCGGCGGACATGCACACGACCATCGCGTCGCAGGACTCGCGGCGCGCCTGCAAGGCCGGCATCACCGCCTGGATGTGGTCGTCCATGAACATCATGCTGACGACGATGATGTCGCCCTCGGCGATGTCGTCGATGCAGCGCTGCAGCGCCGCCGGTTCGTCATCCCACTCGGCCGCGGCATGCAGCGCGAGCCGCAGTCCCGGCATCTCCTTCAGCAGCGAATGCTGGGCGCGCTCGGTCGCGCTGGCCATGTGACTGTCCAGCGTCAGCACGACCACACGGATCGGCGTCGGATCAGCGGCCGAAGTGTGCTTTCGCTTCATAGAGTGTCTCTACGGTTATGACGCTCACACCCATGTCCTGCGCAAAGCGCTCGGTATTCCTGCGCGCCTTGCCCCGGACGAAGAACGGGATCTTGCGAAGTTCCTGTTCACCCTCGGCGGACCACGCCGGCACCTCGATCGCGTCCATGTCCACGGCTGCCGGCGTCGCACTGGCCGTCGCCGGGCGCTCCGGCTCGGCACGCGCGGCGGTATGCAGATGCGAGGCCGCCGCCTCGTCATGGAATTCGAAGTCATCGCGGAACATGTGCAGGAGGTGTTCCTCGAGACCCATCATCAACGGATGCACCCAGCTGTCGAACAGCACGTTCGCGCCTTCGAAGCCGTAGACGGGGCTGTAGCGGGCGGGCACGTCCTGAACGTGGATGGGTACTGAAATCACCGCGCAGGGGATGCCGAGCCGCTTGGCAATATGGCGTTCCATCTGGGTGCCGAGCACCAGTTCCGGTGCCGCGGCGGTGATGGCCTGCTCGACCTCCAGGTAGTCATCGGTAATCAGCGCCTCGACGCCGTAGCGCGCCGCCGCTTCCCGCAGGTCCCGCGCGAACTCGCGGGAATACGTGCCCAGCCCGACGACGGTGAAGCCCATCTCTTCGCTGGCGATCCGCGCCGCGGCGAGCGCGTGCGTCGCATCCGCGAAGATGAACACACGCTTGGCGGTCAGGTAGGTCGAGTCGACCGAGCGCGCGTACCAGGGCAGGCGCGAGGCGGAGGAGTCGAGACCGGCAGTGCCGGGGCGCTCCCGCTCGAGGCACTGCGCGGCATCTATGCCCGCAAGCTTGGCGACCTCGGCAATGAAGTCGCGGGTGGCCCCGACGCCCATCGGCACAATGTGCGTGCGCGGCATGCCGAAGGTGCGCTCCAGCCAGGCGGCCGTGCTGCGCGAGATCTCCGGATAGAGGTCGATGTTGAAATCGGCATCGGGGATGCGGCGGATGTCGGCGGCACTGGCGCCCAGCGGCACCACCGTGTTGACCTCGATACCCAGGCGCCCGAGCAACCGTGTGATCTCGACGACGTCGTCGCGGCAGCGGAAGCCAAGCGCGGTCGGCCCCAGCAGATTCGCGCGCGGTGGGCGTGCGGCGTCGCGCGGCGGGCGAGTGGTGCCCGGCGCCGGGATGCGCTCGACCAGCAGGCTGCGGACCAGCTGGTAGAGCGTCTCGGCCGCGCCCCAATGCTCTTTCTTGGAGTAGGCCGGCAACTCCAGCGGCACCACCGGGACCGGCAGCCCGAGCGTAGCGGCCAGCGAGCCCGCCTGGTCCTGGATCAGCTCCGCGGTGCACGATTCACCGACCAGCAGCACGTCCGGCTGGAACCGTTCCCAGGCGGCACGGACGGTGTCGCGGACCAGGGTGGCGGTGTCCCCGCCCAGGTCGCGCGCCTGAAAGGTCGTGTAGGTGACCGGCGGGCGGCGGTCGTGCCGCTCGATCATCGTGAACAGCAGATCCGCGTAGGTATCGCCCTGCGGGGCATGCAGCACGTAGTGCACGCCACGCATCGACGTGGCGATGCGCATCGCACCCACGTGCGGCGGTCCTTCGTAGGTCCAGAGCGTCAGTTGCATGGCAGCGTCTTCATACCGCCAGCCTCTGGCGGCGCTCCAGCGGGCGCGCAAAGATCTCGGCGAGGTCGGCGGCCTGGTCGTAGCCGTGTATCGGCGTGAATACCAGCTCGATCGACCACTTGGTCGTGAACCCCTCGGCCTCAAGCGGATTGGCGAGTCCCAGGCCGCAGACGGTGATGTCCGGGCGCGCCAGCCGCAGCCGGTCGAGCTGCTTCTCGACGTCCTGGCCTTCGCTCAGCACGACCGTGTCCGGCAGTAGCGCCAGTTCTTCGCCGATCATCGTGCGGTCCAGGTAAGGGGTGCCAACTTCCGTCAGCTCCATGCCGAGCTCGCGATTCAGGAAACGCGCCAGCGGCAGCTCGAGCTGGGAGTCGGGCATCATGAACAGGCGCTTGCCGGCGAGTTTCTCGCGATGGCGGGCGAGCGCGCCGCGCGTGCGACGCTGCAGCGGCGCCGTGACGCTGTCGAACAGGGTGTTGGGCACGTTCCACTCCCGGGCGGCGGCCGCCAGCCAGGCAGTGGTGCCCTCGGCGCCGAACGGGTAGGGCGCGGCCAGGACCCTGGCGCCGCGCGCAACGAGCGCCCGGGTGGTCTCGCCATTGAAAGGCTGCGCCAACAGCAGGCTTGTTCCCGGGCCGACCGGCGGTAGATCGCCCGCACGGCGCGCCGGCAGATACCGGACCGGGCCGATTCCCAGGCTGTCGAAGATCCTTCCGAACTGGTCTTCCACGACATCGGCCAGGCAGCCAACCACCAGCAATTGCTTCTCGGTCGAGGCGGGCAGCACGGGCACGAGCGCCTTGAGCGCGTTGTCCTCGCCCTGCGTGAACGTGGTCTCGATGCCCGAGCCAGAGTAGTTCAGCACCCGCACGCGCGGCATGAAGCGACCGTTGAGGCGCTCGGCGGCCTTCGCGAGGTCGAGTTTGATCACTTCGGAGGGGCAGGAGCCGACCAGGAACAGGGTGCCGATATCCGGCCGGCGCTCGAGCAGGCTGGTGCAGACACGATCGAGTTCGTCGTTGGCGTCGGCGATTCCAGCCAGGTCGCGGTCGGTCAGGATGGCGGTGCCAAAGCGCGGTTCCGCGAAAATCATGACGCCCGCGGCGGACTGGATCAGGTGTGCGCAAGTCCGCGAGCCGACCACCAGGAAGAAGGCGTCCTGCATCTTGCGATGCAGCCAGACGATACCGGTCAGGCCGCAGAACACCTCGCGCTGGCCGCGTTCGCGCAGCACCGGAACGTCGCGGCAGTCCTTGAGAACCGCGGTGCTGACCGCGCTCATTCGGCCGCACCGAGCGCGATGCGCTCGTTCGCGAAGTCAGCCGGCTGCTGCAGACGCGCTGCGCGCAGCTTCAGCAGGAACTGGGCCGCGTTGATGACGTATGCCGCATAGGCGGCGAGCGCGAGCAGCATCTGTTCGCGGGCCGCGAGCCAGCCGAACACCAGCGCGGCCACGTATGCGGCATGCAGCGCGAGCACCAGCATGCTGACCACGTCCTCCCAGAAGAATGGGGCGGCAAACAGGTACTGGCCGAAGACGTCCCGCTCCCACAGCGAGCCGGTGATCATGATCAGGTACAGCAGCGCCGTCTTGACGATCACCGAGGCGGTGGCGGCGGCGAGACCATCGCCGGTCCACAGGAAGCGCAACACCAGCCAGAGGCTGACCAGAAAGGCGAGGAACTGGAGAGGCGCCAGGATCCCCTGAACGAGGGTCCAGCGGGAGGCGTCGCGTCGACGGCGTTGCTCCGCCGTGTACAGCGGCGCTGATCGGTCGGGCCGGCGGTGTGCCTGCGCCATCTAAGGACTCCCCACCTCACGTTCGAGGTTGACTGTAGGAGTCGCCAGGCGATCTGTCAATAAGACTGGACGTAAATTAAAATTGACAACTTGGCGAGGTCGGGACAGTATTAGTCACCCTCCAACCGAACTCGGTCGTATGGACTACGCAGGACTTCGGGAAACGCAGATGCATGGTCCGGGTGCCATCGGGACCATCGGCGCTCGGCGCGAGCGGGGCCGGGGCCGCCAGTCCAGGATCATGTCAGCCCTAGTCCGGCCTGCGTTTGTGATATGTAGTGCCCTGCGGCCTGGGACGCCGCTAGTTCCACGGGGTAAGGGGGGATTCATGAACGACAGGGGCGACGAGTCCCGCGGACTGGATTGCCAGCCGCACGGTGGTGGCATGGATACGGGGATCGACCCGCAAGCCAGGAAACTGGCGCAGGAAGCACGAGGCGCAGACCTCGCACGACTGATCGAGACGGATATTGTCCCGCGGCTGATGCTTGCGCACCGGCGCATCGCACCTGCGGGCTCGGAACCCACAGAGGAAGCGAATGTGCAACTCGCAGCGGACGAGGTAGCCGAGTTCGGGCGCCTGCTGCTCGAGAAGGAAGCTCACGTTGTTTCGGCCTATGTGGAATCGTTGCGTGCCCGGGGCGTACCGCCAGAAACGCTGCTGCTCGGGCTGATGGCGCCGACGGCGCGTTGGCTCGGGACGCTCTGGGAAGAGGATCTCTGCGACTTCACGCAGGTGACCGTCGGGCTGGGACGTCTGCAGCAGACGCTGCGGCAGCTCAGTCCGCCACCCGAAGTGGTGGCCGACGTGCCGGGGCAGGGGACCAAGCGCGCCCTGCTGGTGGCCGCGCCGGGCGAGCAGCACACGCTTGGCATATTGATGGTTGCGGATTTCTTCAGGCGCTCGGGCTGGGATGTCGTGGGCGGTCCGCAGGCCGCCAACGCTGACCTGGCAGGCCTCGTGCGCGAGAACTGGTACGCCGTCGTCGGGCTGTCGCTGGCCTGCGAAAAGCACCTGGACGCGCTGGCTGCGAGCATCCGCTCCATCCGCCGTGCATCGCGCAACAGCTTCGTCGGCATTCTGGTCGGTGGACCGCTGTTTTCCGCCAAGCCGCACCTGGTCAGCCAGGTCGGGGCCGACGACACCGGCATGGATGCGCGGCAGGCCGCCGAACGTGCCAATCAACTGTTTGCGCAGGCTGCGAGGCGCTGTTGAGTTCCATCATCAATACTGCGAACGAGACCACGACGGTGACCGGTGAGAAACCCGGGCGCGGGTTGCGCCATTTCCAGGAACCCGACCGATCATTGCGCGGCATCGGCACGACCGACACCGCCAAGGCACTGGAGGCGGCGAGCGACGTGGCGCTGGTCATCGATTCCAAGGGAGTGATTTGCGACATCGCATTCGGTTCCGAGGACCTGTCCGGCGAGGGCTACGCATCCTGGCTGAACCGCCCCTGGATCGATACCGTGACCGTGGAGAGCCGCGGAAAGATTGAGAGCCTGCTGGCGCAGGCCCTGGCGGATCAGCCGCCGCGCTGGCGTCAGGTGAATCATCCGTCCCCGTCCGGGTCTGCCGACGTGCCGATCGTCTACTCGGCCGTGCGCGTCGGCAGCACCGGCCGCGTCATTGCGGTCGGCCGCGACTTGCGCAACGTCGCCGCGCTGCAGCAGCGACTGGTGGATGCGCAACAGGCGCTGGAGCGCGACTATTGGAGACTCCGGCACGCGGAGACGCGCTACCGCCTGCTGTTCGAAATGGCCTCCGAGGCCATCCTGATCCTGGACGCCGCGACGCTCAAGGTCGCCGAAGCGAACCCGGCGGCTGCCGCGGTCATCGGCGAGCCGAGCAGACGGCTGGTGGGCCGGGTCTTTCCGCATGGTTTCGATGAGGACAGCACGCAGAGCCTCGAATCCATGCTGGCCACCGTGCGCGCCGCAGGCAAAGCGGATGGCGTCGCCGCAAGGCTGGTGACCGGCACCAGCAGCTATCTGGTGTCGGCCTCGATGTTCCGCCAGGACAGTTCCACGCAGATCCTGGTGCGCCTCACGCCGCAAGGCCTGGGTGGCGACCGATCGCCCGCCGCGGAAGTGCGCTCGCGCGTGCTCGAAGTCGTGGAAAACTCCCCGGACGGCCTGGTGGTCACGGATCCGGACGGCAAGATCGTCAGCGCCAACCGCGCCTTCATCGAACTCGCGCAGCTCGCCAACGAGGAACAGGCCCGAGGCGAGACGCTCGACCGTTGGTTCGGGCGGCCGGGTGTCGACATGAGCGTGTTGTCCGCCAATCTCAAGCGCCACGGATCGGTCAGGCTGTTCGCCACGACCCTGCGCGGGGAGTTCGGTGCGACCGCCGAGGTGGAAATCTCCGCTGTATCAGTGCTGGAAGCCGAGACACCCTGCATGGGATTCGTGATCCGCAACGTCGGCCAGCGGGTCAGCGGCGAAGTGCGCGGCGGGCGCGAGCTGCCGCGCTCCGTGGAGCAGCTGACCGAACTGGTCGGGCGCGTGTCGATGAAGGAGCTGGTGCGCGAGGCCACCGACGTCATCGAACGGCTGTGCATTCAGGCGGCACTCGAGGTCACCGGCGACAATCGGGCCTCGGCGGCGGAAATGCTCGGTCTCAGCCGCCAGAGCCTGTACGTCAAGCTGCGCCGTTACGGGCTCGGCGACCACAACTCGAACGACAGCAACTGATCCCTGATGTCCGTACCGGCGTCCGTTGCCGCCAGCCGTCCGCGTCAGGGCCTCCCGGCTTTCCTGGAGTTACTCAAGCCGATCACCTGGTTTCCGCCGATGTGGGCGTTCGCCTGCGGCGTGGTCTCGTCCGGGGAATCCCTGGCGGGCAACTGGCTTTTGATCGCCGCCGGCGTCCTGCTCGCCGGGCCGCTGGTCTGCGGCACCAGCCAGGCCGTGAACGACTGGTTCGACCGCCATGTCGACGCCATCAACGAGCCGAACCGGCCGATTCCTTCCGGCCGGATACCGGGCCGTTGGGGGCTGTATATCGCGCTGGCATGGACCGCGCTGTCGCTGGTCGTTGCGGCCGCGCTGGGCACCTGGGTGTTCTGGGCGGCCGTGGTCGGGTTGGCGCTGGCCTGGGCTTACAGCGCGCCGCCATTTCGCCTGAAGATGAACGGCTGGTGGGGCAATGCCGCGGTCGGCCTGTCCTATGAAGGCCTGGCCTGGATGACCGGTGCCGCGGTGATGATCGGCGGCGCCTTGCCGCCCGCGACGATTCTGGTACTCGCGGCGCTCTACAGTCTCGGCGCGCACGGCATCATGACCCTGAACGACTTCAAGTCGGTGCGCGGTGATCAGCGCATGGGAATCAAGTCGCTGCCCGTGCAGCTGGGCATCGACGGGGCTGCGCGGGTGGCCTGCCTCGTGATGGCGCTGCCGCAGGCTGTGGTGGTCGGGCTGCTGTGGTACTGGCAGCACCCGGTGCACGCCGCGGCGGTGCTTGCGCTGCTGCGGTGTCCAGGGTGTCCTGATGGTCCGGTTCCTGCGTGAGCCGGTGACCCGGGCGACCTGGTACAGCGGCCTCGGCGTCACCGTATACGTCAGCGGCATGATGGTGGCCGCATTCGCCGTGCGCGGCGGCGCAGGTTGAGCATGGCACCGCTGTCCTGGTTCGGCGTCTTCCGGCTGGGTCTCGTGCAGGCGTCGCTGGGTGGCATCGTCGTGCTGACGACCTCGACCCTCAATCGCGTGATGGTGGTCGAGCTCGCGCTGCCGGCGCTGGTCCCGGGCGTGCTGGTGGCGCTGCATCATGCGGTGCAGTTCCTCCGGCCCCGATTCGGGTACGGGTCCGACAAGGGCGGCCGGCGCACACCCTGGATCGTGGGTGGCATGGCGACGCTCGCGACCGGTGCGCTGCTGGCGGCGCTCGCAACGGCATGGATGGAAGTCGCGCGGGCGCCAGGGCTGGTCCTGGCGGTCGCGGCGTTCGTCCTCATCGGCGTCGGCGTCGGCGCGGCCGGAACCTCGCTGCTCGTGCTGCTCGCGAAGCGCACGGCCGCGAGCCGCCGCGCGCCCGCGGCAACCATCGTCTGGGTGATGATGATCGTGGGTTTCGTGATCACCGCGTCGGTCGCCGGCCATTTCCTCGATCCCTTCTCGCCGGCGCGGCTCGTCACGGTGACGGGTGGCGTGGCGCTGCTTGCATTCGTGATCTCCGTGGTTGCGGTTCGGGGAGTGGAGGGCGCCGCCGTGGCGGCCGCCGAATCTCCAGCCGGCGCCGGGCAAGAGCACGTGCCGTTCCGGGAGGCGCTGGCAGAGGTGTGGTCGGAGACCAGGGCCCGGCGTTTCACCGTTTTCGTCTTCGTGTCCATGCTGGCCTACAGCGCGCAGGACCTGATCCTCGAGCCGTTCGCGGGAATTGCCTTTGGCATGACGCCCGGTGAGTCGACGCGCCTCTCGGCGATCCAGAACAGCGGGGTATTGCTCGGCATGATCGTGGTGGCGCTCGCGGCCAGCCCACTGCTGGGCAGGCAGTGGGGATCGCTGAAGGCCTGGACCATCGGCGGCTGCATCGCTTCAGCGGTCGCGCTCGCCGGCCTTTCGATCGGCGGCTGGAGCGCGCCGGCCTGGCCGCTGAAGGCGACCGTGTTCGCGCTCGGGGTCGGCAACGGCGTGTTCTCGATCGCCGCAATCGGCTCGATGATGGCTTTGGTCGACGCCGGACGCGCGTCCCGCGAGGGCGTGCGCATGGGGCTGTGGGGCGCGGCGCAGGCCATCGCCTTCGCCCTCGGCGGCGTGGTGGGTACCGGCGCGGTCGACCTGGCGCGCCTCGGGACTGGATCGCCCGTCGCCGCGTATTCATTGGTGTTCGCCCTGGAGGGCGCCGCATTCCTGGTGGCGGCCTACCTGGCGACGAGAGTGGGAGCCGTCGAGTCATCGCGGCAGTTACAGTCGGTTCGCGCGCCCGGCGCGCTGGCCGTTGAAGGGACGCAAAGGTGATTTCATGAACTCAACGGATCGCTTTGATGCAGTCGTGGTCGGCGGCGGCCCGGCGGGGGCAACGGCAGCTGCCGATCTTGCGCGCAGGGGTCACTCGGTGCTGCTGCTCGACCGGGCGGGGCGCATCAAGCCCTGCGGCGGGGCGATTCCCCCGGCGCTGATCCGGGAGTTCGAGATCCCCGACTCGCTGCTGGTCGCGCGCATCAATTCCGCCAGGATGGTCGCGCCCAGCGACCGCGAGGTAGACATGCCCATCGACGGCGGTTTCGTCGGCATGGTCGACCGGGAGGTCTATGACGAGTGGCTGCGGCAGCGCGCCGCGGCAGCCGGAGCGGAGCGGCGTACCGGCACGTTCGAACGCGTATCGCACGAACCGGACGGAACGACCGTCGTGGAATACGTGACCCGCGACGAGCGCGTCCCGGTGCGGGTGAGGACCCGTGCGGTGATCGGCGCCGATGGCGCCCGCTCGGCCGTCGCGCGCCAGTGCATCCCCGGTTCGGCGGACATGCCTTACGTGGCGGCCTACCATGAGATCGTTCGCTCGCCGGCCGGCGGGACCGTGGACTTCGACGCCCGTCGCTGCGACGTCTACTACCAGGGCAAACTGTCGCCTGACTTCTACGCCTGGGTGTTCCCGCACGGGGACACCACCAGCATCGGCGTCGGCAGCGCCTGCAAGGGCTTTTCCCTGCGCGGCGCCGTCGGCAGGCTGCGGGAGTCGTCGGGTCTCGACGGCGTCGAGACCATCCGGCGCGAGGGTGCGCCCATTCCGCTGCGGCCCCTCCGTAAATGGGACAACGATCGCGACGTGGTGCTGGCGGGCGATGCCGCGGGCGTCGTGGCGCCGGCCTCGGGGGAGGGCATCTACTACGCGATGGTCGGCGGCCGGCTTGCCGCCGATGCGGTCGAGGAGTTCCTCGCCACCGGTGACGCGAGGTGCCTGGCGCTGGCGCGCAGGCGGTTCATGAAACTGCACGGCCGGGTGTTCTGGGTGCTGGGCATGTTGCAGAAGTTCTGGTACTCGAGCGACGGCCGGCGCGAGCGGTTCGTGAGCATGTGCAAGGACCCGGACGTGCAGCAACTGACCTGGCAGGCATACATGCACAAGAAGCTGGTCCGTGCCAAGCCGATGGCCCACATGAGGATCTTCGCCAAGGACATGGCCCATCTGCTGGGCATCGTGCGTGCGTGACCGGCGCGGCCATTCGGCGACTGCTGCCCGTGGTGGTGGCCGCGCTGGTGGCCGCCAGCCTCGCCGTACTGGGCGCGACGCTGACGCAGCTGGATGCCTGGTACTACGCCCTCGACAAGCCTGATTGGAAACCGCCGGACTGGGCCTTTGGGCCGGTCTGGACGACGATCTTCACACTGACGGCGCTGGCTGCGGCCGATTCCTGGCGCCGGCGCCGCGCGCCAGCGGAGCGCCGGCTGCTGCTGGCGCTGTTCATCGTCAACGCGGTGCTCAATGTCGCCTGGAGCGCCCTGTTCTTCGCCCTCAAGCGGCCCGACTGGGCGCTGATGGAGGTCGGGTTCCTATGGCTCTCGGTCGTCGTGCTGATCCTTGCACTGCAGCGCATCGCGGCGTCGACCGCGTGGCTGCTCGTTCCCTATCTGGTCTGGGTCAGCCTGGCGGCAGTGCTCAACTTCGAGATCGTGCGCATGAACGCGCCCTTCAGCCCGTCATGAGCAGGCGATGCCGCCCGGGCGCGGTTCCGGCATGAGCGCGCTGCTCGCCAGCCCCGTTGTCGTCGACCTGATCCTGGCGCTGCTGGCGCTCGAATCGGCGCTGCTCATCTACTGGCATCGGCGCACCGGCCGGGGAATCCGGCCGGGGCAATTGCTGCCGAATGTGCTGGCCGGCGCGTGCCTGTTGCTGGCGCTGCGAGCCGCCCTTTCTGGAGCGAATCCCCTGTACGTCGGCCTGGCGCTCAGCGGCGCGCTGCTCGCGCACGTCGCGGACCTGTACCTGCGCTGGCGGCCGTCGCTGGACGGTCCGGAACGCTAGCCCGCGGCGACGGCCGGTCAACGATTGCGCTGCATCTCCGCCATGAGGTCCTGCTTCTTGTAGCCGCTCGGGACCTGGAACATCTTCGGTTCCACGGTTTCGGCGCGCCAGTCCTTGAGGACGGTCTCCTCGCCGGTAGGCTTGCCGCCCTCGTAGTCGCGCACCCGCACCGGGTAGCCCTTCACCGAGCTGATCGTCTCGAAGTCGTCGCCGCTGGGGCCAAAGCTGCCCATCGCTTCGGTGAATTCCTTCATCAGCGAGGCCATCTTCTGGCTCATGGCCATCAGGTCTTCCTTGCCGGGCACTTCCGAGAACGGCACGACGCACAGTTCCTCATCGACCTGCCCGTCGCGCGTCATCTCCCAGATGCGGCAGCTGCGTCCCTCGACCTTGTCGCTACGGCCGGTATCGCGCGCCGCGAGCACCGGCTTCGGCGCCGCCGCGCCGGGCATGGGTCGCCCCATCTTGCCCATCATCTGTTCCATCATCGCGCGCTGTTCGGGAGGCATGCTGGCCATCTGCGCCTGCATCTCGGCCATGGCATCGTTCATTCTGCCCGCCATTGCCGCGGCGGTCTCGCGGTCAATCGCCGTGTAGCTCTTCTTCGCGGTATCCACCGCGTACAACACGTCATCCTTGAAGATGATGAGGTTCTCCGTGTCGCCGTCTGAGGAATGTTCGATTCTCGCGGCACCATCCTGAACCATCATCCTCTGCGTGCCGCTTTCCCGGCCGCTCTTCGTATCGCGCTCGACCGTTTCGATCACGACACCGGCTTGCGCCGCGATGGCCAGGGTGGCCGACGCGAGCACGAGGACCTTGAGAAATGTCATGGCACTGCTCCCTGCGATGAAGACCGGTCGCTATGATACGTGCAATGGACACCAGCACTGCAGGCGGAGCCGCTGGTCGCCGATCCGGCCACGCGCTGGGAGGTGGCCGGCTTCGTGGTGCATGGCGCTGCTCAAGTGGGTGGCCGCGGTGTAAGCGGCGGGCGGGCAATCCTCACCAGATCCGGCAGACCTCTCCGGCCGGCTTGACCATGGCATCGCCGGCCTTGCAGTGGAACGCCTCGGCGAATTCCGGCAGGTTCACGACCACGCCGTTCACGCGGTGTTTGAGCGGCGCATAGGGTGCGGTAGCGGCCCACAGGCGTGCGGTTTCGTCGGTCATGTGCCCGCAGGCCCATTGCGCGAAACCGACGAAGAAGCGCTGGTCGGGGTCGAGCCCGTCGCGCGTCTCGAGAGCCTGGCCCGCGGTGGCCGCCTTCCAGCCCATGTAGGCGAGCAGCGTGCCGCCCAGGTCGGCGAGATCCTCTCCAACCGTGAGCTCGCTGTTGACCTTCAGGTCGTCGACGACCTCGTACTCGGCCGTACTGGTCGATCAGGCACTGGGTCCGCTGCTCGAATTGGGCCGCGTCCTCCTCGGTCCACCAGTCGCGCAGGTTGCCGCGCTCGTCGATGTGCCGGCCCGAGTCATCGAAGCCGTGGGTCAGCTCATGGCCGATGGTGCTGCCGGTGTTGCCCCAGCTGGGCGCCGCATCGATGCGCGGGTCGAACAGTGGCGGCTGCAATACCGCCGCCGGGAAATTGATCGTGTTCAGCTGCGGATCGTAGAAGGCGTTGACGGTCTGCGGCGTCATGAACCATTCGTCGGGATCGGCCGGCTTGCCGATCTTCGCCAGCTCCCGCGCCTCGTCGTGGATGGCGGCCCGCACCACGTTGCCGAAGAAGTCGCCGCGGGTGACTTCGAGCGTGGCGTAGTCGCGCCACTTGTCGGGGTAGCCGATCTTGTTGCGCACGGTCCCGAGTTTGGCGAGGGCCTGGCGCTTGGTGGCCTCACTCATCCAGTCGAGATTGCGGATCCGCTCGGCCATCATCTGCTCGATGGTCTCGGCCATGGTCACGGCGCGCGCCCGGGTCTCGGTGGAGAACGTTGCGGCGACGAACACCTGGCCGAGGGCGTCTCCCAGCTGGCGGTCCACGCGGCGGACGCAGGACTTCCAGCGCGGCGGCTGTTCAGCCACGCCGCGCAGATAGCGGCCGTAGAAGTCGAAATCGGCATCCGCCAGATCGCGCGACAGCAGGGCGGCGTGGCCGTTCAGGTAGGCCCACCGCAGGTAGTTCCGGACATCCTCGATTGGCGACTGGGCTAGCACCGCGCTGACGGCACGGAGGAACGCCGGCTCGGTGACGTTGATGCGCTGCATCGCGGGCGCCTTGCGCGCCGCAAAGTACTCCTGCCAGTCGACGGCGGGCGCGAGCCCGGCCAGCTCCGCGGCAGTCATGGGGTTGTTCAGGTTGCGCAGGTCCCTCGACTCCTCACGCGTCAGCGTCGCCTCTGCCAGGCGAACCTCCAGCGCGAAGATGCGGCCGGCGGCGGTGGCCGCTGACTCCGGTGTGTCGCCCAGCAGGCCGAGCATCCGCGCGATATGTGCCTGATACCGCTCCCGCGCTTCGTGCATCCGCGGCGTGTCGTCGGTGTAGTAGTCGCGATCCGGCAGTCCGAGGCCCCCGGCGAAGAGTGTGCCGACGACGACGCGGGAGTCTTCCAGGTCCTGCAGCGAGGTGAAGGCAAAGAGCGCCTGCCAATTGCTGCCGCTGTTGTGCAAGTCGGCCAGCACGCGGGCGAGGTCCGCCGGCGCGTTGATTGCTGCGATCCGCGCGAGCATCGGGGCGAGGGGCGCGTGTCCACGCGCCTCGATCGACGCGGTATCCATGCAGGACGCGAAGTAATCGCCGATTTTCTGCTCATTCGGGCTGCGCGCGTCGTCTGGCAGCGCGCGTGCCTCGAGCAGTCCGAGCAGGTACCTCTCGTTGTCGGCCTGCAGTTTGCTGAACACATCCCAGGCGGACTCGTCGCCGGGGATCGGGTTGGCGGCGATCCAGCCGCCGCAGCTGTAGGTGTAGAAGTCCTGGCACGGATCGACGCTGCGGTCCATCGCGGTCACGTCGAGGCCGGGGGAATAGGGCAGGCTCGAAATGGCCGGCGAATCGGCACCCTCCGCCAGGCCGGCGGTCAGCCACAGGGCGGCTGCGGCCAGCGGCAGAAAGATTTCCGGACGGGACTTGCCTGTCATAAGCCGAGTCTAGGCAACTCGGCCGCCCGGCAGCGGACGCGTGCCGCAACTTGTGAACGGGTCGGCGATTCGCCAACATCCGTCTTTCCCTTCTGTTGCGGGTAACGTGCATGGGCGAAGCGCCAGGGCGCCGGGTTCTACCAGGGCTGCGGGCCGCCCAGCGCCGCCGCCGGGCGCTCGCGGCGCTGCTCTCGCTGGTCCTGCTCCTGCCCATCGAGGCCGTCATGGCAGACACACCGCCACCGCCTTCCCAGCCGTTCGATGAGGCCGCGGCGGGCCGTTTCGCGGCGCTCGCGCTCGCCTGCGTGCACCAGGAATACCCCAAC
Source organism: uncultured Gammaproteobacteria bacterium (assembly GCA_963710135.1). Taxonomy (GTDB): domain Bacteria; phylum Pseudomonadota; class Gammaproteobacteria; order Steroidobacterales; family Steroidobacteraceae; genus SG8-30. The sequence goes on along the minus strand of CAVPYY010000006.1, from coordinate 236,600 downwards.
AAGATCGGCCACGTCCTGGCGAGCGATGCGGACGTGCTGCCGCCCCGGCAGCTCACGCCGGTCTTCTACGGGTGTTACGACTGGCATTCGTCGGTGCACGGTCATTGGCTGCTGGCGCGCCTGGCGCACCTCTATCCGGAGGCCCCGTTTGCGGCGCCGGCGCGCGCGGCGCTGGAGAAGAGCTTCACGCCCGTTGGCGTCGCGGCCGAAGTGGCCTACCTGCGCGGCCCCGGGCGGGTGTCGTTCGAACGCCCCTACGGCCTGGCGTGGCTGCTGCAACTCGCTGCCGAACTGCGGTCCTGGGACGATCCGGACGCCCTCCGCTGGGCGGCGGTGCTGGCGCCGCTGGAGCAGGAGTCCGCCCAGCGGATCGCCGAATGGCTGCCGAAGCTCGACTACCCCATCAGGGTGGGCGAGCACTCGCAGACGTCCTTTGCCCTGGGGTTGATCCGTGACTGGGCGCTGCAGTCCGGCAACGAAGCGATGCGCATGCTCATCGACACCAAGGCGCGCCAGTTTCATCTGATGGATCGCGACTGCCCGCTGCATTACGAGCCATCCGGGCAGGACTTCCTGTCCCCCTGCATCGCCGAGGCCGACCTGATGCGCCGGGTTCTGGATGGTCCGGAGTTTGCGCGCTGGCTCGGCGATTTCCTGCCACGAATCCCGCGGGACGGCGAGACCCGCTGGCTGGAGCCCGCGCTGGTATCGGACCGCGCCGATCCCAAGCTGGCGCATCTCGACGGTCTCAATCTGAGCCGTGCGTGGATGCTGCAGGGGATCGCGGCGGCGCTGCCCGCCACGGACCCACGCCTGCCGGCGCTACGACGCGCGGCCAGCGAGCACGCCGCCGCGGCACTGCCTGCCGTGACCGGCGAACACTACGAAGGCGGGCACTGGCTCGGCAGCTTTGCCGTCTACCTGGTGACGCGGGCCGGCATTCCCTCGCAGGATCATTGACGCCGCTCTCCTGGTGGCTCACGCCCTGAGCCACCCGCCTGGGCAGACTGCGCCCATGGCACAACACAACCCGATTCGTCTTGCGACCCTGTCGGACCTCTCGGTCCATGGCTACCAGCTGGCCTGCTACTGCCCGCGCTGCCGGCGCTGGGCGCAGCTCGACCTGCCGCGGCTCGCCGGCCGCGGCTTCGCGGACCGGCGTCTGGTCGAGTTCACGCCGCGTTGCCGCACCTGCGGCACGCCGGGCGAGAAGCAGGTGCGCCCGCCGAAGCGCTGGCAGGGCCCACGGGCGCGCGCGACCTTCGCGCATTACGCGGCCGGCGCGGACGCCTAGGGCGCGAATCAGGCCAGGCGCTCGGTCGGCCCGGGGGAGGCCACGGCCGGCATGACCAGTACCGGCACGCCGTTCAGGGCCGCGTTGCCGCACAGCGCGTCGATCGCCTGGTCGTCGGTCAGGTCGTTGGCGCTCGCGCCGGCATGCGCCGTCGCGATGCTCAGCCGGACATCGGGCCGCGCGTGGCCGAAGCCGTGCGGCAGGCTGACGGTGCCTGGCATGACCTCATCGGAGATTTCCACGGGCACGTCGACAGCGCCAACTCGGGAGCGCACCGTCGCCAGCGCACCCTGGCTGATCCCGCGCCGCGCAGCGTCGGCCGGGTGTATCAACAGCGTGCAGCGGTTGGGCCCCTTCACCAGCCGATGGCTGTTGTGCATCCAGGAGTTGTTGCTGCGCAGGTGGCGGCGTCCGATCAGGCTCAGGCGATCGCCGCCGGCCGGGGTGTCCGGCCGGGCCGCCAGCCGGGCGAGGTCGGCCGCCAGCAAGGCGGGCGCCAGCTGGATGCGCCGGTTCGCCGTGGCGAGGCGCTTAGGCAGCGCTGGCTGCAGCGGGCCGAGGTCGATCCCGTGCGGCGAGCGGGCCAGGCGCTTGAGCGATAGACCACGGGCGCCGGGCCTCCACCCGGCGCCATAGGGTCCTCGACGCAGGCCGATGTCCAGCAGGCGCTGCGGTGTCAGCCAGCGCGCCAGCAGCCGGCTGCGCCAGTTGCCACGCCGCTTGGGGTCGAGCGCCTCGATGCGCCCTTGCAGGCCTCTGAAGATCTGCCAGTCGTGCCGCGCTCCTGGCTCCGGCTCGAACAGCGGCTGCGAGTACTTGGCGACATTGCGGATCGCCAGCAGATTGAAGATGAGATCGTAATGATCCCGCTCCAGCGCGAAAGTCGGCGGCAGGATGAAGTCCGCATGGCAGGTGGTTTCGTTGATGTAGAAATCGACCGCCACCATGAAGTCGAGCCCTCGCAGCGCCCGCTCCAGTTGCGAGCCGTTCGGGGTGGACAGCACCGGGTTGCCCGCGGCCGTCACCAGCGCCCGGATTTGCCCGGGCCCAGGGGTCAGGATCTCCTCGGCCAACGCCGCGACCGGGAATTCGCCACCGAACTCGGGCAGTCCGCGGACCCGGGTGCGCCGCCGGTCGAAGGCCCCGCGCTGGCCGAGCCCTGATGCCAGCCCGAGGGCATCGACGGCCGGCAGCGTGAACATGGCGCCGCCGCTCCGGTCGAGATTGCCGGTCACGATGTTGAGCACCTGGATCAGCCATTGGCACAGGGCGCCGAATTCCTGGGTGGAGGCTCCCATACGGCCGTAGCAGACGGCGGCCGGGGCCGCCGCGAAGTCCCGTGCCAGCTCGCGGATCTGTTCGGGCGGGATCCCGGTCGGGCCAGCGACCTTGTCGGGCGTGTAGTCCGCAACCAGCGGCTGCAGCGTGTCCCAGCCGTCCACCCAGTCACGCAGCCTGCCTGGTGCCGCAAGGTCCTCGGCGAGAATCACGTTCAGCAGCGCCAGCAACAGCAGGGCATCGGTCCCCGGGCGGATGAACAGGTGGGTATCGGCGATCGCGGCCGTCTCGCTGCGCCGCGGGTCCACCACGACCACGCGTCCACCGCGCTGGCCGATGGCCTTGATGCGCCGGGCGACATCCGGGGCCGTCATCAGGCTGCCGTTGGAGGCCACCGGATTGGCGCCGATCGCCAGCAGGAACTGCGTGCGGTCGATGTCGGGAATCGGGATCAACAGCTGGTGCCCGTACATCAGGTACGCGGCGAGATGATGCGGCAGCTGATCGACCGAGGTGGCGGAGTAGCGGTTCTTGGTCCGCAGGGATCGCGCGAACTGCGCCCCGTACAGCAGGGCCGAGTAGCTGTGTGCCATCGGGTTGCCGAAATACGTTGCCACCGCGTCGTAGCCGTGCTCTCGCTGCAGCGCGACCAGCCGGCGTGCGATCTCATCGAGCGCGGCCTCCCAGGCGACCGGCTGCCACTGGCCGTCAGCCGTCTTGCGCATAGGCTGGCGCAGCCGGTCGGGATCCTCGTGGACATCCTTCAGGGCGACGGCCTTCGGGCAGATGTGGCCCCGGCTGAAAGGGTCGTCGTCGTCCCCGCGAATCGAGAGGATCTGATCGCCGCGCAGCCGGATCTCGACGCCGCATACGGCCTCGCACAGATGGCAGGTGCGGTAATGAACTCGCTCGGCATTCATCGGGCCATTCTCCACGCTCGCCTGCCGGCAGTCTAAGCGCTAATGCCGTCGGCCGGCGGCTCCGGCTTTACAGGCCCGCGGCGCGCGGCGACACTGCGGTGCGCAATTGGGAGGCGCAAGACGTGAGCAATCTCAACACCGCAGACCTGTGCGATGCCCACCCCTCGGTAGCGGTGGCCGCGCCGCTGCTGCGGGCGTTCGGCGGCAGGCGGGCGTTTGCCGGGCGCGTGGCGACGGTGCTGTGTCTCGAGGACAACTCGAGGGTGCGCGACGCGGTCGGCGAGCCGGGGGAGGGACGGGTGCTGGTGGTCGACGGTGGAGCGTCGCTGCAATGCGCGCTGCTCGGCGACCTGCTGGCGGAGAAGGCCGTCCAGAATGGCTGGTCGGGTGTCATCGTTAACGGCTGCGTACGCGACACGCGCCGCCTCGGCGAACTCGATCTCGGCGTGCTGGCGCTGGCCTCCAATCCGAAACGCAGCGAAAAGCGCGGGCACGGCGAGCGTGACACGCCGGTCCGCTTCGCCGGGGTGACTTTCCATCCCGGCGACTATGTTTACGTCGACGAAGACGGACTGCTGGTGAGTGCCGAGCCGCTGTCCCTGCCCGGGTGACCGGCGGCGCCGGCATTCCGGCCCAACCCGTTGAGAACACGGGTACTTCGGAGTATAGTCCGCGTCGGTCGGGGCGCTTGATGGTGCCGCGGATCGGGTAGCGAGGCCCGGGCGTGGTCCCCCGGACTCACTGGGTTTCTGCAAAAGGCCCCCCTCGCGGGGCCTTTTGTGTTTCTGGCGGGGCGCCTGGCTGGCTCCCGCCGGGGTCGGGTTGCCGGCTGCGGCGGGTAACCTGTTGCAGAAGAATGAGAAATGGGCCTGCCGGCCCATTTTTTGTTGGCGGGCGGCCACGGATGAAGGATGAGCTGATCAAGCTGTTGGAGCCGGTGGTGGAGGGCTCGGGTTACGAGCTGGTCGAACTGGAGTTCGCGCCGGCTTCGCGGCGGGCCCTGTTGCGGGTGTACATCGACCGCAAGGACGGCCAGCACGTGATGCTCGAGGATTGCGAGCGGACCAGCAGGGCGATCAGCGCCTTTCTGGACGCGACCGACCCGATCGACCGGGCCTACGAACTCGAGGTGTCCTCGCCCGGGTTCGACCGGCCGCTGCGCACGCGGCAGCATTTCGAGCGCTACCTCGGCAGCGAGGCGAAACTCGAAATGGCCGTCCCGGTGGAGGGGCGTGGTCGGTTCCGGGGGCGATTGGTCGCGCTGCAGGACGACGACTTGATGATGGAAGTGGACGGGCGCGAATGGCGCCTGCCGCTGGGGCAGATAGCAAAGGCTCGACTGGTGGCCTGAGGGCGCTGGTCAGAAACGGGATGGCGGGACTCATGAACAGGCAGATCCTAGAAGTTGTCGAGGCGGTCTCCAACGAGAAGGGCGTCGCGCGCGAAATCATCTTCGAGGCGCTCGAGGCGGCACTCGCCTCGGCGACCCGCCGCAAGCACGGCGAGGACATCGAGGTGCGCGTCGCGATCGACCGCAAGACCGGCGAGTACGAGACCTTCCGGAGGTGGAAGGTCTTTGCGGACGATTCCACGGAGCTCGAGGTGCCGGAGCGGGAGCTGCGCCTCGACGACGCGGTGGACGTCGATCCCAAGGCCGAGGTCGACGGTTTCGTCGAGGTGCCGATGGAATCGGTGATATTCGGCCGCATCGCCGCGCAGACCGCCAAGCAGGTCATCGTGCAGAAGGTGCGCGAGGCCGAGCGCGCGCAGGTCGTCGAGGAGTACAAGGACCGCACCGGCGAACTGGTGTCCGGCACGGTCAAGCGCGTCGATCGCAACGGCGTGTACGTCGATCTCGGTGGCACCGCGGAGGGCTTCGTCCCGCGCGAGCACATGATCCCGCGCGAGATCGCCCGGCCGCAGGATCGGCTGAAGGCCATCCTGCGCGAAGTGCGCTCCGAGACCCGCGGCCCGCAGTTGTTCCTGTCGCGCACCGCGCCGGAATTCCTGATCGAACTGTTCAAGCTCGAGGTGCCGGAAGTGGGCCAGGGCCTGATCCAGATCCTCGGCGCTGCGCGAGATCCCGGCGTGCGCGCCAAGATCGCGGTACGCAGCCTCGAGCCGCGGATCGATCCGGTCGGCGCCTGCGTCGGCATGCGCGGCTCGCGCGTGCAGGCGGTCTCGAACGAAATCGCCGGCGAGCGCGTCGACATCATCCCGTGGGTCGACAATCCGGCGCAGTTCGTCATCAATGCCATGCAGCCGGCCGAAGTGACCTCCGTGGTCGTGGACGAGGACGCGCATTCCATGGATATCGCGGTCACCGAAGACCGCCTGTCGCAGGCGATCGGGCGTGGCGGACAGAACGTGCGTCTGGCCAGCGAGCTGACCGGCTGGCGCCTCAACGTCATGTCGGAGCAGGCCGCCACCGAGAAGAGCGAGTCCGAGTCGCGCGAGCTTCGCGACATGTTCTCGAAGCAGCTGGACGTGGACGAGGACGTCGCCACCATCCTCGTGCACGAGGGGTTCTCGACGATCGAGGAGATCGCCTACGTACCGACCAACGAGCTGCTCGGAATCGAGGAGTTCGACGAAGGCATCGTCGAGGAGCTGCGCAACCGCGCCCGGGACGTGCTGCTCACGCAGGCGATCGCCAGCGAGGAGAAGATCGACGAGACCGAGCCGGCGGAGGACCTGCTGGAGCTGGACGGCATGGACAAGGAGCTGGCGTTCGAGCTGGCGGCGCGCGGCGTGCGCACCCGTGACGATCTGGCGGAACAGTCCCTCGACGAGCTCGAGGACGTGCCCGGACTGGATCCGGAGCGGGCGGGCAAGCTGATCATGGCGGCCCGGGCGCACTGGTTCGAGGAAGCCGGGCAGGCCTGAGGCAGGATAGAGGTAGTTACGCATGGCTGAAGTCACGGTCACACAGTTCGCCGAGGTCCTGAAGGTCCCCGTCGAGAAGCTGCTCTCGCAGCTCGAGGAAGCCGGCATCAAGGTTGCCGGTCCCCAGGACATGATCAGCGAGGACGCGAAGCTCGAGCTGCTCACCCACCTGCGCAAGGCGCATGGCAAGGAGGAGTCGACGGCCGCTCCTCGACGCATCACGCTCAAGCGGCGCGCCCAGTCCGAGATCAAGGTGGCGGCGCCCATGGGCAAGGCGCGCACCGTGCAGGTGGAGGTGCGCGCCAAGCGGACCTACATCAAGCGCGAGATCCTCGAGGAAAAGGCCCGCGCAGCGCAGGAGGAAGTCGACAAGCAGCGCGAGGCCGAGGATGCGGAACGGCGCGCAACCGAAGAGGCGCAGCGTCGCGAGGTCGAGGCGCGCGAGCGCCTGCGCATGGATGAAGAGCAGCGCCGCACCGCCGAGGAAGAGGAGCGCAAGCGCCTCGCCGCAGAGGAGCAGGCGCGGCGCAGCGAGGAACAGCGCGCCCGCGAGCAGGCCGAGCGCGAGCGGCGCGAACGCGAGGACAAGGCGGCCAAGGCGCGCCGCGACGCCAAGCCGACTCGATACGGTCGTGAGGAACTGCACATCGCCGGCGGCCTGTCGTCCAAGCACAAGCGCGGTCGCGCCCGCTCGGGCGGGCGGCGCGCTACCGTCCAGTCGGATCAACGCCAGGAATTCCAGCTGCCGACGCAGCCGGTGGTCCGCGAGGTCAGCATCGGCGAGACCGTCACGGTCGCTGAGCTGGCGCAGAAGATGGCGGTCAAGGCGCCCGATGTCATCAAGACGCTGATGAACATGGGCGTGCTGGCGACCATCAACCAGCCGATCGACCAGGACACGGCCATCCTGGTGGTCGAGGAGATGGGTCATACCGCCAAGGCGCTGAAGGAAAACCAGGTCGAGGAGGAACTGCAGGCCGGCCTGGTGACCACCGGCGAGGAGAAGACCCGGCCGCCGGTCGTGACCATCATGGGCCACGTCGACCACGGCAAGACGTCGCTGCTCGACTTCATCCGCCGTGCCAAGGTGGCTGCCGGTGAGGCCGGCGGAATCACCCAGCACATCGGCGCCTATCACGTCGAGACGCCGCGCGGGGTGATCACCTTCCTGGATACCCCGGGCCATGCCGCCTTCACCGCCATGCGCGCGCGCGGCGCCCAGGTCACGGACATCGTCGTGCTGGTGGTGGCGGCGGACGACGGCGTCATGCCGCAGACCAAGGAAGCCATCCAGCACGCGCGGGCGGCCGGCGTGCCGCTGGTCGTGGCGGTGAACAAGATCGACAAGCCGGACGCGGACCCGGAACGCGTGCGCACCGAGCTGTCCAAGGAGAACGTCATTCCGGACACCTGGGGCGGCGACACGATGTTCGTGAACGTCTCCGCCCACACCGGCGAAGGCGTGGATAGCCTGCTCGAGTCCATCCTGCTGCAGGCCGAGGTGCTCGAACTCAAGGCCCTGCACGAGGGTGCCGCCGCCGGCTTCGTGCTCGAGGCGAGCATCGAGAAGGGACGTGGCGCCGTCGCCACCGTGCTCGTGCAGCGCGGCGCGCTCGCGGTCGGTGACATCGTGCTCGCCGGCGAGCAGTACGGTCGCGTGCGCGCCCTGTTCGACGAGACCGGCGAGCCGGTCAAGTCCATCGGCCCGTCGCTGCCGGCGCAGGTGCTCGGCCTGTCCGCGCCGCCGAATGCCGGCGATGAGATCGTGGTGGTCGACAACGAGCGCAAGGCGCGCGAAGTGGCGCTCTATCGCCAGGGCAAGTTCCGTGACGTGCGGCTGGCGAAGCAGGCCGGCCAGAGCGTCGAGGACGCCTTCACCCAGATGACGGAGGAGGGCGGCAAGCAGAGCGTGCAGGTGCTGGTCAAGGCGGACGTGCAGGGTTCGGCCGAGGCGCTCAGCGACGCGCTGATCAAGCTGTCGACCGACGAGATCGTGGTCAAGGTCATCGCCAGCGGCGTCGGCGGCATCACCGAATCCGACGTCATGCTCGCGGCCGCGTCCAAGGCGCAGATCATCGGCTTCGATGTGCGCGCCGATGCGGCGGCGCGCTCCGCCATCAAGGAACAGAACGTCGATGTGCGCTACTACAGCGTCATCTACGAGGCGATCGACGACGTGCGGGCCGCCATGACGCGGCATGCTGTCACCGGAGGTCAAGGAACAGATCGTCGGCCTCGCCGAGGTGCGTGACGTGTTCCGCTCCAGCAAGTTCGGCACCGTCGCCGGCTGCCTCGTGGTCGACGGCTACGTGCGCCGGAACAACCCGATTCGCGTGCTGCGCGACAACGTGGTGATCTTCCAGGGCGAGCTCGAGTCGCTCAAGCGCTTCAAGGACGACGCCGCCGAGGTTCGCGCCGGCACCGAGTGCGGCATCGGCGTCAAGGGCTACAACGACGTGCGCGCGGGCGACCAGATCGAGTGCTTCGAGCGGGTCGAAGTGGCTCGCAAGCTGAGCGGCTGAGCGGAATGCCGAAGGAGTTCTCCAGGGCACGCCGGGTCGAGGAACAGCTCAAGCGCCTGCTGGCCGAGCTGATCCGGCGCGAGGTGAAGGATCCGCGCGTCGGTCTGGTGACCGTGACGGCCGTTGAGCTGTCGCGCGACCTGACCCACGCACGGGTATTCTTCACGCCGTTCGCCGGCATCGGTGATCCCGATGCGGCGCTGGAGGCCCTGCGTCATGCCGCCGGCTATCTGCGGCACGAATTGCGCAACGCCTTGCGGCTGCGGGTAACACCCGAACTGCACTTCGCGATCGATGACAGCATCGAGCGCGGCGCGCGATTGTCGGGGCTCATTTCCGAAGCCGTTGCAGAGGACCGCAGACGCCAGGCCGACGATCCCACCGAGAAATGAACGGCGCGACCGGCAGAGGGTCCTCGCGCCCGCGGGTTGCGTGGCGCGACGTCAGCGGCATCCTGCTGCTCGACAAGCCGGTCGGGATATCCTCCAACGCCGCCCTGCAGCAGGCGCGGCGCCTGTTCCGGGCCCGCAAGGCGGGCCACACCGGCAGCCTCGACCCTCTCGCCAGCGGCATGTTGCCGGTCTGCTTCGGCCAGGCGACCAAGATTTCCGGGATGCTGCTCGATTCGGACAAGACCTACGAGGTCACCGCGATGCTCGGGGCGCAGACCTCGACCGGTGATGCGGAAGGCGAAGTGATCGCGACCCGGGCCGGTGCCTGCCCTGGACGAGTCCGCGATTCGGGACGCGCTGGCGGCGCGCCTCGGCACGATCGAGCAGGTTCCGCCGATGTACTCCGCCCTGAAGCAGGGTGGGCAGCGCCTCTACGAGCTGGCACGTCGCGGCATCGAGGTGGAACGCCTTCCGCGGCAGGTGACGATTCACGAGATGACCCTGCTCGACATCGCCTTGCCGCGATTCTCGCTACGGGTGCGCTGCAGCAAGGGGACCTACATCCGGACGCTTGTCGAAGACATAGCGCACGATCTGGGCAGCGTCGGCCATGTGGTGGCGCTGCGCCGGGTGGCCGTGGGGGCGTTCCGGGATGAACGCACGTGGTCGCTCGGGGAACTGGCCGACCTGCTGCAGGAGTCGGGCGAGGCAGGCCTCGACCAGACGCTGCTCGGCGCGGATGTCGCCATTCAGCATTGGCCGGCCGTGCAGCTCGGAGCCGTCGAGGCCGCCTACGTGCTGCAGGGTCAGGCGGTCTTCGTGGCCGGGCCGGCCGGCGCGCACGTCCGTATGTACGACCCGGATGGGAGGTTTATGGGCACCGGCCGGATGACCCCGGAGGGGCGGCGGCTTGCGCCGGTGCGACTCATGGTGGACCTGCCGGGGGACTCCCGGCCGGGCCCGGGTGCCTCGCAGGGCGGCCACGACGCTTGAGGCAGAGCCTTGACGCGGTTAAAATGCCCGGCTTCGTGAAGGTTAAGTTACTGAAGTTGCAAGAAGGGCCTGTACGCAATGCCACTCAAGACCGAGCAGAAGGCTGAGCTCCTGACCAAGTTCCGCCTCAATGCCAAAGATACCGGCTCGCCAGAGGTGCAGATCGCACTGCTGTCCGAGCGCATTACTGGCCTGACGGGCCACTTTGCCGCCCACAAGGCGGATCACGCGTCTCGCCGCGGACTCCTGAAGATGGTCGCCCAGCGCCGGCGCCTTCTGGACTACCTGAAGGCCAAGGCACCCGACCGTTACACCAAGATCGTCGCCGACCTGGGCCTGCGCCGCTGAGGCGTATCCCGGCCGCCCGTCGCCACCCGGCGCTCGGGCTGTTGTCGCGATGAGAGAATCATGAGGAGCTTTGCGTGAGCGTTTCCCGCCAGACTTTTGCATATGGGGAACACAGCGTTACGCTGGAGACCGGGCGCCTCGCGCGCCAGGCCGACGGTGCCGTGCTGGTGTCCATGGCCGATACGGTCGTTCTGTGTACGGCGGTCGCCCGCCGAAGTGCCGTCCCCGGTCGCGATTTCTTTCCGCTGACCGTCAACTACCAGGAAAAGACCTACGCCGCCGGCCGCATCCCAGGCGGCTTTTTCAAGCGTGAAGGACGCCCTTCGGAGAAGGAGATGCTGACCTCGCGGCTGATCGACCGGCCGATCCGCCCGCTGTTCCCGGACGGCTTCTACAACGAAGTGCAGGTCGTGGCGACGGTGCTGTCGGTGAACCCCGACGTGGATACCGACATTCCGGCGCTGATCGGCGCCTCGGCGGCGCTCGCCCTGTCGGGCGTGCCGTTTCAAGGGTCCGATTGCTGGTGCCAGGGTCGGCTACAAGGACGGCGCCTACCTGCTGAACCCGTCGGTCACCGTGACCAAGACCGAGTCAGACCTCGATCTGGTCGTCGCCGGCACCCGCGAGGGCTGTGCTGATGGTGGAGTCGGAGGCCAACTGCCTCTCTGAGGAGGTCATGCTCGGCGCGGTCCTGTTCGGGCACCAGCAGATGCAGGTCGCGATCGAGGCGATCGAGAAACTGGTGGCCGAAGCCGGCAAGCCGAAGTGGGACTGGTCCGAGCCTGCCGACAACGCCGAGTCTCAAGCAGGCCGTGGCCGCGCACGCCGAGCCCGGCATGAAGGAGGCCTACGCGATCATCGAGAAGCAGGCCAGGCACGGCACGCGTCGCCGAGATGAAGGCGGCCGCGGTCGCCGACCCTGTGCGAGGGTGACGATCCCAAGTTCACCAAGGACGAGGTCGATGACGCGCTGTTCTGAGCTCGAAAGCCGCCTGGTTCGCGAGCGCATCCTCGACGGCCAGCCGCGCATCGACGGCCGCGACACCAAGACGGTGCGTCCCATCAACGTCGAGGTCGGCCTGCTGCCGCGCACTCACGGTTCGGCGCTGTTCACCCGCGGCGAGACCCAGGCGCTGGTGACCGCCACGCTCGGCACCGGGCGCGACGCGCAGATCATCGACGCGCTCGCAGGCGAGCGCCGCGAGCCGTTCATGCTGCACTACAACTTCCCGCCGTTCTCGGTGGGTGAGACCGGCATGATGGGCTCGCCCAAGCGCCGCGAAATCGGGCACGGCAACCTCGCCCGGCGCGGCATCAATGCCGTCATGCCGGAGCTGGGAACGTTCCCCTACGTGATGCGCGTGGTATCCGAAGTGCTCGAGTCGAACGGCTCGAGCTCGATGGCCAGCGTCTGCGGCACCAGCCTTGCGCTGATGGACGCCGGCGTGCCGATCAAGGCGCCGGTCGGCGGGCGTCGCGATGGGCCTGGTCAAGGAAGGCGACCGTTTCGCGGTCCTCACCGACATCCTGGGTGACGAGGACCACCTCGGCGACATGGACTTCAAGGTCGCCGGCACCGCGGCGGCATCACCGCGCTGCAGATGGACATCAAGATCAAGGGCATCACGCCCGAGATCATGAAGGTCGCGCTGGAGCAGGCGCGTGCCGGCCGGCTGCACATCCTCGGCGAGATGAACAAGGTCATCGACAAGCCGCGTGCGCAGATGTCCGAGTGGGCGCCGACGATCATCACGATCAAGATCGATCCCGGAGAAGATCCGCGACGTCATCGGCAAGGGTGGTGCGGTGATCCGCCAGATCACCGAGGAGACCGGCACCACGATCGACATCGACAACGACGGCACGGTCAAGATCGCGTCGGTCGACGGCGCGGCCGGGCGCGAGGCCGCTGCGCCGCATCGAGATGATCACGGCGGACGTCGAAGTCGGGCCGGATCTACGAGGGCCGCGTGGCGCGCCTGATGGATTTCGGCGCATTCGTCACGATACTGCCGGGCCGCGACGGCCTGGTGCACATCTCGCAGATCTCCGAGGAGCGTGTCGAGCGCGTCGGCGACAAGCTCAAGGAAGGCGACGTCGTGCGGGTCAAGGTGCTCGAGGTCGACCGGCAAGGCCGCATCCGGCTGAGCATGCGCGGCATGGAGTGATGCCGGGCGCGGAGCTCCGTCGCCGGCACGTGAACAAGGGCCCTGCGGGGCCCTTGTTCGTTCCAGGGGCAGGGCTCAGCCCTCCTTTTCCTTTTCCTGCTCCTTCGGGCGGGCCGTGGGAGCCGCGCCGGTCAGCATGCCCTGCAGCATCTGGTCCTGCAGCGTCTTCCACTGCGTCAGATTGCGCTCAGCCAGGGTGGCCACCGTGACGAAGGGCTCCATGCCGACCATCGAGCGCATCCTGTCGCGAATCTGCTGCTGCTGCGCCATGAAGAGCTTCAGGCTCTGCTCGAGGTAGCTGCCGACCACCCCCTGCATGGCTCCGCCATAGGCGCGGATGACCTGCGCCAGGAAGTCCTGCGACATCATCGGCTCGCCGTCATGCTCCTGCTCGGCGATGACCTGCAGCAGGATGCTGCGGGTCAGGTCCTCCTGGGTCTTCTTGTCCACGACCACGAAATCGACGCGGTCGAGCACCAGGCGCCTGACGTCGGCGAGCGTGATGTACTTGCTCTCGACCGTATCGTAGAGACGCCGATTCGGATATTTCTTGATGATCCGGGGCTCGCTCATGGCTGCCTCCGTTCGGATTCGAGTCGTCGATGGCCGCAAGCAAGCGGGCCTGGCGCCGGGCGCCCGAGCCGCCTCGCAGCGGCCGTTCCTACCTTACTGCTAAATGCTCGGCGGACCCAAGCCCTGTGGCGGGCAGGCGCAGCGCACGCACGCCAGACAGCCGTCCGGCGTCCCAATTGCCACGCGCCCAAGCCCAAATTGTGTCCAGTGCCGCCTGTTCGAGGCCGGCTGGAGGATCCTGCCGCAGCAGTCGCAGGGCGAGGACCAGCAGCCGAGGCGCCTGGTCAGTGTCGAGCGGCACAGCCCGCCGCGACTTCGCCAGCTTTTCGCCATTGGGCTCCAGCAGCACCGGCAGATGGGCATAGTGCGGCGTGGCGAGCCCCAGGGCCCGCTGTAGGAGGATCTGACGCGGCGTATTGTCGAGCAGATCGCTACCCCGCACGACGTGTGTGACGCCCTGTGCGGCGTCGTCGACGACCACCGCCAGCTGATAGGCGAAGAAGCCATCGCGCCGACGTACGATGAAGTCGCCGGTCACGGCCGCCGGCTCCTGCTCGTATTTGCCCTGCAAACCGTCTTCGAAGGCCACGCGGGCGCCGGCCGGGACCCGGAAGCGCAGCGAGGGTGGCAGCCTGGAGCGCGCAGCCCCGCGGCTGCAGGTCCCCGGGTAGACCGCTTCGCCGTCACTGCCGCGTGGCAGCGCCGACAGCTGGCGCCGGGTGCAGGAGCAGGGATAGATCAGGCCTGCGGTGGTCAGCCGTTCCAGAGCCGCCGCGTAGGCCTCGGTGCGCCGGCTCTGGTAGACGACCGGGCCGTCCCACTCGAAGCCGAACGCCTCCAGTGTCGCGAGAATCCGATCGGTCGCACCGGGCACCTCGCGTGCCCGGTCGACGTCCTCGATGCGAATGCGCCAGTCGGACCCGGTGGAGCGGGCGCTTAGGTAGCTGCCCAGTGCCGCGAGCAGGGATCCGAGGTGCAGGTCGCCCGTCGGCGACGGAGCGAAGCGGCCGCAAGGCCTGCGCGGGGCGTCCAGCGCCCCGCCAACTCTGTCAGCGGTACCAGTCGTCGCGATCGCCGTACTGCTTCTCGCGGCGTTCACGTCGCTCCTGCGCCTCGATGCACAGCGTGGCGACGGGCCGGGCCTCGAGCCGCTTGATGCCGATCGGCTCGCCGGTCTCCAGGCAGTAGCCGTAGCTGCCATCGTCGATACGTGCCAGCGCCTCATCGATCTTCCTGATGAGTTTCCGCTCGCGGTCACGGGTTCGCAGCTCGAGCGCGAACTCGGACTCCAGGGTCGCGCGATCGTTCGGATCGGGCGGGTTGGCCGCCTCATCCTTCATGTGGTTCATGGTGCGATCGACCTCCATCATGAGGTCCCGCTTCCAGCTCGTGAGGATCGAGCGGAAATGCTCCACCTGCTCGGAGCTCATGTACTGCTCGCCCGAGCGCTCGATGTACGGGCGCACGTTCCGGGGTCCAAGCAGGATATTGAAACTCGGCTCGCCTTCGCTGCCGTCATCATCGTCGGTCGAGGCGAACATCTCCGGGCGCCGCTCGGCGTGGACCGCGATGAGCCGGGAGGGGCGTGGCGTTCTGGGCGTGGCGACTGCCGAGTCGGCCTCGGCGCCCTTTCTGGCCTTGCTGCGCGCGGGCGCTTTCGCTGTCTTTTCCGGAGCAGCTATCGCGCTCACGACCGGCTTGGCCTTCGCAGCGGCTTTGACCTTGCCCTTCGGCGGGCTCTTGGTCTTGGCGACCGGTGCGGCTTTGGGCTTGGCCTTGGCCTTGGTCGCGACCACGACGCGCTTGGTGGCTGCAGCCGTCTTGGCCCGGGTCACTTTCTTGCGGGCAGCCGGCCTTGCGGCACCAGGCTTGCGCTTGGCGGCAGGAGCGGCCTTGGTCTTTCTGGTCGTCATCTTTACCTTTTTCTTGACGGCGGTCTTCTTGACCTTGGCCGCCGGCTTGGACGTCTTGCGGGCCGGGGCACGCTTCTTGGCGGCTTTGCTTGGCGCCTTCTTGGGCTTCGCTGCAGATCTTCTTGCAGGCATCAGAGACTCCTGTCCCCCTCAACTGAGCGCCGGATTATATATGCCGTGGATTCAGCGTCCAGCGCATTGGGTCGCCGGTTGTCGGCCTGCCCCGACAGGGCCGCCCCGGGGCATGGTTCAGGGCAGCGAAACCGGCTCGGAAGGGCTCCAGGCCGGATCCCGGTGCTCCACCACGACCGTCGTGTAGATGCCGCCGCGAACGTTGAAGCGGGCGGTCAGGCGCATGAATCGTGGTGACGTGGCCGCCGAGATTTGCTCCAGAATCTCGTTGGTTACGGCCTCATGGAAGGCGCCGCGGTCGCGGAACGACCAGACGTAGAGCTTCAGCGACTTCAGCTCGACGCAGCGTGGCCCCGGAACATACTCGAGGTGCAGTGTGGCAAAGTCAGGCTGCCCGGTCTTCGGGCACAGACAGGTGAACTCCGGGATCTCCATGCGAATGGTGTAATCCCGGTCCGGAGCTGGATTCGGGAACGTGTCGAGGGTGGTGGCCGGCTGGTTGAGCCGCGCCCCCAGGGGTTCTTTCTTGGCCAAATCGGGAGCCTGCAAGTCGTCGTCAACGGCGAGCCCTTAATTTACACTACCGGGATTCATCGAGCCACGATCGTTTCGCCTGGCTACAACCACAGGTGTCGACATCCGGAATGCGCCTTTCAAAGATAAAACTGGTCGGTTTCAAGTCGTTCGTTGACCCGACCAACGTCCACTTTCCCGGGAATCTCACCGGCGTGGTGGGACCGAACGGATGCGGCAAGTCCAACATCATCGATGCCGTGCGGTGGGTGATGGGCGAGATCTCCGCCAAGCACTTGCGCGGCGACTCGATGACCGACGTCATCTTCAATGGCTCCGGCGGGCGCAAGCCGATCGGCACCGCGTCCGTTGAGCTCATTTTCGACAACGCCGACGGCGCCATCAGCGGAGCCTACGCGAGCTACGCCGAAGTTGCCCTCAAGCGCCAGGTGTCGCGGGACGGCACGTCCACCTATTTCATCAATGGCTCGAAGTGCCGGCGCAAGGACATCACGCAGCTGTTCCTCGGCACCGGTCTCGGCTCGCGCAGCTACGCGATCATCGAGCAGGGCATGATTTCCCGCCTGATCGAGGCGCGCCCGGACGACATGCGCGCCTTCATCGAAGAGGCGGCTGGCATCTCCAAGTACAAGGAACGTCGTCGCGAGACCGAGAACCGCATCAGCCATACCCGCGAGAATCTCGACCGGCTCAACGACTTGCGCGAAGAGGTCGAGAAGCAGATCCGTCACCTGCAGCGGCAGGCGGGAGTCGCGCGTCGCTATCGCGAGTTCAAGGAACGCGAGCGACAGCTGCATGCCGAGTTGCTGGTGCTGAAGCTCAAGACACTGGAGGACGACGTCGTCGGCAAGGAGACGCTGGCGAGAGAGCGGGATACCGCATTGCAGGCCACGCTGGCTGACTTGCGCAATGCCGAGAGCGGGATCGAGCGTGCCCGCGCGCTCCATGCAGAGCGCGGTGACTCGCTCGCCGCCGTGCAGGGTCGTTACTACGAGGCGGGCGCGGCGGCGACCCGAACCGAACAGGCGCTGCAGCACTCCCGCGAAATGCGGCAACGGCAGCGCGCAGACATGGAGGGTGTCTCGCAGGGCCTGGTCGAGTCCGCGGCGCTGCTGGCGCGGGACCAGGAACAGGTCGACGCGCTGACAGCGGCACTCCAGGCGGCGGCTCCCGAACTCGATTCGGCGCGCCAGACCGAACGGTCCTCGTACGAGGCGCTGCAAGGCGCGGAACGCTCCATGCAGGAATGGCAGGGCAGATGGGAGCAGTTCAGCGCAGAAGCCGCCGAGGCCTCGCGCCGAACATTGGTGGAGCGGGCGCGTCTCGAACAGCTGGACCTGGGTCTGAACCGGCTGCTTGCGCAGCGCGATCGCGCTGATGCGGAGTGGTCCGGCCTGTCCGCCCACGATCTGGAGTCTCAGCTTGCCGCAGTCGAGTCGACCGAGACGGACATGCGCTCGCGCTCGGACGAAAGCCAGCGCGCGCTGGCGGCGATCCTCGAAGACTTGCAGAACGCTCGGTCCCGCGAGAAGTCCCTGGTGGCGAGCCTCGACGGACTGCGTGGCGAGCTGCAGCAGTCGCGTGGCCGGCTGGCCTCGCTCGAGGCGCTGCAGCAAGCCGCGCTGGGCCAGTCAAAGGGCAAGATCGTCGAGTGGCTGGCGGGCAAAGGGCTTGCTTCGCGCCCACGCCTCGCCAACCAGCTCGATGTGGAACACGGCTGGGAGCGCGCCGTCGAGACCGTGCTCGGCGGCTATCTCGAGGCCGTGTGCGTGGAGGGTCTCGACTCGGTTGCCGAATTCGTCGCAGGCCTCGAGACGGGCTCTGTGACTTTCCTCGGCGGCGGCACCGGGGATGCCGCGGCGATGTCGGCGGGTACGCTTGCCTCCCGGGTCCGCGGACCGGCGAGCGCCAGGGCATTGCTCGACGGCGTATCGACAGCCGAGGGCCTGCCGCAGGCCCTGGCGCGGCGCGCAGGCCTGCGCCCCGGCGAGTCCATCGTCACCCAGGACGGCATCTGGGTCGGTCCGAACTGGCTGCGCGTGAGCCGCGACGAGGACACCCGCTCCGGCGTGCTGGAGCGGGAGCAGGAACTGCGGACGCTCAGGCAGCGGGCCGGGGACCTGGAGTCACGCATCGCCGCGGACGGTTCGCAACTCGAGGCAGTGCGGTCGGCCTTGCAGGAGCTGGAGGATCGGCGCGACGCAGTCCAGTCGACCGTCAACCAGTTGCACCGCGAACATGCCAGCACGCGCGGCCAGGTCGAGACGCTGCGCTCGCGAATCGCCGCGTCGGTGCAGCGGCTCGACCTGCTTGGCGCGGAGCGGCAGCGTATCCAGGCCGAGATCGCGGACGACGAGCGCGAAACCCGCGAGGCGCGTCTGCGGCTCGAAAGCGGATTGGCCGAAATGAAGCGAATCGAGGACCAGCGCAGCCCCATGGAGCGCGAGCGCGACGCGCTTCGGGCAAGCCTGGAACAGGCCCGGCAGCGCGCCCAGGCCGATGTCGCCGCGGCACAGCAGGTTGCCATCCGGGTCGAGTCGCAGAAATCGACGCTGGCGTCGGTGCAGACGAGTCTCGCAAGGGCGGCCGCCCAGGTGGCGCAGCTCGAAACGCGTCGGGCAGAGCTGGAACAGCAGCTTGCGGGCGGCGACGCGCCCATCCTGCAGCTGGAGCAGGACCTGCAGCAGGCCTTGTCGGTAAGGCTCGCCGTTGAAAAGGAACTGACCGAGGCACGGCGCAGCGTTGACGAGGCCGACGCAGCGGTGCGCGAGCTCGAACAGAAACGCGCACTGCATGAACGTGCGGTGGCCGCCGCGCGCGAAGAGCTTGCGAACGTTCGCATGCTGGTCCAGGAGATACGCGTCCGCCGCGAGTCGTTGCTGGAGCAGTTCCAGGCCACCAAGCTGGAGCTTGATGATGTACGCAGCCAGCTGCCCGGCGAGGCGACGGTCGAGGCCTGGGAGCAGGAGCTCGCCGAGGTGCTGGCGAAGATCGAGCGGCTCGGTGCGGTCAACCTTGCCTCGATCGACGAACTCAAGGAGCAGACCGAGCGCAAGGAATACCTGGATCGGCAGTTTGCCGACCTCACCGACGCCTTGAACACGCTGGACGAAGCGATCAGGAAAATCGACCGCGAGACGCGCACGCGCTTTCAGGACACGTTCGACCGCATCAACACCGGCCTGCGCGAGAAGTTCCCGCGGCTCTTTGCCGGGGGCAGCGCTTACCTGGAGCTGGTCGGTGAAGACGTGCTCACGGCCGGCGTGGCGGTGATGGCGCGGCCTCCCGGCAAGCGCAACTCGACCATCAGTCAGCTGTCTGGCGGCGAGAAGGCGCTGACTGCCGTTGCACTGGTGTTCTCGATCTTCGAGTTGAACCCCGCGCCCTTCTGCCTGCTCGACGAGGTCGACGCACCGCTGGACGACCATAATGTCGGTCGATTCTGCGATATCGTGCGCGACATGGCGCAACGCGTGCAGTTCATCTTCATCACGCACAACAAGAGCACCATGGAAATGGCCCAGCAGCTTGTGGGCGTCACGATGAATGAGCCCGGTGTATCGAGACTGGTCTCGGTGGACGTTGACGAAGCCGTGCGCATGGCGGCGGGATAGCACGGAGGCGTGATGCCCGAGTTGCGCTGGATTCTGCTTGCAGTAGGCGTGCTGCTGATCGCGGGGCTCTGGTGGTGGGAGTCCCGTCGGCCGGCGCCGGCGCGACCGGACTTCGCAGAGGATCCCGCAACGGCCGATTCCGACGACGCGAGCGCACCGGCAGAGCTGCAGGACGACTCACTGGACGATGACGACCCGGCCTGGACCGATACGGTCGAGCTGGAGGAGGATGTGATTCCGCCGATCGTCGCGACGCGCCCAGGACGGCCCGGTGCGACCCGTGACCCGCCGATCATCGATATTCCCGCCGATGCTGATCCCGAACTGACTCCCGAGAAACGGAAGGACGCCGACATCCCGCCGATGATTTCCTATCGGGAGATGGGTGAGGAACTGGCGCGCAACCCGTTCAAGCTGCGTGGGCCGCGGCACATGGACGCGAGCACCGACCAGGAATCCCAGCCCTGGGTGCGAACGCAGCCCATGGATCGTTTCGCCGTGATGGGTGAACCGCGGCCGGAGCAGTCCGCGGCGGCGGCAACGGAAGAGTCTTCCGAGGCGCGCCCCGAGGGCGAGGCATCCGCCGGGACCGCGTCCGCTGGCGCCGACGATGCCGTGGCGGCACGCAAGAAGATCGTGGCCATTCGGTTGATTGCGGCGGGGGGTCGCTGGCCGGCAAGGTCGGTCGTTGAAGCGCTGCAGGCCGAAGGACTGTCCTACGGCAAGTACTCCATCTTCCACATGGAAAAGGAGGAAGGCCAGTCGATGTTCTTTGTGGCCAACATGGTCGAGCCCGGCTCGTTCGACATGAGCCGCATCGACAAGGACACTCTGCCGGGGATCTCGGTGTTCGCCGTTGTACCGGGACCCGTCAATGCGGCGCTGGCATTCGACGCAATGCTGAGTACGTCGCGGCGTCTGGCGGAGAGCCTGGCCGGACAGTTGCAGGACGAACACGGCAGCACCCTGACTGCCCAGCGCGTGCTCAAGATGCGCGACGAACTGCTGCACTTCGAGCAGCAGGTCCGTCGTGCGCAGAGGCGCTGAGGCCACGCGCCGCGCATGTCCAGGCACCGAGCCGCGAGCGCAGCCGGCCGAGTCCGCCTGCTGCGGGAGTTGATCGAAAAGCACAACTATCGCTATTTCGTACTCGACCAGCCGGAAATCTCTGACGCGGAGTTCGACAGCCTTGTTCGCGAGCTGCGCGAGCTCGAACAAGCGCACCCCGAGCTGGTGACGCCGGACTCGCCCACCCAACGGGTCGGCGGCGCGCCGCTTGCAGGCTTCCCGGAGGTCGAGCACCGGGTTCCGATGCTGTCGCTCGAGAATGCGTTCGAGGAGCAGGACGTCGTGGCCTTCGATCGACGTATCCGCGAGCGACTCGGGATGGAAGAGGAGATCGAGTACGCCTGCGAGCCAAAGATGGATGGGCTCGCCTTGAGCGTCCAATACACCGACGGAGTGTTGTCGCTGGCAGCCACGCGGGGTGACGGGACCACCGGCGAGGATGTCACCCAGAACGTCCGCACCATTCGATCGCTGCCGCTCAAGCTGCGTGGCCGTGGCTGGCCTCGCGTGCTGGAGGTGCGTGGCGAGGTCTTCATGCCGGTCAAGGGATTCGAGGAGATGAATCGCGAGGCGGCCGAGCGCGGCGGGAAGCTGTTCGTGAACCCCCGCAACGCCGCGGCTGGCAGCCTCCGGCAGCTCGACTCCCGGATCACGGCCAAGCGCCCGCTGGACGTGTTCTTCTACGGTGTGGGGTATGTGGAGGAGGGTGAACTGCCCGACCGTCACAGCGCCACACTGGAACTGCTCAAGGAGTGGGGCCTGCGCTCATCGCCCGAGGTGGCAAGGCGAACCGGAGTCGCCGGAGTCATGGACTACTACCGCGCCATGAGTCTGAAACGCGCGTCGCTGCCGTATCAGATCGACGGCGTCGTGTACAAGGTCGACTCGATCCCGTTGCAACAGCGTCTCGGCTTCGTGTCGCGTGCACCGCGTTGGGCAGTCGCCCACAAGTTTCCCGCCGAAGAGGCCATCACCATCGTCCGTGGCATAGAGTGGCAGGTGGGTCGAACCGGGGCGCTGACGCCGGTGGCGCGCCTGGAGCCGTTGTTCGTCGGCGGCGTCACCGTGAGCAACGCGACGCTCCACAACTATGACGAACTGCGCCGCAAGGACGTGCGTGTCGGCGACAGCGTCGTGGTTCGCAGGGCAGGGGATGTCATCCCCGAGGTCGCCCGGGTTGTCCTGGAGAAGCGCCCGGACCGGACGGCCATCCCGCAGCTGCCGGAAAGCTGCCCGGTCTGCGGATCCGGCGTCGTGAAGGATGATTCAGAGGCGGTCGCGCGCTGCAGCGGTGGGCTCTACTGTTCGGCCCAGCGAAAGGAGTCGCTGCGTCATTTCGCGTCGCGACGCGCGATGGATATCGAAGGAATGGGCAGCAAGCTGGTCGAGCAGCTGGTGGACTCCGGGCTGGTCAAGAGCGCGGCAGACCTGTTCGCCCTGACACAGGCTGAACTCGAGGGCCTCGAGCGGATGGGCGCCAAGTCGGCGGCCAATCTCGTGGAGGCGCTGGAGGCCAGCAGGAAGACGACCCTGCCGCGCTTTCTATTCGCCCTGGGGATCAGGGATGTAGGGGAAGCCACGGCACTCGCGCTGGCGCAACACTTCGGCACGCTCGACGCGCTGATGAAAGCCAGCGCGGCGGAGATCGAGCAGGTGCCGGATATCGGGCCGGTCATTTCGGAGCACGTGTTCCGTTTCTTTCGGGAGCCGCACAACCTCGAGGTCATCCATTCACTCGTGAAGCGGGGTGTGCACTGGCCGGACATGCCCGCGCGCGCCCGCGGCTCACTGCCCCTCGAGGGAAAGACTTTCGTGATCACCGGTACGCTCAGCCAGATGAGCCGTGACGAGGCGCAGGCGCGCATCCGCGAGCTCGGGGGCAAGGCGGCGGGCAGCGTGTCCGCCCGGACCGACTACCTCGTGGCGGGGGCCGAGGCGGGCTCCAAGCTAAAGAAGGCAGAGGCACTCGGTATCGCCATATTGGACGAGGCCGCATTCACCAAGATGTTGGCTGGCTGACGCGACTCGCACAAAGTCAGGCGAATCACCTTTCTTTCGGGCTAGGCTCGTTGGACTCCGGGCGACGGTTCGACGACCATTACCACCCTCACGCCAGCGCGCACTCGGGGCTTTGTATCCCCGGCCACACCGGTATCAGGCGATTCGTGTTGTTCGAGCCAGCCTTCCACATCGTCCAGAAACGATGTCGTGCGCCGCTTCAGCATACGGGCCAGCACCGGCACCAGGTCCGCCGGCAGATCCGCAGAAATGGCCGAGTCCTCGAGCAGGCGCTTGTCTGGCGGCGCCTCGAGATTGAATTCCAGCGTCCGCACCACATCCGCTGCCACGCCTTCCATGTGCCGCATCGTCTCCGGACTGGCGCCGCCAGCCGAGTAGCGTCGTGACAGTGCCGCAATTCGGCCACCTTCGGTGCGCTGGACCGCACCCACCCGCTCGAGCTCCTCGAGGATGATTCCGGGATAGATGTCGCCGCTGAAGTCCTTCACCAGCGACTCGAAGGAGGGCTCGGGGCCGTCGAGCCTGAGCACGCTTGGCCGCCCGTCCGTCCCTGTATAGCGGGGATCTTCGAACCAGCCGCCGAGGACGCGCGCCAGGCGATGGCGTTCGTATTCCTTCGGCTCGCTGGCCTGGGCGGCTGCCTGGTCTCGAGCAGCCAGAATGGCGCTAACGGCGTGACGGTGCAGTCCCGTGATCGCGGAGATCCGGGAGAAACTGGGGTCTGTGCCTTGCTGCGTCAGGACATCGACAGCGGCCAGCACGAAGGCCTCATCGGCCGCTCGCGCGAACTCGTGTGCTGTGACGCCCTGCCGCAGCAGCATCCGAGCGAGGGGGTGGAAGAAGCGGAGAAGCGTATTCAAACCATCATCTTTCCGGATTGGCGAAAGTTGGATTGGTCACTCCAGCGAAAATAGGACCGAAAGATTAGTTGGTCCGCGACCGGCACAGGTGAGCATGATCTCGAGATTGTGACTATTGATGTAGGCCTAGGAGTTTCTCGCCGAAGGCAATAGTTTTTCGGAGTTGACGGGTGGTTTCAGTATGTCATCGTGGTGTCGGCGGGCGATCCCATCTGGGCGAATCACTATCAACAGGGGAAGCGCTGTATGCAAAAAAAAGAGGAAATAGCCCGTGATGTCCTGTCAAAGACGGTGTCTTTGCTTAGGGCGTGTGGATTGTCCCAGGATCAGATAACGGATTGTGTGGGGCACGCCGTATCGCAGAAGCTTACCGTTTCCAGCATGGGTTCTATCGATAGTTCACTGTTCGAGCATATGGCTGCAACAGACTTGGTGTTTATGTGGCGACAAGATCCTCGTTTCACGGACGAGTTTGGCGCGCCCAGTCCGTTGCGTAAGAATGGAGCAGAAAACTCGTTCGAAAACCTCTCAAGCATTGCGGCGCCAAACCATGAGTGGCGACAAGTGCTCAAGGACCTCGTATCGCTCGGAGCGGTCCGGATCGAGAACGATGACACCGTAAAGCTGATCACGGAGTCCGTTCTTCTATGTTCAGGAGTCAATGGAGGTGCGATGTCTCCGGTCGCCTTGCTCCAGCATGTCGAAGGATTCCTTGGCTCGGTCAGTTTCAACGTGATCAAGAAGTCGGACAACTCGCAGGGGCGATTCGAGAGGGCCTGTTACGCATGGCTCCCAGCCGACCTCGTGCCGATCTTTGAAAGGATGGTAGAAGACCGTGGCCAGAACTTTGTTGACGGCGTGGATGAGTGGCTGGTCCGTCATCGTTCCAGCCCTTCAGGGCATCAACGGAACCAGTCAAGACTCGTCGGGGTGGGGGCCTACATTGTTGTGCGACGCAGCAATGACAATTAGAACAGTGCGTTGCCATATTTAGTTAAATAGATATCTCGAATTCGTCTTCCGTGCTCTAGTCCTCGCTGCTTAACATAGTCACTGGCTTGGGCGCCCCTTGCCGGCCAGGCTCCCTTTTATTGTCAATTCGCGCTAGATTAAGTCATGCCAGCGACTTATGATGTTAAACAGCATGTCCTAGCAGCGTTCAGGACTTTGCTTGTTCCACTGGTTCGGATGCTCGTTCGAAGTGGTGTGACATATCGTGATTTCGGCGAGTTGGCGAAGGAGGTTTTCGTAGCTGTCGGCGCCCGAGAGTTACGAACACCGGAGCGCAAGACAACGCTTTCGAGGCTGTCGATAGCGTGTGGTCTTCCCCGGCGAGAGGTTTCCGGGATTGTGTTGGAGGAAGCGCGTCGACGGCGGGAGCAGGGGACCTACGCCAAGCAGTTGGCAAACCTTCTGGAGGTTTGGCATTCGAGCAAGCAGTACGTCGGCCCGTATGGGTTTCCTCGCGACCTGGTGATCTTTGGTCAGGACCCGGCCGGAACATTTGAGCTGTTGGTTGAAGGGGCGTGTGAGGGGGTTTCCACACAAGTGATGTTGCGAGAGTTGGTGCGTGTTGGCGCCGCGGAGGTGCTCGATGGTGGGAAGGTCATTCGGGTACTAAAGCGCACCTACATTCCAACAGACCTCACTGCAGAGATGGTGGAAGTGTTTACGTCTGCAGTCCGTAGGTACGTGCAGACAGTGGATTTCAATCTCGCTCTGGCTGACACGTCACAGCGGCGTTTCGATCGGGTGGTTTACCCCGACGCGGGGATTCGGAAGGAAGACATAGCGGAGTACAAACAGGATTTTCGGCAGTACCTCGAGAAGGTTGTCGCTGAGATCGAGCTGAAGCACAGGGATTACTCGGCGCCTAAGCCACATGAAGATCCGAGGCCGTCAGCATGGGAATCGGACTGTACTTCTACGAGGACGTGCCGGAAGACCGACGTCTAGTCATGGATGTCCTCGACTGGAGCAATGACGACTTGATGGAAGGTGCTAGGCGACTGTCTGGGCCGGTAGCGGAACAAAATTAAGCTTACTTTGGGGAACGCTATGGGGAATCAACGGCGAATCTTGGCGGCGGCGACAATGCTTGCGCTAGCGTCGGTAGGCAGCCAGCCGCGCAGAGGCGCGGGATGCCAACGTTGCCTCGGACGCTGTAAGCGCTCGTCTCTCGATTGCCGGATCTCGTACTGATTTGCAATTGCTTCGCGAGCGCCCGGTGAGAGTCTTGTTGGCGGTGGGTCGAGTGGACGCAGTGGCTCGCGACAGCGCCGAAGTGACGCTGCTTGGGGCAGGCGTTCGGCTCATGCCCACAGAGACCAATCGTGCGCTGTATGCGAACCTCCAGGTTGGCGACGCTGTCGCGGTGGTTGGTGAGGTCACCGAAGAGGGTTACTTTGCTACCGGCGGCATTAAGCTGCCGGGGGTTTACGTGCCCGGGGCGTCCTCTGTTTTTCTGCGGGCAGTCGTGGGTTCGCCTTCGTTGTCGGGTTCGGTCAACCTCGGTCAGATCGTCGTTGACCTCGTGCCCGCGCTAGCGGCACAGGGCGTTCTCACGATAGATCCCGGCATGTCGGCTGAAATCGTCGGAACCCAGCCTGCGATTGGTGGCCGCGTGATTGCTGAGTCGATTGCCGCGTCCCTGGGCACGGGCCGTACACAGGCTTCGCTGGGCACCGGTCGTACGCAGGCTTCGTTGGGCACGGGCCGCACTCAGGCTTCGTTGGGCACGGGCCGCACTCAGGCTTCGCTGGGCACGGGCCGCACTCAGGCTTCGTTGGGCACCGGTCGCACGCAGGCTTCGTTGGGCACGGGCCGCACTCAGGCTTCGTTGGGCACGGGCCGCACTCAGGCTTCGTTGGGCACCGGTCGCACGCAGGCTTCGTTGGGCACGGGCCGCACTCAGGCTTCGTTGGGCACGGGTCGCACGCAGGCTTCGCTGGGCACGGGCCGCACGCAGGCTTCGCTGGGCACGGGCCGCACTCAGGCGTTCGCTGGGGCACGGGTCGCACGCAGGCTTCGCTGGGCACGGGCCGTACTCAGGCTTCGCTGGGCACCGGTCGCACGCAAGCTTCGTTGGGCACGGGCCGCACTCAGGCTTCGTTGGGCACCGGTCGCACGCAGGCTTCGCTGGGCACGGGCCGCACTCAGGCTTCGCTGGGCACCGGTCGTACGCAGGCTTCGCTGGGCACGGGCCGCACGCAGGCTTCGCTGGGCACCGGTCGTACGCAGGCTTCGTTGGGCACGGGCCGCACTCAGGCTTCGCTGGGCACCGGTCGTACGCAGGCTTCGTTGGGCACCGGTCGCACGCAGGCTTCGTTGGGCACCGGCCGCACTCAGGCTTCGTTGGGCACCGGTCGCACGCAGGCTTCGCTGGGCACGGGCCGCACTCAGGCTTCGTTGGGCACCGGTCGTACGCAGGCTTCGTTGGGCACGGGCCGCACTCAGGCTTCGCTGGGCACCGGTCGTACGCAGGCTTCGTTGGGCACGGGCCGCACTCAGGCTTCGCTGGGCACCGGTCGTACGGCGTCGAGCGGCGACGTGCGCTAATTCCCGGCGCGACTTTCGCGTCTCAATAAACTAGAAAGGCGGCCTCATGGCCGCCTTTCTCTTTTGCCCGCCTCGAACGTCCTCCACTCGAAGGCAAACGAAACTTCCATCCAGGGAGTCATCGAGGTGCGGTCGACCCATGTCGGCGCCCCGTGTTTGGTGCGCAGCGCATGCAGCTCGCCGCACCGGTCGCATGGCCTGCGGGATGGCGGCTTACTCCTGCCGTGCACTGCTCGGTGGCGGGGGGGAATGATCTGGGGAACCCCCGCGCGCGCTGCGCGCTCATCGCGTTCTAATTGGACGGCGACGCGATCGCTCCGGAACAGCCGCACCCCCTGGTGCTGAAGCCCATCGCCTTGCCTGATTTCGCCGTGGATGAGGACGTCGCCTCGGTCGGCGGTCGGCTGTTCGATCTCGGGAAGACTGAGCCGCGCCGGCCCTGGATGGGGCGACCAGGCGGGCCGCATCCTTGTCGGCGCGCCGCTACGGTCGCGACGCTTCAGGGGGTCGGATCCATGGATCCGTAAGTTCGGACTTTCGCCCAAAGAGAAACGGGGCCGGCAGCAGTGCCGGCCCCGCATCAATTCAGCGCCCGACGCGCTCTAGAGCTTTCTTTCGATCTTTGCGGTCGCCATCAGGCTGTCGAGATAGGCCTGGAACTTGGACTGGCGGACCAGCTGGCCCAGCTGCGATTCCACGGCCTCGTAGCTGGGAGGCTGGATGGGCCGGGTATCCTCCAGCTTGATGACGTGCCATCCAAACCGCGACTGGACCGGTTCCTTGGTGTAGGCGCCCTTTTCGAGTTTCTCGACGGCGTCCGCGAACGGCTTGACCATTCGTGCCGGCGCAAACCATCCGAGGTCGCCACCGTCCTTGGCCGAGGAGTCGCTGGAGTTCTGTTCTGCGAGCGTTTCGAACTTCTCGCCCTTATCAAGCCCGGCGATCATCTCGCGCGCCTTCTCTTCGGAGTCCACCAGGATGTGGCGCGCCTTGTACTCCGTGTTGGGCATCTGCGCGATCTGCTTGTCGTACTCGGCGCGCAGGTCCTCAGGTGTGACTTCCTTGCCTTCGAGATACTTCTGACCTGCCAGATCGGCCAGGGAACTCTGGCGCATCAGCTCGAGCCGTGCTCCGGTCTCGCCGCTGGCCAGGCCATCCTTCTCGGCCTGCTGGGCCGCGATGTACATCTCAATGAGGCTGTCGAGGGTTTCTTTCTGCTGTTCCGCATCAAGGTCCGCAGCAGCGCCGCCGCCGGTACGAGTCTTGACGAACAGCTCCCACACGGCCCGCGAGATCGGCTCGCCGTTCACGACCGCCACCGGTTGTGCGCTGGGATCCGCAGACGCTGCCGTCTCCTTGTCCCCGGTGCCGCCGGCGCAACCACCGACCAATAGCGCGGCCGTTGCGGCGGCCACAGTCATCATTCTTCGCATCATCGGATTCCTCTGCTGATTAGGACTACATCTATCGAGCGTTGCGATCGCCCGGGGTGCGGGCATCTATCGTCAATGCGTGGATTTCTGCCGGCATCATCTCTGAGAGGGCCGCGTAAACGAGCCTATGCCGCGCCAGCGGCCGCAACCCTTCAAACCGATCGGACACTATCCGGACGATAAAGTGCCCGGCGCCGCCGCGGGCGCCGGCATGTCCGGCGTGTCTGGCACTGTCGTCAGTGATCTCCAGCTGTTCCGGCGCGAGGGAGTGGTGCAGCAGCTCGTGCATCCGCCGAACACGGACTTCAGTCATGGCAGCACTTGCCTGAAAGGCCGGACGTCATGAGTCTCGAAGACCCCTTCCCGAACGTACGGGTCTTCCGAGAACCATTGCCGGGCCTCTTCGAGGCTCTCGAACTCGGCCACGATCAGGCTGCCGGTGAAGCCTCCCTCGACACCCTCATCGGCATCAATGGCCGGAAACGGTCCGGCCACGACGATGCGCCCTTGGGCGGACAACTCGGCTACGCGCGCAAGGTGTGCAGGGCGAACTTGCTGGCGCAGCTGCAGCGAATTCTCGCGGTCCTGGCCGATGAGCGCATACAGGCTCATTCGGACGAACCTTGCCCGCGGCTGCGGCTGGCGATCCAGAAACCCTGCATGACCACGAATAGGAGCGTCAGGCCTAGCATTCCGAACAGCTTGAAATTCACCCAGGTGTTCTCGTCGAAGTTACGGAACACGAAGAGGTTGGCGAGCCCCAGCAAGACGAAGAAAGCCACCCACATCAGGTTCAAATGGCGCCAGGACTCGTCTGGCAGCTGCAGCTCGGACTCCGCAGTGCTCATCAGGCGCTGCACGATGGGTTTTCCGCCGAAAACACTGAACTGGCTCGCGAGGAAACCGGCCGCAAACAGCCAGTTCACGATCGTTGGCTTCCACATGATGAAGGCCTTGTCGTGAATGGCGAGTGTCAGGCCGCCGAACAGCAGCACCAGCCCAGCCGAGACGAGATGCATGGTGCTCAGCTTGCGGGTCCGCGCCCACTGGACTGCGGACTGGAGCACGACGGCTACCAGCAGCACACCCGTGGCGATATAGATGTCGGCGAGCTTGTAGGCGAGGAAGAACGCGACGATCGGCAGGAAATCTATTAGCAGTTGCATGGGTGGGGTGTGTTGACGAAGCAATACATCATAACCGGACGGGCCCTAATCGAGGGCCCCTGCGTGGCGGCGCGCGCAGTCCGGCTTTCGGCCCGGCATTATGATACAAAGCCGCGCAAATGCCCCGGGCGGGGCCCTGGACCGCGATCCCGAGATGTCCGAATTTCTCCATTTACATCCCCAGAGTCCGCAGGTCCGATTCGTGCGCATCGCGGTCGACCACGTGCGGGCGGGTGGCGTCGTCGTTTACCCGACCGACTCCTGCTATGCGCTGGGTTGCCTCATGGGTGCGAAAGCCGCCATGGAGCGAATCCAGCGGATCCGCCAGACCGACAAGCACCACTTCTTTACCCTGGTGTGCCGCGATCTGTCGGAAATCTCCCGCTATGCCCGCGTCGATAACTCGCAGTATCGGCTGTTGAAGGCCTTTACGCCCGGTCCGTACACCTTCGTCCTGGAGGCGACCCGCGAGGTGCCCAGGCGGCTGATGAACGAAAAGCGGCGGACTGTCGGTATCAGGGTCCCGGATCATCCCGTCGTCCAGATGTTGCTGGACGAGATCGGGGAGCCGCTAATGAGCACCACGCTGCAGTTGCCGGGCGACGACGCGCCAATGACCGATGCAGGTGAAATCGAGGCACGCATCGGTCACGCCGTGGACGTGGTGCTGGATGGCGGCAACTGCGGCTTCGAGCCGACGACGGTCGTGGACCTCGCCGGTCCCGAGGTCACGGTCCTGCGCGCCGGCAAGGGGGACACGGCCCCGTTCTCTTAGGCCCCTCGGGCGGCGGACCGCGGGGTATACTTGCGCCCGCCCGAAGCCGTGGCGGCGGGGGCTCTTGGGCGGTCAACGGACTCGTAGAACTATCATAAAAAACATGAGTATAGGAAACATGTCTTCTGTCACTTCTAGTTACTGTGGCGGGCGCTCGCATGGCACCCGCCCGGTGTCCGCAGGGCGCCCGCGGTGGGCCCGTGCTGCGGCTGCCGCCTCCCGCGGTGAGCTGGCTGATTTGGGGCAGTGCCTTGTGATCGGCCCGGTCCTGTTGCGGCGCCCGGGCCAATGAGCGCCGGGTCCATGGGCGCCCGCCGCGTGCTGTCGGGAATGCGCCCGACCGGTCAGCTGCACCTCGGCAACTATCACGGTGCGCTCAAGAACTGGCTGGAGCTGCAGTACCAGTACGAGTGCTACTTCTTCGTCGCGGACTGGCATGCGCTGACCACGGGCTACGAGGACACGTCGGCGCTGGAGCACAACGTCTGGCAGATGCTGATCGACTGGCTGGCGGCTGGCCTCAATCCCGGCGCGGCCACGATCTTCATCCAGTCACGAATCCCGGAGCACGCCGAGCTCCACCTGCTGCTGTCCATGGTGACGCCGCTCGGCTGGCTGGAGCGTGTTCCGACCTACAAGGACCAGATCGAGCAGATCAAGGACAAGGACCTGAGCACATACGGATTCCTCGGGTATCCCGTGCTACAGAGCAGCGACATCCTGCTGTACCGCCCACAGTTCGTCCCCGTCGGCGAGGATCAGGTCGCGCACGTCGAGATCACCCGCGAGATTGCCAGGCGTTTCAACCACCTGTATGGGCGGGAGGACGATCACGAGCAGAAGGTCAAGCGCTCGATCAAGCAGCTCGGCGCGCGCAGCAGCGCCCAGTACCTCGAACTGCGCCGCAGCTATCAGGAGCGGGGCGAAGCGGAGGCCCTGAGCCAGGGTCTGGCGCTGGTGGAAGCGAGTCCGCGCCTCACGGTCGCGGATCGTGAACGCCTGCTCGGCTACCTGGAAGGCACGGGTCGCGCCATCCTGCCGGAGCCTCAGGTGCTATTGACCCGGACGCCAAAGGTGCCGGGACTCGATGGCCGCAAGATGTCCAAGTCCTACGGCAACACGATCGGTCTACGCGAGGATCCTGACTCGGTCGCGAAGAAGCTGAAGGCCATGCAGACGGATCCAGCGCGGGCGCGTCGCACTGACCCCGGCGACCCCGACAAGTGCCCGGTTTTCGATCTGCACCGGATCTACTCCTCGGACGAGACCCGCGCCTGGGCCGACGCCGGCTGCCGTTCGGCTGGCATCGGGTGCCTCGATTGCAAGAAGCCGCTGATCGAGGCGGTTGTCACTGAGATAAGCGGCATACGGGTGCGTGCGCAGGAGTTCGAGGAGAACCCGGACCTGGTGCGTGGGATCGTCTCGGAGGGCTGTGACCGGGCCCGGGATGCCGCCCGGCGAACCATGAGCGAGGTGCGCCAGGCGATGGGTCTGGAGTACGGTTGACAGCATGAACGAGCCAACGCAAGACGCCACCGAGTCCGTGCCGGGTCCGCATGCGCCGGTGCAGGAGGAGATGCCGTTCGCGATCGTGGACGGTGAACCGATCACCCAGTTGCCGCGCGACCTCTACATTCCACCGCAGGCGCTGGAAGTCTTTCTGGAGGCCTTCGAGGGTCCGCTCGATCTGCTGCTGTACCTGATCAGGCGCCAGAATCTCGACATCCTCGATATCCCGATCGCGGAGATCACCCGCCAGTACATGGACTACATCCTGCTGATGCAGGAACTCGACCTCGAGCTGGCCGGCGAGTACCTGTTGATGGCCGCGATGCTTGCGGAGATCAAGTCGAGAATGCTGCTGCCGCGGCCCAAGGACGCGGAGTCGCAGGAAGAAGAGGACCCGCGGGCGGAGCTTGTCAGACGCCTGCAGGAATACGAACGGTTCAAGCGCGCTGCCGAGGACGTCGACCGTCTGCCGCGCATGGACCGCGACGTGTTTCAGGCCTCCGCCGAGCTCGCGGAAAGGCGAGTGGTGAAGATCCTGCCGGAGGTGACGCTGCACGAGATGCTGGTCGCCTTCAAGGATGTCGTGCAGCGTGCGGCCATGTTCGCGCACCACCATGTGCAGCGCGAGGCCCTGTCGATTCGGCAGCGAATGTCCGACGTGCTGTCGGTACTGGAAGGTGGCGAACTGGTCGGTTTCGTCGCACTGTTTCGCCCCGAGGAGGGAAGGATGGGAGTGACGGTCACGTTCGTCGCGTTGCTCGAGCTGGTGCGCGAGGGATTGATTGAAGTCGTGCAGGCGGAATCGTACGCGCCGCTGCATGTCCGCCGGGCGCAAGCAGCCCCGCCTGCCGCCGCCGGCGGCGACGACTCCGCGGACGCCGTGTCGTGAATGGCATCGAGGAGAACATGGACATCAGCAATCTGCGAAATCTCGTCGAGGCGGCGTTGCTGGCCGCGGGCCGGCCGCTGTCCGTGGACCAGATCCGCGAGCTGTTCGACGAGCGCGAACGGCCGACGGCCGCGGAGGTTCGCGAGGCCATCGCCATACTGTCGGACGACTATGCTTCCCGGGCGCTGGAACTGGTGGAGGTCGCGGGCGGCTGGCGTGCCCAGGTGCGCCGGGAATTCTCGGAAACCGTTTCGCGCCTGTGGACGGAGCGGCCGACACGCTACTCGCGGGCCATGCTGGAGACGCTCGCGCTGATCGCGTACCGGCAGCCGATCACCCGTGCGGAAATCGAGGAAGTCCGCGGTGTGGCGGTGAATCCCAACATCATGCGTACGATGACCGACCGGGGCTGGGTGCGCGTCGTCGGTCATCGCGAAGTGCCTGGCCGGCCAGAGCTCCTCGGCACCACGCGTGAGTTCCTGGACTACTTCGGTCTCAAGAGCCTGGACGCGCTGCCTACGCTCGCGGAACTGAAGGACATGGACAACGTCGGCGTGCAGCTGGACTTCGCGGAGACGATAGTCGAGCAGCTGGTTCCGCCGGCGCTCGGCGCCGACGCGGCCAACGACCCTGACGCCACGCCGGCCTGATCTTTGCCCGGCTCGCCCATGCGGCAGAGAATCCAGAAAGTGCTCGCTGCCCAAGGGGTCGGCTCACGGCGTGACGTGGAGGCCTGGATTGTCGCGGGCCGCATTCTCGTGAATGGCCGGGCCGCGACCGCCGGACAGGCCATCGGGCCGCGTGACGAGGTGCGTCTCGATGGGCGCAAGCTGCGCCTGCGCTGGGACGACACAACGGCATCGCGGGGCCTCGCCTATCACCGCCCGGCCATGGAAGGCCTGAACTCCGCGCTGAAACCCGGCGATAGATCTTCGGTCGAGCGCCTGCCCAAGCCCTCCGCCGGCCGCTGGATAGCGCTGAGCCCGATGGGCGCGGGCGAGGGCGGGCTCGAGCTGTTCGTCTCCGATGGTCAGCTCGCCGCGGCGATCATGAAGAAATCCGACGTGCTGTCCTCCGAGTTCAGCGTGCGGGTTCGTGGCGGGTTCGACGAGAGTCGAATCGCGGAACTGCTGCAGGCCGCGGCCAGTGACCCGGAAGCGAAGGGAAGCATCGATGAGCTGGAATGTGCCGGCGGCGAGGGCGTCAATCGCTGGGCGCGAGTGGTCTGCACCGGGCTTCGCCCGCGCGACCTGAAGCGGATCTTCGAGCGCTGTGGCATCGAGGCCAACCGGATCCTGCGCGTACGTTTCGGTCCCATCGCCATGGACCGCTCACTCGCCCGCGGCGTCAGCCGCCCCTTGACGCCCGGTGAGCTGCGGCTGCTCGCCGACGCGGCGGGGCTGCCCCGGGAACCGGTCGCCCGGCCGCGCCCCAAGGCCCGCGCGGGCAGCGCCAAACGCCGGCCGAGCTCGACCTCGCGGCGCGGCAAGGCTCCGCGCCGCTGAGCACACCGCTCACTGGCAGCTGAGAGCCTGGCCGTTGACGGCCGTGCTGTCCGGGCCAAGCAGGAACAGGTAGGGCGCAACGACCGCCGCGGGTTCGACCAGCTTGTCGCGGTCTTCCGCCGGAAAGGCCTGCAGTCGCATGTTGGTCTTGACCGCGCCCGGATTGATGCTGTTGCAGCGGATATGCGTGGTCTCGGCGGCCTCGTGGGCCAGCACCTGCATCAGGCCCTCGATGCCGAACTTCGACACGGCATACGCGCCCCAGTAGGCCCGGCCCTGGCGGCCGACGCCGCTCGAGGTGAAAACCACCGAGGCATCGCGCGCCTTCTTCAGCAGCGGCCAGCAGACCTGGGTCAGTATGAAGGCGGCGGTCAGGTTTACGTGCAGCACCCGGCACCAGGTCGGCACGTCGTAGTACTCGATGGGGCTGCGGTTGCCGAGCACCCCGGCAATGTGAGCCAGACCATCCAAGCGGCCGAACTCGCCGGCGACGGCGTCATGCAGCGCGTCATATTCGGCAGCCGCGGCGGTCTCCAGGTTGAACGGCAGGAGAGCCGGCGTCGGGCCGCCCAAGCTGACGATGGCGTCATAGGTCGCTTCGAGCTTGCGCTGCGACTTGCCGAGCAGCGCAACCTGCGCGCCCTGGCCGGCGAGTGCGATGGCCACGCTCCGGCCGATGCCGTCGCTGGCGCCGGTCACCAGGATCACGCGTCCGGTATGGGAGCCGGCGGCTGGCTGATAGTGGCGCGGGTCGATGCTGGACATGGTTTCGATCCTCGTAATCGTCAAGTAGCCTCGCGGGCCGCTCTCCAGGCGATCAGGAGCCGACGGCCGCCGGACAGCCTTGCCGCGGATGGCGCGAGGGAAAATGCGTTGCGGCGGAGCCTTTCGAGCATCGCCAGGTGCAGGCGGCCCAGCACCCACTGGGTTCGCAGCGCGGCCCGCACCGGGCGCTCGCATTGCGTCGCGTCCCGCCAAGCGGCCTGGACCAGCTCGGCGCATCGGGCCAGGCACTCGCTGCGCGCGCCAGCCTTGGCCTCGGTGTAGAGATCGACGATCTCCAGGCCGTGCTCCTCGAGCCATGAGGTGGGCACGAGTATGCGCCCCGCGCGCGCGTCCCGGGGCAGGTCCCCGAGGATTTCGGTCAGCCGCAGCACCCGGCCGATGGCCTCGGCGAATCGTCGTGCTGCCTCGGCCGGCGTGGCCGTCGCCGACAGCCGCGCCGCCAGCACCTGCCAGCCGACGCTGGTCCGGTCGAGGTAGTCGCGCAGGTCGCGTTCATCATCGAGTGCGACGCCCGCCAGTTCGAGGCGGGCAACGTCGAGCGCGGTTCCGAGCACCGACCAGTCGGTCGAGCGGCCCCCTGCCTGCTCGAGCAGTCGGCGCGTCAGCGGATGGCGCGGTTCGCCAGCTTCGAGCCGCCGCGCCTCGTCCTGCCACCACCCGAGCTTGGCGTGCGCGACCGCGTGATCCTGCGAGGCGTCCGCCAGAGACCTCACCACCGACTCCAGCTCGAACACCGTCGCAATGGCCGCGCGGGAGGACGGCGGCGCATACAGCAGCGCGTGCCACAGCAGCGAGCCCGGCGGCGCGCCGGCGCTCTCCGGGGTGCCCGTCACGGCTGGTCGTCTGCCGAGGGGGGCTGGCTGCCGGGCAACTCGCGCGGGACGTTCTCGATCGGCTCGATCGGCTCGAGCACGCGGTCGCTGCGCACGCCGAGTTCGGTGAACTTGCGCGCCCCGGGCAGGACGTTCCGTTCCAGCGATCCGACGGCCGCATTGTAGGCACGCACGCTGGCGTCAAGTTCGCCACCGACCCTGGCGAGGTGCCCGCGAAACACGCCGAGGCGGTTGAACAGGTCCTCCGCCAGCTTGCGGATCTGTTCCGCGCCTTCCGCGAGGCGCACGTTCTGCCAGCCGTAATGAACGGCCTTGAGCAGCGCGACGAAGCTTGACGGCGTAGCGAGGATGACGCCGCTGCGCATCGCGGTTTCCAGCAGGTCCGGCTGCTCATCGAGCGCCGCAGACAGGAACTGGTCGCCCGGAATGAACAGGATCACGAACTGCGGTGCGGTCGGGAACTGCGCGGCGTAGTTCTTGGACGCGAGCAGCCGGGCGCGCTCGGCGACATGTTGCGCATGCCGCTTCAGCGCCACGGCGCGCTCCTCATCCGAGCCGGCCTCGACCGCGGTGAGGTACGCATCGAGGGGCGTCTTGACGTCGACCACCAGGTCCCGGCCGTCGGGCATGTGGATGATCATGTCCGGACGAAGACTGCCGTCCGGACCGGCGACGCTGACCTGCTCCTCGAAGTCGCAGTGCTGGGTCATGCCGGCCAGCTCGACCAGGCGCCGCAGCGTGATCTCGCCCCACTGGCCGCGCACCTGGGGCTTGGAGAGTGCCTTGACCAGATTGCGGGTCTCGCGCTGCAGGGCGGCGTGCGAGTCACGCATGTCGTTCAGGTACTGGCGCATGCTGCCGAAATCGCGCTGCCGGGCGCCCTCGATCTCGCGCAGGGTCTCGGAGGTCCTGGTCAGGGATTCCTGGATCGGCCTGACCAGGTTGGCAATCGCATTCTCACGCTCCTTCAGCGTGCCTGCCGCGACCTCGTGATGCTGCCCCAGACTCTCCTTGGCGAGCCGCAACAGATGCTCGCTGCTGTCCCGCAGGCTGCGGCCGGCGATTTCGTCGAAGCGCAGGTCCAGCTGTTCCATGGCGCGAGCCAGCAGCTCCTCGCGCTCGGCCGCCAGACCGCGCTGCGCGGCAAGCCGCTCGTTGAGGACCGCCACCTCGGTGCTCAACTGGCCGACTCCGCGGCGGCCGACCCACCAGCCGAGCAGGAAGGCGGCCAGCGCAGCCAGCAGGAGGGCGATGATCATCTCCGTGGGGATGCTCATGCGGTCGCATCCACCCCGAACCCGATGTCCCGCAGGAGGGTGGCCGGCGTTTGCGTGATGACGTCGGCCTGCCAGGCATCGACATCCTCGGTGGCATCGATGTAGCCGAAGCCCGCGACCACGGTGCGCATCCCGGCGGCCCGGCCCGCCTGCACGTCACGCTCGGCATCGCCGATGTAAACGCAGTGCTCTGGCGCGACTGCCAGTTGCCGGGCGGCATGTAGCAGCGGCAGCGGATGAGGCTTGCGTTCGGTCAGCGTGTCGCCGCAGACCAGGCAGGCGGTCCGGTCCGCCAACTGCAGCGCGCTCAACAGGGGCTCCGTCAGCCAGGTCGGCTTGTTGGTCACGATGCCCCAGGGCAGCGGGCTGCGCTCGAGATAATCCAGCACTTCCGCCATGCCGTCGAACAGCCGGGTGTCCACCGCGAGCCGTTCGCTGTAGATCTGCAGGAAGCGCTGCCTGAGGGATTCGAAGCGCGGGGCGGTCGCAGTCGGCGAAGGCGAGGCGGACCAGTCCGACCGCGCCGTGGGATACATGCGGACGAATCGCCTCGAAGGGCAACGGCGCCAGGCCTTCCTGGTCACGCAATCGGTTGAGCGCCGCGGCCATGTCTGGCGCGGTGTCGAGCAGGGTGCCGTCGAGGTCGAACAGCACGGCACCTGGTGTGGACCGGGTGCTCAACCGGATGACTCCGGGCGGCGGAAACTGGCCAGGTAGTTGACCGATGTATCCCGGGTGAGGCGCGCCTTGCGCTGGAACGGGTCGTAGGCGATACCCGTTAGTTCTCGCAGCTCGAGTCCGGCCTCCCGGCCGAAGCGGGCGAGTTCCGACGGACGGATGAAGCGGGCGTACTCGTGGGTTCCGGCGGGCAGCAGGCGCAGCAGGTACTCCGCCCCGACGATGGCCATCGCGAAGGCCTTTACGCCCCTGTTGAGGGTCGAGCAGATGACGCTGCCGCCCGGGCGCACCAGTCGCGCCAGGGCGCTGACGACCACCGCAGGTTCCGGGACGTGCTCGAGCATTTCCAGGCAGGTGACCAGGTCATAGCTGCCGGGCGCCTCGTCCGCCACCGTTTCGGCGGACGCCAGCCGGTAGTCCACGCTGACCCCGGCCTCGAGCGCGTGCAGGCGCGCGATTTCGAGGGGTGCCGGGGCCAGATCGATGCCCGTCACCTGCGCGCCGCGACGCGCCATCGCCTCGGACAGCAAGCCGCCGCCGCAGCCCACGTCGATGACGCGGGCACCCGCCAGTCCGGCCTGTGCGTCGATGTAGTCGAGCCGCACGGGATTGAGGTCGTGAAGGGGACGAAACTCGCCATCGGGGTCCCACCATCGCTGGGCCATGGCGTCGAACTTGGCGAGTTCCGCGGGATCTGCGCTGCCTGGGGTTTGCATGGGGGCATTGTCCCGCGATCGGGTGCCTTGCTGCCAGCGCGCACTTTCCGGGCAGGCGCGACCGGCCATTTTCCGGCCGGCGGAAACGTCGCGACTGGCTGCCCTTGCTGGTGGGGAGCCCGGGTCAAGGTCGGGGCGATTGCCGCGTGGCCGGGACACTGCCGGCCGGGCTGTCTCGCCGAGCGTAAAACACTGAAAAACTAGGGTTCTTGGCGCTGTCTTGTGCTAGCATTTCCGCTTTCCAACAACGCAGACGGGACGCAGGCGGTGCCGCTTTCAAGACGCGCCGCCGAAGCCCCCGCACCAGCCTCTAGATGAGCGAAGCCGCCCGCGAAATCCTGCACGTAAATCTCGAAGACGAGATGCGCCAGTCCTACCTCGATTACGCCATGAGCGTGATCGTGGGCCGGGCGCTTCCCGACGTTCGTGATGGCCTCAAGCCGGTACACCGCCGCGTCCTGTACGCGATGCGGGAGCTCGGCAACGAGTGGAACAAGCCGTACAA
The DNA here is from genome assembly GCA_963710135.1 of uncultured Gammaproteobacteria bacterium. Taxonomy (GTDB): domain Bacteria; phylum Pseudomonadota; class Gammaproteobacteria; order Steroidobacterales; family Steroidobacteraceae; genus SG8-30. The sequence goes on along the minus strand of CAVPYY010000006.1, from coordinate 197,456 downwards.
GAAATCCGCCCGCATCGTCGGCGATGTCATCGGTAAGTACCACCCGCACGGTGACGCAGCGGTGTACGACACGATCGTGCGCATGGCGCAGCCGTTCTCGATGCGCTACCTGCTGGTAGACGGGCAGGGCAATTTCGGATCTGTCGACGGCGACGCCGCAGCCGCCATGCGCTACACCGAGGTGCGCATGTCGCGCCTCGCGCACGAGCTGCTGGCCGACATCGACAAGGATACGGTCGACTTCGTCGCCAACTACGACGAGAGCGAGCGCGAACCCACGGTGCTGCCGACGCGGGTTCCCAACCTGCTCATCAACGGCTCGGCGGGTATTGCGGTCGGCATGGCCACCAACATCCCGCCGCACAATCTCGGCGAGATCGTCGATGCGTGCGTCGCGCTGATCGACAATCCGGATATCGGGCTGGTCGAGCTGATGCAGTTCGTGCCCGGTCCGGACTTCCCGACCGCAGCGATCATCAATGGCGCTGCCGAGATCGCGCTGGCGTACAAGACCGGTCGTGGACGCGTCTTCATGCGCGCCCGGACCCAGTTCGAGGAAATCGATGACCGCGGGCGCCAGGCCATCGTGGTCACCGAGCTGCCCTACCAGGTCAACAAGGCGCGTCTGCTGGAGCGGATCGCGGACCTGGTGCGCGCCAAGACGGTCGAGGGCATATCCGAGCTCCGCGACGAGTCCGACAAGGACGGCCTGCGCGTCGTCATCGAGCTCAAGCGCAACGAGAGTGCGGAAGTCATCCTCAACCAGCTGTACAAGCTGACGCCGCTGGAGACCGTGTTCGGCATGAACATGGTCGCGCTGGTCGACGGTCAGCCGCGCTTGCTGTCCTTGAAGGAGATGCTCGAGGCCTTCCTGCGCCACCGGCGCCAGGTCGTGACCCGCCGGACGGTATTCGAGTTGCGCAAGGCGCGCGGCCGGGCCCACGTCCTGGAGGGCCTGTCGATCGCGCTCGCCAACATCGACGAGATCATTGCGACCATCAAGGCATCGGCCTCGCCAGCGGCGGCCAAGGCCGCCCTGGTCTCGCGCGCCTGGCAGTCGGGCGTCGTCCCTGAAATGCTGGCCCGTGCCGGCGCCGTGTCGACGCGTCCCGATGAGCCGGTCGGGGAGTTCGGTCTGAGCGACGCGGGCTATCGCCTGTCGGAGACGCAGGCCCAGGCGATACTCGACCTGCGCCTGAACCGCCTGACCGGTCTCGAGCAGGAGAAGATCGTCGCCGAATACGGCGAACTGCTCGACCTGATCCGCGATCTCGGCGACATCCTGGCGCGTCCGGAACGGCTGCTCCAGGTGATTCGCCAGGAACTGGCCGAGATCAGGGAAGCCTACGCGGATCCCCGCCGCACCGAGATCGTCGCCACCCAGGACGACGTCACCATCGAGGACCTGATCGAACGCCAGGACGTGGTGGTGACGCTGTCTCATGCCGGCTACGCCAAGTCGCAGCCGGTCAGCGACTATGAGGCCCAGCGTCGCGGCGGCAAGGGGCGCATGGCCACCACTGTTCGCGACGAGGACTTCATCGATCAGCTGTTCGTCGCGCACAGTCACGATACGCTGCTGTGCTTCTCCTCGTTCGGGCGCTGCTACTGGCTGAAGGTCTGGCAGGTGCCACTGGCCAGCCGCGGCTCGCGCGGCAAGCCCATCGTCAACCTCGTGCAGTTGCAGGAGGGGGAGCGGATTACTGCCCTGCTGCCGGTGCGGGAGTATGTCGAAGGGCACTACGTGCTCATGGCGACGGCGGAGGGCACGGTCAAGAAGACTCCGCTGACCGCATTCTCGCGGCCGCGCTCCTCGGGAATCATCGCGGTGGGGCTGAGCGACGCGGATCGCCTGGTCGAGGTCGCGCTGACCGACGGCGCCCGCGAAATTCTGCTCGCCACCACCGGCGGCAAGGCCATTCGTTTCAACGAGGAACAGGTCCGGCCGATGGGCCGGGAGGCTGCCGGCGTGCGCGGCATCAAGCTGCCCGCCGGGCAGCGTGTCGTGTCGCTCATCGTGCTGGGCGAAGGCCCGATACTGACCGTCTCCGAGAACGGCTACGGCAAGCTGACGCCGGCCGACGAGTTCCCTGTGCACGGACGCGGCGGGCAGGGCGTGATCGCGATGCAGACCAGCGAGCGCAATGGCGACATGATCGGCGCACTGCAGGTGCAGCCCGATGACGAGATCATGCTGATCAACTCGACCGGCACCCTGGTGCGTGTCGCGGTGGCGGAGATTCCTGAGCTCGGCCGCAATACCCAGGGCGTGAGGATCATGCGCCTCGATGAGGGGGAGACGCTCGTCAGCATCGAGCGGGTCGCCGCTGACGGGGACGACGACACTACGGACTGAAGCCGGCCGCAAGGCCTCGAGGACAGGCGACGCGATGCGCATCTACAACTTTGCCGCCGGCCCGGCGGTGCTGCCGCTTGAAGTGCTCGAACAGGCGCGTGACGAGTTGACCGATTGGCGCGGCGGCGGCATGTCGGTCATGGAGATCAGCCACCGCAGCAAGGGCTTCATCGGTGTCGCCCGCCAAGCCGAAGAAGATCTGCGCGAGCTGCTGTCCATTCCGTCGGGTTATCGCGTCCTGTTCCTGCAGGGCGGCGCCACCACGCAGTTTTCGGCGGTGCCGCTCAATCTGTCGGCGGCCGGCGCGCACGCCGACTACATCAACACCGGGCAGTGGTCCAAGAAGGCGATTGCCGAGGCGAGGCGCTATCTCGACGTGCGCGTCCTTGCCGACGAGAAGGCCTCGAACTATGCGACCGTGCCCGCGGCCGCCGACCTCAGGCCGACCCCTGGCGCGGCCTACCTGCACTACACGCCGAACGAGACGATCGGCGGAGTCGAGTTTCCCTACGTGCCGGATGCCGGGGAGACGCCGCTGGTGGCGGACATGTCGTCGACGATGCTGTCGCGGCCGATCGACGTGAGCCGGTTCGGTCTCATCTACGCCGGTGCCCAGAAGAACATCGGACCGGCCGGCATAACCATCGTGATCGTGCGCGAAGACCTGCTGGGCCGCGCCCGTGCCGACACGCCGACCGTGCTGGACTACCAGGCCATGGCCGAGGCGGACTCGATGCTCAATACGCCGCCGACCTTCGCCTGGTACATGGCCGGCCTGGTGTTCCAGTGGCTCAAGCGCCAGGGCGGGCTGCCGGCCATGGCGGAAAGCAACCGCCGCAAGGCCGAAATGCTCTACCGCGGCGATCGACGCGTCGGACTTCTACGCCAACCCGGTGGCGCACAATTGCCGCTCGTGGATGAACGTGCCGTTTACGCTCGCCGTCGCCGAGCTCGAGAAGACATTCCTCGCCGAAGCGGGCGCCGCGGGCCTGGCGAATCTCGAGGGGCATCGCTCCGTCGGCGGCATGCGCGCCAGTCTCTACAACGCCATGCCGCTGGAAGGCGTCGAAGCCCTGGTGAGCTTCATGCAGGAATTCGAGCGCCGCCACGGATGAGCCCTGCCACGCCATGACGTTCAGGATCCTGACGCTCAACAACATATCGGTGCGCGGGCTCGACCGCCTGCCGCGCGAGCGCTACGAGGTGGCCTCCGAAGTCGGGCATCCGCACGCCGATCCTGGTGCGCTCGGCCAACATGCACGCCATGGAGCTGCCGGCCACGATCCTGGCGGTGGCGAGAGCCGGCGCGGGCACCAACAACATCCCGGTGGCCGCACTCACGGAGCGGGGTGTCCCCGTCTTCAATGCGCCGGGCGCCAATGCCAACGCGGTCAAGGAACTGGTGCTGGCGGGCATGCTGCTGGCCGCGCGCAACATCTGCCAGGCCTGGCACTTCGTGCGCGAGCTCGGTGGCGAGGGCGAGACGCTGGACGAGGGCGGTCGAGCAGGGCAAGAAGCGTTTCGTCGGCTATGAGCTGCCCGGACGCACGCTCGGCGTCGTCGGCCTCGGCGCGATCGGTGTCGAGGTGGCGAATGCCGCTCACCTGCTCGGCATGCGCGTGCTCGGCTACGACCCGCAGATCACGGTACAGCGCGCCTGGCAGCTGTCGTCCGGCGTCGAGCAGGCGCTCAGTCTCGATGACCTGTTTGCGCGTTCCAGCATGGTCACGGTCCACGTGCCGCTGGTGGATGCCACGCGCGGGCTGGTCAATTCGCAGCGGCTGGGGCTGATGCCCGCCGGTGGCGCCATCCTCAATTTCGCGCGTGCTGGCATCGTCGACGAGACCGCCGTGCTGGGCGCGCTCGACGCCGGGCAGCTCGGCGCCTACGTCTGCGATTTCCCGAGCGTCGCGATCAAGAACCATCCGAGGGTGGTGGCACTGCCGCATCTCGGCGCGTCGACCGGCGAGGCCGAGGAGAACTGCGCCATCATGGTGGTCGACACGCTGCGCGACTTCCTCGAGAACGGCAACATCCGCCACTCCGTCAATTTCCCCGAGGCGTCGCTGCCGCGCATGCCCGGCACCTACCGGCTTGCGATCGCCAACAGCAACGTGCCGAACATGGTCGGCCAGATCTCGACCGGAGCTTGCCGGCGCGGGGCTCAACATCGCCGACCTGCTGAACAAGTCGCGCGGCGACCCGTGGCCTACACGCTGATCGACACCGACTGCCCGTGCCGGCCGAGGTGCTGGAGCGCATCGCGCGCGATCGAGGGCGTGCTGTCGGCCCGGCTGGTCTGAGGCTCGCATATGGCTACGCGATCGAGGAAAGGCGGCGCCTGCACGGCCGGCCAAGGCGAGCAAGAAGTCGCGTGCTCGCCGCTGCGGCACAGCGCGTCGACCTGGCTTCGATTCGCCGTCGCATCGACGAGATCGACGCCGGCTCCACGAACTGCTCAACGAGCGCGCCCGGCTGCGCGCAGCAAGTCGGCATTTCCAAGCACGCGGACGGGCATACGGTCGACTTCTACCGGCCGGAGCGCGAGGCGGAGGTGCTGCGGGCCGCGCTCAAGCGGAACAAGGGGCCGCTGCGGGACGAGGAGATCCTGCGGCTGTTCCGCGAGATCATGTCCGCCTGCCTCGCGCAGCAGGAGCCGCTGAAAGTCGCCTTCCTCGGGCCGGAGGGCACGTTCACGCAGCAGGCGGTCTACAAGCACTTCGGGCATTCGGTGCGCGCCCTGCGCGCTGCCCGCCATCGACGAAGTCTTCCACGAAGTCGAAGCCGGGGCCGCCGACTTCGGCGTCGTGCCGATCGAGAACTCGACCGAGGGCACCGTCAACCACACGCTCGATCGCTTCCTGATCTCGCCGCTGTCAGATCTGCGGCGAGGTCGAGTTGCGGGTCCACCAGTTCCTGATGGGCCGCATGAAATCGCTGGAACACATCGAACGCGCTCTGCACGCACCCGCAGTCGCTGGCGCAGTGCCGGCAGTGGCTCGACGAGCACCTGCCCGACGCCGAGCGCATTGCCGGTCTCCAGCAACGCCGAGGGCGCGCGGCGCGCGCGCGACGAGCAGGGCACGGCGGCCATCGCGACCGCAGGCCGCCGCCGAGGTCTACGGCCTGAACGTGCTGGTGGCCGAGATCGAGGATCACCCCGACAACACGACGCGTTTCCTGGTCGTCGGCAGCAAGACGTTCCGCGCCGAGCGGCATCGACAAGACGACGCTGCTCGTTTCCGGAGGCCGACACCGACGCCCCGGGGGCGCTGTATCGACTGCTCGAGCCGCTGGCGCGCAGCGGCATCAGCATGACGCGCATCGAGTCGCGTCCGTCACGGCGTCGCAAGTGGGACTACGTGTTCTTCATCGACATCGAGGGGCACGCCGAGGACCCGAAGATCGCGTCGGTGCTCGAGCAGCTGAAGGGCCGCGCGACCCTGTTGCGGGTGCTCGGCTCCTACCCGCGGGCCATTCTCTGAGCCTCCGATGAGCGCTTCACTGCATTGGTGCACCGTGCCCGGCGGGTCGGTCGGCGGCAGCATCGCGGTGCCCGGCGACAAGTCCGTCTCGCACCGGGCGCTGATGCTCGGCGGCATCGCCGACGGCACCACCGAGGTCCACGGCTTTCTCGAGAGCGAGGATTGCCTGGCGACGCTGGCCGCGATGCGCTCGATGGGCGTCCCGGTGCAGCACCGTGCCGGGCCGGGAGATCCTCGTGGAAGGCGTCGGCCTGCGGGGCCTGCAGCCGCCGGCGACCGCGCTCGACATGGGCAATGCGGGCACCGCGATGCGCCTCTACACCGGGCTGCTGGCCGGGCAGGCCTTCGACACCACGCTGGTCGGCGATGCATCGCTGATGAAGCGGCCGATGGAGCGCGTCGCGGTGCCGCTGCGCTCCATGGGCGCCCGCATCGACACCCAGTCCGGGCGCCCGCCCGTGCGGATCCACGGCGGCGCAACGCTCCATGGGATCGACTGGGACCTCACCGTGCCGAGCGCCCAGGTCAAGTCCGCGATCCTGCTGGCCGGCCTGTATGCCTCGGGACCGACCTCGGTCACCGAGCATGCCGTGACGCGCGACCATACCGAGCGGATGCTGCGGGCATTCGGGGTTCAGGTCGACAGCGCCGGCGGCCGGGTCACCGTGCAGCCGGCGCCGCTCAGCGGCTGCCGCATCGATGTCCCGGGAGATTTCTCCTCGGCTGCATTCTTCATCGTGGCTGCGACGCTGGCGGGCACCGCGCCGCTACGGATCCGCGGCGTCGGCATCAACCCGACGCGGACCGGGCTGCTCGACATCCTGCGTCTGATGGGTGCGCGCATCGAGCTGCTCGACAGCCGGCGCGCCGGCGATGAACCGGTCGCGGACCTGCTGGTGCACCCGGCGCCGCTGCGGGGCATCGAGGTGCCCCTGGAACTCGTGCCGCTCGCCATCGACGAGTTTCCGGTGCTGTTCGTCGCGGCGGCATTCGCGCAAGGCGTCACGCTCGTGCGCGGGGCCGCCGAGCTGCGGGTCAAGGAGAGCGACCGCATCGGCGCCATGGCGAGCGGCCTCGCCCAGCTCGGCGCGGAGGTCGAGGCGCTCGAGGACGGGATGCGCATCGTGGGCGGCCGGACGCTCGGCGGAGGGAGCATCGACAGCCATGGCGACCACCGAATCGCGATGTCCTTCGCGGTGGCGGGTCTGCGCGCCACCGGCGCGATCCGCATCGCCGACGTGGCCAATGTGGCCACCTCGTTTCCGGGCTTCATCGGGCTGGCGCGGGCGGCCGGGCTCAGGCTGGAGGAGGCCGCTTGAACGGGCGCCCCGGTCATCGCGATCGACGGCCCCAGCGGGTCCGGCAAGGGCACCGTCAGCCGGCGGGTCGCGGAGGCGCTGGGCTGGCATCTGCTCGACAGCGGCGCGCTCTACCGGCTGGTCGCGCTGGCTGGAATGCGGGCCGGACTGGATGCCGAGGACCGGGCGGGCCACGCGGCGCTGGCCGCCGGGCTCGACATCCTGTTCCAGTCGGACGCCCGGGGCGAGGAGCGCGTGCTGTTGGCCGGGGAGGACGTGACGCGCGAGATCCGCACCGAATCCGCCGGCAACGCCGCCTCCCGGGTTGCGCCGTGGGCGCAGGTGCGGGCGGCGCTCCTGGAGCGTCAGCGGCGCTTCCAGCAGCCCCCGGGGCTGGTGGCCGACGGCCGGGACATGGGCTCGGTCGTGTTCCCGCAGGCGGAGCTCAAGGTGTTCCTGACCGCGAGCGCCGAGGAACGGGCCCGCAGGCGCCATAAGCAGTTGAAGGAAAAGGGATTGAGTGTTAACCTCGCCGCCCTTTCCGCGGACATTGCCGAGCGCGATCGCCGTGACGCCAGTCGCGAGGTGGCGCCGCTCAGGGCTTGCGAGGATGCCGTCGTGCTCGATTCGACGGCTCTGGATGCGGATGAGGTTGTCGAGCAGGTGCTGGCGCTCGCCCGGTCACGATTTCCCGGGGTAGCGCCGCAGAATTGAGGGCCGGGCGAGTGTCCGGCAGGTCGGCGCCCACGGATGGGTGCCGTTTGTAGAAGAACCCTCCTCGGCGGGACGCCGTGAGGTCAGCCAACGGGAAACGGGGTCGCAACGGCTCCGGCAATACATGACTGAATCCTTTGCTCAACTGTTTGAAGAAAGCCTGGCCAGCCAGCAGATCCGGCCTGGGCAGATCCTCACCGGCACTGTCGTCAACGTCACCCCAGACGTCGTCATCGTCAACGTCGGGCTGAAGTCCGAAGCGGTCATTCCGGCCGAACAGTTCAAGAACGAACGCGGCGAGATCGAAGTCGTCGTCGGCGACGAAGTCGAAGTCGCGCTCGATGCCGTCGAAGACGGTTCCGGCGAGACGCGCCTGTCGCGCGAGAAGGCCAAGCGTGCCCGCACCTGGACCCGCCTCGAGAAGGCGTTCGACGACGGCGAAATCGTCACCGGCATCATCAACGGCCGCGTCAAGGGCGGCTTCACCGTCGAGATCGAGAACGTCCGCGCGTTCCTGCCGGGCTCGCTGGTCGATGTGCGGCCGGTACGCGACCCGTCCTACCTCGAAGGCAAGCCGCTCGAATTCAAGGTCATCAAGCTCGACCAGAAGCGCAACAACGTCGTGGTCTCGCGTCGCGCGGTGGTCGAGCAGGAATACAGCGCCGAGCGCAGCGGCGCTGCTCGACAACCTGCAGGAAGGCGACGTCGTCAAGGGCGTCGTCAAGAACCTCACCGACTACGGCGCGTTCGTCGATCTCGGCGGCATCGACGGCCTGCTGCACATCACCGACATGGCGTGGAAGCGCGTCAAGCATCCGTCCGAAGTCGTCAAGGTCGGCGACGAAATCGACGTGCGCATCCTCAAGTTCGATCGCGAGCGCCAGCGCGTGTCGCTGGGCATCAAGCAGCTCGGCGCGGATCCGTGGCAGAACATCGCCCGTCGCTATCCGCCGAACACGCGGCTGTTCGGCAAGGTCACGAACATCGCCGACTACGGCTGCTTCGTCGAGATCGAAGAGGGCGTCGAAGGCCTGGTCCACGTCTCCGAGATGGACTGGACCAACAAGAACGTCAATCCCGCCAAGGTCGTGCACATCGGCGAGGAAGTCGAGGTCATGGTGCTCGACATCGACGAGGAGCGCCGCCGCATCTCGCTCGGCCTCAAGCAGTGCAAGGCCAATCCGTGGCGCGAGTTCGGCGACACGTTCAACCGTGGCGACAAGGTCGGCCGGACAGATCAGGTCGATCACCGACTTCGGTATCTTCATCGGCCTGGCCGGCGGCATCGACGGCCTGGTGCACCTGTCCGACATCTCCTGGGACCGCCCCGGCGAGGAAGCCGTGCGCGATTACCAGAAGGGCCAGGAGGTCGAGGCCATGGTGCTGTCGATCGACCCGGAGCGCGAGCGCATCTCGCTCGGCATGAAGCAGATGGCGAAGGATCCGTTCTCGGGTTATCTCGCCGAGCACCCGAAGGGCAGCATCGTCCGCGGTGTCGTGCGCGAAGTCGACGCCAAGCGGTGCGATCATCGATCTCGGCAATGGCATCGAGGGCAGCCTGCGTGCGTCCGAGCTGTCGCGTGACCGGGTCGAAGACGCGCGCAGCGTGCTGAAGGTCGGCGAGGAGATCGAGGCGCGGTTCATCGGGCTCGATCGCAAGAGCCGGACCATCACGCTGTCGATCAAGGCCAAGGAAGCCCACGAGGAAGCCGAGGCGGTCGAGCAGTACCGCGGCGAGTCGACCTCGGGCACCACCCTCGGCGACCTGCTGAAGGAGCAGATCTCCGGGCAGTAACGGCCACCTGGGGTGCAGCGCCGGTGAGGGCCGGCGCTGCGCCCGGCCGGCCGCGTCCCAGACACAAAACAACGAGCAGACGGGCGCTTGCATGACCAAGTCCGAGTTGATCGAGATCATTGCGGCGAAACAGAAGCACTTGCCGGCCAAGGACATCGAACTGGCGGTCAAGCAGATGCTTGAGATCATGAGCGATGCGCTGGCCAACGGGGAGCGCATCGAGATACGCGGTTTCGGCAGCTTTTCGCTGCACTTCCGGCCGCCGCGGCAGGGACGCAATCCCAAGACCGGCGAGGCCGTCGCGCTGGCGGGCAAGTACGTGCCGCACTTCAAGCCTGGCAAGGACCTGCGCGAGCGGGTCAACGAGGGCCAGGCGCACCCCATCCGGGACTGACCGCCCTGGTTGCCGGTCGCGCCCGCGTCCGGATGGACGGTACATGAGCATCGAATCCCCCTGGGTACTGCTCGGCCTGCTGCTGCTGGCGGGCGCCGTCGGTTTCTATGCCTCGCGACGGCCCCGACCGAGCGCGCTCGGCGCGCAGCACGTCCGCGAGAGCTACCTCGCCGGCGTCAATTTCCTGGTCAACGAGCAGCCCGACAGGGCCCTCGAGGCCTTCCTGCGCGCGGCGGAGCTCGACGCCGACACGGTCGAGACGCACTTCGCGCTCGGCAGCCTGTACCGGCGGCGCGGCGAGGTCGACCGCGCGATCCGCATCCACCAGAACATCATTTCCCGGGCGACCCTCGACCCGTCCCGGCGCGAACAAGCGAAGTACGCACTGGCACAGGACTACCTGAAGGCCGGACTCCTGGACCGCGCCGAAGCCATTCTCGAAGAGCTCGCCAAGGCCGGCACGCATCGCATGGCGGCGATGCGCAACCTGATCCGGATCTACGAGTCGGAGCGTGACTGGCCGCGCGCCATTGCGCTCCACGAGGAACTGGCGAAGGTGGGCCGTCCTCCGCAGGAGAGCGCGGTGGCGCACTACCGGGCCGAGATGGCCGAAGCCGCCCGGGCCCGCGGCGAACTGAACGAGGCGGCCGACCTGCTGCGCAAGGCGCGGCAGGGCAATCGCCGTTTTCCGCGTGGGGCGCTGATCAGGGCCGACATCGCGATCGCCCAGGGTGATTCGACGCTTGCCCTGGAACTCCTGCGCGGCGTCGTCGAGCAGGATTCCGGTCTGATCGTCGAGGCGCTGCCGCGACTGGTGCGTCTTGCCCGCTCGCGAGGGGACGATGGCGACCGCCTCATCGCCGACCTGCTCAGCTCACGCCCCGACAGCGTGCTCGACTTCGCCTTCGCGGCCGTCGTCGGCGATGCGCTGGACTTTCCCGCACTCGAGTCCAAGGTGCGGGAGCTGTTCGAGCGCGATGAAACCCTGGCGGGACTGATTCGTTCGCTCGGCCGCGAGCCGCTGTCGCTCGACAGCCGCGCGGTGCGCGAGTTGGCGGGTGTGCTGCGCCGGCTGGCGGCCGCGACCCCGCGCTACCGCTGCGCGGAATGCGGATTCTCCAGCACCGGGCATTTCTGGCAATGCCCGGGCTGCAAGACCTGGGACAGCCAGCGTCCGCTGACGCGCTTCGACCTGGTGGCCGGGCTGGAGCGCCCGCCAGCGAGCTGATTCCCGCCATTCGCGGCCGATTTGCCGCTGCCGTGGTGCCGCGGGCCAACGTACTCTGGCTCCGGGCGCGGCGATGGGCGCTGCGCGTGTGGAGAAGGAGTCTCAGCAGATGTTTCGCAATGGATTGCTCACGGCGGCCATCGCCGCAATGCTGCTAACGCCAGCGGCCTTCGCCGGGCCCGTCAACGTCAATACCGCGGACGCGCGGACCTTGGCCAAGGAACTGGACGGCATCGGCCTGTCCAAGGCGCAGGCCATCGTGGAGTTCCGCGAGAAGAACGGCCCGTTCAAGACCCCGGAGGACCTGGCCAAGGTAAAGGGCCTCGGCAAGAAGACGATCGAGGCCAACCGGGAGAACCTGCGCTTCGAGGTGGCCAAGAAGCCCGGTTGACGGCGCCAACTGTGTGAAACGCGTGCGGACCGGCGACACGACCCTCCGTTATCATCGGCCCCTGACCTGAGAAGAGCCGAGGTGAGTCGTGAGCCGGTCCGCACCGATCCTGTCTGCCGTTTTCCCGGTCGCCGGGCGTGGCACGCGTTTCCTGCCGGCCACCAAGGCCAGCCCCAAGGAAATGCTGCCGGTCGTGGACAAGCCGCTGATCCAGTATGCAGCGGAAGAGGCGCTGGCCGCCGGAGCGCGCCACCTGGTGTTCATAACCGGCAGCTCCAAGCGGGCCATCGAGGATCATTTCGATTCGGACCCGGAGCTGGAGCGCGCACTGGAGGAGCAGGGCAAGGCCGCGCTGCTCGAGTCGGTACGTTCGATCCTGCCGTCGTACGCCTCGTGCATCTATATCCGCCAGCCCGCTCCGCTGGGCCTGGGACACGCCGTCCTGTGCGCCCGTCCGGCGGTCGGCAACGCGCCGTTCTTCGTGCACCTCGCCGATGATCTCATCGACGCGGAGGTTCCCGTTCTCAAGCAGATGGCCGACGCGCATGCTGACTGCGGCGGCAGCCTGGTCGGTGTGCAGACGGTCGCAGCGTCGGAAACCGACAAGTACGGCATCGTCGATACCGGCGGCGACGAGTCACGACTCGCCCGCGTACGCAAGATGGTCGAGAAGCCGAAGCCCGCCGACGCGCCGTCCAATCTCGCCGTCGTCGGGCGGTACCTGCTGAGCGGCTCGATTTTCGACCGGCTCGAGCGCGTGGGTCGCGGCGCCGGCGGCGAGATCCAGCTGACCGATGCCATCGCCATGCTGCTGGCGGACGAGCCGGTCTACGCCTACCGCTTCCAGGGCCAGCGCTACGACTGCGGCAACAAGCTCGGCTACCTCGAGGCCACAGTGGAATTCGGTCTCAAGCATCCGGAGCTTGGCGAAGGGTTCCGGCAGTATCTCAGCGCGCGCATGCAGCGCGGCGCCGCCTGAGTCGGCCAGGCGCCGACAAAGAAACGGCCCGCGTGTAGCGGGCCGTTTCGTGAGCAGCGCGGGCTGCTCTGGCGCGGCAGCCACAGGGCTACCATAAGTCCTTGATTTGGCTCCCCGAGTTGGGCTCGAACCAACGACACACGGATTAACAGTCCGTTGCTCTACCGACTGAGCTATCGGGGAATAGGCCCCTGAGGGCGCGAGAATTCTCGGGCACGGACCCGGTCAAGTCAACAATCCAGCGGTCGCCCGAGGCCGCCGCCGCGGCCTTCCGCGTCTTGCCCCGCGCCCCGTTATCATAAGTTCGCTGCTCGCCTGCGGCGGCGCGATGGAACGCCGGCTGCGTTGCCGAGCCTAAGGAAATCCGGATCGTCCGAGTCTCGCAAGGAAGACCGAGCCCATGAATGACCCGCGCCCATTTCGCCTGCAGTCCGATTACCAGCCTGCTGGTGATCAGCCCAAGGCGATCGAGGCGCTGCTTGACGGCCTCGACTCCGGGCTCGCGCACCAGACGCTGCTGGGCGTCACCGGATCAGGCAAGACCTACACCATCGCCAACATCATCGAGCGACTGCAGCGCCCGACCCTGGTGCTGGCGCACAACAAGACCCTGGCCGCGCAGCTGTACGGCGAGTTCCGCTCCTTCTTCCCGGACAATGCCGTCGAGTACTTCGTCTCGTACTACGACTACTACCAGCCCGAGGCGTACGTACCGTCCTCCGACACCTACATCGAGAAGGACGCTTCGATCAACGAGCACATCGAGCAGATGCGGCTGTCCGCCACCAAGGCGCTGCTGGAGCGGCCCGACTCGATCATCGTCGCGACGGTTTCCGCCATCTACGGCCTCGGTGACCCCGCCGCATACCTGCAGATGGTGCTGCATCTGGTGAGAGGCGAGCGCATGGACCACCGCCAGCTGCTCAGGCGGCTCGCGGACATGCAGTACACCCGCAACGAGATGGACCTCAAGCAGGGGACGTTCCGCGTGCGCGGCGACGTGGTGGACATCTTTCCCGCCGACTCCGAGAGGGAGGCGGTGCGCGTGCAGTTCTTCGACGAAGAGATCGACGCTCTCGCGTGGTTTGACCCGCTGACCGGTGAAGTGCTGCGCAAGGTGCCGCGGCTGACCGTTTTCCCGTCCACCCATTACGTCACGCCGCGTGAGCGGCTGGTTGCGACGCTGGATGACATCAAGGACGAGCTGCGGGAGCGCCTGGCCGAGCTGAGGTCGCAGGACAAGCTGGTCGAGGCGCAGCGGCTGGAACAGCGCACCTTGTTCGACATCGAGATGATGAACGAGGTCGGCTACTGCGCCGGCATCGAGAACTACTCGCGGTACCTGTCGGGGCGCGAACCCGGCGAGCCACCACCATGCCTGTTCGATTACCTGCCGCGCAACGCGATGCTGGTGGTCGACGAGAGCCACGTGACCATGCCGCAGATCATGGGCATGTACCGCGGCGACCGCTCGCGCAAGGAGACGCTGGTGGCATTCGGCTTCCGGCTGCCGTCGGCGCTCGACAACCGGCCGCTGCGTTTCGACGAATTCGAACACCTGCAGCCGCAGACCATCTATGTGTCGGCGACGCCTTCGAAGCTCGAACTGGAGCGCTCCGGCCAGGTGGTCGAACAGGTGGCCCGGCCGACCGGACTCATCGATCCTGAAGTCGAGGTCCGGCCGGTGCGCAGCCAGGTGGATGACCTGCTGTCCGAGATCCGGTTGCGCGCGGAACGCCGGGAGCGCGTGCTGGTCACGACGCTGACCAAGCGGATGGCGGAGGATCTGACCGAGTACCTGCACGAACATGGCGTGAAGGTCCGCTACCTGCACTCCGACATCGACACCGTCGAGCGCGTCGAGATCATCCGCGACCTGCGGCTCGCGAAGTTCGACGTGCTGGTGGGCATCAATCTCCTGCGTGAAGGGCTCGACCTGCCCGAGGTTTCGCTGGTCGCCATACTGGATGCCGACAAGGAGGGCTTTCTGCGCTCCGAGGGCTCGCTGATCCAGACGGTGGGCCGCGCCGCGCGAAACGTCGAGGGACGGGCGATCCTGTACGCCGACCGCATCACCGGCTCGATGCAGCGCGCCATGGCGGAGATGGATCGACGGCGGGCGCACCAGATCGAGTTCAACAAGACCCACGGCATCACGCCGCGCAGCATTACCAAGGCCATCCAGGACATCATGGAAGGCGCGATGGGCGACGGCAGTGGGGAGTTGCGCGGCAAGACCGCCGTCCGGCTGACGCCCGAGCAGGCCATGAAGCGCGTGAAGAAGCTCGAGCAGGAAATGTTCAGGCTGGCGCGCAACCTCGAGTTCGAGGAAGCGGCTCGCCTGCGCGATGAGATCTCGGGCCTGCGCAAGATCGCGCTGGGCGCCGACGCCGACCGCCTGGCCGGCTAATGGGGACATTCTCTATTTCGGGGACATTCTCCTTTTTCGTGACGTATCGGGGCCCGGCATCGAAAAAGGAGAATGTCCCCGAAATAGAGAATGTCCCCATTGATTGCCTCGCGCGGGGGACTTCCAGTAACATCCGCGCTCCCCGAGGGCGCGTAGCTCAGCGGTAGAGCACTACCTTGACATGGTAGGGGTCACAGGTTCGATCCCTGTCGCGCCCACCACTCTGTGGGATCAATGCGGGCACACGGCGCCGGCCGCGCTTCGGCCGCCTCCACACCCGTGCCACGGCACAAGCACGGAGGATCCGGGTGCAGCAGACATTCCGCCAACGCCTGTTCAAGTGGTCGCTGTTCCGTTTCCTGCGGGCGGCGCGCAGCGCGCTGGTGCGCGACCCGTCGCCCGGCCGGATCCGCCGGGACATGGCGCGTTTCGACAAGCGAGCCGGCGGCTCGATATCGTTTACCAGCCTGCCGGTCGAACAGCTCGAGCACTGCAGCGTCCACTGGGTCAACGGCGTCGGGGCAGGGGCGACGCGCTACATTCTCTACCTGCACGGCGGCGCCTTTGTCGCCGAATCGCCCAACGTCCACTGTGCCATGCTCGCGCGTCTGTGCGAGCGCGCCGGTGCCCGCGGTCTGTACGTCTCCTACCGCCTGGCGCCGGAGCATCCTTACCCCGCCGCGACGGATGATTGCCTCGCGGCCTATCGTCACCTGTTGAGTCTCGGGGTCGATTCCAGGCAGATCGTGATCGCCGGTGATTCGGCGGGCGGCAACCTCACCATCGTGACGGCGCTGCGTATCCGCGATCTCGGCGAGCCCGCTCCTGCGGCGCTCGTCGCGCTCTCGCCCGTGCTCGATGCGACCTTCAGCGGAGACTCGATGCGCCGCAACGACGGCCTCGACCCGCTGTTCCGCTCGGCGATCGTGGCCGACCTCGCCCATTGCTATGTGCCGGAGCCGCAGCGTCGCGATCCATACGTATCGCCCCTGTTCGGAAGTCTCGACGGCCTGCCGCCCGCGCTGGTGCTCGTCGGCAGCTCCGAGATTCTGCTGGACGACTCGACCCGATACGCCGCCCGCGCACGCAACGTCACCCTGCAGGTCTGGCACGGGATGCCGCACGTATTCCCGGTGATGCACGGTCTGGCAGAAGCGGATGCGGCGGTTCAGGCGATCGCCGACTACGTGGTCGGTCACACTTCGCCGGCGCCTGCGGTAAACCCGTCGCTATCGCCACCAACGGGTTGCTAGACTGGCTGCGCAAGCCCGCGCGGGCGGGCAGGAGGCCGAAACCGATGCGTCAGCTCCATGGCGATGATGCGCTGTTCCTGTACGCCGATACGGGTCACGCGAACGCCAACATCACCCTGGTCAACATCTACGACCCGTCGACGGCGCCGGGCGGCAAGATCCGCTTCAAGGGCTTGCTCCGGCACATCGAGAGTCGCCTGCACCTCTCGCCGATCTTCCGTCAGAAGCTGCTGCGTGTCCCCCTGGAGCTCGACTATCCCTACTGGGTCGAGGACGAGCGCTTCGACGTCGAATACCACGTCCGCCATGTCGCATTGCCGCAGCCCGGCGACTGGCGTCAGTTCTGCATCCAGGCATCCCGCATCCATGCGCGTCCTCTGGACCTCTCCAGGCCGCTCTGGGAGATCTACCTCGTCGAGGGACTCGACTCGTTCCTCGACCTGCCGGACGACAGCTTCGCGCTGCTGACCAAGATCCACCACGCTGCGATTGATCTTTCCGGCGGGGCAGAGATCACCACCCTGTTGCACGACACGGTGGCCCGCAGCGCCCAGCCCGATCCGCCGGAGCCATGGTTCCCCGAGCCGCCTCCCGGGCCGACGGCGCTGCTCGCGCGCGCCGCGCTGCACAACGTGATCCAGCCGTTTGAGATGGCGGGACCGCTGATGCGCACCTTCCGCAAGCTGGGCCCCGTGCTGCTCGGCGCGGTCAGCGACGCATTCCTGCATCCGGAACGGCACCCGATTACCCGCTTCAATGCGGAGGTCTCGCCGCACCGGGTGTTCGATACCCGCCGCTTCCTGCTGGAGGAGTTCCGGCAGATTCGCGATCTGGTCGGCGAGGCGACCGTCAACGACGTGGTGTTGTCCGTCTGCGGCGGTGCGCTGCGCCGCTACCTCGAGTCGCACGACGAGCTGCCGCCCGCCAGCCTGGTGGCCATCGCCCCGATTTCGATCCGCAACGCGGACTCGGCCGACGGCCCGCCGGGCGTCAAGATGCTGCGCGTGCCGCTCGGCACCGACATCGCCGACCACATCGAGCGGCTGCGGCACGTCCAGGCGCATACCTCGAGTTCCGATGAGATGGAGCATGCCGTCGGCGCGCGCGAACTGACGGATCTGAGCAAGCATGCTCCGGCGCGCACGCTGGCCACGACGGCGCGCCTGTTGTCGAGCGCGGCGCTAGGGGTCGGGCAGCACGCGCCACTCGCCAGCTGCACGGTGACCAACGTGCCTGGCCCGACGCGCCCGCTCTACTTGAATGGCGCGCGCATGACCTACTTCTCGGCCATCATGCCGATTACCGACGGCATGGGACTGGTGTTTGCCGTGACCAGCCACGACGGGCGGATCGTAATCTCCCCGACTTCCTGTCGCGAGTTGATGCCGGATCCGGAGTTCTTCGCACAGTGCATACGCGACGTGTTCCAGGAATACCTGGCGCTGGCGAAGGACGGCGCGAGACGCGGCAAACGGTCGCCGCGCAAGCAGATGAAGAAGGCCGCCAGGAGCCGCAAACCTGCGGCGAAGAAGGCAAAACCCAAGACGGCGTCGCGACGCTCGCGCGCCTGACCGGGCTCAGTCGAGCTTGGGGAGCTTCAGCAGGTTGCGATACAGCTTGCCGAACGTGCCCGTCGCGGTGAACCGTTTCCAGTGGTTCTCGCGCTGCGCCAGCCGGTCCGCCAGCAGCCACAGCACCATCGGATTGACCCCGAGGCCGATGTGGCTGCCGGGTACGGGGATGTTTTCATGCTGAGGAAACTTGCCGGGGAGAATCGCGGCGTGTGGCGGCACCACGCCGTCGGTCGCGGAATAGATGCACGTGGACGGTACCGGTGGCGCGACGCGCAGCAGCTTGGCACGCGCCAGTGCCAGGTGAGCGATCGGACCAAGTGGATGGGCCAGCCAGCGGTATAGGACCTTGACCGGCAGCGGCGCCTCGATCTTCATCGGGCTCAACTGCATCGGGCTGCCGAGCGCGATGACGGTGCGCACGCACTCCGGGGCCCTGTGCGCCAGGTCATAGGCGAATACTCCGCCGAGGCTCCAGCCCACCAGGCTCACCTTGCGCCCGGCCCGGTGGTGCATGAACCTGAGCTTCTGCTCCAGGGCCACGGCGAACTTCCTCTGGAAGCCCCGATTGCGGCCGAGTCCCCAGGTCTCGACCGCATAGCCGCGGGACCCGAGGTACAGCGACAGCGGACCCAGCGTGGCGTCGCCCACCGCGAAGCCGGGCAGTAGCAGGACCGGGTGTCCGTCGCCCGGGGGGCTGGTCTGCAGGGCTGGCCAGCTGAACGGCAGCGAGCCGAACTCCAGCAGCGCCCGCCACTCGAGCAGCGTGTAGAGACGATGGGGAGGCTTTGGCGGCTTCTCGGCGGCCGGCCGGCGGACGTTCTTCTGGGCGAGTGCCATCAACACGGGGGCGAAGCCTACGCGAACGGGCCCGCTGATGCATCCGAATCACCACGGAACGTGACCCGGGTCCTGTGGCGCCCATACTGCGGTGCAACAGCCTGCCGTGCTACGATGCGCGCCGTTTTCCTGGTGGTTCGCGATCCCGCTGTGCATCGGGTCGGCGCGGCGCGGGCCTGCTGGAGTGAGAGTCGATGCCGGTCATCACGCTGCCAGACGGCAGCACCCGTTCCTTTGACGGGCCAGTCACGGTCGCAGCGGTCGCCGCCAGCATCGGCGCGGGTCTTGCGCGCGCGGCGCTTGCGGGCGAGGTCGACGGCAAGCTGGTCGACACGTCGCATGAGATCGCCAGCGACGCACGGCTGCGGATCATCACCGCGCGCGACCCGGAAGGCCTCGAGATGCTGCGCCACTCGACCGCGCATCTGCTGGCCCAGGCGGTGCAGTCGATCTACCCCGATGCCCAGGTGACCATCGGCCCGGTGATCGAGGACGGGTTCTACTACGACTTCGCGTTCAAGCGGCCCTTCACGCCCGAGGACCTGGAGTTGTTCGAAGCTCGCATGAAGGAACTGGCCGCTGCGGACCTTCCCGTCCACCGGCGCGTCTTGCCGCGCGACGAGGCGGCCGCGCACTTCCGCGCCATCGGCGAGCACTACAAGGCCGAGATCATCGAGTCGATTCCGGCGGGCGAGAACATCTCGCTGTACGGCCAGGGCGACTGGGAGGACCTGTGCCGCGGGCCGCACGTGCCGAGCACCGGCCGGCTCGGGGCCTTCAAGCTGATGAAGGTGGCCGGCGCCTATTGGCGCGGCGATTCGCGTAACGAGATGCTGACGCGCGTCTACGGCACGGCATGGCCGGATGAGAAGCAGCTCAAGGCCTACCTGCATCGCCTGGAGGAGGCGGAGAAGCGCGACCACCGGCGGCTCGGCCGCGAGCTCGGGCTGTTTCACCAGCAGGAAGAGGCGGTGGGCAGCGTATTCTGGCATCCGCACGGCCACACGCTGTGGCGCACCATAGAGCACTATGTCCGGGCGCGACTGCAGGAAGCCGACTACCAGGAGGTAAAGACTCCGCAGCTGCTGGACCGGTCGCTGTGGGAGAAGAGCGGCCACTGGGAGAACTACGCGGAACACATGTTCATCGCGGAATCCGAGGACCGGATCCTCGCGGTGAAGCCGATGAACTGCCCCGGGCACGTATTGATCTACAAGCAGGGCATCAAGTCCTACCGCGATCTGCCGCTGCGCATGGCGGAGTTCGGCTCCTGCCATCGCAACGAGCCGTCCGGGGCCCTGCACGGCCTGATGCGCGTGCGCGCCTTCACCCAGGACGACGGCCACATCTTCTGCACCGAAGAGCAGATCAGCTCGGAGACGGTCGCATTCTGCAACCTGCTCATGTCGATGTACGCGGACTTCGGGTTCACGGAGGTCCGCGTGAAGTTTGCGGATCGTCCGGAGAAGCGGGCCTTCACGGATGACGTCTGGGATCGCGCCGAAGCCGCCCTGCGCGAGGCGATCGAGGAGGCGGGCCTCGAGTACACCATGAACCCGGGGGAGGGTGCGTTCTACGGTCCCAAGCTCGAGTTCGTGCTGCGCGATGCGATCGGTCGCGACTGGCAGTGCGGCACGCTGCAGGTCGACTTCGGCATCCCGGGACGCCTCGGGGCCGAGTACGTGGCGGAGGACGGCAGCCGCAAGAGCCCGGTGATGCTGCACCGCGCGGTGCTGGGTTCATTCGAGCGTTTCATCGGGATTCTCATCGAGAATTACGCCGGAAAGCTGCCCACCTGGCTCGCGCCGGTGCAGGCCGTAGTGATGAATATCACCTCGAAACAGGAGGGGTATGCCGCGGAGGCCGCGGAATTCCTTAAGAATCAGGGGGTTCGCACGGAAATCGACTTGCGAAACGAGAAAGTCGGCTTTAAAATCCGCGAACACACGCTGGCGCGTGTCCCGTACCTGCTGGTCGCGGGGGATCGGGAAATGGAGTCCAGACAACTGGCCGTGCGCACGAGGTCGGGGGAAGATCTCGGCGTCATGGCGTTGGACGCAGTGGCGGAACGCATCGGCCAGGACGCGGCCGGGCGCAGCCGTGTTCACTTGGAGGATTGAAGTATTTCAACAACAAAGCGCACGCGGCGTAACGAGGAGATAGTTGCTCCCACGCTGCGTGTCATCGCCGACGACGGTTCCCAGTTGGGAGTCCTGAGTCGAGCCGAGGCCCTGCAGATGGCCGCGGACGCAACGATGGATCTGGTGGAAGTTTCGCCGAATGCCGAGCCGCCCGTGTGTCGCATCATGGACTACGGCAAGTTCCTGTTCGAACAGAACAAGAAGGCGCACACGGCCAAGCGCAAAACGAAACAGATCCAGCTGAAGGAAGTCAAGTTCCGGCCCAGTACGGAAGAGGCGGATTACCAGGTCAAGCTGCGTAATCTGATCCGATTCCTGACGGACGGGGACAAGGCCAAGGTAACCCTGAGGTTCCGTGGCCGGGAGATGGCCCATACCGAACTCGGGCGCCGGCTCCTCGATCGTGTGGTGACCGACCTTTCCGAACTGGGAACGGTCGAGCAGCACCCGTCGATGGAAGGGCGCCAGATGGTGATGGTCATCTCTCCAAAGAAGCGGTAGCTGGCGTTGGCGCCATCGTCCGCATGAAGTGACCGGCGGTTCGCCGCCGATACGCCTCCAGCCCGCGCAAGCGGTGTGAAGAGGCAACAGAAAGGAGTAGAAGATGCCCAAGTTGAAGACCAACCGGGCAGCTGCGAAGCGTTTTCGCAAGACAGCGAATGGCTTCAAGCGCGCCCAGTCCCATAGACGTCACATCCTCACGAAGAAGCCGAGCAAGCGGAAGCGCCAGCTCAGCACCGGAAAGATGGTGCACGAGACCGATGTCGGCCGCCTCGAGCGGCTGCTGCCCCATCTTTGACGCACGCTGAAACGAGGAGAGTGACATGGCACGAGTCAAGCGCGGCGTCATAGCTGGACGCCGTCACAAGAAAGTCCTGAAGAAGGCGAAGGGTTACTACAATGCCCGTCGCAAGGTCTACCGCACGGCCAAGCAGGCCGTCATCAAGGCGGGGCAGTACGCCTATGCCGGCCGGCGCATCAAGAAGCGCGACTACCGGGCGCTGTGGATCCAGCGGATCAACGCGGCGGCGCGGACCTTCGAGCTGTCCTACAGCCAGATGATCAACGGTCTGAAGAAGGCCGGAATCGAAGTCGACCGCAAGGCGCTCGCGGACCTCGCGGTCCACGATCTGCCGGCATTCGGCGCCATCGCCAGGAAGGCCCGGGAAGCGCTCGAGGCCGCCTGAGCCGCAGGGCTTCAGACCACAACCGGGTGGCTGACGCCGGGCCTCGTGGCCCGGCGTCGGCCCGTCCGGTCCCGGAGGACGGGCCTTGCAGGATCTCGACGCGCTTGCCGATTCCCTGATAGCCGAGATCGCGGCTTGCGACGATCTTGCCGCGCTCGATGCGGTGCGCGTCGCAGCGCTCGGCAAGAAGGGCGCGATCACCGAACAGCTCAAGTCGCTCGGCAGGCTGGCGCCGGACGCGCGGCGCGAGGCGGGCGCACGCATCAACCAGGCCAAGGAGCGCGTCGCTTCCGCCCTGGACTCGCGCCGCAACGAGCTGGAGCGAATCGCCCTCGAGGCCGAGCTACGCGCCGGCGCCATCGACGTCACGCTGCCGGGCCGGGGCGAGGACACCGGCGGTCTGCACCCGGTGACGCGTTCCCGGCTGCGGATCGAAGCCATCTTTCGCCAGGCCGGCTTCGACGTGGCCGAGGGGCCGGAAGTCGAGGACGACTTCCACAACTTCGAGGCGCTCAACATCCCGCCCGACCACCCGGCGCGGGCGATGCATGACACGTTCTATTTTCCCGACGGCCGGGTGCTGCGCACGCACACCTCGCCCGTGCAGATCCGCGCGATGCAATCACGGCCGATGCCGCTCAGGATCATCGCGCCGGGACGCGTCTACCGCTGCGACTCGGACATGACCCATACGCCGATGTTCAACCAGATCGAGGGACTGGTCATCGACGAGGACATCAGCTTCGCCAACCTCAAGGCGATCCTCGGCCACTTCTTCGAAAGGTTCTTCGAGAGGCCGCTGGCGCTGCGATTCCGTCCTTCCTATTTTCCGTTCACGGAACCGTCCGCCGAGGCGGACCTGCAGTGCGTGTTCTGCAATGGCACGGGATGTCGGGTGTGCAAGCAGACCGGCTGGCTGGAGGTGCTGGGCTGCGGCATGGTGCATCCGAACGTGCTGCGCGCCTGCGGCGTCGACCCGGCCAAGTGGCAGGGCTACGCCTTTGGCATGGGCATCGACCGGCTGACAATGCTGCGTTACGGCGTGAATGACCTGCGGGCATTCTTCGAAAACGACCTGAGGTTCCTCAGGCAGTTCAACCGGGCATGACGCGATGAACATCAGTACTGCCTGGCTGGGAGAGTGGGTGCAGAGTGGCTGGAACCACCAGGAACTCGCCTCGCGCCTGACGATGGCTGGCTTCGAGGTCGAGGCCGTGCAGCCGGCTGCACCGCCGTTCGAGGGTGTCGTCGTAGCCCGTATCCTGGAGCGCAAGCCACACCCGGATGCCGACAAGCTGTCGGTCTGCAGCGTCGACGACGGCAGTGGGCAGGCGCTGCAAGTCGTCTGCGGCGCGGCCAATGCGGCGACGGGCATGACGGTCGCGCTGGCTCGTGTCGGCGCGAAACTGCCTGGCGGGCTCGTCATCAAGCGTGCCCGGCTGCGGGGCGTGGAGTCCGCCGGCATGCTGTGCTCGGCGCGCGAGCTCGGCCTGTCCGATCTGCACGAGGGGATTCTCGACCTGCCGGGATCGCTGGTGCCGGGCGTCGATCTGCGCGACGCGCTGGAGCTGGATGACGCCATCCTGGAATTGAGCCTGACGCCCAATCGTGGCGATGCCATGTCGGTGGCGGGGATCGCGCGCGAGGTGGCGGCGCTCAGCGACCGCCCTCTGCACATGCCGCCTGCCGAGCCGGTGGTGGCCGCGATCAAGGACCGGCTCGAAGTGCGCCTGCTCGAGCCTGCCGCCTGCCCGCGATTCGCAGGTCGCGTCATCCGGCGCGTGAACCCCGATGCCGTCACACCGCTGTGGATGTCCGAGAGGCTGCGACGCGCCGGCCTGCGTCCGGTCTCGCCGGTCGTGGACGTCACCAATTACGTCATGCTCGAGCTGGGCCAGCCGATGCACGCCTACGACCTGCGACGGGTCAGCGGACACATCGAGGTCCGTCTCGCCCGGCCCGGCGAGCGGCTGGTGTTGCTCGATGGCAGCGACGTCGAGCTGGCGGCCGACGTGCTGGTCATCGCCGACGCGCAGTCACCGGTGGGCATCGCCGGGGTCATGGGCGGCGAGAAGAGCGGCATTGCGCCGGATACGACCGACGTGTTCCTGGAGGTGGCGTATTTCGCGCCGGCCGCGATCGCTGGGCGCGCGCGGCGCTATGGCATGCTGACCGACGCCTCGCAGCGCTTCGAACGCGGGGTGGACCCGCGCCTGCAGGAACGGGCGCTGGAGCGCGCCACCCGCCTGCTGCTCGACATCGTCGGTGGCCAGCCCGGACCAGCGGTGCTGACGCAGGTTGACGCGCACCTGCCGCGCCGGCCAAGCGTGCAGCTCGCGCCCGAACAGGTCGCGCGCCTGCTCGGCGTGCACATCCCACGGAGTGAGATCGAGGGCATCCTGCGCTCGCTGGGTATGCAGGTGGCGGGGGTCGGGGATCGGCTCGGGGTGATCCCGCCGAGCTATCGCTTCGATATCGCGAGCGCCGAGGACCTGATCGAGGAAGTCGCCCGGATCTACGGCTACGAGGCCATTCCCGTCGCCGATGCCGACCTGCCGCAACTCCCCGGGGCGGCCAGCGAGACGTTCGCTGCGCGCGAACGCGTGCTGACGCTGCTGGCGGACCGCGGCTACCAGGAAGTCATCACCTACAGCTTCGTCGATCCGGCGCTGGAGAGCCTGGTGATCCCGACCGGCAAGCCGCTGGCGCTCGAGAACCCGATCTCGGCCGAGCTTGCCGTCATGCGCCGCTCGCTGATCCCGGGCCTGATCGCGACGCTGAACGAGAATTCGCGACGGCAGCAGGACCGCGTGCGGATCTTTGAATTGGGCACCCGGTTCCTCACCGACGGCGGGAAACTCGAAGAGCGGCAGTCGGTCGCAGCGCTCGCCTGGGGCGCGGCCTGGCCCGAGCAATGGGGCGCCGCGTCCCGGCCGGTGGATTTCTTCGACCTCAAGGGTGATCTGGAAGCGCTGTTGGCACTGGCCGGGAAGACGGCCGGCGTGCGCTTCCACGCGGGGGCGGGCGAGGGCATGCACCCGGGCCGCTGTGCGCGTATCGAGCGCGACGGCTTAACCCTTGGCTGGATCGGGGAGCTGCACCCGGAGATTTGTAAAATACTCGAACTAAAGAAAGCTCCGGTCATTTTCGAAATTGACTTTGAGCCGAGCTTTAAGTCCCAAGTCCCCAATTCCGACAGCAGTTTCCCGTTTCCCGTTGATCCGCCGGGACCTCGCGATCGTGGTTCGCGATGACCGTGACGCTGGACGAAATCCGCGAAAGTGTTACTTTGGCCGCCTCAGGCCTGTTGCGAGAAGTGCGCGTCTTCGACGTGTACCGGGGAGCCGGCATAGAACCGGGTACAAAAAGTATCGCTTTAGGCTTGATTTTGCAGGAAACTTCTCGCACCCTTGCCGACACGGACGCAGATGCCGTGGTCGCAGCAGTGGTTGCGCGACTCAAGAACGACTGGGGCGCCTCGATCAGGGACTAACGGGATGGCCTTGACCAAAGCGGAAATCGCCGAAGCGCTGTTCAATCAGCTCGGCCTGAACAAGCGCGAGGCGCGCGAGCTCGTCGATCTGTTCTTTGAGGAGATCAGGGCGGCGCTCGCCACCGGCGAGCAGGTCAAGCTATCGGGGTTCGGCAACTTCGATCTGCGCGACAAGAATCAGCGTCCTGGGCGCAATCCCAAGACCGGTGAGGAAATACCCATTTCTGCCCGCCGGGTGGTGACTTTCCGTCCGGGGCAGAAGTTGAAGGCGCGCGTCGAGGCCTATGCTGGAACCAAGCCACAATAGCGATCTGCCGGCGATTCCGGCCAAGCGCTACTTCACCATCGGCGAGGTCAGCGAGCTGTGCGGGGTCAAGCCGCACGTGCTGCGCTACTGGGAGCAGGAGTTTCCCCAGCTCAAGCCGGTCAAGCGACGCGGCAACCGCCGCTACTACCAGCGTCAGGACGTCATCCTGATCCGGCAGATCCGTGGTCTGCTCTACGACGAGGGCTTCACCATTGGGGGAGCCCGCAACCGGCTGGAGGGTGACGAGGCTCGCGAAGACGTCTCCCAGAGCCAGCAGGTCATCCGGCAGGTCCGCACGGAACTCGAGGACATTCTGAGGATGCTGCGCCGCTGACACCCCGATCCGCGCGCGTTCGGCTATCATCCCTCTTCGGCGCGGCAGCTGACCCCGGCGCGCCCATCTGTTCAAGCGGTCGGAGCGTGGCGCAGCCTGGTAGCGCACTTGCATGGGGTGCAAGGGGTCCCGAGTTCGAATCTCGGCGCTCCGACCAATTCTGATCAGGCCTTCAGGCCTCCGTCGCTGGCGTGCTCTCGTCCTCTCTGCCTGCCGCAGCTCTCAAGCTCGTGGCCCCTCGGTTTTGTGCAGTGCGGTACGGAGCCATACGCATAGTTTCTAATATAAGAATACGTTGATATGTCTGTGGCTTAGCAGACATCGTCGACGCACTCATGACGGCTCCATTCCCAAGCGCTTTCCCGACCGATGCCTGCCTGGCGGCGGGCCGCCCCGTGTCCCGGGGCGGCCCGTCTGACCGAAATCTCCAAGGATTGAACAGGGAGTTCGCGATGAACGGGTCAGTGTTTGCAATGTTGCGGGTCGCTGCGCTCGCGTCCGTGGCCGTACTGGCTTTCGGCCTCGGCGGCTGCAGCGGCGACGACGGTCAGGATGGGCTCGATGGCGCCCAGGGCGCCGCCGGGGACCAGGGCATCAGCTGCTGGGATCTCAACGAGAACGGCGTGCGCGATCTCCCCGACGAGGACCTGAACGGGGATGGCGTCGTCGACGTCGAAGACTGCCGCGCGCCGAACGGCAGCTATAACCCGGCAGGCCTGCACAAGGGCTACTTCGCAGAGAACGACTACGAGGGCACGCAGTCGTGCCTCAATTGCCACGGCAAGCTCGCCGACGAGGTCATGGAGACCGGCCACTGGAAGTGGCAGGGCCTGGCCTCGAACATCGAGGGCTTCGAAGCGGAGATCCACGGCAAGGCCGACATCATCAACAACTTCTGCATCGCGGTTCCGTCCAACGAGGGGCGCTGCACGCAGTGCCACATCGGCTACGGCTGGTCGGATACCACATTCAATTTCGACGACCCCAAGAACATCGACTGTCTCGTCTGCCATGACCAGACCGGGACCTACAAGAAGGCCGCCCCGTCAGCCGGCGCGCCGGACCCGACCGTCGATCTGAAGCTGGTGGCGCAGAGCGTCGGCGAGGCCGGCGGCATCCCGACCCGCAAGGCCTGCCTGTTCTGCCACGCCGGCGCGGGCGGCGGCGACAACGTCAAGCACGGCGACCTGTCGACGGACCTCATCGCGACGACTCGTGAGTACGACGTCCACATGGCGACCGACGGCGGCAACATGAGCTGCGTCGACTGTCACGACGTCAAGCGCGACGCCGACGGCAACGCCATCTCGCACGGCATCGGCGGCATGCCCTACCACTCGGTGGACGAGGGCAACATGAAGACCTGTGAGGACTGCCACGGCAACGCGGCCGGAATCCACGCCGGCACGACCGCGCAGAACATCGTCACCACCCACACCGCGCTCGAGTGCCAGGTCTGCCACATTCCGGCGATTTCGCGGAAACTGGCCACCAAGACCGAGTGGTACTGGGAAGACGCGGGGCAGGACATCTCGCCGATTCCGGTCGACCCCGACACCGGCAAGCCGCTGTACGACAAGATGAAGGGCACCTTCGTCTGGAAGAAGAACGTTCGTCCGGCGCTGCGTTACACGAACGGCAAGTGGAACAAGGCGATGATTGGCGTGAACGACACGTTTCCGGCCACGGGGCCCGCGGACCTGGCCTCGCCGTCGGCGGATCGCTTCACACCCGGTGCGAAGATCACCACCTACAAGCTGATGGTCGGCAACCAGCCGGCGGCCTTCGATGCGACCGCGAACACCTTCAAGTTCGTCGTGCCGCACCTGTTCGGCGCCAAGGGTGGACCGAATCCCTTCTGGGCGAAGTACGACTGGGATCTGGCGCTGCAGGACGGCGCGCTGTACACGGGCCAGAGCTACACGCCCGGCAGCTTCCAGTTCGCCGATACGACCATGCTGCTCTCCGTCAACCACGAAGTGGCGCCGAAGGAACGGGCGCTCGGTCTGAACAACAACTGCACCGACTGCCACGGCGGCGACCAGATCGACTGGCAGGCGCTCGGCTGCACGGACGATCCGCTGTTCCCTGGCAGCTGCCCGTAGCAGCTAGGTTCGCAATCTCGCTGCAGGCGCCCGCGTCCGACGCGGGCGCCTTTTTTCGTGCGCATCGCCTATGATGCCGGCCACAGAAGCCCGGCGGGTCAGTCGAGACCGCGGGTCACGGCGCGAGAGCGGAAGGACGGAGACGGATGGCACGAGCTTTTCAACTGCTGCTGCTCATCGTGCTGGTGATCGCGATCTGGCGCCTGCTCAGATCCCGCAAAGGGCCCTGAACGGCACAGCGCCAGACCAAAGTCGCCTTGCGTGCCGTGAGCGGGTGGGATATTTCCTTCAGGCGTTCTACGGTCGCTGCGCCAAGGGGGATTCATGGGCGGGAAGGGCAGGGTCGCCTACGTAACGGGCGGCATGGGCGGTATCGGCACGGCCATCACCAGGCGGCTTTGCCAGGAGGGCTACCGCGTCATTGCGGGCTGTGGCCCGGGGTCGCACCGCCGGCAGCGCTGGCTGGACGAGATGCGGGCGGCGGGCTTTGAAGTGCATGCATCGGAAGGCAACGTTGCCGACTGGGAGTCGACCAAGGCGGCTTTCGATGCCGTCAAGGCGGAGTTCGGCCCGGTGGACGTGCTGGTCAACAACGCCGGCATCACGCGGGACGTGTCCTTCCGGAAGATGACGTCCGAACAGTGGCACCTGGTCATCGAGACGAATCTCAACAGCCTGTTCCACGTCACCAAGCAGGTGATCGACGACATGATGGATCGCGGCTGGGGCCGGATCATCAACATCTCCTCGGTCAACGGCCAGAAGGGCCAACGAGGACAGACCAACTATTCGACCGCCAAGGCGGGCATCCACGGCTTCACCATGGCGCTCGCGCAGGAAGTCGCGGCCAAGGGCGTCACCGTCAACACCGTTTCACCGGGCTACATCGGCACCGACATGGTTCGCGCGGTGAAGCCCGAGGTGCTCGAAAAGATCGTGGCCACCATTCCGGTGGGGCGCCTCGGTGAGCCCGAGGAGATCGCCTCGATCGTCGCCTGGCTGGCTTCGGACGAGTCGGCCTTTGCCACGGGCGCCGATTTCTCCCTGAATGGCGGCCTGCACATGAGTTGAGGCGGCTGGCCGCCCTCAGCGCTCCGGCTCGACGCCAGGCCGGAACGGCTCGGGCTGGCTGGCCACAGCAGCGCGGGTCGCGGCGAGCGGCTGGTAGCGCTGCACGAAGTCCGGCGGCATGCGCCGCGGTCGCCCGCTGTCCAGATCGATGCACACGTAGTGCAGCAGGGCCCGCAAGACGGTCCCGCCGTCGCGGGGTCGGACAACCTGGAATCTGCGATCGACCCGCAAGCGGCCATCGCTGCGCACGATCCAGGTCGCAATCTCGACAGCATCGCCGGCAAACACCGGCGCCAGGTAATTGATCTGGGTGCGCCACACCACCATGCCACGCCGGCCGCGGGCACAGGCTTCCGCGGGGAGTCCGAGCGCCGCGGAATGCGACCAGGCCGCGCGATCCAGCCAACGCACGTAGACGGCATTGTTGACGTGGCCGTAGCCGTCGATGTCGTCGCTGGCGGCGGCGAGGCGCAGCAGGTGCGGCTCGGGCAGGTCCCAGTCGATCATCGGCATGCGGCAGGCGGTTCAGCGATAGAGCACGCGCATGACCAGCCGGAACAGTTTGCCGTACGGCGGCCGAAGCAGGACCGTGCCGCTCAGCCTGCCGTCATAGAAAACGGACTTGGCCTTGGAGAAGGTCCGGAAACCCTCGACCCCATGGTAGTGACCCATGCCGCTCGGTCCGACACCGCCAAACGGCAGGTTGTCCTGCGCCACGTGAAACAGCGTGTTGTTGACCGTCACTCCGCCGGCGACGGTTTCGCGCAGCACCCGGTCGCGGTCCGCGCCAGCGCCAAAGTGATACAGCGCCAGCGGACGCGGCCGGGCGTTCACGTAGCCGATCGCCTCGTCGAGATTCCGGTAGGACACGACCGGCAGCAGTGGGCCGAAGATCTCTTCCTGCATGACCAGCATGGCATCGGTCACGCCGGTCAGTGCCACGGGCACGAGCCGGCGGCGCTCCTTGGCCGTTGCGTCGGGATGCAGCGGATGTATCGTTGCGCCCTTGCCGCGCGCATCCTCGATCAGGGCCTGCAGGCGCGCGAACTGGCGATCATTGACGATCGAGGTGTACTGCGGATTGTCCACGACGGTGGGGTAGTAGGACTGCGCGGCCCTCGCGCAGGCGGCGATGAACGCCTGTTCGCTGCCGGCTGGCACCAGCACGTAGTCCGGCGCTACGCAGGTCTGGCCGGCGTTCGCCAGCTTGCCCAGGGTGATGCGCCGGGCGGCTTCGTCGAGGTCGAAGTCCGCGGTGACGATGGCCGGCGACTTGCCGCCGAGCTCCAGGGTCACGGGAGTCAGGTTCGCAGCGGCCTGGCGCATCACCTCGCGGCCGACCCGGGTCGAGCCCGTGAACAGCAGATGATCGAACGGCAGCGACGAAAAATGCTGCGCCACCTCGACACTGCCATTCAGCACGCAGATCTCGTCCGCCCGGAACGACTCCGCGACGATGCGGGCGAACAGCTCGCCAAACCGCGGCGTGAATTCAGACATCTTCAGCATGACGCGATTGCCCGCCGCCAGCGCGGCGGTCATCGGCCCGACCGCGAGATACAGCGGGTAGTTCCAGGGCACGATGACGCCGATCACGCCGAGCGGCTGCTGCAGCACGCGCGCGCGTGCCGGCAGACTCCACCAGGCCACAGCGCGGCGCTCGGGCTTCATCCAGCCACGCAGATGGCGCCGCGCGTGGCGTATGCCCTCCATGCTCACGAACTGCTCGAGCAGCAGTGTCTCTTCATGTGCGCGGTGGCCGAAGTCCGCGGAGATCGCCTCGCGGATGGCCGACTCGTGCCGGGTGAGCGCGTCGGCGAGCCGGTCGAGCCGCTCCCGACGAACCGCGGCGCTGGGGTAGGGCTCCGCGCCTGCGGCCTTGCGTTGCGAGGCGAAGGCGGCGTCCACTGTCGCGGTATCCGTGGCGGCGATGACGGACTCGATTCGTTCGGCAACCATGGCACTGTCCCAATTGGCGGATTCCTGCGCCCAGTATGCGACCACGCGGCCCCGAGCGCACCCCGTGCGGTCAGTCGATCGGCAACTCGGTCATCCGGCGCACCACGCGCAGCGCAAAGCTCGACTGGACGCGCGCCACCCCCGGCAGCCGCGTCAGGTGCTGGCTGTGCAGGCGCTCGAAGTCGGCCGCATCGCGGCAGGCAACCCGCACCAGGTAGTCGGACTCACCCGTCATCAGGTAGCACTCCATCACCTCAGGCACGCCGCGCACGGCCTGCTCGAAGGCCAGCAGATCCTTCTGATCCTGGCGATGGAGCGTGATGTTCACGAACACGTTGGTGGGGAAGCCGGCCTTCTGCGCATTGAGCAGCGCGACGTAACGGCTGATGATGCCGCTTTCCTCGAGGGCGCGTACCCGGCGCAATGTCGCCGACTCCGACAGGTTGATGCGCTGGGCCAGCTCGACGTTGGAAAGCCTGGCGTCGCGCTGCAGTTCACGCAGGATCGCGGTGTCCGTCTTGTCCATCACGCCAGTCTATGCGGTCATGAGGGAGTTTGACACAGGATTCTTGCGTGACAGGGTGCCCGGGCAATGGCAACGCAAGGCTCTGCCCGGCCAGCCGGCATACCGTATGTGCGGGAGCACCACACAGCACCGGGGGGAGCCATGAAAATCGGGTGTCCGAAAGAAATCAAGATTCACGAGTACCGGGTCGGCCTGGTTCCGGCGGGGGTGCGCGAACTCGTCGCCGACGGACACGAGGTCCTCGTGCAGTCCGGCGCCGGCGCCGGTATCGGCATCGACGACGACGCGTATGTCGCCGCTGGTGCCCGCATCCTGCCGGATGCCAAGGCCGTCTTCGACACCGCCGAGATGATCGTCAAGGTCAAGGAGCCGCAGCTCGGGGAGTGCCACATGCTGCGCGAGGGGCAGGTGCTGTTCACCTACCTGCACCTGGCCGCCGACCCGGAGCAGGCCGCTGCGCTGGTCAGCTCGGGCTGCACCGCGATCGCCTACGAGACGGTCACCGCCCGCGACGGCTCCCTGCCGCTGCTCACGCCGATGAGCGAGGTCGCCGGGCGCATGTCGATCCAGGTCGGCGCCACGGCGCTGCAAAAGGCCTACGGTGGCTTCGGCGTGCTGCTCGGCGGCGTGCCGGGCGTGCAGCCGGCGCGGGTCATCATCCTCGGCGGGGGCGTGTCCGGCACCAACGCGGCCCAGATGGCGGTCGGCCTGGGCGCCCAGGTCACCATCGTGGATCGCTCGCTGAAGCGGCTCAGGGAGCTCGACGTACAGTTCGGCAACGCCATCCAGACCGCGTACTCGACCGTCGAGACCATCGAGCGGCTGGTCACGCAGGCCGACCTGGTGATCGGCGCAGTCCTGATCGCCGGCGCGGCGGCGCCCAAGCTCGTGACGCGGGGCATGGTGTCGCGCATGGAGAAGGGCGGCGTGCTGGTCGACATCTCCATCGACCAGGGAGGCTGTTTCGAGACCAGCCGTCCCACCACCCACGCGGAGCCGACCTATACGGTCGATGGGGTGATCCATTACTGCGTCACCAACATGCCGGGCGCGGTGCCGCGCACCTCCACGTTCGCGCTGACCAATGCCACGCTGCCGTACGTGAAGTCGCTGGCAGCCCTGGGTTGGCGTGAGGCCCTGGCCCGTGATCCCGGTCTCGCCGGCGGCCTCAATGTCCACGCGGGCGCGGTCACCCACGAGGCCGTCGCGCGCGACCTCGGCTACGCTTATCAACCGCTGGCAGGCTGACCGGAAGACCGACCATGGCGCACGACGACCCGATCCAGCGACTGCGCGAGTGGCTGGCCGAGGCGACGGCCAGCGAGCCGAATGACCCGGACGCGGCGGCACTGGCCACGGCCGACGCCAGCGGCGCGCCGTCGGTGCGAATGGTGCTCGTCAAGCAGATCGATGCACGCGGGCTCGTGTTCTACACCAACCTCGAGAGCCGCAAGGGCATGGACCTGCGGGAGAATCCGCGCGCGGCGCTGTGCCTGCACTGGAAGAGCCTGAACCGGCAGGTTCGCGTCGACGGCGGCGTCGAACCGGTGAGTGATGCCGAGGCGGACGCCTATTTCGCGTCGCGGGCCCGGGATTCGCGCATCGGCGCGTGGGCATCCCGCCAGTCGCAGGTCATGCGGGGCCGCTTCGAGCTCGAGAAGCGCGTCGCCGAGTACGTCTTGAAGTATCCGGTCGGCGAAGTGCCGCGCCCGCCAAATTGGTCCGGCTTTCGCATCGTGCCGCAGCGCATCGAGTTCTGGCAGCAGAAGCCGTTCCGGCTGCACGAACGGGTCGCGTTCCTGCGGGACGGTCCCGGCTGGCGCAGCGAGATGCTGTTCCCCTGAGCGCGCCCGGCGGCCGGCCCTACCAGCCGCCCTCCGGAAACTCGATGGTCGTCCGGTCGAGCGCGCGCAATAGCGCCAGCTGTGGCCCGGTACGTGGCAGCTCGTAGCGGAAAAAATAGCGGCAGGCGTCCAGCTTGCCCTGGTAGAAATCCCGCTCCGCCGCCGCCGCATGCTGCATGGCGGCGGCCGCCGCCTCGGCCAGCGCTAGCCAGCGCCAGGCGACAACCACGTGGCCGACCGCTTCCAGATACAGCGTTGCGTTGGCCAGGGCGACATCGGGCGGTCCGCCGCGCGCGGCTTCCATGAGTGCGCGCGTGGTCGCCTCCACGTCGCTCCATGCGGCCTCCAGTTCCCGCGCCTGCGCCGCGATGACGGGCACGTCGCGCGCCGACGCCGCCGTGGCGGCGACCCGGCGGCCCAGCTCGGCGAAGCCCGCGCCACCATGCAGGCTCACCTTGCGGCCCAGCAGGTCGAGCCCGTGAATGCCGTAGGTACCCTCATGGATGTGGTTCAGCCGATTGTCCCGGTACAGTCGCTCGACCGGGTAGTCGCGCGTATAGCCGTAGCCTCCCAGGACCTGAATCGCGAGCTTGTTGGCCTCCAGGCAGAACTCGGACGGCCAGGACTTGGCGATCGGGGTCAGCAGTTCCAGCAGGTCCGCCAGTCGCTCCCGCTCCGTGCCGGCGGCGGAGATCGCCATGTCGTCGACCAGCCGCGCGCAGTACAGCACCAGTGCCAGCCCGCCCTCGACCCAGGCCTTCTGCGCGAGAAGCATGCGGCGCACATCCGGGTGCTGGATGATCGGCACCGGTGTGCTGGCCGGGTCCTTGTCAGTCAGCGGCCGGCCCTGTGGGCGGCCACGCGCATACTCCAGGGCGTTCAGATAGCCGGCAAACCCGAGCCCGACGGCGCACATCCCGACGCCGATGCGCGCCTCGTTCATCATCTGGAACATGTAGCCGAGACCATGGTGTTCCCGTCCCACCAGATGGGCTACGCACTCGCCGCGCTCGCCGAAGGCGAGCACGGTGTTGACGGTGCCCCGCCAGCCCATCTTGTGGTTGATGCCGACCAGGCGGACGTCGTTGCGCTCGCCCAGCCGGCCATCGGCCGCGACGTGATGCCGCGGAACGATGAACAGCGACAGGCCCTTCACGCCCGGCGGCCCGCCGGGGACCTTGGCCAGCACCAGGTGCACGATGTTGTCCGCCAGGTCGTGGTCTCCGCCAGAGATCCACATCTTGTTGCCGGTCAGCCGGTAGGTCCCGTCCGCCTGCGGCAGCGCCTGGCTGCGCAGGTCCGTCAACGATGAACCCGCCTGCGTCTCCGACAGGCACATGGTCCCGAAGAAGCGACCTTCCAGCATCGGGACCGCATAGCGCTGCTTCTGGGTATCCGTGCCGAAGTGCAGGATCAGGTTCGCGGCACCGGCGGACAGCATGGCGTAGGCGTGAAAGCCGACGTGCGCGCTGGCAAAGATGGCGCTGCAGGCCTGGGTGACGGTTTGCGGAAGCTGCAGCCCGCCCCACTCGGTATCGAAGGGCGCGGCGACGAAGCCCGCTTCACTGAGCGCCCGCAGCGCCTGGCGCGTTTCGGGGATCATCTCGACCCGGTCGCCGTCGAAGTGGGGTTCCTCCACGTCGGTGCGAGCCGCGAAGGGCAGGAATCGCTCCGCGGCGATGCGCCAGGCGGAATCGATCACGCCGGACAGCACCTCCTGATCGTGCATGCCAAAGCGCGGCGCGGAACACAGGCCGGCGGCATCGAGCACCTGCTGGACCTGGAAGTCGAGCTCTCGTCGGGGAATCAACACGCGTCACTCTCCGCGGCGCATCAGGCGGCGATTGTAACCTCCGGACCGGCGCGCGACGTTTGCGCGGGCGCGAGGCCCTGATCCGGCGTCGCGCGGTAGAATGCCCGCTCACAGCCTCAGGAGCCGGTCATGGGTCGAGACGCGGGCAGTTTCTACATCGGCGGCCGGTGGGTCGCGCCGCTCGAACCCGCGCCCATGCCGATCGTCAATCCAGCGACCGCAGAGGTGGTCGGCAGCGTCAGCCTCGGCGGGGTGGCGGACGCCGATCGCGCGGTCGCCGCGGCGCTCGCGGCGGGCCCGGACTTCGCCGCCACGGCGCCTGCGGCGCGGGCTGCGCTGCTCGAGCGCGTCAAGCAGGCATTGAGCGCCCGCTCGCAGGAGCTCGCGGCGGCGATCACTTTGGAAATGGGGGCACCAGTCACCCTGGCGCAGCGCGCCCAGGCGCCTTCTGGTGCCGGCCACGTTGCCGCGATGCTCAAGGTGCTCGATCACTTCCGGTTCGAGACCACCGCGGGCAGTGCCCGGATCGTGCTGGAGCCCATAGGCGTCTGTGCGCTCATCACGCCCTGGAACTGGCCGATCAACCAGATTGCCTGCAAGGTAGTGCCGGCGCTCGCGGCGGGGTGCACCATGGTGCTGAAACCGTCGGAGCTGGCACCGTTGTCCGCCGCCCTGTGGGCGCAGGTCATGGACGACGCCGGGGTGCCGCCCGGTGTCTTCAATCTCGTGCACGGCGACGGCCGGACCGTGGGAGCACGGCTCGCTTCGCATCCCGACGTCGACATGGTGTCGTTTACCGGCTCGACCCGGGCGGGCATCGAGGTGGCGCGTAACGCGGCGCCGACCGTGAAGCGCGTGCACCAGGAACTCGGCGGCAAATCACCGAACATCATCCTCGACGACGCGGATCTGGAGCGGGCGGTCAAGGCCGGCGTGCTCGCGGTCATGCAGAACAGCGGCCAGTCCTGCAATGCGCCCACGCGCATGCTGGTGCCTGCGGCACGCCTCGAAGCCGTGGAAGCGATTGCCCGCCAGGTCGCGGAGCAGGTGCGGGTGGGCGACCCGAACGATCCGCAGACCCAGATGGGCCCGCTGGTCTCGCAGGCGCAATTCGAGCGCGTCCAGGCCTGCATCGAGCGCGGCATCGGCGAGGGTGCCCGGCTGGTGACGGGCGGGCCCGGGCGCCCCGCCGGGTTCGAGCGGGGCTGGTATGCGCGGCCGACCGTGTTCTCCGCGGTGTCGAACAGCATGAGCATTGCGCGCGACGAAGTGTTCGGGCCGGTGCTGGCCGTCATTCCCTATGGCGACGAGGCGGAGGCGGTGCGCATCGCCAACGACACCCCCTATGGCCTGTCCGCCTACGTGTGGTCCGGCGACAATGCGCGCGCAGCGTCGGTCGCCCGGCGCCTGCGCGCAGGGATGGTTCACCTCAACGGCGCCCCGCTCGACAATCTCGCGCCATTCGGCGGGTACAAGCAATCCGGCAACGGCCGCGAGTGGGGCGAACATGGCTTGCGTGAGTTCCTAGAGGTCAAGGCGGTCATGGGCGAAATCGGCGCCTGATGGGCCGCGCCGCAGGGAGATAGAGAGCGTGCAAGACAACAGTTTCGATCTCAGTGGCCGCGTCGCGGTCGTCACCGGCGCAAGCCGCGGCATCGGTCGCGCCATCGCGATGAAGCTGGCCGCTCACGGCGCCATGGTCGTCGTCAGCAGCCGCAAAGCTGACAGCTGCGCGGCGGTCGTCGAGGAAATCGCCGCGGCCGGCGGCAAGGCCGAGGCGGCCGGCTGCCACATCGGCGAACCGGCCGAGATCAGCGCACTGATGGAGGGCGTCGCCGCCCGTCATGGCCGCATCGACATACTTGTGAACAACGCCGCGACCAACCCGTACTTTGGGCCGGCTCTCGACATGGATCTGGGCGCCTATACCAAGACGGTCGACGTGAACATCCGCGGCTACTTCTGGGCGTCGGTGGAGGCGGGCCGTCGCATGCGCGAGCAGGGCAGTGGCGCGATCGTCAATGTCGCCTCGGTCAACGGCGTCAGGCCGATGGACGGTCAGGCCGTCTACTCGATGACCAAGGCCGCCATCATCAACATGACGCAGGGGCTGGCGAAGGAATTCGGACGCCTCGGCATACGGGTCAATGCGCTGCTGCCGGGCATCACGGAAACCCGCTTTGCGACGGCGCTGCACGCCGATGCACGCACCCGCGCGATGGTGGAACGGCTGGTGCCGCTCGGCAGGATCGCGCAGCCCGAGGAAATGGCGGGTGCGGTGCTGTACCTGGTGTCAGACGCGGCCTCCTACACGACCGGCTCCTGCATCACGGTCGACGGCGGCTGGCTCGCGTGACCTCGACCCGGCCCCGGACTCGAGGCCTGTCTTGAGCTCGCTGTATCTGGTGCGTCACGGTCAGGCGAGCTGGGGAAGCGACGACTACGATCGCCTGTCGCCGCTCGGCCGCGAGCAATGCCGGCATCTGGCCGCGCACTGGCGGGCGCTCGAGCGGCCGGCGCCGTGGATCTATAGCGGGCTGCTGCGCCGCCAGCTCGAGTCCGCCACGGCGTTCGCCGGCGCGCTGGGCGGGGCCGCGACCCGATCCGTGCCGGGTCTGGAAGAGTACGACCACGAGGAATTGCTGCGCGCGCTGCAACGCGTTTCTCCAGAGCCCTTCGACCTGGCCGGGTCCCGCAATGACCGGCGTCATTTCCATCGCTTGATCGAGCGGGCCCTCAAGGCCTGGGCCGACGGACGACTGAGCGAAGTGGAATCCTATGCCGAGTTTCGCGAGCGCTGCGCCGCCGCACTGCGTGAGCTGATGCAGGAGCTGGGGCGCGGACAGACCGCCGTCGTGTTTGGCTCGGCCGGCTCCCTGGCGGCGGGGATCCAGGCGATCCTCGGGCTGGGTGACTGGGACCTGCTGCGCCTGAAGCTTAACTTCTACAATACCGGCGTGACGCGGGTTTTGTTCGATGGCTCGACCGCTACCGTGGAGTCCCTCAACGCCATCCCGCATCTGGAGCGGCCGGGCCTGGC
This sequence comes from uncultured Gammaproteobacteria bacterium, assembly GCA_963710135.1. Lineage (GTDB taxonomy): Bacteria > Pseudomonadota > Gammaproteobacteria > Steroidobacterales > Steroidobacteraceae > SG8-30. Next base: position 158,922 of record CAVPYY010000006.1, on the reverse strand, counting down.
GCACCTCATCACCTATCGCTGAAAGCGAGGTTCACATGGATTTTTCGACGTCACCCGCCACCACGGAGCTGGTCGGCAGAATCCGCGAGTTCGTGGATTCCCGTCTCGTGCCGCTGGAACCGCTGTTGCTCGCCGCGGACTACGACGCCTTGTTGCCGCGCATCCGGGAACGGCGTGCGGAAGTCCAGCAGTTGGGACTGTGGGGTCCCAACTACCCGGTTGAGCTGGGTGGCCTGGGCCTCGACCTGCTGACTCACGGTCTCGTCTCGGAGGCGCTGGGCCGGTCTCCGCTCGGCCACTATGCCTTCGGCTGCAACGCCCCGGACGCGGGCAATGTCGAGTTGCTGCACATGTATGCGACCCCGGCGCAGCAGCAGCGCTGGCTGGCACCGCTTGCCGCCGGCACGATTCGCAGCTGCTTCGCCATGACCGAGCGGGACAACAGCGGCGCGAATCCACTCATGCTCGCCACGACTGCGCGCCTCGACGGCGACGAGTGGGTGATCGACGGCAGCAAGTGGTTCACCACGGGCGCGGACGGCGCGTCGCTGTGCATCGTGATGGCGGTGACCGATGCCGAGGCGCCGGTGCATCAGCGCGCCAGCATGATTCTCGTGCCGACCGACGCGAAGGGCTACGCGGTCGAGCGGATCACTCCGGTGATGGGTCACGCGGGCAGGGACCTGTTCTGCCACGGCGAGGTGCGGTTCGAGAACTGCCGGGTGCCGGCCGGCAACCTGCTGGGACCGCGCGGTGAAGGCTTCCGTCTCGCGCAGGCACGGCTGGGACCGGGTCGCATCCATCACTGCATGCGCTGGCTCGGCATTTGCGATCGTGCGCTCGGGTTGATGGTGGCGCGCGCCCTGGAAAGGAAGATCACGCCCGAGGGCCGCCGTCTTGCCGAGAGCGACATCGTGCGCGCCTGGATCGCCGAGAGCGCCGCCGAGATCCGCGCCGCGCGTCTGGCGGTCCTGGAGGCCGCCTGGAAGATCGACCACGAGGGCGCCAAGGCGGCACGGGACGAGGTCAGCATGATCAAGTTCTTCGTCGCCGACGTACTGCAGCGTGTCGTGGACCGCGCCTTGCAGGCGCACGGTGGCCTCGGCGTGACCGACTACACCTTGCTGTCCTGGTTCTACCGGGAGGAACGCGCCGCGCGCATCTACGACGGCCCCGACGAAGTTCACAAGCTCTCGGTGGCGCGGCGCATCCTCAAGGCCGCCAGGGCGTGAGCCAGCGTCGACTCGCCCGGCTCGGTGCGGGCCGGAGAGGAACTCGATGCGACCCGGCTGGCCGCATATCTGAGCTCGGCAGTACCCGGTTTCCGCGGGCCGCTGGAGGTCAGCCAGTTCGCCTCGGGTTTCTCGAACCTGACCTATCTGCTGCGTGCGCCCGGGGTGGAGTGGGTGTTGCGCCGCCCGCCGTTCGGCACCCGGCCGCGGTCCGGGCACGACATGGGGCGCGAGTATCGCGTGCTGAAAGCGCTCGAAGGGCGCTTTCCGGAAGCACCCCGCGCGGTCGCTTACTGCGAGGACGAGACGGTCATCGGCGCACCCTTCTATCTGGCGGAGCGGATCCGCGGCATCATCCTGCGGCGCGAGTATCCCGCCGGCATCGAGCCGGTCCCTGCGCTCGTGCGGGCCCAGCAGGAAGCACTGGCCGACGGCCTGGCCCGCCTGCACGCCGTGGACTTCGCTGCGGCGGGACTCGGTGATCTCGGACAGCCGGCGGGATACGTGCAGCGCCAGGTGGAGGGCTGGGCGCGGCGATTGGAGCGCGCCGGAACCGACGACGCGCCGCAAGCGGGCCCGGTGCTGGAATGGCTCCACGCGAACCTGCCGGCGGAGGCCGCCCGCGCCGTGCTGCTGCACAACGACTACAAGCTCGACAACGTGGTGTTCGACCCCGGGCAGCCGTCGCGTCTGATCGGCGTGCTCGACTGGGAAATGACCACGCTCGGTGACCCGCGCATGGACGTCGGCTGTTCGTTGGCCTACTGGATCCAGGCGGATGACCCGCCGTGGCTGGCCGCGACGCGGACACTGCCGACCCATTTGCCCGGTTCGATGCGACGCATCGAATTCATTCGCCGCTACGCCGCCGCCGCTGGCATCGAAGGTGGCGACTGGGAATTCTTCTACGCGTTCGGCCTGTTCCGCCTCGCGGTGGTCGCGCAGCAGATCTACTACCGCTATCGCCTCGGCCAGACGCGCGACGCCCGCTTTGCCGCGCTGGGCCCGATGGTGCATGCGCTGGTTCGCGCCGCCGAAATGGCCGCTGGGGGCGAGTTGCTGCGCGGCGCAACCCCGGACGCTCGATGACCGAATCGCTGTGGTTGCTGGCCGCGGCCATCGCCGTTGCCGGGCTGGGCGCCGGCGTGCTGGCCGGACTGCTGGGAGTGGGCGGCGGCATCGTGCTGGTGCCCGTGCTCGATTTCGTGTTCGAGCGATTTGGCGTCGCGGAGGACGTGCGGATGCACCTCGCGGTCGGCACGTCGCTGGCCACGATAGTGCCTACGGCGGTGTCGTCCGCCCTCGCGCATCACCGGCGCGGCGCACTGGATGCGCCCATTGCGCGGCGCTGGTCGTTGCCGGTCGCAGCCGGTGCCATCATTGGCGCCTTGCTGGCGTCCGCGGTCGCCGGCGGGGTGCTCGCCGCGGTCTTCGCGGTGGTGGCGCTGGCAATGGCCGCGCGCATGATGCTGGAAACGGATCAGGCGGCAGCGATCGAGCGGGTGCCTCAAGGCCCAGCATGGCTGGCGTTGCCTGGAGGCATAGGGCTGGTCTCGGCACTGATGGGCATCGGCGGCGGGACCCTGACCGTGCCGGCACTGTCGGCCTTCGGCGTTCCCGTCCATCGGGCCGTGGCCACGTCGGCATGGTTGGGTCTGTGGATCGCGCTGCCTGCGGCGCTCGGCTATGCGTTGCTCGGGCAGGGTGCGGCCGGGCTGCCGGCCGGCAGCGTGGGATACGTGAACCTGATCGCGGTCGCCGCCCTGTTGCCCACGACGGTGCTCGCCGCTCCGCTGGGTGCGAGGCTCGCCCACGCGTTGTCGCGCCGCTGGCTGCGCTGGGCGTTCGGTGCCTTCCTGCTGCTGACCGGCGTGCGCATGCTGCTGCGCGCGTTCGGCGCCTAGTCGCGGCTTTGCGCCAGTGCCGATTGCGGGTCGTCGAGCGTTGGCCTATAAGTGAATGCAGGCGTCTCAATCCGGAGGCGGTAGGTCATCCGGCCGGAGAATTGTCGTGAAACTGAACAAGGCGAGGTTGATTTTCGCGGGTGCCGCGCTGGTCTTTTTCGCCGGCGTATGGGCGGCGACCGGCGGCGATCTCCGCCCATTGGCTTCCGAGCAGTGCGTGGCGCAATGCGACGTCGAGTCCGACCAGTGCATGGCCAGGGCCGGCAACGATGAGCGCAAGGCCAAGGCCTGCGACGACCAGTACGCCGAGTGCCTGAAGAAGTGCCGCTGATCGCCAGCGCCGTTCGGCCAGGGCTCGCGATGACATGACCCGTCCAGGCGGGCTGGTCACGTTGACGACGGATTTCGGGCTACAGGATCCATTCGTCGGACAAATGAAGCTGGCACTGCTGGGCCGCTGCCCCGCTGCCGTCGTGGTCGATCTCACGCACGCCATCACCCCATTTCGCCCGGGCGAGGCCGGCTTCTGGCTCAGCCGCAGCCTGCGCTTCCTGCCGCCGGGCAGCCTGCATGTCGCCGTCGTGGATCCAGGGGTGGGGACCCCGCGGGGCCTGCTCGCGGCCTGTTGCGAGGACAGGTTCTTCCTCGCCCCGGACAACGGCCTGCTCGGGCCGGTGCTCGTCAACCGGCGGTGCGAGGTGCGCAGGATCTCTGCTGGGGTGCTCGCCGCCAGTACGAGCGGGGCGCCGAGCGCCACTTTCCACGGCCGGGACATCTTCGCCCCACTGGCCGGCGATTGGCTCGCCGGGCGCCTCGAGTTCGCGGACCTTGGCCCGCCCGTCGATGACTGGCAGCGCGGCAGTTGGCCGGTTGCGCACCGCGACGCTGGGGTGTGCCTGGGCGAGGTCGTGCACGTCGATAGATTCGGTAATCTATTCAGTAATATAGAGTTTTCTCTAGATGTGGATTCGAGAACTGGACAGGTCTGGTTTGGTGACCACGCCTTGCCTTGGGTGCGAACCTACGGTGACGCGCCACCCGGTACCGCGGTTGCCCTGGTGAATGCGCTCGAGGTCATCGAAGCCGCCGTGGTCGAGGGGTGCGCCGCCGAGGCGCTTGGACTTCAACGCGGCAGTCCCGTTCGCTGGGCCCTCTCGTGAGGGCTTGATCGCCGGCGGATTTTGTATATATTTCGCAGCGATTTTCTTGCACAAACCCCCTTAGGCTTCTGATCTAGAAGAGATTTCACTCCAATGAGCGAGCGCGACGAGTTCACTCTGGACGACGATTTCGAGGATGAGGGCGACGGCGAGGGAGACCTCGACAAAATGATCGTCGTGCCCGGTGGCCGGATCAAGCCCGGTCGCAAGAGCACGCAGGCCGCGTGGAGCCGCCTCGAAGACGTGCTCAACGAGCGGCGCCTGAAGCGCGCGCTCAACGACGACTTCGAGGGCGACGAAGCCTGACGATGCGCTGACCTGCGGGTAGCGAAAGCCGTGCGACGCGCGCGGCTTTTTCGTTTGGGGCGGAAGCCGGCGCCGACAGCCGCGACAAGACACGCCGTTGCAATGCAAAATGCCGGGCGCGCCCGGCATCGGGCCACCGCCAGGCATTTCGAGTCGAGGAATCCAATGATCGCGCCGGGTTCGCCGTGGGTCGTGCTCAAGTTCGGTGGCACCAGCGTGTCCTCGCTGCCGAACTGGACCAACATCGTCCGCGTCGTGCGTGAGCGCGTCGCGGCGGGCGAGGCACCGGTCGTGGTGCACTCGGCCGTGTCACGCGTGACCGATGCATTGGACGGGCTGCTGACCCGGGCGCTGGAGGGGCGGCACCAGGCGGATCTCGAGGCGATCGGTTCGCGGCATCAGGCGCTGGCGGACGAGCTTGGCATCGCGCTGCCGCAGGGTGTCCGCAACCATCTGGCCGATCTGGAGAAGATCGCTGCCGGCATCGCGCTGGTCGGCGAGGTCAGCGACCGCGGTGCGCGCCCGGGTCATGGCGACCGGCGAGCTGATGGCGACCGAGCTCGGCGCGGCGTTCCTGAACGCCCAGGGTGTCGCGACCACGCTGGTCGATGCCCGCCAGATGCTCACCGCCGAAGAGCGGCGCGACGCCACCGATCGCGCGGCGCTGCTGTCCGCCACCTGTGCCTTCGACCCGGATCCTGCATTGCGCGAGCGCCTGCAGGCGCTCGGCACGGTCATCCTGACCCAGGGCTTCATCGCCGCCGACGAGGACGGACACACCGTGCTGCTCGGGCGCGGCGGCTCCGACACCTCCGCGGCGTACATCGCGGCGCGTATCTGCCGCCGCGCGTCTGGAGATCTGGACCGACGTGCCGGGAATGTTCTCGGCGAACCCGCGCGACGTGCCGACCGCACGCCTGCTGAAGTCGCTGCACTACGACGAGGCGCAGGAAATCGCGACCAGCGGCGCCAAGGTGCTGCATCCGCGCTGCATCCTGCCGGTGCGCCAGCACGCCATCCCGCTGCACATCTACGCCACGCACAGCCCCGGACCAGCCTGGCACGGTCATCAGCGCGCAGCCTGCCGACAGCGGCGCCCAGGTCAAGGCCGTGGCGCTCAGGCGCGGCATCACGCTGGTCTCGATGGACAGCCCGGGCATGTGGCACCAGGTCGGCTTCCTGGCCGACGCCTTCCGCGTGTTCAAGGACCATGGCCTGTCCGTCGACCTGGTCTCGACCTCGGAGACCAACGTCACCGTGTCGCTCGATCCGCAGGCCAACACCCTCGATGCCGATACGATGGAACTGCTCGTCGGCGACCTGTCGAAGCTGTGTCGCGTGCGCGTCATCGGACCCTGCGCGTCGCTGTCGCTGCTCGGGCGCAACATCCGCGCCATCATCCACAAGCTCGGCGACGCCTTCGAGCTGTTCGAGGAGCAGAAGATCCACCTCGTCAGCCAGGCGGCCAACGACCTCAACTTCACCTTCGTGATCGACGAGGACCAGGGCGATCGCCTCGTCACGCAGCTCCACGACCTGCTGATCCGCGCCACTGTGAACGATCCGGTCATGGGCCCGACCTGGGAGCAGTTGTACGCACCGGTCGTTGGCGCCGCGGGTTCCCCGCCCTGGTGGCAGGAGCGTCGTGACGCGCTGCTGCGGCGCTTCGCGGACCGGGACGCCGCCTATGTCTACGACCTCGACCAGGTCGACCGCCAGGCGCGGGCGCTCAAGACGATGTCCTCGTTCGCGCGCGTGCTGTATGCGATCAAGGCCAACTCCCACCCGGAGATCCTGCAGCGGGTGGCCGCCGCCGGTCTCGACCTCGAGTGCGTCTCGCGTGGCGAGGTCGAGCACGTCCTGCAGTCGGTCCCCGGCCTGGATCGCTCGCGAATCCTGTTCACGCCGAACTTCGCGCCGCGCGAGGAGTACGCCTGGGCGCTTGCCAGCGGCATTCGCCTGACCGTCGACAACCTGTACGTGCTGCGCCAATGGCCGGAGGTGTTCCGTGGCGCCGAGGTGATCGTGCGCATCGACACCGGCTATGGGCACGGTCACCATCATCATGTCCGCACCGCCGGCGTGCACTCGAAGTTCGGCGATACCGCTGTTCGAGCTCGAGGAGCTCGACGCGGCGGCGGCCGCGGCCGGCGCCACGATCACCGGGCTGCACGCGCATACCGGCAGCGGCAACTTCGACGTGGCCATGTGGCTCGACACCGCCAGGACGCTGGCCGAGGCGGCGCGCTCGCTTCCCGTCGGTGCGCACGCTGGACCTCGGTGGCGGACTGGGCGTGCCGGAGAGGGCGGGGCAGCCGAGCGTGGATCTCGGCGCAGCTCGACGCCGCCCTGGCGCCGTTTCGCGAGGCGCACCCGCAGTACCAGCTGTGGCTCGAGCCGGGCCGCTACGTGGTGGCGTCGGCCGGCGTGCTGCTGGCCCGCGTCACGCAGCTCAAGGGCAAGGGCAGTCTGCGCTACCTCGGCGTGGCAACCGGCATGAACTCGCTGATCCGTCCGGCGCTCTACGGCGCCTATCACGAGATCGTCAACCTCACCCGCCTCGACGAGACAGGCGAACAGGTCTTCACCGTGGTCGGACCCGATCTGCGAATCCGGCGACGTGCTGGGACGCGACCGCGTCCTGCCGCCGACGCGGGAGGGCGATGTCCTGCTCGTCGCCAATGCCGGCGCCTATGGCGCGGTAATGGGCTCGCACTACAACCTGCGCCCCGTCGCCGAAGAACTGGTGCTGTAGCAGCATGCCCGGCGGGGCAGGGAGCCGGCTTGAGTAGCGCTCTGCTGCACCGCCTGCCGCGAACCGTCGTGGTGCTCGGCCTGGTCTCGTTCGCCAATGACGCGGCGAGCGAGATGATCACGCCGCTGCTGCCCGTCTTCCTGACGGCCGTGCTCGGCGCCGGACCCGCGATCGTCGGCCTCGTCGAAGGCGTCGCGGAGGCCACCGCCAGCGTCCTCAAGGTCCTCTCGGGGCGCCTCGCCGATCGCGGCGTGGGCGCGAAGAGACTGGTGCTGGCCGGCTACGGCGTTTCGAACGTCGCCCGGCCGGCGATCGGGCTGGCGCTCGGCTGGGCCTGGGTGCTCGCGCTGCGCTTCGCCGACCGCGTGGGCAAGGGCGTACGCACTGCGCCCCGCGACGCGATGATCACCGCGGCCACGTCGCCAAGCGTCGCGTGGGCGATCTTTCGGATTTCATCGCGCCATGGATCATGGCGGCGCGGTGCTTGGTCCGCTCGCGGCATTCTGGGTGCTGACCAGCGGCGCGAGTCTTGCCGACGTGTTCGCCTACTCGATCGTTCCCGGTGTCGTCGTGCTGGCGCTGGTCATCTGGGGGCTGCCGCCCGACCCGCCGGCCCGGTCGCAGCCCGCGCCTCGTCTCGAGTGGTCTTCGCTCGACCGCCGCCTCAAGGCCCTGGTCGGCGCGGCGGCGGTGCTGGCCCTGGCGGCGGTACCGGAAGCGTTCGTCGTGTTGTGGGCGACGCAACAGGGGCTCGAGATTATCTGGGTGCCGCTGGTCTGGGCGGCGGCGAGCCTGGCCAAGATGCTGGTGGTGATGCCGGCGGGCAAGTTGTCGGACAGGGTCGGCCGTCTGCCGGTGCTGATCGGTGGCTGGACCTTGCGCGCCGCGGTGCTGGTGGCGCTCGGCCTGTTGCCAGCGACCGGGGCCGCCGTCTGGATACTGTTCATGGCCTACGGCATAACGCTGGCGTTGACCGAGGCGGCGGAGCGGTCATTGGTGGGAGACACGGCACCGGCAGGCTTGCGCGGCACCGTGTTCGGCCTCTATCACCTCGCCACGGGCCTGTTCGCCCTGCCGGGAGCGCTCATGTTCGGCTTGCTGTGGGAGGGTTTCGGGGTCGATATCGCCTTCTTCGTGGCGGCGGCGCTGACCGGGGCGGGCGCGGTCTGGATGGTGTCCGCGGCCGGACGCGCTCGTGCGCAGCCCTGACGCGGCCGGCGCCAGCCGTCTCAGGTCTCGCGGTCCCGGTCCAGCGCCGGCTGCGCCGGCTTTCTGCGCCGCCAGGCCGCGAACACCAGCGCCAACAGGGCCAGCACCAGTTCGTCCAGGAACGGGACCGGATCCGGCACCACCAGATTGACCAGGAACAGCACGACGGTGATGGCGAACAGCCACGGAAACCGCAATCGCGACGCGAGTGCCAGGATGACGCTACGCATGTTCAATCCCCCGCGCTGGCACGCTGCCGCGCGGCGTGACGGAGTTCCAGTTCGGAGGTCGACCGCGCCGAGGCCGATGCCCCGATGCCTGAGCATGAGGAGCAGGTGGTAGAGCAGGTCGGCGGACTCGCCGATCACGGCTTGTCGTCGTCGCTGCCGACCGCGGCGAGCGCGACCTCGACGCCTTCCTCGCCGACCTTCTGCGCGATGCGGCTGCGGACCCTGCGCAAGCAGCTCGCGCGGTGTAGCTGCCCTCCGGCTGCTGCGCAATGCGCTCGGCGATGATCTCCTCGAGCTGCGTCCAGGAAGCGCCAGCCGGCCGGCAGCGCGCGGCTGCGCCTCCGCGAAAGCAGGTCGGCGTGCCGTTGTGGCAGACGGGGCCGGCCGGCAGCGCCTGCACCAGCAGCGTATCGCGGTCGCAGTCGGTCGCTGACCGCCAGCGACCTCGAGGAAGTTGCCGGAGGTCTCGCCCTTGGTCCACAGCCGCTGGCGGCTGCGGCTGAAGAAGGTCACGCGTCCGCTCGCCCAGCGTGCGCTCGCAGGGCTTCGCGATTCATGTAGCCGAGCATCAGCACCGCGCCAGTCGCGCGCGTGCTGCACGATGGCCGGCAGCAGCCCGTCGCCCTTGTCCCAGTCCAGTGCAGCCGATGTCGCCGAGCTTCATGGCCGCACCTCGATTCCCTGCGGTCGCGAGCCAGGCCTTGAGTGTCCGGGATGCGCGATCGCGCCGCTGTGGAACACGCTGGCGGCGAGCGCGCGCGTCCACGCGGGCCTCGCGGAAGACCTGCGCGAAATGCTCGCGGCTGCCGGCGCCTCCGGAGGCGACCAGCGGCACGCTGCAGACAGCGCCCGGACCGCGGCGAGCTGCTCGACATCGTAGCCGCTGCGGACGCCGTCCACGTCCATGCAGTTCAGCACGATCTCGCCGGCGCCGCGTGCCTGCACTTCGCGCACCCAGTCGAGCGTGTCGCCGCGCCGCGCTGCGGCTGCGCGTCCGGGTCGCCGGTGTACTGGTGCACGCGCCAGCTCGCCGTCGACGTGCCTGGCTGTCGATGCCGACGACGACGCACTGCGTGCCGAAGCGCCGCGCGAGCTCGTCGATCAGCGCCGGATCGCTCCAGGGCCGGGGAGTTGATGGAGATCTTCTCCGCGCCCGCCGCGAGCACGGCCTCGGCGTCGGCGACGCTGCGAATGCCGCCGGCCACGCAGAACGGGATGTCGAGCACGCCGCGCGACCCGGCCGATCCAGCTGCGGTCCACCGAGCGGCCCTGCCGGGCTCGCGCGTGATGTCGTAGAAGACCAGTTCGTCGGCGCCTTCGTCGCGATAGCGCTGCGGCGAGCTCGAGGATGTCGCCGACGACGCGATGATCGCGAAAGCGCACGCCCTTGACGACCTGGCCGTCGCGGACGTCGAGGCAGGGAATTATGCGGCGGGCAAGAATGGCGCGAGCTCCTCATCGCGTGATCCGACCCTCGAGCAGGGCCTTGCCGCTGATCGCGGCGGCAACGCCGATGGCGGCGAGCGCAGCAGGTCGGCGGCATCGCGCACGCCGCCCGAGGCCTGCCAGGCGAGGGCCGGAAAGCGCGCGCACGGCTTCGCGGTACAGGTCGAGATTGGGTCCGGCCAGCGCGCCGTCGCGGCGATGTCGGTGCACAGCACGTGGCGCGAGGCCGGCGCTGCGGCAAGCGCGTCGACCGGTTCCCACAGCGACAGCTGCGACTGCTCGCGCCAGCCGTGGCGTCGCGAGGCGCGGGGTACCGCCGTCGTCGATGCGCACGTCGAGCGCCAGCGACGATCGATCGGCGCCGAAATCGCGCGAGCCAGCGGACGACCGTCTCCGGGGGCTCGGACGGCGACGCTGCCGATGACGACGCGCTCGACGCCGGCGGCCAGCAGCGCGCTCGACGGCCTCGGCGCGTCGCGCACGCCGCCGCCGGCCTGGATGCGCAAGCCGCGCCGTCGCGCCGCCAGTGCGCGCAGCGATCGGGCGCGTTGCCCGGCGACGCCGTCGCGGGCGCCGTCGAGGTCCACGACGTGCAGGCGCCGGCGCGCCGGCGTCAGCGTAGCGGTCGAGCAGTGCGGCTGGCGTCAGCGTCGTAGCGGGTCTCGGCGTCGAAGTCGCCCTGGCAGCAGCCGCACGACACTGCCACCGCGCAGATCGATGGACGGGATCAGTTCCATCAGTCGCAGGCGCCAGGAAGTTGCCGAGCATGCGGGCGCCGGCGCCGGCCGAGCGCTCCGGGTGGAACTGCGTGCCGTGGAAATTGCCGCGGCTGACGACCGCCGAGAACGGCGCCGCCGTAGTCGCCGGCGGCGACGGTGTCGGGCCGAGCGGCAGCGCGTAGCTGTGCACGAAATAGGCGTAGTCGCCGTCGCGGAATGCCGGCGCAGCAGCGGATGCTGCGCGGGATCGACGCTGACGTCGTTCCAGCCCATGTGCGGGACCGGGCGCCGGCGGTCGGCGGCGAACGCGGCGCGCGTGTCCGGGCAGGACGCCGAGGCAGCGCGTGTCGCCTTCCTCGCTGTGCCTCGAACAGCAGCTGCATGCCGAGGCAGATGCCGAGCACCGGCTGCGTCAGCGCGGGATCAACGCGCTCCAGCCCGAGCGCGTCGCAGGCGCGCCATGGCGTCCGCCGCGGCGCCGACGCCGGGCAGGATCACGTGGCTGGCGCGACTCTGGATGCCGCGCGGGATCCGCGGTCAGCTCGGCGCGCCGTCCCGAGCCGCTCGAGCGCGAACCGCAGCGAGGCGATGTTGGCGCCGCCGCTGTCGATGATGACCGACGTCCGCTCACAGCACGCCCTTGCTGCTCGGGCAGCTCGCTGCCCTCGAGCCGCGATCGCCTGGCGCAGCGCGCGGCCGACGCCCTTGAAGCAGGCCTCGACCATGTGGTGCGTGTTCTCGCCGCGCACCGCGACGTGGATCGCGGCGCCGAGCGTCTCGCCCAGCGAGCGGAAGAAATGCGGCACCAGCTCGGTCGGCAGCTCGCCGACCCGCTCGCGGCCGAAGCGGCCCTCGAACACCGCGTAGGGGCGGCCCGACAGGTCGATGGCGACCTGCGCCTGGGCCTCGTCCATCGGCAGCAGGAAGCCGTAGCGGGCGATGCCGCGCTTGTCGCCAAGCGCCGTCGCGCAGGGCCTCGCCGAGCGCCAGCGCGCAGTCCTCGACGGTGTGGTGCTCGTCGACGTGCAGGTCGCCGCGTGCAGCTGCAGCTGCAGCGAAAAGCCGCCGTGCCGCGCGATCTGCTCCAGCATGTGGTCGAAGAATCCGATGCCCGGTCGCGATATGATGACCGGTCGCTCGCGCGTCGAGATCCACCGCGACCTCGATGTCGGTCTCGCGCGTGCGCCGCGCGACGCGGGCCGCGCCGCGGCAGCGGCCGGCGAGCAGCGTGCCGCGATCGCCGGCCAGGTCTACTCCTGCATCGCGTCCGGCCGGACGCGCAGCCGCGCGAGGCCGAGATTGCCGCGCAAGCTCGAGGTCGGTGTCGCGATCGCCGATCACGTAGCTGCGCGCCGCGTCGACGCGGATGCGTCCGCGATCCAGTCGTCCACCAGCGTCGTCCTGGGCTTGCGGCAGGCGCAGCCGTCGCCGGGACGTGCGGGCAGATCAGCACCGCGTCGAAGGCGATGCCCTGCGAGGCGAACAGCTGCAGCAGCAGCGCGTGCGGGCCCTCGAAGTCGACTGCGCGGGAAGGCTGGCGTGCCGAGGCCGTCCTGGTTGGTGACCATGACGAAGCGATAGCCCGCGTCGCGCAGCCGGAGCAGCGCCGGCATCACGCCCGGCATGAAGCCGGAGCTTCGTCGAAGGCGTCGACCTGCTCGTCGGGCGGCTCCTCGATCAGCGTGCCGTCGCGATCGATGAACAGCGTCGGGCAGGCGCTTCATGCGCCACTCCAGTGCGGCGATCAGGCGGTCGTTCTGCTCCGGCGTGCCGACGGTGATGCGCAGGCAATCGCCGAGCCGCGGCTGGCGCGTGACGTCGCGGAGCAGCAGGCCCGCGCGCATGGCCGCCGCCAGCAGCGCCCGGCATCCGGCACTCGACCAGCAGGAAATTGGCTGTCGCTCGGCCAGACCCGCAGGACGGCCGCCAGCGGCTGCAGGCGCCGCCGTGCAGGCGGGCGCGCTCCTCGCGACAAGCCTGGCGACGCGTCCGGCGCCGCGCTCGGCGAGCTGCGCGGGCGCGAGCGCCGCGAGTGACCGCCTCGATCGTCGGCGCGGTGACGGCGTAGGGCGGGATCATCCGCCGCAAGCAGGCCGATGACTTCCGGCGACGCGCGATGCAGCGCGCCGCAGCGCGCGCCGGCCAGCCCATAGGCCTTCGACAGCGTGCGCAGGATCGCGAGATTCGGGTGAGCCGCGAGCCAGGGCAGCGAGACTGGCCGCCGAGGCGAACTCGATATAGGCCTCGTCGACGACCACCAGTGCGCGTCCGGCGAGGCCGTCGAGCACGCGCAGTCGACTGCGCGTCGGCGATCCAGCAGGTTGCCGGTCGGGTTGTTCGGCGAACACAGGAATACGATCTTGGCGGCCGGCGTCCAGGCATCGAGCACGGCGTCCGGCGTCGAGCGCGAAGCCGACCGCGGCATGCAGCGGCACCTCGACGACCCCGGCGCCCTGGATCGCCGCGGCGAAGCGGTACATGCCGAAGGTCGGCGGGCAGACCAGGATGCGGTCCTGGCCCGGCGCGGCAGAAGGCGCGCACCAGCAGATCGATGGCCTCGTCGCTGCCGCGGCCGACCAGCACCTGCTCGGGCGCGACGCCGTAGAGCGCGGCCAGCGCGTCGACCAGCGTCGGCGGCTGCGGTTCGGGATAGCGGTTCAGCCCGGCCGCGGCTCGGATCCGCCGCGTCGCGCCAGGGATTCTCGTTGGCGTGCAGGCGCGTCAGCCGCGGGTCCCAGGCCGCATGTGCGTAGGGCTGACAGCGTCGAGGATCTCCGGGCGCGCGAGTACGAGCGGACGTGTTCATCCGGCCGCTCCCGCGGCAGCGTTCTGGAGGCGCACGGTGACCGCATTGCGCGTGCGCGTCGAGGCCCTCGAGCAGCGCCAGGCGTCTGCGCGACCGGACCGAGGCCGGCGATGCCTGCCGGCGTCAGTTCCTGCACCGTCATGCGCTTGGAGAAGTCAGCCAGCGACAGGCCGCTGTAGGCGCGTGCATAGCCGTAGGTCGGCAGCACGTGGTTGGTGCCGCTGCAGTAGTCGCCCATCGACTCCGGCGTCCAGGCGCCGAGGAAGACCGAGCCGGCGCTGGCGGATCGCGCGGCAGCAACTCGCGCGGCGCGCGCGGTCTGCGATGATCAGGTGCTCGGGCGCGTAGGCGTTCGAGACCTCGACCGCGGTCGCGAGTCGGGTCACCACGATCGCGCGGCTGTTCGCCAGCGCCGCGCGGATGATCGTGCGCGCGCGACAGACGCTCGGCAGCTGCGCGGTCGACTTCCGGCTGACCGCGGTCGGCCAGGCTCGCGTGAATCGGTCACCAGCACGACCTGCGCGTCGGCGCTGTGCTCGGCCTGCGCGAGCAGATCGGCGGCGACGAACTCCGGACGCGCCGCGTCGTCGGCGATGACCAGCACCTCGGAGGGACCGGCCGGCAGGTCGCAGGCCGCGCCCTCCGGCGTCGAGCGCGACCAGCTGCTTGGCCGCCGTGACCCAGGCGTTGCCGGGTCCGAAGATCTTGTCGACCTTCGGCACGCTGCGCGGTGCCGTAGGCCATCGCGGCGATCGGCCTGCGCGCCGCCGATCTTGAAGACGCTGCTGCGATGCCGCAGGCCCGGGCGGCGTACAGCACGCGCCGGGTCGGCGCGTGCCATCGGGGCGCGGCGGCGTGCACAGCACGCGCACGCGGACAGCCGGCGATGCGCGCCGGTACCGCGAGCATGATCGCCGTCGAGGGCAGCGGCGCCGTGCCGGCCGGGCACGTACAGCCGACGGCCTCGATCGGCACGCTCGATGCGCTCGCAGACGACGCCGGGAGACGGTCTCGACCCGCAGCGGCGCGCAGGCGCTGCGCCTCGTGGAAGCGCGCGCACGGTGCCGATGGCGGTGTCGATGGCGCGCGTCTCGTTCGGAGTCAGGGCCGTGGCGGCGGCCTCGAACTCGCGCGCGCCGACCGCGAGACGCCTCGAGCCGGACGCCGTCGAAGTTGCTCGCGTCAGCTCGAGCAGCGCGGCGTCACCGTCGCGCGCGAACCCGCGTCGATGATCGTCGCGGACGCCGTCCAGCAGTCTCCTGCTGGTCGCGCTGCGCCGGCCGGCGCAGCAGTGCCGCGCGCGCTGGGCGCATCGAGCGGCTCCAGTCGTAGATCGGACAGGCTGGTCGCATTCATGCCAGCATCTTCTCGACCGGCAGGACCAGGATCGCAGACGCGCCGGCGGCCTTCAGGCTCTCGAGCGTCTCCCAGAACACGTTCTCGCGGCAGACGGCGTGCACCGCGACCTTCTCGTCCGTGCCCTCGAGCGGGATGATGGTCGGGTGCTCGCTGCCGGGCAGCAGGCTGCGTGATCTCGGCCAGCGCGGAGCGCGGCGCGTGCAGCATGATGTACTTGCTCTCGCGCACCTGCTGCACGCCGTCGATGCGCTTCAGCAGCCGGTCGATCCAGTCCAGCTTCTGGGCCGCGACCGGGACCGGCGTGCGGATCAGCACGGCCTGGCTCTCCAGCACGGTTTCGACCTCGCGCAGGTGATTGGCCGCAGCGTGTTGCCGGTCGAAACCAGGTCGCAGATCAGGTCGGCGCGGCCGAGCCGTGGCGCGATCTCGACCGCGCCGGACAGCGTCACGATCTCGGCCGTGATGCCATGCGTCGCCAGGCAGCGGCGCAGCATGTGCGGATAGCGTGGTGGCGATGCGCCGGCCCGCAGTGACGCCGGTCCCTGCGTAGGCGAAGTCCTCGGGCACCGCCAGCGACAGCCGGCAGCGGCCGAAGTCGAGCGTCATGACCTGCTCGAACGTCGACTCGACGCCGCGCGTGCCGGTAGCCGAGGCGCTTTTCCTCGACCACGTTCAGGCCGACGACGCCGAGGTCGCAGACGTCCTCCTGCACCAGGTCGGGAATGTCGTCGTCGCGGACGAGCAGCACGTCGAGCGGCATGTTCTCGCCGAAGCACAACGAGCTGGTCGCGTGCGCGCGGCTGTACTTGAGCCCGCAGCGCGCCAGCAGGTCGAGCGAGTTCTCGGTGAGCCGGCCGGACTTCTGGATGGCGAGCTTGATCCGCTGCGGCTGGTCCATGTTCATCCCCGGCCCGCGTTCCTGACACCGGCGCGCAGGCGCTCCATGGCCAGCGCGTAGCCGCCATTGCCGGCGGTCAGGTAGCGCGCCACGCGCCCGATGGTGGTGACGCTGACCCCGGTCAGGCGCTGGATCTCGCGATAGGGCAGGCCGCGTTCCGAGCAGTTCCACGACCGCCCAGCGGTCGCCGATGCGCCTGCAGCTCCGCAGGCGTGCACAGGTCGCGGAAGAAGGCGCGCACTTCGTCGACGTTCTGCAGCGTCAGCATGGCGCCGTACAGGCTACGCTCGTGCAGGGCCTCCTGGCGGGGGCTGAGCGGACGGTGTTGCTTCATGACTTCGCGTCGCGGTGTTCCAATGTATTAGCACGTTAATACATTGATACAGATCAGGCAAGGCTTCGGGCCGCCTTGACCGCCGTCTGGCCCGGCCCTAGACTTGCCTGCGCTCATCGAGACCGGCCGAGGGACAAGGCCCTTTGACGCCGGGGCAACCGCCGGACCTCATCAGTCCGGAAAGGTGCCAACTCCTGCGGAGGGCGGATTGGCCGTCCGCCGGTAGATGAGTGGCCGCGCTGCGGACCGTCTCCGGGCCGACCAGTCGCCGGCGGCCCGCGCGTAACGGGCTCTCCGCAGGAACCGGCCGTGTCCGGACGATGTCGGGAGAGCTTCATGGCGCAACCTGCAGATCCGTCGCTTGCGTTCGGCGCGGCCGATACCGGCTCCGCCCAGATCGTCGAACAGGGACTGTTCGAGTACTGCCCGGAACTTTCAGCCTGCACCACGGCGGACGGCTGAGCTCGGTGCAGGTCGCTGGCGCCTCGAAGGCGCGGCGGGCGCGCCGGTCGTCGTCGCGCTCGGCGGCATCTCGGCGCACCGCAGGATCTTCTGCGCCAGCGACCGCCGGCTCGGCTGGTGGCCGGAACTGTCGGGCCCGGCCGGCCGCTCGACACGGACCGCTACCGTCTGCTCGGCATCGACTACCTCGGCGGCAGCGGCGAGACGACCGGCCCGGCGCCGCGGCGACGGCGGGTTTCCCGGCGTCAGTTCGCATGACCAGGCCGAGTTGCTGGCAGCCTGTGCGACGGGTCTCGGCATCGAGCGCCTGCACGCGCATCGCCGGCGCCTCGTACGGCGGCATGGTCGCGCTGGCGTTCGCGCGAGCGCTTTCCAGAGCGGGTCGGGCGCCTGCTCGTGATCAGTGCGCGCGCACCGCACCAACCCGCATGGCCACCGGCTGGCGCAGCGTGCAGCGGCGAAGCCGTCCGGTACGCGCTCGTCGCGCGGCGACGGACCGGGCGGCCTGCGGCTGGCCCGGGCGCTGGCGATGGCGACCTACCGCACGCGCGCGGAGTTTCAGCGCGCGCTTTCGCCGGATCGCCGCGCTTCACCGAGCAGGGCGCCGGTCTTTCCGGTCGAGGACTACCTGTTCGCGCGCGGCGACGACTATGCGCAGCAACTACGTGCCGGAGGCCTTTCTGTGCCTGTCCGAGTCGATCGACCTGCACCGGTCGAGCCGGCGCGGATCCGCACGCCGGTCACGCTCGTCGCCGTGCGCGAGGACCAGCTGGTGACGCTCGAGGACATGCGCGAGCTCGCAGCGCGACTGCCGGCGCCGAACGGCTGTACGAGCTGCATTCGCTCTACGGCCACGACGCATTCCTGAAGGAGCGCGCGGCGCTCGCGCCGATCTTCGCCGCGGCGCTTGGAAGGAGACTCGGAATGAACCGACCGAAACCGCCCGCAGACGCGCGCGGTGCGCGCCGGGCTCGAAACGCGATCCAGCACGGCGCGGTGGTGCCGCCGCTGTACCTGTCGTCCACCTTCGCCTTCGCGGGCCTCGGACCGGCGCCGCAAGTACGACTACTCGCGCTCCGGCAATCCGACCCGCGACCGCTGGGCGACGCGCTCGCCGACCTCGAAGGCGGCGCGGGCGGCGTCGTCACGGGGACCGGCATGGCCGCGGTCACGCTTGTCGTGGCGCTGGTGCGGCCCGGGCGACACGATCGTCGCGCCACACGATTGCTACGGCGGCACCTATCGGCTGCTGTCCGCGCTGGCGCGCACCGGCCGGGCCGAGGTCGAAGTTCGTGGACTTGACGGACGCCGCGGAAGTCACGGCGGCCTGGCGGACCGCCCGCGGCTGGTGTGGATCGAGACGCCGAGCAATCCGCTGCTGCGGATCACCGACATCGCCGCGGTCGCTGCGGCGGCGCCACGCGGCCGGCGCGCTGGTGGCGGTCGACAACACCTTCCTGACCCCGGTCTGGCAGCAGCCGCTCGCGACTCGGTGCCGATCTCGTCGTGCACTCGACCACCAAGTACATCAACGGCCACAGCGACGTGGTCGGCGGCGCGGTCATCGCCCGCGAGCCAGGGTCTGCACGAGGAACTGGCCTGGTGGGCCAACTGCCTCGGCGTCACGGGCGGCGCCTTCGATTCCTTTCTGACGCTGCGCGGCCTGCGCACGCTGCACGTGCGCCTGCGCCAGCACGAGCGAGAACGCCGCCGCGGTCGCGGCGCTGCTCGACGGCCATCCGGCCGTCGCCCGTGTCCACTATCCCGGCCTGCGCGGCGCACCCGGGTCACGCGCTGGCGGCGCGTCAGCAGCACGGCTTCGGCGCGATCGTGTCACTTCGAACTCGCGGGCGGCACAGCCGGCGGTGCGAGCGCTTCCTCGACGGCCTGCGACTGCTTCTCGCTGGCGGAATCGCTGGGCGGCGTCGAGAGCCTGGTCGCGCATCCGGACACCATGACGCACGCGGCCATGGAGCCGGCGGCGCGGGCGGCGGCGGGCATCACGCCCGGGCTGCTGCGACTGTCGGTCGGCATCGAGGCGGCCGAGGACCTGCTGGATGACCTGCGGCAGGCCTGGAGCGGGCTGCCTGAGCCGGCGCGAACATCCGCGCCGGGTGCTCAGGCGCCGCGGATACGCTCCACCACCGCGGTGCCGGCTTCGCGGGTGGTCGCCGGCGTCGGCGCCGCGCGGCGCAAGGTCGGCGGTCGAGCACGCCGGCGGCGATGGCGCGAGCGACCGCACGCTCGACGGCCGCTGCCTCGGCCTCGAGCCCGAGCGAATGGCGCAGCAGCATGCGCCGCGCTGAGGATCGTGCCGTAGGGATTGGCGATGCCGCGGCCGGCGATGTCCGGGCGCCGAGCCGTGGATCGGCTCGTACAGTCCGCGCGTACCGTCGCCGAGCGAGGCCGACGGGCAGCAGGCCGAGCGAGCCGGCGAGCATCGCGGCCTCGTCGGTCAGGATGTCGCCGAACATGTTCTCGGTGACGATCACGTCGAAGTCGCGCGGGCCGCCGGAGCAGGTGCATCGCCGCGGCGTCGACCAGCATGTGCTCGAGCTCCACGTCCGGGAAACTCCGTGCGCGCAGACGCGGTCGACGACGCTGCGCCACAGCCGCGACGTCTCCAGCACGTTGGCCTTGTCGACCGAAGTCGATCCGCCGCGGCGCGCGCCATGGCCAGCCGGCCGGCGACGCGCGCGATGCGCTCGACCTCGCCGACGCGTGTAGCTGCACACGTCGGTGGCCGCGTCTGCGCTGCGCGGTCTTCGCGCCGAAGTAGATGCCGCCGGTCAGTTCGCGCACGACCAGGAGGTCGACGCCGGCGAGCAGCTCGGGCTTGAGCGGCGAGGCGTGCGCAGCATCGCAGGGTGCGGCACCACCGGTCGCAGGTTCGCGTACAGGCCGAGCTCGCGGCGCAGGCCCAGCATCGCCTGCTCCGGGCGCACCTTCAGGCGACGGGTCCGAATAGCGCGGGTCGCCGATCGGCGCCGAACAGCACGGCGTCGGCGCGGCGCGCGCAGCGCCAGCGTCGGCGCGCGGCAGCGGCTCGCCGCCGAGGTCGATCGCGGCGCCGCCGATCGGTGCTTCGTGCGAGCTCGAAGTCGTGGCCGAAGCGTCCGCGCGACGGCCTCGAGCGCCGCGACGCGCTTCGGCCGACGACCTCGGGGCCGATGCCGTCGCCGGGCAGGACGGCGATGCGCGCCTTCACTTGCCCGTGCGCCCGCTCGTAACGACTCGATCTGCGGCAGCTGCGCGAGCAGGTAACCGAGCTCGTCGACGCCGTTCAGCAGGCAGTAGCGCGCGAACGACTCGATCGGGAACTGCACCGCGCGCCCGTCCGGCAGCGTCAGCGTCGTCGCTCGCAGGTCGATCGTCGACTTCGGCGCCCGGGTGCGCCAGCAGCCAGCGCGTGCAGTCGGGTCTCGACGACCACCGGCAGCAGGCCGTTCTTCAGGGCAGTTGTTGCGGAAGATGTCGGCGATCTCGGTGCTGATCACCGCGCGGAAGCCGTAGTCGAGCAGCGCCCAGGGCGCATGCTCGCGCGACGAGCCGCAGCCGAAGTTGTGGCCGGCGACCAGCACCTGCGCAGCCCGGCCGCCTGCGGGCTGGTTCAGCACGAAATCCGGCCTGCGGCGCGCCGCGCGCGTCGTAGCGCCAGTCGGCGAACAGCGCGGCGCCGAGGCCTTCGCGCGTGGTCGTGGTCAGGAAGCGCGCCGGGATGATCTGGTCGGTGTCGATGTTGGTGGACGGCAGGACGACCGTGCGCGAGCGTGAGGGTGTCGGATGGCTTCCATGGTCTTGTCCTCGTTCAGCCGAGCAGATTCGCGCGGGTCGGTGATGCGCCGGTGACGGCGGCGGCGGCGGCGGTTGCCGGGCTGGCCAGCAGCGTGCGCGCGCCGGTGCCCTGCCGGCCTTCGAAATTGCGGTTGCTGGTGCTGACGCAGTACTGGCCCGGCGCCGACGGTGTCGCCGTTCATGCCGAGGCACATCGAGCAGCCGGACTCGCGCCATTCGGCGCCGGCGTCGGTGAACATCTCGGTCGAGGCCTTCGCGCTTCGGCCTCGCGCTTGACCTGCTGCGAGCCGGGCACGACCAGCATGCGCACGCCCTTGGCGACCTTGCGGCCGCGCAGGACGGCTGGCGGCGGCCTGCAGGTCGGAGAGCCGCGCGTTGGTGCAGCTGCCGATGAACACGACGTCGACCGGCTTGCCGGCCATGCGTCTCGCCGGGCTCGAAGCCCATGTAGTCGAGCGCCTTGCTGAACACGTCGTCGCCGCTGCGTCGGGAACGGCTGCCGCTGATCGGCACGACCATGCCCGGGTTGGTGCCGTAGGTGATCATCGGCTCGAGCCGCGCGGCGTCGATGTCGACCTCGCGGTCGAAGCGCGGCGCCCGGCATCGCGTGGGCAGCGTGCGCCAGCCCGCCACCGCGCGCTCCCAGTCCGCGCCCGGCGGCGCGCGCGGCCGGCCCTGCAGGTACTCGAAGGTCGTCTCGTCGGGCGCGATCATGCCGGCGCGCGCGCCGGCCTCGATCGACATGTTGCAGACGGTCATGCGCTCGTCCATCGACAGCGCGCGGATCGCCGCGCCGCGATACTCGATGACGTGGCCGGTGCCGCCGTCGACGCCGATGCTGGCCGATGATCGCCAGCACCAGGTCCTTGGCCGTCACGCCCGCCGGCAAGCTGGCCGTCGACGACGATCCGCGAGCGTCTTCGGCTTGCGCTGCAGCAGGCACTGCGTCGCCAGCACGTGGCCGACCTCGGTGGTGCCGATGCCGAAGGCGAGGGCGCCGAAGGCGCCGTGCGTGCTGGTGTGGCTGTCGCCGCAGACGATGGTCTTGCCCGGCTGCGTCGCGCCCAGTTCGGGCCCGATGACGTGCACGATGCCGCGGCGGCGCGTCCTGCAGGCCGAGCAGTTCGACGCCGAACTCGGCGGCGTTGCGCTCGAGCTGCGCGACCTGCCTGCGCGGCGGACTCGAGCCTGATCGGCAGTGCCGCCGAAGATCTGCGCGCGTGTCCGTCGGCGTCGAGTGGTCCATGGTCGCGAGCGTGCGGTCGGGGCGGCGCACGCTGCAGGCCGCGCTCGCGCAGCACGGCGAACGCCTGCGGCGACGTGACTTCGTGGATCAGGTGCAGGTCGATGTAGAGCACGGCAGGCGTGTCGGCCGTCTCCGGCACGACCTCGTGCGCGCCGCCACACCTTCTCGAACATGGTCAGTGCCGTCATGTCGTTCCACTCCGGTCATCCGTTCAGACGGCCGCCGTGCGACCGGCCGAGCGTCGCGTCCTGGCCGCGCCCGACGGCGCGACCGAGTTCGATGCGGTTGATCACCTCGAGGAAGGCCCGCACGCCGGACTCGACGATGTCGGTGGTGACGCTGGTGCCGCGGTAGGTGCGGCCGTTGTACTCGACGGTCACCAGCGCCTCGCCCTGGGCGTCCTCGCCGCTCGGACACGCTGCGCACCTCGAACTTGCGCAGCGTCACCTGCGATGCCGGTCGCCTGCTCGATGGCCTTGAACGCGGCATCGACCGGGCCGTCGCCCGTCGACGCGCTGCTTCGACGATGCCGGCCGTCGGCGTGCCGCAGCTCGACCGGCCTGCGGCGAATGCGCGCCGAGTCGCTGACGTCGTGTCGAGGCTCTCCAGCGACCAGGGCCCGCCGCGACTCGGTGTCGAGCTTGCAGGACCAGCGCCTCGATGTCGCCGTCGAACAGCTCCTTCTTCGTGTCGGCCAGCGCCTTGAAGTGCGTCGAACACGCGCGTTCGAGTTCGGCGTCGCTCGAGTTCGAAGCCGAGTTCCTTGCACCCGCTCGCGGAATGCATGCCGGCCGCTGTGCTTGCCGAGCACGAGGTTGGTGCGCGACAGGCCGACGTCCTGCGGCCGCATGATCTCGTAGGTCGACGTGATGCCGCAGCATGCCGTGCTGGTGGATGCCGGACTCGTGCGCGAAGGCGTTCTCGCCGACCATCGCCTTGTTGCGCGGGATCGGCATGCCGGTGATCGCGCGAGACCAGCCGGCAGGTCGGGTACAGGCGTCTGCGTGTCGATCCCGGTGTGCACGCCGATAGACCTGCTCGCGCGTCGTGAGCGCCATCACGACTTCCTCCAGCGAGCAGTTGCCGGCGCGTTCGCCGATGCCGTTGATCGTGCACTCGACCTGGCGGGCGCCGCCGCGCACGGCGCGCAGGCTGTTGGCGACCGCCATGCCGAGGTCGTCGTGGCAGTGCACCGAGAACGTCGACGTTGCTCGGCGCCGCGGACGTTCTTGCGTCAGGTAGCGTGAAGGTCTCCATGGAATTCCTGCGGCGTGGTGTAGCCCACCGTGTCGGGCACGTTGATCGTGGTGGCGCCGGCGTCGATCGACCGCCTGCACCACCTCGGTCAGGAACTCGAGTTCGGTGCGCGAGGCGTCCTCGGGCGAGAACTCGACGTCGTCGCACAGGCGAGCGCGCGAGCTGCACGCCCTCGACGGCCATGCGGATGATCTCCTCCTTGGCCATGTTGAGCTTGTGCTCGCGATGGATCGCGCTGGTGGCCAGGAACACGTGGATGCGCGGCCTGGCCGCGTCCTTGACGCGCGGTCCAGGCCTTCTCGATGTCGTCGCGGTTGCAGCGCGCGAGGCCGCAGATGATCGGCCCGCGCACCTCGCGCGCGATGGCGTTGACGGACTCCCAGTCGCCACGCGACGCGGCCGGAAAGCCGGCCTCGATCACGTCCACGCCGAGCTCGGCAAGCGCGCGCGCGACACGAAGCTTCTCCTCGCGGCGTCATGCTGCAGCCGGGCGACTGCTCGCCGTCACGCAGCGTGGTGTCGAAGATCAGGACTCGATTCGCGTCTGGGCGGTCGTCACGGGACATCGGGCTCAGGCCTTCCTCCAGCCAGGGCATGCGGGCGCGCAGCTTGCGCGCCGACCTTCTCGATCGGGTGGGCCAGGTCGCGCCTTCAGCAGCTTGTTGTACTGCTTGCGGCCGGTCTTGTTCTCGCGGATCCACTGCCGGGCGAACTTGCCGTCCTGGATCTCGTCGAGGATCTTCTTCATCTCTTTCTTGGTGCGGCGGTCGACGACCCGCGGGCCGCGGGTCAGGTCGCCGTACTTGGCGGTGTCGCGAGATGAACTGGTGCATCTTGGCGATGCCGCCCTCGTGCAGCAGGTCGACGATCAGCTTCAGCTCGTGCAGGCACTCGTAGTAGGCGACCTCGGGCTGGTAGCCGGCCTCGACCAGCGTCTCGAAGCCCTTGAGCGACGAGTTCCGTGGCGCCGCCGCACAGCACGGCCTGCTCGCCGAACAGATCGGTCTCGGTTTCCTCGGCGAAGGTCGTCTCGAGCACGCCGCCGCGGGTACCGCCGATGCCGTCGGCATAGGCGAGCGCCTTGGCCTTGGCGCTTGCCGCTCGCGTCCTGCTGCGACGGCGATCAGGCAGGGCACGCCGCGGCCCTGCTGATACTGGCGTCGCACGAGGTCGCCGGGGCCCTTCGGCGCGATCAGCACGACGTCGAGGTCCTTGCGCGGCTTGATCTGGCCGAAGTGGATGTTGAAACCGTGTGCGAACAGCAGCGTGGCACCCGGCTTGAGCGAGGGGCAGGACTTCCTTGTAGAGATCGCCCTGGGCGGTGTCGGGGGCGAGCATGGCGACCAGCGTCGGCATCCTTGCACGGCGCGCGGCCGGCTCATCGACCGCCAGGCCGTCGCGCTTGGCCTTCTTCCAGCTGTCGCCCTTGCGCACGCCGACCACCACGTCGTAGCCGCTGTCCTTCAGGTTCAGCGCATGCGCGCGGCCCTGGCTGCCGTAGCCCAGAATGCAAAGTCGCGCCCCGCGGAGGGCCTTGTGGTCGACGTCTTTGCGCGAGTAGATCTTCATTTCGGCTCCCATGCTTTTCCGTTATCGTCGTGACCCTGAATCGACCGGCGGCCCTGCCGCTCAGCGAAACCCGAATGCAAGAAACCCCGCCTCGGAGCGGTTCCGGTGCGGGGTTTCCTGGTTGGCAAGTCCTGCTGGACTCAGTCCGTCCGCCCGCACCTGTGCCGGCTAAGGAGGAGGCCAAGCAGGAGCACGCGCGCACGGTCGCTATCGCGCCTGTCGGCGCGAACGATGAAAGTCGGTATGCGTGCGGCGTGCATCATGGTTTGGTGCGGTGCAAGATACAGGGATGACAGCACAGCGCTGTCGGGCGTGTCAACCAGGGCCCCGGAAGCCCGCACGCCTCTCAAGCGGATCGGATCATTGCAATAGCGGGGACGATGATGCTGGCAGTCATTGGCAAACACACCGAGCCCGAATCGAAGCCGCTGCATCTGCTGCGCCCCGATGACCTAGACCAGTGGCGCGACGGCCTGCCGCGCCCCGCGGCCAACTGGGTCCGCAACACGGGGTTTACTGCGGAGCCGCACCGGCTGTTGTTGCTGCCGGACGAGAGCGGCGGCATCGCCGGCGCGGTGGTGGGAGCAGCCACCGAACAGGCGGACGGATCGTTCGGGCTGTGGACGCTCGCCGGGCTGCCGCAAAAGCTGCCTCGCGGCCACTGGCACATTGCCAACCCGCTCGCCGCGGCCGAGGCGACGCGGGTGCTGCTCGGGTGGGCCTTGTCCAGCTATCGATTCGACCGCTATCGTGCGACACCCCGGCAGAGCGAGCGCTCGGTCGTCCTGGCGGCGCCCGCGGGTGCGGACCTGTCGTTCGTACAACGCACCAGTGAAGCCGATTCGCTGGCGCGCGACCTGATCAACACTCCGGCCGGCGACATGGGCGTCGTGCAGCTCGCGACGGTCGCGGCCCGGCTGGCGACCCGCTATGGCGCCCGTTTCGACCAGACGGTCGGGCAGGCGCTGATCGAGGGCGGGCTGCATGCCATCCATGCCGTGGGCCGCGCAGGTCCCGAAGCGCCACGCCTGCTCGACATCAGCTGGGGCAGGCCGGGCGACCCTAAGGTGACGCTGGTCGGCAAGGGCGTCTGTTTCGACAGCGGCGGGCTCAACATCAAGAATCCGCAGGGCATGGGGCTCATGAAGAAGGACATGGGCGGCGCGGCCTGCGCGCTGGCGCTGGCCCAGATGATCATGGACGCGGGCTGGCCGGTACGGCTCAGGGCGCTGATTCCCGCGGTCGAGAACAGCATCGATGCGCTTTCCTACCGGCCCGGCGACATCCTGGTGACCCGCAAGGGCATCAGTGTGGAGGTCAACAACACCGATGCCGAGGGGCGGCTCGTGCTCGCGGATGCGCTGACGCTGGCCGATGAAGAGTCCCCGGATCTGCTGATCGACATGGCGACGCTGACCGGCGCCGCGCGGGTCGCGCTGGGCCCGGACTTACCGGCGCTGTTTGTCAATGACGAGTCTCTCGCAGCCGAGGCGCTGGCGGCGAGTACGGCAAGCGCCGACCCGGTCTGGCGGCTGCCGCTGTGGAGCGGCTACGACGAAGATCTGAGCAGCAAGGTCGCCGATCTCAGCAATGTCTCCAGCAGCGGCTTTTCCGGCGCGATTCTCGGCGCGCTGTTCCTGCGTCGGTTCGTCTCGCAGGCGACGCGCTGGATTCATGTCGACATGTATGGATGGAATCCGCGCGAGCGCCCGGGCCGCCCGGTCGGCGCGGTCTCGAGCCCGTTGCGTGCGCTGTATGAACTGCTGCGGGGACGCTACGGCGGCGGGCGAGCTTGACCGCCATAGCCCCACGGCATCTTTGGATCCTCGTCGCGATCTGCGCCCTGTGGGGCTTCAATCTCATCGCGATCAAGGCGGGGGTCGAGCGTCTGCCCCCCGTCTTCTTCACGCTGTTGCGTTTCGCGGTGCTGGCGGTCGTCGTGGCCCCGTTCCTGCGCTGGCACCGCGGCTCCATGGGCTGGCTGCTGCTGGCCTCCATCACCAGCGGCGGCTTGATGTTCGCGCTGATGTTCCTGGGCATAGCGATGTCCGAGAGCATGTCCGCGGTGGCGATTGCCGGCCAGCTCGGCGTGCCGTTCACGACGCTGCTGTCGATTCTGCTGCTGGGCGAGGAAGTCCGCTGGCGGCGCTGGAGCGGCATCCTGCTGTCGTTTTCCGGAGTCATGCTGATCGGATTCAATCCGGTCGTCTTCCAGTCGGTCGCTGGCCTGTCGCTGGTCGTGCTGAGCGCGCTGGTCGGCGCGGTCGGCCTGGTGGCCATCAAGCGGGTTCATGGCGTGCAGCCGCTGGAGCTGCAGGCCTGGTTCGCCTGGTCCAGCCTGCCGGTACTGGCGGTCATGACGCTGGCAATGGAGCAGGACCAGCTGGCAAGCCTGCGGGCGCTGGATCTCACGGGCAGCGCGGCGATTCTCTACACCGCGCTCGCCGCCAGCCTGGTCGGGCATACCGTGTTCTTTTCGCTCGTGCAGCGCTACCCGGTCACGAGCGTTGCGCCGGTCACGGTGCTGGCCCCGGTGTTCAGCGTGTTCTTCGCGGTCACCCTGCTCGGCGAGTCGCTCGACTGGCGCATTCTCACGGGTGGCGCCATGACGCTCGCCGGAGTCGTGATCATTTCGCTGCGCGAGCGCAAGTTGCCGGATACACGGACGTGACGCCGCACCGCCGGCGAGCGAGAATGTCGATCGATTTCAACGCAGGGTGAGACATGGCTGGCAAGCGCAACAAGGTGGACCCGCGTCCTTACTCACGACTGGTCGTGGACGGCGTCAAGCAGACGCCGAGTCGCGCGATGCTGCGGGCGGTCGGCTATCGGGATGCCGATTTCAAGAAGCCGGCCATTGGCATCGCGAGCACCTGGAGCAACCTCACGCCCTGCAACATGCATATCGACGGGCTGGCTGCGCGCGCCGCCGCCGGCGCCGACCGGGCGGGCGGCAAGAGCACCATCTTCGGCACCATCACCGTGTCGGACGGGATCTCGATGGGCACCCCCGGCATGCGCTATTCGCTGGTGTCGCGCGAGGTCATCGCGGACTCGATCGAGACCGTCGTCGGCGCGCAGGGCTTCGACGGCCTGGTCGCCCTGGGCGGCTGTGACAAGAACATGCCCGGCTGCATGATGGCCATCGCCCGCCTCAACCGTCCGGCCGTGTTCGTCTATGGCGGCACCATCAAGCCGGGAGCCGGCCATACCGACATCGTCTCCGTGTTCGAAGCGGTCGGCGGGCACGCCCGGGGTACCGTCTCGGACCGCGAACTGCGCAAGGTCGAGTCGCAGGCCATTCCCGGCGCCGGCAGCTGCGGCGGGATGTACACCGCCAACACCATGGCATCCGCCATCGAGGCGCTCGGCATGAGCCTGCCGAACAGTTCCGCCCAGGAGGCAGTCTCGGGCTCGAAGCTGGACGACTGCCAGCGGGCCGGCGAGGCGGTGGTGGAACTGGTCCGCCGTGGCATCACGCCACGGCAGATCCTGACCCGCAAGGCCTTCGAAAACGCCATTACCACAGTGGTCGCCTTGGCTGGCAGCACCAACGCCGTGCTGCACCTGCTCGCCATCGCCCACGAAGCACGGGTGCGACTGACGCTCGACGACTTCACGCGCATCGGCCGGCGCGTACCGGTGCTCGCCGACCTGCGCCCCAGTGGCCGGTACCTGATGTCCGAGCTGATCGCCATCGGCGGCATCCGCCCGCTGATGAAGATGCTGCTCGACCGAGGCCTGCTGCACGGCGAATGTCTCACCGTCACCGGACGCACGCTGGCGGAGGAGCTGGCCGGTGTGGCGCCTTACCCCCCTGGGCAGGACATCATTCGCAGCTTCGATGCGCCGATCAAGGCGGACAGCCACCTGGTGGTGCTGTACGGCAACCTCGCACCGGAGGGCGCGGTGGCCAAGATCACCGGCAAGGAGGGATTGAGGTTCTCGGGGCGGGCGCGGGTCTACGAGAGCGAGGAGAAATCGCTGCAGGCGATCCTCGACGGCAAGGTGCGCGCCGGTGACGTCGTCGTCATTCGCAACGAGGGTCCCCGCGGCGGACCGGGCATGCGCGAGATGCTTTCTCCCACGGGCGCGATCATGGGCCGCGGACTGGGGGACAAGGTTGCGCTCATTACCGACGGCCGGTTTTCGGGCGGCAGCCATGGATTCGTGGTCGGCCACGTGACGCCGGAGGCGGCGGTCGGCGGACCCATCGGCCTGGTCAGGACCGGCGACGCCATCACCATCAATGCCGAGCGGCGCAGCATCGAGCTGCATGTGCCGCCAGCCGAGCTCAAGCGGCGGCGGGCAGCGTGGCGGCCGCGCAAGCCGTATGCGGAACGCGGCGTGCTCGCCAAGTACGCCAGCTCGGTCAGCAGCGCATCGCTCGGCGCGGTCACCGATCTCGACCTGGACGTCTGACCCGGGCAATGCCGGATGAACGTTTTTTGACGTAGGTGAATATGTTGCGATGCGGGGCCGAGGCCGTTCCCGTCGTGGCGCAAATGACCGCCGCAGATGCTCCGGCTGGGCCGCCGCGCAAGGGGCACGAATGGATTGCATGCAACGCTTGCAGTTGCAATCGGGGGCCGCTAAGGTTGCCCCCTGCCGTGCAGCCACGGGGGTTTGTTGTACCTCCCGCTCAACAGGCAGCAACTCGACCGCGGTGATGCAGGCCGGGTAGATAACGAGGGGATCCACTGACTTATGGCAGACATCTACAGTGGTGGAGGCGGTTCGAGGCGCACGGCGGTTTTCGTCGGCATCATCGGGTTGCATTTCCTGTTCTATCTCGCGCTGGTCAGCGGGCTGGCGCGTGAGGCCATGGAGCTTGCCCAGGATGTCGGCATCATCGATCTCCCGCCGCCGCCGCCGCCGCCGGAGGACCTGAAAGAACCGCCGCCGCCGCCGCCGACCGACCTGCCCCCGCCGGTGGTGCCGCCGCCGCTGATCGACCTGCCGACCTTCACCGGGCCCACCACGGCGATCAGCGCCGAGGTGTCGGACAAGCCGCAGCAGCCGGCGCCGCGAGTGGTGGCTCCGCCGCCCCGTCCTGTACAGGTCACGGCGCCGTCGGCCGCTTACAATGCGCGCGCCCTGGCTAACGCCTTGAATAGTTGCTACCCGTCCGCGTCGCGCCGTCTCAGCGAGGAGGGGCGTGTACTCGCCGTCGTGACCATCGGCACCAACGGCCGCATGTCCACGCTGCAGGTTTCGCAGAGCAGCGGCTTCGACCGGCTCGACGAGGCCGCGGAATGCGTGGTGCGCAAGCTCAAGTTCAATCCCGGCACGCGTGATGGGCAGCCGGTCGAGATGCAGGTGACGCTGCCTGTGGTCTTCAAGCTCGAGTGATAATGGGTCTTTAGGTCGGGCGGGCGGCGCGGGTTGCGCTCCCACCGTGGGATGTTTGCTTCTTGAGAGGAAAGAATAATGGGCAGTGATAACCCGTATGGCATTCAGGCGCTCTGGAACCAGAGCGACTATGTCGGCAAGCTGGTGTTCATCATCCTCGGGATCATGTCGCTGTGGTCGTGGTGGGTGATGATCAACAAGTGGCTCGACCACCGCAGCCTGAAGAAGATCGCCGGCGACGCCGAGAAGAACTTCTGGACCGCCGCCTCGCTGCAGGAAGGCATCTCGAAGCTGAAGGGCAAGGTGAATCCGTTCCGTGACATCGCGGAAGACGGGCTGCGCGCCGTCGAGCACCACAAGAAGGCCTCGAAGGACGTAACCAGCAACATCGAGCTGGGCGACTGGATCGAGACCCACGTGCGCAAGCGCACGGACGTCCTCCAGTCCAGCCTGCAGAGCGGCATGGTGGTGCTGGCGTCCGTGGGCGCCACCGCTCCGTTCGTCGGTCTGTTCGGAACGGTGTGGGGCATCTATCACGCCCTCGTTGCCATCTCGATCGCCGGCCAGGCATCGCTCGACAAGGTCGCGGGCCCGATCGGCGAAGCGCTCATCATGACCGCGATCGGCCTGGCGGTGGCGGTTCCGGCGGTGCTCGGCTTCAATGCCCTGACCCGCGCCAACAAGTCGCTGATCGAGCGGGTCAACTACTTCTCGCATGACGTGCAGTCGGCGCTCACGGCCGGATCGCGCATGCAGTCGGGGAAGTAAGCCATGGCCGTATCAGTCAGCGGCGACAGTTCGGACCCGATGGTCGAGCCGAACGTCATCCCGCTGGTTGACGTCATGCTGGTGCTGCTGATCATCTTCATCATCACCATTCCGGTGATCACGCAGGCGGTCAAGATCGACCTGCCGATCGAGATCAACCAGCCGACGGTGACCAAGCCCGAGAACGTCAATCTGTCCATTGATTTCGACGGCACGGTGTACTGGAACGAAGCGCCGGTGGACAACGAGACGCTGCTGAACTACGTGCTGCAGGAAGCCGTCAAGGATCCGCAGCCCGAGGTCCACATTCGGGCCGACAAGCGCGTCCGCTACGAGTACGTCGCGGGCGTGCTGTTCGCGCTGCAGCGTGGCGGACTGATGAAGGTGGGCTTCCTCTCAGAGCCCCCGCCGCCGGGCGGCTGAGTTCCGGTTCGAAGCAAACGTCCAGAGTGGGGCCCGCCAAGGGCCCCATTTTTTTGCGCGCCGGCGGCGCGCTCGATACTGAACGGGGCCTGAACCGCCGCCAATGTCTTCACCACCTGCCGGGCCGCCGGAACCATTGCCATTGGCGAGCGGTCTTCAGATCGCGTGCCGCGAGACAGCCGCGGGGCTTTTGGGTTATAAAACGCGGCTCCGGCGATACGGGCCCTATGCGCCCGGCCAAGCGAGGGGACTCGGATGAAGGACATGGGATCGACGACCAATCGTGTTGCCGCAGTGCTGTGCGCCCTCTGCGTTGTGGCGGGCGGCAACCTGATGGTTGCTCCGCCTGCCCAGTCCCAGGCCGCTGAACAGCCGGCCCCCGACTTCAGCAAGGGATTCCGCAAGATTGCGCCGAAGGTACAGGAGAGCGTGCAGGCCCAGGATTGGCCGGCGGTACTGGAGGGCATCACCAAGCTCGAGGCGATCGAGGATCCCACTCCCGACGACCGCCGCGTGATCCTCAGCTGGAAGCTCACCGCGCAGCAGGCCGTCGGCGAGCGCGAGGGGTTCATCAAGACCGTGCAGGAGTTCCTCGATTCGGGACTCGCGCCGCCGGAGCAGGTGGGGGCCCTGCACCAGCAGCTGGCCGCCTGGTACAGCAGCCAGAAGGACATGGAAAAAGTCCTGTTTCATTACCGCAAGTACGTCGATGCCACCCCGCAGCCGAGCAACTCCGACTACGAGACGCTGGCCCGTCTCTACCTGCAGGCCAAAGATGACGCTTCGGCGCTGGAGTTCCTGAACAAGGCGATTGCGCAGAGCGAGGCCGCTGGCGAGGAGCCGGAGGAACTCTGGTATCAGCTGCGGGATCGCATCTATCTCGAGCTGGATGACAAGCCGGGCCGGCTCGTCAATCTCGAGGAACTGGTGAAGCGCTACCCGAAGCGCGATTACTACACCCGGGTCCTGGGGCTCTACAGCCAGATGAGCGAGGACGACCGGCCCGTCATGCTGAACGCCTACCGCCTGGCCCTGCGGGACACGGGACTCGAGACCGTGGGCCAGTACCTGTCCTATGCGGACCACGCGCTGGTGCTGGGCAGCCCCGGCGAGGCGGAGCGCGCGCTGACGCGCGGCATGTCCGACGGGATCGTGCCGTCCGAGGGCAGCAACAAGCAGACCCTGCAGGAGGCCAAGGCAGCCTTGGCCCTGGACCGCAAGAACCTCGCCAAGGATGCGCAGACCGCGGCCAAGCTTCCCAAGGGCGAGGTGGACGTCAAGGTCGGGCTCGGCTTCTACAGCCTCGGCGAATGGGAGCAGGCAGTCGAAGCCGTGCAGCGTGGCCTTGGCAAGGGCGGCGTCAAGAACATCGACGACGCGAATTTGCTGCTCGGTGCGGCATTGATGGAACTTGGACGTACGGATGAAGCTTCCACGGCGTTCGAGGCGGCGCGGGCGGCGGCGCAGCCCGGGTCGGTGATGCAGCGACTCGCAGTACTCTGGGCGTCCTACGCCAAGCGCACGGCTACCGGCGCGGCGCCCGCCGGCGCCTGATCGGGCGGCCGACAGGCGCATGTTGTAAGTTGACACTTCACTGAGAACCGAGCGCACGCTGCCTCAGGCAGGTGCCGACAGCAGGAGACAGACTACGTGTACATCCGGAAACTGACTGCCTCGATGCTTGCCGTGACGCTGGCGCTGCCGGCGTTCGGTGTGTTGTCGACCCTCGCGCCGACCGCTGCCGAGGCGCAGCAAAAGGTCGACGGCTGGCGCAAGGAAGTCGCCGGGAAAGCCCAGGCGGCCCAGGAGGCCGGCACCAAGGGCAACTTCAAGGAAGCCATTCGGATCCTCAAGGAAGCCAAGGCTATGGCGCCGCTGTCGGCCCAGGAGGAGCAGGGCGTCAACGAGCTCATGATCTGGGCGGCCAGCAGCGCCCGTGACTACGGGCTGCTGGAGGCCACCATCGAGGAGCGCCTCGCTACCGGGCGGGTGCGGGGGCAGGACCTGGTCAAGAAGCTCGACGTCCTGTCAAAGACCTACTTCACCACGCGTGACTATGGCAAGGCGGCCGAGGCCACCCAGCGCCTGATCAAGGCCCGCGGCTCCGCCACGGCGGACGACCTCGTCCTCCTCGGGCAGGCGCAGTTCCTCACCAAGAACTACAGTGCGGCGGCCCAGACCCTGGAGCAGGCATACCCCGCCGCGCGCCGGGCCGGGAAGCCCGTCAAGACCCAGGTCCAGGTCCTGGAGACGCTGAACGCCGCCTACTTCGAGCTGAAGAACGAGGACAAGCGGATCGAGACGCTCCACCAGCTGATGCTGGTGCAGCCCAAGGTCAGCGTGTTCGAGCAGCTCGTGAGCCAGTACACCAAGGAGCGTGTCGACTCGGTCGGCATGCTGAACCTGTACCGGCTCGGCGCGCGCAAGAACGTGCTCGCCAAGGATCATTACGGCAAGTACGCGGATGCCGCGCTCGATCTGATGAGCCCCGGCGAGGCCGCGACGATGATCGAGCAGGGCATGAAGGCCGGTGGCATCAAGCAGGACGAGCGCAACAAACGCCTGCTCGCCGACGCCAAGGACCAGGTCGCTGCCGCCAAGGCCAATCTCGAGCAGCAGGAGCGCGAGGCCAAGGCGATCGCTTCCGGCGACCGCGAGGCGCGTCTCGCCGTCACGCAATTCACCCTCGGCAACTATGCCAAGGCGGTCGAAGCGGCGCAGCGGGCACTCCAGAAAGGTAAGCTCGACCGGCCAGACGAAGTGCAGATGCTGCTCGGCGTGTCGTACTTCGAGATGAAGAAGGCCCAGCAGGCGAAGGCCGCGTTCGACGCTGCGAGCAAGGCGAATCCCAAGATTGCGGGAATTGCCAACCTGTGGAGCGACGTCGCCGGCGGCTGACCGGCCGACGAGTCCTGGAATACGGCGGCCGGGAGGCGCGAGCTTCCCGGCCGTCTTGCGTTGTGCCGGCGGGTGTCAGTCCCGCCTTGCAGCCGGCCTGGCCAACAGCCCGCCCAGATAGGCCTCGGCCTCCGCCAGCGACACCACCTCGGCGTACTTCGCCTGCAGGTCGAACAGGTTGGCGTCGTGTGGGCCCTGGCGCGCGATCGCCCACCGCCTCACGCACCACCAGTGGGATGAACCCGTGCTGGCAGGCATCGACCGCCGTGGCGCGCACGCAGCCGCTGGTGGACACGCCGGCGAGCAGCAGCGTGTCGCAGCCCAGCGCCGTCAGGGTCGAGGCCAGTGTCGTGCCGAAGAACGCGCTCGCGTATTGCTTGGTGATCACGGTTTCGCCCGCGACCGGCTGCAATCCGGGGGCGAAGTCCGCGAGGTTCGGGTGGCGGCCGCGCTCGAAGCATTGCAGCGCCGGCACCTTGCGAAAGAACACGCCGCCGTTGCGACCACCCGGGTCGAACTCCACGTTCGTGTGCAGGACAGGCAGGCCTGCCGCACGGCTCGCGGCGAGCAGCCGCTCTGCGCCGACACGGGCCGCCGCGCATCCGTCACCGCCAAACAGCGGTGACCCCGGCTCGAGGTAGGCCTGGACGAAATCGATCACGAGCAGCGCGGGTCGCGAGCCCGGCGCCAGCCGGCGGTCGAAACCACCGCGGGCGTAGTTCTGTTCGAGGGACTCGCTCACCTCAGATGACCTTCTTGCGCTGCAACTCCGCATAGCGCTCCTTGGCCATGCCCAGCAGTTCGAGGTAGACCTCGGCATTGTGCTGGCCGAGTTCGGGAGACGGAGAGCGGATGCCACCCGGGGTTTCCGACAATTTCGGCGCGACGTTCTGCATCCGCAGCTTGCCGAAGTGCGGATGCTCCGTCTCCACGATCGCGTCGCGTGCCTGGAACTGCGGGTCGTCCAGCATTTCCGGCGCGCGGTAGATCTGGCCGGCCGGCACGCCATGCTGGTCCATCAGGTCGAGCACCGCGCGCGTCGTCAGCGTGGCGGTCCAGGCGCCGACCAGGTCGTCGAGCTGCTTCTGGTTCGCGCCGCGCGCCTGGTGATTCTTGTAGTTCGCGTCCTGTGCCAGGGCGGGCCGCCCCATGGCCTCGCACAGCCTGCCGAAGACCGTGTCCTGGTTGGCGGCGATCAGCACCAGCCCGTCCTGGGTCGGGTAGACATTCGAGGGCGCAACGTTGGGCAGGATCGCGCCGGTGCGCTCGCGGACGTAGCCGGTCTTGTCGTACTCGGTGACCAGCGATTCCATCATGTTGAGCACCGCTTCGTAGATGGCGGAATCGACCACCTGGCCGCGGCCGGTCTTTTCCCGATAGTGCAGGGCCGACAGCGCGCCGAGCGCTGCGCGAAGGTCGCGGCCAGCGAGTCGCCGATGCTGAAATGCCCATGCGCGAAGGCGGCGTGGACGGGTCGCCGACGACGTAGCGCAGGCCGCCCATGGCCTCGCCAATGGCGCCGAAGCCTGCCTGCCGGGCGTAGGGGCCGGTCTGGCCGAAGCCCGATACCCGGATCATGATCAGCCTGGGATTGATCGCGTGACAGCTCCTCCCAACCGCAGGCCCCACTTCTCCATGGTGTCCGGGCCGGAAGTTCTCCAGCACGAAGTCGGCCTTGCGCACCAGCTCCTTCAGGAGCTCCTGGCCTTCGGCCTGGCGCAGGTCGAGCGTCACCGCCTTCTTGTTGCGGGCCGACCACCGGCCACCAGAGCGACGGTTCGCCCTGCTTCTGCCGGCCCCAGACGCGCATCGGGTCGCCCTGGTTCGGCGGCTCGACCTTGATGACCTCGGCGCCCATGTCGCCCAGGATCTGGCCGCAGAAGGGCCCGGCGAGCAGGGTGCCCATCTCGATGCACCCGCAGGTCGGAGAGCGGACCATTGCGGAATGCGGCGTCAGCCATGACGAGTTCCCCCAGCTCAGAACGGAAAAGGCGCTCGCGGCGCGCGCGCGTCGTCCAGGATGTATACAATCGGGCCCCAGTCAGGCGTCGAGCGCGGCCCGAACGCTGGGACGGGCGAGACTTCGTGTATACAATCGACCCCGGCGCGAGGCGTCTCCGGAGGTCACGAACTTTGACCACCCAGGCTGTCGAAATCGTCGAAGTCGGCCCGCGCGACGGACTTGCAGAACGAGGCGACCGTCGTGTCGACCGCGGTCAAGGTCGAATTCATCGAGCGCGTCATCGCCGCCGGCACGCGGCGCGTGGAAGTCACCAGCTTCGTCAATCCCAAGACGCGTGCCGCAGATGGCCGACGCGGAAGACGTGCTCAGGCCTTGCCACGGCGCCCCGGCGTGCACTATGTCGGCCTGGTGCTGAACCGGCGCGGATTCGACCGCGCGGCGGCGGCGGGCTGCAACGAGATTGGCATGGCCGTCGTCGCCAGTCGACACGTTCAACCAGCGCAATCAGGGCGTGACCACCGCCGAGTCCGTCAAGGCCTGGCTCGAGATCGCCGCCGCCGCGCATGCCGCAGGCATTCGCCCGCAGGTCACGGTGTCGGCCGCGTTCGGTTGCCCCTTCGAGGGCGAGATCGCCCGCGAGCGCGTGGTCGAGGTGGTCTGCCAGGTCGCCGCAGGGCAACCCCTTCGAGATCGCGATCGCCGACACCATTGGCGTCGGCGTACCGAGCCAGGTGACCGACCTGCTCGGGCGGCTGCGCGCAGCGCTGCCCGGCATGCCGTTGCGCTGCCATTTCCACAATACCCGCAACACCGGGCTGGCCAACGCCTTCGCGGCCGTGAGCGCGGGCGCCACCGTGCTGGACGCCAGCATCGGCGGGATCGGCGGCTGCCCGTTTGCGCCTGCCGCGACCGGCAATAT
The DNA here is from genome assembly GCA_963710135.1 of uncultured Gammaproteobacteria bacterium. Classification (GTDB taxonomy): domain Bacteria; phylum Pseudomonadota; class Gammaproteobacteria; order Steroidobacterales; family Steroidobacteraceae; genus SG8-30. Next base: position 121,912 of record CAVPYY010000006.1, on the reverse strand, counting down.
TCCCGACCGAGGACCTGCTCTACATGCTGCAGCGCATGGGCATCGCGACCGGTGTGGATCTCGATGCGACCGATCGCAACCGGCCGCTGGCTGCAGGATCAGCTCGGCCGGCCGGTGCCCGGCATGCTGGTGAAGGCCGGCGGGTTCCCCGGCGCGCCTGCCCGGGCAGCATGAGCGCGACGCTTGCCTGGCGGGGCCCAGCGGACTTTCGCGGCCGGAAGCGCGCGTGCTACGGTTCGTTGGATGCTGGCGCGACGGATTTCTCGTGGCACTCCCGTCGGGAGCGCCTGATCTGTACCCAAGAACTACGCAGGTGATCGCATGACATACCGACTTGGCGTCGACGTGGGCGGGACCTTCACCGACCTGCTGCTGGTCGACGAAATGAACGGCAAGACCTGGAGCGCCAAGGTGCCGAGCACCCCGGCGGACCAGTCGATCGGTGTCCTCAATGGCATCAGCCGCGTCTGCGGGCTGGCCGGCATCGATCCGAAGATCATCAGCCACGTGATGCACGGCACCACGGTCGCCACCAACACCGTGCTGACCAGCACGGGCGCCCGCGTCGGACTGGTGACCACCAAGGGCTATCGCCAGGTGCTGCAGATCGCGCGCTCGTTCGTGCCCGGCGGGCTCGGCGGCTGGGTGATCTACAACAAGTCCCTGCCGATGGCGCCGCTCAAGCTGCACCATCGAAGCCGACGAGCGCGTCAGCGCCCGCGGCGAGGTCGTGCACGAGCTCGACGAAGCCGCGCTGCGCGAATCGCTGCAAGACGCTGCAAGGGCACGGAGATCGAGGCGCTGACCGTGTCGCTGATCAATTCGTTCGCCAACGATCGCACGAGCGCCGGGTCAAGGAGATCGCCGCAGAGGTGCTGCCGGGCATGCCCGTGTCGCTGTCCTCGGAAGTCGTGCCCGAGATGCAGGAGTACGAGCGCACGGTCACGACGGTCGCCAACTCCTACGTGCGGCCGCGTGGTGCAGCGCTACGTGCACAACCTGCAGACCAAGCTCGAGCCGAAGGCCGGCAAGGTGAAGCTGCACATCCTGCGCTCCGACGGTGGCCTGTCATCGCGCCAAGTCGGCGGAGGACTACCCGGTCAACCTGCTGATGTCCGGCCCGGCGGGCGGCGTCACCGGCGCGCTCTGGGTGGCCTTGCAGGCCGGCTTCCCGAACCTGCTGACCGTCGACGTGGGCGGCACGTCCACCGACGTCGCGCTGATCAAGAACGGCGAGCCGCGGCTGCGGCGCGAAACGACGGTCGGCGACGTGACGGTGCGTGCATCCTCGGTCGACATCCGCACGGTCGGCGCCGGCGGCGGCTCGATTGCGCACGTGCCGGAACTGACCAAGGCGCTGCGCGTCGGCCCGCAGTCGGCCGGCGCCGATCCGGGCCCGGCCGCCTATGGCCGCGGCGGCGTCGAGCCGACCGTGACCGACGCCAACGTCGTGCTCGGCTACCTGCCGACCATGCAGCGCCTGGGCGGCGACATGGAGCTGCGTCGCGACCTGGCCCAGACGCGCGGTCGACAAGGTCGCCGACGCGCTGGGCAAGTCGCACCAAGGACGCGGCGCTCGGCATCTACAACATCGTCAACGAGAACATGGTCGGCGCGCTGCGCCTGGTGTCGGTGGAGCAGGGCTACGACCCGCGCGACTATGCGCTGATCGCCTTCGGCGGCGCGGGCCCGCTGCACGCGAACGCGCTGTCGCGACTGCTCGGGTCCTGGCCGTCGATCATCCCGCCGGGCCCGGGCGTGCTGTGCGCGCTGGGCGACGCCACCACGGCGGTGCGCGACGAGGCGGCGCGCACCTACGTCCGCAAGTTCTCCGAGACCACCGCCGAGGACATCGCGCGGATCCTCACCAGGCTCTCGGCGAGGCCGCCGCCAAGGCGCTGGAGAGCGAGGAAGTGCCGCTAGCCGAAATGCAGCGCAGCTACCAGGTGGACGTGCGCTACCACGGCCAGGGCCTGCGGCTGACCGTCGACGTCGAGCTCGAGGACATCGAGAAGCGTGGCCTGAAGGCGCTGTCCGACCCGTTCGACGCGGAGCACAAGCGGCTGTTCACCTTCGCGCTGCCGCTCGAGCACGAGCTCGTGGCGCTGCGCGCCGTCGTGCAGGGCAAGGGCATCTCGCGTCAAGCGCCCGCCGATTGCCGAGCGGCGGCCGTGATCCGAAGGCCGCCGTGGTGGGCACCCAGAAGGCCTACATGGAGGGCACGCGACGTCAACACGCCGGTCTACGACCGCGCCCAGCTGAAGGCCGGCAACCGCATCGAGGGCCCGGCGATCGTCATGGAGATGGACTCCACCACGGTCGATCCTGCCCAAGCACGCCGGCATGGTCGACGAGTTCGGCAACATCCTCATCTATCCAGACGGCCACAAGGGCCTGCGCGGCGGCAAGGCGTCGGGCAGCAAGTCCAAGGTGAAGGCCAAGGCCGCGACCAAGACCAAGTCGAAGTCCAAGCCGGCAAGCCAAGTCCAAGAGCAGGAAGTAAGGGCTGCAAGGCCTGAATCGCGCAACGGAGTAAACACATGCCCGCCAAGATCATTCAGCGCAACAAGAAGCCCTTCAAGAAGGTCAAGGTCGACTCGGTCACCATCGACATCATCGAGAACGCGCTGCGCAACGCGCGCTACGAGATGGACGCGGTGCTGTTCCGCACGGCGATGTCGCCCGGCATCCGCGAGCAGCACGACGAGTTCCCGATGATCGCCAACCTCGAAGGCAAGATGGTCGTCGGCCAGTTCGGCTCGTTCATCTGGGGCTTCATGCAGGGCTACGACGGCACGATCGAGGAGGGCGACATCTTCCTCACCAACGACCCCTACTCGGTCAACGGCGCCATCAGCCACGCTCAACGACTGGCTGATGCTGATGCCGATCTATCAAGGACGGCCGCGTGATCGCCTGGTCGGCGATGTTCGGCCACATGACCGACGTCGGCGGCAAGGTGCCCGGCTCGCTGCCGACCGACGCCCGCACGATCTACGAGGAAGGCGTCGTCGTGCCGCCGATCAAGATCTCACAGGCAAGGGCGTCAGCTGCAGGAGGACCTGCTCAAGATCCTGCTGCACAACTGCCGCCTGCCGCACTGGAACCTGTCGGACTTCAACGCCATCGTCGCGGCCCTGCGCACGGCGGGCATCCGCTGCGTCGAGATCGCCGAGCGCTTCGGCGACGACACGTTCTACTCGGCGCATGGACGCCATGCTCGAGCGCAACAAGCGCGCGATGCGCGAGCTCATCCGCCGCACGGTGCCGGAGAAGAAGCAGTACTTCGAGGACTACATCTGCGACGACGGCATGGGCATGGGTCCCTACAAGATCGCCTGCACGATGTGGCGCGAGGGCGACAAGTGCATCTTCGACTTCGCCGGCACCGATCCGCAGTCCATCTCCTCGATCAACTTCCTGCTGAACGAAGAGATGTTCAAGATGTTCGCGGGCGTCTACATGATCATGGTCTTCGACCCGCAGATCCTGTTCAACGACGGCTTCTACGACCTGATGGAAGTGCGCATTCCGCCGGGCACGCTGCTCAAGCCGCTGAAGCCGGCCGCGCTGTCGTGCCGCACGCACGCCCTCGGGCGCATCTTCGACGTGCTCGGTGGGCTGCTCGGTCAGGGCAACCCGGACTTCATGTGCGCCGCGGGTTTCTCCGACAGCCCGCACTTCATGTACTCGGGCTACGACAAGAACGGCGAGTGGTACCAGCTGTACCAGATCACCTTCGGCGGCATCCCCGGCAAGCCCTTCGGCGACGGGCCGGACGGGCATTCGCTGTGGCCGTCCTTCACCAACGTGCCGAACGAATTCCTCGAGAGCTATTTCCCGCTGCGCATCGAGACCTACGAGACCATCGCGGACACCGGCGGCGCCGGGCAAGTACCGGGGCGGCAACGGCCTGCGCATCGGCTACCGTTTCCTCGAGGACGGCGAGATCTCCATCCATGACGACCGCTGGCTGACCTATCCATGGGGCGTCAACGGCGGCGAGCCGGGGGAGCGCAGCAAGAAGACCCTGGTGCGCGAGGACGGTGTTGCGGAACTCCTGCGGCTCGAAACTCGACCACATCAAGGTCGAGGCGGGCGACCTGCTGCTGTCCGATACCTGGGGCGGCGGCGGCTGCGGCGACCCGCTGGAGCGGGACGCCGAGCTGGTGTTGTTCGACGTCGAGGCCGGCCTGGTGACCGTCGACGGCGCGCGCCGCTACGGTGTCGTGATCGCCGACGGCAAGGTCGATCAGGCTGCCACCAAGGCGCTTCGCGCCCAGATGGCCAAGGAGCGCGGCAAGGTCAAGCTGTTCGACCGCGGCTTTGACACGATCGACGAACTGAAGGCCCGCTGCAAGGCCGAGACTGGCCTCGAGCCCCCGGCAGCGCCGAAGTTCACCACCTGGGCGCGTGCCAAGGCGGACAAGTTCAACAAGGCGAAGGCCAAGAAGAAGGCTCGCGCCGCCTGATGGATCCTGCCGGGGCGGGCGCTGCGCCCGCCCCGCGGATCGTGCGCGTAGAGCGCGGGAGTTGCACAGCATGACCAGCCCGGACGCCTACAGCCAGGTGGGATACGGCTCCATCGAGATCGGGCTGGGCAGCAAGCCGGCGGTCCTGGTGGTAGACCTGCAGGTTGCCTTCACCGACCCGCGCTTCCCGCTCGGCAACCTGCCAATGATCCATCGTGCCACCGAGCAGACCGCCGGGTTGCTGGAAGTGGCTCGCAAGCATTCCGTGCCGGTCGCGGCCTGCTACACCGCCTACGGCAGCCAGGCGGACATGCCGTTGTGGAAGGTCAAGGCGGTGCGTGACGACTTCATCTACGGCCATCCCTGCACGGCGATGGACCCGCGGATCACCCATCCCTCCGACTTCACCTACTGCAAGAACGCGCCATCGATGTTCTTCCAGACACCGCTCATCACGTTCCTGGTGCGCCAGAACGTCGACACCGTGATCGTCACGGGCTGCACCACCAGTGGCTGCGTGCGCGCGACGGTGGTCGACGCGTTCTCGTACGGATTCCGTGTGCAGGTCGCCGCCGACTGCTGTGGCGACGCGGAAAGCGGGCCGCACGCGGACGCCCTGCGGGACGTCGGGCGGCGCTACGCCGACGTCACCGATGCCAGCGCCATGGGGCGCTATCTGGCGAGTCTCGGCTAGTTCGACTGCAGCCAGTCGAACAGCGTCCGGCAGAAGCGGATCTTCTGCTCCTTGCCGGCCACCACATGCGCCAGGTCCTCCCAGGTCTCGCCGCGCGCACCGGGTATGGCCCGCTCGATCGGCACGGTGGTGCGCGGGCTGGTGACGACATCCAGCGCCGCATGGATGATCAGCGTCGGGCAACGCACATTCACGAGCCGATCCCGTGAATTGAAGCCGACGCAGGCGTCGACCAGGCGGGAGTGCGCCTCGTACCGGCCGTTCAGTTCCTTCCAGCCGCCCTGTGGGCCGAGCAGTTTGCTCTTGTTGGCGTTGTAGTACTCGGGCGTGAACGACAGCAGGGTTACCGCCTGCTGGAACGCCGCGAACCCGCAATCGCGGTGAATCCAGCGGAACATCTCCAGCTGGTCGCGCAGGAAGTCATCGACCTCGCACCAGGCGCCGGTGTTCAGCATGCTGCGCGCAAGCTCGGGGCGCTGCAGCGCGATCTCCTGGCAGATGCAGGCGCCCATGCCGACCAGGCCGACCAGGTGAACACGCTCGAGCCCCAGGTGATCGAGCAGGCCGGTCGCGTCCGCCGCGTGCAGTTGCATGGTCGATGGCACCCGGTGATCGTCGGTTGACTCGCCGATACCCCGGTAGTCGAACAGCACGACCTGGTGGCGGTCGGTCAGCCCGCGCGGCAGATGGTGGTGGTTATCGTGACAAAACGTACCCCAGCCACCCATCAGCAGCACCGGATCGCCGGAGCCGAGCACTTCGTAGTACATGTCGTGATCGTTGATGCGCGCAGTCGGCACTGGAACCTCCAGACATGGGTCATGACGCCAGGTCGGCGCACCTTGGGAGCGCGGATCATTCCATACACTGCCGGCAGCGGCAACGCCCGCAATAACTAGGAATCACAGGAGATTAGTTTCACATCCCATTGAATTTCATAACTTGGAAAGCTGGACCGCCGTTCCCATGAATGGAGACAAGGACGAGGCTTCTGTATACATTAGCGCTGATCAAGGAGGCATCACCGTGCGAGCAGTCGACAAGGCTTATGAGACGGTCAGGGGCGGGATCATCGCCGGTCGTTACCTGGCCGGGGCGCGGATCACGGAGCAGGAAATCGCCGCCAATGCCGGGGTCAGTCGCACCCCGGTGCGCGAAGCACTACGCAAGCTGCAGGCCGAGGGGCTGGTCGACTTCACGCCGAATTTCGGTGCGGTCGTGACCGCCTGGACCGAGGCTGACGCCGACGAGATCTTCGAGCTCAGGGCCATGCTCGAGGCCTATGGCGCGCGGCGAGCGGCCGTCAAGGCCACCGCGGAGCAACTGGCCGGGCTGCGTGCGCTGGCTGAGGAACAGCTGCTCGAGTCGAGCGACCGTCGCGACGGCTATCTGGACCGCATTGCGGATATCAACAACCGCTTTCATCGCGCCATTCAGGAGGCCGCAGCCAGCCCGCGCCTGGCGCGCGCCCTGTCGGCGTTGATCGAAGCACCGCTGATGATGCGCACCTTTGGCAAGTACACGCCCGAGGACCTGCTGCGCAGCGCCCAGCACCACGTCGAGCTGTGCAGTGCGCTGGAGGCCCGCGATCCCGACTGGGCCGCGTCGGTGATGGCGTCGCACGTGCATGCGGCGCGCGGCGCCCTGAAACGCTGAGGCGCCGCGCGAGTGCCGGAGTACCAGCTGCTCAAGCTGCTGCACCTGCTGTGCTTCGTGTACTGGCTGGGCGCGGATATCGGGGTGTTCTACTCCAGCCGCTATGTCTGCGATCCCTCGCTGGGTCGCGAGGCGCGCGGCACCGCGGCACGCATCATGGGCTGGGTGGACATGATCCCGCGCTACAGCCTCATCCTGGTACTGCCAACTGGCTTGAGTCTCGCCGTACTGTCGGGAGGGTATGCCGCACCGGAGTCAGTCCTGTGGCTCCTGTGGCTGGCCGCGCCGGCCTGGGTCCTGCTGGTCTGGGCGGTCACCCGTTTCGCACGCACGCCGCGTGGCGGGCGCCTGAAGCAGCTCGACTACGCCGTGCGCGTCGTCGTGCTGGTCGCCATGATCGGTGCCGGTCTGGCCGGCCTGGCGGGAGGCGGGCCGATCGCGGCATCGTGGCTGGCGGCGAAATCGCTGCTGTTCGGGCTGGCGGTCGCCGCCGGACTGGCGATCAGGGTCCTCGCCGCGCCGTTCGGCCCGGCCTTCGCGCAGGTCATGGCCGAGGGCTCCAGGCCCGAGCTGGAGCAGCGGATGCAGGCGGCAATGGGCCGGGCCAAGCCCATGGTCGTCGTGATCTGGGTCATCCTCCTGGCCGCTGCGTGGCTCGGCCTCGCCAAACCGGTATGGTGAGCTGATGCCGCCCGCCAATGCGCGCGATCACGCGAGACGGCAAAGCTGATGTCCGCCGCTGCCCACGGCCTCGGCTACCAGCTGGTGCACGGTCGGCTCGCCTACACCCATCGCGGCGTCCTGCGCGGCGAAGAGCGTTTCACCATCTCGGTTCACGCCGACGGCTCGAAGATCCTGCGGGCGATGAGCGAGATCTTCGAAACGCGCGTGCTGCGCGACGCCTCGATCCGCCTCGGTGCCGACGGCTGCCCCCGGGACGCCTTCGTCCGCCTGACCGTCGACGATCAGTTTCGCGGCAGCGGCTGGTTCGTGTTCGACGCCGAGCACGCGGAGGGCGAGGCACTGCAGGTCCCCGCCGGGCGCGTCAGTCAGCGGCTGCGGCTCGATGCGCCGGTGCGGTCGTTCGGCACCCATCCGATCGCCGGCGACGCCTGGCATGCCATGCTCTACGACATGGCGGGGCCCCGCCAGCAGCACTTCGACCGGCTTATGATCAGTTCCTACGCCTTCGACGGCGCGACCGGGCCCGAGTTGCTACCGGTCGGTTTCGGACTCGAGCTGCTTGGACTCGAGCAGGTAACGGTTCCGGCCGGCACGTTTCGCTGCCGGCATTTCCGCTTCCTGCTGGTTCGTACCGAGTTCCACGATCACCCGCCCTATGACATCTGGGTCACCGAGGATCCGGCCTGCGTGATCGTCCGCGCGCAGGTCGGCGCGCCACGCGACCTGCTGTACGAACTCACGGCCTGCGAGCGCATCGAGCGATGAGTGCCCGTCGAGCCGATCCCGCACCACGCGCTTCGGCCACGGCGTCAGGCGCCCGGTGGAACGGGGAGGGCTGGCCTTGAGCGCGATTCCCCCTGCGGCGAGCAGGCAGCCAGGCGGTGGTTGGTGGCGCCAGAAGCGCTGGTGGGTCGCCATCATGCTGTGCGCGGTGACCATGATCGGCTACATCGACCGGCTGGCGCTGTCGGTCACGGCCCCCATTCTCAAGGCCGAGTTTGGCTTTACCAATGAGCAGTACGGGCTGATCACCCTCGGCTTCCTGCTGCTGTACGCCGCCGGGCAACTCCTGCTCGGGCCGCTGATCGGGCGTCTGGGCAGCAAGCGCTCGCTGTCGCTCGCGGTCAACTGGTGGAGTCTCGCCGCCGTGCTGCACGCTTTCGGTCAGGGCGTGTGGAGTTTCTTCAGCGCCCGTGCGCTGCTGGGATTGACCGAGGCGGTGAACTTCCCGGCGGCATTCAGGGTGGTCGCCGAGTGGTTTCCGCCGGCCGAGCGCAGCATGGCGGCCGGATTCATCACGGCCGGCACCGGTTTCGGCTCCATTGCCGCGATGCTGTTGATCCCGCCGCTGATCGCCGGTGTGGACGCGCTGCACGCCGCGGGCCTGTCACCCGTGAATGGCTGGCACGCCGCCTTCATCGTGCCGGGCGCGCTGGGCTTCGTCTGGCTCTGGTTGTGGAATCGCCACTTCCACCTGCCCGAGCAGCACCCGCACATCTCGGACGAAGAGCGCGCGCTGATCCTGGCGGATCGCGTGCCGACCAACACTGCCACTTCCCCTGCCACGCGGGGTTTCGGCGAGTATCTGAGCAGCCTGGCCTACTGGCTGCGCTATCGCGAAACCTGGGGTCTCGTGCTGTCGCGCTTTACCGGCGATGGCGCGTTCTACTTCTTCGCCTTCTGGATTCCGCTGTACCTGGTCGACGAGCGGGGCTTCACGATGTTGCAGATCGCCGTCGGCGCCACCCTGCCTTTCGTGTTCGCCGATCTCGGCTCATTTGCGGGTGGCTGGGCCGGGCAACGGCTCATTCGTGGCGGGATGTCGGTCAACCGGTCCCGCAAGTTGATGATCTGGGCGGGTGCGCTGCTGGTGCCGCTGGCGCTGCCGGCGGTGTACGTCGATTCCGCCATCGTCGCGATTCTGTGCATGGGGCTTGGCATGTTCGCGATCCAGGTGAAGTCGTCGTCGCTGTTCGCCCTGCCGGCCGACCTGTTCCCGGCCCGCGACGTGGCCACCGTCTGGGGCATGAGCGGCGCGGCGGGCAGCGCCGCCGCAGCCCTGTCGCAACCGCTGATAGGCTTGATGATCGATCGTGCCGGGTCATATGAGCCGGTGTTCATCGCCGTTTCGTCGCTGCACATCCTGTCGGCGCTCGCGATCACCATGCTGATCCCCAGGGTCGAGCTCCTGCCGGCGCGGGCGCCTTGAGCCAGTCATCCGCCCGGCGTCAACAGGCCTCATCGCGTTGTATACAATGAGGCACGCGGGCCGCGGCGGGCCGCCCAACTCCTGGTTCGAGGCACAGTGAGGATGACCCGAGCGTCCGAGTTCATGGCCCGATGGCTTGCCCGGCTGCACGCGGCGGAACTCGCCATCACCTGCGCAGCGTTCGCCACGCTGGCGGCCGTCGTGTTCGCGGACGTGCTGTTCCGGGAGTTCACCGGCAGCGGACTGTCCTGGGCGCGCCAGATCGGCGTCTATGCGAACGTCATCGTCACCATCATCGGGATCGGCGTCGCCTCGGGCGGCGGCGCGCACCTGCGGCCGCGCTTTGCCGACGGCTGGCTGCCACGCGCGTGGGATCCGGCACTGGTGCGGGCGGGCGAGGGCCTGACCGCCATCTTCTGCCTGGCGTTCGCGCTGATCGCGGCGTGGGTCGTGCGGGAGACCTGGCTGCTCGACGAACGTTCGGTGGTGCTGCGGCTCGCAGTCTGGCCGTTCCAGCTCGCGCTGCCCGCCGCATTCCTGATCGCGGCGCTGCGCCACGGCGCCTACGGTATCTGGCCGGCGCTGCGTCCGGCCGAACGCGGCGAGGGTGACCCGCACGGCGAGCCCCGCCGCGGAGCGCTCTCTTGACGGTCTTCTTGCTGCTCGTGCTGGCGCTCGCGCTACTCGTGCTGCGTCAGAACCTGATGGTGGTGCTCGGCGTCGTCGCGGGCTACTGCTACCTGGTGTGGGGCGACGGCGCGGTGTCGAATATCGTGCTCGACGCCTGGGACGCGCTGAACAAGGACGTGCTGCTGTCGATCCCGCTGTACCTGCTTGCCGGCAACATCATGGCCGAGGGTGCGATCGCGGTCCGCCTGGTCCGCTTCATGCGCGCCGTCGCCGGGCCCATTCCGGGCGGGCTGGCGATTGCAACGATCCTCTCCTGCGGCTTGTTCGCCGCCATCGTCGGCTCGAGCAGCGTGACGCTGCTGGCGGTGGGATCGATCATGTATCCGGCGCTGCTGCAGGCCGGCTACAGCAAGTCGTTCTCGCTGGGCGTGGTCTGCGCGGGCGGCACGCTGGGAATCATCATTCCGCCGAGCATTCCGCTCATTCTCTACGGGGTCATGACCTCGACCTCGATCGCCGACCTGTTCCTCGCGGGCGTCGGCCCGGGCCTGCTGCTGATCGGCCTGTTCGGCGCCTACGCCGTCGCCGTCAACTGGAAGCTCCGGCTGCCTTCCTGGAACCTGCGGGAACTCGGTCAGGCAGTGCGCTCGGGCGTCTGGTCGCTGATGCTGCCGGTGATCATCCTCGGCGGCATCTACAGCGGCTACTTCACCGCGACCGAGTCGGCGGCCGTCGCCGTGGCCTACGCGCTGGTCATCGAAACGCTGGTGCACCGGGAGCTCGACCTGAAGGCGGTGTATCGGGTCACCGGCGAGACCACCAAGTTGCTCGGCTCGCTGTTCCCGGTGCTGATGATGGCGCTCTCGCTGAACGTGTTCCTGACCTACCAGCAGGTGCCGGAGATGATCGTCGGGTCGCTGTCGCAGTGGATCGACAGCCCGCTGGCGTTCCTTGCCGGCACCAACCTGCTGCTGCTCCTGGTCGGGGCGCTCATGGACATCGGCTCGGCCATCCTCATCCTCGCGCCCATTCTGCAGCCGGTCGCCCAGGCGCAGGGCTTCGATCCCGTGCATTTCGGCATCATGATGACGGTCAACCTGGAGATCGGTTACCTCACGCCGCCCATGGGGCTGAACCTGATCGTGGCGATGAGCGCGTTTCGCGAGGATTTCTGGACCATCTGCAGGTCGGTCGTGCCGTTCATTCTGCTGATGCTGGTGGCGCTGGCGATCGTCGCGCTGGTGCCGCGACTGTCGTTGTTCCTGTTGACTTGATTTGAACCAAAGGGGTGTCGAGATGGCGAACGAAAAATACGATCTGCTTCTCAAGAACGTCCGTGTCGTGCGGCCGCTTGCGGACAAGGTCGAATCAATGGACATAGCCGTCTCGGCCGGGCGCATCGCCGAGGTGGCAGGCGGCATCGCCGCGGACTCCGCGCGGCAGGTGGTCGACGGCAAGAATCGCCTGGCGTTTCCGGGACTGGTCGATCCGCACATGCACACGGGCATCTATTCCCCGCTGGCGGAGGATGCGGTCAGCGAGAGCCGTGCCGCGGCGCAGGGCGGGGTCACGTCGAGCCTCAACTACTTCAGGACCGGCCAGTACTACCTGAACAAGGGCGGACCGTACGCGGAGTTCTTTCCTGAAGTGCTCGACATCTCGAAGGGCCGCTTTCACGTGGACTACGCCTATCACCTGGCGCCGATGGATGCCACCCACATCAGCGAGATCCCGGCGCTGGTGGACAAGCACGGCGTGACGTCCTTCAAGATCTACATGTTCTACGGTGGCTACGGGCTGCATGGCGCGTCCAGTGGCCAGCACGATTTCCTGATGATCGACAAGGAAGAGAAATACGACATCGCACACTTCGAGTTCGTGATGCGTGGCGTGCAGAAAGCCATGGAGATGTATCCGGAGCGCAGCGACGCGATCTCCCTGTCGCTGCACTGCGAGACCGCCGAGATCATGGCCGCGTACACCAGGCTGGTGCAGAAGGAAGGCAAGCTCAAGGGCCTGCGCGCCTACAGCGCCGCGCGGCCGCCGCACAGCGAGGGCCTGGCGATCTGCATCGCGTCATACCTGGCGCACGAGACCAGCTGCCTGAACATCAACCTGTTGCACCTGACGTCGCGCAAGGCGGTCGAGGCCGCGCTCACCATGGCCGAGGCGTTTCCGCACGTGAATTTCCGCCGCGAGGTGACCATCGGGCACCTGCTGATGGACTATGACGTGGAGACCCAGGTGCTGGCCAAGGTCAATCCGCCGATCCGCTCCCGCGAGGACGTCGAGTTCCTCTGGCAGGCGTTGCTCGAGGGCAAGCTGGACTGGGTGTGCAGCGACCACGCCTGCTGCCGCCACGAGATGAAGGTCAGTGGCACCAAACCGGACGAGGTCTTTCTGGCGAAGTCTGGCTTCGGCGGTACCGAGTACCTGCTGTCGGGCCTGCATTCCGAGGGGCGCCGGCGCGGCCTGTCGCTCAACCGGATGGCGGAGCTCTCGTCCCTGAATGCCGCCAGGCGCTACGGCCTGGCCCACAAGGGCGACATCGCGCCGGGTTTCGACGCCGACATCGTGCTGTTCGACCCGGATGTCACCTTCACGGTGCGGGCAGCGGAGTCAGAGTCGACGCAGGGCTACACGCCGTTCGAGGGCCAGGAGTTGAACGGCAAGGTCATGGCGACCTACCTGCGCGGCGAACTGATCTACGCCGACGGCAAGATAGTCGGGCCCGCGCGCGGCCAGTATCTGCACAGGCCGTGCTGAAGCCTCTGCTAGACTCGCAACCCTTAACAGGACATCAAAGGAGCATTCCATGACCATCAAGGCAGGCGACAAGATCCCGGCGGCCACGTTGAGCGTGATGACGCCCGACGGTCCGGGCAAGGTCAGCACCGCGGAGCTGTTCGGCAAGGGCAAGGTCGTGCTGTTTTCGGTGCCGGGAGCGTTCACGCCCACCTGCAGCGCCAAGCACCTGCCTGGCTTCGTGGACCACGCGGCCGCGATCAAGGCGAAGGGCGTCGACAAGATCGTGTGCATCGCGGTCAACGACGTGTTCGTCATGAACGCCTGGGGCAAGTCGGCCAATGTCGGCGACAAGGTCGTCATGGCCGCGGACGGCAACGGCGAATTCACGCGGGCGCTCGGGCTCGAACTCGATGCCACCGGCTTCGGCATGGGCAAGCGCGGCCAGCGTTTCGCGATCATCTCGAAAGACGGCGTCGTGACCGAGGTCAATGTCGAAGGCCCGGGCGAGTTCAAGGTCTCGAGCGCCGAGCACGTGCTGGGGCAGCTCTGAAAAACCAGCGCATCCTGTTCGCGCGGGTTCCCAGCGGACTGCCGGTCGAGGCCGATTTCGGCATCGACGAAGTGGCGGTGCCGCAGCCCGCGACAGGACAGTTCCTGTCGCGAACTGTCTGGCTCTCGCTCGACCCGTACTATCGCAACGTCATGAAGGGCAGCCAGATCTATGCGGATCGGCTCAAGCCAGGCGATCCGATGGTGGGCGAGACCGTGGCGCAGATCGTCGAGTCACGGCATGACGGCTTCAAGGCGGGGGAGTACGTTGCCGTCCGCAACGGATGGCAGCAGTACGGGCTGTCGGATGGCAGCGGTGTGCGCCGCCTCGACCCGGACCTTGCGCCGCTGTCGACCGCGCTGGGGGTGCTCGGGATGCCCGGTCTGACAGGCTATGCCGGGCTCGTGTACCTCGGCGAGCCCAAGCCGGGCGAAACCGTCGTGGTGTCCGCAGCCACCGGTCCGGTGGGCAGCACGGTCGGCCAGACTGCACGGCTGGTCGGCGCACGCGTGGTCGGCATCGCCGGTGGTGAGGCGAAATGCGACTACGCCGTCCGCGAGCTCGGCTACGCGGCCTGTGTCAACTACCGCCACGGCGACCTGCGCGCGCAGCTGAAGGCCGCCTGCCCCGACGGTATCAACGTGTACTTCGACAACGTCGGCGGCGACACGCTGGCGGCGGTGCTCACCAATCTTGCGCTGCACGCGCGGATCGTGCTGTGCGGGATGATCGAGGCGTACAGCATGGATACGCCCCCGCCGGGGCCGTTCCTGGGCCCGGTCGTCGGGGCCAGGGCGACGGTCAAGGGACTCGTGGTCTATGACTGGCTGCACAAGCAGCCGGAACTGCTGCGCGTGGTGGGCAACTGGATCCGGACCGGCGCATTCCGCTATCGCGAGGATGTCACGGAGGGCCTCGCCAACGCACCGGCCGCATTCTGCCGCCTGATGCGCGGCGAAAATTTCGGCAAGGCGCTGGTTCGCGTCGGACCCGACACCGACTGACGCAAGGGAGCAGGCGATGTTCGCACCGATTACCGCCCTCTATGGCGCGCTTTGCGGGCTCATCCTGCTCGCGCTCGCCGGACTCGTGGTGAAGGCGCGCTGGCGTTACAAGACGAGCCTGGGGACCGGTAGCGAGCCGGGCATGGAACGCGCCGTGCGCGTGCAGGCCAACTTCGTCGAGTATGTCCCCCTGACCCTGGTGCTCATGCTTGCCTGCGAATTGAACGGTCTCGCCGGCATGGCCCTGCATGGGGCGGGCATCGTGCTGATCGTCTCGCGGGTCCTCCATGCCTGGGGACTCAGCCAGCACTCCGGTCGCTCGTTCGGCAGATTCTGGGGGACCGCGGGGACCTGGCTGGTGCTGCTCGGCCTGTCGCTTGCCGCGCTCTACCGGATCGCCGTCTGACGTCTAGCGGATCCTGCGGCGAGCCACGCCAGTAGCACGATCGCGAACACTGTCAGGTAGCCGACGAACACCCACTGCGTCCACTGGGCCATGCTCAGTCCGAGCCAGGACCAGACCTCGTCCGTACAGCGGCCCGTCGGCAGGAAGAATTCCGGCAGCCATTCGTGCAGCGGCAGCCACTCCGGGAAGCGCGGCAGGAACGAACAGGCGGCGAACGAGCCGGGCGTCTGGATTTCGACCAGCTCCCGCGACAGCCGCACGCCGGCGGTGGCGGCCACGGCCCATCCGGCCAGTGCCAGCACCCGGATGCCGATCATGCGCGGCGCCGTGGCGCCGACGAGTCCGGCAGCGATGATGCCGAGCACCGCGACCCGGATGTAGATGCACATCACGCAGGGATCGAAGCCCATGCCGTATTGGAAGTAGAGCGCACAGCCCTCCAGCGCGACGCCGCTCAGCGCCAGCAGGAGCCAGGCGCCGCGCCGGCCGGGAAGCTCCGCCAGCCAGCGAATCCAGTCGCGTCTCAGCATCCGTGATCCTCAAAGAACCCACAGCAGCGCCGGGCCAGGGCCTCGTCGTCATCGGGCCGCGGCATGAGCGATGCGCGCCGCAGGCGACGCTGCAAGGCCGGCGCGTCGGCGTAGCGGGGATCGCCCGCCGACTCGAACAGCAGGACGTGCTGATCCACGGCACGGAGCCGTTCGCGCAGCGCGAACTCCAGTACCGCCAGCGCCGCATCCCCATAGGATGCGGGCATCCGGAGGACATCCACCAGCATGTCGTGCAAGCGGGCCGGGTCGAGCTCCGGCCGGATCCTCCGCGCCGCCGCGCCGTCCCGGCTGAACCAGGGCCAGCTCATTTCCGCATTGCGCAACATGTGCCAGGCGGTCAGCAGATGGGCGCCATCGGCGGTCGGCTCGAGCCGCGGCGCATAGTCGCGCCACAATGCGCGCCGGCCCCGGGCCCCGGCGAGGACGCCGCCGTCGAGCACCACGGCGCGGCAGCGCGCGCCCGCGCGGGCAGCCAGCTCGACGCCGAGCGGCACGGCCAGGTGTTCGGCATAGAGATCGAACTCACTCCAGCCCATGTGGTCGACGACGGCCTCGAGCGAGTCGACCATAGCCGCAAGCTCGGGCTGGGGCAGGGGATCGGACTCGCCGACACCCGGCAGGTCGGGCACCAGGACCGTCCGATCCACCGCCATCGCGTTCGCCAGCACCGCAAGCCGGGCGCCGGAGCCGGGGCTGTCGTGCAGCAGCAGCACCGGGCGCCGCGTGAC
Organism: uncultured Gammaproteobacteria bacterium; assembly: GCA_963710135.1. Lineage (GTDB taxonomy): Bacteria > Pseudomonadota > Gammaproteobacteria > Steroidobacterales > Steroidobacteraceae > SG8-30. The sequence goes on along the minus strand of CAVPYY010000006.1, from coordinate 105,580 downwards.
CGCCGCCGAAGCGCCGGACATGGATCTGGCCGTAGTCACGATCCACGTAGCCGCGCGCACCCGATCTGGCCGAAGACGCGCGCAGCGGATCCGCGAAGAACGGGCGCTGCGCCGGCTCACGCGTGTACTGCTCGAGCAGGATCCCGACACGGTCGCGCCAGTTCGCGGGCTCGTCGTCCAGGCGCTCGACCCGGACGCCCTCTGGCAGCGGATCAGGCAGCGCCTCGAGGTACCCATACAACACATCCGACCGGCGGCACATGACCGTCGTGGGAATGCGCAGTGCCTCGATCGTCCCGCGCGCCGGATAGCGCATGGCGGCCGCGTACGCCGACGTCCAGGCCGCGCCCGCCATCAGGGTGTCGACGCAGTACTCGTGCAGGCGCTCGTCATCCGGCAGCCCCAGGCCGAGTCTCGTCTCGCCACGCCGGTCGAACCAGGGAAAGAAACGATGGAAGTCCAGCACGCGGGTCCACAACGCCGCGAGGTGCGAGCCGTCCTCATGCACGACGAACGGCTTCATGTAACGCTCGATGAACGCCTCGTCCGGCGCGGCGGCCGGCAGTGACAGTCCGTCCAGTATCGCGCCGGAGAGCACGGCCGGCGTACGGGTGGCAAGTGCCAGCAGGATCTTGGAGCTGGTATGGAACCCGTAAGCCGGGCAGGGCCCCAGGCCGAGCGCCGTCACCGTCTCGGCCAGCGCCGCGGCAAAGGCCGGGATGTCGGGCGCCGGCTCGTCGGGCAGGGCGGTAGACCGGCCGTAGCCCGGTGTGTCGAGCGCGATGACGGTGAAGTCCCGCGCCAGCCACTGCAACTGCGGCCGATGCATCACGGACGACCGCGGCGAATCGTGCAAGAGGATCACCGGCGGGCCGGTGCCCGCCACACGGCAATGCACCTGGCCGTGGCTCACATCGATGAAGCGCTTGCGCACTACGTCAGGCGTCATCGAGGTGTCTCGCGACTCAGCGGCCCAATGGCCCTTGATTCCACGCCGGTCGACAGTTGCGATACTCCAACAGAAGCTTTTCAATGACTTCCGAGAGATCCTTCGAGTCGTTTCCCGCGCTCAAGGACACCCTGACGCCGTCCTACAGCAGCTTCTCGACCTCCGGAACGATGGTGAACAGGTCGCCGACCAACCCGATGTCCGCCACCTCGAAGATCGGCGCCTCCGCGTCCTTGTTGATCGCGACGATGGTGCGGGCATCCTTGATGCCGGTGAGGTGCTGGATCGCGCCCGAAATGCCGATGGCCACGTACAGCTCGGGCGAGATGATCTTGCCCGTCTGGCCCACCTGCATCTCGTTGGGCGCATAGCCGGCGTCCACCGCGGCCCGCGATGCGCCGACTCCGGCGCCAAGCTTCTCAGCCAGCTTGTAGATGATGTCGAACTTCTCGGCGCTGCCGAGGGCGCGACCGCCCGCAACGACCCGTGCGGCGGTCTGCAGGTCGGGCCGGTCACTCTTGGCGGCGGACACCGATACGAAGCGCGTGTGCGTGGGCAGCTCCGCGTCCACCGCCGCCGTCTCGACCGGCGCGCTGGCGCCGCCCGACTTGGCGGCGTCGTAGGAGGCGACCCGGACCGTGCAGACCACGGTCTGTCCGCCCGTCGCCTCGACGGTGACGATCGCGTTGCCGGCGTACACCGGCCGGCGAAAACGGGTCGCCGACTCGACCGCCATCACGTCCGACAGTTGCCCGACCCCGAGCAGCGCCGCGACCCGCGGCATCAGGTCGCGGCCGAACGTCGTCGACGGGCCGAACACGTGGCTGTAACCCGCGGCGAGCTTGGCCACCTGGGGCGCAAGCACGGCCGCGAGTACCGCGGCATTGGCCGGGTTGTTCACCTGCAGCACGCGGTCGACGCCCTCGAGGGCGGCCGCCTCGGCGGCCACCGCGGCGCCGTCCGCGGCGAGCACCGCCACCGTGACCTCGGCATCCGGAATCCCCCGCGCACACGTGACGCACTTGGCAATGGCGGGATTGAGCTTGCCGCCGGCGTGCTCGGCAACGATGAGTACCTTGTTCATCCGATCAGCCCCTTGCTGCGCAACGCAGCCACCAGTTCCGCCGCATCCTTCACCATGACGCCCTTCTGCCGCTCAGCCGGTGGCTCCCATTTGTGCACGGTGAACTGGCCATCGGCGGTCACGCCGAGTGCGCCGAGATCGGTGACGTCCAGCGGCTTGCGCTTGGCCTTCATGATGTCAGGGAGCTTCACGTAGCGCGGCTCATTGAGCCGCAGGTCGACCGTGATCACCGCCGGCAGATCGACCTCGATGGTCTCGAGACCAGCGTCCACTTCGCGCATCACGGTCGCAACGCCGCCCTTGATCTCGACCTTGGAGGCGAACGTTGCCTGTGGACGTCCCCACAGACCGGCCAGCATCTGGCCGGTCTGGCTCGCGTCGTCGTCGATCGCCTGCTTGCCGAGCAGCACGATGTCCGGCGTCTCCTTCTGCGCCAGCGCCAGGAAGACGCGTGCCGCGGTCAGTGGCTCGACCACGCCGTCGACCTTGACCAGAATTGCTCGATCGGCCCCCATCGCCAGTGCCGTGCGCAGCTGCTGCTGGGCATCGTCCGGGCCGATGCTGACGGCGACGACTTCGGAGGCATCGCCCCGTTCCTTGATGCGCAGCGCCTCCTCGAGAGCGATTTCGTCGAACGGATTGATGCTCATCTTCACGCCTTCGGTCACCACGCCCGAGGCGTCCGGCTTGACCCGGACCCGGACGTTGTAGTCGATGACGCGCTTCACGCCGACCATCACCTTGCCCATAGCAGATTCGTCCTCGTTTCTCTGGATGTTCTAGATCAGTCCGTCCCGCGACAGCCGCTCGATCACCGCTCGCTGCGTGGCGACGAAATGCTGGCGCTCGGGCGCGCTGACGGACCCGTCCGCCGCCAGCATGGAGTTGGCCGGATAGACGCTGCCGGCGTAGACCGCCGCGAACAACTCGAGCCGCTGTCTCGACAGCAGGTTGCCCATGCCCGGCCGGCGCCGGTACCGGCGCAGCGCGCCGAGGTCGATCTCCGCGCAGGCGTTCGCCGACTCTCCGGGCAGTGCCTCCGCGCGCACGTCGCCCAGGTAGTCGACGATTTTCGACAAGCCGTCGGCGGAGGCGCCGGGCATGTCGACCCCGACGATGCCGGCGGTGTTCGCCGATACCACATAGGCCAGGTTCTCCAACGCCCGCGCTCGCTTGGCGATGTCCTTCGGGGTCAGCCGCGGCGAGCCTGCTTCGCTGGAGCTGTGCAGGAATACCTCTGCGCCACGCAGGGCCAGCGCCCGCGCGATCTCCGGATAGAGGATTTCCTCGGAGGCGATGGCCGCCAGCCTGCCGATCGGGGTATCGGCCACCGGGAACACGCCGTCGAGCCCGTAGACGTCGAGGTAGCGATCCCAGACATCGTGCGGCGTCGGCGCGAACATGGAGACGAGTCGCCGGTAGCGCAACACGGTCTCACCCGCAGGCGACAGGCAAAAGCTGGTCTGGAAGTACAAGCCGGGGAAATGCCGGTCCGATTCGTAGGCGTTACCGGCGAGGTACACGTCGAGCTTCGCCGCGACCGCGGCCAGGGCTGCGTACTCCGGACCGTCCGGGGCGATGGCCGCCTTGTCCAGCCATCCGGCGATGGTCTCGCCGAGCGGATAGCTGGTCAGCAGGTACTCGGGCAGGACCACCAGCTTGAGGTCCGGGCCGAGGAACTGCTTGGAACCGCGGATGCCGCGCTCCACGCGCTCCACGTTCTGCATCATCCGCGCGCGGGCGGCAGCCCGGTCAGCGCAGTCGTTGACCGCATGACAGGTCAACTGCAGGGCCACGGCCCGGTATGCGGTGATCTCGTCGCTCATGGATCCTCGAAAGGAGCGCCAGCGCTCAATGTAGAGCCGCTACGGCTCGCTCTTATTTTGCAGCGCGCAAACTACGCAACCGGTGCAGCCAGTGTCAAACCGGCCTCACTCTCCGACTCGCAACCTGCAGGGGCCTGAGGTCGGTCAGGGGCTGTCGCTCGCGGCCGGCTGCGGGCGGCCGCCGCGCTCTTCGTCGAGCCGCCGGGCGATCTGGCCGGCGGCGTCGCTCAGGCGGGGCAGAAATCGCTCTAGGGCCAGTTTCATCGGCACCGCGGTCGCCGAGAAGCGCAGGGACAAAGCCGCCAGCACCCGATCGTGATCCATCACCGGCACCGCGAGGCTGATTTCGTCGGCGATGCGGCGAGCCTGCACCGCGGACGCATAGCCCTGCGTGCGGGTCTCGTTGATGATCCGCTTGAGTTCCGCCGGGTTGCGCGCGAGCTTGTCCTCCTCGCGCGCCGACCGGCTGAGAATTTCGATCAGCGCGTCCTGCTGCGCGGGCGCGGAGTAAGCGAGATACGCGCGGCCAGCTGCGCTCGTGAGCACGGGCAGCCGGGTGCCGGCGGTCTGCCGTTCCACCGCGATCGGGCTGCGATGATCGGTGGTCTCGCGCACCATCATGCTGGTCCCGGACAACGTGGCAATCGCCACCGGCCAGACCGTCTCGCGCGACAGCTCGGCGAGGATGGGGCGCGCGATCTGGCCCACCCACGCCTCGTCGTCGAAGCCGTCGGACAGGGCGCGCACCATGATGCTGAGGCGATAGCGGTCGTCAGCCGGGTCACGATAGATGTAGCCCGCCGCCGCCAGCGTCTCGAGGACGCGATAGGTCGTCGTGCGCGGCAGACGAATGTCCCCGGCGACTTCCGAGACCGTGGCGCCGCTGCGGACGTTCAGCACCTTCAGGGCATCCAGGCCCCGTAACAGAGCGCGAATCGGTCGCGTTGAGTCCGGCATCAGGCTGTTCCCTGGGGGATTTGCCCCCTGAGTGTAGAGAATCGCACGTCGTGCTGTCCAACAGGCGGTCATCGGGTTTCCGGCTTGCCGAACGACGCGAGGTCGAGCCCTCCCGCCGAATCCGTTGTGCCGCCTGCCACACGCCACAATAATCGACCCACATTTCAGACAGCAGTTCCCGGAGGCCTGCATGACCCACGCTGCCGAGCGGCTCCCCGATGGGGGCAGGCGCGATCTCCGCGTTCGTCGAATGCCTCGGCCGGGAGCACGTCCTGCAGGATGCGCGGGACCTCGAGTTCTACTCGCAGGACGTACACGACATCGGCGCACCTCCGCTCGCGGTACTCAGGCCCGGCAGCGTCGACGAGCTCGCCGCCGCGGTCCGCGTCGCCACGACCGCGGGCCTGGCGGTGATCCCGCGAGGCGGCGGCATGTCCTATACGCGCGGCTACACCCAAGACGGCGGTGCGTTCGTGACCATCGACCTGACCCGCCTGGACCGCGTCGTCGACTTGAACGAGGCAGACGGCTACGTCACGGTCGAGTGCGGCATCACCTGGAATGCGCTCAACGCGGTGCTGGAGCCGCGCGGCCTGCGCACGCCGATGTGGGGCACCCTGTCGGGCCTGCGCGCCACCGTCGGCGGCGGTCTGTCGCAGGGCGCGTTGTTCCTCGGCTCCGGACAGTACGGACCCGCCGCGGAGAGCCTGCTGGGTCTCGACGTGGTGCTGGCGGACGGCACCGTTGCGCGCGTCGGCGGCCATGCCAACGCCAACGGCTCGCCCTTCATGCGCCAGTTCGGCCCGGACCTGAGCGGCCTGTTCACCGGGGACTGCGGAGCACTCGGCATCAAGGCGCGCGCGACGCTCAGGCTGATTCCGCGGCCCGGGCATTGCCGACACGTGTCCTTCGGCTTCCCGGACTCGGCCCGCCTGTTGTCGGTGCTCGCCGACGTGGCGCGTGCAGGCCTCGCGGCCGAGGCGTTCGCGTTCGATCCCGGGATGCAGAAGGTCCGCATGAAGCGCGTCAGCCTGAGCGAAGACGCCAAGGCGCTCGGCCAGGTGATGAAGTCCGCCGGCGGCGGCCTCAAGGCGCTGAAGGAAGGCGCCAAGGTCGTGCTGGCCGGCCGCGGTTTCCTGGCGGATGCGCATTTCTCGGCCCACTTCAATGTCGAGGGCCGATGACGCCGCCGACGCCGACGCGCGCGCCGCCCGGCTCAGGCAGGTGATCGGCCAGCGCGGCGCCGAGGTGGCCAGCACCATCCCCCAGGTGATGCGCGCGAACCCCTTCGCCGAGGTCACCAGCATGATCGGGCCGGCGCGGCGAGCGCTGGGTTCCGGTGCACGGCTCGGTGCCGCTGTCGAAAGCGCCCGGCGGTGCTCGCGGCACTCGACGCGGTGTTCGAGTCCCATCGCGCCGCTTGCGAGCGCCATGACATCGACCATGGCTACCTGATCTGCAACGTCGCGGACCGCGCCATCCTGATCGAGCCGGTGATGTACTGGCCCGATGCGCGGGAGTTGTTCCACGAGCGCGTGCTGGATCCCGCCTACCTCGCCAGGCTTCCGTCCTATCCGCGCAACCCCGAGGCGCGGGCCGCGGTCGACCGCATGCGTGCCGACCTGGCGCGCTGTTTCATGGAGCACGGTGCGGTGAGCTTCCAGCTGGGCAGGTTCTACCTGTACCAGCAGGGACTCGAGCCGGGCGCCGCATCGCTGCTGTCGGCGATCAAGCAGCTGCTGGACCCGCTCGGGCTGATGAATCCCGGCAGCCTCGGGCTCGGGCAGGTTGCCGGCAAGATGCCGGCCGGTCAGACCGGACGCGTCGTTTGAGCGGACTGCGACAGCGCGGTTTTGCAACGCAGGAACGAAAACGGTTGCGATGCCGCCTTGCGCAAGTTAGCGTGCGGTGACGCTGAGGGGACTGCCCCGCGGAAAACGACAAGACAAAGCGGGGAGAGAGGGGAGCATTCGCCGCTGACCTTCGGGTCGCGCGGATGCCTGGCAAGAGCGGCTTGTTATCAAGCCGCTTTTTTTTCGACTCGACTGCACGCGCCCGTACGCAAGGCCGCGGCGCTTTCGCGTTGACACCCGTTTCCGTCGGTCCCTAGACTGCCGCGCAATCCCGCCGGCCCGCAACGATCCGACCATGACCGCAATCATCGTGCTGTTCAATCTCAAGTCCGGCGCCAGCGTCGAGCAATACGAGCAGTGGGCGCAGCGCACCGACCTGCCGACCGTGCGTGGCCTGGCGGCGGTCGACGAGTTCGAGGTGCTGCGCACGACGGGCCTGCTCTCCGGCGCGGCCGCGGCGCCGTTTCAGTACGTGGAGATCCTGCGGGTCAGCAGTGTCGCCGCGCTGAAGTCCGGACATCGGCGCGTCACCGTTCATGGCGGACGTCGCCCGCCAGTTCCGCGAGTTCGCGGAATCGCCGGTGTTCATGGTCACCGAAGCGATCTAGCCGCCGGTCACGCGGCAGTCCGGAAACCACCATCTATCGAGAGGGATTGCATGCGCGCTCAGGCTGGATGGCGGTTCTACGGCTGGTGGGGCATCGTGCTGCCGGCCTTCGTGGTGATCTGGATCACCAATGCCCTGACGCTCGCGGGCATCAACGTCTTCGACGGACACCTGCTCGAAGAACTTGCGATGTCGCGTGGCGCGCTCAAGTTCGGCGACACCATCCAGTTGCTGTCGTCGGCCGCGCTCGCGCCGCTGGGCGGCTGGGTGGCCGATCGGTACGGCGTCCGCCCGGCGATGACCGCCGGCGCGCTGGTGCTGGCGCTGGCGCTGTATCTGTTTTCCACGGTCGACAGCCTCGGCGACGTCTACCTGCTGCGCTTTGCGATGGGCGCCTCGCTCGCCGGGGCGGGCCTGGTGGTCTGCGTCACGCTGGTCTCGCGCTGGTTCGTCTCGCGTCGCGGCCTGGCGCTGGGCCTGATGCTGTCCGGGGACCAGCCTCGGCAACGCGCTCATTCCCCAGGTCAACACCTGGATCATCGACCAGCACGGCTGGCGCGACGCCTTCACCATCATCTGCTTCATCCCGCTGGTGCTGTTGCCGGTGATCTGGCTGGTGGTCAAGGAGTGGCCGAAGGAGATCGGCATCGAACCGCTCGGCGGCGCCGCAGTCGCGCGCGACCGGGGGCGGACAGGGCGGCTACGAGTTCGGCGCGGCGATCCGCACGCTGAATTTCTGGTTGATCGCCATCGCCGCGTTCTGCACCTTCTATTCAATCCTGGGCCTGTCCGGAAACCTGTTCCTGCACATGCAGGATCTCGGCTACGACGCCGCCGGTGCGTCACAGGCGTTTTTCCCGCTGTTCGTGATGGGGCTGGTCGGCAAGCTGGGTGCCGGCGCGCTGTCCGAATGGCTGCCGCGCAAGGTGGTGTTCGCGCTGTGCCTGGTGCTGATGCTGGTCGGTGCCGGCATGCTGACGACGATGCAAGCCGCGCTCGTCTGGCCAGCGCTGTGGCTGTTCGGGCTCGGTTGGGGCGGCAACTACACGATGCTGCAGACGCTGGTCGCGGACGTGTTCGGCGCGCGCTCCCTCGGCAAGATCCTGGGCGCCATCACCACCATCGACGCCACCGGCGGCGCAATCGGCCCGTGGATCACCGGCATGACCTTCGACGCGACCGGCAGCTACCAGCTGGGCTTCGGCATCATGACGGCGCTGATCGCAGTGGCCTTCGTGGCATCGATGCTGATTCGCACGCCGGCGCGTTCTGCGCACTGACGGGACGGGCGGCGTTTGACCGGCTACCTCATCAGGCGGCTGCTCGGCGCCATCCCCACGCTCGGCCTGATCATCCTGCTCGCCTTCGCGCTGACTCGGCTGGCACCAGGCGGACCGTTCGACGAAGAGCAGGCGCTGCCGCCTGAGATCAAGGCCAACCTGGAGCGGGCCTACGGGCTCGACCAGCCGTTTGCGGTGCAGTTCGGCCGCTACCTCGCCGGCCTCGCGCGCGGTGACTTCGGGCCGTCGTTCAAGTTCAAGGATTTCACGGTCACCGAACTGATCGCCACCGGCGCGCCGGTGAGCCTGCTGCTCGGCGCCGCCGCGATGTTGCTCGCGGTGCTGGTGGGCGTGCCGTGCGGCATCGTCGCCGCACTGAACCACAACCGGCCAGCCGATCACGCGGTGATGGCGCTCGCCGTGCTCGGTATCGCCGTGCCGGTGTTCGTGGTCGCGCCGCTGGCCGCGCTGGTGTTCGGCATCTACCTGGGGTGGCTGCCGGTGGCCGGCTGGAGCGAGGGCACGGTGCGCGACATGGTGCTGCCGGTCGCGACGCTGGCCCTGCCGGTCATCGCGTACGTGGCGCGGCTCACCCGCGGCAGCCTGCTCGAGACCCTGCGCGCGCCCTGGGTGCGCGCGGCCCGCGCGCGCGGGGTGCCGCATGCGCGCGTGATCCTGCGCCATGCCTTGCCGGCGGCGCTGGCGCCGGTGGTCAGCTATCTCGGGCCCGCGACGGCGCGGTGCTGACCGGCTCGCTGGTGGTCGAGACCATCTTCGGGCTGCCCGGGCTCGGCCGCTATCTGGTCCAGGGCGCGCTCAATCGCGACTACACGCTGGTGATGGGCATGGTCGTCGTCTATGCCACGGCGATGATCCTCGCTGAACCTCGCGGTCGACATCGCCTACGCCTGGCTGGATCCCCGAACACGGCCGTCGGGGTCGCAATGAGCCCGCCGCGGGGTCTGTGGCGGGACGCGCTGGCGCGCCTCGCCGGCAACCGCGCCGCTTCGGCCAGCGGCATCCTGCTCGCACTGCTGACCGTGCTGGCATTCGCCGGGCCCGAGTTCAGCCGTTACGGTCCCGAGGAGATCGACTGGGCCAACATGGCCATCGGCCCCGACCTCGGGTCCGGGCACTGGCTCGGCACCGACCGGCTCGGCCGCGACCTGTTCGTGCGCACGCTGCACGGGGCGCGCGTCTCGCTGACCATCGCGCTGCTCGCGACCTTGCTCAGCGTCGTGATCGGCGTCAGCTGGGGCGCGACGGCCGGTTACGCGGGCGGCAGGATCGACGGGCTGTTGATGCGCTTCGTCGACGTGCTGTACGCGCTGCCCGGCGTGTTCTTCGTCATCATCCTCACGGTCGTCTTCGATCGCAGTCCCGCCACCCTGCTGATCGCGATCGGCGCCACCGGCTGGCTGACGATGGCCAGGGTGGTGCGCGGCCAGGCGATCGGCCTGCGCCGGCGCGAGTTCGTGGAGGCGGCCGTTGCCGCCGGCGCGGGCCCGGTCCGCGTGGTCTCGCGGCACGTCGTGCCCAACCTGCTGGGACCGGTGGTGGTATACGCCACGCTGATGATTCCGCAGATGATCCTCATCGAAAGTTTCCTCAGCTTCCTCGGCATCGGCATCCAGGAGCCGCTGGCCAGCCTCGGCAACCTGATCGCCGATGGCGCGACCGACATGGAAAGTGCGCCGTGGATCCTGCTGGTGCCGGCTGGTTGCCTGGTGTTGATCGTGTTCTGCTTCAACTTTCTCGGTGACGGTCTGCGCGACGCGCTGGATCCGCGGGAGCGGGCGTGAGCCTGTTGTCGCTGCGCGGCCTGTCGGTCGCGTTTCACCGGTCCGGGCGGCGACGTGCTGGCCGTCGATTCGCTCGATCTCGACATCGGCGAGCGCGACTGCGTGGCGATCGTCGGCGAGTCCGGTTCCGGCAAGAGCCAGAGCCTGCTCGCAACGGCAGGGCCTGCTGGCCGCCAATGGCCGCGCCACCGGCCAGGCCCTGTTCGACGGCGTCGAGATGCTGAATCGGCCCGCGCACATCTGAGCGCCTGCGTGGCGCCGGCATCGGCTTCGTGTTCCAGGATGCGCTGGGCAGCCTGACGCCGCACATGACGGTGGGCGCCCAGCTGGTCGAGGCGCTTCGTGCGCATCGCCCGGTCGATCGCGACACCGCCCGCCGCGAGGCGCAGCGAATGCTCGAGCGCGTGCACGTCGCCGACGCGGCGACGCGCCTGCGGCAGTACCCGCATGAACTGTCGGGCGGCACGCGCCAGCGCGTGGCGATCGCCGCGGCGCTGATGCCCAGGCCCCGACTGCTGATCGCCGACGAGCCGACCACGGCGCTCGACGTCACGGTGCAGGCGCAGGTGATGCGGCTGTTCCGCGAGCTGCGCGCGGAGCTCGGCATGGCGCTGGTGCTGGTCACCCACGATCTCGGCGTGGTGGCCGGACTCGCCGAGCGCGTCGTCGTCATGTACGCGGGCAGGAAGGTCGAGGAGGCACCGTGCAGGAGCTGTTCGGCGCGCCGGCCCATCCGTACACCGCGGGACTGCTCGCGGCGGTGCCGCGGCTCGACGACGATCCGGCGCGCCCGATGCGCACGCATCGCCGGCCTGCCGCCGCGGCCCGGGCGCGCGCAGCGCCGGCTGCGCGTTCCGGCCGCGCTGTCCGCGGGCCGGTCGACGCTGCGAAGCCGACCGCCCGCCATTCGTGGGCGCGACCGCCGGCGGCCATGCCTGCCACTGGCCGCTGACCGGGCCGTCGCCGCCGTGAGCCGCGTACTGGAGGCCAGTCGGCGTGCTCGGTGCGGTTCGCGGTCGCTACCCGCTGGCCCTGGCAGCGCCGCTGGCTGACCGCCGTCGACCAGGTGAGTCTCGCACTCGACCGCGGCCAGACGCTCGGGCGTCGTCGGCGAGTCGGGCTGCGGCAAGAGCACGCTCGGGCGCGCCATCCTGGGCCTGACCCCGATTTCGGCCGGCAGCGTGCGGCTCGCCGGCGAACGCATCGACCAGCTGCGCGGCGAAGCGCTGCGTCGCCATCGTCGCCACGCGCAGCTGGTCTTCCAGGATCCGGTCGGCAGCCTCGACCCGCGCCGCACCGTCGGCCAGAGCGTGCGCGAACCGCTCGACATCTTCGAACCCGGGCTTGGCCGGACGGCGGGGCGCGAGCGGGTGCTGGCGGCCCTGGAGCGTGTCGGCCTGGCCCCCGAGCTGGCGGACCGCTATCCGCACGAGTTCAGCGGCGGCCAGTGCCAGCGGATCGGCATCGCCCGTGCCATCATCCTGCGGCCGCGCCTGATCGTGTGCGACGAGCCGGTCAGCGCGCTCGACGTGTCGGTGCAGGGGCAGGTCGTCAACCTGCTCGCCGAGCTGCGCGACAGTCTCGGCATCAGCTATCTCTTCATCAGCCACAACCTCGCCGTCGTGGCGCACCTCAGCGATCGGGTGATGGTCATGTATCTCGGCCGGACGATGGAACAGGCCGCGCGCGACGACCTCTACGCGCGGCCGCTGCATCCCTACACGCGCGCATTGCTCGACGCCGTTCCGCGGCCGGATCCCGCCCGGCGACGCCCGTCGATACCGCGATGCTGCCCCTGGGCGAGTTGCCCTCGCCGCTGTCGCCGCCGGCCGGTTGCGTGTTCCACACGCGCTGCGTCCACGCCATCGAACGCTGCCGGCGCGAGCGACCAGCGCTCGAGCAGGCGCGCCCTGATCACCGAATCGCCTGTCATCGCTGGCGCGAGTGGCCCGAGGGACTGTCCCCCGGCGGAAAGTCGTGAAAGAATCCGGCGCCTTGCAACCGGCGGGGACGGATGTGAACAAGCTCCAGGACAAGGTGGCGCTGATCACCGGTGCGGGGCGCGAGGGCGGGCTGGGCCAGGCCATCGCGCTGCGCCTGGCCGAGGCCGGCGCGCGCGTCGTCGTCACCGATCTCGGCGTGCCGCAGCCGAACATGCCGTCGAGCCACATCGGCACCAGCGAAGCACTGGAGCAGGTCGCGGCAGGCATCCGCAGTGCCGGGGGCGACGCCCTCGCGGTCTCGCTCGACGTGCGCGACGAAGCCCAGGTGAAGGCCGCGGTCGCCGCCGCTGCCGGCCACTACGGCCGCCTGGACATCCTGGTCAACAACGCCGGCATCGGCTACCTGATCTCGCCCATCGTGGACACCAGCGCCGAGCATTGGCGCGCCGTGCTCGAGGTGAATCTCACCGGTGCGTTCCTGTGCACCCGTCATGCGGCCGCGCAGATGATCGCGCAGGGCGAGGGCGGACGGATCATCAACATCGCGAGCCAGGCGGCCAAGTCCGGCCACCGCCACATGGCCGCATACACGGCCTCCAAGCACGGCATGGTCGGCCTGACGCGCAGCGCGGCGATGGAGCTGGGGCCCCATGGCATTACGGTCAACGCCGTGTGCCCGAACCACGTCACCACCGGTCTCGGCGCCGTGCAGAACGAGTACTTCGCCAAGCTCAACGGCCAGACGGTGCCCGAGTACCTGGCCGCGATGAAGGAGCGCATACCGCTCAGGCGTGTCGGCGTCGCGGCCGATACCGCCGGCGCGGTGGCGTTCCTGTGCTCCGAAGAGGGCGGCTACATCACCGGGGAAGCGATGAACGTGAGCGGCGGCGTGGAGATGCACTGATGGCGGCCAGCAAGTCAGCAACGAGGACGCGTCGCAAACCGGCGCTCGGCACCGACAGTGCGCCAAAACGTGCACCCAGCCAGCTGCCGCGTGATCCCAAGGGACGGCGCGCGCAGTTCTACGACGACCCCGCGGTCGATCAGCTGATGGCGATCGTGGTCGCGCTGACCGCAGAGGTGTCGGTGGCGTTCGAACGCATCGACACGCTCGAGCGCCTGCTCGCGCAGGCGGGGGTGCTGGCGCCGGACGCCGTCGAGAAGTTCGCGGCCGACGATGCGGCCGCGGCGGAACGCTTTCGCAGGCGTGAAGCCCTGATCGAGCGGGTCTTCCAGGTCTTGAACCAGTATCGCCGCCGCGACTGATCAGCGTCCCGCGAGTTGCTCGCGGGTCCAGGCGATCAGCAGACCCTGGTAGTAATCGCTGGTCTCGCTCGCCGCAGCCGCGAGCCAGGCATCGACCCGGGCGGCGTCAGGCAGGTCCGGGCAGTCCGCGTAGGCCCCGCGTACGAAGTCGCGGCCCAGCGCCACCCGGGCCGCAAAATGGTCCCGGCTTGCCGCGGTCGTCCACCACTCCAGGGCCCGACAGGCGTCCGCGGGCAGGATGTCGCCCACGCCGTTGGTATACATCAGACCGAGAACGAACTGCGCCTGCCGGTGACCCGCGGCGGCCGAGGTCGCCAGGTGGCCGAGCGCCTCGGCCTGGTCTCCCCGGTAGAACAGCGCGCGGCCGAGGTTGTAGCGCAGACGTGCGTTGCCGTCATCGTCCGCGACGGCCTGGCGGCAGGCCCAGACCGCGGCATCGTTCCAGCCCCGCACGGTCAGGCTCGACACGCCCTCCAGCACCCGGTCGGGATCCGACGGGTGCCCGGCGAGACGATCGCACTCCGTGGGCGCGGCCATGACACGGCCTGCGGCCAACGCCGCCAGCACGAGCAGAACCCGGCCAAGCCGATTCGAAAGGACGCGGTTCGTCATGGAATCCTCCTGTTGTGATTTGCCAACACCTGGCCACGCAGCGCGACAAAGCCGTTTACTTTGTATACAACGGATGTTACCTATACCCGCGAGCATGAGGGGAAGCGATGCGCGTCCGCGCGTCGGCTCGGGCCACAACCGAATTCCGAGGGGAGCATCTGGATGAAGGCTGCAGACAACCGCTTGAAGTACGCCATCGCGGCCGCCCTGGCCGGAGGCCTCGTGGCGCCGTCGGTGTCGCTGGCGCAGGCCACGCGCACGGTATCGCTGGAAGAAGTCGTCGTCACCGCGCGCAAACGCGAGGAATCGCTGCAGGAAGTGCCGATCGCCGTCACCGCCTTTTCCGAATCCGCGCTCGAGTCCATCGGCGTCAAGAGCCTCGAGGACATCGCGCTGCGCACCCCCGGGCTGCAGTTCAGCGAACAGGCCGGGCAGATCGCGGGACGTTTCAACTGCTCGATCCGCTTCCGCGGCATGAACGTGAATTCGGAGCAGGCCGTCTACCAGCTCGGCGCGCTGTTCATCGACGGCATCTACGTCGCGTCCGGCTGCTCCGGGGTCGGCGCGGAAGACCTGCAGCGGGTCGAAGTCGTCAAGGGCCCGCAGGCCGTCTACTTCGGCCGCAACACCTTCGGCGGGGCGGTCAACTACGTCACCAAGGATCCCGGCAACGAGTGGCGCAGCAAGGTCACCGCGAGTTTTGCCGAAGACGAAGACTACGAGTACACGGGCAGCCTCGAGGGCCCGATCGTCGAGGACAAGCTGGCCTTCCGCCTGTCGGGTCGCTACTACGACCGCGGCGCCATCTTCACCAGCAACTTCGGCGACGGTCTCGGCGAGCAGAAGACCCGCTCGATCGCGGCCAAGGTGGTCGCCACGCCCATCGACGCGCTCACCATCAAGCTGCGCGCCTACTACGGCGAGGACCGTGACGGTCCCTCCGCGGGCGGGTTCATCTCGGGCAATCTCAACGACACCTGTACCGGGACCTTCGGCCCGAACGGCGAACCGCGCAGGCGCTACATCTGCGGGACCATCCCGGGCATCAACCAGGCCAACACGGCGAACAACGGCAGCCTGATCAGCTACAACACCTCGCTCGGCGTGGCCGTGTTCCCGACGCGGCCGAACTACCTGCAGACGCAGTTGCTGAACAACGGCGCCAACGACCCGGCGATCGCCGCGGCCATCGGTCTCGACTACTACGGGCTCAAGCGCAACACCACCTACGTGGGCGCCACGGCCGACTACGAGTTTCCCAATGGCTGGGTGCTGTCCGGCGTCGTCGGCTACAACGAGATGAACGCCAACTGGCTGCGCGATTTCGACTTCACCGACGTGGAAAGCTGGTGGTCGACCGACCCGCAAAGCCTGCAGGACGACAACTACGAGATCCGCCTGACCTCCAACCAGGACGGCCCGCTGTCCTGGGTGGTCGGCGCCTCCTACTACGAGCTCGAATACACGCAAAGCGGCAACGGCGGCACGGCGGTGACCGCGTTCCCGGTCGGCGGCGGCGCGTTCATTCCGCTGACTTTCAACAACAGCCTGGTCAACAACGTCAACCAGACCTACACGGCGCTCTTCGGCGGTGTCACCTGGAAGTTCGCTGACGCCTGGTCGGTGTCGGTCGAGGCGCGCTACCAGGAGGACGAGCTCGAGAAGGGGCAGATCATCGCGGCGCAGGCCGGACTGCCGGTCGCCAAGGGGAAATGGGACGACGTCCTGCCGCGCGTGATCGTGCAGTGGCAGCCGACGCCTGAAACCAATCTCTACGCTAGCTACTCCGTGGGTGTGCTGCCGGGCGACATCAACGCCGAGTACATCTACGGGCCGGACAACATGCGGACCGCGGAGCAGATCGCCTCGGTGCGCGACCAGGCGCAGAACGGCGCGGATCCGTACCCTGAACTGGGCATCGCGACCGGCAGCAACGGGATCCCGGAGGTGCAGGATTTCCTGGATCGCGAGAAGCTCGACAGCTACGAGATCGGCTGGAAGCAGCAGTGGATGGACGGCAAGGTGGCCACCACCGCCGCGTTCTACTACATGGAGTGGGAGAACCAGAAGGGGCGCCTGTCCGCGCCGGTGGTCGACTTCAACGGCAACACCAACGCGCCATTCGTGCGCGACACGGTCGATGCCGGCGGCGCGCCCTGCGGCGTGCGCGCCTCGACCGACCTGTTCTGCAACGACACGCTGCGCACCATCCAGCTGCAGGTCCCGGGTTTCTCGGAACTCATGGGCCTGGAGTTGGAGGGAACCTGGTTCGTCAACGACTACTTCACGCTGCAGGGCGGGCTGGAGTGGACCAGCAACGAGTACACGGATTTTACCTTCAACTTCGTCGAGCAGCTGTCCGGCACCAGCCAGATGAAGGGCAATTCCAGCCCGCGTTATCCCGAGTTCAAGGGCAATGTCGCCGCCAACTGGGTGGCGCCGCTCGGCGCGACCGGCTGGGACTGGTTCACGCGCTGGGACCTGATCTACTTCGGCGAGTACTACGTGGATGAGAGCAACCTCGCCAAGGCGCCGTCGCAGACGCTGCTGAATGCACGGGCCGGCATCACCAACGGCAAGCTGCGCGCGGAGGTGTTCGGCAACAACCTGCTGGACGAGGACGCCTATGCCGCGGCCGGCCGCTGGTCGGACTTCTCGATTCCGGGCAACTTCAACTTCCCGGCCAACCAGGGTGTCGTAGTCACGCCGCAGCGGGAAACCTACTTTGGCGTGAAGCTCAGCTACCAGTTCTGAGCAGGATTGGCCTGGTAGCCTACCAAGGGCCGCGGTGCGTGCCGCACCGTGGCCCTCGTCGCGTCGTCGGCTTGCGCGGGGTGAAACGGTTGCGCCTGCTGTACACGCCGATCAAGGACTACGTCCACACGGTTGAAGCCGTGGTGAACTACGCCGGACTGCGCGACCGTGTCGAGCTGGTACCGACGCGACCGTTCGACGACGCCCGGGCGCTGCTCGCCATCAACCCGATCGGCAAGGTCCCCACCCTGGTACTCGACGACGGGCGGTACCTCGCCGGCGGCCCGGTGATCTACGAGTACCTCGATTCGCTCCACAGCCGTCGCCGCCTGTATCCGTCGCGCGGCCCGCGCCGTTTCGAGGTGCTCCGCCAGGCTTGGCTGGCGGACGCGCTGTTCGATCAGTTCGTGCTGCTGGTCATCGAGGGCTGGCTGGAGCAGGCGCGGCCACGACCGGACTTCGTCGCGCGCACCTGGGCAAAGATCACGGCCATGCTCGACCGGCTCGAGCGTGACGCGGCCGGGTTCGGGCCGCTGTGCATCGCCCAGGCGAGGAGCGTCGGCGCGCTGGCGTTCCTCGAGCTGAAAATGCCGCAGGTGGGCTCGCAGCTTGCGGGCTGTCGACCCTGGCTACAACTGGCGTCAGGGTCGACCCCGGCTGGCCGAGTGGTACGCATCGGGCATCGCGAGCGCGGGCAATTTTCAGGGAGCCGCTGCTGCGGCCTGACCCTTGTGACGAGGGCGCGTGCCCGACTATGCTGCAGCGCAAAATGGCTCGCCGTGTCCGCGCGTCTCCAATTGGATGCAACGACGACTGCCGCACGGTCGTGACAACCTTGTTGCTGGGCGCATACACCTATCGATTCCCGGCAGCAATTGGTGCTAGATTTGGCGCCATCGTGATGTCGTCCGCCAGCGACGACACCGAGGGTTCCGAGGGGTTCGCTTCCGTTCAGGGGGTTTCATGAAGAAGATCAGTCAGGTCGCACTGGCCGTTTCGACGGTGTGTGCGATGGGCCTTGCCGCGCAGGCACAGGCTCAACAGCCAAGCGCGATGCTCGAAGAGATCGTCGTCACCGCGCGCAAGTCCGCGGAGACGTTGCAGGACGTACCGGTCGCGGTGTCGGCGTTCAACGCCGAGAGTATCGTCGACCGGCAGATCCAGAGCGTCGAGGACGTGGCGCGCTTCACGCCGGGCTTCATCTTCTCCAAGGCGTTCGGACGCAGCACCGACCGGCCGGTCGTGCGCGGCCAGAGCAACGTGCTGGCTGGAGTTCAGTTCGGCGTCGAATCCGGTGCCGCTTACTTCGTGGATGGCATTTACTACCCGGGCGACATCCAGAGCCTGGACTTGTCCGACCTGGAGCGTGTCGAGGTCATTCGCGGCCCGCAGAGCGCGCTCTATGGCCGCAATACCTACTCCGGCGCCATCAACTTCGTGACCCGCAGCCCGCCGTCGGAGTTCGAGGCGGATGTCAAAGCCAATTTCGACGAGGACGAGACCGGTGCCTCGCTGCGTCTCGGCGGACCGCTGGTCGGCGACACGCTGACCGGCTCGATCGCCCTCAAGTACAACAAGTTCGATGGCCAGTGGATCAACCAGGTCACGCAGAAGACCATCGGCGACGAGGAGACCAAGGCCATCAGCGGCGTGCTGGAGTGGCGTCCGAACGACGACATGCGCATCAAGGTCCGCGGCACCTACAACGAGGACCGCGACGGCACGCGCCCGTTCTGGTTCCAGGATCCGTCGTTCAACAACTGCTACCCGGGCACCCGGTCGCTGGCCTCGTTCCCGACACTGGGTTCAACCAACAACAACCAGTACTTCTGCGGCACGCTGCAGGCGCGCCCGATCTTCGCCAATGACGGCCCGCTGGTCGGAGCGGTTCAGCCGACACCGGCCGTTCCCGCGGGACCTGGACGGTTCTTCTACCTGAACCTGCTTACCGGTGGCCCGCCTGCGGTAACGTCGTATCCAACCGCGTATGACCCGCGACAATGGTGTGGCTTTCTCGGGCGTGGACCGCGACCGCTCGATGTTCACGGCCCTGTGGGACTGGGACATCTTCGGGTCGGGCTACAACCTGGTAGTGGATACCGGTGTTCGCAGTGACGACGTGTGGGCCGGCTCGGACTCGGACTTCACCTCCGTGAACCTGTATTACGCTCCGCCCTTCACCCCCTCGGGCGGTGAGTCAATCAGCGCCAACACCAGCGCCACCAAGTCTGACGACTACTCGCTGGAGTTCCGCTTCGAGTCGCCGCGCGACCGGGATTTCCGTTGGATGCTCGGCGCGTTCTACTATGAGCAGGAACAGAACAATTACGAGATCGACTTCAACTTCCCGCGTGGACGGCCAGACCCATCCTCGACGTCGGACCTGTACAACAAGGCCGTGTTCGGCTTGATCGAGTACAAGTTCGGCGACGGCTGGAGCCTCACCGGCGAGGCGCGCTACGCCGAGGAAACCAAGGCACTGTACGACGGCACGTTTGCCGCCAGGGACACCTGGGACAACTTCACGCCGCGCGTGACCCTGGCGTGGCAGGTCAATCCCGACCTGAACCTCTACGCAATCTACGCCGAGGGCGTCAAGCCGGGCGGTTTCAACGGCGCCAGCGGCGCGTCGGTCGGACAGCCGACCTACGACCAGGAGTCGTCGAAGAACTACGAGCTGGGCGTCAAGAGCACGCTGGCGGACGGCGCGGTGATCCTCAACGTGGCCGCGTATCTGATCGACTCGACCGATGTGCAGCTCACCACACCATTGCAGCTGCCTGGCGCGTCGACCATCACCTCACTCGCCACCAACCAGGGCCAGGGCGAGATCAAGGGTGTCGAGGTCGAAGCCCGCTGGCGGGCGACAGACTACCTGACGCTCGGAACTGACCTACGCGCTGGCCGATGCCAGCTTCACGGAGGGCTTCGACGACTTCCAGTGGACACTGACCAGCGGCGGCGGTGTGTTCAGCCCGAACGACCCCAACAACCCGCTGCGCAACCCGAACGGCAACGGCGATGGTTCGATCAAGGGCAAGCAGTATCCGCTGACCGCGAAGAACCAGGGGAGCGTCACCGCCGACTGGCTGTCACCGCTCGCGAGCACCGGCTGGGACTTCTATACCAACCTCAGCGCGACCTACGAGGACAGGAAGCCGGTCCAGGTGCACAACGAGGCCTGGGTGCCCTCGGCCACCATCGTTGATGCCCGCATCGGCGTGCGCAGCGAGAACTGGAGCGTCGGCGTCTACGGCCGCAACCTGACCGGCGAGGACGCGCCGCAAATCGCGACCCGCTGGTTCCAGTGGCCGATCGCCAACTTCGGGCCGCCGCTGATCACGCCAGTGTCTCCGACCGTGCCGGGCGGCGGTGTGGTGTCGACCAACTTCCCGCGCGGCTACTTCGGCAGCGTGCGCCGGGATACGCAGGTGGGTCTCGAGGTCAGCTACAAGTTCTGACCGGAGTTTCGGTTGAACCCGGGGCCGGGCGAGGCGACTCGCTCGGCCCTTTTCGTTCCCATGGTCGCGCCGACCCCTACTGTTCGATCAGCTCGATCAGCTCCCCGGCCGCGCCGCGCGTCAGGGCGACGCGACGCCCGGAGTAGGGGGCCGCCTCGACGACCACCGGCGGTGACAGCAGCTCGGCCTTGACCGCGTCGAGGTCCGCGACACCGAACGACACCATCGACATGCCGGGCGGCAGCTCGCCTGCGCGCTGCGGGCGGGCGGTCGCGCCCTCCGGATACTGGTCGAGCTCGATCAGGAAATCCTTCTCGAACCGCACGATGCCGAGCAGGAACTGCTGCTCTACCGGCAGTCCGTAAGCCTTGGCGAGTACCGAGATGGTCGACGGCGCCGGGTCGGTGGTCGCCATGCCGAGCTGGTCGGCGTAGAAGCGCCGCATGGCCTCGATGTCGGGCCCGCCGAGCACCACGATGAAGGTACGGTCGACGAAGCTCTGCGCCGAACCGAGGTTGAACAGCGACTTGCCGGGCGGGATGCGGGTCAGATAGACCAGCTCCTCGGCCGGCCCCAGCGCCTGCATGGCGATGACCTCGGGGTTCATCGACAGCCCTTTGGGTTCGCCGATGATGCGAAACGGCGAGTCCTTCAGCCGCTCGTGCACCGCGTAGGTGTCCTGCACCAGGATCTCGTTCGAATTCCAGCCCCAGGTCTTCATCGCCGCGAACCCCTGCACCGCCTCCTGGCGCACCACCCGCAGGTACACGGGCGCACCGCTCTCGGGCTGCATCAACAGGTAGTCGCGGCCGGCGACCTCCGGTGCCTGCCACAGCTGGGCGAGTTCCGTCGACACCTGGCCGCGCTCGACCACGCGATAGCCGAGGTACTCGCCATAGGCGCGCTCCACGACCGCCAGGTCGGGAACCGTCATGGTCACGGCGATGATCACGGTCAACATCGGCTGCCTCCCAGGGCGAAATGGCTCGGCAGGAAGTGTGACAACTTCCGTCCGACATTGTATACAGCGGGGGTCGCCGCGAGCCGCGGCCGCCATCTGCCGGACACCATGATCGACCTGTATTTCTGGCCGACCCCGAATGGCCAAAAGGCCAGCATCATGCTCGAGGAGGCCGGACTGGACTACCGGGTCCGGCCAATAGATATCCTGTCTGGCAAGCAGTTCTCACGCGCCTTCCTGAAGCTCAATCCCAACAACAAGATCCCGGTCATCGTCGACCGCGACGGTCCCGGCCGGCGGCCCTACACCGTGTTCGAATCCGGCGCGATCCTGCAGTACCTGGCCGAGAAGAGCGGCAAGCTCCTGCCCAGGCGCACCCGCGAGCGCTACGACGTGTTGCAGTGGCTCGCCTTCCAGATCGGCAATGTCGGGCCGATGTTCGGCCAGTGCGGGCACTTCCTCGGCTATGCGCCGCGCAAGATCCCGTACGCGATCGAGCGCTACCGTAACGAGACGCTCCGTCTGTACGGGGTCATGGACAAGCGCCTGGCGGGCAGCGAGTACCTCGCCGGACGCTATTCGATAGCCGATGTCGCCACCTGGCCGTGGATCGCCGTGCGCTGGTTGCACCAGATCGATCTGGACGAGTTTCCCAATGTGCGCCGCTGGTACGAGGCCATCGAGCGCCGCCCGGCGGTGCAGCGCGGCATGGCCGTGCTGGCCGAGCGGACCCGGATCGGCAACCCGGACGCGCGTACGCGCGAGGTGTTCTTCGGCCGCACCCAGCTCTCGCAGGGTCGCAAGACGGCAGGGCGCCGGACGCGATGAACGGCGAGCCGCTCTACGCCCACCTGTTTGCGCCGCTGACGCTCGCCGGCCGGCCGCTCAAGAACCGCGTCACGCATGCCTCCATGACCACCCGCATGGGCAGCGAGCAGAAGCTCACGGACCCGCAGCTCGCCTACTACCGCAACCGCGCGCTGGGCGGCTGTTCGCTGATCGTCACCGAGCCGTTGAACGCCTGGAAGGCGCAGCGTGCGCCGCACAAGGTTCGGGTCTGGGACGACTCGGCCCTCGATGACCTCAAGCGCTGGGCGGAGGCCGTCGAGTCCGAGGACTGCCGGTTGCTGGGGCAGATCCAGGATCCGGGCCGCGGCCGGCACGAGCGCGGCCGCAACCCGTTCGCGCTCGGCGTGTCCTCGCTGCCCGACGACCTCAGCTGGACCGTGCCGCACGTCATGAGCGGCGCCGACATCCGCGCCATGATCGAGGACTTCGCCGAGTCCTCGGCGCGACTCAAGCGCGCGGGATTTTCCGGGGTCGAGATCTCGGCCGGACATGGCCACCTGTTCCACCAGTTCATGTCCGCGTGGTGCAACACGCGTGAGGACGAGTACGGCGGCACGCTCGAGAACCGGCTGCGCGTGACGCGCGACCTGATCGCGGCCATCCGCGGCGCTTGCGGCCAGGACTTCATCATCGGGCTCAAGCTGCCGGGCGATGACGGCGTGCCCGGCAGTATCGGGCCTGCCGAGGCGGCCGAGATTGCGCCGCGCCTCGCCGCCGGTGGGGCCGTCGACTACCTGTGCTTCACCTGGGGCGCGCACGCCCGCTCGCTCGACATGCACATCCCGGACGCCCACTGGCCGCGTGCGCCGTTCCTGCAGGTGATCCGCGACCTCAAGCAGACGGTACCCGGCGTGCCGGTCATGGCGGTCGGCTACATCACCGACCCGGCCGAGGCCGACGGCATCCTCGCGCGCGGCGACGCGGACCTGATCGCGCTCGGCCGCCCGCTGGTCACCGACCCCGCCTGGCCGCGCAAGGCAGCGGCCGGGCGCGAGCGCGAGATCCGCTACTGCGTGTCCTGCAACAGCTGCTGGGGCCGGATCATGGAGCACGCCCCGCTGGCCTGCGACAACAACCCTCGCGTTGCCGCCGCCGACGAAACCGACTACTGGCCCGCCAAGGTGGCGACATCGCGGCGCGTGGTGGTCGTCGGCGCGGGCATCGCCGGCATGGAGGCGGCCTGGATCGCCGCCGCGCGTGGCCACGACGTCACCGTGCTGGGCGCGGGCGCGGCGCCCGGCGGCAAGACACGCCTGCACTCGCTGCTGCCCGGCGGCGAGAACCTGTCGAGCATCTTCGACTACCAGGCGCTCGCCGCGAAGCGCGCCGGCGTGCGCCTCGAACTGGGATTCAGGGCGTCGGCAGCCGACGTGCTGACGCTGAAACCCGATGCCGTCGTGCTCGCCACGGGCGCGACCATGGGCTGGCCGCGGATGCTGCCGCGGGTCTGGCAGGAGGAGGGCATCATTCCCGACCTGCGTACGCTCATGCCCGACCTGGTCGGCTTGAACGAGCCGCAGGGCGGCACCGCCGTGCTGTTCGACATGGACCACACGGAGGCCACCTACGCGTCGGCCGAGGTGCTGCGGCGGCTCTTCGACCGCGTCGTGATCGTCACGCCGCGCGACCGCATCGCCGAGGACACGCCGCTGGTGTCTCGCTTCGGCATCTTGCGAAGGATGTCGACACTCGGCATCGACGTGATCCCGCTGCACGAGCCGTCCGCCGCGTCGCGCCTCGAAGACGGCATCGTCGTCGTCGAAAACGTCTACACGCGCCAGGCACGGGAGATCGGCGAGGTGACGCTGTTGACGTACGCCACGCCGCGCGTGGCCGACGACGCGCTGGCGGCGCCGCTAATCGCGGCGGGACTCGACGTGCGCCGCATCGGCGACTGCTACGCCCCGCGCACCGTCATGTCCGCCACCAGCGACGGGCACACGACAGGTCACGCGCTGTGAGGCGCGCCGCCGCGCTCGCGTTGCTCATCGCGCTGCTCGGCACCGTGCCGGCCGCGAGCGCCGAATCGGTGCTGCGCCGATCCGGGACCGAGGACCCCGCGACCCTCGACCCGCATCGTTTCGCCTACCCGGGCGAGGTCAACATCGTCTCGGACCTGTTCGTGGGGCTGTTGACCCTCGACGCGGCCGCGCGGCCCATGCCGGGCTGCGCGGAATCCTGGGAAGTCAGCGCCGACGGCCTCAGCTACGAGTTCACGCTGCGCAAGGGTCTGCAGTGGTCGGACGGCGTGCCCATCTCCGCTGCCGACTTCGAGTGGGCATTTCGGAGGATGCTCGATCCCGCCACGGCGTTCCCGTTCGCGGCGCGACTCTATGCCATTCGCAATGCGCGCGAGGTCAACACCGGCAAGCTGCCGGCCGCGCAGCTCGGCGTACGGGCGCTCGGCCCGTCCCGCGTGCGGATCGAACTCGAGCATCCCGCCCCGTATCTGCTGGAGGTGCTCGCCAGCTACAGCTCGCCGGCGCCGCGCCATCTGATCGACAAGCAGCCGCGCGACTGGATCCGCCCCGGCGTGATGGTGAGCAACGGGCCGTTCGTGCTGGAGGAGTGGGTGCCCAACTCGCACGTACGCCTGAAGCGCAATCCGCGCTTCTACGACGCGGCCAACGTCAGGCTCGACGCCAGCGTGCACGTGCACACCGATGGCGCGGCGAACGCGCTCAGGCGTTTCCGGGCGGGCGAGCTGGACGTGGTGCTGGTAGTGCCGCCGGACCAGCTCGACTGGGCGCGCAAGAACCTGCCCGAGGCGCTGCGCCTGACGCCGGGGTTCGGCGTCGAGCACATCGCCTTCAACACCCGGCGGCCGCCGTTTGACGACGTGCGCGTGCGGCGTGCGCTGTCCATGGCCATCGACCGCGAGGCCCTGACCCGCCACATCACCCGGGCGGGCGAGGTTCCGGCCTACGGACTGGTGCCGCTCAAGGCCTCAAATTACGGGCGCAACCAGCAGGTCGACTTTGCGACGCGCAGCCAGGCCGAGCGTGTCGCCGAGGCGCGCCGACTCCTGCAGGCCGCGGGCTACGGCCCCGGCAAGCCGCTGGTCTTCAAGCTGGCGTACCCCGGCAGCGACGTCGAGAAGCGCGTCGCCGTGGCCCTCGGCGCCATGTGGCAGGCCATCGGCGTGCGGGCCGAGCTGCAGGGCTCCGAGCTGCGCGCCCTGCTCGGCGAGGTCGGCCGGGGCGAGTTCGACGCCGTGCGCTTTCGCTGGTTCGCCGGCACGACCGACCCCGTCTCGTTCCTGGAGCGCCTGGAGAGCGGGGCAGGGGCGATGAACCAGTCCGGCTACGCCAACCTGCGCTATGACGCGCTGGTCAGCCGCGCGGAAGAGACCGTAGACATCGAGCAGCGCGCGGCGCTGCTGGCCGAGGCCGAGGCCATGGCGCTGGCCGACCAGCCGGTGGCGCCGCTCTACTACTACGCCGGCCGGCGGTTGATTTCGCCGAAGGTGCGGGGCTGGGTGGACAATCCCCGCGGCGTGCACCTGTCACGCTGGCTGTCGCTGGCGCGGTGATGGCGAGGCCGGACAGGTAACAACCCGCATAAGGTCTGGCAGGTGGGTCAGCGACGGCTGCCGCTCAGGCACGCACCGACCGCGACAAGTCGCGGAGGCTGCCGCAGCGGCCGGTTACCGCGCGCGGCCTGCCCGCGCGGCCATGAAGTCCCTCACGATCAGAACAAACAGCGTCGCGCTCAATGCCAACATGCAGACGTTAACCGTCAGGGCAAGCGGGCTCATGGCGGCTGCACGGATGGCGAGCGCGGCAGCCGGGGCCAGCGCGCCGAGCAGGGCGACGACGCCCGCGACCGGCAACAAGTACTTGCGGGAACCCGCGAGCCCGATGGCCAGGCCGCCGACGATCGCCAGTGCGACGCCCACGTAGGCGGGCAGCAGGGCGGTACGGCTCGACGACATCAGGAAGGCGCCGACGCCCAGGGCGACCAGCAGCACGGCAAATACGACGATTGTCTTGGGCATAAGGGCTCCGGTGGAATGCGTGGGATCGAACGGGGCCCTGAGCTTAGCGGAATCTGGCGCGACTGCCTCACCCCTCGTTGAGAAACTGCCCGCACCGCGTCCAGGTACGCCGGCGACAGGTCGAGCGAGTTGTGCGTCATGTAGGGAATCACGGCCAGACGGACCTGCCCGGCCGGAAACGCCGCCACGAGCGCGTCTGAGCGCACCCGCGGGATGATCTCGTCCTCCCCCGCGAGCACGACCAGCACAGGAGCCTTGACCTCGGCGGCGCGGGCGGCGGAGTCGTAGCGGTCGCGCATCAGCAGGCCGACCGGCAGGTAGCGGTAGTAGGTCTTCGCCACGTTCACCAGGCTGTCGAATGCGGTGACCAGCACGAGGCGACTGACCGGGCGCCGGCTCGCCAGGTGCATCGCCACCCCGCTGCCGAGACTCCGGCCCATCACCGCGACGTCCCGCTGTCGCGCCTGCACGAAGTCATGCACCGCGACCGCGTCTTCCGCGAGCGCTCGCTCTGACGGGCGGCCGCTGCTACCGCCATAGCCGCGATAGTTGACGAGGTACAGCGAACGGTCCGGAAAGGCGGCCGCGAACGACTCGAGGTTGCCCGCGACATCCTCGGCGTTGCCACCGAAGTAGACGAGTGCCCGAGCGCCCGGCCGTGCGACGGTCCAGATCTTCAGGCGCTCACCCTGGCTCTCGACCCACACGACCTCGGCACCAGGACGATCCGACGCCGGCGGCGGGAAGTAGATCTGCGAACGCTGGGTGAAGAACAGCACGCCGCACAGGCCCAGATAGACGAGCGCGCCGGCACTCAGCCACGACACCACGTTTGGCATCAGTTCGGTGATGGCTCGAACATAACGCCGGTAGTGTACGTCCTGACCCGCCAGCCCAAACAGCTCCCGGTCGTCGCGCATCTATGCAGGCCCGGCCGGTGAGCTATGATGGCGCCGCAAGGAAGCCAAATATGACGCCGAACCAGTCGCTCCGGTTCACTTCTATCGTCATCGTCACCGCGCTGACCGTTGCCGCCTGCGGTGGTGGTGGTGGTGGTGGTGGTGGCGGCGGTGGCGGCAGCGTCCCGCCGCCCGTCACGGGTTGGCAGCCGGGCGTCTTTGCCCCCGAACAGAATTTTGCCAACCGCTGCGTCAGTCCGCGTACGGGCATCGATCCAGCCACCAACCAGCCATACCCGGACCTGCGCGGCAGCGTGCTCGACGAGAACAACTTCCTGCGCTCCTGGAGCAACCGCACCTACCTCTGGTACGACGAGATCGTGGACCGTAACCCGGCCAACTACAGCAATCCGCTCGACTACTTCGACGTGCTGAAGACGACCGGGTTGTCGCCGACGGGTGCGCCCAAGGACAAGTTCCACTTCACCTACGACTCAGCGGAGTGGTTCCAGCTGTCGCAGGGCGGGGTGTCTTCCGGCTACGGCGCCACCTGGGCAATCCTGAACGCGACGCCGCCGCGCCGGGTCGTGGTGGCGTACACGGAGCCCAACACCCCGGCCACGGCGAACAACCTGCTGCGTGGCGCCGAGGTGCTGGAGGTCGACGGCGTCGACATCAACACGACCACCCAGGCAGGCGTGGATGCCCTGAACGCCGGGCTGTTTCCATCGGGCCTGAACGAGTCGCACACGCTCACGGGTGCGCGACCCGGGCGGCGCTGTCCGGTCGGTGACGATGGTGTCGGCGGCGATCACCGCGGCGATGGTGCAGAACACGCGCGTGATCAATACGCCGACCGGCAACGTCGGCTACATGACCTTCAACTACCATCGCGCCCCGGCGGAGCAGGCGCTCATTGCGGCGATCAACACGCTGCAGGGCGTCGACGACCTGGTGCTCGACCTCCGCTACAACGGCGGCGGTTTCCTCGACATAGCAAGCCAGCTGGCCTACATGATCGCCGGGCCCGGGCCCACCGCGGGGCGGGTGTTCGAAGTGCTGCAGTTCAACGACCAGCATCCGTCCACGAACCCGATCACGGGGCGCCCGATCACGCCGACGCCCTTCCACGACAGGACGCTGGGGTTCTCTGTGACAGCGGGGCAGGCCTTGCCCAACCTGGGCCTGTCGCGCGTGTTCGTGCTGACCGGCGCGGGGACCTGCTCGGCCAGCGAGTCCATCATGAACAGCCTGCGCGGCGCCGGTGTCGAGGTCATCCAGATCGGCACGACCACCTGCGGCAAGCCCTATGGCTTCTACGAGGAGGCGAACTGCGGCACGACCTACTTCACCATCCAGTTCCGCGGCGTCAACGATGCGAACTTCGGTGACTACACCGACGGCTTCTCGCCAGCACCCGTCGATGACGGCCGGGCGCAGGTCCGCGGCTGCCAGGTGGCCGATGACTTCTCGCAGCAGCTGGGCGACCCCGCGGAGAACAGGCTGGAGGTCGCGCTCGCGTACCAGGCGGGCCTGGGATGCGTGACTCCTGTCGGTGCTTCGTCCAGCGACGGTCTGGCGAAGCCGGCCCCCGCAGGCCTGACGACGGACGGCACGGTCTACCGGTCGCCGTTCGATTCCAATCGCATCCTGCAGCGCCCCTGAAATGCTCACACGTCGTCTGCTGCCACTGATCGCCGCTGGGCTGTTCGCGGCGGCATGTCAGACGGTCGTCGCCGGCGATGATCAGCCGGCGCGCATCGTCAACGCGGATACCGAGAGCCGCGCCGCGTTGCACGCGGCGGTGGGCAAGGCGCTCGGCACCGACGTGCTGCTCGCGCAGGATGCGCTCACAGACAGCAGCGTGCTGACCGTCGAGAGATGGCCGGCGGGGAGGCTCGACAACCCGGTCCCACAGGGGCGCATCGTCGAGCCGCCGATTCGCTTCCAGCTGATGCGGCGCGGCGACGCCTGCGTCCTGATCAGGCTGGACGACGGCGCTCGGTACGTCCTCGCCGATACGGACTGTGCAGTGGAATAGCCTGGGACGTCCGTCGCGCGTGCTCCGGCCCCATCGCGATTATCGCGGCTTGCGCAGGCAGGCTTGCTGTCATAGTCTCGGGTTGTATACAACCAGACGCCACCCGGCGGGTTCTCTGCCAGGGCAGCGCCGGCTCGACGGAGGGCATCGACCGTGAAACTGATCAAGTACAAGCGCAGTCGCGAGGCGGACCGCTGGATGAAGCAGGAGACCCGCGAGCAGAAGACGCGCTTTCGCAAGATCGTCGCCGAGCAGGACGCGCTGTCCGCCAAGCGGGACAAGTGGATCGAGCAGTTCCTGGAGCGGATCCAGACGCGGGGCTTCAACGTGCATGCGGACATGTTGAGGAAGATCCCCGCCGAGGAGATTCCCAGCAAGCCGCGGCGCAAGTTCAAGGTCGTATTCTGAATCACGAACGGCGAGGGAGAGAACCATGGCCCGTCCACACATCGAGCCGTTTGTAGAGACCAACGTCCCCTGGAAGCGCATGACGCTGCCCGGTTTCCGCAAGGGCATGCGCTACAAGATGCTGTCGTTCGATACCGATACCGGGGCCTGTTCGATGAAGGTGCTGCTCGAGCCTGGCTATGCGCTGCCGCCGGGCATGAGCTATTCCGAGATGGAAATGTTCGTCCTGACCGGGTCGGTCACCGTCGGCGACAAGACCCACGGTCCGGGTCACTACTTCTTCGTGCCCGCCGGCGTGACCATGCCGGCGCTCAGCTCGCCGCGCGGCGCACAGCTGATCATGTTCTACAACTATGGCGAGCCGAGCTTCGTCGAGTCCGACTCCGACCACCCGGGCGCGGACCGGATGAGCTTCGCCTCGGTCAATTCCTACGAGAACATGAGCTGGACCTCGACCAACTTCTTCCCGGCGACCGCTTCAGGCTGCCTGGTGAAGGTGCTGCGCTTCGACCAGCGCACGCAGGCGTTCACCTTCCTGTACTGCATGACGCCCAACTTCTGGCAGGACAACATCAGCTACCACGACTGCGCCGAGGAGTCCTACCACATCTGGGGTACCTCCTGGATGATGCAGTTCGGCAACCTGCCGACCGGCGGCTACTTCTGGCGGCCGCCGTACATCAACCACGGCGCCTTCGCCTGCAAGTACGGCACGTTGGCGCTGGGGCGCACGGACTCGCAGCTCTACAACCACTTCCACTTCAACCCCTGGACCACGCCAGAGGAGAACCTGGAGCGTGCGGCGAGCCGCATCCAGCACTGGAAGCCGGACCTGTACAAGTGGGTGGCGACGGGCGATCACAACCACCCGGTGGATTTCGAGTACCCGGGCGACCACGGCCACGCCCACGGCGACATCCCGCATCACCACGGCGACAACAAGGTCGCACACACGCATCGCGGTCCCAAGCGCCGCCGCATGAAGAAGTAGCAGGCGAGGGTGCCAGGCTCGTGCCTGGCACCGCGGGGATCACTTCCAGGCGCCGAAGATGAACCAGCTGGCGCCGTTGCCGTGGGCCGGCGCCTCACGTTCGCCACGAGCGCAAGCCACGAACTCCTCTTCCGGCACGGTGCCGTAGTTCGGAATCCGCGTCTGGAAGTACTTGCCCGGCGCGAAGCCGGCGCGCGCCACTTCCTTCGGGAAATCCAGGGCGCGGAACGCCGCGTAGTGCGGCTCGTTGTTGTAGTAGGCGTCCCAGTCGAGATAGAAGTTGTAGTAGGGGTCGACCTCGGCCGCGGGCGGCAGCTCCATGTGCACCATCACGCCGCCCGGCTTGAGGACGCGATACGCCTCCTTGAGGATCTTGCGGGTGGCGCGCAGCGACTGCTCGTGCAGGAAGAAACTGGAGCAGATGATGTCGAAGGTGCCATCCTCGAAGTCCATCGACTCGGCGTTCTGCTGCGAGAAGTGCACGTTCAGGCCCATCGAGCGGGCGCGCGCATGGGCGTAGCGCAACAGCGGCGCGCCGACATCCACACCGTACCCCTCGAGTCCTTCGTGGATGGCGAGGTAGGGAAACAGGTTGCTACCGGTGGTGCAGCCGAGGTCGAGCACCTTGGAAGGCTTGAACTTCGGGTGACGAACACGCAGCCAGTGCGCAATCGATGCGCCGACGCCGCCCTGGCGGTCGGCGCGCAGCTTCAGGGCGCCGCCGAACACTGAAGTCCCCAGGGTGTACACCGCCCCCTGGGCGACGTCTTCCTCGGCGTACTCGGTGTGGAAACAACCCGGCATGAGGTGGATGTCGAGCGCGCTGACGTCGCGCGGGATCGGCAGCGTCGGGTCGAGGCGCAGCGATCCGGGCGCCTGGGTGTTGTCGCGAATGGCCTTCGCCGCGTCGATGAGCTCGGGCAGCTTGCGTTCTACCTGCGGCATGACCGACCACCAGGTAAGCTCCTGGGCGCTGTAGCGCAGCGCCGACCACGCCTTGAAGTACGGGTGATTCAACATGGCGTTGCGCACTTCGCGGCCGTCCTTCGGCGCGCGGCCGTGGCGCTCGCGAAACGCGGGCGCGACTTCCTCGTGGTAGGCGTTGCGCAACTCACCGGCCATGTCGGCCATCACGCGCTTGCGTAACACGGAGACGAAGGCCTGTCGCGCCGCCTCGTCGTGCGAGGGGGGCGCCATCTGTTCGAAAGGGGTCAGCGAGAACATCTGCGGGACGCTCCTCAGTAGCCCTGCCAGCTATCGGAAACCTTGTGCTCGTCGATCAAGGTGCGCATGCGGGTCTGCCCGCCGTGGATCCACTGCCAGACCCGGGTGCGGTACTTGCCACAATCGCTGACCTGGATCATCTCGTACAGGTAAGTGTCCGGCTCGCCCTTGCGCACCCAGTTGAGCATCAGCGTACGGTGGTAGTCGTCGAGCCCGACTTCCGCGGCCCAGCCGGAGATCAGCTCGTTGTCGAACCACAGCCGCCCGTCACGATAGGTCGCCGGAAACTGGCGCACCTCGGTGCGGCCGTCTTCCCAGGTGTAGTGATTGGTCTGGTGGTAGGGCACGTCGCCGTCCTCGAGCATGCGGCACACGAGGCGCGAGCGGTGCGCGTCGATCTGCTTGCCCTCGGCATCGTAGTAGCGATACCAGCCGTCCCAGACGCCTTCCTGGGCGGCCAGGATCGGCATCGCCTGCTTCAGCTCCTTCGACATCGACTCTCTCCACCGGCGGGGCGCCTCATCCTGGCCCTATTGTATACAACACGGCCGATTCCTGAACCACGGTTCACGTAATCGGGCCGCCGACTGGGATATTCTTGCGTCTTACCCCAACCGGGATTCGTCGATGCCCAAGAACCGGATTCCCGCCAGCTCCAGCCTGGCCGACGTGCGCTACGAGATCCGCGGCCGGCTGGCCCGCCGGGCCCATGAAATGGAGCGCCTAGGCTACGAGATCATTTCGCTGAACATCGGCAATCCCGGGGCTTTCGGCTTCCGCGCGCCCGAGACCATGCGCCTCGCCATGATCGAGAACATGGCCTCGGCCGAGGGCTACTGCCACCAGAAGGGCATCTTCCCGGCGCGCGAGGCGGTGGTCATGCAGCAGCAGGACCGCGGCGTGCGCGACGTGACCGCCGACGACGTCTTCATCGGCAACGGTGTCAGCGAGCTGATCGACCTGGTGCTGCGCGCGCTGCTCGAGAGCGGCGACGAGGTGCTGGTGCCGAGCCCGGACTATCCGCTGTGGACGGCCGCGGTCACGCTGAACGGCGGCAAGGCGGTGCATTACCCCTGCCGGCCCGGGCAGGGCTTCGAGCCGGACCCGGAGGAGATCGAGCGGCTGATCACCCGGCGCACGCGCGCCATCGTGGTCATCAACCCGAATAATCCAACAGGCGCGGTGTACTCGCGGGCCACGCTGGAGGGCATCGCGCGGCTGGCGGAGAAACGCGGGCTGGTGGTGTTTGCCGACGAGATCTACGACAGCATGACCTACGAGGACGCGCAGTTCGTCCCCATGGCGACGCTGGTCCACGACACGCTGTGCGCGACGATGTCGGGGCTCTCCAAGGTCTATCGGGCCTGCGGTTACCGGGTCGGGTGGGTGGCGTTTTCCGGGACCCGCGACAAGGCACAGGAATACCTGCAGGGTCTGGAGCTGCTGAGCTCGCTGCGCTTGTGCAGCAACGTGCCGGGACAGTGGGCCGTGCAGACGGCGCTCGGCGGCTACCAGAGCATTCGCGACCTGGTCACGCCCGGAGGCCGGCTGTTCCGCTCGCGCCAGGCCATCCTCGACGGCGTCGCCGCCAGCAAGCACCTGTCGCTGGTGGCGCCGCGCGGCGCCATGTACGCCTTCATCAGGGTGGACAGCGCGGCATTGCCGGACTTCGACGACCAGGCCTTCGCCATGGACCTGCTCGAGAATCGCCATGTGCTGGTGGCACCGGGCACGAGCTTCAACACGCCCTACAAGGATCACTTCCGCATCACCAACCTGCCGTCGCCGGACACGCTCAAGCAGGTGTTCGGGCGCATCGAGGAGGAGCTCGACTCGTGGGTGACCGGCAAGGCCGCGCGCGGACGGGACCTCAGGGTCGTCCCATGAGCCTGGGGGTCAGGTAGCCTTGCCGGCACATCCTCGGCAGGGCTGACATGACCCCACTCAACGCCCGGTTCGTCCGCCACCTGCAGGCGGGCGGCACCCTCGTCACCGCCTCCCGGCGCCAGGCACGGCTGATCCAGCGTCTGTACGACCGCGCCCAGCAGCAGGCGGGCCGCACGGTGTGGCCGAGCGCGGACGTCCTGCCGCTGTCCGCCTGGGCCGAGGCACGCTGGGGCGAGCTGGAGGCCGCAGGAGTTGAGCTGCCCGTGCTGCTGACGGAGTCGCAATGCGCCTGGCCCTGGCGCCTGCAGGCCTCCCAGTCGACCGAGGATGCACTGATTGCGGCAGACGACCTCGGCACCGCCGCGCGCCGCGCCTGGGTGCGCCTCCAGCAATTCGGCGGGACGCTGGCGGACCTGCAGGACCTGCCGCTGACCCGCGACCAGTCCAGGTTTCTGGAATGGGCCACAGCGGTCGAATCGGCGCAGCATGCTGCCGGCTGGCTCGACCCGGGCGCGCTCGACACCGCGCTTGCGGCACGTGCCGGCCGGCTGGCCGTGGCGGGGCCGCTTTGCATCGCCGGCTTCGTCAACCTGCCACCGGCCGTGCGCCGGCTGGCCGATGCCCTGGCAGCCGCCGGCTGGCAGGTCGAGTTCGCGCCGCTCGGCCTGACGGACGGCGTGCGCCGCGTCTGCCCGGCCGCCGACGTCGAGGCCGAGGCCGCGGCGCTGGTTCACTGGGCGCGCGAGCGCATGCTGGCCGAGCCCGAGGGACGGTTCGCCGCCATCGTGCCGGACCTCGCTTCGCGCCGCGCCGCGCTCGAGCGGCTGTTCGAAGCGCACCTGCAGCCCGAGCTGGAACTGCCGGGGCAGACCGGCCGAAATCGCGTGTTTGACTTCGCCGGCGGGCCCGACCTCGCGGGGATCGCCGTGGTCGAGGCCGCGCTGGCCGCGCTCGCGGCCACCGCTGTGCACATCGAGGCGGATGTCCTCAGTCGGGTGCTGCGCAACCGCTATCTCGGCGATCCGGAAGAGCTCGAAGGACGGGTGCGCCTCGACCTGTCGTTGCGCTCGACCGGCCTGCGCCGCTGGCCTCTCGGCGTCGTGCGGGAGCGCGCGGCGGAGCACTGCCCGGCCTTCGCCGGCGGCCTGGAGCAGGCCGCGCGCGTGCTCGAGGCCTGCCCGGCGCGGCAGACGACCGACGCCTGGGCGCGGGCCTTCGGCAGCGCTCTCGCCGCCTGGGGCTGGCCGGGCCGTGCGGCTCTCGCCAGTGACGAGTACCAGGCCGCGCAGGCATTTCGCGAGCGTCTCGCCGAGCTTGCCGCGCTGGCGCGCACCGCGCCGGTGCTGACGCGCGCCGCGGTTGCCCGGGAACTGCAGCGCCTGTGCCAGCAGGCGTTTCAGCCGGAGCGCGGCGAGGCGGGCTGCTTCGTGCTCGACGTCCATGAAGCGCCCGGGCTCGAGTTCGACGGACTGTGGGTGTCGGGCCTCACCGCGTCGGCCTGGCCGCGCGCCGCCGCGCCGGATCCATTCCTGCCGATTTCATTGCAGGCACGGCTGGGGATGCCTGAGGCCACGCCCGCCCTGGCCCTGGCGCAGGCGGAAGCGGTGACCTCGGCCTGGCAGGCGGGAGCCGCCGAGGTCGTCTTCAGCTGGCCGCTCAGCCAGGACGACACGCAGGTGGAGCCGAGCCGGCTGATCGATACGCGCCTGTCCGAGCTCACCCCCGCGGCCACCCTGACCACGCGCGTCGCAACGCTGTTCGCCGCGCGCCGGCTCGAGACGCTGAGCCACGATCCGGCGCCGCCGCTGCGTCCCCACGCCGCGCGCGGCGGTGCGCGCATCCTCGAACTGCAGGCCAAGTGCCCGTTCCGGGCGTTTGCGGAACTGCGTCTGGCCGCGGAGTCGTTCGAGGACCCCGCCGGCGGTATCGATGCGCGCGTGCGCGGGGTCGTGCTGCACCGGGCGCTGGAGTCGGTGTGGAACCGTCTCGGCGGCTCGCAGGGCCTCGCCGCCGAGGACCAGGCGGGCCTCGCGGCGCTGATCGAGCAGGCTGTGCGCAAGGCGCTGGCCCGGACCGTCCCCGCCGACGTCGGGCCGCGCGCCCTGGCGCTCGAGCTCGCCTGGCAGTGCCGCGCGATCGATGCCGAACTCGAGCACGAGCGCGACCGCCCGCCGTTTCAGGTGCTGTCGACCGAGACGGACGTCGAGTCGACTCTCGCCGGCCTGCCGCTACGGCTGAGGGTCGACCGCATGGACCGCATCGGCGAGGAGACGGTCATCCTCGACTACAAGACGGGCAGGGCGCAGCTCTCCAGCTGGCGGGGCGCGCGCCCCGACGCCCCGCAGCTGCCGCTGTACGCAGTGCTGGAGTCGGACCGGGTCGGCGCCATCGCCTTCGTGGCGGTCGGCGCCGGCCAGTCGCGCTCGCTCGGCCTCGCTCGCGACCCGGAGGTAATGCCGGGCCTGGAGACCGTCGAGAGCTTCCAACTCACCGACGCGAAGGAGAAGGGCTTCGACTGGGAGACGACGCGCCAGCGCTGGGCGGGGTGGCTGGGATCTCTCGCCGCCGCCCACCTGGCCGGCGAGGCGCGCGTGGATCCCAAGACCCCGGCCACCTGCCGCAACTGCCACCTGCCGACGCTGTGCCGGGTCGGTCCCGATGCCGACGAGCAGGACGAGGAGGGCGGCGATGATTGACGACGCCTTCCGGCAGGACGACCTCGCCCGCGAGCGGGCGATCGACCCCGGCCGGTCGTTCATCGTCCAGGCGCCCGCCGGCTCCGGCAAGACCAGCCTGCTGACGCAACGCTTTCTGGCGCTGCTAGCGGTCGCCGAACGCCCGGAGGAGATCGTCGCGATCACCTTCACGCGCAAGGCCGCCGCGGAAATGCGCCACCGGATCATCGCCGCGCTCGCGCAGGCCGGCGACGACCTGGGCGACGACGCCTCCGCCCATGCGCGGCGCACGCAGGCGCTGGCCCGCGCTGCGCTCGACAATGCCCGCGCGCGCGGCTGGGACCTGGAACGGCATCCATCGCGGCTGCACATCCAGACCATCGACGGCCTCAATCACTGGCTGTCGCGACGCCTGCCGCTGCAGGCGCGCCTGGGGCTCGCGCCGGCGCTGCTCGACGACGCCAGGCCCGTGTACGCCGAGGCGGCGCGCCAGTTCGTGGCCCGCCTGGAGGAGGACTCCGCCGTCGGCGAGGCGCTGCGCGAGCTGGCCCGCGTCCTCAATCACGTGCCGGCACAGCTCGAAGCGCTGGTGGCGGACATGCTGGCACGGCGCGAGCTGTGGCTGCCGAAGGTGCTCGAACTGACCAGCCACCCGGCGCCGCGCGCCGAGATGGAGCGGCTGCTGCAGCGGGCGTTGCACACCGAGCTGACGCGTATCCGGGCGCAGGCCGACACACCGCTGATGGCGCGCATCCTCGAGGTGCTGGCGCTCGCGGCCGAGGCGGGCGACGAAGCCCGGCCGCTGGCGGCACTCGCCGGCGCGACGTCGCTGCCGGCCGCACAGCCGGAGGACGTGCCGGTGTGGCGGGCGCTCGCGGCGGCACTGGTGACGGCCAAGGGCGCCGCCCGCAAGCGCCTCACCGTCAACGAGGGCTTTCCGCCGCGGCTCAAGACGCTCAAGCAGCGCATGGGCGAACTGCTGGAGCAGCTCGCCGAGGCGCCCGATGTCTGCGACGCGCTCGCCGGAGTCGCCGAGCTGCCGCCCGCCGGCTACAGCGATGCGCAATGGAGTCGCGTCGCGGCGTTGATGCACTGCCTGCTGCCCGCCGCCGCCGAGTTGCAGGCCATGTTCGCGGCGCGCGGCCAGCTCGATCACGCCGCGGTGGCGGCCGGCGCGCGCGACGCGCTGGGCGAGGGCGATGCGCCCTCCGATCTCGCCCAGGCGCTCGAGTACCGCATCCGCCATCTGCTGGTCGACGAGTACCAGGACACGTCGCCGGTACAGGAGCGGCTGCTGGAGCGGCTGGTCGCGGGCTGGAGCGAGGACGACGGGCACACGCTGTTCTGCGTCGGCGACCCGATGCAATCCGTCTACGGCTTCCGCGAGGCGGACGTGACCCTGTTCCTGGAGGCGCAGGCGCGCGGCATCGGCAGCGTGCGGCTCGAGCCGCTGCGCCTGGCGCGAAACTTCCGCTCCTGCCGGGCCGTGATCGAGTGGGTGAACAGCCGCTTTGGACAACTCCTGCCGGCGCGCGAGGATTACGAGCGCGGCGCGGTGCGCTATTCGCCGAGCGCCGAGACGCGCCAGGACGAGGCGGGCGCGGGGGTGCAACTGCATCCGTTGATCGGGCGCGACTCGCTGCGCGCGGCCCGGCATGTGGTCGAGCTGGTGGAGCGAACGCTGTCCGACTCGCCGCCTCCGCCGGGCGAGGGCGCACGCGTCGCCATCCTGGTGCGCAGCCGTTCGCAGCTGCCGCCCATCCTGGCGGAGCTGCGCCGGCGCGGCATCGAGTACCGCGGCATCGAGCTCGAGACGCTGGCCGACCGGCCGGTCGTCAGGGACCTGCTGGCCCTCACGCGCGCGCTGCTGCACTGGGGCGATCGCACGGCCTGGCTTGCGATCCTGCGCGCGCCGTGGTGCGGGCTGACGCTGGCGGACCTGCACACGCTCGCGGGCGGCGAGCGCGGCACGGTGCTGCTCGACCGTCTGCGTGACGCGGACCTGCAGCAAACGGTCACGGCCGATGCCCGGCTCAGGCTGCAGCGCGTGCTGCCGGTGCTGGAGCAGGGCCTTAAGGACCGCGGACGCAGTTCGCTGGGCAGCTGGGTGCGCACGGTCTGGTATGCGCTCGACGGCCCCGCCACGCTGGCGGAGGCGTCGGACCTGGCCAACGCCGAAGCGTGTTTCGCGGCCCTCGACCGGCTCGGCGACGAAACCGCAGGCCTGCCCACCGCCAGCGAGGTGCAGGCGGCCGTCGACGGCCTGGCCGCCTCGCCGGTCGGCAGCGCCACGGCCGCGCTGCAGTTGATGACCATCCACCGCGCCAAGGGCCTCGAGTTCGATACCGTCATCGTGCCGGGCCTGGAGCGCGGCGTGCCGTCGAGCGAGCGCCAGCTGCTGTACTGGGCGCCGGTCGCGGTCGAGCCGGGCGCGCGCGGCATCGTGCTGGCCAGCCACAGCGAGACCGGCGACGGCCAGGACCCGGATGCGCTGGAGGCCTGGATGCGCCGCCTCGACCGTGAACGCTCGCGCCTCGAGATCGGCCGTCTCGCGTACGTCGCCGCGACCCGGGCGCGGCGCGCGCTGCACCTGGTGGCAAGCATGGAGCCGCGGTGGGTCGACGGCGAGCCCGAGCTGCGTGCCCCGCGAGCGGACACGCTGCTGGGATTTCTCTGGCCGGCGGTGGAAACGGAGTTTCGCGAGGCGCTGTCGGCCGCACAGACCGGTGGCGAGCTGGCCGAACCCGATGCGACCGCCCGTCCGCGCCGCACGGCGCCGCCGCTCGAGCGGCTCGCCGCGGAGTTCGTCCGGCCCGAGCCGCCGCCCGCCGCGCGGCCAGCGGCGGCACGCGCCGCGCCGGTGGATACGTTGATACGCCCACACTTCGATTGGGCCGGCGCCGAGGCCGTCGCCGTCGGCACGCTGGTGCATGCCGAGCTCGAGCAGCTCGCCCGAGCGGCACTGCCGGCCGCGCGTCTCGAGCAGCGCCCTGAAGTCTGGAAACGCGCCCTGCTGCGGCTCGGCCTGCCGGCACCGCACGTGGCGGCGGCGACCACGCGGGTCGGGCAGGCCATTGAAAATCTCGCCGCCAGTCCGGTCGCGGCGCGACTGCTCGACCCGGCGAGCGTCGATCCCCGCAGCGAGCTGGCGCTGACCGCGTGGCTCGACGGCGAGTTCGCCAGCGTGAAGATCGACCGCACGTTCGTCGATGCCGAAGGCTTCCGCTGGATCGTCGACTGGAAGACGAGCTCGCACGAAGGCGGCGCCACCGGCGAGTTTCTGACGCGCGAACTGGAACGCTATACGGCCCAGCTGGAGCGCTATGCCCGGATCATGCGTCGCTACGACGGCCGGCCGCAGCGGGTCGGGCTGTACTTTCCGCTACTGGACGCCTGGCAGGAATGGCGGCCACCGGGTGGTAGCCTGCAGCCGTAGCCGCAGGCTTGCCTCGCTCAGAGCGTGCCTTCCACCGTGAAC
This sequence comes from uncultured Gammaproteobacteria bacterium, assembly GCA_963710135.1. GTDB lineage: Bacteria > Pseudomonadota > Gammaproteobacteria > Steroidobacterales > Steroidobacteraceae > SG8-30. The sequence continues at coordinate 65,776 of CAVPYY010000006.1, read as the reverse complement.
GGCCGCCGGCCCACGGAATCGGGCGGGCCGAGGAAGGACAGCGTGCGCGAGATGGCGGCGCTGGCCTCCGGGCCCGCGGCGACCTCGCCGCTCAACAGGTAGCTGCGGTCCAGCTTGAGCTCGAGCGTGGCGCGCACGGTGAGCGGGCCGTCCTCTTCCAGGTTGCGCAGTCTGCCGGAGATACCCTCGCCGCCGACCGAGCCGGCGCCGAGCGTCAGCTCGAAGCTGCCGATGTTGGCGCCGCGTACTCCCGGGGCGCGCAGGTTGCGCGCGATGACCACGCCTTCGGCTTCCTCGGGGAAACCTTCCACCAGCACCAGCCGCGCCACGTCGAGCTCGGCACTGCCGGTCCAGCCGGACGGCGCGAACAGGCCGTCGAAAGTCGCGACGGGGATTGCGCCCCGCACGTTGCGCAGGATGACGCGTCCGGACGGTTTCGCGCGCACGTCGAGACTTAGCGACCCGCCCTCTGGCGCGATCTCGACCGCGTAGTCGAGCTCGAGCAGCGCGAGGCGCCACGGCCGGTTGGACCAGCTGATCGGCCCGAGGGAACGCCCGCGATAGGTGACGTTGGCGGCCTGGCCGAGCCAGACCGTTCCGCCGGGTGACACCAGGGTCACGTCCGGCGGCAGGAAGCGCAGCAGCAGCGTTGCGGGCAGCAACGCGATCAGAAAGAGCAGGAAGGCCGCCGCGCCGGCGGCGATCAGTCGGGCAGGCCGCTTCATGGCTTCAGGGGCCGCGCAGCACGAGGCTGGCGTTCACCAGTCCCGCGGTATCCGTGCCGTCCACGCTCGCCGTGTCGATGATGACGCCACGCTCCTGCTGCACGCGGGCGAGCCACAACACCAGGGCGTCGAACGACGCCTGCTGGAAGCGCACCCGCACCGCGCCCGGACCGGCAGGCTCCACTCCGGCCAGCACGGCGCTGAGGCCGGTGTCGCCGGCGGTGCGATTGACGGCGAGCGTCAGCGGTTCGTCGGCACGCACGGTCGGCAGCGCCTGCAGCCGCGGCGCGACCGCCTGCATCCAGGCGAGGTCGGCGCGCTTGGCCTCGACGCGCAACTCCGCGGCCGCGGCAGCGGCCTGCAGTTGCCACAAGCCGCCTGCTACCAGCAGCAGCGCCGCGACGATGCCGCCGTACAGCAGCACCGCCTGCTCGCGCTTGTTGCGCGCCTGGTACCAATCCATCAGCTTCATGACTGCCCCGGCGCGCGAATCGAGACCAGACCGTCGACGCCGCCGTCCTGCGGCACCGTCGACTGCAGGTCGAATGACAGGCCGCGCTGGCCGGCCGCCCGCGAGAGTTCCGAGAGCGCGTCGGCGGAGGGCGCGGACAGCCGCAGGTCGAGCATGCTGTCGCGCCAGCCCAGCGAGCGGATGCGCACGCCGGGCGTCGCGGACAGCGCCTGCGAAAACGTATCGAGCCGGCCGAGCAGTCCCGCCGGGTCGGCGCCGGCGGTGCGCCCCAGGCGCTGCTGCATCTGCAGCCGGGGCTCGCTGGCGCAGTCGCCACCCGGCAGGGCCACTGAGCAGGCCTGCTGCATGGCGACGTCGAGCCGGCGCTCCTCGCTGCCGAGCCGGACCAGATCCCACACATGGGTGCCGGCAAAAACGACCAGCACCGCGGCGGCCAGGCCCGCCGCCAGGCGCCAGCGCCGCCAGTGCGCCGCGAAGCCGGTGCGCGGCGCGTACGGTCCGCTGAGCAACGACAGCGGCGGCGCGGCAACGGCTCCGGCCGCAAGCAGCGTCAGCGCGCCGTCGGGCAACAGCTGCACGTCCAGGCTGCCCGTGACCTCACGCAGCGCCTCGACCATGTCGCGGCACTCGTTCCAGTCTTCCTCGGCCACATAGAGCTGCACGTGATGGTCGTCGCCCTCCAGCCCGGCGAGCGCGAAGGCCTCGGTCAGGGGCTCCGCGGCCAGCACCACCGGCAACTGGCCTGGCGCGCGCACGAACAGCTGGCCGGACTCCAGCACGGCGACGGTCTTGGCGGGGTTTTCGGGCAGGCACAGGGTTTCCGGCAACAGCGACTCGGGCGCCAGCCCGGCCGCCGCAAAGGCGCTGAGCCATTGCTCCATGCGCGCGTGCTCGGCGCCGGCCACCGGTGTCCTGCCGTCGGCCCGGGTGCGGCCGACCGCGAAGTGCATCGCCTCCACATCGCCCGCGAGCGATTCCTCCAGCGCGAAGGGCACGACCTGCGCCAGCCGCGCGCCGGTCCTGGCCGGCAACTCCGGCTCGGCGAGCAGGATGTCGGGGCCCGGCGCGAGGGCGATGACGCGCCGCTCGGCGGCGAGCGGTGCGGCGTCCTCCAGGGTGCCGGTCGACACCGGACCCAGGCGGGCGCCGGTTTCGTCGACGATTACCCACGAGACGGGCTCGGCGAGCCTGATGACGAGATACTGGGTCATGAATCACTCGGTCCCGACGGAGCGCAACACGGCTCGAACGCCGCCCGCACTGTTGCGTTCGAGCAGACTGTACAGGGTGAGCTGCGAGGTGCCAATACTGACAATCGACGTGGCGCGGAACCAGTTCGAAGTCTGGCCGATCGAGCCGGCGATGGCCTGGAAGGCGTCATCGTCGAGGGTCGCCCGAACATCCTCGATGGTCGGGAAACAGCCATCCTGACGGTTGCGCACCAGCGACTCCGCGTCGCTGAACGCCGACACCTCCTGGGTCAGGGCGGCGAGCACCAACGGTGTCGCCGTGCACAGGTTGACCCGCCTGACGCCGACCGGCAGCGCCGCGATGTGCGGCTGGATGCGCGTGTAGTCCTCGAGCGTGAAGCCGGGCAGCGCCAGCATCTCGCTGGTGGTCGCCACCGCGCCGTTCGCGGTCCGATAGGGCGGCGACTGGCCGATATACACGCCGTCCTCGGCACCGTCCGGAAAGCGGTCGATGGTGTCGGCATCCATCCAGTCCGCGAGCATCCCGGCCCAGCGGGGATCGACCCCCGCGAGCGACAGCAGGGTACGGAAACGCTCGACGCTGTTGTCGTCGACCGTGCCGTCGCCCTTCACAAGCGTGTTGATGTTGAAACGGCCCTGCATATCCTCCAGGCCACCCTGGATGGTGCCGCCATCGATCGGCAGCGGCGGAATGGGTTGCGCCCAGTTCTCCGACAGGTCATCGGAATCAGGCGAATCGCGCAGGTCGTCGGCGAGGATCTGCGAGGCCCAGGCCTCCGCGCCGAGGGCAACCTCGAATCCCTGGTTGAGCGCGCCGATGCCGCCGGTGCGGCGCAGGTCGAGCGCCGCCTCGGTGCCGATGCGCGCCGACAGCACCGTGGCGATGGCGACCAGCACCACCGCGGTGATCAGCGCGACGCCGCGTTGCCGGCTCATCCTGGCACCTCCACGACGCGGCGGATCTCGCCGTAGTCGGTCAGCACCAGCACGATCTCCACGGCGAGCGGCCTGAGCCGCAGGCCGGTGTCGCCCGGTGCGCCGAGCGGCGGCCACTGCGGCTGCCATTCGCGGCCGGCGTTGAGGTAGCGGACCTGGAAGCTTTCCACGCCGGTCAGCAGGTTGCGCGTGAACGGCTCGTTGGCGAGGGTGGCATCCGTGACATTCCAGTGGCGGCGGACCAGCGTCCGGTCCTCGAGCTGGTAGATCACCCGCTGGGTCGTGCCGCGCGGGCTGCCGGCCGTGTTGGTATAGCCGGCGCGCGACAACTCGACCACGCCGATCGTGTTGGGGTCGCGAAACAAAGCGGGCCGGTAGCCGTCACCGACCTGCTGGCGGACCGGCCGCGGCGCGACTTGCCGGAAATCGCTGGTCAGCAGCGTCACCGCGCGCTGCACCTCGCGCACCCGCGCCATGTTCTCGCGGGCCGCCTCGACGGTGCGACGGGTCTCGGCCACGCCGTTGTGGGCGATGATGCTGAGCAGTGCCAGGATCACGCTCGACACCAGCACCTCGATCAGGGTGAAGCCGCGCGCAGCCTTCATTCCGCCGGCTCCTCTCCAGGGGCCGGGCGATCATTGCGGTTCGCGGGATTGGAGGTGTTCTCGTCCGGCCCGGGCCGTCCGCCCGGGTCGCCGTCTCCGGGCGCGCCGTTCCAGGGCGTGGGCGAGGGCGGCGTGCCGAGCGCCACCGCGCCGACGAAGCCCGTCACCTGCGCCAGCGAGCTGTCCTCGGCATCCGACTCGCGGCGCACCCGCACGTCGATGCGCCGCAGGTCCTCGACCGGCGTCTGCGAAACGGTGGCCGTCCAGTGCCAGCTCTGGTTGGCGTATTCCACGGTGCCATCCGTCTCGTCGACGGAAGGCATCGCCGGCGACAACCTCAGTTCCGCCACGCGATTGTCGGCGATCCAGGTCGCGAAGGTCCGGTCGCGCAAATAGCCGCTGTTGTTGATCGTGTCGTTGACGACGCGAAACACGGCCGCCATGCCGAGCGCCACGATGGCCATGGCGACCACCACTTCGATCAGCGTGAAGCCACGCTGCGTCACGACGGATTCTCCGGGCGCTGGATCTCGATGGTGCCGTCGGGCGCGCCTTCGAGGGTGATCTCGGCGCCGCTGGCGCGACGCGAGAGGGTCAGCCGGTAGGGCGTGACCTCGCCGCTCGCGAATGTCACCACCTGCGGCAGGCGGGCTTCGGGCGTGTCCGACAGGCGCAGCAGTACCGGCCGTCCTTCGATCTGCAGGGCAAAGCTCAGGTCGGGGGGCAGTTCGCGCGCCCTGAGGTAGTCATCGCCCTCGACATCGACCCAGCCGCGCTGCCCGTCGAAGACCATCACCGTGTAGGCCGCCGGCTCGAGCCTCAGGCCGTAGTCGCGGCCTTCCAGTTCCGCCTGCTCGTAGGCGACGGCCACGACGTCGGTGAAGCGCTTGGCCTCGTCCTCGATCTGGGTGTCGCCGCCGAGGGCGGTCACCGCCACGGTGACCACCGCCGCCATCAGCGCGATGATCACCATCACGACCAGGATCTCGATCAGGGTCATGCCGCGTCCGCGCAGCGCGGCGGACGGGTTTGGGGTCCGGCGGCAGCAGGACCCGGGCGGGATCACTCGATATTCCAGTTACCGATATCCGCGTTGGGGCCTTCGCCCCCGACCTGGCCGTCCGCGCCCAGCGAGTAGAGGTCGTAGGCGCCGCCGCGCGAACCCGGGAAGGCGTACACGTAGTCGTTGCCCCAGGGATCCTTGGACAGCTTCTGCACGTAGCCGCCGGCCTTCCAGTTGCGGATGTTCGGGTCACTCGGCCGGGTGACCAGCGCCTGCAACCCCTGGTCGGTGGTCGGATAGTTGAAGTTGTCCATGCGGTACAGGTCGAGCGAAGTGCCGAGCGTACGAATGTCCGCCTGTGCCTTGGTGACCCGCGCTTCGTCGACACGGCCGAGGATCTGCGGCCCGATGAGCGCGCCGAGGATGGCGATGATGACCATCACCACCATGATCTCGATCAGCGTGAAGCCGCCCTGGAAAGTCGAATTCGGACGCATGAGACACTCCGTCTGGAACCGTCTGCGCAGCCGCGCAGCGAGGCTGACATGATATCAGACGGGCGGCCCCGGCCCCGGGTTCCCCAGCGGCGGGTATCCGGGACGTGATCGCGTTCGCACTCGCGTCGGTGCCTATAATCGCCGCAACACACCATGGGGACGGCACGTCGTTGAAACTCGCATTCGTCTTCCCGGGCCAGGGTTCGCAGTCGGTCGGCATGCTGGCCACACTGCCCGGCGCGGCGCCGGAGGTCGCGGCCACCTTTGGCGAGGCCTCGCAAGTCCTCGGTTACGATCTCTGGGCGTTGTGCCAGCAGGGCCCGGCGGCGGAGCTCGACGCGACCGAACGGACGCAGCCCGCGCTGCTCGCCGCGGGGGTCGCGGTGTGGCGGGCCTGGCTGGCCCGCGGCGGCGCCGGGCCGGCGGTGATGGCCGGACACAGCCTCGGTGAGATCACCGCGCTGGTTTGCGCCGGCGCGCTGGACTACGCCGCGGCCGTGGACCTGGTGCGGTTTCGCGGCCAGGTCATGCAGGCGGCAGTGCCGGCAGGCACCGGTGCCATGGCCGCGGTGCTCGGGCTGGACGACGCGGCGGTCGAGGCCGCCTGCCGCGAAGCGGCGGGCAGCGAGGTGGTAGCGGCGGTCAATTACAACTCCCCGGAGCAGGTGGTGATCGCCGGGCACGCCGCCGCGGTCGAGCGCGCCAGCGCCGCCTGCGAGGCGCGCGGCGCCAAGCGGGTGATTGCCCTGCCTGTCTCGGTGCCGTCGCACAGCCCGCTGATGCGGCCCGCCGCCGAGGAATTGAAGGCGCGGCTGGAGAATCTGGCCGTGAAGGCACCGGCCATCCCGGTCTATGCCTTCGACGGCAGCTGGCACGACTCGCCGGCCGCCATTCGCGAAGGTCTGTACCGGCAGTTGTTCAACCCGGTGCGCTGGTCCCGCATCGTGGCCGCCATGGTGTCGTCCGGCGTCTCGCACGTGGTGGAAGGCGGGCCGGGCAAGGTGCTGGCTGGACTGGTGCGGCGCGCCCCCGGCGGGCGCCAGCTGCAAGTGCTCGCGGTGGACGGGGCAGACAGCCTGAACGCCGCGCTGGCCGCGTGTGCGGAGGAGGCGGCATGAACGATCCCGGATCCCTGGCCGGACAGGTGGCCCTGGTCACCGGTGCCTCGCGCGGCATCGGCCAGGCGGTAGCGCTGGCGCTCGGCCAGGCCGGCGCGACCGTCATCGGCACCGCGACCGGCAGCGCCGGCGTGGCGGCCATCGACACCGCGCTGAAGACGGCGGGCATCACGGGCCGCGGCGCGCCACTCGACGTGGCGGACGCCCCGGGCAGCGAGGCCTTGCTGGCCGATATCGAGCGCCGCGAAGGGGCCGTGTCGATCCTGGTGAACAACGCCGGGGTCACCCGTGACGGGTTGTTGTTGCGCATGAAGCCCGAGGACTGGGAACACGTCATCGACACGGACTTGAGCGCGGTGTTCCGGCTCAGCAAGGGGGTGCTGCGCGGGATGATGAAGGCCCGTCAGGGCCGCATCATCAGCATTGCGTCGATCGTCGGGCTGATCGGCAATCCCGGACAGGCCAACTATTGCGCCGCAAAAGCCGGCGTGATCGGTTTCAGCCGCTCGCTCGCCCTGGAAGTCGCCTCGCGCGGCATCACGGTCAACGTCGTCGCGCCCGGCTTCATCGACACGGACATGACCCGCAGCCTGCCGGACGCGCAGCGTGAGGCGCTGGCGGCGCGGATACCAACGGGCCGCCTCGGGGTGCCCGAAGACATCGCCGCGGCCGTGCTGTTCCTGGCGTCGCCGGCCGCGTCCTGGATCACGGGCGAGACCCTCAACGTCAACGGCGGCATGTTCATGCCTTGATTTCGGCAACAATTATCGTTCGTAACCTACTAATAATTATGGCTTTTACATCTCTTTGCGGCCGGGCAGCTAGCGACGGATAACGGCATTACTTAGAATGTGCGCCCCGCGCAGGCTCCCGTGGCCGCCCGGAATCCTAAGAAGACACAGGACAACTACTACGATGAGCACAGTTGAAGAACGGGTGAAGAAGATCGTCGCCGAGCAACTCGGCGTGAAGGAGGAGGAAGTCACCAGTGACGCCTCTTTCGTCGACGATCTTGGGGCAGACTCGCTCGATACGGTGGAACTCGTGATGGCGCTCGAGGAGGAGTTCGAGACCGAAATCCCCGACGAGGACGCCGAAAAGATCACCACGGTGCAGCAGGCGATCGACTACATCACCGAGCACCAGTCCAAGTCCTGACCGATCTCCCAGACGGGCCCCGGTCTGCCACGGCCGGGGCCCGTTGCGTGTCCGGGCCCAGCCGGCCCCGCTGAATCAACGGGGGTATGCGTGAGCAAACGTCGTGTGGTCGTCACCGGGCTCGGCATCCTGTCGCCGCTCGGCAGTTCGGTGAAGGAGGCCTGGGACGGCATCCTGGCCGGCCAGAGCGGCATCGGGCCGATCACCCGCTTCGATGCCAGCGGTTTCCCCGTTACCTTCATGGGCAGCGTCAAGGGCTTCGCGCCGGAGCAATACCTGGCGCCGAAGGACGCCAAGCGCATGGACCTGTTCATGCAGTACGGCGTGGCGGCCGGCACCCAGGCGCTGGCCGATTCGGGCCTCGCCGTCACCGAGGGCAACCGCGAACGAATCGGGCTGATTTTCGGCGCCGGGATCGGCGGCCTCTCGACCATCGAGGAGAACTACGGCAAGTACCTCGAGGGCAAGTCGCACCGCAAGATCTCGCCGCTGTTCATCCCTTCGAGCATCATCAACATGATCTCGGGGCACCTCTCGATCATGCACGGCATCGTCGGCCCGAATCTGGCGCTGGTGACCGCCTGCACCACCTCCACCCATGCGCTCGGCATCGGCATGCGCACCATCCAGTACGGTGACGCCGACGTGATGATCGCCGGCGGGGCGGAAATGGCGCAGACGCCGCTCGCGGTCGGGGCGTTCTGCCAGGCCAAGGCGCTGTCGACCCGCAATGACGACCCGACCGGCGCCAGCCGCCCGTGGGATCGGGACCGCGACGGTTTCGTGATGGCGGACGGTGCCGGCGCGCTGGTGCTGGAGGAGTACGAGCATGCCCGGGCGCGCGGCGCCAACATCTATGCCGAGCTGATCGGCTTCGGGATGAGCGGCGACGCCCATCACATTACCGCGCCGCCGGAGGATGGCGACGGCGCCAGGCGCTCGATGCTCAACGCGCTCGCGGACGCGGGCTGCAATCCCGGCGACGTCCAGCACGTCAACGCCCACGCGACCTCGACCATGCTCGGCGACGCGGCCGAGACGATCGCCATGAAGCGGGCTTTCGGCGACCACGCCTACAAGCTGGCGGTCAGCTCGACCAAGTCCATGACCGGTCACCTGCTCGGCGCGGCCGGCGCGGTGGAGGCCATCTTCACGGTGCTCGCCATCCGCGACCAGGTGGCCCCGCCGACCATCAATCTGGAGCATCCCAGCGAAGGCTGCGACCTGGATTACGTCCCCGGCAGCGCGCGCCAGATGCCGATCACCGTCGCGGCGTCCAACTCCTTCGGTTTCGGTGGCACCAACGGCACGGTCATCTTCCGCGCCCTGCGCTGAGGATTCGCCGGGCGGCATGCAGCCGGTGAATTGCCAGCCCCTGCAGCTACGAAGCTCCGGCCGGCGAGGAATTGCTGCGGCTGCACCGGGCGCTGCCGCAGCGCTACCCGGTGCTGCTGGAAAGCGCCTCCACCGGCACCGCGCAGGGGCGCTACTCGTTGCTGCTGGCCGCTCCCGGGGAACGCCTGACGCGCTGGGCCGACGGCGGGGTCGAGGGTCCCGGCCAGGACGCGGGATTCCTCGCGCGCTTCGACGCCTGGTGGCGGCGCGAAGCCACCTCCCGACCCGCGACGGTGACGCCCTTTGCCGGGGGCTGGTTCGTGCTGCTCGGCTATGAACTCGCCGCCGAGATCGAGCCCAGCCTGCGGCTGCCGCCCCCGCCATCCCGGCTCTGCAGCCTGGCGTGGCGCATGCACGCCGCGCTGGTCCATGACCACGAACAGGGTGTCACGATGGCCGTCGCCGAGCCCGGCCACGCCGATTTCCTGCGCGAGGTGCGCGCCGATCTCGCTGCCGCCGCGGCGGAGTGCGCTGACCCGACTCCAGCCGTGACGATCGCGGTGGCCGAGGACCCCGAAGAGCGCTACCTGCTCGCGGTCGAGCGGGCCCTCGAGCACATTGCCGCAGGCGACGTGTACCAGGCGAACCTGTCCAGGCGCTGGATCGCCGAGCTGCCGCCGGGCTTCACCGCCGCGGAACTATATCGGCGCCTGCGGCGCGCGAATCCCGGCCCGTTCGCCGGCATTGCCGACCTCGGCGACGGCCAGGCGGTGGTATCGAGCTCGCCCGAGCGCCTGGTGCGGGTCGCCGGCAGGCTGGTGGAAACCCGCCCGATCGCCGGGACGCGTCCGCGGCGGGAAGGCCTGGACGAGCCGTCGATTCGTGAGCTCATCGGACATCCCAAGGAGCGCGCCGAGCACATCATGTTGATCGACCTGGAGCGCAACGATCTCGGCCGCCTGTGCGAGGCGGGGACGGTGGTGGCGGACGAGCTGCTCGCCATCGAGAGCTACGCGCATGTCCATCACATCGTCTCCAACGTCCGCGGCGAGCTGCGCCGCGACGTGACGCCTGCGGACGTCATCCGCGCGCTGTTTCCCGGTGGCACGATCACCGGCTGCCCCAAGGTGCGCTGCATGCAGCTCATCGCGGATCTCGAGGGCGAGGGCAGGGGACCCTACACCGGCTCCATGGGCTACGTCTCGACCACCGGCGATCTCGACCTGAACATACTCATCCGCAGCTTCAGCCTCGACGGAGCCCGCGCGGAACTGCGCGCCGGCGCCGGCATCGTCGCCGACTCGGACCCGCGGCACGAGCTCGAGGAGACCCGCGCCAAGGCCCGCGGCGCCTTGCGGGCGCTGGCATGAGCGAGCAGACGCTCGTCAACGGGCAGCCGGGCGCAGGCATTTCAGCGCTCGATCGCGGCCTGCAGTACGGGGACGGGCTGTTCGAGACCATCGCGGTGCGCGGCGCTCGACCGCGCCTGCATGCCTTACCACCTCGAGCGCCTGGCCGAGGGTTGTGCGCGTCTCGCCATCCCGGTGCCGGATACTGCGACCCTGGCCGCGGAGATCGATGCCGTGATGGCCGGGCGCGACGGCGTGGTGAAGGTCATCGTCACCCGGGGGACCGGTCCCCGTGGCTACCGGCCACCCGCCGCGCCGCAACCGACCCGGATCGTGGCAGGATTCGCAGGCGAGCCGCCGCCGCGGCCCGCCGCGGGCGTCCGGGTGCGGCTCTGCCGCACGCGCCTCGGACGCAATCCCGCGCTCGCCGGCATCAAGCACCTCGGCCGGCTCGAGCAGGTGCTGGCGCGCGCCGAATGGCAGGATGAGACGATCGTCGAGGGACTGATGCTGGACGAGGCGGGCCATGTCGTCTGCGGCACGCACAGCAACCTGTTCGTGCTGCGTGGCCGCACGCTGCTGACACCGCGGCTCGACCAGTGTGGCGTGCGCGGCATCATGCGCCGCGCACTGTGGAGTTGGGCCACGGAGCGGCAGATCGAGGTCCGGGAAACCCGGCTCCTGCCGGCGGACTGGATGGATGCGGACGAGGTGCTGATCACCAACGCGCTGCGCGGGGCGCTGGCGGTGAGCGAGATCGACGGGCTTGCACAGCGCGTCAGCGGACTGGCGGAGGAATTCACGGGATGGCTGGAGCGGCAATCCTGAAACGCATACTGGGCGCCACGGTGCTGCTCGCGATCGCGGTCGCCGCCGTGGTGTTCGGCCTGCGCGCCATCGACGTGGCCCGCATGGAGGCGCCGATCGCCGGCCTGGAGGAACCGCGCACGGTCGTGGTCACGCCGGGCAGCTCGCTCACCGCGGTGGCGCGCCAGCTGGCGGCCGCCGGGCTGCTGGAGCACCCGGGCAGCTGGATCCGCTACGCCCGGCGCGCCGGGCTCAGCACGCGCCTGCAGGCCGGCGAGTACGTGATCGAGCCGGGCTCCAGTCCCGCGGGCGTGCTGTCGCACATGGTGGAGGGCGACGTGCTGCTCCACACCCTGACCCTGCCCGAGGGCTGGACGGTCATGCAGGCGCTGGCAGCGATCCAGCGCCACGAGGCCGTCGAGGTGCGGCTGCCGGAGCCCACGCTCGAGACCGTCGCCGAAGCAATCGGCCTGGCCGGCGCATCCCCGGAGGGCCGGATCTTTCCGGACACCTACCGGTTCGCCCGCGGCACTACCGACATCGACCTGTTGCGACGCGGTCGCGAGAAGCTGGAGCGCGAGCTTACGGATGCCTGGGCCTCGCGCGCGGCGGACGTTCCGCTCAAGACGCCCGACGAGGCGTTGATCCTCGCCTCGATCATCGAGAAGGAAACGGGCATCGCCGAGGAACGACCGATCATCGCGGGGGTCTTCGCCAACCGCCTGCGCCGCGGCATGCGGCTGCAGACCGATCCGACCGTGATCTATGGCATGGGCGAGGCATTCGACGGCAACCTGCGGCGGGCGGACCTGACCCGGGACACGCCCTGGAACACCTACACGCGCGCCGGCCTGCCCCCCACGCCCATTGCGATCGTTGGCCGCGAGGCGTTGCTCGCCGCCGTGCAGCCCGCCCAGACCGGAGCGCTGTTTTTCGTCGCCACGGGGCGCGGCGACGGGCGCCACTATTTCGCCCGCACGCTGGATGAGCACAACGACAACGTGGCCCGCTACATCGCGGCGGTGCGCGGCGCGGCGCGTGATGGGGGATCCTGACGTGGCGGGACGCTTCATCACGTTCGAGGGCATCGAGGGCGTCGGCAAGTCGACGCAGATCAAGGCCGCCGCGCGCCATCTGGAGTCGCGCGGCGTCGCCGTGGTCGTGACCCGGGAACCGGGCGGCACACCGGTCGCGGAACAGCTGCGCCGGCTCGCCCTGGAGCCGCAGGACGAGGCCATCGACGGCGTGTCGGAACTGCTGCTGATGTTCACGGCCCGCGCCATTCACCTCGACAACCTGATCGAACCGGCCCTGGCCAAGGGGCAATGGGTGCTGTGTGATCGCTTCACCGATGCCACCGAGGCCTACCAGGGCGCCGGTCGCGGCGTTCCGCTGGCGGACATCCGTGTCCTGGAGCGGATCGCACAGCGAGGGCGCAGGCCCGACCTGACGCTGCTCCTCGACGCGCCGGTCGAGGTCGGACTGGCCCGCGCGCGGTCCCGCGGCGGAACGAGCGATCGCTTCGAATCCGAGCGGGCGGCGTTCTTCGAGCGGGTACGCAGCGGGTATCTCGCGATACTGGCGCGCGAGCCGGACCGGGTCCGGCGCCTCGACGCAGGCGCTACCGTGGAACAGGTGGCGACCGCCGTGGCGCTCGAACTGGACCGGCTGCTGGAGGCCGCCCGTGGCGCGCACCGCTAAGCCTGTCGAGTCCGTGACGACGCCGGTGCCGGAGCGGCTGGCGCCGGCCGCCGCGCCATGGCTGGCAGACAGCCGCGAGCAGCTGCGCGCGGCGCTTGCCGCGGGCCGGCTGCCACACGCGCTGCTGGTGCTCGCCCCGGCGGGCTGTGGTGAATCCGCGCTGGGATGGTGGGCCGCGCAGCTGGCGCTGTGCGACCAGGAGCCCGCTGCGGCACCCTGTGGAACGTGTACCGCCTGCAAGCTGTTCCTGGCGGCCAATCACCCCGATTTCGTTTCTGTTGAACTGGAAGACTCGTCCAAAGTGCTGAAGGTCGACCAGATCCGCGAAGTGACCGCCGGTCTCGCGCTGACCAGTTTCAGGGGCCGGCGGAAGGTCGCAGTGATCGACCCGGCGGATCGGATGAACACCAGTTCATTCAATGCTTTACTCAAGACTCTTGAGGAACCTTCGAGGGAGACCCTGCTGGTGCTGGTGGCCAATCGCCTGGATCGACTGCCGCGCACGGTCATCAGCCGCTGCCAGCGGCTGAGCGTGCGGCTACCGGCCACGGACGTGGCGCTGGCCTGGCTCGACCAGGTCGAGGCCCGTAGCGATTGGCAGGCACTGCTGGCGCTGGCTGGGGGCGGCCCGGTACGCGCCGTCGAGCTGGCGCGCGGCGGCATGGGCGATCTGCCCGGCTCGATGGCCGCTGCACTCGAAGCCGGCAGCCGCCAGGCGCTGGATCCCCTGCAGCTCGCCCAGGTGTGGTTTCAGGACCGCCCGGCCGACCGGCTGGCCTGGCTGGAGGCCTGGACGGTCGAGCAGATTCGCGAGCTCACCATGGCGGTAGACGCAGCGCGCGTTTCCGGCGGGGACCGCTTGCCAAAGGGACCCGCCCCGATGAACATAAGGGCAGCGTTCAACCTGCTGGACCGGATCAGGGCCGCGCGCGCGGTCCTGGAAACCTCGCTCAACACCCAGTTGTTGTTCGAGGACCTGATGATCTGCCTGGCCGAGGCCTGCGCCGGCCGCGGCGGCGGGCGCATGGAGACCTGACCTGAACATGCGATCCCCTTCGACCAAGCCCGGACTGCTCACGCTGACGATCAAGGACAAGAGCGCCCTGTACCTGGCCTACATGCCGTTCGTGCGCAATGGCGGGCTGTTCATCCCCACCAACAGCAGTTACCGCCTCGGTGACGAGGTCTTCATGCTCCTCAACCTGATGGGCGAGGACGAGAAGCTGCCGGTGGCGGGGCGGGTCATCTGGGTCACGCCGAAAGGCGCCCAGGGCAAGCGTACCGCGGGCATCGGGGTGCAGTTCAGCGAGCAGGACCGCGGCGCAACGCAGAAGAAGATCGAGTCCTACCTGGCGGGTGCGCTGGGCGGGGACAAGCCCACCCACACGATGTAGCGGGTGCCGGGGCCTCAGCCGCCGGCTGGCCCGAGGCGATTGCCGGTCAGCCCGCCCTTCAGGCAGTAGGCCTCGTAGCCGCGCTCGCTCAACAGGAACGCGGCCGCCGAGCTGCGCCGCCCACTGTCGCAGACCAGCACGTAGGGAACCGCGGTGTCGAGGGTCTTCAGCTTCATGCGTATGAAGTACAGCGGCAGGCTGAGCGCGCCGTCCATGTGGAAGACCTCGTACTCGCTGGGCAGGCGCACGTCCAGCCAGCGCGCGCCGCGCGCCACCAGCTCGTTCGCATGTTCGAGGTCGACCCAGTGCAACAGGGGCTCGTTCAGCAGCGCGATGAAGTCATCCTTGTTGAGCCGCATCAGCGAGCCGTCGGTCAACATCGTCACGGTCGCGTTGCGCTTGGTCTCGGAGATCAACGCTTCCTCGCCGAACGACTCGCCGGCGCCGAGCTCGGCCAGCTTGATGCCCTCGCGGTTGAGCGGCGTCTCGCGTGTCACCAGGCACTTGCCGCGCGTCACCACGTAGAAGTAGTCGCCCTCGTCGCCCTGCTTGATGATCACGTCACCGGCCTTGCAGTTCACCCGCTCCATGCGCAGGAACAGCGCCTGGATGTTCGCCGGCGGGATTCTGTGGAAGGCCTTCGTCTGCAGCAGCACCGTCATCCAGTCGTCGCTGCCACCGCCATCATTTGAAATCTCCGAGACCTCGTAGGTACCGGTCTGGTCCCAGGTGAGCAGCACGTCGAGCATCTCGGTGTCCATCGAGATGAACTGGATCTCGGTCAGCGCCCGCGCCGAGAAACGTCGCGGCTGGCCGGGCGCCACGGGGTTGCGCGCCTCCGGCGTGCCGCCCTTGACCACACCGACCTTGCGATCGCCGGCGACGAGTTCCAGCTCGCCGGATACGACATAGAACGTCCGTTTGTCGTTCTCGCCTTCCTTGAACAGGACGCGGCCGGCATCGAGGGTGCGGACGGTGGTCTTGCGGGCCAGGGCATGGAGATTGTCGGTCTTCATGCCGTCGAGCGGCGCGAAGGCCCGCAGTGTCCCCAGGTCGGTCGGTTTCTCGTCCATTCAGCTCCACCCGGGACCGGACGACTCGTCCGCGTTCCACGATTTTGCGCGGCAATGTAGCACAGCGCTCAGTCCCGCAACGCCGGCAGGGTGCGCCAGCCGGGGTCCGGGTGGAACCGTGTCCCGTAGCGGCTCTCGAGTTCCCCGAGCCGCGCCACGATGGCCTCCACCCCGCGCTGTTTCGCATAGTGCAGCGGCCCGCCGCGAAACGGTGCGAAGCCGGTCCCGAAAATCATACCGGCATCGAGCAAATCGGCGTCCGCGACGACGCCCTCCCGCAGGCAGGCCACCGCTTCGTTGAGGTACTGCAGCACCAGGCGGTCCTGCAGGTCCTCGCGGGACCGGGGCATCCGCGGGCGGCTTGACCGCCTTGCCGTCACGCCATTCGTAATAGCCCTTGCCGGACTTGCGCCCCAGATGCCCGGCGTCGACCAGTCGCTTGACGCCCGCCGGGGCCTCGCGCGAGAACGCCTCGGCCAGGATCCGGCCGACGTGCATGGCGACGTCGAGGCCGACGGTGTCGGCCAGCTCGACCGGACCCATCGGCATGCCGAAGTCGGTCGCCGCCCGGTCGATCACCGCGAGCGGCATGCCTTCCTCGGCGGCGAACATCGCCTCGGTCATGTACGGCATGAGGATGCGATTCACCGCGAAGCCGGGCGCGCTGGCGCAGGGGAGGGGCAGCTTGTCCAGCTGCCGCGTAAAGGCAATGCCGTCCCGGGCGCAGTCGTCGCTGGTGTCGCGCCCCCGCACGATCTCGACCAGCATCATCTTCGCCACCGGATTGAAGAAGTGCAGCCCGAAGAAGCGCCGCGGATCCGCCAGTCCCGCCGTGAGTTCCTCGAGCACGATGCTCGAGGTATTGCTGGCCAGCAACGCGCCCGGCTTCATGCGCGGCTCGAGTTGCGCGTACAGCTCGCGCTTGGCCTCGGCGTTCTCGAAGATCGCCTCGATGACGAGGTCGGCTCCGGCCACACCGTCGCCGGCGACGTCGGCCTGCAGTCGTGCGCGGCACGCGTCGGCTTCGCCGGGGCGGCGGCAGCGCTTGTCGAAGAACGCGCCGGCCCGCTCGAGCGCCGGTTGAACGAAGCGCAGCTCACGGTCCTGCAACGTGACCTGCAGGCCGCGGTACGCGCACCAGGCGGCGATGTCGCCACCCATGACGCCTGCGCCGACCACGTGCACGCGCTCGAAGCGGCGCGCCTCCCGGCCTCCCAGCGCCTTCAGCCGTTCCTGCAGGAAGAAGACGCGCACCAGGCTGCGGGAGGTCGGCGTCAGGAACAATCGTGCGATCGAGCGTGCCTCGGCCTCATAGGCCTGGTCGCTGCGCGCGCCGTACATCTCCCACAGCCGCACGATCGCGTACGGCGCCGGGTAGTGGTCCTCGCGGGCCCTGCGCCCGACCTGCTTGCGGGTCTGCCCGCCGACGTAGGAGCGCAGGCCGGGAAGCGACAAGAGCCGCTGCAACAGCGGCGGGCGGTGCGCGGCGGGCGCGGCCAGCGCCATGTCGCGCGCCGCGTCGGCCAGTCGCTCGAGCGGCACCAGCCGGTCCACCAGACCGAGCTTCAGCGCCCGCTCGGCGCGCAACGTCCGCCCGGTCAGCATGAGATCGAGAGCGGCCGGAGCGCCGATCAGGCGCGGGGCGCGGACCGTGCCGCCGAAGCCCGGGTGAATCCCCAGCATGACCTCGGGCAGACCGAGCGCCAGACGGCCGTCGTCGGCCGCCACGCGATAGCGGCAGGCCAGCGCCAGTTCGAGCCCGCCGCCCAGCGCGAAGCCGTGTATCGCCGCGACGGTCGGGCAGGGCAGCGCCTCCAGGCGGTCGAGCACGCGCTGCCCGGCGCGCACCAGTTCGTAGGCCTGCTGTTCGTCCTGCAGGCCAGTGAATTCCGTGATGTCCGCACCGGCGACGAAACCGTTCGCCTTCGCCGAGCGCAGCACGACCGCGCGCGGCCGCGCCTGCTCGAGCTCGGCGAGCCGCTGGTCGAGTTCCATCATCACCTCGCGGCCCAGCGTGTTGGTGGACGCGCCCTGCCGGTCGAGGACCAGCGAGGCGACCGCGTCTGCCGCGATGTCGAGCGACCAGTGCTTGAAGTTCTGGGTCATCGGAGTTCTCCCTGGGCGAAGTCCGTCAGGCGTGCTCGGCGCTGCTGCGTGCGCGCGGCCTGACGGGTGCGCCGGTTACCTCGAAGTCGAATACCAGCGGCAGGTGATCGGAGTACTGCACCGCGGGCACTTCGAATCCGGTCGGCTCGATGCCGGCGCCGTAGAGGATGAAGTCCAGTTCCTTGCGCGGCCAGCGGCTCGGGTACGAGGGCTTGCCTTCGGTGTTCGCGCTCTTCAGCCCCGCCGCCTGCATGAACAGGTAGATCTCGTGGTCGCCCCAGAAGGTATTGAAGTCGCCGGCCACGATGACCGGCTTGGACTGCGCCTTGATCAGCTGATGGAGATGGCGCAGCTGCAGCTGGCGGTGGCGGAACTTGAGCGACAGGTGCACGAGAAAGACGGCCAGGTCATCCAGTTCCAGCTCGATGATCAGCCGCTTGATGCCGGCGTCGAAGTAATGGAATCGCTCGCCATGAACCCGCGGAGCGGCGAGGAACGCGTTGCCCTGCTTGCGTACGATCGGCACCAGCTGGTTGATCGAGTCCTCGCCGTACTTGCACTGGTAGGCGGAGTAGTGCCCGAGGTGGTCGGCGATGTAGCGCACCTGGTTGACCATCCCGGTGCGTATCGAACCCATGTCGACTTCGATGAGACCGATGATGTCCGGGTTGCGGGCCTTCAGGAAAGCCGTGATCTTCTCGAGCACCTGCGGGCTGGAACGGAGATAGCCGGCGCCGGGCAGCGGCAGGTGAAACGCCGGGCCGGTGCCGGTCGCATAGCGGATGTTGTAGGCCACGAGGCGCATGCGGGTGCGAGCCTGTTGAAAACATCATATTCTATGGCCTTTAGCGCGCCGCAACATGCTCTATGTCGCGGGCCGGTCACCTCGGGGGCAACCGTGTCGCAGGACAATCCGATCAGAGTGTTCGTCAGCCACCTGTATGCGCCCGACGACGAGTACCTGCGGGTGTTCGAGTACCTGGAGAGCGCGCCGAACTTCTTCTATACCAATCTCAGCACGCCGGACGACCCGCCGCCCAAGGCCGACAAGGAGGGCGTCAAGGAGCATCTGCGCAAGCAGATGGCCAATGCGGAGATCGTCGTGATGCTGGCGAGCCTGTACGACCAGGACCACGCCCTCGTCGAGTTCCAGGCGCTCTATGCCAAGGCCTGCAACAAGCCGGTGATGCTCATGGAGTCCTTCGGCCAGGAGGCCAAGTTGCCGGCGCAGTTGCGGGAGCTGGCCGACGAGGTCATTCCGTGGAACTCGCGCGACATGGCCGACGCCGTGCGGCGCCTGGCGAGGCACGAGGACACGGGTCGATGGGACGTCGTCGAGTTCAAGCTCGACTGACGCGGCCTGATCGGCCTCAGGCGTCGGCGAACATCGACACGATCTGACGCGCGCGGGGCGCTTCGGCAACCGCGGAACCGTTCATGCCCTTGAGCAGCGCCACGATGCGCTGCGCACAGTCGCCCGCCTCTACGTTCGACATTTTGCGAACCGTAGCGGCCACCGCGGTTTCCCCGCGCAATGGCTTGACCGCAGTCATGCGCGCGGCGAGGCTCTGGAAGTCCTTGCGGACCGCCGGCGGGAAATCCGTTGCGTCCAGCTCGCTCAAGTGTTTCGAGAAAGCAATCGTAAGACGATGTTTTATAGAGGTTTCAGAAGCCAATTCGCGGACAGCGGCATGCACGGACTCCCAGGCGGCACTCATAGTATCCCCTCCGTAACCCGTTGTATTTGTTTACAAGATAGCGTGCGACAGCTTCACGCCATCCTGGAACCGCTCCGCCAACGCCAAACACGGTCTGCCGGCAGGATCCTTCGGTTCTTCAACGTGGTACGACCCGAATATAGCGTGATTTGTCTTAAGTGCAATAGCTCGACGCCGCTCGAATCATGGCCGAGGCCGCGCCGTTCGACGTTGCCAAGGCAGAGTGCTTCGACAATACTAGAAGACTTAACTCCAGTGGTCGGCACACTGCCATGAGCAAGGACAAGACCGAACGTT
This sequence comes from uncultured Gammaproteobacteria bacterium, assembly GCA_963710135.1. Taxonomy (GTDB): domain Bacteria; phylum Pseudomonadota; class Gammaproteobacteria; order Steroidobacterales; family Steroidobacteraceae; genus SG8-30. The sequence goes on along the minus strand of CAVPYY010000006.1, from coordinate 46,271 downwards.
TCGCTCCGATGCTCGCAGCGCTCTCGCAACCGACGCGTCTGCGCATCGTAGAAACGGTGGTGCAGGGCGACCCGGACGGTGTGCCCGCCGGCGAGATCGCCAGTGCGGTGCACTGTCCCGCCTCCACGCTGTCGTTCCATCTGAAGGAACTGAGCCAGGCGGGCCTGCTCGCGGCGACCCCGCAGGGCCGCTTCATCCGCTACAGCGTGCAACCCGCCGCATTCCTGGCACTCGCCGCATTCGTTGCAGAGCTGCCCGGAGGACCCGAGCCGGCACGCGGCGTCGGGCGCCGTGGCCAGCCCGGCAAGCGGGGCAAGGGCCGGGCGTCGAAGGGCAAGGGCGACGCCGGGCAGCTTTCGATCTTCGGCGACTGAGGCAACGCGCGGGGTCGCGCGCTGCCCAGGCCTCGGGCGTCGCGTCGCTCAGTTCTTGACGAACGCCGCCACGAACTCGTTCACCGGCATGGCGTCCAGGCGCCCCGGATTCTCGAACAACGCGCGGATGGACTTGGTCTGCGCCGGAGCGAAGACCTCGGCGACCGAACGCTCGAACTTCCTGACCAGCACCGGAATGCCTTCCTCGCGGCGCTTGCGGTGGCCGATGGGAAAGTCGACCTGCACGCGCTCGGTCTTGCTGCCGTCCTTGAAGAAGACCTGCACCGCGTTGCCGATGTAGCGCTTGTCGGCGTCGTAGTAGTCCTTGGTGAACTGCGGATTCTCGCGAACCTCCATGCGGCCACGCAGGGCGTCGACGCGCGGATCGTTCGCAATCTTGTCCTCGTAGTCCTCGGCGGTCAGACGGCCGTGGATCAGCGGGATGGCGGTCATGTACTGGATGCAGTGATCGCGGTCGGCCGGATTCGCCAGCGGCCCGGTCTTGTCGATGATCCGCACGCCCGGCTCCTGCGTCTCGATGACGATCTTGTCGATCTCGTCGAGACGGGCGGCGACCTGCGGATGCAGCTGCATCGCGCACTCGACCGCGGTCTGCGCGTGGAACTCGGCCGGGAAGCTGATCTTGAACAGCACGTTTTCCATGACGTAGCTGCGAAACGGCTGCGTATAGACGAACGGCTTGCCCTTGAACAGCACGTCGTAGAAGCCCCATTTGGGCGAGCTGAGCGCCGAGGGATAACCCATCTCGCCGCGCAGCGCGTTCAACGCGTGCCAGACCGCGCGGCTGGTTGCATCGCCGGCCGCCCAGCTCTTGCGCGAGCCGGTGTTCGGCGCGTGACGATAGGTGCGCAGTGCGCCGCCGTCGATCCAGGCATTCGACACGGCATTGATGACCTGCTCGACGCTGCCGCCCAGCATCGCGGTCGTCACCGCGGTGCTGGCGACCCGCACCAGGATCACGTGATCGAGGCCGACGCGGTTGTAGCCATTCTCGAGCGCCGTGACCCCCTGGATCTCGTGCGCCTTGATCATGGCGGTCAGCACGTCCCGGACGGTCATCGGCTCGCGCCCTTCGGTCACCGCCTTGCGGCTCAGCCAGTCGGCGACCGCCAGGATGCCGCCCAGGTTGTCGGACGGGTGTCCCCACTCCGCGGCGAGCCAGGTGTCGTTGAAATCGAGCCAGCGGATCATCGCGCCGATGTTGAAGGCGGCGCGGACCGGATCGAGCTCGTAACTGGTGCCCGGAACGCGCGCGCCGCCCACCATGGTCGCGCCGGGCACCACCGGACCGAGCAGGCGGGTGCAGGCGGGGTAGGCGAGCGCCTGGAAGCCGCAGGCGAGCGTGTCCATCAGGCAGTAGCGGGCGGTGTCGTAGGCGACGTCGCTCTGCACCGTGTAATTGCGCGCGTACTCGGCGATATCGACGAGCACTTTGTCGGGGTCGGGACGCTTGGCGGACTTGATGTCGAAGTGGGACATGAGGCTCTCAGTCGGTGTTGGATTGGGGGTTGCGTGTTGCGGGCGCGGACTCAGCCGCGCTTGCCGATGGGTACGAACTTGCGGGCCTCGGGGCCGGTGTAGTTGGCGCTCGGGCGGATGATCTTGCCGTCGATGCGCTGTTCGATGACGTGCGCGGCCCAGCCGGTGGTGCGCGAGATCACGAACAACGGCGTGAACATCGAGGTCGGCACGCCCATCATGTGGTAGGACACCGCGCTGAACCAGTCCAGGTTCGGGAACATCTTCTTGATCTCGCGCATGGTGGACTCGAGCCGCTCGGCGATGTCGAACAGGCGCGTGTCGCCCGCCTCGGCGGACAGCTTTCCGGCCACGCGCTTGATCACTTCGTTGCGCGGATCACTGATCGTGTAGACGGGATGACCAAAGCCGATGACCACTTCCTTGTTGGCGACGCGGGCGCGGATGTCCTGTTCCGCTTCATCCGCGTCAGCGTAGCGACTCTGGATTTCGAAGGCGGCCTCGTTGGCGCCACCATGCTTCGGGCCGCGCAGGGCGCCGATCGCGCCCGTGATGCAGGAGTACATGTCCGAGCCGGTCCCGGCGATGACCCGTCCGGCAAATGTCGAGGCGTTGAATTCGTGCTCGGCGTACAGGATGAGCGAGGTGTGCATCGCCCGGACCCAGCTGTCCGATGCCGGCCGGCCGTGCAGCAGATGCAGGAAGTGCGCACCCACGGAGTCGTCGTCAGTCTCCACGTCGATGCGCCGGCCGCTGTGACTGAAGTGGTACCAGTAGCACAGCATCGAACCCAGCGAAGCGACCAGCCGATCGGCGATGTCGCGTGCGCCGGCCGTGCTGTGGTCGTCCTTCTCCGGCAGCGCACAGCCGAGTACCGAGACACCGGTGCGCATCACGTCCATGGGATGGGTCGCGGCGGGAAGCTGCTCGAGCGCATTGCGCACGATGGCGGGCAGGCCGCGCAGCGCCTTGAGCTTCATCTTGTAGGCGGTCAGGCGCGCCCGGTCCGGCAGCACACCGTGAATCAGCAGATAGGAGATTTCCTCGAACTCGCAGTTCTCGGCGAAATCCAGGATGTCGTAGCCGCGATAGTGCAGGTCGTTGCCGGTCCGTCCGACCGTGCACAACGCGGTATTGCCGGCGGCAACGCCCGACAGGGCGACGGATTTCTTCGGCTTGGGACGGCCAGGTGAGTTCTCGCTCATTTCTCGGACTCCTTCTCACGCGCGAACAGCGCGTCGAGTTTCTTCTCGTATTCGTGATAGCCCAGAACGTCGTACAGCTCCATGCGGGTCTGCATCTGTCCGAGCACTGCCTGCTGCGTGCCGTCGGCGCGGATCGCGCCGTACACCTCCAGCGCCGCCTGGCTCATGGCGCGGAACGCGGACAGCGGATAGAGCACCAGCCCGACTCCCGCCTCGCGCAGCTCCTCGACCGTGAACAGCGGCGTCTTGCCGAACTCGGTGATGTTGGCCAGCACCGGCACCCGCACCGCGCTGGTGAACTGCCGGTATTCGTCCAGCGTGGTCAGCGCCTCGGCAAAGATCATGTCCGCGCCCGCCTCGACGTAGGCCAGCGCCCGGTCGATGGCGGCGGACTGGCCTTCGACCGCATGCGCGTCGGTGCGGGCCATGATCACGAAAGCGTCGTCGGTGCGACCGTCGACGGCCGCCTTCACGCGGTCGACCATCTCCCCCGGCGCCACCAGCGCCTTGCCCGGACGGTGGCCGCAGCGCTTGGCCTGGACCTGGTCCTCCAGGTGCATGCCGGCGGCGCCGGAGCGCACCAGGTCCCGGGTGGTGCGGGCGATGTTGAAGGCGGCACCCCAGCCGGTGTCGGCGTCGACCAGCAGCGGCAGCTCGGTCGCCCCGCTGATGCGGCGCACGTCCTCGCACACGTCGTTGAGCATGGTGATGCCGAGATCCGGCAGGCCGAAGGAGGCGTTGGCGACCCCTGCCCCGGACAGGTAGAGGGCACGGAAGCCGCTGCGCTCGGCCAGCAGGGCGCTGAAGGCGTTGACGGCGCCGACCACCTGCAACGGCCGCTCCTCGGCCACGGCATTGCGAAGGCGCGCTCCGGCGGACGTCATCGTGCTCATTCAGCCTCCAGCTCAGGGGTGCGCCGCGACCGCGGCCGGGCAGACGTGCAAACCGCTGAATTATAGCGAATCAGTGCACTGCGCGGACAGACGGAAACGTGTATCGTTTCGAGTTCGGCCAAAGCGCCTGTTGAGCACGGACCCTTCACCTATGACCACCACCGGTCCCGCCGAGTCCGCCGCCACGAACCGCGAGCGCGCGCCCGCGCCGGGCCAGCACCTGGAAGTCGGGGAGGGCATCGTCTGGATCCGGCTGCCGATACCTGGTGGCCTCAAGCACATCAACGTGTGGCTGGTGCCGGCCCGGAGCGGATGGCTGCTGGTCGATACCGGCATGCGGACCGCGGCCGTCGAACAGGCCTGGCTGGACCTGGAAGGGCAGCTGCCGCTCGCGCACGAGCTCCGCGGTATCGTGGTGACGCACCATCACCCGGATCATTTCGGGATGGCCCGCTGGCTGTCCGAGCGCCACCAGGTCCCGGTACACATGAGCCGGCATGCCTCGATGGCGGCGACCGGAACGCTGGCGGGTGGCGAGGCGAGGACCGATTCCCCGTCCGACAATTTCGCAACGCGCGTGGGGATAGAGGTCGACGATGCGCTGCGCCCGATCATGCGCGGCATCACCTATCGCAGCGTCGTCAGCGGTCCCGTCGAGTCTCCCGCCGAACTGGCGGATGGCGCGATCCTCACCGAGGCCAGCCATGGCTGGGAGATCTCGCTGCACGAGGGGCATGCGCCGGGCCACGCCTGCCTGTACGGGCGCGCGGCCGGCACGCTCATCAGTGGCGACCAGGTGCTGCCGCGCATCTCCAGCAACATCAGCCTGTACCCGTCCAACGAGGACCGTGATCCGCTGGGCGAGTACCTGGCGTCATTGGACCGCCTTGCAGCGCTGCCCGCCGACACCCTGGTGCTGCCCGCGCACGGTTTGCCATTCAGCACGCTGCACGCGCGCATCGCCGCGCTGCGGGCGGAACACGCAGCGCGTCTCGAGCAGGTCCGCTCGGCTCTGGTGGAGCCGCAGGCGACCACGCACGTGGTGGCGCAGCTCTTCAACGTCGGCCGGCTGGATGCATTGAACCGCCTGCTCGCCACCACCGAGACCCTGGCGCATCTGCGCCATCTCGAGCTGCAGGGCCAGGTGTCACGTCGCGGCCAGGGCAGCGACTTGCGCTGGCAGCTTTGCTAGCCGATTCGCCGTCACCGATATCGTGCGTTGCAAAAACGCGACGCGGCGGCGATCAACGTGACTCGAGAAGCGCGTAGGCGCCGCTTTTGCTTGCCAGCACGTTCGAAACACCCGTAACCTTCCTGCAACAGCCCGAGGGGGGACCTCGCCGGCCTGTTCGCATCGCCTCAATATCAATACCGATTCCAGAAGGAGTCATGAGTATGTCGCATCGACCTGGCCGCGGGATCACCGTCGCATCCGCCGTAGCGCTCGCACTCGCGAGCGCCGCCGCGCAAGCGCAGACCGTCGCGCTCGAAGAAATCGTCGTGACCGCGCAGAAGCGCGCCGAATCCCTGCAGGACGTGCCGGTGGCGGTCAGCGCCGTGACCGGCAACAAGATCGCCGAGGCGGGCATCATCCGCCTGGAAGACCTGCGCAACTATGTGCCGACCCTGTTCACGCAGGAAACCGCCATCGGCAACAACATCTCGATCCGCGGAATCTTTTCCGGGGTCAACCCGGGCTTCGAGCAATCCGTGGGTACGTACGTCGACGGCATCTACCGCGGCCGCCCGCAGCAGAGCCGCATGCAGTTCCTGGACCTGGAGCGCATCGAGGTCCTGCGCGGCCCGCAGTCCATCCTGTTCGGCAAGAACAGCGTGGCGGGGGCGCTGAACATCACCACGGCGCGCCCCACCCGTGAGCTCGAAGGCTCGGTCAGCGCGCTGTATGAGCCGGAATTCAACGAGGAGGAATACACCGGCTATGTCTCGGGTCCGCTGTCGGATACCGTCCGCGGCCGGCTTGCCGCCCGCTACCGCACGACGGGGGCTACATCGAGAACCTCACGCTCGGCGGCGACGAGCCGGCGCGCGACGAGCTCACCGGCCGCCTGTGGCTGGAGTGGGACGTCAACGAGGACGTGACACTGTCCTTCAAGGCCGAGCGCGGCGACTTCGACGTCGTCGGCCGGCAGATCGAGATCGTCACCGAAGTGCCGGCCGCGGCCGGGCCATTCACCGGTGCGACGTACAGCCAGATCCTTGCGGGCCTTGGGCAGAGCCCGACGGTGCTGAACAACTTCGCCGACTACAAGCGCTCCTCGAATGGCGACTTCAGCAACAACGACGGGGAGGAGTACGTCCTGCAGATGGACTGGACGCTCGGCGAGGGCCTGATCACGGCAATCGCCGGATACTCGGGCTACGAGTTCAAGGAGTTGTGCGACTGCGACTTCACCGGCGCCAACGTCTTCAACGTCACCTCGGCGGAGGAGTTCGACCAGACCAGCTTCGAGGTGCGCTATGCGTCGCCGACCGGGCAGACCGTCGACTACCTGGTCGGCGGCTACTACGAGGAGGCCGATCTCACGTTCGCCGACACCATCCTGCTGCCGTCGAACAGCGTGCTGGTGCCGCTGCTGAACGCCAACCCGGCCTTTACCGGCTCGCCCCTGCAGGGCATCGCGGGCACCGCAATCGCCAACACCGGCTCGCCCCGGCTGTTCCAGCAGGACGCCAAGTCGTATTCGGTGTTCGGCCAGCTGACCTGGAACGTCACCGACGCATTCCGTGCGACCGGCGGCCTGCGCTACTCCAAGGACGAGAAAGACGCCTCGCGCGTCTTCAGCATCACTGACATCAATGGCAATCCGCTGACCGGCCTGCAGGCCGTCGCCGCGCCAACGGTCTACGCGCTGGTGTTCAACGCCCGGGCACACAGCCTGGCCGGCAATCGCGATGAGGACCAGCTGCTGCCGTCGGTGATCCTCGAGTACGACTGGAGCGACGACATCATGACCTACCTGAGCTTCAGCCAGGGGTCCAAGTCGGGAGGCTTCGACGCACGCTCCAACAACCCCACCGCGCCGCCGGCGGTGGTCTGCACCGCGCCCAGTACGCCGGCGGGCTGCATCCCGGCGGCCAGCGTCGGCAGCTTCGAGTTCGAGGACGAGAAGGCGGACAACATCGAGCTCGGCGCCAAGATGGCGCTTGGCCCGGAACCTCGAGATCAACGCCGCGGCGTTCTTCCAGACGTTCAAGGACCTGCAGGTCTCGACCTTCGACGGCGTGCTCGGCTTCAACGTGCGCAACGCCGGTGAGGCCGAAATCATGGGGCTCGAGATCGACGCGCGCTATCGCGCGACCGAGAACCTGCTGCTGAGCTCGAGCATCGCGGTGACCGACTTCGAGTTCAAGGACTACTTCGGGCAGTGCTACTTCGGGCAGGTGCCGGACGCGCCGGATGGCATCAACTGTAACTACAAGGGCAAGACCAACGAGTTCGTCGCCGATTTCGTCGGCACCTTCGCCGCCGACTACCGCAGGCCGATTGGCGCCAACCTGGAACTGCGCCTTGGTCTCGACGTGTACTACACCACCGAGACGTTCGTCGCGCCGACGCTCGACCCGAAGCAGAAGCAGGATGCGTACGTGAAGGTGGGTGGCCGTGCAGCGATCGGCACGGATCGCTGGGAGCTCGCGCTGATCGGCAAGAACCTGACCGACGAGGAGATCTACCCCTACGGCAACGACACGCCGCTGGCCGGGCGCACCTTCGGGGTGTTCAGCGCCTGGCGCTTCGCCGAGCCCGCGCGCTCGGTGGCGATCCAGGGTACGGTCCGCTTCTGATCCACGCGCCGGCCGTCGTGGCCCGCCCCGGCGGGCCACGACGGGTCGCCGCCCACTGCAGCGACCTGCATCACGTCACGCCATGCGCCTGGTGACCTACCTGCAAGGCGCCGAGCATCGTCTCGGCGCACTGACGTCCGACCACTGCATCGTCGACCTGGCCCGGGCCGGGGGCGACGCCGAGGCCTTTCGGTCGATGCAGGCGCTGCTCGACGCCGGCCCCGAGGCGTGGCGCCGGGCCGCCTCGCTCGTCGCGCAGGCACCGGCTGCCGCCACGCTCGAGGCGACCGCGGTGCGCCTCGCCGCACCGCTGCCGGTACCCGCGCAGATCCGGGACTTCATGTGCTTCGAGAAGCACGTGATCCAGGCCTTCGCTGCCTCGTTCAGGATCAAGGCCGCGCAGGCGGCAACCGCGGCGGAGCGGGAGGCACTGCTGGCGCAGGCCGCCGCGTACCGTCCACCGCCGGCGTGGTACGCGCAGCCGCTCTACTACAAGGCGAACCGGTTCGCCGTCAGCGGTCCGGACGACGATGTCATCTGGCCGGACTACAGCCGGCTGATGGACTACGAATGCGAGCTGGCCTGCGTCATCGGGCGCGCGGGCCGCGACATCCCCGCCGGGCGCGCCCGGGATCACATCTTCGGGTTCACCGTATTCAACGACTTCAGCGCCCGCGATGCGCAGGGCGCGGAAATGCCCGGCGGCCTGGGCCCCGCCAAGGGCAAGGACTTCGACGGCGCCAACGCGATGGGCCCGTGCCTCGTGACGCTCGACGAAATCGAGGACCCGTACGCACTGCAGATGATCGTCCGCGTGAATGGCGATGAGCGCTCGCGCGGCAGTTCCGGCGACATGCACTGGAAGTTCGAGGACCTGATCGAGTGGGTGAGCCGTGGCGAGACGCTGCACGCAGGCGAGATACTGGGCAGCGGCACCGTCGGCGACGGCTGTGGCCTGGAACACCTGCGGTTCCTGGAGCACGGCGACCGCGTCGAGCTCGACATCCCCGGCATCGGCATCCTGGCCAACCGGGTGCTGCGCAGGGCGGCAGCGGCATCATGACCGCGCCCGGTCTTTCCGCGCGGGCTGGTGGAGACCGGCAACGGGGTGTTCGCCTGGATGCAGCCCGACGGCAGCTGGGGCTGGTCGAACGCGGGTCTGGTGGTCGACGGCGATCAGGCGCTCTTGATCGACACGCTCTTCGACGAGCCGCTGACCGCCGAGATGCTGGCTGCGATGCAGGGTGCGACCGGTATCGCGCCCGAGGCCATCGCAGACCCTGGTGAACACGCACGCCAACGGCGATCACACGCACGGCAATGCGCTGTTGCCGAATGCCGAGATCGTCGCGTCCGAGGCCGCCGCGCGGGAAATGGCCGAGCTGCCGCCGGCGCTGGTGGCCCAGCTGATGGCCGGCGCCAGGGCCGGCGCGATCGGCCCGGCCGGCGAGATGCTGGCGGAGGTGTTCGCGCCCTTCGACCTGGCGAACGCGCGGGGTCGCGCGCCGACGCGCACCTTCCGCGACGAGCTGGCGCTGACGGTGGGCGACAAGCCCGTCGCGCTGCGCAGGTTCGGCCCCGCGCACACCGCGGGCGACGTCATGGTGCATGTTGCCCGGCGAGCGGACGGTGTTCACGGGCGACATCCTGTTCATCGATGTCACGCCGATCATGTGGGCGGGACCGGTCGGCAACTGGCTGGCGGCCTGCGACTGGCTGCTCGACCTCGACGTCGAGGTCATCGTTCCCGGTCACGGACCCGCAGGCCGACAAGGCCGCGGTGCGCCGCATGCAGGAGTACCTGCGCTATGTCGACCGCGAGGCCCGCAGGCGCTTCGACGCGGGAATGCCGGCCGCGGAAGCCGCGCTGGACATCGCGCTGGGCGAGTACCGGGCATGGCTGGATGCGGAACGCATCGCCGTCAACGTGGCAAGTCTCTATCGCGAGTACACGGGTGACGCGACGCCGCCCGACGTGGTGGCCCTGTTCGCCCTCATGGCCAAGGTCAGGCGGGCGCAGCGCTCCTGATCGGGGGCGCGCGGTATGCAGCCGGCGGCCCCCCGAACGATCCGGGCGAGTATGATTGGGCCTGCGACCCGCCCGCTGCGGGCCGTCATCCTGCGTTGGAGAGGACATTCGTGGAAACCGCCAATTTCGAAGCCCTGAAGAGCACCCCGCTTGCCGAGGAAATGGACGAGTCCGAGGTCAAGGCCCTGGCCCGGATCGTCGAGGTGCACGACTACGCGGATGGCGAAGTGCTGGTCGGCGAGGGCACCAGCAGCCCGATCCTGTTCGTTCCCGTCAGCGGCAAGATCACGCTCATGAAGACCGATGAACACGGCGAACAGAAGGTCCTGTATTCGCTGAAGCCGGGCGATCTGGTGGGCGAACTGTCGTTCATGGACAACGTGCCGCGCTACGCCAGCGTGATCGCCTCCGGACCCACGCGGGTGCTGCAACTGGATCGCCATCGTTTCGAGGCGCTGCTGCCGACCCATCCGGTGGTGGTCTACAAGTCCATGCGGGCGATCATGCGGGTCGCGCATCGGGTCCAGCGGCGGCTCAGCTCGCAGATGGTCGACATGGAGCACTACCTGTACCGCACCGGCGGCAAGTACTGATCCGTCACCCGGAGGCGTCATGCCGCTGGAGTCGCTGCGTACACCCGACGACCGCTTCGTGAACCTGCCGGGGTTCCCGTACCGGCCGCGCTACGTCGAGGATCTGGAGGGCTACGACGGCCTGCGGATGCACTACATCGACGAGGGTCCCGCGGACGCCGCCGAGACTTTTCTCTGCCTGCACGGGGAGCCGACCTGGTCCTACCTGTACCGGAAGATGCTGCCGGTGTTCAGCGGCGCCGGGCATCGCGTGGTGGCGCCGGACCTGTTCGGATTCGGCCGCTCGGACAAGCCAATCGCCGACAGCGCCTACACGTTTTCATTCCACCGCGACGCGCTCAAGCGCTTCTTCGAGAGACTCGACGTCAGTTCCGTCTGCCTGGTGGTGCAGGACTGGGGCGGGCTGCTCGGTCTCACCCTGCCGATGGACTATCCGGAGCGCATCAAGCGGCTGGTGATCATGAACACCGGTCTCGGCACGGGCCGCTCGCCCGGACCCGGCTTCGACGCGTGGCGGGCCTTCGTCGCCAGTCGGCCGGACCTCGACGTCGCCGCACTGATGAAGCGCTCGACACCGATTCTGAGCGAGGCGGAGGCCGCGGCGTATGCCGCGCCCTTCCCGGACGTGCGCTACAAGGCCGGCGTGCGCCGTTTTCCTGAGCTGGTCCCGACCCATCCCGACATGCCCGGGGTCGACACCAGCCGACATGCCGCCGAGTTCCTCGGCAACGACTGGCGCGGCGAGTCGTTCATGGCGATCGGCATGCAGGACCCGGTGCTGGGTGAGCCGGTGATGCGCGCGCTGCAGAAGCGCATCAAGGGCTGTCCGGAACCGATGCTCGTCCAGGAAGCCGGACACTTCGTGCAGGAGTGGGGCGCGCCGATCGCCGAGGCAGCCCTGGCTCAGTTCGGCCTGGGCGGCGCCGAGCCGGCGTAGCGCGCGCGCAGCGAAGCGGCCTTCGCCGGGTCCAGGTTCACCCGCCCGAGATCCGCACCGGCCAGCGCCAGCACGCGCCTGTCCATCACGCGGTAGTAGAGCGGCGGCAGGTACGCGAGCAGCAGCATGCCCATGTAGCCGGTCGGCAGCTGGGGAGCCTCGTCGAAATGCCTGAGCGCCTGGTAGCGCCGGTCGGCGTGGGCATGGTGATCGGAATGCCGCTGCAGGTGGAACAGCAGCAGATTCGAGACGAGGTGGTTGCTGTTCCAGGAATGGCGCGGCCGGCAGCGCTCATAGGTCCCGTTGGCGGTCCGGGCGCGCAGCAGGCCATAGTGTTCGATGTAGTTGACGCCCGTCACCTGGAACCACGCCCAGAGGTTGTGGAGCAGCAGCCAGGGCAAAGCCTGCCAGCCGAGCCACGCCAGCAGCGTGCCCTGCAGCAGCAGCGTGAACGCATACGACTGCAGGATCTCGTTGTGCGGTGACACCGCGCCCAGTCCCTGGCGGCGCAGCCTGGCCGACTCCAGCCGCCAGCCCCGTATCAGCCCGCCGGGCAGCTCGCGCAGCGCGAATCGATAGAGACTCTCACCCATGCGCGAACTGGCGCTGTCTTCGGGCGTTGCCACCTGCAGGTGATGGCCGAGGTTGTGCTCCACCCGGAAGTGTCCGTAGCCCGCTATGCCGAGCAGCGCGCGCGACAGCCACTGGTCGATCGCGGCCGCGCTTGTGCCCGAGCTCATGGCCGGTGTTGATCGCGAGCGCCGCCATGAAGCCGAGCGAGAGCACCAGCGCAGCCCGGTCCCACAGGTCCGCGACGTGGGTCAGGGCGTACCACATGCCCCCGGCCATGACGAACACGTGGACCGGCACGGCGACCCAGGTGAGCCACTGGTAGTAACGGTCCGCCTCCAGCTCGGCCACGACCGCCTCCGGGGGATTGGTCGCGTCCGCACCGATCAGCGCGTCCAGCAGGGGGATGAGCCCGTAGATGACCAGCAGCGGCGACCACAGCAGCCAGCCCCAGCCGGTGGCGGCGTAGCCCGCAATGGCCGCCACCGGCAGCAGCGGCAGCAGCACCGAACCCCACCACAGGTACCGCTTGCGATCGGTGTAAGAGATCCGGCCGGCCCGTGGGTCGATCGCACTGTAGGACTTCATCGGGTGGTCTCCGCTCGCCGGCCTGTCCTGCCTGGCGTTCGAGCGAGTATTGGCCGGCGGCGGCGGCGCAACGAGGGTGCACGCTGACAGCGAATGGTCATAAACTGCCAGACATGGTGACCCCCAGGACCCGTAAGGCGGCGATTCCGGCCCCTGCGATGCAGGTCCCGGCCGCTTACCTCAAGCTCGTGCTCGACACGGCCTGCGGCGCGGATCAGCGCGCACGCGAGACCTTGCTCGCAGCCTGCGGCCTGTCGCCGGATTCTCTGGACAGCAACGGCGCGGGCGTGCCGTTCGACCAGCTCGCGCAGGTTCTCGGACACGGCAACGCCAGGCTCGGACCCGGCTGGCATCTGCGGATGAGCGAGCGGCTCGAGGCGGCGATTCACGGCCCGCTGGGGTTCGCGGCGCTGACGGCCCCGACCACCGGCGCCGCCCTCGACGTCTTGGTGGCTTTCGGCGGAATCCGCTTTCCCTTCCTGCAGTTCGCGATCGCCCGCGACGGGCCGCGCTGCCGCGTCGTCATCCTGCCGACCCAGCCACTGGGGCCAGCCAGGGAACAGCTGCTGGAACTGGCGCTGTGCGGTGTGCTGGCGCTGCTGGAGCAGACGGCCGCGCGCGGTCGCGGCGGCGTCTCGATCGAGCGATCGGGTCCGCGACCCGGCTACTCCGCGGCGCTGGCGGCAACGCTCGCGGTGCCGATGGAGTTTGGCGCCGAACGCGACGTCGTCGAGTTCCCTGCGGCGTGGCTCGGACTGGCGTGCCCGCTCGCCGACCCGTCGATGTACCGCTTGAGTTTCGCCAAGTGCGAGGAGCTGCTGGCGCAACGCACGGGCCGCACCGTGCTGGAGGCGGGCATTCGCCAGGAGTTGTTCGCGCGCTGCGAAGACCCGCCCGGGCTCACCGAGCTGGCGGCGCGCCGCCACATGTCCGTGCGCACGCTCATCCGGCAGCTGAAGCAGCACGGCACGTCGTATCAGGCAATCCTGGACGAGGTGCGCACCACGCTCGCCACCAGCCTGCTGCGCGACACGGATCTGCCGGTCGCCAGCATTGCCCACCGCGTCGGCTTCAGCGATCCGTCGAACTTCGGGCGCGCCTTCCGCCTGCGCCAGCGTTGCGCGCCCGGAGAGTACCGCGCGCGCTACCGTTGACGGCAACTGGCCAGCGCCGGGCCCCGACGGTTACAGTGGGCCAGGACCGCCAGGGGCGAAGGAGAGAAAGCGATGACGACAGTGGTGATCACCGGCGCCAACAAGGGCATCGGCCTGGAGCTGACGCGGCAGCTGACCGCGCGTGGTGACCGCGTCATCGCCGCCTGCCGCCGTCGCAGCAGCGAACTGGCTGCGACGGGTGCCGACGTCGTGGAGGACGTCGACGTGCGGGATCCGGCCTCGCTCGACAAGCTGGTCGCCGCGGTCGCAGACACGCCCGTGGACGTGCTCATCAACAATGCCGGCGTCTTCCACGACGACTCGCTGGCCAAGCTCGACGTCGAGGCGGTGCGCCACCAGTTCGACGTCAATGCGCTCGGGCCGCTGCTGGTGACGCGGGCGCTGCGCCCGGCGCTGCATTCCGGCTCCAAGGTCGCCATCATCACGAGCCGCATGGGATCGATCGCGGACAACACCTCCGGCGGCTACTACGGCTACCGGATGTCCAAGGCCGCGGTGAACATCGCCGGCGTGAGCCTCGCGCAGGAAGTCAGGGACGCAGGCATCATCGTCCTGCTGCTGCACCCGGGCATGGTCGCGACCAGCATGACGGGCGGGCAGGGGATTCCGGTGACCGAAGCGGCCGGCAATCTGCTGGCCCGGATCGACGCCGCCACCCTGGCGCAGTCCGGCAGTTTTCAAAGCGCCGTTGGCAAGCCGCTGCCCTGGTAGGGCGCGCGCCGCTCAGCGCGCGAACAACTCGGCGTCGATGTTGCGGAACGCCTTGAACTCCAGGGCGTTCCCCGACGGATCCAGGAAGAACATTGTTCCCTGCTCGCCGGGCTGACCCTTGAAGCGGATGTAAGGCTCGATCACGAAGCGGTCGATCACCTGTCCGACCCGGGCCGCGAAGTCCTCCCACTGCGGAAAGGTCATGATCACGCCGCAGTGCGGTACCGGCACGCCGTGCCCGTCGACGCTGTTCGCAATCCGCGGCACCTGGCCGTTCCGGCCGAGCGCGGGATTCAGGTGGGTCACGTACTGGTGCCCGAACATGTTGAAGTCGATCCACTCGTCGGCGCTGCGGCCCTCGGCCAGGCCAAGTTTCGCGCCATAGAAATCGCGTGCCTCGGCGATGTCGCGCACCTGCACGGCCACGTGGAACGGGGTGATCACTCGTTGCCTCTCAATTCAGGACCCGCGACACGCCACGGCCTCGCGGATCGGATGCCGCCTGCAGGCCACCACTGCCGCGCACGATGAGCTGGACGTCGCCCATTGTCCACGGGTGTGGCTCGACCCGATAGCCCAGCTTGGTGAGCGCCGCGATGGTCGCCGCCGGCAGCGGCGTCCCGGGGTCATACGTAACAAGATCGGGGGGCAGGAGCTGGTGGTGGAACCGCGCCGCGGCGACCGCGGCATCGGGCGCCATGCCGAAGTCCAGGACGTTGACGATGGTCTCGAACACCGAGGAGATGATGGTCGAGCCACCTGGCGATCCGACCACCAGCTTTACGCTACCGTCCTCGAGCACGATGGTGGGCGCCATCGATGACAGCATGCGCTTGCCCGGCTCAACGGCGTTGGCCGCCGATCCGACCACGCCGTAGTAGTTCGACGCGCCGGGCTTGATGCTGAAATCGTCCATCTCGTTGTTGAGCAGGAAGCCGGCGCCCTCGACGACCACGCCACTGCCAAACTCCGTGTTCAGCGTATAGGTGTTGGCGACCGCGTTGCCCCACCGGTCGACTATCGAGAAGTGCGTGGTGTGGCGCGGCTCCAGTCCCGGCGGCACGCTGGCTACGCTCGAAATGGCGGTCCGATCGACCGCCGCGGCGCGCGCGGCGACGTAGCGGGGATCGAGCAGGCGTTCTAGCGGTACGTCGACGAAATCCGGGTCGCCGAGATACTCGGCACGATCGGCAAACACCCGTTTCTGCATTTCGGCCACGAGGTGCACGTAGCGCGCCGAGTCGTGGGCGAGCCCGGCGAAGTCGTCATCGAGCTGCGCCTTCATCTGCAGCAGCTGAACCACCGCGAAGCCTCCGGAGCTCGGCGGGGGCGCGGACAACACCTCGTACTGGCGCCAGCGCGCCCGGACCGGCTCGCGCCACACTGGCTGGTAGGCGGCCAGGTCATCCGCCGAGATCAAGCCGTCAGCGCGCTCCATCCCGGCCACGAGGAGTCTGGCCGTCTCGCCCCGGTAGAAGTCGTCGGGACCGAGCGACGCGATCCGCTCCAGCGTGGCAGCCAGCGCCGGCTGCCTGAAGGTCTCGCCCGCGCGGAGCGAACCGAAATGCGCGGCAAAGTTGGTCCGGCCGGCGAATCCGGTCGCGGCGTCAGCCGCCGCGGCCGCCAGTGCCGCTGGCACGATGAAGCCGTCACGGGCGAGCGCTACCGCGGGCGCCAGGAGTTCGCGCCAGGGCTTCACGCCGAAGCGCTGGTGCGCGGCCCACAGCCCGGCCACCGTGCCGGGCACGCCGGCGGCGAGCGGCCCGACCAGGCTCAGGTCCTCGATGACCTCACCGCGGGCGTCCAGGTACATGTCGCGGCTGGCTCGCCCGGGCGCGACCTCGCGATAATCGAGAAAGTAGGGCTGCCCTGAGACCAGCGCCAGCATGAAGCCGCCGCCGCCGAGGTTGCCCGCCTCCGGATAGGTCACCGCCAGCGCGAAGGCCGCCGCGACCGCGGCGTCCACGGCATTGCCGCCGCCCTGCAGCAACTCGGCCGCGACCGTCGCGCTGAAGGCATCCGGCATGGCGATCGCCGCGCTGGCGGCGGGGGCCGCCGGGGACGGCGGCAGCGGCATGCACGCCGCCGCGCCCAGCGCGACGAGCACCCAGAGAAACGCCCTCCGGGTCATCGCCACAGCCGTCTACCGGGCCTGCTCAAGCCTTGGGCGCGTACCCGTTGCACCAGCCGGCCGCGTTCACCAGCTTGCCCGGGAACAGCCCGCACGGGCCCCAGGCATCGCCGGCGGCACCGCGAAACTGGATGCAGTTGCTGCACACCTGCCCGGCAGCGTGGCGCGGGTACTTGGCAGCGTCGACCTGGGTCGCGTCGTGGCGGTAGCCGAGCGCCGTAGCGACCGGATCGTCCTCGGTGAGCTGGACCAGCTCGGCGGCCGGCGCCTCAGCGGCAGCGGGCTCGGCGGCTGCCGTGTCGGCTGCCGGGGGAGCCGCGGCCGGGGCGGGTTCGGGGGCGGGGGCGGGCGCCGCCGGAGCCGTGGCCGCCTTGTCGCCGCCGCAGCCCGCGAGGCCGCCGATCGGGACCAGCACGGCCGCACCGCCGACGAGCTTCAGGAACCGTCGCCGCGTTTCCGCCGGCCCGGATGGGTTACTCATGCGTCATCTCCTTGCAGCTGGGTTGCAGACAGCTCCGGCATTCTGCGAACGGCGCCAGAGGAATGCAAACATCCTGCCCGGACCGGTAACATTCCGCGCATCCGGCATACATCACCAAGGACAATCTTCCGTGCCCTCGACGTTGTTGCTCTATCACGGCGTGTATGGTCAGACGCGCAAGGTCAGCGAGACCCTCCGCGGCGAACTGCTGGCGCTCGGCCAGGAGGCCACGGTTTCGCCGATCGTCGGCGGCAGCGCCGATCCCGCCGGGTTTGACCGGATCATCATTGGCGCCAGCATTCGCCACGGCAAGCACAATCCGGCTGTATTCGAGTTCATCCGTCAGCACCAGGCTCTTCTGGAATCGAAGCCCAACGGCTTCTTCTCAATCAGCCTGGTGGCCCGCAAACCCGCCAAGAACACCCCGGAAACCAATCCCTACATGCAGGCTTTCCTGGCGCACTCGCCGTGGAAGCCGAAGCTGCTGGGCGTGTTCGGTGGCAACCTGGACTACCAGCGCTACGGCCCGGTGGACCGCAACATCATCCGCTTCATCATGTGGATCACCGGTGGCCCCACGGATCCGCACACCAACGTCGAGTTCACCAACTGGGACGAGGTGCGTCGCTTCGCGCGGCGCATCGCGGATCTGCCCGCAGGCGCCTGAATGGTGAGCGGCCCGTCCGAGAAGCTGGCCAATCGTCAGCATTTTCTGCTCGCCACGCTGTCCATCTGGCTGATCATCACCAGTCCCTGGCTTTCGCTGGTGCGCCGCCTGCCGCGCGATGGCGGCTGGCTCGACTATGCGCACGTGGTGGTCGGCGTGGTCGCCCTGCTACTGACCCTCACCTACACCTTCACCTGCCTGCGGACCGCCGGCTGGCGAACCTACTTTCCATGGGCCGGCGACGCCTGGCGGGTGGTGGTGCGCGACCTCCGTGGCCTCGTGAAAGGCCGCATTCCACCCGCGGAAGGTGGTGGTTTGTTCGCTGCGGTCGAAGGACTGGTACTGATATCATTACTGGCGACAGGGCTGACCGGGGCCGGTTGGCTCTGGTCGCAGGGCACGGCGGACGCGCTGAGCTGGCGAGACCATCACATCGTGGCCGCCCGGGTGCTGACAGGCGTTCTGGTGCTGCACGTCATCACCGTGTCATTGCACCTGCTCGACCTGTTGCGTGACTGATCCGCACCGGCCAGGGCAGTGAGTGCGCCATGCGCCTCGAACTCGATGACCGGTCGCTTGGGAGAAGTGCGATGAATCGATTGCTTGTGTCGGCAGTAGCCACCACCTGTGTGGCGCTTGCCCCGGCTTACGCCTTCGCTGCCGGCAGCGTGAGCGCCGGCGAGCGAAAGTCCGAGGATTGCGCCGACTGCCACGGGCCCGACGGCCGCGGCGACGACGACACCATCAAGTCCATTGCCGGCATTCCGGTAGAGAAGTTCGTGCAGGCCATGGCGGACTTCAAGAGTGGCAAGCGCACCAGCAGCAACAAGATGCGGAAGCTCGGCTCGACCCTGAGCGCCGCGGACGTCGCGGACCTCGCCGCCTATTACGCATCGCTGCCGCCCTGAAGACCTGGGGTCGCGAGCCTCACTCCTGCGGTGCGGCGACCGCGATGAGCGCTTCGTTGCGGCGCATGAACCAAGGCGTGAAAGGGCCGTTGTAGACCGCGAGCATCGGCTCGCCGACCGCGGTCAGACCCGCCGCCTGCACGGCTTCCAAAAGAACGGCGCGCTCGCGCTGGTAGTTGGCCTGGTTCGAGCGGCCGCTGTAGCGTCGCGCGGCGATCCACTGCGGCGGCACCGCCCTGATCCGGATCTGCTCGTCGAGCGGCCGGGGGGCATCATCGACTGTGTATTTGGACGGCAGGACGAACTGCATCAGGGTGCCCGAATCCGCATCCGACGTCGTCACCGGGACGGTCATGGCGATCTTTTCGCCGCCCGAGCGGGTGGTCACCGGTACCGTCATGTCAATCCGCTCGTCGACGGCGTTGTCGCCGGCGATGTAGCGGAACAGCCTGCGGAAGGCCGCGTTGCGGGACGAGCCGAAGTCGCCGCTCGCCTCGGTCTCGGCCACCAGGTACCCGCCGTAGCGGCGCAGCTCGAAGCTGTCGAACTGCTCGGTCACCTCGTAGGCCGGCTCGTCGTAGCCATGGGCGGTATTGGCCATCAGCAAGAATCCAATCATCGCCAGTAGTAGGCGCATTGCGTTCACATCCCTTCCCAGTTTGCCTGGATTGGCCGTGCATCGGCTCATTTGATTTCGCGGCCGCCCGGCTTGCGGATGCACGGCAGGCGCCAGCACGCGCTACAGTGTCGGGAAAGCCCGCGGAGACACCCATGGATGATGCACAACTGGAGTATGTCGGATTCTGGCCCCGCGTCGGCGCCTCATTGATCGACACGTTGCTGGTGGTGATGGTCTGCCTGCCCCTGGCGACCTGGTACTACGGCACGGACTACTGGCTGGCCGACGAGCTGGTACAGGGACCCGTGGATTTCCTGATCAGCTGGGTCCTGCCGGCGGTTGCCGTAGTGCTGTTCTGGATGTACCGGCAGGCTACGCCGGGGAAAATGGCGATCTCCGCGACCATCGTCGACGCGCAAACCGGCGGCAAGCCGTCGACCAGGCAGTTGATCATTCGCTACCTCGGCTACTTCGTCTCGACGATCCCGCTGTGCCTCGGCCTGATCTGGGTGGCTTTCGACCCGCGCAAGCAGGGCTGGCACGACAAGCTGGCCGGGACGGTGGTCGTGCGGCCGAGACAACGCGGACCGCAGCAGGTCCGTTTCGGCAATGAGCCCCGGCAAGACGGCAATGAGGGGAAGCTGCGGCATGAGTGAAGACACCTGGCAGGACCTCGGTGATGCCGCAGATCTATCCAAACAGAGTCTGCAGGCGGTGACGATCGGGCGCACGCCGCTCGCCTTGTCCTGCGTGGACGGGCAGTTCGGCATCATCCACGGGCTGTGCAATCACGCGGGAGGTCCGCTCGGCCAGGGCGTGCTCGATGGCGACTACGTCGTCTGCCCCTGGCACAACTGGAAATTCCATCGCTTGACGGGGGAGGGCGAGCCCGGCTTCGAGGAAGACCGGGTGCCGCGGTTCGAGTGCAAGGTAGAAGGCGGGCGGCTACTGGTCCGCGAGAGACCGGTCACGCGGCGCAACAGGAAACCCCACGCGCCGCACCCACTGGACCGCGACATCCGCCGGGAGCCCGGACCGCTGCGGGTCGCCGGCATCTCCACCACGGTGATGGACAACGATCATCCGCGGTACTCCACCTCCGAGGCACTGCTGGAGACGGCACTGGCCCACGCCGGCGAGAAGCACGGGCTGGAGACACGGATGATCCGGCTGCGGGAACTGAGTTTCCGCGCCTGCGAGGGCTACTACTCAAAGAGCGCGCGCGCCTGCACCTGGCCGTGCAGCATCTCGCAGATGGATGCGGACGACGGCATGAACGCGGTGTACGAGGCGCTCGTGTTCTGGGCCGACGTGGTGTTGATCGCCACGCCGATCCGCTGGGGCGCGGCCAGCTCGCTGTACTTCAAAATGGCCGAGCGGCTCAATGCCGTGCAGAACCAGATCACGCTGAAGAACCGGGTGATGCTGCAGAACAAGGTGGCCGGGCTGATCATCACCGGTGGGCAGGACAACGTGCAGGCAGTCGCAGGACAGATGCTGCAATTCCTGGGCGAGATCGGCATGCAGTTCCCGCAGTTCCCGTTCATCGCCCACAGCCGCGGCTGGACCGCCGAGGACATGGAACGCAACATCGAGGTCGTCCGCCACAGCACCGAGCTGCACGACGGCGCCAGGGAACTCGTCGACCGGTGCCTGGACCTCGGGACGCGACTACAAAGCTGCGTCGCCGGCGAGCTGAACCGCGCGGGTCGTAAGGCCTCGGGACTGGACCGGCGTACTGAGGGCTGACGCGCACAAACCGTAGCCAGAATACAGACCATGCGAACGATCATTGGATGGCTGTCCGCGACCGTCCTCGGATCCTGCGGCTGGTGGCTGGGGGCCGAGATCGGCTTCGGCAGCGCCATGATGGCCGGAGTCATCACTGGCGCCGTCGGGCTATACCTGGGCCAGCGCTGGTTCGACCAGAATCTCAAGTGACCGCACGAGCCTACCCATCCCAGTGATGGCGCGGATACCCACGAAGCCCCAAGGTTCTGGATCCACTGTTGCGGGTCCTGATGATCGTCGAGTGGCTGCACACCATCAGGCAATTTATCGTCGAGCACGCGCTCCAATTGGAAGTTAGACCGCACCAACACACGCACTGCCAGGTCGTAGCCGTGCACCGGAGCTGTGGGCACGTGTTCTCAAAGGAAACCGTGCCAGTTGTCGAATTGGTGGCGGGTCATGGCGTGCGCGAAGATGCGCACTTCGGTGCCCAAGTCAAGCATCGGTCGCGGGTCGCCAAAGATCCAACCCAGCCCAATCTCAGGCAAGTTCATCTCCTACACGAGGAGTTGTTCGCTGAACTCGCACTCAAAGGCTTTTCGGTGTCACCAGGCGAGATGGGCGAAAACATCACCACTCGAGGCATCGCGCTGCTCGGGCTAGGCGCCGGCACAAGGCTCAAGCTTGGTCCTCGCGCGGTAGTCGAGATCACTGGTCTTCGCAATCCATGCTCGCAAATCGAGAGCTTCCAAGCTGGGCTTCTTGCTGCCGTGTTGGCCCGTGCTAGCGACGGCTCGCTCATTCGAAAAGCCGGAGTCATGGCCATCGTGGTGGAGGGAGGCTTGGTGTGTGCGGCGGACAACATCGAAGTGTTGCAAGTAGCGCGTGAGTACCGGGCGCTTCAGCCCGTTTAAGGTGCGGCCTAACCCTCAGGGGCCATTGAAGTTCTTCTCATGCAATTGCGCGCGAATCGGCCGACACCCTGAGCCAGCCATGCCGAACTCGCTCAGTTGTCCCCCCGGGCCCCCTCATGCTACTTCGCATAATGGATAGCAAGGGTACTTTAGATTGGGTCGAAAACGGCTTGCTTTTCAGAACGTTACTCAGTTCACTTGAAGTGCGAAGTGTCAGAACCTAGGCTGCGACCAAGAACAACAATCCGGCGACACGGAGGTCCGGATGAAATTGGTGCTACAGATCGCCGGGGGAATCGTCCTCGCAGGCTTGGTGTGGTTCGTTTTCAGCCTGCTGTTTATGGGGGCTGCAGTCAAAGTGGTCAACGACAGCACGACAACCGCGATCTCCGATCTACAGCAGCGTCAGGAAGCGGTCCGCCGAGCAGCCCAACAACGTGCTGACCAGCAGCGTCGCGCCAAGGCAGCGCAGGATTTGGCTACCAGACAGCAACACGCCGCCCAGATGCAAGCCCAGTCCGAAGCGCTTGCGACCCGACTCCAAGACCAGCAAGCCAAGGAGGCGGCATGGAACCGGTTCTACCAACCATCTGCTAGCTGCCTGAATCCTCCCACTTGGGAAACCCAGGTTGATTGCGGCAACGTGCACATCAGAGCCAAACGGGAGTTTGAAGCCCGATGGGAACAGGGTCAGCTTCGCTAAGGCGAAGTCGGCGCAGACATGAAGAGAGTGCTCCTGATAGCCGTAATCGCTTTAGTAGGGTGGCGCTACCTAACCGACACAGGGAAGATTGGAGTCGACGCTGATGCCAATGGGGCGATCGAACCACGACAGTTCCTCTCGGGTAGCGAACGCGAATCGACTGAATCGCGCTTTACATGCGATGGAAGGACTCGTTGCCCGCAGATGCACTCCTGTGAGGAAGCAAAGTTCTTCATTGAGAACTGCCCCGGCACTGAGATGGACGGCGACGGTGATGGGGTGCCGTGCGAGTCGCAGTGGTGCAGCGGCGGCTGAGGAGGATCGAATCTAGGCAAGTTCGCGCTGTGTATAGCGAGTGCCGCTTCTGAGCCATTCGATTGCCCTTTCTCCTCGATGGGTTATCGGCGCTCGACGATCGTCCGGGCTGCAGGATGGCATCCTCTGGACTAACATCACGTACCTGTCGGTCCCCGCGTTACTCCACCGGGGTCCCTGCTTATCCTCGCCTGTGCAAGTGAGCCGAGCCTTGGAACGCGTAGATTGAGAATCTCCAATAGTTCAAGAGATAGCCGCAGCCCAAGAGCGGAACGAACTCGACGTCAGTCCCTGGTACCAGCGATGGTCAGTTTGGTCTACGCCTCAGAAGGCGTACTTGATCAACACGTTACTTGAAAGCAAGCCGGTTCCATCGATCTATGTCCGGCACACGATTGATCTCGATACGGAGCGCAGCATCAAGGAAGTGGCGGACGGCCAAGAGCGTATCCGTTGTGTACTCGAATATCGCGACAATCGCTTTCCTGCTCGCCATCCTGATCACAAGCGACCTGTGCACTGCATGGAAATGTCAAAGGCTCAGCGGGTTTCATTCCTCCAAACGGCACTCTCTGTCGGGTATTTGGTGGGCGCGACAGACAAGGACGTCAAAGAGATTTTCGCTCCAAATAACACGGTCGCGAAGACCCTCAATCCGCAGGAAAAGAGAAATGCGCTGTTCAGCGGTTACTACAAGCAGTTTTGCCTAAAGGGGCAAACGGGCCATGGCACCCTCGATACAGGGACCAAGCCCGTGTGGCGACAAACGCGCAGGGGATTCGCGTGATGTCCTGAGCGCGCCGCCGTTCCGCGCTCGGTTCAGCTCAGTGGCTGCATGTATCGACGGCCCTGATCATGAGCCCAACTGCCCAGCTTCGCGATCAACCATCCTTGGCAGATCGCCTAACATTTCGATCAGCGTACCGAGTTTCACCGCCTGCCTAAAGCGATTCGGGCGCTAGGTCGGAGGTGGTTGGAGGGGTTCGAAAGAACTCAGGCAACGGCCGTCCAAGTGCCATACCTGAGCTGTACTACTACAGTTCGCATAATGTATATTATGACAAATCTCGGTGGCATCCTGCGCAGCTGACTGGGCCGGGACCGGCGATCCGCCCGCCTTGCCACCCGACTCCGTATCCAGTGCTGCCGCCCGTGGATCAACCGTCCGGAAACGCAAACCGGTAGTTGCCCAGCGCAGACGGCTCGGCGATCCGCCACCGGTTACGGGTGTCGAAGCGTATCGCTTGCTGCATCACCAGCAGGTCGAGACGCCAGCGGCCGTCGGCGCCACGCTCCAGAAACCACGGCGAACAGCCGCCGCCGTCTCCTGGATAGACGATCACCGCGTAACCGTCCTCTTGCCGCGCCGTTGGCGTCGGACAATCCTGATAGGTCCGCACGAGGTTCCGCATCTGGCCGCGGGTCACCACTTGGCCCGCGAGCATCGCACGGGTGGCGGCGGTATAGAGATCGAGATCGGCGGACGCGTCCTGTGCCGCCATGGCGGACAGATAACTTGAAACGGTCTCCAATGGCGTGTTGCCGGGCAGCGACGACGATACCGCCGCAACGGGTTCGGGTCGCCGATAGCCCTCGCCAATGCCTGCCTTCCGCTCGGCGCCGCCACCGGCGGTGCTGGCGGGTATCTTGCTGGAGTCGGAATGCCCGGGCCCCGTGAACCTCGCGGCTTGTCCGGCGATCAGCTCGCTGGTCGCGACGATGCCGTCACCTATCCGCCCCGCGGCGAAGAATGGCGCCATTTGCTCGCGCTCGACAAAGGCAACGAAGGCGTCGGGAAAGCTGTCCTCCAGCTCGCGGGCAACCTCCAGCCGAACACGATCGTTCTCTTTGTCGATTACCAGCAACAGGCCACGGCCCCCACGCGACCGCCCGCCTACGTCCGTCTCTTCGAAGTAGCTAACAGCCAGACCACTGAGGTCATCGGCCTGCGGGACCGTAAGGACGCGATAGTCGATATCGTGCTGCGCGAGCAACGCCTGGTGCCAGGCTGTCACGCTGCTGCGCTCGTCGTCGGTCATGAGCGCGGCATGATCCTCGATGAAGACAGGCTGCGACGACGCCTGCCGGTCACAGGCCGCCAGCGCCAGCGGCACGGCCAGCCACAACAACCACGCTACCCGGTTCTGCGCTACACACATCCGGTCATCTTAAGGAGCTGAGGAACTTCCGGACTGCCGCTTACGTCAAAATTCGTGATTCCGGACATTCGACCATAGCGCCGCCACACAGGCGGCACAGGATCATGTCGATCCCCACTCCCCGCATCGACGCGTACCTCCCGAGCAAAGTCCCGGAAGTCACCCTCATGTTCTGGGTCGTCAAGATCGCCGCGACCACCCTGGGCGAGACCGGCGGTGATGCCGTGTCGATGTCGCTCGGACTTGGATATCTGGTCGGCACAGCAATCTTCGCCGCGATATTCGTCGCCGCGGTGATTGCGCAGATCGCTGCGAAGAAGTTCCACCCGGGCATCTACTGGGTCACCATCATCGCCTCCACCACGGTCGGCACCACCCTCGCCGACTACGCTGATCGCTCGCTCGGAATCGGCTATGCGGGCGGGACGACGCTGCTGGCCGCGCTGCTGGTAGTTTCACTGTTCGCGTGGCACCGCACCCTGGGGACGATTTCGGTCGAGACGGTCCGAACCCCGCAAGCGGAAGTTTTCTACTGGATGACCATCATGTTCTCCCAGACGCTGGGTACAGCGCTCGGGGACTGGACTGCGGATACGGCCGCATTTGGCTACGTCGGTGGCGCGATACTGTTCAGCGCCTTGCTCGCGGCAGTCGCGGCCGCCTACTTCTGGACACGCATCTCCCGGACCTGGCTGTTCTGGCTGGCATTCGTGCTGACGCGACCGCTCGGGGCGGTAGTCGGGGACTTTCTCGACAAGCCCGTGAGCGCAGGTGGCCTTGAGCTCAGCCGATACTCGGCCACCGCGGCCCTGTTGCTCTTCATCGTCCTGTGCCTGGTGTTCGTTCCGCAGCGGGCCGCCAGCAAGGCCCACTGAGGGCGCGAACTCCGGCGCCTCCGTCAAGGCGTCGTTCGCGAAGGCAGCAGCTCGAACAGCTCAACGTCCCCGCGCCGGACGATCGGCCTCAGCCGGGAGCCGAGTTCGGGCGGGATCCGCTTGAGATCCTCGCGGTCGACGGCGAGACATACCGGTCCGTGATCAGCGAGCGTGGTCACCTCCTCCGTCCTCTCCCCCAGCAAAGCCGCACCACGGCTGTAGAACACAGCGGAATCGGGTCGACGATGGAAAAAGACGAGGGGCGCTTGCGGGCTGCACAGGGTGCGGGATTCAGCGATCAGGCGGCGCGTCGAGTTCTTGTCTCCCAGACCGCCGAAATTGATGGCCACCACTGCAGAGGCGACCAGCAGGATCGTCGCAGCGGTTCCTCCAGCCAGCAGCAGGTCGACCTGAAAAGAGCGCGGAACCCGCGCGAGCCAAAGCGCATTCCACATTGCGAAGGCCGGCACGCACGGCAGCACGTAGGTCCAGAGCACGTTGCCGGAGAACGTGAAGAACACGACGGGGGCGAATGCCCAGCACAGCAGGTACAGCCCGAGCGGCCGGTCTGCGAACGAAGCAGCCTCCAACTGCCTTCGCCACAGAAGCCGGGCGACCGGCAGCGCCAGCGACCACGGCAGCAGCGCCGCGATCGCGAACAGCCAGATCGATCCGCGCGGGAAGGCGTGCGCGCTACCGTACAGGTCGCCTTGCCAACCGGAGGTCACGAACCGGTGCCAGTGCTCGCCAATCAGGAAATACTCGAGGAAGCCGGGAGTGCGGGACTCGGCCAACAGGTACCAGGGGAGCACCAGGATCGCGGTCAACAACAGCCCGGTAAACCAGCGCAGTTCGTGCAGGGCCTCGATCACCCTGCCCTGGCCGAGCGTCCAGGCCGCTATGGGCAGCCCCGCCAGGACCACTGCGATCGGTCCCTTGGCAAGCAACCCGATCGCCAGGCCCAGGAACAACAGTCCCTGTTCACGGCGCCTCTGCGCCGGCTCGGCGTTCAGCCCCAGCCAGTAACCGCGCATCGCGAGCGTGGTGCCGAGCAGCAAGGCCATGTCCGTCATGACCGCGCCGGCCGACAGGAAGAACACCAGCGCACCCGCAGCAACCGACACTGCGATCATGGCTTCTCGTCGCGAGCGCCTGGCGAACCAATCCCAGATGATCCAGCCAGTCAGCAAGGCGGCGAGCCAATGGGGGAACCGGGCCGCGAACTCGGACAGGCCCAGGGCGCTGAAACCCGTCGCGGTCATCCAGAATGACAATGGCGGCTTGCCCCAGAACGGGACGCCGTAGTCGACCCATGGTGTGACCCAGTCTCCCAACTCCACCATCTTGCGGCCGATTTCAGCGTAGCGCGCCTCGGTGGTGTCCATCAGCGGATACAGACCGAGCGAAAGCAGCCGCGCGGCAGCCGCGGCCGCGATCGTCCACCACAGGAGTCGGTCAGCCCGATAGCGAAACGCTGGCGCCGGCACGCAAGTCCGCTCTGACACGCGAAGACGGCAGCGAGGCGGCCTGCCGGGCCGGGGCGAGAAACTCCTGCACCAGATAGAGCGGCCGGCGCTTGCTCTCCACGAACAGCCGGCCCACGTACTCACCGAGCACGCCGATGGCCATGAGTTGCAGCCCGCCCAGGAACGAGACAGCCACGATCAAGGTCGGGAAGCCCGGCACCGGATCTCCCAGCACCAGCGTCTTGACGATCACGTAGGCCGCATAGATGAATGCGAGCAGGGCCGTCAGCATCCCGACGTAAGTCGCGACCTTCAGCGGCGCCAGCGAAAATCCGGTGATGCCCTCCAGCGCAAAATTCCACAGCTTCCAGTAGTGCCACTTGCTGCTGCCCGCCGCGCGCGGCGCCCGGTCGTAGTCGATGCTGGTACGCTCGAAGCCGATCCAGGCGAACAGGCCCTTCATGAACCGGCAGTCTTCCGGCATCTCGTTGAGCGCATCGACAGCGCGACGGCTCAAGAGCCGAAAGTCGCCGGTATCGTGCGGAATGGGCACTTCGCTCAGCCGGTTGATGACCCGATAGAAGAGATGCGCCGTGGCGCATTTCAGCCAGCTCTCGCCGGGCCGGCTGCGGCGCCGCATGTCGACGACGTCACACCCGTCGCGCCACGCCGCGAGCATGGCCGGAATAGCCTCGGGCGGATCCTGCAGATCCGCATCGATCACGACGACCGCCGAGCCGGCAGCGCAACGGAGACCGGCGCTCATGGCCTTTTCCTTGCCGAAGTTGCGGCTCAGACGGACGATACCGATTCGGGCATCCTTTGCCCGCAGCAGCCTGAGCACCGATTGCGTCGCATCCGTACTGCCATCGTCCACATAGATGACTTCAAATGACAGGTTGGCACCGTGCAACGTCGCAGCAAGCCGCCGGTGAAATTCGGCCAGGACCGGTTGTTCGTTGAATGCGGGTACTACCACGCTCAGGTCACAATCCTGGGCCAGATCGGTACCGATGGCGTTCAGGAAGGTTGTTCTGTTCAAGCAAAAGTCCAGTGCCGGTTCAGGTTGAAACCGGCGATGAGTACGACGGCGGTCGCCAGGACCTGGGCGAGCAGGTAGTGAACTCCCAGGATGCTCGTGCCACCCGCGACCATGGCGCCCTGCAGGAGCGCGCCGCCGGCCGCCACCAGCAGGAATCGCGGCAGCGCCTGGCGGTGCGCTACCCGACTGGAGAATGTCAGGCGGCGGTTGCCCACATAGGCGACGCCGGCCCCGAGCAGGGCGCCGCAGGTGGCCGACGGCCCAGGCGACGCGCCAAAAGCCTCGATCAGGACCACCAACAGGACGTAGTGCGCCGCCGTGGCCAGCGCGCCGACCACCGTATAGCGGCCGAACAGGGCCGGAGTATTGGCTGCCATACTTGTTGGACGTCATCGACCCGCCTGATCATTCGCGGATCGGGAAAATTACTTGTCAGCGCGCTGCTCCGAGGCAGACTGCGGATGCGCCTCGTGGCACCATTGCTCCAATGGCTGAGTACACAGGGAGCTCTGCCCAGTTGCGATACCTCGGGCTTCGGTCTGCCATCCCCTTCATCGGCGTCGCCCTGTGGGCCGGCCTCTCACTCGGCGCTGAATTGCCCCGTGCGGGTCAGCCGGCCGTCGCCGGGCCCGTTCCCGCGTGGCAGGTGCGCGAAGACTGGGCGTCATACTTCAGTGAGGCCGGCACGCCCGGAACGATCGTGGTCTGGGATGAGCGCACAGGCTCGCAGTGGGTCCACGATCCGGAGAGAGCCGGGACACGCTTCATACCCGCCTCGACTTTCAAGATACCCCATGCGCTCATCGCGCTGGACGCCGGGCTGGTCCGCGACGAGTTCCAGGTCTTTCCGTGGGACGGTGTCGAGCGGCAGATCCGATCGTGGAATCGCGACCAGGACCTGCGCTCGTCGATGCGCAACTCCGCGGTGTGGGTCTACCAGAAGTTCGCAAGGGCGCTGGGCGAAGACCGCGAGCGCGAGTATCTCGCCCGGATCGGTTACGGCAATGGCGACGTCTCGGGCGGGGTCGACCGGTTCTGGCTGGACGGCGGCCTGCGGATCTCCGCCATCGAGCAGGTCGAGTTCCTGCGTCGACTGTACCGCAACGCCCTGCCCTTCAAGATCGAGCACCAGCGCCTCGTCAAGGACGTCATGATCGTCGAGGCGGGTCGCGACTGGATCCTGCGTGCCAAGACGGGCTGGGAAGTCCGGGCCGATGCGCAGCGAGGATGGTGGGTGGGCTGGGTTGAGCGGCGGGAGGGCGCAGTGTTCTTTGCGCTCAACATCGACATGCCCAATCAGGGAAGCGACGCCCCAAAACGCGAAGCAATCGCCCGGGCCGTGCTGCGCGCGCTCGGCGCGCTGCCGCCGGGGGATCAGTGACCTTCGCCGGGTGACGCCCGGGAACCAGCGTCGGTCCGGGCGCGCCAGGCTTGCGCATCGATCGCGTAGACGACGTAATCGATCAGGACGCCATTGCTGTCCTCGCGCAACGTCTTATGGGTGAGCACCGCGCCGATCTTCTCCATTGCCTTGCGCGAGCGCATGTTGTCCGCCCCCACATGGAACCAGGCCCGACGCGCCCAGCCGAAAGCGTGGTCCAGCATGAGTTGCTTGAGTTCCGCGTTGATCGCCCCGCCCCATCGGCTCCTGGCCAGGAATGTGTAGCCGATCGCCAGCTCACGCTGCGCGGCGTCGACGTCGTAGTAGCGTGACGAGCCGAGAACCTCCCCCGAGCGCAGGTCGAGCACCAGCAGCGCCCCGCCGGAGCGTAACGCGGCCGTGAAAGAACGTTTCGAACACGGGTCGCTGGAATCGCAACGGCTCGGGATGCTGCTCCCACAGCAGGCGGTCCGCGGCGACGGCGTAAAGCGCCTCGAAGTCGTCGGGCCGCAGCGGGCGCAGCCGCAGGGACCGGCCGGTCAAGGTCGGCTGCTGGGCGAACGGGCCGCGGGCGCTCATGTCACCCAAGGTCCGAAGACGGCTGTCCCCACAGTTCCTCCAGGTCCGCCGCAAAGTGTCAGCGGCTGGTCACGGCGGGACTATGGTCGCATACTGGGGCGTCAATGCAGCAAGCCCGGCGTGCCCGCGCACCCGCGACGGCGCAGCCGGACGAGGGAGCGATCATGAGACAGGCACCTCTAGTCCTTGCGGGTGGACTTGCCGCCCTGCTGGTTGCCGCCTGCGGCAAGCCCGAGACCGCCGCCCCGCCGCCCGAGCCGACCGACTTCATTACCGCGGCCGTCACGGACACCAGCCGCCTCGCCGAAGCCCGGGTCCGCGACGCCTTGCGCAAGCCCGCCGAAGTCATCGCGTTCTCGGGAATTCAGCCTGGCCACACGGTCGTCGAGATCCAGCCCGCAGGCGGCTACTACACCGCGCTGTTGTCGCGGGTCGTGGGACCTCAGGGCCGTGTCATCGCGATCGATTCCGAGCGCGTCTTCGAGTACATGCCGCGACTTCGTGAAGAGTTTTCCAACTTCATCACGAAGGACCCGCGCGTCAACGTAGAATACTCGGCGCAGCGTCTCGACGAGCTGAGCCTGCCGCCGGACGTCGACCAGGTGTGGATGATCGACTTCTACCACGACACCGTCTGGACGGAGGTCGATCGCGCGGCGATGAACAAGTCGTTCTTCGAGCATCTCAAGCCTGGCGGCGTCTACCTGGTCATCGATCATCGTGGCCCGACCGGCGCGGACGACTCGATCGCCAAGGAACTGCATCGAATCGACGCGGACGGCCTCCGCGCCGAGGTGGAAGCGGCAGGTTTCGTGCTCCAGTCGACCAGCAACGTGCTCGCCCACCCGGACGATCCGCACACGGACTCCATATTCGACGAGGCCCGGCGCGGACGTACCGATCAGTTCGTCTTCAAGTTCGTGAAGCCGACGTCGGTGCCGGCCGAGTCCGCCGCCGGATGACGGATTCCGGGTTGACGCAGGACGCCCAGGTCGCCGACCGGCTGGAAACGCTCGAGGTGAAGGTCGCGCACCTCGAGCGAGGTCTGCAGGAGTTGAGCGATGTCGTCGTTCGCCAGCAACGCGAACTCGAGCAGGCGCGCGAGCACGGCCGCCAGATCGCCGCACAGCTGGCGGCGTTGCGGGAGGGGTCCGAGCCCGGCTCGCTAGAGGACGAGATTCCGCCGCACTACTGACCGCAGCGCTGCCCGTACGGGCGCGTCAAGCCGCGCCGTTGCGACTACCCGGTCGCGGGCGGAACCTGCCGCTGCTGATGCGCTCCAGCAGCGCCTCCAGCGTCGCACGTTCTTCGGCGCTCAGCACCGTGGCAAGGAGCCGTTCCTGCTGCCGCACCAGCTCCTCCGCACGGGAACGGAGCACTTCCCCGGACGCGGTCAGCCAGGCGCCGCGAGCGCGCCCGGTCGGCGCGGCCGCGCGGCGCACGACCAGGCCCTTGCGTGCCAGCAGCGCCAGCGCCTGAACCACGGTCGATCGGTCCAGGTACAACGCATCGGCCAGTGCGCCGGCCTGAACGCCCGGGTTGTGACGGATGACATCGAGCAACGCAAACTGAATGGGGCTGAGTCCAATGGGGGCCAGGCGCCGGTCCAGGTCCCGTCGAATGGCGAGCCGCGCCGCGCGTAGACGGTAGGCAAAAAGACGCCCCACGAGCCCGGAATCGAGTCCCCGCCCGATTGTGGTTCGCGTCGATTTCTCGGCGTCGGACATTGAAATGATCTTCGACCCGGAAGCTACCGATGCGCCTCCGTGCTTGCCGAACGGCGCACCCGCCGCAGCGCCGCCCAGGTGGCCAGCGCGATCAGCGGAATGCTCGCCACCATGGCCAGCTCGCTGTCGAGGTGCAGTCCCGTCCTTGCCACACCCTTGGCCAGATAGCCGACCAGCGCGCTGCCATAGTAGGTGATGGCGGCGATCGACAGGCCCTCGACCGCCTGCTGCAACCGCAATTGCAGCAGGGCCCGGCGATTCAGCGCGGCGAGGATCTCATGGGTCTCCTCCTGGCGCGCGACATCGACCCGGGTGCGCAACAGGGCCACGGTCCGGGACACACGGCCGGACAACGCCTCCTGGCGCTGGTCGCCGCTTGCGCAGGTGCGCATGGCCGGGGCCAGCCGCCGCTCCAGGAACTCGCCAAGCGTCGGCAGCTCGCTGACATGGGCCTCGTGCAGGTCGGCCACCCGGTGCAGGATGATGGCGTAGTACGCGTCCGCCGCCGAGAAGCGGTTCTGGCTGTGCGCCACGGACTCCTCCACCCGGGCCGCGAGGTCGACCAAACGTGCCAGCAGCTCGGCGTCCCGCTCCCCGCCCGGCGCCAGGCAGTCGGCCGTCAGCGCGGCCAGCTCCGTTTCCGCACGGGTCACGAAGTTGTGCACCTGCCGCGCGAGCGGCAGGGACAGCAGCGCCATCAGGCGGTAGCTCTCGATGTCCAGCAGCGATTGTATGCAGCGCCCGCCCTGCCGCGCCGACAGGCCGTGGGTCGCGACATGCATGGAGGAGAAACCATGTCGTTCGATGCGAAAACCCGCGCGCACATGGGCGCGGCTGGACAGCACCCGGGACTCCGCTGCGACCGGCTCGGACGGCAGCTCCGAGTCCTCCAGGTGTTCGCCTTCCGTCACCAGGATGCGGATCGCTGACACGACGCGCCCCGGGAAGCGCTCGAGGTTGATGCCCGGCAAGTGCTCACCGAGCGTCTCGAGCGTGGCGTCGACATGCAGGCCCCGCTTGTAGAAGACGTAGTTGGTGAACTCCGTGTGGCGCTCCCACTTGCACAGGTAACTGCCGGCGTCCAGCAGGGCGTGGGCGGCGGTCGCCTCGGGCGGATTCAGCTCGTGGGAGCGGGCAAATTCGGCGAGCCAGGCCCGCTCGATCTCGTTGGCCCCCGGCTCCGTCTGCAGGGTGACGGACCACACCGTGACCGGCGCCTCCAGCAGCACGGGCGGGCGCGCATGCACCTCGTCGCTGAGGACATGCCGATCCGGATGCTCTGTCAAAGCCATGCAATCCTCTCCCGTTCCGTTCGCTCAGGGGCCTGGTTCGCGGGCCAGGTATTGTGCCGCCAGGTACTCCAGATTGGCGCGGCCGGCCACCCGCATGAAGGGCGCCACCAGCATGAGTACCTGGTAGACGCCTTCGGCGATGGCGCTACCGGCCGCGTCGCGGCGCGGATGCCGGACGGTGTCGAAGGACAGCCAGTACAGCGTCAGCACCGTCACGTTGCGGGCCAGCGCCTCGATTTCCGGGGCGGTCGCCTCGAGCTGCCCGCTCTCGGCCAGACCAAGGCAGATGCCGCGAGAGGTCTCGACCGCGCGGCCGAAGATCTGGGTCAGACGATGACCGGCGCGGCGATCCCGGGACATGATCCCGGACAGGTCGCGGAACAGGAAACGGTACTTCCAGATGACTTCGAAGATGACGTGCAGCAGGAACCAGGCATCCTCGACGTCCTGCGCGCGCCAGGTTTCCGGGGGCAGCAGTTCCTCGAGCTCGCTGACGAACGAGTCGAGCAGCGCGCCGGTCAGCTGGTCCTTCTTGCGGAAGTGGTAGTGCAGATTGCCGGCGCTGATGCCGACTTCGGTTGCAATCAGCGTGGTCGACACGTTCGGCTCGCCGAACTCATTGTAGAGCCCCAACGTGGTGTCGAGTATGCGCTTGCGGGTTTGCCGGGCGGGCCGTGTTGCCGGGACTGCGGGCATGAAAAAAAGCGCCGGTGTACGTCGGTTGCCCGATCGTACACCAGCGCCGAGGGGGGATCGTCAGAACTTCAGGCAGCGCGGCGCTTGGTGGCACGCTTGGTGGCGCGCTTCGCGCGACGCACCGGCTTCGTGGCGGTGGCCTTGACTTCCTTCTGCAGCCGGTCGACGCGGCGTGACAGCTTCTCGACCTCATCCGCGGTCGGCAGACCGATATCGTGGATGACCTTGGTCATGCCCTTCTGGAAGCGCTGCTCCATCTCGCCGACGCGCTCCTCTGCGACGTCCTGCAGACCGCCGACGACCTTCTCGGTCCTGGCGCGCGACTTGCGGGTGAGCTTGCTGCTCTCACGCACGGCCAGGTTCACGACCTTGCCGATCTCGTCGCGGGTGGTTTCGAAGGCATTCATGTTCGCCTTCCAGATGACCTGGGCCGACTTGCGGGTGGCCTTGCCGAACTCGCTCGTCTTGAGTTCATTGATGAATGTGTTGACGTTGTCGATCATTGTCGTGTCCTCGCGGGTTCCAGTGTGTCGTTCTCGGAACAGCCGCTGTGTGCTCCGCCGTCCCATGAACAGAGTGTCGCGATTAGCGCTAGGGAGTGCACCCTAGGCAGCGGGGTGCAGCGACCGGGCGGCCGCAGGTTTCATGAGCGCCGTTGCGGTGGTGCCTAGCCGGGCTTGCGCAGGCCCGCCTCGCGGCGGCGGAAGCCCCTACCCAACCCGACCCCGACACCTAGCAGCAGGACCATCGCACCGGCCGCCGTCGCGGCCAGGCCCGCCAGCGCCAGGCCCTGCGCCTGCAGCAACGCATGAAGCCAGGATGCGCCCATGTCGCTGCCTCGCTGGATGACGGTATCGATGAAGTTCTTGGCCTTGTACTTGGTTTCCGGGTCGACGACAGTGAACAGCACCTCGCGTGACGGACGCGCCACGCCAAACTCGCCGGCGCGGCGCACCACCTGGGTGACCGTCAGCGCCAGCAATGCCGGCGCGACAGCCAGCCACAGGAAGCTCATCATGGCGACCAGCGGCATCGCCACCAGCGCTCCGGTCAGGCCCACCCAACGGATCAGGCGGGCGGTGACGAAGCCCTGCAGCACAAACGCGAGCAGGTTGACCGCCAGGTCCACCCGCGCAAAGAAGCGCGTGCGCTCGGCGATATCCGGATAGACGTCGCGCGCGAAACTGACCAGTTCCAGATACATGAACGTGCCCGCCGTAGCGCCCACCGCGATCATGCAGACGACACCGAGCAGGTACGGCGAGCCCGCTACCAGCGTGAATCCCGCGAAGATCCGCCCGCCGATGGGCTCGGCGCTCTCCGCGCCGGTGCCAGGCGGCTCCCCGTGGCGGCCGACCGACCAGTGCCCGAGCGAGCGAATGCAGGGAATCGTCAAGAGCAGCAGCAGCGTGGCGAGCATCACCAGGCCGGCCGTGCCGATCGTGACCGCCAGCCCCTGCGTGATCGCCGGCCCTAGCATCGCGCCCGCGCTGCCGCCGGCGGCGATCGGCCCGAACAGGCGCTTGGCCTCATCGCCCCGGAACACGTCGGCCATGAAGCTCCAGAACACGGACACGACGAACATGTTGAAGACGGATAGCCACACGAAGAACGCCGCCGCGACCGGCGCCGAGGTTGGATCGGCGGCAAAGGCGAAGAAGAACACCAACATGTTCGCTGCGAAGAAGCCGTAGACGATGGGCAGGAGCAGGCGCTTGCGCACCCGGGAGACCAGCCAGCCGAACAGCGGGGTGATCGCCAGCATGACCACGAAGGTCGCCGTGAACAGCAGGGGCAGGCTGGTGAGGCCGGCGCTGCCCGCCATGGCATCCCGCACCGGCCTGAGCAGGTAGTAGCTGCACAGCAGCAGGAAGAAGTAGCCGAAGGCCAGCAGTACGGCCTTCTCTTCGCCTGGGCGGGCTCCCAGCGCCGAACGGGCTAGCGCCGCGATGTACACGTCAGGGCTGCAAGATCGCGCCGGCCAGGTGTGGCCGGGAAGTCTGTTCGGCGCGCAGCACGAAAGCCCGCTCCCCTGCCCCGGCCTGCCAGTGCTGCAGCCGCGCACGGCCCGGCAGGTACAGCGGCGACTTGAAGTCGACCGTAACGGTGCGTGCCGGCTCGCGGAGGCAGGCCTCCAGTGCGGCGAGCGAGCGCGCCATCGACCACATGCCGTGCGCCACCGCCCGCTCGAAGCCGAAGCGCCTGGCGCTGAAGTCCGCCATGTGGATCGGGTTCAGATCCGCGGAAACCAGCCCGTAGCGGCGCCCGACCGAGTGGTCCGCAGCGAACGTCGACTCCTCCACCGCGGCGTCGCTGTCGGGCTGCGGGGCCCGCAGCGTGGCGCGCGCACTGCGCGTAGCGGCGGCGCCGCTCGAACGGCGCCGGGCGAGCAAGGTGCAGCACTCCCGCCACACCGCCGTGCCGTCCAGGTCGAGGGAAGTATGCAGATCGAACTCCTGCCCGCGGTCCGTTTCCCGATGACCCTCCAGCCAGCACTCGACGCCATACTCAGCCGCCGCCGGCATCGGCTGCAGCCAGTCGATGCGATTGGCGATGTGCACCAGGCCCATCAACCTCACGATGAAGCCCCGGTCCGTGAGCAGGGCCAGGTGCAGCGGCATTGCCAGGACGTGCGGATAGGTGATCGGGAGCGCGGCCCCGTCGGCAAAGCCGCAGACGCGCCGGTAGCGCCTCAGGTGCGGCGGGCGGACGCGGACACGGCGTATCTGTCCCTGCAGCCGGGGTGGCGTGAGCCCCTCGGGCAGGACGGGCGAGCGCCGCGCCAGCAGCGCTCGCGGGTAGTAGCGCAGCACGCTCGGCGCGCGCTCGAAGTGTCGAGTGACCGCGGCTGGTCCCACATAGGCCTCGCTCTGGCAACGGCCCGCCGCGGCAACCCGGTCTGGTCAGTCGACGGACCGGTTGATCGTCACGGTGATGGGCAAAGGCGAAGCCGGATCATAGCGGACCTCGCCGAACAGGTCGCCGCTGGAGGCAACCGGCCTGCCGGACAGCGATACCCGCGCCACGATCGTCAGCGCATCCACCTGCTTGAGGGACGTCCCCGGAATCATCGCGTTGGCGTCCGAGAGGGTGATCGACAGCGGCAGTTCGCTGCTCGAGCGGCGCACCGCCGCGAGCGGCGGCCCGCCGGCGGCGCCACGGGCCAGCACGAACAAAGGTGTATTGGGCGGCACCTTGCCGGCCAACTCCGGCGCGACGACGATCCGCAGCGGAATGGCGTCGTCGGCCGCCACCGCTGGCGAGGCCTGTGCCGCCGCCGGGGCCGCCGCGGCAGCCATCATGGGCGGGGTGCCCGAAGCCGCCGGCTGCTCCGCCGGACGACCGAGGGTCGAGTCGATCTCCGCGATGCGGGTATCGAGGATCTGCAGGATCTCCGGCGGCGCGCCCTGCTCACGCAGCGCGGCCCAGCGATTGCGGGCGGTGTCCAGATCCTGCTTGCGGAAC
The DNA here is from genome assembly GCA_963710135.1 of uncultured Gammaproteobacteria bacterium. Classification (GTDB taxonomy): domain Bacteria; phylum Pseudomonadota; class Gammaproteobacteria; order Steroidobacterales; family Steroidobacteraceae; genus SG8-30. The sequence goes on along the minus strand of CAVPYY010000006.1, from coordinate 8,741 downwards.
GCCGTCAGACCTCCGTACCAGAGGGCGCGCGGCTCGGATGGCGCGATCTGGATGGCGCGCTCGAACAGCTGGCCCGCCTCGCCCTCGAAGTCGCTCTCGTCCACCAGCACGCGCGCCTCGGCATAGCCCAGCAGCGCATCGATGTCCTGGCCGCTGGTCAGCGTGTAGGCCTTCTGGTACGCCGTCAGCGCCTTCGGAAAGTCCCCCATGACCACGTAGGTGCGCCCGAGCATCTTCCAGCCCTCGGTGTCGCCCTGCTCGCGGGCGAGCCGTTGCTCGAGCTGCGAGGCCATCTGCGGCAGGGTCGCGTCGCTGCCGCCAGCATGACCCGCCTGCGTCTGCGTGGAATCGTCCCACGGCCACTCGCTGAGCGTGAAGTAGGTGGCGAACGCCGCCAGAGGCATCAGCACTGCCACCGTGATGGCCGCTGCGCGCGAGGGAGTGACCGGGCCGCCGGCCACGTCCTCCACCGCCTTCGGGCGCAGCAATGGCAGGACTACGGTCAACACGGCAGCGATCGCCGCCACCGCGGCTAGAACGAGAAAGAGGGTCACGTGTGCTCCGGTTCAGTATCTAGGGCGTCGGGATTCTCCCGCGCCATCTGGGCGCGCCGCCTGATGACTACGAAGGCCCCGCCCAGCCCGCCGAGCAGCAACAGGACGGGCGCCGCCCACAGCAGGTAGGTGCGCAGGGTTACGGGGGGCTTGTAGAGGACGAAGTCACCGTAGCGATCGGTGAGAAACTGGCGAATGTCGTCGTCCGAGCGGCCGGACTCCATCAACTCGCGGACCTCCCGGCGCAGGTCCTTGGCCAGCGTAGCGCTCGAGTCCGCAATCGACTCGTTCTGGCAGACGAGGCAACGCAGCTCGCGCGTGAGCTGTTCGTAGCGCGCCTGCATGGCCGGGTCTTCAAAGGCCCGCTCCGCATCGATCGCGTGAGCCGGCAGCACCAGCAACGCTCCGAGTGCCAGCAGCAGGGCGCGCATCATGAGCTTTCTCCAGTCCCGGCGAGGTGCGGCATGAACTGGCGCTGCCAGATGTCGAGCGTCATCGGCCCGATCTGCTTGACCAGGATCGTGCCGTCCGCGCCCACCAGGAACGTCTCGGGCGCGCCGTAGACGCCCCAGTCGATGGCGGCCTGCCCCTCCGGATCGAACGCCACGATCTCGTACGGGTTGCCGAGCTGCTGCAGCCAGCGCATGGCCAGCGTCCGGTCATCCTTCCAGTTCAGCCCGACGATCGGCACCTGCGTCATCTGCGCGATCCGCAGCAGAGTGTCGTGCTCCTGCCGACAGCCGCCGCACCAGGTGCCCCAGACGTTCAGCAGGTACGGCTTGCCCTGCAGCGTCGCCGTATCCACGACCTGGGTCGGGTCGGCCAGATTCTCCAGCGCGAACTGCGGCGCCGGTTTACCGATCAGCGGCGACGGGATCATCGACGGGTCGCGCTGCAGGCCGACCACGAAGAAGCCGACCAGGATCGCGAACAGGCCCGCCGGGATCAGGAACTTCAGGTAGCGGCTCATCGTGCCGCCTCACCCGCCGCCCTTCCGACCGGCTGTGACACGCTCTCGCGCACCCGCGACCGGTAACGGCGATCGAGCGCCGAGACGAGCCCGCCGAACGCCATCACGAGCGCGCCGAGCCAGATGTAGCGGATAAGCGGTTTGTACTGCACCCGCATGCTCCACTTGCCCTCGCCGAGATCCTCGCCGAGCGCCACGAACAGGTCGCGATTCGGCCCAATGCGAATCCCCGCCTCGGTCATCGGGTTGCCGCCTGAGGCGTAGAAACGCTTCTGCGGCCTGAGCGTGGTGAACTGCTTGCCGTCCTCGCTGATCGCCACCTCGCCCTCGATGGCCTGGAAGTTCGGACCCCGCACTTCCTTGGTGCCAAGTAACTTGAACTCGTAGCCCGCCAGGATCGTGCTTTCGCCGACGCCGAGACTGATGTCCCGCTCGATCTTGTAGGACTGCACGCCGGTCACACCGAGCGTGAACATGCCGACACCAATGTGCGCAATCGTCATGCCGATGAAGCCTGCCGGCAGCGACCGCAGCGAGCCGCGGCGCTTGATCGGCTCCATCAGTGCCGAACCGATGATCCAGAACGCGGCCGTGAAGCCCACCACGCCCATCAGGTGCACTTCCTTGTAGGCGAGCTTGCTCACGAGAATCGCCGCGATCAGCGAAATGGCGAACATGATCGCCAGCGGCCTGGCCGCCGGTTCCAGGCGACTGACCTTCCAGAGCGAGTGCATGCCCACCGGCAGCAGCAGGATCAGCGGCACCGTCGGGATCAGGAACGCCATGTTGAAGTACGGCGGCCCGACCGAAATCTTGCCGAGGTTCAACGCATCCATGAACAGCGGATACAGCGTGCCGAGCAGGATCAATCCCGTCGTGGCGACCAGCAGGGCGTTGTTGAACAGCAGGAATGACTCACGCGAGGTCGGCTCGAACCCGGCTTCGGACTTCATCAGCGGTGCGCGCCAGGCGAACAACGCCAGGGCGCCGCCGATGACTGCAACCAGGAATCCCAGGATGAACAGGCCGCGCGCGGGATCCGTAGCGAAGGCATGCACCGACACCAGCACGCCCGAGCGCACCAGGAAGGTGCCGAGCAGGCTCAGCGAGAACGCGCTGACTGCCAGCAACAATGTCCAGCTCTTGAACAGGCCGCGCTTCTCGGTGACCGCCAGCGAGTGGATCAGCGCCGTGCCCATCAGCCATGGCATGAAGGAGGCGTTCTCGACCGGATCCCAGAACCACCAGCCGCCCCAGCCGAGCTCGTAGTAGGCCCACCAGCTGCCGAGCGCGATGCCGATCGTCAGGCACAGCCAGGCGCCGAGCGTCCACGGCCGGCTCCAGCGCGCCCAGGACACGTCGTTGCGGCCCTCGAGCAGCGCCGCACAGGCAAAGGCAAAGGGAACGGCGAAACCGACGTAGCCGAGGTAGAGCATCGGCGGATGTATGGCCAGCGCGGAGTCCTGCAGCAGCGGGTTCAGGTCGTGGCCGTCCGGCACGGCCGGCAACAGCCGGTCGAACGGATTCGACGTGAACAACATGAACAGCAGGAAGCCGATGCTGACCAGGCCCAGCACCCCGAGCACGCGGCTGCGAAACGGCAGCGGCACGCCGCGACTGAGCGCCGCGACACCCAGCGACCAGGTCGCCAGGATCAGCCCCCACAGCAGCAACGAGCCCTCGTGCCCGCCCCAGACCGCCGAAATGCGGTACAGCAGCGGCAGCAGCGAGTTGGAGTTGGTGGCGACGTAACGCACCGAGAAGTCGAAGTCGATGAACGCGTAGATGAGCACCCCGAACGACAGCGCCAGAATCACCAACTGGCCGACCACGGCCGGCTGCGTGGCACGCATCCAGGCAACGTTGCCGCGCGATGCCCCGACCAGGCCGAAGAAGGCCTGGGCAAACGCCAGCATCAACGCCAGGACCAGGACGAAATGGCCCAGCTCGGGGATCATGACGCGCCACCGACCGTCGCCTGCGGCTTGTGCAGGGTCTCGGCCACTTCCGGAGGCATGTAGTTCTCGTCATGCTTGGCCAGCACTTCGTCGGCGACGAAGCGGCCGCTGCCGTCGAGCTTGCCGTGGGCGATGACGCCCTGACCCTCGCGGAACAGGTCGGGCAGCAGACCCGAATAGCTGACCGGAATCGTCTCGGCGTTGTCGGTCACCACGAAACGGACCTCGAGGCTGCCGGGCGTGCGTTCCACGCTGCCGGCGGTGACCAGCCCGCCCAGGCGGAAGGCACGTTCGGCCGGTGCCTCGCCCGCCGTGACCTGCGTCGGGCTGTAGAAGTACAGGAGATTCTCCTGGAAGGCCTGCAGCGCCAGCGCGGCCGCGGCGCCGACGCCGAGCACGATGGATGCCACGACCAGCATTCGCTTGCGACGGGGTGTCATTACCATTCTCCTCATTCTGCAGACGGCGCGCCGCGGCCCGGCGGGCCTCGGCATGCGCGCGCCGCGCGCTGTCAGATATTCCAGATCAAGATGGCGATCGTCAGGCCAAAGGACGGCCACACGTAGGCGGCATAACCGCCCATGTCAAGAAACTCGGCAGCTCATCGCGACAACTCCTCCCTGAGCCAGTTCGCGTTACGCTCCCGGCGGATCACCTCGGCACGCACGCGTACGAACAGCACGGCGGCGAAAAACAGCAGGAAGCCCACGATCATCACCAGCAGCGGCCACAGCATGTCCATGGTGATCGATGGCTTGTCCATCTTGGTGATGGTCGCGCCCTGGTGCAGCGTGTTCCACCAGTCGACCGAGTAATGAATGATGGGCACGTTGATCACGCCCACCAGCGCCAGCACGGCACCGGCGCGGTCCGCCCGCTGGGGATCCTCGATGGACGAGCGCAGCGCGATGAAGCCGAGATACAGGAACAGCAGGATCAGCTCGGAGGTGAGCCGCGCATCCCAGACCCACCAGGTGCCCCACATCGGTTTGCCCCACAGCGAACCGGTGGCCAGCGCGACGAAAGTGAACCAGGCGCCGATCGGGCGCCGCCGCGGCCGCCACCGCGTGCGCCAGCTTGATGCGCCAGATCAGCCCGATAGCCGCGGCAATCGCCATCAGCGCGTAGACGAACATGGACATCCAGGCGCTCGGCGCGTGCACGTAGATCATGCGGAAGCCGTCGCCCTGCTGGTAGTCGGGCGGCGCCATCACCAGCCCGCCGTACAGGGCCACGACGATCAGGATGCCGGCGGGCCAGGCGAACCAGGGCGTCAGCACCCCCGCCAGACGGTAGAAATGCGGGGGCGACCCGAACTTGTGGAACCACGTCCAATCCATGACTACTCCATGCTTACCTTGAGCGAGGCGGCGGTCGCGAACGGGCCCAGCGTCAGGCTCAACATGAACATCGCCGCCAGCAGCAGCAAGGGTCCACTCGCCTCGTCACCGCGGATGGCCATGTCCACCGCTCGCGCGCCAAAAATCAGTGCCGGCATCGTCAGCGGCAGCACCAGCAGCGACAGCAGCACGCTGCCGCGCCGCACGCCGAGCGTCAGCCCGGCCCCGACGGCGCCGAGAAAGCTCAGGATTCCAGTACCGAAAATCAGCGACAAGACCACCGTTCCCATTGCCTCGGCCGGCACCGCGATCGACGCCGCCACGATCGGCGAGGCGATCACCAGTGGCAGCCCGCTCACCGTCCAGTGCGCCGCCGCCTTCATCAGGGCCAGCCACCACAGCGGCTGTCCCGAGAGCACCAGCTGCTCCAGCGTTCCGTCCTCGTAGTCCGAGCGGAACATGAATTCCAGGGCCAGCAGCGCGGACAGCAGCGCCGCAACCCACACCACCCCGGCCGCCACCTGCCTGAGCTGGCTCATCTCCGGGCTCAACGCCAGCGGGAACAGGGTCGTGACCATCAGGAAAAAGACAACTGGCTGCGTCACCTGTTCCCAACGGCGGAACGCCAGTTTCAGATCCCGGGCAAACAGCAGCCCGCCCGCATGCAGCAATCCCGACGGCTGTATCAATTTAGGTGCGCCATCCGCGGCTGGGTACCGGTTATGTCCAGCCCCTGATGGGCGGCCAGCACCGCCATGCCCCCTGCGGCCACGTGCTGGCCGATAAGGTCCGAAAACAGGGCCACCCCGGCCACGTCGAGGTTGGTGAAGGGCTCGTCGAGAATCCACAGGGACGCCCCCAGCAGCAGGATCCGCGACATGGCCAGCCGGCGGCGCTGCCCGGCCGACAGCACCCGTGCCGGCAGATCCCTGCAGCGCAGGATGCCCAGCCGGTCCAGCGTCGACTCCATCTCGGCCGTAGTCAGCGGCCGGCGCACCCCGACGCCATAGCGCAGGTTCTCGAAACTGGTCAGGTCACCCTTCAGGGCGTTCTCGTGCCCGAGGTAGGCCAGCTCCAGATTGAACTCGTCGCGGCCGGCACGGATCGAGCGCCCACGCCAGCCGACATCGCCCTCCTCGGCCGGCAGCAGCCCCGCCAGCACCCGCAGCAGCGTGGTCTTGCCGGTGCCGTTCGGGCCGGCCACGTGGACCACGTCGCCCGCGGCCACATCCAGGTCCACCCCGCGCAACACGTGCCGGTCGCCACGCCAGACGTGGATACCGCGAGCCGACAAACCCTTGGAATGCAACGCTGTCACGCGCGAAATGCCTTGCTCCAAAAACTGCGCGGACTATATCAGACCTACGAACTGTTCTTCGTATGTGGCGAACCACAAAACGCAGTGGATTTCCGGTGTTGCCAGACGCTGCCTGGCGCCGGGGCCGGCAGCTGGGCGGGCGGGCCCGCCTGCGGCGCTGGTGGCGCGGTGAGCGGGCGCCGGAGGTGGCCGGGTCGCGGCCACGGGCTGCGGGCCCCACGGCGCGTCCGATACCGAGAAGGGCTCTGAAGTAGTATCCATAACCTACTGTTTTTAAATTCATTCGCGAAGCATTCATCTCTGCGAGGCAGGTCCTGCCCGCGCGCACTTGGGTACCTCCGCTATGGCCCGGCCGATCAACGGCGCATGATCCTGCAGACGGCCGTCCCGCTGGCGCAACGTGTCTTCATGGCGGCCGGGACGAACGCAGGAACCACCGCATGCATCCGGACGAAGCCAGGACCCGCAGTCGCCTGCCGACCGTGCTGCTGGGTGTCTTCGCGCTCTGGTGGCTCGTGCTGGCAATCAAGCCCCTGTATCGGCAGGACTGGCTGCTGGAGAACCTGTTGGTCTTCGCCGCGGTGCCGCTGCTGATCGCCACCCATCGCCGCCTGCGGTTCAGCGACTTCACCTACTGCTGCCTGTTCGCCTTCTTCGTGCTGCACGAAGTCGGCGCCCATTACACCTACTCGCTGGTGCCCTATGACAGCTGGGTCAGCGCGTGGACCGGTGTGTCGCCCGATGCCGCGCTGGGCTTCGAGCGCAACCAGTTCGACCGCCTCATGCACTTCCTGTACGGATTGCTCATCACGCCCGCCGCCATCGAGCTGTTTGCCTACTACGGACGCTACCCGCGCAGTTGGGCGTTCCTGTTCCCCGGGCTGTTCATGCTGTCCCACTCGGCGCTGTACGAGTTGATCGAATGGGGGGCCGCCCTGGCCTTTGGCGGCGACCTGGGGCAGGCCTATCTCGGCACGCAGGGCGACGTCTGGGATGCCCAGAAGGACATGGCGCTGGGCGGGCTGGGCACGCTCGTGACTCTGACAGCTTACGGTCTGACGGGGTGGCTGCCGGTCAGGACCGATGAACGTTGGGCTGGCATGGGCGATTGCGGATCAAGCCAATAGGTTACGGCGCCGATTGGCTTGCGGCTTGCTCGCGTGGGCAACATCCGTGCGGTTCCTGGTGATACGTGCCTGCTGGACCTTGCCTCGCCTGGCCGTCGAGACCGTACGCTATCGTACAGACTAGGTCACGTGAGCCGGGCAGACTGAGCGCATGGTCGAGGACCGGCTTCTGGTTGCTTTCCCAGTCAGGGGACTTGTGGCATGCCGGTGCCGCTATTTGCGGCGATCGACGTCGCCACTGTGCGAACCATCGAACCAGGGCGCCATCACCGCCGGGCCACAGACACCATCGAAGGACACGAGATGAATACCACTCGCAAACCCGACGCACTCACACAGGCCAGCCTCGCCGAAATCGCGTCATTCCCGGCGCGCCCCTGCCTGTCGTTGTACCAGCCGACCCATCGACGGCATCCAGACAACCAGCAGGACCCGATCCGGTTCCGCCGTCTGATAGGAGTGCTGGAGGCATCACTGCGGCAGCAGCACGCGGACGACGCCGTGCAGGCCCTGGTCGAGCCGTTCGAGAATCTTGCACAAGATCGTGAATTCTGGAACCACACGCTCGACGGCCTCGCAGTGCTCGGCGCACCAGGCCTGTTCCGCGTGTTCCTGATGCAGCGGCCGGTGGCCGAGTTGGCTGTGGCGGCCGATAGGTTCCATACCAAGCCGCTGCGCCAGTGGCTGCAGTCGGCCACGCGCTATCAGGTACTGGCGCTGAGCCTCAACAATGTGGAACTTTTCGAAGGCGATCGCAACGCGCTCGATCCCGTGGCGCTGGCACCTGGCGTGCCGCAGACGATGATCGCGGCGCTGGGCGACGAGCGCACCGAGCCGCACAGCACTGTATCGTCGTATGGCGGCATCGGCGCCGGACATGTACCGATGCACCATGGCCAGGGCGGCAGGAAAGACGCCATCGACGGAGACGCTGAGCGCTTCTTCCGCGCGGTGGACCGTGCCGTACTGGAGTACCACTCGCGCCCGTCAGGCCTGCCTTTGATACTGGCGGCCCTGTCTGAACACCATCACCTGTTCCGCGAGGTAAGCCACAACCCGCTGCTGATGACCAGCGGCGTGATGGCCGATCCGCAGGGCCTGACGCATGAGGCCTTGCGGCAGCGCGCCTGGGAGGTGGCAGCGCCCCAGCAGGAGGCGCAGCAAGCCGCATGGAGCAATGCCTACGCGGCAGCGGCGGCCCAGGGGCGGGGCAGCGAAGAGCTGTCGCAGGTCGCCCATGCCGCGGTGGCCGGCCGCGTGGGGACGCTGCTGATCGAGGGCGAGCGCCAGGTAGCCGGCCGGATCGACGCATCGACCGGGCGCATCGATCCCGCCGAACTCGGCGACCCGCAAGCGGAAGACGTGCTCGACGACCTGGGGGCGCTGGTCGAAAGGATGGGCGGCGAGGTCCACGTCCTTCCGGCCGAGCGTATGCCCAGTCGTACCGGCGTGGCGGCGAGCTTTCGTCAATGGG
>CAVPYY010000005.1:0-122883 GCA_963710135.1 uncultured Gammaproteobacteria bacterium | reverse complement strand
TGATCAGCGCATCGCAGGTATAGCTGCCGGACTCGCCGACCAGCTTGAGCGGACGCGAGCTGAAATCGACGGCATTGATGTGATCGGACACCATCTCGACACCGAAACGATCCGCGTGGCGACGCATCCGGTCCATCAGGTCGGGCCCGAGCAGGCCTTCGACGTCGCCCGGCCAGTTGTCCACTTCGGTGGTGGTCATGAGCTGACCGCCCTGCTCGAGGCCGGTGATCATCATCGGTTTGCGGTTGGCACGCGCCGCATAGATGGCGGCGGTGTAGCCCGCCGGTCCGGAACCAAGGATGGCGAGGCGCGTGTGCCTGGGGGTCGTCATGTATGCTTCCTGTCTTGTATCGGTCGCTCCGGTGCCGCCGGAGGGGTCGCGCAATGTTAGGCCAAGTCGATGTGCCCGTGGCCCGCTCGACGCCGGCTCCGCCCGCGGGTCTGCCGGGCACGAGCGGACGACGACGTCCTGTACGTCGCCGTGGTCAGCAGTCAGTGGCCGCTTGCGACTCAGCGCGTAAAGCCCCTATCATCAATGCCTTAGAGCGCTAAGCTCAGGTAACGAGTTCACTAAAGTGGTCGAAGCTACCGCCGCGAGAGGAAAAACCGAGGTCAAACTCGCGCCGGCCGCCGCCCGCGGATTGCGCGAGGCCGCGTTCTGGGTGCTCGCGGCGTGCGCGCTGGTGCTGCTGCTCGCGCTGGCGAGTTTCGATCCCTCTGACCGCAGCTTCAGCTACACCGGCGAGCCCGGCCAGGTCGGCAACCTCATCGGGCCGCTCGGCGCCTGGACGGCCGATGTGCTGTTCATGCTGTTCGGCCTACCCGCTTCATCTTTCCCATTGCGCTCGCCTACGCCGGCTGGGTCGCGTTCAAGCACGACCCTGCCGCGGGCGCCGCGCGCACCACGGTGGCGTTGCGTGCTGCGGGCCTGGTGCTCGCGCTGTTGAACAGCTCAGGGCTACCGGTCACTTTCACTTCGACCCGGGCGCATTGCAGTCCACCGCCGGCGGGGCGCTGGGCGGTCTGGTCGGCGGAGTTCTGCGCGGCGTGGCCTCGTTCCTGGGCGCAACGCTCTTGATGCTCGCCTTCTGGTTCGCGGGCGTGCAGTTGTTTACCGGTGTCTCGTGGCTCACGGTGATGGATTTCATCGGCCACTGGACGATGACCGGGACCCTGGCGCTGCAGCGGCGTCTGGCGTCGGCACGGGATCAGGCCGCCGGCCGCGAAGTGCGCGAACAGCGCGAAGCGATCGTGCGCGCGGATAAGCGCAAGAGCGCGGTGCGCACGCCGCCGCGCATCGAGGCGCCGGCGCCGCAGGTCCCGGAGAAAAGCGAGCGGGTCGAGAAGGAGCGCCAGGTCTCGCTGTTCGGCCAAGCGGCGGCCAAGGACCTGCCGCCGCTGAAGCTGCTCGATGATCCGCCGCAACGCGAACTCGGCTACTCGCCCGAGGCGCTGGAGAAACTGTCAAGGCTGGTCGAGATCAAGCTGCGCGACTTCGGCGTCGAAGTCGAGGTGACCGCCGTCCACCCCGGCCCGGTCATGACGCGATTCGAACTGAATCCCGCGCCGGGCGTCAAGGTGCGCCAATCACTACCCTCGCGAAGGACCTCGCGCGCGCGCTGGCGGTCATCTGCGTGCGCGTCGTCGAAGTGATCCCCGGCGACCCCTCGGTCGGAATAGAGATACCCAACGAAGGCCGCGAACTCGTCACTCTGCGCCAGATCCTTTCGTCCACGCCTACGACCAATGTCTCCGGTGACGCTGGCGCTCGGCAACGACATCGGTGGTCCCCCGGTGGTGGTGGACCTGGCGAAGATGCCGCACCTGCTGGTCGCCGGCACCACCGGCTCGGGCAAGTCGGTCGCGCGTCAACGCGATGATGCTGTCGCTGCTCTACAAGGCGCACGCCGAGCAGGTGCGGCTGATCATGGTCGACCCGAAAATGCTCGAGCTCTCCATCTACGAGGGCATCCCGCACCTGCTGGCGCCGGTCGTCACCGACATGAAACGAGGCCGCCAACGCGCTGCGCTGGTGCGTGGCCGAGATGGAACGGCGCTACAGCTGATGGCGGCGCTGGGCGTACGCAACCTGCGCGGGCTGCGAACCGCAAGGTCCGCGATGCGCAGGCCGCCGGCAAGCCGCTGCGTCGACCCGCTGCTGGAGGGGCTGTTCCGCGCCGGCAAGTACCAGGAGCAAGATGCCCCACACCTCGAACCCTGCCCTATCATCGTCATCGTCATCGACGAGCTCGCCGACCTGATGATGATGTCGGCAAGAAGGTCGAGGAACTGATCGCGCGGCTCGCCCAGAAGGCGCGCGCCGCCGGCATTCACCTCATCCTGGCCACGCAGCGGCCGTCGGTGGACGTCATCACGGGCCTGATCAAGGCGAACCTCCCGACGCGGATCGCCTTTCAGGTAGCTCGCCAAGGTCGACTCGCGCACGATCCTCGACCAGAGCGGCGCCGAGTCGCTGCTCGGCCACGGCGACATGCTCGTACTGCCGCCCGGCACCTCGGTCCCGGTGCGCGTACACGGCGCATTCGTCTCTGACCGAGGAAGTGCATCGCGTCGTCGAGTCACTGCGCTCCAATGTCGCACCGGTCTACATCGACGAAGTGCTCTCCGGCCCGAAGAGCCCCATTCCAGGGCTGCCGGGCGGTCCGGCGGCCAGGGCGAGGCGGGCGCATGAGACGGCGAACAGGACGCGCTCTACGACGAGGCCGTGCGCATCGTCACCGAGACCCGCCAGGCCTCGGTGTCCGGCGTGCAGCGCCGGCTCAAGATCGGCTACAACCGGGCCGCGCGGCTGGTCGAATCGATGGAGGCGGCCGGGCTGGTCGGCCCGCTGCAGTCGAACGGCAGCCGCGAAGTGCTGATGCCGCCCCCTCCCGAAGACTGAAACGGAATCCGACACAGTGCCCCTCAAACACCTCGCGCTGGCTGTCGCGCTGCTGACGGTATCCACTGCCCTTGCTGCCGATGTCGCGGCGGACAACGCGGCGCTCGCGCGCGTGCAGGACTACGTGGCGGCGCTGCGCACGCTGCGGGCCGATTCCGCCAGGAGGTCAGTGACGCCAGCGGCGCGGTGCGCGAGCAGGCGGATGGCGTGCTGGCGCTGGCGCAAGCCCGGACGTTTCCGCTGGGACTACCGCAATCCCGCAGAACAACTGCTGGTGAGCGATGGCGAAACCGTCTGGCTGTATGACGTGGATCTGGCGCAGGTGACGGTGCGCTCGGTCGGCCAGTCGCTGTCCAACACCCCGGCGATGCTGCTGTCGGGCACCGGCAATGTCGCCGAGACGTTCGACGTCGCGGCAGACGGATCGGCTGACGGTCTTGACTGGGTGCAGCTGAAGCCGAAACTCGACGACACCGACTTCCGTTCCGTGCGGCTGGGCTTTGCCGGCAAGGAGCTGATTCGCATGGAGCTGTCCGACCGGCTCGGACAGACGACCCGGATCCAGTTCACGCGCATCGAGCGCAATCCGGCGCTCGAGCCTGAATTGTTCAGTTTCACGCCGCCCGCGGGCGTGGACGTCGTCGGCGCGGCCCCTTGATCGTGCTGCCGCTCCGGTTTCCTCGGCTGTGGCTCGCCGGTGCCGTGCTGATTGTCGGGGCGATCGTCTTCGGCAGCCTCACCTCCGCGTCATTCGTGGCCGCAATCAGCCGCTTCGACAAGTTCCAGCACGCGTTCGCGTACCTCGTGCTGACCCTCTGGCTGACCGGCATGCTGGAGCGCCGTCGATACTGGGTCGCAGCGGTCATCGCTCTGGTGCTCGGCGCGGCCATGGAGCTGGCGCAGGGAGCGCTCACCCCGGGTCCGCGCGGCCGACCCGCTGGACATGGTGGCGAACGCGACGGGCGTCGTGCTGGCGGTACTCCTGGCCTACTGGGCGCTCGGCGGCTGGGCGCAAGCCATCGAGCGCTGGATTGGAGCCGGGCCGCCGCCGCGCTGACCGCTGCAGCGGGAACCCGGACTAGAATGCGGGCGTGAACCCGTCCGAAACCCTGCCGCTGATGGATGACGGCCCCGCCACTTGGCGGCCGCTGGCGGACCGCATGCGCCCGCAACGGCTGGAGGATTTCTACGGCCAGTCGCATCTGCTCGCGCCGGGCAAGCCCTGCGACGCTCGATCGAGGCCGGCATCCTGCATTCAATGATCTTCTGGGGACCGCCCGGCACCGGCAAGACCACGCTGGCGCGCCTGATCGCGCGGCGCACCGAGGCGCATTTCATGCGCATCTCCGCCGTGCTTGCCGGTGTAAAGGAAATTCGCGCCGCTCGTCGAATCGCGCGCCAGGCAAACGCGCGCTGAAGGTCGTCCCACCGTGCTGTTTGTCGACGAGGTGCATCGTTTCAATAAGTCCCAGCAGGATGGATTCCTGCCCTACGTCGAGGACGGGACGCTGATCTTCATCGGCGCCACCACCGAAAATCCTTCATTCGAATTGAACAACGCGCTGCTCTCGCGGGCGCGTGTCTACGTGCTCAAGGCCCTGACGGCAGCTGACGACTGGCGTCAGGCTATTCGACCGGGCGCTCGCAGACGAAGCGCACCGGTCTGGGTGCGCAGCAGTCTGGAAATGGCGCTGGATGCACGCGACTTGCTCGCGCAGGCGGCCGACGGGGACGCGCGCCGTGCACTGAATCTGCTCGAGATGGCCGCCGACCTCGCCGCGAAGCCGGATGACAAACAGGTCTACTACGGCTGAGCTGCTCGCGAGGTGATCACGGGCGGGCGTGCGCCGTTTCGACAAGCAGGGCGAGGCGTTCTACGATCAGATATCCGCGCTGCATAAATCCGTGCGTGGCTCGCGATCCGGACGCATCGCTTTACTGGTTTGCGCGCATGCTCGATGGTGGTTGCGATCCCGCTCTATATCGCGCGGCGCATCGTGCGCATGGCCTCGGAGGACATCGGCAATGCCGACCCGCGTGGCCTTGCGCTGGCCCTGAATGCCTGGGATGTGCAGGAGCGCCTGGGCAGCCCGGAAGGGGAACTGGCCATTGCCCAGGCTGTCGTTTACATGGCCTGTGCCGCCGAAAAGCAATGCGGTATACAAGGCCTTGGGCGCGGCCATGGACGACGCCCGAGAACAGGGTTCGCTCGAAGTGCCGCTGCATCTGCGCAATGCGCCGACACGTCTGATGAAGGAGCTGGGCTACGGTGCCAAGGATTATCGCTATGCCCATGACGAGGCTGACGCCGTGGCGGCGGGGCAGACCTATTTTCCGGATGGCATGGAGCCGCGTGTCTACTATCATCCCGTTCCGCGTGGCCTCGAGATACGCATCGGCGAGGCGCTCGAGCGACTCCGCCGGCGGGCGTCGGACCAGGACTGAACGATCGTGAAGATTCTGCTGGCCATTGCGCTGGGCAGCGCTCTCGGCGGCGTGCTGCGCTACCTCACCGGGGCCTTGGTGCACCTGTGGTTCGCGCGCAGCTTTCCCTGGGGCACGCTCGGTGTGAACGTCATCGGGTGCGCGTTGATCGGCGTCTCGTGGGTGCTGCTCGCCACGCGGGGTGAAGACGGCGAGCTGGCCCGGGCCTTCGTGCTGGTCGGCCTGCTAGGCGGGTTTACCACGTTCTCGAGCTTTTTCGCTCGAGACACTGCTGCTCATCGAGCAGCATGGCTATGCGCGCGCGGGGGCGTACGTCGTCGTCAGCGTGATGGCGTGCCTGGCGGCCGCCTGGGCGGGAATGCAGTTCGGTCGCCATTGGCTGGCATGACCGGGCAGGAGAACTGAAGTGCTGGATCCGAAGTTACTCAGAACCGAACTGGACGCCGTAGTCGCCAATCTGCAGCGGCGCGGATTCGTGCTCGACACCGCGGCGTTCTCGGCCCTGGAGGCACAACGCAAGGCTCTGCAGCTGGAGGTCGACCGCCTGCGCAACGAGCGCAATACGCGCTCCAAGTCCATCGGTCGTGCCAAGGCCCAGGGGCAGGACATCGCGCCATTGCTCGCCGAAGTCGAGTCGCTGGGTGATGAGCTGAAGCGTGCCGACGAAGCCCTGGGCGCGCTGCAGCAGGAACTCGAGTTGCTGACCATGGGCGTGCCGAACCTGCTGCACGAGACGGTACCGGATGGCGCCGATGAGTCGGCCAATGTCGAAGTGCGCCGCTGGGGCGAGCCGCGGACGTTGGGATTCGAGCCGCTGGACCACATTGCCCTCGGCGAGAAGCTGGGCGGGCTGGACTTCGAGGCGGCGGGACGTATCTCTGGCGCGCGCTTTGCCGTGATGACCGGGGCGGTCGCGCACCTGCACCGGGCGCTGGCGCAGTTCATGCTGGATCTGCACACCCGCGAGCACGGCTACACCGAGGCCTATGTGCCCTATCTCGTGACCCGCCAGACGTTGACCGGCACGGGACAGCTGCCCAAGTTCGAAGCGGACCTGTTCGCACTCAGAAGCCGCGACGATCTGGCCGCGGCCGAAAGCCTGCAGGACCTGTTTCTGATCCCGACGGCTGAAGTGCCGGTCACCAACCTGGCGCGCGAGCGCATTCTCGAGCCTGCCGAACTGCCGTTGAAGTTCGCGGCCCATACGCCCTGTTTCCGTTCGGAAGCGGGCTCGTACGGCAAGGACACGCGCGGCATGATCCGCCAGCACCAGTTCGACAAAGTCGAACTCGTGCAGATCGTGCGCCCGGAGGAGTCCTACGCCGCGCTCGAGCAGCTGACTTCCCATGCCTGCAGGGTGCTCGAGCTGCTGCAGCTGCCGTACCGGGTGATGGCGCTTTGCGCGGGCGACATCGGCTTTGGCAGCGCCAAGACCTACGACCTCGAGGTGTGGCTGCCCGGGCAGGGCAAGTACCGCGAGATTTCCTCCTGCAGCAACTGCACCGATTTCCAGGCGCGGCGCATGCTGGCGCGCTGGCGCAATCCCGACAGCGCCAAGCCCGAACTGGTGCACACGCTGAACGGTTCCGGGGTGGCCATCGGCCGTGCGCTGGTGGCAGTGCTCGAAAACTATCAGCAGGCCGACGGCAGCGTCGTCGTCCCCGACGTCCTGCGGCCCTACATGGGCGGGCGCGACAAGCTGACGTAGCGGCGCGGGCTCGCGTCGGCGCTGCGTTCCTCGTCGCGTATCCGCAGGCGCTCCTCTTCGGCGTGCAGCGTCAGGGTATAGGCGACGTAATACTTGTAGATGTTGGCGACGTAGCTGACCGTTTCCGAGCCGATCTGCTCGGCGGCGATCAGTTCAACGTTGTTCAGCCATGCGTTCGGATTGAGTCCGCGCGCCGCCGCGCGCCGGCGCAGGGCCTGGACGCGCACCGGCCCCGCGTTGTAGGCGGCGAAGGCGAACAGCGTCCGGTTCAGCGGGTCGATTTCGGGATCGGCGAAGTACCTGTCGATCAGCCGGCGCACGTACTTGGCGCCAGCATGGATGTTCGGCTCCAGCCGGGTGATGTCGCCGACATTCATGGCTGCCCCCGTCGTCGGCAGCAGCTGCATGACGCCGATCGCACCGGCCGGACTGCGGCTCTGCTGCCGCAGGCGCGACTCCTGGTAGCCCTGCGCAAGCAGCAGCAGCGGATCCAGCGCGTACTTCTCGCCGTACTTCTGGAACAGGCCGACCGTGCCGCGGAAGCGTCGCAGGTCGTCGCCGCTGAGCCCCTCGCGAATGAAGCGATCGCTGCCGGTGTACTTCTCGCGCACATAGTTGCCGAACAGCGTGCCCTGGCGATGGGTTCGGGCGAACTCGTCGATGGCCGCCTTCAGGCCCGTGCTGCCCTGGCGCATCATCCAGGCGAGCTGGCCGCCTTCGTTCACGTAGGCCTTCTCATGCAGCTGCAGGTCCGTGAACACCTGCTGCCACATCGCGGCGAGATAACGGTCCACAACGGTCATGGGCGACAGGCCGGCGTTAACCATCTCCAGCAGGTCGTCATCGGTCAGCAGCTCGGAGACGGTCTCAATCCTGATCAGTGGCCTGCCTTGCTCGGCCAGCCGCAGGTTCAGCTCGTTCAGGTGGCTCCAGTAGCTGGCCGAGCGGCGCACGTAGACGGTCTTGCCGCCAAGATCGTCGACCGATTCCAGCGCCGGAAGACGGCCGTCCGTAACGGGGACTTCGCGCACATCCCGAAAGAACGGGCTGCTGAAATCGACCTCCTGGAGCCGGTCTTCGGTGATGGTCAGCATGCCGGCCGCGAGGTCGCCGCGGCCCTCGCGCAGCGCCGGGATGAGATCGTCGCGGCGCGTCGGAATGAACACGATATGCACGTGAAGATGTCGATGCCCGGTTCGATAGCGCCGATTGAGCCATTGCTCGAAGGCCTTGAGGAGCTCGTACTCGACGCCGACCGGACGTCCGTCCTCGATCCAGTACTGGGTCCGGGTCGGCACGACCAGCGCGCGAATGGCGCGTCGTTCGACCATGGCATCGAGGTCGCCTGTCCAGGGTTGGGTGACCGGCGCGAACAGCGCGGCGCCCAGGTCGCTCAATTCCGGCCGCGGCGCGGTCGATGCCTCCGTCGCGGCGGCAGGCGTAGACGAATCGCCCGGTGACACGCCGCCGGAACAGCCGGCGAACAGGGCGCTGAGGCCCAGTGCCGCGGCGGCGTGGCTACGCGGGTGGCGTCGGGTTGACCCGTCCATCCGCGAAGCTTAGCCCCGCCGGGCGGGGCATGCGCGGTGCAGGCACCGAAGGCGTGAAGCCTGGGGCGGAAATGAGACGCCCCGCACGGGCGGGGCGTCCAGTTCAGGCCTTCAGCAGCCACTGCCGCCTGCCCGGCAGCGGTCTCGGTTCAATCGTCGCCGGACATTCCCAGCAGGTGCAGCAGGCTGGTGAACAGGTTGAAGATGCGACGAACAGCGTGACGGTGGCGAGGATGTAGTTCGTCTCGCCGCCACGGACGATCTCGCTGGTCTGCAAGAGGATCAGTCCCGACATCAGCAGCACGAACATTGCCGCTCACCGCCAGCGACAGCGTCGGCATATTCGAAGAAGATCGCCGCGAGGCCGAGCAGAAAGCGCCGTGATGATGCCGACCATCAGGAAGCCGCCCATGAACGAGAAGTCTGCGCCCGCTCTTGATGGCGTAGGCGGACAGGGCGACGAAAGTGATGGCGGTGCCGCCAAAGCGCGTTCATCACCACCTGTGGCCATTCGGCAGGAACTGCAGGTAGGCGCTGATGATCGGCCCGAGCGTGTAGCCCATGAAGCCGGTCAGCGCGAACACGAACAGGATGCCCAGCGCGCTGTTGGCGGATCTTGTGCGCCGCGAACAACAGGCCGAAGTAACCCACCAGGGTGATGATCAGTCCGGGGTGGGGCAGATTGAGCGCCATGGCGGCGCCAGCGGTCAACGCGCTGAAGCCGAGCGTTGCGGCCAGCAGCAGATAGGTGTTCTTGAGAACCTTGTTGGTCGAGAGCGCGGAGGCCGGCGCAGTGATGATCGCGGCTTCCGGGCGGCGGACGTCAGACAGGCGTTCCATGACAGCAGGCTCCTTGGAGAACAACGGGGGAAAGTATAGTTGCCCCCGGACTTCTGAACAAGTTAACACGAAATAAAGTTCGCACTTATCGATATGACTGGATTTTGGCCGGTCGGTTCCCGTGGCTTGCGGGCCTCGTCTGCGACGCGGACAATCGCGGCCGAGTACGACCGTGCGCCGGAGAGGTGGCAGAGCGGTTGAATGCACCGGTCTTGAAAACCGGAGACCCTTCACGGGGTTCGTGGGTTCGAATCCCACCCTCTCCGCCATACCCAAGCCACCCGGCACCCGTGGGATGAGAACCCACGAACCCCCATAAATATGGGTTCGACAGCCCGGCCCGTCACGGAGCGTTCCCGAACCCTCTGCCTGTCACGTCCCTCGTGTACCATCAAAGTTCCACGAGTTGTCTGCGGGTTTGGTGCGAAATGATCCAGGTGTCCTACGTCAGTCGAACCAGCGAGCCGTTCAGCGCGCGAGCAGCTGCTAGAACTGCTGGTGCAGTGTCGCGACAACAACCGGGAGCGCGGCGTCACCGGCATGCTGCTCTACGCCGAACGGTACGTTCCTGCAGGCCATCGAAGGCGAGGACGCGGTCATCGACAAGCTGGTCGAGGAGATCTGGAAGGACCCGCGGCATGCGGACATCGAGTTGTTGAGCCGCAAAGTGATCGAGAGCCGCCAGTACTCGGACTGGAGCATGGGTTTTGACCGGGTGACCGACGACTTGCTGGGTGAGATTGAAGGCCTGGCCAGTTTCCGCGTCGACAACTTCAGTTTCGACTATCTCGTCGGGCATCAGCCGGTGGTCGAGTCGCTGATGGAGCATTTCCGCCACCGGCACTGGGACCCGCTGATCGGCGAACTGGACGCCAAGGACAAGGCGATCAAGCACCTGACCAGCGCCCTTGCGCAGGAGCGCGACCGCGCGCGCGTCGCGGGTTTGGCGCTGCAGAGCGTGACCGAGGCTGCTCGGAAGGGTAATCCGAGCGAGGCATTGCTGAGGCTCTGCGACTGCGCGCTCGAGTCATTCAAGGCACGCTGACAACAACCCCGGCGCGAGGCCGGGGTTGCTGCGTTTGATCAATCGGCGGTGTGACCTACTTGGTGAAGGTCATTTCCTGCAGCAACGAGCTGCTCAGCACCTCGCGGTATTCCGCGCGGTTGCCGCTCTCTTCCTGCATCTGCGCGATGCTCTTCTTTTTCCACGCCCGATACTCTTCGGCGCGCTTCCGGCCCTCGGCACCGGACACGACGCTCTCGGTGATGGTGACGAGATACATGTCAGCTCGCCGGCACGTGGGTAGACATTCGAAATGAGCTTGTAGTCCTTGATCCAGCCTTTCGATTTCGCGAATTCCTGGTTTTCGCGCCACTCGCTGGCCAGCCACTCGGCGTACTTCAACGCGCCGCCATCCTTCAGGTGTATGCCGGCAACATCCCAGTAGTCGCCCATCTGCAGGGGCCACTCCTGCGCCGACGCCCCGGCGGCCATCACCATGGAAGCGGCGCCGAGCGCCATGACACAGATCGTCTTTCTTATTGAGTTCACTTAGGCATCCCCTCGTAAGGCGGGCAAAGGCTGCCCGCGTGGGGGCATGGTAGCGCAGCGGGAGATTCTTGTTTTCCCCGTGGCCCGGCAACGGCTTTGGACCGCTGCGCACGCGGTGTATGTCGCGCCGCAAAATTGCCGCCGATTCGGGTTCTGGAATCAGGAACGATGCGCGATGCGCGCCGGCTGCCGCGTGGCGGATCCGCTCCTGTGGGGCGCGTGCGATCGGCTATCATGGCGCTGTCGCCCAGCAGTCGTCATGCGCAAAGAATACGCCAAGCTCCGCCGCCGTCCGTTCCTGATGCCCGTCTGGTTGATGGGCCTGGTCGCGGTGCTGGGCCTGGCTGCGGCCGTCTGGGCGGTGGTGTCAGCCTCGACCACGACGTTCTTCGTGATCCGTCACGCCGAAGCGGCGGCGGAGGGCGGCATGGACCCGCCGTTGTCGCTTGCCGGCGAGCTCCGGGCGGTCGGCCTCGTCGAGGTGTTCGGTTCGGCCGCACGCGGGCTGCGGGTGGATGGCATCATCGTCTCCGGCATGCGGCGCAGCCAGGACACCGCCCGCCCGCTGGCCGCGGCGCTCGGCGTGCCGGTCATTACGGTCGAGAGCGGCGACCCGGACGAGGTGGCACGCCGGGCCCGGGAGGACTTTGCAGGTGGACACGTGCTGATCGTCGGGCACAGCAACACGGTCCCCGACATCGTCCGTGAGTTGTCTGGCCAGAAAGTGCCGCCGATGCTCGAGACCGACTACTCGACGCTGTACATCGTCGCGCGGCCACACTTCAGCCGTGCCAACGTGGCGGCGATCCGGCTGCCCTGACGGGCTACGCGCTCAGGCCGCGCCGCGCACGGCAATGGCCTTTTCCACGAATTCCTTGTGGCGGTTCACGCGGATATCCGCCAGCACGGCGTCGCGGATTACGCCGCCGCGGTCGATCAGGAACGTTGCGCGCCGGACCCCGATGCCCAGCGGCCCATCCACTCCGAACGCCTTGATGACGGTCTTGTGCTCATCCGAGAGCAACATGAACGGCAGTTCGTATTTCTCCCGGAAACGCCGGTGGCTCTCCGGCGCCTGCGGGCTGATGCCGACGATCTTGGCCAGCCCGGCGCTCAGGATCTGCGTGTGCAGGTCGCGCAGGTCGCAGGCCTCCTTGGTGCACCCCGGCGTGAAATCCGCCGGATAGAAATAGAGGATCAGGGCTTCCCCGTTCAGAAGCTGGGTCAGCCTGCGTTCCTTGTCGTCCTGGTCCGGCAGGGTGAAATCCGACCCGTTCACCACTCTTCAGCATTTCCGCCTCCCTGGCATCGGTCCATCAGTCCTCGCGGCGCGATGCCGGCCCGCGAAAGACCCTTTCCATCACCTCGTAGTTCGAATGATGCAACCCGAGGTGCGCATAGATGTTCTGGGCCCGTGCATTGCCGCGATCGACATACAGCCTGAGCCCGCAGACGCCGGGCGTTCGCCGGCGAGATCCGCAGCGTGCCGGTACAGCGCCGAGAATACACCTCTGCCGCGCTGCTCGGGGATCACGAACACCGACTGAATCCACCAGAAGGCGCCGTTGCGCCAATCGCTCCCACTCGTAGGTGAGCATCAGCTGGCCAACCACGACGCCCGACGCCTCCGCGACGAAATAGCGGCCGAGGCCAGGGTCCGCGAGGACCGCCGCGACGCCCGGCTCGAGCATGGCAGGGTCCAGCTCCACGCCTTCGGTTTCGTGGGCCATGCTGCGGTTGCCGGCCACCAGGAACCGGACGTCTCCGGCCCGCGCGTCCCGGATTTCGAGTTTCTCCATGCGCTGTCTACCATCGGATTGGCCGGCGAGAAGCCGAATTATGGTCCTGAACGGCAAGCGACGCCCGCCAATGCATGCTTGCCGCGCCCGTGCAGCGTCTTTACAATCCGCGACTTCATGGGGCGGTAGCTCAGCTGGGAGAGCGTCGCGTTCGCAATGCGAAGGTCGAGGGTTCGATCCCCTTCCGCTCCACCAGACCAACAAGAAGGCCAGGGCATGCCCTGGCCTTCTTGCTATCCGGGTTCGGCGCTGCGCAATCAGCAATTGACTCCGTGCGAGACGCGGCCTAGCGTTGGTGTGCGCGGTGTTCACGCGCGCCTAGAGTCACGTTTGCGAGGGAGGCATCATGGCGACGAGGAAGAAGGCCACGAAGAAGCGTGCGGCGGGCAAGAAAGCCGCCAAGAAAAGGGCACCGGCACGCAAGGCCGCCAAGAAGAAGGCACCAGCCCGCAAGGCGACTGGCGCCAGGAAGACCAAGGCAAAGAAGGCCAGGCGTACGACGCATCGC
This sequence comes from uncultured Gammaproteobacteria bacterium, assembly GCA_963710135.1. Lineage (GTDB taxonomy): Bacteria > Pseudomonadota > Gammaproteobacteria > Steroidobacterales > Steroidobacteraceae > SG8-30. The sequence goes on along the minus strand of CAVPYY010000005.1, from coordinate 109,579 downwards.
AGCGCTGCGGGCAAGAAGCTCTACGCCAAGCGCGATGCATCGGGCCGGTTCAAGGACATCCAGACGTACGCTCGGGCGCACGCGGCGGACCTGCGCAAGAAGTCGGCAAGCGAGACGGCGGCGGCGCGCAAGACGGTGAAGAAGGCTGCCAAGAAGGCTGCCGGCAAGGCCAAGGCGGCCGTCAAGAAGGCGACTTCCAGTACCCGCAAGGGCGCGGCCGCGGCGAAGGCGCTCCGCCAAGTCTGCCATCCGCAGCACCGCCAAGACCGTGCGGCGGGCCACCACGAAAGTGGAACGCATGGCGGAGAAGGCGGTGTCCGGGAAGCTGCCGGAGCAGTAGGCAGTGCAGCGACTGCCGTCGATCATGCCGTCACCGACGCGGCCCAGAAGATCGACTGAGTAGCGGGCTCTGGACTGGACGGGGCGGCCTGACGGGCCGCCCCGCGACGCTGCGGGCGCCTCTCGGCCGCGGGCTGCGCTAACATTCGCGGTGCGCCCCGGTAGCTCAGGGGATAGAGCGGCCGCCTCCTAAGCGGCAGGTCACAGGTTCGAATCCTGCCCGGGGCACCAGTCACATAAAAACAAAGGGTTGGTGGCGTACGTAGCGCGTCACCGCTGAACCTGCCACAGTTTTGCCACAGTTGCGGTAGATTATCGCCATCCAAGACGAAATCGACCCCGGCCGGTGTGTCACCACCGAGCGGGGTCTTCCAACGAAGGCATGGAGGTGCCGACGATGGCGAACGTCAGAGTACGCAAAGGCTCGCGCGGGGTCACCTACCAAGCCCAGGTGAGGATGGCGGGGCACCGGTCCCTGACCAAGTCATTCGCCACTCGCAGTGCCGCCAAGGTCTGGGCGCGGGATGTTGAGTCCAAACTTGCCAAGGGCGATCTGGCCGATTCGGAGGCGGTTCGGCGGCCGCTCGGCGAGGCCTGCGACCCGGTACCTCGCCACGCACCCTGACATAGCACGAGATCACGCCAGAGTGGTGTCGCTGGTGGCGGGATTCGCATGGCAGGCGATCGCTTGCCAAGGTCGCCACTCCCTGGCTCACAGAGATGCGTGACGAACTTGCAGCGGGCACATATCTCGTCGGGCCGCGTCGGAAAGAAGAAGCCCCGCAAGAGGAAGCTGGCCACGGTCAACCGTCATCTGACCTACCTCCTCACTGTTATGAGCTACTGCGTCGAGGTTGGGTGGTTGCCCTATGCACCGCGTGTGAAGAAGTTCGATGAGACGAAGCGCGTGCGCTTTCTGTCTGATGAGGAACTCACGGCCCTTACCCAGGCCTTGGAGGGCTGTCCAGAGCGAGTGATGCTTCCCTTCGTATATTGCGCCCTGTCATCCGGGGCACGGGCAGGGGAATTGCTCAGCCTCGAATGGGACGATGTAGACCTTGCCAAGGGTGTTGCGATCATCCACGACTCCAAGAACTCAGAGGGTCGAAAGCTGTACTTCAGGGGTCGGGCGCTCGACTTTCTCCGGGACTACGCCCGTGTGCGGCACCTTGGCTCACCGGGCGTGTTCCTGCTCAACTCCGGCGCACCGCTGACCGGCAGCAAGTACGGCAAGCTGTTTCGAGATGCCTTGAAGAGGGCGGGCATCGACGACTTCAGGTTTCACGATCTACGCCATACCGCTGCTTCGTACCTCGCAATGAACGGCGCAAGCCTGCTTGAGATTCAGCAGGTGTTGGGGCATCGGACTACTGCGATGGTTTCACGGTACGCGCACCTAACCGAGTCGCATGTTGAGTCGAGTGGTTGATCGCGTCATGAAGCATAAGTTGCGGGCCGAACAGTGAAACGTTCAGCGAGAGTCCGCTCGGGACGAATGACGGAAGGCCGGGTGTCGGCCTGGCTCCTACGCGTGTTGTCCAACGATGAGGAATTGGGGCGAATTTGGGCCCGCGTTTGTCAAGCGGCGCCAGCTGGGTGGGGCTACTGCCGAAGACGTGCTCATACTCGACATTGCGTTGGGCGATCAGTGAATCAGAGGTATCTCATAGAGAGAATGGAGCCTCTTGCTGCAGCTCGCGAAAACCAGATTAACGCTCTGCGAGAAAAATGTCGAAAGTGCCCCCTTCGGATCGGGAACGAGTCATCGCAAACAACGAATGCATGAAGTCTAGATATCCGGTCAAAACTGAGAGGTATCGAGAAATCGCGAAGAACCTGGATATCAAACTGGACCGAATTCGGTACATCGTTGAAGGGCCTCGTCGAGGGGCAAAGTCAAGGCGTGGCACTTGATCGTGTGCGCGCAATCTGGAGTCGGGAACGGGTTCTGAAGTGCTGACAAAGCGCGCACTTGATCGTCTGCGCGTGCCGACTTGCGTAACACACACAACAGTGGGAATAAATAGTTAGCACCCAGCGGGGTGCTGCAACGCTATCGAAGTGGTGGCGCCAAGTGGAAGCGCTCCGGGGGATTTCTGGGGCATTCCATGAAAAACAATCCTGCTGACATCGAAATCGGTCTCGACGATATCACCTCACTCGAGGCGTTCACCAAGCGCTACGCTGACATTGCTAACCAAGCACGCCTGCGATGGTGGATATTCCATCGAGAGACGAATGGGCTGCGAGATTCCGGCGCACTCATCAAGCGCAGCGGTCGATGGTTCATCGTCGTCCCGCGACTCAAGACCTGGCTGCTCCAGGCTGGGAGCGACGAATGATCAACTCCAGAAAAGCGAAACCCCACGCTGGCAGGCGTGGGGTTCTTCAAGATGCCCCTAGTCAGGATTTCCGGGACGAGTCAGAGTCTAGGCCGGAAGACGTTTGTCCGCTACTGCCGGCTTGGCATGCGGTTGGCCGGGCCCGCGATCACCTGGACCCCTATGCAGGCGCGACGGACGAGCCTGCGCTTGGCCTCGTTGAGGCCGACGACGCTCTTGAGTTTGCGCATCGTCTGCTGGGCGAGCACGTCCGCGCGGGGAGCGCGTCGTGATGCCCGACGATTGCCCCAAGTGGCGTCGTGCAGTGCGCCCGTTTGTCCGCTGGACCCCTGCTGGCGGAAGCGGAAGCACTGTCATGGCGAGCGCATCTGTCTCTGGCTTCGGGAATGGGCCAAGCAGCCCGTAGGAGGCGCCTGGAGGCTCGCTCTTGGCGGGGAACGGGCGAGGGTAGCGAGGTAGCCCCCCCAGCTGTTGGCCCGCCACAGCGATATACGGGCGAAGCTGAAAGCGGCGGCCCGCAGCGGGTCGAAGCTGGGCAGCGGGCAGGCTTTGAGATTGCGGCAATGAGCCGCATGACCCGGATGCGGAGCAAGGGCCGCCGTGACAAGGGGCCATTTCTGGCGCTGCCGCATGCTGTGTTGGACAGCCCGAACTACCTAAGTCTCTCTGTCCATGCGCGGAGCCTGCTGGTTGACCTCTCGCGCCAGTACAACGGCAACAACAACGGCGACCTTTGCGCGGCCTGGAAGCTGATGGAGCCCCGCGGCCTGAAGTCACGCGACACGCTCTGGAAGGCATTGAAGGAGCTACGGCACTACGGGCTGATCGAGCTGACTCGCCAGGGCGGTCTGAATCGCCCCAGTCTCTATGCGGTGACATGGCTGGCCGTGGACGACTGCGGCGGGAAGCTGGACGTAGCGCCCACCAGGGTTGCCTCAGGGCTCTGGAGGCAGTCCGTCCCGGTCCTGACCGAAACAGAACCGAAATGCGCGGGCAAAAAATGGCCAGCACGCCAGGCGTGTCAGCCCGACACGGCAGACGGGTCAGTCACACGAGGGGACAGCTGCTGGCTGACACGGTGGGCGTGTGGTGTGGGCTAGATTGACCCAAACCACCGACACGGTAGGCGTGTCCCTTCTTAGATATCTTACCAAGGGGTCGGAACGTGACAGACGAAGTACAGCAGGGCAGTGGCACACACGTAGAGGGTAGGGCCTTGAGGTACTGGCCGAGCAGATCTGTGGACGAATGGCGTGAGTACCGCCCGTGCCTACTACCGCGAGCACGCTGAGCGGCGACGCGCCCCCCGAGCATATCTCCGGCGCAGGCTGGAACCGGCGTTCGGCGGACAGGTCCCGGCCGCGCTCATGCGAATATTTTTGAGAGGCAAGTCAGCAAGATAAGAGTCTGAAAAACAAAGGGTTAGTACGTTGATCAATAGGTCTTGCCGGGCCTCAAGCTGCTGGGGTTTCTTCCGAGGCGGCCAAGCAATAACGATCGCTGCGCTTGTCCTTGTCGTCTGACGAGTTGAAGACCCGCCCCGGCAAGAAGATCCGTTGCGCAGACTTCGCAATGCAGGGCGTGCACGGTAAACGTCCCAGGGTTAGAGCTACCCGTCGGGACACCGCGCCAGATACCGATTGTTTTTGGAAGGCTAAGGTGGTCCCAAAGGAGAGCAGGGTTGGGGCGTCCATTGGTCGCATCGTGACCGACTGCGGGCGCAACAGGGAAAGTGGTAGGCGTTCGAGGCTGAGGAGATCGAGGGCTGATCCGAGAAGCCAAGTCTGCGAGACAGTTTCGCGAAGATGTGTTGGAGCGGTCATACGACTGTCGTGAGCTCTGTCGAAATCTCTTACAGTGTAGTGGCAGACGTTCGGTTGTGCTCGAAACAAGTAGTTGTTGTTCATGGCTTTCTCTTGCGCCGGCACGAATGTTGCTTTCTTGGAGCATTCGGCACGGAGGCACGGAATGAAACTCGTACGCGAAGGTTTGACAGTTGTGCTCGTTGCGATGGCGAACCTAGTTGTGGTGCCATCGGAGGCAAGCCTCATCTTCGCGCCACCTGCTGTCCCGGAAGACGCAAGCCAGATCGGTTTCGCCAACTTCGCCGGTTCTAAACAACTAACCTACGACAGCGAGACCGGGGTAATGACGTACCACGTCGATTACTTGGCAGAAGATCGGGCTATTTCCCCATAACCCTAGGGCTCGGAACGATCGGAGCCGACGCAAACCGTCGGTATGATGGTTTCTTCAGTTGGACCGCGACGATCAGTCGAATGGGTGAAGTGTTAGACGGTGGTTCAGCCGCGTTCTTGCTTGATCTGGGATCTGGTTTGGAACTGGTTGCGGCGGGCTCAGTTGTGGATTTCGGATTCCGGAACAACGGATTGTACTGCGGTGAACCTCCACCCGATTTAGATCCGCCACCCGACCCTTCGCGGCGCTGCATCCTCGATGTTCCACAGGTATCGATTGCAGCCAACTACGTCGATTCTCGGTTCAGTGACTACCTCGGCGACTTCTGGATAAGCGGTTCGTGGGTTCAGATCTATCAGCCTGAGATTTCGTTGGCGCAGAGCTTCAGCTGTGGCTTCGAGCCCGACAACGTGTATTGCTCGAGATGGTCCAACGATGTAATGACTACCTATCGAGTGCCAGAGCCTGGCACCCTCGCTCTATTCGGTTTAGGCCTCTTTGCGCTGGCTCTAAGTGGGCGGCGCAGGATCCTGACTGATGCGTCATGAACTGTCCGGGACAGGTTAGCCCAATGACCACATGGAAGTCTGCGTGCCTTGTTGCCGCATTAGTCGTACTGGCCCCGCGGCCGGCGGATGCGGTGCCGATCTACGGCATCTTCGGCGGTGAAATTGACAAAGTCGGCGGCACAGTCGAGAGCTACCGAAGCGAAGGGGTCTGGGACGCATACGGGCTTGGGACCGAGGTCGGTGACCAGGTGGCCGGGTCCTTTGCTTACGATTCCGTGACTGGAGAGCCGTTGTACTTCGTTGCGAGGGTCGGTCATCAGACTCTTACGGCTACGGAGTACCGCTGGAACGCATACCTATTCGATACGCACATGACTTTCTTCTACATTCAGGGACTGGTTGCGCCGGATCTGTGGATGGGCATTGGTTTGACGAATGGCTTTCCGGTGTTTACTGAAACGCCGCCGCAGAGCTTGAATTCCCATGACTGGGGGCAAAGCGTCTTCAACATCATGGCGCCTTTAGTGTTTGAGTTTGAGCCTGGTGAGCCTAGCCGGCCGCCCTATCTTCCGCCGCCGATTGAGGTTAGTGCATGCCCGACCGAGGCGACGTGTTCCTCTTCGACACGGCGGAGCGGTTCACGCGAAGGTTCATTCTTTCTGCTGACTGTTTCGGAGCCAAGCACATTGCCGTTGTTCGGCGTCGGCCTCGCCGTTCTTGCCTTTGCTCGCGGCCGAAAGCTGAACTGAGCCAGACCGCAACCGACCACGAAGCCCCGGCCCCGCGCCGGGGTTTTCTTTTGGAACTGGTGTCCGTTCCTGGCCGAAAGCAGACACTGAGCAACTCTCAGCACGGGCTGTGGTTTCTGTTTGCGCAAGTTCTGGAGTTGCCGTTTCGCCATGAGTGCTGGGGCCGCATTGACAGCATTGCATTGATGGCGTGGCCCCAACTTGCTCTTGCCACACTCTTGCCACAGTAGCGGGCGGCAGCCGGCCGCAGTACGCTGCGCTTAATAGCAACGCCAAGTCGAGTGGAATAGCGGTTTGTCGTGGTGGATTGTTGCGCGAATTGGCCCCGGTCGGACTCCTAAGCGGCAGGTCATAGGTTCAACTCCTATCCGGGGCACCATATCCCAAGGTTGCCGGGTGGGCCGTCCGTACTGCCTGCCGTCGAACGAGCCGCTCGGGACGGTGAGCATTCGTCTGCCGTACGATTCCGGCCAGGAACATCCGGCCGCCGAAGAGCCTGGGAGATGACGTGGCAGTCGAGCAGTATTTCTCAGCGTCATATGCCGAGGCTCGGCGGCTGTTCCTGGAGACAGCACGTGCGGCCGGGGCTGAAATTGCCTCCTACGTCCATCATGGCGAAGTGGGTCCTGCCGGGGAGCCCCTTGCAATCGACGTTGCCCGGCTCGGCGCCGAGGACTGCTCGAGCGCGTTGCTGATCGTCTCCGGCACGCACGGTGTTGAGGCGTTTTGCGGCTCCGGCTGCCAGGTTGGCCTGTTGCAGGACCGCCTGCATGAGGCGCTGCCGGCATCCACGTGTCTGGTGATGGTGCACGCGCTCAATCCTTATGGTTTCGCGTGGGTTCGGCGAGTGAATGAGGACGGCGTGGACCTGAACCGGAACTTCGTGGATTTCACCCGCCCGCTGCCGGATTCGCAGGCGTATGAACATCTGCACGACTGGCTGGTGCCGGCAGACATCGACGGTCCAGTTCGCGCGAGCGCGGACGCTGCGTTGGCGGATTTCATCGAGCGACACGGGATGGCCGCCTATCAGGCGGGTCTCGACGGGCCAGTACACACGCCCCGCAGGGCTCTTTTACGGCGGGGTGCGACGCACGTGGTCGGCTATGACCTTGCAGCGCCTGGTTGCGGAGCACCTGCCGCCGGCGGTGCGCACGCTGGCGGTTCTCGACATCCATACCGGGCTCGGTCCGGCCGCTTACGGCGAGCCGATTGCCATTGGCGCTGCGTCGTCGGTGGAGACGGCGCGGGCATGGTACGGGCCTGAAGTCACCAGCCTCGATGCCGGCGACTCGATTTCCGCGAAAGTCGTCGGGGTCGTGCCGGATGGCATTGCTGAGAGTCCTTCCCGACGTCGAGTTGGTGTATGTCGCACTCGAGTTCGGGACGCAGTCCATCGGCAAAGTAGTGGACGCGTTGCGGGCCGATCACTGGCTGCATGCGACGTCCGGCGTGAGCGAAACGCAGGCGGCGGGAATCCGGCGGCAAATGCGCGAGGCATTCTTTGGAGACACCCCGGCCTGGAAGGCGGCAGTCTACGGCCGGACGGCCGACTTCTTCATGCGCGCGGCGCGGGCGCTGTCGTCATCATTGGTGCAACCGAAGCAAGCCTGTAGTTCGGGTGTCTATGGCGCTTGTCCGGCCGGCAGGCTTGCGGGCCGGAAAGGGTCAGGCCCACCAGCCGGGTTCTGCATTGCTCTAGCGCTTCGGCGGGTGCACCTCGACTGTCCAATCGGCGTTCATCTCGACAGGCCCGCTGCCCCGGGTGCCGGGAGTGAACCGATAGGCCGCTACCATGCACTGTGCCGCGGCATCCAGGTCGGCATCGCCGCTCGAGGCCACTACTACGGATTTCCTGAGGGCGCCCGATTCCGTGACGGTGATCTTCAGATGAACTGTTGCGCTGTCCTCGCGGCCGTCGGGATAGCAGCCCCGCGCGATAGCGTCGCGCTCTGCCGGCGGCGTCTTGATCTCCGGCCGGCTGAGCTTTGCTGCCCGGGCAGTCGAGGTTGTGTGCCGAAGCTGTAACGGCAGTCTCGGCCTGAGACACAACTGGCCGACCATCGATCTTGCCGGGCGCGAAGCGCATATTCAGTACAACGCACGTTGCCACCTGCTTCATCCACGGCTCTGCCCCGGGACCGAACTCGACGCCGGTAGGCTTTCCTTGTTCATCGAGCATGACCATGAACGCAAGGTCCGCTTCGGGGTGCTCGGTGGCATAGCAGCGCTTCATCGCGTCTGGAGAGGCTCGGCTCAGGATCGACGGCGGCGTGACCTGCTGTCCGCTGGCCGACTGCGGCGCCGCTGCCAGCAAGGCCACCGCCAAACCCGCCGCCGCCAGGGCCAGTTCCCTCATAGACCTTCCCATATGGTCCCCTGCACGCACGGTGGCTCGATGCCGATTGCGGTCGCCTTGACCCTGAACTCGGCGACGTCCGTTCAGGCATCCCGTACGCATGGCATCATGACCGAGGCTTCGCGGTGAGGAAAGCCATCGCTGTGGACGCAGCGGTAACATTCCGGGGCCGCCGGTCGCGCGGTGGACAGCCCGGATGGCAGGTCCGGATGCGACGAGCAGGCGTCGCGTGTTCAACGGGAGGATCGATGCGAAGCGACCGGTTCAGTCGGCACACGACGGTTCGGGTTCGTCGTTCAGGTCCGTGGCTTCGCAGCCCGGGTCGCCGCATTGGCCGTGCTGCTCGCGCTGGCTGGATGCGCGGGTCTAGGCCGCACCACGCCCGCGACTGACGCGGAATTCCCCGCGCGCACCGGCGCGGTGGTCGCGATCGGCGGCGCGCTGCGCTACGACAACGACCCGGTGTGGTCGCGGCTGGTGCAGCTCGCCGGTGGCGACAGGGCGCGCTTCGTCGTGCTCGGCCTGGCGTCGGAGAATCCCCAGCGTTCCGCTGCGCGGGCCGCCGAGGCGCTGGAAGCGCGCGGGGCCACGGCTGAAGTAGCGCTGGTGGAACCCTGGGAGACAGGCCCGGCGAACGCGCTGCGCGCCAGTGACCCAGCGCTGGTCGCAAAGCTTGGCCGGGCAACCGGCGTGTACTTCACCGGCGGCAGGCAGGAGCGCATCGTCGACCTGCTGCAGCCCGCTGGGCAGCGTTCGCCGGTGCTCGAGGCGATCTGGGACCTGCGGCGGCGCGGCGGCGTCATCGCCGGCACGTCGGCCGGTGCGGCGATCATGAGCCGCACGATGTTCCGCGACGCCACGGACGTCATGGCCGTGATGCGCGGCACGATGCGTGACGGGCAGGAGACGGACCTGGGCCTGGGATTCGCGGGTCCGGCGCTGTTCATCGACCAGCATTTCCTGCGCCGTGGCCGGCTCGGGCGCATGCTGCCCTTGATGCTCGAGCAAGGCTATTCCCGCGGGCTGGGCGTGGAGGAGGACACGGCCGTGGTCATTGCCGGCGGCAGCGCGGAGGTGATTGGGCGCGGCGGTGCGCTGTTCGTCGATCTGGCCGGCGCCAGCTCCGAGCTGTCGCAGTCCGCGTTCAACATCGCCGGCGTCCGGCTCAGCTATCTCGGCGACGGCGACCGCATCGACCTCGCCAGCAAGGCCATGATCCCCGCGGCGGTCCGGCTGAACGGCTCGACCATCGACCCGCTCGGTGCGGACTTCAAGCCCTACTTCAGCGACGCGCCCTACTTCCTCGACATGCTGGGCGACGGCGTCGTGGTCCGTGCGATGACCAACCTGATCGACAGTCCGCTCGCCGAAGTGCGCGGCCTCGCCTATGCGCTCTCGGCGGGCTCCGCGGAGCCGAATCACGACCTCGGCTTCGAGTTCCGCTTCTACAAGGGCGCGGACACCCGCGGCTGGTACACCTCGAGCCTCGGGGGTGACTCCTACAGCCTCGCCAACGTGTACCTCGATGTCCGCCCGGTGCGGGTCGCGGATCCGCTCTTCCTGCCGGCGCCTTGACCCACCCGGGGCTGCGCCGGGTGCCTTCGCTGAACTCTTCTACGTGCATCGAAGCGTGCGGTCGCAGACAGCCGGGCGCCGGGTGCCCGACGGCCCGAATGGCCCTGTCCGAGATGGAACGTAAGTCCCTGAATTTCATTTCATGCGCTGACTGCGATCCGTTATCATTTGCGGCTCGCGCGGAGCGTGGTGCGCCATGCCCGGCGTGACCGTCCGCCACATGCCGCAACTGGAGCGCAGTCCCAGGCCATGAGCCGATCCCTTGAAGAGCTGAACGCCTCGACGCCCCTGCAGGGCGCCAACGCTTCCTACGTCGAAGCACTCTACGAACGGTTTCTCGAAGACCCCCAGGGAGTCTCCCCGGAGTGGCGCAGCTACTTCGAGGGCTTGAAGGGGGATTCCTCGCGCGAAGTGGCGCACGGGCCCGTCAAGGATGGGGTGCTGGCCCGCGCCAGCGCGCCGCGGGCGGCGACGGCGGCCACGGCCGACTCCAGCGCCGGCCCCAAGCAGGGTGCGGTGTCGCGACTGATCCAGATCTACGCCAACCGCGGTCACCTGATCGCCTCGATCGATCCGCTCGGGATGATGCACCGGCCGACCCCGCGGGTGCTCGAACTCGGCTACTTCGGCCTGACCGAGGCCGACCTGGAGACGGAGTTCTTCACCGGCGGGCGCGTCGAGGGCGTGCAGAAGCGCGGCAAGCTGCGGGACATCATCGCCGAACTGCGGCGCATCTACTGCGGCACGATCGGCGCCGAGTTCGCGCACGTGTCCGACACCGAGGAGCGCCTGTGGCTGCAGGACCGCTTCCAGCAGGGCCGGCTGCACCACGTGTTCTCGAAGGAGGAGAAGCGCAACATCCTCTGGCAGCTGACGGCCGCCGAGGGCCTCGAGCGCTACCTGCACACCAAGTACGTCGGCCAGAAGCGCTTCTCGCTGGAGGGCGGCGACGCGCTGATCCCGCTGCTCGACGACCTGATCCAGCAGTGCGGCCTGCGCGACGCCGAGGAGATGGTCATCGGCATGGCGCATCGCGGCCGCCTGAACGTGCTCGTCAACGTGCTGGGCAAGTCGCCGTCGGACGCTGTTCTGCGAGTTCGAGGGCGATTACGACACCTCCAAGCTGAAGGGCTCGGGCGACGTCAAGTACCACAAGGGTTTCTCCGCCGACCTGCAAGACGCCGGGCGGCAACGTGCACGTGGCGCTTGCCTTCAATCCGTCGCACCTCGAGGTCGTCAACCCGGTGGTCGAGGGATCGGTGCGCGCCCGCCAGGAGCGGCGCGGCGATACCGTCGGGCACAGCGTGCTGCCGGTGCTGATCCACGGCGACGCGGCCTTCGCCGGCCAGGGCGTCGTCATGGAGACGCTGCAGCTGTCGCAGGCGCGCGGTTTCTCCACCGGCGGCACGGTGCACGTCATCATCAACAACCAGGTCGGCTTCACGACCAGCGATCCGCGCGACGCGCGCTCGACGCTGTACTGCAGCGACGTCGCGAAGATGATCGAGGCGCCGATCTTCCACGTGAACGCGGACGATCCGGAGGCGGTGGTGTTCGTCACGCGGCTCGCGCTCGAGTACCGCATGAAGTTCCACAAGGACGTGGTCATCGACCTGGTCTGCTACCGCCGCCACGGCCACAACGAGGCGGACGAGCCGGCCGCGACGCAGCCGCTGATGTACCAGGCCATTCGCAAGCACCCGACCGCGCGTCAGGCTCTATGCCGACAAGCTGGTCGCCGAGGGCACGCTCGCGGCCGACGAAGCCGGCGGCGATGGCGGAGCAGTACCGCGACGGGCTCGACGACGGCAAGCCGCAGGCCCGCGCCTTCGTCGGCATGATCGGCAACAAGTTCACCGTCGACTGGAGCCAGCTACCTCGACGCCGAGCTGGTCGGAGGTGGTCAGGACCTCCGGCGCCGAGTCGAGCAGCTGCGCGACCTGCGGCAAGAAGCTCACCGCCGTGCCGGACGGCTTCACGCTGCACCCGCGCGTGGCGCGCATCGTCGACGATCGCGCACGCATGTACGCCGGCGAACTGCCGCTCGACTGGGGCTGCGGCGGAGACGCTGGCCTACGCCACGCTTGCTCGACGACGGCTACGACGTCCGGCTCACCGGCCAGGACAGCGGCCGCGGCACGTTCTTTCACCGGCACGCCGTGCTGCACGACCAGACCACGGGCGCAACGCACGTCCCGCTGCAGCACTGTCGCCCGAGCCAGCCGCGCTTCAGCGTCATCGACTCGATGCTGTCGGAGGAAGCGGTGCTGGGCTTCGAGTACGGCTATCTCGACGACCGACCCGGACACGCTGGTCATCTGGGAAGGCCAGTTCGGCGACTTCGCCAACGGCGCGCAGGTCATCATCGACCAGTTCATCACCTCCGGCGAAGCGAAGTGGGGCCGCCTGTCCGGGCTGACGCTGTTCCTGCCGCACGGCTACGAGGGCCAGGGTCCGGAGCACTGCTCGGCGCGGCTCGAGCGCTTCCTGCAGCTGTGCGCCGAGAACAACATACCAGGTCTGCGTGCCGTCGACGCCGGCGCAGATGTTCCACATGCTGCGCCGGCAGATGCTGCGCGGCGCTGCGCAAGCCGCTGATCGTGATGACGCCGAAGAGCCTGCTGCGGCACAAGCTGTCGGTCTCGGCGCTCGAGGAGCTGACGCACGGGCACTTCCAGAACGTCATCGACGAAGTCGACCCGATCGAGCCGGCCAAGGTACGCCGCGTCGTGCTCTGCAGCGGCAAGGTGTACTACGACCTGCTCGAGCAGCGCCGGCGAGCGCGAGATCGCGGACGTCGCGCTGGTCCGCATCGAGCAGCTGTATCCGTTCCCGTCCGACGAGTACGACGCGATCATCGACCGCTACCCGCAACGCGCGCGAGATCGTCTGGTGCCAGGAAGAGCCGCAGAACCAGGGCGCCTGGTACCAGATCCGCCATCGCCTGCAGGAGCCACTCGGGCCGATGCACGACGCTGCTGTACGCGGGGCGCCCAGGCGCCGCGGCACCGGCGGCGGGCATCTTCCAGCTGCACGTCGAGCAGCAGCGCGACCTGGTCGAGGCGGCGCTCAGCTCCACCGCGACCGAAGAGCCACGCATCGCGACACGGCGCGCCTGACCGTGCCCGCATTCAGGAAAGGATCATGAGCCATCGAAGTCCGCGTTCCGCAGCTGCCCGAGTCCGTCGCCGACGCGACGCTGGTGGCCTGGCACAAGAAGCCGGGCGACACCGTCGCCCGCGACGAGAACCTCGCCGACCTCGAGACCGACAAGGTGGTGCTCGAAGTGCCGGCGCCGGTCGCAGGGCGTGCATCAAGGAGCTCAAGGCGCGAGACCGGCGCGACCGTGACCAGCGGCCAGCTGCTGGCGGTCATCGACGAGCGGAGCCGGCGGCGCGACGCTGCCAAGGCGCCGGCGACCGACGTCGGGTGCCGCCAAGCCCGCCAAGGCGGCGGAGTCGTCCGACGCAGGCTCGCCGGAACGCGAGGCGGAGGCGGCCGGCGAAGCTGTCGCCCGGCGGCGCGCCGCCTGGTCGAGGAAAACCGCTCGACCCGGCGAGCATCGCGGGCTCGCGGCCGCGATGGGCGCATCACCAAGGGCGACGTCGTGCAGCATATCGCCGCGGGCAGCGAGAGCCGCGGCGCCCCGCCGGAGAAGGGCAAGCCGGCGCCCGCCGCCGCCGCGCGCCCGGGCGCGCGGTGCAGCGCGTGCCGATGACCCGGCTGCGCGCGCGCATCGCCGAGCGCCTGGTCGAGGCGCAGGCGACCCAGGCGATGCTGACGACCTTCAACGAAGTCGACATGCAGGCCGTGATGGACGCTGCGCTCGCGCTACAAGGACAGCCTTCGAGAAGCGCCATGGCGTGCGGCTCGGCTTCATGTCGTTCTTCGTCAAGGCCTGCGTCGAGGCGCTGCGGCGGTTCCCGGTGGTCAATGCCTCGGTGGAAGGCAGCGACATCGTCTATCACGAGTACTTCGACATCGGCGTCGCGGTCTCGACCGACCGCGGCCTGATCGTGCCGGTGCTGCGCGACGCCGACGCGATGGGCTTCGCGGAGATCGAGAAGGCGGTCGACCGGCTTCGCGCAGCGCGCGCGCGACGGCTCGATCACGCTCGAGGAACTCACCGGCGGCACCTTCTCGATCACCAACGGCGGCGTGTTCGGCTCGCTGCTGTCCACGCCGATCGTCAATCCGCCGCAGAGCGCCATCCTCGGCATGCACAAGATCCAGGAGCGGCCCGATGGTGGTCGACGGCCAGGTCGTGGTGCGGCCGATGATGTACCTCGCGCTGACCTACGACCATCGCATCATCGACGGCCGCGAGGCCGTGCAGTTCCTGGTGGCGGTGAAGGACGCGCTCGAGGACCCGGCGCGGCTGCTGCTGCAGGTCTGATGACGCAGGGGTAAGGCAGATGACGGATCAGTTACGATGTCGTCGTCATCGGCGGCGGTCCCGCCGGCTATCCGGCGGCCATTCGCGCGGCGCAGAACAAGCTGTCGGTCGCCTGCATCGACGAGTGGAAGAACCACGACGGCAGCCGCGCCTTCGGCGGCACCTGCCTGAATGCCGGCTGCATTCCGTCCAAGGCGCTGCTGGAATCCTCCGAGCTGTTGCACCGCGCGCAGCACGAGTTCGAGGCGCACGGCATCAAGCTCGGCGGCGTCGAGCTCGACCTCGAGGCCATGCAGAAGCGCAAGGCCAGCATCGTCAAGCAGAGCACCGCGGGCATCCTGGCGCTGTTCAAGCTCGGCCGGGCGTGACGCCGCTGCAGGGGCACGGCAAGCTGCTGCCGGGCCGGAAGGTGGAGTTCACCGCCCACGAGGGCGAGACGAAGGTGCTGCAGGCCAAGCACGTCGTGCTGGCCTCGGGCTCGGAGCCCATGGCGCTGAAGTCCGCGCCCTTCGACGGCGATGCGCATCGTCGATTCCTGGGGCGCGCTCGAGTTCGACGCCGTGCCGAAGCGGCTGGGCGTGATCGGCGCCGGCGTCATCGGGCTGGAGCTCGGCAGCGTCTGGCGGCGGCTCGGCGCCGAGGTCGTCGTGCTGGAGGCGCTCGAGCAGTTCCTGCCGATGGCGGACGGCCAGGTGGCCAGGGAAGCGCTCAAGCACTTCAAGAAGCTCGGCCTGGACATCCGCCTCGGCGCGAAGGTCACCGGCGCGCAGGTGAACAAGGAGCAGGTCGTGCGTGGCGTTCACCGACGCCAAGGGCGAGCAGGCCGTCAAGGTCGACAAGGTGATCGTCGCCATCGGCCGGCGGCCGTTCACCAAGGACCTGCTGGCGGAGGGCACGGGCGTGGAGCTCGACCCGCGCGGCTTCATCAAGGTGGACGACCATTGCCGCACCGGCGCGGAGAACGTCTGGGCGGTCGGCGACTGCGTGCGCGGCCCGATGCTGGCGCACAAGGGCAAGGAAGAGGGTGTCGCGGTCGCCGACCTCATCGCCGGCCTGTATGCGGAGGTCAACTACAAGGTGATCCCGTCGGTGATCTACACCGCGCCGGAGATCGCCTGGGTCGGCCAGACCGAGGAACAGGTCAAGACAGCCGGGCGCGCCTACAAGATCGGCAGCTTTCCGTTCACCGCCAGCGGCCGCGCGCGCGCCATGGAGGCGGCCGCCGGGTTCTGCAAGATCGTCGCCGCCACGGATGACGACGAGATCCTCGGCGTGCACATCATCGGGCCGATGGCCGGCGAGCTGATCGCCGAGGCCGTGCTGGCGATGGAGTACTCGGCCAGCACCGAGGACCTGCAGCGCACGATCCACGCCCATCCGACCTTGTCGGAAGCGATGCACGAGGCGGCGCTCGCGGCCGACAAGCGGGCCATCGACTGCCTGAACAAGTAGCTGCGGCGTTTCAGCCCGCGGTCGTGCGCCGCGCGCTGATCACGTTCGGCAGGCCCTTCAGGCGCGTCAGCAGGCGCGACAGCTCCGGCAGCCCGGTCACCGACAGCGACAGCGTGATCAGCGCCAGGTTGTTGGCCGGATCCGTCGTGGTCGTCATGCGCTCGATGCTCATTTTCTGGTCGGCCAGCAGGCCGGTGACGTCGCGCACCAGCCCGCGCCGGTCGAAGGCGTCGATGACGATGTCGACGCGGAAGCCCTTGTCGCCGGCGTTGCCCCAGTCCACCGACAGCACCCGTTCGGGCTGGCGCCGCCGCATGCGTTCGAGGCTCGCGGCAGTTGGCGCGATGGATGGTCACCCCGCGTCCCACCGTGACGTAGCCTTCGATCG
Organism: uncultured Gammaproteobacteria bacterium; assembly: GCA_963710135.1. GTDB lineage: Bacteria > Pseudomonadota > Gammaproteobacteria > Steroidobacterales > Steroidobacteraceae > SG8-30. Next base: position 93,271 of record CAVPYY010000005.1, on the reverse strand, counting down.
GCTGGGGCGGCACCGGGTTGCAGCAGCGCGCATAGGTGCAGGCGAGATCGCCGACGCCTTCGACCTGCAGCCCGGTGGCGGACTTGCGCGGCGCGCGTGCGGGGGTCGCCGCCGGCGCCGGCGGCGCGACCGGTTCGCGCTGGCGCAGCCGGCGCTGGATGGCGCCGCTGACCTGCGCGACGTTCATGTCGCCCGCGCCGAGCGCCAGGTACAGCGCCTCGGCATTGTCGATCTTGAGCTCCGCCAGCAGTTCGGGCAGTGGCAGCACGTTGGACAGCCCGAGGCGGCTCAGCTCGCGCTCGAACAGCTCGCGGCCTTCCTGGCGGTTGCGCCCTTCGTCCTGCCGCCTGAACCAGGCGCGCACCTTGGCCCGGCTGCGCGGCGAGGCCAGGTAGCCGAGCTGCTCGATCAGCCAGTCGCGGCTCGGCTGGCCTTCCTTGCCGGCGATGATCTCGACCACCTCGCCATTCGAGAGCTTGTAGTCCAGCGGCACCATGCGGCCGTTGACCCGCGCGCCGCGGCAGCGGTGGCCGAGATCGGTGTGCACGTGATAGGCGTAGTCGAGCGGCGTGGCGCCGGCGGGCAGGTCGACGACGTCGCCCTGGGGCGTGAGCGCGTAGACCCGGTCCTCGAACAGGTCGGCGCGCACCTGGTCGAGGAAATCGCGATCGCCCTCGGCCTCCGCAGCGGGCGACAGCAGTTCGCGCAGCCACTCGATCTTGCGGTCGTAGGCGGCGTCGCCGGCGCGCGGCCCTCCTTGTAGCGCCAGTGCGCGGCCACGCCGAGCTCGGCGTGCTCGTGCATCTCGCGCGTGCGGATCTGCACCTCCAGCGGCTTGCCGCCCGGTCCGATCACCGCGGTGTGCAGCGAGCGGTAGTCGTTGTCCTTGGGTGTGGCGATGTAGTCGTCGAACTCGCCCGGAATGTACGGCCAGCGGCCGTGCACGACGCCGAGCGCGGCGTAGCAGTCGGCGACCGTCGGAGTGAGGATGCGCACCGCGCGCACGTCGAACACCTGCTCGAAGCCGAGGTCCTTGCGCTGCATCTTGCGCCAGATGCTGTAGATGTGCTTCGGCCGGCCGACGATCTCCGCCTGGATCCCCGCGGCGCCGAGCAGCCCGGTGAGCTCGGACTGGACTTCCTCGATGTAGCGCTCGCGGTCGTCGCGGCGCTCATTGAGCTTGTTGGCGATGCTGCGGTACTTGCTCCGGCTCGAGGTAGCGGAACGACAGGTCCTCGAGTTCCCACTTCAGCTGCCAGATGCCGAGCCGGCTGGCGAGCGGGGCATAGACGTCGCGGGTTTCACGCGCCAGCGGTTCCCGTTCCGCGTGGGACAGCGAGCGGGCCTCGCGCAGGTCGTAGAGCTGCTCGGCGAGGCGCACCAGCACCAGTCGCGGATCGGTGACGACCGCCAGCAGCATCTTGCGCAGCGCTTCGGCCTGATCGGCCGAGAGCTGGCGTCCCGCGCCATGGCGGTCGGCGCCGCGAAAGCTGCCGAGCTCGGCGAGCGACCTGGAGAAGACCGTGGCGGGCTCGCCGAACGCGCGCAATGCCGCCTCGTGGTCGATGGCTCCGGACGCCACGAGGGGAGCGACCATGGCGCCGACCGCGCAGACCTCATCGGCGTCGAGCCCGACCACGATGCCGCCCACCGCGAGTCCGCGCGCGAGCAGCGCCTCGGCCGCGCGGTCGCCGGCCACGAGCTGAGCGGCGGCCTGGTGCGCGGCGAGCAGTGCGGGCGAGGTCGGGCCTGCGTCCTGAGTGGTCGTCTTCATCGCTCGGTCGCATGCCGGCCGTTGGCGTTTGCCGGTATCATACGCGCTCCGGCAACCCGACTCGCGGTGGGTCAGCCAAGGCGCGGCAGGGGTCGTCGGCCCGGGGGTCCAAAGAACGTGCAGGGTGTCCAGATCTGATGCGGGTGGCGCGACCCAGGCGTTCCCGGGGGCTACGCCTGCAGGCGGGCGCGGTGCCGGCGGCGGCCCTGTCGGCCGTCCCGGTGCGGGTGCTCGGCCTCGATCCGGGCTCGGTCGTGACCGGCTTCGGTGTCCTTGACGTCTCCCGGCAGGGCGCTTGCTACCTCGCGAGCGGCAGCATCAAGGCCGGCCGGGGCGAGCTGCCAGAACGACTGCGCACGATCTTCGGCCACGTCCAGGAATTGATCGAGGAGTACCGCCCGGGCGAGGTGGCGATCGAGCGGGTGTTCATGCACGTCAACCCGGACAGCGCCCTGAAGCTCGGCCAGGCGCGCGGCGCGGCGCTGTGTGCGGCGACGCTGGGCGGTGCGCCGGTGAGCGAGTACACGCCCCGCGCCGTGAAGCTGGCCATCACCGGAACCGGCGCGGCGGAGAAAACCCAGGTCCAGCACATGGTCAAGGCATTGCTGAACATCGATGGCCGGCTCGGCGCCGACGCGGCAGACGCGCTGGCCATCGCGCTGTGCCACGTGCACCACCGCGTGCTCGGTGGGACCGGGGGCGCCCGGTGATCGGATTCCTGCGCGGCACGCTGGTGCACAAGCAGCCGCCGGCGCTGCTGGTGGACGTCTCCGGCGTCGGCTACGAACTGCAGGCGCCGATGTCCACGTTCTATACGCTGCCGGCGATCGGCGACGAGGTGCGGCTGCACACGCACCTGGTGGTGCGCGAAGATGCGCACCTGCTGTATGGATTTGCCACGGAGGCGGAGCGGCGGCTGTTCCGCGACCTGCTGCGCGTATCCGGCGTCGGCCCCAAGATCGGCCTGGCGCTGCTGTCGGGCATCACCGTCGAGGCGTTCCTGGTGTGCGTGGAGTCCGACGACGTCGAGTCGCTGGTGCGGGTGCCGGGTGTCGGGCGCAAGACCGCCGAGCGGCTGGTCATCGAGATGCGCGATCGCATTCGCGCCCTGAGTGACGGTGTGGCCGCGGTATCCGGCAGCCCGGCGCCGGCCGGGGTGCACGGCGGGCCGACCGCCGAGGCCTTTGCCGCGATGGTCGCGCTGGGTTACAAGCCGGCCGAAGTGACGCGGCTGCTGAAGTCGGTGGACACCGGCGAACTGGGCACCGAAGACATCATCCGCGAGGCGCTCAAGCTCGCCGCGACCAAGTAAGGGACAGGAGCCGGACTGAATGCTGGAGCAGGATCGCGTCGTCAACGCCGCCGCCTCGCGTGAGGACGAGGTGCTCGACCGTGCGGTGCGTCCGCGGCGCCTGGCCGAGTACGTCGGCCAGCAGGCCGTCAAGGCGCAGATGGAGATCTTCATCGAGGCGGCCCGGCGCCGCGGCGAGGCGCTCGATCACGTGCTGATCTTCGGTCCACCGGGGCTCGGCAAGACCACGCTGGCCAACATCGTCGCCAACGAGCTCGGCGTGAACCTGCGCCAGACCTCCGGACCGGTGCTGGAACGCCCCGGCGACCTCGCCGCGATGCTCACCAACCTGCAGCCCAACGACGTGCTGTTCGTCGACGAGATCCATCGGCTGAGCCCGGTGGTCGAGGAGATCCTCTATCCGGCGATGGAGGACTACCAGATCGACATCATGATCGGCGAGGGCCCGGCGGCCCGCTCGATCAAGCTCGACCTGCCGCCGTTCACGCTGATCGGTGCGACCACCCGGGCCGGCCTGCTGACCTCGCCGCTGCGGGACCGCTTCGGCATCGTGCAGCGCCTCGAGTTCTACACGGTGGCCGATCTGAACGGCATCGTCGCCCGCGCGGCCGGCATCCTGGGTCTCAGCGCCGACGAGGGCGGGACGCAGCGCATCGCCGAGCGCTCCCGCGGCACGCCGCGCATCGCCAACCGGCTGCTGCGGCGGGTGCGCGACTACGCCGAGGTCCGCGCGGACGGGCGCATCTCCGCCGAAGTGGCGGAAGCCGCGCTCGACATGCTCGAGGTCGACCGCGAGGGCTTCGACGTCCTCGATCGCCGCCTGCTGCTGACCATGATCGAGAAATTCGACGGCGGACCGGTCGGCATCGAGAGCCTCTCCGCCGCGGTCGGCGAGGAGCGCGGCACCCTCGAGGACGTCATCGAACCCTTCCTGATCCAGCAGGGCTTCCTGATGCGCACCGCGCGCGGCCGGGTGGCCACCCGCAACGCCTAGCTGCATTTCGGCCTGCAGCCGCCGGCGTCTGACCCGGGCAGCGGCAATCTGCCGTTGTTCAAGGAATAGCCCTGGTGCGGCAGACGTTCTGGTGGCCGGTCCGGGTGTACTGGGAGGACACCGATGCCGGCGGCGTCGTCTACTACGCCAACTACCTGCGGTTCATGGAGCGGGCGCGCAGCGAATGGCTGCGCGCCGCCGGGATCGATCAGGCCGCGCTCGAGCGCGACGAACGCATCCAGTTCGCCGTGGTCGAAGTGCAGGTTCGCTACCGCCGCCCGGCCCGCTATGACGACCTGCTCGACGTGTCGGCGCGACCGATCGGCCGCAAGGGCGCCTCGATCACCTTCGAGCAGGAGGTCCGTCGCGGCGGCGCGGCGGGCGAACTGCTGGTGACCGCCACGGTGCGGGTCGCGGCGCTGGATTCGGACACCCTCAAGCCCAGGGCGCTGCCCGCGGCCCTGGTAACGGAGCTCGAAAAGTGAACAACGACCTGTCGGTCATCGATCTGATCCTGCACGCGAGCCTGATCGTGCAGCTGGTGATGCTGTTGCTGATCGGAGCCTCGGTCCTGTCCTGGGCGATCATCTTCCGCAAGCGCAAGATGATCGCCTCGGCGCGCGACGAGGCCGACAGCTTCGAGGCCGCGTTCTGGTCGGGTGCCGACGTCGGCAAGCTGTACCGTTCCATCGAGGGACGCGGCGGCGCGTTTCCCGGCATGGAGAGCATCTTCGAGGCCGGCTTCCGCGAGTTCACCCGCAGCCGTCACCAGGAGGGCATGGGTCCCGGGCAGCTGATGGAGGGCATCCGCCGCTCGATGAAGGTGGCGCAGCTCAGGGAAATCGACCGGCTGGAGGCGAGCCTGGCCACGCTCGCCACCATCGGCTCGACCAGCCCGTATGTCGGCCTGTTCGGCACGGTCTGGGGCATCATGAATGCCTTCCATGGCCTCGGCAATGTGCAGCAGGCGACGCTCGCGATGGTCGCGCCCGGCATCGCCGAGGCGCTGATCGCCACGGCCATGGGCCTGTTCGCGGCGATTCCGGCGGTGATCGCCTACAACCGCTTCGCCGACCGCGTCGGCCGGCTCGAGCTTCGCTACGACACCTTCACCGAGGAGTTCTCCTCGCTGCTGCAGCGGCACTCCACGCAGAGGAGCGCCTGACATGCCCTCCGGAGTCCGCGGCCGCAAGCTGATGGCGGAGATCAACGTCGTGCCCTACATCGACGTGATGCTGGTGCTGCTGATCATCTTCATGATCACCGCGCCACTGCTCACCCAGGGTGTCGAAGTCGAGCTGCCCAAGGCCGACGCCAGCCCGATCGCCGCGGAAGACCTGCGCAACCGCGAGCCCTTGGTCGTGTCGGTCGACCGCGAGGGCCGGATGTACGTCAACGTGGGCGGCAACGAGGAGTTGCCGGTCGACGAGGCCACCGTGCGCCAGCGCGTCGGGGTGGTGCTGGAGCGTGATCCGGCCACGCCGGTGCTGGTGAAGGCGGACACCCGCGTGCCCTACGGGCGGGTCGTCGAGGCAATGGTCATCCTGCAGCAGTCGGGCGCGACCAAGATCGGCTTCCTGACGGACCCGAAGGCGGTCCGCGCGCTCGAGGAACTCGAACGGCGCCGATGAGCGACACCACAGCGGGAGCCGTTCAGCCGTGGTTCTGGTCGGTGCTCCTGCACGGCGGCCTGCTCGGCCTCTTGGTCGCGGGGGCAGCGTTCACGCTGCCGCCGCAGCGGGTCGAACCGGTGCCGATCGAGGCCGTGGTGGTCGATGAGGCGGTGCTGGAGGCGCTCACCACGGCACGCCAGAGCGACGCGCGCCGCGCCCAGCAGGCGGCAGCCGAGCGCGAGCGCGAACGCCGCCGGGTGGAGGAGCAGGCGCAGATCGAGCGCGAGCGTCTCGCGGCCGAGGCGCTGGCCCGGGAGGAAGCCGAATCGCGGGCCCAGGCCGAGGTGGTTGCGCGGCAGCAGGCCGAGGCCGAGGCGCGACTGAAGGCCGAGGCGGAAGCCACGGCGAAGCGCCGGGAGCAGGCGGCCGCTGAAGCGAAGCGCAAAGCCGATGCAGCCGCCGAGGCCAGGCGGCAGGCGGAGGCCGAGGCGCGCAGGAAGGCGCAGGCGGAGGCGGCACGGCGCGAAGCCGAGGAGCGGGCCCGTTCACAACGCGAGGCGGACCTCAAGGCGCGACTGGCCGATGAGGAGCGGCGGACCGCGGCGGTATCCGGCGGGCTCAAGGCGCGCTACGTGGCGATGATCCAGGCACGCATCCAGCGCAACTGGATCCGTCCCGGCTCGGCGCAGCCGGGGCTGAAGTGCATCGTCAACGTGACGCAGATCCCGGGCGGCGAAGTGGTCGGCGCGTCGCTCGGCGCGTGCAATGGCGACGAGGCGGTGCGACAGTCGATCATCGGCGCGGTGTTACGCTCCTCGCCATTGCCGGCGCCGCCCGATCCGTCGCTGTTCGAGCGCAACCTGGTTATCGAATTCGTTCCGGAGGATTGAAAGAGTGAAACACGCAGGATGGTCGGCGCTCGGCGTCGCGCTGTTGATGTCCGTGATGATGCCGGCGGCGCAGGCGCAGCTGACGGTGCAGATCACCCAGGGCGTTGCCGACCCGATCAGCATCGCGGTGGTGCCCTTCGGCTGGGCCTATGGCGGCGCGGCGCCCTGGGACGTGGCCGAGACGGTGCGCGCCGACCTGGCCCGCAGCGGGCGGTTTGCGCCGCTGCCGAGGGCGCAGATGCTGGAGTTTCCCCACACCGCGGCGGAAGTCGACGCGGCGAACTGGCGCTTGCTGAAGGTGGATTACGTGGTGGTCGGGCGGCTGGTGCCGGCCGGCACCCAGGTCGACGTGCAGTTCGAGCTGGTGAACGCGTTGACCGGCGAAAGGCTGCTGGGGCAGGCGATCTCCGCCGACCGGGGCGCGCTGAAACTGGCCAGTCATCGCGTGGCCGACATGATTCACGAAAGGATCCTGGGCGTGCCCGGCGCATTCGCCACCCGGGTGGCCTACGTCGCCGCGGAGGGCACGCCCCAGGCGCGACGCTATCAATTGGTGGTCGCCGACTCCGACGGCGCGAATCCGCGGGTCGTGCTTCAGTCCGGCCAGCCGATCATGTCGCCGGCCTGGTCGCCGGACGGCAGGAGCCTGGCCTACGTGTCGTTCGAAGGCGGCCTCGCGGCCGTCTATGTGCAGGCACTCGCCAGTGGCGAGCGCGTGCGGGTCTCGGCCCGCTCCGGCATCAACGGTGCGCCGGCCTGGTCGCCGGACGGCCGCAAGCTGGCGCTGACGCTGTCGCGCCGCGACGGCAACGTCGACGTCTACCTGCTGACGCTCGCCACCCAGGAACTCGTGCGGCTGACCGATTCGCCGGCCATCGACACGGAGCCGGCGTTCGCGCCCGACGGCCGGACCCTCTACTTCACCTCGGATCGCGGCGGGGCCCCGCAGGTCTATCGGATGGAGCCGACCCCCGGGGCGGCCGTGCAGCGGATCACCTTCGAGGGCGCCTACAACGCCCGCCCGCGGGTCTCGCCGGACGGCAAGCGCCTGGCGGTCGTGACGCTCGACCGGGGCGCCTATCGCATTGCCAGCGTCGATCTCGAGCGCCGCGCCTCGCAGGTGCTGACCACGGGCCGGCTGGACGAGTCGCCCAGCTTCGCGCCCAACGGCGCGATGCTGATCTACGCCAGCCGGGACGGCCGGCGCGGCGTGCTGGCGACGGTATCGGTGGATGGCCGGGTGCAGCAGCGACTGGCCGGCAGCGAGGGGGATGTCCGGGAACCGGCCTGGTCCCCGTACCTGAAGTGAAGAACCAAAGTTCGTCCGTGCGGTCGTAGAATGTGCAGGATGCCGGCCGCGGCCGGCTGCTGCGTACCCCAACCCATCCAGGAGTCGTCGTATGCGTGTCGTGCCCGTTGTTGCACTGTTGGCCAGCGTAGTGCTGCTCGCCGGGTGTCCGAAGAAGCCCACCACCGTGCCAGAGGGCGATTCCGGCGCCGACGTGCCTACCCAGACCGATGACGCGATGACCGGTGCGGGCCAGGGCGGCGACATCGGACAGGCGCGGCCGTTGCCCGGCGCGGAAGGGATGGGCGGACCGAGCGACGGGGGCGTCGCGGGCGGCAACATCATCTACTTCGACTTCGATCGCAGCGACATCCGGCCGGAGTTCGGCGCCCTGATCACGGCGCACGCCCGCAAGCTCGCCGGGTCGCCGGCCATCACCGTGCGGCTCGAAGGCCACACCGACGAGCGTGGCTCGCGCGAGTACAACATCGCGCTCGGCGAGCGCCGTGCGCAGGCGGTCCGGCGCGCGCTGATGCTCGGCGGCGCGGCCGAGGGGCAGCTGGTGACGGTGAGCTACGGCGAGGAGCGCCCGGCGCTCGACGGCGACAGCGAAGAGGTCTATGCCGAGAACCGCCGTGTCGTCATCGTCTACGGCAACTGAGATGCGCGCGGGCGCCGCGCTGCTGGTCTGCGCCGCGGCGCTGGCGGCGGGCCTGCCGTCGCCCGCCACGGCGGCGGCGAGCCGGGCGGAGCTCGAGGAGCGGGTGGTCCAGCTGGAGCGTGCGGTCGACAACCGCGGCCTGCTCGAGATCGCGCGGCAGCTCGAGACCCTGCAGGCGGAGGTGCGCGCGCTGCGCGGCGGCCTCGAGGAACTGCAGTTCGCCCTCGACGGGGCGAAGCAGCAGCAGCGCGACCAGTATCTCGACCTCGACCGGCGGCTGCAGGCGGTGGAAGCCTCGGCGAACCGGCTCGCCGAGGCCGCCGCCCCGGCCACCGGCGGATCCGGTGGCGGAGTACCAGGCGGCGTTCGATCTGCTCAAGGCGGGCCGCTACGCCGAAGCGCGCTCCGGACTGTCGGCCTTCCTCGCCGCCCACCCGGATCACGAGCTGGCCGAGAATGCGCAGTACTGGCTGGGCGAGGTGTACTACGTCGAACTCGACTACGCCTCGGCGCTGGGCGCATTCGAGCGCGTGCTCGCGGACTACCCGAAGGCGCGCAAGACGCCGGACGCGCTGCTCAAGGCGGGCTATTGCCAGTACGAGCTGAAACGCTTCGAGGCGGCGCGGATCTCCCTGACCCGGCTGATTCGCGAGTACCCGGGGACGGCCGCGGCCAAGGATGCCGGCGAGCGCCTGGCGCGCATGACGGCCGAGGGCCGCTGAGGCCCCGCCGGTGAGTGCCAGCGCCGCGGCGGCATCCGGCAATCCCGTTGCCGCGTCGCGCCTCAAGATCACCGAGACCTTCTACTCGCTGCAAGGCGAAGCGGACACGGCCGGCTGGCCGACCTTCTTCATCCGGCTCACCGGCTGCCCGCTGCGCTGCCAGTACTGCGATACCGAGTACGCGTTTCATGGCGGCAGCTGGCGGCAGGTCGGCGAACTGGTGGACGAGGCGCGGGCGTCCGGAGCACGCCACGTGTGCGTGACCGGCGGTGAGCCGCTGGCGCAGAAGCACTGCCTCGACCTGCTCGAGCGTCTGTGCGACGCCGGGCTGCAGGTCTCGCTCGAGACCAGCGGCGCGCTCGACGTCAGCGAAGTCGATGCGCGGGTGTCCCGCGTCGTGGACATCAAGACGCCTGCCTCGGGCGAGATGACCCGCAATCGGCTGGAGAATCTCGACGTACTGCGCGGCCACGACCTGCTCAAGTTCGTCGTCTGCGATCGCGCCGACTACGAATGGTCGCGTGAGCTGGTGCTCGGCCGCGCGCTGCACGAGCGCTGCCCGGTGTTGTTCTCGCCCGAGCCATGGGCAGCTTGCGCCCGCCATGCTGGCGGACTGGATTCTCGCGGATCGCCTGCCGGTGCGTTTCCAGATGCAGCTCCACAAGGTCCTGTGGGGCGACGTGGCGGGTCGCTGATGGCTGACGCCGCGACGGCGCAGGGGCCGGCGGTGGTACTGCTGTCGGGCGGGCTCGACTCCGCCACGGTGCTCGCCATGGCGCGCGCCGAGGGCCGGGCCTGCTACGCCCTGAGCTGCCACTATGGCCAGCGCCACGATGCCGAGCTGGCCGCCGCGCGGCGCGTGGCGGCGGCGCTCGGCGCCGTCGAGCATCGCCTGTTCGGCGTGGACCTGGCCGGAATCGGCGGCTCGGCGCTCACGGATCCTGAGATCAACGTCCCGCTGCAGCCGGGCGAGGGCATACCCGTCACCTACGTGCCGGCCCGCAACACCCTGCTGCTGTCGCTGGCGCTGGGCTGGGCGGAAGTGCTCGGCGCGCGCGACATCTTCATCGGCGTCAACGCGGTCGACTACTCCGGCTATCCGGACTGCCGGCCGGCGTTCATCGACGCTTTCGAGAAGCTCGCCAATCTCGCCACCAAGGCGGGCGTGGAGGGCAGCCGCTTCCGTGTTCACGCGCCACTGATCGAGCTATCCAAGGCCGAGATCATCCGCCGCGGCGTGGCGCTCGGCGTCGACTACTCGCTCACGGTCTCCTGCTATCAGGCCGATGCACGAGGCGCCGCCTGCGGGCGCTGCGACGCGTGCCGGCTGCGCCGGGCGGGATTCGCCGAGGCGGCCGTCGACGACCCTACGCGCTACGCCTGAGCGACTTGCCGGCGCGGCGGTCGCAAGCGGTGATCACTGCGCTATCATTCGCACCCGGCCGGAAGCGCCGCCCCGTCCGGGCCCGTCTCCAGTCGCCGCAACACCCCTCGTCGGGCCGTTAGCTCAGCGGTAGAGCATCCGGCTTTTAACCGGTTGGTCGCTGGTTCGATCCCAGCACGGCCCACCATTTCCCTCTGCAGGAAATCTGGTGGTGACGGAGTCATAAATAACAAAGAGTTGCAGAGAAAACCTCGAAGAGGTGTGTCGTCTCGCGATAGTTATTGCAAATGATTCTCATTTGCGTATAATGGGCGCCAAGCCTCAAATGGACATAGCCATGACCTCCCAGCCGCGCATCGACTCCCTACGAACATCACCGCTTGCAGGTCGTGCTCGGGTGCCCAGGCGGGCGGTTGCGGAAACGGCCAGCGACCGGCTGGTCGCCCGCTTCGCCTGGACAGCGGTAGACGATGTCCTTCCTGTCGCTGCTGCTGGTGCCGCTGACCCTGCGCTGACACTCAGCGGCCCGCCGCGAGCGACAAGCCGCCCTCGCGCCGGAACGCCGCTGCGCACCAGCGGTCTGCATAATGAATCCTCGAGCCTGCCGGGCGGCGCCCGGCCGGTTCCTTTTGTCGTTCAGCCGAGGGACGCTGATGGGCCCCGTAACGCGCGCGCTACTGATCGCCAATGCCCTGGTCTTCTTCCTGCAATCGGGCGACGCCGGCGCACTGCTTGCGAACTTTGCGCTCTGGCCGGTCGGCTCGTACGCGCTCCCCGAGCTGGGTGCAACCGTCGGCTTCCAGCCCTGGCAGCTGGTCACCTACAGTTTCCTGCACGCCAACTTCACGCACCTCGCGCTCAACATGTTCGCGTTGTGGATGTTCGGCCGCGACGTCGAGCGCTACCTCGGTTCGCAGCGTTTCCTCGCGATGTACGCGGCCGCCGTGCTCACCGCGGCGATCACGCAGCTGGTGGTGGTGTCGAGCGCCATCGGCGGAAGCCCTGCGCCCACCGTCGGAGCGTCCGGCGGGGTGTTCGGCGTGCTCTTGGCGTTCGGCATGCTGTTCCCGCGCCGTACGGTGGTGCTGATCATTCCGCCGATTCCAATGCCCGCCTGGCTGTTCGTGACGCTGTATGGCGTGATCGAACTGGCCAGCGGGGTGATGGGCACGCAGGCCGGCGTGGCGCACTTCGCGCACCTGGGTGGAATGGTGGGCGCGTTCCTGGTGCTTCAGTCGCGCCGATCGCGCTGATCCGGCGGGCGCTGCAGCGCCTCCAGCAGAAAGGCTTCCTCGAGCGGCGTCAGGTCGAAGCGTTGCGACGCTTCCTCGATCGCGCTTGCGTCGTGGCGGCCCTGGTCGCTCAGCCAGCGGATGGCGCGCCTGAGCGCCTCGCCGTGCGGCAGGAGGGTGTCGCGGGTCATGCGTCCGTCGGCCGGCTGTCCGCCGCGCTCATCAGAAGTTGGCCCGCTTGCCGGCGTCCTCGTGCATGCGCCGCAGGAAGCGCTGGATCGAGGCGACGGCATCGTCGGCCTTCATCAGCTGTTGTTGTTCCATCAGCGCGGCCATGTCCGCGACCGTCCGCTCGCCGTCGATCATCGCCATGATGAAGGCGTAGACGCGCGTCGACAGCGCCTGCTCGCGGAACTCGGGCAGGGCCGGTACCGGCACGTCGGCGCGCGTAAGCCAGTCCGGTACCGCCGGGGCCGCGGCCACGGGTACGTCGGCCTGCTTGGTGGCGGCGAAGGCGATGACCCGCTCAACCCGGGAGTGCCGGCTGGCGGGGGAGCGCATGTAGGGGATCTCCGCTTCCTGCACCGGGCCGAGCTCGAAGCCCGCGGTGGGCACCAGCGCTTCGAGTTCATCGAGGCTGTAGCAACTCGCGGGCCGGCGGTCGCTGAATGCCAGCGAGCCGAAATCGATCCAGCGCCCGCCGGGCGTCAGCAGCTGGTTGATGCGCGCCATCAGGGCGGGCAGTTCGTCGGGCACGATGTCGATGAACCACGGCGTGACGACCGTATCGAAGCTGCCGGGCGCGAACGGCGCGGCCAGTGCGTCACCGAGGACGAACTCGAGGCCCGGGCGCGACGGGCCGGGCGCGCTCAGGGTGCGCAGCACGGCGTGATCCGCCAGCCGCCGCGGCGCGATCGGGAACTCGTACAGCTGCAGCACTTCGCCGGCGCTGATTCTGGCGCCGGCCAGCGCCAGCAGCGGATTGAAGTCGAGCGCCACGGTGAGCGGCGCGTCGAGCGACTGGTGCAGGTCGTAGGCGAGGCGTCCGGCGCCGGCGCCGAGCACCAGCGTGCGGCCCAGACGGCCCTCGATGACGCTCGTCAGCAGTTCAAGCGACTGCGCGTTCTCGTCGTCACCCCACGCCCAGTCGCGATGCAGATTGGCGTAGTAAGTGGACAGGCCCTGCGAGGTGGGCAGCTGGGTGCGCAGGGCGAGGTGCACCTCGTAGCGCTCGCCGCGCTCACGCAGTCCGAGCGGGGCAAGCAGCTCGCGCAGCCGGGCGGCGTGGTCGCGATGCGCGGCAGCGAGCATCTCGAGCCGCTGGCGGGTGAGCGGATGCAGGTCGGGGAGTGCCAGGTCGGCCTCGAACACGCCGGCTTCGCGCGCCAGGTGCTCCGCCAGCAGGTGCAGCCGCCCGCGCCACTCCAGCAGCGCGGCCCGCGGCTCCGGGAACAGCCAGGGCACCGTCCCGATCGACGGAAAGTCGGTGCGACAGTGCAGGCAGGCGCCGCCGTCGGGGCCGGCCGTCAGGGGGGCCTGGCCGCAGCCCGGGCACGCCAGCAGGCTTTTCAGTTCGCTGTTCCAGGTCACCGCAATCCTTACCTTGATCAAGCCGGCCCGGGCGCTCGGCCCGGCGAGGCCGCCATGATGCCCGACACGGGCCGGGCGCGGGCGTGCGCCAGGCCGCGGGATGAGCGGCGGGGCCCACGCGCTCCAGGCAGGTGGCCGGGAGGCCGCAGGGACCGGCTGGTATAGTTCGCGGATGCAAAGGTGGACCTTCGACGGGCCTTTCGAGGTCGTCACACCGGGCGTGCCCGGCGCGAATCCCGGCGAGCGCCCGGCGGCGGAACGGTCCGTCGGCAGGCTGGTCCTCAGCGGCTACGCCGGGCCGGCCCTGCCCTCGATCGTGACCGCTCCGCGCCTGGCGCAATCCGGTGAAGGATCCTGGCGGCTCAGCTGCCTCGAAGGGACGTTCGAAGTCTCGGCGCGCGGCGTTGACCTGCAGTGGCCAGAGCCGCGGCTGTTCGACGGCTTGCTGGCGCCGTTTGCGCTGCGCGGCCGGGAGCGCGTCGTCGCGCGCGGGTTACTGATGCTGCTCGGCCTGCCGGGGGGCGTGCGGCTGCTGCGCGCCTGGCACGCGCGACGCCGCTGAAGCGTTCCTTGCGGCGCTTGCAGAGGGCAGACGCCGCCGGGTAGATTGGCGAGGTTTTTTGCGCTGCACACACGATGCGGAATGGCCCGCGATCGAACGCGGCGCCGTGGGGTCCTGGGGCGATGTCTACACAGCGTTGGTGGGTGCACAAGTTCGGCGGCTCGAGTGTCGCCGACGCGGCGTGCTTTGAACGTGTGGCCGCGATCATCGAGGCCGACGGCCGGGCGCGCGTCGCCGTCGTGCTCTCCGCCTGCCGCGGCGTCACCGACTCGCTGTTCGGCCTGGTCGCCGCGGCGGAACGACGCGACGAGGCGGCCTGCGCCGCGGGCCTGGCAGCGCTGCGCACGCGCCACGCGGATCTCGCCGCGGTACTTCTGACGCGGGCAGTCCCAACAGGATTTCCTTGCCCGGCTCGACGCCGACCTCGAGGACATCGAGGGCATCCTGCACACCGTGTCGCATGATTCGAGCCGCCGCGGACAACGTCCGCGACCTCGTCTCGGGCTACGGCGAGATCTGGTCGACGCGGCTGTTCGCGCGCCTATCTGCAGGCGCGCGGCAAGCGTCGCCAGGTCCACTGGCTCGATGCGCGCGAGGTGCTGGTGGTGGAGTGGGGCCCGCTGGGGCCGGCCGTGCAGTGGGAGGCCTCCAGGGCGCGGGCGGCGATGACTGCCGACTCGACGGCACGCTGATCATCACCGGCTTCATCGCCTCGACACCGGAAGGCCTGCAGACGACGCTGGGTCGCAACGGCAGCGACTTCTCGGCCTCGATCTTCGGCGCGCTGCTCGACGCCGAGGAGATCGTCATCTGGACCGACGTCGACGGCGTGCTGTCGGCCGACCCGCGGCGCGTGCCCGAGGCGCAAGGTCATCGACTCGCTGTCCTACAACGAGGCGATGGAACTCGCCTACTTCGGCGCCAAGGTCATCCATCCGCAGACCATGGCGCCGGCGGTCGGAGCGCGAGATCCCGATCTGGATCCGCAACACCTTCGCGCCGCAAGCGCCGGGCACGCTGATCAGCGCCGAGTCCCGAGTCGGCGCTGCGGTGAAGGGCATCACCAGCATCGACAGCGTCGCGCTGCTCAACCTCGAGGGCGCCGGCATGATCGGCGTGCCGGGCACGGCGCATCGCCTGTTCGGTGCGCTGCGCGACGAGGGCATCTCGGTCATCCTGATCTCGCAGGGCAGCTCCGAGCACTCGATCTGCTTTGCGGTGCCCGAGGCCGAGGCGCCGCGGGCCGAGCAGGTCGTGCGGCGCGCGTTTTCGACCGAGCTGCGCGAGGGGCAGATCCAGAGCATCGAGGTCAGCCGCGGCTGCGCCATCCTCGCCGTGGTCGGCGACGGCATGGCCGGCACGCCCGGCGTGTCGGCCAAGGTCTTCGGCGCGCTCGGCAAGGCGGCGGTCAACGTCCGCGCCATCGCGCAGGGCGCGTCCGAGCGCAACATCTCGGTGGTCATCGACGGCCGCGATGCCACGCGGGCGCTGCGCGCGGTGCACGCGAGCTTCTATCTCTCGCCGCACACGCTGTCGATCGGCGTGATCGGCCCGGGCACGGTCGGCGCGCGTGCTGCTCGACCAGCTGGCCTCGCAGGCGGCGCGCCTGCAGCGCGACTTCAACGCTCGACCTGCGGGTGCGCGGCATCGCCGGCTCGCAAGCGCATGGTGCTGGCCGAGCGCGAGGTCGACCTGGCGCACTGGCGCGACGCGCTCGAGCCGAGCGCCGAGCCGACCGACCTCGACGCGCTTCGCCGACCACGTGCACGCCGAGCACCTGCCGCACGCGGTGATCATCGACTGCACCGCCGACGCCGGGGTCGGCGCAGCGCTACGCCGACTGGCTGGCCGCAGGCATCCACGTCGTCACGCCCAACAAGAAGGCCAACAGCGCGGCCGATGGCGTACTACCGCGCGCTGCGCGAGGCCGCGCGGCGCACGGGCGGCTCGCACTATCCTCTACGAGGCGACCGTCGGCGCCGGGCCTGCCGGTGATCCAGACGCTGCGCGACCTGCGCGAGACCGGCGACGAGATCCGCAGCATCGAGGGCATCTTCTCCGGCACGCTGGCCTACCTGTTCAACGTCTACGACGGCACGCGTGCCGTTCTCGAGCATCGTGCGCGAGGCGAAGGCGCAGGGCTACACCGAGCCCGATCCGCGCGACGACCTCTCCGGCATGGACGTGGCGCGCAAGCTGATCATCCTCGGCCGCGAGATGGGCCTGCGAGCTCGAGCTCGGCGACGTGAAGGTCGAGAGCCTGGTGCCGACGACGCTGCGCGACTGCACCATCGACGAATTCCTCGAGCGCCTGTCCGAGTCACGACGCGCGCCATGCGCAAGATGCTCGATGCAGGCGACGCGCCGCGCGGCCAGGTGCTGCGCTATGTCGGCCGGCTCGACGCGGACGGGCGCGGCCACGGTCGGCGTCGAGCGAGCTGCCGACGTCGCACCCGTTCGCCAACATCGCGCTCACCGACAACATCGTGCGCTTCGTGACCGCGCGCTACTGCGACAATCCGCTGATCGTGCAGGGCCCGGGCGCCGGTCCGGCGGTCACCGCCGGCGGGCGTGTTCGCCGACCTGCTGCGCCTGTGCGGCGTACCTGGGCGCGCGGCTGTAGGAGGCCGATGACAACGGACAGCGTCACGGCCTTTGCGCCGGCCACGGTCGGCAACGTCGGCATCGGCTTCGACATCCTGGGTCACACCGTCGAGGCGCTCGGCGACCGGGTGACGGCGCGACGCACCGCCGAAGCCCGGCGTGCGCATCACCGGGATCACCGGCAGTGGTCGGTCGATCTGCCGCTGCAGGCGGAGAAGAACACGGCGGGCATGGCGCTGCTCGCCATGGCCGGCGCGCTGGCGCTGCCGTTCGGCTTCGAGGTCGCGATCGACAAGGGCATTCCGCTGGGCTCCGGCCTCGGCGGTTCGGCGGCCTCGGCGGTGGCCGCGGTGGTCGCCGCCAACGCGCTGCTCGACGAGCCGCTGACGCAAGCTCGAACTGCTGAAGTTCGCCATGCAGGGCGAGGCGGTCGCGAGCGGCTCGGTGCACGTCGACAACATCGCGCCGTCGCTGTTCGGCGGCCTGGTGCTGACGGTCGGCATCGACCATCCGCGCGTCAAGCAGATCCCGGTGCCGGCGGCGATCCGCTGCGTGCTGGTGCATCCGCACATGTTCCTGTCGACGCGCGAGGCGCGCGCGCATCCTGCAGCAAGACCGTCGACCTGTCCGACGTGGTCTGGCAGACCGCCAACCTCGCCGGCTTCCTGTCCGGCTGCTACACGAACGACCTCGCGATGATCCGCGACTCGTTCGAGGACGTGATCATCGAGCCGCAGCGCTCGCAGCTGATTCCGGGCTTCGAGGCGGTCAAGCAGGCCGCGCTGGCGAACGGCGCGCTCGGCTGCTCCATTTCCGGCGCCGGTCCGACCATCTTCGCCTGGTGCGAGGAGCGCGACGCCGAGGGCAGTCCGCGCCGCCATGGTCGAGGCCTTCGCCGAGCACGACCTGGCGAGCCGACCAGCTGGATCTCGGCCATCGACACCGAGGGCGCGCGGGTCGTGGAGCGCTGATGCGAGTTCGTCAGCACGCGTGACCCGTCGCGACGCGTGTCGTTGTCAGCGAGGCGATCCGCGCAGGGCCTGGCGCCGGACGGCGGACTGTATGTGCCCGAGCGAGCTGCCGCAGCTTCGACGCCCGGCGAGTTCGACGGCGCGACGACGCTGCCGGCGGTGGCCGGGCGTCTGCTCGCGCCGTTCGTCGCGGGCGACGCGCTGCGCCAGGTCGCTCGGCGAGATCGTCGCGCGACGCCTTCAACTTCCCGGCGCCGCTCGAGCCGCTGCGCGCGGCGCCGCACGCCGTGTCGGTGCTCGAGCTGTTCCACGGGCCGACCGCGGCGTTCAAGGACTTCGGCGCGCGCTTCCTCGCCGCCTGCCTCGAGCGCATTCCGCCGGACACGGGCCGCGCCGGCTGACCATCCTGGTCGCGACCTCGGGCGACACGGGCGGCGCGGTGGCGGCGGCGTTTCATCGCCGGCCCTGGGTCGAGGTGGTGGTGCTCTACCCGAAGGGCCTCGTGTCGCCCCGCCAGGAGCAGCAGCTGACCTGCTGGGGCGACAACGTGCGCACGCTGGCGGTCGCGCGGCACCTTCGACGACTGCCAGCGCCTGGTCAAGGAAGCCTTCGTCGATCACGCGCTGCGCGCAGACGCTGCGAGCTGTCCTCGGCCAACAGCATCAACATCGGCCGGCTGCTGCCGCAGGCCGTCTACTACGCGGCAGTCGAGCCTCGAGCTGTTCCGCCGCGACGGCAAGGCGCCGTCCTTCATCATGCCCTGCGGCAACCTCGGCAACGCGGTGGCCTGCATCTGGGCGCGCGAGATGGGCCTGCCCATCGATCGCATCGATGCTGGCGCACAACGCCAACGTGACGGTGCCGGACTTCCTGGCGAGCGGCGAGTGGCGGCCGCGGCCCAGCGTCGCGACGCTGGCCTCGGCCATGGACGTCGGCAACCCCAGCAACATGGAACGCATGCGGCATCTGTTCCCGGAGTGGCAGCGAGCTCGGCAGCACGTCCGCGCCCACGTGGTCAGCGATGACGCAGATCCGCGCGCGCATCCGCGAAGATCGCGCCGCGCTCGGCAGAGACCTGGTGCCCGCACACCGCGACCGCGGCAGAGGTGTATGCCGAACTCAGTGACGGCGAGCGGTCGGCGGCGCATTGGGTGCTGGTGGCGACGGCGCACCCGGCCAAGTTCAACGAGATCGTCGAGCCGCTTGATCGGTGCGCACCGTGCCGGTGCCGGCGCCGCTGGCCGCGCTGCTCGAGCTGCCGAGTCACGCGGACGAGCTTCCCGCCGATCTTGGGCGCTTCAGGACCTACCTGCGGGGACTTTGAATGTTCATGCCTGCCTCGCGCAACGAGTGGCTGATCGCCGGCGGCGTCATCGTCGCGGTCGCGCTCGGGGGCTATCTCGGGTATCGCTACTGGCGGCGCTGGCGCGCCGAGCGGGCGCTGCTCGAGCCGTTCGAGGCGGTGTCCTTCGACATGCTGCGCGACGTGCTGCTGCCGGATGGCAGTGGCGGGCAGGTGCACATCGACCTGCTGCTGCTCACCGCCAAGGGCCTGCTCGTGGTCGACCTGCGCCACGCCTCGGGCATGATTTTCGGCAGCGAGTCCATGGACGACTGGGCGGTGATGGACGGTAACCAGCGCCAGTCCATCAAGAATCCGACCGGGCCGTTGCTCGACCGGATCGCCTCGGTGAAGCTGCTGGCCGGCGACTTGCCGGTGGACGGCCGGGTGGTGTTCACACGCCTGGCGACCTTTCCCAAGGGCCGGCCGCCGCGCGTCGGCGAGCTGGCGAGCCTCACGCGGGAATGGCCCGCTGCGGACCGGGCGCAGCAGCCGTCCCCGGTCGCCGGCTGGTCAGAGGCCTGGGCCAGCATCCGCGCGGCCTCGACCCCCAGTCCCATCGCCCGGCGGCGCTGAGGCGCAAGAGTCGCCGCGAAGCATCCCGCGGCCGATCCCGATGTGACATAACGGCCGCGCTGTAAGTAATTTGAGCCGTTTTCGAGCCTCCCTACGCCTTGACTGAGTGACGGACCGGTTTGCGCCGGATCTGTCGCCAACAAGAACGGGCGAGGGGAGTGAGGGGATGACTCATCTAGGCATGGATGTGCCGATGCGCAGCTTTGGCGCGCACCGTGTGCGGAACCTCGCTGTCAGGATCCTGGGTGGGCAACCGCGACGAAATGGCGGCACTGCCGGGCAGCGGCCAATTCCTGTGGCCGCATCATCCAGGTTTCTGGGTTGTTTGACTGCACTGGCCATCGCATGGCTGCCGTTGCCGGCACAGGCCGGCACCGCGGCGCTTTCGGTGGTCGAGTATCACTATGTCAGCGGCACCCGGGTCGGGCGCACCGACTACGACTACACCTACCAGATCACGGTGCAGAACTCCGCCGAGGCGCTGAACAACGTCGTGGCAACCGCGACCAGTTCATCGCCCAGTACGACGATCATCGAGGGCGTTGTCGCGATCGGCGACATGGGCGCCAGCGCCATGAAGAAGAGCGTCGGCACCTTTACCTTTCGCCAGAACCGGCGCTATCTCTTCAACCCCGCGAGCATCACCTGGAGCTTCACCGCGGATCCGGCCGGGCCGGCGAATACGCCGCCAGTCGCCAATGCAGGTCCCGACCAGAACGTGTTCACAGGCAGCCTGGTGACCCTGGACGGTAGCCGCTCCAGCGACGCCGATGGTGATGAGCTGAGCTACGCATGGAGCTTCCGGGACCTGCCACTGGGCAGCCTGGCCGAGCTCTCGAATCCAGCCCTGACCCGGCCGACCTTCCTCGCCGATCAGCCGGGCCGCTACGAGCTCGACCTGACGGTGTTCGACGGCAGCGACAGCAGCGAACCGGACTCAGTGGTCATCAACACCGAGGACATGAACACGGATCCCGTGGCCAATGCGGGGCCTGACCAGACCAACGCCTTCGTCGGCATCGAGGTGGTGCTCGACGGCAGCGCATCCAGCGACATCGATGGAGACCCACTCTTCTATCTGTGGGCCTTTCAGGTCCGTCCCTCCGGGAGCAGCGCCACGCTCACCGGTTCGAGCAATGTCAACGCGCGCTTTACCCCGGACGTCCGGGGTGAGTTCGTTCTGAGCCTGACCGTGGCCGATGGCCGCGGCGGCAGCGACATCGACACCGTGGTCGTGTCGACCGAGTTCACCGACCGGCCACCAGTCGCCAACGCGGGTGTGGACCAGTCCGTGCTGCCGCAGCAGCAGGTGCTGCTGGACGGCTCGCTATCGAGCGATCCGGACAACGACGCCATCAGCGCCTACAGCTGGTCGTTCACGTCCGCCCAACCGGCAGTGCGGCGGCACTGCAGGGGCGCGATACGGCCTTTGCCAGCTTCACGCCCGACCGTGCCGGCGACTATGTGATCCAGCTCGTCGTCACCGCCAATGGTGTGGTCAGCGCGCCGGACACGGTCACCATTACGACCGAGAACGCCCGCCCGGTCGCGAATGCCGGCCCCGACCAGACGGTCAACGTCGACAGTGTGGTCAACCTCGACGGCAATGCCTCGACGGACGCCAACAACGACCCGCTGAGCTTCGACTGGTCACTGGTCGCGCGACCGAACGGTAGCGCCGCCGTGCTCTCGCTCGACATGACGCCGACGCCAAGCTTTACGGCGGACCGTCCCGGCGAGTTCGTGGTGCAGCTCGTCGTCAACGACGGCAACTCCGCCAGCGATCCGGATACGGCGGTCATTACGGCCGTGAGCCAGAACCGCCCGCCGGTTGCCGTGGTGACGGCGGACGCCGTGTCGGTCCCGATCGGCACCACCGTCCAGCTCGACGGCAGCGCCTCGAGCGACCCCGACGGCGACACGCTGACCTATGAATGGTCGATTCAGGTGCCCGCGGGCAGCAGTGCGGCGCTCAGTTCGACCAATACGGTCGACTCGTCGTTCGTCGCCGACCAGCCCGGCAGCTACACCATTACCCTGATCGTCCGCGACGAGGCGCTGGAGAGCGGCTCGAGCAGCATAACCGTGGCCGCAGCGGCCCCCAACCGCGCGCCGACTGCCGCAGCCAGCGCCAATCCGAGCGCCCTGACGCCTCCAGGCGTCGTCACCCTGGACGGCAGCGGCTCGACCGATCCGGACGGCGACACGCTGGTCTATCAGTGGTCGCTGGCGGTGCCGGCCGGCAGCACTGCGGCGTTGAGCTCGGCGACGAGTGTGGCGCCAAGCTTTACCGCGGACGTGGTGGGCAACTACGTGGCTACGCTGGTGGTCAGCGACGGTGAGCTGGCGAGTGCGTCAGCGAGCGTAGCGGTCAGCGCCACACGCGATAACCGGCCGCCGACCCTGATCACGGTGGGGGATCGCGTGGCATTCGTCGGCGAGACGCTGGCGTTCCGCCTGTTCGCGACCGACCCCGACGCCGGCGACGTGCTGACGTTCTCGCTGGTGTCCGGCCCGACGGGTCTTGGCCGTCAATGCCGCGACCGGGGACCTGACGTTCGCACCCACTGCGGGCCAGGTCGACACCACCAGCGTGACGGCGCGGGTGACCGACAGCGGCGGCCTGTTCGACGACGAGACGTTCGCGCTCGAGGTGCGCCAGGACGTGGCGCCGCCACCGGCGAATGCCCCGCCCGCGCTCGACCCGATCGCCGATCGTCAGCTCGTCGTGGGACAGACGCTCAGCATCCAGACCGTGGCGACGGACCCCGACGCCGGCGACACGCTTACCTACAGCCTGCCTGCGGCGCCATCCGGCATGACGATCGAGTACGGCGGGTGTCATCGGCTGGACACCGCTGGCGGATCAGCTCGGGCCGTTCGACGTGACGGTGCAGGTCCTCGATACGCAGAACGCGGCGGCGTTGCGGAGCTTCATCGTCACCGTCCGGCCGGTGAACCGCGCCCCGGTGGCGGTCGACAACCTGTATGACGCGCGCATTGGCGAGACGACGAGCATCAGTGCGCCCGGCGTACTCGGCAACGACAGCGACCCGGATGGTGATTCGCTGACCGCCGCGCTGGTCTCGAACGTTTCCAATGGCGTACTCGACTTCCGCAGCGACGGTTCATTCGACTATACGCCGGGACTACCGGAGCAGATCGGGCCGGTCGAGCTGCAGACGCAGTGCCAGCAAGTCTTCACGAGCCTGAGCACGAATCAGCAGACCAATGGAACGATCCTGGTGGGTGATGTCGATGGGGACGGCGAAATTGAAATTGTCGGTCGCCATGATCAGCGCCCGTCTGATGGAATTTTCGTCCTGAACGCATCCGACTGCAGCGTTGAAGTGGCGTCCACGCCGGACGTCCTGCCGACACTCGGTGGCTTCGCGAACGGCTTCAGCCCGCACCTTGGGCTGCTCGATATCGATGGCGACGGAGACCTTGAGATCATCGGTCTGCGCGGCCGAAATCCAGATGGCACTGCGGACACGCGGGCCCACCTGTTGGCGATCAACCGCGACGGCTCTCCTGCCTGGGGGGCTACCGGAGTTAGCCAGGACAGCGCACTTGTAACCTTTAACATCGCGAACAATACTGGCCCGTTCTTTGCCGATATTGATGCCGATGGTCAGGCGGAGATCATCCAGCAGTGGGTGATCAACAGCTCGCCGAACAGCGCCGTGCGCTCCGGCATTTCGGTGTACAACGCCGTCGATGGTTCCATTCAATGGGAGTATCTCGGTCCGCGCGAAGGCTCGAGCGGCGACAACCAAGCGCCGGTTACAGTCGTCGATCTCGATCTCGACGGCACAATGGAAATCATTCTGCACAATAGCGTCATCAGCCACCTGGGCACGCTCGAATTCACCCTGCCGACGGAGCCCACGTTCGCTGGCCTGGACTTTTCAGCGCACCTGTACTCGGCTGTAGCCAACTTCGACGACGACGAGTTCCCCGAGATCATCGCGCGCGATACAAGAAACCACTACCTGTACGACCACCTTGGCAACGTCGTCTGGCAGATTCCGCGCGCGGCGGCGACCGCAAGGTCTGAGCTCACCGTTGCGGATTTCGATGGTGACCAGCAGGTCGAATACGCCTTCGTAGCGGGCACCGGTGACATCACCTACGTGCAGGTGTTCGACACCGACGGCAGCCCTCTCTGGAGCCACGCCGCCACCCCGCAATTCCAGGATCGGCTCGGGAACTTCTCGCAGGCGACGATTACCGCATTTGATGCCAACCGGGACGGAGCCGTAGACATACTCATCCGATTCCGCGACCAGAACCAGGGGTCAGAGCGAGAGGGTCTGTATATCTTTGACGGCAGGGACGGATCCTTGCTGACGCGCTACAGGATTCCGATTTACGACAGCACGCGCCGGCCGGTAACCGTTGCTGACGTCGATGACGATGGCGAAGCCGAGATCCTGCTGTCCTGGACAAGCGGTCTGGCGGAAGCCTGGTGGTGCTGGAGGGCACCCCGGCCAACCCACTGCCGCCGGCGCCCGCTCTGTTCAATCAGCAGAAATTCAACCAGTCCTACTTTGAAGACGTTGGCCGCGTCATCACTAACCCGACACCGCCATGGCTGCAGCCGGGCCGAAATGGCTACAACCTGATTAGCGACCCTGGCAGTGTGTACACCCAAGTGCAATGCGAGGCACCACCACAGTACGTCACCAACGGCACAGTGGCGGTGGGAGATGTTGATAACGATGGTGACACAGAAATCATCGGCGTCGGCGACATCAGCAGTGGCACCCTGCGTGATTTATGGATTCTGAACGCGGACTGCACGCCACAGGCCGTGCTTAACCGTGCGGCGATGATCGCCGCCGGGGATTCACAGACCGCGGGCACCTAGGCCTGTTGGATATCGACGGTGACGGGGATCTCGAAATCATCGGTGTGCGTGCCACGGTCCCAGGGGTGGGCTTCGATGGTGATCACCTGCTTGCCGTTCATCATGACGGCAGCCTGGCCTGGCCGGGAGACGGCGCAAGCCAGACGATGAGCGTGGATGGGACGATCGGCAACAGCACTGACGGCGGCTTCAGTCAGATGGGCCCGACGTTTGCCGATGTCGACGCCAATGGTTCCATCGAGATCATCATGCCCTGGTACCGGTCTGCCGGTATCGGTGGCGGCGTGATCCAGGGAGGTGTCACCGTCTTCAATAGTTCCGACGGCACGATCCTCTGGGAGTTTCTCGCGGGTGAACGGCAGTTCGGCGATTCGGACTACAAGCCGCCGGCGGTTGTTGATCTTGATCTCGACGGCACCATGGAGATCATCTATCACACGAACGTGATCAGTCACCTGGGCGAACTTGAGTTTGTTCTGCCGACCCAGGTGGTTTCCTTAGGCGGCTTTAATGTTTCGACACATCTCATGACCGCCGTTGCGAATTTCGACGACGATCCCTATGCGGAAATCATAGGGATCGACCAGAACAACCATTATCTCTTCAACCACGATGGCACCATCGTTTGGCAGAATTCGGTGCCAAACAATTCGCAGAGCCAGATCTCCATTGCGGATTTCGACGGTGACGGCGAGGTTGAGTACGCGTGGTACGCAGGGCTCGGCAGCACGCTGACGCGAGGCTACTTTCAAGTCTACAACGCTGATGGATCGCTGTTGTGGAGTCACCAGGGCCTCGACCAGTTCGGCGAAGAATTGACCCGATTCAAGGGCGTTAATGCCACCGCCTTCGACGCGAACGGTGACGGCGCTGCCGATCTGGTTGTGCACCTGGACGTATACACACCGTTCACTGAAAACGTCGATGGCGTCCATATATTCGATGGCCGCGACGGATCCCTGTTGGAATTCGTACAGATCGGGTCGAACGCGGGCGAACAACGCTTTACGACCATCGCGGACATCGATGGCGATGGTGCCGCCGAGATCATTTCCTCGCGCACCAGCGGACTCGTCAGACAGACACGCGTGTTCGAGGGCACGCCCGGAAGCCCGCTGCCTGCCGCGCCGGCGCAGCGCAATCAGTGGATCTTCCAGGAGGCACTGGTGGGTGCCGAAGGCAGCATCATCACCAATCCAGTGCCCCATTGGCTGCAGCCGGGACTCAACGGCTGGAACCTGATCCGACAGTCGCCAGATCCGCTTGTTGGCACCACGGACAGCTTTACCTACGTCGCGAACGACGGTACCTTGGATTCGAATACTGCGACCGTCACTCTGGCGGTGCAGCCGGCCGGGCAGCCGCCGGTGTTCCTGACTCGGCCGGATACGCTGACCACGGTTGGATTCCCGTACGAGTACGCGCCGCGCGTGGTGGATGCGGATCCGGGCGATTCGGTGAGCTTTGTCCTCGCTGCTGCACCGGCAGGCATGACCATGAGCAGCACCGGGCGGCTCAACTGGTTGCCGCAGGCCGAGGGAAGCTTCCAGGTCAGCATCATCGCCAGCGACACCATTGGCTTCTCCACACCGCAGTCCTTCACGCTGGTGGTGGGCCAGCCGGTCGTAGTACCCGATGTGATCGGTCAGCCGCAGGCGGCGGCAGAGGGGTCGCTGGCCGGCGCCAACCTGCTGACCGGTGCGGTACGGACCAGCACACATCCGACCGTTGCGGCCGGATCGGTGTTTGACCAGGCGCCTCCAGCGGGAGCCGTGACCGAGTTCGGTGGACGAGTCGATCTGTTCGTCTCGACAGGGCCTGCGCCCGAGGACGTCGATGACGACGGCGACGGGTTCAGCGAGACCGCGGGCGACTGCGATGACACGAATGCCAGCGTGGCCCCCGGTGCCGCCGATGCGCCCGGCGACGGAGTCGACTCGGATTGCGATGGCATCGACGGCAACCTGACGCTCGCCAGCATCCTGGTCGCGGCGGACAAATCGACGGTCCTGACCAATCAGGCGGTCACGCTGACAGCCACCGGCATCTTCACCGATGGCACCAGCCAGAACCTGACCGGGGTGGTGGCGTGGACCAACGGGCCGGTTTTCAGCTCGAACTCGGCCGGTACGTTTACGGTCACCGCCGCCCGTGGCGGGGTCGGTGGGTCGGCGACGATCCAGGTGCGTGCCCGCGTGGCCGGGGACGTTGCGCCGCCAGCGTCGGTGATCGCGACACCTGCCGCGAACTCGGTCGTCACCGAGCCGGTGCAGGTCACCGGCACCGCGACCGATAGCAACTTCCTGCGCTACGAGCTGGCCTATGCGCCGGCCGGCGAGTCGGGCTTCACGCTGATCGCGACAGGGCTTTCGCCGGTGACCAGCGGTGTGCTGGGCGAGTTTGATCCCACGCTGCTGATCAACGATCTGTACACGCTGCGTCTGACCGTGTTCGATCTGGGTGGCAATCAGACTGTCTCCGAGTCAACCGTGCAGGTCGACGGCAACATGAAGGTCGGCAACTTCAGTTTGAGCTTCACCGATTTGCAAATCCCGATGGCCGGGATCCCGATCACAGTTACACGCACGTACGACAGCCGTGACAAGGTGCGGGGAGACTTCGGAGTCGGCTGGCGTCTAGATGTGCAGACACTGCGGCTACGTGCGAATCGCACACCAGGTACGGCATGGCGGGTGGACCGTCCCGGACTCGCATTCCAGTTGCTGCCTACTGACGAACACCGGCTCAGCCTGACACTGCCAGACGGGCGGGTGGAATCCTTCGACCTCGTGATATCTCCCAGTGTTTCGCCCCTGGTGCCATTCCCCGCTTCGGCCCTGCG
The DNA here is from genome assembly GCA_963710135.1 of uncultured Gammaproteobacteria bacterium. Lineage (GTDB taxonomy): Bacteria > Pseudomonadota > Gammaproteobacteria > Steroidobacterales > Steroidobacteraceae > SG8-30. The sequence goes on along the minus strand of CAVPYY010000005.1, from coordinate 66,041 downwards.
GGCCAGCTATCGGGCCCGTCCGGGCACACGAGGTCGTCTCGAGATCCTGGAGACTGATACGTTGACGATCTTCAGTGCTCAGCCGGGTCCAGTCGAGCTTGCGAACGACCTGACCGGCGCAACGTTCGATCCGGACCGATTCCGCTATACGACTTTTGATGGAATTCAGATCATCCTGACCCGCTCGGGTGGTGTCGAAAGCGTTCGGGATCTCAACGGCAATGCAGTCACCTTCGGACGGGCCGGAATCGTTCATTCGTCCGGAAAGAGCATCTTGTTCGAGCGCGATGAACTGGATCGAATCATCAGGATTGTCGATCCTGTGGGGGCTGCTCAATCATATGTTTATGACGGCAATGGCGACCTACGCAGTCATACAGATCGTGAAGGAAACACCACTGGGTATGACTACAATCGTCAGCACGGCTTGACGCGCATTCGCGACCCGCTTGGACGTCAGGTGGCGAGGGTCGAATATGACGAAGATGGGCGGATCCTTTCCGCGACCAATCCGAATGGCGGCACATTCGATTTCAGCAGGGATCCGGCAGCACGCATCGAGCGTGTGACCGAGTCGGGCGGGGGCGTTTCCACTGTTGTCTATGATGCCTTTGGTAATGTGGTTTCCGAGACCGATGAGGCCGGCTCAACCACTACTCGTACTTTCGACACAGACGGCAATGTTCTAAGCGAGACGAACCCAGCTGGAGGCCGAATCCAGTTTACCTATGGCGCAGGCGAGCAGGTCCTGACCAGCCGCACCGCACAGGGCGAGCTAACCCAATATGACTACGATTCCGCAGGCCGGTTGACTCGGATCGTCGAGCCTGACGGAAGCGAAACTGCATACGTCTACGACTCACGGGGCAACCTGATTCGTCGGATCGACGGCACCGGCGCGGTCCAGTCATTCGGTTACGACAACCGCGGTCTTGTGTTGAGCGAGACAGATGCCAAAGGCTCTGCTATCCGGTTCGAGTACAACTCCTTCGGAGACAGAGTCAGGGAGATAGGGCCGACCGGCGTCGAAACCTTGTATGGCTACGACGCAAATGGCCAGCAGATCTCGCAGGCCGTACGCCGACGCGATGGATCACTGGTCGTTGTCAACCGGGAGTTCGACAGGAACGGTCAGGTTGTGCGCGTCACGGACGCGGCGGGTAACGCAATCGGTCTGGAGCGCGACGCTCAAGGCAACTTGGCGGCGCTCGTGGACTCCCGCGGCAATCGGACCGAGAGTGAGTACGATGCGGGGTCGCGCCTCGTTAGCAAGCGGTACGCTGACAACTCCTTCGAGTCGTTTGCGTATAACTTCCGCGGGCAGCTCGATGGCTTCGAAGACCGCTCCGGGCGCGCCTACCTGTACGAATACGGCCCGAGTGACCTGCCCTTGAACTTCCAGTTCCCGGACGATACGCCGGACCCGTCGGACAATCCGGGCTATCAGATGCAGTACAACGCGCTCGGTCTGGCCGAATCGATTACGACGAGTGAGGGCGTGGGCATGACCCTGCAGCACGACAGCGGCGGGCGTCTCACGCGTACAGCCAGTACCGTTTCCGGAGCGACCCAGTTGAGCCACGATGTCCAGGGACGACTAGTCGGCTTCACAGATGCGCTGGGTCGGACGACATCGAGGACTCTCGACGCAGCGGGTCGAATGACGTTGGTCCAACGGGCCGATGGTACTCAGCTGCGCCGGTCGTATGACGCTGTCGGAAATCTGGTCGAGCAGGTCGCTGAAGGCGGAGCGACCACACGCTTTGGTTACGATGCAAAGAGTCGTTTGGTCGAGGTCACTGATCCTGCGGGTGTTGTAACTCGCTTCGAGTATGATGAGTTTGACAATCTGACTGCGCAGACCGATGGGCGCGGCAACCGTACCAGGTCTACCTATGACCTGGCGGGCCGCCGGACCTCGATTGTCCGGCCGCTGGGACAGGTTGCGCGTTTCGAGTACGACGCCAACGGTAACCTGACTCGCTATCAGGATTTTTCTGGGAGCACTGTCGAGCATGAGTACGACGCGCTGAACCGATTGGTGATAAGACGCCTGCCGGCCGGTGATGTCGTGCGCTACTCCTACACTGCTACTGGAAAGCGCAGCAGCTACACAGACGCCAGTGGTACGGCGAGCTACAGTTATGACGCCTTGGATCGGCTCACAAGGCTTGCGTATCCGGATGGTAACTGGATCGAGTACGAGTACGGGATCGGAGGTCGCGTCTCGGAGATCCGGACCCCGGCGCAGACGACTCGCTACACGCGTGATGCGGGCGGTCGAGTGGTGACGCTCACTGACGGCGCAAACGGCGTCTATTCGCACACGTTTGACGCAGTCGGCAACCTCGTCGAAGCGATTCGCCCGAATGGAATACGGGAGGTGCGATCCTATGATCTTCGGGATCGTATAACCAGTGTCGAGAGTTTTGATAGCTCCGGGGCATCGCTGTCGCGCTATCAGTACTCTCACGCAGCCAATGGCAATGTAGCTCAGGTCATCGAAGCATCAGGTCGTTCGATCTCGTTCGATTACGATGTGAATGGCCGGCTGATCGGCGAGACCGCTGCTGGCGGACTCGCGGGAGCCCGATTGACGACCTACTCCTATGATCAGGTAGGCAATCGAATCCGGCGCACCGACTCGGTCGATGGCAATACCGACTATGTCTACGACCGAAACGACCGGTTGGTGGAGGAGCGCAGGGCTGCTGGTACGATCAATTATTCCTATGACGCTAACGGCAATCTCCGCTTAAGAACAGGTCCAGACGGGACTACTGAGTATTCCTGGTCGGTGGATGGGCGGTTGCGCAGCGCGGCGGGCCCAGGAGGTTCCACTGCGACCTATCGCTACAATCCGGATGGTGTCCTGCTCAGCGTGAATTCGGCTGGTGTCGAGCGGCGCTTCATCCGTGACTTGAACCGCGCTGTCAGTCAAATTTCCGAGGAAGTGGTCGGAGGAGTGGACAGGATCCCGGTTGTGCTGAACGACAGTGGGCCAGTTGCCCGGGGCCTGGGAACTGAACAGTTACAGTATCTGGCTGATGGTATGCAGAGTGTAAGGCTGGCCACCGATTCATCTGGCAGCGTGGTGACCCGTTACGAGTACGATGCGTTTGGCAATGTACTTGCGCTGCAGGGCAATTCCACGGACTCGCTGGCCCGTTACCGTAGCGAGCAGTTTGACGACGTCGCCAGCGCCTACTATCTGAGGGCGAGATATTACGATCCAAACGTAGGTCGATTCCTGAGTGTCGACCCGTTCGAGGGCGTGTTGGATCAGCCCGTGTCCTTGCATCGATACTTGTACGCCAATGCTGATCCGGTGAACTATCTGGATCCTCGCGGTGAGTTTTCCGTGTCGATGGCGGAGATCAACGTGGTCCTGGGCATTATCGGTGGGCTGGCGATTGCCCAGCAGGCGGTGGGGGTAGCCCTGCGCCTTGCCGACCCTGACGGCGTCGAATGGGAAGGTCTGGCAGCGGTGGCATCAGTGGATCCGTTCAAACCGGGCGCCGACTTCCTGCCTGCCAAGGTGGGATTTCAGGTCTCGGGTTCGATCTACGACTCGACCTCGAACTGTGCGCCCTACAGCCGGAATGTTGTATGGCTGACGTTGCTCGCCGGCTACAACGCTTCGTTTGTGTCGATTCCCTTCGGTGGGTCGGTTAGCGAGGTGAAGATGTATTCGCCGCGCGCCATTGGTCCGAATGGCGGAGCGCTGCTCGGCGGCTCGATCATGGCTGGAGCCTCGATCGGAGCGGCATCATACGGACTCAGCGTGGGTGTCTGGCTTTCGGGCTTCGGTTCGAACATAAAGGATTGGGGCGACGTCGTTGGCAATGTTGGCAAAGGCAATGGCACGCTTCTTGATTTCGGATCGGCCTCTGCCTTGACCGGTGTTACGATCCCGGTGTGGTGGCCGAAGATCAAGGGCGCGTGCGAAAAGTGATTGCAGTTTTGCCGAAGAATTTCGTTAAGTGGGGAGAAGGACAATGAAGTTTCGTAGGTTCCTGATGTTGCCGGCACTGCTGCTTGGCGTGCACACGGCGATGGCGTCGCCGATCTTCTACGAGGTCGAGGACAACGGCGAACGGGCAGTGGACCTACCATTACACGGTAGGCAACGAGACCGGGGAACCGATCGACTGGTTCACGATCTTTTTCGATTTCGACCTGTATTCGATGGACCTCGTGTCCGGACCGTTCGGGGAAGAGGTCGATCCGGCTACTTATGACGGCCCGGCGGACTGGGATCTCCTGGTTGCACCGCCCGATGGACTGTTCCCGGGCGATCCCGACAATCAGCCGGGGTTCTATGATGGCTTCGCATTTGGCGGCGCCGGTTGGGCCCGGTGAGCTGCTGGGCGGGTTCTCTATGACCTTCAACTGGCTGGGTACAGGGGCGCCCGGCTCACAGCCCTTTACGCTGTTTGGAGACAATCTGCCTCTCGATCTCAATGGATATACGCTGTTTACCCAGCCACTGAACGCCCACCCGGTGCCAGAGCCCGGTACGCTCACGCTGCTCGGCGCTGGCCTGCTGGGCCTGATGGGGGTACGCCGGCGGCGCAAGACTGCCTAGTGCCGCTCGCCTAGAACGGGTAAGTTCGCGATGGCCATAGGCGTAAGGAGCGCTGCCCTTCGCCGGAAGGTTGTCCTGCGCGAGCGTGATGTGCGGTCCTGGTGTCCATCTCGATGAGTGATACATCCGAAGACAAGCTCGTTCTGGAACTTTGCGACGACGCGCTCCTGCTCACCGGTGGCGCGCGCGCGCAGTTCCTTGCCAGCGCTTGTCTCGGCAATCCGGCGCGCCGGGCGGCAGTCGAAGCCGTCCTGCAGGCAATCGAGGATTCGGGCACTTTCCTCCAGCCCGACGCACCTCGTACATCTCGAGGCGACGACGAGCCGGGGAATCCTGACGCGGGTGTCGGCACCGCCCCGCCGGGGTCTCGCACCGCTCGCAAGCCTGTCGCATATCGCTGGCAGGATTATGACGACTGCCGGATTGCGGGATTGCCGTGAACACCGGTATATAGGTGTAGGAATCCACGACGAGGCACGACTTCCGATGCGGCGCCAGAAGCTCGTACCACCACAGTTGGGAGTGCGATGCGCCCTTGGGGGGCGGGGACCGTTGACGGAGACCAGCCACTTCCGGCGCGTCCTCGAGCTCTGCGACCAGGTCCTGCCTTTGTCGGACGAGGAGCGCCGCAACGCGCTCGACACGGCCTGTGCGGGCGACACCACGCTACGTGCCTCCGTAGACTCGGTTCTGGTCGCCATCGAATCGGCCGGTCCGTTTCTCGAGCCGGCGACACCGACCGGCGATGCCGTCAGTTATGTCGGTCGCACGGTCGGGCCCTACCGGATCATTCAGCACCTCGCCGAGGGTGGCATGGGGTCGGTGTACCTGGCGGAACGCCAGGACGCGGACTTCTCCCAGCGCGTAGCGATCAAGTTCGTCCGTGGACACCTGCTGGCCCGCGAGTTGGTCGAGCGGTTCAATGCCGAGCGCAAGATTCTCGCGAAACTCAATCACCCCTATATTGCTGGCTTGATCGACGGCGGCAGCCTGCAAGACGGCTCGCCATACTTGGTGATGGAGTATGTCGAGGGCACGCCGATCGACGAGTACTGCGATGCCCATTCACTAGGAATTCCGGCTCGCATTGATCTGATCCGCAAGGTCGCCGCCGCCGTACAGGCGGCTCATCAGAATCTTATTGTGCACCGTGACCTCAAGCCGTCGAACGTGCTCATCACGCCCGACGGCATTCCGAAGCTGCTGGACTTCGGCATTGCGAAGCTGATCCAGCCGGACGATGCAAGCGGCTCTGGCAACACCACGGTTTTCGGTCGCCAGGCGATGACGCCGGACTACGCCAGTCCCGAGCAGATACTCGAGAATCGGGTCACCACGGCCAGCGACGTCTATACGCTTGGAATCCTGACTTATCAGCTACTGGTGGGGGAGCGTCCGTATCACGTTGCGTCGACCGGGCACGCAGAGATGATTCGAGCGGTTGAGCGGCTCACGGTACCCCGACCCAGCACCCGCCTCGATGCACTTCAGACTGAGGTCGCGCGTCAGGAGGTCGCCGCACGGCGCGGTACCAGCGCCCAGGGTCTGCGTCGCGCGCTGCGTGGCGACCTCGACAACATCCTCATGATGGCCCTTCGCTCCGAGCCGGAGCGCCGCTACGCGTCGGTGGCGCAGTTCGCGGACGACCTCCGGCGTTATCTGTCTGGCCAGCCGGTCATGGCGCGCGACGACACATTGGCGTATCGCGCCGGCAAGTTCGTGCAGCGCAACCGCCTTGCTTCTGCGCTGGCAGCGGTGTTTGCGGTGTCCCTGATCGCTGGCGTGATCGCCTACAGCGGCCAGGCCCGAGAGGCGCAGGAGCAGCGTGATGCGGCGCAAGCCCAGGCACGGCAGGCGAGAAACACCGTTGAATTCCTGAAGGAAGTGCTGTTCGCCGGAAATCCGTTTTCGACCGGCGAGGACCAGCAGAGCATCAGTGATGTACTGCGTGCCGCGGAACAGGGTGTCCGATCCGCATACGCGGATGATCCGGCGTCGCGAGCCCTCATCCTGACTGCGCTGGGGGAGATATTCATCTCCCGCGGCGAGTACCAGCGGGGCGGCGCACTGGCCGCCGAGGCGGTCGACCTGTATGCGGGCATGTCCGGCTTCAATGGCAATGAAGCGGCCGATGCCCACCGGGTCAAGGCCCTCGCGGCCTACTATCAGGACGACTATGCGCAAGCCACGCAGCAGCTGGAGCTTGCCGTTGCGCTGTTCACCGAGCAACAGTCGCCCGACTGGTCGGGTCTGGTTAAGGCGTATGACCAGCTTGGCATGGCCCAAAGCAATCGCCACGGCGAGGACACGGCACTGGTCTCCTACAACAAGGCGTTGGAGATCTATCGTGCACACGGCCTGGATGACCCTGGCCAGTTGGTCACGATCCTCAACAACATTGCGACGGAGAACCTGCAGCGGGGTGACTATGCTTTGGCCGAGAGACTGCTCAGTGAAGCGATCTCAGTGTCCGAGAAATCCCAGATCGGTTCGGGCCAGACCGGCATGGTGCTGGGAAATCATGCCGGAGCACTGAAGAACCTCGGCCGGATAGACGAAGCAGAAGCGAGCTACCAGCGCTCGGTGGAACTGCTGGCTTCGTCACTTGGCGCGACGCATCCAGAGACGATCGTCATGATGACGTCGCTGGCCAACCTGCAGCAGCAGGCCGGCAAGCTGGCGGCGGCGGCGGTCACGATTCGCCAAGCGCTGAAGTCTGCCAAGGAGTCCCTGGCGGAGGATCAGTTCCTCGCCTCGTACGCGCAGAATGTTGGCGCGTCGGTGCTGTGCCGACTCAGCGACGTGGCGGAAGGCACAGCGCCTTGCCCGCCTGTCGCTGCAGACACGATCCCAGTTGCTTCCGGCAGGGCATTGGGCGATCTCATCCGGGGAGGGAGTTCTCGGGACGTGCCTTACGGCGGGCGGCGACTACCAGGCTGCGGAGGCGCTCCTGGTTCCGGCTTACCAGCATCTGCGCGAGGCGCGCGGCGACGACAATGAGGCGACCGTCAGCACACGACAAAGGTTGAACGAGCTGTACCTTGCCTGGGGCAAACCTGCTCAAGCCGAGCAATATGCAACCGCTGGCCGGCAGGACGGCCCCGGCGGCCCCTAGCGCTCGCCCCGGTTCATTTCCCTGAACAGCCAGCCGCGCGCGACCTCCCAGTTCCGCTTGATGGTCGCCACGGAAAGTCCCATGACTTCCGCCGTCTCCTCGTTGGTCAACCCCCCGAAGTAGCGCAGCTCGACCAGCTGGGCACGTTGCGGATCGACTCGCGCCAGCTTTTCCAGCGCCTCGTTCAGCATGAGCATGTCGGTGGTCGGCTGGCCGTCAGCGTGGGCGAGGTCGCTCAGCGTGATCTGCACGCCGCCGTCGCGCTTGGACGCGTTGCGCTTGCGGCTTTCGTCGACCAGGATCTGGCGCATGAGTCGCGCCGCCATGGCCAGGAAGTGCGCGCGGTTCTGCCAGTCGACCCGGTTCATATCGACCAGCCGGATGTACGCCTCATGGACCAGCGCGTGGGGCTGCAGGTCGACGTCGCGGCGCTCGCCCGCCAGGAAACGCGCCGCAATCCGGGTCAGCTCACCATACAGGCTGTCCATCAGCGTCGAGCGGGCCTCTTCGTCGCCGCTGTTCCACTGCAGGAGCAGTTCCGTCAAGTCACCCATGATGCGGGCAATCCTGGCTGCTACGCTGCCTTGCGGGCGCCGCGCGAGCGCTGATGATCCGCCAGCACCTGGGCGACACACAAGGTCAGCTTGCGTGCGCAATCCAGGTGCAGGAACTCGTTCGGTCCGTGCGCGTTGGAGTTGGGTCCGAGCACGCCGGTCACCAGGAACTGCACGCCCGGGAAGCGTTCTCGCCAGCAGGCCGATGAAGGGAATGCTGCCGCCGGTGCCCAGGTACATGACGTCGCGTCCGAAGGCCTGCTTCGACGCCGTCTGCATGGACTCCACCAGCCAGGGCTGCAGCGTCGGGGCATTCCAGCCTGCCAGCGCCGAGTCCACCTTGAACGTCACCTTGGCGCCGTAGGGCGGGTCCTGCTCGAGCAGCTGTTTCACGGCCTGGGCGGCCGCGGCGGCATCCGTGGTCGGCGGCAGGCGGAAGGAAAGCTTCACGGCAATTCTCGGCAGCAGCACGTTGCCCGCGTCGGCGAGAGCCGGCAGGCCTTCGGCGCCGGTGACCGTCAGGGACGGCTTCCAGGTGTTGTTGAGCACCAGCTCGTAGGGGGAGTTGGTGACGGGCACGGCGCCCTCCACGAACGGCAGCCGGCGGAAGGTCTGCTCGCCGAGCGCCGCGCCGGCGGCCTGGGCCTGCTCGATGCGCTCGCGGGGAATGGGCGCGTTGAGCGCGGACACCAGGAGATCACCGGTGACCTCGTTCTCGACCCGCGACAGGAGGCTCCGCAGGATGCGGAAGGTCGACGCCGCCACGCCGGTGCCGGAGCCCGAATGCACCCCTTCGCGCAGCAGCTCGACGCTCAGGGTGCCGACCAGGTTGCCGCGCAGGGAAGTGGTGCACCAGAGCTGCTCGTAGTTGCCGCATTCGGCATCCAGGCACACCACCAGGTCCGGGGTCCCGATGCGCCCGGCGAGATGCTCGACGTAGTGGGGCAGGTCGAAGCTGCCGCTTTCCTCGCAGCCCTCGATCAGCACGACGCAGCGGGCATGGGGCTCGCCCTGTTCCTGCAGGGCCCGGATGGCGGCGAGCGAAGAGAAGACCGCGTAGCCGTCGTCTGCGCCGCCACGGCCGTAGAGCTTGCCGTCGCGGATCACCGGCTCCCACGGGGCGAGGCCGTCGGTCCAGCCGGTGAACTCGGGCTGCTTGTCGAGATGGCCGTACAGCAGGACGGTGCCGTCGCCCTGGCCGGGCACCTCGCAGAGCAGGACCGGGGTGCGGCCGGGCAGGCGCACGATCTCGACGGTCAGGCCCTGGATGGGCTGCGTGCGGCACCACGCCGCCATCAACTCCGCCGCCCGGTCCATGTGGCCGTGGGCCTCCCACTGGGCGTCGAACAGCGGCGACTTGTTGGGGATCCGGACGTACTCGCAGAGCGTCGGGATGATCGACTCCTGCCACCAGGAGTCGATCGAGGCACGAGCGATGTCGGTCTTCATATAAAGAGCCTTTTCAACAAGTAACAATCGATTCGAAAAATATAATGAACAAAAATGCTGCTTCTATTCTTCACGAAACATTACGGTCTTCGGAAATAAATCCGAAGAATAACAATGCATTATCAGTCGTAATTCGCTGCGATTTCTTCATGATCTTCCGGCCTGACTTCCGAAACGCATTGAAGAACATAAGGTAAGTACTTGGTTTCGTTACGTCGATCTTTGGGTCTTGGCTGGATGTTGCGCGGCAGCAGATAAGGCCCGTCCGTTTCAAGCATCAGACGATCCAGCGGGATGCGAGGCACCAGCGCCTTCACCCCAAGGCCCCGGCGCTCGTCGCGATCCAGCCGGTGATCCCGATGTACAGGCCGCGTTCGAGGTAGTCGTCGCAGCTCTGTCGCCGTGCCCGTGAAGCAGTGCACCACCGCCCGGCTGAGCGTCGGCAGGTAGTCGTCGAGCATCGCCAGGAAGTCCGTCGTGGGCGTCGCGCTGGTGCAGGAACACGGGCTTGCCGCGCGTCCGCCGCGAGTGCCAGCTGGCCGGCGAACGCCCGGCGCTGGTCCGCGTGCGGGGAGAAATTGCGGTAGTAGTCGAGCCCGCATTCACCGGCGGCGGCCACCAGCGGGTCGTCCATCAGTGCGGCGAGGCGGGGCAGGTCGCTGTCCGGAAACTCCGCGGCATGGTGCGGATGCACGCCCGCGGTGGCCCGCATGACGCTGGGCCACTGGCGGCAACAGTTCGATGGCCCGGGCGGTGCTGTCCAGCGTGCTGCCGGTGACCACCATGTGCCCGACGCCCGACCGCCTGGGCGCGGCACACCACTTCGTGCACGATCGGCGTCGAAACTGTCGTGCGCGAGATTGATGCCGATGTCGACGAGCGGGTAGTGCTGCATGCGGGGTCGGGGCTCTGAGATAATGGGACCGCGCCCCGCTTCGCCGGGATCTCGGGCCCGGCACCGTGGGGCGCGGTCATTCTAGAGGACCCACGCCGGGACCGCCCACGGCGGCGGTGGGTGCAAGAGGTGTCGAATGTCGTTCGATAAGGAAGCCCTCGAGGCGCTCAAGCGCGATAACGCCGCGCCGAGCACCGTTATCAGACCCGCACGGGTCAGCGGCGGCGCCGCTGGCTCTGGGCGGCGTGGCGCGCTCGCTGCCGTGGTCGTCGCCTGGTGGCTGTTCGGCGGTTCGACAGCCGTGGAAGTAGACGGTTGCCGAGGCGTCGCCCCCGCCCGTCGGCGGGCCAGACCGCGGTGCTGAACGCCTCCGGCTACGTGGTGGCGCGGCGGCTCGCGACGGTGTCGTCGAAGATCACCGGGCAGGTGACCGAAGTGCTGTTCGAGGAAGGCAGCGAAGTGCAGGCCGGGCAGGTCCTGGCCCGGCTCGATGCCGCCACCGCGCAGGCGACCTTCAACGTCGCGCAGCGCCAGCGCGATGCGGCCGAGGCCGATTTGCGGGAAGTGGAAGTCAGGCTCGCCGAGGCGATTCGTGACCGCGACCGGCTGCGCACCCTCAAGCAGGGCAACCTGGTGAGCGCGAGCGCCCTCGATACCGCGGAGGCGGAAGCGACCGCGCTGGCGGCGCGACTCGAGGCGGCGCGGGGGACCGTCGCCGTGGCGCAGAGCAACGTGCGCCTGCAGGCGCAGGACCTCGACGACCTGGTGGTCCGCGCGCCGTTCGCCGGCGTCGATCATCTCCAAGGACGCGCAGCCGGGCGAGATGATCTCGCCGATGTCGGCCGGCGGCGGCTTCACGCGCACCGGCATCGCGACCATCGTCGACATGGACTCGCGTGAAGATCGAGGTCGACGTCAACGAGGCCTACATCAATCGCGTCCGCGACGGGCAGACGCGTCGAGGCGGTGCTCGATGCGTACCCGGACTGGCGCATCCCGAGCCGCGTGATCAGCCATCGTGCCGACCGCGGACCGCCAGAAGGCGACCGTGCGCGTGCGCATCGCGTATCGAGCAACTCGATCCGCGCATCCTGCCGGACATGGGCGTCAAGGTCCGCTTCTTCGACGACGCCGCCGGCGCACCCAGCGAGGCGGTGCGCGCGCGGTACCGGACGGCGCGGTCGGCCGAAGACGGCGACGGGACCTACGTGTGGGTCGTCGCGACGGCAAGGCGGTCCGCCAGGGCGCGCGCGTCGCGGGCGAGTCCGAGGGCCTGCAGGAGCCGGTCATGGACGGCCTGGCGCCGGGCGAGTCGCGTCGTGGTCGAGTCGCGCCGGATGCGCCTGACGGACGGCGACGCCGTGCGAGATCCGCGCGGCGCATGAGTGCAGAGCCGGCCAGTCGTGGCCGAACATCGATCGTCCGCATCCGCGACCTGTACAAGGAGTTACCGCCGCGGCGCCGGAGAGTCGTGCACGTGCTCGACGGGCTCTCGCTCGACATCCCGCGAGGGCGATTTCGTCGCGCTTGATGGGGCCGTCCGGTTCCGGCAAGTCGACGCTGCTCAACCTCATCGGCGGCCTCGACCGTCCGACCTCCGGCACGCGTCGGCCGTGCGAGGGTCTGCGACCTCGACGCAGCTGTCGGACGGCGCGCTCGGCCGCTGGCGCGCCGACCACGTCGGCTTCATCTTCCAGATGTACAACCTGCTGCCGGTGCTCACCGCCGAGCGCAACGTCGAACTGCCGCTGCTGCTTACCGAATCTCGACCGCGCGCAGCGCATGCGGCGCGTCGCGGCCGCGCTCGAGCTGGTCGGCCTCGAGATCGCGCCAGGCACCGTCCGCGCGCAGCTGTCGGGCGGGCAGGAGCAGCGCGTCGGCATCGCGCGTGCGATCGTCACCGACCCGACGCTGCTGCTCTGCGACGAGCCCACCGGCGACCTCGACCGCAAGTCGGGCGACGAGATCCTCGACCTGCTCGAGGCGCTCAACGACGAGTACGGCAAGACCATCATCATGGTCACGCACGATCCGCACGCCGCCGAGCGCGCGCACCGCGTCATCCACCTCGACAAGGGCACTGCTGAGCGAAGGGCCGGGATGATCGGCAAGTACCTGCCGCTGCTGGCGTCGAGCCTGCGCCGCAAGCCGCTGCGCACGTTCTTCACGATCGCCTCGATCCTGATCGCCTTCCTGATGTTCGGGCGTGCTGCGGCGTCCATGCAGTTTGCGCCTGCAGTCGCGGCGTCGACGTCGCCGGCGCCGACCGGCTGCTGATGATGCACAAGGTGTCGTTGGTGCAGCTGCTGCCGGCGAGCTACGATAGCGCGCATCAAGGCCGTGGACGGTGTCGTGGCCGTAGTCGCCGCAGACCTGGTTCGGCGCGTGGTTTCGCGACGAGCGCAACCAGTTCCCGACGTTTCCGAGTCGATCCCGAGGTCTACCTCGACATCTACCCGGAGTATCGGCTCGCCGAGGAGCAGCGGCAGGGCTGGTTCGCCGATCGCACGGCGCCTCGTCGGACGTGCCATTGCCGACATCTCGGCTGGAAAGTCGGTGACCAGATGCCGCTGAAGTCCGCCATCTGGCGCCGGCGGACGGCTCCGATACCTGGGACATCACCGTCCGCGCGATCTACGACGTGCCCGAGGCCGGCGGCACCCGGCAACATCCTGCTGCACACAGACTACTTCGAGGAAGTCGAAGATGCGGCCAAGGGCCTGGTCGGCTGGTACGTCGTCAGGATCAGCGATCCGGCGACAGCGCGCCGCGATCGCGCGCGAGATCGACGCGCAGTTCGCGAACTCGCCGGTCGAGACCGAGACCTCCACCGAGAAGGCCTTCGCGCAGGGCTTCGTCAACCAGATCGGTGACATCGGCGCGATCATGTCCGGCGTGGTCGCCGCCGTGTTCTTCACCATGCTGCTGGTGACCGCCAACACCATGGCCCAGTCGGTGCGCGAACGCACCGCCGAACTCGGCGTGCTGAAGACCCTCGGCTTCAGCGGGCCGCTGGTGACTGGGCTGGTGCTGGCCGAGTCGGTGGTGCTGACCGTCGCTCGGCGGCGTGCTCGGCATGGTCGCGGCCTACCTGGCGGTCGAGGCCGCCGGCGGCGCGGTGCGTCAGTACCTGCCGGTGTGGGAAGTGCCGCCGGATGCCTGGCTGAAGGCGGCGGTACTGGCGCTGGCGATGGGTCTGCTGGCCGGCGCCGTGCCGGCCTGGAACGCGATGCGCCTGCCGATCGTCGAGGCGCTGCGGGGACCTGAACCATGCGCGCCTTCAACGAGCTGCATCAGGTCGCCGCGGTCACCATGATGAACCTGCGGAGCATTGCCGGAGCGGCTCGGCGCCGCGCTGGTGGCGGTCATCGGCATCGGCGGCGTGGTCGCCGTGCTGGTCGCGGCGCTGTCCATCACCGAGGGATTCCGTGCGGCGATGGAGCTGTCGGGCCGCGAGGACGTCGGCGATCGTGCTGCGCGGCGGCTCGGCGGACGAGCTGTCGAGCGGCCTGTCGCTGGAGGCGGTCAAGTACGTGATGGATGCGCCCGGCATCGTGCAGGGCCCGGACGGGCCGCTCGCCTCGCCGGAGTTGTATGTGATCGTCGACGTGCCAATGAAGAGCACCGGCACCAAGGCCAATGTGCCGCTGCGCGGCGTGGGCTCGAACGCGTTCCCGATCCGGCGTGCGTTCCGCATCATCGAGGGGCGGCCCTTCGAGCGCGGCATGAACGAGGTCATCGTCGGCCGCGGCGCCGCGGCGCAGTTCGCCGGGCTCGAAGTCGGCAGCGTCGTCCGCTTCGGCCGCACGCCCTGGGTGGTGACCGGTGTGTTCGAGGACGGCGGCAGCGTCAGCGAGTCGGAGATCTGGACCGATGCGACCGTGCTGCAGGGCGCCTACAACCGCGGCAACTCCTACCAGTCCGTGCGCGTGCGCCTGCCGGGACCGGGCCAGGTCGCCGGGCTCACGCGGCACCTCGAGGCCGATCCGCGCTTCGTCATGACGGTACGCACCGAGCGCAAGTTCCTCGAGGCGCAGTCGAGCGTGCTGATCACCAGCGTGCGCACCATCGGCATGCTGATCGCGCTGGTGATGGGCGTCGGCGCCGTGTTTGCGGCGCTCAACACCATGTACGCCGCCGTCGCATCGCGCACCCGCGAGATCGCCACGCTGCGCGCGCTCGGCTTCGGCGCGCTCCCCGTGGTGGCGTCGGTGCTGGCGGAAGCGCTGCTGCTGGGACTGTTCGGCGGCATTCTCGGCGGACTGGCCGCCTATTTCGCCTTCAACGGCTTCCAGGCCTCCACGCTCAATTTCCAGAGCTTCAGCCAGATCACCTTCGCGTTCGCGGTCACGCCGGCGCTGATGGTCACCGGCACGGTCTACGCCCTGGTGCTGAGCCTGATCGGCGGGCTCTTGCCAGGCATCCGCGCCGCGCGCCTGCCGGTGATCCAGGGGCTGCGCGAACTGTGAGTCCGGGCGGGGCAGCCTCGTGCTGAAGCGCGCCGAGCGGCGCTGGCTGCCCTGGGCGCCGCTGCTGCTTGCCGAGGGCCTGTACGCGCGCATCGCGACGGCGCGGCTCGCGCCCGCCAGCGACCCGGAAGGCCAGATCGGCGACGGGCCGGCCGCAGCGCGCGTGGCGGGCCTGGGTGACTCCATCATCGCCGGCATCGGGGTCGAGCGTCAGCATGATGGCCTGGTAGGGCAGGTGTCGCAACGGATCGCCGAGCGCGCCGGCGCGAGCGTGTCCTGGCTGGCGATCGGCCGCTCCGGCGCGACGGCGCAGTCTGTACTGGATGAGCTGCTGCCCGATGCGCTGGCGGCGAGCCCTCAGTTCGTGGTGATTTCCGTGGGCGTCAACGACGCGGTGGCGGGTACCGAGCCGGCGCTGTTCAAGGAGCGGCTCGCCGCGATCATCGATTCGCTGGCCATCCAGCGCGAGCCGCCGTCCATCGTGTTCGCCGGCATTCCCCCGCTGGCGAGCTTTCCCGCCTTGCCCTGGCCACTGTCGCGCCTGCTGGGCGACCGGGCCGCGGGTCTGCAGGCCGCGGCCGTCAGTCTCGCCGGCTATCGCGGCCTGAAGATCGTCGCCTTCCCGCCGCAGTTGCCGCGCGACGCGTTCTCGCGCGACCGCTTTCATCCCGGCGCCGCCGGCTGTGCGGTCTGGTCTGGCTGGGTGGCGGACGGCTTCGCCCGCGGCATCGAGGAACTGGCCGAGCAGCAGGGCGGTTGAGGCGCCGCGATATCGTCCGGTTGATCCCCGGCGCATCGTCGCGCTTGGTATCATTGCGCGCGTGACCTCGACGCAATACCCGCACCTGCTTGCGCCGCTCGACCTGGGCTTCGTGCAGCTCCGCAACCGCGTCCTGATGGGGTCCATGCACACCGGGCTCGAGGATCGCGCCGAGGACTATCCGCGGCTCGCCGCGTACTTTGCCGAGCGCGCGCGCGGCGGCGTCGGCCTGATCGTCACCGGCGGCATCGCCCCGAGCATCGCCGGCTGGGCCAAGCCCTTCGCCGGCAAGCTGACCAATCGTCGCGAGCTCGCTCGCCACCGCCTGGTGACGGACGCCGTCAAGGCCGAGCACGGGCGGATCTGCATGCAGATCCTGCACACCGGGCGCTATGCCTATCATCCGCTGGCGGTGGCGCCGTCGCGCATCAAGTCGCCGATCACGCCGTTCACGCCCCGCGCGCTGACGCGCTTCGGCATCGGCCGGCAGATCGCCGCGTTCGCGCGCTGCGCGGCGCTCGCGCGCGAGGCGGGCTACGACGGCGTGGAGGTGATGGGCTCCGAGGGCTATTTCATCAACCAGTTCATCGCGGCGCGCACCAATCGCCGCGACAGACGACTGGGGCGGTTCCTATGCCAACCGCATGCGCCTGCCGGTGGAGATCGTGCGCAAGGTGCGCGAGGCCGCCGGCCCCGACTTCATCATCATCTATCGCCTGTCCATGCTCGACCTGGTCGGCGGCGGCAGCAGCTGGGAGGAAGTGATCCAGCTGGCGCGAGCGGTGGTGGAGGCGGGGGCCACGATCCTCAATACCGGCATCGGCTGGCACGAGGCGCGGATACCCACCATCGCGACCATGGTGCCGCGCGCGGCCTTCACCTGGGTCACGCGCCGCCTGAAGGACGAGGTCGCGGTGCCGCTGGTCACCAGCAACCGCATCAACGATCCGGCGGTCGCCGAGCGCGTGCTCGCCGGCGGCGATGCCGACATGGTGTCCATGGCCCGGCCGCTGCTCGCCGACCCCGAGTTCGTGGTGAAGGCGGCAGAGGGTCGCGCGGACGAGATCAACACCTGCATCGCCTGCAACCAGGCCTGTCTCGATCACGTGTTCGAGCAGAAGGTGGCCTCCTGCCTGGTCAATCCGCGCGCCAGCCACGAGACCGAGCTGAACTACCGTCCCGCCGCCCGGGCGCGGCGCATCGCAGTGGTGGGGGCCGGCCCGGCAGGGCTCGCCTGCGCCACCATCGCCGCCTCGCGCGGGCATGCGGTGACGCTGTTCGAGGCCGCCACGAGCATCGGTGGCCAGTTCAACATGGCCAAGCAGATTCCCGGGAAGGAGGAATTCCACGAGACCCTGCGCTATTTCGGGCGGCAGATCGAGTTGACCGGCGTGAAGCTCGAGCTCGGCGTGCGCGTCACGGCCCAGGACCTGCTGGATGGCGGCTTCGACGAAATCGTGCTGGCCACCGGCGTGCTGCCGCGCTCGCCGGCGATTCCGGGCCTCGACCACCCGAAGGTGCTGTCCTACCTCGACGTGCTGGCGCATCACAAGCCGGTCGGCGCCTCTGCCGCGATCGTCGGCGCGGGTGGCATCGGCTTCGACGTGGCGGAGTATCTCGGGCACGCGCCCGGCCATGCGCCCGATGTCCCCGAGTTCATGCGCTCATGGGGCATCGACATGTCGCTCGCGGCGCGCGGCGGGCTGCTGGAAACACCGCCCGAGCCGCCGCCGGCGGCGCGCACGCTCTATCTGCTGCAGCGCAAGCCGACCCCGCCCGGACGGGATCTCGGCAAGACGACCGGCTGGATCCATCGCACGTCGCTCAAGCGCAGTGGCGTGCGCATGATGCCTGGTGTCAGCTACGAGCGCATCGACGACGCCGGTCTGCACATCGTCACGCCGAACGGGCCGTCGGTGCTCGCGGTCGACAACGTCATCATCTGCGCGGGCCAGAATCCGGATCGCACGCTCGAGGCGCCGCTCAGCGCGGCCGGGCGCAAGCCGCACCTGATCGGCGGCGCCAAGGTGGCGTCCGAGCTCGACGCCAAGCGCGCCATCGATGAAGGCGCGCGGCTGGCGGCGTCGTTCTGAGCGCGCGCGCCATGTCCGCCCAGGGGCAACTGGCGTTGCTGGATACGGCGCTCGAGCAACCGGCCTGGCGCGTGCGCGAGAGCCAGCGGGCGCGGCGGCTGACGGTGCGGGTGTTTCCCGGCGGACATGTCGAGATCGTGGTGCCGGTCGGCACCCGCCCGCGCATGGTGCAGCAGTTCGTCAGCCGGCACCGGATCTGGATCGAGCGCAAGGTCGAGGAGTTCCGGCACATCGGCGCCGAGCCGCCGGAGGCGCTGCCCCGGGCGATCGCGCTGCAGGCCGTCGGCCGGGCGCTCACGGTCGACTACGCAAGCTGCCTGGGCATTCCGCGGGTCCACGACGCCGGCGACCGGTTGCTGGTCGCGGGCGACCTGTCGCGCCTGCCGCTGGTCCGCCATGCGCTGCAGCGCTGGCTGCTGAAGACGGCGCATGCCGAGCTGGTGCCCCGGCTGCAGGCGGTGGCGGTTCGCCATCAGCTCGAGTTTGCCCGCGCCCAGGTCCGCCGCCAGCGGACCCGCTGGGGAAGCTGCTCGCGCAGCGGTACCGTGAGCATCAACGCCTGCCTGCTGTTCCAGCGCCCGGACGTGGTGCGCTACCTGTTCGTGCACGAGCTGGCCCACACCGTGCACATGAACCACTCGCGCCGCTTCTGGCGTCTGGTGGAGCGCATGGAGCCGGGCTGGGCACCGCTCGACCGCGAGCTGGCGACCGGCTGGCGCCACGTTCCACACTGGGCGATCGGCTGAACGAGCCGGCCGCGCGCGACTGCTATACTCGCCAGCCCATTTTTCGACGGCCGCCGCCATGACCGACCGCCTGCAGAACGTGAACGTCATCTCGAGCGACCTGCTGCCCACGCCAGAGCAGGTCAAGCGCGAGCTGCCGCTGTCGCGGACGGCCGAGGAGTTCGTGTTCTCGGCGCGCAGCGTGATCCGCGACATCCTCGACCGGCGCGACCCGCGGCTGTTCGTGGTCGTCGGTCCGTGCTCGATCCACGACCTGCACGCCGCGCGCGACTACGCCGCGGCGGCTGCGGGCGCTCGCGGAACGCGTTGCGCCGACCCTGTTCATCGTCATGCGCGTCTACTTCGAGAAGCCGCGCACGACCGTGGGCTGGAAGGGCCTGATCAACGATCCGGACATGGACGACTCGTTCCACATCGAGAAGGGCATCGGCCTGGCGCGCGGCAGCTGCTGATCGAGCTGGCCGAGATGGGGCTGCCGGCCGCCACCGAGGCGCTCGACCCGATCATGCCGCAGTACCTCTCGGAGCTGATCACCTGGACCGCGATCGGCGCGCGCACCACGGAGATCGCAGACGCACCGCGAGATGGCGAGCGGCCTGTCGACGCCGGTCGGATTCAAGAACGGCACGGATGGCACGCTGAACGTCGCCATCAACGCGCTGCAGTCGGTACGCAGCCCGCACCATTTCCTCGGCATCACCCAGCAGGGACAGTCGGCGGTGTTCCGTACCCGCGGCAATCGCTTACGGGCACATCGTGCTGCGCGGCGGCGGCGGCCGGCCGAACTACGACTCGGTCAGCGTGGCGCTGTGCGAGCAGCGAGCTCGAGGCGGCCGGCCTGCCGGTGAACATCGTGGTCGACTGCAGTCACGGCAACTCCAACAAGGACCCGATGCTGCAGCCGCTGGTGGCGGACAACTGCATCAACCAGGTGCTCGAAGGCAACCGTTCGCTGGTCGGGCTGATGCTCGAGAGCAACCTGCATGCGGGTAACCAGCCCATCCCGGCGGACCTGAGCCAACTGCGCTACGGCGTGTCGGTGACCGACGGCTGCATCGACTGGGAGACCACCGAGAGGCTGCTCCTGTCTCTGCATCACAAGCTCACCTCCAGCGCGCGCCTGTCGCAGCCGGCCGTGCCTCGCTCCGGCACCCGCTGACCCGCACGATGCCCGCCGTGCCGGGGGCGATGCTGGCCTACGCGGTGCTCGCGGTGGCCCTGGTGGGCGTGTCCTTCGGTTCGATCTTCGCACGCCTCGCCGACGCCCCGGCGCTCGCCATCGCCTTGTGGCGGATGACGTTCGCGGCCCTGCTGGTGTTGCCGGCGGGCGCTGCCCTGATGTCACGCCGGCCAGAGGCCCGCTCCCGGCGCGGCCTGGCGCTCGCCTGCGCGGCCGGGTGCCTGCTCGCCGTGCATTTCGCCACCTGGATCACTTCGCTCGAACACACCTCGGTGGCCAACAGCGTGCTGCTGGTCAACACCGCGCCGGTGTGGGTCGCGCTGATCGCAGTGGCCGGTGGCGCCGAACGCCCACAGGGTCGAACCTGGCTCGCCGTGCTGCTGGCGCTGGCCGGGGCGCTGGTGATCGGCGCCGGCGGCTTCTCGACGCCGGGCTCGACCTACGGCAACCTGCTGGCGCTGGCCGGCGCGATGGCCATGGGCGGATATCTGGTGCTGGCACGCGCGGCGCAGCGGCAGCTACCGTTCCTGCCCTACGTGAGCGTGGCCTACGGCATCGCCGCCCTCGCGCTGGCGCTGACCGTCTGGCTGTCGGCGACGCCCTGGCGCGGCTTCACCGCGGCGAGCTGGCTGGCGATCGGCGGCATGGCACTGGTGTCCCAGCTGGTCGGCCACAGCGGCTACAACTGGTCGCTGCGTCATCTGCCGCCGGTGTTCGTCGCGATCGCGTTGACCGGCGAGCCGGTGCTGGCGGGGCTGCTGGCCTGGTGGCTGCTGGCCGAGCCGGTCACGGGATGGACGTGGCTGGGTGGTGCGTTCGTGCTGGCGGGCATCGCGACGGCCGCCACCCGCCGCTCGCGCTAGCCGCTGGGCGACCGTTCGAAGGCCGCGGCCGCGGTGTGGGCGAGGCGCTGCTGCTGTTTCCACCAGCGCCAGCCCAGCAGCGCCAGCAGGATCGAAAAGTAGATCACCGGTTCGCGGATGTCCGCCTTCACCTGCCAGTAGAAGTGGATGCAGCCGAGCACGGCAGCCGGATACACGAGTCGATGGAGGGTCTGCCAGCGCCGACCCATGCGCCGCATGGCGCGCTGGGTGGAGGTGACGGCCAGCGGCACCAGCAGCATCAATCCGGCGAAGCCGACGGTGATATAGGGACGCTTGATGACGTCCTCGACCAGTACGCCGAGATCGAGCCCCTGGTCGACCGCGACGTAGAAGACGAAGTGTCCGAGCAGATAGAAGAACGCGCCCAGTCCCAGCAGACGGCGCAGGCGCATGAGCTGCACCCAGCCGGTGATCTGCCTGAGCGGCGTGATGGCGAGCGTGAGCAGCAGGAAGTTGAGTCCCCACTTGCCGAGCTCGTGCAGGATCTCCTCGACCGGGTTGGCGCCGAGCGAGAGGCCGCCGACGCCGGCGGTGCCTGCCGCCAGCCACAGGAACGGCGCCAGCAGCCCGGCCCAGACCAGCGGCTTGATGACGAACCGCGTCGTCTTGAGCGAGGGGCCCTGTGCCATCAGTAGAGTTTCTTCGGATCCATGCCGCGGTACAGGCTTGCAACCTGTTCGGCGTAGCCGTTGAAGGGTAGGGTCGGCTGTCGCTTGGCGAACAGGCCGGCGCCGATACGACGCTCGGTGGCCTGGCTCCAGCGGGGATGGTCGACCGCCGGGTTCACGTTGGCATAGAAGCCGTACTCGCGCGGCGCCGAACGCGCCCAGCTGGTCGACGGCTGCTTCTCGGTGAAGCGGATGCCGACGATGGACTTGATGCTCTTGAAGCCGTACTTCCAGGGCACCACCAGCCTGAGCGGCGCGCCATTCTGGTTGGGCAGCACCTCGCCGTACAGGCCGACCGCCATGATGGCCAGCGGGTTCATGGCCTCGTCCATGCGCAGCCCCTCGACGTACGGCCAGTCGAGCACGGCGTAGCGCTGACCGGGCATCTGCTTTGGATCGAGCAGCGTGGTGAACTGGACATACTTGGCCCGCGAGGTCGGCTTGAAGCGCTTCACCAGGTCGGCGAGCGGAAAGCCGACCCAGGGGACGACCATCGACCAGGCTTCCACGCAGCGCAGGCGGTAGATGCGCTCCTCCAGCGGATGCGGTTTGAGGATGTCCTCGATGGCGAAAGTGCCGGTGACCTCGGCCTCGCCGTCGACGGTGACGTTCCACGGCCGGGTGCGCAGGCTGCCGGCGTTCCGGGCCGGGTCGGCCTTGTCGGTGCCGAACTCGTAGAAGTTGTTGTAGGTGGTGATCTCTTCGTAGGTATTGCGGGCCTCGGTGGTCGAGAATTTCGGGTTCGGCCGGTAGTCGAGCTTGCGGACCGGCGAGACCTTCATGGCGTCCCGTGCAGCGGCGCTCCCGGTGAGCATTGCCAGCCCGGCTGCGCCCACGCCGGCCATGAAGGCGCGGCGGCTCTCGTACACCGAACGCGGCGTGATCTCGGAGGTGCGAATGGCAGGGGGACGCTTGAACGACATCTGGAAGCTCCGCGGAGCCGGATCTCCGTCTTGCTGAATGGACCGGTCCAGTACCTGAATTATTTCGTCGCCGTCCGGAAGACGGATGCAACCTACTGATTGACCACGGCGCCCTGCAGCAGTTCCGGATGTGCCGCTGCGGGGCGGTGCTAGGCTGTGCCCATGGATGGTTTTTCGCCGGAAATCGTCGGATTCGCGGCGGCGCTCGGCGTCGGCCTGCTGATCGGCATTGAGCGCGAGCGCAGCAAGGGCACCGGCCCCGAGCGCAAACCCGGCGGCATTCGTACGTTCACCCTGTTCGCGCTGGCCGGAGCGGTGGCCGCGGCGGTGCAGAACCCGTGGCTCACCCCGGCCACAGTCCTGGCTGCGGCGGCGTTCGCGGCGGTCGCCTACCATCACAGCGCGGCGCGGGATCCCGGGCTGACCACCGAGATTGCCCTGGTGGTCACCACGCTGCTCGGCATCCTGGCCTACCGGCAGCCGGAGGTCGGCGCCGGCCTCGGTGTCGTGGTGGCCATCATGCTCGCGGCGCGCTCGCGCCTGCATCGGTTCGTCACCGACCAGCTGAACGCCGGCGAAGTCCACGATGGGCTGCTGCTGGCCGCGGCGGCACTGGTGGTCCTGCCCCTGCTGCCGAATCAGACCGTCGACCCGTTTGCGGCGCTGAATCCACGCGTCATCTGGACGCTGGCCGTGGTCGTGATGACCATCAACGCCGCAGGCTACGTCGCGCTGCGCGCGCTCGGCCCGGCCGTGGGCCTGCCGTTGTCGGGACTGGCAGGCGGATTCGTGTCGAGCACCGCGACGCACGGCGCCATGGGCAGCCGCGCGCTGGCCGACCCGGCACTGCTGCGCCCGGCGATCGCGGGGGCCGCGCTTTCGTCGCTTGCCACGCCGATCTTCATGATGATCGTGCTGGCGGTGGCGAGCCGCGACGTCATGCTGGCGATGGCGCTCCCGATGGGTCTCGCCGGGCTCGGCGCGCTCGCCTACGGCGGGGTGTTCACGCTGCGGGCGGTGCGCGCGCCGCCGCCTGTGGAGATGCAGTTGGGGCGGCCGTTCAGCCTGCGGGATGCGCTGCTGTTCACCGCCACGGTGGCGGGCGTGGTGTTCGCCGCCGCGCTCCTCGAGCATCTGTTCGGTGCGGCCGGCGCGCTGGCGGGCGTGACGATAGCCGGCTTTGCCGACACCCAGGCGGCCGGCGCCTCGGCGGCCTCGCTGGCCGAGTCGGGCCGTCTGTCGCTGGCGCAGGCCGTGCTGGCCACGATGCTCGCCTTCAGCGGCAACGCGCTGATGAAGGTCATCGTCTCGTGGGTTACGGGGCGCGCGCCCTTCGCGCTTCGCGTCCTGCCAGGGCAGGTGCTCATGGTCGTGCTTGCCTGGGTGGGGTGGGGCGTCTGGACCTGGCGCCTTGCCTAGCCCGCCGCGGCAGTTCTCCAGTCGTCGCAGGGCAGTCCCAGCGCGCTGGCCTGCCTGCGGGTGCGCGCGCCGGCATTGACCACCAGCGGTTCCTCGACGGTGAGCAGGTGGTCGAAGTCGGACGAAGCGTTGCCGTAGGCCGCGAGCCGGCAGCCCGGGAAGCGCTGCCGCAGCGCAGCGAGGCAACGGGTCTTTTCGGGGCCGCGCCGGTTCGGCGTGCTGAGTCGCCCCTCCAGCCTGTCGCCCTGCCAGGTGACGCCCGTGCAGACGGCCTCGTCGAAGCCGAGTCGCGCGGCGATGGCCGGCACGTACAGGTCGACGCTGGCTGACAGCAGCACCAGCCGGTCGCCGGCGCGGCGATGCCGGGCGATGGCGGCCAGGGCGCCCGGCAGCAGCAACGACGACAGGGGCGATTCGCAGAACTGCGCGTTCCACGTGTCGACGTCGCCGCGGGTCGCACCGGCCATGACCTGGCGGATCAGCGAAGCCTTGAGCCGGCCACGGTCCGACAGGCCGAGCGCATAGCGCAGGAGCGAGAACGGCAGGCGCCAAAGTCGCCAGCCGCCGGCGGGATGGCGCCGCAAATACCCGAGCAGGTAGGGCACGAGCGTGTCATGGCGGGTGACGGTGCCATCGAGATCGAACACCGCGATGCGCGGCGTGGCAGCGCCTGGTTCGCGGCGAACCGCGCCGCCATCGAGGGAGGTGACCTCAGACATTGGCTCGTGCACCCGTGGCGGCCAGCGCGGTACGGACTTCGTCCAGCAATGCCGGCAGCGCGACGCCTGCCGGCTGGCGCAGCGCATGGCGGGCGAGCACCGCGAGCTCGGTGGGTTGCGGATTCACTTCGACGATGAACGCGCCGCGCCGGTGCGCGCGTTCGGTCAGGCCCGCCGCCGGATACACGACCGACGAAGTGCCGACCGACAGGAAGATATCGCAGTCGTCCGCCGCCGCGAAGGACCTGCGCAGCGCTTCGGCTGGAATCGCCTCGCCGAACCAGACCACGCCCGGGCGCACCAGCGCGCCACAGTGCCGGCAGCGCGGCGGCGCCGGACAGGGGCGCGGGACCGAGGCGGCGTGGCGCGCGGCCCCGGCGCAGTGATTGGCGAACACATTGCCGTGAAATTCGATGACGTCCCGGCTGCCGGCGCGCTCGTGCAGTCCGTCGACGTTCTGCGTGATCAGCGTCAGGCGCGGCACCAACCTCGCGATTTCGGCCAGGGCGCGGTGCCCCGGGTTGGGCGCGGCCCGCTCGACGAGATCACGACGCCACTCGTACCAGGACCAGACCGTCTCCGGATCCGCGTCGAAGGCCTCGGGCGTGGCGAGTTCCTCCGGCCTGAACCGGGCCCACAGGCCCGTCTGCGCTTCGCGAAATGTCGGCACGCCGCTTTCCGCGGACATGCCGGCGCCCGTCATGACCAGCAGGTGCCGTCCCGAGGCCACGCGCGCGCCCAGCCCATCCCAGGCGTGCGGGCTCACCCGGCGCTACCGCGCGACCCGGCGCCGGCCTGGCTCAGGCCGCCTTGGCCGCGCCAGCCAGGCTGCGCAGCACGTACTGCAGGATGCCGCCGTGACGGTAATAGTCGAGCTCCTTCGGGGTGTCGATGCGCACCCGTACCTCGAAGCGGACGGTCTTCCCACCGTCGCCGTGCGCCACCACCGTGGCCCTCTTCGCGGCCCCGCCGTCGAGGCCGATGACGTCGAAGCGCTCATGCCCGGTGAGCCCGAGCGACTGCGCATTCTCGCCGTCCTTGAACTGCAGCGGCAGCACGCCCATGCCGATCAGGTTGGAGCGGTGGATGCGCTCGAAGCTCTCCGCGATCACGGCCTTGACGCCGAGCAACATCGTGCCCTTGGCGGCCCAGTCGCGCGACGAACCCGTGCCATATTCCTTGCCGGCCAGCACCACCAGCGGCGTCCCTTGTTCCTTGTAGCGCATGGCGGCGTCGTAGATCGACAGCTGTTCGCCGCTCGGCACGTGCACGGTCACGCCACCCTCGGTGCCCGGCGCCAGCAGGTTGCGCAGGCGGATGTTGGCGAACGTGCCGCGCATCATGACTTCGTGGTTGCCGCGGCGCGAGCCGTAGGAATTGAAGTCGACCGGCTTGACGCCTTGTTCCATGAGATAGCGCGCGGCCGGGCTCGACTTGGCGATGTTGCCGGCGGGCGAGATGTGGTCGGTGGTGACCGAGTCGCCGAGCAGCGCCAGCACCCGGGCGCCGGTGATGTCGCTGGCGGCCGCCGGCGTCATGGTCATGCCGTCGAAGTACGGCGGGTTCTTCACGTAGGTCGACTTCGGGTCCCAGTCATAGATCTTGCCGGCCGGCGTCTTGATCGCCTTCCAGTTGGCGTCGCCCTCGAACACGCTGGCGTAGCCTTTCTCGAACATCGCCGAGTCGACGCAGGAGGCGACAGTCTCCTGTATGGCCTTGGGCGTCGGCCAGATGTCCTTGAGGAAGACCGGCTTGCCGTCGCTGCCGGTGCCGAGCGGCTCGTTCGGTGAGGTCGATGTCCGTGGTGCCGGCCAGCGCATAGGCGACCACCAGCGGCGGCGAGGCGAGGAAATTCATCTTCACCTCGGGATGCACGCGGCCCTCGAAGTTGCGGTTGCCCGACAGCACCGAGGCGGCGATCACGTCGCCGGTCTTGACGCCTTCGGAGATCTCGGGCCGCAGCGGCCCGGAATTGCCGATGCAGGTGGTGCAGCCGTAGCCGACGGTGAAGAAGCCCATGGCCTCGAGGTCGGCGGTCAGACCGGCCTTGTCGAGGTAGTCGGTCACCACGCGCGAGCCGGGGGCGAGCGTCGTCTTGACCCAGGGCTTGGCGTGCAGACCCCGCGCGCGGGCGTTGCGCGCCAGCAGGCCGGCGGCGACCAGCACCGAGGGGTTGGAGGTGTTGGTGCAGCTGGTGATCGCGGCGATCAGCACCGCGCCATCCTTGACCTCGAAGGACTTGCCGTCCATCGACACCTTGGCGACGCCCGTCGCCGCCGGGTTCTTCTGCGCGCGTTCAGCCGCCATCTTCTCGCGGGCGGCGTTGTAGGCCTTCTTCATGCCGCGCAGCGGCACGCGGTCCTGCGGGCGCTTCGGGCCGGCGAGGCGAGGGCTCGACCGTGGCCGAGGTCGAGTTCCAGCACGTCGGTGTAGGCCGCGTCGGCCTGGCCGTCATGCGCCACATGCCCTGGTGCCGGGCATAGGCCTCGACCAGTGCGATCTGCTCGCCGGAGCGGCCGGTCAGCTCGAGATAGCGGATCGTCTCGCTCGTCGATCGGGAAGATGCCGCAGGTGCTGCCGAATTCCGGCGCCATGTTGGCGATCGTCGCGCGGTCGGCGAGCGGCAGGTTGGCGAGGCCGTCGCCGAAGAACTCGACGAACTTCTCGACCACGCCCTTCTTGCGCAGCATCTCGGTGACGGTCAGCACGAGGTCGGTGGCGGTCGTGCCGGCCGGCAGGCGCCCGCTCAGCCTGAAGCCGATGACCTGCGGGATCAGCATGGTGACCGGCTGGCCGAGCATCGCGGCCTCTGCCTCGATGCCGCCCACGCCCCAGCCCAGCACGCCGAGGCCGTTGACCATGGTGGTGTGCGAGTCGGTGCCGACCAGCGTGTCGGGATAGGCAGTGCCGTCGCGCTCGTTCGGGAACACGACGCGCGCCAGATGCTCGATGTTCACCTGGTGCACGATGCCGGTGTTGGGCGGCACGACCTTGAAGTTGTCGAACGCGGTCTGGCCCCAGCGCAGGAACGAATAGCGCTCGCCGTTGCGCTGGAACTCGATGGCGTTGTTCTCGCCCAGCGACTGGGCGCTGCCGTAGGAGTCGACCTGCACCGAGTGGTCGATCACCAGCTCGGCGGGCGCGAGCGGATTGATGCGCTCCGGGTCGCCGCCCAGCTTCTCGATCGCCTCGCGCATCGCGGCGAGATCGACCACGCAGGGCACGCCGGTGAAGTCCTGCATGATGACGCGCGCCGGCGTGAAGGCGATCTCGTGCGACGGGGTCGCCTTCGGGTCCCAGTCGAGCAGCGCCTCGATGTCGGCGCGCGTGACGTTGACGCCGTCTTCGAAGCGCAGCAGGTTCTCGAGCAGGATCTTCAGCGAGAAGGGCAGGCGGGCCACCGTGGCGCCGTCGAGGGCCTTGAGGCTGTAGATGTCGTAGGTGCGATCGCCGGCCTTGAGCCGGGTGCGCGACTTGAAGCTGTCCGTCATCGAGATTCCTCCGCGGGCGGTAAACGCGGCCAGCGGTCGCCCTGCAAGACCGCCGCCATCAGGCAACCGGCATCGGCGGCAGCGCCGCCCGTTGCATGCCGTGGATGAACGGCCTGGTTGCTTCCGGAATGGAGCGGCCGGCCATCCAGCCGACAATTATAGCGCCGCGAGGCCGGTCGCGCGGAGCCGTGTCGTGGCCGCCGCCGGGCAGGACGCCGTGATGACCGCGCCGCCGAGACACTCCTCGCCCCGGTAGAACACCGCGTACTGGCCCGGGGTCACGGCGCGCTCGGGGCCATGGAACGTGACCGCGGCGGCGCCGCGGTCGTCGAGCTCTACCCGGCAGGACACATCGCGCTGGCGATAGCGCAGCTTGACGGTGCAGTCGAATTCCCGCCTGCCCGGCGGCGTGCCGGCGATCCAGTGCACCGTCTCCGTCTGCAGCTCGCTCGCTCAGCAACAGCGGGTGATCGTGGCCCTGGACCGCGACCAGCACATTGCGCGCAAGATCCTTCGCGCCGACATACCAGGGCGCTTCGATGGCGCCGCGCACGCCGCCGAGCCCCAGGCCGGCCCGCTGGCCGAGCGTGTAGTACATCAGGCCGTGGTGCTCGCCGAGCAGGCGACCGTCCTCGCTCTCGATCCGCCCGGGCCGCGCGGGCAGGTAGGTCTCGAGGAAGCGCCGGAACGGCCGCTCGCCGATGAAGCAGATGCCGGTCGAGTCCTTCTTGTCGAACACCGGCAGGCCGCGCTCGCGGGCGATCTGGCGGACCTCGGCCCTTTGGCAATTCGCCGACGGGAAAGATCGAAGCCGCCAGCTGGGTGCCCTCGACCGCATGCAGGAAGTAACTCTGGTCCTTGGCGGCGTCGGCGCCGCGCAGCAGTCGCGCCGCCGTGCCGGCCGAGTCGATCCGCGCGTAGTGGCCGGTGGCGAAGCGGACGGCGCCGAGGCGCCTGGCGTACTCGAAGCAGACGCCGAACTTGATCTCGCGATTGCACAAGCACGTCAGGATTCGGGGTGCGCCCGGCCCGGTACTCGGCCAGGAAATGCGCGAACACGCGGTCGCGGTACTCGCTCGCGAAACTGACGCGATGCAGCGGAATGCCAAGTTCCGCCGCCACGGTGCGGGCATCCTGGAAGTCGGCGGCGGCGGTGCAATAGCCGTCGTCGTCCTCCTCCCAGTTGGACATGAACAGTCCCTGCACGTCGTAGCCCGCATCCCGCAGTCGGAGCGCAGCCACCGAGGAATCGACGCCGCCGGACATGCCGACGATGACCCGCTCGCTCATGGAGTCGCTCCCAGGCCGTCCGCGGCGGACGTGTCGCCGGTTCCCAGGGTTGCCAGCAGCGACAGCGGAAAGCGGCAGCCGGCGAGATAGTCGTCGATGCAGCGCATGACCAGCGGACTGCGATGAACGTTGGGCCTGGCGGCGAGATGTTCACGGGACAGCCAGACCGCGCGCACGATCTCGCGGTCGAGTTGCAGCGCGGTGTCGGGTCCCTCGGCTGCGCCACTGAACGCGACCCGCAGGAACGTATCGCCGGTCGCCGGCTGGCGCCAGAGATAGATGCCGACCAGCGCCTCCGGGCGGAAGTGGTGCGCGGTTTCCTCGCGCACTTCGCGCACGACGGCTTCGACGAGCGACTCGGCATCCTCGAGGTGACCGGCCGGCTGGTTGAGCACGAGGCGGCGCGCGGCACGCTCCTCGACCAGCAGGAAGCGGCCGGCGCGCTCGATCACCGCGGCGACCGTGATGTGGGGCTTGAAGGGCATCGCCGGATTATACCGGCGGCCCGGCGGGCGAATGCCCGGCTAGAGGTGCAGCGCCCGGGTCTCGGCGTGCGGCTCGCTCGCCTTCCACATCTCGTCGAAGAAGTTCAGATAGCGACGGACCACGGTGAGGTCCTGCATCTCGGCGATACCGTCCCAGCGGCTGGCCTGCAGGCGGTAGACGAGGGCGCGATCGTCGGCGATCAGGAACGCGCAGTGGTTGCTGCGATAGTCGTCGTGCACCTGGCGCACGTCGATATAGCTGGTGATGCGCCGCGCCAGGCCGATGAATCGGGAATTGTCGTAGACGGCGCGGCCCGGATTGGCGACCAGGACGCGCACCTTGGCATAGCTGCGCGCCAGCACCAACTTCTTGACCGCCTCGAGGAACTCCGGCGTGTCGTAGACCTTGTGCTCGAGGTCCTGCGTGTACATGGTCAGCAGGTGCCGAGCAGTAAGCGCGACCTGCAGGGTCGCTTCCTGCACCTCCGCCAGGGTGGTCAGGACGGCTCGCGGTCCGACATTCGGCTTGCGCACCCGGTTGTACATCACTATCCGCCCTGGATGGCCCGGCGCATCCTCCGGTGGGGAATGCCCGCCTCGTTGAACACCCCACCCTCCGCCACGAAGCCATACTTCTGGTAGAAGGGAAGCGCCTGCACCTGCGCGTGCAGGTAAACGGTCTTGAGGCCCCGATGCGCGGCCTCCTGCACCAGCATGGAGAGGATCTGCGCCCCGAGACCGCGCCCGCGCAGTTCACTTAATACCGCGAGCCGGCCGATCTTACCGTCGGGGGTGAGACGCCCCGTGCCGACTGGGTCACGGTTCCGGGTCGCCAGGACATGCGTGCTGACTACGTCCTCGTCGTCCCACTCATCCTGCTCCGACACGCCCTGCTCGATGATGAAGACGGCACGGCGCACCTGCCTCAGACCGGGCGCATCAGTGCCCCAGGTCGTGATGACGCAATCCAGTTCGTCCATCACGATCCCGTTCAGGACTCGCGGGCGAGCCGTGCGGCGAGGCCCGTGTAACCGGCGGGGGTGAGGGCCGCCAGTCGCGCCTCGGCCTCCGGCGGGAGACCCAGTCCCTGCACGAACGCCGCGAGTTCGGCCGGGCCGACGCGGCGGCCGCGGGTGAAGTCCTTCAGCCGGTCGTAGGCGTCCGGCACGCCGTGACGGCGCATGACCGTCTGGATCGCCTCGCCGAGCACTTCCCAGTTTGCATCGAGGTCGGCGGCCATCCGCGCCGCGTCCGGTTCCAGCCGGTCGAGTCCGCGAGCCGTGGAGCGCAGCGCCAGCAGCGCGTGGCCGAAGGCCACCCCCAGATTGCGCAGCACGGTCGAGTCGGTCAGGTCACGCTGCCAGCGCGAGATCGGCAGCTTCTCGGCAAAATGCCTGAGCAGCGCGTTGGCGAGGCCCGCATTGCCCTCGGCGTTCTCGAAGTCGATCGGGTTGACCTTGTGCGGCATCGTCGAGGAACCGACCTCCCCGGCGACCGCGCGCTGGCGGAAGTATCCGAGCGACACGTAGCCCCACAGGTCGCGGCACAGATCGATGACCACGGTATCGAAGCGCGCCAGCGTGTCGCAGTAGTCGGCAATCCAGTCGTGCGGCTCGATCTGGATGGTGTAGGCGTTGTGCGCCAGCCCGAGCGACTCGACGAAGGCTCCGCCGATCGCCGGCCAGTCGAGATCCGGATACGCCGCCACGTGCGCGTTGTAGTTGCCGACCGCGCCGTTCATCTTGCCGAATATCGTGACCGCGTCGAACTGCCGCTCGAGCCGGCCGAGACGGGCGGCGACGTTGGCGATTTCCTTGCCGAGCGTCGTCGGGCTGGCCGGCTGGCCGTGGGTGCGCGACAGCATGGCTTGCCCGGCGGTGGCGTGGGCCATGCTGCGCAGGCGCTCGACCAGCTCGCGCATGCCGGGCCCCAGCACGCGGCCGCGGGCCTCCTTCAGCATCAGCGCGTAGCAGAGATTGTTGATGTCCTCCGAGGTGCAGCCGAAGTGCACGAACTCGAGGTGGCGCGGACTCGCGCCGCTCGCGGCCAGCCGCTCGCGCACGTAGTACTCGACCGCCTTGACGTCATGATTGGTGCGCGACTCGATCTGCTTTACGCGCCCCGGCGCCGCCTCGTCCCGGCCGGCCGCGAGGGCCTCGATTTCGGTGCGCGCGGCAGCGGGCAGGTCGGCGAGCTCGGTGATGCCCGGGGTCGAGGCCAGGTGCGCCAGCCAGCGCGCCTCCACGTGGATGCGATAGCGGATGAGCGCCGCCTCGCTGAAGATCGCGGCAAGGTCGCCGGTGTGCGCCGCATAGCGCCCGTCGAGCGGAGAAAGAGCCATCAGTCGGGCGTCGGTCATCGCGTGGCAGGTCCGGTGGTAAACTCCAAATTGTACCCGAACCCGCCTCCCGGAAATGGCGTCGCGGCCCGCATGGGGCCGGCACGTCCGAGACCCTGATCGCATGACCGACGCAGCCTTTCGCATCGAACACGACACGCTCGGCGAACTGCGGGTGCCGCAGGACGCGCTCTGGGGGGCGCAGACGCAGCGCGCCATCGACAACTTCGGGATCAGCGGCCTGACGCTGCCGCGCGCAATGATCGAAGCGCTGGGTCTGGTGAAGTGGGCCGCCGCGCTGTCGAACGCCGAACTCGGCGTGCTGCAGCCGGACAAGGCCGGGGCCATCGCCGCGGCGGCGCTCGAGGTGGCGGAGGGCCGCCACGACGCCCATTTTCCGGTCGACGTGTTCCAGACCGGCTCCGGCACCAGTTCCAACATGAATGCGAACGAGGTGATCGCGCGCCTGGCGAGCCTGGCGAGCGGCCAGACGCTGCACCCGAACGACGACGTCAATTGCAGCCAGAGCAGCAATGACGTGATTCCGACCGCGATTCATGTCGCCGCGGCGCTGGAACTCGAGCGCTCGGTGCTGCCGGCGCTGGTCCACCTCGCCGGCGCCATCGGCGCGCAGATCGACTCGTCCGGCCACGTGGTCAAGACCGGCCGCACCCACTTGATGGATGCGCTGCCACTGACGTTCGGGCAGGAGTTCGGCGCCTGGCGCAGCCAGGTCCTAGACGGCGTCGCGCGGCTGCGCGACACGGAAAGGCGCCTGCTGCGTCTCGCCCAGGGCGCGACCGCGATCGGCACCGGGCTCAACGCGCCGGCAGGATTCGCCCAGCGCTTCGCGCGCCACCTCGCCGAGCGCACCGGCCTGCACTTCCTCACCGCGCCCGACCTGTTCGCCGCGCTGGCGGCGCAGGACACCGCGGTCGAGCTGTCCGGGCAACTGCGCGTGGTGGCCGTGTCGCTGATGAAGATCGCCAACGACCTGCGCTGGATGAATTCGGGTCCGCTCGCCGGGCTCGGCGAGATCGCGCTGCCGGTGCTGCAGCCCGGCTCCAGCATCATGCCCGGCAAGGTCAATCCCGTGATCCCCGAGGCCGTGGCCATGGCCTGCGCGGCGGTCATCGGTAACGACGCTGCGATCGCCATCGCCGGGCAGTCGGGCAACTTCCAGTTGAACGTCATGCTGCCGCTCGTCGCCCAGCGACTGCTGGAGAGCGAACGGCTGATGGCCGCCGCGGCGCGCGCGCTGGCGGACAAGGCGATCACCGGAATGGCGGTCCAGCCCGACCGCGTCCAGGCCACGCTGGCGCGCAATCCGGTGCTGGTGACCGCGCTGAATCCGTTGATCGGCTACGACCGCGCCGCGGCCATCGCCAAGCGCGCCTGGTCGGAGGGCAGGCCGATCCTGGATGTCGCGGTCGAGGAGACCGGCCTCGATCGCGCTGAGCTCGAGCGCAGGCTCGACCCGTCGCTGCTGACCGCGGCGGGGAAGGCGCGATGACCGGGCCGGTGCCGCGATCGCTGGCCATGAGCGGTGCCGCCCCGGCGACGGTCGCCGACGTGCGCCGGCGCCTGGCCATGCGGCCGCCGGATCCCGACGAGGTCCGGATCGGGCCGTTCCCGCCGGGGGTGACGGCCCGCATTCGCCACTTGTTTCCGGCGCGGCCCGCGCCGGCCGCGGTGCTCATCCCACTGGTCGAGCGCGCCGGGCAGCTGAACGTATTGCTGACGGTCAGGGCCGCCGGCCTCAAGCACCATGCCGGCCAGATCTCCTTTCCCGGCGGCCGGCTCGAACCCGCCGACGCCGACCCGGAGTCCGGCGCCTTGCGCGAGACCGAGGAGGAAATCGGCCTGCACCGCTCGCACATCGAGATCCTCGGCCGGCTGCCCGATCACATCATCATCAGCGGCTACCAGGTCACCCCGGTGGTGGCCGTGGTGCGGCCCGACTTCAGGCTGGTGCTCGACCCGACCGAGGTCGCGGCCGCATTCGAGGCGCCGCTGGATCACCTGTTCGACGCCCGCAACCACGTGCGCGTCATGCGCCGCATGGGCGACGTCGAACTGGAGACCTTCGACCTGCCCTGGGAAGGGCACCGGATATGGGGCGCCACCGCAGGTATGCTGCTGACGCTCCGGCAATGGCTGGCGGAGGACTGAGTCGTGGCAATGGACCGGCTGCTCGAGATCATGGCGAAGCTGCGCGATCCCCAGGGCGGTTGTCCCTGGGACCTGGAACAGGACTTCAGGAGCATTGCGCCGTATACCCTCGAGGAAGCCTACGAGGTGGCGGATGCGATCGAGCGCGGCGACCTGCAGGACCTGCGCGATGAACTGGGCGACCTGCTGCTGCAGGTGGTGTTTCACGCCAGGCTTGCTAGCGAGCAGGGCGCCTTCGATTTCCACGATGTGGTGGCCGGCATCTGCGACAAGATGACCCGTCGTCACCCGCATGTCTTCGCGTCGGCGTCGGTGGAATCCGCGGCCGCCCAGACGGTGGCCTGGGAGCAGCTGAAGGCAGACGAGCGCGCCGCCCGCGCGCCGGGCCGCGGGCTGCTCGACGACGTGCCGGTCGGGCTGCCGGCCCTGACCCGGGCACGCAAACTGGGCTCGCGCGCCGCGCGGGCCGGCTTCGATTGGCCCGACGCCGCGGGTCCGCGAGCCAAGGTTGCGGAGGAACTCGCCGAGCTGGACGAGGCGGCCGCCGGGGAAGACCGGGCGCGGGTCGAGCACGAGCTCGGTGATCTGTTGTTCGCCGTCGTCAACCATGCGCGTCACCTCGAGGTGGATCCGGAGAGCGCGCTGCGCGGCGCCAACGCACGCTTTGCCCGGCGATTCAGGCATGTGGAGTCGCGGCTGGCGGCGGCGGGCCTGGCTCCCGGCGAGGCCCCCCTCGACCAGCTCGACCGCTGGTGGGATGAGGCCAAGCGCGCGGAGTCCTGACGCCGTGCGCCGTTCAGGGTCGGTTCATGCCCAATTGCACTACAATCGCGCCATGAAACCGATCGCCGCCGCCGCGCTCTTGACCCTACTGATGCTGGCGGTCACCGCACCGGCCACCGCCGGCCAGTCGCGCCACGGGGCTCAGCCGTTCAAGGGGTCCGCGCTCACGGCGTCCACGTACGCGGAAGGCATTAGCCTCGACGAGGCGGTGGCGCGGATGGAGAAGCGCTACGACGCGCGCGTCGTGCGGGCCGAGGAGAAGCACCGCGACGGCCGGCGCGTGTACCGCATCCGCCTGCTCGGCACGGATGGCCGGGTATTCGAGGTCACCGTCGACGCGGCGTCGGGCCAGGTCGAGTAGCCCTCATGCGGGCCCTGGTGGTCGAGGACGAACCGGTGCTGCTCGCGGGGCTCGTGCACAAGCTCCGCGATGCAGGCTTCGTGGTCGACTCCGCCGCGGACGGCATCGAGGGTGAGTACGCCGGCCGGGAGTTCCCGATCGACGTCGCGGTGGTCGACCTCGGCCTGCCGGGGCGGCCCGGGTTGGAGATCATCCGCGCCTGGCGCGGCGCGGGTCTGGCGTTCCCCGTACTGGTGCTGACCGCGCGCGACCGCTGGCAGGAAAAGGTCGAGGCGTTGCAGGCCGGCGCCGACGACTACGTCACCAAGCCCTTTCAGTTCGAAGAAGTCCTGGCCCGCCTGCAGGCGCTGCTGCGCCGTTCCAGCGGCTGGTCCCAGCCGCTGCTGCGCTCCGGCCCGGTGGAGTTGGACACACGCGCCCAGGAGGTGCGGGTGGCCGGCGCGCCGGTCGACCTGACCGCTTTCGAGTACCGGTTGCTCGAATACCTGATGCTGCATGCGGGCGAGGTGGTCTCGAAGACGGAGCTGACCGACAAGCTCTACGAGCAGGACTTCGAGCGCGACAGCAACGTCATCGAAGTGTTCATCGGACGGCTGCGCCGCAAGCTCGATCCTGCGGGTGAGGCCAGCCCCATCGAGACCCTGCGCGGGCGCGGCTACCGGATGGCGCGCGACTGACCGTGACGGCGCGTGCTCCGTCGCTGGTATATCGCCTCGTTGCGTGGCTGGTGGTGCTCGCGGTGGTGCTGTCCGCCGTGGCCGCGGTCGCGCTCGACGCGCTGTTTCGCGATCGGGCGCTGGAGGCCCGCTACGCCGTGCTGGACGCGCAGATCATCGCGCTGGTCGGCACCGCCGAGCTCGAGGACGGCAACGGACTGGTGCCGGCCACGGTGGCCGAGGCCCGCCTGACCACGCCCGGTTCGGGCCTTTACGCGGAGATCCGCGACGTGCGCGGCGCTGTGACCTGGCGCTCGCCGTCAGCCCTTGGCAGCGATTTCGGCTTGCGCGCCACGCCGGCCCCGGGCGAGCGGGCGCGCGAGCAGGCGCGGCTCGGCGACGGCACGCGCCTGCTCGGGCTGTCGCTGGGGGTGCGCTGGGATACTGGCGCGGGCAACGCGCAGAACTTTTACCTCAGCGCGGCGGAGAGCCTGGAACCGTACTACGCCGAGGTGCGGCGGCTGCGCTGGTGGCTGGCCGTCGGCTCGGTGCTGTTGATGCTGGCGCTGGCGGGCGGCCTGACGGCGGGACTGCGCATCGGGCTGCGCCCGCTGACGCGGCTGGAGCGCGAGATCGCCGAGGTCGAGGCTGGTCGGCGCGAGACGCTGGGCGAGCGCTGGCCGCGCGAGCTGGCCGGCGTGACCGGCAACCTGAATGCCCTGCTGCGGGGCGAACGCTCGCGGCTGGAGCGCTACCGGGCGACGCTCGGCAATCTCGCGCACAGCCTCAAGACACCGCTGGCGGCCATCCAGAGCGTGCTGGCGACCGGCAATCCGGATGCGCCCGCGGTCATCGCCCGGCAAACCGGGCGGATGCAGGACATCGTCGAACATCAGCTGCGCCGCGCCGTGCTGGCCGGGGCCGGCGCGACGCTGGCTTCCGCGGCGGTGGCGCCGCCATTGCGCGACCTGGTCGCTGCGCTGGGCAAGGTCTACGCCGACAAGCGCGTCGCCTGCGAGCTCGAGCTGGACGACGCGGTGGTCTATCCGATCGAGACCGGCGACCTCATGGAAATCGCGGGCAACCTGCTCGACAACGCGTTCAAGTACGGGCGCAGCCGGGTCACCGTGCGCGCGCGGGCCGACGGCCGGCCGGAGTGGCGCCGGCCCGGCCTGGTCATCGAGATCGAGGACGATGGCAGCGGCATTGCGCCGGCGGATCGCGCGCGCGTGCTGGAGCGCGGCGTGCGGGCGGACGAATCGGTGCCTGGCCAGGGAATCGGGCTCGCCGCCGCGCAGGAAGTCACGCGCGCCTACGGCGGTTCGCTGGAGATCGGCTCGACCCCGGCGGGCGGTGCGCTGCTGCGGGTCCGCCTGCCGGGCCGCTGACGAGCGGCTGTGTCGGCAGACCTCCACTCCGCGGACCTCGATGGACTACTGCTGTCCGACCGGCGTCGGCTGCAGACGCTGCTCGAGCGCATTGCCGATCGTGAGCAACGACGCCGGCCGGTCGAGCGCGAGCGGGCGGATTTCGAGCGGCGGCTGGCGGAGGCGCGCGAGCGGCGCGAGCGCCGCGCCGCGTCCGTGCCGACGCTGTCGTATCCGCCGGACCTGCCGGTCAGCGCGCATGCCGCGGCACTGCGCGACGCGATCCGTGGGCATCAGGTGCTGGTCGTCTGCGGCGAGACCGGATCCGGCAAGACCACCCAGCTGCCGAAGCTGTGCCTGGACGTCGGCCGCGGCCTGACCGGACTGATCGGTCACACGCAGCCGCGGCGCATCGCGGCACGCAGTGTCGCCAGCCGCCTGGCCGAGGAACTCGGGGTCGCTGTCGGCGCGCAGGTCGGCTTCAAGGTCCGTTTTGCCGCGAGCGGCGGCGACGACGCGCTGATCCGGGTGATGACCGACGGCATCCTGCTGGCCGAGATCCATGACGACCCTGACCTGTTGCGCTACGACACGCTGATCGTCGACGAGGCGCATGAGCGCAGCCTCAACATCGACTTCCTGCTGGGCTACCTGTCGCGGCTGCTGCCGCGCCGACCCGAGCTGAAGCTGATCATTACCTCGGCCACGCTCGACCCCGAGCGCTTCGCCCGCTTCTTCGGCGGCGCACCGGTGATCGAGGTGTCGGGGCGTGGCTACCCCATCGAGACCCGCTACCGTCCGCTGGGCGCCGACGAGGACGACGACCTCGACCCCGGGCTCATTCCCGGCGTCGTCGACGCGGTCCGCGAGCTGCAGTCCGCCCCCGGCGGCGCAGGGGGGGACATTCTCGTTTTCCTGCCGGGCGAGCGCGAGATCCGCGATGCCGCGGACGCGCTGTCCCAGGCGTTCGGCCCGTCGCTCGAAATCCTGCCCTTATTCTCGCGCCTGTCCTGGGCGGAGCAGCAGCGCGTGTTCCAGCGTGCCAAGGGGCGGCGGGTCGTGCTGGCCACGAACGTCGCCGAGACCTCGCTGACCGTGCCCGGCGTGCGCGCCGTGGTCGACTCGGGACTGGCCCGCATCGGCCGCTACAGCGCGCGTTCGAAGATCCTGCGATTGCCGATCGAAGCCGTGTCGCGCGCGAGCGCCGACCAGCGCCGCGGCCGCTGCGGTCGGGTGGGTCCCGGCATCTGCATCCGGCTCTACGCCGAGACCGACTACGAGGCCCGCGAGGCCTTCACGCCGCCGGAGATCCTGCGCACCAACCTGGCCAGCGTGATCCTGCAGATGGAAGTCCTCGGCCTCGGCGCCGTGGACGAGTTTCCTTTCGTCGATCCGCCCGACACGCGGCTGGTGAACGACGGCTACCGGCTGCTGCAGGAGCTCGAGGCGGTCGACGAGCAGCGCCGCCGGACCACGCTCGGGCGCGAGATCGCGCGATTGCCGGTCGATCCACGCCTCGCCCGCATGCTGGCCGAGGCGGCGCGCTTCGGCGCGGTCGCCGAGCTGCTGTCGCTGGTCGCGGTGTTGAGCATCCAGGATCCGCGCGAGCGTCCCGCCGACCGCCAGGCGCAGGCCGACGAGCGCCACGCCGCGTTCGCCGATCCGCGCTCCGAGTTCCTGGGCCTGCTGCAGCTGTGGCAGGCCTGGCAGCGGGTGCGCGCGGAGAAGGGAAGCTCGCAGGCGCGGCGCTGGTGTCGCGACAATTTCCTGTCGGCGGCACGCATGCGCGAGTGGGAGGATCTGCGGGCACAACTCGCCGAGATCGCGACGGAGCTCGGATGGCGTGCGGGCGAGAAGCCGGCGACCGCGGAGGCGATTCACCGTTCGCTGCTGCCTGGGCTGCTGGGCAACGTCGGCGAGAAGACGGAGAAGGGCGACTATCAAGGTGCGCGCGGCCTGCGTTTTGTCATTGCGCCCGGCTCGCCGCTGCGGCAACGGCCGCCGAAGTGGCTGATGGCCGGGTCGCTCGCCGAGACGCATCGGGTGTTCGCGCGCACCTGCGCCGCGATCCAGCCGGCGTGGATCGAGACCGCTGCCCGCCACCTGGTGCGGCGCAGTTATGGCGAACCGGAATGGTCGGCGGAGCGCGGCTTCGTCGCCGCGATTGAAACGGTGACCTTGTACGGCCTGACCGTCGCCGCCGGGCGGCGCGTGAATTTCGGTCGCATCGATCCCGAGTCGGCGCGGCAGATATTCGTGCGTGAAGCGTTGACGCACGGACACTGCCGCCTGCGCAGTCGCTTCCTGCCGCACAACCAGCGCGTGCGCGAACGACTCGAGGCCGCCGAGTCACGCCTCAGGCGCCGCGGGGTGCTGGTCGACGAGCAGCGGATCACGGAGTTCTATCTCGCGCGCCTGCCGACATCGATAAACGGCACCCGCGATCTGGAACGCTGGCTGCAGGAGGATCGGCGCGCCCGCGAGCCGTTGCTGCAGTTCGCGCCGGCCGACATTACGGCGCCCGGCGCGCCGGACCCCGATGACCCGCAAATGCCGATCTGTCTCACGCTGGCGGGCCACAACCTGCCGGTGAAGTACGTCTTTCTGCCGGGCGCGCCCGATGACGGCGCCACCGTGGAGGTGCCGCTCGCGCTGCTGCCGCGGCTGGCCGAGGCCGAGACGGACTGGGGCATTCCTGGCTGGCGCGTGGAGCGCGTCACGGCGCTGATCCGTGGCCTGCCGAAACCGGTGCGAAGGCTACTGGTGCCGGCGCCCGACGTGGCCGCGGCCTGCGTGGCGGAGATCACGCCTGCCCAGGGCTCCTTGCTGGAGGCGGCCGCCGCGTGGCTTGCCCGCCGCGCCGCCGCACCGCTGACCGCGACCGACCTGCGCGCGGTCACGGTTCCCGCCTGGCTGCAGCTCAACCTGCGGGTGCTCGATGCGGCGGGCGTCGTGCTCGACGAAGGCCGCGATCTCGCCCCGCTGAAGCGGCGCCTGGCCGGCGCGGCGCGGGCTGAGCTCGCGCGGTCCGGAGACGCCTACACGCGGCGCGGGCTGCGCGACTGGGATTTCGGGCGTTTGGCCGAGTCGGTCGAGGTCGAGCGCGATGGGCTGCGGCTCACGCTGTATCCGGCGCTCGAGGATCATGGCAACGCGGTCGACCTGGTGGTTGTGGAGCGGTCGGAGCAGGCGCTGGCAATCAGCAACCTGGGAGTGCGCCGCCTGCTGGCGCTCGCGCTGGACAAGCCATTGTCCTACGCGCGTCGTGCGCTGGCCGCCGACCCGGAACTTGCGCTGCTGCACCAGCCGCTCGGACCGCAGCGGGCGCTGGTCGAGGACCTGTGCCTGCGGGCGGTCGCGCGCTGCTGCCTGGCGGAGGGTGACCTGCCACGGGACGCCGACGCCTTCCGGGCGGCCGTCGAGCGCGGCAGGCCGGACATCCACGACGAGGCGGTCCGCCTGGCCGGACTCACCAAGGAGATTCTCGCGGCGCGACGCGAGGTGGCGCGCCAGCTCGACGCCCTGCCGGGTGGCGTGGACCCGACGCTCGCCGCCGACTGCCGGGATCAGCTCGAGGCGCTGGTGGGCGTGGGATTCGTGGCCGCAACCCCGGATCCGTGGCTCGACTCGCTGCCGCGCTACCTGCGCGCCCTGGCGCGCCGCGTGGCGCGCCTGCCCGGCGCGCGGCACACGGCCGGCGATCCCCAGGCCGCGCTCAGGGAATGGCGCTCGAAGTCGCGGGCGCTTGCGCTCGAC
The DNA here is from genome assembly GCA_963710135.1 of uncultured Gammaproteobacteria bacterium. Classification (GTDB taxonomy): domain Bacteria; phylum Pseudomonadota; class Gammaproteobacteria; order Steroidobacterales; family Steroidobacteraceae; genus SG8-30. The sequence continues at coordinate 24,880 of CAVPYY010000005.1, read as the reverse complement.
GCCGAGCGGCGCGGGCGGGCCGCGACCCCCGAGGTCGCGCTGCTGCGCTGGATGACCGAGGAGTACTGCGTGTCGCTGTTCGCGCAGGAACTGCGCACCGCAGTGCCGGTCTCGGACAAGCGTCTCGAGCGCCAGCTCGTGCTGGCGCAGGCCGCGCTCTCAGCCTGAGCCGGTCGGCCGGTCGCGGCCCGGGTCCAGCTTCAGCAGCGGCGTGATCAGGTCCATCGGCAGCGGGAACACGATGGTGGTCGATCCGGAGTTCGACAGGCCCGAGAGGGTCTGCAGATAGCGCAGCTGGATCGCGCGCGGATCCGCGCTCAGCTCGCGCGCGGCCTCGACCAGCGCTGCCGCCGCCTGCTTCTCGCCCTCGGCGTGAATGACCTTGGCGCGCCGGCTGCGTTCCGCCTCGGCCTGCTGGGCCATGGCGCGGATCATGGACTCGTCGAGGTCGACGTGCTTGATCTCGACGTGCGACACCTTGATGCCCCAGATGTCGGTCGAGTCATCGAGGATCTTCTGCACGTCGGTGTTGAGCTTCTCGCGCTGCGAGAGCATCTCGTCCAATTCGTGCTGGCCGAGGACCGAGCGCAGCGTGGTCTGGGCCAGCTGGCTGGTGGCCTCGAACGGGTTGGCCACCTGGATGATCGCCTTGGCCGGGTCGACGATGCGGAAGTAGACCACCGCGTTGACCTTGACCGAGACGTTGTCGCGGGAAATCACGTCCTGCTTGGGCACGTCGAGGACGATGGTGCGCAGGTCGACCCGCGACATCTGCTGCAGGATGGGGATCACGAAGATCAGGCCCGGTCCCTTGATGCCGGTGAATCGCCCGAGGGTAAAGATGACGCCCCGCTCGTATTCCTTGAGGATCTTGATGGCGTTGACGAGCAACACCAGCAAGAAGACGGCAAGCACGATGACAACATACTGAATCACGTTACTCTCTCCTGTTCAGTCGGCCGGCCGGACATGCAAGGTCAGACCATCGACTCGTTCGATCGTGACGCGCTGACCCGCCTCGAGGGGCGTGGCGCACTGGGCATTCCATTCTTCGCCGAACAGGCGCACGCGCCCGTTCCCCGAGAACCTCTCGGCAACCACGGCTTGCGCGCCGACCAGCTGCTCAGCGCCGGTGCCGACCGGCCGGCTGCGGGCGCGCATCGCGAGCCAGCCCGTTCCGAACATCACGACACCCGCCACCAGGGCGATGCCGCCGACCAGCCCCAGGTTCACGCCGAAGCCGGGCGTGTCGGTGTCCATCAGGATGATGGAGCCGATCACGAACGCGACCAGGCCACCGAGCCCGAGTGCGCCGAAGCTGGGTGCGAACAATTCGCCGATCATCATCGCCACGCCGAGTCCGACCAGCGCGAGGCCGGCGTAGTTGACCGACAGCACCTGCAGCGCATAGAGACCGAGCACCAGGCAGATGGCGCCGACCACGCCGGGCAGCAAAGCGCCCGGGTTGTAGCCCTCGAACAGCAGGCCGTAGAGCCCGATGATCAGCAGGCCGTAGGCGACCAGCGGATTGGTGAGCACCGCGAGCAGCTCCGTGCGCCAGTCCGGTTCGAATCGCTCGACGACGATTCCCGCCGTGGCCAGTGTCACCTTACCGGACCGGGTCTCGTATTCCCTGCCGTCCAGCTGCGCCAGCAGGTCCGGGACGTCCTTGGCAACCAGATCGATCACGCCCTGCTCGAGCGCCTCCTGCGCCGGCAGGCTGGCGGCCTGGCGCACCGCGGCTTCGGCCCATTCGACGTTGCGCCCACGCATCTCCGCCAGCCCGCGGATGTAGGCGACCGCATCGTTGACCGCTTTGCGATCCGAGGCCGAGCGCGGCGCCGGCTGTTCTTCGCCGCCCTGGGCCGGCGCCTCCGGCTGGGCGCCGCCGATCGGGACCGGGGTGGCTGCGCCGAGGTTCGTACCGGGCGACATGGCGGCCACGTGGCTGGCATAGAGCAGGTAAGTACCGGCGCTTGCCGCCCGCGCCCCCGAGGGCGCGACGAAGGTCGCCACCGGCACGCTGGCATTCAGGATGCCCTGGATCATGTCGCGCATGGCCGCATCCAGCCCGCCCGGCGTGTCCAGGACCAAAATCAGCAACTCGGCGCGCTGCTCCTCGGCCTTGTCCAGTGCGCGCAGGAAGTGGTCCTTGGTGGCGGGGCCAATGGCGTCCTTGATCTCGACCAGTACGGCGGTCGGGGTGGCGACCGGCGGCACGCTTTCCTGCGCGCCCGCGAGCATCACTACAGAGGCTCCGGCGCAGAGCAGCGCAGCGGCGGCGGACTGCAACCTCATGGGCATCTCCTGTTCGAGGTTTGATGATAGCAGCCCCGTCTGCTAGAAACCTGCAGGCCGGTTTCGGCTACACCTTGGATGGACCGCCATGAACGCCACTCGTTGCATGATTCTCTCGCTGGGGCTGTTCGCCGCAGCCACCGCGCAAGCGCAACTGCAGGCCCCGGACGTGACCATCAGGTCCGAAGCGGTCGCCGAGGGCGTCCACGTCCTGTTCGGCAATGGCGGCAATATCGGCCTGTCAGTCGGGCCAGACGGCGTGTTCATGATCGACGACCAGTACGCGCCGCTGACACCCAAGATTCAGGCGGCGGTCGCCGAGCTGAGCGACCAGCCGGTGCGCTTCGTGCTCAACACGCACTGGCATGGCGACCATACCGGTGGCAACGAGAACTTCGGCAACGCTGGAGCGGTGATCGTGGCGCACGACAATGTGCGCGCGCGGATGAGCGTCCCGCAGATGCTGGAGTTCTTCAAGCGGGCCGTTCCCGCCTCGCCGCCGGCCGCGCTGCCCGTGGTGACATTCAACGACTCGGTGAGCTTTCACCTGAACGGCGACGACATCCGCGCCATGCACATGGTGCGCGCGCACACCGACACCGACGTCATCGTGCACTTCCGCAACGCCAACGTGATTCACGCCGGCGACATCTTCTTCAACGGCTCCTATCCCTTCATCGACGTCGATTCGGGCGGCAGCATCGCTGGCGTCATCGCGGCGGTGGAGCGGATGCTGGAGCTTGCCGGCGACGGGACCCGGATCATCCCCGGTCACGGCCCGGTCGCGAGCCGCGCGGACCTGGACACCTACCGCTCGATGCTGGTGGAAACCTCCGGCCGCATCCGGGCGCTGCGCGCCGCCGGCAAGACCGTCGACGAAGTGGTGGCCGAGCAGCCCAACGCCGACTATGACGCCAAGTTGTCGTCCGGCTTCATCAACGGCGAGCGGTACATCCGCATGCTGTACCGGGCGATGGACATGGAGGAAGCATCCTAGACGTCGAACCGGATTCCCTGCGCCAGCGGCAGCTGGCTGGACCAGTTGATGGTGGTGGTCTGGCGGCGCATGTAGGCGTTCCAGGCGTCGGACCCCGACTCACGGCCGCCGCCGGTGTCTTTCTCACCCCCGAAGGCACCGCCGATCTCCGCACCGGAGGTGCCGATGTTGACGTTGGCGATGCCGCAGTCGCTGCCGGCGGCGGACAGGAAGCGTTCCGCATGCTGCAGCCGGTCGGTGAAGATCGCCGAGGACAGGCCGTAGGCGGTGTCGTTGTGCATGGCGATCGCCTCGTCCAGTGTGGCGAACGGGACGAGGTACAGGATCGGGGCGAAGGTCTCGTGCTGCACGACCGCCATGTCGGCGCGCGCCCGCACGATCGTCGGCTCGACGAAGTAGCCGGGCCGCTCCAGCACCTTGCCACCGCAGACCACCGTGCCGCCCTGTTCGACGGCGTCGGCGAGCGTGCGCTGGTAGCGCTCCACGGCCGACGGGTCGACCAGCGGTCCGACCAGCGTCGCGGGGTCCAGCGGATCGCCGATGCGCAGCTGTGCATAGGCCGCCGCCAGGCGTCGCTCCAGTTCGTCGATCCGCGACTGGTGCACCAACAGCCGGCGCGTCGTCGTGCAGCGCTGCCCGGCAGTGCCGACCGCGCCAAACACGACCGCCGGCACCACCAGGTCGAGATTCGCCTCGCTGTCCACGATGATCGCGTTGTTGCCGCCCAGCTCCAGCAGGCTCTTGCCCAGGCGGCCGGCCACGCGCCGCCCCACCTGCCGTCCGACGGCCGTCGATCCCGTGAAGCTCACGAGTGCCACGCGGGCATCGTCGACGAAGTGCTCGGCCAGCGAGTTGTCCGCCGTGATGAAGGTCTGGAAGATCGGCGGATGACCCAGCGACGCGATCACCTCAGCGCAGATCCTCTGCACGGCGATGGCGCACAGCGGCGCCTTGGGGGAGGGTTTCCACACGCAGCTGTCGCCGCAGACCGCCGCCAGAAAGGCATTCCAGGCCCAGACCGCGACCGGGAAGTTGAACGCGGAGATGATGCCCACGACACCCAGCGGGTGCCACTGCTCGTACATGCGGTGCTGCGGCCGCTCGGAATGCATGCTGAGCCCGTAGAGCATGCGCGACTGGCCGACCGCGAAGTCGGCGATGTCGATCATCTCCTGGACCTCGCCGTCTCCTTCCGCCTTGATCTTGCCCATTTCGAGCGACACCAGGCTGCCGAGCAGGTCCTTCTTGCGCGCGCAGCGCGTCGGCAATCTGCCGGATCGCCTCGCCGCGCCGCGGCGCCGGCACCTCGCGCCAGGCGCGAAAGGCCTCGACCGCAGAGGCCATGACGCGCTCGTACTCCGCGGGCGTAGTTGTCCGCACGCGCGCCCAGCACGCGGCCGTCCGCGGGATTGACCGATTCGAGCAGCGGCGCGTCCGGCGTCGAGAGCCAGCCGCCCTCGCCACACCAGGTGCCGGCGTTGATGTCGCTCGAGTCCGAGGCCGGTCAGTACGTTCCCGGCAGTCATGCCGCGTCTCCCCGATCTCGAACGCTGCTTGCCGACCTTGCCCTCGACGACGACGCGTCCGGACACGGTCTTGTCGCCGCCCATTGCGTACCAGCGGCCGAAACGGTTGGCCAGGATGCGTCGGCAGGCTGAACTGCTCCTGGCGAACGAAGCCGCGATAGTCGGCCGGGTCGGACAGCACGAGATCCAGCGACGGCGGTGATGCCCGCAGCGGTCGTCACCTGTATCGCCGACCAGAGACGGCCGGACATCTCCTGCGGGTAGACCTTGTTGACGTAGTTCTCCTCGCGCAGCTCGCCGTCCTGCCTGCCGGTGACCGCGACGTAGATGATGACCACGTCCTGCAGCGTCTGCGGTACGGCGTTCTCGAGTATCCGCTTCAGCGTGTCGCGATCCTGGTTCAGCTTCAGGTCGTTCATCAGCAGCCGCACCTGCGCGCAGTGACCGGGATAGCGCATGGTCTTGTAGTTCATCTGCTCGCAGCGATCGCCGTAGGTTTCGCCGAGCGAGCCGAGACCGCCGGATGTATTGAAGGCCTCGTAGGGCGTGCCGTCGATCTCGATTTCCTCGAGGCCCTCGAGTGGCGCCGCCTCGACCAGCCGCCCCTCGGCGATCGCCAGGCAGGGATTGCCGTACTCGTTGATCAGCCCTTCCGTGGACCAGGTCAACGAGTACTTGAGCACGTTGTTCGGGTGCTGCGGCAGGGCGCCGACGCGCAGCTTCACCGCGCGCAGCTCATCGAAGTGCCTGATCAGTTCATTGGCGGCAATCGACGACGAAGCCGGGCGCGAGTCCGCACTGCGGCACGAACGCCTGCGACGCGCCGCGGCAATCGCGCGCACCTCGCCGGGTGACTTCGACGTCCTCGGTCAGGTCGAAATAGTGCGCCCCGCCTCGCGCGCCACCTCGGCCACGTTGACGTTGCAGTAGTACGGCAGGGACGAGATGAGCGCGTCGGCGGGGTGAGCGGCGAGGTGCGGCGCAGGCGCTGCGGATCGGCGGCATCGATCTCGAAAGCGTTGACGTGTCGGCAGGCCGATGCGCGTCGACGACGCCTTCGGCAGCGCCGCCGTCGACGTCGCCGACGCTGCACCTCGTAATCGCCGGATTCGGCCAGCAGTCCGGCGATCAGCGCGCCGATCTTGCCGGCGCCGAGAACGAGTACGCGATGCATCATTAGGGTCCTTTGAAAGCGCAAAGGCCCCGCCGGCGCCGGGCTGGGCACCGGGCCGGGGCCCGTGTCATGGGCCGGAATTCTGCCAAGCCCGGCGGGTATACACCAGCGCTCAGTCCGTATTTTGCAGCGCAATGTACGCCCCTGTAGGATGCGAAGACGATGGACACACCCGTTCTTGAAGCGTCCTGGTCGCCGACCAGCTGGCAGGACAAGCCGGCCCGGCAGATGCCGACCTATGACGACCCGGTGCAGCTCGAGCGAGTCCTGGTGGAACTGGCGCGGCTGCCGCCGATCGTCGTGTCCTGGGAGGTCGAGCAGCTGAAGCAGCAGCTCGCCGACGCACAGCGCGGCGAGCGCTTCCTGCTGCAGGGCGGCGACTGCGCCGAGAGCTTCGACGACTGCGACTCCGGGCAGATCGCGCGCAAGCTCAAGATCCTGCTGCAGATGAGCCTCGTGCTGCTGCACGGCCTGAAGAAGCCGGTGATTCGCGTCGGGCGCTTCGCCGGGCAGTACGCCAAGCCGCGCTCGGCGGACACCGAGACGCGCGGCGAGCGTGACCCTGCCGAGCTACCGCGGCGACCTGGTCAACCGGCCGGCGTTCACGCCCGAGGCGCGCGCCGCCGATCCGCAGCTGATGCTGCGCGGCTACGAGCGCGCGGCGCTGACGCTCAACTTCGTGCGCGCGCTGATCGACGGCGGCTTCGCCGACCTGCATCATCCCGAGTACTGGGACCTCGACTTCGTGCAGCACTCGCCGCTGCGCGATGCCTACGAGCGCATCGCTGCCTCGATCGCCGACTCGCTCGACTTCTTCGAGGCGCTCTCCGGCGGCCAGATTCACGAGGCCTGCCAGGTGCGACTTCTTCACGAGCCACGAAGGCGCTGCTCCTGCCCTACGAGCAGGCGCAGACGCGCTACGTCCCGCGCCAGTCGCGCTGGTACAACCTGTCGACCCACCTGCCCTGGATCGGCGTGCGCACGGCGCAGCTGGACGGCGCCCATGTCGAGTACTTCCGCGGCATCTCGAACCCGATCGGCGTCAAGGTCGGGCCGGGCATGGATGCCGACTGGATCCGCGGCCTGGTCGACGTCCTGCATCCGCACGACGAGCCGGGGCGCCTGACGTTCATCCACCGCTTCGGCGCGAGCCAGGTCGAGGAGGGCCTGCCGCGACTCGTCGAGGCCGTGCGCGCGACCGGCAGGTCCGTGCTGTGGGTGTGCGACCCGATGCACGGCAACACCGAGATCGACGGCGACCGGCGTCAAGACGCGGCGCTTCGAGAACATCCTCGCGCGAGCTCCAGGCGGCCTTCCACATCCACGAGGCGATGGGCTCGGTGCTGGGCGGCGTGCACTTCGAACTGACCGGCGACGACGTCACCGAGTGCACCGGCGGCGCGCGCGGCCTCGCCGACATCGACCTGGCGCGCGCCTACCGGTCGACGGTCGATCCGCGGCTGAACTACGAGCAGGCGCTCGAGATGGCGATGATCATCGCCGGTCAGCGGCGCCGCGGGACATAACGGTCCGGCGCGGACACCTCGCGCCACTCGCCGGGCGCCAGTCCGTCGATCGTCCACGGTCCGACACCGGCGCGGATCAGTCGCAGCGTGGGGTGGCCGACGGCGGCGGTCATGCGCCGCACCTGCCGGTTGCGGCCCTCGCTGATTTCGAGTTCGATCCAGGAAGTGGGAATGGCTTTGCGATAGCGGATCGGCGGGTCGCGCGGCCAGAGCTGCGCGGGTTCGGCGATCAGGCAGGCGCGGGCGGGGCGGGTGGGTCCGTCCTTGAGCGGCACGCCCGCCGCCAGCTGCTGCAGCGCAGACGGGGTGATCGCTCCCTCGAGCTGGGCCCAGTAGGTCTTGGGCCAGTGGTGCCGGGGCTGCGAAATGCGCGCCTGCAGGGCGCCATCGCTGGTGAGCACCAGCAGGCCCTCGCTATCGAGGTCGAGCCGCCCGGCCGGGTAGACGTCGCGATGCGGCACGTAGGCCGCGAGCGTGGCGCGGCCCGCCGGGTCCGTGAATTTCGGCAACACCCCATACGGCTTGTTGAACAGCAGTGTGGTCAACGGGCGATCCGCCGCCGGCATCGCGTGAGATCGCCCGGCTGGCGGGGCCGATCCGTCTTGCGCACGGCCGTTCGGCCACCTATCCTGCTGCAATGCAAAACGCGTCCCGGATACGCGCCAGTGCGGATGGCGGCACAGTCCGGTCCAGCTAAAATGCGTGTGGTAGGAATTATCATTTAAAACAAGGTATTAGATTTGGTTCATCACGCAAAACCTGACCTGCCGACCGACACACGATTCACGGCGGCCGTGGAGCCGGAATGGGCGGCGATACTGTCGCGTCCGGCTGTGGAGTTCGTCAACGAGCTTGCTCGGCGCTTCGGGCCCGAGGTCGTGGCCCTGCTGGAGCGCCGCGAGCGCCGCCAGGCGGAACTCGACGCCGGCGCGCTGCCGGATTTCCTGGCGGAGACCCGCTCGGTGCGCGAGTCGGCGTGGAAGGTGGCGCCGATCCCCGCCGATCTGCAGGACCGCCGGGTCGAGATCACCGGGCCGACCGATCGCAAGATGGTCATCAACGCCCTCAACTCGGGCGCGAAAGTCTTCATGGCCGACTGCGAGGACTCGCTCTGTCCGAGCTGGCCCAACGTCGTGCAGGGACAGGTGAACCTGCGTGACGCCGTGCATCGCAGCATCGACTTCACCAGTCCGGAGGGCAAGGCCTACCGCCTCAACGCGACCACCGCGGTGCTGCTGGTTCGCCCGCGCGGCTGGCATCTGTACGAGAAGCACTGGCTGCTCGACGGCAAGCCGGTGCCCGGCGCCTTCGTCGACTTCGGGCTGTACCTGTTCCACAACGCGGCCGAACTGAAGCGCCGCGGAACGGGACCCTACTTCTACCTGCCGAAGCTGGAGAGCCATCTCGAGGCACGCCTCTGGGCGCAGGTGTTCGCGTTCTCCGAGGAACGACTCGGGCTGAAGCCGGGGACGGTCAAGGTCACGGTGTTGATCGAGACCATCCTCGCGGCCTTCGAGATGGACGAGATCCTGTGGGAGCTGAAGGACTACATCGTCGGCCTCAACTGCGGCCGCTGGGACTACATCTTCAGCTTCATCAAGAAGTTCAGTCATCGCCCGGACTTCGTCCTGCCGGACCGGGCACAGGTGACGATGACCACCCATTTCCTCAGGTCGTATTCGCTGCTCGTCATCAAGACCTGCCATCGGCGCGGCGCCTTTGCCATGGGCGGGATGGCGGCGCAGATCCCGATCAAGAACGATCCGCAGGCGAACGAGATCGCCATCGGCAAGGTCCGCGCCGACAAGGAGCGAGAGGCGGGCGACGGCCATGACGGCACCTGGGTGGCGCACCCGGGCCTGGTGCCCATCGCCATGGAGGTCTTCGACCGGCTGATGCCGACGCCGAACAACCTGCAACGGCTGCGCGAAGACGTCGACGTGACGGCATCAGACCTGCTGGCGGTGCCGGCCGGCGACATCACCGAAGCCGGCCTGCGCAGCAACGTCGACGTCAGCATCCGCTACATGGCGGCCTGGCTGGGCGGCAACGGCTGCGTGCCGATCCACAACCTGATGGAAGATGCCGCCACCGCCGAGATTTCGCGCGCGCAGCTGTGGCAGTGGGTCCATCACGGCTCCCTGCTGGCCGATGGCCGCAAGGTCACCCTCGAGCTCGTGCGCCAGGTCACCACCGAGGAACTCGACAAGATCCGCGCCGAGACCGGCGTGGCGGCCTTTGCCGCAGGACACTACGAGCGCGCCGCGACGCTCGTGCAGGAGCTGACCGCGAAGGACCGATTCGAGACGTTCCTGACGCTTACCGCGTACCGTGAAATCGACTGAACCCGCTTGCAAGTGATAATGGCCGACCGCCAGAGGAATGACCCATGACCGCCAAGACCGCTGATCAACTGAGCAAGGAATGGAAGAGCGACGCCAGCGCTGGAAAGGAATCGAGCGCGGTTACACCGCCGAGGACGTCGTGCGCCTGCGTGGCAGCCTGCAGATCGAGCATACCCTGGCGCGCCTCGGGGCGGAGAAGCTCTGGAAGTACGTCAACACCGAGCCCTACGTCAACTGCCTCGGCGCGCTGACCGGCGGCCAGGCGATGCAGCAGGTGAAGGCCGGCGTCAAGGCGATCTACCTGTCGGGCTGGCAGGTGGCGGCGGACAACAACTCGTACATGTCGATGTACCCGGACCAGTCGCTGTATCCGGTCGACTCGGTGCCGACGGTGGTCGAGCGCATCAACAACACCTTCATCCGCGCCGACGAGATCCAGGCGCAGCGTGGCATCAAGCCGGGCAGCAAGGACTATGTCGACTACTTCGCGCCGATCGTCGCCGATGCGGAGGCGGGCTTCGGCGGCGTGCTGAACGCCTTCGAGCTGATGAAGGCGATGATCCGCGCGGGCGCGGCCGGCGTGCATTTCGAGGACCAGCTGGCTTCCGTGAAGAAGTGCGGCCACATGGGCGGCAAGGTGCTGGTGCCGACCCAGGACGCGGTGCAGAAGCTGGTCGCGGCGCGGCTCGCTGCCGACGTGCTGGGCGTGCCGACGGTCATCCTGGCGCGCACCGATGCCGAGGCGGCCGACCTGCTCACCAGCGACGTCGACGACAACGACAAGCCCTTCCTGCACCGGCGAGCGCACGCCGGAGGGCTTCTACAAGACCCGCAAGGGGCGTCGACCAGGCCATTTCGCGCGGCCTGGCCTACGCGCCGTACGCGGACATGGTCTGGTGCGAGACCGGCACGCCGGACCTCGGGTTCGCGCGCAAGTTCGCCGAGGCGATTCGCTCGCAAGTATCCGGGCAAGCTGCTGGCTTACAACTGCTCGCCGTCGTTCAACTGGAAGAAGAACCTCGACGACGCGACCATCGCCAAGTTCCAGCGCGAGCTGGGGGCGATGGGCTACAAGTACCAGTTCATCACGCTGGCGGGCATCCACTCCATGTGGTTCAACATGTTCGACCTGGCGCAGGAGTACGTGGCCAAGGGCATGACGGCCTATGTCGAGAAGGTGCAGCAGCCCGAGTTCGAAGCGCGCGAGCGCGGCTACACCTTCGTGTCGCACCAGCAGGAAGTCGGCACCGGCTACTTCGACGACGTCACGACCGTGATCCAGGGCGGACAGTCGTCGACCACCGCGATGCACGGCTCGACCGAAGAGGCGCAGTTCGAGCAGGCGCACGGCTGACCGGTGGCGCCCGCTGCCGGCCGTAAAGCGGACAGCGGGGCGGCCTTCGACCCGGGCTGCCGGCGTTGCCCGCGGCTGGCGTCGTTTCTCGACGAGGTGGGTGCGCGCCACCCCGACTACCATGCCAGTCCCGTGGCCTCGTTCGGCGACGCGCGGGCCAGGCTGCTGGTGGTCGGGCTGGCCCCGGGCATGCACGGGGCCAATCGCACCGGCCGGCCGTTCACGGGCGACCATGCCGGCATCCTCCTGTACCGGACGCTGCATGAGTTCGGATTCTCCTCGCGGCCCGACTCGGTCGGCGCCGGCGACGGGCTGCGGATGTCCGACTGCCGCATCACCAATGCGGTTCGCTGTCTGCCGCCCGGGAACAAGCCGACGCCGGCGGAGACGCGCGAGTGCAATGGCTATCTGGCCTGGGAGCTCGCCCGGCTGCCGTCCGGCGGCGTGGTGCTCGCGCTCGGCGCGATAGCGCACGGCGCGGTGCTGCGGGCGCTCGGACTGCGCGGCGCGGCGAACCCCTTCGGGCACGGCGCGGCCCATGCACTGCCCGGGGATCGCACGCTGCTCGATTCCTACCACTGCAGCCGCTACAACACCCAGACGCGGCGGCTGACGCCGGAGATGTTTGCGGCCGTGGTGGCGCGCGCCCGAGAATACCTGCCGGGCAGATGACCGCTGGCGCCTCGTGACCGAATTCGATCCCAAGTCCTTCGTAGCGACACTGCCGGCGCGTCCCGGCGTGTATCGCATGCTCGATGCCGACGGCAAGGTGATCTACGTCGGCAAGGCCAAGAGCCTGAGGCCGCGCGTCTCGAGCTACTTCCGCGCCGACCAGGTCTCGCCGAAGGTCATGGCGCTGGTGGCCAACATCGCCGGCATCGAGGTGACGGTCACCAATTCCGAAACCGAGGCGCTGATCCTCGAGTACAACCAGATCAAGGAGCACCGGCCGCGCTACAACGTCATCCTGCGCGACGACAAGTCGTTTCCGTACCTGCACATCTCTGCCCATGAGTTTCCGCGGCTGGCGTTCTATCGGGGCACGCGCAAGGTCCCGGGCCGGCTGTTCGGGCCGTTTCCGGACTCGCGGGCCGTGCGTGCCACCATGCACCAGCTGCACAAGCTGTTCCGGATCCGCGGCTGCAAGGACAGTTTCTTCGCGAACCGCACGCGACCCTGCCTGGAGTACCAGATCGGCCGCTGCTCGGGGCCTTGCGCGGGCCTGATCTCCGCCGAGGACTATGCCCGCGACGTCGACGCCGCGATGATGGTGCTGCAGGGCCGCAGCGAGGAATTGTCCACCAGGCTGCGTACGGGCATGGAACAGGCGGCCGCAGAGCTCAAGTTCGAGCGCGCGGCGATGCTGCGCGATCAGCAGGCCGCGCTGGCGACGCTGCAGGCGCAGCAGGTGGTCAGCGCGGCCGGTGCCGCGGATGCCGATGTGGTGGCGATCGCGACCAGTGGACCCGAAACCTGCATATCGCTGATGTTCATCCGCGGCGGACGCAACCTCGGGGCGAGCCATTTCCATCCGCGCGCCCCGGTCAGCGAGCCCGACGAAGTGCTGTCCGCCTTCATCCTGCAGCACTACCTGGGCCGCGAGACCCCGCCCGAGATCCTCACGGCGATTCCGGTGCACGATGCCCCCCTGCTTTCCGAAACGCTCTCGGCCCGCGGCGGTCGCCGGGTGACCGTGCGGGCGGCGCAACGCGGCATGAAGGCGCGCTGGACCGAGCTCGCGCAACAGAACGCCGACAACGCCCTCAACATGCGCCTGGCGAGCCGCGCCAGCCTGCGCGAGCAGCTCGACGACCTTCGCCGTGCCCTGGGGCTCGCGACCGTGCCGCTGCGCATCGAGTGCTTCGACGTCAGCCACACGCAGGGCGAGGCGACGGTTGCCTCATGCGTCGTGTTCGGGCCGGAGGGCCCGCTGAAGCAGGAGTACCGGCGCTTCAACATCGAGGGCCTCGAGCCGGGCGACGACTACGGCGCCATGCGCCAGGCGGTCGAGCGACGCTTCCGCCGGATCAAGGCGGGCGAGAGCCCGATGCCGGATCTGCAACGCCTGAAGGGGCTGACATCCTCCTCGGTAATGAACTCCTCGACCTGAATCATATGGTACCATTTAAGTTACCATATCGCAACCCGGCAGATCTTGACAGTCCGCTGATGATCGCGGCTGCGCCGTATCGCGAAAACATTTCGTCTGGATATCGCTCGCGCACTTCTCGGTCCGGATGGGACGGTTCACCCGGCGCAGCATAACGAAACCCTGGCGCAATACTGCGTCCCGAACGACTACGCCGACGTCCGCCCCCGCCACTTCCTCACCCGAAATTCGCTGTGCAATTTCGACCTCTCCCCGATTCGCCAAAGGGCTTCGGCGGACAAGAGAGGCGAGGCGAAGAACGCCCCTACACCGGCAACCCGTTCTGCTGCGCCAGTTCCTTCAGCGACACCTGCGGCCGTGCGCCGATGTGCTGGATCACTTCGGCCGCTGCCAGCGCGCCGAGCCGGCCGGCGTTCTCGTAACCGGCGTCGCGCACCAGGCCGAACAGGAAGCCGGCGGCGAACAGGTCGCCGGCGCCGGTGGTGTCGACCAGCTTCTCGATCGGGAACGCCGGCACCGCGGTGACGCCGTCCTTCGCGGCCACCACGCAGCCCTTTTCGCTGCGGGTGACGACGCCGAGTTTGGTATCGGCGCGCAATTGCTTCAGCGCGGTGTCGAAATCCGAGGTCTGGTACAGCGAATGCAGTTCGGCCTCGTTGGCGAACACGAGGTCGACGGTGCCCTTGCGCATCAGGTCGAGAAACTCGTCGCGGTAGCGATCGACGCAGAACGAATCCGACAGCGTCAGCGCCACCTGGCGGCCGGCGCCGTGCGCGATGGTCGCGGCCTTGACGAAGGCTTCCTTGGCGTTCTTGCGGATCCCAGAGATAGCCTTCGAGATAGATGATGCGCGGAGGCCGCGACCTGCGCCTCGTCGATGTCGGCGGGCGTCAGATCCTGCGCGGCGCCGAGATAGGTGTTCATGGTGCGCTCGCCGTCCGGCGTCACCAGGATGTAGGAGCAGCCGGTGGCGGGGCCGTCGGCCGCCGGCCTGGTCTCGAAGGCGACGCCGGCGGCGCGGATGTCGTGGGTGTAGAGGCCGCCGATCTGGTCGTCCTTGACCTTGCCGATGAAGGCCGCGCGGGCGCCGAAGCTGGCGAGGCCGACGATGGTGTTGGCCGCCGAGCCGCCGGACATCTCGGTCGCCGGGCCCATGTCCCTGTAGATCGCGGCGGCGCGGGCCTCGTCGATCAGCGCCATGCCGCCCTTGGTCATGCCGTGGCGGGCGAGAAAACCCTCGTCGGTCTGCACCAGCACGTCGAAAATCGCATTGCCGATCCCGAGAACGTCGTATTTTGCGTCGGTCATTCGTCCGTCCTGTTTACGGCAATTGCGATGAGGCCGAGCGCGGCAATGGCTGCGGCCTACCAGATCGGCCCGCGCCAGCAAGGGAAGCGGCCACCGCTCTCCCGTCATGCCCGGGCTTAGTATGCCGCCGGGCATCTACGTCTTGTTTGCGTCAAGACCGTAAGACGTGGATGCCCGGCACAAGCCGGCCCATGACGCGTTGTGGACTGCTATACAACCCCTCCGATGATCCGCTCCTTCCTCACCGTCTCGACGGGAACGCTGGCCTCGCGGCTGCTCGGATTCGTGCGCGATTCGGCGCTCGCGGCGCTGCTCGGCGCAGGCGCCGGTCGCGGACGCGTTCCTGGTGGCGTTTCAGCTGGTCAATGTCGTCCGGCGGCTGTTGACCGAGGGCGGGCTGAACGCGGCGCTGGTGCCGGCCTGGCTGCGGGTGCGCGAGACCGACGGCGCGGTCGCGGCGGCGGCCTTCGCCGGCCGCGTGCTCGGCACCGTCACGGTGGCGCTGATCGCCGCCACGGCGCTGCTCGGCGCTGGTGATGCCGCTCGTCATCGCCGTGCTGGCGCCGGGATTTGCCGGCCGCGAGACGCTGCAGCTCGCCGTCGACAATGCCCGGCTGATGCTGCCGTACCTCGCCTTTGCCGGCCCGGTGACCGTGATGATGGCGCTGCTGAACGCGCAGGGGCGCTTTGCGCTGACGGCGTTCTCGCCGCTGCTGTTCAACATCGCGCTGATCGCGGTGATGGCCGTCGCTGCTCGCCGTGCGGCCCGACGCGGTGCAAGCCGCGCAGATCATCGCCGCCACCGTCGGCGTCGCCGGGCTGCTGCAACTGTCGATGCTGGTGCTGCGCCGCGGCGAGCGGCATCGCAACGCCGCTGCGGATTTCGTTCGACACGGAGATCCGCGGCTTTCTCGGCAAGGCGGTGCCGGGCATGATGGCCATCGCAGCGCGCCGCAATTGCTGATGGTCGCCGGCGCGATCATCGCCTCGTCGTCGCCGTCGGCGGTGTCGTGGCTCTATTTCGCCAACCGCCTGGTCGAACTGCCGCTCGGCATCGTCGGCGTCGCCATGGGCACGGTGCTGATCCCGGAACTGACGCGCGCGCGTGCGCGGCGAGGACCGCGCCGCCATCGCGCATGCGGAATCGCGCGGCCTCGAACTCGCCGTCGGGCTGGCGCTGCCGGCGACGCTCGGCCTGATGGTGCTCAGCGAGCCGATCGTGCGGCTGTTGTTCGAGCACGGCGCCTTCACCGCCGCCGATACCGCGGCGACCGCGCGCGCGCTGATGTGGCTGGCGCTGGCGCTGCCGGCGCATGTGCTGGTCAAGGCGCTGTCGCCGGCGTTCTTCGCGCGCGAGGATACGATGACGCCGCTGGTGGCGACGCTGAAGGGCGTGGTGCTGGCGATCGCGGCTGGCCTTCCTGCTCGGCCATTGGTACGGCGCCGACGGCATCGCGGCCGGCGATTGCGCTCGGCGCGTGGAGCATGGCGTTCAGCCTGATCCGCCGCGGCGCGGCGACGTTCGGATTCTCGATCGATGCCGGACGCGCAGCGGCGGCTGCCGCGCATCGTGCTGGCGGCGCTCGCGATGGGCGCGCTGCTGTGGCTGGCGGCGCGGTCGATGCCGGCGCTTGCCGCGGGCGCGCACGGCCTGGTGCAGGCCGTGCTGCTGGCTTGCCGTGATCGCGGCGGGAATCGCGATCTACGGGCTGTTCCTGGGGCTGTTCGGCGTCACCGGCTGGCGCGAGGCGGTTAACGCCATCAGGCAAGACAAAGCCGCTAGCGCGCTTGCGCCGATAGGCCCTGCGTGGCAAACGACGGCGCGAAACAGGCATCCGCAATCTGGACCTTGAGGAAGCTGACCATGGCTTTTGTTGAACGGGTATTTTCGGGCGTCCAGCCGACCGGCAATCTGCATCTCGGCAACTACCTCGGCGCGATCGTCAACTTCGTGGAGCTGCAGGAGACGCATGACTGCATCTATTGCGTCGTCGACCTGCACGCGATCACGCGCGGTGGCGTCTGGGGCGGCCCGGCCGAGCTCGCGCGCAACACCCGCGAGGTGACCGCGGCCTTCATCGCCGCCGGCATCGATCCGAAGAAGCACATCGTCTTCAACCAGAGCCAGGTCTCCGAGCACGCCGAGCTGGCCTGGATCTTCAACTGCGTCGCGCGCCTCGGCTGGCTGAACCGCATGACCCAGTTCAAGGAGAAGGCCGGCAAGGACCGCGAGAACGCCTCGGTCGGGCTCTACGCCTATCCGGTGCTGATGGCGGCCGACATCCTGCTCTATCGCGCCACCCATGTGCCGGTCGGCGAGGACCAGAAGCAGCACCTCGAACTGTCGCGCGACATCGCGCAGAAGTTCAACAACGACTTTGCCGAGTCGATCCGCAGCCACGGCGTCGATGACGGCACTGTTCTTCCCGCTGCCCGAGCCGCTGATCACGGGGCCCGGCGACGCGGGTGATGAGCCTGCGCGACGGCACCAAGAAGATGTCGAAGTCGGACCCGTCCGACATTTCGCGCATCAACCTGACCGACGACGCCGACACCATCGCGCAGAAGATCCGCAAGGCCAAGACCGATCCGGAGCCGCTGCCGTCCGAGGAAGAGGGCCTGGAGGGCCGGCCCGAGGCCGACAACCTCGTCGGCATCTATGCGGCGCTGGCCGAGCGCAGCAAGGCCGAGGTGCTGACGCGAGTTCGGCGGCGGGCAGTTCTCCAGCTTCAAGACGGCGCTGGTCGAGCTCTGCGTCGCCAAGCTCGTCGCCGATCGCCGCCGAGATGAAGCGGCTGGTCGCCGACCCCGGCCATGTCGACGCGATCCTGGCCGACGGCGCCGACCGCGCGCGCGCCATCGCCGACGAGACCATGCAGCGCGGCGCAAGGACATCGTCGGTTTCGTCCGCAAGCTGAGTTCTAGCCTGCGATTACCTGTCGCCGACGACCGTCGCGCGCCGCTTGTCGGAGGCATGGCTGCGCCGTGGCAGCATGCGTCGGTTTGGCGCAGCACCGGGACATGCATGACCACCCAGCGACGAAGCTACGAGACGGGTCACAGCCGAAATTCCTGGTCATCATCGACGACACCCCGGAATGCGACCGCGCGGTCTACTACGCCAGCCGCTGGGCGATCCGCGTCGGCGGCGGCGTGGTGATGCTGCGCGTCATCGAGACCGAGGACCAGAACCAGCAATGGCTGGGCGTCGCCGACATCATGCGCGCCGAGGCCGAGGAGGCCGCCAACGCGGCGCTCGACCGCGCCGCCGGCCGCGCCAACGGCATCGCCGCGATCACGCCGGAACGGGTGATCCGCGAGGGCGACCCGACCGAGCAGATCCTCGACCTGATCGACGAGGACGACGATATCGCGATCCTGGTGCTGGCCGCCAATCCCGGGCCGGAGGGCCCCGGCCCGCTGGTCGCCTCGATCGCGCCAAGACGGTCGGCTCGTTCCCGATTCCGGTCACCATCGTGCCGGCGACCTCAGCGACGAGGACATCGACGCGCTGGCCTAGCAGCCGTCGTGCGAGCGAATCGCTGCGGACGCCAGAATTGCTGGATTCTGCGCCCGCTTGACCGTGCGTTCGCCGTCGCCATCTGCTAATGGAGACCGCACGCGCCGGCCTTGAACCGGCGACGCCGGAGAGAAGCCATGTTCATCCAGACCGAAGCCACGCCCAATCCCGCCACGCCTGAAATTCCTTCCCGGCCGCACCGTGCTCGACAGCGGCACGCTGGAATTCGCCAACCGCGAAGCCGCGGCGCGCTCGCCGCTGGCCGAGCGGCTGTTCGACGTCCCCGGCGTCACCGGCGTGTTCTTCGGCTACGACTTCATCACCGTCACCAAGGACGGACGGCGACTGGCAGCACCTCAAGCCGGCGATCCTCGGCGCCATCATGGAGCACTTCATGTCCGGCGCGCCGGTGCTGGCCGACGGCAGCGCCGGCAGCGACGAGGCCGCCGACGAGGAGACGAGTTCTTCGACGAGGCCGACGCCGAGACGGTCGCGACCATCAAGGAACTGATCGAGACGCGGGTGCGCC
Source organism: uncultured Gammaproteobacteria bacterium (assembly GCA_963710135.1). Lineage (GTDB taxonomy): Bacteria > Pseudomonadota > Gammaproteobacteria > Steroidobacterales > Steroidobacteraceae > SG8-30. Next base: position 6,193 of record CAVPYY010000005.1, on the reverse strand, counting down.
CGGCGGTCGCCCAGGACGGCGGCGACATCACCTTCCGCGGCTTCGAGGACGGCATCGTCTATCTCAACATGAAGGGCGCCTGCGCCGGCTGCCCGTCCTCGACCGCGACGCTGAAGCACGGCATCCAGAACCTGCTGAAGCACTTCGTGCCCGACGTGGTCGAAGTCCGGCCGATGTGAGTGTGGTCGGGCGGGCTACGGCGAGCGATGCCCACCATAGCGAATCCGTGTCGTTGGATGGTGCGCACGCTTCGCCTATGTCGCCGCTCTGCCATTCATCCCGGAATGACGACCTCCTACGCCGCCCGCCCCGATGCTGGCCGCTTCCGCCGCGGCCTCGCTGCATGCCGTTCGACATCTCGCTGGTGACCGTGCTCTGTTCCTCGACCGCCGCCGCGGTCGACGTCACGTATTCGCTGACCTCCTGGATCGCCTGCTTGATGGAGTTGAGCGCGCCGACGACGTCGCCGGAAATTCCGCTCGAGATTGCCGATTTCTCCTGCTCGATCTTGTCGGTCGCCTGCTTGGCCTGGTTGGCGAGGTTCTTGACCTCGGAGGCGACCACGGCAAAGCCGCTGCCGGCCTCGCCGGCGCGCGCCGATTCGATCGTGGCGTTGAGCGCCAGCAGATTGATCTGGCCGGTGATGTTGCCGATCAGCTCCACGATGCCGCTCATCGACTCCGCCGCCTCGTTCAGCCGCTGCGCCTGCTGCATCGGCGGCCTCGACCCGATCGACCGCGGTCGCGGCGGTCTCGCGTCGACTTGGTCATCGCCTCCGAGATTTCACGGACCGAGGCGTTCAGTTCCTCGGCGCCGGCCGCCACCGATTCCGATCATGCCGCGGACCTGCTCGTTGCCTCATGCGCGCCAGCACCTGCGCGGTGGTGTCGGTGGCGTACTTCACGACCTTGAACGGCTTGCCGTTGAGATCGAGGATCGGGTTGTACGAGCCTGGATCCAGACCTCCTTGCCGCCCTTGCCGATCCGCTTGTACTCGGCGGCCTGGTACTCGCCGCGGTTGAGCTCTGGCCCAGAATTCGCGGTAGTCCGGCGCTGTCGCGCTCCGATCGGATCGACGAACATGCTGTGATGCTGGCCCTTGATCTCGTCCAGCGTGTAGCCCACGCGTTGAGGAAATTGTCGTTGGCCGTCGACGATCGTGCCGTCCATGTTGAACTCGATCACCGCCTGCGACTTGCCGATCGCCTCGATCTGCCCTCGAAGTCGGCGTTCTGTCAGCTTCTGCTCGGTGACGTCGGTGGCGTACTTCACCACCTTGAACGGCTTGCCGTTCTCGTCGAGGATCGGGTTGTAGGAAGCCTGGATCCAGACTTCCTTGCCGCCCTTGCCGATCCGCTTGTACTCGGCCGCCTGGTACTCGCCGCGGTTGAGCTTCGCCCAGAACTCCTGATAGTCGGCGCTGTCGCGCTCGGCCGGGTCGCACGAACATGCTGTGATGCTTGCCCTGGATTTCGTCGAGCGTGTAGCCCAGCGTCGTGCAGGAAGTTGTCGTTGGCCGTGATGATCGTGCCGTCCATGTTGAACTCGATCACCGCCTGCGCCCGGCCGATCGCCGCGATCTGGCCCGCATCCTCCATGTTCGCGAGCTTCTGCGCGGTGATGTCGGTGGCGAACTTGACGACCTTGAACGGCTTGCCGCCGCCGTCGAGGATCGGGTTGTAGGACGCCTGGATCCAGATCTCCCTGCCGCCCTTGCCGATCCGCTTGTACTCGGCGGCCTGGAATTCGCCGCGGTTGAGCGCTCGCCCAGAACTCGCGATACGCCGCGCTGTCGCGCTCGGTCGGCGTCGACGAACATGCTGTGATGCTTGCCCTGGATCTCGTCGAGCGGTAGCCCACGCGTCGAGGAAGTTCTCGTTGGCCGTGATGATCGTGCCGTCCATGTTGAACTCGATCACCGCCTGCGACCTGCCGATCGCGGTAGCCTGCGCCAGTGCATCGCCGGCGGAAGAATCGTTTTTCCAGAAAGGCATGAAAAAGCGTTCTCAAATGCAGGACGGGCGTGGCTCGATACTGCCGAAGATGCACCGTCCGGACCCCCACTGACCCGCATTCCTTGGGAATCAGGCTCTCCACCGGTATGGTAAGACTTCTATAATTCCGCCATAACTTCAATGGTCTTAGCGTCGCAGAAGTCGCGATGATGATGCAGCACGCCTCGAAATGAGCGCGAGGCTTTCCGCTAGCCTCCACAGGCAGGCGACCGGGACGACAAGCGTGTTCCGCGCCACTAAGCTGAATAAGCCGCTGATCATCAAGCGCTGAAACCTCACTTCCATGCTGATCCTCGCCATCGACACCGCGCTCGACGCCTGCGCCGCCGCCGTGCTCGACACCGACGACGGCAGACTGATCGCGCAGGAATCGCAGCCGATGAAGCGCGGCCATGCCGAAGCCCTGATGCCGCTGATCGCGCGCGTCATGAAGGCGTCCGGCATCGCGTTTGCTGCGCTCGACCGAATCGCCGTCGACCACCGGCCCCGGCAGCTTCACCGGCTTGCGGGTCGGCCTCTCGGCCGCGCGCGGCATTGCGCTGGCCGCCGGCAAGCCGGTGGTCGGACTGACCACGCTGACGGCCTATGCCGCGCCCGTCGTCGGCCAGAACGCCGCAGCAGCCGGTCATCTCGGCGATCGATGCGCGGCATGACCACGTCTATTTTCAGGTGGTGAGCGGCGACGGCAGTTCGCTGATCCGGCCGCAGCGTCGCGCCGATCGAGGAAGCGCTCGACGCCGCGCAGGTTCGGCGCGCCGCATCTGGTCGGCAACGCCGCCAGATTCTCGCCGACCGCTGGCCGGCCGATGCGCCGCCGCCTTTCAGGGTCGATGCGCAGCCGGCGCCGGATATTGCCTGGGTGGCGTGGCTGGGCGCCGCGGTCAGTCCGGACACCGCCCCGGCGCGGCCTTATTATCTGCGCGCGCCCGACGCCAAGCCTTCGCAAGGATCCGCTGCCGCGAGCCGCGCAGCCGCCGGCGTCATGATGAGCGATGGCTCTGGCTGCCGAATGGTGGCGCGGCGGCACCGCGGTGGTCGAGCCGGCGACCCAGCGCGACGCGGCCCGTCTGGCGCAACTGCACGGCGCCTCGTTTCACCGCGGCTGGGGCGAAGGCGAATTCGAGGCCATGCTGACCGAGCGCAACACGCTGGTGCATCGGCTGAGACTCGGACGCAAGATCATCGGCTTCGCGGTGTCGCGGATGGCGGCGGACGAGGCCGAAATCCTGTCGATCGCGGTCGCCGCCGACCAGCGCGGCCGCGGCCTGTCGCGCAACCTGCTGCTGACGCATCTCGGCCATCTCGCCGGCCGCGGCGTGCGCACGGTGTTCCTCGAGGTCGAGGAAAATAATCAGCCGGCGCGGCGGCTCTACGAACGGGCCGGATTTGCCGTCGTTGGCCGCCGCGAACGCTATTACCAGGAGGCCAACGGCGAACAATTGAACGCACTTCTGATGCGGCGCGACTTGTCGTGACGCGCGCGAGTGGCAGAAGACCCCCGTAGGCGCATGACGATCGCCCACGAGCCATGCGGATCATGCGTGCCGAAGGCGACGAATCATGACCGCACTGAAATCCACGTCCGCGCTCAAGGCCACCGGCATCGAGGCCCGCTGCGCCGCCACCGGCATGCGCATGACCGAACAGCGCCGCGTCATCGCGCGCGTGCTGGCGGAGTCCGGTCGATCATCCCGACGTCGAGGAACTGTATCGCCGCTGCGTCGCGGTCGACGACAAGATCTCGATCTCGACGGTGTATCGCACCGTCAAGCTGTTCGAGGACGCCGGCATCATCGAGCGGCACGATTTCCGCGAGGGCCGCGCGCGCTACGAGCAGATGCGCGACAGCCATCACGATCACCTGATCAACCTGCGCGACGGCAAGGTGATCGAATTCACCGTCCGAGGAAATCGAGAAGCTGCAGGCCGAAATCGCCCGCAAGCTCGGCTACAAGCTGGTCGATCACCGGCTGGAGCTGTATTGCGTGCCGCTCGACGACGACAAATCCTGACCGCAGCGTTTTCAAGCGAAGTGCCGGTTCGCGTGAAGAATACGCGTCAGGACAAGGATCGACTTTCGATCTCGTCATCTTCGATTGCGACGGCGTGCTGGTCGACAGCGAAGTGATTTCCTGCCGCGCGCATGCCGAAATGCTGACGCGCCACGGCTATCCGATCACGCCGGATCAGGTGCTCGAACGCTTTCTCGGCCGCTCGATCGCGCAGGCGACGCTCGAGGTCGAAACCGAGACTCGGCCGCAGCTCTGCCCGAGCGATTTCGAGATCCAGGTCATACGCCGACGCTGCGGCTGTTTGCGACGATCGCTGCGAGCCATTCCCCATATCGGCGAGGCGCTGGCCGCGATCGGCACTGCCCGTCTGCGTCGCATCGAGCGGGCACGCCGGAAGAAGATCGCGCACAGCCTCACATGCGCCGGGCTGTACGACCGGTTCGCGCCCACATCTTTTCCGCCGCGCAGGTCGAGCGCGGCAAGCCGGCGCCGGACCTGTTTCTGTTCGCCGCCGGCAGATGCGGGCGCGGTCGCCGCCTGGTGATCGAGGACAGCCTCGGCGCACCGCGCCCGCGGATTGCCTCGGTGATCGAGGACAGCCTCGCCCGGCATCGCGGCGCGCGTCGCCGCCGGGATGCCCGTGCTCGGTTTCCACGGCGGCAGCCATTGCCGGCCCGGTTGCGGCGACACGCTGCAGCGGCCGCCGGGCCATGATGACGCTTGAGCGCATATGCGCGCAATTGCCCGGTCTGATCGCGCAATTCGGCGCAAAGCCCGGATGACTTTATTGCGCTGGATTTTCAGCGCTTTAGCCTATAACTGAGCCCTGCGCCGCAATGGCGCCACCTTCAGCACATCAATCCAGGTTCCATGAACCCGCCGCGCAAGCTGCATATCAAGTCCTACGGCTGTCAGATGAACGTCTACGATGCGCAACGCATGGTGGACACGCTGGCGCCGGAAGGCTTTGTCGAGACCGCCAGCGTCGGATGACGCCGACCTGGTGATCCTCAACACCTGCCACATCCGCGAAAAGGCCTCCGAGAAGGTCTACTCCGAACTCGGGCGGCTGCGCGTCGCCAAGGACGAAGCCGCGCGCCAGGGCCGCGCAGATGAACATCGCGGTGGCCGGCTGCGTCGCGCAGGCCGAGGGCGACGAGATCATCCGCCGCGCGCCGGTCGTCGATGTCGTGGTCGGCCCGCAGAGCTATCACCACCTGCCGCAGCTGCTGGCGCGCGCGAAGAGCGACGGCCGCGCGCTGGAGACCGAATTTCCGGTCGAGGACAAATTCGGCTTCCTGCCGCCGCCGAAGCCGGCTGCGATCCGCGCGCGCGGCATCTCGTCTTTCGTCACCGTGCAGGAAGGCTGCGACAAGTTCTGCACCTTCTGCGTGGTGCCCTATACGCGCGGCGCGGAAGTCTCGCGCCCGGTCGCGCAAGATCGTCGACGACGTGCAGCGGCTCGCCGACAACGGCGTGCGCGAAATCACCCTGATCGGCCAGAACGTCAACGCCTATCACGGCGAGGGCCCGGACGGCCGGACCTGGTCGCTCGGCGCGCTGCTGCATCGCCTTGCCGAAATTCCGGGCATCGCGCGCCTGCGCTACTCGACCAGCCATCCCCGCGACGTCGACGACACGCTGATCGCGGCGCATCGCGATCTGCCGGCGCTGATGCCGTTCGTGCACCTGCCGGTGCAGTCCGGCTCCGACCGGATTCTGGCGGCCATGAACCGCAAGCATACCGCCGACGATTATCGCCGCGTCATCGACCGGTTTCGCGACGCCCGGCAAGATATTGCTTTTTCATCGGATTTTATCGTCGGCTTCCCCGGCGAGACCGAGGAAGATTTTGCCGCGACCCTCGCGCTGGTCACGCAAATCGGATACGCTGGCGCCTATTCGTTCAAGTATTCGCCGCGGCCCGGCACGCCGGCGGCGGACATGCAGGAGACGGTGTCAGCGGCTGAAATGGACGAGCGATTGGTGCGGCTTCAGGAATTGATCGACAGCCAGCAATCGGCCTTCAACGCGGCCACGATTGGCAGCACCGTCGATGTGCTGTTCGAACGCGCCGCCCGCAATCCCGGCCAGATCGTCGGCCGCACCGCCTACCTGCAGCCGGCGCATGTGATGGCCTCCCCCGACATCATCGGACGGATATTA
>CAVPYY010000004.1:0-6230 GCA_963710135.1 uncultured Gammaproteobacteria bacterium | reverse complement strand
GTAGGGCGCCTCGACCTTGACGACGTCGGCACCCATGTCCGCCAGCATCTGGCAGGCCCAGGGGCCGAGCACGACGCTCGTGAACTCGACGACGCGAATACCGTCCAGGGGTCCGGGCATGGGGCGCTCCTCGACCTGCTCGGCCCGCGGCGGACCGACGCGGCGGACTGTATACAATGCGGCCCGGCAGCGGAACCGGCGATCTGCCTACCTCTCGCGACGCGGCGCTGCAGGAATAAAGCCCCACCGCAACAGGGTACATTGTCCGGACATTAACACCACGTCGAGGCGCGCGCATGGCCGATCCCACCTACGTCGACGATTTCACCCGCGGGTTCGTCCTGACCCGCTCACGGCCCTGGTCCTGGTGGACCTCCAGTACGCGAGTGGCGCCGCGCGCATGGCCTCGGCGGCTCCTCGGGTCGCAGGGGCGCCTGGCCGACGCCGAGTATCGTTTCATCCGCATCGATCGACTCGTCGTCCCGAATTCCCGCCGCTCGCCGACGCCTTTCCGCGCGGCCGGCGCGCAGGTCATCTTCGTCGCCTACGGCTCGCGACTCGCTGACTTCAGCGACGCTCCGCTGCGCCTGAAGCGATCGGATGCAGGCCATCGACGATCGCGTCGGCACGCGCGAGCACCGAAATCGTCGACGAACTGAAGCCGCTGCCGGGTGAACTCGTGCTCAAGACGACCACCATGGGCGCCTTCGCCTCGACCGGCGTCGATCGCACCTGCGCGGCATCGGCGTCGAAACATCGTCGTCACCAGCGTGCCGACCAACAATTGCGTCGGCATGACCACCATCGAAGCCTGGACCGCCGGTTCGGCGTCGTCATCGTCTCGACGCCACCGGCGCCTGCAGCGACGAAATGCAGATGCCACCCTGCGGTCCTTCCACAGGCTGTGGGCCGGGTGAAGACGACCGCCGAGTGACTCCGAAGATCCGCGCGGCGCATGCGGCACGCGTCCGCAAACTGACCGCGCCGCATCGACGTGACCGATGCGCTGGCGCCGCGCTCCTCCAAGCGTGCCTTCCTGAAACAGCCCCTCGAGCGGGCGACGGTACGACGAATCCTGACGCTGACCAGCCCTGCGCCAGTGGCAGCAACATCCACCCTCGCACGTCTACGCCGTCGCAGGCGCGGCGCGCGACGACCTCTGCCGGAAGGTCACCTCCGCCGCGCGCCACCACCGCGATCCGCACCAGCGCGAATACGATTCTACCCGACCCTGGCGCGACCCTTCCTCGCCCGGCCCGGGCCTGCGGCTGGGCCTGTACACGTTGCTCGGCGTCGCCGCGACGACCACCACGCTGGAGCAGAGCTGCGCGACTTCGACCTGTTCGGCGCGCCGGTCGGCTGTTTTTACATCGATCGCGACCTGCAGCCCGGCAGCTGGCTGGATTACGGCATGTTCCTGCAGAGCATCATGCTGGTGGCCCGTGATTTCGGACTCGACACCTGCCCGCAGGCCGCCTGGGCCAATTTCCACCGCATCGTCAGCGCCGAACTCGGCGCGCCCGCGAGCCAGATGCTGATCTGCGGCATGGCACTCGGGTACGCGGATCCGCGTGACCCGGTGAACGCCTATCGCCCTGCCCGCATGGACCTCGCCGACTACGCGCGATTCGCAGGATTCGGGGGCACGACTTGATCTCGGCCGGGCGGGATGGGCCCGGCCTTTCGCGCGTCGCAGGCGGCCTGCTGGTCGCCATCGGCGCGTTCCTGCTCGCGATCAAGGGGGTCATCACCAAGCTTATCTACGCGCACGGCATGGACTACGAGTCCGTCGTCGTGCTGCGCTCGCTGCTGGCGGCACCGCTGTTCTGGGCCTGGGCGCTGCACTATGGCGCGGCCGCCGCGATCCTGCGTGCGCCGGCCAGGTCGATCGCCGCTGCGGCGTTCGCGGGCGCGCTGTGCTACAGCCTCGGCTCGCTGCTCGACTTCTACGCCCTCACGCTGATCGACGCGAGCCTGGAACGGGCGCTGCTGTTCACCTACCCCGCCATGGTCGTGCTCGCCACCGCGCTCATTGCGCGCAAGTGGCCGTCGCCGCGCGTCGCCGGCGCCATCGTGATCACCTGGGTGGGCATCGCGCTCGCCGTGGGCGCGTTCGACCAGGACATGCTCGCCGCCAACTCGACCGGCGCGCTGTGCGTCCTGTTGTGCGCGGCGACGTTCGCAACCTACTTCCTGTTGAGCGAGCGCTACACGCGGTCGGTCGGCACCCTGCCGTTCACGGTCTTCGCGATGACCGGCGCCTCGGTGGCGCTGCTCGCCTGGTACGTGCCGCGCCACTCCGCACTGCCGCTGCCGCCGGACGCGGCGACCTGGTGGCTGATGGTGCTGCTGGTCCTGTTCTCGACCGTCGCACCCGTGCTGCTGCTGGCCGAGGGCGTGCGGCGCATCGGCGCCGAGCGTTCGGCCATCGTCAGCACGGTCGGCCCGCCCTCCACCATTGCGGTCGCGTGGCTCGTGCTGGACGAGCGCATGACCGTCGAGCAGCTGCTCGGCACGGCGATCATCATCGCGGGCGTGCTGCTGGTGGAACTGGCGCGGCGCCGGGCCACCGCCTGACGGCAGGCTTCAGCATTCCCGTCGCGTCGCACGCGCCGCAGCCTGCCAGGCGAGTTCCGCCATCGGCTCGACCTGGGCTGCGTACTCGCGTGCCTGCTCACCCGCCGCCGTGTCACGCAGCAGGCGTCCGCGGATTCCGTGGAACACCGCCGCAAGCTTGAACAGGTTGAAGGCGACGTAGAAATCGAGGTCAGGGAGGGACGCCCTGCCGGTCCGGGCACAGTAGCGCGCCACGTATTCGTGCTCATCCGGCAATCCCAGCGCCTGCAGATCGCGGCCGAGGAGACCGGTTACGCCGAGCGGCGGCATCCTGTACATCATGACGTGGTAGCCGAAGTCCGCCAAAGGATCGCCGAGCGTCGCCAGCTCCCAGTCCAGCACCGCGACGACCTCCGGCCGGGCGGAGTGGAACAGCACGTTGTCGCAGCGATAGTCGCCATGCACAACGCAGGTCGTCTCAGCCGCCGGTATGTTGTCCGGCAACCACTCGATCATGCGATCCATCGCTGCCACGCGTCCGGCGTCCGGGTCCGCGAGGTACTGCCCCGACCATCGCCTGAACTGGCGGCCGACGTAGCCGCCGGGCCGTCCGAAGTCGCTGAGCCCCACTTGCTCGTAATCGACGCGATGCAGGGCGGCCAGGGCATCCACCGTGGCATGGGCAAGCGGCGCGCGATCGGCGGTCGGCACTTCGGGAAACGCGGCGTCCCGGAACAGCCTGCCCTCCACGTAATCCATGACATAGAAGGCGGTGCCAATCACCGATTCGTCTGCGCAGAAGCCAATTGCCCGCCGGCACAGCGATCCCCGGGGTTTCCCGCAAGGCCTGCAGCACGCGGTATTCCCGCTCGATGGCATGTGCGGACGGCAGCAGCGGTCCCGGCGGCTTGCGGCGCAGTACGTAACGGTGACCCGCCCCTGACTCGAGCAGGTAGGTGGGATTGGACTGCCCACCGGAGAACTGCCTCACCTCGAGCGGGCCGGGAGTATCCCCGATCGTCGCGAGATACTCGGCCAGCGCCCGCGTATCGAACTCGAAGCCGGGCCGCACGGCGGAAAGCCGGGAATTACGCATGGCCGTCACGATCCGCGCCCCGCTCGTGCCGCAATGCTGCGACGAGTGCCGAGTATACTCAGACGCCCGACATCGCGAAGCGAGCCGAAGCATGAAGTCTGCGCTGGATTCCCGAGCCCTCGATCAACTCTTCCGCGAGGCCCGCTCCCACAATCGTTGGAGCAGCAGGCCCGTTCCCGAGGACACGCTCCGGGCGCTGTACGGCCTGCTGCGCATGGGTCCGACCTCCGCCAACTGCTCACCGGCGCGTTTCGTCTTCGTGCAGAGCGAGGCGGCGCGCAGCAGACTGCTGGAGTGCGTGGACTCGGGCAACGTGATCAAGGTCCGGCAGGCCCCCGTCACCGTGATCATCGGCATGGACGAGAAGTTCTACGACCGGTTGCCGGAGCTTTTTCCGCACAATCCCGGCGCGCGCGGCTGGTTTGTCGAGCCGCGCAAGGCACACATCACCGCGTTCCGGAACTCGAGCCTGCAGGGCGCCTACCTGATGCTCGCCGCCCGCTCACTGGGTCTCGACGGCGAACCGATGTCGGGATTCGATCACGACAAGGTCGACGCCGCCTTCTTCGCGGGAACGAGCGTCAAGTCCAACTTCCTGTGCGCGCTCGGCGAAGGTACCGACGAGGAGCTCTATCCGCGCGGCCGCGACTCAAGTTCGAGGACGCCTGCGAAGTGATCTGAGTCAGAAGGCTCAGCCGTACAGGCGCCCGCCGTCGGCCAGCGCGGCAATGACCGCCTCGGCCGCCTGCTCGGCTGACAGCCGGGTGGTGTCGAGCACCAGCTCGGCATGCTCCGGCGGTTCGTAGGGCGAGTCGATGCCGGTGAAGTTCTGGATCTTGCCGGCGCGCGCCTTGCGATAGAGCCCCTTCGGATCGCGCTTCTCCACCTCGGCGAGCGGCGCGTCCACGAACACCTCGATGAATTCGCCCTCAGGCAGCAACTCGCGCGCCAGACGGCGTTCCGAGCGGAAGGGCGAAATGAACGACACCAGGACGATCAGGCCCGCGTCGGACATCAGCCGCGCCACTTCCGCCACCCGCCGGATGTTCTCCACCCGATCCACCTCGGTGAAGCCGAGATCCCTGTCGAGGCCGTGCCGGACGTTGTCGCCGTCGAGAATGCAGGTATGGCGCCCCATGGCGTGCAGGCGCTTCTCGACCAGGTTGGCGATCGTGGACTTGCCGGCACCGGACAGCCCGGTGAACCACAGCACGCAGGCCTTCTGGCCCTTCAGCCGGGCGCGCGCCTCGCGGTTCACGTCCAGCGCCTGCCAGTGCACGTTCTCCGAGCGCCGCAGCGCAAAATTGATCAGCCCGGCCCCGACCGTATCGTTGCTCAGCTTGTCGATGATCACGAAACCGCCGGTGTCGCGGTTTTCCGCGTAGGCGTCGAAGGGAATCGCCCGGTCAGTGCTGAGATTGCAGACGCCGATCTCGTTCAGTTCGAGCTGGCGCGCGGCGGTGTGCTCGAGCGTGTTGACGTTCACCCGGTGCCGTAGCTCCGTCACCGTCGCCGTCACCGTGCGGGTGCCAATCTTGATGAGATAGGGACGTCCCGGCAGCATCGGCTCCTCGTGCATCCAGATCACGCTGACCTGGAACTGGTCCGCGACGGACGGCGGTGAGTCGGCCGCCGCCAGCAGGTCGCCGCGGCTGACGTCGATCTCGTCGGCCAGCGTCAGCGTCACGGACTGCCCGGCAACCGCCTCCTGCAGGTCGCTGTCCGCCGTCACGACGCGCGTCACCCTGCTCTGCGGCCCGGACGGCAGCACCCGCAGGGCGTCGCCCGGCCGTATCGCACCGGACACCACCATGCCAGCAAAACCGCGAAGCTCCTGATTCGGCCGATTGACCCACTGCACCGGCATCCTGAACGGACGCTGCAGCAGGTCTTCCTCGATGTCGATCGACTCCAGGTGCTCCAGCAGGCATGGGCCGTAGTACCACGGCAGCCGCTCGTAAATGTGCAACTACGTTGTCGCCCTTCAGCGCCGACAGGGGAATCGCCACCACCTCGTCGAGGCCCAGCCGGGCCGCGAACCCGCGCAATTCGGTGACAATGGCCTCGAACGTGTCGTGGCCGTAGCCGACCGCGTCCATCTTGTTGACCGCGAGCACCAGCCGACGGATGCCGAGCAGTCGACACGATGTAGGTGTGGCGGCCTGCTGGCCGCAGCACGCCCTTGCGGGCATCCACCAGAATGACGGCAAGGTCCGCGGTCGACGCGCCGGTCGCCATGTTGCGCGTGTACTGCTCGTGGCCCGGCGTATCCGCAACGATGAAATTTTCCGCGCTCGGTCGAGAAAAAGCTGGTACGCGACGTCGATCGTGATGCCCTGCTCACGCTCCGCGGCGAACTGTTCTACCAGCAGCGCCAGGTCCAGGTCGCCGCCGGTGGTGCCGACCTTCTTCGAATCGGCCTCCAGCGCGGCGAGCTGATCCTCGAAGATCAGTTTGGATTCATACAGCAGCCGGCCGATCAAGGTGCTCTTGCCATCGTCCACGCTGCCGCAGGTGATGAAGCGCAGCAGGCTCTTGTGCTGCTGGGCCTGCAGATAGGCCTCGATGTCGCGCGCGA
>CAVPYY010000003.1:75000-1029881 GCA_963710135.1 uncultured Gammaproteobacteria bacterium | reverse complement strand
ACGGGTCCCGCGCCGACGATTACGACCTGGTCTGCTGCCATGCGCCTCCCTCTGCCATCGCAGGCAGCATGACCGGCCAACGGTCAACGCGCAGATTCTAGCCGAGCCTGCACCCTACGACTTGCGAGGCAGGGCTGTCGGGCTACAAAGGGGCATGACCGCCAAAGTGGACCCCAAACTGACCGCCGCCATCAAGAGCGCCTCCCGGACGAAGCGCCCGGTGGCCGCCTATGTCGTCATCCGCCCGCCCGCCAGGGGGTCGACGGCGGCGGCGGCGAAGTCCGTCCTCGGCCGGGTCGCGCGGGAAACCCACACCAAGGCGGTGCGCTCGCAGTACCTCGAACTGCTCGACTCGATCCACGTCGAGGCGGTGCCGGTCTTCATGCGCACGCTGCTCAAGCAGCCGGAAGTGGTGACCGCCTCGCCGCCGCCCGGCGCCAAGGGCTCCGCCATGATCAAGCCGTTGAAGCCGCGGCGCGTGAAGCCTGAAGCCATCGACGTGCCGCTGCGGCGCCGCGAGAACGCCTGACGCCGTCCGCTATTTTTTTCTTTTGGCCGTGCGCCGTGGCTTGGCGGCGACCTTCGCCTTCGACGCCGGTCGGCCGCTGGTCTTGCTGGGCGCGGCAGGCAGCTTGGTGCCGGTCAGCGCCTGGTAGGCCTTCGGCCCGTCCGGCAGGCCGCGGCCGGCGCGCTCTTCGGTCAGCGTCCTGCCGCGCGTGGCGCTGTGGAAGATCGAGCGCTCGATCTCATCGACCGTGGCGTCCGGTTTCGCCTGCCACAGCAGTGCGGCCAGCCCGGCGATGTGCGGAGTGGCCATCGACGAGCCGCTCATGGCCATGAAGCCTGTGCCCGGCACGGCCGAGATCACGTCCACCCCAGGCGCGACCACGTCGGGAACGATCGGGTCCACCGGCCGGCTGAAACGCTGGCTGGAGGAGAAACCGGCGACGCGCTTGTTCTTGTCGCTCGCGCCGACCGAGAGCACCAGGTCGTAGTTGCCCGGCGAACGGCTGGTGCCCGGGCCTTCGTTGCCGACGGCGACCACGGGCAGCACGCCGCGTTCGCGCACGCGCTGCATGATGGGATAGAGATCGGCCACGTAGCCGCGGAAGCCGAGCGACAGGCTGACGATCTTGACGCCCTGCGTGACCGCCCAGTTGAGGCCGGTGAGGATGCGCCGCGCGGCGTCGCCGCCCTCAATAACGGCGGCCACCGCAAGACTGGCCGCCGGCGCGACGCCGACATGGCGCCCGCTGACCGCGCGCGCCGCGATCGTGGCAGCGGTATGCGTGCCGTGGCGGTCGGTGTCGTACGCCGTGCCGCCCTTGCCCGGGAAGCCGGCTGGGTCGACGTACAGGAACTTCTCGATTGCGTTCTTCAGCGCGGGGTGCGTGCCGTCGGCCCCGGTGTCGAGATGGCCGACGAGCACGCCGCTGCCGTCGAGCCCCGCGGCCCACAGCTTCGGAATGCCGAGCTGCTCGATGCCCCAGGTGGTCGTAGTGCCGAGTTTCGCGCTGGCTGAGCGCACCGGGCGCACCAGGCTGAACGGCACCGCGCTCGCGACATACTCGACACGCTCGTCCGCGGCGAGGCGCTCGGCGCCGTCGGCCCGCACGTCGCCGATCATCACCCCCAGTGCGGCGAAAAGGCTCGCGCGTGACTCGCCGGCCATGCCGGCGGCGATGTCGCCATCGACCAGGCTGACGCCGGCGCGCTCGAGATTGCGCACGCGCGCCGCAGTGGGCCGCGTGGCGCGGCGGATCATCTGCGCGGGCGAGTTGCGGTCCACCACGAACGCGTCGCACAGCGCAGCCGCCATCGCGTGCGACTCGTTCTCCGCGGCAGTGAGGCCGGCCTTGGGTCCGCGCAGCACGACGATGGCCTCGGCGACGCCACTCGCGGCGAGCTGTGCGGCGAGCACCGGGGAGAGCTTGTCGCGCGTGGCCGAGTCCGCACTCAGCAGGAACTCGTCCTGCGGAAAGGGGCTGACCGGATAGGCCATGTACTCGTTCATGCCACTCCAAGTCGCAGCGTGGAAGATTGCTCTATGCCATATCGGGGCGCGAAGGAGCAACCCGCCCGGAAATGGGGACATTCTCTATTTCGGGAAATGGGGACACTCTCTATTTCGAGCGGGAATAGAGAATGTCCCCGTTTTGGCATTACGCTTTGCCACGATGCGGCGACTGAACGCTTGCCGAAAGCTGACGCTATACAGCAAAAGGGACTGGGCTCTTGCAGTGCGAGAGAATGTCACCTTTATCGTTGCAGCGATGCTGCTCGCCGGAAGCGCTCTGGCGGCCGACGATCCTATCGAATCGGCGGGCGCGCAGGGCAAGTCCGTTGTGCTGCTCAGGCTCGAGGCCAGCGTCGACGGCAAGCGCCGCAATGCGCTGGATCCGTTGTCGGGATTCAAGTTGCTGCTGGCACCACTGGACGGCGGCGAGACTCCGCCACAGCCTCAGAAGCTGCGATCGCCTTCAAAGCCATCTGGCAAGGAAGGCTAGATCTACCTGACCCTGTCGCCAGGCGATTACTTCCTGCTGGCTGTGCCGCCTGGCCGGGACCAGAACCCACCGGCGATCGTCTACCACCTCGATAGCGCGCGGTATGGATCACTCACGAACACGTCCATCAAGGCGCGCGAGGTATTCTGGAACGCGGAACTGCAGGAGTTCCTGGTTGGCGGCAAGCGGCCTGCCGACTTCGAGCCCTTTGAGGGATTCTGGTTCCAGGTCCCGGAGGCTGGGCAGACAATCTACGCTGGGACGCTGTTGGCAGAGTGCGCTGGCCTGCGCGGAATCTTTGGCCGTCTCGTCGGCCACTGTCCGCCGTTCAAGGTGCTCGATGAACGCACCGAGGCCGAGGCGCTCCTCGCGACCCTGCCGACGTCAACTGCTGCCCTCTCCACGGTACCGCTGGTCGCATACGGTGATCTCGCCCCTGGAATCCGGCCGATCGATCTCGCATTGCTGTCGCTGCAGACGTCCTCGGTTACCGACGTTGCGCCGGGCGTTGGAGACGTGCGCAAACGCCCAAGCAGTGTCATCGGGACTACCGGCAGCGTGTTCGTGCTGGTCGTGCTGGCAGCCGAGGGCATCGACCACGCCGCCGACCGCGCAGAAGCCGCGATGACCAGCAAGTCGCTGTTGCCGTGCACGGAGCGGCTGGCGCAAAAGATGGGCGAGATGCATGTCTCTGCCCTGCTCGAGACCGCGCTGTCCGCGGCGCTGCCGGAGAACGATGTAGCGCGGCAGCAGTCCGGCGAAGCGGAGCCCGCCCCGCCCGAGCAGTCGGCGAGCCAGACCCTGACGGCACGGATCGCAGGCGTGAAGATCCGCGAGTGCGCCAAGCGTGGTGCGTACTGCCTGGAAGTCAGGCTGCTGGCGCGGCTCGCTGATACCGCCACCAACACGTCCCTGTACGCAGCAAACCTGGTCTACATGTCAGCCGACGTCAGCATCGATCCCGCCGCGCGCCACGTTGGGCTCGACAGCCTGCCTGTGGAGTCGCCGGTAGCATGCCATCCTGTCGAGGACTATTGCCCGGACGATGCCGGCACCGCGGTCTTCGAGACGGAGCTTCACCGGGCGCTGACCGCACTGGCCGACGCCCTGACGCTGCGGCTGGCCAGTCCAGGCACCTGACGTCGGCAGAGCGGCCGGAGATCAGTCCAGCAGATCCTTGGGGACGTTGCCGCCGTTGTCGGCGATTTTCTTGAGCACGGTCTTGTGAAGCCATATGTTCATCTTCGCCGAGTCGCCCATCAACTCAGCCGGACAGCCTAGCTCAGTGGCCAGCGCCTTGCGGGCGGCGTAGCTGCTGTCGATGTCGAGTAGCTTCAACAGGTCGACGATCGATGTTTTCCAGTTGAGCTTCTGCGGATTCGCTGCGGCCGCCTTCTCCAGATTTGCAACGACGTCGACCACGGCTATCGGCTTGGGCGGCGGCGGAGCGGCGGGCTTGGCCACCGGGGCCGGGGTTGGTCGTGTTGCAGCCGGGGTGGCCGGCGCCGGCGCGGGTGCTGCCTCAGCCTTGCCAATACCAAGTTTCTCGAGAATCTTACCAAACAGACTCATAGCGATTTCCTTTTACTACTCGTTGGGGTCGGGTGATCTTTTGACAGGCTAGCGCAGAGCCGGCGCACCCGCATCGGGAGAAGGTGAAGGCTGGGCTCGTGCGCCGACGCGGCGGCCACCGTCACAGCGCAGGATGGCTGCAACGGCAACCGACCAGGAATGGGGACATTCTCTATTTCGGAGCAGAAATAGAGAATGTCCCCTATGCCAGCAGCAGCGCCAACCCCACTGCCGCCGGCAGTGCCTGCACGAACAGGATCTTGCGGCTGGCAGTGGCGGCGCCATACAGGCCCGCGATCAGCACGCAGCTGAGGAAGAAGACCTTCACCCCGAGCCCCTCGGTGCCAAGGATCAACCCCCACACGAGTCCGGCGGCGAGAAAGCCGTTGTAGAGGCCCTGGTTGGCGGCGAGCACCTTGGAGGCTCGCGCCGCCTCCTGCGTCTGCCCGAAGGCGCGAAGCCCCGCGGGCTTGTCCCACAGGAACATCTCCAGCACCAGGATATATATGTGTATGAGCGCGACGAGCGCCACGACGACATTCGCGATGAGTTGCATGGTGTCTCCCCGGCCGTAAGCTCAGTCTGACGCCTTCGGCACAACGATGTAGCCGTTCTCGAGAGTCCCGATCATCTCGCTGCGCTCTGCGCCCCAGCGCCAGCAATGCCAGGCGAGATAGGCGCAGAAAAGGGCATCGAGCGTATCCTCATGGTCCTTCAGCCGCTGGCCGCGCAGCGCCGGCAGGTTGCGGCCCAGAGTCTGGCGCAGTAGTTCATTCTCCAGCAGGCCGAAGGGCGGCGCACACAAGCGGTGCAGATGCGCGACCAGCGTCGCCAGACCCATTCGCTTTTGCGCAACGGAGCCTTTCTTGTACGGAATGATCCGCGGCAGGCCCCACAGTTGGATCATCGCCGGATGGGGATAGACCTCGAACAGCCAGCGGCCGGGCCGCTGCCGCGCCTGGGAAAGGTCGAAATCATGGGTAAAGCCGTGCAGGCTGAGGTCCTGCACGAGTTGCATGCCGGTGCGCGCGTAGCCTTTGGCCAGGCTGGTCGAGTGACAGGATGCGCCACGCGCGCCGAAGCGCTGGCTCACCTGCTTCTCGCAAGCGCGTTGGCCTGTCGGGTTGGTCACCACCAGTGAGGCGTCGACCGCCATGACGCTGTCGAGCGACGATTGCCCGGCGATGAACTCCACAACCCGCGATGAGCCGATAATCGGCCCGGAGAGCGCCACAAGCTCGGCGCCATTCGCGTCGCCACGCAGCACCGCGATGGCGGATGTGCGCTTCTCGACCGCCCAGGCCAGGTCGGCGCCGAGGAAGGTAGTGGATCTGATCATGGGGTCATTCTTTCTTTTTTTTGTTGCGACGTCGCCTTCGAGAATGGGGCCGGCACAGAGCAGCCAATAGAGAATGTCCCCTAGCGCGCCACCCAGCCGCCGCAGACCGGGAAGACCTGCCCGACGAAGCAGCTGGCCGCGTCACTGCACAGATAGGCCGCGAACTCGGCGTCTTCGCGCGCCGAGACCAGGCGCCCGAGCGGCACCTCCCGCTTGAGCCGTTCCTGGAAGCGCGGGTTGGCCTGCACCTCGGGCGGAAAGTAGGTCGGGTTGTCGACGAAGTTCTGCGCGATGGCGTTGACGTGGATGTTGCTCGCGGCGAGTTCGACGCCGATCGCCTGCACGTAGGCGAGTTGCGCGCCGCGGGCGGCGCTGTAGGTCGACGCGCGCTTCATGCCGCGCAGCGCCGAGGCGCTGCCCATCACCAGGATCTTGCCGCCGCCGCGGCCTGTCATGCCTGGGAGCACCGCACCGATTAGCCGCGGCAGTGGATCCACCAGCGCGGCGAAGACTTCCCGCCATTCCCCTTCGGTGACGTCCGCCGCCGGCGTGCTGGGCGCAGCGATCGCGAGATTCACGACCATCGCGTCGATGTCGCCCGCCACCTGCACGACGCCTGCGGCCGCCTCCGGCTCGCGCAGAGCTTCGGTGCTTGCGACGACTTCAGCGCCCTGCTCGGCGAACACGGCACACAGCGTCGGACCCATGAACTCGCGGGCTTGGGTGATCAGGACGCGCTTGCCGTCGAGGAGGTTGCGCATGGCGCAAGCGTACTACAACGACAGCGCACTAAGTCCCGGCCCGACCGCCCGCCTCGGCCATGCCCGCACGCATCCGCCCGTCGGCGCGGCGTTCCTGCAGCGTCGGCAGGCCGGCGAGCTTGTCGCCGTGACACAGCCAGCAGCGTGCGCGCCGGCATCCGCCGACCCGCTGCGCCTTGCGGAAGCGGCCAGCTTGTCGTTCGCAGACGCAATCCACCTTTGCGTCGTGACGACGCAGGTGTTCACGCCAGCGGTCCAGCGTGCGGGCTCTTTCAGTGGCGGCGCGCTTCATGACGGTCTCGCTCGGGCTCCAAACCGCCGTACTGCCGGCGGCGGGGGGCGGACTATACAGCGTTCTCGAAAATGGGGACATTCTCTATTGTTCACCGCAGCGTCTAGCCGAACGCGCGGGAAATAGAGAATGTCCCCTATTTATGGGGTGGCGCGCTCGAGGATGGCGGCGCTGTCGATGCCGGGTCGGCAGTGCGCCGAACAGCAGGCTGGCGGATTCTCCGAGCCGCGCGCGGCAGAATCCTTCGGCCACCGGCGTGGGTGCGTAACGCAGCAGCAGTGACGCCTGCAGTGCGATCGCGAGGCGTCCGACAAGGCGGCGCGCGCCGGCTTCCGGAGCCGGCTGCGCCAGGTCGCGCCCAAGCTCGGCGGCGAGCCGATCGAAGCCGGCATCCGCGCCGCGGGCCGCAGTTGATCTCATCGAGCAGGATCCCGCCCGCCGCCTTGTCCCGCGTCAGCGCGCGCAGCACGTCGAGACACTGCACATTGCCCGACCCTTCCCAGATGGCATTGACCGGCACGTCACGATACAGGCGCGCCATGGGGGATTCCTCGACGAAGCCATTGCCGCCCGTGCACTCGAGGGCCTCCGCCAGCGCCGCGGTCGCGCGCTTGGTGATCCAGTACTTGCCGATGGCGGTGGCCACCCGCGCGAACGCGCGCTCTGCCTCGTCGCCCGCCGCGCGGTCGAAGGCGCCTGCCAACCGCAAGGCCAGTGCCGTAGAGGCCTCCGACTCGAGCGCGAGATCCGCCAGCACCGACTGCATCAGCGGCTGACGCGCCAGCGTCGTGCCCATCACCTCGCGCTGCGCCGCGTGGTGCGTGGCCTCGGCGACCGCGCGCCGCAGCGTCGCCGCGGAACCCAGCGCGCAGTCGAGCCGGGTGTGGCGCACCATCTCCATGATGTTGGCGACACCACGACCCTGCTCGCCGATGATCCAGGCCAGCGCGCCGTCGAACAGCACTTCGCTGGAGGCGTTCGAACGATTGCCGACCTTGTCCTTCAGCCGCTGGATGTGCATGCGGTTGCGAGTGCCGTCCGGCAGCCAGCGCGGCAGCAGAAAGCAGGACAGCCCGCCCTCGGTCTGTGCCAGCACCAGGAACGCATCGCACTGCGGCGCCGAGCAGAACCACTTGTGGCCGGTCAGCTGATACGCGCCATTGCCTGCCGGCACGGCGCGCGTGGTGTTGGCGCGCACGTCGGTGCCGCCCTGGCGCTCCGTCATCGCCATGCCGAACAGCACGCCGCGCTTGTCGGCGGCGGGCATCGAGCGCGGGTCGTACTCGCAGGCCAGCACGCGCGGCTCCCAGAACGCGGCGAGTTCCGGCGCCAGCCGGAGCGACGGAATCACCGCGAAGGTCATGGTGATCGGGCAGCTCGCGCCCTCCTCGACCTGGTGGCGCAGCATCATCAGCGTGGCGCGCACGACCTGCGCGCCCGGACGCTGATCGGTCCAGGGCATCGCGTGCAGGCCGGCCTCGATGCCGAGGCGCATCAGCTCGTGCCACGCCGGATGAAACTCCAGCTCGTCGATACGATGACCGAAGCGGTCATGGGTATGCAGCTCGGGCGTGTGCCGGTTGGCCAGCTCGCCCAGCTGCAGGACTTCCTTCGAGCCCATGCGCACTGCGAAGTCGCTCGCCTGCTGCCGCCCCCAGCCGCCACCCTCGCGCGCGAGCGCCTCGGACAGCGCGGCGTCGGCCTCGAACGGGTTGTAGTCCTCGAGCGGCTTCGGCTGGTTGAAGATCTCGGCCGGGTCACGGGTGAGGCAGGTGCTCATGGAATCCTCATCGGCAAGCTCCATTCCACATCGATCGTGGTGGAGTAGCGTCGAACGCTGCCGGGTCCCTCGTCCAGAAACGACGACGCCAAGCCTCGCCATTGTAACGCGGCGAGCAGAACAGCCGGCCGCTCACCCGAGCCGGCGCTGACATCAACTGGTCGCCCGGCGTCGTGAGCTAGCGCACCCGGCTCGGCGTGTAGGTGTAGGTCCAGCCGTAGCGCTTGACGATGAAGGAGCGCTTGTCGGGTGCGACGCGCAGGTCGTCGCCGGTGAGCGCATCGGCCATCGTCAGCATGCCGATGCCCGGCACGATGAAGTCGGTTTCGGTGGTGGAGCTGCGGGCCGGGGATGCCTGGTCGCCACCGGTGCAGGCGACCGGAACCGCGCCTTCCGGGTAGTCGGTGCGGACGACCATGGTGAGCTGCCCACCAAATCCGTTCTTCAACTGTTCGATGGTCGAGTGCTCGTAGGGGCCCGACACGGTCGGCGCCCGGCAGCCCTCGGCGCCGTTGCGCAGCGCGCCCATGACGCTCGGGAAGTTGACGACCTTGGGCTCGCCGGTGAGTCCGCCGTTACCTTCGTTCGTGTAGTCGAAAGTCAGTTCGACATGATCGGTAACCGGGGCATAGCCGTTTGTCCCGACGTTCAGGATGAGGTCTTCGCCGGCGTAGTCGCCGACGACAGACCAGCGGATCACCCGCGCGTCCATCAGCTCGGCGACGTGATCCCCGGAACTGGCGCCGCCGGACGAAGGCATGGCGGAGTCCTCGATGGCGTCAGCGGATCGTGCGTCGTCGTCGGCCTCGACGTCCGCGGGCTGCGAGCCGCCGCAAGCTGTCAACACGATCAGGGGCAGCACGGTCAGGCCGTGCCGCAATCGACGCAGGAGGATCATCGGGGCACCCTGTCTTGTGGGGTTTGGGCAACCACAATACTCGTGCCCGGGCAACTTAGCGATGGGAGAACCGCCCCTCTGCCGGATACATCTTCGGCAGACTGTCGGGCTCCGGTCGGCACGGCCTGCCGCGGTCCGCGCCGCCCGCTACGCCGCCTCCGGCTGTGCCGAATCCCGTATTCCTACCCACCGCCGCGCCCGCTGTCTCCAGCCGGCTGACGTAGGTGAAGACCACCGGCACCAGCAACAGGCTCAACGCGGTGGAGGTGATCAGCCCGCCGATCACGGCGATCGCCATGGGCTGGCGGAAGCTGGCGTCGCCGCTCAGGCCCAGCGCGAGCGGCGTCATGCCGGCCACCATGGCGACGGTGGTCATGAGGATCGGCCGGGCCCGCTTGTGGCACGCCTCGACCAGCGCGTCGAACTCGCTCAGACCGCGCTGCTCGATCTCCATGATGGCGTACTCGACCAGCAGGATGGAGTTCTTGGTCACGATCCCGAGCAGCATCACCAGGCCGATCAGCGGCGAGATGCCGAGCTCGCTGCCAGTGGCCAGCAAGGCGATGAACGCACCGCCCACACACAGCGGCACCGCGGACAGGATGGTCAGCGGCTGGAACCAGTCGCGGAACAGCAGCACCAGCACGCAATACATGCACAGCACGCCGGTCAGGAGCGCCATGCCGAAGCCGCCGAACAGCTCGCCCATGATCTCGGCGTCGCCGCTCTGGATGAGGCGCACGCCGGAAGGCAGACCGGTCACTTCGGGCAATGCCATGGAGTCGCGCAGCGCGGTGCCGAGGGGAAAGCCGCCGAGGTCTGCCGTAATAGTGACGTTGCGGCTGCGGTCATAGCGCTGGATCTGCGACGGGCCGCTCTCGACGGTGATGCTGGCGACGCTGTCGAGCGGCACCAGCCCCGCGCGGCCGGGCACGCGCAGCGCCGCGATCGCCTGCGCGTCCTGGCGCACCGCCTCGGGAACCATGACGCGGATGTCGATCTGCCGGTTGTCGAGGTTGAGCTTGGCGAGTGCCGCGTCGAAGTCGCCGCTGGTCGCCACGCGCAGGGTCTCGCCGATCGCGGCAGTGCTGACGCCGCGCTCGGCGGCGCGCGCCGGATCCGGGCGCACGGTGATCTCCGGACGCTCGAGGCTCGCGGTGGAGTTGATGCCACTCAGGTACGGCAGCCTGCGCAGCCCTTCCTCGATGCGCTGGGCGCTGCGCTTCAATAGCGCGGCGTCCTGGCCGGAGAGGATGAGCTGCAGCTTCTCACCCGGCCCCCCGCCGCCGACCGAAAAGCGCGCGCCAGGTACCTGTGCCAGCAGCGGGCGGATGCGGTTCTCGATGTCCTGCTGGCTGGGACGGCTGCCGCGCTCGCCGAGCAGCACCGTCATGCTCGCCTTGCGCACTTCGCCGGCGCTGCTGCCTTGCGGGCCGCGCACCCGCTGCGGGGTGCCGGCCGTGACGAACACGCCGCGCACGCCCTCGACGCTGGAGACGGCGCGGCGGGCCTCCTCGGCCGTCATGATCGTGCGCTGCAGGGTCGCGCCCGGCGGCAGCTCGATCTCAACGGTGGTGCGACCGCGGTCGCTCGCGGCCACGAATCCCTTCGGCAGCAACGGCACCAGCGCGAGCGAGAAAATAAAGAATGTCCCCCCGGCTATGACGGTGCGGACGCGGTGCTTCAGGCACCAGCGAACAGCTCCCAGGTACCAGCGCATCAGGGGGCCGTCGCTCGTCTTGCGGTGCGATGGGCGTATCAGCCAGGCGGCCATCATGGGCGTGATCAGGCGCGCCACCATGAGCGAGGTGAGCACCGCGATCACCACGGTCCAGCCGAACTGCTTGAAGACCAGCCCCGGGATGCCGCTCATGAACGCCGTCGGCAGGAACACCACGACCAGGGTCGCGGTGGTGGCGATGACGGCGAGCGCGATCTCGTTGACGGCGTCTTCCGTCGCCTGCCGCACCGTCTTGCCCATGTTGGCATGGCGCGCAATGTTCTCCACCTCGACGATGGCATCGTCGACGAGCAGGCCAACCAGCACGGCGAGGGCAAGCAAGGTGATGGTGTTGAGCGAGAAGTCGGCGAGCGCCATGAAGGCGAAGGCCGGCAGTATCGACAGTGGCAGCGCCACGGCCCCGATGAACGTGGCGCGCCAGTCGCGCAGGAACAACCAGATGACCAGTACGGCCAGGATCGCGCCCTCGTAGAGCATTTCGATCGAGGCCCGATATTGCTCCTCGGTGTGCTCGACCGAGCTGGCGATGAGCTCGAAGTCGAGGTCGGGATGATCGCGACGCAGGCTCTCGATGGCCGCGGCAACCCCGGCGGCGATGCGTGTCTCGTCGAAGCCCTTGCTGCGCGAGATCTGGAATCCCACCGCCGGCTTGCCGTCGAGCAGTGCCGCCTGGCTGCGCTCGACGATGGTATCGCGCACTTCAGCGACCTGGTCGAGGCGGATGGAGCGCCCGTCCGCCAGCACGATCGGCAGCGCGTCGAGTTCGTCGGCGCGTTGCACGGTGGCAATCGTGCGCACGCCCTGCTCGCTGCCGCCGAGCTGTCCACGCCCGCCCGACGCCTCCTGCTGCACGCGCTTGAGCGCCCTCGAGACCTCGACCGCCGTGACGCCGGTGGCGTTGAGCCGGGCCGGGTCGACGCGCACCTGCACCTCACGCTGCACGCCGCCGACGCGGCCGAAGTCACCGACGCCGGGCACCGCCAGCATGCGTCGCGCGATTTCATCGTCAGTGAACCAGGAGAGCGCTTCTTCGTTGAGCTTGCTGCTGGTGACGGCATAGGTCAGCACCGGCCCACCCGGGCCCACCGTGACCTTTTTGACCTGCGGCTGCTCGAGGTCGGTGGGCAGGTCGTCGCGCGCGCGATCCACGGCGTCCTTGACGTCGATCAGGGCATCGGCAAGCGGGCGCTCCAGCACGAACTGCACGGTCATCGACACCTGGCTGTCGGTGATGGTCGTGGTGATGTGCTTGAGACCCTGCAACGTGGCGAGCTGGTCCTCGACCTTCTTGGCGACTTCGGTCTCGAGCTGCGCCGGCGCCGCGCCCGGCAGGCGCAGCGTGACGCTGATGGTGGGCAGGTCCAGGTCCGGGAAGTCCTGGATGTTGAGCGCGCGGAACCCCCAGATGCCCGCCAGCGTCAGCAGCACGAACAGCAGGATCGCGGGGATCGGGTTGCGGATCGACCAGGTGGCTAAATTCATGGTTCAGGCGCCCGCGGCGGCGACCGCCGGATCGCTGATGCGTACCGTGTCGCCATCGTTGAGAAAGCCGGCGCCGCGCACAGCGACCTGCTCGCCGGGCTGGACCCCCTGGGTGATCTCGATCCAGTCTCCCTGGCGGCGCCCGACCGTCACCGCGACGCGCTCGACCGTGTCGCCATTGACACGAAACACATAGCTGCGGCCGTCGCGCACCACCACGCTTTCCCCCGGCACGATCAGGGCCGGCGACTCGGCCAGCTCGATCTTGCCGTCGGCGTACATCGCGCCACGCGCCGCAGAGCCTGGCTCGAGATCGACGTAGGCAAAGCCGAGACGGGAGGTGGGGTCGAGCGCCGGCGCGACCAGCCGGACGTTGCCCCTGGCCACGCCGCCGTTGGGCAGAGTGACCGACGCGGCCATGCCCGGGCGGACCAGGTTGAGTTGCTGGGCGGTGAGCTCGGCGCGCCACTCGAGGCGCCCCTGGCGGGTCAGGCGAAACAGCTCCATGCCGGTGCCCGCCACCTGGCCGAGGGTCGCGCTGCGCGAAGTGATGACGCCCGCGTCGGGGGCGCGCACCTGCGTGTTCTCGAGGCGCACCCGTGCCGTCGCCAGCGCGGCCTGCGCCACTTCCTGCTGCGCGGCCGCGGACTCGGCCTGGGTGACCAGCTGCAGGACATCCTGCTCACTCAGCGCCCCGCTGCCCTTCAGCGCCAGCGCCCGATCGCGGTTGACCTCGGCCAGGCGTGCATTGGCGTTCGCCTGCACGACGCTGGCTTCGGCCTGCGCCAGCTCGGCCCGGGCGCTGCGGTCATCGAAGCGCGCCAGCACCTGTCCCTTACTGACGATGTCGCCGACGTCAGCGCGCACGTCGATGAGCGGCACGCCGACCGCGCGGGCGCTGACGATCGCCTCCTGCCAGGCAGTGATCACCCCCGAAGCCTCCACGGGGGTGGCCCAATCAGCGCGCGCGACCGATGCGGTGGAGACGGTCATCGCTGGCTTGACGCTGCCGGAGTCGGCAGCTGCATCGCCGGCCGGGACTCTGGCCACCGCCGCAAGCGACAAGCGACAGCGCGGCGAGCACGACGAGGATGGCGACCCGTTCATTGGGCTGTCGAGCGAGGTTCATGTGGCGTACTTCGTATCTCTGTATGGAACGGGTGATGGGGCGTCAGGCGCCTTACGATCCCTTCGGCATGCGGGCGCTGCTGGACGCAGCCAGCCGCTCGAGCGCCAGGTCCACCATGCGGGCGGTCCGGGTGGCGACCTCGGCATCGCTATCGTCGCCCTTCAGGCTGAGGACGGCGGCGCCGGCCATGGTCGCGTGAAAGAGCTGTACTTCCTCGACCGTCACGTCGAGACCGGCGCGCTGCAGGGTGCCGAGCAGCCGGTCGATCAGGTTGCGTTCGAACGCCCGCAGCCAGGCCTTCAGCGAGGGGTCCTCTTCAGACGCCATGACGAGCGCCAGCATCAGGCGCGGCATGCGCCGCTCCCTGGCCGTGGCGAGCAGCACGTCGCGCACCTTGGCCAGGCTCGGCTTGCCGCCGCCTGCCATCATCTCGACCAGCGCTCCCGCGCTCGCCTCGACCACCGCTTTGAGCAGATCGGTGCGCGTCGGGAAATAGTAGGTCAGGTGGCTCTGGCGCACGCCGGCCGCCTCGGCGACCCGCGACTGGGTCAGCGCGGCAAAGCCCTGCGTCTGCAGCAGTCCGAGCGCGGACTGCAGCAGGCGCTCGCGCACGTCACCTCTAGGGTCGGTGGCAAACGCCGCTGGCCGGGACGCTGGCCCGCGCCGTGCAGAAGCCGGTTTGGTGAGAGAAGCCATTTGGTTATCTTACCAACAATCGTTGGTATGAGTACCAATCGCTGAGCCCCAGCCGGTCCGGCCCCGCCGGGAAGCTGCACAGAAATGGCTGTCCCACCGGCCCAATAATCGCTTTCGAATCCGAGGGTTAGGACTCCATGAAGCCCGCCCCACATAAAGAAGCGGCAGCCCCGGCGAACCAGGACTGCCGCTTCATGACTACAACAGTCACCCCGTCTTGGGGGTCAGGCCGCCGCAGCCAGCTTCATGCTCTTCGGCATGATCACCGTGTCTATCGCGTGAATGACACCATTGGAGGCGGCGATGTCCGCCTTGACGACCTTGGCATCGTTCACGGTCACAACGCCATCGTTCACCTTGGCGGTCAGGGTGGAACCTTCGACCGTCTTCACGTCGCCGGACTTGACGTCCTTGGCGTGAACGCTGCCCGACACCACGTGGTAGGTCAGCAGGCTCTTCAGCTTGGCCGTGTCCTTCAGCAGCCGATCGAGCTCGCCCGAGGGAAGCTTCTTGAAAGCTGCATCGGTCGGCGCGAACACCGTGAACGGGCCCGGCCCGCGCAGTGTGTCAACCAGCGCGGCGGCCTTCAGGGCATTGATAAGTGTGGAGAAGTCACCGGCATCCGTGGCCGTATCGATAATGGTCTTCATTGAGGATTCCTTTCGAATCTAGTCGTCTGCATAGCTATGGGGACGCGCAGCAAGCGCGCTACTTTGGCGGCGTGACGACCATCTCGAGAAACTGATTCAGCGCCCGCAAGTCGTTTCCAGGCGCAGTGGGGGAATTGAATCGGTACCAGGTGAAGACCGGTACGCCATCATTATCGATTGGAGTCGCGCGGATCCCGCGAGTTCAACTTCATTTGTACCGCGTTCACGATGTGTGCCCGATCTCGCCGGGCTCATCCCCTCTTGCTGGTCTGGGCTGCTTGTGGCTGCTGCTGTGACTCGAGCCACTCGCTCCAGCGCCGGTCCTTGTTCAATGACGCCGAGAATGGCGACACGCGCATGGCGAATGGCCTGATAACGTGGCTTGGCGTTCCCCAAGGGGTGGCAGCGAAGCCCGCGCCGCCCTTCTGCAGCCACTGGAACGCCGCCTCGGTCTCACCAAAGTAGGCGTACGTTTCCGCTACACGCAGCGGGTCCTGCTGGCCCCGCGTCTCGATCAACTCACGCATGGCTGCTTCAGCCTCCGCTCGATCCCCCAACGCGTAGTGGGCCATGGCGCGGCACTGCAGCCCATCGGGCGTGTCCGCCGTGCAGGTGTCCAGCGCCTCCGCCGGTCGTCCTGAACGAATTCTCACGAACCCGAGAAGGTCGGCGCTGCCCGCTCGCGGGCTGAGTTCGCTTATCGCCATCAGCTCGCTTTCGGCCTCTTCGAGCTGCCCGGTGACGAACAGCATCCACGCGAGGTTGTAGCGCGTCGACTGGCTGAGCGGCGCGGCCGCAACCGCGCGGCGCTGCAGTTCGACGGCCTCCTGCCAACGCCCCTCTTGCAGCGCATCCTGCCGTGGGGCGGGTTCGAGCGCGTGATCACCGGCCTGCCTTCGCTCGGTCTCGCCAACCTCTCGGGCGAGGGCGGCGTGGTCGACATCTCGTTCCAGGGCATGGTCGGTTTCGTGACCACCAGCTGGGGCGGCGACCCCGCCGGGCGCGCCGCGCTCGGCGACCGCGGTGGCGGAAAGGCCGGACGGCGCGCTGTACGTGCTGGAGATCGCGACCGGGCAGAGCACGCCATTCCCGCCTCCCAATCCGGGACTGGGATTCAGCACCGGGCGGCTGCTTCGACAGTGCTCCGCGGGCAGCGAGCGTGAGGTTCTACTAACCGGGCTCACCTTCCCGGGCGGCGTGGCGATCGGGCCCGACGGTGCGGCGTATGTCACCAACTTCGGCACGTCGCCGATGGGCGAGGTGCTGCGGGTGAACGTCGAGCCCTGCCCGCGAAGCTGCCCGCCGCGTCACCGGCCAAAGCACTCGCGCGGCCATTGATTCGAGAGAAGATCCGAGGCCCCTGCCTGCGTCGATGATGCAGGCAGGGGCCAGTGATGGAGACCGGCGGCCTCAGCGCTTCCTGGAGTTGTCGTCGTTGCGCGTCGACAGCAGGTCCTGAAGTCTCGTATCGAGCGAGCCGCCCGTCGCCGGTCCGGCGAGCGGACGCCGGGCCCGGCAGCGGGAGGGGTCGGCCCTCAGGTCTTGGGAATCCCGCAGGTGTTGATGCCGAAGATCGCGTAGGCGGGGCAGAAGCCGATCAGGCCCGTGAGCACCGGCACGATTCCAAGGTACGCCCAGGGGGTCTGCGGTCCGACGAAGGCCAGCGACAGGATCGCCAGCCCGGCGACGACGCGCACGACGCGATCGACATTCCCTTCATTCGTTTTCATCGACTCTCTCCTCGGTGATGGCCGCCGCGTAGCTGGCAGCGCTGAGGAGAGGATGCGCCAAATGCTCGCCCCCGTCAGTGACTAAGTCACTGAGGGCGCGAGCCCGCCCGCACCACGGCCGGTCGGTCGACCACCCTGATGCGGCCGCGCCCTTGCGCGATCAGGCCATCGCGCGCGAACAAGGCCAGCTGGCGGCTGACCGCCTCGCGCGCGGAACCGATTTCCACGGCGATCGCTTCATGCGTCGCAGACACTACGCCACTCTCGTCCGCGAGCCGCAGCAGGGCCGCCGCGACCCGCGTCTCGAGGGCCGTGAAGGCGAGCGCCTCGACCATGCGCTCGAAATCCGCGAAACGGCGGGCGATCGACCGGAACAGCTGGGCGCGGAACGGCGGGTCGGTCGCCATCAGCCGGTCGAACTCCGGCGTCGGTATCAGCTCTGCCTCGAGCGCGGTCTCCGCCATGCCCTGCGCGCTGTAGCGCCTGCCCTCCACCAGGCAGCCGAAGGTCTGCAGGCAGACGTCGCCGGGGGTCACCCGGTACAGCACGATCTCGCGCCCCGAGGCGGTAGCCAGCGAAACCTTGATCGCGCCGCTCGTCACCCTGACGAATCCCGGGCACTCGTCGGTGGGGCGGAACAGCACTGCGCCGGCCGACATGGACAGCGGCTGGATGCCGGCGGGAGGACGCCCGGTGCCGGCGACCGGACGGGCTGCTCGCTTCGCTCGCATGATGTCTCGCCACCGGTGCTGTCTGCAGGCCACGGCACTATACGACGGTCGCTGCCGCCACGGTAATGCGGCTGGCAGGGGCCAGTGCTGGAGACCGGCGGCCTCAGCGCTTCCTGGAGTTGTCGTCGTTGCGCGTCGACAGCAGGTCCTGAAGTCTCGTATCGAGCGAGCCGCTAGTCCCCGGCCCGCCGGCCAGACCGAGCCGGCGCGAAGCGCCGAGCAGTCGGGTCGCAACCCATGTACCGACCACGATCGCCACGACCACGATGCCCCACAGGATCCACAGCAGCACGACCCCGAACTGCTCGACCAGGCGCAGCGACCATTCGAGCCCGAACTGCCACTCCGGCGGCAGGGCGAAGATCGCCCCGGCGCCAGCCAGCCACTCGCTGCCCTGGGTGACCAGCACATAGCTGCCCCAGGTCAGCAGCGACCAAACCACGATCGCGGCGATCGCGACGCCCCAGATGATGCGATTCATGTCTAACTCCGTGCCGCGGGCCGGTTATGAACCCATAACAAACGGCTCGTTCCCCTGACGTCCCCGGCGGCCTACCTTTCGGCTTCGTTCCGCCACCGAACGGTGCCATGCCCGTGTCCTCGAGCGCTCCCCTGCCCATCGCCATCGACCCCGCTCGCACCGCCTTGCTGGACGAACTGGTCGTCGGGCTGGATTCCGACGCACTGAACTGGCTGTCGGGCTACGTGGCGGGCCTGGCCCGCGCCGGGCGCGTCGCGACGCCGGCCGCGTTGCCGGCTGCGGAGGCCTCGGCCCACGCGACCGTGCTGTACGGCAGCCAGACCGGCAACGGCCGGCGACTCGCGGAAAGGCTGAAGGCCTCGCTCGACTCCGCCGGCCTCGCCGCCAGGCTGGCCAGCACCGCCGACTTCAAGCCACGCGACCTGGCGCAACGAGAAGCTGCTGTATCTGGTCGTCAGCACCCACGGCGAGGGGGATCCGCCGGACGACGCCCGCGCCTTCACCGAGTTCGTTCTGGGCAAGCGTGCGCCGCAACTGCCGGACCTGCGCTATGCCGTGTTCGCGCTCGGCGACTCCAGCTATCCGAAGTTCTGCGAGACCGGCCGGCGGCTGGACGAGCGCCTGGCCGAACTGGGTGCGCGGCGCGTACTCGATCGCGTCGAGGCCGATGTCGATTTCGAAGCGCCGGCCGGTGACTGGCTCGAGCGCAGCCTGGCCACGGCCCGCGAGGCACTCGGTACCGCCCGTCTCAGCGTGGTGCGCCCCTTGCGCGCCGCGCCGCCTTCGGCCATCGCCACCCGCGATGCGCCGCGCGACATCGAGGTACTGGCGAACCAGCCGATCACCGCGCCGGGCGCCGCGCGAGCGGTACAGCACCTGGAACTGGCGATCGACGCCAAGGCGTTTCCCTATGAGCCCGGCGACGCGCTGGGTGTCTGGCCACACAATCCCGCGGCGGCAGTCGAGCGGATCGTGTTGGGTCTCGGCGGGGATGTCAGCGAGCCCATCACGGTGTCGGGCGAGACCCTGTCACTCGGCGCCTGGCTGGGCGAGCGCCGCGAAATCACCCGCCTGACCCGACCGTTTCTGGTCGAGCATGCGCAGCGCACCGGGGCGGCGGAACTGCGGGCTCTGCTCGAGCCGGGTGCCGAAACGTCGCTGCGCGCGTTCATCCGCGAGGCGCAGGTGGCTGACGTGCTGGCCGCGTTCCCTGGCGCGTGGACCGCGCCGGAGCTGGTCTCGGCACTGCGCCCGCTGGCGCCGCGCCTGTACTCGATCGCCTCCAGCCGCCAGGCGGTAGGCGACGAGGTGCACCTGACCGTCGCGCTGCTGGACGAGGTGGACGCGAGCGGCACGCGGCGTCAGGGAGCCGCGTCGACCTTCCTCGCCAGCCGTCAGGCAGACGGCACGGTGCGCGCGTTCCTCGAGCCCAACCCGCGCTTTCGCCTGCCGGCCGACCCGGCCACTGACCTCATCATGATCGGCGCGGGCACCGGTGTCGCGCCATACCGCGCCTTCCTGCAGGAGCGGCACGAGTCGGGTGCCGCCGGCCGTCACTGGCTGGTCTTCGGCAGCCGCCATCTCAAGCGCGACTTCCTGTATCAGGCCGAGTGGCTGGAAGCCCTGCGCCTGGGCGAGCTGGCGCGACTCGACGTGGCGTTCTCGCGCGACCAGCCGGACAAGCGCTACGTGCAGCACGTTCTGCAAGAGCAAGGCGCCGCGCTCTATGACTGGCTGGAGCGCGGCGCGACGCTGTACGTCTGCGGCGATGCCGAGCGCATGGCGCCGGACGTCGACGCGGCGCTGGCCGCCGTCGTCGCGCGTCACGGCGGACTGCAGCCCGACGCCGCGCGCGAATACCTGGCGACCCTGGCGGCCGAGCGCCGCTACCTGCGCGACGTGTACTGATGCCATGAGCTGACCCGAGCCCGATCGAGAAGATCAAGGCCGAGAGCCGTGGCCTGCGCGGCAGCCTTGTCGAGAGCCTCGCCGATGCGCACACCGGCGGCCTGCGCGAGGCGGACACGCAGCTGCTGCACTTCCACGGCAGCTACCAGCAGGACGATCGCGACATGCGCGAGGACCGCCGGCTGCGCAAGCTCGAGCCGGACTGGTCCTTCATGATGCGCCTGCGCCTGCCGGGCGGCGTCTGCACGCCGGCGCAGTGGCTCGCGCTCGACGCGATTGCGCGGGAGTTCGCCCGCGGCACGCTGCGCCTCACCACCCGCCAGACGTTCCAGTTCCACGGCATCATCAAGGGCGACCTGAAGGCGACCATGCAGGCGCTCAATGCCGCGCTGCTGGATACGATCGCGACCTGCGGCGACGTGAACCGCAACGTCATGGCCGCCGCCGACCCGGTGGAGTCGCCGGTGCTCGCCGAAGTGACCGAGTGGGCGGAGCGACTGTCGGAACACCTGCTGCCGAAGACCCGCGCCTAGCACGAGATCTGGCTCGACGGCGAGAAGCTGCGCGGCGAGCCGGAGCCGGAGCCCATCTACGGAACGACCTACCTGCCGCGCAAGTTCAAGGCCGCCATCGCCATGCCGCCGTCGAACGACGTCGACATCTTCTCGCAGGATCTCGGCTTCATCGCCATCGTCGAGGAGGGCCGCCTGGCCGGCTTCAACCTGACCGTCGGCGGCGGCCTGGGCGCGACGCACGGCGACGCCGCGACCTATCCGCGCCTCGCCGACGTGGCGGGCTTCCTGCCCGTCGGAGGCGCTGCTCGCCGTGGCCGAGGCCGTGGTCACGACGCAGCGCGACTTCGGCGACCGCAGCAACCGCAAGCATGCGCGGCTCAAGTACACCATCGCCGATCGCGGCCTCGACTGGTTCGTGGGCGAGGTCAACCGTCGCGCCGGCATCGTGCTGCAACCGGCGCGCGCCTTTGCCTTCGCCACGCACGGCGATCGCTTCGGCTGGCGGCAAGGGGTGGACGGGCGGTGGAACCTGACGCTGCGCATGCCGGCGGGACGCATCGCCGACAAGCCCGACCGGCCCTGGCTCACCGGGCTCGCGCGAGATCGCCCGCGTCCACCGCGGACACTTTCGCCTCACCCCGAACCAGAACCTGATCATCGCGGCGGTTGCGGCCGGCGAGCGCGCCGCCATCGACGACGCTGGTGCGCGCCCATGGGCTCGACCTGCACGAGCGCCTCGCGCCGCTCGAGCGCGATGCGCTGGCCTGCGTCGCCCTGCCGACCTGCCCGCTCGCCATGGCGGAGGCCGAGCGCTACCTGCCGGCGCTCACCGACAAGGTCGGCGCGCTGCTCGAGCGGCACGGCCTCGGCGGCGAGCCGCTCAGCCTGCGCATCACCGGCTGCCCCAACGGCTGCGCGCGCCCCTACCTCGCCGAGATCGCGCTCATCGGCAAGGCGCCCGGCCGCTACAACCTGATGCTCGGCGGCGACGCGCGCGGTCAGCGGCTGAACGTCCTGCATCGCGAGAACATCGACGAGGCCGCATTCCTGGCCGAACTCGACCTGCAGTTGGGCGCCTGGGCCACGGCCCGGGAGGACGGGCGAGCGCTTCGGTGATTTCCTGTGGCGCACCGGCGTACTGCGCACCGCGGAGGCCAGCGCATGAGTCCGCACAGGCGACCCGATCCGGCCGAGCTCAACCGCCGCTTCGCTGCGCTCGACGCCCGCCAGCGCGTGCAGCAGGCGCTGGAGCTGCTGCCCGGCGCGCACGTGCTGTCCTCGAGCTTCGGCGCGCAGGCCGCCGTGCTCGCTGCACCTCGTCACGCGCGAGCGGCCGGACATGCCGGTGGTGCTCATCGACACGGGCTACCTGTTTCCCGAGACCTACCGGTTCGTCGACGAGCTGACCATGCGGCTGAATCTCAACCTGCACGTCTCGCAGGCGACTGTCTCGCCCGCCTGGATCGAGGCGCGCTACGGCCGGCTGTGGGAACAGGGCGAGGCCGGCATCGAGCGCTACAACGAGCTGCGCAAGGTGGAGCCGATGCAGCGCGCGCTCGACGCGCTGCAGGCCGGCACCTGGATCGCGGGCCTGCGGCGCAGCCAGTCCTCGAGCCGCGCGCGGATACCGTTCGTCGAGCTGCGCGACGGCCGCTACAAGCTGCATCCCATCGTCGACTGGACCGATCGCGACGTCGGCCGCTACCTGAGCGAGCACGGCCTGCCCTATCACCCGCTGTGGGAACAGGGCTACGTCTCGATCGGCGACTGGCACACGACCCGGCCGCTGCACGAGGCGGACTCGGCGGAGCAGACACGCTTCTTCGGACTCAAGCGCGAGTGCGGCCTGCACGGCCTCGAAGGTTGAGGGATGGAAGCCGAGGGTCAACTCAGCCACTTCCCGCTGTTCGCCGACCTGCGCGGCCGCGCGGTGCTGGTCGTCGGCGGCGGCGAGATCGCGGCACGCAAGGTGGCGCTGCTGCGCCGGGCGGGCGCGGCCGTCACCCTGGTCGCGCCGGCAGCTCTCGCATGGACTGGACGAGCTCGCGGCGCGTGGCGCGGTCGACCTGGCTGGCGCAGCGCTTCGAGCCGGCGCAGCTCGACGGGCATTGGCTCGCCGTCGCGGCGACGGACGATCGCGCGGTCAATGCCGCGGTCGCGACGGCGGCACGGGCGCTGCGCATGCCGGTCAACGTGGTGGACGATCCGGCGCAGTCGACGCGTCATCGTGCCGGCCATCATCGATCGCTCGCCGCTGGTGATCGCGATCTCCACGGGGGGTGCCGCACCCGTCCTGGCGCGCCGGCTGCGCGCGGAAATCGAGACGCTGGTCGACGCCTCCTGGGCATCGCTGGCCGCGCTGTGCGCGCGCTGGCGCGAGCGGATCCGTGAGCGGCTGCCCGACGTCGTGGTGCGCCGCCGTTTCTACGAAGGGCTGATCGACGGCCCGGTGCGCCGGCTGCTGGCTGCCGGCCACCCCGCCGCCGCAGAGCGCCAGCTTGGCGAGGCACTGGCGACCGGCCGGGAATCGCGCCGAGGGTCCGTGTCGCTGGTCGGCGCGGGTCCAGGCGATCCGGGGCTGCTGACGCTCAATGCCGTGCGCGCCCTGCAGCAGGCCGACGTAATCCTGCACGACCAGCTGGTGACCGACGAGATCCTCGATCTCGCCCGCCGCGACGCCGATCGCATTGCCGTCGGCAAGCGTGCCGGCGGACACCAGACCGCGCAGGCGGAGATCAATGCGCTGATGGTGGAGCATGCCCGCGCCGGACGGCGCGTCGTGCGGCTCAAGGGCGGGGATCCGTTCGTGTTCGGCCGCGGCGGCGAGGAACTCGAATACCTGCGCGCCCATGGCGTCGACTACGACGTCGTGCCGGGCATCACCGCGGCGCTGGCCTGCGCGGCCTACGCCGGGATCCCGCTGACCCATCGCGAGCACGCGCAATCCGTGCGAATGGTGACGGCGCACTGCCGCGATTCCCTGGACACGCTGGACTGGCACTGCCTGGCCCGTGAGCGGCAAACGCTGGTCGTGTACATGGGCGTCGGCAACGCCGCCTCGATCCAGCGGGAACTGCTGGCCCACGGCCGCGACCCGCTGACACCGGTGGCAGTAATAGAGAATGGCACCCGCCGCACGCAGCGCGTGCTGGCCGCGCGGCTCGAGACGCTGGCGGCGACGGTGACGGATGGGGCGGTACGCTCGCCGGCGCTCCTGATCATCGGCGAAGTGGCGGGCCTGGCCGGCGCGCTCGCGTGGTTTGGCGACGGCGCAGTCGCGCCCGCACGCGTTACGGACGTCGAGGACGCGGCGCCGGCACGCAACGCGGCATGAGTCCTGGCGCCCGCAGGCTCCGGAACCTCAGCGCTGCTTCAACACGGTGACTTCGATCTCGATCTGCATGCGCGGATCGGCGAGGCCGACCGACATCATGGTCGCGGCAGGCCTGATCTTGCCGAAATACTTGCGTAGCACCGGCCAGCAGCGCGGGAAATCCGCGGCATTGGGCAGCAGGTAGGTGACGCGTACCACGTCCGCCAGCGTGGCATCGGCCTGCTCGAGCGCCGCCTCGATGTTCTTCAGGCACTGCTCGGTCTGCTCCTCCAGGCTCGCCGAGATGGTCATCGTGGAGTAGTCGAAACCGGTGGTGCCCGCGACGAACACCCAGGGATCCTGGCGGACGGCCCGGCTGTAGCCGACCTCCGTTTCGAAGCTCGAACCGGAACTGATGAGTTGGCGTTGCATGAGCGAGTCTCGTAGTTGCCGGCCTGATCTCTACCTCGTGCCGTACCCCAAGTCCAGCGCCGCCATCTCGATGCCCGCCGCCCCGGCACGGCCCGCACGCCCGCGCCGCGTGGCGTGATTCGCAGCCCCCGTGCGTCACCGCTCAAGAATCCGCACGGCTCGCCGACACCCGGATTACGGTGGCCTGTGCCCACCGTTGTGTGATTTCCGGAGACAATCTGATGACCGAGGCCGCCGAAGCCCAGGCCCCCGACGACACCAGCCAGCTGGCGTTTGCCTTCGTACAGGACCTTGCTGCCGCGTTGTCCGCCGGCCAGCTCGACCTGCCGAGCTTTCCGGCCGTCGCGGTCAGGGTCCGGCAGGTCCTGCAGGACGAGTCCGTAGCGGCCGACCAGGTGGTTCGCATCCTCGGCTCCGAGCCGGCGCTGGCCGCCCGCCTGTTGCGGGTTGCCAACTCGGCGGCACTCAACCGCTCCGGCAAGCCGGTGCGTGAGCTCAAGACCGCGGTCCTGCGCCTCGGCTTCAACGTCATCCGCAGTGCGGCGATCGCGTTCGCGGTGTCGCAGCTGAAGCGTTCCAACGAGTTGCGCGGCCTCGAGGGACCACTTGACGAGCTGTGGGATCGCAGCGCGCTGGTGGCGGCGACCTGTCACCTCGTCGCCCGCCGGGTTCGCGGGGTCAATCCGGACGAGGCGATGCTCGCCGGCTTGCTGCATGGCGTCGGCCGCCTGTACGTGCTGGCGCAGATCCACCGCTACCCGGGCCTGTTCAACGACCACGGCACCTACGTGCACATCGTCTCGAGCTGGCATGCGGAAATCGCGAAGGCGATCCTTGAGAACTGGCAAATGGCGGACGCGGTCGTCAACGCCGTGCACCTGCAGGACACCTTCGAGCGCGAGTTCGACGCGCCTGTGGATCTCACGGACGTGCTGATCCTGGGCAACCTGCTCGCGAGCTATCACAGCGCCCCAGAAAATCTGGCGCTCAATCTGCAGGGCGTAGACTCGGTCACCCGCCTGGGGCTCGACGAGAACGTGCTCAAGACGATCATCGACGAGGGCGAGGACGACATCGCGGCCCTGAGGGACGCGCTCGGCCTGTAGTGCGCAGCCATGAGAACGCCTGCGACAGTCGAACCGGAGACGAGCGACAGCAACCCGCAGGCCTTCGCGTTCGTGCAAGGCCTGGCCAAGGCGCTCTCGTCAGGCCAGGTCTCCCTGCCGAGCTTCCCCGACGTGGCCGTCCGCCTGCAGGAAGTGCTGAACGACCGGTCGGTGACCACCGACGACGTGGTGCGGATACTCGGCTCGGACCCGAGCCTGGCCGCCCGGTTGCTGCGCGTCGCCAACTCCGCGGCCTTCAACACCAGCGACAAGCGCGCCGAGGACCTCAAGACGGCGGTCCTGCGCCTCGGCTTCGATCTGGTGCGCAGTGCGACGATCGCGTTCGCGTTCTCGCAACTCAAGCATTCGAAAGACTTCCAGGGCCTCGAGGCGGAACTGGAGGCGATGTGGGACCGCAGCACCCTGGTCGCGGCGATCAGCCAGCTGATCGCGCGGCGCACGCCAGGCGTCAATCCGGACGAAGCGACGCTTGCCGGGCTGCTGCATGGCGTGGGCCGGCTCTACATCCTGTCGCGCCTGCGCCAGTATCCGCTGCTCGAGCAGGACGCGGCGAGCTGCGGGCACATCGTGGCCAACTGGCACGCCGAGATCGCCAAGGTCATCCTGGAGAACTGGGGCATGCCCGAAGGCGTCATCACGGCAGTGAACCAGCAGACCGAGCTCGAGCGAGGCAGGCGGTCACGCGCCGACCTGACGGATGTAATCATAGTCGGCAGCCTGACCGCGGGCTGTCACGACCGTCCCGAGGACCTTGGTATCGCGCTGCTGGACCTCGAGTCCGCCGAGCGCCTGGCTCTCGACGAAGCGGCCTTGCGCGGGGTGCTGAAGGAAGGCGATGCCGAGATTGCTGCACTGAGGGCTGCCCTGGGCTTGTAGCCGGTCGAGGTCGAGGCAGACTAAGTGGTGATGATCCAGGCTGCCGGCGCCGCACAAACGTCGAGCTGCACCAATCATCAGGCCGTACGCGGAGTCACGGCGTTCCCGGTCCCCGCTCCGGGCCTGACGGGCACCGCGGTCACCGAGAGCTCAGGCCGGAGGACGGCAAAGATCTCGATCATCTTCTGCAACCCGACTTGCATCGCTGTCGCCTCCCCAATCGTTAAACTCGAGCCGCCGCCAGGCCGTCTGGCGCGCTGCGGCCGGTCAGGAGCCGTCGCGGCAGCATCCTCCGGGAGAACAGGATGGTCAATATCCTCATCGAACAACCGTCAGAGTCGGATCTCGACGTCATTCACGGCCTGGTGACCGAGTCCTACTGGTCGCCTGGCATCCCACGCGACAGGGTCGAACGCGCCTGGCGCAACTCGTTGTGTGCACTGGCGCGGGACGAGGCAGGATCCCTCATCGCGTTCGGCCGGGTGATCTCCGATCGCGCCACGTTCGCGTGGCTGTGTGACGTGATGGTCGTACCCGCACACCAGGGCCGCGGCATCGCCCGGGCCCTGGTCCGCAGGCTACAGGCGCACCCCGAGCTCGCTGACCTGCCGCGCTGGTTTCTGGGCACCCGCGACGCGCATGGGGTCTACGCCCCGCTCGGCTTCACGCCTGTCGCCAGGCCGGAACGCCTGATGCAGATCCGTCATCCGTCTCCCTATGGCAGGCAGACCGGGTAGTCGCCCGCCGCGGCGCTCACGATTGCAGCGCTACTCCAGCGGGATGCGGTCCTTGTACTTCGCCAGCCACTGGCCGAAAGTCATCAGTTCGGGATTGACCGAGCGTGCGAAGGCCAGGTCCCGCGCCGCGCAGAAGATGTCCGAGAAATCGCGGTTGAACTGGTACATGTTGCCGAGATCCTCGGCGCCGGGAAATCCGAAAGCCCGGTACGCATCCGGCGACACGGCGTTGTAGAGCACCGTCTGCCCGAGCGCCAGGCTCAGCGCGGTGGCCATCTGCTGCACCGGTCAGGTGCTCGCCCGCGATACCGACCCGCTTGCCGATGAACTCGGCGCCGCGCTTGAAGATGCCATAGGCGCACCTGCCGATGTCCTCGGCCGCAATGCCGGGCAGCTTCTTGTCGCCCATCGGCAGGGTGAACACCAGCCGGCCGTCCGGACCCTTTTTCGGACCCATGCCGAAATAGATCAGGTTGTCCCAGTAGAACGAGGTCAGCAGGAAGGTGGTCGGCACGCCCGCGTCGCTGAAGTAGTGGTCCGCCTCGGCCTTGGCGTCGAAATGCGGCACCTTGTACTTGTCCATCAGCGTCGGCATGCGATCGTCGGACAACGGAATGTATTTGCGGCTGTCTTCGAGCGTCGACCAGATGACGTGTTTCACCCCGGCCGCCTTGGCGGCCTCGGCCATGTTGCGGGCCTGCGCCTTCTCCCTGTCGGGAGAAAAGTGATCCCAGAAGAACGTGACGCAATAGGCGGCGTGCGCCCCGTGGAAGGCCCGGGTCAGGCTCTCCACGCTGTCCACGTCCGCCTCGACCAGCTGCGCACCCATTCGCCCGAGCGCGCGGGCCTTGTCGGACTTCGCGTCGCGCGTGATGGCACGCGCCGCGAAATCGCGCACACGGTCATCGAGGATGGCACGGACCAGGCCGCCGCCCTGGGCGCCGGTCGCACCGACGACTGCAATCACTTTGTCGTGAGCCATGGAGCTATTCCTTCACTGTTTCCATAGGTAGCCGATGGGTCGCCCCAATTTTGCGCCTGCGCGAGACGTTCCGCCATCGCTCGGGCCTAACCGGTTCCGGCTCAGCCCGCGCGAGCTCTCCACGTAGCGCGGGATTGGCCGTAGATGTCGACCCGGATTGTCGTCAAAGGGCGGCGGCAGCGGAACATTTTCTCGTTCGAGGCGCGAACCCAGGCGCTCGGCCAGCGCGATCGACGCGAGGTTCTGCTTGTCGATGCAATGGATCACGTGTTCCCAGCCGAGCTGTTCGAACGCCCAGTCGACGGCAGCGGTCGCACCCTCCACTGCAAAGCCCTGCCCCTGGGCACTGCGACGGATGGCCCAGCCGACCTCGTCGCCGGGCCAGCTGCCGTCCTTGCCGGCCGGGCGCCACGGCCCGAGGCGGCCGATCCACTCGCCGGTGTCTCGCCGCAGGACCGAGAACATGCCGTAGCCGAGCAACGCCCAGGACCCGCACTGAACCGCGAGGGCACGCCAGACTTCGTCGCGCGCCTTGACGCCGCCGATGAAGCGCATGGTGTCCTCTTCCCGGGCCATCGCGGCGAAACCGTCGAAATCCGCCTGAACCGGCGGACGCAACAGCAGCCTGCTTGTTTTCAATTGAGGGCCGAGCATGGCGCATTCTCCCAGACGGC
Source organism: uncultured Gammaproteobacteria bacterium (assembly GCA_963710135.1). GTDB lineage: Bacteria > Pseudomonadota > Gammaproteobacteria > Steroidobacterales > Steroidobacteraceae > SG8-30. The sequence continues at coordinate 1,001,528 of CAVPYY010000003.1, read as the reverse complement.
AGCACGCGTGACGCTGCCGGTCCGACTGGCGCCGATCTTACGTGATGCTGCGATTTGTCGGCGGCTGGCCGGATCGGGCGGTGGCGGGGGCGCCGCCCTGCAGCGTGCGGTGCTCCACCTTGTGCATGATCACGTCGGCAACCGTTTTCAGGGCGACGAACAGCCATAGCGCCCCACTCGCGATCTGCGCGCCGATCACGATGGTCAGGTGCATGGGGATTACGCGCGCATAGGGCAGAAACATGAGTGTGCCGAGATTGGGCCGGCCGGCGAGGTCCGCGCGCACATGTTCCAGGTGCGAGGCACGGTGGCTGTACCAGAACGTCACGCCGAGCCCGATGAAGATCAGGACATCCAGCCCGCCGATCGTCCCGACTTCCAGAAAAGTGACCGCGTCCGAGCCTTCTTGCGTAATCGGCAGCATGCCGTCCTCGTGCGGCCCCGAAGGTGGCCATCAGCAGGAACATCAGGTAGCCGATATGAAAGGCGCCGTAGTGCAGCAGAAAGAAGTTCGCGACCTTGTCCCGCGCGCGGCAGTTTCCGCGACCGCCTGGTCGTTCATGGTCAGACCCTCGGTCGAGAACTGCTGGAGCTTGAGGATCCGCTGCCGGGCGTACCAGCCAATGATCACGCTCTGGATCCAGAACGGCCAAAGCAGGCCGAGCAACGACCAGTGCTGCCACACCGCCATGATCAGCGTCAGCACATTCGCGCCGATGATGCCGTAGACGGCGTTGTCGGTTTGTTTGTCGGCCGTATTCATGCCGTCAGTCTAGTCCGGGGAAGCAGTGCGTCCGTGCGCAGCGGGTCACATTGCGCGGTGCCGCATGCTCCGCTCAGCCGTGGACCGGATACGGGCCGTCCTCGAACACCCGGTCATGGTAGCCCTTGGCGCCGATCGCCACGGCCAGCGGGCTGCGTGGATACGCACCGCCGCGCAGGCTCTCGAGCACGTAGTTGAAGTCGTACTTCGGGCGCCAGCCCAGGTCACGACGCGCGGCTGCGTTGACATAGACGCGATCGATGCGCTCGAACATGCGCCAGCCGCGCGCGGCGTAGACCGGCCCGTATGCCGGCACCCGCGCGAGCACGGCCGCCGCCGCATCCGTGTTCAGCAACGGCAGATCCTCGGGCAGCAAGGGGCTGGTCGCGCTGATGATGTAGCGGCCAAAGCCCAGACTGGCCGCACGCTCGCGGGCCGCCAGGTGTGCCGTGACAACGTCTTCAATCTCGACCCGCCGGAACAGGAATTCGTTGGCCTTGGAATTGTCCGCCCCGAATTCCGACCGGCGTGTCCGGTCGTCATCGTCCTCCGGAAAGAAGCGGGAAGTCTTCAGGACGATGCAGTTCAGCCCATGACGGCGATGGAACAGCCAGCACAGGTCCTCGGCCGCCGTCTTGGTCACGCCGTATATGTTCTTGGGGATCGGCGTGGTGTTCTCAGTTACCCACGCCGCGGGCGTGCCGACAGGCGGCCGCAGCGCGTCCCCGAAGGTGCTCGTCGTGCTGGTGAACACGAACGCGCCCACACCGGCGGCCACCGCCGCCTCCAGCAGCACGAGCGTGCCGGTGACGTTGGTTTCGATGAATTCCTGCTTGGAATGTGTCGCCACATGGGGCTTGTGCAGCGTGGCCGTGTGAAAGACCGTATCGACACCGTCCATGCAGCGCTCGACGCAGGCGCTGTCGGAGATCGAGCCGACGACATCCGTCCACGGCGAGGGGCTGACGTCGAGCCCCAGAGCCGGCTCGCCGGCGGCCCGCAGGGTGCGCATGAGCGCCTCGCCCAAATGACCGGAACTGCCCGTGACCAGCGCCTTCATGCCGCAGGAGAATAAGCTACTGCGACTCCAATCGCATCTCGAGCTCCATGTCTCCATCGTCCCGCAGGCCCATTTCGGTGAACCCCGCCTTGATGTACAGGTGCGACGCGCGGACGTTGGACGGACGGTGCATGGTGCGGATCCGGGTCGCGCCGCGTGCTCGTATCTCCGCGACTGCAAGACGAATCGCCGCCATGCCGTACCCTTTGCCTTGCCACGCCGGGGCCACCATCAAGCGAAAGAGCCAGTACAGCGTCGGGTCGGGCGGCTCGGTCTCGGGGCAGTACATCAGGAAGCCGACGACCTGTTCCTCGAAACAGATGACGCGGGGCACGTAGTGCGGCTCGAAGTGCAGTTCGGCAATCGAGAACACGTTCGGCGCGACCAGCCCCTGCTGCGAGACGGGCAGCTCGAGGGCGGCACAGGCCCGCCAGTTGGCGCCGGTGAGTTCACGCAGTTCGATCACGTCAGCTCGAGTGATCGTGAATCACCCGCCAGCCGGCAGGTGTACGTAGCCAGAGTGTCGTGAAGCGCCCCGCCTGTTCCTCCGCCTCGCCACCGAACAACACGAACCGGCCCGTCACCAGCGCCGCGTCGGCACCGAGCTGGCGCATGGCGATCTGGTCGATCTGCAGCAGCTGCCGCGGGACGCCATCGACGAAGTACGCCTCGCGGAAGTCCGCCTCGATGGCGGCGACGCCCGGACGCGGTCCGTCCGGCTTCATGAACGTCACCGACGGGTCGTAGATCGCCAGGTGCCCCGCCAGGTCGCCGCGATTGAACGCCTCGGTCGAGGCCCGCAGCAGATCGCGGATCTCGGCCTGGTTATCCTCCCAGTTGTAGGTCGGCTCAGGATCCTTCTCCACGACTGGCGTCGCCTCCTCCCGCACACACCCTCCGAGCACCAGGACGCCCATGGCCAGCGCCAATAGACCACTACGAGTCATGTGAGATTGCCTCCCGGCGCCGATTCCTGGCCGACCGCGCCCGGGCGTATTATTGCGCGCATGCCGCCCCGTGTGCCGGAGCCGATACTCGACCAGGACCATGCTGACTTCATGGTCAGCGGGGTGTCGATCGCAGTCTGCTCCAGCGGGACCGACCTGCGTCCCAGTCTGGCCCGGGCCTGGGGGTGCAGCGTGAGCCCGGACCGGCGGCGCGTATCGGTCTACGTTTCGCCTGGCCAGGCTGGAGCCCTGCTGAGCGATCTGCGAAGCGGCAGGCCCATCGCGGTCGTCTTCAACCTGCCGAGCAGCCACCGCACCATACAGCTCAAGGCGCCGGGCGCCACGGTCGAGCGATGCAGCGCCCGCGACCAGGCCGTGGTGACCCGCTACCGGCAGGCCTTTGGCAAGGACCTCGAGCGGGTCGGTCATGGCGGCAGCTGGGCGGCGGCGTATCTCCGCGCGGCCGGGGAAGAGCTGGTGCGCGTGACCTTCCGCCCGGATGCCGCCTTCGCGCAGACGCCCGGCCCGCGCGCCGGCGAGCCGCTGCGCTCCTGAGCCATGGCGCTCAGCCTCGACGCCATCCGCGAGTGCCTGGAAGGGGGCGTCCCGACGCTGGTGGCGACCTGTGCGCCCGACGGCACGCCCAACGTGTCCTACGTCTCCCAGATGCACTACGTCGATCCGGAGCACCTGGCGCTGTCGTTCCAGTTCTTCAACAAGACCCGCCAGAACGTGCTGGCCAATCCGCAGCGACGCTGCTCGCGGCGCACCCCGGCACCGCTGCGCTGTTCCAGCTGCGGGTGGAGTACCTGCGCACCGAGACTCGAGGGGCCGTTGTTCGAGAGCATGAAGGCGAAGCTCGCCGGCATCGCTTCGCATACCGGCATGGCCGGCGTGTTCCGACTCAGGGGGGCCGACGTCTACCGGGTGGTGGAGATCGAACGGATAACGGGTGGCGAACGCAACGCGCCCCTCGCACACCGCAACCTGCTCGCAACACTCAGGCGAGCGGGGGCCGAACTGGCGGAGGCTCGCGACCTCGATACCCTGCTCGAGCGCGCGCTGGACGTACTGCAGAGCGGCTTCGGCATCGAGCACGCAATGATTCTCGTGGCCGACGAAACGACCGGCGGGCTCTACACGGTCGCCTCGCGCGGTTACCCCGTCTCCGGAGTCGGCGCCGAGATCCTTCCGGGACAAGGGGTCATCGGCGTGGCGGCGCGGGAACGGGTGCCGATCCGCATCAACTACTCGACCTCCGAGTACTCGTACGGGCGTGCAGTCCGCGCCAGCCTCGAAGGCGACGAGGCGACGAAGGAACTCTGCACGGAGATCCCGTTCCCCGGCCTGTCGGAGCCGGGCAGCCAGCTGGCAGTGCCGATTCTCGCAGGCGACCGGCTGCTCGGTGCGCTGTACGTCGAAGATACCGACGCGGGCCGCTTCGGCTACGACGATGAGGACGCGCTGGTCGCGCTGGCCGCGCACATCGCGTCCGGTATACGCCTGGCGGAGCAGGCCGCCGACACCGCACTGGAGGGCGCGGCACCGGCCCACAAGGCGCGCCAGCATCGCGGGGCGGCGATTCGTGTCCGCCGTTTCGCCGCCAACGACACTGTGTTCCTGGACGACGAGTACCTCATCAAGGGTGTGGCCGGGGCGATCTTCTGGAAACTGGCCAGCGAGTACGCGCTGCACGGACGGACCGAGTTCTCCAACCGCGAGCTGCGCGTCGACCCCGCCATTCGCCTGCCGGAACTGTCCGGCAACCTCGAAGCCCGCCTCATCCTGCTATCGCGGCGACTGGCCGAACGCGGCGACGCCGTGCGCATCGAGAAGACCGGACGCGGTCGCTTCCGCCTGCTGGTCGCCCGGCCGCTGGAACTTGCCGAGGTGCCGGCGGGCCACTGAGCCCGCCGGCCTGGACTCGCCTCAACGTGCCGCATTCACCCGCGCCACGGCTGGCGCCGCGGGCTGCTGCGGGACAAACACGATCACCGGCGTATTGACGACCCCACCCGGCGCCACGTAGGCCGGAACCGGCTTGCCCGGTTCGCCGAGGCTCTTCACGAAGCGGTACATCGAACGCAGGTCGTCGTCACGCAGCGCCACCAGGTTGAACCAGGGCATCGGCGGCATGCGTCGCGCGCGGGCGGCGACGAGCCATTCGTCTTCCGTCATGCGCGCCGTCGTCAGACGCAGATTCGCCGGGTAGCTGGTACCCCACGGTCCCTGGAAGCCGACCGCCGAACCGGTCAGCCACTGACTCTCGGGCAGGCCGCCGTCGTGTTGTGCGTAACCGTCGGTGTGGCAGTCGTTGCAGCCGCCGAAGACGACCAGATAGCGCCCACGCTCCACGCTCGGCGCCTCGGCCGCCACGGCGCTGAGCGCAGGCAGCAGCAGCGCCGCAGCCAGAAAAGCCTTCAGTTTCATGTCGAGTGACTCCATCTGTATTGTTGGATCCGGCGACGCAGCGGCGCCGCCCGTGGATGGAATTATCGGCGTGGGTCGCGGCTGCCGATCCTAAATAGCTGCTAGCCAGACATTAAGAAAATGCTAAACGGCCGAAGGCCGGGCTAAGGCCTGTCCACGCTGACCCACTTGACGCGACCGGTGACGCCGCGCTTGATCGCCACGTCGGCCTTGCGACACCCGAAGTGACTGGCGACGAGACTGATCAATTCCGCGTTGGCCTTGCCGTCCACAGGCGGAGCACGCACCTGCGCGATCCAGGTGCCATCGTCCTGGCTGTCGAGCCTGCTTGCGCGGGAGTTCGGCTTGACCTTGACCTGCAACAGCACGGCGGCTTTGTCAGGCCACCTGGCTCCGTGGCGCTTGTTCCGTTGCGCCCCAGATCAGCAACCAGAAGATGATCGGCACTTCCGCGATCTCGAGCGGCAGGGCGACTTGTCCCACCGCTGAGGCGTACTGCGGCAGCAGCAGGGTCGTGAAGGAGCTGACCAGGTACGCCGACCCGGCGACCAGCAGCAGGTACCCGAAGATGCGCGGGATGAAGCCGGAACGGATCGCGAGCAGGCCGAACGGGAACAGCCACAACCCCCAGAAGATCGACGTGACGTTGATGCCCTGGCTGTGCAGGCGCACGAACAGGTACGCCAGCGCGTCGAGCTGGGCCCGGTCGAAGACCTTGAGGAAGTCGGCGCCACTCACCAGGGTGAGCGCCGCGATGTTGTTGAGGGCGTTGACGAACATGATCGGCACGGAGACCAGCGCCCCCAGGATCACCAGCTGTTTGGCGAGCATCTCGTTGACCGGCTTGAACAGCCGGTACAGCGCCAGCACCAGGAAGATGACGATGATCTGGTGGATGAGTTCGCTGGCGATTCCCGCCCGGAGCAGCCATCCGGAGGCACGAATCGCCTCGGCGGTTGCCGTCGCGTCGCCCGCGACGATCAGCTTGCCCGGGACGTACATGAGGCCAAGCGGTGCGCTCAGCAGCAGCAGAAAGTACAGCCGCCCCGCGGAGCGCGCCTGTTGCTTGATCGAGATCACGGCGATTCTCCCGGAGCAGCCAGGTGGCCTAGCATACGCTCCCGGATGCAAGACAGCGCCCCGGGTGGCTGCTCAGCGTCATGTGCGTGGGGCGAATTGCCATGGCCGCCACACCCCGGCGACGGCGTTCAAGGCCCCATCGGACAGGCCTTGATTGGTCCCGACGCCGCCGGGTCGCTTCCACCCAGGTCCCGTACCAGTCGCCTGTAGTCATCGGACTCCAGCAGCAGCTCGCGGCCGCTGCAGATGAGCTCCGCGACCAGCTCCGGCTCGACCGTCAGCCCCGTGGGAATGGTCCGCAGCCGCTCGCTCTGCCCGGCATCCGGCAGCCGGCTCAGGTCGACGTCGATCCAGTAAGTGTCGACGGTCAGGCCCGGCGAGCAGGCCGCGGACAACCGCTCCAGCAACTCACGCATCAACACGAGGTTCTCGCTCGTGTGCTGGTCGATCAGGGCCCGGCCGGACAGGCTGGCAAGCTCCAGCGCCCCCGGCGGCTTGCGCCTGAGCGCCACGTCCTCTGCCGTGATGCCGGCCGCGTTGACGGTGATCACCGCGATGCGCCGCAAGCGTGCGAGACCAAGCCGCGTCTGCAGGTCCTCGAGGTCACCCATCGCCGCAAGAACGTCGATGGCCGCACGACTGCCGAGGTTGTCCGACACGCCGCCGTCGACCAGATGCAGATAGCGGATGCGGTCGGGCTCCTGATAGGCGATCAATCTTGCCGCCATCTGCGCGTCGCGTGTGATCGCGGCGCCCTCATCAGGCCGGCGGAACCACTCGGGGATCTGATACCCGCAGCTGCCGGCGCGGTTACGCAGGGTGATGGGCGTAATCGCCACCGGCAAGGCCGCCGACGCCGCCACCGCGCGCGCCACCGGAAAATCGAGCAGATCCGTGCAGATCGCGTCGAACCAGTCCTGGGTGAACTCGAACCTGCCGGAGACGCTCAGGTCGGTCGCATTGAGAACGATGAACGGGCGCTCATCGTGGGCCTTGAGATCCGCAAACGTCGCGCCGTGGAACAGCCGGCGGTCCAGATACTCGGCGAACAGATCGCCGCGCGAGAACTCGCCGGATCCGAGCCTCATCCAGTTGGACGGAGAGGCCAGCAGGGCCAGCCAAAGGTCGCGTTGCCCGCGGTGCTCCAGGTAGTGTGCGCGAAAGCCATGGAATATCGCCTCGCCGAACGCGCCGTAGTAGGCCGCCACGACGCTGCCGCCGGATACCGCGGAAATCACGTCCACCTTGTCCAGCAATCGCCCACTGCGGCCATCCGCCGCCACGCGATCTCGGGCCAGTTGCTCGAGCACGCCGTAGGCCAGCGCCGAGGCGCGCGTTCCGCCGCCCGAGAAGGTCAGGATCAGCAGCGTATCGTCGGCGTGCCGGGTGGACGAGGCGACATCGAACCGATAGCCCCGCTCCCCCACCACCTGCGTGATCGGCTCGCCCAGTGTGGCCGCAGCGGTGCAGCCGGCCAGCCAGATGGCGACCATCGCGACACAGGCACGCAGGCAGCCGTTCATCCTCGTTCTCTATGCTTGCCCGGCCGCAGTCTGCTGATCGCGGGGGGCGACGACAAGGCGGAAATGCCGCAAGGCGGCGGTGCGACCGGTCCGGTCGCGCCCTAATGCATCAGCGCGTCACGCAGTGCATCCAGCGAGTGCTCGGTGTGTTCCAGGACGGCCTTCAGCGAATATGGACCCAGGCCCAGGCGCTCGAAGGCGTTCACTCCCTCGGTTCGGCCCAGGTCGCCGTCGTGCTCCAGGAACGCTTCCGCCAGCACCACGCTCGCGGTGACGACGTCGGTGATGTCCGCGGCGCGGCTGGACTCACGCTTGTGGTCGTTCTGGTTGGCGATCGCCCTGCAGATGACGTCCTCGAAACCCCACCTCGTGAGTATTGCGGCGCCCATCGACGGGTGCGCCGCGGTCACCAGATCGGCCGGCAGCTCGTCGTAGGCAACTGCGCCGTCAGCGTCCGTGGAACGTACCAGGATGTAGAAGTGCCCGATGCCGTGCAGCAGGCCGGTCAGGAACACCTTGTCGGTCGGCACGCGCAGCTGTCGCGCCAGCACCTGGCAGATGGATGCCACCGCCATGCTCTTCTCCCACAGGTCGCCGAGCGGCCGGGCAACCGGACGCAGCGCGGGCTCTGTCTTCATCTGCTGGATGGCGAACACCATGGTCACCGACTGCACCAGGCTGTGGCCCAGGCGCGTGACGGCAGCCCGCAGGTGAACCAGCGGCTTGCCGGAGGGATTGAACACCACCGAGTTGGCCGTCTGCAGCAGGCGGGCGGCAAGCCTGGGCTCGGTGCCGGCGATCTTGACGATGTCGTCGGCGGTGCTGCGGGGATCGTCGAGCGCCGTGCGTACGCGCGGCACGATGTCGGGAAAGCAAGGCAGGTTGACCGGTCCCGTTGCGAGTTCCGCGGCGATCCGGTTCAGGAAATCCGCGGCCGGCGACGTTGCGGTGCCGGGCGGCAGAACCCGCCAATGCTCATGGGCCTCCGCCACGGCGGGGCGGGCCGCCGGAACGGGCGGCGGGTCTTGCTGACGTCGCAGGAACAAATCACGCAGTCCCATGCAGCCGGTATCGGCCGCCCCACGCAGATCTTGATCTCCACTCCCGCGCCCGCGGCGCCGGCTAGAACTCGACCGCGACCTCCACCGGGGATCCGGCGCGCCGTACAGTCACCGCAGCCTGGACGCCGGGCGTCTGCTGCTGCACCCAGTAGACCAGCGCGGTCACGGTTCTGACCGGTTCACCGGCAACGGCAATAATCTCGTCTCCCACGACGATGCCGGACCTCGCCGCCGGCAGCCCGGGCTCGACGCTCTGCACCCGCAGCGCCCCGCCGCGATCGTCGATGCCAACGCCCAGTCGAACGGTGCTGGCGGGCAGATCCTCATACGGCACCCACCAGACGAAGTCCGCCGGCAGCAGCGGGATGTCAGGGAAATCGACATTGGGCATGCGCTTCTCGGGCGGCACCTCGATCTCGGCCGGCTCGATGATCGCGTACGGCAGCGGCATGCGGCGCAACACCTTCTTCGGCAAGCCATAGCCGTACTGCACGTGCCCGCCGCCGGTTAGCGTCACCATGATCCTGCCCTGGCCACGCGGGCTCCTCAGGTAGTCGACGACGCTCTCCGCCATCGACTCCTCCCACAGGCGCTGAATATCGAAGAAGCGCTCGAACGCACCCTCGGTGGGAATGTGCCCACCATAGATCGCCTTCATGGCGGCATGCTGGTAGGGATCCGGCTCGCCCATCTCGGGCAGCTGCGCCCGCGCTTCCTCGGGCAAGTCCTCCAGCCCCAGCTGGCGCACCTGGTCCTGCAGCGCCTGGGACGGATTGAGCGCGACGATATCGATGTGCTCATCGCGCGCGAACTCCAGGATCGCGCGGTAGTAGCCGAAATCGTAGCGCCAGGTGTTGCGCCAGTCGGTGGCCTCGAGAAACTCGAGCTCCGTCAGCTCACCGCGCGTCCAGCGATCCAGCGCAGGCTGCTGCGGCTGGCGGAACATCTCCATGCCGAGGGCAATGCGGCCCGGGAAGCGCCGTTCCAGGTCCCGCAATATCTGCAGCTGCACGATGTGCGCCTGCATGTTGTCGTGCGACTCGCCGATGAACACCAGCCGCGCGCCGGACACCATGTCCATCATGTCGTCGAAAGACAGCGGCAGCCCCGTCGCCACATGGAAGATCTGGCCCGGCGCCGGCCGCTCGGCAGGGGGATACGGCAGGCCCGCGCCGGGAGCGTCCGCCTCCGCCACCGGCTCGGTCGCCCTGCAGGCCAGCGGCAGCGCGAGCAGCGACAACAGGATCAGCAGCGAAACGGGCCTGGTCATCGGCAGTACCTCGATGGGCGATGCGCCGTCTGTCGACCATCCGGCGGACGCATCGGTTCCCGGCTGCCGGCTTGACTTGGTCGTGTCGCCAGCCATCATCGTTCCTCCACGACAAGAGGGGGTGGCGATGTTCCGCAATCTATTGATCACGGCGTTGGCTTTCGGCGCGCTGCAGGCGCAGGCGGACGAGGTACTGCATCTCAAGCGTGTGAACTTCCTGGTGGCGGATCTGGAGCGCTCGCTCTCGGTCTACCGGGACGTGCTCGGCTTCGAAGTGTTCGCGATCACCGAATCCAGCCCGACCTCGTACTCCTATCCTGTCTTCAAACTGCCGCCGGAGGCCAAGCTCAGGTTCGCCTCGCTCAACAGCGCGACAGAAGTCCGGGGATTCGCCATCACCGAGGTCAAGGGCGTCGAGCTGCCCCGTCCAGCCGGAATCCACGTCTCGACGCCGGTGATTCGCGTGGCGGACTTGATCGACAAGCTGGCGCGGCTGCGCGAGATGGGGCTCGAGGTGGTCGACCCGGTCGAGTCGGTGAACGCCGAGGGGCTGAAGTTCGTGGAGGGCGCGTTCGTCGACCTGGACGGACACCTGGTCGTGCTCTACGAGTTCACGGGATGAATGCCGGGCCGACCGCTGCCTGCGTCGCGACCGGTTGAGGGCGCGCAGGCGCCCGGCGGTCAGGCCGGGCGATTGGAGAAGACGTACGCCGCGAGTCCGACGACGAGGCACGCCAACGCGACCAGATCCGCGACGAACACCCGCCCAAGGGCCGCGTTGTAGCCGCCCACCGATAGCGCCAGCACGATGAAGGACACCACGCTGACGAATCCAGCTGCGAACGCGGCCACCTGGTAGCTGGGCCTGAACGCTGCGACCAGCAGGAACACGCCGAGCAGTCCGAACAGCACCGCGCGGTGGCGCATCAGGATCGCGAGGTTGGGCTCGGCGAACGACAGGCCGTACAGGGACGCCAGGCGATCGCTGCCCAGCACGCCGGACAAGGGCAGCAGGTGGATGATGCCGACGACGACCAGCATCAACGTGACCAGAAAACGCATCTGCGGCGGCCTCCTCGACGACAAATTCCTGTCCGCAAGCCGGACAAGATTACCAGCGATTGGAATCGGGGCGGCGACGTGTCGCGGCCGTGCCGGGATTCCCGTTCGGCGCGCCGGTCATGGCGACCCGCCTGCGCGAACTCTCGCGCCACCTGGCACGCCTACAGGGAGCTGATTCGCTGAGCGGCGTCCACCGGCAGTGCCGACTGCGGCCAGCGGATCAACTGCCGCGAACTGCGGCGTGACTGGCCCGAGATCAGCCGAATGGCCGCCGTCGATGCCCGCTCGCGCTCGCGCTCGCTGACCGGCACCGTCGTGGCGCCGGCGAACTGCGGCCTGATGTACTGCGCCACCAGGCCTGCCGACATCGTGTCCGTGTAGAAACCGAGGCGCACGCCGTAGATCCGCCGACCGCCTCGCTCGCTCTCGACCGCATACAGCAGATATCCCGCGAAGATCGACAGGCTCGGAATCTTGCTGAGATCGATGACCTGCTTCGACCACAGGAGCTGCACTGCGTACTGCTGCGGCGGGCTCCGGCGCTGCGGGCGGCGCCTCGAGCGGTGCGGCGGACACCACGGGCTCGGCCGCCGGCGGCGCGGCGGCGGGCCTGGCCGGCGCGGTCCGGTGCGGCTCGCTGGCGAACCGCAAGATGGGCTCGTGCGTCTGGCTCGGCGGCGGCGCGGGCGGCGCCTCGATGGGCTTGATGATGCTGAAACGCGCTACGCCGGTATCGTCGAGCGATCCCATGCCGCTGTCGGGCGCCACCGCCACGAAAGCGGCTGGATAGGTTTCGCGCACGATCGGCAGCAGCTGTTCCGCGGCGTCCGCGGACCCGAAGTAGCCCAGGTGTAGACGGAATCGCTCGCGGTTGTCCTCGCGGCGACGCGAGCGGAACACCGCCAGCCCAGCCAGCTGCGGTGCCTCAGGCACGTGCAGCGGCATGGGTGCCGCCGAGGATGCGAGCGTGATGACATAGACCGGTGGCGCGCCATCCGATCCGGAAGACGGATTGTTCATTTGCACTTCCCCCAAGACCCCGAACCCCAAAAGAGCACCGGTCGTGGGAAAGCTGCCAGGGAGTGGGCCGGACTCAGAGACGAGCCGGACCCATGACCGGGAGCCTTGGCCGAATCGGCCTGTTGCTCCAGGTCAGACTGTGGCAACCCCGCTATCGTTGGACCCCAAGTCCCGACGACCGGTGGCTTTGCGTCCCCGCCTTGCGACGGGTTTGCCGTTTACACGAGCCCGAATATGCACCCTGCGGCACCGTTGACGCAACCAGGGGGGCGTTGCGGGGCCGACAAGCAGTCGTTTTAGGGGCTTGGCGACCGCAGGGCGGCCTTTTCATCGGGTCAGAGCAGGACTTCAGCGGTTGCCGGCCCGCCACCTGGCGAGAGCCAGGCTGGCCAGGAACAGTACGAACAGAATCGCCAGGACCCGCGCCAGGATCGCCATGCCGCCCATCAGGGTGAGCACGCCCAGCTGCATTGTCGACTGCATGTACTCGTAGGCAAACACCAGGCCGAGCAGCATGACGGCGAACGTGGCGATCAACCCTACGCCGAAGGCGAAAGCCGCCGGCCGCTCGAGTGTGTACGTCACGCCCTTGACGTTGACACGACCAATGCGAAACGCACGCACGCAGTAGCCGAGTGCGCCCAGGCAGGTGGCCGCCACCAGCAGCTTGAGCAGGGCATCCATTCGCAGTCCTCCATCAGAGCGGCGCGCCAGCCAAAGTCACGACCTCGAGCCTGTCGAGCAATACAGTTATCACACATGGCTGCCGAATTCCCGGCTGCAGGTCGCAAGCGAACATAATCCGCAGGAGGGGCTACTGCGGATACTCGCGGCGCATGTACCGTACCGAGCTCTCGATGATCGACTGCAGCACGGCCTGGTCGATATCCGACAGGCGCTTGATGTACAGGCAGGACTTGCCGACCTTGTGCCGACCTAGCTTCTTCAGCAACGAGTCGAACCTGCCCAATCCCGCCATCACGTAGATCGCCAGGTCGTTCTTGCGCGAGGACAGGCCGCTTATGAAGAAGTCGCCTTCGCGCCCGCTGTCGTACTTGTAGTGGTAGCTGCCGAACCCGACGATGCTGTCGCCCCACATCCTGGGCGGCTCACCGGTGATCTCGCCCATCCACTTGACCAGGGTCTTGCAGTCGCGACGCCGCTCGTCGTCGCTGATCGCGGCGAGATAGGCCGCGACGCTGGACTTGGTGGCTTTCGTCTTGTTTTCGCCCACGCGTGCTCGTCCAGCTAACCGTACGGCTTGCCGTCCTTGTGAACGGCAATGCGACCGTCCTCGGTGTTGAACACGGCGAGGTCGTCGTCCGGATAGAGCGGCACATCGCCGGGGACGCGCGAGCCCACCACCAGGAACGTGGCCGCGGCATCGCTGCGATTTACAAGGTGATGGGCGTTCCGATCACCGGCCTTGAAGCCGATGCACTCGCCCGGCTTGATAGTGAACTCGCCATCGTTGGTGATGAGCACCAGTTCGCCCTCGAGCATGTAGACGAACTCGTCGGCGAGCGTGTGCCAATGACGCACTGACGACTGCGCCCCGGGCTCGAGCGTCTCGCGACTGACGCCGAACTGCGTCAATCCGAACAGGTCTCCCAGGCGACGCCAGCGGGCGGAACCCATCCGGGAACGAAAGGGCTCCGGATAGCCATTGTCGGACATTGCTGTGACGTCATCGGCGCGCACGGGTGCAGGCCCGCTCATGACGCGTTACCTGCGTCGCTCGAACAGAAGCTAGTCATTGTTCCGCGAGCTTCTGCCGTGATCCGATTGACACGGCTTTGCGCGATGCCAGGGCCCCTACGAGCCAGGTCGCCAGCGGCAGCATCGCTGCAAAGGTCACGTCATTCACAATGGCCATCGCATGGCCCAGCGGGCTGATGAGGCTACGTAGCTCTGGTACCGACGCTATCGAGACAAAGCCGATGACCGGCGCCAGTACACCAGCCAGCGTCGCCACCACCATCGCCCTCGGCTGGCAGGCCAGATGGATCAGCAGCGCCACCGACAGCGCGATGATGCCCACGACCAGGAACTTGAACGTGAGGCCAAAAGCGTACACAGCGGCAACGAGCAGCCAGGCGTCCGAACCCGCAATCAACTCAGGACCGAGCCATGTGGTCAAAGCGGGGACCTGGGCGCGGAGCGTGGAATAGAGCATCCCAAAAATGACCGTTGCGCACGCAAGCCAGATGAACTTCACGGCCTTCATATCGGCCCCCTCTGCTCGCCCAAGGTTGCAGACTAGCAGCGCCAGCCGCCTCGCCCAACCGCAAACGGGTCTTGACATCCTTGCTGAGTACCGCTACCTTTTCATCACAAGGTACTGGTATTGAAGATATGCTGCCTGAACCCAAACTCGCGCCGATTCGCAAGGGACTCCTGGAATTCCTGGTGCTCAAGATCGTCGGGGTTCGCAGCGTCTACGTACCGGACATCCTGCGGCGGCTGGCGGAGACGGAGTTCGCCACCCAGGAAGGCACGCTCTATCCCCTGCTCAGCAAGCTGCGCCGGGAGGAACTGGTTCAATATGAGTGGCAGGAGTCCGAGGCCGGACCGCCGCGCAAGTACTACCGGCTGACCGAAGCTGGCAAGGCCCAGCTCGAGTCGCTGGACGAATACTGGAATCGCATCAACCGCACCATCGCCGAAATCGGAACCTGAATCATGCAACGCGTCTCTGTCACCGTCAGTCTGAATGGCACGACCCTCCAGTTCGCGGAGGCCGCCTTCGCCCGCCTGGAAACCTACCTGGCCGACGCACGGCAGACGCTCGCCGACAACCCCGACCGGGACGAGATCCTGGCCGATCTCGAGCAAGCGGTCGCCGACCAGTGCAAGCGGCGCATGCGCGCCGGGCAAGACGTCGTGACGCTCGCCGAACTCAACCCGGCGCTCGAGGAGATCGGTGCCGTGCAGAGCCCGGATGCGGCGACTACCACGGACGCGCCGCCCCGCACGCCCAGCCGGCACCTGGAACAGGTGAGCGAGGGCGCGCTGATCAGCGGCGTATGCCTGGGCCTGTCACGCTACATGCAGGTCGATGTCACGCTGCTGCGCGTCATCGCCGTGCTGCTGCTGTTCTTCACCGGCGGCGGCATGTTCCTGATCTACGTGGTGCTGATGCTGTTGCTGCCCTATGCGCCGGCCGAGCGCGGCGCGCCGCCCGTGCGCAGGATTCCGGCCAAGACGCGCGAGTTCGTCGAGTTCGTGCGCGCCAAGTTCAGCGCCGTCACCAACTGACCGGCACGTCCGGCGTCGCCGCTCTGCCTCGCCGTGGTACCGTTCGCGTCCCCCGGCGAGGCGAACACCTTGGCAGATTCCACCCCTTCCATCCCGCGTCAATATCTGGCGGCGGTGTCGATCCTGGTCGACGACTACGACGCCGCAATCGACTGGTACACGAATGTGCTGGGCTTCCAGCTGGCCGAGGACAGCGAACGCGGCCCCGGCAAGCGCTGGGTGCTGATCGTCCCGCCCGGCTCGCCGCAGACGCGACTGCTGCTCGCCAAGGCGGCGACCGAGGCGCAGAAGGCCCGCGTCGGCGACCAGACCGGCGGGCGGGTGTTCCTGTTCCTGCACACCGACGACTTCCAGCGCGACTACGCGCGGCTGCGGTCGCTGGGCGTCGTGTTCGTGGACGGCCCACGCGACGAGGAGTACGGCACGGTGGGCGTGTTCCAGGACCTCTACGGCAACCGCTGGGACCTGATCGAACCGCGCGGGCGCGCCCAATAGCGACGGCCGGCGCAGCTGTTTCGCTGAAGCGCTGAACCGTTTATCTTTCCCAGCGGTCTAGGGCGTGACCTTCACCACAAGGACGATGACCCGATGAACTCAGCCCCTCCCCCATCGGACTCGGAGTCGCGCCGCACCCGGCGTCTGGCACTGGGTTTCGCGATCGGCTCCATGCTGCTGGTGGGCATGCTGGCGGCCATGCCCTTCCTGGCCAGCCGGCCGCGGCCGGCACCGGACTTCGCCATGACGACCCTGCAGGGCGACGTGAAGTCGCTCGCGGCACTTGCCGGCAAGCCGGTGCTGGTGAGCTTCTGGTCGACCACCTGTTCGCCGTGCATGGCCGAGATGCCAACGCTCATCGCATTGCACAGGAAATACGAGCGAGCGGGCCTTACGACCCTGGCCGTGGCGATGCCCTACGACGAGCCACAGGCGGTCATCAACTTCGCGCGCGCGCGCGGCCTGCCTTTCGACGTCGTGCTGGATGGCAACGGCGCCGTCGCGCGGTTGTTCAACGACCCGCAGACCACCCCCACCAAGTTCCTGATCGACCCGAACGGGCAGATCGTGCGCACCTACGTGGGGTCGACCCGCTTCGACGACTTGAGCCAGCGCCTGGCCGAGATGCTCGGCGGCTGACTTCGATCCGGCCGGGCCGCGACGGGGTTGCGCGTCACGCCGGCCGGACCCGCCCTCTCTTCTACAGCCACACCGCCTCGGGCGCCGGCGCGGCCGGACGCTGGTACTTGCCGTGCTGCGCGCCCATGCCCCCGTGCGCGCCGAGGAACGGGTGATGTATCTCGAACTGACTGAGCTTGCCGTCCTTGTCATGGTCGAGCGAGTCGAACTGGCTGGCGAGACCCGGCATCACGCCCTGTACTTCGGCCAGGGTGAGCGCCCCGTCCGAGTCGCGGTCCGCGGACTGGAACTTGGCTATCGCATCGGCGTGCTCGCCGGCGGGCCCGGACGGGCTGGTGAAACCGGTCAGCGCGACGCCTATCGCCAGCCCCGCCGCGGCCCAGACTGCTACTCGTGAAAGCTTCATCGGTGTTCCCTCCGTGTGGGTCCATGCCCGTAGGCGATTCCAGGGGTCGTCCCTGAGCGTTTCGCGCACCGCGGCAGGTCGGATGCGCCTCCCGGCCGCCCGATCATTGACCCGGAGCCGGGCGGCAGACTACCGTCATGGCTCAAACCATGCTCCAAATCGCCTATCTCAGCTCGGCCACCGCGCCCATGTCCCGCCAGGACCTGCAGGACCTGTTGGGGACCTGTCGCGAGAACAACGCAGCCCGCGGCATCACCGGGATGCTGCTGTACGGCAATGGCACGTTCCTGCAGGTGCTGGAGGGCGACGAGGTCACGGTCGACGCGCTGCTCGACACCATTCGGAAGGACCCGCGCCATGGTGATCTTCAGGTGTTGCACCGCAAGACGGTGGACCGGCGTCAATATCCGGACTGGACCATGGGGTTCACCCAGCTGTCCGACGGCGATCTGAGGAAGGTCAAGGGTCTTCAGGACTTCACCGCCCAGGACTTCAATCCCGATTACCTCGCCGGCCATGGCGAGATCGTCCAGAGCCTGATGGATCATTTCCGCAAGGAACGGATGCGCGCCAGCGGGCAGAGCAAGCTCGGCGTCGACGAAGACGACCCCATGATCAACGTCCTGCATCGCATCATCCGGGGCGCGGTGCGGGTGCTCGCGGTATTGATGACCCTGACCATCTTGTGGGGCGTGGTCGACGTGGTGAACGTCATCTATACCCAGCTGCTGCTGCCCTCCTTCGAGGACCTGCGGCCGCGCGACATCATCGTCACCTTCGGCGGCTTTCTCGCGGTGCTCATCGCAATCGAGATCTTCCTCAACATCACGCTCTACCTGCGCGACGACGTGGTGCACATCAAGCTGGTGATCGCCACGGCGCTGATGGCCATCGCACGAAAGGTCATCATCTTCGACTTCGAAAAGATCGAGCCGATGTACATCATGGCAACCGGCGTCGTGGTGCTCGCACTGGGCATCGTCTACTGGCTGATGGGTCGCGACAAGATCTGGGGCCGGCCGCACGACTGAGTCTTTGGCTTGCGCGCCCCGCGCGACTGCGCGTCCACCCCTTGCATCGGTGGCATGCAATGCGGCACATTGCGCATATCCGGCGCGCCGCTGATGCTCAACACATCACTTACGTCTGGTTAATCCACCCAAGACGGCGGCGCGACGGATCTTCTCCCTCATGAAGTCATCGATCCTCCCGGCAGGCGTTGCGGTCCTCCTATCAGGCGGCGCCCGCGACGCCCGCTTCGAAGGCTTCCGCCCCGGCATGGACTCGAACCTGATGTACTCCTTCCACGCCTACGACATCTTCAGTCGCGCCTGGGCGCGGCCGAGTCAGGAGTCGCTGCAGCCCTTTCTCGAGCTGCGGGACGCGCATGGCGCCCCGCTGTGGCTCGGCGAGTTCGGCGAGAACGACCGCGAGTGGCTGCAGAAGGTCGCGCGGCTGTGCGAGGAGAACGGCATAGGCTGGGCGCTGTGGGCGTGGAAGCGTGTCGAACTCGACCGCGACAAGCCAGCCATCCAGACGATCGATGCGCCTGCTTCCTGGGACAGGCTCGCCGACTACCTGATCGGCGCGCCGTTCAAGCGCGCTCCGTCGGCCGAGGAGGCCGAACAGGCAATGACCGAGATGCTTGACGCCATTGCGACCCGGCGCACCCGGGAAGATGCCGAGCTGGTCCTTGCGCTGACCGGCCGGGATCGAAGATCCGTATCCCGGCCTGGGGACATCGACTGAAATTCGCCGGCCGCCCGGCCGGTCTGATTATCAGACACGGCCAGGAAGACCCATCATGCGACCGCTACTCCTTGCGCTGACGACCATCGGCCTGGCGTCGCTCTGCCTGGCCTGTGAGGCAGCGACCGCCCCCGCCTGGCTCCCGGACTTCGACGCCCCGGCGCCCGAGCGCTGGATCAACAGCGCGCCGCTCGATCGGGCTTCACTGCGGGGCAAGCCGGTCCTGGTCGAGTTCTGGACTTTCGGCTGCCACAACTGCCGCAACACGCTGCCCTGGATGAAGCGCACCGCCGAGCGCTACCGGGCGCGCGGCCTGGCCATCGTGGCGGTTCACACGCCGGAGTTTGCCTCGGAGCGTGGCCGGAAGGCCGTGGCGGCTGCCACCGAGCGGCTCGGCATCGGCTACCCCGTGATGCTCGATGACGGCCGCGACTACTGGGCAAGGATGAACAACCGCTACTGGCCCGCGTTCTTCCTCTATGACGGCGACGGCAGACTGGTGGCAAGCCGGATCGGCGAGCTGCACGCCGGCGACGACCGGGCCGACTCGTTCGAGGTGGAGATCCGGCGCCTCGTCGAACAGACGACCAGACGCTAGCCGTCTGCGACCGAGCTGTCAGCGTCATCCGCAGCCGTGCGCAACGGTCGATGTAGGCGCGCGCCATTGATCTGGCGCGGCATGTGCCGGCGCCGCGTGCGCTGACTCCTCCGTGATGTCGCGCAGATTACGGCGCTCGACGTTTGGCCTCATAAACACATCCAGGCCGCGGGTCAGGCCCGCGAGCATCCAGGGCGTATCCCATGCTTGGCGCTTCATCGATAGATCTCCTATAACCGTCAAAATTACTTTCGACGGTTAGATCCTAGACCCCGCCGAACAAACCTGTCAAACTATTTTTGATGGTTAAGTCTCACACTGCGCAACAGACCATGAAGTTCGACCCCGACGACTTCGTCGCAGGCGTCCCCGCGCTGGATTTCCTGAACACGGTCGACAGCTGGAACATCGAGCAGCCGACCGACCGCCTGGTCGATCTCGAAAGCTGGCTCGCGTGGGCAGTGGGGGCAGGGCTACTGACGCCGGCCGAGCAGCGCCGGGCCCTCGCGAACCCGCCTCCCGCAGCGAGCAACGGACGGTTTCTCGCCGAGGTCCGGCGATTCCGGGCCGACTGGCAGGCACTGCTGCACACGTTGCTGGCCACCGGCCGCGCGCCGGCAGAACCGACGAGCGCCGTCGAGCGCGCCGGCAAGCGCGCCTGGGCGGCGCGCTCATTGATTGCGCAAGACGGCGGTATCGAATGGAGCTGGGACCCAGAGGTGCCTGCCTGGGAGCTTGCCTTGGATAAGGTGGTGACTTCCGCACTGGAGCTGGTGGTGGATGCGGAAAGGCTCAAGCGGGTGCACGAGTGCCCAGCCGAGGATTGCGGCTGGTTCTTTCTGGACACCAGCAAGAACGGCTCACGTCGTTGGTGCAGCATGAAGACCTGCGGCAACGTCGCCAAGGTCCGTCGCTTCCACGCCCGCCAGCGCGGGACCTGAATCGACGGTGGGCGCATGCCCCCGGACACGGAGACATACCAGGACCAGGAGGACGTCATGACTCTGGACGATCGAGGTACTCGACGCGTCGGATGGACGACTTTGTTTGCGCTTTGCGCAGTCGTCTGCTCGGCGGGAGCCACGCGACCGAGCCGGACGCGCCAGACAGTCGTGTTGACTACCTGACTTTCGCACAGGGCGCATTGCCGCTCGAGGTATCCGGATCCGCCGCCGCGCTCGGGACAACGCTGGACAAGGCCATCGCGGCCATCGACGGCAATCCGTTGGGCTTCGTGCTGAACCGGAAGTTCGCGCCACCGGATGCGGAGGTCATCTTCGTATACGAGCTGCCGGCGGCAACGACGTTCGACCGGTTCGCCGTGCCAAACGTCCTCGAGACCCCGAGTCCGTCGCAGACGTTTACGCGTCGCGTCGAAGTACTCGGCTCCGCGACCGGCCCAAGCGGACGATTCTCGCTACTTGCGGCAGCCGACCTGACGACACACCCGGCCAAGGGGCAAGTCACCGAACTGCCGATCCTCAACAAGACCGCGGTGCGCTGGGTCAAGGTCAGGCTGCTTGGCGGCATCGACGTGCGCGGCGAGAAATCGTTCTTCGAATTCAGCGAGATCATCGGCAACGGAACCCAGGACAGCGCGCCCTTGGCGCAGGGCTTTTCTGGCGCCTGGCGTGGGCGCGGAGTGCAGATCGGCATGCGGCAAGAGGGCGCCGCCGTCGCCGGCTGCTACGACACCCGCGGACGACTGGACGGGACCGTCACCGGCAAGATCCTGCGCGCGACCGGCGCCGACGCGGTGACCGGAGTGAAGAGCCTGTTCGTCCTGGCGTTGACCGACGGTGGCGATCTTCGCGGCCTCCGCTCGACCAATGGCGCGCCGTTTGCGCCGTATGACGCGGCGGCCTCCGGTCCGGAGGCGTTGCGCTGCAGCATGCCGGACCAGCCGACGCTCGGCTGTGACGCCGTCATACACGGCATCAGCTTCGATTTCGATGCTGCCACCCTACGCCCCGAATCCGCAGGGCTCCTCGCGCAACTCCACCAGGGACTGGCAGCGACGACGGAACAGATCGTTCGTATCGAGGGGCATACCTCCAGCGAAGGCGGCGAGCGCTACAACCAGGCGCTGTCCGAGAGGCGTGCGCAATCCGTGGTCGACGACCTGGTTGGCCGCGGTATCGAACGGTCCCGGCTGATCGCCGTGGGTCATGGCGAAAGGTACCCGCTGGCCAGCAACGACGACGAAGCAGGCCGGTCGATGAACCGCCGCGTCGAAGTGCATTGCGGCCCAGCCGACACCCCCTGATCACTCTGTTCGAGCCCACAGCACGTCCGGTCGGCGCTGGTAGACTCCTACGACCCACGGTCGGAGCGAGCTACGATGCGAATGACGGCCATGCTGATGGCATTGATCCTGGCGGGCTGCGCCACTACCCAGTCTGCTGCCGATGACAGGGATGCCCTCGTGGCAAGCCTCGCGGGCACCTGGGCCAACGCCGCGCAATTCGACGCGGCGCCGGCGGCGCTGAAGGTGCCGCCTTCGGTGGAAGGCGACTGGCTCGACTTGCAGCACGCTCTGTTCGCCGTCGTCGACGCGCCGCTCATTGGGGATCGCGTGCTGTACCTGGAGTGGCGCAGCGGCGGACCCGAGGGGCCGATATCGCGGCAGCGCATCTGGTCGTTCCGCAATGAGCCAGGGGACACGATCCGCATGGATTTCTTTGCGTTCATGGACGGTACGCCCTGGGCCGGCCGCGCGGCGGAAGCCGGGGCGTTCACGACGCTGACGACCGCGGCGCTGCGTGGCTACGGCCCGGCCTGCGCGCTGCGCTTCGTATCCCGGCCCGACGGCTTCCTCGGCCAGATCACCGCCGACGAGTGCACCCTGACGGCAGCATCCGGGCGCAGCATGGGCATCGACGCGCGTGTCAGCCTCGGTGCGGACGGAGTGCTCGAGTACTCGGAGTCAGGGCGGCTGGCGGACGGCCGCTACGCCTTCCGGGTGCCGCCGAGCCAACCGTATCGATTCGAGCGGCTGCCCTAGCGCGGGGCGCCATTCAATGCATCACCCCATCGAGATGGTCGGCTTCGATGCCGACGACACGCTGTGGCACAGCGAGGGCTACTACCAGGACGCGCAGCAGGCCTTCGAGTCGATCGTCGGCGGCTACATCGACGTCGAGGATGTCCGTGTCCGCGACCGCCTGCTGGCAATCGAGCGGGTGAACGTCCAGCTGTTCGGCTACGGCGTGAAGGGCATGACGCTGTCGATGGTGGAGGCCGCGATCGCACTGACCGGCGCGCGCATCAGCAGTGCCGACATCCACCGCATCGTCGAACTCGGCAAGACCGTCCTGCGTCACCCGGTCGAGCTGCTGCCCGGCGTGCGCGCGGCCGTGGAGACGGTCGCCGCGCACCATCGGGTCGTGTTGATCACCAAGGGCGACCTGTTCCACCAGGAACGCAAGGTCGCCGAGTCCGGGCTGGCCGACCTGTTCCAGCGCATCGAGATCGTCAGCGAGAAGGACACGTCGAGCTACGCGCGACTGCTGCGGGAGTTCGGCGTGGCGGCGGACGCGTTTGCGATGGTCGGCAACTCGCTGAAGTCCGACATCGAACCCGTGCTGGCGCTCGGGGGCTATGGGGTCCACGTGCCCTATCGCGTCATCTCCGGTCTGGAGCACACCGATTTCGACAGCGCCCATTCCAGGCTGGCGATCGTGGAAACTGCCGCGGAGGTGCCCCAGGCACTGAGGCGGATGGCGCGTCCTAGCCGGTGGACCGAACCCGCCGGCCCTTGATGAACGACCAGCATCCGAGCACTGCCAGCGCCGCCAGGCCCGACGCCGAGATGATCGACACCGGCATGAACCAGACACCGCCACCGCGCGCCGAGTGCACCGGATACACGGCATTGGCAATCCGCTGATCCAGTCCCAGCCGCGTCGCATCCTCGGTCAACAGCACCTCGCCGGTGTCCGAGCGCAGCAGGATCACCGAGCGTCCGTTGGGATGCCACTCGCTAGCCAGGCGCGTACGGATCTTCAGCGGCTGATCGGCACGGGCCGGACGAATCAGGTAGACGAGTTGATCATCCGGATAAACACCCTGTGCAGACCGAATGATGCAGCAGCCAATTGAATCGATCGCCCTGGTCCGCGACCACGACACGCTGGTCCATCAACTGGCTCTGCCCGAAGACCCCTCCGAGGGCCGCCCTGGCGGCGTCCGGATAGGCCATGGCCCACGCTACTGCGAGGGTAAAGAAGAGGAAGGGCGCAACGAGAATGGCGAGGGTCATGTGCGAACGCGTGAGGTGCATCCGAATCGCCCGGCGCGGCAGCGCGTCGGCAACCCTGAAGCGGCTTCGATAAGGCCACCACAGGAACAGGCCCAAGGTCGCCATGACCAGAAGCACGACGCTCAGTACGCGCACCAACTCCTTGCCCGACTTGCCTGCCAGCAAATGGGCATGCAGTTCGTAGAGAAACGACTCGGGTCGCTGCAGGGGAAGGAATCGGTCCAGGAATGAGTCGGCCCCAGGCAGAAAGTACGCCTGCTCCCCGGACTTCAACCACAGGTGATAAATCGGCCAACCCGGCTGTGGCAGGCGGATGACATCCCAACCCGCATCGGCGGACAGGCTCTTCGATCCGGGACAAGTCCCGGGACAGGTCTTCCGCCGTCGTCGGCGAAACGGCCGCTCCCAGCGCAGGCAGCCGCAGCGACACGATCTGTTCGGACAACAGCAGCGACAGCCCGCTGACAAGCAGCAGGAGCACGGGAATGGCGATGACCACGCCGACCCAGCCGTGGAGAGTGCGCAGCGAGACCCTGGACCCGGCGCGGCTGCCGGTTGGTCAGTGCGCACGCTGCGTCTTGGCGACCGGCGGAACGAGCTGGCGGGCTTCCTCCAGGTGTCGGCGCATGAGCAACGACGCGAGCTCATTGATCACCCCGTTCAAGCACCTGCAGCAGCTCGAGGTGCTCCTGCGCCGAGACCTTCACGCGATCGGCACCGTACGTCCAGTTGTAGTTCAGAAACCTGCGCAACTGGTTGTGCTGTTCGACGAGACGGGCGATGTAGCGGTTGCCGGACGCCCTGGCCAGACCTTCGTGGAACTCGGCATTCATGTGGAAGAACTCGATAGCCAGCGCATCTTTCCAGGGACTGTGGAGAAACGCCTCGTGACGCTTGCGCATGCGCGCGACCCAGGTCGGGTCGAGGTGGAATCCCGGCTCCAGAATTGCCGCTGGCTCGACGATGGCACGCAGCCGGTAGCTTTCGTCGTGCGCAGCCCGCGAATCGATTGAAGGCAGAAACGCCCAGCCATGACCTGGCTGCCGCTTGACCACCCCGAACTTCGCCAGGTCGCGCAGCACCTTGAGAACCACGGTGGCCTGCACCTCGTAACGCCGGACGAGTTCGCGCTGGCTGCAGCGGATAGGAAGCTTGCCGGACATCCGATCACGAGCGATGGCCAGGAATAGCGCGGTTTCATCGTCCTCGCCCGCGTCGTCGGTCCGGAACCGATCGTCCTTGCGAATGGCGCGCCTGACCAGAAAACCCCGGTTCTGGCGCGACTCGAGCAGGCCCTTGTCTGCCAGCAAGGCGAGCGCCGCACGCACCGGCGTTCGCGACACGGAAAAATGCGTGCACAGGTCGTTCTCGACGAGGTGATAGCCCACCCCGGCGCCGCGCTCCTCGAGCACGATCGACGATCCGGTTGGCCAGCTCCTGGCGGAGCCGGCTCGGCTTCCGGAGTCGCGTCCTGCCTGGCTGTCTTCTTCCGCGCGCGGACCGTCTTCATCGGAGCCTTCCCTGTGCCTTGCAGCAGGTGCCCCGAGCCGGACTGCACGACGGGACTATCCTAGAACTGCGTGGTGACGCTCAGCTTGACGACGGGCGGAAGGCCCTGGCCCAGCAACGTCGAGCCGGTCGCCTCCCAGTACTTCTCATCCAGTAGATTCTGCGCCGTGAGCCGCACGGTCGTGGGCTTGCCTGCCCACTCGAATTGATAGCGTCCACCAATGTCGACCAGCGTATAGGCATCGACAAAAGCATTGTTGTTCGCATTTACCGCGCGGTCACCGACGTGGAATACCCCGGCATTCAGGCTGAGACCATTGATCGCGGCGACATCATACTCAAGGAACAATGAGGCCGTGAACTCCGGGGTATTCTGGATGCGGAATCCGGTCTGGGCAGGATTGGCCGGCTTCGATGCAATGGCGTCCAGCGTCATGGCGCTGGCATAGATCGACAGGCGGTCGGTGATCTCACCCGAGGCGCTGAATTCGAAGCCGTCGTAGCTGCTGTCGCCGAAGTCGCCGAACACGGAGGTCAGGGGATCCACGAAGTTCAGTGGCTGCGAGATGTCGAAGTAGGCCAAGGTCAGCAGCAGCCGGTCGTTGATTTCGAGCTTGACGCCCACCTCGACCTGCTCCGTCACCCGCGGCGATACCGACTCGCCGGCATTGACCGCCGTGCCCGGGGCGATGCCGCCCGCTTCAAGGCCTTCGATGTAAGTCGTGTACAGGCTGAGCCACTTGCGTGGCTTCACCACCAGCCCGACCGAATACGACGTGTCATCGACCTCATAAGAAGTCGTTCTGCTGACGTCCGAGTAGTCGGTATAGCGCAGGCCCAGAAGCAGCTGGACGAAACCGTTGTAGTCGATCCGGTCGAAGACGTAGATCCCGCGGTCCTCGATCGTCGAAGGATTCGGGATGACGCTCGGCGGCAGCGGCGTCTCCGGGGCCAGCGGCACCGGGTTGAAGTAGTTCTGAGCGTAGTTGACGGTGGGCAGGGCCGGGTTGCGGGTATCGCGATCGTTGGCGGAAAGGCCGATCAGCAACTCGTGGCGCAACGGACCAGTCTCGAAGCCACCGGCAATCTCGGTCCGCAGCGCGACATTCTTGTAGGCGTTGTCGTTCGCCAGTTCCACGTTCACCGTCCCGGCTCCAGTGGTGAGGTCGTAGTCGCGGAACAAGGAGAATCGCCTGTCGCGGGTCAGCTTCGAGACGCCGCCATCGACACTCCACGACCAGTTCTCGGCAAAGCGCCAGCTGACGCGGCCGAACAGGTTGTACTCGTAGCCCTCACCGTACAGCCACTCCGCACCGCGGTTGAGCTCCGGGTCCAGCAGCGGCGGCAGCGGGGTGCGCACGCCAGGGCCTGCCGGAACCGCGCGGATGGTGGTCGGCTCCGAGACCGTCTTGTAGATGTACTCGGCGTCAGTCTCAACGGAGACGGTCTCGGTCGGTTGCCAGTCGAACGCGATTGACGCAAAGCGTCGGTCGCCGTCCGTGTTGTCGATGCCGAGCTCGACGGTGTTCGCGGCGACGTTGACGCGCACCCCCCAGGTCTCGGCACGGCGGCTCAGGTCCAGATGCGCGCCGATCGAACCGTGGCTGTTACCGAACAGGGTCACGTCGGTGACCGGATTCTCGGCTGGACGCTTGGTGGTCAGGTTGATGATGCCGGCGGGCGTCGTGAAGCCGTAGTACAGGGCTGATGCACCCTTGAGCGCTTCCACGCGGGTCTTGTTCTCCAGCGGCAGGTCGATCAGGTTGACGATGGGCAGGGACCCGTTCAGACGGTAGTTGCCGCGGTTCTCGACCGGGATCCCGCGGATCGCAAGGTTGTTGTAGATCGCGGAATTGATCGCGGCCGTCGTCACGCCGGCCGTGTTGCGCAGCGCATCGAGCAGGCTCTTGGCCTGCTGGGCGTCGAGCAGATCCTGCGGAATCACGCTGACCGTCAGCGGCGTGTCGAGCACCCTCGCGCCGCGGAATGTGCCGGCCTGAAGAATGCCGGCGCCGAAGCTGTCGACCCGGTCGGCCGTGACCTTGATCTCCTCCAGCAGCGGCCGCTGCTCTTCGGTCCGGGCCTCCTGGGCCTGCACGGTGGCGGACATCAGCGCGGTTGAAACCGCCGCCGCAATAACCGAAGTGCGTTGGACGTTGGCGTTCGTCATTGGTCTGTCCCCTCCCCGTCGTAGGTCACGAATCGCAGCATCCAAATCCGTTCCGCAACACGGCCACTGGAATGCCTTTTGATACATTGAAACATCAAATAGTCTTTTGCAAGTAAAAAATGCACTCGGACTACGGGGCCAGCCTGGCTGAACCCCGGGGTCCCCGCGCTAGAGCAGTGGAGTGGCTGCGAGCAACTCGCGCGTATAGGGATGGGCCGGCTGGTCGAAGATGGCGTCCCGTTCGCCCTCCTCAACGATCTCCCCGGCCTTCATGACGATTACCCGATCAGCCACCTGCTCCACCGTGGCGAGATCGTGGGAGATGAACAGACAGGCGAAGCCGTAGTCCGCCTGCAGTGCGGCGAGCAGCTTGAGCACCTGCGACTGGATCGTCATGTCCAGCGCCGAAACGGGCTCGTCGGCCACCACGAAGGCTGGACGGCTCACGATGGCACGCGCGATCGCCACGCGTTGCCGCTGCCCACCGGACAGCTGGTGCGGATAGCGCATCTCCAACCCTGCCAGCCCGACATCACGCAGCGCCTCGAATGTCCGGTCGTGCCGCTCCCCGGGTCCTGGACCTGAGTGCCGGAGCGCCTCCGCCACGCTCGCGCCAATCCGGATACGAGGATCCAGCGAAGCGAACGGGTCCTGATACACGAACTGGCAATTGAGGCGAAAGTCCCGGCGTGAAGCCTGCGAGCCGCTCAGGATGTCGTGACCCCGGAAAGAGATCGTGCCGCCCGCGGGGGCAACCAGGCCCGCTATGGCCCGGCCGAGGGTCGTCTTGCCGGAACCGCTGGCGCCCACCAACGCTAGCGTCTCGCCCTCGTGGATGTCGAGACTCACTGAGCGCACGGCTTCGACCGCTGTCTCGCGGCGCTGGAACAGGCGCCGGCGTCCTGGAAACGTCACGGTCAGGTCGCGCACCGCAATCAGGGCCCTGCTGCCGTCCCGCCCTCGACCGGATCTTGCCGGCCCACGCCGCGGCAGCGCCTCGACCAGACGCCGTGTGTACGGGTGCTGCGGGTCTGCAAGTATCTTCTTGGCCGGACCCGTCTCGACGAGCTCGCCCTGCTCCAGCACGGCGACCCGGTGCGCATAGCGCGCCACCAGCCCGAGATTGTGCGTAATCAACATCAATGCCGTTCCCGACTCGCGGCAGAGCTCGAGCATGAGATCCAGCACCTGCTGCTGGCTAAGCGTGTCCAGCGCCGTCGTGGGCTCGTCGGCAATGAGCAGCTGCGGCTTCAGCAGCATCACCGACGCCAGCATGATGCGCTGGCGCATGCCGCCAGAGAATTCGTGCGGAAAGGCATGAAAGCATCTCTCTGGATCGGCGATCTGCACCTTTCGCAGCATGTCCAGCGCACGTTCACGCGTGGCGGAGCGCGATCCCCCCTCGTGCAGCTGCGAGGGCTTCAGTCAGCTGCTCGCCAATGCGGATGGCCGGATTGAGCGAGGTCATGGGCTCCTGGAAGACCATGCCGATCGCCGGCCCACGCAGCGCGCGCAGTGCCTCGTGATCGAGCGTCGCCAGGTCGCTGCCCATGAACATGATGCGACCACCCGTGCGCCGAATGCCGGCGGGCAGCAGGCCGAGGACGGCACGGGCCGCCATCGTCTTGCCGCTGCCCGACTCGCCCACCAGGGCAAGCACTTCGCCTTGGTCGACGTGCAGGGACAGGCCATGCAGCGCGACCGACGCCGGTCGCCTCGATCTCGACCCGGAGATCTTCGAGGTGCAGCAGGGAGCCTGGCCGCTGGGATGCGGCACTCATCTTTGCGACATCCGGGGATCGAGGCGATCCCGCAGCGCATCGCCGAGCAGATTCACGCCGATCAGGGTCAGGGCGATGCAGGCGCCGGGCACGATGCTCAGCCAGGTCGCCTGGGACAGGAATGGCCGGCTGGCAGCCAGCATGTTGCCCCAGGTAGGAGACGGGGGAGCGATGCCGAGGCCGAGGAAGCTCAGCGCGCTTTCCGACAACAGGACCCAGCCGAACATGCTGGTGGCAAGCACCGCGATTGGCGCGACCGCGTTGGGCAGTACGTGCCTCAGCATCGTATAGGCCTGCGAATTCCCGAGTATTCGCGACGCCTCGACGAACTCCTTCTCGCGCAGCGACAGGACGGTGCCACGCACGACCCGCACCACTGGCGGCGTATAGGCAATGCCCAGCGCAAGAACGATCCCGGAGCGGCTCCCGCCCACCACCACCATCAGTCCGAGTGCCAGCAGCACGCCTGGAAAGGCAAGCAGTGCGTCGTTGCAGATCATGAGTATCCGGTCCAGCCAGCCGCGCAGATAGCCGGCGACCAGGCCGATCGCGACCCCGGCCGAAACCGCCAGCAAGACGTGCCGGAATAGGACTCTTGATTCCGGCAGGCCCTTGGCGCGAGCGTGAGTGACGTAGTCGAGCCCGAGGACCTCCAGCGTGGTCGCGCGCATCATCCGGGTCAATGCGCCGGCCTCGATCAGCGCGAGGGTCGCGATCGGCAGCACCAGGTAGGCGAGCGACGCCACCAGATCCTCGGACATCGAAACGTAGCCGACCACCGGCAGCCATCCGAGCTTCAGACCGAACAGCAACAGGAGCAGTAGACCGAGCCAGAAGCTCGGCATGGAGATGGCTATCGCCGTCGCTGCGACCACCGCCAGCATGTCCAGCGCGCTGTTGTGACGCCAGGCCGCGAGCACCCCGGCGGGTACGGCGATGAGAATGGCGATCAGCACGGCGACCAGGACTATGGGGCCGCTGACAGCAAAGCGATCCAGAATCAGGGGAAGGACCGACTCACCGGTCGAGATCGACTCGCCCAGGTCGCCCCTGAGCACCCGTGAACTCCAAGCGAGGAATTGGGCCCGGAGTAGGCGAACGTCATGGCCTGGTACTCGCCGGAACCATAGCGGTCGAGCTGCGTAGCCCAGTCGAGGACTTCGAGTTCCACATTGAAGCCAGCCTGCTGCGCCATCGCCTGTACCAGGACCGCGCCGTCGAACATCTGCGGATAGCGCTTGTTGGCAATGAGTTTGATCGGCTGTCCCTTGTAGCCGGATCTTCCTGAGCAGCGCCGCCGCTGCCGCCGGATCGTACTTGATGCGACGCTCGTGAGCCTTTGTATGCCAGCCACTCGCCGCCGGCACTGCGGAGGCATTCACCACGCTCGGTATCCTGCGTCGACGGCGCCCGTCAGGCCTGCGATATCGATCGACATCGCCAGCGCGCGCCTGACGTTGGCGTCATCGAACGGCGGCTGTTCAGAGCGCACCAGCACGGCATAGATATCCAGTATCGGCGCCCTGCACCAGCCTGACGTCCTTGCGCCCGCGCAGATCAGCCACTTCATTCGGGCTTACGCCATCGAGCACATCGAGCGCCCCGCTGATCAATGCGGCGCGCGCCGCGGACGCGTCCGGGATGATCATGAAACGGATCTTGTCCACCATCGGCTTCTTGCCACCGGTATTCCCGTCACGCGGGCCAGGCCGGCTGACGTAACCCCCGAAGCGCTCGAGCTCGATGATACTGGTTGCGGCGCCAGGTTCCAAACCGGAAAGGACCGGTCCCGACCGGTGCGATCCAGCTGCCGTCCTTGTCCAGCGACGTCAGGGTGCAGGATCCCGGTGCCGCCACAGTCCTGGCGGGACAGATTGGTGAGGAACAACGAGGAAGGCGCATCCAGCGTGATGCGCAACCGTCAGACTATCCACCGTCTTCGACCGAGACGATCTTCGAGGCGCCGTGCCCGTCGAACTCCGCCAGACAGCGCCAGCCTGTCGCTGGCTGCAGGTACCTGTTGAAGCTCCAAACAACTTCGTCCGCGGTAACGCGGCGCACCGTTGTGAAACTTCACACCGGGCGCAGCTTGAACGTGTAGGTCCGTCCATCGGCCGAGACCACCCATGAATCGGCAAGCAGCGGCCCCACCGAGGCGTCCTCGCGGAAGGCAACGAGCCCCTCCACCATGTGCAGCACAACGGCATCCGTGTTCTCGTCACGGTTCGTTCCGGGCTCGGTGGTGCGGATGTCGGAGTTCAGTCTGCGAGCGCAGGACCGATTCGGCAGCCGCGTCGGCTCCTGGCACGCGATGGCGCAAACGCACAGCAACAGCATGCAATACGCATCACTGCTGCATCAGACATTTCTCCTTCGAACAACTTGATCCGCGGGACGCCGATCGCGCCAGTCAGGCTCAAGATGCAGTTCAGACTCCATCTCGAGCGTATATCTCGTGAACTTCTGGCCCAGGGCTGGCAGCATCGCTACGTCCATCTGCCCCAGCGCCGCATCCATGATCAGCATTGCCACGGTGGCGGTCAGATTGCTCGAGACCGACGTGCGCGGCGGGCGGCATACCGACCAGGGCGTCGCAAAGTCGTCGGCCAGCGCCGCGAACCAGATGGTCCTCGGCGTGATTGCGCCACGATGACGCTGTCAGCAGTTCCGTGACCCGCCACTGCCGATACAGCGTGCAGGGCATGGAACCGATCCCACGATCACGAAGCTTCGCTGCGAGCCACCGGGCTCAACCAGTGGTTGGCATGCACCAGCAGATCGTTCTCCGTGGCTCGATCGAGGAAGGCCTCGTCCGGCGCGCATTCGAAGTTGTAGACCATTCCCGCGGCGATGACTGACGGTAACGTTGTCGAAGGCCGACTTCGGCGTCGTATAGACGGCCCGCAGCGGCCAGCGCCAACTGCGGCTCCTGCAGCACCTTGCGCCGCAGCAGCGCCAACGGGACTCCCAACTGGGAGTAGTCGCGATCGGATTCAAGGTAGTTGGCAGACAGCGTCGATTCCAATCTGAGTTCGCAGGCCGAAGCGGGCCAGCGCGCCCGCTTCCGTGAAGGTGAGATAGTCGGGACCGTCCTCCGCGCTGCACCTTCAGGACGACGCAGGTCTCCGCGCACTCCAGCATGTCTGCAGCATCCCCCAGAGAAGCGGTGCCGGGCTCCGGCGCGCCTTCGAACCAAGTGCGAAGACCCGGCGAGTTGCGGGCATTGTGGCAGGAAACCGCTGAGGTCCGGCGCAGACGATGCCGCGCTGCGAGGAACCGATCGAGGCCGAGGTGGTCATCGTCGGCAGCCTGCATTACCGGTCTCTCGACCGCACTGGCTCTTGCGAGGGCAGGGACCAGTGTCGTCGTGCTCGAGGCCGAGCAACCCGGTGCGGGCGCGTCCGGCGTGAACGGGTGCACAGATCATGCCTGTGCTTCTGTCACTTCGTCGAGGACTTGCAAGGCTGCCTTCGGGCTGGAACTACGGGCAACGCGCGTACGCCTTCGGCGCTGGCGCGGCCGAACGCGACCTTCAGGCTCATCGCCAGGGAGAGGATTTCCTGCGACGCAGTCCAGGGCGGTTGGTTGCAGGTTGCAGACTCGGCGGCCAGTGCAGGCTCTCGCGCGGCGTCGTCATAACAAGTGGGCGCGACGAGGTGCGCGGGTTGCCTGGTTCACTGGCACTTCGCTGCAGAGCGTGGCTGGCACTGACTATTACCACGCCGGCTGGTTGCATCCTGCCTGCTGCACAGCTCCATCCGCTGCGCTATGTGAACGGCCTTGCTGACGCTGCCAAACGTCATGGCGCCAGGCTGTATTGCGGATTCTCCGCGTTACCCGAGAGCGGCCTGGAGCAAGGGTCAATGGACCGTCTCCGACTGCGCAGGGCCGAGTCGTGGCCCGCTCGATGCTGCTGGCAACTAATACGCAGTCACGACCGACTTGGCCGAATCTGCACGAGATGGTTCTGCCCGTATGGAGCTTTCAGGTCGCACTGGCCTCGGCGGCCGCTGCGCAGGCACCGCCGTGCGGCATCGAGCGTTTCGGACATGCGATCGATCATCAGCTACTTTCCGTTCGGATCCGGCCGGGTCGGCTCGTCGTCGGCGGCAAGGGGCTGCTGCGCAGGCCGCGCCGCGCCGCGCGGACTTCGCGGTGCAGCACAGGATCCTGCGCCGCCTCCACCCCGGTGCGGACCGTGACGAGGTGCAGCTCCGTTGGGGTGGGCAAGTTGCGGTGACCATCGACCGGCTCCCCCGGGTGGTGAGCATCGGTCCGAGAGGCCTCGCCAACCTGGGCTGCAATGGCAAGGGTGTCGCATGGTGCTCGGCGCTGGGAGAACCCGCTCGCCGAGGCGCTGGTGACGGGTGACTATCGTTGCCTGCCCGTGCCGGTCAGCGCGCCTGATCCGATTCCCCTACACCGGCTGCGCCGTCTCTACGTCGCGGCAGGCAGCGCATGGCTGCGCTTGCAGGATGCAACGGGGCGTAGCGGCGTCTGACCGCGAGCTCCCTGACAGGAACCAAGGGAGATCTCATTATGCCAAGCGCCCAGCATCCATCGCGACCCGGATCGCAGTTTTGGCTGCCCTTCACACCGAATCGCGCCTTTCTGCCAACCCGCGACTGTTCCAGCGCGCTTACGGCATGTACTACGAGACGACCAAAGGCGCGAAGATCCTGGATGCCATGGCTGGCCTGTGGTGCGTGAACGCTGGTCACGCGCAACCGCGAATCATCGAGGCGATCCAGCGGCAGGCCGCGGAACTGGATTTCGTCTCGTCTTTCCAGATGAGTCATCCGCTGGCGTTCGAGGTCGCCGAACGGCTCACGTCCCTCGCACCGGAGCCTCTGCGCCATGCGTTCTTCACGACTTCGGGATCGGAAGCAGTCGATACGGCGCTCAAGATCGCGAGGGCCTATCACCGCGCCCGGGGCGAAGGCTCTCGATATCGATTCATCGGCCGCGCGAAGTCCTATCACGGCATGGGCTGGGAGGACTCTCGGTCGGCGGTATCGGCCGCCACAAACGCGACTTCGGTCCGCTGCTGCCCGGTGTCGATCACCTGACGGCTTCCTCTACGATCCCGACCACTCAGCCTTCAGCAAGGGTCAACCCGAGCACGGCGGCGAGTTCGCCAAAGAGCTGGAAGCGCTGGTGACGCTGCACGATCCGTCTACCATTGCGGCAGTGATCGTGGAGCCGGTGATCGGCTCCGGCGGGGTATTCCCCGCCACCAGTCGGATATCTCGAACGCCTGCGAGAGCTGTGCACCGCATACGGCATTCTGCTGATATTCGACGAGGTCATCACCGCGTTTGGTCGTCTGGGGCACGCGTTCGCGGCGCAGGCGCTGGGCGTGACGCCGGACCTCGTCACCTGCGCTAAGGGACTCACCAACGGCGCGGCGCCGATGGGAGCAGTGCTGGTCTCGAGCGACATACACCGCAGCATCATGACTGGGCCGCCGGGCGCCATAGAGCTGCTGCATGGCTACACTTACTCGGCCCATCCGCTCTCCTGCGCCGCAGCGCTGGCTGCGATGCAGGTCTACGACGAACTCGGTCTCTTCGACGCCGCGGCGAGCAAGTTTCCGACGTGGGAGGCGGCGATCCATGCGTTGCGTGACACCGGCAGCGTCGTCGACATACGCAACATCGGATTGCTCGGCGCCATCGACCTGACGCCGCGCCCGGAACAGCCCGGCGCAAGAGGACGCGCCTGCAGCGAGATCTGCTTCGAGCGCGGGGTACTGGTGCGGGCCAGCGGCGATACCCTGATCGTTTCGCCACCCCTGATCGTATCCACCGCGCAAATCGTCCAGATCTTCGATGCCCTGCAGGGCAGGCCATAGTGGAGACGGCATGACAGCGCACACCGACTCGCCGAGCACCGATCGGGCTGATCCAGCGCGGCAGGCCGACGAGGCACGACTATCCCGAGATCACGCTGCGAATCGGTGGCACGCGGATCCGCTGCGACCAGCGCCCGACGAGCGGATGTCCTCGATCCGGCGGACGATTCGGTCATCGGAGCACTGCCGATCGCGATCTAGCAGCGGACCTCGACGCCGCGCTCGCTGCGGGCGAGCGCTGGCTTCGATGGTCTGGCGCCGCACGCCCGTCGACCGGCGCGCCGATGGTGCTCGCACGACGCCGCCGAGATGCTGCGCAAGCGCGCAGACGAGCAGGCCGCGTGGCTGACCCGGGAGCAGGGCAAGCCCTTGCGTGAGTCCGTACGCGAACTCAAGGTTGCGGCGGACATGCTGGACTGGGCCGCGGAGGAGGCACGCCGGGTCTACGGCAGGGTCATTCCCGCACGCGGCTCCGGCCCCCGTTTCGTCGTCGAGCGCGAGCCCGTCGGACCGGTCGCCGCCTTCTCGCCGTGGAACTTCCCGGCGACCCAGCCCATGCGGAAACTCGCCGCGGCCCTCGCGGTCGGATGTTCAGTCATCCTGAAGCCTGCAGAGGAAACGCCGGCGACCGCGCTGGCGCTGGCCGACGCCCTCGAGGAAGCGGACTTGCCGCCCGGACGTGCTGTCCATCGTGTTCGGCGACCCCGCGATGATTTCGCGCCATCTCATCGGCAGCAGCGTCGTGCGCAAGGTGTCGTTCACAGGTTCGACCCAGGTCGGTCGGCAGATCGCCGGCCTCGCCGCGCAGGGACTCAAGCGCTGCACGCTGGAACTGGGAGGACATGCCCCCGCCCTCGTGCTGACCGATGCAGACGTGCCGCACGCTGCCGCACAGCTTGCGGAGGCCAAATACCGCAACGCGGGACAGACCTGCATCTCGCCGAGCCGGATCCTGGTTCACGCCGAGGTGTTCGACGAGTTCCTCGCGGCATTCGTATCGCAGGCGTCCAGATTGCGGGTCGGGCAGTGGTCTCGACCCGGCAACGGACATGGGTCCGCTTGCGAATTCACGAAGGGTCGCCGCCGCGCAGGCGCTGATCGCCGACGCTGCCGCCGCAGGCGGCGCGGTGGTGACCGGCGGGCTGCGCGTCGGCTCGCGCGGCAATTTCCTGCAGCCGACGGTGCTGAGCGCGGTCCCGCAGCGGGCGCGCGTCATGAACGAGGAGCCATTCGCACCGGTCGCCGTCGTCAACCGCTTCGAGAAGACTCGAGGACGCGCTGCATGAGGCCAATCGAACACCCAGTACGGCCTCGCTGCGTACGCCTTCACGCGGTCAGCAGCGTCGATCGACGCGATCGCGAGCCAGCTTGACTGCGGTCTCGTCGGGATCAACAGCTGCGCGATTACCATTCCGGAGACACCGTTCGGCGGCGTGAAGCACAGCGGCTATGGTAGCGAGGGCGGACCCGAAGGCCTCGACGCGTACCTGTTCCCCAAGCTGGTGAGCCACGCAGCCTTCCCCTGAGGCCGGGCGGCGCCGCAGTTGATTTTTCAAACTCAATAATACATTCTCGACGCCGTCATCGTTCATCAATGCCCGCCTCGCGGGAACCTGCAGGAGCGCAGCGCATGAGAGTTTCTCGAAAGATCTGGGTCGGCCTTGGCATGAGCGCCTGTGTCGCAGTTGCCGGCGCATCGGACAGTCCGGCCGTCGCCGACGGCGTGACTCCTTACCCGGACGCCAAGGGCCAACCGACCGTCTCTTTCTCGCGGGCGCTCGGCAAGATGCTCGATGGCGAGGGCGGCGAAGGCGGCATTGGCCTGACCGCCAGCGGCCCGTCCTTCAATTTCCCGGCGCTCACCACCGATCAGCTGCGGGCAACGCTGCCCGGGCGTACCATTCGCAAGGACCAGGCTGTCGCGATGTATTTCGACCCCTCAGGTACTGTGGAGGGCTGGAAGCGCGACTGGGAGAAGGCCGATGCTTCGGCGTGTCCGCACGAGATCGGCGAGGACTATGAGGTCGAGGACGGCCAATGCTGGATCGCCAAGGTCAACCCGATATCCGGCGCCTACAGGTTTGACGACGGGCGTGTCTGCATGCCCGCCTACTCCGGCAAGCCCGAGGATGGCGAGGCCTGCTACTACATTGGATTTCTGTTCAAGTACATCGCAATCGGCGACGGGAAGCGCATGTATGGCAGCGGGAAGGAGATCTATACCGGCCGCCATCTCGATGTGTTCCTGCGCAAGCCGTTCGGCAAGATCGAGAAGTAGACCGGTGGCGTCACCCGGCGGCGCGCCGCCGGGCGACCTGTTGCAGCGCGGGCATCGCGCATGATCATCTGCCTGGGCGGGGTTCTCGACGACGCCAGGGTTGGCGACATCAGGCGACTCCTCGACCGGGCGCCATTCGTCGAGGGTCGGGCTACAGCGGGCTGGTCGGCCGTCGAAGTGAAGAACAACCTTCAACTCGACGCGGCCGCGCCGGTGCATCGCAAGGTCGACTCGCGTCATCGAGCAGGCCCTGGTCGCGCACTCCGCCTTCGTCGCTGCCGCACTGCCGAAAGCGATGTCGCCGCTGCTCATCAGCCGCTGCGACGCCGGCATGGGCTACGGCTCCCACGTCGACAACGCGCTGATGGGCGATCCAAGCTTGCGCACCGATCTCGCGTTCACCCTGTTCCTCAGCGAGCCTGAGTCCTACGAGGGTGGCGAGCTGGTCATCGACGACGCGCAGGGAGAACAGGCCTTCAAGCTGGCGCCGGGCACTGTCGTACTGTATCCGGCGACGACGCTCCATCGCGTCGAGACCGTCAGATCCGGCCAGCGCGAGGTCGCGGTTGGCTGGGTGCAAAGCCTGATCCGCGACCCGCGTGTCCGCGAGATGCTGTTCGACCTGGATGCTGCACGCCGTTCCCTGTTCGAGACCGAGGGCAAGTCGTCCCGCTTCGACCTGCTTTCCAAGACCTACTCCAATCTGATGCGCTATGTTCGCGGAAACCTGAGCGTTGCGAGCGACGCGGCGGGCCATGCCCCGCCCGCCTCCTCGGCGGTCTGCGCCGGCCATACCTGGAACGGGCACAGATGCGGGATCTCCGGCCGTCTGCAGAAACCCACACTGCGTCACTTGCGTACTGCTGCCGGGCGCATACAGTGGTGGGGCATGCCCGATCCGACCCCGCCTTCTGTCAAGCCGCGTTTTGGCCTGAGCCTGGCCGCTCGCCTGGTGCTGGGGTTCGCCTGCATCGCGATCGTGGTGGTGGTGGGCTACCAGGCGGCGCAGCGCGACCTGCGCACGGCGTTCGATACCCTGCGCGCAACGCAGACCGAGCAGGTGCCGCTGTCGCGGGTCGCCGACGCACTGACCTATCATGTGGTGGCCTTCGACCGGGCCGTCCTCGCGGAAGTCCGCGCGCCGGACGAGGCCAATCGCGCCGGGGTTGCGAAGGCCGAGGCCGCGCTCCTCGCCAGTCTGGAGAGCTATGCCCAGATGCAGCCGGGCGCGGCGCAGGACATCGAGCAGTTTCGCGCCGAGACCACCGAACACACCCGCCTCGGCTGGTCGCTGATCGAGATCGGCGCCGAACGCCAGCAGGCCCTGAACGACATCCGCACGGCGCTCGACCAGCTGACGCGTCGTATCTCGACCGCTTTCGGTACGGATGCGCAGCTGCCGGACCCCGCGCTGACGCGACGCGCCTATGCGGAATTGGAGCTGGATCTCGGCAGGCTGCGCACCGCCTTCAATGGCTATCTGGTCGGCGGGGCGGAGGGGAGCGAGTCCGCCCTCAGGACGGCAACGCGCAGCCTGCGCGCGACGTTCAGCGAGTACCGTGGCGAGCTGCAGAAGTCGCCCGGGCGCGCCTGGACCGAGCTGGTGGAGGAGGATCTCGCACAGGTCGAGCGGCTGCAGCAGGAGGTGATCGGCCAGGATCAGCAGATCCAGACGCTGCGCGGGCACTTCGCCGAGTCCGGACTGCAACTGCCGTTGCGTCTCGACTCCGCCCTCGCCGAGCCGGCGAGTCGTGCGCTGGTGGAGTCCGCCGAAACCGCGGCGGCGGCCACCCGCTCCGCCGAGGACGCGATCGAGCAACTCGTATATCGGGTGCTGGCGGTCACGCTGCTGGTTTCGCTGCTGACCGTCCTGGCGGTCACCATTCCCGTGAAGCGCCTGACCACCGCCACGCGCGCACTGGCCCGCGGCGGCCACGACGTGCGCGTGCAGTCGGGAGGATCGAGCGAGTTGAGCGAGCTCGGCGAGGCCTTCAACCAGATGGCCGAGCAACTGGCAAAGGCCGACGCCGAGGTAGCGGAACAACGGGCGCAGCTGGAGAACCGCGTGCGGGCGCGCACGCGCAAGCTCACCCATCTCGCCAACCACGATCCGCTTAGCGGGTTGCCGAACCGCCGCTTCGCCTTCAACCACCTGCGCCGCGCGGTGCGCTCGATGACGACCCAGGGCGCCGGAATCGGCCTGATCGCCATCGACATCGACAACTTCAAGGTGATCAACGACAACTTCGGCCACAACATCGGGGACGCGCTGCTGCGGGCCGTCGCCGATCGCGTCCGCATGCTGGTCGGCGAGCGCCGGTTCGTCGCCCGCCTCGGCGGTGACGAGTTCCTGATCTGCGTGGAGGACACGAACGCCGCGGAAGCCACCGCGACACTGGCCGACCGGCTCATCAATGGCTTCCGCGCCCCGCTGAGCCTCGACGGCCGCGATATCCTGGTGAGCATCAGCGTCGGTACCGCACAGCTGCCGGAACATGCGAGCGATGCCTCCTCGCTGGTGCGGGCTGCCGACGCCGCACTGTTCAGCGCCAAGTCGCTGGGTCGCAACCGCATCGCGGTGTTCTCGCAGTCGCTGCTCGAGGGTGCCGAGACACGCTTCGCGACGGAGCAGGCACTGCGCCGCGCGGTCGAGGCACAGGAGTTCGGGCTGGTCTTCCAGCCGCAGGTGTCGGTCGTCGACGGCACTACCGAGGTGATGGAGGCCCTGCTGCGCTGGCGGCGCAGCGACGGCACGCTGGTGCCGGCCGGCGAGTTCATAGCGATCGCCGAGCAGTCGGGACTGATCATCGAGATTGGAGACTGGGTGCTCGAGACGGCCGCCGCCGCTGTCGCGGGCTGGCGGATGAACGGTCTCGCCAGCGCACGCGTCGCCATCAACGTATCCGTCCACCAGTTGCTCGACAACCGCTTCGTGGAGCGCCTCAGCCAGACACTGAGCCGCTACCAGCTGCCCGCCGAAGCCATCGAGCTGGAACTGACCGAAACGGCGTTCCAGACCTCGTCTTCAACGGTGGAGGCCCTGCGCAGGGTGCGCGACGACGGCATCAGCCTTGCGCTCGACGATTTCGGCACGGGCTATTCCTCGCTCACGTCGCTCTCGCGACTGCCGCTCAAGCGCGTCAAGATCGACCGCAGCCTGATCGTCGATGCGCCCGGCAGCAAGCGGGCCGAATCGCTGGCGCGCTCCATCATCGGCGTCTGTCACAACCTCGGCCTGGGTGTCACGGTCGAGGGCATCGAACGCGTCGAGCAGCTGGCGTGGCTCGCCGGTTGCGGCCCGGTGCACGTGCAGGGATTCCTGATCGCGCGGCCCATGCCCCGCGACGCGGTCGCCGACTTCGCGGCAGGCAGCCGCGGCCTCATGGACGCGTTGCTGGCGTCGGCGGAACCGCAGCCGGGCGGGCGGCGGATCGACGATCCCGTGGTGCCGTTCCGGCCGGGCGCGGGCAAGAAGCACCGCTGAACCGGTGATCCCGGGCCGGAAGGCCGCACGGCATGACCAGGCAGTTAGACTGCCGCCCAGGCGCCGCGTTTGATCCCACCCTGCCATGACCAAGCTGTTCGCAACGATCCTGAAGTGGCTGACCCACAAGCTGGGACTGCTGCTGCTGATCCTGGTCGTGCTGCTGGTCGGCGCGTGGCTCAAGGATGAGTGGCAGCAGCTCAGCGCGCTGCGCGGTGAAATCGAGCGCCAGCAGACGTTGCTGGCCACGCTGCGTGCCGATCTGGCGGCGATCGACGACGCCATCGCGGCCGACACCGCGGTGTGGCGCGACCGGATGCAGGCGGCGACGAGGCCGCTGCTGGAGGAGCTCGACACGCTGAGTGCGCGCATCGCGCGGGCCGAACCGAAGTGGCAGGAGGCCCTGCGGCGCTTTGCGGACCTGGAGCGCCAGTCCCGGGCCGCCCGGGACGCGGCGGCGGCCGCGCGCGCCAGGGCGGATGCGCTGGAGGCCGACCTGTACTGGTGGGACAGCTACCTGAATCCCGCCAAGGTCGCGGCCGTTGAGGCCGCGCGTGCCCGGCAGGCCGTGCTGGAGGCCAATGCCCGAACCTGGGAGGCCGCGCGCCGCCGCGCCGCGCCCGCTGTTGCCAAGTCGCCGCTGGCATCACTGTACGGACGGCGCTCGACGCTGGTCGAGGACATCTCGAGACTGACAGGCTCGACGTCACCGCGGCACGAGGAGCTCACCGCGCAGCGTCAGCAGCGCGAGCAGGAAGTTGCTTCGCTGCAGTCGGTGCTGGCCGCACAGCGCGAGCGCGTCGCCCGCGATCCGCGCCAGCAGCTGATGGACGCGACCTACGCGCAGTTGCCACTGGCACTCGCCATCCTGATGGCCGCGCTGCTGGCACCGGTAGTCATCAAGGCCTTCCTCTACTTCGTGGTGGCGCCTTTGGCAGGCCGGATGGCGCCCATACAGATCCTCGAGCACGGCAACGCCGCCGCGGTGCCGGCCATGGCGGTCTCGGCCGTCTCGGTGCCACTCGAGATCGAGCCGGGACAGGAGCTCCTGGTACATCCGGACTTCCTGCAAAGCAGCAGCCAGCCCGCGCGCAAGCGCACGCAATGGTTCCTGAACTACCAGCTGCCGTTCGCCAGCCTGGCATCGGGCATGTTTGCGCTGACGCGCATCCAGCCCGAGAACGGCCACGCGACGCGCGTCGTCGTGTCCTCGCAGCAGGACGCGTTCGGTGAGGTCGGCGTGCTCGAGCTGCCCGAGGGAGCGTCGATGGTGCTGCAGCCGCGCGCGCTGGCCGGCGTGGTCAAGCCGCAGGGAACACCGGTAGCCATCTCGCGGCACTGGCGGCTCGGCAGTCTGCACGCATGGCTCACGCTGCAGCTGCGCTACCTGGTGTTTCACGGGCCCTGCCAGTTGATCCTGAAGGGTTGCCGCGGCGTGCGCGCCGAGGCGCCGCAAGCGGATCAGCCCCGGCTGATCAATCAGGCCGCCACGCTCGGCTTCAGCGCCAACCTGCAGTACCGGAACACCCGCTGCGAGACCTTCATCTCCTACCTGCGCGGCAAGGAAGACCTGTTCAACGACCTGTTCGCCGGCGGGCCGGGACGGTTCGTCTACGAGGAAATGCCCGCCGGCGGACGCCGTTCCGGCATCACCGGGCGTGGACTCGAGGGCCTCACCGATGCCGTGCTGAAGGTGTTCGGCATCTGAGGCGGGTGGCGTTTACTCAGTCGGGCGGCAGCATGCCCAGCTGCCAGCGCAGGAACATCTGCTGGTCGGCGACGTCGCGGATGCGCAGGTTGAGCGGCTTGCCCTGGCCATGGCCCGCTTCCCGGTCGACCCACAACAGCACCGGATTAGCGTCCTTCACACCGGCCTCGACCGCCTGCAGCCGCGCCGCCATCTTGCGGGCGTGCAGGGCGTGCACGCGCCGGTCGTTCTCTCCCGCCGTCAGGAAGATCGCCGGGTAGCGCACACCCGGCTTGATGTTCTGATAGGGCGAGTACGCCAGCAACGTCCTGAACTGCCCGGCGTCTTCCGCCGAGCCGTACTCCGGCACCCAATAGCGCGCCATGGAAAAGTTCTGGTAGCGCAGCATGTCGAGCAGCGGCACGGCAACCAGCGCTGCGGCGCACAGGTCCGGCCGCTGCATGGCGACCGCGCCGGTCAGCAACCCGCCGTTGGAGCCGCCGAGGATCGCGAGCTTGTCGCCGCGCGTGTAGCCGTTGGACTTGAGCCACTCGGCCGCGGCGATGAAGTCGTCGAACACGTTCTGCTTGTTTTCGAGCATGCCCGCTTCATGCCAGGCGTCGCCGTACTCGCCGCCGCCGCGCAGGTTGGGCACGGCATAGACCGCCCCGTCGTCCAGCCAGGTGAACAGCGTGGCGCTGAAGGCGGGCGTCATGCTGATGTTGAAGCCGCCGTAACCGTACAGCAGCGTCGGCCGCGCGCCATCGAGCTTCAGTCCCTTCCGGTGCACGATGAACATGCTGACCCGGGTGCCGTCCTTCGACGGGTACCAGACCTGCTTCACCTCCACCGTCGCCGGATCCACCGGCACGTCCGGGCGCTCCCAGACTTCGAGCGGCGCCGCCGGCCGCCTGAGATCGACCCGGAAGATGGTGCTCGGATAGTTGAAACTGGTGAAGGTTAGGAAGCCCTCGGCGGAGTCGACCTCGGTCGCCAGGCCCGCCGAGCCGAGTCCAGGCAATGCCAGCCGGCCGAGCGGCTTGCCGTCGTAGTCGAACAGGTCGAAGGCGGTGGCAGCGTTCTCGAGGTACTCGACCGCCAGCACGCCGTCCGCCAGCGCGAAGTTCTGGATCGCCGCGTCGGGGCGCTCCGGCACCAGCGTCCGGCGTTGGAGCGTGGCGAGATCGATGAGGTCGATCCGCCCGTTCGGCGCGCCCTGGGTCGTCTGCACAAACAGCCGGTCGCCGACCGCCGTGCCGAATATGCGGCCTTCATTGCCGACGGACACCTCGCGCTGCTCCAGCTTGCCCGTCTCCAGGTAGCGCTCGAAGTCGACGACCCACATGTCGTTGCTACGGGTGCTGGTGAAATACGTCAGCACCAGCGTCCGACCATCGCGCGACAGGCTCCCATTGGGGCCCCAAGTCGTGGCCAGTCGCTCGTTCTCGGCCTTGGTGTACTGCCGGAACAGCAAGGCGTCGTCCGCCACCGCGGTGCCGAGCCGGTGGAACATCACCTGCCCGCTG
The DNA here is from genome assembly GCA_963710135.1 of uncultured Gammaproteobacteria bacterium. Classification (GTDB taxonomy): domain Bacteria; phylum Pseudomonadota; class Gammaproteobacteria; order Steroidobacterales; family Steroidobacteraceae; genus SG8-30. The sequence continues at coordinate 957,617 of CAVPYY010000003.1, read as the reverse complement.
TAGGGATCCGCGCGGTCCTTCAGGTTGCGGTAAACGAAGCCGGAGCCGTCCGGCAGCCAGTCGGGGGGGTCAACACGGTTGGGGATGGCGAGCGGCAACGCCTCGCCGCTATCGACATCGAGCAGGTGCAGCTCCGTCAGCTCGTCGCCCGCGGTGTAGGTGCCGTAGGCAACGACCTTCCCGTCGGGGCTGGGCGAGATCCACTCGATCGTCGTCAGACCGGAAGGGTCGAGCGTCGCGGGGTCAAGCAGGATCTTCGTCTCGCCGCGCGCGCCCGGGCGCCAGTACCACACCGGCTGGTTCTGACTGCCCTCACGTTTCGCAAAGAAATACCGGCCGGCGCGGACCGTCGGCGCCGAGACGCTACCGACCTGCATCAGCGGCCGGATCCGCGCCTCCAGCGCCTGGCGACCCGGCAGGTTGTCGAGCACCGCGCGGGTGTAGGCGTTCTGCTCGTCGGTCCACCTGGCAACCTCCGGCGTGACCTGCCCCATCTGTTCCGGGTTGGAGTTGTCGCCCTCCAGCCAGCGATACGGATCGACGACTTCGACGCCGTGCAGGACTTCCCGCACGGGTTCGACACGGGTCACGGGCATGGCAGGCACTTCCCTGGATGTTGCGGGCGGCTCACCGGCCAGCACCGTTGCCGGTCCGAAGAGCACGCAACTCAGCGTCATGATGCGGGCAAGACGTCTCATCGATCGAACCATTTCCAGCTGTGTGTTCGAGGTTCCCGGCAGGGTACGCGCTATTGGCGTCACCGCCCTGGTCTGTCAGCTCGCTTCGCCGACCCAGCCGGCCAGTCGCTCCGGCTGGAGGTGCCCCGTCTTCACGAATATCGTACATCCCTCGTTGCTGAAGGGCGTATGCGCCGAGCCGTGCGGGCTCCTCAGCCAGCTGCCGGCCGGGTAGCGCCCATGTTCGTCCTCGAACGTGCCCTCAACGACGAAGATCTCCTCGCCGCCCCAGTGCTGATGCGGATTGAAGCGCGTGCCCGGCGCCCATCGCACCAGCGCCACGTGCTCGGTGCCATGCGAATGCAGCGGCTGCACGCTGAGTCCATCTACCAGGCCCGGCAGCCAGGGGGCGCGGCGGGTGTCGATGACGATATGGGTCGTGTCGCCCGCGGCAAACTGATGCAGCTTCACGAACAGCGTGCAGCCCTGCTCGCTGAACGGCGCATGCGAACTGCCCGGCGGATTGCGGACATAGCTGCCGACCGGGTAGTCGCCGCGCTCGTCCGAGAACACGCCCTCCAGCACCAGGAACTCCTCGCCACCACCGTGCGTGTGCGCGTCGAAGCGCGAGCCGGCCGCATAGCGCACGACGGAGGTGGCACGCGCAACCTCGCCGCCGACCCGGTCCAGCATGCGTCGCTCGACGCCGGGCGCTGGGGACGGCACCCAGGCGTCGTCCGCCGGCCGGACGACTTCGCGATGCGTGAAGTCCGCACGAATCAGCCTGTCGCCAGATCGTCCCGGCGGCCTCGCCTCGCTGTCGTGTATTGGATCCGCCCGCTTCATCGTCGCTCAGGCGACCTTGTCCTTGATCAGCCCCTCGGCCTTCATCGCCGCCTGCACAGCCGGTCTCGCGGCGACCGTCTTCTGGAAGGCCTGGATGTTGGCGTACCCGGAGAGATCGATCTTGACGATGCTGGCCCAGTTCGTCACCACGAACAGGTAGGCATCCGCCACGGTGAACTGCTCGCCGAACAGGTACTTCCGGCCGTCGAGCTGCTTGTCGAGCAACGCGTAGCGCCGCTGCAGGTACTCGCCACGCTCCCGGCGCACATCGTCCGTGGTCTTGGGGTTGAACAGCGGGCTGTAGCTCTTGTGGATCTCCGAGGTGATGTAGTTCAGCGTCTCCTGTAGCCGGTAGCGAGGCAGCGTGCCATTCGCCGGAGCGAGACCGGACTCGGGCTTGAGATCGGCCAGGAACTGCACGATCGCCGGACCTTCGGTCAGGATCTCGCCGTTGTCGAGTTCGAGCGCGGGCACGGAGCCCTTGGGGTTTATGGCCAGGTAATCGCCGTCGCCGTTCACCGTCTTGGTCTTGGTATTTACCTTGACCAGTTCCAGCGGAATACCGGCCTCGCTCGCGACGATGTGCGGCGAGAGCGAACAGGCGCCAGGTGAGTAGTAGAGCTTCATGATGGTCTCCAGGAGGGTTGACGGTGCGGCACAGTCAGCCAGCGTCGCTGGCTATCTGCCTTGCCACTTCGCAGAATCAGGCGAGGTTGATGCACAGGTGGGTGCAACGGAAGCCATCAGCCCGCCTTCGCCTGCAGCCGCGCTCGGGCAGCCTGGATCGCGAGTTCGGCGACCCGCCCGGACGAGGCCGGGTTCTGGCCGGTCACCAGGTTGCCATCCGCCACGGCGAACGGCTGAAAGTCCGGCGCACCTTCGACGCGGCCGCCCAACTCGCGCAGCCGGCTTTCGAGCAGGAACGGCACGACCTTGTCGAGACCGACCGCCTTCTCCTCGCTGTTGGTAAACGCCGAGACCCGCCGGCCGGCGACGACCGGGTGGCCGTCAGCCAGCTTAGCGCTCACCAGGCCGGCCGGACCGTGGCACACGGCGCTCACCACGGCACCGCGCGTCATGGTGCTGCCGACCAGCTTCGCCAGTGGCTCGCTGTTCGGCAGATCCCACATGGTGCCGTGCCCGCCGGGCAGGAAGACGATGTCGAACTGCCGTGCCGCGACCTCGGCGATCCCGGCGGTGCTCTCGAGTGCCGCCTTGAGCTTCGTGTCCTTCTCGTAGCGCTTCACGCTGTCGGGCTTGTCGCCCTCGCCGGCGAGGCTGCGTGGATCGAGTGGCGCCCGGCCACCACGAATCGACGCGATCCGGATGTCGGCCCCCGCGTCAGCGAACACGTAATAGGGTGTCGTGAACTCCTCCAGCCAGAAGCCGGTCGGCTCGCTCCCGTCACCCATATCCGAGTGAGAGGTGAGGACGATCAATACCTTGAGTGGCTGGGACATGGATGACTCCCCCGGGTTGCGGCCCGCTTGACCCGCGTTTGGGCAACGGAACGCGGGCGACAGTTCCGTTCTTTGCGACCCGGACTTCCGACTCGGACCAAGGCCCGGCAGAGAACCCGCCCGCTTCACGTTGCAATGCAACACGACCAGACCGGTCGGCAGCTCATCTATTCTAACGGTAAGAGAACTTGACTGTTAGTAAACTCAACTATACAAAGGGAACAGTCACGCGTCGCCCGGCGCCGCGGCAAGCGTCATAGAACGACACCTTTCATGTATCGGGGGAAATGCGATGAAGCCTTCTTTGGGTAGCTCCTGGATGTTGCGTACCGCGGTGAGCTGTGTGCTGGCCGGTACGGCCGGCGCGGCACTGGCCGATGCAGAGGGGGAGCGCACGGCCCTGGCCGAGGTCGTCGTGACCGCCACGAAGCAGTCCGACACAATCGATGCGACGGCCGCTGCGATCACAGCAGTCACCTCCGACGCGCTCGGCCCGGGCGGCATCCAGGAAATCCGCGACCTGGCGCTGGCCGTCCCGAATCTCTCGGTCGGCGACCAGTTCGGCGTCAATCGGACCTTCATCCGCGGCATCGGCATGACCAGCATCGACCTCGGCGCCGACGGCGCGGTGGCGTTCCTGCAGGATGGCTCGATGATTCCGCGGCCCTCGGCCCAGCTGGCCGGGTTCTTCGATCTCGAGCAGGTCGAGGTACTGCGCGGTCCGCAGGGAACGCTGTACGGTCGCGGCGCCACCGCCGGCGTCGTCAACATGGTCACCAGGAAGCCGAGCGAAGTGGCGGATGGCTATCTGCGCCTGACCGGCGGCAACTATTCGGCATACACCCTCGAAGGCGCCGTCGGCGGCCCGATCTCCGGGGATTCGGTGATGGGCCGGCTGGCGGTGAAGATCGACAAGCGCGACGGCTACGGCACCAACCTGTTCACCGGCAACGACGTCGACGACCGCGACTACTACGCGGTCCGCGGCAGCCTGCGTTTCCGGCCGAGCGACGCCGTGGACGTCACGCTGGTCGCCGACTACTTCAGTGAAGACGACAACAACTACGCCTTCCACTATTTCGGCCCGACGACGGTGCCCGACGCGTCGCTGCCTTACAACCTGCTGAACGGCCAGACGATCTTCGACTACTACGCCGCACTCGGCCGCCCGGTCAACCAGCGCAACATCTGGTCCGACCAGGACGCCATCAATGACCGCGATGGCACGGCGATCACCGCAATCGTCGACTGGTCCATCAACGACGTCTGGACGCTGAAGTCCATCACCGCCTACCGCGACTTCAACCGCTTCCAGCGCGACGACCTGGACGTGTCTGAAGTGTGGATGTTCGGCCGCAACGACTACACCGAGGAGAGCACCTCCTGGGGCCAGGACTTCACGCTCTCCGGCAGCACGGGCAACATCGAGTGGCTCGCCGGCGCGAACTACTTCAACGAAGACCTGTTCGGCGAAGTGCGTGTGCCGCTGATCAATCTCGGCCTGCTGTTCGGCCTGCCGGCCAACACCTTCGACAACGGCAACTACCTGCAGCAGGGCGACGTCAAGATCGACGCCTTCGGCCTGTTCGTCCAGGGCAAGTACGGCTTTACCGACCAGCTCGCCCTGACGCTGGGTGCCCGCTACAACTACGAGAAGCGCAAGGGCACCGGCGCCTTCATCTTCGACGCGCTGGGCGCGAACATCCCGACCGACAAGCAGAAGTCATGGGACTCCGTGACCCCGAAGCTGCTGCTGGAGTACACGACCGCGAGCGACGCGCTGCTCTACGGCCAGATCACCAAGGGCTTCAAGTCCGGGGTCATCAACGTCGGCAGCCAGAACGACGTCATCAATCCGGAGGAAGTCTGGGCCTACGAAGTGGGCCTCAAGCAGCCCTTCGCCGACGGCCGCGCCTCGCTGCGCGCCGCCGCCTTCTACTACGACTACACCGACCTGCAGGTCGGCTTCGTGAATGCGCAAAGCGTGGTGGAGACGGTGAACGCCGCGTCGGCGGAGAACACGGGTGTCGAGCTCGAACTCATTGGGCTGATCACCCCGGAACTGACCGGCTCACTGTCGGCGACCTGGCTAAACGCCGAGTACACCGAGTTCCTGACCGGCGACTACCGCCAGGGTTTCCAGATTGTCAGCCTGAAGGGCAACAAGTTGCAGAATGCACCGGAGTACACCGTGCGTGGCGCGCTCGACTATCGGCACCGGCTGGCGGGCGGCGGCAGCGTGTTCGGCAACATCGAGGCCGCCTACCAGGACAAGGTGTACTTCACCGAGTTCAATAACGACGACGCGGTGCAGGACGCCTACGGCATCGTGAACCTCGCCCTCGGCTACGAAGGTGCTGACGGACACTGGTCGGCCATGGGCTGGGTGCGCAATGCCACGGACGAATTGGTGTTCAGCAACAACATCATCACCGCGCCCTTGTACGGCAACGTGCGGGTGGGCTCGCTGCTGCCGCCGCGGACCTATGGCCTGACGCTTTCGTACAACTTCTAGCCGTTGCTGACTGACGACGAGCCCTGTGGGGAATCCCCGGGGCTCGTTCAGTCCCGCGTCCGGGACAGGAAGGCGCGTATCCTTTGCCGGAAGCCCTCGGCTCCGCTCAGCAGCGCCTGCTGCCGGTCCTCGTTGGCGATCGCGACGTCCAAGCCGGGCGCCGCGATGCCGACTTCCAGGCCCTGCTTGGTCAGCGCCAGGCCCAGCGGATCGGCCGCCAGCAACTGCCCGACCAGTTTCTCCCCGGCCGCTTCGAGATCGGCCTCGGGCACTACCGCTGACACCAGCCCGAGTTGGGCAGCGCGGGGCGCGTCGAGGAAACTGCCGGTCATCAGCATCTCGGCGGCCACCGACGTGCCCACCAGCCGGGGGAGCAGATAACTGAAGCCGACATCGCAACCACTCAAGCCAATCTTGATGGCGGCGGCATTCATGCGCGCATCCGTGCTGCAGTAACGGATGTCGGAGGCGACCGCGAGAGCGAAACCGCCCCCGGCGGCGGCACCGTGCAGCAGACAGACGATCGGCTGCGGACAGCGGCGCATGGACAGGAAGATGCTGCTCAGGCGCTGCTGGAAGGCGAGCCGCTCGGCCATCTCCATGCCGGCGATGCGCTCGCCCATCTCCTTCAGGTCGAGGCCTGCGCAGAACCCCCTGCCAGCGCCGCGCAGCACGATCACGCGCGTCACGGAGTCGACGCAGCGGGCGGCGAAGTAATCGGCGAGATCGTCGACCATGGCCGCATTGAACGTATTCAGCGAATCAGGCCGGTTCAGCGTCACCCAATCGGCGGCTCCGCGCTTCTCGACCTCGAGTGTCGGGTATTGTCGAAGGTCCATGGACGCGATTCCTCAGCGGTTGGCCAACACGCCGCCGTCGAGCGGTATCACGTTGCCCGTCATATACGCGCCGGCGCGCGAGCTCAGGTACAGCGCCAGTCCGACTACGTCGTCGGACGACCCCGGCCGGCCAAGCGGGATGTGCTCCAGCATCTCGTTCCGGCGGGTGTCGTCCTTCATCACGAAGCGCGTCATCTTCGACGGGAAGAATCCGGGCGCGATGGCATTGACCAATATTCGCCGCGGCGCCAGCTCTGCCGCGAGACTGCCCGTGAGCTGGTGTATGGCGGCCTTGCTCGCGCCATACGACCAGGCTTGCATGACGTGGCTGGAAATGCCGTAGATCGAGCCGACGTTGATCACCCGCGCCGGATCCTCATCGCTGGCGGCAGCCTCGAGACGCGGCAGAAGAGACTGCACCAGTACGAACGGCGCCTTGAGGTTCACCGCAAGTACCGAGTCGAAGGCCTCCGCCGGAAACTTCTCCAGTGGCGCACCCCAGGTAATGCCCGCGTTGTTCACCAGCACGTGCAGCTTCGGCTCGGCAGCGAGCGAGTCTACTACCGCCGCGACACCCTCTGCGGTGGCGAGGTCGCCCTGCACCGCGCGCACGTCGCCGTGACCGGCAAGCGCCTGCCGCGCGCTCTCCAGCGCCTCCGGCTTGCGGCCGGTGATGTAGACGCGCGCGCCGGCCTGCAGGAAGCCTTCGGCGAGCATGTAGCCGATACCGGAGGAGCCACCGGTGACGAGCACGGTCTTGCCGGCGACGGAAAACAGGCGCTCGATCAGCTTGGTTGTCACGGGCGGTTCGCCTCCTGCAGCGATTGACGGACGACCGATGAAGAAAACAAAACCGCTGGTAGAATTTTTATACCATTAGTATACTCGGCCGTAAAGTCGGGACAGCGGCTTCGGCCCGAATCCCGGCCGGGCGCACGGGGATCATTCAATGGGACGGCACGACAAGGCAGCGCCGACATTCGTTACCCGCTCGGGTATCGAGCTGAAGCCCAGCTACGGCCCGGATGACGTGCCCGCCGACCACCGCCGGGTCGCTGGTGGCCTGCCGGGACAAGCTCCCTACCACCGCGGCTGCTTTCCCCAGGGCTACCGGACCAAGCCCTGGCGCATCTTCCAGCTGAGCGGCTTCGGCAAGCCGGAGGATGAGAACGAGCGCATCAAGTTCCTGCTGCGCAACGGCGAAACGGGCTTCCTGATGGAGCACGATCGCAACACGGCCGACCACCTCTACAACGTGGATCATCCCGACGTGGTGGCGCGGCGCGAGGACGTCGGCATGACCGGGGCCGTGATGCAGAGCGTCCGCGAGGTCGCCATCTGCCTCGATGGCCTGCCGATCGAGCACACCTACGGGCACGCCGGCGGCGCGGTCGTGCAACACGCGCCCTTTGCACTCGCAGCCTACTGGAGCGTCGCCAGGCGGCGCGGCATCGACCTCGCCAAGCTCGGTGGCACCGGGCAGAGCGACTTTTTCCTTACGTACCTCGGTTGTGTAACCAAGCAGCAGGTGCCGACCGCCGCGGGGCTGCGCCTCAATGCCGACATCATCGAGTTCTGCGGTGAGCACCTCCCCAAGTGGGTGCCGGTGTCGATCGCCGGCTACAACGGCGGCGATACCGGACTGAACGCCTGGCAGGAACTCGGCGCGGTGATGGCCAATGCCATCGAGTACCTCGACGAAGTCAAACGGCGCGGCCGAATGGACATGACCGCCGCGGCGCACCGGGTTGGCGGCGTGAATTTCCGTACGACGATGGAGATCTTCGAGGACGCCAGCAAGCTCCGCGCCGCGCGCAAGATGTGGCACCGGCTGCTGACCGAACGCTACGGCATCACGGACGAGCGAGCGCTGCGCATGCGCATCCACATCGTGACCTCCGGGTCGTACATGACCTACCAGCAGCCGATGAACAACATCGTGCGCGGCACGCTGATGGCGCTGAGCGCCGTGCTGGGCGGCACCCAATCGCTTGGCGTGTCCGGATACGACGAGGCCATCTCGATACCCAGCGAGCACGCGCACCAGATGTCGGTGCGCATCCAGCAGATCCTCGAGCACGAGACCAACATCCCGGCGGTCGCCGATCCGCTCGGCGGCTCGTACTACGTCGAGGCCTTGACCGCCGAGCTCGAGCGTCGCGGCTGGGAGTTCGTCGACGAGATACTGGCGCAGGGCGGCTTCCTGGCGACGCTCGACTCCGGCTGGCTGCACGCGCGCGCGCGTGAGAACCAGCACGCGCAGGCGCTGGCCGAGACGCGCGGCGACCTGAAGGTGGTCGGGGTGACTGACTTCACCGACGACATCACGCCATTCGAAGTGGACGGCTTCCCGCCGGTGAGCGACGCCTACGACGTGGCGCTGGAGCGGCTCAAGGCGGTGCGGCGCGAGCGGCACGAGAAAGGCGCGGCCGAGGCGCTGCGAAAGCTGGAGCAGACCTGCGCCGGCGAGGCGAACATCATGCCGGCGATGCTGGCCGCGCTCGAAGCCGAGGTGACCCTGGGCGAAGTGGGCGACGTGTTCAGGCAGGTCTGGGGCGACTGGCAGACGCCCGAACTCGTATGAACAGGATGACGGAGCCCGCCATGGAGCCATCAGCCCGGATCCTGCTTGCCAAGACCGCGCTCGACGGCCATTGGCGCGGCATCTCCGTGGTCGCGCGGGCGCTGCGCGACGCCGGATTCCAGGTCATCCTCGGGGGCATGATCACGGGAGCGGAGATCGTCCGGGCCGCCGTCGACGAGGACGTCGACCTGGTCGGCCTCAACATCGGCGGCCATGTCGAGGTCGCGGAGCGCGTGATAAAGGAGATCCGAAGTGCCCGGCCGGAACTGCCGATCTTCGCCGGTGGCGTCATCGCGCCCTGGGCGGCCAAGCGGTTGCGCGCGCAGGACGTGGAGGTGTATCCGCCGGGTTCGAGCCTCGACGACATCGTCGCCGCCGCGCGGCGGCTGACCGGGCGCGGCGAGACCGCCGCCTAGCCCTGCCCCGGGCCGTCGCCCGCCAACACCCGCCCGATGAGGCTGCCGGCCGCCTGCTCAATGCTGGTGTCGCCGGATTGCAGTCGCGGAATCAACGCCGCCGCTTCGGCGCCGCCGAGCACCTCGGCGGCCCGGCGCAGGACATCCGCGCTGACGATGCCACGCAGGGCGAGTCGCAGCAGCCGCCGCTGCCGGCCGGCCAGTTCGCCCGACTGCCGCAGATGGTCCTGGTGACGGGCGATCGCTTCCCAGACCGCGTCGGTGCCGCGATCCTCGCTTGCGACCGTTTCCACGACCGGTGGTCGCCAGACCGTCCCGGCGAGATGCTGGACGGCGCGCTCGATGTCCAGCCGCGCAGCCGCCACGCCGTCGCGGTCCGCCTTGTTGAGCACGAACACGTCTGCGACCTCCATGAGCCCGGCCTTCACCGCCTGGACTTCGTCGCCGGCGCCAGGGTTCATTACTACGACCGTCGTGTTCGTGGTCTCGATGATGTCGAATTCCGTCTGGCCCACCCCGACCGTCTCGACCAGCACCCATGGCCAGCCCGCCGCGTCGAGCGCGCGCATGGCAAAGGGTGTTGCCAGCGCGAGGCCGCCCGCGCCCGATTCGGCCGTCATCGAGCGCACGAAGACCCGTTCGCTCGACGTGCTGTGTTCCATGCGCAGCCGATCACCGAGGACGGCGCCGCGCGTGAGCGGCGAGGCCGGATCGAGCGCCAGCACAGCGACCCGCTCGTTCCGCTGCAGGGCGGACTTGAGCATCGAGCCCACCAGCGTCGACTTGCCGGCACCGGGCGCGCCGGTGATGCCCACGGTGGCGGCACGCCCAGTGCTGGCGGCAAGCAGCGCGTCGATCGAAGGCGCGTGCAGGGGCTGGCGCTCGATCAGTGTGAGCACCCTGGCCAGGGCCGCTCGTTCGCCCCCCAGCAGGCGGTCGACGAGAGGCCCGAGGGCCGGGTTCACAGCGCCTTGCGCAGCAGCGGGATCAGCTCTTTGGCATCGGCGATCGGGCGCGGGTTGGTGCCGCACCAGATGTCCTGGAAGGTATAGCCGGCGAGCGGCGCGAGGTCCGCCTCCTTGATACCCACCGCGGTCAGGCTGCGCGGCATGCCGAGCCCGCGGATCGCCTCGTCGGCGAGCTGGTGGGCCGGCCGGCCCGGCTGGCCGAAGGCGATGCTGATCAGCTTCTGCCGCTCGCCATTGACAACGCTGTTGTACTCGAGCGCGAACGGCGCCATCACGCAGGACGTGTAGCCGTGCGGCACGTCGAAGGAGCCACCCAGGGCGTGACCCACGGCATGACTGATGCCCATCGGCAGGCCGCAGACGATCGACACCATGGAACACCACGCGCCCATCTGGCACATCTGCCGGGCCTCGAGGTCGTTGCCATTGGCCTTCACCCGGGGCAGCCCCTGCGACAGGAGACGCACCGCGTTCATCGCCATGCCGTCGTAGTAGTCGTTGGACCCGAGCGATCCGAGTGTCTCGAACGCGTGGTCGAAGGAACGCACCCCGGTCGACAGCCAGATCCACTCCGGGGTGTGCACCGTGAGCGCCGGGTCGAGGATCACCGATCGAGCCGCCATCTTCGGATGCACATAGCCCTGCTTGACGTTGACCTTCTTGTCGGTGGCGCCGGAAAGCGCGTTGAACTCGCCGCCGGAAAGCGTCGTCGGCGCGATCACCACCGGCAGGTCCGGCCCGTCGAACACCGGCGCGGTCACGGTGTGATCGGGATTCACGACGATGTGATAGGCCTCCATCGACTCCGGCGTGCGCAGCCCGTGCTTGAGGCACACTGCCAGGATCTTGGTGAGGTCGGTAACCGAGCCCCCACCGACGGACGCCAGCATGTCGGGCGCGAGGCTGTCCGCCTCGGCCGCCGCGGCGCAGACGTCCTCGCGCGGCACGTGGGGCCGCACGCGGTCGAACACCCCGACCAGCTTCTTGCCCAGACGGGCGCGAATCTTGTCGATCTCGTCGGTCTTGGTGTTGAGCGTGTGGCTGGCCACCAGGAATACGCGCCTGGCGCCGATCTGCTCGGCCTCCTCGGCCAGTGCCTCGGCCACCGGTCGGCCGCTGTGGACGCGCTCGAGCGAGGTCAAAGGAATCATGGTGGAGTACATGGACGGCTCCAGCTGGTGGTGGCGGGAAATGCCCGGGTGCCGCCAATTGTAACGGTACTACTGATGGTGTACAAAGTATTACTCACGGGAAGAAGCTGAGACCAGCCGGTAACGTCGCCGCGAGGCGAGCCCGGCGGGCGGGGGGATAGTCATGACTGCCGCGACCGACGCCGACCGCAAGGGCCACGCGGACCCTCGCGTCCCGCCACGCGAGCGTTGCGTGGTGCGCTACCTGCTGGATCACTGGTCACGGGAACGTGGCGACCAGGTGTACGCGATCTTCGACGGTGGAGAGCAATGGACCTATCGCGAGACGCGCACCCGGGTGATATCGGTCGCCGTGGGACTGCAGCGCGCCGGCGTGCGCCAGGGCGATTTCGTCATGTGCTGGCAACCGAGCACGCCGGACATGCTGCTTACCTACTACGCGCTCAACTACATCGGTGCGATCTACGTCCCGGTCAACACCGCGTATCGCGGCGGCATGCTGGAGCACGTGATCGCCAACTCCGGAGCCAGGCTCGCCATCGTGCATGCCGACCTGGTCGGTCGCCTCAATGACGTCAAGCTGGCCGGGCTGGAGCGCTTGATCGTGACCGGCGGCGAATGCTCAGGGGCGCCGCTGCCGACGTCGCGGTTCAGTGAGTTGACAGGCAGCGAAGCGGACCTGGCGCCTCTCGAGCGCCCGATCGAGCCCTGGGACACGCAGTCGATCATCTATACGTCAGGCACCACCGGCCCTTCGAAGGGCGTGCTGTCGTCCTACCTGCACATGTACACCAACCCCGGCCCGGAGGCCTGGTACTTCATCGACGGCAGCGACCGCTTCCTGGTGAACATGCCGATGTTCCACATCGGCGGCATGGGCCTGTGCTTCGCCATGCTGGTGCGCGGCGGCTCAATCGTGATGCCAGAGCGCTTCTCCACCGACGGTTTCTGGCCGATGGTCCGTGAGCACGACGTCACCGCGGTGTTCCTGCTCGGGGTCATGGCGACGTTCCTGCTGAAGGCCCCTGCTGGTCCCGCCGACCGCGACCACAAGGTCAGGAAGACGTTCATCGTACCCCTGAGCGACGGCGCTCTCGAGTTCCACGAGCGCTTCGGTACCGACGTGTACACGATCTTCAACATGACGGAGATCTCCTCGCCGATCGTCTCGGAGCCCAACCCCAAGGTCCGCGGCACCTGCGGCAAGCCTCGCCCGGGAGTCGAGGTTCGACTGGTAGACGACAACGACTGCGAGGTGCCGGTCGGCGCCGTCGGCGAGATGATCGTGCGGACCGATCGTCCGTGGGCCATGAACCACGGCTACAACAAGAACCCCGAGGCGACGGCACGGGCCTGGCGCAATGGCTGGTTCCACACCGGCGACGCCTTCCGCCGGGACGAGGAAGGCAATTTCTTCTTCGTCGACCGCATCAAGGACGCCATCCGCCGCCGCGGCGAGAACATTTCCTCGTTCGAGGTCGAGGCAGAGATCATCGCCTTTCCCGCGATACGCGAGGCAGCCGCGATCGCCGTGCCGAGCGAGCTGGGCGAGGACGAGGTGATGGCGGTGGTCGCTCCGGCTCCGGGGAAACAGGTGGATCCCACGGAGCTGATAGAATTCCTGCGGAATCGACTGGCGTACTTCATGATCCCCCGCTACGTTCGCGTGCTGGACGAGCTCCCCAAGACGCCGTCCTCGAAGGTGCTCAAGACGCAGCTGCGCTCTGAAGGCATCACTGCGGATACCTGGGACCGGGACAAGGCCGGCATCGTCATTCGTCGCGACCGCATCGGAGGCTGAGCAAGCTGTGGCCGTGAAGAAGAAAAAAGCCGCAGCGAGCGCCGCAACGGATCGCAGCAATGCCGCCGAGCTGCGCACGGAGGTGCAGGAGTTCAAGCGCCGGCGCATCCTCGAGGAAGCGCGCGAACTGTTCTTCGCCCACGGCTACGAGTCCACGACGCTCGACGCCATCGCCGACGCCCTGAACGTCACCAAGCCCTTCCTGTACTCATACTTCCGCAACAAGAGCGAGATCCTCAACGCCATCTGCGAGATCGGCATCACCAAGTCGATCGGCGCGCTGGACGAGGCGCTCGCCACCAAGCTTCCGCCGAAGGAAAAACTGCGGCTGATCGTCGAGAACGTCACGACCATCATCATCCGCAATCAGAAGTACATCGTCGTCTACATACGCGAGGAGAAGAACCTCGAGGCCAGGGAGGCCAGGCACCTGATCGGCCTGCGCCGCGACTTCGACCAGCGCCTGGCGAAGCTGCTCGAGGACGGCGTGGCAAGTGGCGACTTCGATGTCGAGAACCCGCTGATGACGGCCGTGTCGATCGGCGGCCTGCTGACCTGGGTCGCCAACTGGTATCGGCCGGGCCGGCACCTGCAGACCGAAGTCGTGATGCACACGATTCGCCTGGTCGACCGCATGGTTTCCCGCAGGCCAGGCAAGTAGCCCGGAGGTCCACGTGCCCGCAAGCATCTTCAGGTCCGGCGCGCTGGACGGCCGGACGGCCTTCGTCACCGGTGGCAGTTCCGGGATCAACAAAGGCATCGCGCAACGGTTCCTCGAGCTGGGCGCCGCCGTCGTGATCGTCGCCCGTGACCGCGGGCGCCTGGACAGCGCCGCGTCCGAGCTGGTGGCGGCAACCGGCGGCCGCGTGCTGGCGCTGAGCGCCGACGTCCGCGATCTCGCCGCCATGGAAGCCGCCGCAGCCGAGGGAGTCCGCGCGCTCGGGCGCTATGACATTGTTGTCGCCGGCGCCGCCGGCAACTTCCCGGCCGCCGCCGCCCGGATGAGCGCCAATGCCTTTGCCTCGGTCATCGACATCGACCTGAAGGGCACCTTCCACACCTTCCGTGCCTGCCACCCGCACCTCAATCCCCGCGCCCGGCTGATTGCCATTTCGGCACCCCAGGCAACGCTGCCCATGAGCTACCAGTCGCACGCCTGTGCCGCGAAAGCGGGCATCGAAGCCCTGGTGCGCACCCTTGCGGTCGAATGGGGCGGAATGGAAGGCGTGCGGGCCAACTGCATCTCGCCGGGCCTGGTAGCCGGCACCTACGGCGCGGAGATCTTCTCCAGCGTGGCTGGAGAGGAGGCGCTGGTGGGCCCACAGCCGGTGCCCCGGCAGGCGACGCTCGACGAAGTCGCCGACGCCGCCGTCTTCCTGGCGGGACCCGGCGGCGACTACATCACCGGCCACACGCTCGCGATCGACGGAGGCCTGTCGCTCGTCACGACCTGGGGGCGCGCGTTCGGCGCCGCCGTCGAGCAGGCCATGAAGGAACGCGGCGCCAGTGCCTGAGCACGAGCCGCCAAGGGAGACCCGCAGACCATGACCATGCGCCGCATGATCTTCGAGCCGGAGCACGAGACGTTTCGCGACAACGCCCGCCGCTTCTTCCAGGCGGAAATCGCGCCCCACGCCGAGCGCTGGCGCGAACAGGGAGTGGTCGATCGCGAGGCATACCTGAAGGCCGGCGAGCACGGCTACCTGCTGATGTGGGCGCCCGAGGAACTCGGCGGCGCAGGCGTCCAGGACTTCCGCTACGAGCAGGTCCTGATCGAGGAGAACATCCGCCACGGCGATCCGTGCTTCTACCTGAACCTGCACTCGAGGCTCGTTGCTCCGTATATCGGCCACCTTGGCAGCGAGGAGCAGAAGCAGCGCTTCCTCCCCGCCTGCGCCCGCGGCGAGAAGATCCTCGGCATCGCCATGACGGAGCCTGGAGCGGGCAGCGACATCGCCGGCATGAAGATGCGCGCGGAGGACAAGGGCGACCACTGGCTGCTGAACGGCTCCAAGACCTACATTTCGAACGGCCAGCTTGCGGACGTGGTGATCGTCGCCGCGCGAACGGTCCCGGACCAACGCTATGGTATCGGGCTGTTCCTGGTCGAGCGCGGCATGGAAGGGTTCGCGCGCGGCCGCAACCTGAAGAAGATCGGCCTGCACGCCCAGGACACGTCCGAGCTCTTCTTCAAGGACGTAAAGGTCCCGAAGGAGAACGTGCTCGGCGACCCGATCAATGGCTTCCGCTACCTGACCCACTTTCTGGCGGAAGAACGGCTCATCGGTGCAGTGCAGTACATGACCGGGGCCCAGCTGGCCTGGGACATCACGCTCGAGTGGGTCAAGGAGCGGCGCATGTTCGGCAAGCCGCTGGGCGCGATGCAGAACACGCGATTCAAGCTGGCCGAGCTGCGCGCTCACATCGATGCGCTGCAGACCTTCGTCGACGTCTGCGTCATGGAGCATGTGAACGGCCGGCTGAGCGCGGAGCTGGCGGCCGAGGCCAAGCTGATCGCCAGCGAGCTGGAATTCCGCACCGCTGACGAGTGCCTGCAGCTGCACGGCGGCGCCGGGTACATGGAAGAGTACCGGATCGCGCGGATCTTCACGGATGCCCGCGTCTCGCGGATCTACGCGGGCACCTCCGAGATCATGAAGGAGATCATCTCGCGCGGGTTCGGGCTCGATGACCGCAAGATGACCTGAGGCGTGGCGTTGCCTACGGCAGACCCAGCTCGCTGAGCACCTCGGCAATCGGCCGCCCCGCGAAGCGCTGCCGGGCCGCCGCGCCGGTCATGAAGGAACGCGTCATCATCCTGTCGACGTAGAGCGTCCCGTTCAGGTGATCGAACTCGTGCTGCAGGATCCGCGCGGGCCAGCCGCTCACCTCCCAGCTCCGGGGCTCGCCATGCTGGTCGAGACCCGATACCCGCACCGCGTGCGCGCGCTCGACGATGCCGGCGTAACCGGCGACGCTCAGGCAGCCCTCGAAGAAAGCAACCGTCCTGTCGCCGACCGGCTCGACCACGGGGTTGATGAACACATGCACGGGAACCGGCACGCGCTCGCGCTCCGCGACTTCCAGCGGCGAGCTGGCGTCCAGGTACTCCTGCCGGTCCTCCAGCACGAAGATCCGCAGCGGCACGCCGATCTGCGGCGCCGCGAGGCCGACTCCGGGGGATTCGCGCATCACGCGGATCATGCGCTGGATCAGCGCCTGGACCTCCGGCGTATTGACGGCCGCGGGGTCGACCTCGGCGGCGGCGTTGCGCAGCACCGGATCGCCCGCCTGCACCACTTCAGGATGCGGGCCGGACCGCGGCGGCTCGCTCGTCACGGGGACGGCCGCAGGCCCAGCGGCGTCGCGCGAGGTCGCATCGACGTGGCCACAGCCCGCGGCCATCAGGGCGGCGACGAAAACGAACGACACGGTCAGCACCGATCGCGACATGGGTTCCTCGCTTTCCCGCGCGCCCGTCATCGTGGCTGGCGCGGCAGCCATTCCTGCAGTATCGCCAGAGCGCTCTCGACTTCCTCGGCCGACACGGCGAAAGAGATGCGGATGAAGCGATGGCCGAGCTCGGTATCGAAGTCGATACCCGGCGCGAGCGCAAGGCCGGTCTCCTCGACCAGGCGTATGCAGAAGGCCATGCTGTCCTGGGTCAGGTGGCCGACGTCCGCGTAGAGATAGAAGGCGCCCTCCGGGGGCACGATGCCGTCGATGCCAAGCCCTGCCAGCCCCTGCAGGAGCCGACGCCGATTGCCCGCGTAGATGCGCACCCAGTGCGCCAGGTCCTCGGGGACGTCCATCGCCGCCAGCGCCGCATGCTGAGCGAGCGTCGAGGGCGTCAGGAACATGTTCATCAGCGACGCGCCGACCGCGGGCGCCCAGGCCTCCGGCACGACCACCCAGCCCAGGCGCCAGCCGGGCATGCGATAGAGTTTCGAGAAGCTGTTGATGACCACCGCCTCCGGGTCGCACTCCAGGGCGCTGACGGCGCGGGATCCGTAGCTGATGCCGTGGTAGATCTCGTCGGAGATCAACTGGATGCGGCGCTCCCGGCAGACGTCGACGACGGCCTGCAGCTCCTCGCGGCCCAGCATCGCGCCCGTGGGATTGGCCGGGCTGGCCAGCACCAATCCCGCCGGCACCGGATCCAGCGCGGCGATCTGCGCAGCGGTCGGACGGAAACCCTGCTCCGCGCCGCAGCGGAACTCCTGCGGAACCAGCCCCATCGCGTTCAGCGTATTGCGGTACGCAGGGTATCCCGGCACCACCAGCGCCACCCGGTCGTCGCGTCGAAACAGGCTGGCGAAAGCTCCCACGAAGGCGGCGCTGGCCCCGGCAGTCAGCACGATCCGCGATGGCGCAACCTCGACGCCATAGTCCTCGCGATAATGCCGCGCGATCCGCTCTATCAGCGGAATCGATTCGGTGTAGCCGAGCGCGTCGTGATCGAGCCGCTGGTGCGCCACGGCGATGGCGGCAGCTGGCGCACCCGCCGTCGGTTGCCCGAAGTTCATCGGCAGCACGGGCAGGCCGGCGCGGGCGCGCGTCGCCGCCCGGCGCCCGATCTCGCCGGCGTGGAAGGGTGAAACCCGCGCGCCCCGCATTTCGCGAACCGTCATCAAGCGCCCCCAGGCCGCGTGTTGCCCGCGGCTTATTCAACCATCGCCGGACCGCTAGCGCCTTCTGGTGGACTCCAGGTAGCGGAAGAAGTCGGAGTCGGCATCGATCATGAGCGTGCTGTTCTCACCAAGCGCCTGGTAGCTCTCCAGCGTCTTGGAGAACTTGTAGAACTCCGGATCCTTGCCGTAGGCATCGCCGTAGATGCGTGTCGCCTCGGCGTCCGCTCGCCCGATGATCTCCTGCGCCGTGCGCTCGGCCTCCGAGCGGATGCGGCGCAGCTCCTTCTCCATGTTGCCGAGGATCTCCTGGCTCGCGCCCTGGCCCTCGGAGCGGAAACGCTCGGCGATGCTCTGGCGCTCGGCGATCATGCGGCTCTCCACCTGCACCCGACGGAGTCGATGTAGTTGATGCGCTTGATGCGCACGTCCACCAGCTCGATGCCGAGGCCCGGCATCAGCCGCGAGGCGGCGGCCAGCATCTCGCGCTCCAGCTGCCCACGGCCCTTCTTGGGACGCGCCAGGTCGCTCTCGTCGAGAGCGATGCCCTCCTCCTCTACGATACCGCTCACATCGACGTTCCAGTCCGCCGAACGGACGATCTCCTCGAGATCGGTCCCGGAGACGATGTCGCGCGCCACCGAGTCGATGATGTCGTCGAGACGCGTGCGCGCGCCATTCTCGTCGCGAACCGAGCGCAGGAACTGCAGCGGATCGGCTATCCGCCAGCGCGCGGTGGTGTCGACGACGATGAACTCGCGCCCGAGCGTCGGGATCTGCGACACGTCGCCGTCCCAGGCCAGCAGCCGCTTGTCGAAGCGGCGCACCTCCTGGATGAAGGGCACGCGCCAGTGCAGGCCCGGATCGCTGACCACGTCGCCGATCGGCTCGCCGAACTGGACGATGATGCCCTGCTCCGCCTCGTCGATGATGTACGCGGCGTTGATCAACGCGACCAGCAGGATGATGGCCCCGGCCAGGGGCAGTGCGGAGAGCTTGTTCACTTGGTCTCTCCTTCGGTCTTGCGGGCCGGCTGCGCGTCGCGCAGGTTCAGCAGCGGCAAGGGCGGGACCTGGCCGTCCTGCACGACGATCACCGAGCCTACCCTCGGCAGTGTCTGGCGCAAGGCCTCCAGGTAGAGTCTCGAACGGGTGACGTCGGCCGCGCCGCGGTACTCCGCCAGCACGGAGTTGAAACGATCCGCCTCGCCCAGCGCGCGATTGACCCGCTCGGTGGCGTAGCCTTCAGCCTCCGAGATCAGCCTGTTGGCCTCGCCTTCGGCCCGCGGGATGGCCTGGTTAGCCTGCTTGTTGGCCTCGTTGATCATCCGCTCGCGTTCCTGGCGGGCCTCGTTCACCTCGTTGAAGGCGGGCTGGACGCGCGGCGGCGGCACCACGTCCTGCAGCTCCACCGTGATGATGTGGATACCGTTGTCGTACTTGTCCATGGCGAGCTGGATCTCGTCACGCGCGGTGTTGGAGATTTCCACGCGCCCGACCGTCAGTACCTCGCTGCCGATTCGATTGCCGACCACGCGCCGCATGACCGACTCGGCCAGGTCGCGCAGCGTCCGGGTCGGCTCGCGCATCGAGTACAGGAACTTGATCGGGTCGGCGATGCGGTACTGCACCACCCACTCGGCATCGATGATGTTGAGGTCACCGGTCAGCATCAGCGACTCGCCGGTGTAGTCGCCGGCGGCGAACTGGCTGCGGCCCTCCTCGTCGCGGCCGCGCTCGGTGCGAAAACCGAACTCCTCCTTGAGGACTCGCTCGGTGGCCACGAACTGCACGGTGTCGATGCCGAAAGGCAGCCGGAAGTGCAGGCCCGGGTCGGAAATGCCGATCACCCGGCCGAGGCGCTTGACGACGGCGCGCTCCTCGGGCTGGACCGTGTAGACCAGGCTGCTCAGGCCCCAGATGCCCAGCACGACGGCGACGCCGATGCCGAGCATCCGCGGCGGCAACTTGCCGCGCGGACGAAACGGCGGCGGCGGGGGCGAACCAGCGCCGCCGTTGCCACCGGCGCCCTGCATGCGCTCATGCCAGCCCTTGCCGGTCAAGGTCTTTTCCAGCCAGTTCTTGCCCTTTGCCATCCGTCTCGCTCCCTGACTTCCGTCACCGCCACTGATCCAGGCCGCGAGGATACCAGCCGTGGGTGTTTGGTACCGATTGTTGCGCCGGGTCGCAGCTGCAATGATGCCGGCCATGACGGATTCCCCGCTCCCGCCCGCCCTGGACGCCGAACGCCTCGAAACGCGCGGGCGCAGCGGGCGCCTTTGCTACTACGCCGCCGGCAAGGGGCGCCCAATGCTGCTGATCCACAGCATCAACGCGGCGGCTTCAGCCTACGAGGTCCGTCCGGTGTTCGAGCACGGCCGGAAGAATCACCGTGTCTACGCGCCCGATCTGCCGGGATACGGCCTTTCGGATCGCTCCGAGCGGCCCTACACCGCGGCGCTGTTCTGCGATGCGGTCCGCGACATGCTCGACGTGCTGGACAAGCGGCATCCGGGCGAGCCGGTCGACGTGCTCGGCCTGTCCCTGTCCGCCGAGTTCGTGGCGCGCGTCGCCTCGGAGCAGCCGGCGCGCTTTCGCTCGCTGACGCTGGTGACGCCCACGGGATTTCGCGCCGGCTCGCAGAACATGCGCAAGGCGCCCGGCACCACCCGCGAGGTGCCGGGTCTCTACAAGGCGCTGACCGTGCCGCTGTGGCGCGGGCCGTTGTACCGCGCGCTGGTCACCCGGCGCAGCATTCGCTACTTCCTCGAGAGGACGTTCGGATCGGACCAGGTCGATGACGGGCTGGTCGACTATGCATACCTCACCACCCACCAGCCGGGCGCGACACACGCCCCCTATGCGTTCCTCTCGGGGCGGCTGTTCAGCGCGGACATCCGCGACGTGTACGAGCGCCTGACGCTGCCGGTCTGGCTGGCCCACGGCACGCGCGGCGACTTCAAGGACTTCCGCGAGGCCGAGTGGGCCCGGCAACGCCCGAACTGGACGGTGCAGGCTTTCGACACCGGCGCCCTGGTCTACTACGAGAAGCCGGCGGAGTTCTTCCGGGGGTTCGACCGGTTCATCGGCTGAGGCGATGCACCGGGTTACTCGGGAACGTGTATACGCGCCTTGATGTGCTTGAGATTGGCCACGATCGTGAAGGTCATGATCACCAGCAGCGACCAGGAACTCCACTTGCCCACGTGCACGACTGACCAGGCACCAAGCTGGTTCGGATATCGCCAGACGCCCAGGAAGGTGCTGAGATTCTCGGCCAGCCAGATGAAGAAGCCGATCAGCACGAACGCCAGCAGCAACGGCATGCGCCGGTCACGATCCAGCGGACGGTAGAGCACGGTCGCCCTGGCATACAGGCCGAGGGCGCAGGCCCCGATGTACCAGCGATAGTCGCCGATGAAGTGGTGTGCGAAGAAGTTCGCGTAGATCAGGATCGCGATGATCCAGGCCATCCAGTACGGCGGATGGTGCACCACCCGCAGGTCGAACAGGCGCCACGCCTGGATGATGTAGCTGCCCACCGCGGCGTACATGAAGCCCGAGAACAAGGGCACGCCGAGAATCTTGCTATACGCGAAGTCCGGGTACGACCATGACTGGATGCTGCCGGAAGTCTTGAAGACTTCGAGCGCAAAGCCGACCGCATGGAACAGCGTGATGGCCTTGACTTCATCGACGGTCTCGAGCTTCGCCCAGACCATCCATGCCTGAATCGCCAGCGCCGCGACGAGCAGTACATCGTAGCGCGGCATGCCGAACAGGCCGGAACGCGGGACGGTGAACAACAGCCCAAAGAACAGACCGGCAAACAGGCAGGCCCGCGCCTGCTTGATGCCGAAGTAGAGGAACTCGACGGCGAAGCGGCGCGAACCGCTGAGTCCCGGCCGCGGAGTGCCCTCCAGCAGATGCTCGTCCAGGGAGTGGAGGCGCAGGGACGAAATCCGGTCGAGGAATGCCGCCCCGCCTTTCATCGAGCTAGAGGGATCGCTTCTCGCGCTTCCCGGTGCGATCCGAGTAGCGGTCGCGGGCATCCATCGTGTCGATATCGATGCGGGCGCTGCGGCCGGCGAAGACCGCGGCCTTCAGCCACTGCAGCTCGGTGTCGAGTTCGGCGGCACCAACGTCGCGATACCAGCACTTGGCGTCGCCGTCCCAGCGGTACTGGCGCGCCTTGAGGATGTCCTTGGTTTCGAAGGGCGAACCGCTCGCCCAGACTCGGTAGGAGGGCTCGCGCGCGCTGTCCAGCAGGAGCTTGAGCGCCGTGACACCCTCGCCGGTCGCGACACGATACGCCGGCGCCGATCCGTCCTGGATCTGCAGCGCCTCCGCGGCGCCCGCCGCCGGGGCGACCTCGGGCATCGGCCGGCGCAGCACCTCTAGCAGCGCGCGGCAGTCGATCTCCGCGCGGTGGCCGTCGTAGAAGAAACCGTATCGCGAAGCCAAGTAGTCCAGCTTGGCCGATCCGATGCCGGCACGATCCCAGGGAATCTCGCGAAACGAGCAGGCCCATGGCAGGTTGGCGAAGAGCGGCAGGCGCGGCTCGACGAAGCGCCGGTCGAAGCCGGCGTTGTGCGCGATCACGAGCGCCACGCCGCGCAGCAGCTCGCCGATGGCGGCGTCGTCGAGCCGCTTGCCGGCGACCATCTCGTCGGTGATGCCGTGGATCGCCGTCGACTCGGGCGGAATGGCGATGCCGGGATCCTCGAGGCCGTTGTACGAAGCGAGAACGCGGCCAGCCAGCCCGGATTCGCGGCTGTACTCGAACACGACCAGGCCGAGCTCGATGATCCGGTCGGTGGCAAAGTCCATGCCCGTCGTCTCGGTGTCCAGAACGACGGCACGGCTGATGCCCGATCCGGACAAGGCCGGATGCTCCCGGGACGTATCGAGCCGTCGCAGCACGCGGTAATCGGGATGGCGCTCCAGCTGACGTGCCAGCGTTTCCGGATCCGCGGACTTGGACGAGGAGGACATGCTCCCGATTGTACAGCCGGCAGCGAGTGCGGGCCGTCTCCTGCGCGCGGCCTCGCCAGGGCGGCACCCGCACGCAGCGTGCAGTGGAGGCTGGTAGCATTGCCGCAGGCGCACGGGATCACGGACCCATGAACGACACGCTGCGGGATCAATTGCTCAAGGCCGGTCTGGTCACGGAGAAGCAGGCGCGCCAGGCAAGCCAGCCGCCGCGCAAGCACGAGCGCCAGCGCAAGCAGCAGCCCAAGCCCGAAACCCTCGCCGTGCAGCAGGCGCGCGCCGCCAAGCTGGCGCGCGATCGTGAGCTCGAGCAAGCACGGCGCCAGAAGGTCGAGGCCCGGGCGCGAGCCGCCGAGATCAAGCAGCTGCTCGACGAGCACGCCTTGCCACGCGCCGAAGGCGAGGAGTACTTCAACTTCGTCGCGGGCAGGAAGATCCGCCGGATCGCCGTGGACGCCGGGCTGCTGGAGCGCCTCGGGCGCGGCGAGATCATGATCATCCGCCACGAGGGCCGCTCCGCACTGGTCAGCGCGGAGATCGCCGAACGGATCCGTGAGCGCGACGAGCGCGCGGTGATCGCGTTCGCCGCGGCGCCGGCGAGCGCCGATGAAGATGATCCCTACAAGGACTTCGTGGTGCCCGACGACCTGCGCTGGTAGGCGACGTTCAGCGACGCCTCAGACGCTTCAGCGAGACGACGCCGCGACAGTCCGGATATCTCGAGCAGCCCAGAAACGGGGTGCCGGCGTGTGGCCCGCCGTTGGCCTGGCGCTTGACCATCGGCGCCCGGCAGTTCGGGCACAGGTAGCCGGCCACCTGCCGCAACACCGGCGGCTCCACTACCGCGTTTCGTGCCGCAGCCGTCGCTGCGGCGCGCGGCGCCTGCTTTGCGGCCGGCGGCCCGGCGCGCTTTGGTGCCGGCTGCGCCGGCCTCGCCGCAGGAGGGATACGTGCCTGCCGTGAACTGACGGTCGCCGTCCTGTTCGCGGCGGGTGCCGCCTGTGCGGCTTTCGCGGCAGCGGGCTTCCTGGCGGGCGTGGACGTCGCCGCGGCTGTGGTCTTCGTCGCGGCGGCGGCCGGTGGCAGCTTCTTGAGCAGCGCCGCGCGCTCCGCTGCGCCCCGCGCATTCTCCAGCATGGGAGCCAGGGTCGGCCCGTTGATCAGCTGGATGTGACGCCCGATGGCGAATTCCATCGCCTCCGCCGTGAAGTCACCCTCGGTGACGACAATGGCGGCGATGGCGCCTTCGGCGGCCATGATTCCGTACAGATCGCGAATGACCTGGATGCCGACCTTGCGCGCGCGCCATTGCTCGGTGTGGACGAGGGTCCGATCCGAGCCTTTCACGAGCAACAGCCCGCTGGAGACACCGCTGCGCGGATCAAAGGAGACCTTGTAGCCGCGCAGCCGATAGGCCTGCGCGAGCAGATGCTCGAACTGCTGCAGGTTCATGTCGGCAGGCAGCGCGCCGGGGGAGCCCAGGGCCACGTGTCGCAGGCGGGTCAGCCATCCGGACGGGGCGCCCGCCCATCTCGCCGATGCAGACGTGTCTGCCAGCGCATCCTCCACCCCGCCGTCCGCAAGACGCCGTCCCATGGCCTCGTCCTCAGGGTCTCCGACCCTGGACTATCGGCCGCCAGCGTTACGTTTACTGTGTAGCGGTTCACAGCCGGGCAACGGCTGCCCGCAAACCGGGCCCCGGGGTGGCCGGAGACGGGGCCTGCCAGCCGGCCGGCCCCGCCAGGCGGTCACTCTGTCTTGTCGCGGACGTCCGCAGCCCCGGCGTTGGAGCGAACCGACTGAATGCCGTTCTCCATCGCGGAGGCGCTCTTGTACATCTCGCTCTGGCCGATGATCTCCTTGTTGGCCGCCAGCAGCACAAAGTACGGAGACCCGTCCTTGGCCGTGCGCCGTTCCCAGCGATCATCCAGCATCGCGTTCTTCTTCACCGACTCGATGCCGCCCTTGGCAGCCGCCTTGGTGGTGTAAGTCTGGCTGCTGAGGATGGTCTCGTGGTTGCCGGCCTTGAGGTTGAAGCGATAGGCGCCGGTCGCGCCCTTCAGAAGTTCGAAATATCCCGCCATCGGTTGTGTCTCCGTCGATCGAGCCAAAGTGCCGGGAAATTGTAGGCCAACCAAGGCCTCAGGTCACGGCGCGGGAGTCGCGCGCGATGTGCGCAGATACACTAAGCGGTAACGCAGGCCGGGCAGGATTCGCGCCTGGCCAGGCTGCGGCGGCCGCGGCCCGGGGATTCAAACTATACAGAACGTTCTGTATAGTTCGCGGATGGGTCGTCCACCGCGCGCCAAGTCGAAGGTCCTGCAATCCGCCCGCAAGGTCGTGGAAAGCCGCGGCGCGGGCGGCCTGACGTTCGACGAGCTGGCGAAGGTCAGCGGCATCAGCCGCGGCGGCATCACCTACCACTTTCCGACCAAGGAAGACCTGTTGCGCGCGCTGTTGGAGTCGGATTTCGCGCAATGGTCCCAGGCCGAAGCCACCCTGGCGCCGCGCGACTGCGCTCCCGAGCTCGCGCGCGTGCTTGGGTTCATTCGCGCGTACACCGTCCCGGACAAGTCCCGTCAGCGATTCCACATCGGCATGCTGAGTGCGGCGATGCTCGACCCCTCCCTGATGGATCCTTGCCGGCACGAGGTGCAGACCCGTCTGGGGCGCAAGCGCTGGTCCGACAAGGACTTGCGCATGCATCTGCTGCATCTCGCGGTCGAGGGCCTGATGTGGCAGGAGCTCTTCCAGCTGTTCGCGCTGCCACCCTCGGCCCGCAAGCGGCTGGTCAGTCTGATGGAACAGCTCGCGCGCGAATGGAGCGAGGCGGCCGAGCCCGGCAAGGCCTAGGAGGCTAGATCGTGTTTCTGCATTCCCGGACGGCGCGAAGCCGTATCGCCCTTCTCTCGACAACGGCGGCGGCCCTGTCGGTCGCAGCCTGCGGAGGCGGCGGTGGGCCGCCGGAGTTCCCGCCGCCGGACGTGAGCGTCGCCGAAGTGGTGCAGCGCTCGGTGACCGAGTGGGATGATTACACGGGGCGCATCCAGGCGGTCGACGCGGTGGAGATCCGGCCGCGCGTCACCGGCCACCTGGATCGCGTGCACTTCCGCGAGGGCAGCCTGGTGCAGAAGGGCCAGCTGCTCTTTTCCATCGACGCGCGGGAGTATCGGGCCGCCGCTGGATGCGGCGCGTGCCGACCTGGCGCGGGCCGAGGCGCGCGTCACGCTGGCCCGCCAGGAACTGGAGCGCGCCGGCAAGCTGATCGAAGCGAGGGCGATCTCGCAGGGCGAGCTGCAGGGCCGCCAGGGAGAGATGCAGCAGGCGGATGCGGACGTACTGGCTGCCAAGGCGCGGCTGGCGCAGGCCGAGCTCAACTTGAGCTTCACCCGCATCACCGCGCCGATCAGCGGGCGCATCGGTGAGGCGCTGGTCAACCAGGGCAATCTGGTCTCGCCCGGCGAGTCGCTGCTGACCACGCTGGTGTCGGTCGATCCCGTCTACGTGGTGTTCGAGGGCGACGAGCAGGCCTACCTGCGCTACCAGGCCATGGACCGGGCCGGTGCGCGCAAGAGCTCGCGCGACACGCCGAATCCCGTACTGGTCGGACTGGCCGACGAGGACGGCTACCCGCATCAGGGCGTCATGGACTTCGTCGACAACGCCGTGAATCCCGATACCGGCACCATCCGGGGTCGCGCGGTGCTGCCGAATCCGGACGGCGTATTCACACCCGGGCTGTTCGCCCGCGTCCGCCTGCTGGGCAGCGAGGCTACCCAGGTCATGCTGATCCACGAGCAGGCGATACTCACCGACCAGGACCGCCGCTACGTGTACGTGCTCGGCGAAGGCAACACCGCGATGCGCAAGGACGTCATCCTCGGAGCCGTGATCGAGGGACTGCGCGTGGTGCGCAGCGGCCTGGCCGCGGGCGACAAGGTCGTGGTCAACGGCGTCAGCAAGATCTTCTTCCCTGGCCAGCCGGTGAATCCGCGCGTGGTGCCGATGGATCAGCCGAACCAGCCGGATCCTGCAGCCACGCCAGCCCAGGCGGCCGGCTGAGTCCCCATGGCACACGCTGACTTCTCGCGGATCTTCGTCGACCGCCCGATCCTGGCGACGGTCTTCTCGGTCCTGATCCTCGTGGCGGGGCTCATCGCCATACCGAATCTGCCGATCAGCGAATACCCGGACGTCGTGCCGCCCTCGGTGCTGGTGACGGCCATCTATCCCGGCGCCAACCCGCGCACCATCGCCGAGACCGTCGCCGGACCCATCGAGGAAGTGGTCAACGGCGTCGAGGGCATGATCTACATGAAGTCGACGTCGAGCTCCGACGGCGTCATGCAGCTGACGGTCACCTTCGAGGCGGGCACCGATATCGACCTCGCCGCCGTGCAGGTGCAGAACCGCGTCGCCCAGGCGCTGCCGCGCCTGCCTGAGGCCGTGCGCGCGCTCGGTGTCACCACGGTCAAGTCCTCGCCGACGCTGACCATGGTCGTGCACGTCACCTCGCCCGATGGCCGTTACGACGAGCTGTACCTCTCCAACTTCGCCAGCCTGCGCATTCGCGACGAACTCAGCCGCATCCAGGGCGTCGGCCAGGCCTTCGCGTTCGGCGCCGGCGTCTACGCGATGCGCATCTGGATCGACCCGGAGAAGGCCGCCGCGCGCGACCTGACCGCCACCGACATCATCCTGGCGCTCCGCGAGCAGAACGTGGAGGTGTCCGCCGGAGCGCTCGGCGGCCCGCCCACGCCCGCCGGCAGCGTCATGCAGCTGCCGATCAACGTGCAGGGCCGGCTCGACTCGCCGGAGGCCTTCGGCGACATCGTGCTCAAGACCGAGCGGGACGGCGCTGACCCGGCTCAGGGACGTCGCGCGCGTCGAGCTCGGTTCGCCAACAGCTATGCGCTGCGCTCGCTGCTCAACAACGAGAACGCCGCGGCGATCGTCATCTTCGAGGCGCCGGGCGCCAACACCCTGGAGCTGTCAGCCGGCGTGCGCGCCAAGATGGCGGAACTCGCCAAGGGCTTCCCGGAAGGCATCCAGTGGCAGGTCGTCTACGACCCAACGGTGTTCGTGCGCGAGTCGATCAATTCGGTGGTCATCACCCTGCTCGAGGCGGTGGCGCTGGTGGTCATCGTGGTCGTGCTGTTCCTGCAGACCTGGCGCGCCTCGCTGATCCCGCTGATCGCCGTGCCGGTGTCGATCGTCGGCACCTTCGCGGTGCTCTGGTCGCTCGGCTATTCGATCAACGTGCTGACCCTGTTCGGCCTGGTGCTCGCGATCGGCATCGTCGTCGACGACGCGATCGTGGTGGTCGAGAACGTCGAGCGGCACATCGAGGAAGGCATGAAGCCGCGCGATGCCGCGCACCAGGCGATGAGCGAGGTGTCCGGGCCGATCATCGCGATCTCGCTGGTGCTGGCCGTCGGTGTTCGTGCCGCTGGCGTTCCTCGGTGGCGTCACCGGCCAGTTCTACCGGCAGTTCGCCGTGACCATCGCCGCATCCGTGCTGATCTCGGCGTTCAATTCGCTGACGCTGTCGCCGGCGCTGGCCGCGGTGCTGCTGAAGCCCCGCGACGCCGAGCCGGATGCGCTGGGTCGCGGCATCGAGCGCGTCTTCGGCCGGCTGTTTCGCCGCGTTCAACCGGCGTCTTCAAGCGCGGCCAGACGCGCTACTCGCGGCGGCATCGGCGGCACCATCGCGCGCGCGCCGCGGCTGCTGGTGATCTACGGCGTGCTGATCGCGCGTCACCATCGTCGTGCTTCCGGGCCGTGCCGGGCGGCTTCATTCCGACCCAGGACAAGCAGTATCTGTTCGGCGCCCTGCAGCTGCCCGAGGGCGCGACGCATCGACCGCACCGAGGCGGGCCATGCGCAAGCATGGGCGACATCGCGCTGGCCACGCCCGGCGTCGAGAGCGTGGTGCAGTTCCCGGGCTTGAACGCGGTGCACTTCGTCAACACGCCGAACGTCGGCGTGATGTTCATCGGCCTCGAGCCGCAGCGACCAGCGCGAGATGCAGGCCGCGGAGATCGCCGACGCAGCTGAACATGCAGCTTCAGCAGCATCCAGGAGGGACTGGCGTTCGCGCTGATGCCGCCGCCGGTGCTCGGCCTGGGCAACGCGACCGGCGTCGAGTTCTACGTGCAGGATCGGGCCGGCGTCGGCTTCGGCGAACTCAACCAGCAGACCCAGGCGCTGATGCGGCGCGCTCAGCGGGTACGCCCGGCTTCGATCCGCTCGGTACCTTCAGCGCCTTCCAGGCCAACGTGCCGCAACTCGACGCCGCCGTCGACCGCACCAAGGCCAAGGAGCAGGGCCTGGCGCTGACCGACATCTACGACACCCTGCAGGTGTACCTGGGCTCGGCCTACGTCAACGACTTCAACCTGTTCGGCCGCACCTACAGCGTCTACGCCCAGGCCGACGCACCGTTCCGCGACGATCCCTCGGACATGTCGCGGATCAAGGTCCGCAATGCAGCACGGCGAGATGGTGCCGCTCGGCAGCGTGGTCGAGGTGAAGCCGAGCTTCGGCCCGGACCCGGTGATCCGCTACAACGCCTATCCCGGCGGCCGACCTCGCGGCGGGCGTGAACCCCGGCGAGCTGTCCTCGAGCGAGGCGCTCGCCAAGGTCCAGGCGCTCGCGGCGCAGATGCTGCCGCGCGGCTTCGACCTGGAGTGGACCGACCTGACCTACCAGGAGATCACCCAGGGCAACGCCGCGCTCCTGGTGTTCCCGCTGTGCGTCCTGCTCGTGTACCTGGTGCTGGCCGCGCTGTACGAGAGCTGGTCGCTGCCGCTCGCGATCATCCTGATCGTGCCGCTGTGCCTGCTGTCGGCGATCGGCGGCATCTGGCTGGTCAACTTCGTCCACGGGCTGTGGCTGGCTGGTCTCGCCGCCGACATTCCCGCCGACCTTCCTCGACAACAACATCTTCACCAAGATCGGCTTCGTGGTGCTGATCGGACTCGCCTGCAAGAACGCGATCCTGATCGTCGAGTTCGCGCGCGACCTCGAGGAGCAAGGCAGGGGCATCGTCGAGGCCGCCGTCGAAGCCTGCCGCCTGCGGCTGCGCCCGATCCTGATGACCAGCTTCGCCTTCATCGCCGGCGTGCTGCCGCTGGTGTTCGCCTCCGGCGCCGGCGCCGAAGTGCGCCACGTGATGGGCGTCACCGTGATCTCCGGCATGCTCGGCGTGACCTTCTTCGGCCTGTTCTTCACGCCGGTGTTCTACGTGGTGCTGCGTCACATGGTCGAGGCCCGCAAGGCCCGGCGCGCCACCGCCGCGGGGCTGCGCATGACTAGGCCGGTCCCGCTGTTGCTGCTGGCGAGCGCGCTGGTGACGGGCTGCACGGTCGGTCCTCGCTACGTCGAGCCCGAAACCACGCTGCCGGAGCGCTTCGACCAGGACAAGGAGACGGTGGCCGAGGCGCAACCCGTTTCGACGCTGTGGACGGCATTCGGCAGCGCCGAACTCGACGCGCTGATCCAGCGCGCGCTCAGGCCAACACGACCATCGGCCAGGCGGCGGCGCGACTGGCGGAGACGCGCGCGCTGAGCGGACTGTCGACCTATGCGCTGATTCCGACGGTCACCGCTGGCGCCAGCGGCGAACGCAACCAGCCCAGCGACCTCGATCCCTTCGTGCCGCCCGACGAGGGCCGCACCGAGACCTGGCGGGCGGGCTTCGACGCGAGCTGGGAAATCGACCTGTTCGGCAGCCTGCGCAACCAGAAGCGGGCCATCGTGCGCCGGGTCGAGGCCGACACCGCCGCGCTCGCGGCGGCACAGCTGTCGATCGTGGCCGAGACGGCGCAGGCCTGGTTCTCGCTGATCGGCGCGCGCGAGCGGCTCGCGCTGCTCACCCGGCAGCTGGCAAATCTCGACGAAAACGTGTCGATCCTGCGCGCCCGTCTCGACGCAGGCAGTGGCAGCGCGCTCGACCTGGCGCAGGCCGAGGCCCAGGCACGCTCGCTCGCCGCCACCCTGCCGGAGGCGCAGGCGGAGCTGGTCCGCCAGGAACAGCGCCTCGCGGTGCTGACCGCCTGGCCGATCGGGGAACTGCGCGCCCATCTCGCCGGGAACGTTGCGATGCCGGCCTTGCCGCCGTTGTCTGCGACCGGCACGCCCGAGGAATGGATGAGGCGCCGGCCCGACATCCGCGAGGCGGACCGGCGGCTGGCCGCCGCGACCGCCGACGTCGGCGTCGAGGTCGCCGAGTACTTCCCGAAGCTCGAACTCACGGGCAGCTTCGGCTGGACGGCGCAGTCGACCGGCGACCTCGGCCAGCGCGGCGCCGAGCGCTGGGCCTATGGCCCGGTGCTGAGCTGGCGCTTCCTCGACTTCGGCCGCGTGCGCCAGAACGTCAAGGCCGCCGAAGCCCGCGTCGATGGCGCGGTGGCGCTCTACCAGGAAACGGTGCTGCGCGCGCTGGAGGAAACCGAGAACGCCCTGGCCGGCCTGCGCGCGGCGAACCAGTCCGCCGCAGAGCTGGACCTCGCGGTCAAGGCCGCGACGGAGGCCGCGTCCCTCGCGCGGCTGCGCTACTCGGCCGGCGCAAGCGACTACCTGGCCGTGCTGGACGCAGAGCGCACCCTGCTGGATCTGGAAGATCGCAGCGTGCAGGCGCAGACCGGGCGGGCGACCGCCCTCGCCGCCGTGCACAAGGCGCTCGCGGGAGATCCCTGAGGGCATCCCCGCGAGTGTCTGTCTCGTGTGCCCCTCAGGCCGCGGCCTGGTGTCCCTCAGGGACCACCCTCAGTGCCGCCGTCTTCGGTGCGACCACCCTGAGCATGCCGTCCCGCAGCGTTGCCCTGACCTGTTCGACGTCGATCCCGGCCGGGAGCTCGACACGCCGCCAGGTCTCGTTGCGGAATTCACTGAAGCAGGTCCTGCGCTCGCCCTCGGCCGGCAACTGCCGCTCAGTGCGCGCATGCACGATGAGTTCGCTTGGCGTCGCCGTGAGCTCGACGTCCGCCGGCTCGAAGCCAGGCAGGGCAACCGTCAGGAGAAAGCTCACCGCGTCTTCGCTGAGCTCCGCGTTCGCCAGCCCCAGGTCGTGCTCGGCCTGCAGCCAGTCGTCCAGCGCCCGCTCGCTGGCGAAACCGCGCGACCGCGCGAGCGCATAGGCACGCTCGCGAATCTGTTCCAGCATGGATTCCATTTCAGCGAACACCGGCAGTGTCCGCTCGTTCTGCTCACCGATTCTCTGCACATTGATCTTCGACATGGTGCCTCCGGGGTAAGTCCCGCTGTGAGTCCGTTCCACATGCACCGCGTCGCGCGCTCGAGTTGTCTCCGGTCCTGATTTTCCGTGTTCTCGGTGTCGACGTTCGCGATCGACGGCGTCACCCAAGCCTGGCCTCGCCCGCGGCACCTCCCAGGCGCGCTCGACGCCAAGCCCACTTTCATCCTGCGCCGGCAGCCTCGACATCGCAATACCTGCGGCGGGTGCCGAAGCGAATGCTGCGCTGCAGTCGCCCGCAGAGGTCCGCGCGCAGCGCAATGAAAAAGGGAGATGAGGCGCAACCTCATCTCCCTCGTTTCTCGAGCGGGACGGCTATGCGCCGTCAGGTTACGGCTTGACTTCGACCGGTGCGTCCAGCACGAACGCGATGATCGTGCCGGCGGGCAGCTCGACCTCGGTGCCGGTGTTCTTGGCGGCCGCCGCGCCGGCAGCGCCGCCGAGGATGCCGCCGATGACCGTTCCCTTCTTGTCGTCGACCTGCTTGCCGATGACGGCGCCGAGCACCGCGCCGCCGGCGATCTTGGCGGCATCGCGTCCGGTGTCGCTCTTGCCCTGCTGCAGGAAGCGGCCGGTTATCCCGACCGTGTTGTCCGGGCTCAGCACCAGGGTGTCGAAGGTCAGCCCCAGGGTCGGCACGCCGCCGATCTCCTTGCTGCCGGATACCCGCTCGGTCACGGTGCCATGAACGCGCGTGCCTGCCGCAACGGCGGTCCGGCCGTCGACGATGAGGTCGCTCGTCAGGCGTGCCGAAACCGCATCGCCGCGCCGCGCCGTCTTGGTGCTGACGCCATCGGTAATCTCGACGGCGAACTGGGTGCCGGCCGGGATCATGATCGGCTGCGGGGCGGGAAGGGCCTTAGGCGGGTTGCTGGGCGCCGCGGCCGTCGTGGTGGCCGGCTTGGGCGTCGCCGGCTTCTTGGCCGCAGCCCTTTCCTTGGCGGCGAGCTCTGCCTCACGCCTGGCCAGTTCCGCTTCCTTGTCCTTCAGCGCCAGCTCCGCCTCGCGCTTGGCGACTTCCTCCTCGCGGGCGGCGAGGTCGGCGGCCGGATCGACGGCGGGCTCGGTCTCGGGTGTCACCTCCGTCACCGGGGCGGCCTCCTCGGGCGCCGCGGCGGGTGCGGGCGGCTCGGACTTGCCGCAGGCCGCGAGCGACAGGGCCAGGATCATGGCCGGAATCACATAGAGATGAGAATCAGTCTTGTTGGCGAACACGATGGGTCTCCTCGACCTGACAAATGACGGCAAACGCAACGCCGGGGCCGCGCGCCGATAACACTGCCTATTGGATAACGGCGGGCGCACTTGGTTCAAGGAAAGCCGTCGCAATCGACCGACATTTCCGGCCGCGGAAGCAAGACGGCCCATTCGGTGACGTAGACTCCCGCATCGGCCGTCAGCGCGCGGGTCCAGGCAGTGCTCGTTCAGCTCCTGTTAATCATTCACGTCGTCGTGCTCGGCTACTGGCTCGGCGCGGAGCTCGTGATCAACAGTACCTATCGGTACGTGTCCTGGAGTCCTGCGATGCCTTTCGACGAGCGCAACAGGCTGATGGACCACGTCATGGATGTCGATCAGCACGTCCGCTATGCGCTGGTGCTGCAGGCCGGACTTGGCCTCGCGCTGGCGGGGTTGCTCGGCTATCTGCCGGGGGGCAGCACGCTCCTGTACGCCTCCTGCGCTGGCGCCTTGTGCTGGCTCGCGCTGGTGGAGATTTCGCACCGCGCGCGCAAGACGGGCACCGGCGCCTCGCTGGCGAGTCTCGATCGCGGGCTGCGCTATGGATTGATCGCTGCGCTGGCCGCTGTCGCCCTCGCCGCGACCACCGGCCACCTGCCACTGCCGCGCTGGCTCAGCTGGAAGCTGCTCGCCTTCGCCGCGGTGGTCGCCTGTGGCCTGGGCATCCGGCTGGCGCTGGTGAGGTTCTTCGAGGTCTGGGCGGACATCGCGCGCTACGGGACGACGCCAACCAAGGAGCGCGCCATCCGCCACATCTACGTGCAGGCGACCGCGATCCTCGGGCTCCTGTGGGTGGGCATCGCCGCGATCGTTGCGCTCAGCATCCTCAAGCCGGTCTGAGGGCGGCGATGGACCGCACACGCCGCGCCGCCCGGCCGAAAGCCGCCCCGGCTCGCCGGCCCCCGCCATGCATCTGCTCGAGCCGACGGCGCGAAACGGCGATAGTGAGCGCTGCGCCATCCCTGCACGACGCCTGCTGGCACCCGACCCGCGCTGCGGGCCTGGAGCGTCTGCGCGCCTTCCTGCCCGGTGCCGGGCGCGACTACGCCGCGCGACGCAACTTCGATCATGGTCCGGGCAACCGCGCTAACGTGTCGGGGTTGTCACCTTGGATCCGCCGCCGGCTGATCACCGAGCAGGAAGTGGTCGCGGCGGCGCACGCGTTGCACGGCGCCGCCGCCGACAAGTTCATCCAGGAAGTCTGCTGGCGAACCTACTGGAAGGGCTGGCTGGAGCTGCGGCCGGCGGTGCTCGAACGTTTCGACCAGGAGCGCCGGGCGCTGCGTGCCGGACTCGGGCAGGACGCGGCGCTGGCGGCACGAGTCGAGCAGGCGCAACAGGGCAACACCGGCATCGAATGCTTCGATGCCTGGGCACATGAACTGGTCACGAGTGGCTGGCTGCACAATCACGCCAGGATGTGGTTCGCCTCCATCTGGATCTTCACCCTCAAGTTGCCGTGGCAGCTTGGGGCGGACTTCTTCTACAAGCACCTGCTGGACGCGGATCCGGCCTCCAACACGCTGTCCTGGCGCTGGGTCGCCGGGCTGCACACGCCCGGCAAGCATTACCTCGCCCGCGCCGCCAACATTCGCGAGTACAGCGGCGGCCGCTTTGATCCCGACGGCCAGCTGGCCGAGCGGGCCATGCCGCTGACCGAGCCACAGCGTGCGCCGCGGCCCGCAGCGCTGTCCGCGCCGGACGCGCACCCCGGCGGCCGGTCGCTGCTGCTCTTGACCGACGACGACCTGCACCCGGAGAGCTGGCCGTCGCCGGGAGACGTCGTCGCGCTGGCAAGCCTGCGCCCGGCGGCAATCAGCGCCGCCGGCTCGCCCGCCGCGCAATTCACGGCGGGCGCGCTGCGTGATGCGCTGCAGCGCGCCAGCGCTCAGTTCGGGGTGGAGTCCGGCGGCGTGCTCGACGAGGAAGACGTGCTTGCATTGGCGGCGCAGGCCGGCACGCGCACGATCGTGACCGCCGAGGCGCCCATCGGGCCCACCGCCTGGGCGCTGGCGCGCCTGCAGGTGCGCGCTGCAGAGCGCGGCCTTGCGCTGGTCCGTCTGCGGCGGCGGTGGGATGCCGCGGCCTGGCCAAAGGCTACGGCCGGCTACTTTCGCTTCAGGGAGCAGATCCCGGCGCTCGTCAGGCAATTCGCTCAACAGGAGGGCGCCGCATGACCCAGGATCCCGCGATACATGCCGTGGTAGTCGGTGCATCGGGCGGGATCGGTGGCGCACTGGTGGAGGCGCTGGCCGCCCGCAGCGACGTGGCCTCGGTGCTGGCGCTGTCACGCTCGCCTGCCGTGTTCGCATCGCCCAAGGCGCAAAGTGCCTCGATCGATCTACTCGACGAGCGCAGCATTGCCGCTGCCGCCCAGGCCTGCGCGCCGCACGCGCCGCGCCTGGTCCTCTGCGCGGCCGGAATCCTGCACGCCGACGGCCTGCAGCCGGAGAAGAAGCTGGGCGACCTGGATCCGGCCCAGTTCGCGAGAGTGCTCGCGATCAATACCATCGGGCCGGCGATGGTGATCAAGCATTTCGCACCGCTGCTGCCGCGACAGGGCCGCAGCGTGATCGGCCTGCTGTCGGCTCGCGTCGGCTCGATCTCGGACAACCGGCTCGGCGGCTGGTACGCCTACCGCGCTTCCAAGGCGGCACTCAACCAGGTGGTGCGCACCGCTGCGGTGGAGCTGGCGCGGCGCTGGCGGGAGGCGATCATCGTTGGACTGCACCCGGGCACGGTCGAGACCCGGCTGTCGGCGCCGTTTCGCGGCAATGTCAGTCCCGAAAAGCTGTTCGCGCCGGAACGATCGGCGGCCCATCTGTTGAGTGTGGTCGACCGGCTGCAGGTCGCCGACAGCGGCAAGTGCTTCGCCTGGGACGGCTCCGAGGTGCCTCCCTGAGAGCCTCCCGCGAGGTTACATGAACAGCAGCGCGCGCAGACCGTAGGCGAGCAGCGCCGTCGTCCCCAGACCCGCGAGCCACAGCGCGGCGAACCAGGCCAGGCGACTGGCCAGCGTGCTGCGCCCGCCCCCGCCGTCGCGCGGATCCTGCTCAGTGGTAGGCGGCATCGGCGGTCGCCTTCCCGCGGAACACCCAATAGACGTAGGCCGTGTAGCCGAGGATTACCGGCAACATCACCGCCACGCCGACGAGCATGAGCCCGAGCGCGTTGTCGGCCGCGGCGGCCTCGCGGATGGTGATGTCGTAGGGGACGATGTTCGGATAGGTGCTGAGCAGCAGGCCGAGGAAGCCGGCCACGAAGATCACGATGCCGGCGAGGAACGGCGCGAGCTCCGCGCGGGTTTGCCGGGCATACCACCAGCACAGCACCGTAGCGATCCCGGCCATGACGGGCAGCGGCGCGGCCACGGCGAAGACCGGCCAGTCGATGGCCGTCATCGACAGGCCCCAGCGACTGGCGACCGTGGGATCGACCGAGAGCATCGCGAGGCTCACCGCGAACATGGCGACGCCGACGCCGATCGCCAGCCGCCGCGCCCAGCGGCGCGCCTTGGCCTGCAGTTCTCCCTCGGCCTTGAAGATCAGCCAGCAGGCGCCCAGCAGCGCGTAGCCGGCGGCCAGCGAGACCGCGACCATCAGGCTGAACGGTGACAGCCAGTCCCAGTGGCCCCCGGCGAAGTTGCGCCCCTCGACGGTGACGCCCTTGAGGAAGCCGCCGAGTACCAGCCCCTGCGACAGTGCGGCGACCAGCGAGCCGCCGGTGAACGCACGGGTCCAGAAGCGCTTGCCGCGCACTCCCGCCTTGGCGCGGAACTCGAACGCGACGCCGCGGAAGATCAACGCCGTGAGCATGAAGCCGATCGGCAGGTACATCGCCGGCATCAGCGTGGCGTAGGCCAGCGGGAAGGCGGCGAACAGCCCGCCGCCGCCGAGCACGAGCCAGGTCTCATTGCCGTCCCACACCGGCGCGATCGAGGCGACCATCACGTCGCGCTCAGCGTCGCTCGCGAACGGAAAGAGGATGCCGATGCCGAGGTCGAAGCCGTCGAGCACGACGTACAGCAGGACCGCGGTCGCGATCAACGCCGCCCAGATCAGGGGAAGATCGAGATTCATGCTGATTACCTCGCCGGCTCGGGGTCCGCCGGCACGCCCGCCAGGACGCTGCCGGGCGCGTGGTGGCCGGCCTCCGGGGGCCGCTCGCCGCTGCCCGGACCCTTCACGATCAGCCGCAGGATGTACAGCGCACCGGCGGTGAACACGATGGCGTAGACGACGAAGAACACCAGCAGCGAGGCGGCGACCTGACCGCCGGCGACCGGCGAGACCGCGTCGGCGGTGCGCAGCGCACCGTAGACGACGTAGGGCTGGCGGCCGACTTCCGCCGCGATCCACCCGCCAAGCACGGCCAGGAATCCGGATGGTCCCATCGCCACCGCCGCGCGGTGAAAGAGCGCGCCGCGCTCCAGCCCGCCGCGCCACCACAGCCAGGCGCCCCACAGGCCCATGCCGATCATCGCGAGGCCGAGCCCCACCATGATGCGAAAGCTCCAGAACACCCACATGACCGGCGGGCGGTCTTCCGGCGCAAAGGCGTCCAGACCGCGCAATTCCGCATCCATGTCCCCGGCAACCACCAGGCTGCCCACCGCGGGGATCGCGAGCTCGAAGCGATTGCGCTCGGCCTCCTGGTCGGGCAAGGCGAACAGGATGCTCGGCTGGCGGCTCTGCGTCGTCCACCACCCTTCCATGGCCGCGACCTTGGCAGGCTGATACTCCTCCGCCACGGCGCCGCTCTCATGGCCGATCAGCAACTGCAGCGGCGCGAGCAGCACGATCATGCCGATCGCCATGCGGCGCATGATCCGTGTCTCGGCGTCGTCGCGGCGCCTGAGCCACAGCCAGCCCGCGGCACCCAGTACCACGAAGCCCGTCGTCAGGTAGGCCGCCGCGACCATGTGCATGAAGCGCGACGGGAACGAGGGATTGAAAATGACCTCGATCCAGTCCACCGCGTAGAACAAGCCGTCGCGCAGCTCATAGCCGGCCGGCGTCTGCATCCAGCTGTTGGCCGACAGGATCCAGAAGGCGGACAGCAGGGTGCCGAATGCGACCGCCAGGGTCGCGACGAAATGCAGCCTCGGCCCGACCCTGTTCCAGCCGAACAACATGATCCCGAGGAACGACGCTTCGAGGAAGAACGCGGTCAGCACCTCGAAGCCGAGCAGTGGCCCGAGCACGCTGCCGGTCATGTCGGAAAAGACCGACCAGTTGGTGCCGAACTGGTAGCTCATCACCACGCCGGACACGACGCCCATGCCAAAGGCCAGCGCGAAGATCTTCACCCAGAACAGGTACAGATTCCTGAATGCGACGTTGCCGGTCTTGAGCCAGAGGCCTTCCAGGACCGCCAGATAGCTGGCCAGCCCGATGGTGAAGCTCGGGAAGATGATGTGGAACGCGACGGTAAAGGCGAATTGCAGTCGCGACAGCAGCAGTGCATCCCAGTCCATCGGGCCTCCGGACATATATCATAGATTACTAATATTGTCGCAGCCACCGGGCGGCTGCTTGCCAACCGCTCTGCTGCGACGGCTGCCATCCTGTCACGGTCAAGGCGCTGGAATGAGCAGGGTTTTCCCTGACTTGGGCGCGGCGTACGTACTGGACAGGCCCGGTCCGCAAAGCCACCCGGCGTCAGGAAGATTCCCCGGCGTGCTGCGCCAGCCAGCGATCGAGTTGCCCGGCGAAAGCCTGACGATCGGCCTGGCTGAAGGCGGGAGGACCACCGGTCACGACACCACTGGAGCGCATGGTGTCCATGAAGTCACGCATGGTCAGCAGTGAGCGAATGGTGTCGGCCGAGTACATCTCGCCGCGCGGATTGAGCGCGGCGGCACCACGCGCGATGACGTCCGCTGCGAGCGGGATGTCAGCGGTGATCACGAGATCACCCGGCGCGACGCGCTGCATGATCTCCTGGTCCGCCACGTCGAAGCCGCCGGATACCTGCAGCATGCGCACGTTCGGGCGTCTGGGCAGCGCCATGGCGTGGTTGGCCACCAGCGTCAGCGCGACGCCGGTCCTTTCGGCGGCGCGAAACAGGATGTCCTTGACGGGTCGGGGGCAGGCATCGGCATCGACCCAGATCGGCATTGGCGGCTTCCCGCGCGGCAGGCACTGCCGGTGCGCCAGTGTAGCGCGGCTGTCAGCCCGCGCGGCGCGCGGCACGGCTCATCCGATATAGGCCACCGTGGCGCGGAAGTCCTCGAGCTCTTGCCGGTAGACGATGCGGTCGCGCTCCAGCTCGGGAATCTCCGCCTGGATGCGGCCGTGACGCTCGGCCAGCTGCTTGGTGTCGAGCAGGGCCTGCGCACGCTGTTCGCTGGTGCTGCGGTCACCGACGATCACGGTCGTCAGGCTGGCGATCTGATGCTCGATGTCCTCGAGCTCGGCTCGCCTCGCGGCCAGCTGCTGGTCCGCCCAGGTCACGCGCCGCTCCAGCAGGTACAGCTCGCGCCCCGTTTCCCAGGCGCTGGTAAATGCGCCCGCCATGTCGGCCGGGCACTGCCCCTGATAGTCGCCGCCACGGGAACCGACCCTGAAGCCGTTGTACGGCTCGCAGTATTCACGCAGTCCCTCAGCGCGGCCCGCCTGGTAGGCGTCCAGGTCGACGGCCACGCCGTGCTTGGCGCAGGCCTTGCGATGCTCGGCCACGCGCTGGCCACTGTAACCGGCGGCACCGTCCTCGTACCCCACCGTGCGCCAGTCGATGCTACGGCATTCGTCCTTGCTGAGCGTGGCGCAACCGGCGAGCGCCAGCGCGGCCGCAACCAGCAGAAGAGACCTCGAGTTCATGTCCGCTCCCTTTCCGCCCCAACTGGCACCCGCCAGCGCGCGGAATTGCAGACAGGTTAGGCCCGCCAACCTGAACGGCGCGTGAGTCCGATCACGATTCCCGACCTCGCCGCCCGCCCCGGCTGGCCGGAGCGCCCGGACCGGGACCTGGTCGACGCGATGGCGCCCGTTTCGAGGCCCGCCGCTCAGGCGTAGTCGTATTCGCCGCCGCGCTCGAGCGCCCGCTGGTAAGCGGGCCGGGCGTGAATGCGCTTGAGAAAATCGACCAGCCGGGGCCGGCCCTTGTCGAGCAACCGGCCCTTGGCCGCCGCCTCCAGCGGGAAACTCAGCTGGATGTCCGCCGCCGTGAACTCCGTGCCGGCGAACCAGGGTAACTTGGCCAGCTGCGAGTCCATGTAGTCGAGATGCGTCTGCAGTTGCGGATCGATGAACGAGCTCTTGACCTTGTGCGAGATCCCGCGCGCGATTGGCTTGACGAAGAAGGGCATCGGGCTGGTCTCGATCTTGTCGAAGATCAGCTTCAGCAGCAGCGGCGGCATGGCCGAGCCTTCCGCATAGTGCAGCCAGTAGGTGTAGCGCAACCGCTCCGGTGTGCCGGCCGGCGGGATCAGCCTGCCGCGGCCGTGGCGCTCGACCAGGTATTCGATGATCGCCCCGGACTCCGCGACGGTGACCGCCCCATCGCTGATCACCGGCGACTTGCCGAGCGGGTGGACCTTGCGCAACTCGGGCGGGGCCAGCATGGTTTCCGCGTCCCGCTGATAGCGCCTGATCTCGTAGTCGAGTCCCAGCTCTTCCAGCAGCCAGAGGATGCGCTGCGAGCGCGAGTTGTTCAGGTGATGCACGATGATCATGGCGAGGGTCCTTGGGGGAGTCGCGTCCGCAGACGCGGGTTCAAACGGCCATTGTGGGGCATACCCGCTGCCGCCGCAGCATGATGCGGCCGGCCACCGCCAGCGTAACGGGTTGCCGCGGCTCGACCGCTCGGCGAGACTACCGGCCATGACGAACAGCGGAGCCAGCCCGGAACGGGCAGGTGAAGGCATGCGACCAGCGACGGGAAGCCTCATTGCGCGACGCTCGGCCTGGCCAGCGGCGCTCTGCCTGATGTGGCTCGCCGGCTGCGCGTCGGTGGATCGCGCGGGTGACGTGCTGCACGGCAACTGGGTGACACGGCAGGTGGCCGGCTATGACGCGCTGCCCGCGAACTGCCTGGAGACCGGCCTGCTGCTGAACGCCGACGGCACGTTCGTCGACTACAGCGGGGCCGCGCGCGTTTCAGGCACCTATGTGCACGAAATCCGAAGCCCAGGATACGTGGTGACGCTCACCAAGACCGGCGACAATGGCAAGCCGAACTGCCAGGGCGTGATGCCCCAGGTGCAGTGGCGCGATCCGGTCCGCCTCTACGCCATCGAGATCGAAGACCAGGACACCCTGCGCCTGTATCCGCCGGGCCGCCCCTCGCTGTGGCTCATTGCGCGCCGCTCCGACGCAGCGGTCGACTAGCTGTGGAGCTTCAACAGGTTGTTACCCCGTAGGCGCAGGGCGCTGATGGGTGGTTGTGATTGTAGTGCCGAGTGCGGCCGATGCCAGTTGTAGTGATGGAGCCAGGTGTGTAGTGCGTCGGTTCGCT
The DNA here is from genome assembly GCA_963710135.1 of uncultured Gammaproteobacteria bacterium. Classification (GTDB taxonomy): domain Bacteria; phylum Pseudomonadota; class Gammaproteobacteria; order Steroidobacterales; family Steroidobacteraceae; genus SG8-30. The sequence continues at coordinate 915,788 of CAVPYY010000003.1, read as the reverse complement.
GGGCGGAGCTGCGGAAGGCACTGGCGTAGGCCCACTCGCGCAATGCGGTCTGGATGAAGCGTTCGGCCTTGCCGTTGGTGCGCGGTGTGTAGGGCCTGGTGCGCAGATGCCGGATGCCCATCTGCCGGCAGGCGGCCTTGAACGCGTTGGAGCGGTAAGGCGAGCCGTTATCGGTCATCACGCGCTGGACGCGGATGCCGCGCTGGCGATAGTGCGCCACGGTGCGTCGGAGTAGCGCCGTGGCGGTGTCGCCCTTCTCATCCGCGGCCACGTGGGCCACCGCCAGGCGCGAGGCGTCATCGATGGCCACATGCACGAAGTCCCAGCCGATGCCGCGAGTGCGGTGCCCGGCGCGTCGATCGCCGGTGATGCGATGGCCTATGCCGTTGATTCGGCCGAGTTTCTTCACATCCAGGTGGATCAGCTCGCCGGGCTGCTCGCGCTGGTAGCGCACAACCGGCACGGTGGGTTGCAGATCGCGCCAGCGCGACAGCCCGGCCCGCCGCAGGACGCGCGAGACGCTGGCGGCAGAGACGCCCAGTTGGCGCACGATCAACCGCCCGGTACGGCGCTGCCGACGCAGGGCGATGATCCGCTGACGCAACGGCTCGCGCAGCGCCTTGGGGCTGCGCCGCGGGCGGCTGGAGCGGTCCTGCAGCCCGGCCAGGCCCTCGGCCCGGTAGCGCCGCAACCACTTCTTCAGCGTCGTCAGCGAGACGCCCATGGCCTGGGCAACGTCGGCCTGATGCTGGCCCGCCTGCAGGCGGGCCAGCATCGTCTCTCGACCCTTCGGGGTCAGGCGTGCATGCTTGTGCATGGTTGTTCTCTTCCTTCGGTTAGGGAACTGACGTGTCGCAACATCAGCTTCCTCCAGCCGGAGGGAGGGAACAACCTACTGAAACATCACAACTAGCGCTCCGTTCCGTCCAGCCCGAGCGCCCCAGGATTCATGAGCCCGCGCGGGTCGACCTGCCGCTTGATGGCCCGCAGCAGGTCCCAGGCGGGCGGGCTCATGCCCTCACGGTAGGGATAGGTCCTGCCGATCTGCAGATGCACGGCCCCGCGCGCCCCCAGCAACCGAATGAGACCTGCGCGCGTCTCGAACACCAGCGCCTCGCCCGCCGGGTTAGGGGGATAGTCCTCGAAGCGCGCAGCGGTCGCCGCATCGAACAGTCCCTCGTAGTAGGGCGTTCGCGGCGCGGGCCAGTAGAACACCGGCTCCAGAACGAATGCACCGCTGCCGACGATGGCGGTCAGCACGCCCACTTCGACGCCGTGACGCTCGAACTCGCTCGCCCGGCTCGCCAGCAGCGCCTTGACCGCGGTCCAGGTCTCCGCGGCGTCCGACAGCGGCACGACCGCATGGACCGGCAACCAGCGTTCGCCCGCGGGACCGATGGCGCTGGTCATGGTGACGTAGCGCATGGCGCGCATCAGCCTGGGCACGCTGTCCGGCAGCTCGCGGCCGCCCCGTTCGGCCACGATGCGTCGCACGTCCGCCAGCGCGAATTCGACACTGGCGGCATCGCCCGATTCGGTGCCGACGTGCACCGAGTAATTCACCTCGTCGAGGAAGCCACGCCCGGCGAGCGCGACCCTGGCGACGTCACGCAGCGCCGCGGCCACGCCATCCGCTGACGCGACGACGCCCCGCAGGGCAGTGAGCCCCTGCGCGATGCTGGCGCGCTTCAGGCGCTGGCGGGACAGCACGGGGTCCATGCCGAAGCACTCGCTGGCGACGCCGGCGCGCGCCACATCCGCCATGGCGACGCAGGCCATCACATGCGTGTCGAATGCGAAGGAAGCGACTCCCGTATGCGCGGGCAGGCGGACCAGCTTCAGGGTTGCGCGGGCCTTCACACCCAGCGCGCCGGCGTCGCCGAGAAACAGGCCGGCCAGGTCCGGGCCGTAGTACCTGAAGAAGGGTGCCTCGCGGTTGACGCCACCGCCGCCGGTACGCATCACGGTGCCGTCGGCCAGCACCACGTCGAGCCCGACCACGCTCTCCGCGGACACCCCGTAGCGGGCCGACCCCCAGAGGATCGCGTGCTGCGAGAGACTGCCACCCACCGTGGCCACCGCGCCCGACAGCGGCCCCCAGAACGGCGTGCGCAGGCCGCGGGGCTCAAGCGCCTCGAGCAGCTTCTGCCAGGTGCAGCCGGCCTCGACCGTGACCCGCATGTTGTCCGCATCGACGTCGACCACCGCGTCGAGCCGGCGGGTGTCGACCAGCACCGCTTGCGGATCCGCAGGGACGAAGCCGAAGGTATAGGAGGACCCGCCGCCGCGCGGCACCACAGCAAAACCCGCCGCCGTCGCCATGGCCACCACCTGAGAGAGCTCGGCAACGCTTCCAGGCTGCGCGACCACCGCCGCGACGGCGCCCGCCCCGGCGATGTCCTGCGACAGGCATTCACGCTCGCGCCGGCCGGTCAGCACGTGGCCGGCGCCGATCGCGCTGGCGAGGTCCGCGGCGAGTCGCCCGGCCGCCGCGAGGTCCTGATGGCTCACTGCACGCCTCCCGCAGCAAGTGCTGGCCACCTGTATACCCACGACGGGCATGGCCGGCCATGCTGGCTTGGCGCAACCCTGCGCATCGCCGCCATGTGGCTCGCGGCCAGGAATCGGTGAAGTCCGTCACGATTGCCGATGCAGACGCTCAAGCGGCGGGTCGGCAAGACGACTGAGTGGACAATCCCCTGGCGCAAAGGCCCGGTATGGCTGCCCCGCTCCGACACCCCGCACGCCACTTCGGCACGGCCCTCGCGCTCGTACTGCTGGCCGCCTGCGGTGGCGGTGGCGCCAGCACTCCAGCGCCAGGCGCCGCACCGGCGCCGCCGGCCTCGCAAGCCCCCGCGCGTCCAGTCAGCCAGACGGATCTGGAGATTGCACGGCTGGTCTACACCGACGCCCAGCGCACGCCGGCGGGGTTCTACCAGGAGCCCGCCCCGCCGTGGATCGGCCAGGTCGCGACGTTTCACGTCAAGAACACCGATCTGCAGGCCATGCCGGCGGGAGCGGCGCGCCACGAGGCCTGCACCGACGACTGGAACCAGGCGCTCGGCTGGTCGGAGCAGGTGGCACAACAGGCGCCGGCGTACTCGGACCTGATCGAGACCGCGGGCAACGACCGCTGGTACGAGTTCAACCGCGTGGTGCGCAGCGACGACCCGCGCTACCTGCGGATGCGCGTATTCCGCTGCAGCTACCTCGATCGCGAAGGCGTCGAGCTGGGCGAAGAAACCGGCGCCGCCGGCACGCTGAACCAGCGGCCCATCAACGGGTCCGAGCTGGCGGCGCTGAGCGAGTACCTGTGGCAGTTCACCCTGTACAACAACTTCGGGCACGCCGTGCTCGCCTCACGCGGCCGGACCCTGTCCGGCGCGCTGCAGCACGAGCTCGTCATCGCCAGCCTGGAACGCGGCGCGGGCGGCAGCTGCGACCGGATATCCATCGACGCCTGGACGCATTCCGTCGATGTCGCGAGCGGCGCACTCACGCTCGCGACCACGCCGCTGTGGTCATTCCGGGCGCGGGAGAATGCAGGCTTTACGGAGCTCTGTTCCGGCTGAAGCGGCCGAGCGACAGCAGGTCGCGGAAGGTCTCCTGGTCCGCCTTGATGCGCAGCTTGATGAACGGACCCTGCGCCGTGTAGCGGCTCTCGCTGAAGTCGTCGTCGTCGAAGCCGGCGAAGTTGTAGCCCACCGACACCCAGACATTGCGCGCGACGGTGACCCCGACGTCGGCGCCCACCGCCGCATCGCTGACTCCCGAGCGCCACGAGTGCAGCCACGTGCCGTGCAGGCCGACGTCGAAGCGCCGGGTCAGGTCGCGCCGCAGGTCGACACCGTACAGGTCGGAGAAGCCATTGTAGCGTTCCCCATCGAAGGTGCTGGTGACGTAGCGCAGGCCCAGCTGCAGACCCAGCTGGGTGCGCGCATCGAGCTGCCAGTTGGCGTTCAGGTTGTTGACGATCCGCGAGGACTCGACCCGGCCCGCCAGGTCGTCGCGTTGCTGGTTCTCGAGCTCGAGACGGTTGAGCACGATCCACTGGCTGGAAACCGGCCGGAACGCCCAGCCCAGGTCGATACCCGCTTCCGCCGCGGTGCCGGTGGCAGTGAAGTCGCTGTCGAGCCAACGCACCGCGGCCGAGAACGCATGGCCCGCGACCGGCTCACGATACAGCCCGCCCAGGACCGACCAGCGCTCCTCGAGATCGGCATTGCGGTGCTCGACCCGCGCGTTGGCGGTCCACAACTCGGTGCGATACAAGGCCCCGACGAATGCCGCGAAGAAGTCGTCGCTCAGCGTGCCGGACGCGAGCGGTACGTTCTCGTCGAGCGGCGCCAGATTGGCGCCACGCAGCGTGTTGCTCTGGTCGACGCCGAAATCCAGCGCCAGCTGGTCGTTGACCTGCCAGCCCTGGGTGAGGCCGACGTTGGCGAATACCCGCGGCCCGAACTCGGTGAATTCCTGGTTGAGCGACGAAGTCAGCTGGGCGCGGTTCCAGGGCGTCGCCCGGACCCCCATACGGGTCATGTCGGAGGCCAGCTCCGAACCGTCCGCGTGCTCGTACTCCGCAAACAGCGTGGTGCCCGGGCTCAGGTGGTAGTCGAGCCCGAGCGTCGAGCGTGCCGGATAGTCGACGCTCTCGTTGCGGCCACCCAGCGAGAAATCCGAGCCGGCCCGGGCGGTCACGCGGTCGCCGAACAGGTCGAGACTGGCGCGCACGAAGGCCTGGTCGGAGCGGACATCGCCGGCCAGGGTGCCGGTGTCCTCCACGCGCCTGACCCCGACCCCGAAACTGTGGTTGTCGGCATCCTGGCGCAGTTCGGCACTGACGTGGCGGCGCTCGGCACCCGTATCCAGGTTCTCGAGCATGAACAGCTCGGCAATGCCGGTGAACGTCTCGCCGAAGTGCCAGCGCCCGTCCACGCCGGCCTTGCGCGTGCCGCCTTCGGTCGAGAACTGCTGCCCGACGCCGAACCCGGCCTCCTGCTCGCGCAGGTAGGCGCGCGCGTCGAGCCGCTCGGTGACATGCTCGATCTCGGCGAGATAGGCCGTTGCAGCCGCCGCACGCGCCGGGTCGTCCGACTCGCTGCGCGCCACTTCGGCCTTGAGCTCGGTGGCCGCGCCCAGCGCGACGCGAAGATCCGCCCCGCCCACGCGGGTCGGGCCGTCGATGGAGCCTTCCTGCACGAAGCTGGCACCGATCTCGGCGCGCCCGTCGCCGAGGCGCGCGGCGACGCGCCCGCCAGCGGTCATGCGCTGTCCGCCGCCGCCGAGCACCTCGTACTCCGCGACGATCCAGACGGGATTGAACTGGTCGTCGCGGCTCGGCACCGGCTGCTTGAAGAAGACCGTGCCGCGGTCGTAGTCGATGTTGTAGTCGATGAAACGGGTCAGCGACCGCGACTCGACCACGATCTCGCTGCGGAAGCGGTCGCGCACCTCGATACGCAGCTTGTCGCTGTTGGCGAGGATGTTGCTCTCTGACAGCCGGTACAGGCCCGACGTGCCGTCGCCACGCAGCTCGTCGCGCACGAAGCCCTGCTCCGAATCCGCAGCGAATGCGCTGTAGCCGAAACGTTCGCCGGCATACTCCGTCTTCAGTCCGGTCATGCTGCGGCTGTAGCGGCCGAGCTCGGTGACCGTGAGCCCGGTATCGAAGTCGCCGAACAGCGCATCGAACTGACGGCGCTCGAGCTTCAGGAACAGTTTCTCGGTCGAGGCCGCCTCGAAGCGCTGCTCCGTGGAGTCACCGTACAGGGTGTAGTAGCGGTCCGGCTCGATCACGCCGAACAGGCGCCGCCTGGCCTCCTCGCGATCGCGCGCCGAGTCGTAGGCGACCGTCAGCAGGAACTCGCCCTTGATGCGGCCCTTGGCGAAGAAGGCCACGCGGCCGTCGTCGTCGAATCCGTCTTCCAGGCCCGCCGCCGCGGCGGCTTCCATGTTGTCGCTGAGGGTGTCGATACGCGGCGGTCCCCTCGGCGATGCCGACCACGATCCAGTCGCGCGCCTCGGGCGCGAGCCAGGCGCGGATCTCCTGGTCCTGGCGGTCGTTGAACCGCAGGCGGACCACCGCCATGCCCGCCTGCGAGGTCGGCTCGAGCTCAAGCCGTGCGATGCCCTCGTCGTCGACGGTGAAGGTCGGCTCCCGCGGGCCGATCGCCAGCGCCTGGTTGTCCCGGGCCGACTCGACCTCCCACCAGGAGCGATAGGGTGGATCGACGCGGAAGGATCCCAGCGTGCCGCCGACGGGCCGGCTTGCCGTACGCATCGACCATGCGCAACGCGATCACCGGGCGCGTGCGGCCGTCCGCCACCAGCGTCGACGCGGCGGTCTCGAGCTCGGCCCGCACCGCCCCGCCGCCGTAGTGCACCGTGCGGCGCAGCTCCTGAACGACGGCGCCCTCGGCATTGCGCACCACCGCCACGAGCTCGTTGTCGCCGTTCTTCAGGTCGACGCCGCGCCAGCGGCTCAGCGCCACCGTGCCGGCGGCATTGACGTTGGTGCCGTCGAAGTTGAGCGAGCTGACCGGCTTGCCGTTCGAGGCTCAGCGTCACGCCGTCGGCCGGGCCGTGCTGGATCGCCACCTTCAGGCTCGGAATCGGCGGCGCTTCGCCGGCGGCTGGCGAGAGCATGGCGATGCCCGGCGAGAGCGCGGCGAGATCGACCTCGGCGGCCAGGCTCGCGCGCGGCGCGCGCGCCTCGGACGTGTCGACCGGGCCGCGGCGCGAGACGTTCGGCGCACGTTCGCCGACCGTGGTCACCGGCTCCGCCGCGGCGCGCTCGGTCACGAACGACAGCGTCGCGGCCTGCACCGTTCGAACGCCGATGACGCTGATCTCGACGCGGCGGTTGCGTGCCAGGCTGGCGGGGTCGTTGCCCTCGGCGACCGGCTCGTCGGAGCCGCGCCCCTCGACCGTCATGGCCGACTCGGGCAGCCCGAGCTCGCGGGCCAGATAGCCAGCCACGGCCTGCGCACGCGCGCGCGACAGTGCGTAATTGTCCGGGAAGCGATCGCGATTGCGCGCGGCGATGGGCGTGCGGTCGGCGTGCCCGATGACGGAGATGCGGGTATCGGTCACGCCGCGCCATTCGCCGACGATGCGGTCGAGCTCGGCACGGTCGCGCGGATCGAGCTCGACCCCAAGCACGTCGAAACGCGGCGTGAACGTGTACTGCGCCCCCTCCTGCCTTGCGGCCTGGCGGGCCACGACATTCTCGATCGGCTGCGTGGCGAGCCCGGTGCGCCCGGCCGAATCGAACTGCAGCATGGCCTTCACCGCCAGCTGCCCCTCGACGCCCCGCGCCGCCCGGCTGCGGAAGCGCACCACCGGACGAGCACCCGCGGCGAGCGCGCCGAGCTCGAACTTGATCACGCCGGAGCGCAGCGGCGGGTCGACGAGGCGCTTGCCGTCGCGCTCGACGCTGCCACGCAGGTAGTCGAGTCCGGGCGGCAGCATCACCAGCAGCTGGGCATTCGCGACGCTCACGTCGTCCACCGCCACCGTGACCGTGTGCTCGAGCGCGCCATCGGCGGCCGGCGCGGTCGCCAGGTCGAGCGCGACCGAGCCGTTCGGCAGCGGGCGATAGCGGAGCACGAAGTCGGCCCGCCACAGCGCGCCACCGCGCAGGTCGACGAACTGCGAGAAGCTGCGGCCGGCGTGACGCACGCGTTCCGTGCAGAGCACCGGCTCCATCGAGTCCGGCACGGTGATGGTGTCGAGCTGCACCACGTGCGAGCCGGGCTTCAGACCCTCGAAGTGATACTTGCCGTCGGCATCGGTCACGGCGTAGCGGCCGTCCTCGAGATACACGCGGATACCGGCGACGCCCTCGCCGTCCTTGACCTGGTCGCAGTCGCCCTGGAAGACCCGGCCCATCAGGATCGCCTCGCCGCGATTCAGTTCATCCCGCAGCCGGATGCTCGACGCGGGCCTCGTTGGACTGCACGCCGCCGAAGGCGGTGGACTGCGCGACGTTGACCAGCTCGTCGCCACGCGCGCCGATGGTCACTTCGGTGACGTAGCTCAGCGTGAAGCGCGCGCCCGGAGGCAACAGGCCGGTGGTGAAGCGCAAGCTGCGCCCGTCGCCGTCGATGGCGGGATCCGGGGCCGGCTCGCCGTCGATGCGCGTCGAGCCGGGCCGGTAGCGCAGGCCCGGAGGCAGCCGGTCGAGAGTCTGCACCGACGTGAACGCGCCGACCGTGCTGGTGTTCTCCAGCGTCAGCCGGTACTGCACGAAGTCGCCGGCGGCGGCGACCGCGGCGCTCGCGGTCTTGGTGAGAAACAGTGCGGTGCCGGAAGGATCGAGCGGCACGTCGACGACCGCCGCGAGGGGGCCGGTGACCGCGAAGTCGCTGCCGAACGAGCCGGGACCGAGCCGGAAGGGCGCACCCGGCAGCTGCGCCAGCTCGTCGGCGGTCGCGGTCGACGGATGTACGTAGCCGGCGGGGGGCGTGATCTCCAGCCGGTAGTTGCCGGGCGGCACCAGCGGAAAGCGGAACACGCCCGGCGGGAAGGTGTAGACCGTGCCACCGGCATCGGTGACGGCGGCGCCGGTGACGACTTCGGCCGGGTAGGCGCTGACGCCGTCGTCGCCGAGCACGTTCACCGGCAGGCCGGTCAGCGCGTCGACCAGGCGCACCCGCGCGCCGTCGACCGGCTGCCCGGTGCGCGAATCGAACACGAGCCCGAACGGATCGACCAGCGCGGTCGCGCTCGCCGTGTCCTGGGCGTTGCGCGGGTCCGTGTAGCTCGACTGGATGTCCGCGTCGCGCAGCACCTGCAGGACGCAGTCGCCCGGCGTGGCGGCGGCCGCCGCGGTCTGGATATAGCCGACGAACACGCCGGTGTTGGGGCCGGTCTCCACCAGGCGCAGGCGCTCGAGGTCGCCCGCCGCGGAGGTAATGTCCAGCTCGATGGCGTCGATGACCGTGCCGTCACGGTTCTGGTCGCCATCGGTGAGTTCGAAGAAAACCGCCTCGCCGCCGTGCACCAGTGGCGCTTCGGCAAGCGGCACGGGGGTCGCGGGATCGATCACCTGGCCGTCCGCCAGCACCGGGGGCGGCAGCGGCGCGAAACCACCCGGGCCCCGGCATTGGGTGGGACCACTGGTGTTCGGCACGCCGGAGCCCACCGGCTCCGCCCGCAGGATCTTGACCGTGGCCGGCGTCGCCGCCGGCTCGACCACGACGCTGACCTCGTTGGACTGCACCGATCGGGGGGTGCCGGGCGCAAGCGTGTAGCCCACCGTCGCCACGTTGCTCACTCGGGTCCCAGGCAGCGTGGAAACCGCCTGGGCGCCGGCCGCGACCGCGCATGCAGCTGAGCAGCATGGCGAACAGCAGGCGCACGAATGGCCGGGGCAAGAACGCCGGCAGGGCGGGGTGAACCACGTTCACCCCGCCCTGGCTGGCCACCACTCGACCTTGCGATCGCTGGTGGACGGCGGGTCCGCTTCCTGCGGACCCTGGCGCTAGCGCGCTCGCGTCCATTCCACCCCTTCGATCAGTTGATCGTCACCCGGAAGCGCACGGCCACCGCGTTGGCGGCGCCGGTCGCCACCGTCGCCAGTGCCGGCGAGCCGACCACCAGCTGACCGGCGTTGATCACGCAACCGTCGGCGTTGAGATCCGTGCCCCCGGCTTCGGCGAAACACGTCGTCGGCGCGCCCGCGCCCACCGTGATCTGCACGTTGGCCGAGGCGCCGTAGGCGGCGGCGACGAAGGTCGTGTTGGCCGGCAGCGGATCGCTGACCTGCACGCCCGTGGCATCCACCACGCCGTTGTTGGTCAGGTTGACCGTGTACTCGACCACGGCGAGCGGAATCGCGCGGGGCTGATTCGTGCCGTTGAACGGATCGCTGATCACGGCCGAGGTCTTGGCAACCGCCAGCGCGGCCGACTGCACCGCGTACTGGTCGGACGCCGTCTCGCTGTTGTTCTCGCCCGCGTCGCCGAAGACGACGTCGACCGCATTGGGGTCTTCGTTGCCCGTCGACTCGGTCGCCAGCGTCGCGCCATCGGTGCCCGGCACGGCCGCCTGCGCCGTCAGGCTGACATTGGCGAAGCTGCCATTGGCCGCCAGCGGGATCGTCGCGACCACGAACACCGTGACGCTGTTGCCCGGACCATTGTTGGGCAACGTGTCGATCACCGTCGCAGTGTCGGTGCCCGGCTCGTAGGTGCCATTGTTGTTGGCGTCGACGAACACCTGCAGCCCGGAGACCTCGATGTTGTCGAGGTTGCCGAACACGGTGGTGCCGACCTCATTGGCGGCGGTCAGCGCAAAGCCCTGCGGGCTGTTGCCGGTGTTGGTCACCGTGAACGCCGTGACCGCGCCGGTCTGGCCCGGTGTGACCACGGTGTTGCCGCCGGACAGCTCCGCCACCGTGAAGTCGATGCGGTTGTCGACCACGAACGTGGTCGCCGTGCCCGCACCGACGCCAGGCGTCGTGTTGCCAGTGGGCGAGCTCTCGATGGGCGTCTGCGCGACGGTACCCACCGTGTAGTTGACGGTCGCCGTGTTGGAAATCGGGGTCGCCGCATCGGTACCCACGGCGTGGGCCTCCTGCAGGAACCCGAAAGACGCCAACGCGGCCACCGCGAGGCCGGCTCTGGCGAGCGGCCGTGCGATTGCATTCATCACGAAACTCCTTCTGAACGAGAGGGGGAATGGACAAGGCAAGTTTCAATGTCACCGCCGGCGGCCCTTGCCCGCCGCCGCCGGTCTTCCTCGACGGAAGTCAGTAGCGCGCCGCTCATTCGACCAGCGCGCGGTATTCGGCCGCGACCGTCTCGCCGCCCGCCAGCGGACCGGTCATGGCGAAGCGGATGGCGCGGTACTCGTCGGCGCGGGCAAGCCGCTCCTGGCCGTCCTCGTCACGCACGAGGAGCTCGGCCGAGCTGGCGAACCGCTGGCCGTCGATCGAGTAGCTGACCTGCACGCGGCTGCCGCGCGCCGAGTCGGCCACGTAGACCATGTGCTCCGGCACCGGGCTGTCGATGGACAGCGCATCCGCCGCCTGCGAACAGACATTGCGCGCCGACACGATCCAGACCACTTCCGTGCCCGGGACGACCTTGGCGGCGGCGACGAGCCGCGTAGCCTCGTTACCCTGCTGGTCGACATAGCGCTCCTCGACCTGGGCGGTCGTCTTGAGCTCGATGCAGCCCTCCGCCAGGGCGGCGCCCAGTGGCGCGCACAGCAGCAGGCCGCCCGCAACAACTCCGTAAATCGACTTCATGACTCGCTCCTTCCCTTCATGGATCTCAATTGATGGTGACGGCGAAACCGACCGTCTGCGGGCCGGCGGCCTGGGTCAGGTCGCCAAGCGCCACGCTCACCGACGGCGCCGGCGTCGTGGCGTACTGGCCGGCGTCCGCGTCGGCGGCGTCGGTCAGCGGCGAGCCGTTCAGCACCAGGCTGTTCGGCACATAGGTGGTGTTGGCCGGAATCAGGTCGGCGAACGCGGCCGCCGTGGCCGTGCCGCTGCCGGTGGCGGTGATCACCACTTCATAGGTGATGCGCGCGCCCGGTATGGCGCTGGCTGCCGCCGAACGGATCGAGCACGGTCTGCGACTTGACCGCGGCCAGCGAGATGTCCGAGACGACGTATTCGCCGACGGCGAGGCCATCGCCGCCGGTGGTGCCGACCACCGCATCCGTGCCGCCTTCGCCCTGTCCCGCGAAGACGGTGCCCGGGGCACCGGTGCCGGTCTGGCTGGTGGCGGTGAGCTGGCTCAGGCCGCGCTGGCCGTTGACCACGGTGCCGGCGATGTCGTTGACCACCAGCACGGTGATGCTCTCGTCCGGCGCCAGCGCCGGATCGTTGCTGCCCGGCGCATAGACCGTGTCGCCCGGGGACAGGTCGCCGCTGCCGTCGGTGTCGAAGTAGATGAATGGCGTCGCCGGATCGGGGTTGAAGTCGTCACCGCCAAGCGCGCTGTCGGCCAGCAGGCTGAAGACCTCGGGTCCGTTGCCGGTGTTGGTGACCCGGAACACCAGCTCCTGCTGCGTGGCGCCCGGTGCCACGGTGACCGTCGGGCTCTGCAGCGTGACGTTCACATCGAGCACTTCGGCGACGGTGACGGTGACCGTGTTCGAGTTGGTGGTGACGGTCGAACCGCCGATGTCGAAGCTGACCGAGGCGGTATTGTCGATGGCCGTGCCGGCTACCGTACCGACCGCCTGGGCCAGCTGCGGCACAGCCGCGAAGCCCGCGACGCAGGCCAGGGACAACAGGGAACGCAGTTTCATCGCAGTCTCCAGTTTCATGAGTCGCCATCGGGCCGCGCCAAACGCGCACACCCCGTCGGGCGCAGATTCTTTGTTAAATGCCGGAATGTTTTCGTGAACGGTGTCGGGATTCGCTCGCGAGAGCCTCAAGTTTCGACGGCAACTGCCGAAGGCGTCCCGCTAGGGACCGGCTTTAGCACCGGCGAAGTGTAGACTGCGTCACGTGGCGATGAGCGAAGCCGATGAAATTCAAGGCGATCCTGGCAACTGGGCAGTCGCAGACCAGCGGCGCGGCCTTGCAGGAGTGTGAATTCGGGCCTGTCGCCTGGCCGGTGTCGCAACCTATCCTGCCGGCTCTTATGTCATGCACGGCCTGCGGGCCGCGGAATTGCGCGATGACGCGTTGGCTGAAGTGCCTGTCGATACTGCTCATCCTGCTCGGGCCGGCCGTTGCCGAAGCCCAGCAGGTGCCCATTTCCCGCTACGCGCGCTTCACCGGCAACATCAACTTCGTGGCGACCGGCGGGTCGCTGCGCACGCAGTCGAACGACGGCAATTCGTGCCTGGTAGGCAACACCAGCAGCCAGGCGCTCAGCGGGATTCCGGCCGGGTCGAACATCCTGGCGGCTTACCTGTACTGGGGCGGCTCGGGCGGCACCGTCGACTCCACCGTGACGCTGAACGGGACGGCCGTGAACGCCGGGCGCACCTTCCAGGCGACCTTCTCCCTGAGCGGAACGGACTTTCCCTACTTCGGCGGCTTCGCCGACGTGACCTCGCGGGTGACCGGCAACGGCGTCTTCACTTTCGGCGGACTCACCGTGGCCACCGGCAATCCCCACTGCGGCTCGAGCGCCGTGGTGGCCGGCTGGAGCTTGATCGTCATCTACGGTTCGCCCGCGGAAAGGCTGCGCGCCATCAACGTGTTCGATGGCCTGCAGTGGTTCCGCGGCAGCTCGGTGACGCTCAACCCGGACGGCTTCCGTATTCCCGCCAGCAACATCGACGGTCGCATCGCCATCGTCGCCTGGGAGGGCGACCCGCAGAACTCGACGCCGCTCAATGGCTTCAGCGAGTCGCTGCGCTTCAACGGCACGCTGCTCGACGACGGCATCAACGTCCCGAACAGCGATCCCGTCATTCAGCCCTACGACGGCACCATCAACTCGCTCGGGGTCAGCAACAGCTGGGGCGTGGACGTCGATACCTTCGACGTGTCCTCGCTGTTGCTGCCGGGCCAGACTTCGGCCACCACTGTGTTCTCGGCGGGCGGCGACCTGGTGCTGCTGACCGCCCAGGTCGTGAGTGCCACCAGCGAACCGGTGGTCGACCTTGGCATTACCAAGACGCACGTGGGCAACTTCGTCGCGGGCAGCAACGGCAGCTACACGCTGCGCGTCTCGAACGCCGCCGGGCTGCAGCGCGAGGACAATGTCGTCACCGTGACCGACACGCTGCCGGCGGGCCTGAGCTTTGTCTCGGGCGCGGGCACGGGCTGGACCTGCGCCGCGGCGGCGCAGGTGGTCACCTGCACGCATCCGCCGCCGCTCAACTCCGGCGCGTCGCTGCCGGACCTCACCCTGACCGTGGCGGTGGCCGGCAGCGCGCCGGCGCTGGTGACCAACACGGCGCGGGTCTCGAGCGCCAGCGTCGACAACAACCCGGCCAACGACGTCGCCACCGACCCCACGGTGATAGTCTTCCCCAACCTGTCGACTTCGACCAAGACGGTGACTGACCTGAACGGCGGCGAAGCCAATCCGGGCGATACGCTGCGCTACACGATCACGCTGACCGAGTCCGCCGGGCTCGCCGCGACCAACGTGCAGGTCACCGACGATGCACCCGCCAACACCACGGGCTTTGCCGTGGTCAGCATTCCAGCGGGTGCCAGCAATTTCTCGACCGGTGCCGGCACCGGCGGCAATGGCGTGGGTTTCCTCGATATCCGCGGGATCAGCGTACCGGCCAGCGGAACCGCGACCATCGCTTTCGATGTGCAGGTGCCGGGCACGGCGTCTCCGGGCACGCCGATCGACAATACCGCCACGGTGCAGAACCCGAATGGTCCCGGCGCAACGCCTGCGGCGCCACAAGTCATCGTCTCCCCGTCCCAGATCCCGGCGAGTGGCGCGAAGCCGCTGTACCTCAGGCGCACTCCGGCGCTGCAGCTGTCGCGAGTGCCGGCCGGCTCGGGCGAGGGCAGCGAGACCCTCGGCGGCGGTACCACGGCAACCTGGACCCTGAGCCCGCCGCTGCAACTGCCATTCGCTGTCCCGGCGGGCAACATATCGATACCGCTCTGGCTGCGACGCTCGGGCGGCAACAACCAGCGCATCGTGCGCGTGACGCTCAGCAATTCCGTCACGGGCGTCATTGGCTCGGCCCAGCAGACCATCAGTCCGCCCAGCAGCGGCACGCCTTCGCTATTCACGTTCGTCGTCAACAATGCGGCGACTACGGTGTTTCCACAGGGCTCGGTGTTTGTCCTGACCATCGAGAATTTGTCGCCAAACGCCAATCGCGTGCTCCTGGTGCACCCGCAGGGCGTCGGCCCCAACGCCTATTCGCAGGTCGTGCTCGACAGCACCACCGTGATCAACGTCGACAGCGTGCTCGCCTACTCGGCCGTCTACCCGGGCGGCACGGCGGGGGCGCCGTTCTCGCCCGGGCAGACCGTCTACGTGCGCAGTGTCGTGAGCGATCCGTTCGGCAGCTTCGACATCAGCGCCGTGCGCCTGACGCTCACCGACTCGGCCAGCGTCATACAGGTCAACGGCCAGGCGATGACCCGCGTGGCGGACTCCGGCGCGGCGACGGCGACCTTCGAGTACGCCTTCACGCTGCCGGCCAACGCCGCGGTCGGACCCTGGACCGCGCGGGTGGTGGCGGACGAAGGCACGGAGGGAACGGTGTCGGACGACGGCGTGGGCAGCTTCGTCGTGCAACCGCTGCAGCCGGCGCTTCGGGTACAGAAGACCTCGGAGGTGCTGTCCGATCCCCTCAATGGCACGACGCTGCCGCGGCGCATTCCGGGAAGTGTGCAGCGCTACACGATCACCGTGACCAACACCGGCCCCGGGCCGGTCGACGCCAGCAGCCTGGTGGTCACGGATGGCATCCCGGCGAACACCGCCCTGTTCGTGGGCGGCGCCAGTCCGGTCGAGTTCATCGACGGCGCCGCGCCAAGCGGACTGCTGTTCAACTATGCAACCGACGTGCGCTTCTCGAATCAGCCCGGGGGCGGCGCGCCGTACAGCTATGTGCCCGCGCCCGACGCGGCCGGCTTCGACCCGGCGGTGACCGGCTTGCGAATCGCGCCCAGCGGCGTCCTGGCTCCGGCGGCCGGCGCCAGCCAACCCTCTTTCAGCCTGCGCTTTAGCGTCCGCGTCCAATAGCCGTAGCCGCGTGCCCGGCACCCCCCTTCCCTTGCGTCGTTTTTGACAGCCTGCTGTCACTATGACAGGATCACATCATGATGCTCCAGGACCCTGCCGCGCCGTCCAGCGCCGACGATGTCTTCCAGAACGTACTGCTGGCGCTGTTCCAGCTGCACGGACAGGTGCTGAACGCGGCGGATGTCATGTCCGGGGACTTCGGCCTGACCGGTGCGCGCTGGCAGGTCATGCGGGTGGTGGTCCGACGGCCGCTGACGGTCTCGCAGATCGCGCGCCGCCTGGAGCTGCAGCGCCAGAGCGTGCAGCGCACCGTCGACCATCTGCGCACCGAGGGCATCGTCGCCATCGAGCCCAACGTCGACCACGCCCGTGCCGGCCTGGTCGCGCTGACCGACACTGGCCGAGAAGCGCTCGCGGCGCTACAGGAGCGCCAGCGCGCCTGGGTGCAGCGTTGCCTGCGCGGGCTCAGCCGTGCAAAGCTCGACGAGCTCGAGGCGGGCCTTGCGGACCTGGTGCGCCGCGTCGGCCGCGCGACCGAGCGTGAGCAGGCGCTCTCCGGGCAACCCGCGGCCGGGCATGCTGGCTCGGCGCCCCTGGGACGACGATTGGTTGCTGCGTGAAGATCGAACCGAACCCGTCGGAGGGATTGCAATGATCTCGAGCCACCTGATCCTCAAGTGGGCGCACATCATCGCGCTGGTCTACTGGCTCGGCGGCGAGTGGGGCGTCTTCCAGACCTCCTACCACATCACCAATCCGCGGCTGTCGCTCGACGAGCGCCGCCGCCACATGGAAACCGCCTACCGGATCGACATCCTCGCCCGCACCGGCATCATCCTGCTGCTGCCGCTCGGGCTGCACATGGGCCACACCTTCGGCATCCAGCCGCTCGGCGGCTGGTGGCTGGTCGGCATGTGGGTGTTGGCCTTCGGCTGGCTGGGTCTGACGTGGGCGGCCTTCGTCAAACGCGATACGGATACCGGACTGATGCTCACGAAGTGGGACGAGCGCATCCGTTACGTGGTGATTCCGCTGCTGGCCATCACCGCGATCATGTCACTGGTGGGAGACGGTCCGTATCTGGCTGGCTGGTATTCGACCAAGATCCTGATTTACGCCGGCCTGCTGGTCATCGGCCTGATCCTGCGTTTCACGATGCGCCACTGGGTCACGATCTTCCGCGAACTCGCCGCCGGCGGGCCCCGGGACGTGCTGGAGGCCCGGCTCAATTCCGAGATCGCCGTGGCGCGACGGCTGGCGTACGTCTACTGGATCGGCATCGGCACGGTGGCCTTCCTCGGCGTCACCAAGCCGTTCTGAGACCGTAGCTGCGCCACGCCCTCGCGGCAGAGCGGCACGGCTTCAGTCCGTCAGCCGGCGCTCCTTCCAGTTCCACCACTTGAGCAGGTCGGCGTCGGGCTCGGGCGTGCGCGCCGCATACACGGCACAGCGAAACGTGTAGAGCACGCACGGATCCTGTTCGTGGCCGGTCAGGTCCTTCAGCCGCTCGAACAACCGCTCCGGATCCGCGGCCCTGAGTTCCTGCACGGAGTGGATGCCCAGGTGCCGCAGGTCGGCGGCTATGCTCGGCCCCACGCCGGGCAACGTGGTGAGTTCGTCATGCATCGGTCTGCCCTCCCCTCGAGCGAAACGCTTTCATGCCCGAGGGTACGCGACGACGGGCGCCGGAGCGGTCGGGCAAATTGCGTATTCCGATGGCGCCGGCCGGCCGGTAGCGTGTCTGGAATGGGCCGCGCGCAGACTCAGGTGATGCGCGCTTGCCAACTGGCCAGCGCCAGGTTCGCGCTGGCGAGAGCCGCATCCATCTCGCCCAGCACCGGGGACCAGCCGGGACCCGGCGGGATCCGTGACAGCGAGCGGAGATGCTCGCGGAGTTGCACCACCACCGGAACGAACACCTCGGCTTCGACGCGCGTCATGCGGGCCGCGCCCGGGCCGCTGCGCGACAGGGTGTCCACCTCGATCCGGTCCGCGAACTCGTCGAGCAGCAACCGGCTTGCGGCCGGGCGGCCACCGGCGGGCGCGGTGGCGGCAACCGACCTGGCGAGATCGGCGACACGGTCGCGATAGCGGTCGACCGCTTCACGGCAGTGTCCTGGCGCAAGGCCCAGCGGGGTCACAGGACTTGTCCTGGACCCAATTGATAATTATTCGCATTCACAGGGTCACGATACGCGCTCGCCTGCCGCGGCTCGTACGCAGTTACCACCCGCGTGATCGCCGTCCGAGTGGCGTGGCGATTCAGTCCTTGGCGGGGGCCGTGTCCTGGACGGGTGGCACGCCGTACTTGTCGCGATGGCACCGGGCGGCCCCGTCGATCCAGGCATCGCGACGGATGCGACCTGCAAAGCGCGGCAGTCGCTGTTCGAAAGCTTCGATGTCCGCGTCGGTCCAGGCGGCAATCTGGCTGAAGCGAATGCACGCCCTCGGCATGCAGCAGGCGCTCGAGCGCGGGACCGATGCCGCGGATCTGCTTGAGGTCGTCGCCGTTGGCGCCGGCCACCGCCGTACACGGGCTCGCGGCCGCGAGCTCTCGTTTGCAGTCCCTCGATGCGTGCATCGCGCGCGCGCAATCTCCGCTTCGAGTTCGCGGATGCGCCGCTCGCGCAGCGGCACCAGCGCCGCCTGCGCGGAGAGCTGCTCGACGACGCCGTCGAGATGCTGCAGGCGCTGGTTCATCTCGTCGAGCTGGCGCATGCGGACCCGAAACTGGCCGGTGGCCGACTCACCGGCCGCCGCCCGGGCCTGCAGCTGCTCGACGGCGCTGTAGCTGTTCTGCAGGTGCTGGCGGGTTTCCGCGAGCTGCGCCACCGTCCGGTCGAAGGCCCGCCGCAGGTCGGACAGTGCGCCCTGGGTGTCGGCCAGGGTACCGCGCAGGCGCGCCAACTCCGCCTCGGTCGCCTCGCCCTCGGCACGCCGCCGGCCGAGTTCCGCCTCCTTCAGTTCGATCCGCTGGCGCGACTCGGCGCACAGCGTCTCGAGCTGCTGGATGCGCGCCGAGCGGGCGCGGATCTTCTCCTCGGCCTGCGACAGGCGCCCCTGCCACACTGCGTCATGCGTCCTGGCGCGATGTCCGAGCGCGAGTCGCGCCAGCAGGAGACCGCCCAGCGCGCCGATGAGGCCTGCGATCGCGAAACCCATCCACGGGGACATGCTGAAGCCTAGACCGTCCGCGCACCGGATGGCCATACGCAATGCGAGCGCGCCGGTCGCGCGCCGCCCTCGGCCGCGCTTCGCACTGAATACGATAGGCTAGTCGGCCAGGCTGACGGCCCATCGAAGGAGATCCCGGAATGCGCGTAGGAATGATCGGACTCGGACGCATGGGCGCCAACATGTCGCGCCGTCTGGCCCGCGCCGGGCTGGGCGTGGTGGCCTGGGACCGCTCCGCCGAGGCGCGCGAGGCCTTGTCGGACGAGCCCGGCGTCACGGCGGTCACCAGTCTCGCTGCGCTGGTCGCGGCGCTGCCGCGCAAGCGCGTGCTGTGGCTGATGCTGCCGGCCGGCGCCGCCACGGAGGACACCCTCGGGCTGCTGCGCCCGGCCCTCGACGACGGCGACGTCGTCGTGGATGGCGCCAACGCCAACTACCGCGACTCCCAGCGCCGCGCTTCACTGCTGGCGGCAGACGGCATTGCGCTGGTCGACGCCGGCGTGTCGGGTGGCGTCTGGGGACTCGAGAACGGCTACGGACTGATGCTGGGTGGCGAGAAGGCGGCGGTTGCCGAGGTCGAGCCGCTGGCCCGCGCCCTCGCCCCGGACCCGGCGAACGGCTGGATCCACTGCGGACCGTCGGGCGCCGGCCACTTCGTCAAGATGGTGCACAACGGCATCGAGTACGGGTTGATGCAGGCCTACGCGGAAGGCCTCGCACTGATGCAGGCCAAGGCGGATCTCCAGCTCGACGTCGCGGCCATCGCGGAAGCGTGGCGGCACGGCACGGTGATCCGCTCCTGGCTCCTCGATCTCACCGCCGAGTTCCTCGCCGCCGACCAGAGCCTCGATGACATCGCGCCCGTGGTGGCCGACTCCGGCGAGGGCCGGTGGACCGCCATCGAATCCGTGGAGCTCGGCGTGCCGACACCGGTGATGACGCTGGCGCTGATGGAGCGCTTTGCCAGCCAGGGCCGCGGCGACTACGGCAACCGCCTGCTCGCGCGCATGCGCCAGGCCTTCGGCGGACACGCCGTCACCGGCGCGGCGGGCAAGCCCGCTACGCCCGGCTGAGCCCCGCCGCGGCAGCAGCGTCGGCGAAGATCACCGCGCGCCCTCGTTCGACGCGCGCCGCGGGAGCTGTCCCGCCGCCCGCGAACAGGCTGGCCAGCGCCGGCGCCTTCGACGCGCCGGTCACCAGCCAGACGATGTGGCGCGACCGGTTGATCGCAGCGAAGGTGAGCGTCATGCGGACATGACCGGCGTACGCCGCGGTCACGGCCACGTCCGCAGCGCCGACGTCGAGGGCCGCATCGCCGGGCACCAGCGACGCGGTGTGACCGTCGCTCCCCAGGCCCAGCTGCACGACGTCCAGGCAACCCGTGTCCTCGGCCTGCCGCGACAGCCGCACCGCGTAGTCAGCCGCTGCGCCGGCAAGATCGGCGCACTCGACCGGCATCGCGTGCAGGTTGCCGGGCGGCAGCGGACCGTCCTCGACCAGCCGCCGCCGTAGCGCGGTGATGTTGCGCGCCGCGTCGCCCGCGGGCGCCACGCGCTCGTCCACCTGCAGCACCTGCAGGGCCTGCCAGGGAAGCGGCAACAGGGCCAGGCGCTCCAGCATGCGCTGGGGCGTCGATCCGCCACTCAAGGCCAGGGTCGCGCGGCCGCGCGCCGCCACCGCTTGTTCCAACAGGGAAGCGATATGGGCAGCCGCGCGCCCGGCCGCCTCCGCGGCGTCACGTGAGACTTCTAGATGCACGGGCTCCCACCGCTGCCGGACGGGTCGTACCAGCCGCCGACGCTTTCCGTCAGGCGATCGGCGGCCTGCGGGCCGAACGTGCCACGTTCATAGGGCAGCGACGCGCCGGAGCGCACCAGCAACTCGTCCACCACTTCCCAGGCTGCTTCCACGCCGTCCTGGCGGGCGAACAGGGTCGCGTCGCCGCGCATGGCGTCGCCGATCAGGCGCTCGTAGGCGGTCATCTCGTCCGGCTGCGCATTGCAGGCGGTCAACTCGACGCTGCGCCCGATCATGTCCTCGCCGCCATCCTTGACGCGCGCACCGAGCGCGATGGAGATCTGGTCCGGCCCGAGTCGAAAACGCAGATAGTTGACCTGTGGCGGCACGGATTCGTCGAACAGGCGCTGCGGGGGCCGCCGCAGTGACGCAAACACCTCGGTGGCGGTGACCGCGAGGCCCTTGCCGGCGCGGATATAGAAGGGCACGCCCGACCAGCGCCACGACTCGATGCCGAGGCGCAGGGCGACGTAGGTCTCCACGTCCGACCGGGGGTCGACGCCCGGCTCGTCACGATATCCGCGGTACTGGCCGCGCACGATGTCGCGTCGCGCAGGCGGGCGGATGGCACGCAGGATCTTCACCTTCTCGTTGCGTTGCGCCTCGGCGTCGAGGCCCACGGGCGGCTCCATCGCCAGGATGGAAACGATCTGCAGCAGGTGGTTCTGCACGACGTCGCGCAGCGCGCCAAGTTCCTCGTACAGCTTGCCGCGTCCCTCGACACCGAACGACTCCGCCATCGTGACCTGTACGCTCTCCACGTACGACCGGTTCCACAGCGGCTCGAGGAATGCGTTGGCGAACCGGAAATAGAGCAGGTTCTGCACCGGCTCCTTGCCGAGGAAGTGATCGATCCGGAAGATGTCCTCCTCGCGGAACACGCGACCGAGGGCCCGATTCAGCGTGCGTGCCGACGCCAGGTCGCGCCCCAGCGGCTTCTCGACCACGACCCGCGCGCCCTCGGCGCAACCGCTTTCGGCGAGGCCGTCGACGACCGTCGGGAACAGGCTCGGCGGGATGGCCAGGTAATGCAGCGGGCGCCGGGCGCCATCGATCACCTGCCGCAGCCGGGCGAAGGTGGCGGGCTCGCGATAGTCGCCTTCCACCAGGGCCAGCCGGTCGCACAAGGCGTCGCGGGCCTGAGTGTCTACTTGCCCGACGTGCTCATCGAGACTCGCGCCGATCCGCTGCTTGAGCGAATCCAGCGATCCGTCGCGGGCCACGCCGATGACCGGGACCGACAAGCGCCCGCGCCGCGACAGGTTGTAGAGCGCGGGATAGATCTTCTTGTAGGCGAGATCGCCGGTGACGCCGAAGACTACCAGCGCGTTGGACTGTGTGGCTGACATCGGAGCAGGATACCCAATTCGCGCGGGCGGTCGCGTGCCCGCGCCAGGTCAGCGCCCCTTCTTCCGCCAGGCGGCCACCGTCAGCCACAGCAGCGCCAGCACCGTGGCCGGCACCACGTACCACAGCATCACCTGGCGATACCCCGGAAGCCACTCGCTGCCCTGCGCGTCGAGCACCAGGTAGGCGGTGTATGCCGCGTAGCTGGCCAGCAGCAACGCGCCTTCGCCGCGGCTGATCACCGACCCGGTGAAGAAGATCGGCAGGCACAGCAGCGCGACGGCCACCATGACGGGCAGGTTGAACTGCAGGAACTCCGGGGCCACCGCCAGCGCGGTCGGCGCGACCAGCCCCGAGATGCCCAGCACGGCCAGGATGTTGAACACATTGCTGCCGATCACGTTGCCGACCGCGATGTCACGGTGCCCGCGCAAGGTCGCCATCACCGAGGTCGCGACCTCCGGCATGGAGGTGCCGGCAGCGACGATGGTCAGGCCGATCACGATTTCGCTCACGCCCAGCAGCTGCGCGAAGGCCACCGCGGCATTGACCAGCCAGTGTGACCCCAGCACCAGCAGCCCCAGGCCGGCGAGTACGAGCAGCACCTGCACGCCCCAGTGGCGGTCCCAGGCCGAGCCCACATCGACGCCGGCGTCGACCTCGGCGGAAGAGCGCGACCGGCGCGCCTGGACGACCAGGAATACGGTGTAGCCGACGATCAACGCGGTGAGCAGCGCGGCATCGAGCCGGGAGATGCCGCCATCCAGCACCAGCGCCACCAGCAGCAGCGACGCGCCGATCATGACCGGCACCTCCTGTCGGACCACCTGCAGCGAAACCACCAGCGGCGCCACCAGCGCCGACAGGCCGAGAATGAACAGCACGTTGAAGATGTTGCTGCCGACGACGTTGCCGAGCGCGAGGTCGACGCGGCCGGCATAGGCCGACTGCACCGAAACGGCCAGCTCGGGGGAGCTGGTGCCGAAGGCAACCACGGTCAGACCGACCACCAGCGGCGAAATCCCGGCGGAGACCGCCAGGCGCGACGCCCCGCGCACCAGCAGCTCGGCGCCGACGACCAGCACCAGCAGCCCGCCCACGAACGATACGAGGATGGTCACCCGACGTCTCCGGAAAGGAACCCGGCCGCCAGTCCGCGCGGCCGGCTGCGATTCTAGCCGGTTGGCCGGGGACCGTGCTCAGCCGGACGCGGCGTCCCGCTGGGCGTCTTGCCTCGCGAACACCTGCTCGAACGGCATCGGCCGGCCGATGGCGAAGCCTTGGCCGAACTGCACGCCGAGCTCGGTGACCCGCCGGCGAATCGCCGGCGTCTCGACATACTCGGCGATCGTGACGATGCCCATCGAGCCGGCCAGCGTGGTCACCGCCCGAACCAGCGCTTCGGAACGCTGGTTCTCGACGATATCCCTGACATAGGAGCCGTCGAGCTTCATGTAGTCGACGTCGAGCGCCTTGAGATAGGCCAGCGAGTTGACGCCTGTGCCGAAGTCGTCGAGCGCAAAACGGCAACCCCGGCTCTTGAGCCTGCGGATCAGGTCCTTGGCACGCTCCAGGTCGGCGGTCGCGGCCGTTTCCGTGATCTCGAAGCCGAGCCACTCGCCGTCGATGCTGTTGCGGGTCATCTCGGCCAGCAACCACGCCAGGAACCCCGGATCGCCGAGGGTCGGGCCGCTGAGATTGATCGAGAACCTGAGGCCGGACTCCTTGATCGCGGACCGCTCGGCGTCGAGATGCCCGAAAGCCCTGCTGATCACGGCCCGGTCGAGCTGGGTGAGCAGCTGGTAGCGCGTCGCCGCGGACATGAATTGCGCCGGTTCGACGAGCCGGCCTCGATCGTCCTCGAACCGCGCGAGCAGCTCGTACGCGGTGGGAACAGACTGGTCCACCAGCGGAACGATGGGCTGGGCGTAGACCCGCATCCGGTCGCAATCGAGCGCGTCGCGCAGGCTGCCGACGGCGAGAATGTCGTCCCGCCGCCGGATGATGCTCTGGTCGGCATCCTGGTAGACCTCGACCCGGTTGCGGCCGCGGTCCTTGGCCGCCTTGCAGGCGATCTCGGCCGCAGCCAGGCTGTGCTGCAGCTCCGTAACGCCGCCGCCGAGCGCCGCCGCACCCCAGGATATGGAGGTCGGCAGGGCCGGCTCTCCCGGCACGGGCATCTCGTCGAGCAGCGCCTGGCGAATCTCGTCGGCGAGCCGCCGCGCCTGCGGCAGCGTCGTATCGACCAGCAGCACCGTGAAGCGATCGCCCGACAGGCGGCTCGCGATCGCCCGCTGCCCGGCAAGCGCGGCGCGCATCACCCGGCCGACGCGGGCGATCATCCGGTCGCCGGTGGCAAAACCAGCCATGTCGTTGACGACGTGGAGCATGTCGATGTCGCCGTACAGCACGCTGCAGGGAGCGTCCCCCTGCAGGTCCGCGAGCGCCATCCGCGCCTGGCGCTCGAACGCCGCGTGGGTCGCAAGGCCCGTCAATCCGTCCAGGTCGCTGACGATCGATGGCGCCAGGATGTTCGCCAGGCGGCTCAGGCGACGCATCGACCGCTCGTCGAAGTCGGCGCCGGCCGGATGGTTCAATGCGATGAGGACACCGGCCACGGAACCGGTGGCGTCGTAGAGCGGCGCCGTGACCATCTTGAAGCGGGTCACGTCGCCCACGACCACGCCGTTGTCGATGCGCCCGGCCTGGCTCTCGACGGTCTGCGCAAAGATCCCTGCAGCGCAGGCCCGCAGCTGCTCCTCGGCAAAGGCCCGATCCTCGGGCGTCTCCGCCCAGCACACGGAAACGCGGGGGCCGGTCACGACGATGGCGAGCGCCGTCGAGCCGAGTCGCGGCTGCGCCGCGCGCAGCACGTCGACGACCGCCAGTGATAAGGAATCTCGCGACACCGTCGCTCCCTGCCTTCGCTCCACATGCCGCGGGCCCGATTCCTGCCGAGCCCGTTGGGCGTCATTGCCCGGCGCCATCAGGCGCAGTCCCCTTTGCGGACCAGGCCCGAGAATATATGTCGCGTCGAGCCGTCCCTGGATGGAGATCGCATTCCGGGCGGCGTGGCGCGCTACTGCAGAGAGAAAATTGACCAGGTTCACAGTTCCCGGGGCACTTGTGGGCACCAATGTCCCGCCCCCGGTCAACCCCGGGGGCGCGCTTACGTTGATCTCTCCGTAACCACCCTGGCGCAGGCGCGCCACCACGACAGGAGACGATCATGTTCGAGAAGAGACTTTCTGCCGCGAGCGCCGCTCGCCTCGCCACCATCGCAGCCCTGGCGCTGTTCGTCGCCGTGCCGGCTACCGCCGACGCGCGTGAGGTCACCCGCCAGACCACCAAGCAGCGGACCGACAACGGGCACGTCCGCAAGGACACCTGGTCGAACGCCGCCGGCCGGACCGCGACCCGCGAGGCGACCGTGGTCAACGACCGTGAGAACCGCACGCGCACCCGCGACGTGCTGTGGACCGGCCCGAACGGGCAGCAGGCTACCCGCCAGGACGTGACCCGCCGCACCGAGAACGGCTACACCCGGGACAGCGTGCTGACCGGCCCCGACGGTCGCCAGGCCACCCGCAGCGCCGTCGTCGTGAATGACAAGGAAGCCGGTACGCGTACCCGGAGCGTGATCGCGCAGGGTCCCGAGGGCCGCCAGCGGACGGTCGAGGACCAGCTGCAGCGCACCGAGAACGGCTACACGCGTTCCACGACGGCCACCAATCCGAACGGCGCGGTGGTCACCCGCGACGTCGAGGCCAGCTATGATCCTGAGACGAAGACCTGGTCGAAGGAAGTAACCCGTGAGCGCACGCCGCCGGCGGGCAACGACGACTGAGTAACGCGCAGGCCGGCGTACCCCGGGGTACGCCGGCCCGCGGCATCACCCACATTATCGGGGAGCCGCTGATGTCGAAAATCCTGCAGGTATCGGCCTGCCTGGCCCTGTTGACCTGGCCCTTGTTGAGCGCCGCGGCGAGCGAGCCCGAGGATCCGAGCTGGAGCCTGGGCCTGTACGGCGAAGGCGACGGCGAGAGCGGCGTCGGCTTTGCCGCGGACCTGACCTGGTTCGCAAGCGACAGGACACAGCTGTACGCCGGAGCCATGTACTCCGATACGACGACCGGCATCACCGGCCTGTCGACCAGCGGTTTCAGCCTGGGCGGCTATCACGACTTCGGGCCGGTGGGCGTCGATCTCTGGTACGACGCGTGGCGCGATCCGGATGTCGTCGATGCACGCTCCCTCAATGGCTCGTTTGACATCGAGGCGGGCCAGTTCACCTTCTCGGTGCAGGGACAGCTGCGGCAGAGCGACTTCGAGCCGTTCAATGCGGTGGCGCTGGTGACGCTGCGCAGCGGCCAGCAGATTCCCGTGGCGGCCATCGCCGACTGCAGCCTGGACAACACCGGCGTCGGCCTGCGTGTCAGCTATGCGGGCGAGCGCGTGAGCAGTTACGTGCGTGCCATGACCTACGACTACGCCGACGCGGACTGTGCCTTCAGCTCGCCAGCCCTCGACCTGCTGGAACGCACGCGACCCCGGATATTTGCGCAGTTTGCCGGCGCGGTCACCGGTCCGCTGGCCGCCAACGCCAGCTCCCGGATCGGCTCGGAGAACGCGCTGCTGGACCGCTTGTGGGCGACCGGCATCAGCTACCGGAGCGGTCGCGTCGAGTACGGGCTCGACTATCTCAACCAGCGCGACTTCTTCGACGGGCTCAGCGCCGACACTCTCTCGGTGACCGTCACCTTCAGCGCGACGCCGACCCTCGACTGGTACGTCAGCACCGGCGCGACGGACAGCGACGTCTACGGCTCGACCTGGTTCGGCGGTCTCGGCCTGCGCACGCTATTCTGAGGAGATGCGCGCCGGACAGATCGTTGCCGTCATCCTCGCCAGCCTGCTCTGCGGTTGCGCCAGCGAGCCCTCGCCCGAGGACGCGGTGCGCGAGCTGGTGGCGCATGCGGAGGCTGCCGCCGAGGCGCGCGACGCGCGCGCGCTGACCCGAATGATCGCCGACGATTACCGGGACGCTCGAGGCAATGGCGCGGAGGACCTGCGGCGCCTGCTGCACGGTTACCTGATCGCGCACCAGTCGGTGCATCTGGTGGTGCGGATCGAGGAAATCGAGCTGTTGGGCAACGATCTGGCACGCGTGCGCGCGACCGTCGGCATGCTCGGGCGCGAGGCCGGATCCGGATCGGGCTGGGACGTCGCAACCGACCTCAGGGAACTGGACCTGCGCCTGGCGCGCGAAGCCTCGGAGTGGCGCGTCATTCGCGCACAGTGGTAGCACGCTCCCGGAACTGCCTGAGCAGCGTCTTGATGCGGGCAGCGTTGGACGGGCCCATGCGGACCAGCGTCTTCTGCCCGGCCGAGAGCCGTTCCAGTTCGGGGTCGGCGAACTCGTACAGAACGTTGGGTCTGGACAGCGCGATCGGCGCCGGCACTTCAGGCGTCGCCAGCAGGTGATCGATCACCGTCACCAACCGGTCATTGAAATAGCTGGTCGGGTTGCCCAGTTCCTCGTAGGCCTGCTGGAACAGCGGGTAGAAGCTCGTATAGGCGCTGAACAGCCGGTCGATATCGACCTCCTCGGCTGCGCCGACCCAGGGCTCGTAGCGTGCGAAGCTCGCTTCCACGAGCACCGGCGAGTCATCAGCGCCAGCCGGGGCGAAGGCTGGGGTCACCGCCCTGACAGGCCTCAGGCGCATGGCCACTTTCTCGCGCGGCAGGTTGTCGACCGTGACGACCATGCGGCGGATCAGGTCGTCGGGCACGAACCAGCTGGTGAACCGCGCGGCGCCGATCAAGCCGGACAAGGTATTGCCGGCAGCCTGATCGCTGTCCGCCAGCGGCGGCAACGGCGTTTCCGGCGGCTGCGGCGGCGTGACGATCGGATTCTCGATCTCCGGCGCGGCCGTCTCGCTGCCCGCCTGAGCGATGTCGGGCTCGCGCACGGCGATGTTGTCGGGCTCACCCTCCGGCCAGAAGAACAGCGCGACGATGATGGCCGTCGCGCCGAGCGCCAGCAGCGCCCACTTGCCGAGAGTCTCGTTGGAGAACCTGCGCCCACTCGTCATGCGATCGACCTCTCGCCTCAATTTCCCGGGGACCCCAGCACGCGCCGCAGCAACTCGCCGGCCCGACCCAGCGGATCGCTGCGCATCGCGCGCTCCTGCTCGGCCATTTTCAGGTACAGGCCGTCCAGCGCCTTTGACGCCACATACTGCTCGAGGTTCGCTTCGTCGGCTGTCACCCACCCGAACTGGGCGGCGGCTCCGGCCACCTTGTTGAAGTTCTCGGCGACCCCGAGCAGCGCGGTCCGCTCCTTGATGATCGGCAGGAACCTCTCGATCAACGGCTTGCGGGTAGCCGCCTCGAAGTAACGCGTCGCGGCATCGTCCCCGCCCGCGAGAATGCCGGCGGCATCCTGGATCGACATCTGCGCCACGGCCTCGGCAAGCAGCGTGCGCGCCTCGGGCACGGCAGCCTCCGCCGCATGATTCATCGCGGCGACCAGGTCGTCGATGTCCTTGCCGCGTCCCACCATGCGCAGGAAAGGCTCCGCCTTGCGCAGCTTGCGCGGCAGACCGATCCTGACCTCAGGGTCCCCGAGAAAGCCATCGGTGACGCCGAGTTCATCGATCGCGGCGCCGGCCGCGCGGGTAAGCGTCTCGCGCAGCGCGCCGGCCGCCTCCTGGTCCGTGACGCCCGCCTGGGCGGAGGCCATTGCAACCGTGGCCGCACAAAGCAGCCCGAGCAGCGCGGCGGCGCGTCCTCGATGGAGCACGTGATGCATCATGGCCTCCTGCCGGGACACGGGGACGAGGGCATCTCCGCGCCGACGATCCGGTCGCGTGCCAACAGCACCGCACCGGGCCGGCATGTGTTCCTGGCCCGACAGGATACCGCGTCGCGACCGGCGACGCCCGATCACCCCGAAGCGGGCTCAGCCGCCCTGCATCCTCGCGCGAACGATCGCCCCCGCCTCCTTGTAGGTCTCCGGCAGCGTATCGAGGAAGTTGTTGGGGCCGAACTTCGGCTGATACTGCTGCAGCACCGGCAGCAGCAACGCGGTCGGCACCTCGGGGAAGCGGCGCGTCTTGCGGAAATCCGCGATCGGCGATGCGGGCGGTCGCGAAGTCCTCGTGATGATTGTCGGTGCTGCCCAGCACCTCGCCGCGTGGCCCGGCGATGATGGTGCCCTCGTCCTTGGCGCCCGCCGCATCCGCAAAGCCGATGTTGTCCGGCGACACCGCGTTGCCGACACCGACGGTATAGATGCGATTGGCGCGGGCCGTGGCCTTGGCGGACTCGGCGTTGCTGCCGCCCGTTACGGACATGATCAGGATCTCGGCGCCCTTCAGCGCCAGGCACTGGTACAGCAGCGGCTCCATGCCGACAGCAGTCATCGCCAGGTTGCCGATCGCGGTGCGCGCGATCGGCAGCGTCGCGTCGAGACCGTACATCTCGACGTAGCGGTCGAGCACGTCGTACACGGTGGTGCCGATCAGCGCTCCCTCGCCGAACAGCCCCAGGATGTTTCGCGCCTTCCACTGCTTGGAGACGATGTTGCCGTCGGGCCCGACGATGACCGACATGTTGATGACGTGCCGCGGCCAGTCCTTGTCCTTGGCGTAGCAGCCAAAGGCGATGTAGCAGCCGTACTTCTTCGCCCGCTCGCCGATGACCTCGGACTCCGGCCCGGGAAGCTCGAAGGCCACGCGGTTGAGTTCGGTCCGGGTCCAGGGCTGAAAACCCTGGATCGGGAACTCGTGCATGCAGATGAGATCCTGCTTGGCGCCCCACAGGCGCTCGCCGCCCCATTGCTCGGCCGACCCCTGCGCGTAGTCGATCAGTTGGGTCGCGTGCGCCAGATTGGCCTTGAGCGTCGGCGCGAGGTTCTTCACGTCCACCGAGCGAACCCGTGACTGGATGGCGCAGAGGTTGATGTTGTCCTGCGCCAGCGGCACGGTGTCGTACTTGCCGTTCTTCGCGACGCTGACCGGCGCATCCGCGGCAGGCTTCGCTGCCGGTGTCTCCTGTGCCGCGGCGCCCGCGCTCAACAGGCCGGCCAGGCCGGCAGCCCCCGCGCCCGCCAGCAGGTCGCGCCTCGAACCATCGAATCCGCTATCCCTCTTCGACATCATCCCCCCTGTGCCACCGGCCGGCGGCCAACATGCGACTCGTCGCGGCAGTCCGCCCACACGCAAGAGCGGCGGCAAGCGCTCGCGCCGGCCGCCGCCCCGGCAATCACGCGCTAGCGCCGGCGCGGCGGCGACAGGACCTTGACCTCCTCGACGTTGCGCAACACCTCGAAGAGGTTCTGGCGCAGCGGATAGGTGTCGTTGGTCAGCCACCGGCCGAGCAGGTTCGCGTAGAACGGGTCACCCAGCACGCCGCTGTTGCCACCCGGCAGACTGGTCTCGGCATCGATCGAACCGGGCCATCTCCCCGGCTCGCCGACGTAGCGGCGGTTCGGCCCGGAGCCGAAGCGGAAATCGTTGCTGCCCGCCGCCCGCGCGCCGTGCGAGGACGCGTCGACCACGCCGAAACCACCGTCCACCGCCAGCCCCGGCAGGTCCGGGAACGACGGCGGGAACTCCGGCGTCGCGCCCGGGATGCTGAACGGACCACCCAAGGCCGCGTCGAAGACGATGCGGTGCAGCCGCCCCCAGCGATAGTCGTCCTGGTTGGTCGAGCCGCCGAACGCGTCGGCGAACGCCGGGCCCGCGAGCAGGTCCAGCGCGTCGACCAGGCTCTTCAGCACCACGAAGTCACGCCGCTGCGTGGCTTCCGGCAAGCCTGCCCAGGCGAAGAAATCGACGGTCGACTCGCCGACGCCGTCACGCTCCAGCAAGTGGCGAATGGCCTTGATGGCCTCGCCGGAGCCTGGCGTGGGAACGCCCAGGCCCGTCAGCGTCAGGTCGAGCCCGTTGCCGATCATCTGTCCGCGCCAGGTCGAGTAGATCGTGGCGGCGACGCTGGCACGGATCTCGCGCTGCGAAGCGGGCATCAGGTAACCATCGCGATCGGACGCGTCGTAGCCCGTATCCACGCCGGTCGGCGTCGTGAAGTCCCAGCGCTTCAGACGCTTCACCGCCTCCTGCACGCGGGGGTCCGCGGCCAGGCCCGCCAGCGCGGCCGGCGCATCCGGGCGGCGCGCGCTGCGGAAGGCATCGACGATGTACGGCGTCAGCACCTCGGCATCGAGCAGCTTCACGTCGGCCTGGATCTCCTGCATGTCCGCTCGATCGACCCGGCCGCGCTCGAGCTTCTCGCGCAGCGCCTGGGTGATGCGGCCCGCCCGGGTGCCGTAGTCGAAGGAATAGCCGAGGTAATAGATGCCACCGCCCGGACGCAGCTGGTTGATCGGGTTGTTGTCGAGCGTCACGCCCGCCGGATCATTGTTGGCGTTGACCACGAATCCCGCCCGCGGGTTGACCACCTGCGGCAGCTCGCTGAACGGGATGGACTGGTAGCCGCTGCCATTGGTCGCGTCCGGCGCCGGGTCGACCAGCCACTCGTTGCCGCCCTGTCCATTGCGGATGAACCACGGCGGCGCGCCGGCGACGGTGTTCGCCTGCAGATCTTCCCTGAGCGGCACCTCGCCGGTCGTGAAGTAGCCGATGTTTCCGTAGATGTCGCCGTAGATGAAGTTCTGCGAACCGACGTCGAAGAACTGCAGCGCCGCGACGAAGTCGTCCTTGTTGCGCGCGCGATTCAGCAGCCGGAAGGTTTCCAGCTCGCGCGTGCCGCTGAATCCCGTGTACTGCACGCTGATGGCGGCGCCCGTGGTGGTGTCGAGATCGACGATGGGGCCGTTGTTGCGGCGGGGGACGATCAGCGCGACCGGCGGCACCGCGCCGCCCGGCGGCACGGCCACGAGCGTGTCGGGCACGCCGTCACCGATGGCGTTCACGCGGAAGCTCAACGGCACCGGGATGACATGCTCGAGCTGGCCCATGTAGACGCTCGAGAAACCGCTCGGCGAAGTCGGATCAGGCACCAGCTGTTCCTGGTAGGTGTCGGTGACGTCGAAGCCGGTCGTGGTCTCGCCCCAGGTTACGAAACGGTTCTGGCCGAGCACGATCCACGGCGTGCCGGCGACCGAGCTGCCGATCGCGTCGAGTCCATCGCGGAAGGTCGTCAGGTGCAGCTGGTAGAAATTCGGCGGCAGGTCGAGCGAGAGATGCGGGTCATTGGCGACCAGCGGCCTGCCGCTCTTCGTGTGGCGCCCGGAGACCGCCCACTCGTTGCTGCCGATCTGCCGCTCGGTGCGCTCGAGCGTGCGCTTGAGGAAGGGCACGCGCTCGATCTTCGAGCGATAGCGCTCGAGCTGGCGCCGGGTGCCGGCATCGCCGTGCAGCGACATGCGGTGGCCGGCCTTGCCCTTGCCCCAGTCGTCGCGATCATCCTTGTCGCGCCCGCCATTCCCCTTCACGGGCGGTCCGCTGGCGTCGGGCACCGAGGAGGCCGGATCGAACGGCGCCGAGCGGAACACGTCGAGGAAGAACAGCGCGTCGGGCAGCTGCGGGTTGATGCCGGCGAGCTTCTGCTGGTAGGCGAGATACTGCAGCGTCGCGTTGATGTCGAGGTCGAACGACAGCTGGAACGCCAGCGCCTTGCCGATCAGGGCGCAGTCGAGCGCGGTCCACGGCCGGAACTGCGTCAGTTCCAGCAGTCCGTATTCGGCGGGCAGCGGATTGGCCGCGACCCAGGCGTTCACGCCGTCGGCGTAGGCCTGCAGCCCGTCGCGCGTGGCCGGAGAGTAGGCGTCCAGGGAGCGCTGCGCGGCGCGATTCAGGCCGATGGTCTGCAGCTCGATATCGTTCGGCAGCGCGGCCGATCCGAGCAGCTCCGCGAGCGTCCCGCCGGCCGTCCTGCGCAGCACGTCGAGCTGGAACAGGCGGTCATTGGCCTGCACCCAGCCTTGCGCGAACAGCGCGTCGTGCTCGTCCCAGGCGTAGATGTGCGGCATGCCGTCGACGTCGCGGATGATCTTGACCGGCGCGTGCAGGCCCGGCGCATCCACGTACTCGACCCGGCCACCGCCATGCGCGTAGGCGACGGTAGTCAGCAGCAACGCCAGCCACGGCAGCAGTTTCAGAGTTCGCATGATGTTTCCCCCTGGTAAGACTGGGCGCCTCTGCGGGCGCATTGAGGATTGGTATACCTCCGCTGACCCCCGCGA
This sequence comes from uncultured Gammaproteobacteria bacterium, assembly GCA_963710135.1. Classification (GTDB taxonomy): domain Bacteria; phylum Pseudomonadota; class Gammaproteobacteria; order Steroidobacterales; family Steroidobacteraceae; genus SG8-30. The sequence goes on along the minus strand of CAVPYY010000003.1, from coordinate 882,617 downwards.
CGCAAATGGCGCGACGCGGCCCATCCGCCGGATCCGCTCTTGCGGCGCATCATCCGGACATTCCGGTGCGCCCGAGCGGCTAGAATCCCGGGCTGTGCAGTGCAGGACCCCGATCATGAACCGATTCGCCCGAAACAGCCTGGCCACGCTCGCGGCCGCCCTGCTCGGCGCCTGTGCCATCCCGGCGACGCGCGCGCCCGAGCCCGCGGCCGTGCCCACGGCACCTGCCCGGCCGGTGGCCGGTGTCGCGGCCGCCAACCCGATGGCGGTCGAGGCCGGACTGGACGTCCTGCGCCGCGGCGGCAGCGCGGCCGATGCGGCGGTCGCGGTGCAGGCCATGCTCGGACTGGTCGAACCGCAGAGCTCCGGCATCGGGGGCGGCGCATTCCTGCTCTACTACGACTCGGCGAGCGGACGCATCACCGCCTTCGATGGCCGTGAGACCGCGCCGGCCGGCGCCACACCGGACATGTTCCTGCAGCCCGACGGCGAGCCGATGCCGTGGCGCGAGGGCGTCCTCGGCGGGCGATCGACCGGCGTGCCCGGCGTCATGCCGATGCTCGGCGCCGTCCACGCGGCTTCGGCAAGCTGCCCTGGGCAGAGCTGTTCGGGCAGGTCATCGGCACCGCCGAAGACGGCTTCAAGGTCCCTCAACGTCTGGCGCGCTTCGCCAACGGGCCCTGGCCGCAGGCTTCGCTGCCGGATGCCACGCGCGCTGTTCGCCGCGGCCGGCGGCGGCGCGATCCAGGCGGGCGACACGCTGGTCAACGCCGCCTATGGTGCGACGCTGCGCCAGCTCGCCGCCAACGGGCCTCGCACGCTGCTCGAACCGCCGCTCAGCACGCAGATCGTCGAGCGCACGCAGCAGGAGCCGCTGCCCGGCACGCTGGTCCAGAGTGACTTCGACGCTTACCAGCCGCGCCAGGGCGAGCCGCTCTGCGGCCCGTTCCGCATGTATCTCGTGTGCGTCCCGCCGCCCCCCTCGAGCGGCGTTTCGCTGCTGCAGCTGCTGGCGATACTCGACCGCACGGACATCGCCGAGCGTGGCCCCGGCGATCCCCAGGCATGGTTCCTGTTCGCGGAGGCGAGCCGCCTGATGTATGCCGATCGCAACCAGTACGTCGCCGACGGCGCATTCATCGACGTGCCGGTTGCCGGCCTGCTGGAGGACGGGTACGTCGCGGCGCGCGCGGCGCTGATCGGCCGGACCGCGGGTCCCCCGCCCGCTGCAGGCCAGCCGCCGGGCTACGCGCGCGGCGCCGACGCCACGCAGCGAGGCCGCCGGCACCAGTCACTTCGTGGTGGTCGACGCCGACGGCGACGTGGTCTCCATGACGACGTCCGTGGAGTCCCTGTTCGGCTCGGGCCGCGCCGTCGGCGGGTTCTTCCTCAACAACCAGCTGACCGATTTCTCGTTCCGCCCGGTCGAGGACGGCAAGCCGGTCGCCAACGCCGTCGCCGGCGGCAAGCGGCCGCGCTCCTCGATGTCGCCGGTGATCGTGCTCGACCGGGATGGCAGGCTGGTGGCCGCCCTCGGTTCACCCGGTGGCTCGGCGATTCTCGCCTACAACGCCAAGACCCTGGTCGGGCTGCTGGCGTGGAACCTGAGCATGCAGCAGGCCATCGACCTGCCCAACGTCGTCGCCATGGGTGAGAACTACTTCGGCGAGGCCGCGAAGTTCCCGCCGGAGTTGCTCGCCGCGCTCGCCGAGCGGGGTGTCGGCATCAAGCCGGGGCGCGGCGAGGAGTCCGGACTGCACGGCGTCATCGTCCGCCCCGACGGGCACTACGAGGGGGCCGCCGACCCGCGCCGCGAGGGGGAGTGGCGCACCCTCGAATCGGCCAGTGCGGCGCTGCCGGTGTCACAGGCAGCACCCTGAAAGTCCAGTACGCAGTGCGCCGCGACACTTCGACTGCTGATCGCCGCCGCCAATGAGCCTGACCGGACAGGTGGCGCTGTTCCTGGCGGCAACCGTCATCGCGGTGCCGCTGTTTCGCTGGCTGCGGCTCGGCGCCGTGCTCGGCTATCTGACGGCGGGCATCGTGATCGGCCCGTGGGTGCTCGGCCTGGTCACAGACGTCGAGGCCATGCTGCACTTCTCCGAGTTCGGCGTCGTGCTGCTGCTGTTCGTGATCGGCCTGGAGCTGCAGCCCTCGCGTCTCTGAGTGATGCGCCGCAGCGTGTTCGGCACCGGCGGCGCGCAGATGGTCATCTCCACCGTGTTCCTCACGGCTGCGGTCGCGGCGCTGGGTCAGCCGTGGCTGCCGGCGCTGGTCATCGGTTTCGCCCTGTCGCTGTCGTCCACCGCACTGGTGCTGCAGGTGCTGGCCGAGCGCGGCGAGCTCGGGGCCCAACACGGTCGCTCGGCCTTCGGCATATTGCTGTTTCAGGACATCGCGGTCATGCCCGTGCTCGCCCTCCTGCCGCTGGCCGCAGGCGCCGCGGCGGACTTCGATCCGGGCGCCATCGTCCTCGGCGTCGGCGTGATGCTCGGCGTCGCCTTCGGCGGCCGCTACCTGCTGCGCCCGGTGCTGCGGCTGGTGGCGCATACGCGGGTGCAGGAGGCGTTCACCGCCGCGACGCTGCTGGTCGTGCTCGGCACGGCGCTCGCCTTCCAGGCCGCGGGATTGTCCATGGCGCTCGGCGCCTTCATCGCCGGCGTGCTGCTGGCCGACAGCGAGTACCGGCACGAGCTCGAGGCCAACATCGAGCCGTTCAAGGGACTGCTGCTCGGGCTGTTCTTCATCGCGGTCGGCATGTCAGCCAACATCGGGCTGCTCGGCGAGGCGCCCGTGCTGATACTCGGCCTGACGGTCGGGTTTATTGCGCTGAAGGGCCTGTCGCTGTGGATCATGGCGCTGCTCACCGGGCATGGCGGCGCGGCCGCGCGCAAGCTGGCCGTGACGCTCGCGGCCGGCGGCGAGTTCGCCTTCGTGCTGTTCGGCCTCGCCGCGCGCGACCGGGTGATCGACGCCGCGATCGCCGACCTGCTGGTCGTGGTGGTCACGCTGTCACTGGTGCTGAGCCCGATGCTCATGGCGCTGCATGCGCTGGCTCGAGCAGCGGCTCGAGGGCGACCAGCCGCCTGAGTACGACAGCATCGAGTCCGAGGAGCCGCCGGTGCTGATCGCCGGTTTCGGCCGCTTCGGGCAGATCGTCGCGCGCGTGCTGCGCGCCAAACAGATCCGCTTCACCGCGCTGGAGGCCAGCCAGGCCCAGACGGACTTCGTGCGCCGCTTCGGCAACAAGCTCTACTACGGCGACGCGTCGCGCCTCGACCTGCTGCGCGCCGCCGGCGCCGAGCGCGCCAAGGTGCTGGTGCTCGCAATCGACGACGTCGAGGCCTCGGTGCGCACTGCCGAGATGGTGCGCCGCCACTTCCCGCAGCTGCAGGTGCTGGCGCGCGCCCGCAACCGCCAGCACGCCTTCCGCCTGATCGAGCTCGGCATCGAGGTGGTGCTGCGCGAAACCTACGCCTCGAGCCTGGAGATGGCCGAGGCGGCGCTGGTGGCACTCGGGCATCCGAGGCAGGAGGCCGCCGCCGACGTCGCCCGTTTCCGCGCGCACGACGAGGCCACGCTGGCCGAGCAGGCGGGGATGAAGGACGACCTGGACCGGCTCGTCGCCACCTCTAAGGCGTCGGCGGAGCAGCTGGAGCGATTGTTCGAGGCCGACCGCGACGCGGCCGGATCCCGCGCCGCCAGGGACTGAGGCGCCGAGCGCTTCAACGCGAGCCGAACACCACCGCCCGCTCCGGCACGCTGCCACTGTCCAGGTCCTGCTGGTACTGCTGCGCCAGTGCGTAGGCCCGGGCGTAATCCGCCGCGCCCAACCGGGCCTGCAGCCGGTCGCGCAGGCTGGCCCCCGGCAGGCAGTCCGTTGCGGTGCGCGGGCAGATCAGTTCCTGGTTCATGGCGTTCTCGCCGGTGCAGTCGTAGCCGCGCTCGCAGGCGGCCAGCATCCACGCTGCGCCACGGACGGGATTGCGGCCCATCTGCGGACTGGCGATCGCGAGTCCCGCATTGAACATGGCCTCGGGATCGCCGGAGCGGATAGCGAGCCCCGCCCGCGTCTGCGCAGCAGCAAGGGTCATGACGCGATCGCCGCCGCCGACCGGATCGCAGGGCGAGCCGCTGGTGCAATACAACGCCGCGTAGCCGTAGGCGCGCGGATCGCCGGCCTGCACCGCGTCCGCCAAGAGCGGCGCCCAGCCGGCCACGCCGGCGGCGCCGTCCGCGCCAGCCAGGCGCTCGAGCGCCGGGCTGGCGAGGATCGCGCGGCAGTCTGCCCAGGTGTCCTCGGAACCGGTGCGCCCCGCGTTGCTCGCCTGCTGGCAGACCATCAGCATTCGCGCCAGGTGGTACTTCGCGCGGGCATCGCCCGCCAGCGCATCGGCGACGGCGGCCGGCAGCGAGGTCAATACGTCCCGCAGGCTGCCGCCGGCATTGCGCCAGTCGGTCACCGGCTGCGCCGCCGCTTGTGGCCTGGCCGACGGCGGCGGGGCCGGCGCCGGCGCGGCCGGCTGGGCTGTTGGCGGCACCGGCGCGGCGGGAGTGGGCGCGGCGATCCCGGGTTCCGGCACCACCGGCTCGACCCGCAGTCGAGTGCCAGCGCCACCACAGCATCAGCGACATCAGCAGCACGATCGCGATGACGGCCGAGACGACAGGATGCTGCTTGAAGAAACTCATGCGGGTGAGGGCTTTGCGCGGGCGCCGTCAGACGATCCGCAGGGTGATGGCTTTCAGGACGGCGCGCGTACGATCGCGCGTTCCCAGCTTGCCGAGGATATCCGATACGTAATTCTTCACCGTCCCCTCGGCCAGATGCAGGCTGCGCGCAATCTCCTTGTTCGAGTAGCCGCCAGCCATGAGCCGCAGGATGCTCACCTCGCGCTCGCCGAACGTGCCGTCCGGCGGCGCCGTGTCGCGATAGGCGAAGCGCTCGCGGACCGGGTCGGTGGACACGGGGGCCAGCCAGTCCTCGCCACGATGCGCGCGCCCGATCGCGTCGCGCAGGTCCTCGGGCGAGGCGTCCTTCAGCAGGAAGGCTTGCGCGCCCGCCTCAACCGCCGCCAGCATCAACTCGCTGTCGTCGAAAGTGGTGAGCAGCACCACCGGGGTCGCGTCGCCGCGTTCGCGCAGTGCACGCACCAGACCGATGCCGTCCATGCCCGGCATACGCACGTCGGAAACGATGACCGACACGGCCGCGCCCTCCAGCGCCGCGAGCAAGGACGCGCCATCGTCCGCTTCGATCGCGACCTCGATGCCGAGTTGTCCGAGCAGCGCCTTCAGTCCCTCGCGAACCAGCGCCTGGTCGTCCGCCAGGGCGATCCGGAGGGTCATGCGGCGTGCCCGCCCGGCAGCCGCGCCAGCAGCCGGAAGCCCCCGCCTTCACGACGGCCGGTGGACAGCGTCCCGCCGGCGGATTCCAGCCGCTCGCGCATGCCGGTCAGCCCGTGGCCGGTTCTGTGGGTCCCGGCGTAGACGCCGTCGTCCTCGACCACCAGCTCGAGCGCACCGCCACGCGCGTCGAGGGACAGCCAGACGTTCTCCGCGCGCGCGTGCCGGGCGGCGTTGGTCAGCCCCTCCTGCGCGGCCCTGAGCAGCACTTCCGCCTGCTCGGCATCGGTGGGCCGGGCAGCGTCCGCCACATGCAGGTGTACCCGCGGCCGGGGGAACGGCTCCGCCAGCCTCGACAGCGCGTCCTTGAGGTCGAAGCCGTCGTCATGGCGCAGGCGGGACACCACGCTGCGCACGTCGTCGAGGAGTTCCGCGGCGAGCTGGCGCGAGACGTCGAGCTCGCGTCGCGTGCCGAGCGTCGCGTCGCGCCCGAGGGCCTCGAGATTGAGCTTCAGCGCCGTGAGCTTGTGCCCGGCGACGTCGTGCAGCTCGCGCGAGACGCGCAGGCGCTCGCCGTCACGCGCACTCTCCGCGAGCAGCGAGCGGGTCGCGAGCAGGCGCGCGTTCACCTGCCGGAGCTCGCCCGCGATCGCCTCGGCGCGCGCCACCGCGCCGCTTGCCAGCGCCGCGAAAGCCTGGAAGCCGCCGTAGATCAGGAAGGCGACGAACGGCGAATCGAGCCGCCAGCGCAACAGCAGGACGGCCAGGAAGGCAGCGTTGATGGCCGCAAGCAGCGCCCAGGCCGCGCGGGGCGGAAGGGCCGCGGTGAGCACCGCGGCGAGGATGATCAACACGATGGCCGACGTGCCCGAGCGGCCGATCAGCAACAGCGCAAAGGCGGCGAGGATCATCACGGCAATGCCACCGAACTTGCCGGCCCCGGAGGCTTCGTCACGGGCGGTGCAGAACACGAACGCGCCGAGAAACACGGCGATCAGGCCGATGGCTACGAAGCGGGCAGCGAAGGGACCAAGGTCTGGCCATTGCTGGGCGTCATGCCAGACACCGAAGGCCACGGCGCCCAGCGTGATGTAGCCGGCGATGTTGAGGGCGCTAAACGCGCGGCGGCCGGTGGTGGAGGCTGCATCCATGACCTACGTGTAACCGACCCCCGGCCCCGCCTCAATAGCCATGGGGCAAGTCATGACTTCTGGCACCCCGGCAAGGTGACCGGCGGCACTGCCACGGATCCCGCCCGATGACGAGGATGGAACCACACCTGGGAGGACTGTCATGGACTACTACGATATCGCCCGCTACACCCACATCGCCGCTGGAACCGCGGCACTCGCCACGTTCTGGACGTCGGCCGTGATGCGCAAGGGCACTCCGATGCATCGCGCCATCGGCCGTGTCTACATGGTCGCCATGCTGGGTGTCATCGTCACGGCACTGGTCCTGGCGCTGGCGGCGTTTCTGGCCGGCAAGGTCGTCACGACCGTTTTCCTGGTCTATCTGGTGCTGATTACCGCGACGCCTGCGCTGCTGGCATGGCGCGCGGTGCGCATGAAGCGCTCGCACAGCGATTTCACGGCCGGGCCCCACAAGCCGCTGGCGGCGCTCAACCTCGTCGCCGGCGCGGCGGTCCTGGCGCTTGGTCTGCACTTCGACGTTCCGCTGCTGTATGGAATGTCGGTCGTCGGCCTGTTGATCGGCACGTCGATGCTGCGATTTGCCGCGAAGGTTCCGGCCAAGCGCGACTGGTGGCTGGCCCAGCACTATGGCGCCATCGTCGGCTGCGGCGTCGCCACGCACATCGCCTTCCTGAACCTCGGTCTGCAGCGCCTGATTCCAGGTGACTTCAGCGAGGTGGCGCAGTACGCCGCGTGGTTCGGGCCGGTGGTTGCCGGCCTGCTGGCAGGCCGGTGGCTCGACTACCGTTACCTGAAGCGGGCCGTCCCCGCTTAGCTTGGGAAAGAAATCGGGAGTCCCGCCACGAGTGCGGGACTCCCTCGTCAGGGCCGGCGCGAAGGGGGGAGGGGCTGCCGGCCCGGGCTACTCGAGCAGGTCTCCAGGAGTCGGTGGAAGTCGCGGCATGGTCTGCACGGGGAACGGCCCGTTGAGGGCGCCGAGGAAGGCGACTATGTCGTTCACGTCGTCGTCGCTCAGCGTCTTGCCGAGTTGGGTCGACGCCATCACCCGCACCGCCTCGGGAAGCGTCTTGACCATGCCGTTGTGCATGTACGGCGCCGTGTAATCGAGATTGCGCAGGGTCGGCACCCGCCACATGTTCCGGTCCGCTTCCAGTCCAGTGCTCTCGAACCTGCCCGCATCGGCGGCAAGATCGTACTGCGCCACGTACGGGCTGTCGGCCATCGTCGGAAACTTCATGAAGAAGCCGGTGCCGGCCGGCAGCGCCGGCCCATTGAACGCAGGCCCCTGGTGGCAGCTGGTGCAACCCGTTGCCGCGAACTTCTCGAGCCCCCGTAGCTGCTGCGGGGCAAGCGCGGACTCGTCGCCCTGGGCATACAGGTCGTACGGACTTCCCGGCGTGATCAAGGTGCGCTCGTAGGCGGCGATGGCTTTCGCCGCATTGTCCATCGTCACGACCGAACCGGGCCCGAAAGCGGCTTCGAAGTACGGAACGTAGCCGGGTATGTGGCGGATCCTGTCGATCACCGCACCGAGGCTGCCCATGCCCATCTCGATCGGGTTCACGGGAGGCCCCTTGGCCTGCTCCTCCAGCGACGCGGCCCGGCCATCCCAGAACTGGACGCTGTGAAATGCCGCATTCCACACGGTCGGCGCGTTGCGCCCGCCCTTCTGGCCGTGCACTCCGATCGAAGTGGGGCGATGGTCATCGCCGCCCTCCATCACGTTGTGACAGGAGAAACAGGACACGGTGCCCGTCGAGGAAAAGCGGGGATCGAAGAACAGCATTTTCCCGAGCTCGACCGCGGCGGCGGTCGTGGGATTGTCGTCGGGCGCCGACGCGACGTCGGGCAACGCCTGCCAGGACGACTGGGCAGAGGCCGTGCTCATGAAGCCGAGCAGGGCAATGGTGACGAGAAGAGGCTTGGCGAACATCTGGATACTCCGTTGCCTGTCGATGGCATTAAGAGCAGTGTCGTCGCCAATCCTTAAGCCAACCTTAAGGAGCGCATCATCCTGAAAGCCAGACTAGTCTGAGGGCGGGAAACGCACACGGACCTGCAAACCCCGGCCGCCGGCTCCGCCCGCATAGTGGACCCGGGCTCCGCAGGATTCGGCGATGCGCTGCACGATGGACAAGCCGAGGCCGCTGCCGGGTCCGCGTGCGCCTGCGGCTCGAAAGAAACGCGCGCCCAGCAGCGTCAGCTCGTCCTGATGCACACCGGGACCCCCATCGACAACCTCGAGCACCGGCCCGCCCGTCTCCTGCAGGCAGCGAACGGTGACCGGACCGGGCGGACCACCGTGCCGGACGGCGTTATCGACCAGATTGCGCAGCAACACCTCCAGCAGCAACTCGTCCGCCCTGACCCGCACCGCCGCGTCTCCGCCCAGTTCCAGCGAGACGCCTTGCTCGAGCGCCGCCGGCGCCAGGTCGGCCAGCACCCTGGCTGCCAGGCGATCCAGAGACAGGACGGGCGACGAGGACCCCGGTGCGCGCTCGTCGATCCGCGCCAGCTGCAACATCTGGTCGACCAGCCTTGCAGCCCGATCGCAACCCTCGATCACGTGGTCCAGCGCCAGGTCCCGCGCGGCGGCGCCGGCCGCTTCACGGGCGACCTCGGCCTGTGCGCGGATTGCGGCGATCGGCGTGCGGATCTCGTGCGCCGCGTGCGACGTGAATCGCCGCTCGGCGAGCAGCGAGTCCCTGATGCGGGCGAGCAGTTCGTTCAGGCGCGTGACCAGGGGCGCGACCTCGCTTGGTGCGCCAGTCACCTGCAGCGCGTCCAGGTCCGCCGGCCCGCGTCTCCCTAGCTCGTCGCCGAGCGCGCGCAGCGGCCGCAGCGCAGCGCCTACCGTGAGCCAGATCAGCAGCGCCAGGAGCGGCAGCCCGACGAGGATCGCGGGCAGCGAGCTCACGGCGTAGTGATTTAGCAACTGCTCTCGCGTCGCATGGTCTTCCGCCACCTGCACCAGCAGCCGGCCTTCCATATCGGCGGCGCTGAAGACGCGCCAGTCGCGGCCCTCCACGCGCGAGTCGCTGAACCCCCGGAGGTTAGACGACAGGCGCGCAGCCGGCGCCGTGGGGCTGCGCACCAGCGGGTTACCGGCCCGGCTCCAGACCTGGAAGACGATTGCCTGGTCATACGGCCCCTGGACGTCGATGGCGTCGAGCCGCATCTCGTCGAGCTCTTCGTCCGCCAGCGCGACCAGCAGGCGGGCCGCGCGCACGAGGTGCGCATCAAGCACCTCGTCGAGTTCGTGGTGCGCATGACGGTACGCGAACACACTGGTGACGGCCCAGGCCAGCAGGACGCTGGACAACAGCAAGGTCAGCAGGCGGCCGCGCAACGAATGACTAGTTGCCATCGCGCGGCCGTTCGGCGGGCACAGGCATGACGTAGCCGACGCCGCGGACCGTGCGGATGACGCCCTGGTGGAGCTTGCGACGCAGGTGGTGGACGTGGACCTCGATGGCGTTGCTCTCGACGGACTGGTCCCACTCGTAGAGCGCGGAGTCCAGCTGCTCGCGAGTCAGCACCCTGCCTGCCGCAAGCATCAGGGCCTGCAGCACCGCGAACTCGCGCGGCGCAAGTTCGACCGGTTCACCCTCGAGCGTAACCGTCCGGGTCGCGGGATCGAGCGCCACGCCGCCCACTTCCAGGCGACCGCTGGCGACGCCTGCGGCCCGCCTTACCAGCGCTCGCAGCCTGGCCGCGAGCTCGGCGATGGCGACCGGCTTGGCGACGTAGTCGTCGGCGCCCGCGTCGAGCCCGCTGACCCGGTCATCGAGGGCATCGCGTGCGGTCAGGATCAACACGGGCGTTCTGTCGCCGCGGCCCCGCAGTTTGGCCAGCAGGCCGAGGCCAGCAAGGCGCGGGAGGCCGAGGTCCAGGATCACGGCGGCGAAGGTCTCGGTGACCAGCGCCGTCTCGGCGGCCAGCCCGTCGCGAAACCACTCGACCGCGAAACCCCGCTGGCGCAGTCCAGCCTGCAAGGCATCACCCAGCAGGCTGTCGTCCTCGACCAGGAGCACTCGCATGACTCAGTCGTCGTCCTCGTCGTATCCGTGTCCGTGCTCGTGATCGCCGGGTCCATCCTGCTGACCAGCGCCCAGCACGCGACTCACCGCGTCGGGGGACGCGGGCCCGAAGCCAGCCAGCGACGCGGACCAGAATGCCACGACTGACAGCGCGACGAACACGCCGACCGCGACGCGCGAACTGCCAGTCGCGGCGGTCGCGCCCTGCCGGTACCCGGTGAGCATCGGTCCGACGAGATTCCGGCGGTGCGCCAGGCTGCCGACCACCACTCCGGCGATGTGCAGCAGCACCACGACGAGCCATGCATTCGCAAGGACCTCGTGCGCCTCTTCCATGGCCTCGCCGCCGAAGCCCTGGTACTGCAGCCAGCCCGATACGCCTGTCGCGGCTGCCAGGGCCAGCAGCAGGTAGATGGCCCAGCTCCCGGCTGGGTTGTGCCCGGTGAAGTCCGCGGCGCGGCCTCGCGCCAGGTCGCGCAGGTAACTCCAGGCCGCCCGGGGGCCGTACGCGAAGGAGCTGAACCGGGAATGCGTTGAGCCCAGGAATCCCCACAGCAGCCGGAAAATGACCAGGCCGAGCACTGTGTAGCCGAACATGACGTGGAAGGCGCGCAGCCCGTCGTTCTCGGAGAGGACGTAGGCCCCCAGGAACGAGGCGGCCAGCGCCCAGTGGAACAGCCGGGTGGGCAGATCCCAGACCAGTACCCTCCCTTCAGCGTTTGAATCGGACATCGGCTTGCCTCCAGTTGTTCAGGGCCAATCGTCGGTCGTCGGCCAGGATGGCCGGCGATCCGACTGGAGGCAGAGGTTAGAAGCCGATTCTTATCGGTACCTTAAGGAGCCCTGCTGCGCCGCTTCGCCGCTGCCGTGGCTTCCTTCTTGGCGCGGTAGCGGATCATGAAACGCTGGAAGCCGGCGGGCGACAGACGCTTGAAGCGCCACAGGTACCGGTACTCTCGCGGTAGCACGATGTGCTGCGCTCCGGCTGCCGCGCGGGCCAGCATGTCCGCGGCGACCGTGTCGGCATCGAGCCCCGAAGCATCCATGAGGCGATTGGCGAGCCCCAGGGCACGGCGCGGCGCGCGGGCGTGTTCCAGCAACCGCGTGCGGAAGAAGCCCGGCATCGCCGCCGAGACCTGTATGTTGTCGCGGGCGTGTTCCTGCGCCAGCGTCTCAGACAGGGAAATCACCGCGGCCTTGCTGGCGTTGTAGGCGCTCATGTCACCGCCGCTCGCAAACCCCGCCGCGCTCGCCACATTGATGATGAGCCCGCCGCCAGCGGACTGCATGTGCGGCAACTCGGCCCGGCAGCTGTTGGCGACACCCAGCACGTTGATGCGCAGGACCCACTCCCAGTCCGCCGCGGGCGTCTCCAGGAAGCTGCCCGCCGCCGCGACGCCGGCCGAATTCAGGGCGAAGTCCAGCCCGCCCTGGTCTGCGGCGAACGCGTCGACCGCCTCGCGCACCACGGCCTCATCACCCGTGTCCACCACATAGGTACCGACTGCCTGGGCGCCAGCGGTGGTCAGCCGTTCCGCTACCGCATCGAGCCGTGCCGCATCGCGGTCCAACAGGCCAATCCGCCAGCCCCGCCCCGCCAGCAGGACGGCCATGGCCTCGCCGAGGCCGCTGGCGCCACCGGTTATGACCGCCCGCCTCCCCGTGAAGCGCCGATCCAGGCGCCCAAACGCCGTTTGGTTGTTCATGGCGTGATTGTAGGCGAGGCGCCCGCCCTTGGCCCCGTGCCGCTTTGCCGGCCGGGCCTATTGCGGAAAGCCGCGAGTTGCCGCGATCCGGACCCCACCCTAGTATGAAAAACCGCCAGCTTGCTCATACCTGGGCCGGCGAGGGTAGGCCTAGCATGCACATACCAGACGGATTCCTCGACGCCCAGACCGCGGCCGCCACGGCCGTGCTCGCGACGGCGGGCGTGGCGCTAGCGCTGCGTCGGGTGCGCGGCGGCTTGCCGCCGCGGCGTGTGCCGCTGATAGGTCTCGCGGCCGCGTTCATCTTCGCGGCGCAGATGCTCAACTTCCCCGTCGCGGCCGGCACCTCGGGCCACCTGATGGGGGGCGTGCTGGCCGCGGTGCTGCTCGGCCCGGCCGCGGCGATCATCGTGATGACCGCGGTGCTCATCCTGCAATGTTTCATGTTTGCCGATGGCGGCATCACGGCCCTCGGCGCCAACGTGCTGAACATGGCGCTGATCGCCACGCTGAGCGGCTTCGCCGTGTACCGGCTGGTGCTCGCTGCGGCAGGCGACGGACCGCGGGCGCGGCTGGTCGCGGCGGGATTCGCCGCGTGGTGTTCGACGGTCATCGCGGCGGTCGCCTGCGCCGTCGAGTTGTCGCTGTCCGGCACGGTCGGCGCGCGGATCGCCGTCCCGGCGATGGGCGGCGTGCACATGCTGATCGGCCTCGGCGAGGCGGCCATCACCATGCTGGTGCTGGCCTCGGTGGCCCGGTCACGGCCCGAGCTGCTGGCGGCACCGGCCGCGGGCGGCGCGCGCCCGCGGCGGGTCCATGGCTACGTCGCGGCATCGGTGCTGGCGGCGCTGACCCTCGCGGCACCGTTCGCGAGCAGCCTGCCGGACGGGCTCGAGCACGTGGCGGAGCGTTTCGGATTCGACGCCCGGGCAGGCCAGCTGCTGGCTGCCCCCCTGCCGGACTACTCGACCGGGCTGTTGTCCGTTCCGGTCGCCTCGACGTTGCTGGCCGCCGCCATCGGCACCGTCACGGCGTTCGTGCTGGCCTGGCTGCTGGCCCGCGCATTGACCCGCCCGCGAGCCACGCCGCGGCCCTGAAGCCACCGTGGACCCGCAGCAGCTGCTCACGCCGTACCGTCCGGGTACGAGTGTCATTCATCGCCTCCCTGCCGGCTGGAAGCTGGGCCTGGTGCTGCTCGGGGTGATCGGCGTGGTGTTGCTGCCGCGCGGGGCGTGGCTGGCTCATGCCGCGGCGCTGGTCGTCGTGCTGCTGCTCGCCGCCGCAACCCGTCTGCCCGCAAGGCACCTGCTGTTCCGCCTGATGCTGGTCGAGCCATTCGCCATCGGGGTCGCGGTGCTCGCGCTGTTCCAGCCGGACGGCTGGCCGATGTTCGCGTCCATGCTGGCCAAGAGCACCCTGTGCCTGTCGCTGGTGGTGATCCTGACCACCACCACGCGCTTCTCCGACATGCTGCAGGTCCTGTGGCGGATACGGGTTCCGGCGCTGCTGGTGACGACCCTGGCGCTCATGCACCGCTACCTGTTCGTGCTCGTCGACGAGATGCAGCGCATGCTCCGGGCGCGCCGCAGCCGCAGCTTCTCGACCGGCCGTGGCGGCGCGTGGCGCGCCTCGTCGGAAGTCGCGGCGCAATTGTTCGTCCGTTCGTCCGAACGCGCCGAGCGCATCTACTCGGCGATGTGCGCACGCGGCTGGAAGACATGAGCGTACTTGTCGTCGAGCAACTGGGCTATCGCTACGCGGACGGACACGAGGCGCTCTGCGAAGTGTCCTTCAGCATCGCCGACGGGGAACGGGTCGCGCTGATCGGCCCCAACGGCGCCGGCAAGTCGACCTTGCTGCTGCATCTGAACGGCCTGCTGCCCGAACGCCCGGCAGCGCGACCCGCCGTTCACGTGGAGGGTCTGCCGGTCAGCGAGCCGAATCTCGCTGCGGTGCGACGCCACGTGGGACTGCTGTTCCAGGATCCGGACGACCAGCTGTTCTGCCCGAGCGTCGAGGAGGACGTCGGCTTCGGGCCGCGGCAACTGGGCGTGGCGGAACCGGAGCTGTCGCGGCTGGTGAGCCAGTCGCTGGAACGGGTCGGGCTGGCGGGCTTCGAGCAGCGGCTGCCGCACCACCTGAGCCGCGGCGAGAAGCGGCGCGCATGCCTCGCCGGCCTGCTGGCCTGTGACGCCAGGCTGCTGGCGCTCGACGAGCCGACCAGCGACCTCGATCCCCGTGGCCGCCGCGCGCTGATGCAGCTGCTGACCCGCCTGCCCGTGGCCCAGCTGATCGCCACCCACGACCTCGAAATGGTGGTGGAAATCTGCCCGCGGGCCATCCTGCTCGACGGCGGCCGGATCGTCGCCGACGGCCCCAGCCTGGACCTGCTCGACGACGAGGCGCTGATGCTGGCGCACGGCCTGGAACGGCCGCACCTGTTGCGCCATCGACATCCGCACTGATTCGTTCCGTCCCGCGGCTTGATTTGCACGGTGGATTGATCCGATCATGTCCATAGGCATGGTCAATCAACGAGCCTCATGAATCTCCGCGACCTCCAGTACGTGGTGGCGCTGGCCGAGACCGCGCATTTCGGCGAAGCCGCCGAGCGCTGTCACGTCAGCCAGCCGACGCTTTCGGCGCAGATCAAGAAGCTCGAGGAATACCTCGGCGTGCAGCTGTTCGAGCGCCAGCCACGCCATGTCGCGCTCACCGACGTCGGGCAGCGGCTGGTCGAGCGGGCCCGCCGCATCCTGCAGGAGGCCGACGACATCCGCGCGCTGGCGCGCGCCAGCCGCGATCCGCTCACTGGCCGCCTGCGCATCGGGCTGATCCCCACGGTCGCGCCGTACCTGCTGCCAAAGGTGGCGACCCGCCTGAAGCGCGGCCTGCCGAACGTGCAGCTGATACTGTTCGAGCACCAGACGGCGGACCTGCTGGCGAAGCTGCGCGAGGGCGCCATCGACCTGGCCATCCTGGCCCTGCCGTCCGACACCGCGGGCCTCGAGACCCGCACGCTGTACGCCGAGTCGTTCATGGTGGCGATGCACCGCCAGCATCGGCTGGCCGAGCGCAAGCGCGTGAAGGTGTCCGACCTCGAGGGGGAAACCGTGCTGCTGCTCGACGAAGGCCACTGCCTGCGCGACCAGGCCCTCGACGTTTGCGGCACTGTCGGCATCGCCGAGGAACAGGACTTCCGCGCGACCAGCCTGGAGACGCTCAGGCAGATGGTCGGCGCCGGACTCGGCATCACCCTGATGCCGCGCCTCGCGGCCGAGGGCCCGATCGCCGGGGCCCGCGGACTGGTATTCCGGCCGTTTGCGCCGCCCGTACCGTCGCGATTGATCGGCGCAGCCTGGCGCAAGTCGTCATCTCGCGAAACGGCGATCGCCGCGGTCTGCGACATCATCGGACCGGCCATGAGCTGAGCGCTGCCGGTTCCTGCCAGCCGCGTCGGGCGCGAACACCCATGAAAGTACTGATAGCCGACGATCATCCGCTGTTTCGCGCGGCGCTGCGCCAGGCGGTCGCCCAGGTGCTGCCGGATGCCGAGATCCTCGAGGCCGACGACGTCGCCTCGTTGCGCGAGCGCGCCGCACAGGAACCGGACCTGGTGCTGCTCGACCTGCTGATGCCGGGCGGGAAGAGCTTCGCGCCGCTGGCCTGGCTGCGCAACCAGTACCCCGGCACCGCGGTGATGATCGTCTCCGCCACCGAGAGCCCGGACATCATGCGCCAGGCGCAGGTGTTCGGGGCCGCCGCGTACGTTCCGAAGTCCTCGCCCCCGGGCAGCCTGGTCGAGGCGGTCCGGGTGGTCGCCCAATGCGGACAATGGTTTCCGGCCACGCTACCGGTGTCCGCGCGGGGGCAGCGCGACACCGGCCAGGAGCTGGCTGCGCGGCTGGCGAGCCTGACCCCACAGCAGTTCCGGGTGCTCGAGCTGGTCGCCGTCGGCAGGCTCAACAAGCAGATAGCGGCCGACCTCGGGATCGAGGAAACCACTGTGAAGGCGCACGTCTCGGCGGCGCTGGCCAAGCTCGGGGTCCGCAACCGGACCCAGGCCTCCATGATCTTCCGACAGCTGGAAATCCAGGACTCGGACCAGATGACCGTCGGCTGACCGCTGCACCGATCCGGTGCGCAAAATGCAGTGTCAGCACCCGGCGCGGCTCCGCTAGAATCCGCGCGGGAGCGGGTCCGCGGCACGAGCCGTCCGGGATCCGTAACAAGAACACAGGGGAATTCGCGATGCAGAAGACAACCGACACCCGGACCGCGCTGGCTTGCTCGATGAGCCTGGCCGCAGCGGTGGCCATGACCCTCTCGACGGCAGCCGCAGCGCAGCAGGCGGCGGGCACCGGCACCTCGATACTCGAACCCGTATTCGTCACCGCGCAGCGCCGTTCGGAAGACGTGCAGGACGTGCCGATGTCGGTGACGGCGATCGACAGCGAGAAACTCGGCGTGCTCGGCTCTGGCGGCGAGGACATCCGGTTCCTGTCGGCCCGCATCCCGAGCCTGTTGATCGAGTCATCCTTCGGTCGCGCCTTCCCGCGCTTCTACATCCGCGGCCTCGGCAACACCGACTTCGACCTGAATGCCTCCCAGCCGGTGTCGCTGGTCTACGACGAGGTGGTCCAGGAAAACCCGATCCTGAAGGGCTTCCCGGTGTTCGACCTGGCGTCCGTGGAGACCTTCCGCGGTCCACAGGGAACGCTGTTCGGCCGCAACACGCCCGCCGGCGTCATCAAGTTCAACTCGGCGGCGCCCACCCGCGAGCAGGAGGGATTCGCGCGGGTGTCGTACGGCACCAACGCCACGATGAACTTCGAAGGCGCGATCAGCGGGCCGCTCGGCGAGAACTGGTCCGCACGCCTTTCGGGCCTGGTGCAGCACCGCGACGACTGGATCGATAACGGCTTCACGGGCCAGAAGGACCAGTACGACGGCTACGACGAGTATCGCCGCCCGCGCGCAGCTGCTGTACGACGCCGGCAACGACTTCACCGCGCTGTTCAACCTGCACGTGCGCAGCCTCGACGGCACGGCCCGGCTGTTTCGCGCCAACATCACCGATCCCGGCACGAACCGCCGTCCGCTGGGCTTCAAGGAATCGGTGGTGTTCTACGACGGCGCCAACGAGCAGGAACTCGACACCTGGGGCGGCAGCGCCCGCCTGAGGTTCGACTTCGACTCGCGTCGCGCTGCACTCGATCACCGGCTACGAGTCGGCCGAGGTATTCAGCCGCGGCGACATCGACGGCGGTTTCGGCGCCGTCTTCCTGGGCCCCGGCAACTTCGGCCCGGGTTTCATACCCTTCCCTGCCGAGTCGGCCGACGGCCTGCCGGACCACAGCCAGTTCACGCAGGAATTCCGCCTCGAGTCGCTCGACTGGGGCCGCTTCGACTGGCAGATCGGCGCGTTCTACTTCGACGAGTCGATCACGATCGACAGCTTCAACTACGACACGCTCGCCGGCGGCGTGCAAAACGGCTACGCGGTGCAGGAGCAGGACAACCAGGCCTGGGCGATCTACGCCTCGGCCGACCTGGAGCTCACCGACACGCTGTCCGTCGGCGGCAGGCCTGCGCTACACCGACGACGAGAAGGACTTCGTCGCGTCACGGTCGCAGTCGCCCATCGGCGCCGGGCCGATCGGCCCGATCGTGGTCAACACCAGCGACGACGACATCAGCTGGGATGTGAACGCCACCTGGTCCGTGCGCGACGACACGAACCTGTTCGCGCGCATCGCCCGCGGCTTCCGCGCGCCGAGCATCCAGGGGCGCCTGCTGTTCGGCGACGTCGTCTCGGTGGCCGACTCGGAGACGGTGACCTCGTACGAGGCCGGCATCAAGCATGAGTTCCTCGGCGGCCGCGGCCGGTTGGGCTTCACGGTCTTTTCGTTCACCGTCGACAACCAGCAGCTGACCGCGGTGGGTGGCGCGACCAACTTCAACACCCTGATCAACGCCGACAAGACCAAAGGCCAGGGTTTCGAGCTGGACCTGGACGCCTACCTGACCGAACGGCTGCTGGTGACGCTCGGCCTCAGCTACAACGACACCGAGATCGACGATCCCAACCTGGGGATCCAGGTCTGCGGCTCGGGCTGCACCTTCCTCGACCCGGTGATCGCGCCCGCCATTCCGCCGTTCGTGCCGGCGACGGTCAGCATCGACGGCAACAGCCTGCCGCAGGCGCCGGAGTGGATCGCGAACGTGACGGCGCGCTATGGTGCTCCGGTCGGTGACGGCGAATTGTACGTCTATACGGACTGGGCGTACCGCAGCAAGGTCTCGTTCTTCCTGTACGAGTCGACCGAGTTCACGGGCTCGGCGCTGCTGGAAGGCGGCCTGCGGGTCGGCTACGACTGGAATGACGGCCGCTACCAGTCGGCGGTGTTCGTCCGCAACATCCTCGACGAGATCAAGACGGTGGGCGGTATCGACTTCAACAACCTGACGGGGTTCATCAACGAGCCCCGCAGCGTGGGCATCGAGTTCCGCGTCAACTTCTAGCGGTCGCAGCCACGGTGCGCACGGGGACGGGGAACACCCTTCCCCGTGCGCGGCCCTGGCCGGAACCGTATCGGCTCCGGGCCTAGCGTGCTTCCCGTGACGGCAGGGGAAACTCGAGCAGCCGGCGCAAGGCGCTTCGCACCTGCAGCGGCTTGAGCGGCTTGCGCAGCAGCACGCAGGCGGCGCTCTCGGCCTGCTCGCGCAGCCGCTCGCTGGCATCCGCCGAGACGAGCAGGACCGGCACGTCGACGCCAGCCTCGGTGCGCAGCCGCTGCAGCAGGTCGAGCCCGGTCACGCCGTCATCGAGGTGATAGTCGAGCACCAGCAGGTCCGGCGACCAGGAAGCCGCAGCGAGAGCCTCGTCGACGCCGCGGCAGGCGCGCACCCGGCAGCCCCAGGCCTCCAGCAAGGAAGCGATGCCGCGCAGCGCCGAGGGGTCATTGTCGACGCAGACGACTTTCACGCCCTCGAGCCCGCCCGCCGGTCTTGGCAACAGCACCGGCGCCGCTGCCTGTGCAATCTCCGGGGCGCGCCCGACCTCGATCCAGAACACCGAGCCGCGTCCCGGGATCGAGCGCACGCCGATGCGATGCGACAGCACGCGGGCTATGCGCTCGGCAATGGCGAGGCCCAGCCCGAAACCCTCGGTGTCGCGGGCTGGCCGGCCGCCGCTGCCACGCACGAACTCGTCGAAGACCCGCCGCTGCTGTTCCGGCGCGATGCCGCCGCCGCTGTCCCAGACCTCGAGCCGCAGCTTCGGACCCGCCCGCCGCGCGCCGACCACGACCCCGCCGGAACTGGTGTAGCGCAGCGCATTGGACAGGAAGTTCTGCAGCACCCGCCGCAGCAGCTTGCGGTCGCTGTGGGCGGCCAGGCGCGTGCGGCGCACCGCCAGACGCAGGCCACGCGCCGCCGCCTGCATCCTGAACTCGCGATCGAGGTCCTCCAGCAGCTCGGCAACCTGGAAATCCTCCGGTACGCCACGGATCACCCCGGCGTCCAGCTTGGAGATGTCGAGCAGATCCGACAGCAGGCCCTCGGCGTTCGCGAGGCAGCCTTCGAGGTCGACCAGCAGCAGGCGCTGCGCGTCGGTGGACAACTTCTGGCCCAGCGCTCCCGCGAACAGCCCGGCGGCGTTCAAGGGCTGCAGCAGGTCGTGACCGGCGGCGGCCAGGAAACGCGTCTTGCTGAGGTTCGCCCGCTCGGCCTCGCTCTTGGCGAGGCGCAGCTCCGCGTTGATCGCCGACAGCTCGCGGGTGCGCTCGCGCACGCGCTGCTCCAGCGTCTCGTTGGCGATCTTCAAGGCCAGCTCGGCGCGCTTGTACTCCGTGACGTCGCTGTAGCTGGTGACGAAGCCACCACCCGGTATCGGATTGCCGCGAATCTCGAGCACCATGCCGTTCGGACGCTCGCGCTGAAAGGTATAGGCCGTGCCGCGCTCGAGATGCGCGAGCCGGCGCGTCACCAGCTCCTCCGGATCACCCGGTCCGAGCTCGCCGCGCTCGGCGTTGTAGCGCAGCAGGTCGACCACCGGCCGGCCGACACGCACCAGCCCCGGCGGGTAGCGGTACAACTCCAGGTAGCGGCGGTTCCAGGCCACGATGCGCCGCTCCGCGTCCACCACGCTCACGCCCTGGCTGACGTTCTCGAGAGTCGTCTGCAGCAGCTCCTGACTGAACTCGAGCGCCTGGGAAGCGCCATCGACCAGCGAGACCACGTCCTCGATCGGCAGTTGCCGTCCGACCAGTGCCGCCTCGATGAGCCGCTGCGCCGAGGAGGCGCCGACGGCCGAGGCCAGCAGCCGTTGGGTCGCCTCCAGCTGGTCGGTCGAAGCGCGCGTGCCGCCGTCCACACCGCGCGCAAGCTCGGCGAAGTGCGCCGCCGCGCGGCGCGCACCGACGAAGCGCTCGGTGAGCGCCTGCAGCTCCCTGAGCGTCAGGCCCCGCCCGTCCTGGGCAGCGAGGCGCGCCTGGGCGGACGGCTCGGCATCGACGAAGGCGGCCGACTGGATGCGTTCCACCAGCGAGCGGCGCGACAGCAATGAGCCGGCGATGAGCCCGGCGGTCGCCGCACCGAGGCTGACCAGCAGTCCGTGCGCCAGCACGTTCATCCCGTCGAGACCAAACATCCCGGTCGGGCGCAGCCAGGCGACGGCCATGGGGCCGGCATCGACCAGCGCAGTCGGCGCCAGGCCCGCCTGGGCGAGCGTCGGCAACAACAGCGTCCACGACCATGCAATGAACCCCAGCACCAGGCTGGTCAGCGCTCCGAAGCGCGACGCCCGCCGCCAGTAGAGCCCGGCCAGCATCGCCGGGCCGAGCAGGGCCGCGGCCGCCAGCGCGATCTCGCCGATCGCCGCCAGCGCATCGTTCTGCGCGATCCAGCGGTGATACAGCCAGGCGAACAGCAGCAGCAGCACGATCGCGCTGCGCCGCACGGCGAGCAGCACGCCACTGAGATCGGCCGAGGCGCGCAGCCGGCCGCTGCTGCGCAACAGCAACGGCATGGCCACTTCGTTGCAGAGCATCGTGGCCAGCGCGATGGCGGCGACGATGACCATGCCGGTCGCGGCAGCCAGCCCGCCCAGGAACGCGAACAGTGCGAGCGGATCCGCGCCGGCGCCCAGCGGCAGGCTGAGCACGAACAGGTCGGCTTCGCCGGCGCCCAGCACCAGCCCTGCATTGGCGATCGGCAGGATGAATACGCTGATCAGCAGCAGGTAGGCCGGAAAGACCCAGCGCGCGAGGCGCAGGTCACGCGGGCCGCCGCTCTCGACGACGCCGACATGGAACTGCCAGGGCAGGCAGAAGATCGCGAAGAACCCGAGCACGGCGAGCGCCGCGTAGTGCTCCGGGGCGGCCAGTGACTCGCGCGCGGCTGCCAGCCCGGGGACCGCCGCGGCCTGCCGCGACAGGTCGGCAAAGCCGTCGAACAGGCCGAAGGTCACGAACACGCCCACCGCGATGAATGCGACCAGCTTGAACAGCGAGCCGAACGCCAGCGCCAGCATCATGCCGGGCCGGTGCTGGGTGGCGTCCACCTGGCGCGCACCGAACAGGATCGCGAACGCCGCCAGCACCGCCGCCACGTAGATCGATGTCTCGCCACTGGCGAAGTCCGCGGTACGGGGCGCCGCCAGCGCGTGAAAGGACAGATCGATGGCCTTCAGCTGCAGCGCGATGTAGGGGATCACGCCGAAGGTGGCGATCAACGTGACCGCGACCGCCACCGTCCGGTCCCGGCCGTAGCGGGCCGCGACGAAATCGGCGACCGACGAGATCCGTTCGCGCCGGCTGACACGGATCAACTTGGCGATCAGGCTGGGCCCGAGGACGAACAGCGCGATGACGCCGACATAGGTGGGCGGAATGAACCAGCCCAGGCTGGCCGACTGGCCGACGGTCCCGTAGTAGGCCCACGAAGTGCAGTGCACGGCGAGCGCCAGTGCGTAGACCCAGATGAAGGTCGGCGTCACCCGCCCCTCGGCGGCAGCGCGGTCGCCCCACCAGGCGATGCCGAACAGCACGCCGACGTAAGCGAGAGCGAGCAGGGCCAGCAGCCAGGGAGCGAGCATCAGCCCAGTATAAGTCGCGCCCGGCGTCACGCCGACCTCCTGGCTACAGGCTGAAGAGCAGCACCGCCAGCGCCACGCCGAGCACCGGGATCACCACGGTCAGCGCCGCCATGGCCGGATAGGCGGCCGCATACTGTTCCTTGCAGATGGAGCGGATGGTGGTCACGACATAGCCGTTGTGCGGCAGCGAATCGAGGCCGCCGGAGGAAATCGCCACGATGCGGTGCAGCGCGTCCGGACTCACGCCCTCGGCGATGAAGTGCGGCGCGAGGATGGGCAGGGCAATCGCCTGGCCGCCGGAGGCAGACCCGGCCAGCCCCGCGATCACGCTGACCGCGATCGCCGCGCCGATCAGCGGATTGCCAGGCAGGTGGGTGATCACGTCCACCGCCTGGGCGAAGGCCGGGGTCAGCTTCGCGACGCCGCCGAAACCGACCACGGCGGCGGTGTTGGCGATCGCGATCAGCGCGCCGAGCGCGCCCATGGCGATGGGCTCCTGCAGACTGCCGAAGTAGCGGCGGTGCAAGACCAGGCTGGTGAGGATGCCGCCCGCCAGAGCGACGATCAGGGCCGACTCCTTCAGCGTGTCGTGCAGCAGGAACGACAGCACCAGCACGGCCACCAGCGGCAGCACGCCCGAAGCCGCCGAGGGCATGTCGCGCTCGCGCGCCTCGGGATCGTCGACGCGCGCCTCGAAGTGCTCGCCGGACGCGACCGCCGAGCCGACCATGCGGCGCAGCCACAGGTAGCCCAGCGTCGCCATCACCAGCGCGACCGGGATGGACACTTCCCAGCCGGCCCAGGGAGAAGTGCCGAGGAACTTGATCGGAATCCAGTTCTGGATTTCGGGCGAGCCCGCCGAAGTCATGGTGAAGGTGACCGAGCCGAACGCCATGGTCCCCGGGAGGAACCGCCGCGGCAGGTCGGCCGCCCGGAACAGCGACAAGGCGACCGGGTAGACCGAGAACGCGACGACGAAGACGCTCACGCCGCCGTAGGTCAGCACGGCGCAGGCGATCACCACCGCCAGCACCGCGTGCCGCGCGCCGAGACGGCCGATGATGAAGCGCGCGACGCCATCGGCGGCGCCGCTGGCCTCCATGAACTTGCCGAACAGCGAGCCGAGCAGGAACATGAAGAACCAGGCGGTGACGAAACTGACGAAGCCCTGCATGTAGGCGGTCGTGAAACTCGGCGCATCCGCGGCGGCCAGCTGCGGGAAGACCGCGAAGCCACTGGTCAGCGCCACCAGCAGCGCGCACAGCGGCGCCGCAATCAAGCAGCTCGACGCCGCGCATGGTGAGCACGATCAGCAGGGCGAGGCCGGCGAGCAGCCCGATCATGCTCAGCATGTTGTTTCTCCGCGCCGCGACCGGTCTGCCGCGCGAGGCAGTGTTCCCCCGACCGGCAATGCGCGTGAATAGTACTAACGTACAAGTGTGGCGCCGTGGCGCGGCGGGTAACGTCCTGCGCCATGCCGGGCACATCGGCGGCGCCAGCGTGGCGTAAACGCAACGATCTCTGAAGGGGGTTTGCATGAACGAGAAGCGTGCTTCGAGGAACCTGCTGCTGGCCGCGGCGATCGCGGCCGCGTTGCCCGTGCCTGCACTGGCGCAGCAAGGCACCGTCATGATCGAGGAGATCGTGGTTACCGCGCGCAAGCGCGAGGAAAACCTGCAGGACGTGCCGGTGGCGGTGTCCACGTTCTCCGGCGACGCCCTGCAGGCGGTTGGAGCGGAAGACCTGACGGCCATCTCCCAAAGCGTCCCGAACGTGACGCTGGAGAACTCTCGCGCCACCAACTCGACCCTCACCGCCTTCATCCGCGGCGTGGGCCAGCAGGATCCGGTGGCCGGCTTCGAGCAGGGTGTCGGCATCTATCTCGACGACGTGTATCTGAACCGCCCGCAAGGCGCCGTTCTCGACGTCTACGACGTCGAACGCGTCGAAGTGCTGCGCGGACCGCAGGGCACCCTGTACGGCCGCAACACGATCGGCGGCGCGGTCAAGTACGTCACGCGCCGGATCGACCCCAACGATCCGACATTCCGCGCGCGGCTGGCGGTCGGCACCTACTCGCAGCTCGACGGCACGGTGTCGGCCTCGACGCCGCTGTCCGACACCTTCCGCGTCGGCGCGGCGATCGCCAAGCTGACCCGGGACGGCTTCGGCAAGAACCTCACGACCGGCGACGAGAACTACGACAAGGACGTCCTCGCGGCGCGCATCTCGGCGGAATGGCAGCCGACCGCCGACCTGCTGGTAACGCTGTCCGGCGACCGGACCGACGAGGGCTCTTCGCCCCGGCAGGGCTACCGGCTGCTGCCGACGATCTCGCCGGCCCAGCCGGCGCTGCTGTCCGACGACTACGACACCACGGCCGGCATCACCACGTTCGGCCCGATCCGGGAGAACAGCTTCGTGGCCAACGGCGGCCAGCTGAAGATCGACTGGGCGCCCGGCGACACCTGGTCCTTCCAGTCGATCACGGCGTACCGTGAGGACAAGTCGAAGTCGCCGATCGACTTCGATTCGACCGCGCCGCAGACCTTCGACGCGCCGGTCGTCTACAACAACGACCAGTTCAGCCAGGAATTCCAGCTGATCTATGACGCCGACCGTCTGAATGTCGTGGCCGGCGCCTACTATCTCGACGCCAACGCCTTCAACGCGTTCGACGTCGTCTTCACCAGCGTCACCAGCTTTACGCTCGGCGACGTCGACACCAAGACCTGGGCGATCTTCGGCGAGGCAACCTTCGACCTGAACGACCAGTGGAGCCTGACGGTCGGCGGACGCTACACGGAAGACGAGCGCACCTCGCGCATCGTGCGCGAGACGTTCCTGGGCGTGAACTCGCCCTACTTCGGCAACAACGCCGCGGTCAGCCTCACGGTGCCGGTGATCGTCGGCGGCGAGGAGGTCGTGCCGGAGTTCAACGGCTCGCGCACCGACAGCAAGTTCACCCCGCGCGTGATCCTCGCCTGGGAACCGAACGCAGACCTCAACCTCTACGCCTCGTACTCCCAGGGCTTCAAGGGCGGCGGCTTCGATCCGCGCGGCAACTACGCCAACGCCGACGTCCGCGACGGCTTCCTGCCGGAGATCGTCGATTCCTACGAACTGGGCGCGAAGACGTCGCTGCTCGAGGGCCGCGCGACCCTGAACACGGCGGTGTTCTATGCGGACTACACGGACGTGCAGATCCCGGGCTCGGTGATCGTGCCCGGCCCGCCGGTGTCTTTCGTCGGCACCGTGACCAACGCCGGCGCCGCCGAGATCTACGGCGTCGAGATCGAGGGCGCGGCGCGGTTCACGGAACGCCTCTCCGGCACAGTCGGCATCGGCTACATCAACGCCAAGTACACCGAGTTCGTACTGGCAGGCGTGGATGTCTCCGATCAGCGCGACGTGCAGAACACGCCCGACTGGACCGGCAGCGCCAGCCTGACCTACGCCCTGCCGCTCAATCTCGGCAGCGCTTCCGGCACGCTCGCCTTCACCGGCTCGGCCGCCTATCGCGGCGACACCCAGCAATTCGAGTTCGCCATCCCGCTGCTGGACCAGGAAGCGTTCTGGCTGTTCGACGCCTCGGTCAACTGGACCTCGGACGACGATCACTGGCGCGTGGGGCTGTACGGGCGCAACCTCGGCGACGAGCGCTACATCACCTCGGGCTACAACTTCCCGGGTGCGGCGACCGACAACTCGGTGCTGGCCTTCTACGGCAATCCGCTCACGGTCACAGCCGCGTTCGAGTACCGGTTCTAAAGGACCTGGACGGCTGAGCTCGCGGCCCCGGTGAGGCGGTAGCCTTCCCGGGGCCGTATGCTATGTGGCGCTGCCGTTGGCGGAGATCAATGATGCACAGATACTTTCTGGTCGCGCTGGCGCTGGCGGTCGCGGCACCCGCGCTGGCCGCCGATCCGCTGCCGCGCCTGAATATCGCGCCGGACAGCCTGACCGTCTCGGGCATCTCCTCCGGCGGCTACATGGCCGTGCAGTACCAGGTCGCGTACTCGAAGTCAGTCGCCGGCGCCGGCGTCATCGCGGGCGGCCCCTGGTTCTGCGCCCAGGACACGCTGTCGAAGGCGCTCGGCGAGTGCCTGAAGGCAGCCGATCGCGCGCCCGACACCGCGGCCCTGGTCACGTCCGCAAGGACTGCGGCGCGCGAGCAGCGGATCGACGACGTCGCCGGCCTGGCCGGCGACCGGGTATGGCTGTTCCACGGCAGCCGGGACGAGACGGTCGGCCGGCCGGTCACCGACGCACTGGCGGACTTCTATGCCGCCTTCATGGACAGGAAACAGATTCGCTACGAGACGAACGTGCCGGCAGCGCATGGCTTCCCGACGCTCGACGCCGGCATCGCCTGCTCGACCGCGAGCGAGCCCTGGATCAACGACTGCGACTACGACGCCGCGGGCGCGCTGCTGCAGCAGCTGTACGGCCCGCTGGCCGAGCCCTCGAAGACAAACGGGGGAAAGCTGATCGCGTTCGACCAGGCGCGCTACGCCAGCGCCGCGGCGAGGTCGTCGCTGGCACCCATCGGCTATGCCTTCGTCCCCGCCCCGTGCGCAAGTGGCGAACAGTGCCGGCTGCACGTCGCCTTTCACGGCTGCCGCCAGGGCACCGGCTTCGTTGGCCGCGCTTTCGTCAATGACGCGGGCTACAACCGCTGGGCCGCTTCGAACCGGCATCGTCGTGCTCTATCCGCAGGTCAAGAAGAGTCTGTTCATGCCGCTGAATCCGCAGGGTTGCTGGGACTGGTGGGGGTACACGGGCCCGGACTATGCGACACGGGATGCGGCGCAGCTGTCGAGCGTACGGCAGATGATCGAGGCGCTCGGACTCCGCTGAACCCGGCTGCCCGCGGCGCTACGGCTTCCTGCCGAACTCGACCATCTTGCGCGCTTCCTCGGCGAACTTCTTCGCGCCGTCGCCCTCCTCCACCTTGATCGGCCGCGGTGGAACTTCGATGCCGCGCTGGCAGGCGGGGCGCGCGGCGAGCTGTTCCACCCAGCGCATGAGATTCGGCAGGCCGTCGAGCTCGACGCCCGACCACTTCGCGGTTCGCACCCAGGCCCAGTTGGCGATATCGGCGATCGAGTAGTCCCCCGCGAGGTACTCGTTCTTCGCCAGGTGGCCGTCGAGGACGCCGAACAGGCGCCGGACCTCACCCTGGTAGCGATCGATGGCGGGCTGGATCTTCTCCGGGAAATAGCGGAAGAAGACATTGGCCTGTCCCATCATCGGCCCGATGCCCCCCATCTGGAACATCAGCCACTGCATGACCCGCGAGCGGCCCTTCACCTCGGTGGGCATGAGCCGGCCGGTCTTCTCGGCGAGGTAGACGAGGATCGCGCCGGACTCGAACACCACGAAGTCGTCCGCCTCCGTGTCGACGATGACCGGGATGCGTCCGTTCGGGTTGAGGTCGAGAAACTCCGGCGTCTTCTGCTGCAGCGCCGCCAGGTCGATCTTGTGAACGCGGTAAGGCAGCTCGAGCTCCTCGAGCGCGATCGACACCTTGTGGCCGTTCGGCGTGGCGGCGGTGTGCAACTCGATCACTGGCTGGCTCCTGCTAGTCCGGAATGAAGAGAGTCCCGTCCCGCACGACGATGGCGTCGCCGCCGGGCTCGAGCACCAGCGCGCCGAGGTGGCGGGACTCGAGCGGTTCGATGCCGCCGTCCTCCGTCACGCGCCGCGGAGTGGACCGCACCACCTGGCTCGGTGGCAGCGGCGCACCCTCGGTGAGATGGCGGTACATGATCTCGGTGGCGGTGACGAGCTTGGGCTGCAGCGGCACGAGTGCCGTCGACCAGCCGGGCAGCAGCGGAATGAAGGCATCGAAATGCTGGCCGTGCTCGACCTCGTAGTAGCGCAGGGTGTCCTCGCCGAGAGCGCGATGCCGGGCATAGTAGGCGCGCGAGGTGTGGTTCACCGGGAACGAGCGCGTCGCGCCGGCCATGCAGCATCATCACTGGCTTGCCGCGCAGGCTGGCGCTCAAGCGGACTTCCTCGATGCCGGACCGCACGCGATTCGAGAGCGCCTCCTGCCCCGCAGCCGGCTTGCCGCCATGGGCCGCCCCCGTCGCCAGGGACCGGAAGCACAACGCGGCGTCCAGGCTGCCGAGCGACGCGAAGATCCCGCCGCCGACATTGGTGACCAGCTGCACGCCCCCGGTCGGCGGCACCCCGGAGCCGTCTGCGGCGAGCTTCGCCAGTTCCGCCGCAGTCAGGGCGCGCGCCTTGAACTCGTCATCGGTGGCCGCGAAGCTCACGCCACAGGCGGTCGTGTCGACCGGCAGGCGTCCATGCGCGCTGGCATAGGCGGTCACGATGGCCGGCCACAGCCCGAACTGCACGTTCATGGCGCCGAGCTCGAGCGCTTCCGGCAACAGGCCCGCGGCCTCGAGCTTGGCCCGCGCATCCGCGGCCTGGGCCGCCTGGGTCTCGCCCGCCACCAGAGCGGCCGCGGCCAGGCCTGCGGTCCACTGCTCCCACAAGGGCCGCTGGGCCGGATTGATGGCCACCAGCGGCGATGCGGGATCCGCCGGCGCGAGGATCGCTGCCGGCTGCAGCAGGTACTGCAGGGTGCTGTAGTCGTACAGCGAGAGCGCCGGACCCTGGTAAACGGCGCGTTCGCCCTGCCTGATCGCGAGCCCTGCCGCGGCCCCCGGCCAGGCATTGGGTTCCGACACCACCGCGGCGTCCAGCAACCCTTCCGCGTCCTGCTCGACGGCGCGCAGCACCGCCCCGCCGCCGTTCGACACGCCAGAAGCGATCACCAGCGTGTTCTCGCGCGTGAAGCGCGCCGCGCCATCCTCGCCCGGGAACTCCGCGTTCAGCAGGCCGAAGCCGGCCTTGGCCGCCTGCAGCACGTACAGGCCCCAGTCCTTCTCGGGATTCGTCTGCGAATGCGCATGCTTGACCGCGACGCGATGCGGATGATCCTTGGCGAAGGCCGCGGCCGCTGCCGGGTCCGCCGGCCGGAACGTCAGCAGCGGGTCGTCCGCGTCGCGCGTCGCCAGCAGGTCGATGCGATAACCGGTGCCGCTGTCGAGATCGAAGAACCCGACGCCGGTGCCCTTGTCGGTGTAGGCGACCGCGCAACCGTGCTCGAGGCCCCACTCGCCGGCGGTCGGCACCCCGCCGTAGATGCCGCGGGAACCCGATGAGGAGGCTACGACGAGGCATGGCTGCTGCGGATCGAAGTGCGACGGGATCTGCAGCATGACCGTCGTCGTGCCCGCGCCATCCGGCGTGCGGACCGCCGCCAGGTACTCGACGCCGCCGATGCGCCGGTCGCCGCGCGGACCGAACAGGCGCCCGAAGCCGCCGGCGTCGGTGACGTCGACCAGCCCGCGGTAGGCGGTATGGACCGCCCGTCGTCGCAACTCCGATGCCGTCGGCGCGAGCGGGTCGGCGAAACCCGGGGCATCGCCGCGAATCCCCGCCAGACCGAGCCCGGCGCTCAGCAGGTCGTCACCCGGGCCCTCCGCCACCCGCCGGATCGGCTCGCCGACGATCTCGGCCGGCACCGCGCCCGCGTCGAGGCTGATCCCCGCCGCCGCAATCGCCGCCGCCACCACCGCTCCGAGGTCTCTGCTCACCGCTGTTCTCCCGCGCCGCCTGCTGGCAGCCTTGTACCGGTCGCACCTGTCTGCCCGAATACTACTAACGTAGGACGCCCTGGCAATGCCGAGCGGTTAGTTTGTGGCACGGGAGTTGCGATGACACGAAGTATCCTGATCACGGGCGCCGGCAGTGGTATCGGCGCGGGCCTCGCGGCCGGTTTTGCGGCGGCGGGCCACCGGCTCATCGTCACCGACCTGGACGGCGCGGCCGCCGCGGCAGTCGCACGCGGACTGGTCGCGACAGGCGCCCAGGCCGTTGCCGCGTCGCTCGACGTCACCGACGCTGCCGCGGCCACCGCACTGCTGAACGAGCCGACCACGGGCCCCGTCGACGTGCTCATCAACAACGCCGGCCTGCAGCACGTCGCGCGTCTGGAGGACTTCCCCGCCGAGCGCTGGCACCTGCTGGTCACCGTCATGCTGGTGGGCGCCGCCAACATGATGCGTGCCGTGCTGCCGGGCATGCGCTCGCGCGGCTTCGGGCGCATCGTCAACATCGGCTCGATCCACTCGCTGGTCGCCTCGCCCTACAAGAGCGCCTATGTCGCCGCCAAACACGGGCTGGTGGGGCTGTCGCGCACCCTGGCGCTGGAAACGGCCGACACCGACATCACCGTAAACACCATCTGCCCGGCCTACGTGCGCACGCCGCTGGTCGAGCGGCAGATCGCCGCGCAGGCCGCGCAGCACGGCCTGCCGGAAGAAGCAGTCATCCGCGAGATCATGCTGAAGCCCATGCCCAAGAAGTCGTTCGTCGCCATCGAGGAGATCGTCGCCGCGGCCGGGTACTTCATGAGCGATGCGGCGCGCAACGTGACCGGCCAGACGCTCGCCATCGACGGCGGCTGGACCGCGCAGTGAGGGGCAAGAATCCATGGAGATGATCCGCGGGCCGTTGCCGATTTTTCCTGACGTCATCCGCCTCAACGGCCGCTGGCGGGCCCAGCGCCCGGCGGTAGTGTGCAGCGACGTCACGCTGAGCTGGGCCGAGTTCGACCGCCGCACCGAGCAGGTCGCGAACGCGCTGGTCGCGCTCGGTCTCGGACGCGGTGATTCGCTCGCGGTGCTGATGAACAACGGCCTGCCCATGGTCGAGGCGATGTTCGGCGCCATGAAGGCCGGCGTGTGCGTGGTGCCGCTCAACCTCTCGGTATCGGACGAGGGCGTGGAACGCATGATCGCGGACTGCGGCGCGCGTGCCGTGGTGGCCACCCCGCTGCAGCACGCGCGACTCGAGGCCATGCGCAGTCGTCTGGCTGGCGTGGTGCAGGGCGGCTGGATCTGCGTCGACGGGGGCGCCGGCTGGACCGACTACGCAAGCTGGCGCGACGCGGCCACCGCCGGGCGCTGCCCGGTCGAGCCGGATCCCGACGAGCCCTGCAACATCATCTACAGCTCCGGCACCACGGCGCTGCCGAAGGGGATCGTGCACTCCCACCGTCGCCGCATCGAATGGGCCTACGACGTCGGCCTCGCCCTGAGATTCAATTCAACCGCGGTAGCCTTGTGCCCGATTGGGCTGTTCTCGAACATCAGCTGGGCGGCCATGCTGTGCAGCTTCCTGCCCGGTGGCGCGATCGTGGTGATGGAGCATTTCGAGCCCGCTGGCTGGCTCAGGGAAGTCGAGCGGCATCGCTGCACCTTCGCCGGCATGGTGCCACTGCAGTTCCAGAAGATCGTCGAAGATCCGGCCTTCGGCAGGCACGACATCAGTTCACTGCAGATACTGTGCACGGTCGGCTCGCCGATGCACGTGGACCTGAAGCGCTCGATGCCCAGGGCTTTCGGCTGCCAGTTCATGGAGCTGTATGGCCTCACCGAGGGCATCATCACAACCCTCGACCCGGAGGACCTCGAGGACAGGCCCACCTCCGTGGGCAAGCCGGTGCCCGGCACCGACCTCAGGATCATCGATGACGACGGCCGGGAGCTGCCGGCGGGCCGGTCCGGCGAGATCGTCGGCTGGTCACGCTTCGTGATGAGCGCCTACCACAACCGGCCCGACGCCACCGCGGAGGCCCTCTGGCATGACGAGCAAGGGCGGCCGTGGCTGCGCACCGGGGACATCGGGCAACTCGATGAGGACGGCTACCTGTATGTCGTCGACCGCAAGAAGGACATGATCCTGTCGGGCGGCCAGAACATCTTTCCGGCCGACATCGAGGCGGTCCTGAAGACCCATCCGGCGGTGTTCGACTGTGGCGTGATCGGCATCCCGCACGAGAAATGGGGCGAGACGCCGCTCGGGCTGGTGATGCGCCGTCCAGGTCACGAGGTCGAGGCGGACGCCCTCAAGGCCTGGGCCAATGAGCGGCTCGGCAAGCAGCAACGCCTGGCACGGATCGAGTTTCGCGACGACCTGCCACGCAATCCGAACGGCAAGCTGCTGAAGCGCGAGCTGCGCAAGCCCTACTGGCCCTGACGCGCCGGCGTCTGCGCCATGGCGGGCCGGTACCGCCGCGCATGCTATAACGTCGGCGCTGAGCGTCTGGTAGGACAGGACCCTGGGGGAAGCGCTTGACGGCCGGAACGTGGTCGCTGACCGAACAGGAAGTCGAACGGCGTCTCGCGGACCGCCGCCGCGACCCGGCGCTGGACGAGCTGCTCGGCCCGGCGCAGCACGCCGAGTTGCGCGAGCTGATCCAGCGCGCCGAGCGCGCGGCGGCGGGCGACCGCGTGCTGATCCTGCCCGGGCTGATGGGTTCCACGCTCGGCATCCGCCGCGAGAAGCGCTCCGACGACATCAAGTGGTTCGACCCGGTCGAGATCGCCATCGGTGGCCTGTCGCGCCTCGCGCTGCCCTCGCAGCGACGCATCGAGCCGCTCGGCGTGATCCTGTTCGCCTACCTGCGGCTCAAGCTCGAGCTGCGTGCCGCCGGCTTCAATGCCGACTTCCATCCCTACGACTGGCGCCAGAGCATCAAGGCGGCCGCACTCGGGCTGGCCCGCCGCCTCGACCAGGAGCCGGCGGAGCGCGTGCATCTCGTCACCCACAGCCTGGGCGGGCTGGTGGCCCGTGCGCTGCTGGGCCAGAAGGCCGCGGCGAAGATCGGGCGCGTCGTGCAACTCGGGACGCCCAACTACGGCGCCTTCGCCGCAGTGAAGGCGTTGCGCGGCACGCACCCGCTGGTAAAGCGCGTGGCGCTACTCGACCTCACCAGCGATGCCAAGCGCCTGGCACGGCGCGTGCTGACCACCTTTCCCGGGCTCACCGAGCTGCTGCCGAGACCGGAGGACTGCGAGGACTTCGATCCGTTCAAGCCAGGATCCTGGCCGCGCGGGCCAAAGCCCGCCGCCCAGCTCCTGCGCGGTGCATTCATCGTGCGCCAGTCGCTGCCCGCGCCCGACGAGCGCTTCGCGCTGATCGCGGGAACCGGCCGCGAGACCGTCAGCGGCGCACGGATTCGCGACGGCAAGCTGGAATTCCGCCTCAGCGAGGACGGCGACGGCACCGTGCCGCTGAAGCTCGCGGAGATGCCGGGCCTGTCCACCTGGTATGTGCGGGCCTCGCACGGCGCGCTGCCCGGCGACGCCCGGGTCATCCGTACCGTGACCGATGTGCTGCGCCGCGGCTACTCCCAGGCGCTGCCGCAGGCGCCGCTCAGCGCAGAGCGGCGCGCCCGCTGGGTGCCCGAGGAACAGCCCGACACCTCCAGGGAAAAGCTCTTCTGGAGCGATCTGGGCGAGGACCAGCAGCGCTCCTTCCTGCACGAGTTCCTGGCGCCGGCCACGACGCTCGCGAGTGACGGACCGGCGGCGCGTCTTGCCCCGGGGACGACCGGCCCGGTGGAACTGCGCTTGTCGCTCGCCAGCATCGTCGAGGAATCCGCCGAAGCGATCGCGCTCGGCGTGTTCAGCAACGTCGAGCCCGAGGGCGCCGCCGCCGCGGTGGACGAAGCCCTCGGTGGCACCGTGCGCGACCTGACTGGGCGGCGCGCGATCGGCTCGGCGGCGGGTGAGGTCTTCGTGCTGCCGGCCGCGCATCGCAGCCTGCGGGCGCGCTATGTGGTGTTCGCCGGCCTGGGTGACTTCGGCCGCTACGGCGCCGAAGTGCAGCGCCTCGCGGCCGCCAACGTCACCCGCACCCTTGCCCTGGCGGGCGTGCGCGAGATCGCGTTCGTGCTGTGGGGCACCGCTTCCGGCGTGCCGCCGGCGCACGCGGCACAGTCGATGCTGGCGGGCATCCTGGGCGCGCTCGCGGAGCTGCAGCCCGGCGAGCGGCTGCGGCGCATCAGCTTCGCCTCGCGCAGCCGCCGCCGGCTGACCGCGGCGCGCACGGCCATGGAGCTGGTACTCGCGTCATCGCCCCATCGCGAACTTGTACGGCTGCAGCCACGCACCGTGGGCGAAGTGGTCCGCAAGACCCGGCCGGTGGCGCGCGCCACCGCCCAGTCCTACCTGTTCGTGCAGCAGGAAGGCGGTGAGCTCCGCGCCGCGCTGCTCGGCACCACGCCGAAGGGCACGGCGCTGGCCGCCACGCGCAAGCTGGACACCCGCGCGCTGGACCGGCATCTCGGCGGACTGGGCGCGCGGCTCGCCGAGGACAGCCTGGGAGACTTCGGTGAGGACCTCGCTCGCCTGCTGCTGCCGGAGGCCACCCTGGAGGCCCTGCCGGAAGTCCGCGAGACCCCACTGATCGTCGTGCACGACACGGCGAGTTCCCAGTGGCCGTGGGAGACGCTGGCCATAAACGGCTGGTCGCCCGCGGCCGAGGCCGGCCTGAGCCGGCGCTACGCCGCCGAGGGCATGTCGGTCGCCAAGTGGCGCGAGTCGCGGCGCCTGGCCGGGACGTTCAGGGTGCTACTGGTCGTCAATCCAACCGGCGACCTGCAGGGCGCCGAGCAGGAAGGCGCGCGCGTCGCCCGGGAGCTGGCGGGGCCGGACTTCGAAGTAACAACGCTGCGCGGCGGCGAAGCGACCCGTGCCCGACTGCTTGAGGAGTTCCGCTCCGGCGCCTGGGACAGCGTGCACTACGCCGGACACGCGTTCTTCGATGCCAGCGCGCCCGCCTCGAGCGGCATTCTCTGTGCCGGCGGACGCGTGCTGTCGGGCGCCGATCTGGCCGGGCTGGACGCGCTGCCGACCTTGCTGTTCTTCAACGCCTGCGAATCCGGCCGACTGCGGGAAGTCGCCCAGGTCACGCGCTCGCTGTCGCGCAGCACCGGCTTCGCGGAGGCGTTCCTGCGCGGCGGCGTGGCCAATTTCGTCGGCACATGGTGGCCGGTGTCGGACGCGGCCGCGGCAAGCTTCGCCGGGACGCTGTATGGACAGCTGGTGCGCGGCACGACGATCGGCGAGGCGCTGCAGGGTGCTCGCGGCGCCGTCAAGTCGCTGGGCTCGGCCGACTGGGCCAACTATCTGCACTACGGCAGCTACGATTTCCAGCTGAAGAAGCCCGGCAAGTCCTAGGCGCTCGGGATGAACTCCTCGTCGCCCTGCTGCTCGCGCTCGAAGGTCAGGAAGTCGTAGTAGCCACAGCGGCTGCCGTGCGGATAGCCACGGCAGACCGTTGGCCGCGCCTCGTACACGGTACAGCGACGGGTCTCGCGGTCCAGGAACCGGCAGACTGACTTGAAGACGTCGTCCTTGCGATGCCTGAGGATGCGCTCGTCGATGCCGTCCGAACGATAGCGATAGGTGAACTTGTCACGGGCCTTCGCGACGGGCAGATCGTGATGCCGCGCGAGCCGCGCGATGTCACGCTCGGTCACCGAGATTCGCGGATAGGAACAGCAGTAGCCGGGACACTTCGAGCAGTCGTAGCGAGCCTTCATGGGCGCGCATTATAGGAGTTGGCCGCCGCCGCCGGTATGGCGGGCAGCGGCCGTGACGCCGGTCACCAGTTGTAGCGCACCCGGTAGCTGATGGTCGCCTCGCCATCCTTGGCGACCTTCACCGGGAACTCGATGGTGCGCGCGTCGAGCTTTTCGTAGGGCTGCGAGCTCGACAGCACGCGCCAGTTGCTCCAGCGATAGAGGTTCTCGCGCACCACGACTTCGACGGCCTGATCCTTGTGATTGCGCAGCTTGATCTCGAAGTCCTCCTCCATCACCCGCCCGCGGCTGTCCACCGAGAAGTCAGTCTGGCGACGCTCGCCGACCACGTCGAAGGCCGTACCGAGCTTGACCTTGACGGTCTCGTTCTTCGGCGTGTGGTCGATGGTGTCCTCACCGACGAACTCCAGACTGCCGTCGGCGGTGTCGAGCTGCGACACCCGGATGCGGCCAGCCGGCAGCGGCATGCCGAGACCGGACTTCTGGTCATTGCGGAACTCCAGCCAGACGTCGACCTTGTTGTTTGAGGCGGGGCCGTAGTCGCGGTCGATCACCGGCGAGCCACCCCAGCCGTAGCCGAGGGCACCGTAGTAGATGAGTTTCTTGCTGGCCGGCACGCGACTCGCCGCGTCGAACAGCTCGATCTGCTTGGTCGAATTGTTGGGCAGCGTCGTCGGCCGGCCGAGGGTGTACAGGTGATACTCGAAGAATGCCTTCTCCTCGAAGCCGGGCGGCGTCGGCCATTTCCATGCTCATCGCCACGCGCCCCTTGGCGTACGGCGCAGCGGCCGGCTGCGCCCGGTTCACTTCCCCGGCGATCAGCTTGAGCCTCGCGCCGGGATAGGCGGCGCCGGACTGGTTGATGATGCTCACCCAAGCGCCGACGTCGACGAAACCCGAGTTCGCGTCGGCGCCCGGGGTGAACAGCAGGTTGTAGTCGGTCCACCAGGTGATGCCGCCGGTCTGGTAGCTGGTGCGGACCCGATGCGTCCCGCCCTTTGCCGCGCTCAGGTCCCATTCGAGGGTCGGCTGGGTGATGAGTCCGCCAGGCAGTTCGCCGAAGCGAATGCCTGACCACTGGTTCAGCGCGTGGATCTGGCCATCGTCGCCGCGTACAACCAGGCCGTCGTAGGCCGACAGCAGCGTGCCGTTCAGGATCGACACGCCGTCACCCTGCGGCCGCTCGATGGTCACCGGGCGATCCACGTAGCGCGACAGCAGCTTCTGGGTGCTGACCAGGTCGAACTGGAAATTCTGCTCCAGCACGCGGGTGCCGGCGGGATCCGTCAGCGACTGGAAGCTGACGGTGGTCGGATCGATCAACGCCGCAACGTCGGTGAACTTGAGCTGCGAGCGGCCGCGCTGGATGGCCAGGTCGCGGTCGGTGCGCACCACTGCGTAGCCGGGCAGCTGTGTGGCGGGTGGCGTGCCCTGCCCCGGCAGCGGCCGGTACCAGTCGGCCGGAATGGCCCCGGGGCGCGCGGAGCTGTAGATCGTGATGGCCGTCACATCGGCCTCAGCCTGTGCACTCGCGCACGGTGCCGCGAGCGCGATTCCGGTGATGATGGCGGCACTGCGACAGCGGGAACGGACCATGGGCATCTCCTCTGCGATTCGACGTATCAGGATAAACGTTCCGGGGCTGCCGGGCGGGTCAAGTCGAAGCGAATCGGTCGATCCGGCCGGGGCCCCGGATGAGCGGCTGCTGGCGGCGCGCTACCTCGCGGGCCTGCTGTCGCCGGCCGACGCCCGCCGCTTCGAGCAGGCCGTGCGCGCCGACCCGGCCCGCGCCGAGCGCATGGGCCTCGCCGAGCAGGTCGGTCGTGCCTCCCAGCTGGTGGCGACCGGCGAGTTGTGGACCGACCGGACCTGGTGGCGCGACCCGCGCCTGCTCATCGGCGCGGCGGCTGCGATCGTGGCGCTACTGGTCCTGGCGCTGTGGCTTTCCGCCCGGGTCAGCAGCGCCGAGCACCAGAGCGAGAGGCTGCAGGCGCAGGCGGAAGAGGGCTTCATCCGTGCGCCGTCGACCACCCGGATCGCGCGGGCCACCCCGGCAGCCGCCGGCCAGCTGCGGGTCGGCGCGGGTGAGTTTGCCGAACGCCTCGAGATCCGCATCGCCGTGCCGGGCGACAAGTTCAGGTCCTACAACGTCGCGCTCGCCCGTGACGACGGCGTCTCGATCTTCAACGCGGAACGCCTGCAGCGCGACTCGAACGGCGAGCTGATCCTGCAGCTCAACTCGTCGGTGCTGCCCGCCGGGGCGTACTCGATCCGCCTCGAAGGCGTGACCGCGCGCGGGCGCACCGAGCCGGCCGGTCGCATCCGCTTGTCGGTATCGGGGCGCTGAGCGGCCGCGCTCAGCCCTGCCGGAGGGTCGTCACCGGCGGCTGGTTCACCACCGAACGCGCCGCCCAGGTCCCGGCGCCGCCGACCAGCACGACCCCCGCGACGAGCCCGACCAGCCACACGGTCGGGTCCACGGTGAAGTCGAGATTGAAGAGCTCCGTGGCGAGCAGCCAGCCACCGGTGGTCGCCCCGACGGCCGCGAGCAGGCCGGCCAACAGCCCGAGCGCCGCGAACTCCGTGGCGACCCCCGCCAGCACCACCCGCCGGCTCGCGCCGAGCGTGCGCAGCATCGCGCTCTCGTAGCGCCGTTCGTCGCGCGTGGACTGGATGGCCGCGAGCAGCACCATGAGCCCGGCGGCCAGCGTGAACAGGAAGACGTACTGCACGGCCAGCGAAGCGCGATCCATCACCTCGCGCACCTGGCTGAGGATGGCGTCGATGTCGAAGACCGAGACGTTCGGGAAACTCGCCGCACCAGATCGACCAGCGAACGCCGGCCGGTCTCGTCGAGCTTGCAGCGCCGTGAGCCAGGTGCCGACCATGCCGTCGAGCGCGCCCGGGCGAGAACACCAGGAAGAAATTCGGCCGGAACGTGTCCCAGTGCACCTCGCGGATGCTCGCGACCTCGGCCTCCAGCGGCTCGCCGGCGACGTCGAACGTGAGCGTGTCGCCGAGCTTGATGCCGAGCTCCTCGGCGTAGTCGGTCGACACCGAGACGAGCTTGCGGCCACGATCCGACTCGCTCCACCAGCGTCCCTCGACGATGCGATTGTCGGACTGCAGGTCGGCCGACCAGCTCAGGTTCTGCTCGCGCTCGACGAAATTGCGGCCGCGGTCGCTGGCCGCGACCACGTCGGCCGAGGGCCGGCCATTGATGGCGGTCATGCGCGCCCGGATCATGGGAAATAGCTGCGGCTCGGGCACACCGCGCGCGGCGAAGAACGCCCTGAGCGCATCGGTCTGGTCGCTGCGGATATTGATCAGGAAATGGTTCGGGGTGTTCGCGGGCAGGCTGGCCTGCCAGTCATCGATCAGGTCGTTACGCACCACGGCGAGCAGCAGCAGCACCATCAGGCCGAGGCCGAAGGCGACCACCTGCACGATGCTCTCGCCGCCGCGCCGCGAGAGGTTGGCGATGCCGTAGCGCCAGGCCACACCGACGCCGCCGCGCAGCTTGCCGGCGGTGCGCACCAGCAGCCAGCCGGCACCCCAGAGCGCCGCGAGCGTCACGGTGGTGCCGATCGCCACGTAGGTCACGAGCCGCAGGTCGCGTACCAGCCAGAACAGGATCGCCAGCAGCGCCCCGATGGCCAGCACGTAGGGTGCGGCGTAGCGCAGCGGCGGCGGCTCCAGATTGCGGCGCAGCACGCGCGCCGGCGGCACCCGCTTCAGCTGCAGCATCGGTGGCAGCGCGAAGCCCGACCAGGATGGTGACCGCGGTCGCCAGCCCGAGCAGCGCCGGCGCCGCCGTGGGCGCGGGCAGCGCGTCGCGCACCAGGTCGCGCAGCAGCCAGGCCAGCCCTTCCTGCGCCAGGAAACCGAGCGCTCCGCCGATGAGCGCCGCCAGGACGGCGAGCGCGACGAGCTGCAGCAGCGTGACCCGCAGCACGAACCCTTGCGACGCGCCCATGCACTTCATCAGCGCGACGTTGTCGAGATGCCGCCGGGCGTAGCGGCGCGCAGCCATGGCGACCGCGACCGCTGCGAGCAGTACGGTGATCAGCGCCGACAGGTTCAGGAACCGGCCGGCACGATCCATCGATGACTGGATCTGCGGACTGGCTTCGGCCACGTCGACGAGGCGCTCGCCGGGCTCCTTCATGCCCTGCAGCTCGTCCTTGAACTCGCGGACCGCGGCCGGTGGCCCCGCGAACAACAGCGCGAATGTCGCGCGGCTGCCGGGCTGCAAGAGTTCGGTGGCCGGCATGTCGTCGATGTTGAGCATCAGCGACGAGGCCAGATCAACGAAGGCGGAGCCCTGGTCGGGACGGTAGTCGAGCACCTGCGTGATGCGCAGCCGCGCGGCGCCGACGTCGATCTCATCGCCGACCGTCGCCCCGAGCCGCGCCAGCAGCCGTGAATCCGGCCAGGCTTCGCCGCGACGCGGGAATCGCGGCCGTCATCGCGCCCGGGCGCGAACGGCGCATCGGCCACCTTGACGCGCCCGCGCAGCGGATAGCCGGGCCCGACCGCCCGGATCGCCGCGAGCGACGACTCCTCGCCGAAGAACACCACGCTCGGAAACGAGACGAGTGCGCGCGACGTCCAGCCCCGCCTCGCGGGCGGCCGCGGCGTAGCGCTCGCCCGGCGGCGCGCTGGACTGCAGCCTCAGGTCCGCAGCGATCACCTCGGCGGCCTGCTGCGGAAACCGCCTGGCTGATCCGGTCGGTGAAGAAGCCGACGCCGGTCAGCGCCGTGACGGCCACCAGCAGCGCCGCGAGCAGCACCAGCAGCTCGCCGGACTTCCATTCCCGGGACAGCGCCAGGACGGCGAATCGCAAGGCGCGCATGCTCAGGCCACCAGCCGGCCGGCTTCGATCTCGATGACCCGGTCGCAGCGCTCAGCCAGGTCGCGATCGTGGGTCACCAGCACCAGCGTGGCGCCGGTCGCGCGCATTCAGCTCGAACAGCAGGTCGATGATGCGCTCGCCCGTCGCGGTGTCGAGGTTGCCGGTGGGTTCGTCCGCGAACAGCACCGACGGCTGGGTCACGAAGGCGCGCGCGATGGCGACGCGCTGCTGCTCGCCGCCCGACAGCTGCCGCGGATAGTGACCGACGCGCCCGGCCAGGCCGACCTTCTCCAGCACCTCGCGGGCCGCCTCGCGGGCATCGCGCCGCCCGGCGAGTTCCAGCGGCAGCATGACGTTCTCCAGCGCGGTCAGCGACGGCATGAGGTGAAAGGACTGGAAGACGAAGCCGACGCTGCGGGCCCGCGCGGCGGCACGACCATCCTCGTCGAGCGCGGACAGCTCCGCCCCCGCCAGCCACACTTCGCCCGAGGTGGGCTCGTCGAGGCCGGCGAGCAGCGCGAGCAGCGTCGACTTGCCCGCGCCCGACGCGCCGACGATGGCGACCGTTTCGCCGCTGCGCACCGCCAGGTCCACGCCGTCGAGAATGGTCAGCGTTCCCTCCGGGCTGCTAACCTGCTTCTGCAACTTCCTGGCCTGCAATACTGTCTCAGCATCCATGCGTTCAATCCTGCTGCTCATTGTCTGTCTGGTGTCCTCGGCGGCCGCGGCGGCCGACCGCCCGGCGATCCTGGTGCTCGGCGATTCACTCTCGGCCGGCTATGGCATTCCGGTCGAGCAGGGCTGGGTGGCGGGCCTGCAGCGGCGGCTGGACGCGGAAGGGTACGAGTACCGTCTCGTCAATGCCAGCGTATCGGGCGAAACCACCACCGGCGGTCTCGAACGCCTGCCGCGCGCACTGGCGACCCACAAACCCGCGATCGTGCTGATCGCGCTGGGCGGCAATGACGGCTTGCGGGGCCTGCCGGTCAAGGAGCTCGAGGCCAATCTCGACTCCATGATCCAGCTGAGTCAAACCGCCGGCGCCCGCGTGCTGCTCGCCGGCATGCGTATTCCGAGCAACTATGGGCCGCAGTACACGGAACGGTTTTTCGCCGTTTACGCCGCCCTGGCCGCCCGACGCAACGCCGCCCTCGTGCCCTTCTTTCTCGAGGGCGTCGCCCTGAATCCCGACCTCTTCCAGCCCGACGGCATACATCCCGGAATCGAAGCCCAGCCCATCCTGCTCGACAACGTCTGGCCGGCACTCGAGCCGCTGCTGCGTCGCTGATGCCCTGAACCCTTCGTGGGACGGGGCGGCGCGGATGCGCCATGGCC
The DNA here is from genome assembly GCA_963710135.1 of uncultured Gammaproteobacteria bacterium. GTDB lineage: Bacteria > Pseudomonadota > Gammaproteobacteria > Steroidobacterales > Steroidobacteraceae > SG8-30. Next base: position 840,667 of record CAVPYY010000003.1, on the reverse strand, counting down.
CCTTCGGCCATTGCGCTACGTTGCCGGCGCTCGAAGTGCGATGATATAAACGCGGGCTCGCTGCAGCGGTCTTTTCTTGCGCTGCAACAAGGACTTGCGGTACTCAGGCAACGGGGGAATCGACGTGGAGAAATTCTGGCTCAAGCACTACGGGGAGGGTGTCCCTACCGAGATCAATCCCGAGGAGTACCGCTCGCTGAAGGACCTGTTCGAACAGGCCTGCCGCAAGCACGCCGCCAAGCGCGCCTTCACCAATCTCGGGCGCAGCCTGACCTATGCCGAGATGGACGAGCTGTCGCGTCGCTTCGGCGCGTGGCTGCAGAAGGAGGCCGGGCTCAAGCCCGGCGATCGCATCGCCATCATGATGCCGAACCTGCTGCAGTACCCGATCGCGATTTTCGGCGCCCTGCGCGCCGGCCTGACCGTGGTCAACACCAACCCGATGTACACCGCCCGCGAGATCGAGCATCAGCTCAACGACTCGGGCGCCTCGGTGATGCTGATCTACGAGAACGCCTGTTCCACGCTGCAGGAGGTGGTGGGGCGCACCCAGGTGAAGAAGGTCATCGTCACCGGCGTCGGCGACATGCTGGGCTTTCCCAAGGGACCGATCGTCAACTTCATGCTGCGCCACGTGAAGAAGATGGTGCCGGCCTGGTCCATCCCCGGCTCGGTGCGCTTCACGGACGTGCTCGCCGCGCGGCGCATCGCTGCAGCTCGACCCGGTCGACGTCGGCCCCGAGGACGTCGCGTTCCTGCAGTACACCGGCGGCACCACCGGCGTGGCGAAGGGAGCGGTGCTCACCAACCGCAACCTGGTCGCCAACACCATCCAGGTGGTTTCCTGGATGCCGGAGCTCGAGCGAATCGACGGCCCCGTCGTGGTCACTGCGCTGCCGCTCTATCACATCTTCGCGCTCACCTCGAACTGCCTGACCTTCACCTACGTCGGCGGCGAGAATCTCCTGATCACCAACCCGCGCGACATGAAGGCGTTCGTGGAGGAGCTGTCCAAGGTCCGGTTCGCTTTCATCACCGGCGTCAACACGCTGTTCAACGGCCTGCTCAATACGCCCGGCTTCGACAAGCTCGACTTCAGTTCGCTGAAGATGGCCCTCGGCGGCGGCATGGCGGTGCAGGCAGCCGTTTCGGACAGATGGAAGTAGCTCACGGGCCGGGACATCTGCCAGGGCTGGGGGCTGACCGAGACCTCGCCCGTGGCGACCTGCAACCGCGTCGACGAAGTGACCTTCACGGGCTCGATCGGCCTGCCGCTGCCATCCACGGAGATCTCGATCGTCGACGACGACGGCAACCCGTTGCCGGTTGGCTCGGTCGGGGAGATCTGCGTGCGGGGCCCGCAGGTGATGCGCGGCTACTGGAATCGCCCGGAGGAAACCGAGAAGGTGATGCTGCCCGGCGGCTGGCTGCGCACGGGCGATATCGGCCGCATGGACGAGCGGGGCCTGAGCTACATCGAAGACCGCAAGAAGGACATGATCCTGGTCTCGGGCTTCAACGTGTATCCGAACGAGGTCGAGGGCGTCGCCGCGAAGATGCCCGAGATTCTCGAGGTGGCGGCGGTGGCCCAGGACGACGAGCGCTCCGGCGAGATCGTCGCGCTGTTCGTGGTGCGCAAGGAGCCCTCGCTGACCGCGGAGCAGGTGATCGCCTTCTGCAAGAAGGAGCTCACCGGCTACAAGGTGCCGAAGGTCATCTACTTCCGCGATGAGCTGCCGAAGACCAATGTCGGCAAGATCCTGCGCCGGGAACTGCGCGACCAGCTGCGCGCCAGCAAGAAAGCGGCCGCCTGACGGCGGGAGTCAGCCGGCCGCGGAAATCTGCGCGGACTCGATGATGCGCGTGCCGGGGCGGTCCTCCCGTGCCGCGCGCACGAGCGTGGCGGCGACGTCGCGCGCCAGCACCGGCTTGAAGCGGGCGGGCGTCGCCCAGGAGAAGCGCTTGGCGACTTCCTCGCCGAGACGGAATTCCTCGCGGTCGCCGAGCAGCAATGATGGGCGCACGATGGTCAGGCCCGGAAAGCGGATTTTCATCAGCGCCTGCTCCAGCTCACCCTTGGTGCGACTGTAGAAGACCCTCGACTTCGGATCCGCTCCCAGTGCGCTGACCAGCAGGTAGTGCCGGGCGCCCGCCGCGCGGGCCAGTCGTGCGATCGCCAGCGGATAGTCGACGTCCACGAGCCGAAAGGCCGCCTTGCTGCCGGCGCGCCTGAGGGTGGTGCCGAGGGCGCAGATGACCTGGTCGACCCGAAACAGCCCGGGAGAGTCGTCCAGACGGTCGAAATCGACCTCGGCGAGGTTGAGCTTGTCACCGCCCTCCCCGGCCGGTGCGCGTCGCACCAGCGCGGTGACGCGGCCGACCGTCGGATCCGCGATCAACCGGGCCAGGCACTCGCGGCCGACGAGTCCCGTCGCACCCGCCAGCAGCACATGCCGGCCGGCCACGAGCGGGCTAGGCGCCGCGCTTGGAGCGGTCGCGCTTCAACGAGCGGCCCGCGACCAGCCGGGCCGCAACGGCGTCACCCGTGTCGGCGGCACGGCCGATGCCGGCGGTGATCATCCGCTCGGCCTGCTTGGGGCCTACCCAGTTCACGATCGTCACCCACTTGCCCTTCTCGAGGTCCTTGTAGTGCTGGAAGAAGTGGGCAATCTGGTCAGTCAGGATGCTCGGCAGGTCCTTGAAGGACTTCACGCCGCTGTAGAAAGGATGCAGCTTGTCCACCGGCACAGCGACGATCTTTTCGTCCGGCCCGGCCTCGTCCTTCATCAGCAGTGCGCCGACCGGGCGGCAGCGGATCACGGCGCCGGGCACGACCGGAACCTGCCCGACGACGATGACGTCGACCGGATCGCCGTCTTCGGAAAGCGTGTGGGGCACGAAGCCGTAGTTGCCCGGGTAGTACATCGCCGTGTGCAGGAATCGATCGACCTGCAGAATCCCGGACTCCTTGTCGAGCTCGTACTTGACCGGGACGCCGCCCTGCGGGATCTCGACCAGCGCATTGATGTCGGTCGGCGGGTTGTGGCCGATCGGAATCTTGTTGATGTCCATGGATCAGGTGCTCACTGGTTCTTGGCTATCCGCTATCCGCCGACATGATACTTCGGCGACAGCTCATGCACCGCCGCCACCATCGCTCCGGCGTGCTCCGGCTGGACGTCCGGATGGATGCCGTGGCCGAGATTGAAGACATGGCCATGGCCGTGGCCGAAGCTCGCCAGGACGCGCGCGACCTCCTCCCGAATCACCTCGGGCGAGGCGTACAGCACACAGGGATCGAGGTTGCCCTGCAGGCCGACGCGACCACCGGTCACGCGCCTGCGCCACCTCGAGGTCGGTGGTCCAGTCCACGCCCAGCGCGTCGGCGCCGGTGCCGGCCATCTCCGCCAGCCACGCCCCGCCGCCCTTGGTGAACAGCACCACCGGCACGCGCCGGCCCTCGCGCTCGCGCACCAGTCCGTCGACGATCTGCTGCATGTAGCGTAACGAGAAATCCAGGTACTGCCGTGGCGCCAGTGCGCCACCCCATGTGTCGAATACCATGACCGCCTGGGCGCCGGCTTCGATCTGCGCGTTGAGGTAGGCGGTCGTCGCGCGCGCGACCACGTCCAGCAGGCGGTGCAGCTGTTCCGGCGCGCCGTACATCATTCCCTTGATGCGCGCGAAATTCTTGCTGCCGCCGCCCTCCACCATATAGGTGCCGACGGTCCACGGCGAACCGGCGAAGCCGATCAGCGGCACGCGGCCAGCCAGCTCCCGGCGGATCAGCGAAACGGCGTCGATCACGTACTTGAGCTCGCGGGCCGGATCGGGAACGAACAGCCTGTCGATATCCGCCGGCGTGCGCACCGGCTTGCCGATGCGCGGGCCCTCGCCCGCCTCGAACGCCAGGTCGAGATCCATCGCATGGGGGATGGTGAGGATGTCGGAGAACAGGATCGCCGCGTCCAACGGGAAGCGGGCGAGCGGCTGCAGGGTGACCTCGCAGGCGTATTCGGGATTCATGCACATCGACAGGAAGTCGCCGGCCTTTGCGCGGGTCGCCCGATACTCCGGCAGATACCGGCCGGCCTGGCGCATCATCCAGACGGGCGTGCGTGGCGTCGGCTCGCGCAGCAGCGCGCGCAGCAGAAGATCGTTGGCAAGGGGTGCGCTCATGACGCGTCTCCGAACACGCTGGCGATGGTGGACTGGACCTGCAGGGCGGCGGCTCGCGGATCGCTGGCGTCGCGGATCGGCCGGCCCATGACGATGTAGTCGGCGCCGTTGGCAAAGGCCTGGGCGACGTCGACGACGCGCTTCTGGTCGTCGATCTCGCGGTTCTCCACCGGCCGGATACCCGGCGTCACCACGATCAGGCGATCGTCAACGCCCGCCCGCAGCAGCTTCGCCTCGAGCCCCGACGAGACGACGCCATCGCAACCCGCCTCCAGCGCCCGGCGCGCGCGGGACAGGACGAGCTGCTCGACGTCGCACTGGAAGCCCATGTCCTCGAGGTCGCCCCGATCGAGACTGGTCAGCGCTGTGACCGCAAGGATCTTGACGTCGCCCTTGGCCGCAGCCGCGGCTTCCATGATGGACTGGTTGCCGTGCACGGTCGTGAAGGTGACGCCGCGATTACGCAGGTTCTTGACGGCCGCCGCGACGGTGGCCGGGACATCGAAGAACTTCAGGTCGACGAAAATCCGCTTGCCGCGCCCAACCATCCAGTCCAGCAGCTGGAAATAGCCGCCAGACATGAACAGTTCGAGGCCGAGCTTGTAGAACACCACGGAGTCACCGAGCTGGTCCGCCAGCCGCCGCGCCGCATCGGCGTCGGGCACGTCCATCGCGAAAATCAGGCGCTCATGCGCGGGGATGCTCAACCGGCTCACGATGTCCTCCAGGCTCGGGGTCCGCGCATGTTACTGGACCGGCCCGCCAGTTGGGACGCGGGATGCCCTGACGCGGCGCCCCGGCCTCGTGATGTGCCCGGCGGGGTCCTTGCTCCCGCGGGCCCCTTCCTCCGTTCGGGAAGCCAAACTCACTACGGAAGGGGCCACGGTCCGCGCCCGCCTGTTGCGCTTTCGCCTGACTCGTTGAGCCTCGATACGGACGGGACAGGCACCGCTGGCACGGCCGTGCCGCAGGGAGCCTTGAGACTGCGGTGCCAGTCCCCGCGGGTCGAGGACGACTGTAGGCCTCTTGCGAGCGACTTTGGCTCGGCGGAGCGAGCAAGAGGATCTACAGGAGTAGAGAGACCCGCGCGGCTGCGAGCGTTCCGCGGGGTGCCTCAATGGGCGCCACCATGGGGACAGTCCCCTGCGGGGACAGTCCCCACGTCGGCCTGCCTTGGCATGCAGGGCGACAGGTCCCCTGCGGGGACAGTCCCCGAGCCTCAGTGCCGCATCAGGGGACAGTCCCCTGCGGGGACGCCTCCCCCGCGGCGCGTCTCAGGGCGGGTTGAAGACGCGATCGTGCTCCTGGAACGCATAGCGGTCCGTCATGCCCGCGACATAATCGGCAACCGCCCGGGCGCGCCCGGCCGGACCCGCCTCGGCCTCGAGCCGGCGCGCGATGTCGCGGTGCTCGTCCGGCAGCCGGGTCACGTCCTCGAAGAAGGCCGCGAACAGGTCCTCGAGCGTGCGCATGGCCCGTTCGCGCATCGCGAGAACCCGCTCGTGCTCGTAGACGCGCTTGCGCAGGAACCGTTTCAGTTCCCGATGCTCCGACTCGCCTTGCTCCGAGAATGCGATCAGCGGCCGAGCCTGCGAGCGAACCTCGTCGATGCCGGCAGGCTGCGCAGCCTCCAGCCGGCGGGCGCTTTCCTCGATCAGGTCGGTCACGGTCCCATTGATCATGCGCCGTACCGTCTCGTGCACGAGCTTGCGCCGTTCCAGCGCCGGGTACAGTGCCAGCACGGCGTCGTGGTGACGGCGGAACAGCGTGACCTCCAGCAGCTCCTCGACGGTGATGAGCCCGGCGCGCAGGCCGTCATCCACGTCGTGATTGTTGTAGGCGATGGCATCGGCGAGATTCGCCAGCTGTGCCTCGAGCCCCGGCTGGCGTCGCTCGATGAAGCGCTCGCCGAGGTCCCCGAGGCGGCGCGCATTGGCGAGCGAGCTGTGCTTGAGGATGCCCTCGCGCGATTCGAAGGTCAGGTTCAGGCCCGGAAAGCCCGCATAGCGGTCCTCCAGCTCGTCAACGACGCGCAGCGACTGCAGGTTGTGCTCGAACCCGCCGTAGTCGCGCATGCACTCGTTCAGCACGTCCTGGCCGGCGTGCCCGAACGGCGTGTGCCCGAGGTCGTGCGCCAGGCACACGGCCTCGGTCAGGGCCTCCGACAGTCGCAGCACGCGGGCCACCGTGCGCGCGATCTGCGCGACCTCGAGCGAGTGGGTCAGTCGCGTGCGGAACAGGTCGCCCTCATGGTTGACGAAAACCTGGGTCTTGTAGACGAGCCGGCGGAATGCCGTGGAGTGCACGATCCGGTCGCGGTCCCGCTGGAACTCCCCGCGATACCCGGCCGCCGGTTCCGGGTAGCGCCTGCCGCGGGAGGTCGCCTCGCGAGCGGCGTACGGCGCCACCGTGCTGTCGTGCGCCAGCGGAGTCAACGATCTGCACCGTCGAACGCGGCGGCCAGCAGGCTGTCGAGTTCATGGTCCGGATAGTCCGCGACCACGGTCGCCTGGCCCAGCGCCTTGAGCAGCACCAGGCGCACGCGGCCGGCAGCCACCTTCTTGTCCATGCGCATCAACTCCATGGCCTTGCCGCCCCCGAATCGCGGCGGCTCGGTGCGCAGCCCGGCGCGCTCCAGCAGCCGCCGCACCCGCGCGACATCCCCGGGCCCGAGCCAGCCGAGGCGTTGCGACATCTCGGTTGCCAGCATCATCCCCGCTGCGACGGCCTCACCGTGCAGCCAGGCGCCGTAGCCTGCGCCGGCCTCGATCGCGTGTCCGAAGGTGTGCCCGAAGTTGAGCAACGCGCGCTCGCCCTGCTCCCGCTCGTCGCGGGCCACGATCTCCGCCTTGCAGGAACAGGAGCGCCGGATGGCCGTGGTCAGCGCCGCCGGATCGCGCGCCAGCAGGCCTTCGAGATGCTCCTCCAGCCAGGCCAGAAACCCGGCGTCCCGGATGAGCCCGTACTTGATGACCTCGGCAAGGCCGGCCTTCAGCTCCCGCTCCGGCAAGGTCTCGAGGGTAGCGGTATCGGCGATGACGGCCACGGGCTGGTGGAACGCGCCGATCAGGTTCTTGCCGCCCGGATGATTGACACCGGTCTTGCCGCCCACCGATGAGTCGACCTGGGCGAGCAGCGTGGTCGGCAACTGCACGAAGTCGACACCGCGCTGGTAGCAGGCTGCGGCAAAGCCGGCGATGTCGCCGATCACCCCGCCACCGAGCGCCACGACGGCGCAGTCGCGGTTGAAACGCCCGTCGACCAGCGCATCCAGCACACGCGCCAGGGTCGCCAGTGTCTTGTGTTCCTCGCCGGCCGGCAGCACGAGCTTCCCCACCCGGAATCCCTGCAGCGCAGCCGCCAGCCGCTCCAGGTAGAGCGGTCCGACGTTGTCGTCGGTCACGATGAGCAGCTCGCGGGCATGCAGCTGTCCGGCCAGCAGCGCCGTGTCCTGCAGGAGCCCAGCGCCGATGAGGATCGGGTAACTGCGCTCGCCGAGATCGATATCGAGGATTTCCAAGGTCTTCAGCCGGCTCCCTCTGTGGCCACGTGCCCCAGGCGCGTGGCGATTTCGTCGGCGACCGATTTCACCTTGCGACCATCGGTCACGACCGTGATCTCGGCAATCGAACGGTACAAGGGCGCGCGGATCTCCATCAGCTCCGTCAGGCGGCGCCGCGGATCCTCCGTGAACAGCAGCGGACGATTGCGGCTGCGCCCGGTTCGCACCAGCTGCTGGTCCACCGAGGCCTCGAGATAGACCACCAGCCCCCGGGACGACAGTCGTTCGCGATTCTCCGCGAGCAGGACGGCGCCACCGCCGGTGCCCAGCACGATGCCGGGGAGCACGGTCAGCTCGTCGAGCGCATCACGCTCCCGCTGGCGAAAGCCGGCCTCGCCCTCCTTCTCGAAGATGAAGGGGATGTCCACGCCGGTGCGCGACTCGATCTCGGCGTCACTGTCGACGAAACGGTAGCCGAGCCGCTCGGCCAGGCGGCGCCCGACCGCCGTCTTGCCCGAGCCCATGGGCCCGATCAGGAACACGCTGCGAGCCGCGGATGTCAGGACGGTGCACCCCTGCGAAAAGACGACGGCCGCCTCGTGGCGGCCGTCAGACTTTGCCGGTGCGCGCCCCGGCCTGCAAGCCGGCGGGGGCTCGAGCCCGGCGCTACTGGATGTTGGACCCCTCGCGGAGGATCTTCGGCGTCACGAAGATCAACAGCTCGTCGCGGTTGTTGGTGCGCGTGGTCGACTTGAACAGCCAGCCGAGGCCAGGCACGTCGCCCAGCAACGGGACCTTGCGGCTGCCTTCGCGGCGCTCGGTTTCCATGATGCCGCCGAGGACGACGGTCTGGCCGTCGTTGACCAGCACCTGGGTGATGATCGAGCGCGTGTCGATGGACGGCACGAAGCCGCCAGTCGCGCTCGGCACCAGCTCGCCGACGCTGTCCTTGTTGACCTCGAGATCGAGGATGACGCGGTCGTCGGGGGTGATCTGCGGCGTCACCTTGAGCGACAGCACCGCCTTCTTGAACTGCGTCGTCGTGGCGCCGCTCGAGGCGGACTCCTGGTATGGAATCTCGACGCCCTGCTCGATCACCGCTTCGCGCTGGTTGGCGGTGATGACCCGCGGCGACGAGACGATCTCGCCCTTGCCCTCGGCCTGCGCCGCGGACAGCTCCAGGTCGATCAGGAAGTCGTCGAAGTCGAGAATCGCCAGGGCGATCCGGCCGGCCGGATTGCTGACCGGCATGTTGACGTTGTAGCGATCGAAGTTGCCGAAGGGCACCTCGACCGGGAACGGCTGACCGGTGTTCGCCAGGTTGTCCAGCGCCGAACCCATGATGGTGTCGGTGGACTGGGCGCTGCCGCTGACCGCGAACAGGTCGCCGACGTCGTCCGAGACACGGGTGAACCCGGCGCGCACGCCGAGGTCGCGCGAGAAGTCGTCGCTGACGATCACGATGCGCGACTCGATCAGCACCTGGCGGACCGGGATGTCCAGCGTCGCCACCATCGCGCGGATCTTCTCCAGCCGCTCGGCGGTGTCCTGCACCAGCAACGTGTTGGTGCGCTCGTCGATGCTCACCGTGCCGCGGCTGGACAGCAGCGAGCCGCCACCGCCGGACTTGAGCAGGCCGGCGATGCTCGACGCCTTGGCGTAGTTGACCTGCAGGAACTCGGTGCGCAGCGGCGCCAGTTCCTGGATCTCCTGCTGCGCGGCCAGCTCGGCCTTTTCGCGCGACGCGATCTCGGCCTGCGGCGCCACCAGGATCACGTTGTCCTTGGTGCGCATGTCCAGGCCCTTGGTGCGCAGGACGATGTCCAGCGCCTGGTCCCACGGGACGTTCTGCAGCCGCAGGGTCACGCGGCCCTTGACGGTGTCGCTGACGACGATGTTCTGGCCACTGGTGTCGGCCAGCAGCTGCAGCACCGCGCGCACCTCGATGTCCTGGAAGTTGAGCGTCAGCCGCTCACCCTTGTAGACCTTCTCGGCCTCGGTGACGAGCGCCCGCTTGGGCCGCTGCTTGACCTCGACGACGTAGGTGTCGTCGGTCTGGTAGGCGAGCTGCTCGAAGTCGCCGGTGGCCGTGACCACCACACGAGCGCCATTGCCGGCGCGCGTGGCGTCGACCGACGTCACCGGCGTGGCGAAGTCGGTCACGTCGTAGCGCTTCATCATGTCTTCAGGCAGTACCGCGCCGGTGAAGTCGACGATGATCCGGTTGCCTTCCTGCTTGAGGCTCGCCGGCGTGCGCGCATCGCTCAACTTGACGACCACCCGGCCGGCGCCGTCCACCGAGCGGCGGAAGTCGATGCCGCCGATGCTGCGTGGGCCGGAGGCCGGCGCCATCGCGCGCGCGGCCTGCGCCGGTGCGGCGGCGGGGCTGGCCGCAGCGGCACTGCCGAGCAGTACCACCACGGAATCGCCTTCGACCCGGGTCGAGTAGGGAACCAGCGCGTCGAGGTTGAACACCACGCGGGTGCGGCCTCCGGCTTCGGCCACCACGATGGTGTCCACGCCGCCCGAGTTGACGTCGATGCGCCGGCTGTCCAGCGACAGCCCGACGTTGGGCAGGTCGACCGACAGCCGCGCGGGCTGGTCGATGGTGAAGGTCAGCGGTTCCGGCGCGGGCCCGGTCGTCTTCAGGCGAACCTGCAGCGCATTGCCCTGGACCGCCTGCACCTCGACGTCGGTGAGCATGGTCGCGGGATCCTGCGCCTGTGCGGGGACCGCGGACAGCATCGCCACCAGGGCAATCATGCCCAGCAGCAGGTGCATCACGAGGTGCCCCCGAAATTCCCAAGCCGTTGTCCGGTCTTTGCCAGCCATCAGAAGTTCTCCCACGAATCAGTCGCTCAGTGCCAGGGCCGCCGGTCTCTCGAGGTATCCGCCCAGCCCGTCCGGCACGATTTCCACTACCGCAATCCGCGCGTCAGTCACGGAAGTAATCCGGCCATCGTTCTGCCCAAGGTGGTTGCCCGGCAGCACGCGGTGAATGAGGCCGTCCTTGGTCTGCACCAGCCCGAAGTTCGCCCCACCGAGCTTCAGGGTACCGACCATCTTGAGCGTGTCGAGCGAAAACTGCTCGAGGTATTCGCGCGGTCGCTGGGTGTCGGGCCGCGGCCCGGTTGCCTGCTCGGTCGCGAAGCTCGCCAGGAACGGCGAGCGGGCATTGGACATAGTGTAGGCAAAGGACTCGTACGGGACGACTTCGGGCAGCGGCTCGATGCGCCCGCCCGGCCGGGCCTTGGCCTGCTCGATCTGCGCGCTCAGCTCGCTCACGCCGCCACCGCAACCGGCGAGCGTCGTGGCGGCGACGAGCGCGCCAGCCATCAGGATTCCGTTGCGTGTCTTGCTCATGGGCATGTCACTTGCGCTTCTTCTTGTTGGCGGCCGCCGCGGCCGCCTCCTGTTCCGCGATCTCCGACTCCTCGAGATAGCGGTAGGTCTTGGCCGTCAGGTCCAGCGTGAGCTCATCGCTCGCCGCCGCTGCCTGGCCACGGCGCGAACTGCCGCGGCCCTTCTCCTGGGCGATCTGGATGTCGTGCAGCGTCACGATGCGCGGCAACGCGGCGATGCCGCTGACGAACTGGCCGAACTCGTGGTAGTTGCCCGTCAGGCGGATCTTGATGGGCAGCTCTGCGTAGAAGTCCCTGCGCACCTCGGGGCCCGGCTGGAACAGCTTCTCCTGCAGGCCGGAGGCGAGGCCCGTCTGGGAGATGTCGACCAGCAGGCTCGGCACCTCGGTGCGTCCCGGCAGCTGCCGCAACATGGCGCCGAAGCTGCGCTCGATCTCGCCGAGCTGCTGGCGATACGCTTCCAGGTTGGCGGCCTTGCGCTGCTTCTGGTCGAAGGTGTTCCACAGGTTGGTCTGTTCCGCCTCCGCCTTGCGCAGCTGCGGCAGGTTGCCATTCGACTCGGAATAAACGAAGAACCAGACCAGTGCCGCCGAGGCCACGACGAAGACCAGGCCGATCGTCAGCGCGCGGAACAGGAACGGCCAGCGACCGATGTCCTTGGGGTCGAGGCTCTTGAGCTGCTCAAAGAACTTGTTGAGCTGGTTCATCGACTGGCCTCCCGCACCCGCTTCTTCGCGGCCGGCTGGGACTCGGCCTCTTCCTCTTCCGGCGAGGTCGCCTTGAGCTGGGCGAACAGCGTGAACTTCGCGCCAGCGCCCGGCGTGCCGGTCTCGATGACCTTCAGCTCCGGCTTGGCCAGTACTTCAGAGCCGTCGATGTTGCGCATGAACGCCGAGACACGGGTGCTGGACTGGGCCACGCCGTCGAACTCGAGCTTGCGGTTGTTCTGCTTGATGGCCGTCAGGTACAGCGCCCTCGGGCAGGGTGCGCACGACGTTGTCGAACAGCTTGACCACCTCGGGCCGGCTCTTCTGCAGCTTCTCGATGACCTGCATGCGCGCGACCATGCGCCGCTTCTGTTCCTCCAGGCGCGAGGATTTCCTCGATCTGCTTGTCGAGCGCGGCGATCTCGGTCTTCAGCAGATCGTTGCGCCGCTCCTGGGCGTCGATCATGGTGCTGACGGCGAACTGCGCGCCGAGCCCGACGACCAGGGCCAGCGCAGCCGCGCCGCCCAGGCCGATCATGAATTCCTTCTGGCGCCGCTGGCGTTGTTCTGCCCGCCAGGGCAGCAGGTTAATATTTGGCATCGTCGTCAAAGCTCCGCAGTGCCAGGCCACAGGCGGTCAGCAGTGCCGTCGCGTCGCGGGTCACACCATGCGCCTTGGCCTTGGAAGACACCCGCATCTGCCCGAGTGGATCGCCCCGCTCGGCAGCGATACCGACCCGGCTCGCAATCACATCCGCCACACCGGGGATGTTGGCGCAACCGCCGCAGATCAGGATCTGTTCCGGCTGCGACGCGTCCGCTGCCCGAAGCCAGGTAGAACTGCAGTGAACGGCTGACCTGCTGGGTCATGTCGTCGATGAACGGATCGAGCACTTCGGGCTGGTAGTTGGCCGGCAGCCCGCCTTCCTTCTTGGCGCGCCCGGCCTCCTCCATGGAAAGCCCGTAGGTGCGCATGATCTCCTCGGTGAGCTGCTGCCCGCCGAACACGAAGTCACGGGTGTAGACGACCGTCAGGTCCTGCAGGACGCTGAAGGTGGTCGTGCTGGCGCCGAAGTCCACGACCGCGATGGTCCGGTCGATGCCGCCATCCGGCATCTGGTGGGTCATCAGCTTGCAGGCGTTCTCGAGCGCGAACGCTTCCACGTCCACCAGCCGCGGTATCAGGCCCGCCGCGGCCACCGCCGCCACGCGCTGATCCACATTCTCGGTGCGGGTGGCGACCAGCAGTACCTCGACCATCTCCGGGTCCTTCTCCGAAGGGCCCAGGACCTGGAAGTCGTAGCTGACTTCCTCCATCGGGAACGGGATGTACTGGTCCGCCTGCAGTTCGACCTGCTGCTCGAGCTCGGCACCCGAGAGGGCGCGCGGCATCTGGATGGACTTGGTGATCGCGGCGTCGCCGCTGATTGCGACCGCGCACTCCTTGCTGCGGACACCGGAACGCTTCACGGCGCGACGAATGGCCTCGCCGACGGCATTGGCGTCGACGATGGCCTTGTCATTGACGGCGTTGTGCGGCGTCGGCTCGGCCGCGTACGCTTCGACGCGGTACTGGTCCCCGGACTCGGTCAACTCGATCAACTTGATCGACGACGTCGTAATGTCCAGGCCCATCAAGGGACGGCGCCTCGAACTGAACGAGAACTGAGGCAGCTTCACGACTATTGATTCCTTTTCAGGTCAAGCGCTTGCGTCGCCAAAGCGCTACGCCGGGTCAAGTTTGTCGGCCAACTATATAGCAAGCAACTGTTAAATTGAACGTGACCCGGATCGCAGATTCCCCTGGTGCGCCCAGCACCCCCAGAGACCCCCGCCGGGACCGGCCCTCATCCGGCCGCCCCACCCCGATCATGCCCCGGCCGAACCTCGATTGAACAATGCTCATGCCAGGACGGTCGATGCTGAACCACCGGGCGTTTCCGCTCCGTGCGGGACGTCACGAACCTGGAAACTCGCCAGGGAGCTCGACCCCCATGCCCCGAGCCTGGCCCAACTATGCATAATCGCGTGGCTTGTATCCCCCAAATGGCAGGATCCCGGTGAAAGTCAGTCCCGTCCGGGCCCTCTACGCCAGTGCCATCGTGATGGTAGCGCTCCTCGGCGTGGTCGGTCTCGCCTTTGCGGCCACCTACTACTATCTCAAGCCGACGCTCCCCGACGTGGCGCAGATCCGCGACCTGAAGCTGCAGATGCCGCTGCGGATCTATACCCGCGACGGCCGGCTGGTCAGCCAGATCGGCGACCAGCGCAGGCTGCCGGTGCGCTTCGAGGAAGTCCCGCAGGTCGTGGTGCAGGCATTCCTGGCGGCCGAGGACGACCGTTTCTTCGAGCACCCCGGCATCGACTGGCAGGGGATGGTGCGGGCGGTGCTGGTGGTGGCGGGCCTGCCCGGCCCCCGCCAGGGCGGCAGCACCCTGACCCAGCAGCTGGTGCGCACGACGCTCATCGAGAACGAACGCACCATGCGTCGCAAGCTGCGGGAGATATTCCTCGCGCTGACGCTCGAGCACGAGCTGAGCAAGCAGGAAATCCTCGAGCTGTACCTGAATACGGTGTTTCTCGGCCAGCGGGCCTATGGAGTTGCCGCGGCAGCGGAGACCTACTTCGGCAAGCGGCTCGGCGACATCGACATCGCCGAAGCGGCACTGCTGGCCGGCATCCCGCAGCGCCCGTCGCGCTACAACCCGGTCGCCAGCCGGGAGCTGGCCGAGCGGCGCCGGGCGTATGTGTTGCGCCGCATGAATGAACTCAACTTCATCGACGACGCCGAGCGCGAAGCCGCGCTCGCCGAGCCGATTACCGGCGAGCTGTTCGGCCCGCGAGTCGAGGTCGACGCGCCATACGCCGCCGAACTGGTGCGCCAGGCGCTGTTCGAACAGTTCGGTGAGCGCATCTACACCGACGGCCTGCAGGTCACCACCACGCTCGACAGCCGCATGCAGGTCGCCGCGGACATCGCGCTGCGCAGCGCCGTGCTCGAATACGACCGGCGTCACGGCTACCGCGGGCCCGCCGCGCAGGTCGAGCTGCCGCCGGTGGAAGGGCCGGATGTCGTCGAAGCGGCGCTGGCGCCGCATCCCGTGGTGGGCCCGCTGCTGCCCGCGCTCGTACTCGCCGTGGATGGCCGCGGCGCGCGGGTCGCCACCCGCAGCCGCGGTGCCTACGAGCTATCGTTCGACGGCATGCAGTGGGCGGCCAAGGCGCTGCCGAACGGCGCCACCGGCCCGGCGCCGGCGCGGCCTGCGGATGTCGTGGCGCGCGGCGACGTCGTCTACATCCTGCCCAATCGCGGCCGCGCGGCGCTGCTGGCGCAGATTCCGGCCGTGCAGGGTGCGCTGGCCGCGCTCGATCCGCACGATGGCGCCATCGTCGCGCTGTCCGGCGGCTTCGACTTCTACAGCGCCAAGTTCAACCGCGCGACCCAGGCACGCCGCCAGCCGGGTTCCGCGTTCAAGCCGTTCGTCTACTCGGCGGCCCTGGAAGGCGGACTCACGCCCGCCTCCATCATTCTCGACGCGCCGGTGGTCTACGAGGCCCCGACGCTGGATCCGCTGGCCGACGACCCGGTGGATGCCGCGCCGGAAGATGGGGAACAGCAGCCCGAGGAGCGCGACTGGCGGCCGCAGAATGTCGACAGCCGCTTCTACGGGCCGACCCGGCTGCGCGACGCCCTCGCCAGGTCCCGCAACCTGGTGTCGATCCGGGTGATGCGCTCGCTCGGCATCGGGTTCGTCAGGGACTACACCACCCGTTTTGGATTTCCCCCGGAACACATACCGGCCGACCTGACCGCCGCGCTGGGAACCGCCCAGCTCACGCCGCTCGAGGTCGCGCGCGGCTACGCCGTGTTCGCGAACGGCGGGCATCTCGTCGAGCCCTACCTGATCGACCGGGTGACCGACGCCGCGGGCGAGGTGCTGGTGCAGGCCGAGCCCCGCATCGCCTGCCCGGAGTGCGATGACGGTGGGATCCGCACGGCCGCGCCCGGACCGGCGGCGGCGGCCCGCGCGACCTGGGCCGCCGACGTCAACGGCAGGCTGCTGGTGCCCGAAGCTCAGCGGGCACCGGAGGTGATCAGCCCGGCGAACGCCTTCATCATGACCGACATGATGCGCGACGTCGTCGAGCGTGGCACCGGCCGGCGGGCGCTGGCCCTTGGGCGCAAGGATGTCGTCGGCAAGACCGGCACGACCAATGATCGTCGCGACGCCTGGTTCGCGGGATTCAACGCCGATCTGGTGGCCGCGACCTGGGTGGGATTCGATCAGGAGCGTTCCCTGGGTCCGCGCGAAGAGGGCGGCCGGACGGCGCTGCCGATGTGGGTCTACTTCATGCGCGAGGCGCTGGCCGGGCGCGCCGAACATCGCCTGGCGATGCCGGAGGGCGTGGTGACGGCCCGCGTCTCGGCCCTGACCGGCGAGGCGGCATCGATCGACGATCCGGACGCGGTGTTCGAGTACTTCCTGCCCGGCACCGCACCCACGCGCGAGCGCGACGCGGACAATCCGTTCGGACCCGGGGCCGGCGACGGCCTGCGCAGCGAGGAGCCGCTGTTTTGAGCGGCGCCCGGGAGTTGCAGCGGCATGCCTAAGCGCACCGTCCGCGGCGACCTGTTGCGCCGTGCGCTGGCGGACGAGGCCGCGCGCATCATGATCGAGCACGGCGTGGACGACTATGGCTTCGCCAAGCGCAAGGCGGCGGAGCGGATGGGCGTGCTCGACCACGCGGTGCTGCCCAAGAACACCGAGATCGAGGCGGCGCTGGCGGACCGCCAGCGGCTGTTCGCGCCGGAGCTGCAGGCGGACGGCATCGCCGGGATGCGCCGCGCGGCCGTCGAGGCCATGGCGCTGCTGCGCGAGTTCGAGCCGCGCCTGGTCGGACCGGTGCTGGCCGGGACGGCAACGCCGCACAACGAGGTGCAGTTGCACCTGTTCGCGGACACTCCGGAATCAGTGCTGCTGCGACTGATGGAACACGGCATCCGCCACCGGGTGGCGGAGCGGCGCGTGAAGATACTGCGGGACGAATCCCAGTCCTTTCCGGCGGTGACGTTTCCGAGTGGCGATCACGACGTCGAGGCGGTGGTCTTCCCGCAAGACTTCATCCGCCAGCCGCCATTCAGTCCGGTCGACGGCAAGCCCATGCGCCGCGCCACGCGCGGCGAGGTCGAGGCCCTGCTGGGCTGACGTCCGCAGGAATCAACGATCGTCGAGCAGGACGTACTCGCGCGCTGTGGGGCCGCGATACAGCTGGCGGGGCCGGCCGATCTTCATGCCAGGATCGGAGATCATTTCCTGCCAGTGGGACACCCAGCCGGCGGTGCGCGCCAGTGCGAACATCACCGTGAACATCGAGCGCGGAATGCCGAGAGCGCTGTAGATGATGCCCGAATAGAAGTCGACGTTCGGATAGAGCTTGCGCGAGACGAAATACTCGTCCTTGAGCGCGATCTCCTCGAGGCGCACCGCCAGCTCGAGCATCGGATTGTCGTTGTCGCCCAGCTGCGCCAGTACCTGGTGGCACATGGCGCGGATGATCTTCGCCCGCGGGTCGAAGTTCTTGTAGACGCGATGCCCGAAACCCATGAGGCGGACGTTGTCGGACTTGTCCTTGACCCGCGCAAGGAACTTCGAAATGTTCTCGACGCGGCCGATGTCCTCGAGCATTTCGAGCACCGCTTCATTGGCGCCGCCGTGTGCCGGCCCCCACAGCGCCGAAACACCCGCGGAGATCGCGGCGTAAGGATTGCAGCCCGTGCTGCCAGCCAGCCGGACCGTGGAGGTGCTGGCGTTCTGCTCATGATCGGCATGCAGGATGAACAGCAGGTCGAGCGCCTTGGCATGCAGCGGATCGACCTCGTAGGGTTCGCAAGGCACGGCGAAGAACATGTGCAGCATGTTGGCCGTGTAGGGCAGATCGTTGCGGGGATAGATGAAGGGCTGGCCCAGCGCGTGCTTGTAGGCCGCCGCCGCTATGGTCGGCAGCTTGGCGATGATCCGATGGGCGAAGATCTCGCGGTGCCGGGGATCATAGATGTCGGTCGTGTCGTGGTAGAAGGCCGCCATCGACGCCACGATCGCCGAGACCATCGCCATGGGATGGGCATCGTGGTGGAAGCCGTTGTACATCTTCAGCAGCGACTCGTTGAGCATCGTGTGCCGGTGTATGGAACCGGTGAACGCCTTGTACTGCTCGGGCGACGGCAACTCGCCGTACACCAGCAGGTAGGCCACCTCGAGATGCGAGCTGTGCTCGGCGAGCTGCTCGATCGGGTAGCCGCGGTAGAGCAGCACCCCGGCGTCGCCATCGATGTAGGTGATGCGGCTTTCCGTCGAGGCCGTCGCCATGAAACCGGGATCGAAGGTGAACACGCCCTGCTCGCGCGTCAGCGCGCTGATGTCGACCACGTCCGGGCCGGTGGTGCCGGACAGGACCGGCAGGTCAGTGGACTTGCCAGTGGTGGTGTTGGTCAACTGGAACTTGTTCTTGCTCATGGCTTTTTTCCGGTTCGGTTCCCCGCGGCTGATGCCCGGAGTCGACTTCCGAGACTGTCATGATGCACCGCAAGAATCAAGGCAGCGCCCGGCGCATTGCGTACAATCCGCAGATGCCGCGGCCGCTCGCCCTGTACGTCCACGTGCCCTGGTGCGTGCGCAAGTGTCCCTATTGCGATTTCAACTCCCATGCGGCTCCCGCAGAGCTCCCCGCGGAGGCCTATGTCGCCGCGTTGATGAAGGATCTCGACGCGGACCTTGGGCTGGTCGCAGGCCGCTGCGTCGACAGCATCTTCATCGGTGGCGGTACCCCGAGCCTGCTCAGCGGCCGCACGATAGGCGACCTCCTGCAGGGGATCGCCGCCAGGCTGCCGTTGCGGCCGGATGCGGAGGTCACCCTCGAGGCCAATCCAGGCACGATCGAGCGGGGGCGCTTCAGGGACTACGCGGCGGCCGGCGTGAATCGAGTCTCGCTCGGCGCCCAGACCTTCTCGCCGCAGCGGCTGCAGGCGCTTGGCAGGATCCACTCGCCGGCTGATACCGAGGCTGCGGTCATCGAGCTGCGCGCAGCAGGGATCGAGAACTTCAACCTGGACCTGATGTACGCCTTGCCCGGGCAGCTGCTCGCCGACGCGACGGCGGATGTGGACCGGGCCATCGGGCTCGGCCCGGCTCATCTGTCCCATTACCAGCTGACACTCGAGCCCGGTACGGCGTTCTTTCACCGGCCGCCGCCTCTGCCGGACGACGACCTGGCGTACGACATGATGACCGCCTGCCAGGAAAAGCTTTCGGCCGCAGGCTTCGAGCAGTATGAGGTCTCGGGATACGCCCGGCCCGGCCGGCGCTGCCGGCACAACCTGGCCTACTGGACCTACGGCGATTACCTCGGCATCGGGGCTGGCGCACACGGCAAGATCACCACGGCCGAGGGCGTGCTGGCGCACCGAGCGCGTGCGGATGCCACGCGAGTACCTGGCTCGCGCAGGCACCGACGCGGCCGTGAAGCGGCAGCGCGTGCCCGCGGGCGACCTGCCGTTCGAGTTCATGCTGAACGCATTGCGCCTGACCGACGGCTTCGCCTTGCCGGACTTCGAGGCGGCGACCGGTCTGCCGGTGACGACGGTCGAGGATACGCTCGAGCAGCTGGTCGCGCGCGACCTGCTGGAGCGCGTTGCGCCACGACGGTACCGCCCGACGCGCCGCGGATTGGGCTTTCTGAACGACCTGCAGCTGGCCTTCTTGCCGGCTCCCGACCGGCGCAGGCCGGAGCCGGCCTGAGCCGTCCGGCGGGTGTCCGAGGCAAACTTCCCGCTGCATCCGGGGCTTACGTCTCGGTTGCGGTCGGCATTCGGCCTGGACCCGTCGTCGGCCACGATTGTCAAGCCTGCCGGCCGCCTCGCGCCGGCAGTTGTGCACAGTCCGGCCGGAGGCCACCCGCGACGGGCACTTTCAGGTCTTTGTTGCCACGTTGGGTTAAGTGCAGTGACCTAAGCCATTGATTCAAAAACTGGAATTCGGGTGGTCAAATTTTAATCAAAGTGACACTTTCGCTGAGATGCCGCTCCCAGAGCCCTCGCCACCACCCGTCGTCCACAGATTTATCCACAGCTTTTGTGGATAAGGAAAAAACGTCGCGGATTCGATGACTTACCTCGCGGCGCATGCGCGACGGCCAGCCGATGGTTGTCGCCGCTCCGGTCTGCCGCTACACTCTGCGGCCGTTTTCCGGCTGGCAGGATGTGTCTGCCACCCAGACTGGAACCGCCATGAAAGCCGATATCCACCCGAAGTACACCGAGATCACTGTCACCTGCTCCTGCGGTAGCTCGTTCAAGACGCGCTCCACGCTTGGCGAGGACCTGGCGGTGGAAGTTTGCTCGAGCTGCCACCCGTTCTATACCGGCAAGCAGAAGATCCTGGACACCGGCGGGCGCGTCGACAAGTTCCGCAAGAAGTACGGCATGACCGGCTGACCTCGCGACTCCGCGATGACGCTGCAAGGGGCGCCGCAGGGCGCCCTTTGTCGTTTTGCGGCGAGCCAACCCCCCGCCGGTCAACTTTCCGGCTTTCCCGCGGTCGAACGGAGTCCACGCTTGAGGCCCGCCACGGCTGGCGGCTATAAGCGGATTCGAGGCTCTGCTTCACCATGGAGGCGCACGGATGAGGGCGATTGCGGCCGGAATCGCAGCAATGACGCTGGCGCTGGCGTTCGCCGGGGAAGCCGCGGCGGTCAGCAAAGGCGAAATCAAGCGCGCCCAGCAGATGCACATCAGCATCACCCGGACGATGGGCGTCTATGGCGACTACGCGTTGCAGCAGTACGTGCAGCAGGTCGGCGAAACCCTGGCGCGGGCGAGCGAGCTGCCTGACCTCAAGTGGACGTTCACCGTCCTCGACACCGACGACGTCAACGCCTTCACCACCGGCGGCGGCTACGTCTACATCTCGCGCGGCATCCTGCCCTATCTCGACAGCGAGGCCGAACTGGCCGCAGTGCTCGGTCATGAGATCGGCCACGTTACCGCCAAGCATCCCAGCGAGCGGCGCAACCAGTCGGCGATCAGCAACGTGCTCGGGGCAGCGGCCACCATCTTCACGGGGCAGCCCGCGCTCGGGCAGATCACCAACATGGCCGGATCGGCCATCGTCAGCGGCTACGGGCGGGACGGCGAACTCGAGGCCGACCGTCTCGGCGCCAAGTACCTCGCCCGCACCGGCTACGATCCGGAGGCAATCATCGGCGTCATCTCCGTGCTGAAGGACCAGGACAGGTTCGAACGCGACCGCGCCCGCGCCGAGGGCCGCGAGCCGCGCATCTACCATGGGCTGTTCTCGACCCATCCCGATAATGACACCCGCTTGCGCGAAGCCGTCGCCTCGGCGGGCAAGGTCGAGGGCCTGGCGACGGGTCGCGAGGACCAGCGCGAGCGCTTCCTGCGCGCCATCAACGGGCTGGCGGTCGGCTCCAGCCGGCGCGAGGGCGTGGTGCGCGACAACCGTTTCTATCACGCCGACTTCCAGTTCACGATGGCGTTCCCGCGCGGCTGGGTGGTCCAGAACGAGACCACACAGCTGCTGGCCCACTCCCCCGACAAGAGCGACTACCTGTTCGTCACCGCGCAGCCACCGCCCAACGGCGTCACGTCTCCCAAGGAGTTTGCGCTGCGCGGACTGGCGAATCGCCGGCTCGACCGGGGCGAAGAACTGGAAATCAACGGGCTCGACGCCTACACCGTGGTCGTTCGCGGCGACGGCTCGCCGTTCGGCAACACCGCGAACGTCCGCTGGGTGTTCATCAGCTTCAACAACCTGATGTGGATGATCCGCGGCGCGAGCCGTGCGGATGATCCGCTGCCGCGCGGCGATCCGCTGTTCATGTCGTCGGCCAGGACCTTCCGCCAGCTCCGCTCCAACGAGTTCAGGCTGGCGCAGCCCAATCAGTTGCGGATCGTGCGCGCGCCGGACGGCATGTCCATCGAGGACCTGGCGGCCAGGTCGGCCCTGCCCGAGTACGCCCTCGAGCAGTACCGGCTGTTCAATGATCTCTACCCCGACCGCGAGCCCGAGCCGGGCTCGCTGATCAAGATCGTCCAGTAGGCGCGCGCGATTCCCGCGGGTCTGGCCGTACGGCCGTGCGGAGAGCCTCCACCAGGGCGGTCAGCGCGCGCGCGCGGTGGCTCACGCGGTTCTTCTCCGCCGCCGGCATCTCGGCGGCGGTGAGCGCGCCGTCGCCCACCAGGAACAGCGGGTCGTAGCCGAAACCACCGGCGCCGCGCGGCGCGGTCGCGATGCGCCCCTCCCATGACGACTCGCATACCAGCGGAGCCAGGTCTTCGGCGCTGCGGACATAGACCATGGCGCAGCGGTAGCGCGCGGTCCTGGCCGCGATCGGCGACGCCGGCCAGCGTCGCGAGCAGCCAGGCGTTGTTGTCCTGATCGGAACAGGACGGACCGGCGAAGCGCGCCGAGCGGATGCCGGGTGCGCCATCCAGGGCGTCGACCTCCAGACCGGAGTCGTCCGCAATGGCGGGCAGCCCGCTGCGACCCGAGGCATGGCGGGCCTTCAGCAACGCGTTCTCGACGAACGTCGTGCCCGTCTCTTCCGGAGGCTCGATGCCGAGGTCCCGCTGCGGGACGATCTCGAATTGCTCGGCGGCGAGCAGCGCGCGCAGCTCCCGCAACTTGCCGGCATTGCCGGTGGCGAGCACGATCCGTCGCAGCAAGGCTCAGGCCCCCGGCGATTCCAGCGCCTGCAACTGCAGCGCGCACAATTGCCCGATACCCGCCGCCGCCAGGTCGAGCAGTCCGTCGAGTTCCTCGCGCCTGAGCGCGTGCCCCTCGGCCGTGCCCTGCACCTCGATGAAGCCGCCACCCGAGTTCATGACCACGTTCATGTCGGTCTCGGCCTGCGAGTCCTCCTCGTAGTCGAGGTCCAGCACGGGCACCCCGGCGACGATCCCCACCGACACCGCGGCCACCTGGCCGTGGATGGGGCTCTGCTCGAGCTGGCGGCGACGACGCAATGAGGCGACCGCATCGACCAGCGCCACGTAGGCGCCGGTGATCGAGGCGGTGCGCGTGCCGCCATCGGCCTGCAGCACGTCGCAGTCGATGGTGATCGTACGCTCACCCAGGGCACGCAGGTCGATGCATGCGCGCAGCGAGCGGCCGATCAGCCGCTGGATCTCCTGGGTGCGGCCGGTCTGCTTGCCGCGTGCGGCCTCGCGCGGGCTTCTCGTGTGGGTCGCGCGCGGCAGCATGCCGTACTCGGCGGTGACCCAGCCCTGGCCCTTGTTCCGCAGGAACGACGGCACACCGGTTTCGGCGCTGGCCGTGCACAGTACCCGCGTACCGCCAAACTCCACCAGCACCGAGCCCTCGGCGTGGCTCGTGTAGCCGCGGGTGAAACGGACTTCACGCAGCTGGTCGGGCGCGCGGCCTTCTCTCATCGCAAGCTCCTCATCCCAGCCAGCGCAACGCGGCGGCGGTTGTGTTGTCGCTGGTGGGTGCGGAGGCAGCAACCGCGCGTCGTACCAGGGCCTTGAGATGCTGGGCCAGCGGCTTGCCGTCCGCCTTCCAGAAGCCGGCGATCTCCGCGTCCGGGAGGTTCGCCCAGAGCCCATCGGAGCACACCAGCACGATGTCGCCGGCACGCAGCGGGCGACGCAGCGAAATCGACATCTCCGGCAGCACCGGCTCGCCGCCGAGACAGCATTCGACGAAGTTCCGCATCGGATGACCGTGCACCTCGTCCTCGCGAATCGTGCCCTCGCGCAACAGTTGCTCAACGTGACTGTGGTCGCGCGTGCGCTCGATCACTGATCCATCCCGTATGTGATAGACGCGGCTGTCACCCAGATGCGCCCACCAGGCGGCACCGTCCTGCACGACGCAGACCGCCGCCGTCGCGCGCGGCCGGTGCTCCAGCGGCAGCGAGCCGCCCGCCTCGACCACCGCTTCGTGGGCCCGGCCCAGCGACAGGTGCAGGAAGCCGAGCGGATCAAACAGTGGATGCTTCTCGGCGCGGAAGGCGTCGATCAACGTCTTGCGACCGATCTCCGCAGCGCGCGCGCCGTCGGCATGTCCGCCCATGCCGTCCATGGCAACCAGCAAGGCGGACTGATCATTGACCACGACCGCACCACGGTCCTGGTTGTCTTCACGATGGCCGACGTCACTGACGTCGGCAAACTCGATCTGCAAGCGACCTCCCGGCGGCGTGCGCCGTGTCATCTGTTATTCTGGGGCGGCAAGCTTACACGACCGGCGCCGCCAAAGCGGCCCTGCCGCCGTCGCACGCGGAGACATAATGATTCGCAGCATGACCGGCTTCGCCCGGCGTGAGCAGACCGACGCTTTCGGGCAGCTCGCCTGGGAACTGCGCACGGTCAACCACCGCTATCTCGAGATGTCGCTGCGACTGCCGGAGGACTTCCGCACGGCGGAGAGCGCGTTCCGGCAGGTCATTGGCGGCGCGGTAAGGCGCGGCAAGGTGGAGGCGTCGCTGTACTTCCGTCCAGCTGCCGCCGGTGCGCCCGAGCTCGACCTGAACGAGGAGCTATTGAACCGGGTGGTGGACCGCGCCATCGGCATCAGTCGCCGGCTTGGTGGCGTGGGACACATCAACGCCATCGACGTGCTGCGCTGGCCCGGGGTGGTGCGCGAAGCGGAACGGGACAGCGGCCCGCAGCTCGCGGCTGCGCATCGGCTGCTGGAGCAGGCGCTCGAGGCGCTGGCCGAATCACGCCACAGCGAGGGGGAGCGGATCGCGGAGCTGCTGCGGACCCGCGCCGACGCCGTGGAGCAGATCGCCAACGAGCTGACGGCGAGACTGCCCGCCATCCGCGAGCGCATCCAGGCGCGGCTCAACGAGCGGCTCGGGCAGGTCACGGTGGACGCCAACAGCGAGCGGCTCGAGCAGGAAATCGTCATCGCGCTGCAGAAGATGGATGTCGACGAAGAGCTCGACCGGCTGCGGCAGCCATGTCGTCGAGCTGCAGCAAGGTCATCGCCGCGGGCGAACCGGCGGGCCGGCGGCTGGACTTCCTGATGCAGGAGTTCAACCGCGAGGCCAACACCCTGTCGTCGAAGTCGCAGGACGTGGAGACCACCCGCGCGGCGGTCGACATGAAGGTGCTGATCGAGCAGATGCGCGAGCAGATCCAGAACGTGGAGTGAACGGCGCCGGCTGCCGGTCGGTTACAAGGAAAGTTTCGGGCGCGTGACGTGAAGTCGAGCACAGGGATTGCTGCACTCGTCCTGTTGTCCGCCGCGGCGGTCTACCTCATCGTCCGGCCCGGCCCGCGCGACCTCGCCGAGCCCCCTGCCGCCCCGCTGCCCAGCAACGACGAATCCCCGCAACGTGACGAGGCGCGCGAAGCACCACCGCTGCAAGTGCCGGCCTCGATCGAGGCCCCCGCAGGACTGGCGGCGATCCTGCAAAGACACGGTTGCCTCGCCATCGGTGCCACGACCGTTGATTCATCAGCGTATCAGCTGGTCGCCTACGTAGACGTCGAAGGCTACGCCGCCAGCGTGATCGGCCCCGACGGAGTCGTCGAGACGTTCAGGCTCGACTGGGCACCCAACCGGGTCCGGCTGGTGATGCATGAGCAAGGCGTGCCGATCGTGGGTGTGGGTAACCTGCGGCTAAACTCTAGCGTCGGGCGTGACTACGACACGCCCGAGCCGGTCCAGATCTACCGGGGGTCGAATCTGGAGTACTCGTCCGAGAAGGCGCTGAACTTCGGCATCGCGCCGGACGGCGAGTCGTTCTGGGTCGTCGAGCCCACCAGCGATATCAGCTCCCGGCTGCTGGTGCGCAACTTCAGCTCGGGAGCCACGTTCCAGTACGACCTCGGGCACGCCGTGGCCGGGGGCTCCATCGAAGGGACACACTCCGTCGTCACCGCAGTCGATGGCCAGAGCGTCATGTTGCTGCCTGATCCAGAGTCCTTCGAAGAGCGTGTATTCTTTAGCACCCACAATGAATCGGACGTTTCGGCTTACGCCACCCGGTGGCGTCCCGCTGATCGGAGCAATCTTCGCGTCCGCCAACGAAGCCTACTTCGCGTTGGGCGCGAGCGGCCGGAAGTCGGCGATCGTCAAGGTGGCGATCACCTATGAGGGCGATGACGCGGGTGTACGGCAAGTCTGGCGAGTGCCCGCGGGCGACATCGTCCTCGCCGGACAGTTGCGCTTGTCGGCAGACGGTCGGTGGCTGGTGATCAACGGCGGCGTGGGCGTCGAACTGATCGATACTCAGGCCGGGAAAGTCGTCTTTCGCTGGAACTCCCAGCAGGAAGACCCTGGAAGACTGCTCTCAGTCGATCCAGACGCCGGCAATCCGGGTCACGACAACGGGCGCGTGTTCGGAGGGGGAATCATCGGTGACCAGTTCCTGCTGGACCGGCGGTTCGGCAGTGAGGCAACCGCCGCCTGCAAGCCCGGCCCAGATCAGGTCGACTGCTACCATCGGGCGATGGCCAAGGTGCAGAACTTCGTGGACGTCTTCGACTTGGCGGATATCAGCGTCGACGCCATGCCGAAGTATCGAGTTCAGGTGTTCGACTCATCGGATCAGTGCGTGCCGCCCTTTGCGCTGTACACCCTCGACTTGAGCGACGACCGGGTGAGGGCTGTTCCACGAGCGCCTGAGGCTTTCCCCTAATCCCCGGCTCCCGCAGCAACCGCCAGTTGGCCCGGCCGGGTTCTCGCCGCTCGACTTGAGCGCTGGATCTCGTGAGCCGGTTCTCACATTTTACTTATCTTCCTCAGTCCGGGCCTGAACCCCGGACCTAATGTGACGCGGTTCACGCGAGTCCCGTCGCTCCCTGCCGACACAGAACACGCGAACCTGACCCGGCACCGGGCGGGCGCGCGCTCTTTGTACATGCATGTATCACTTTGGGAGTTGAGCGATGAAAAACCCGCCCTCAATCGGCCGCCAGGCCGGCTTCACCCTCGTCGAGATCGCGATCGTACTGGTCATCATCGGCCTGCTGCTCGGCGCGATCCTCAAGGGCCAGGAGCTGATCGACAACAGCCGCGTCAAGAACGCGGTCAGCGACATCAACAGCATCAAGGCTGCCTCTTACTCGTACTTCGACCGTTATCGCGTCCTGCCGGGCGACGATGGCCCGGTCGCCACGTTGCAGGCGCGCGGCAGCAACTGGGCCGCGATCACCGTCGGCGGCAACCGCGACGGCGCCATCGGTGCGCCGGCCAATCCGTTCGCCGGCCCCACCGGCGAGCATCTTGGCTTCTGGCAGCACCTGCGTGCCGCGGGTTTCCTGACGGGCAACCCGGCTGAGACCGGCGCGACCGCCTTCCCGCGCAACGCCTTCGGCGGCATCACCGGCATCGCTTCGCTCACCACGCAGCTTGGCAACATGAACAGCCGGGTCACCTGCATGAGCCAGGTTCCAGGCAAGTCGGCGGTCGGCATCGACAACCAGATCGACGACGGCCAGCCGGACTCCGGCTCGGTGCGCGCCACGCAGCAGGCCGGCAACGGCAACACCGCCCCGGGTGCGGTCGCGGCGGCCTACAGCGAAGACCAGCGCTACACCGTCTGCACCACGCTCTGAGCCACCCGCCACAAGCGACTGGTCTTCCCATGAGCATGCTGTACCTGGAGCACTTCGGACTGCACGCGCCCCCGTTCTCGATCACGCCGAATCCGGCGATGTTCTTCGAGGGCGGCGGGCGCGGTGCCCTGCTCGAAGCACTTGAGTACTCGGCGCGCCACCAGGAAGGCATCGTCGCGGTGACCGGCGAAGTCGGCAGCGGCAAGACGATGTTGTGCCGGATGCTGCTCGAGCGCAGCCCGGCGGGCATGCAACTCGTCTACCTGACCAATCCCTCGCTCTCCAGGCGCGCGATCCTCAGCGCGATCCTGGCGGATCTCGGACCCGCGGCGGGCGAGGCGGAGCGCAAGCCGGTCAATCTGCTCGACGCACTGCATGCACGGCTGATCGCCCATCACGCGGCGGGCCGGCGCGTGCTGCTGGTCGTCGATGAGGCGCACGCCATGCCGGCGGCCTCATTGGAAGAGATCCGCCTGCTGTCGAATCTGGAAACCAGCTTTCACAAGCTGCTGCAGATAGTCCTGTTCGGGCAGCCCGAACTCGACGCGCTGCTGACGCGGCCGGCCATGAGGCCATTGCTGGATCGCGTGGTCGAACGCCTGCGGGTGCCGCCCCTGACCGCGCGCGAGACCCGCGCCTACCTGCATTGTCGCCTGCGCGGGGCCGGCCATACGGGCGAGAAGCTGTTCTCGGACCGCGCGGCGCGCGCAATCTTCGAAGCCTCTGGCGGACTGATCCGCCGGATAAACGTCATCGCGGACAAGGCACTGATGGCCGCCTTTGCGCGCGGCCGCCATGCCGTCGACCTGCGTGCGGCGACGCACGCGGTCACCGCGACCCTGATCGATCCCATCAAGGCCGTGGCAATGCCGCGGTATGCGGTGCATGCATGAGCCACCTGGCAAGAATCCTTCCGGCTGCGGTTGCCGTCCTGACGCTGGCGGCCTGCGCGAGCGCGCCGCCGCCGACCCCGGACACCCATCTGCAGCAGGCCGATGCGGTGCCTGCGCCCGTGGCGCCACGACCCGCGCCGGTGCAGCGCAGCCTCGACCTGCCGCCACCCGTGGCGCGACCGCCGCTGGAGACCTACACGGTCGTCGTAAACGACGTGCCGGCGGCGAAGCTGCTGTTCGAGCTGGCGCGCGACGCCAGGCTCAACGTCGACATCCATCCCGACATCCGCGGCACGGTCTCGATGAACGCCATCGACCAGACCCTGCCGCAGATACTGGAGCGCATCGCGTCCCAGATCGACATGCGCTACACCCTCGAGGGCACGCTGTTGAGCGTGGTGCCGGACGTGCCGTTCCTCCGGCTGTACCGCATCGAGTATCCGAACATCGCCCGCAACGCCAACAGCACGGTGTCGATCGCCACCCAGGTGGCCACCACCGGCGGCACCGGTCTCGAGGGCGGCGGCGCCGGTTCCGGGCCGGGCAACAACTCGTCGACGTCGCTGACCAACACCTCCAACCACCGTTACTGGGAATCGCTTACCGAATCGATCAAGGCGCTGCTGCAGGAAACCGACAAGATCGTCGAGGAACCGGCAGCAGCCACCGACGGCGAGAGGCAGGCCGATGGCCCGCGGACGAATGTCCGCTTCCGCGAGGCTGCGTCGGTCATCGCCCAGCCCGAGACCGGCGTCATCGCCGTGCGGGCTACGCAACGGCAGCACGTCAAGGTTCAGGAGTTCCTGGACGCCAGCGTGCTGAGCGCGCGCCGCCAGGTCCTGATCGAGGCCACCATCGCCGAAGTCGAGTTGAACGACGACTTCGAGCAGGGCATCGACTGGGAAGTCATTCGTCGCGGTGGCGCAAACCTGGGCATGACGCTGCAGCCGGTTGGCGGCGGCACGTCGCTGCCGGGCGGCACGCCGATCGGCGCGTCGATCCCGACGCTCGGCCTGATCTCCTACGATCATCAGACATCCCAGTGGGACCTGTCCGCGGCACTCAGGCTGCTGGACTCGTTCGGCCGCAAGCGCGTGCTGTCGAGCCCCAAGATCAGCGTGCTGAACAACCAGACCGCGCTGATCAAGGTGGTCGACAATCTCGTCTACTTCCAGCTCACCACCGACTTCACGCCCGGGACGGCGGGCAGTCCGACGACCTTTACCGTCAGCTCGACGCCCAACACCGTGCCGGTCGGCTTCCTGATGAACGTCACGCCGCAGATTGCGGCCAACGACGAGGTCATCCTGAACCTGCGGCCGACGATCTCGAGGCTCACCGGATTCGTCGAGGATCCCGGTGTGGCGCTGTCGATCGCGCTCGCGCGCCAGCAGGGCGCCGACCTGCCGGACGTGTCGAGCCGGGTGCCCGAGATCCAGACCCGCGAAATGGAGTCAATCATCAAGGTGCGCGATGGACAGATCGCCGTGCTCGGCGGACTGATGCGCGACACGGCGCAGTCGGGCCAGGACGGCGTGCCCGGACTGAGCCGCCTGCCCGGCGCCGGCAACCTGTTCAAGTACCGCTCCAAGTCCGGCACCAAGAGCGAGCTGGTGATCTTCTTGCGTCCGACGATCGTGCGCGAGCCGACGCTCGAGGGTGATTACCGGCGCTTCCGCAGTCAGCTGCCGGACGAGGGCTTCCTGCGCGACGCCGCCAGTGAGCGCGCGTCGACGACACCCTGAGGAGGCCCGCGATGAGCCTGTTGCTGGAAGCGCTCAAGCAAGCCGAGCTGCGCAAGCGCGAGCCTGAGCCGCCCGCGCACGCGCCTGCGCCAGTGCCTGCGCCTGCGCCGCCTCGGCAGGAACCGGCCGCGCTCGAACTCGAGATCGAGGGCGAGGCACCGCCGGCGAAACCCGCAGCACCTCCGCTCCATGCCGCGCCGGGAACGCTTGCGCACGGTTTTGCCCTGCCGGGCAACGCGGTCGCGGCCGACTCGCCGCCCACGGCGGGGCCGACCCGGCGACTGTCGCGGGGAGTCCTCGGATTGCTGCTGCTCGCGCTGCTGGTCAGCGCCTTGCTGGCCTGGCTCGCGCTGTCCTCCGCGCCAGCGGCGATCGCGCCTGCGCCTCCGCAGGGTTTTCCGGTGACGCTGCCGGACGGCAGCGGCGGAGCGCCGCCAATGATCCCGACCGCCGAAGATCCGGCGCCCATAGTCGCTGCAACGGCCGCCGTGCCGAAGGCGTCGCCGGCCGCTCCGCCCCCGGCAGCCGTCGACCAGCCCGCTGCGCGACCGGCGCAACCCGCCCCGGCGGTACCGGCGCAGGCACCGGCACCCTCGGAGCCGGCCGTGACGGTGCTGCAGTCACAACGCGCCTCGCCGCTCGGCGCGGCCTATGCCGCGCTGCGTCGCGGCGAACTGGCGACCGCCAAGTCCCTGTATCGCGAAGTCCTCGGCACAGAGCCGACCCAGATCGACGCGCTGCTCGGCCTCGCAACCGTCGCGGAATGGCAAGGCGAATGGCCCGCCGCCGCGGAGTACTACCGCCAGGCCCTGGCGCAGGATCCGCGCAACGCCTTTGCCTGGGCCGGCCTGTCGCGTCTCGGCAGCGACGCCGCCGGCCCCGCCGCCGAATCGCAGTTGAAGAGCCTGCTCGCCGAGCAGCCGGCCGCGCCGCTGTACTTCGCGCTCGGCAATCTGCTGGCCGCCGACAGCCGGTGGGCTGATGCCCAGGCCGCCTACTTCGAGGCGTTCGCGGCCGCGCCGGGCCAGGCCGACTACGCCTTCAACCTGGCCGTGGCGCTCGAGCATCTCGGCCAGGCGCGCGCGGCGGCGGACTACTATCGGCGCGCGCTGTCGCTGGCCGAGGGCGGCAGCCCGCCCGCGTTCGACACCGCGGCGCTGCGCTCGCATCTGGCGGGGATCGAGACGGGCCAGCCATGACCACCGCGCCACGCAAGGGAATGCTCGGCGAGCGGCTGCGCGAGCGCGGCCTGATCAGCGCCGACCAGCTGAAAATCGCGCTGATCGAGCAGCGCCGGACCAAACAGCAGCTGGGCGAGACGCTGGTGGCGCTCGGCTTCATGACCGAGTCGACGCTGCGCGACCAGCTGTCGGAATCGCTCGGCGCGCAGAACGTCAACCTGTCCGGGCTGCTGGCTGATCGCAAGGCGCTCGCGCTGATCCCGAAGGACGTCGCGCGCCGGCACGGCGTGTTCCCCGTCAGCCTGGATCAGGAAACCAATGTGTTGTCGATCGCGATCAGCGACGTCAACGACATCGTCGCGATCGACCAGGTCAGGGCACAGCTCGGAACCAGGGCGGAGATCGAGTGGCTGCTGGCGGCTTCGGGCGAGATCCAGCGGGCAATCGAACAGTACTACGACCACGACCTGTCGATAGACGGCATCCTGCACGAGATCGAGACCGGCCGCACGGACCTGTCGACGCTGTCCGCCGAGCAGGCGCGCGAGTATTCCCACCCGGTGGTGCGCCTCATCGACGCGCTGCTGACCGACGCCGTCGTGGTCGGCGCCTCCGACATCCACTTCGAGCCGGAATCGCACTTCATCCGCATCCGTTACCGGGTGGACGGCGTGCTGCGCCAGGTCCGGGCGCTGCATCGGCGCTACTGGGCCGCGATGCTGGTGCGGCTGAAGATCCTGTCCGGCATGAACATCGCGGAGAACCGGGCGCCGCAGGACGGCCGGATCTCGCTGACGCTGGCGGGGCGCGAAGTCGACTTCCGCGCCGCCGCGCACCCGACGGTGCACGGCGAAAACTTCGTGCTGCGAATCCTCGACAAGAAGGCCGGGCTGATCGACCTCGAGTCGGCCGGCTTCAGCGCCAACCAGGTGAACCTGCTCAAGCTGATGCTGGCGCGGCCGGAGGGGCTGCTGCTGATCACCGGGCCCACCGGCAGCGGCAAGACCACGACGCTGTACTCGATCCTGAACCACAGCAGCACCGAGCACGTGAACGTCATGACGCTCGAGGATCCGGTCGAGTACTCGCTGCCGCTGGTGCGCCAGACCTCGGTCGCGCATGCCGTGAAGCTGAACTTTGCCGACGGCATCCGCTCGCTGATGCGCCAGGACCCCGACATCATCCTGGTCGGCGAGGTGCGCGACCACGATACCGCCGAAATGGCGCTGCGGGCCGCGATGACCGGTCACCAGGTGTTGACGACCCTGCACACCAACTCGGCGCTGCGCTCCATCCCGCGCCTGCTCGATCTCGGCCTGCAGCCGGAGTCCATGGCGGGGAACATCATCGGCATCGTCGCGCAGCGGCTGGTCCGGCGATTGTGTGTCGCCTGCTGCAACGAGAGTCCGGCGGACGAGCTCGAGGCGCGCATCCTCTCGATACCGCCCGGACAGCCGATCAAGCGCGCGGTCGGTTGCGAGAAGTGCGGCTTCTCGGGCTATCGCGGGCGGCTGGCGATCGTCGAGATCGTGCGTTTCGTACCGGCGCTGGACGAGCTGGTCGCGCGTCGCGCGACCCTGATCGAACTGCAGCGCGCCGCCGAGGCGGAAGGCATGGTGCCCATCGCGCTCGACGGCCTGCGCCGCGTCCGCGAGGGCGTCACCACCATCGAGGAGATCGGCCGCGTGGTCGACCTGACCGATCTGGTGCACCCATGACGCGCTACAGCTACCGGGCGGTCAGCGCCAACGGCCAGGTGGTCAGCGGCGAGGCGGAGGCCGGGTCCCAGCAGGAACTCGACAGCCGTCTCGGCCGGGTCGGCCTCGAAGTGCTCGAGGCGAAGCCGCGCGGCTCCGGACTCGAGATGCTGTGGCGCCGCTCGGGCCTGAAACGGCCCGAGATGATCCAGTTCTTCATGCAGCTCGAGTCCCTGTTGCGGGCCGGCGTGCCGATTCTCGACACCCTCGCCGACCTGCGCGACTCCTCCGACAGCCCGCGCATCCGGGCACTCACCTCGGACCTGGTGGACCGGATCGAGACCGGCTCGACCTTCTCGGAAGCGTTGACCGCGCACTCCGACGTGTTCGACGGCTTGCTGGTGGGCCTCGCCAGCGCCGGCGAGGTCACGGGACGTCTGCCGGACGTGCTCGCCGAAATCGTCGCCAGCCTGAAGTGGCAGGACGACATCGCCCGGCAGACGCGCAAGGCAGTGCGCTATCCGGCTTTCGTCGCCGTGGTGATCTTCGCCGTGGTGTTCTTCCTGATGATCTATCTCGTGCCGCAGCTGGCCGACTTCCTCGCCAACATGGGGCAGGAGATGCCGTTGCAGACCCGCGCGCTGATCGCGGCCTCGGCCTTCTTCGTCGCATGGTGGCCGATGCTCATTGGCCTGCCGGTCGCCGCAGCGATCGTCTTTCGGACCCTCATGAGGCACAGCGAGGCGGCCCGCCTGCGCCGCGACCGCTGGCTGCTGACTTTGCCCCTGCTCGGCGACGTGCTGCGCAAGGTGGCGCTGGCGCGCTTCGCCAACACCTTCGCCCTGATGTTCAGCGCCGGCATCCCGGTGCTCGACGCCCTCGCCCACTGCGAGCGCGCGGTCGGCAACCTGGCCATCGCGCGGTCGCTGGCCGGTGCCCGTGCCCTCGTCGGCCAGGGCATGCCGGTATCCGAGGCGCTCGGCGCGTCGACGCTGTTTCCACCGCTGGTGGTGCGCATGATCCGGGTCGGCGAGTTCTCCGGGCAGCTCGACGACTCGCTCCGCAATGTCAGCTACTTCTATTCGCGCGACGTGAATGAAGAGCTCGACCGCATGCAGTCGATGATCGAGCCGCTGCTCACCCTGGTCATGGGGGTCGTGCTCGGCTGGATCATGCTGGCGGTGCTCGGTCCGATCTACGACACCATCTCGAATATCCGGATGTAGCCATGCCGAACGACGTGACCTACATCCATTCCGGCGGACAGCAGACCTGGCACTGGGCGGACGGCCGCCTGCAGCCGGGCGCGGCGGGGACCGGCGCGCCGGTGGTGGCCGTGATCGACGTGGCGGAGGACATGCTCACCCGCCAGTCGGTACCAAGACTGCGTGGCCGCGACCGGCTGGCGATGCGCGAGCGTCGCCTGCAGAACGAGTTTCCCGACACGGCCTGGCGCACCGCGCTGTCGCTGGGCTCTGCCAGCGGCGCGCAGTCCGAGGAACTGGTGCTGGCAGGCGTGCAGCCGGCCGGCGCCGCGGCGACCACCCTGGCGTCGCTGGCCGAGGCCGGCCTCCTGCGCGGGCTGTATACGCCGGCCATGCTGGTCGCGAACTGGATCGTACGGGCGCGCCTGCCGCGGCGACCGGTGCTGGTGGCCCTCGCCACGCCCGCCGGTCTGCGGCTGATGTTCATCGACCACGGCCGGCCGCTGTTGTCGCGCCTGGCGCCGTGGCCCGCGGACGCCGCCGACTCCGGGCGCGTAGCCCAGCTGTGCAGCGAGGAGCTCGCGCGCACCGTCAGCTACCTGCAGAACGTGCGCTGGATCGAGCGGGGCAAGCCGACCGAGCTGTGGCTGTGGGATCCGGCACTGACCGGTCTGCAGGACGAGCTGCTGCTCCCGGCCGATCTCCGGCTGAGCCCCACACCCGTGGTTTCGAGGCTGCCGGACCCGGCTCGCGGCGGCCTCGCGGCGCTGCTGGCGATGGCCGCCGCGCGGCCGCCGAGCGCGCAGCTCGCACCCGCCGCGGCCCGCATGACCTGGATGGCGACGAGCGCGAGGTCCGCGCTGCTCGCTCTTGCCGGCGTCATCGCGCTCGGCATCTCGGTTGCCGCCGGGGTCGTGGCCCTGCAGTCGGGCGATGTGGCGCGCGAGGCCGCCGTGCTGAATGCCGATGCCGGATCGCTGGAGACCAGCTCCGCTGAGCTCGAGCAGGCACTCGTCGCCGCGGGCATTCCGCCGCAGCGGCTGGCGGTCGCGCTCGCGGTCGACGACATGCTGCGCGAAGCACCGGTCACGCTTCGCGACACGTTCGATCTGGTGGGTCAGGCCCTGCCGACCTCCGGCGTGCTGGCCCTGGAACAGCTGCAGCTGCGCCGGATAGACCCGGGCACGACGGCTTCACTGTCACCCGTCGGGTGCACCGCGGCCGCAACCGACGACGTCACGGCGGCGGCGCCACGCGTCGCCGAACTGGGACTGGAGGTGCGCGCGCGACCCGACGCCGCCCTGACCACGCGGCTGACGTCACTGCGCGATTTCGACCGCGGCCTGGGTGGCGCGGCCGGCTGGCGCCCGATCAACGGCCTGGCCCAGGAAGCGCTCAACACCACGCTGCGACTGGAGAACACTCCCTCCGCTGCAGGCGACGCAGTGGTTGCCAGCGTCTGTCTGGCAAAGGAGGTCTCATGACCGGCGCCTGGCTGGCACTGCTGTCGCTGCCGGCGTTTCGTCGCCGGCTGGCGGCGACGGCCATCGCCTGTGCGGCGATCCTCGCCGTCGCCGCCGCCCTGCTGGGCGCCGCCCTGCTGCACGCCGGCACCGTGGACGGCGAGCTGGCTGCCGCCGGCTCGCGCCTTGATGCTGCGCGGTTGCAGCAGGAGCGGCTGGCCGCGACCAATCCCCAGGATCCGCGTTCCTGGATGCGTTACCGCGGCCTGGTGGTGGGCGGCCTGTTCGATCCCGGTCATCGCGCCGTCTGGGCGGAGCGCGCCGCCGAACGCACGCGCCGCCTCGCGCCGCTCGCCTTCGATGTCGAAATCGCCCCGCCACGACCCGAGACGCTGCCGCCTGCCGCGCAGCGCTGGTTCGACGAGACCGGCGACCCCGCGGCACTGCTGCAGGTCCACGACCTGCAGCTGCGCATCGAGGGCCTGCACGAAGCCGAGGTGGCATCGCTGCTGGATGAGCTGCTGGATCCTCGCTTCGGCGTGTCGCGACTGCAGGAGTGCGCGCTGGCGCGGCGCGCCGACGGCATCGGCCTCGACACCCGCTGCGTGCTGCGATTCATGACCGTCGAGTGGCCGCAGTCATGATCAAGCGGCGACTGCTTCACGTCCTCTTCTCGCTGGCGGTTTGTGGCATTGCGCAGGCCGCCGACCTGCCGCGCCCCGCGCCGGGCCCGGTGTTCTTCACCGCCGCGGAACGCGTGGCGATCGAAGCGCGCCGGCGCGCCCTGCTCGCCGGCGAGAGCCAGTCAACGACCGTCGCCGCCGTTACCGACGCGGCACCGGTCGCCATCAGGCAGCGCCGACTCGAAGGCGTCATGCGCCGCAGTGACGGCCGCAACGTGGCCTGGTTCGATGGCGAGCCCGTCATCGATCGTGACCGCTGGCAGGGCTACCTGGTGCGAGTCGAAGCGACCCGGGTGGTGCTCGTGGGCAGTTCCGGCCGGCGCATCACGATGACCGTGGGCCAGGCGGTCGAGCTAGGCTCGGGTCGGGTGCACGATCTGGCCTCGCTCGACATCAGCCGGCGCAGCCCGGGGGGGCGCAGTTGAAGGCCCGGCAACGCGGCGCGGCCCTGCTGCTGCTGTTCGTGGTCCTGGTGACCATTGCAGCGGGCCTGATGCTGCGCGCCGCGCGCAACGAGGCCCGGCCGGCGATCTCGCTGGAAGCCCGTCAGACCGCCACGTTGGCCGTGGCGCGCGACGCCCTGCTCGGCGCCGCGCGGGGAGCATACTGCGTCGACCCTACCGCGCCGCTGGACGGGCTGCTGCCCTGCCCGGACAGTGCCGGCGTGGAGGGAGAATCGGTCGCCGCCTGCGCGGGGCTGAGCCGCGGCTGGCTGCCGTGGAAGACATTGAACCTGCCGGCGCTGCGCGACGCCTCGGGCACCTGCCTGTGGTACGAGCGCCAGGGCCAGACTGCCCGCGTCATTGCGCCGGGTGCGCCGGGGGCCGGGCAGGCGCGTACCGCGCTCGCCGGACGGACCGTCTGTGGCGGCAGCCATGTGGTGACGGCCTACCTGGACGCAAACGACCTGTCGCTGCCGCTCGGCATCGACGCCGCCTCGCTGGCGGCCCTGTGCGGACCCTGAGCCGATGAACCAACCAGCCACAGCATCGCGGCAAGGAGGCTTCACGCTGGTGGAGATGGCAATCATCCTGGTGATCGCGGGGCTGCTGCTCGGCGGGCTGTTGGTCTCCATCACCACCTTCCAGCGCAACCAGCGCATCGACGAGACCGCTCACCAGTTGCGCGAGGCCCGCGAAGCGCTGCTGGCGTTCGCGGTCATCAATCGCCGGTTGCCCTG
This sequence comes from uncultured Gammaproteobacteria bacterium, assembly GCA_963710135.1. Taxonomy (GTDB): domain Bacteria; phylum Pseudomonadota; class Gammaproteobacteria; order Steroidobacterales; family Steroidobacteraceae; genus SG8-30. The sequence goes on along the minus strand of CAVPYY010000003.1, from coordinate 803,263 downwards.
CCCGGCGACCGGCACCATCGCCAGCAGCACGGCCGGCGCCGGCATCGAGCGCGCGCCAACCGCGGCGGGCTGCACGGGCGGACAGAGCGGGGTATTGCCCTGGGCCACACTCGGCCTGCGCGAGGTGGACGGCTGGGGACGCCGCCTCACCTATCGGGTCAGCGCCGGGTATTCCCGGCTGGCCCCGGCCTTCACGCTGACCGCCGCCGGGGACATCACCGTGCAGAATCGCGCCGGCGTGAACCTCGCCGACACGATTCCGGCGGTCGTGGTCTCGCATGGCGCCAACGGGCGCGGCAGCTTCGGGCCTGCCGGCACCGCCGCACCCGGCAGCCCCGATCCCGGCGAGACCGAGAACGCGGACGGCGACGTCGGCTTCGTCAGCGACACGCCCACCGACGCCTACGACGACCTGGTGGAGTGGGTGCCGAGGACCATCCTGGTCAACCGCATGCTGCAGGCCGGCCAGCTGCCCTGATCGTCCATCCGCCGCCGCGGGACAAATGCCTTGGCCTTGGGCAATACTTCGGCACCGGCCGCGCTCGCGGCGCATGCGGAGCTTGCCGATGACCAGATTCCTGTTGCCGCTGGCCGCGTTGCTGGCATGCAGCGTGGCCCACGCCGATGACACGCCCCGGACCCCCTCGCCCGAGGAGGCTGAGGTATACATCATCTCGCCGGTCGACGGCGCCACGGTGACCAGTCCGGTGACGGTCCGCTTCGGCCTGAAGGGCATGGGCGTTGCCCCGGCCGGGGTGCCGATGGACGGCACCGGCCACCATCATCTGCTGATCGACGTGGAGTCGATCGATCCGACCCAGCCGATCCCGGCCGATGAGCGGCACATCCATTTCGGCAAGGGGCAGACCGAGACGACGGTGGAGCTGAGCCCGGGCGAACACGTCCTGCAGCTGGTGCTCGGCGATCACTTGCACCGGCTGCACCAACCGCCGGTCGTTTCGCCCAAGGTGCGCATCACCGTCGAGTGACCCGGGCCGCTTTGCCCGGTTGGCGGCGTCAGTCGCGGCTTGCCTGCTGCTTGGGCCGGCCAGCCCGGGACGCGCGGCGGATGCGGCTCACGGCGAAGAACACCAGCATCACGACGGCGAACGCCAGGCCCGGCAGGTCCTTGGCATCGCCACTGTCGATGAATCGCAGCACGGCCACGCCGAGCACGAACAACGCGATCGCGACCACGACCGCGGCACTCGGCAATCCGGACTTGCCCCCGGGCGTCCTGGCGGGCTCGCTGGCGGTGTCGACACGTTTTCGGCAATCGAGGGTGGGAACGCGCCGGTGCCGGACGCGCGTCGGACTCCGGCATCGGCCACGGGTTCGCGTCACGCGCCGGTGGTGCCGGCGGCGGCGGCAGCGCGGTCAGGTCATTGGCGGAATCACGAGTCTTCATCCGGGCGTCCTCCGGTGCCCATGATTGCATGTCCAGCAGCGACCCGGCGCGTTCCCGCGGCTAACCGCGCTTGCGCGCCAGTGTCAGGCCATCGCCGATCGGCACGAGACTCAGGTCGATACGTTCGTCCTGCCTGAGGCGCGCGTTGAACTCGCGCAGGGCCACCGTGTCGGGCTTCTGGTCTTCGGGATCGGCCACCGCACCGTCCCAGAGCGTGTTGTCGACCGTGATCAGGCCGCCAGGGCGCAACAGGGCGAGCGTCCGCTCGTAGTAGTGCGCATAGTTGCCCTTGTCGGCGTCGATGAACGCAAAGTCGTATTGCCCGGCCTCGCCGGCGGCCAGGCGGGCGTCGAGCGTCTCGATCGCCGGCGCCAGCTCGAGCTCGATCCTGTCCGCCACGCCGGCAGCCTGCCAATGCCGGCGGGCAATCGTCGTGAACTCCTCGCTGACGTCACAGGCGAGAATCCGCCCGTCTTCGGGCATGGCCAGCGCCACCGCGAGACTCGAATAGCCGGTGAAGACGCCGACCTCGATGGCGCGGCGCGCGCCGGTCAGGCGGACCAGCAACTGCATGAACTGCCCCTGCTCCGGCGAGATCTGCATGCCGGCGGCGCGGTGCCCGGCCGTTTCCTCGCGCAGCCGACGCAGGCAATCCGGCTCACGCAGGCTCACGGCGAGCAGGTATGCATGGAGACGGTCATCCATCGTGATCGTGCGTCGCGACATCGAACTCTCCCACGGGCGCACGGCGGCTGGCCCGTTTGCGTCTAGGATAACGGCTCGTGGAGCGGAGTATTCCAGGGGCGTCATGACGGAGCGAGCGGCGGGCGAATTCGTGCTGCTGGCCCGACAGCTGCCGGAGCGCTGGTGCAACGAGTGGGCACTGGTGCTGGCGGCCGTCGGCATTGCGCACGAGGTCCGCCCCGGCGCAGGCGGACATGAGCTGTGGGTGGCGGCGGCCGAGCAGGCACGCGCGGTCGGCGAGCTCTCACGCTATCTCCGCGAGAACCACGCGCGGCCGCCGGCGCCGCTCAGCTGGCCGCGGCATCGCCATGCCTGGGTCGGGATCGCGGCCTACATCGCAGTGCTGGTGAGCGTCAGCGCCGCCGCGCTGTACCGTGTCGGCGAGCACAACTGGCTGCGCCGCGGCGTGCTGGACGCCGGCTTCCTCGAGCGCGGCGAGTGGTGGCGCATGCTGACCGCGCTGACGCTGCACGCGGACGCCGGCCACCTGGTCGCCAACCTGATATTCGGCGCCGTGTTCGCCTATCCGGCGGCACAGCTGATGGGCGCGGGCGTGGCCTGGCTCGCGATCGTGGCCGGGGCGGCGCTGGCCTACGCACTCGATGCCGCACTGCAGGCGCCGAGCCACTCGGTGGTCGGGGCGTCGACGGCGGTGTTCGTGGCCCTCGGGCTGACCTCGGCTTTCACCTGGCGCCGCCGCGCCTCGCTTGCGGTCACCACCATGCAGCGCGCCGCGCCGCTGGTCGCGGGCATCGCGCTGCTGGGTTTCACCGGCGCCGGTGGGGAGCGAACCGATGTGCTGGCGCACCTGCTGGGCTTCGCGGCAGGTCTCGGCGGCGGCTTCCTCGCCGAGCGCCTGCCGCTGCCCCCACCCTCCAGGCCCCGCGTGCAGTGGTGGCCCGGGCTCGCTGCGCTGGCGCTGATCGTACTGGCATGGTGGGCAGCGCTTCGAGGGTGAAAAGACCCGAATTGACGATAATTTCCGACTAAATGTCTCTAACTCCATCGATCTTGCGGTGAACCTCTCGAAAGGTCGCGCGCCCCGCACGTCTCCTCCGCAGGCCGGGGATAACCGCCGCTTGGCGCCGGCCGCGGACTACCGCATCCTTGCCGCCCCATGCCCGGCTCCGCTTCCCCCGACCACGCCCCGCCCATCCGGCGCGGCAGACTGTTCGTCATCGCCGCACCCTCCGGCGCCGGCAAGACCAGCCTGGTGCGTGCGCTCATGGAGCGCGACCCGAGCCTGCAGTTCTCGGTCTCGTTCACGACGCGGCCGCCGCGGCCCAACGAGATCGACGGGCGCGACTATCACTTCGTATCGCCCGAGCGTTTCGAGCAAATGGTGGCCGGGAACGCCTTTCTCGAGTACGCCACCGTGTTCGGCAACCGCTACGCCACCAGCCGCACACTGGTGGAGCAGGCGCTCGCAGCCGGACAGAACGTGATCCTGGAGATCGACTGGCAGGGTGCCAGGCAGGTGCGGGCACACCTGCCCGAAGCCATCGACGTCTTCATCCTGCCGCCCTCGCGGGCGACTCTCGAGCAACGTCTGCGCAGCCGGCGCACCGACAGCGCCGAGGTCATCGCCCGCCGGCTGCGCGAGTCCGCGGCCGAGATGTCGCACTGGCACGAGTTCAGCCACGTCGTGGTCAATGACGACTTCGACCGCGCGCTGGCGGACCTGCAGGACATCGTCCGCGGCGCCGGCACCGCCCTGCAGAGCGATCGCCCCGAACTGGCCGGCCTGGCAGCTGAACTGCTCGGCTGAGGGTCGCGCGCACGGCACTGGCCGCCGAGGGGGCGTTTCGGGTATTCTGGACGGCCGTATTGCTGCAGAAAACCGGTTTCCCCATGGCCCGAATCACCGTCGAAGACTGCCTGAAGAACATCGACAACCTGTTCGATCTCGTGCTGCTTGCCTCCAAGCGCTCGCGCCAGCTCGCCAATGGGGCGGAGGCGCGGGTGGAGTGGCAGAACGACAAGCCGACGGTGGTGGCGCTGCGTGAGATCGCCGAGGGGCAGGTCACCCTCGACCTTCTGAGCGAGCCGGATCCCGAGCCGGAGCCGGAGATCATTCCGGAGAACCCGCTCGATCTGGCCGCCGACTTCCGCGCGCCACAACTCGGCCTCGGGGACTGACCGGGGGCCGGCGCGCCCCATGAGCTACGCGTCTTCACTTCTGGGTCTGCTACCGGGGGGAAGGCGCGCTCCCGGCATCGGCCAGCTCGTTTCCAAGCTCGAGTCCTACCTGCCGCCCGAGCAGGTCGAGCGCGTCCGCGACGCCTACGAGTACGCCGACGCGGCCCACAAGGGCCAGAAGCGCCGTTCGGGCGAGCCCTACATCACCCATCCCGTGGCGGTCGCCGATGTGCTGGCGGATCTGCACATGGACGGCTCGACCATCGCCGCCGCGATCCTGCACGACGTGGTCGAAGACACCGGCGCGTCCACTGCCGAGATCAAGGAGCAGTTCGGGCATGAAATCGCCGAGATCGTCGACGGCGTCACCAAGCTCGACCAGATCCAGTTCAAGACGCGCCAGGAAGCCCAGGCCGAGAGCTTCCGCAAGATGCTGCTGGCGATGGTGCGCGACATCCGCGTCATCATGGTCAAGCTGGCGGACCGCGTGCACAACATGCGCACCCTGGGCGCGATGCCGCCGGCCAAGCGCCGCCTGATCGCGCGCGAGACCCTCGACATCTACGCGCCGATCGCCAACCGGCTCGGCATGCACTCCATCAAGCTCGAACTCGAAGAGCTCGGTTTCCGCTCGCTGTACCCGCGCCGCTACCGGGTCATGGAGCGCGAGGTCAAGCGATCGCGCGGCAACCAGAAGGAGTTCCTGCCGCGCATCACCCGCAGTTTCGAGCAGGCGCTCAAGCACGCGGGGATCAACGGCGAGGTGGGCGCGCGCCAGAAGCACCTCTACAGCATCTACTGCAAGATGCGCCGCAAGAAGGTGCCGCTGAACGAGGTCATCGACGTGTTCGGCCTGCGGGTCGTGGTCGACACCGTCGACGAGTGCTACCGCACGCTGGGACTGGCGCACGGGCTGTACCGCCCCATGCCGGGACGTTTCAAGGACTACATCGCGATTCCGCGGGTCAACGGCTACCAGTCGCTGCACACCACGCTGTTCGGACCGAACGGCATGCCGCTGGAAGTGCAGATCCGCACCCGCGAGATGCACGAGCTGGCCGAGTCGGGGGTCGCCGCGCACTGGGCCTACAAGACCGGCGAGGCTGGCGAGGCCGCGCGCCAGGAACGTGCCCGGGAATGGCTCAAGAACGTCGCCCAGCTGCAGGAGGCATCCGCCGAAGAGGTGATGGAGAGCGTCAAGGTCGACCTCTTCCCCGACAAGGTCTACGTCTTCACGCCCAAGGGCGACATCATGCGACTGCCGCGCAGCGCCACCTGCGTCGACTTCGCCTATGCGGTGCACACCGACGTCGGCAACCGCTGCGTCGCGGCCAAGGTGGACCGCAGGCTCGCACCGCTGCGCACGGTGTTGCGCAACGGACAGACGGTCGAGGTGATCACCGCCAAGGGCGCCCAGCCCAACCCGGCCTGGGCGAGCTTCGTGGTGTCGGCCAAGGCGCGGGCAGCCATTCGCCAGTACCTGAAGAGCCTCAAGCGCGGCGAAGCCGTCGATCTCGGCGCCAAACTGCTCAATCAGGCGCTGCAGGACTTCGGCCTGTCGCTGCGCAAGTTGCCGGACGGGCGCATGGACGTGGTCGCCGCCGCGCTGCAACTGCGCGACGGCGAGGAGCTGCTGGAGAAGATCGGGCTCGGTGAGCGCCTCGCGCCGCTGGTCGCGCGCCGCCTGCTGCCGCGCGAGGACGACATGCCGCAGGGCGGACCGCAGGCGCCGCTGGCCATCGCCGGCACGGAAGGCCTGGTGGTCTCCTACGCGCGCTGCTGCTTCCCGGTGCCGCCGGACCCGATCGTCGCCTTCCTGTCGAGCGGCCGCGGCGTCGTCATCCACCGCGAGAGCTGCGGCAACGTCGCGGGCTTCAGCAAGCAGCCGGACAAGTGGATCCCGGCCGTCTGGCACAAGCAGCCGAACGGCACGTTCAGCTCCGAGATCAAGGTCACCGTGGCCAACCGCATGGGCGTGCTGGCGCAGGTCGCCGCGCAGATCGCCGCCAGCGAAACCAATATCGACCACGTCAACGTGACCGCCGAGGACGACGACACGTCGATCCTGACCTTCGAGATCGAGGTCAAGGACCGCTCGCACCTGATGCGCGTCATCAAGGCCATCAGGAGCATGGAGGACGTGCTCAAGGTGGAGCGCACCCAGGCCTGATGCCCTTGAACCGCGAGACTCGCGGCCCGAGGGATGCTCTACAATCCGCAGCACCCTCCGACAGGTTGCCCGCCATGCCACACGACGCCATCGCCACCGACCAGGCACCGAAAGCCATTGGCCCCTACTCACAGGCGATCCGCGCGGGCGGCGCCGTGTACCTGTCTGGCCAGATTCCGCTGGACCCGGCCACCGGCGAGCTGGTGGGCGGCGACTTCGATGCGCAGACGCGGCGGGTGTTCGACAACCTGCGCGCGGTCGCCGCGGCCGCCGGCGCGTCGCTCGACGACGCGGTGCGGGTGACCATCTACCTCACGGATCTGGCGCGGTTTGCCCAGGTCAACGCCATCATGGCGGCCTATTTCCGGGAACCGTATCCGGCACGCGTCACCATCGGCGTCGCCGCGCTGCCGAAGGGCGCCGAGGTCGAGGTGGACTGCATACTTGTCCCCTGACCCGTCGCGACCCGTTACGACGCTGAAAGGCGTCGCCGGGGCGCTCGCGCAGCGGCTTAAGCGGCTCGGCGTCGAGACCGTGCAGGACCTGCTGTTCCTGCTGCCATTGCGCTACGAGGACCGCACCCGCACGGTGCCGATCGGGTCACTGAAGCCGGGCGACCGCGCCGTCGTCGAGGGCGAGATCGAACTGGCGGAAGTCGTGTTCCGAAGGCGCCGGACGCTGCTGGTGCGTCTCGCCGACGGCACCGGCTTCCTGACCCTGCGGTTCTTTCACTTCTCCGGTGCGCAGCAGGAGCAGCTCAAGCGCGGCGCGCGCCTCAGGTGCTTCGGCGAAGCGCGACGCGGTCCGCTCGGGCTCGAGATCGTGCACCCCGAGTACCGCCGCGCCGACGCGTTCGACGCGCAGGCGGTGACCGACGTGCTCACGCCCGTGTACCCGTCGACCGAGGGCGTGCAGCAGGGCCGGCTGCGCGTGCTCACCGCACAGGCGCTGAAGGAAGTCGAGACCGACAGCATTCCGGACCTGCTGCCGCCTGCGCTGCTGGCCGACCTCGGGCTGCCGTCGCTCGGCGAAGCCTTGTCCTACGTGCACCGCCCTCCCCCCGAGGCGCAGCTCGACCTGCTGGCCGACGGGCGCCACCCGGCGCAACGCCGCCTGGCCTTCGAGGAGCTGCTCGCCCACCAGATCTCGCTGCGTCAGCTGCGCCGCGATACGCGCCGCGACCCGGCCTGGCCGCTTGCCGGCGCCGGCAAGCTCGAGCAGCAACTGCTCGCCTCCCTGCCATTCTCGCTGACCCGGGCGCAGCAGCGCGTGCTCGAGGAAGTGCGCGGCGACATCCGCCAGTCGAGCCCGATGTTGCGGCTGGTGCAGGGCGACGTCGGCTCGGGCAAGACGGTCATCGCGGCGCTGGCGGCGACGCACGCGGTCGAGTCGGGCTGCCAGGCCGTGCTGATGGCCCCGACCGAACTGCTGGCGGAGCAGCACTGGCAGAACTTCGAGCGCTGGCTGGCGCCGCTCGACATCGGGGTCGCGCTACTGACCGGCCGGCTCACCGGCAAGGCGCGGCAAGGCGCGCTGGACGCCATCGCCGCCGGCACCGTGCCGGTGGTGGTCGGCACACACGCGCTTTTCCAGGAAGGGGTGAAGTTCGGCAGGCTGGGACTCGCGGTGATCGACGAGCAGCACCGATTCGGCGTGCACCAGCGCCTGGCCCTGCGCGAGAAGGGCGCGTCGGGTGGGCGCTTTCCGCACCAGCTGATCATGACGGCCACGCCCATCCCGCGCACCCTCGCCATGACCGCCTATGCCGACCTCGACGTCTCGGTCATCGACGAGTTGCCGCCGGGGCGCACGCCGGTGACCACCGTCGTGCTGCCCGAGTCGCGGCGTGACGAGGTGGTCGCGCGGATTCATCGCGCCTGCGGCGAGGGACGCCAGGCCTACTGGGTGTGCCCGCTCATCGAGGAGTCCGATGCGCTCGAGGCACAGGCCGCCGAGGACACCGCGGCAGTGCTCGCCGCGGCGCTGCCCGACCTGCGCGTCGCGCTGGTACATGGCCGGATGCCCGGGCCCGAGAAAGAGCGCACCATGGCACGCTTCAAGGCGGGCGAGATCGACCTGCTGGTCGCCACGACGGTCATCGAGGTCGGCGTCGACGTGCCCAACGCGAGCCTCATGGTGGTCGAGAATGCCGAGCGCATGGGACTGTCCCAGCTGCACCAGCTGCGCGGCCGGGTGGGTCGCGGCGCGCACGCCAGCAGCTGCGTCCTGCTGTATCGCGCGCCGCTGTCGGCGCTCGCGCGCGAGCGCCTGCAGGTGATGCGCGACACCACCGACGGCTTCGAGGTGGCCCGCCGCGACCTGGAGCTGCGGGGTCCCGGCGAGCTGCTCGGTACCCGCCAGACCGGGCTTGCCCAGATGCGGGTCGCGGACCTGCGACGCGACGCGGACCTGCTGCCGCGCGTGCAACAGGCGGCAGAGGTGATGCTGGAGCGACATACGGCTAACATTGCGGCCCTCAAGCGCCGCTGGATCGGTGCCGGAGCCCGCTACGGCAAGGTATGAGCGCACTGCACCACGATGTTCCCATGAGCCCTGTCCTGGAGCCGCAGTGGGTCCCGGACCCGCGCGCCGTGCAGGCGCCGGCTCGCGCCCGGCCGTGGCTGGAGGAGCCGGGACTGCTGACGGAGCGCGTGCGGGCGCACGGAGCGGGGCCCTTTGCCCTGGTCATCGTCGCAGAGCGGCGCGATACGCTGCTGCCCGCCGACGCGCGTGCGCTGGGCAGCGACGGCGCCGACGCATTCATCCGCGAGATCGAGATGAGCTCCGGCGCCGACGTACTGGTGTTCGCACAAACCCTGGTGCCGGCAACGACGCTCGCCAACGAGCCGTGGATCACGGCGCTCGGCGATGACGCGCTCGGCCCGCGCCTGGCACGCATGGGCGGAGCGGTACGCGATCCGCTGGAGTACGCCCGCCTCGAGCCCGGCCATGCGCTGTTCGCGCGGGCCTGGCGCGGGCCCGATGCCCCGCCCTGCCTGTGGGCGCGCCGCGGACGCTACCGGCTGGCCGGGGGTCTGCTCATCGTGCAGGAGATCTTCCTGCCGGCGGCCTACGCATGAGCCCGGAGTTCCGCCCGGCGCCGCCGCCGAAGCCGGTGCGCGATCCGCTCTACAAGCCGAGCTGGCGGCCCGCGCCGGTGCGCGATCTGCTCATCGGGCTGGCGCGGACGCTGCATGACTATGCGCAGCTGATGCGTCTGCACCGGCCGATCGGGATCTGGCTGCTGATGTGGCCGGCGCTCTGGGCATTGTGGATCGCCGGCAGCGGCCGGCCCGACGAACGCGTGTTCCTGATCTTCATGGCCGGCGTGCTGGTGATGCGCTCCGCCGGCTGCATCATCAACGACTACGTCGACCGCGACTTCGACCCGCACGTGAAGCGCACCGCCGAGCGTCCGCTGGCGGCCGGCCGGGTGCGTCCCGGCGAAGCCCTGACATTGTTCGCGGCGCTCGGCCTGGTGGCCGCATGGCTGGCCGTCCAGCTCGAGCCGCTCGCACAGCTGTACGCGGTGGCCGGCGCGCTGCTGACCATCACCTATCCGTTCCTGAAGCGCTTCGTCCACGTTCCGCAGTTCTATCTCGGTCTGGCGTTCGCCTGGTCCGTGCCGATGGCCTTCGCGCAGCTGACCGGCGCCGTGCCGCGACTCGGCTGGCTGCTGGTCGTCGCCGTCGTGCTGTGGGCCGCGGTGTACGACACGCTGTACGCCATGGTCGATCGCGAGGACGACCAGCGCCTGGGGCTCAAGTCCACGGCGATCCTGTTCGGCGACGCAGACCGCGCCATCATCGCCGCGATGCAGGCCATGGTGGTGGGCGCGCTGTATCTGGCCGGCCGCGAAGCCGGGCTCGGCGCCTGGTATCTCGCCGGACTCGGTGCCGGCGCCATGGTGTTCCTCTACGAGCAGTGGCTGATACGCGAGCGGCACCCGGTCATGTGCTTCCAGGCGTTCAACAACAACCACTACTTCGGGCTGGTCGTATTCGTCGGTCTCGCCCTCGACTACCTGTTCCGCTGAATGCCGCGCCCCGGGCGGTCCCGCTGGCCACGCTATCTGCTCGAGGCGGCGCTCGTGGCCGCAGTGCTGTGGGGCGTCTGGGCGTGGCAGACCCGCGACCTGCTGCCCGCCGGCGAGCGGATCGCCGCGCCCGCGCTCGGTCTCGTCGACCTGCAGGGCCGGCGCTGGGAGGCCGCCGATCTCGCCGGGCAACGTACCGTCCTGTACTTCTTCGCGCCCTGGTGCAAGGTGTGCGCGGCGAGCGCCCATCAGCTGCGCTGGTTCGAGCAGATCGCCGGCGACTCGGCCCGCGTCGTACTGGTCGCACTCGACTGGAGCTCGGTCGACGAACTGAGCGCCTATGCGGCCGATCATCGGCTGGCACAGCCGCTCTTGCTCGGCGATGCGCGCACCGCCCGCGACTGGCACGTGCGCGGCTACCCGACCTACTACGTACTCGACGCCGACGGGCGCGTGGCCGGCGCGGACATGGGCTTCAGCACCGCCGCGGGCCTGTGGCTGCGTTCCCTGGCGGCGCGCTGATCATGGGAACGCAGTGCGCCGCGCGGCGGTCCCAGAGTGGCCGGCGCCGGCGGCGCCTCGTTGCGGATCCCCCATGCGTCTGAGCCTTCTCCCCGTACTCTTGTTCTGCGCGGTCGCGGCGGGCGCCGACGACGACCCCTCTGCCGCCAGCCGGGCGCTGTTCGTGGCCGCGTGGGAAGACACCGCGGATACCTCGCGGGACGAGGCCCTGCGCGACTACCCGCTGTATCCGTATCTGCAGGCCGAACGCATCCGCCGCGCCCTCGGCCAGGATGCCGACGCCGCGCCGGTCGATGCCGCGGCCGCGCGCTTCCTGGCGGCGCAGGCCGGCCAGCCCGTGGCACGGGTGCTGCGCGGACCGTGGCTGGCCGACCTCGCGCGCCGCGGCCAGTGGAGTACCTTCCTCGAGCACTACCCGGCATCGAGCAACGACCCGGAGCTGCGCTGCCAGGCGCTCAGGGCGCGGCTCGCGCTCGGTCGCCAGGACGGGCTCGTCGCGGACGCGCAGGACGCCTGGCTCACCGGGCGCAGCGCGCCCGATGCCTGCGACCCGGTGTTCGCATGGCTGCGCGAGCAGCGGAAGCTGACGCCCGAACTGATCGAACGGCGCGCGCGGCTGGCGCTGGCAGCGGGCGAAGCCCGACTCGCGCGCTGGCTGGCCAGGTCGCTGCCCGAGCCCACGGCTGCCGCGGTGCGCGACTGGGCCACCCTGATCGAACGGCCGCAGGAGGCCATCGACGCCGCCATCACGGCGCCCTCTGTCGTGATCGAGCCGGCGGCACTGCTGGACGGTTACACCCGCCTGGCGCGACGTGACCCGCAGGCGGCCCGCGCGCGCTTTGCGCGCCTGGTGGCGGCGCGCGATCTCGACGCCGCGCAGGCCAGCAAGCTGGCACGCGCACTGGCGCTGGGACTGGCCTGGAGCCGGCAGCCGGAAGCGCTCGAGTACTTCGAGCGCGTGGCCCCGGAGGACCGCGATGATCTCGTGCACGAGTGGTGGGCGCGCGCCGCGCTGTGGCGCGCGGACTGGGCGCGGGTGCAGGCAGTCATCGCCGCCATGCCGCCGGCGCTGCGCGACACGAATCCCTGGCGCTACTGGGAAGCGCGCGCCGTCGAGACCCGTGACGGGCGCAAGGCGGCGCGCCCGCTCTACGAGCGCGTCCTGCCCACCGACAACTGGTACGCGGTGCTGTCGGCAGCCCGCCTCGGCAAGGCTTTCGCGCCCACACTCGAGCCCATCCCGGTGACGCCCGCGCAGGTCGCGGCACTGGCCACGCGACCCGAGTTCGTGCGCGCGCGCGAGTTGTTCCTGGCAGGACGCTACGAGCTGGCGCCCGCCGAGTTCCGCGCGGGACTCGCCGCCGGCGTCGACGCCGAACGCCCCGCCGCCGCCTTGCTGGCCTCTGCCTGGGGGTGGCACTTCCAGGCCATCGCGACCGCGGCGCAGGAGCGGCTGTTCAACGACTACCCGGTGCTCTACCCGCGGCCTTACGACCGCGAAGTGGCGCAGGCGGCGAAGGCCACCGGACTGGCGCCGACGCTCATCTACTCGATCATCCGCCAGGAGAGCCTGTACCAGCCTTATGCGGTGTCGAGCGCCAACGCGATCGGGCTCATGCAGCTGCTGCCCGGCACCGCACGGCGTACCGCCGTCGCCATCGGCGAGAGCCGCCCGAGCGCGGAGGACCTGAAGCGTCCCGCGATCAACGTTCAGCTCGGCGCCGCGACGCTGGCTGACCTGGTCCAGCGTTTCGACGGGCAGCTGGTGCTGGCGCTCGCCGGCTACAACGCCGGTCCCGGGGCCGTGGCACGCTGGCTGCCAGACAAGCCCCGCGAGGTCGACGTCTGGGTCGAGAACATCCCGTTCAACGAGACCCGTGGCTACGTCCAGCGGGTGATGTGGCACAGCGTGGTGTTCGAATGGCTGAGCGACGGTGGGCCCGAGGACGCCGGCGCGTGGCTGGTGCAGGTACGGGACGTCAAGTAGCCGCCCCGGCGTGACGCCGTTCGATCACGCGCGCGCGACTGCCCAGGCCTCGACCCAGCTTGCGCCGTCCGCCTTCAGCAACCGTGCCAGCTCCTCGACGGTGCTGCCGGTGGTCATCACGTCATCGACCACGGCGACGCGCTCGACCTCGAGGCGGCGCACCAGCGCAAATGCGCCGCGCAGGTTGCCGCGCCGCTCGTCGGCGGTCAGCCCGGTCTGCGCCGCCGTCGAGCGGATGCGCTGGCAGGCGTCCAGCACGACCGGCAACCCGGTTTCGCGGCCCGCATAACGGGCGATCTCCAGCGCCTGGTTGAAGCCGCGGCCGGCCTCCCGGCTGCGGTGCAGCGGCACCGGCAGCAGTGCCTGCACGTGCAGCGGATGGGCGCGGGCCGCCACGCGACCGAGCAGGGTGCCGAGCACGCGAGCGCCCGCGATCTCACCCTGGTACTTCATGCGCTGGATAAGCCGGTCGAGAGGAAACTGGTATCGATAGGGCACGAACGCCGCGTCGAAGTCGCGCTGTTCACGCAGGCAGCCGGCGCACAGGAAGGTGTCGGCCCTGGGCAGTGGCGCGGCGCAGCCGGTGCAGGCGGGCAGGTCGCGGACCAGGTCCGCCTCGCAGGCCGCGCACAGGTCGAGCCCGCCAGGCTGGCCCGGATCGAGGCACAGCATGCAGTTGGGACGGAAGATCCGCGCCAGATTCCGGTCGCAAAAGCCGTAAACCCGGTCGAGCAATCCAGGTTGACAGGGGTTGGCGGGCCTCAAATACTGGGCTGGCTTCATGCCGGAGAAGGTTGCGCCATCAAGCACCCTGCGCGGCACGCAGAATCGGCCGGAAACGAGGTCATTGGGCATGCTCGATCGCAATCGACTGGGTGAGATCCGCTCGGACTGGACCCGGGCCGAGGTTCAGGCGCTGTTCGAGCTGCCGTTCGCCGACCTCGTCTTTCATGCGCAGTCAGTGCACCGGCGGCACTTCGACCCGAATGCCGTACAGGTCTCGACGCTGCTGTCGGTCAAGACCGGCGCCTGCCCCGAGGACTGCGCCTACTGTCCGCAGAGCGTTCGCTACGACACCGGGCTCGAGCGCGAGGCGCTGATGGCGGTCGAAGACGTGCTGCAGCGGGCGCGCGCGGCGCGCGACGCCGGCGCCACGCGGTTCTGCATGGGCGCCGCCTGGCGTGGCCCGAAGGATCGCGAGGTGGAGGTCGTCGCCGCCATGGTGCGCGGCGTGCGCGAACTCGGGCTCGAGACCTGCGCGACGCTCGGCATGCTGACGCCGGTGCAGGCCGCCCGCCTCAAGGACGCGGGCCTCGACTACTACAACCACAACCTGGACACCTCGGCCGAGTACTACGACCGCATCATCACCACGCGCAGCTACCAGGACCGGCTGGACACGCTCGCCGCGGTGCGCGAGGCGGGCATCAATGTCTGCTGCGGCGGAATCCTCGGCATGGGCGAGGACGTGGCCGATCGCGCCGGCTTGCTGCAGACGCTGGCGACACTGGCGCCGCACCCGGAGAGCGTGCCCATCAACCAGCTGGTGCAGGTCGAGGGCACGCCGCTCGCCGGCCGCGCACCGCTCGACCCGATCGACTTCGTACGCGCCATCGCCGTCGCGCGCATCCTCATGCCGCGCTCGCACGTGCGGCTGTCGGCCGGGCGCGACGACATGAGCGACGAGATGCAGGCGCTGTGCTTTCTCGCCGGCGCTAATTCCATTTTCTACGGCGAGCGACTGCTGACCACCGGCAACCCGGACGTCGCGGCGGACCGGCGGCTGTTCGAGCGCCTGGGCATTCGGCCCGAGGCGCCGCGCGAAGCGGCTACCGCCGAGGCCGGCGCACCGCGAACGGCCGCCCGCGCCGTGGCGCACGGTGGCGCCTGAAGCGCACAGCCCGCTCGGGCCGAGCCTGCGCGCGCGTCTCGACGCGATCGAGTCGCAGGGCCTGCGCCGCCGGCGGCGGGTAGTCGAGCGCGCCGAGCCCGCGGGTCAGGGCGTGCGCGCGATCGTCGACGGCACGGCGGTGCTGTCGTTCTGCTCCAACGACTACCTCGGGCTCGCCCACCACCCCGCCGTTACCGACGCCTTCATCGCCAGCGCCCGGGAGCACGGCGTGGGCAGCGGCGCGTCGCATCTCATCACCGGCCACCAGCGCGAGCATCACGCGCTGGAAGAGGACCTCGCGGACTTCACCGGCCGGCCCCGGGCGCTCTTGTTCTCGACCGGTTACATGGCCAACCTCGGGCTCGCCGGCGCGCTGATCGGCCGCAGCGGGCTGATCGTGGGCGACCGCCTGAATCACGCTTCGCTGATCGACGCGGGGCGTCTGGCCCGCGCCGAACTGCGCCACTATCCGCATGCAGACCCCGGCGCGCTGGAGTCGAGCCTCGCGGAGCGCGCCGGGCGCGATACGCTGGTGCTGACCGACGGCGTGTTCAGCATGGACGGCGACATCGCGCCGCTGCCGGAGCTGGCCGCGGCATGCCGGCGCCACGGCGCCTGGCTCGCCGTCGATGATGCCCACGGGCTCGGCGTGGTCGGTGCCAGCGGGCGCGGCTCGCTGGAGCATCACTCACTCAGGCTCGACGACGTGCCGATCCTGGTCGGGACGCTCGGCAAGGCCTTCGGCACCTTCGGCGCGTTCGTGGCCGGCGAAGAGGCGTTGATCGAACAGCTCATCCAGTCAGCGCGCACCTACCTGTATACGACGGCGCTGCCGCCCGCGGTCGCGGCGGCGACCCGTGCCGCACTGCGGGTCATCGAGGCGGAGCCCTGGCGGCGCCAGCGGGTGCTCGCGCTCACCCAGCGTTTCCGCGAACTCGCCCTGCAGGCAGGGTTGCCGGTGCTGGAATCGCGCACCCCGATCCAGCCGATCATGCTGAGCACGCCGGAGTCCGCCACCGCCGCCAGCGCGCAGCTGCTCGAGGCAGGGCTCTTGGTGACGGCCATCCGCCCGCCCACCGTGCCCACCGGCACGTCGCGGCTGCGCGTGACCTTCTCCGCCGAACACAGCGAGGCGGACGTCGAGCGGCTGGTGACGGAACTGGCGCGGGCCCTGCCTGCGCGATGACAGGAAAAAGAATGATCGTGTCGTCAAAAGTGCCGTTTGTACCGGAAATTGAACCGATCTCCGCAGAGCGGGGCCGCGCTTGAACGCTAGCTTTGAGCTCGATCGCGGCGCCGTGCGGCGCTCATTCGATCGTGTTGCAGCGCAGTATGACGCGGCAGCGGCAGTTCAGGCCGGGGTGCGCCGTCAGCTGCTCGAGCGGCTCGACTACGTGCGCCTCGAGCCAGCGACGATCCTCGATGTCGGCTGCGGCGCCGGCCACGCGGCCCGCGCGCTCAAGGACCGTTTCCCACGCGCCCGGGTGATCGCCATGGACCTCGCCGAAGGCATGCTGCGCGAAGCCCGACGGCGTCAGTCCCTGCTGCGCCGGTTCCATCGCGTTTGCGGGGACGCGCTGGCGCTGCCGATCCGGGACGAGAGCGTGGACCTGGTGTTCTCCAGCCTCGCCCTGCAGTGGTGCGATGATCTCGACAGCGTATTCCGCGAATTTCGCCGGGTGCTGCGCCCGAACGGCCTGCTCAACTTTTCGACACTGGGACCCGGGACCCTGCAGGAGCTGCGTAGCGCCTGGGCCGCGGCCGACGCCGCGGGATCGCACGTCAGCGCGTTCGCTGACATGCCGCATCTCGGCGATGGCCTGATCCGCGCCGGGCTGGCCGATCCGGTCCTCGACGTCGACCGCATCGTCCGCGGGTACCCCGACGTGCTCGCCCTGATGCGCGAAATCAAGGCGCTCGGTGCCCACAACGCGACGTCCGGCCGCCGCCGCGGCCTGACCGGCCGACGCCGGTTCGCGGCCATGCAGGCGAGCTACGAGACGTCCCGGCGCCCGGACGGCCTGCCCGCGACCTGGGAAATCGTGTTCGGACAGGCCTGGAAACCGGCGGGAGCACCGATTCGCGGCCGCCGCAGCGGCGAGTTCGGCATCGACCCGGCAGCCATCGGCAGGCGGAGTGCATGAGCAGCGATCGACGCGACTTCCTCGTGACCGGCACTGATACCGGCATCGGCAAGACGGTGGCCAGCGTGGCCCTGCTGCACGCGCTGCGTGAGCGCGGCCTCGACGTCGCGGGCATGAAGCCAATCGCGTCCGGCTGCGCGCGCACACCCGCGGGGCTGCGAAACGACGACGCCTTGGCGCTGCGCGCCGCCGGCACGCACAAATGGCCGTATCCGACGATAAATCCCTACGCCTTCGAACCCGCCATCGCGCCGCATCTCGCCGCTGCCGAGGCGGGCGTGGAGGTGCGCCTCGAGGTCATCCGGCAGGCGTTTGATGAACTGGTGCAGGGCAGCGACGCGGTCGTGGTGGAAGGCGCCGGCGGGTTCCTGGTACCGCTCAACCCGCGCGAGTCGTTCGCCGATCTTGCCCGCGAGCTGGGCCTCGAGGTCGTCGTCGTGGTGGGGCTGCGCCTGGGCTGCCTGAACCACGCGTTGCTGACGGCCGAGGCTGTGTTGCGGCGCAACCTGCCGCTGGCCGGCTGGATCGGCAGCCACGTCGATCCGGACTTCGACCGGCTCGAGCAGAACATCGACTGGCTGCGCCGGACCATGCCGTCGCCGTGCCTGGGAATCATCCCCCACCAACAGCCCCCGGATCCGGCGGTCGGCGCCAGGGCGCTAACGCCCCCCGGCTACTCCACGGTCGCCTGATCACCGTCTGGACTGCGCGAATCGCCTATATCCGTGGGCTATACGCGTATTGCTGACCCATGCGCGTCCCGCGCAGCATCCCGTCATGCGTGGGGAGGGTTCCACGCCAAATGCAGGCACCCGAGTGCGGCCCAGCGCCGGCCCGGGAGCAGAGTCGCCAAAACAACAGTCCCTGGTCGAGACACGAGCCGAGCGGTCACCCTCCGAACCGGCGCTAAATCGGCAACTGTCCGGCCCGAGCGGGAGGCCCCCATGGTCGAGACCTTCTATGACGTGATGCGCCGACAGGGCATCTCGCGTCGCAGCTTCCTCAAGTTCTGCAGCATCACGGCGACCTCGCTGGGCCTTGGCCCCGCGTTCGTCCCACAGATCGTGCACGCCATGGAGAACAAGCCGCGCACGCCGGTCATCTGGCTGCACGGCCTGGAGTGCACCTGCTGCACCGAGTCGTTCATCCGTTCGGCGCATCCGCTGGTGTCCGACGTGATCCTGTCGATGATCTCGCTGGATTACGACGACACGATCATGGCGGCCGCCGGCCACCAGGCCGAGGAAATCCTCGAGCAGACCATCGAGAAGTACGACGGCCAGTTCATCCTCGCGGTCGAGGGCAACCCGCCGCTCAATGAAGACGGCATGTACTGCTTCTCCGGCGGCCAGCCGTTCGTCGACAAGTTGACCAAGATGGCTGATCACGCCGCCGCGGTGATCGCCTGGGGATCCTGCGCCTCCTGGGGATGCGTGCAGGCCGCCAAGCCGAATCCGACCCGCGCCACGCCGATCCACAAGGTGCTGAACAAGCCGGTCATCAAGGTGCCGGGCTGCCCGCCCATTCCGGAGGTCATGACCGGCGTGGTGACTTACCTGCTCACCTTCGGCATGCCGGAGCTGGACCGCCAGGGACGGCCGAAGATGTTCTACAGCCAGCGCATCCACGACAAGTGCTATCGCCGGCCGCATTTTGACGCCGGCCAGTTCGTCGAGAAGTTCGACGACGAGGGCGCGCGCAAGGGCTACTGCCTGTACAAGGTTGGCTGCAAGGGGCCGACCACCTACAACGCCTGCTCGACCACGCGCTGGAACGAAGCGGTGTCGTTCCCGATCGGCTCCGGCCACGGCTGCATCGGCTGTTCGGAAGACGACTTCTGGGACAAGGGCTCGTTCTACGACCGGGTCACGGATGTCCAGCCGGGCATCGAGAGCAACGCGGACCTGGTGGGCGGCACGCTTGCAGCGGTGACCGGCGCCGCGATCGCGGCCCACGCGGCGGTATCGGCCATCAAGCGCGCGCGTGACACACGCGGCGAGAAAACCACAGAGAAGGGAGGTGCCTGATCATGGCCGCCTACGTCACACAGGGCTTTGAGCTGAACGACAGCGGCAAGCGGGTGGTCGTCGACCCGATCTGCCGGATCGAAGGGCACCTTCGCATCGAAGTGAATCTCGACGACGATAACGTCATCAGGAACGCCGTCTCCACCGGCACCATGTGGCGCGGCCTGGAGGTCATCCTCAAGAACCGCGACCCGCGCGACGCGTGGGCATTCGTCGAGCGGATCTGCGGCGTCTGCACCGGCGTGCACGCACTGGCGTCGGTCCGGGCGGTGGAGAACGCGCTGAAGATCGACATCCCGACGAACGGCAACATCATCAGGAACCTGATGCATGCCACGCTGTACGCGCACGATCATCTGGTGCACTTCTATCATCTGCACGCACTGGACTGGGTCGACGTGGTCAGCGCGCTGAACGCGGACCCGCGCAAGACCTCGGAACTGGCGCAGAGCATTTCCAGCTGGCCGAAGTCCTCGCCCGGCTACTTCCGCGACGTGCACTCGCGGCTGAAGAAGTTCGTCGAGAGCGGGCAGCTCGGCCCGTTCGCCAACGCCTACTGGGGCAACCCGGCCTACAAGCTGCCGCCGGAAGCCAACCTGATGGCGGTCGCGCACTATCTCGAAGCACTCGACTTCCAGAAGGAGATCGTCAAGATCCAGACGCTGTTCGGCGGCAAGAACCCGCATCCGAACTGGCTGGTCGGCGGCATGCCGTGCTCGATCAACGTCAACGAGACCGGTGCGGTCGGCGCGATCAACATGGAGAGCCTGAACCGGGTGATCCGCACGGTCGACGAGACCATCGCGTTCATCGACAACGTCTACATCCCGGACCTGCTGGCCATCGCGTCCTTCTACAAGACCTGGACCTACGGCGGCGGCATCTCCTCCAAGTCGCTGCTTTCCTACGGCGACTTCCCGGAGATCGCCAACGACTACACGGCGAAGAGCCTGGCCTTCCCGCGCGGCGCCATCCTCGATGGCGACCTGTCGACGATCCACGAAGTGGACCTGGACGACGAGTCGCAGATCCAGGAGTTCGTCGACCACTCCTGGTACACCTACAAGGAAGCCGGCGTGGGCCTGCATCCCTACAGTGGCGAGACCAGCCCGAAGTTCGAGCTGGGCGCCGGGGTGAAGGGCACCAAGACCAGGATCGAGAACCTCGACGAGAGCGCCAAGTACAGCTGGATCAAGGCGCCGCGCTACAAGGGCAGCCCGATGGAAGTCGGCCCGCTGGCGCGCTACGTGATCGGTTACGCGCAGGGCAATCCCGAGTTCAAGGAGCCCGTCGACAAGGTGCTGACGGATCTTGGGCTGCCGCTGGCGGCCATCTTCTCGACACTCGGACGCACGGCGGCGCGCGGCCTGGAGGCGTCCTGGGCGGCACACAAGATGCGCCAGTACACCAACGAGCTGATTGCCAACATCAAGGCCGGCGATACCGCCTGTGCCAACGTCGACA
Organism: uncultured Gammaproteobacteria bacterium; assembly: GCA_963710135.1. GTDB lineage: Bacteria > Pseudomonadota > Gammaproteobacteria > Steroidobacterales > Steroidobacteraceae > SG8-30. The sequence continues at coordinate 782,731 of CAVPYY010000003.1, read as the reverse complement.
AGTGGGAGCCGAGAACCTGGGCAAAGCAGGCCCGCGGCCACGGCTTCGTCGAGGCGCCGCGCGGCGCGCTCGGCCACTGGATCGTGATCGAGGACACCAAGATCGCCAACTACCAGTGCATCGTGCCGACGACCTGGAACGCCACCCCGCGCGGCGTGAACGGCGAGATCGGCGCCTACGAGGCGGCCCTGCTCGAGACCCCGATGGCGGTGGCGGAACAGCCGCTGGAGATCCTGCGCACCATCCACAGTTTCGACCCGTGCCTGGCATGCGCGACGCACGTCATGTCGCCGGAAGGACGTGAGCTGACTTCGGTCAAGGTGCGCTAAGGCGCAACAGCGCCCGGGAGGATATATGGCATCTGCAAAGAGCGAGGCACTCCGCGAAGCCGGCGCACTGGACGGCGCACCGGAGCATCACATCGAGGGTCTGGTCGACCACTCGATGATGCGGGCGGTGTACGTCTATGAGGCGCCGGTGCGGCTGTGGCACTGGGTGACGGTGGTGGCGATGTTCGCGCTGTTCGCGACCGGCTACCTGATCGGCAAGCCGTTGCCGTCGGTGGGCGGTGAAGCGAGCGACCACTACATGATGGGCTATATCCGCATGATTCACTTCATGGCGGGGTATGTGTTCACCATCGCGTTCATCGGCCGGGTGTACTGGTGGTTCGTCGGCAATCGCTGGTCGAAGGAACTGTTCGCGCCGGCGATCTTCTCGGGCAAGTTCTGGGGAGGCCTGTTCCACCAGGTGAAGTGGTACCTGTTCCTCACCAAGGAGCCCCGGCAGTACGTCGCGCACAACCCGTTGGCCAGCCTGGCGATGTTCACGATGTTCGGTCTGGTCGGCCTGTTCATGATCTTCACGGGTTTCGCGCTGTATAGCGAAGGCCTGGGGATCGACAGCTGGGCCGGCAAGATGTTCGGATGGGTGATCCCGCTGCTGGGCCAGAGCCAGGACGTGCACACCTATCACCGGCTCGGCATGTGGCTGATGATCCTGTTCGCCATGATCCACATCTACATGGCGTTCCGCGAGGACATCCTGTCCAAGCAGAGCATCGTCAGCACGATGGTGAACGGCTACCGGTATTTCAAGGATTGAGGGAGGTATAGCGGATAGCGGGCAGCGGATAGTCGATAGTCGGAGCCGGCGACGTTCGTCGCGGTCACTCTGACCATCCGCTATCCGCTGGCCGCCATCCGCTCTTTTTTTATGTCACAGACCGAAACGATTCTTGTCCTCGGTATAGGAAACCTCCTCTGGGCGGACGAGGGTTTCGGCGTGCGCGCGGTCGAGGAGTTCAGCCGCCGGTACGTCTGCGACGAGCGGGTCCGCATCATGGACGGCGGCACGCAGGGGCTGTACCTGTTGCCGCACGTGCAGGAAGCGACGCGCCTACTGGTGTTCGATGCCATCGACTATGGCCTGGAACCCGGCACCATGAAGGTGATCCTCGATGGCGACGTGCCCGCCTACATGGGCGCCAAGCAGATGAGCCTGCACCAGACCGGATTCCAGGACGTGCTCGCGGCTGCCCAGCTGACCGGGCACTATCCCTCCAGCCTGGTGTTGATCGGGGTTCAGCCGGTCGAGCTCAAGGACTACGGCGGCAGCCTGCGCGAACCGGTACGCGCCCAGATCGGCCCGGCGGTGGACATCGCCGCGCAGTGGCTGCGACGCTGGGGCGTGGAATTCACTGAACGCGACGCCGGCCTGTCCGGTCAGATCAACTCAACTGCCTTGAGTCTCGACGCGTACGAGCAGGGACGGCCGTCGGCGGAGGAAGCCTGCCGTTTCGGCGACCCGCGGTTTCTGAACGGGAGATCGGACTGATGTGCCTGGGAATCCCGATGCAGGTGACCGGCCTGGACACCGATTCCGCCTGGTGCGAGGGCCGCGGCGAGCGCCTGAAAGTGGACACGCGGCTGGTGGAACGGCCCCGGCCGGGCGACTGGCTGCTGGTGTTCCACGGCGTCGCGCGCGAAACATTGAGCGAGCAGCGCGCCGCCGACATCACCTCGGCGCTCGAGGCGCTGGATGCCGCGCTGCGTGGCGAGACCGACCTCGACAGTCACTTCGCGGATCTGGTCGACCGCGAGCCACAGCTGCCGGAGCACCTGCGCAAGGAGACCGGCCGTGCCTGAGCCGACCAAGCCCGTCCGTCATGCCCTGATCGAACGGCTCATCCGCGAGTTCTCGCTGCCGGAACTCGACGTCGCCAGCGTGGACGCCTTCCTCGCCGGCGGCGGCGACGCCGTGCTGTTCTTCAGCGAGGACCCCGTGCAGTACCCCGAGTCCGCGGACGTCGCCGTGATCCTCCCCGAACTGCTGGCCGCTTTCCCGGGCAGGCTGCGCGGCGCGGTTATCGCCCGTGCGGCGGAGCGCGAACTGCAGAAGCGCTTCGGCTTCGCCCGCTGGCCGGCGCTGGTCTTCGTCCGCGACGGCGACATCGTCGGCACCATTACGGGCATCCACGATTGGGACGATTTCACCCGCAAGGTGGCGGAACTGCTGGCCGCGCCGACCCGCCGCGAACTCGCGGCGCAGGCGGCCCAGGCCAATCTCGCCGCCAGCGACGCCGAGGAGCGCGCATGAAGGAGTTTCCGATCCCGGTGAAGACGATTGGCCCGGGGAGCCAGGAAGAGCCGGCGGACGAGCTCGAGTACATCGATATGCCGAAGGAGATGAGCACCTTCAGCATGCCGAACCTGCCCGATCCGCGCGCCACCCGCGACGCCGGTGAGGCGCGCGCCGCACTGCGCTGGCTGGCGGCCGCAACCGCCGGCTGGCGCCCCGGGACACCGACCAGTTCGTTCGATCTGGGCGTGCTCGACGCGCGCAACCTGGAGATCGTCGACCAGGTGCTCGGCGAGGGCGAGGTGTCGATCATCGTCAGCGGCCCCCACGAGGTACGCGTGCAGGAGTCGGTGTTCACCGGCGTCTGGCGGGTGCGCGAGGTGACCCGCGACGGCGGGTTGCGCCGCGACACGCTGGAAGTCGGTCCGATTCCCGCCGGCGTGCTGGCCGCGGCCGCCGCGGCGACCTCGACCAGCGTGCGCGAACTGCCGCCGCCAGCCGACGCGCTGAGCGCACCGCCAGTGCTGGCGGAGATTGCCGACCGCGCCGCCTCCCGTCGGGCCGGCGATCCGGCGCACGTCATCAACCTGTCGCTGCTGCCGATGTCGCCATCCGACGCCGGTCACCTCGGCGAAGTGCTGGCCGCCGGTCCGGTGCGCATCCTGTCGCGCGGCTACGGCAATTGCCGCATCACCAGCACCGTGGTGCGCGACACCTGGTGGGTGCAGTACGTCAATGGCTACGGCAAGCCCATGGTCGACTCCATCGAGATCACCGACGTGCCCGAAGTGGCCGTGGCGTCGCCGGAAGACATCCGGGAATCCGCCGCCCGCGTGCAGGAAGCACTGGAGTGGCTGGAACAGGACTGATGCCATGAGCAGCCCCACGCCTTTCGAAGGTTCCTACATGGGCGATGACTCGCGCATCGCCGACGATACCCGTCTCGAGTGCAAGATCTGCTGGTACGTCTACGATCCCGCGGCGGGCGACGACGTGTGGCAGATACCCCCTGGCACGCCGTTCAGCCAGCTGCCGGAGCACTGGAAATGCCCGGAGTGCGACGGGCCGCGCCACCAGTTCATGGTGCTGCATGACGACTGAAGCCCCTGCTGCCGCGGGCGACCTGGCACGGCGCGTGGAGGAGACCTTCCTGCGCATCCGGGACGAGCGCATGCAGGACGTGCCGATCCTCAATCCCGCCCTGCAGGTCGAGGTCATCGGCCTGCGCGAATGGAACGGCCACTGGCTGAGCGCGCTGGTCACCCCGTGGTTCATCAATCTCATGGTGCTGCCCGGTGAGGCGCCCTGGCGCGCGGTGCCGGCGCGCGAGTCGGTCTGGCACGCGTTTCCGAGCGGCCGGTTCGAGTTCATCGCCGGCAGCGAGCCGGGAATCGGCGACTACCACGCCTGCTCCCTGTTCTCGCCGGTGCTCGAATTCACCGACCACGACACCGCGCGCGAAACCGCGCGGGTCGCGCTGGAGTCACTGTTCGATCCCACTTTGCTCGGCGAGGCTCCCCGCGAACAGGGCGACGCGCCGGCGATGAGCCGGCGGGACTTCCTGCGGGGTGCCTCCGCGACCCGTACATGAGCCTCGAGGGACATGTCCGGGTCGAGGCCAGCCACCAGCACGGGCACCTGCGCGGCGTGCGGATCAGCTCCAGCCGGCCGCTGGTTGCCGACCGGCTGCTCAAGGGGCGCACGCCGGCGGAGGCCGTCACGCTGCTGCCGAACATCTTTGCGATCTGCGGCCGGTCGCAGGCGGTGGTCGCGGCCGCCGCGCTGGATGCCGCCGAGGGCCGCAGCGCCGCCGCCGGCGTCGGCCGGCGGCGTCAGCGCGAGCTCGCCGCGGAGACGGCCGGCGAGCATGCCTTCCGGCTGCTGCTCGACTGGCCGACGCTGACCGGGACCCAGGCGGACCCGGAGCTGCTCTCCCGATTCCGCTCATTGCTGGCCGGCGCGGCCGATTCAGAGGCTTCCTGGGGCGTCGCCCGCGACGCGCTGATCGGCATGATGGAATCACGCGTCCTCGGAGCCGCCGTCGACACCTGGCTCGAACAGTTCTCGGCGAACGAATGGATCGAGTGGGCGCGCGATGGACGGACCGGCTGCGCACGCACCGTGGCGGCCATGACCACCCTGCCGAACTGGGCTACGGCGGAAACGCAGGCGCTGGCCGAACCGGACCACACCGACTTCGTCGACGCCATCGCGCGGCGCGCCCTGGCGGAGCCGGACTTCGCCAGGGCCCCGGTCCTCGGCAACGCGCCAGCAGAATGCGGCCCGTTCGCCCGCAACCGCCTGCATCCGGCGGTACGCGATCTGGCGCGACGCGACCGGATGCCCGCCCGCGCCTTTGCGCGAGTGGCCGAGCTGTGCCAGATCCTGCGCGAGGAAACCTGCGTGGGCAGGCTGCAGGCGGCTCCGCTCGGCGCCGGAGTCGGCGCCGCGGCGGCGGAGATGGCGCGCGGGCTGCTGACCCATGTCGTCGAGCTGGAGGATGGCCTGATCAGGCGCTACGCGATCGTCGCTCCGACCGAGTGGAACTTTCATCCCGCCGGCGCGCTGTACAGCGAGCTCGAGGGACGACCGGCGCCCGACGAACGGCAGGCCCGTCTCGCGCTGGAACTGGCGGTGGCGACGCTCGACCCCTGTGTGGAGCTCCTGGTGGAACTGCACGATGCATGAGATGTCACTTGCAGAGAGCATCGTGCAGATCGCCGAGGAAACGGCCCGCCAGAATGGCGCAAAGCGTGTCAGCATGGTCACGCTTGAAGTCGGCCAACTGGCGGGCGTGGAGCTGGAGGCGTTACGCTTCTGCTTCGACGCGGCCAGCCGCTCGAGCCTCGTGGAAGGCGCGAGGCTCGAGATCCTGCAGCCGCCCGGCCAGGCCTGGTGCATGCCCTGCGGCGAGCAGGTGGTCGTCGCTGCACTGGCGGATTCCTGCCCCCGCTGCGGCAGCTATCAGCTGCAGGTGAACGGCGGCAACGAGCTCAAGGTGCGCGAGATAGAGATTCACTGACAGGAGTCGCCCATGTGTACGACCTGCGGCTGCGGCACCGACCACGTCCATATCGACGGCGTCGGCCACGCACTTTCGCGCAGCGCCACGGCGCCGCTGACCGGCGCCGAGACCTTCTCGCCGGCGGCGGAGCCATCCGTCGGCGCGGCCGGCGTGCATGCGCACGGCATGTCGGCGGCGCGCATCGTGCAGGTGGAGCGCGACCTGCTCGCCGCCAATGACAGCTGGGCGAATGCCAACCGGCAGCGTTTTCTGGAAAGCGGCACGCTGTGCCTCAATCTGGTCTCGAGCCCGGGCTCCGGCAAGACCAGCCTGCTGGTACGCACAGTCGGCGCGCTGGCCGGCAAGCGGCCCGTGGTGGTCATCGAGGGCGACCAGCAGACGTCGAACGACGCCGACCGCATCCGCGCGACGGGCGTGACGGCGGTACAGGTCAATACCGGCAAGGGCTGCCACCTGGAAGCGCCGATGGTGTCGCGCGCCGTCGATGGCCTGAAGCTGGAGCGCGGCGGCGTGCTGTTCATCGAGAACGTCGGCAACCTGGTCTGTCCGGCGCTGTTCGATCTCGGCGAAGCGCACAAGGTGGCGATCCTGTCGGTGACCGAGGGCGAGGACAAGCCGCTCAAGTATCCGGACATGTTCCTCGCCGCCGACCTGATGCTGCTGAACAAGATCGACCTGCTGCCCCACCTCGACTTTGACGTCGCGGCCTGCGAAGCCTACGCGCGCCGCGTCAACCCGAACCTCACGATACTGCGCGTGTCCGCACGCACCGGCGAGGGCATGGACGCCTGGCTCGCCTGGATCGACGGGAGCGACGGGCGCGCCACGCGCAGCGGGACGGCCGTGGGGGGCGAGGCACACGCGTGAGTGAAGTTGCGGCGGCGTGCCGCCGCAGCCTGCGCGTTCGCGGCCAGGTCCAGGGCGTCGGCTTCCGCCCGTTCGTCTATCGCATCGCCGCGGAGCTCGATCTGTCGGGCTTCGTGCGCAATGATGGCGAAGGCGTGGACATCGAGATCGAGGGCCCGCGCGCGGTGCTGGCCCGTTTCGAGCAGCGCCTCGCCGAAGAGGCGCCACGTCTCGCGCGGATCGTGTCCGTGGAAGGCGCCGATGTCGTCGCACGACGCGATGCTGCGCCGTTCGCCATCATCGCCAGCCAGGCGGCGGGCAGTGGCGCGCACATCACGCCCGACACCGCGACCTGTCCCGACTGCCTCCGCGAGTTGTTCGATCCCGCGGACCGCCGCTGGCGTTACGCCTTCATAAACTGCACCCACTGCGGCCCGCGCTACACCATCACCCGCTCGCTGCCCTACGACCGGCCCAACACCAGCATGGCGGCTTTCCGTCTCTGCGAACCTTGCCGGACGGAGTACGAGGCGCCCGCGGATCGCCGCTTCCACGCGCAGCCCAACGCCTGCCCGGCATGCGGGCCACGGCTGCTGCTGTGCGAAGCCTCGGGCAAGGCGATCGACTGCGGCGACCCGATCGCGGCCACGCTCGAGCGGCTCGAGGCCGGCGAGATCCTCGCCATCAAGGGGCTGGGAGGCTTCCAGCTGGTCTGCGACGCCAGCCAGCCGGCCGCAGTCCGGAGGCTGCGGGAGAGGAAGCAGAGGGAGGAGAAGCCGTTCGCGCTGATGGTCGCGAACACCGCCTCCGCCGCGCGGCACGCGCGGATCAACCCGGCCGAGCGACAGGCCCTGGAATCGGCTGAGCGGCCCATCGTGTTGCTCGAGCGTCACGCGCCCGAGGCCGACCTGCCGGCCGGGGTCGCGCCGGGACTCGCCAACATCGGCATCATGCTGCCCTGCACGCCGCTGCACTACCTGCTGTTTCACGAAGCCGCAGGCCGCCCGGCCGGTCTCGACTGGCTGGATCAGGAGCTCGCGCTGACGCTGGTGTGTACCTCGGCCAACCCGGGCGGTGAGCCGCTGGTGATCGACAATGATGAAGCGGTCGCCCGCCTCGGCGGCATCGCCGATGCGCTGCTGATGCACGATCGCCGCATCCTGGTGCGCTGCGACGACACCGTAGCCCACGTGCGCAACGATTGCCTGCGCTACATCCGCCGCGCGCGCGGCCAGACGCCGCGCGCCATACGGCTGGCGGCGAGCGGACCGCCAGTGCTTGCGCTGGGCGGGTATTTGAAGAACACCGTGTGCGTGACCCGCGGCAACGAGGCGTTCGTGTCCCAGCATGTGGGCGATCTCGATAATCGGGCGACCTGTCGCGCGCTGGCGGACACGGTGGAGCACCTGCTCGACATTCTCGACATCGAGCCGGCGCTACTGGCCAGCGACCTGCACCCGGACTTCGAGAGCACCCGGCTCGCCGCCGCGATGTCCGGCGAGCGCGGTATCGGACACCTGCGGGTGCAGCACCATCACGCGCACGTCGCGGCGGTCATGGCGGAGCACCGACTGACGAGCGCGGTGCTGGGCCTGGCGCTGGACGGGGTCGGGCTCGGCGATGACGGCGAAGCCTGGGGCGGCGAACTGCTGCGCGTGGACCGCCATGGATTCACCCGTCTCGGCCACCTGGCACGGATTGCGCTGCCCGGCGGCGATCGGGCAGCACGCGAGCCCTGGCGGATGGCGGCCGCCGCGCTGCATGCGCTGGGCCGCGGCCAGGACATCGAACGGCGATTCAGCGGCCCGGCCGCCAGCGCAGTCCGGCAGATGCTCGAGCGGGACGTCCGCTGCCCGCGGACCAGCAGCGCCGGGCGGTGGTTCGACGCGGCGGCCGGCCTGCTGCGGATCAAGGACCACGCCCGGTTCGAGGGCCAGGCTGCCATGCTGCTCGAGGGGCTGGCGGCAGCGCATGGCCCGGTGGACCCCTGGCCGGCTGGCCACCAGGTGGACGACAACAACCTGAACCTGCTGCCACTGGTCGGCCGCCTTGCGGATACTAGCGATGCCGGCTTCGGTGCCGCCCTGTTTCACTCGACCCTGGCCGACGGGCTGGCCGCGTGGGTGCGGAACCAGGCCGAGGCCACCGGCCTCAGGGATGTAGTGCTGTCCGGCGGTTGCATGATGAATCGCCTGCTGGCCACCGACCTCGAGCGGCGCCTGAAGGGCTTTGGCCTCGCGGTATACGAGGCCTGCGAACTACCGCCGAACGACGGCGGGATCGCGGCAGGGCAGGCCTGGGTGGCGCTGCTGTCGCAGGAGGCTTGAAGTCATGTGCCTGGCACTGCCCGTAAGGGTGATCGAGTTGAGGGAAGGCGAGCGCGCGGTCGTCGACGCCGGCGGCGTGCGCAAGGAGATCTCGGTGGCGCTGGTGGAAGGGCTCGAGCCTGGCGACTACGTCATCCTCCATGTCGGCTACGCCTTGACACGGCTCGATGCCGCCGAGGCCGAACGCACGCTCGCGACTTTCGCCGAAGCCGGGCTGCTCGCGGCGGTCGAAGCATGAAGTACGTCGACGAGTTCCGCGACGGCAAGCTTGCGCGCGACCTGGGCGGCGCCATCGCGCGCGCCGCGGATCCGGCGCGTCGCTACAACTTCATGGAGTTCTGCGGCGGCCACACGCACGCCATCGCCCGCTATGGCGTGACCGACCTGCTGCCGGCGAACGTGCGCATGATCCATGGCCCCGGCTGTCCGGTGTGCGTGCTGCCCGTGGGCCGGGTCGACATGGCGATCGAGATCGCGCAGAGGCCCGGGGTGATCCTCGCGACCTACGGCGACACCATGCGCGTCCCCGCCTCCGGCCGCCTGTCGCTGCTCAAGGCCAAGGCGCAGGGCGCCGACGTGCGCATGGTCTATTCCACACAGGATGCGGTGCGCCTCGCCGCCGAGCATCCCGATCGCGAAGTGGTGATGTTCGCCATCGGCTTCGAGACCACCACGCCGCCCACCGCGCTCGCCATCAAGGAAGCCGAGGCGCTGGGTCTCGACAACTTCCTGGTGTTCTGCAACCACGTGCTGACCCCCTCGGCCATCAGCCACATCCTGGAGTCGCCCGAAGTGCGCGACCTCGGCACGGTGCCGATCGACGGCTTCGTCGGACCCGCGCACGTGTCGACCATCATCGGCAGCCGGCCCTACGAGTTCTTTGCCGAGGAATACCAGAAGCCGGTGGTCATCGCGGGCTTCGAGCCGCTGGACGTGATGCAGGCGATCCTGATGCTGGTGCGCCAGGTCAACGACGGCCGTTGCGAGGTCGAGAACGAGTTCACACGCGCAGTGAATCGCGAAGGCAACCTCAAGGCGCAGGCGCTGGTCGCCGAGGTGTTCGAGCTCCGCCGCCAGTTCGAGTGGCGCGGCCTCGGCGAGGTGCCCTACAGCGCACTGCAGCTGAAGGACAAGTACGCCGCGCTTCGACGCCGAGCGCCGCTATGGACTGCGCGATCGCTCGGTGGCGGATCACAAGGCCTGCGAGTGCGGCGCGATCCTGCGCGGCGTCAAGCAGCCTGCCGACTGCAAGGTGTTCGGCACCGCCTGCACGCCGGAGAATCCGCTGGGCAGCTGCATGGTGTCCTCGGAGGGCGCCTGCGCCGCGCACTACACCTACGGCAGGTTCCGCGACCTGAGCCGGCGCGCCGTCGCCGCGGGAGGCGCCGCCAGGTGAAGCGGGGCTTCACCCGCGCACTGGATTTCCGCCACGGCCAGGTCGACATGACCCACGGCAGCGGCGGGCGCGCCATGGCGCAGCTGGTCGAGGAACTGTTCGTCGCCAGTTTCGACAACGACGCGCTGCGCGCGCATGGACGACCAGGCGCAGGTCGACGTGCCGCCCGGGCGGACTGGTCATCGCCACCGACGCCCACGTCGTCTCGCCGCTGTTCTTCCCGGGCGGCGACATCGGCTGCCTGTCGGTGCACGGCACCATCAACGACGTCGCGATGGCGGGCGCACAGCCGCTGTACCTGTCGGCCGCCTTCATCCTCGAGGAAGGCCTGCCGCTGGCCGAGCTGCGCCGCATCGTCGAGTCCATGGCCGCGGCGGCGCGCGAGGCGGGCGTGCCCGATCGTCACCGGCGACACCAAGGTGGTGGAGCGCGGCAATGGCGACGGCGTGTTCATCACCACCACCGGCGTCGGCGTGGTGCCCGCGGGTATCGAGATCTCCGGCGAACGGGCGCGGCCCGGCGACGTCGTGCTCGTCAACGGCTTCATCGGCGATCACGGTGTCGCCATCATGTCGCTGCGGGAGAACCTCGAGTTCGGCACCAGCATCCGCTCCGACACCGCGGCGCTGCACGGCCTGGTGGCGGCCATGCTCGCCGCGGTGCCGACCCTGCACTGCCTGCGCGACCCGACCCGCGGCGGGCTCGCGACGACGCTCAACGAGCTCGCCCGCCAGTCCGGTGTCGGCATGCTGATCGACGAGCAGCGCATACCGGTGCGCGACGAAGTCAGCGCCGCCTGCGAGTTTCTCGGGCTCGATCCCTTGTACGTGGCCAACGAGGGCAAGCTGGTCGCCATCTGTCCGGCCGATGCCGCGCCGGCGCTGCTCGCCGCGATGCGCGCGCATCCGCTGGGGCGCGATGCGGCCATCATCGGCGAGGTCGTCGAGGACGAGCACGCGTTCGTGCAGATGGACACGTCCTTTGGCGGCCGCCGCGTGGTGGACTGGCTGACCGGCGACCAGCTGCCGCGAATCTGCTGAGCCGCGCCGTGCGCATCCTGTTCCTGACGCACGCCTTCAACGGGCTGGCGCAACGACTGTACGTCGAGCTGGCCGAGCGCGGCCATGAGCTCTCGGTCGAGTTCGACATCAACGACGAGGTCACGCGCGAGGCGGTGTCGCTGTTCCAGCCCGACCTCGTGATCGCACCCTTCCTCAAGCGCGCCATTCCCGATGACGTCTGGCGGCGCGTGCCCTGCCTGGTCGTGCATCCGGGCATTCCCGGCGATCGCGGCCCGTCGGCGCTCGACTGGGCCATCACCGAGGGCGAGCGCGAGTGGGGCGTGACCCTGCTGCAGGCGAATGCGACCCTCGACGGGGGCGACATCTGGGCCAGCGTCGGCTTCCCGATGCGCGAAGCGACCAAGAGCAGCCTCTACCGGCGCGAAGTCACGGAGGCGGCGACCGCCTGCGTGCTGGACGCGGTGGCGCTGGCGGCGGATCCCGCCTTCCGCCCCCGGCCGCTGGACCCGGCCGCGGTGCGCGGGCGGGCCCGGCCGCTGCTGCGGCTCGCCGAAAGAAAGCTGGACTGGCAAACCGACTCCACCGATCAGCTCGTCGCCACGCTGCACGCGGCGGACGGCTTTCCGGGGGTCGTGGACGAGCTTTGCGGCGTGCGCTGCCGGCTGTTCGGCGCCTGGCGCGAGCCTGCGGGCGCGCGCGGGGCGGCGGCCGGCGACCTGGTCGCCCGGCGCGATGGCGCGGTGCTGCGCGCCACCCGTGATGGGGCCATCTGGCTCAGCCATCTGCGGGCCGAGGACGGGGACGGCGCGATCAAGCTCCCCGCGACGCAGGTGCTCGGCGAGCATGCCGCGCGCCTGCCGGAGTGGCCGGTGGCGCTGGACGCGCCGCTCGGCAGCGGCGGATTCAGGGAACTGGCCTACTTCGAGCGCGGGCCGGTCGGCTTCCTGGCATTCGAATTCCACAATGGCGCCATGTCCACGGCGCAGTGCCAGCGCCTGGTTGCCGCCTTGAAGAGCCTGCGCGCCAGGCCGTCGCGTGTGCTGGTGCTGCTCGGCGGCGCCGAGTTCTGGTCGAACGGCATCCATTTGAATGCGATCGAGGCGGCACCGGATCCCTCTGACGAGTCCTGGCGAAATATCAACGCGATCGACGACGTTTGCCTCGAGATACTGAAATTTGACGACCGTTTACTGGTCTCGGCCCTGCGCGGCAACGCCGGGGCCGGCGGCGCGTTCCTGGCGCTTGCCGCCGACTACGTCTGGGCGCGGCAGGGCGTGGTGCTGAACCCGCATTACAAGAACATGGGAAACCTGTACGGCTCGGAGTACTGGACCTACCTGCTGCCGCGGCGGGTCGGCGCTGCAGGAGTCAGCGCCGTCATGGACAACCGGCTGCCGCTCGGCGCGCGCGCTGCGAAGCGGCTTGGGCTCATCGACGAGGTCGAGGACTCGAGCCCGGACGAGTTCGTCGAGCGCGTGGCCGGGCGCGCGCTGGCGCTGGCGACGCGCCGATGACTTCCCGACGCTCCTCGCCGCACGCAACGCGACGCGGGCAGCCGATGAGGCCATCAAGCCCTTGTCCCGCTACCGGCACGAGGAACTCGAGCGGATGCGGCTGAATTTCTACGGTTTCGATCCGAGCTACCACGTGGCGCGTCATCGCTTCGTCCACCGGACGCCGCAGTCCTGGACGCCGCGGCATCTTGCCCGGCATCGAAGCGCGAAAAGGGCCTGACGAAGCACCATTCGTGTTTTTTGCTTCGTGCTCGGGCGATGCGTTGTCGTGTCATGTCCGCTGGGCGGAGCGTGGTTTCCCACCAAGACGAGGGGCTCACGCATCGGTTGCCCCGGGTGCTGCGAACAAGGCTAGGAGGAAGTCGTATGTCTGCACCACCACTGACATTTTCTGAGTTGCGGGCGGGGACCGTGTCCCTTACGATGCGCGGGTTTCTCGGGCTTGGACGAGGCGCTGGGCCGTGACACATGAAGCGGCTCGCGGCGATCGGAAGAGCGGTGGCATCGCCATCGAGCTCATTCCGAACTGCTCGCTGACGCCGCGACAGGCGCTGGGTTTTTTTGCTTCCCTGTGCATCGTGTCATTCACGATCGCGGGGTTCTTCGCGGTTCAGGGCCTGTGGCCGATACTGCCGTTCGCGGGACTGGAAATGGCCCTGCTCGGCTGGGCGCTCAATGCGTCGCTGAAGCGCCGCGGGTACACCCAGACGATCACCATGACCGATAGCAATATCGAGGTGGTGACCCGCAACCAGCGCGGCGCCACCACGGCGGCGTTTGCCCGCCACTGGGCGCGGGTCAGGCTGATCAAGGCGCGGGGCTGGCACCCGAGCCGCCTGGTGATCGAGGCGCACGGCCGGTCCTGCGAGATCGGTGCGCTGCTGACCGAGGAAGAGCGCCGCAGCCTGTATGCACGGCTGCTTGGACTGGTCGGTGGCGTCGAGCAGTCGCCGTCGCTCGGGAACTGAACATGACGGGATATTGCGAGCTGGATTCAAGGAGTCGAAGCGTCGATGGCTAATTCCAGGAAGATGCTGATGATGGGAGCCGGCGCGGTCGCGCTGGTCGCCGCGGTGCCGGCTTACGCTGGTTGGGACCAGCTCAACATGACGGTCGGCGTGACCGAAATCTCCCGCGGCGCGCACTTCCTGCACATGCTGGCGCTGTGGATCTGCGTGGCGATCGCGGTGGTGACCTTCGGCGCGATGATCGTGGCGATGGTCCGCTTCCGGAAGTCCAAGGGCGCCGTCGCGGACACCAAGTTCGTGCACAGCACCCGCATGGAAATCGCCTGGACAGTAGTCCCGGTGTTCATCCTCATCGGCATGGCCGTGCCCTCGATCGAGAAGCTGATCGTCATCGAGGACACCACGGGCTCGGAACTCACCATCAAGGTCACGGGCTACCAGTGGTTCTGGGGCTACGAGTACCTCGACAGCGACGTGTCCTTCTACAGCCGCCTCGCGCAGACCAGCAACCTCGTGCGTCAGCGCGCATCGGGACTGGATCCGAACACGGTCGAGAACTACCTGCTCGAGGTCGACAACCCGCTGGTCATCCCGACGGATACCAAGGTGCGGATCCTGCTCACGGCAAACGACGTGATCCACGCCTGGTGGGTCCCCGACTTCGGCATGAAGCGCGATGCGATCCCCGGTTTCATCAACGAGATGTGGGTCAAGGTGGACGCCGACAAGCCCGGCATCTACCGCGGCCAGTGCGCGGAGCTATGCGGCGCCGACCACGGCTTCATGCCGATCGTGGTCGAGGCGAAACCCCGGGCGGAGTTCGACGCGTGGCTCGCGGAGCGGCAGGCCGCCGCGAGCGGCGCCGGTATGGCGAAGGTCGACACCGCGGCGGACGACGCCGTGAAGCTGGCGAAGGCGGAGTAACGACATGGCACATCACGAGCACACGGCCGATCACGCACATCACGACGAAAAGCCCGCCGGCATCAAGCGCTGGCTGACGACGACGAACCACAAGGACATCGGCACGATGTACCTGGTGTTCTCGCTCGCCATGTTCCTGATCGGCGGCGTGATGGCGCTGATCATCCGCGCCGAGCTGTTCCAGCCCGGGCTGCAGTTCGTCGATCCGGCGTTTTTCAACCAGATGACCACCATGCATGCGCTGGTCATGGTGTTCGGCGCGGTCATGCCGGCCACGGTCGGCCTCGCCAACTGGATGATCCCCATGCAGATCGGCGCGCCGGACATGGCGCTGCCACGCATGAACCTGTTCAGCTTCTGGCTGCTGTTCTTCGCGTTCATGCTGCTGCTTTCCACCCTGTTCATGCCCGGCGGCGCGCCGGCCTCGGGCTGGACGCTGTATCCGCCGCTGGTGCTGCAGACCGGCGACGCCTTCCCGATGGCGGTATTCGCCATTCACCTGATGGGCGCCTCGTCGATCATGGGCTCGATCAACGTCATCGTGACCATCATGAACATGCGTGCGCCCGGCATGACGCTCTTGAAGATGCCGCTGTTCTCCTGGTCGTGGTTGATCACCGCCTACCTGCTGATCGCCGTGATGCCGGTGCTGGCCGGCGGCGTCACCATGCTGCTGACGGACCATTTCTTCGCCACCAGCTTCTTCAACCCGGCGGGCGGCGGCGACCCGGTGCTGTTCCAGCACATCTTCTGGTTCTTCGGGCACCCCGAGGTCTACATCATGATCCTGCCGGCGTTCGGGATCATTTCAGAGATCATCCAGACCTTCTCGCGCAAGCCCATCTTCGGCTACGAGGCGATGGTGTACGCCATTGCCTCGATCGCGTTCCTGTCGTTCATCGTCTGGGCACACCACATGTTCACCGTGGGCATGCCGCTGGCCGGGCAGATGTTCTTCACGCTGTCGACGATGCTGATCGCCATCCCGACCGGCGTGAAGGTATTCAACTGGACCGCCACGATGTGGCGCGGCTCGATCAGCTTCGAGCCGCCGATGCTGTTCGCGATCGCCTTCCTGTTCCTGTTCACGATCGGCGGCTTCTCCGGGCTGATGCTCGCGATCGCCCCGGCCGACCTGCAGTACCACGACACCTACTTCGTGGTGGCGCATTTCCACTACGTGCTGGTGCCGGGGGCCGTGTTCGCGATCATGGCGGCCGTCTACTACTGGCTGCCCAAGTGGACCGGCCACATGTACGACATGAAGCTCGCGAAGTTCCATTTCTGGATGTCGACGATCTTCGTGAACGTGCTGTTTTTCCCACAGCACTTCCTCGGCCTCGCCGGCATGCCGCGGCGCATCCCCGACTACGCCACGCAGTTCGCCGACTGGAACATGGTCTCGTCGATCGGCGCCTTCGGCTTCGGACTGTCGCAGCTGCTGTTCGTGTACATCGTCTTCAAGACGGTGAACAACGGACAGAAGGCGACCGCCGAGGTGTGGGACAACCCGCCGGGCCTGGAGTGGACCGTGCCCTCACCGGCCCCGTACCACACCTTCGACACCGCCCCCGAGGTGAAGTAACACCGTGACCGCCCAGGACGAGGAACGCATGCTCAGACGGCGCAACATCCGCCTCGCGGCAGTGCTCGGCGCGCTGTCGCTCGGCGTCTACGTCGTGTTCTTCATCATCAAGAGCATGGGGTTCTGACCGTGAGCGGGCAGCCGGCGGAGCGCAAGTCGAATGGCGGCCTCGCGGCCCGGCTGGTGCTGATGGCGCTGGGCAGCTTCGCGTTCGGCTACGCGCTGGTGCCGCTGTACGACGTGTTCTGCGAGGTCACCGGCATCGGCTCGCGTGACCGACTGGTGCAGGCGGCCACCGTCGACGTCAGCGGCGCGGATCTCAGCCGCACCATCGTGGTCGAGTTCGTCTCCTCGACGCCGGGCTCGGGTGCCTGGGAGTTCCGCCCGACCGTCGCCTCGATGGAGGTGCACCCGGGCCAGCTGTACGAGACCACCTACCACGCGGAGAACCTGTCCGGCCGGGCCTTCACCGGACAGGCCGTGCCGAGCGTTTCGCCCATCCGCGCCACCCGCTTCTTCCAGAAGACGGAATGCTTCTGCTTCACGCCGCAGCACTTCGACGTGGGCGAGGTGAAGGACATGCCGGTGCGCTTCATCGTCGACCGGGACCTGCCGGCTGGCGTCGACCGGCTTACGCTGTCTTACGCTTTCTTCGACACGGACCGGCTGGCCGGTCAGGCAACTGATAACAACCGCTGAACTTCGGGCGGCCTGAGGCCGCCGGCACGGGGACTCGAAAAATGGCACACGCCGCGCACGACGCGAACAAGTACTACATCCCGCACGGCAGCAACCTGCCTTTCTTCGGCTCGGTAGCGCTGCTCATCCTGATGGTCGGCGCGTCCATGACGCTGTCAGGCATCGGGTTCGGCACGCCGATCCTGATCGGCGGCCTGGTGCTGGTATTCGCCCTGTTCTACCTCTGGTTCGGCGCGGTGGTGCAGGAGAACCAGGCGGGTGTCTACAACATGCAGGTCGATCGCTCGTTCCGGATGGGAATGATGTGGTTCATCTTCTCCGAGGTCATGTTCTTTGCCGCGTTCTTCGGCGCGCTGTTCTACGCACGGCAGCTGTCGCTGCCCTGGCTGGGCGGTGAGGGCGCCAAGGGCGTGACCAACTTCCTCTATCCGGGCTTCGAGGGCATCTGGCCGTTCGGCGGCAGTGGTCCTGCGCAGCTCGGGCCCAACGAGGGCGGACAGTTCGAGATCATGCATCCCTGGGGGCTGCCGGCCTTGAACACCGCGCTGCTGCTCACCTCCGGCGTGACGCTGACGATCGCGCACCATGCGTTGAAGTCCGGCCAGCGCGGCGTACTGAACTTGTTCCTGGCGCTCACCTTCATCCTGGGCTTCATCTTCCTGGGCGTGCAGGCCTACGAGTATCACCACGCCTGGACCGATCTCGGCCTGCAGCTGGGCACCGGCGTGTACGGCTCCACCTTCTTCATGCTCACCGGCTTTCACGGACTGCACGTGACTGTCGGCGCCATCATGCTCTTCGTGATCTGGCTGCGCTGCATGAAGGGGCATTTCACACCCGAACGGCATTTCGCGTTCGAGGGCGTGGCATGGTACTGGCACTTCGTCGACGTGGTGTGGCTCGGCCTGTTCATCTTCGTGTACTGGCTGTAGTGACCGGCGGGCAGCGGTGACCCGCGCGGCCCGCTTCATCGCAATCGCCGGCAACATCGGTGCGGGCAAGACCGAGCTGACCGAGTTCCTGTGCGCACGCTACGGCTTGCGCGCGTTCTACGAGCCGCACGCCGGCAATCCGTATCTGGCGGATTTCTACCGCGACATGAAGACGTGGTCCTTCCGCTCGCAGATGTTCTTCCTGATCGAGAAGTTCCGCCTGCAGCGTGAACTGGAGCGCGAAGACCGCCCGGTCGTGCAGGACCGGACCCTGTACGAGGACGCGGAAATCTTCGCGCGCAACCTATACCGCCAGCGACTGATGACCAGGCGCGACTTCGAGACGTACTGGACGCTGTACACGACCATTGCCGCCACCCTGCGTCCGCCGGACCTGATGATCCAGCTGACCTGCCCGGTCGCGACCCTGATGCGCCGTATCCGGGCACGCGGCCGCGGTATGGAGCAGGACATTCCGGTGAGCTACATCCGCCGCCTCAATCGCCTCTACCAGGACTGGTTCGAGCGATACGATGCCTCGCCGGTGCTGCGGCTCGACACCGGCCGTCTCGACTGGCTGACCGACCTCGTGGACCGCGTGGACCTGTTCCACCGGATCGAGGCGCATCTCGGACCGGGCGTTCGCGCCTGAGGCGGGGACAGAACCGGCCGCATGGCCCTCGACAGCGTACAATCCGCCAATGAAAGCGCATCCTGCCAAGACGCCCTCCGGACCGCAGCAGCTGCCGGACGGAGCCATGCTGGTGGTGCCTGAAAGCGAGGTCCAGGACGCCATCGATCGGCTCGCGCGAGAGATCGCCGCGGACCTCGCTGGCATGCGCCCGCTGGTGATCACGATTCTCAACGGTGGCCTGGTGTTTGCCGGGCAACTCCTGCCGCGTCTGCGCTTCCCATTGACCTGCGACTACGTGCACGCGCGGCGCTACGGCAAGGCGACGCGCGGCGGTACGCTGCAGTGGATCGCCGGCCCGCATGAGGACGTCGCGAGCCGCCACCTGCTGTTGCTGGACGACATCCTAGACGAGGGCCGCACGTTGCTCGCGGTGCGCGATGAACTGTTGGCTCGCGGGGCGGCCAGCGTGCGCATTGCCGCGTTCGCGCGCAAGGAACGGGGCCTGCCGGCGGCGGTCAAAGCGGATTACGTCGGCGTCGTGGTGCCCGACGCGTTCGTATTCGGCTACGGAATGGATGTCGCCGGCGAGTGGCGCAACCTGCCGGCGGTCTATGCCATGCCGGCGGCGTCCGGCTGAGACGTCGCCGGCCGGCCGTTCAGGGCCTCAGACCGTGCGGTTGAATCCAACCGGCGGCCCAGGCGACGAACAACAGTATGAAGAGCGCCACCGACAGACTGATGCGGATCGTGAGTGCCCGCACCATGTTGCGGGTTTCGCCCTTTCGATCGCTCACCAGATGAAACAAGGCGGAGCCGAGGCTCACGATGATGCCGATGAAGATTGCAACGACGAGCAGCTTGATTGGTTCCACGGGCAGGTCATCCACCGAGACGTCGCCCCGGAACGCGAGGCCTGCGGGAGTATAACGTGACGACCGCGGGCTTCCGACGCCGCTTCGCACCGGCTGCCGGCTGGACCGTTCTTGCGGCAGCCGGTGTCGCGCTGTTCGTCGGGCTCGGTTACTGGCAGCTCGGGCGCGCCGAGGAGAAGCGCGCGCGGCTCGAGGGCTTTGCCACGGGCGCGGCCGAGGTCGTGCCGCTGCCGGAGGGCTCGCGAACCCTGCCACGCTACCAGGCCGTGAAGTTCGCCGGCCGGTATCTCGGCGAGCGCCAGTTCCTGCTGGACAACATGACGCACGGAGGTGTGGCGGGCTATCGGGTGCTGACGCCGATGCAGGGCGAGGACGGGCGCATCGTGCTCGTCGACCGCGGGTTCGTTGCGGGTAGCGGCGACCGGGCGCAGCTGCCGGACATCAGCGTTGGCGCCGGGCTGCGCGAAGTCCACGGCCGCGCCGACTTCCTGCCGCGACCCGGCATCGAGCTGGGCGGTGCGGCGGCAAGCGGTTGGCCGCGCGTCGTCAGCTTCCCTCACATCGAGGACGTCGCGGCGGCACTCGAGCGCGACGTGTATGGCCAGCTGATCCTGCTGGATCCGGGCGAGCCGGACGGCTACCTGCGCGACTGGCAGCCGCCAGGATTCGGGCCCGAACGGCACGTCGGCTACGCCGTGCAGTGGTTCGCATTCGCCGTCACCGCCGTGGTGATCTGGGTGCTGCTGAGTTTCAGGAAGGAGAAGATCGAATGAGCCAGGCGCCGATGCAGGACCGCAGACGGTCGCGACTCATGCTGGTGGGGCTGGCAGCGCTCTTCTTCCTGCCGCTCGCCCTGTCCTTCTATCTCTATTACGGCACCTCGTGGCGCCCGATGAGCGGCACGCAGAATGGCGAGCTGATCGACCCACCGCGGCCGCTGCCGGAGCTCACGCTGCCCGGACACACGGGCGGTGACGCCTTCTTGCGCGGACGCTGGCACCTCGTGCAGGTCAGCGAGGGCGATTGCGACACGGCCTGCCGGGAAACGCTGGTCACCACCAGGCAGGTGCGGCTGGCGCTCGACAAGGACATGACGCGCGTGGGCCGGGTGTTCGTGCATACGGCCAGCCTGGCTGACGAGCAGTCGCTGCGGGCCGAGCACCCGGACCTGGAGATCGTGTCGCTCGCCGGGCCCGAGGCTGCCACGCTGCTGGCGGCCTTTACGCAGCCGGTCGACGGGCAGATCTTCATCGTGGACCCGATCGGCAACCTGATGATGCGACATCCCGGCAATACCGCCCCGCGCGGTCTGCTGAAGGATCTCGAGCGGCTGCTGAAGCTGTCCCACATTGGCTGAGCCGCGGCGGCGGCAGCAGCGCGAACCGGAGTATTTGCAGATGCGCTCGACATCCCTCATGAAGTGGTTTCGCTGGACGGCCAGAGCCGCGGTGGTGCTGTGCATCATCGTGGTGGTCGTCGGCGCCTGGGTCAGGCTCACCGACGCCGGCCTCGGCTGCCCGGACTGGCCGGGTTGCTACGGCCACGTGCACCCGGCACAGCTGACGGAGAAGGTCGACTCGATCAACGCGGCCTTTCCGGAGCGCCCCTTCGACTATCAGAAGGCGTTGAACGAGATGGTGCATCGCTACATCGCCACCTCGCTGGGACTGCTGATCATCGTGCTCGCGGTGCTGTCCGTGATGAACCGCCGTGATCCGGACCAGCCGCGCGTGCTGCCCTGGGTGCTGCTCGTCGTGGTCGTGATGCAGGGCATGCTCGGCATGCTCACCGTGACCCTGTTGCTCAAGCCATTCATCGTGACCCTGCATCTGCTCGGCGGACTGACCACGCTCGGCCTGCTGTGGTGGCTGTCGCTCACGCCCGAAAGGCGCGAACTGAAGGCCTCCGAACGGCGTGTGCGCCGCTTTGCGGTGGTGGCGATGGCCTTCGTGATTGCCCAGGTCGCCCTTGGGGGATGGACGAGCACCAACTATGCCGCCGCCGCCTGCACCGACTTCCCGCGCTGCCAGGAGTCGTGGTGGCCGGAGATGGAGTTCGACGACGCGTTCGTGCTGTGGCGGGGCCTCGGCATCGACTACGAGGGCGGCGTGCTGGACGCTCCGGCGCGGGTCGCGATTCACTACACCCACCGCATCGGGGCCTATGTGGTCACCTTGCTGCTGGTGACCCTGGCACTCGCGGCCTGGTACCGCGGCCAGACCTGGCGCGTACGGGCCGCCGCCGTCGGCGTGCTGGCCACCCTGACCCTGCAGCTGCTGATCGGCATGAACCTCATCTGGCAGGGCTGGCCATTGTGGCTGGGCACCGCTCACAACGCCGGGGCGGCGCTGGTGGTGTTGGCCATGCTCGCCCTGTTCCGGTTCCTGACGCCGTGGAGCCCTTCCGGCAAACGGGTCATCTGACCGGCCAAGGCCAGCCGGGGGCGGCCTGCGCCCCGCCGTGACGGGCCCTCAGAGCTTCAGGAGCACGGGCAGGGCGGCGACGGCCAGGCCGACCAATACGCTCAGCATTGACCTGCGAAATATGAACATCTCGATCTCCTCCAACCGTATAGGGGTCGTGGGACCGAGCATCGGACATTCGTTTGGTTGGAAAAACTGCCCCTCATTGAAATCATTGTTCAATAAATGTGATTATTCTACCAATGGACTCATTTCTGGCCATGCGAGCCTTCGCGAAAGTCGCCGAGCTAGGGTCCTTTACCCGCGCGGCGGATGCGTTGGAGTTGTCGCGGGCCATGGTCAGCACCCACGTCGCGACGCTCGAGAAGCGCTACGGTGTGCGCCTGCTCAACCGCACGACCCGCAAGGTGGCGTTGACCTCCGAGGGCCAGCGCTACCTGGAGCGCTGCCGCACGGTGCTCCGCGAGCTGGAGGCGGCCGAGTACGACCTGCGGCTCGCGCGCGAGCGGCCCACTGGCCGGCTGCGGGTCGACGTGCCGGGCTCCTTCGGCCGGAATCTGCTCATTCCGGCGCTGGCGGACTTCCAGGCGCGCTATCCGGACATCGAGCTGCAGATCCGCCTCAACGACCGCATCGTGGACCTCGCCATGGAGCAGGTCGACGTGGCGGTTCGCGGCGGGGCGGTGACGGATCCGGAGCTCGTGGCGCGCCCGGCCGTCGGCAGCTGGTGGCTGACCTGCGCCTCGCCGGCGTACCTCGACCGGCGTGGCTGGCCGCGCACGCCCGACGACCTGCGGGAGCACGCGCTGATCGGCTTCGGCGGCGGCGGGCACCGCGCCGCCGCGCACCTGGATGTTCGACGACGCCGGCCGGACCCGGCCGCTGGAGGCCCCGTTCCGCCTCACGGTGGACGATCCGGAAGCGATGCTGCTGGCGGCCACCCAGGGCATCGGCGTCATCCAGACCATCGACCTGCTCGCCGCCACGCCGCTGGAGCGTCGCGAGCTGGTCACCATCCTGCCGGGCACGGCCGTGCGCGGGCCGTCGATTTCGGTGGTCTATCCGCGCGCCGCCCACCGGCTCGCCAAGGTGCGGGTCTTCTCGGACTTCACGCTCGGCCTGCTGCAGCACTGGCAGCGGAAGGTCGCACTGGTCACGGGCCTGGGGCAGCCGTCGTGAGGGTCCGGTGTGCTAGGATTCCGGCCCCGAAATTCACCCCGGAACAGCGGCTGCAATCGTGAGCGCCACCGAGCAAAGCCTGGCCAACGGCACCCTGCAGGGAAGCCGCGCCCGCGACTACTTCGAGCTGACCAAGCCGAAGGTCGTGGCGCTGATCGTCTTCACGGCCGTGGTCGGCATGTTCCTCGCGGTGCCCGGCCTGCCGCCGCTCGGCGCATTCGTCTGGGGAACGCTCGGTATCGCGCTGGCCTCCGCCTCTGCCGCGGCGATCAATCACGTGCTCGACGCGCGCATCGACTCGGAAATGGCCCGGACCCGGCACCGGCCCCTGCCGCAAGGCGCGGTCTCGGAGGCCTACGCGCTGTCGTTCGCCTTCGTGCTTGGGCGCCGCCTCGATGCTGATCCTCGCCCTGCTGGTCAACGGCCTGACCGCGGTGCTCACCTTCGTATCGCTGATCGGCTACGCCGTGCTGTACACGGTGTGGCTGAAGCGCGCGACGCCGCAGAACATCGTCATCGGCGGCGCAGCGGGCGCCGCCCCGCCGGTGCTCGGCTGGGCGGCGGTGACCGGCACGGTGCACGCCGACGCGCTGCTGATGTTCCTGATCATCTTCGCCTGGACGCCGCCGCATTTCTGGGCGCTGGCCATCGCGCGGCGCGAGGAGTACGCCCGCGTCGGCATCCCGATGCTGCCGGTGACCCATGGCGTCGGCTACACCAAGCAGTTCATCTGGTACTACACGGTCCTGCTGTCGGTGATCACCGTGCTGCCCTATCCTCACCGGCATGAGCGGACTGATCTACCTGGCCAGCGCGATCGTGCTCAACGTCGTGTTCCTGCGCCTGGCCGCAGGACTGCGCCGCACGGAACGCAACGATCTGCCGATGCGCACTTTCCGCTACTCGATCCATTACCTCGCACTGCTGTTCACCGCGCTGCTGGTCGATCACTACCTGACATTCCGCTTCTAGGCGGCAGCGCGCACCGCATGCCGGGCCTGGCGAATCGCCTGCGACGCTTCAGCCGCGGCACGTCCGACAAGATCCTGTTCGCCAGCGCCGAAGCCCGGCCGGGCCGCGTGCTGGCGGCCCGCGGGCTGCTGGTCCTGGGGCTGGTCGCAATCGTGGTCACGATCCTGTGGCTCGATCGCGACGGCATCCGCGACCATGCGGACGGCCACCTGTCCTTCATCGATCTCATCTATTTCACGATCGTCAGCCTGACGACCGTTGGCTACGGTGACATCGTCCCGGTGACCGAGCGCGCCCGGCTGATTGATGCGATCATCATCACGCCGGCACGGCTGCTGGTCTGGCTGGTGTTCGTCGGCACGGCTTTCGAGCTGTTCTTCCACAAGGGACTGGAGCGCATCCGCATGGCGCGACTGCAGCAGCAGCTGAATCAGCACGTGGTCATCTGTGGTTACGGGCACAGCGGACGCACTGCGGCAGCGGAACTAGTCAAGCGCGGCTCGCCGGCCGCCGAAGTGGTCATCGTGGACGTCGCCGAGCACCGGCTGCAGGAAGCCGCCGCGGCGGGCTATACGGGGCTGCGCGGCGACGCCACCATGGAGCGCACGCTTGCGCGACGCCGGCGTGGACCGCGCCCGCGCCGTGATCGTCTGCACCGGCCGCGACGACACCAATGCGCTGGCCGTGCTGACGGTGCGCCAGCTGAATCCGCAGGCTCGCGTGATCTGCAACTCCCGCGAAGAGGAGAATGCGCCACTGCTGAAGCAGGCGGGCGCCGATGTCACGGTCTCCCCGTCGCGCATCTCGGGTTTCCTGCTGGCGGATTCCGTGGCCAACGAGCACGTCAACGAATTCGTCCTCGACGTGCTGAGCAGCGGCGGCCGGCTGCTGCTGGTGGAACGCGCCGCCACGACCGAAGAAGTCGGCCGGCCTCCCGGGGTGACCGGCGACTCGATGATCCTGCGCATCTACCGCGACGGCAAGCCGGTCGGCTTCTGGGAGCCCGACGGCGCGGCAATCCGGGCCGGCGACAAGGTGCTCGCCCTGCAGGCCGAGGCGGCGCCGGCCGCCGCGCGCTGACCGCCGATGAATCCGTTCGACCTGTTCGCCATCGACTGGCACGCCGTCGGCGTGCTGCTGATCGCGGCGATGACTTTCTGGCTGTTCGCCAGCGAGCGCCTGCCCATCCAGACCTCGGCGCTACTCGCGCTGCTGGCGCTGATGCTGCTGTTCGGCATCTTTCCGTACGCGGCCGAAGAGCGGGAGATGGGCCCCGAGGTCTTCCTCGCCGGCTTCGGCCACACGGCGCTGATCACGATCTGCTGCCTGATGGTGCTCGGCCGCGGGCTGGTCACCACCGGCGCGCTGGAGCCCTTTGCCAGGGCGCTGGCGCGAATGTGGAGCTTCGCGCCGCAGGTCGCCTTCCTGCTGATGCTCGTGTTCTGCATGAGCGTCAGCGGCGTGCTGAACGACACGCCCATCGTCGTACTGATGATGCCCGTGCTGCTGTCGGTGGCCGCCCGCACCGGCACCAGCGCCTCGGACACGCTGCTGCCGATGAACTACGCCGTGCTGATCGGGGGCATGGCGACCACCATCGGCACGTCCACCAACCTGCTGGTCGTCGGGATCGCGGCGGATCTGGGCGTACCGCAGTTTGCGCTGTTCGATTTCGTCCCGATCGTCGCGGTGGCCGCCGCCGTCGCGCTGCCCTATCTTTGGCTGGTGGTGCCGCGCCTGCTGCCGCGAACCGAAACGGGCACGCAGAACGCGTCGCCGCTGCGCTTCGACGCGGTCTTCGACATCCGGGCGGGCTCATGGGCCGATGGCCGCGAGCTGCGCGCGGTGCTGAAACGGGCCGGGGACCTGACCGTGCTGCGCATCCTGCGAGGCGAAACCGAACTGGTTCGCCTGCCTACGCAGCACATCAGGGCCGGCGACCGGCTGGTGATCTCGGACGTCGCGGAGCAGCTGCGCGAACGGGCCGCGGCGCTGGGCGCGGCGCTGCGCTCGGTCCAGCCGCGTGACCCCGGCGACCCCGCCTCGCAGACGCTGGCGCAGGTGCTGATCACCCAGGAATCCGAGTTCACTGGCGCGCAGACCGGCGTGGCTCGCTTCGTCGGGGAGCACCGCCTCGCGGTGATCGGGATTCATCGCCCGGGCCGCGAGACGGCGCTCGATCCGGCGAGCTCGCCACTCAAGCCCGGCGACGTGCTGCTCGTGCAGGGACCCCAGGAACGCGTGCAGCGCGTGAAATCGGCGCCCGGAACGCTGGTGCTCGACGCCAGCCTCGCCCTGCCGCACACCCGCAAGGCGGGGGTCGCGCTGCTCATCATGGCCGGCGTCATCGCGCTGGCGGCGACCAAGCTGCTGCCGATGGTGCTCGCCTCGGCGCTGGGCGTCGCAACCATGCTGCTCACCGGCTGCCTGCGCTGGCAGGAAGCGACCGATG
The DNA here is from genome assembly GCA_963710135.1 of uncultured Gammaproteobacteria bacterium. Lineage (GTDB taxonomy): Bacteria > Pseudomonadota > Gammaproteobacteria > Steroidobacterales > Steroidobacteraceae > SG8-30. The sequence goes on along the minus strand of CAVPYY010000003.1, from coordinate 756,381 downwards.
CGCTGTCCTCCAACGTGATCATGATCGTCGTCGCGAGCCTGGCGCTCGGTGAGGCGCTCACGGCGACCGGCATGATCGCGGCTGCCGGCGGCGGACTCGCCGCGCTCGGCGCCTATCTCGATCCGGTGGTGATCCTCGCGGCGTCTGATGCTGTTCATGGCGCTGGTGACCAACTTCGTGTCGAACAACGCGGCCGCGATCATCGGCACCCCGGTAGCCGTGGTCATGGCGACCACGCTCGGCGTCGACCCGCGGCCGTTCGTGCTGGCCGTCCTGTTCGGCTGCAATCTCAGCTACGCGACGCCGATGGGCTACCAGACCAACCTGCTGGTCATGGCCGCCGCCGGCTACCGCTTCAACGACTTCATGCGGGCGGGCCTGCCGCTGCTGTTCATCATGTGGGTCACGCTGACCTACATGCTGTCGCAGCTACTACGGGCTGCTCTGAGGCAGGCCGAACGTAGGGGTTCGTGGAGCCGCTCCTGGCCGAACGTCGACATCGGTCCATGCCCCGGCACGAACCGCACGTCGTCGCCGAGCGGCAGGAGATTGTCGCGGATGGAGCCGAGCAGCGTGTCCTGGTCGCCGCCGCGGAAAGTCGCTGCGGCCGATGGAGCCGGCGAACAGCACGTCGCCCACGAACGCGATCCTCGAGGCGGGTTCGAAGAACACCACATGCCCGGGCGTGTGGCCCGGGCAGTGCCGGACCTCCAGCGTGATCCCGCCGACTTGAACCGTATCGCCCTGGTCCAGCCATCGGGTGGGCTCGAACGCCTCGGAGGCGGGCAGGCCGAACATGGCGCCCTGTCGCGGCAGCTGCTCGATCCAGAATCGATCGCCCGGGTGCGGTCCCTCGATGGGCAATCCCGCGCGCCGGGAGAGCGCCGCCGCAGCCCCGGCGTGATCGATGTGCGCGTGAGTGAGGAGGATCTTCTCGAGCTCGACGCCGTGCTCGGCGACGACCGCCATGATCCGCTCGAGATCACCGCCTGGGTCGATTACGGCGCCCCGGCCGGTCTGATCGCACCAGATCACGGAGCAGTTCTGCGCGAACGCCGTGACCGGCACGATGACCGCTCGGAGTGTCATGGAACGGGGCGGCTGGTCGGGTGCGGCGAAGGCTAGCGGCCTTCGTGCTCCGCGGCCGGCGTCTCCGACGCCATGCCCTTGAGCGTGGTGGCGACGCGCCGCGCCGCGCCCGCGACCGCGACCCCGCGCGCGATCCAGGCGACCACCGGATGCCGCCGGAACACCACCACGCCGATCACCGCGACCGTGATCAGCACCGGGCTGCGGCGCAGCCGCTGCAGCACCGACACGGCCCGGTCCACGTTGTGCAGGGCAGCGCCGATGTCCGCGGCATCCCGCGCCGCGAAGGCGCGCTGACGCCCGCTCTGCTCCACCAGGCGCTGCCGCTGCGTCGCCAGCTCCCGGACGCGCGACGTCATGCGCCGCCACCCAGGGCTTCGCGGTCCCGCTTCAACTCCTCGATCGTCGCATCGAGCAGCTTCGGCCGCGCGGCGACCCGGGCGCGGAGCACCAGCGCCGCCGTTGCCGTGATGAGCAGGAAACCCAAGCAGGTCAGCGAGGCGGCCAGGACGCGATGATCCTCCCACCACAGGACGATGATCAGGAATGCCAGCATGAGCACCGTCATGCCGCCGAAGAAGATCAGCACGAACGCCCAGGCCAGGATCTCCGCGATGCGGTGCAGCTCCTCCTCGAGCTCCGTCGTGACGAGTTCGAGGCGCGTCTCGGCAATGGCGAGCAGCGTCGCGAGCAGGTCGCGCAGCGACGCGAACAGGCCGCTCGGGCGTCCTGCCGGGGCCGTTGGCGTTTGCCCGGACATCGGGCCTAGCGTCGGCTGGACAGCAGGCCGAGGATGAACGCGACACCGGCGGCGATGCCGATCGCGCCCCACGGATTCTCGTGCACGTAGCGGTCGGTCGTGCGAGCCGCCTCGCGGGCCCGCATGGTCACCTCGCCTTCGAGCTCGCTCAGCCGTTCGCGCGCCGCGCGAACCGACTCCTCCGCCCGATGCCTCGCCTTGTCCACCTTCTCGCCCGCCTGACCGGCGGTCGCCTTCAATAGTGCCTCTGCATCCTCTACGACCACCCGCAGGTCGTCCATGAGCTGGGCGGTACTGGGCTGTTGCTGGGTCATCTGCTTGTCTCCATACGCCGATCCTGCCCCCATGCTACCCCGTGGGCCGCCCCGCGCAAGGGTGGCTTGCCCCGCCGCCGGTTCGTGCTAGATTGCTGGAAATTCAGGGGATTTCTGGAACCTGTATGCGCTGGCGAGGCCAAAGACAGAGCAGTAACGTCGAGGACCGGCGCGGCACCCGCATCAGCCGCGGCGGGCTGGCCGGCGGCGGCATCGGCGTGGTCGCCATCCTGCTGATCGGACTGTTCCTCGGCGTCGATCCGCGCCTGCTGCTCGGCGGCCTGGAAGTCGCCGGCGGTGGCGGCGGCCCGGTCGAGCAATCCGGGCCGTACCAGGAGAGCGCGAGCGAGGCCGAAAAGCGGCAGTTCACGGCCACCGTGCTGGCGACTACCGAGGACGTCTGGAGCACGCGATTCGCGCGCCTCGGCGGCGAGTACCGCCCGCCGACCCTGGTGCTGTTCTCCGGTGCGGTGAACTCCGCCTGCGGCTTTGCGGAGGCGGCGATGGGCCCGTTTTACTGCCCGCCCGACGAGAAACTGTTCATCGACCTGTCATTCTTCGACGAGCTGGAGCAGCGCCTGGGCGCGGGCGGAGACTTCGCCCAGGCCTACGTCATCGCGCATGAAGTCGGCCATCATGTGCAGAACCTGCTCGGCTACTCCGACCGGGTACGCGAGCTGCAGCAGCGTGTCGGCCCGGTCGAGGCCAACCAGCTGTCGGTGCGCCTCGAGCTGCAGGCGGACTGCCTCGCGGGTATTTGGGCCCACGACACCCAGCGCACCAAAGGCTTGCTCGAGGCCGGCGACCTGGAGGAAGCCCTCGGAGCGGCCAGCGCAGTCGGTGACGACCGGTTGCAGCGCCAGGCACAGGGCCGGGTCGTGCCGGATTCCTTCACGCACGGCAGCTCCGAGCAGCGCATGCGCTGGTTCCGGCTCGGCTACGATCAAGGATCGCTGGAAACCTGCGACACCTTCAAAGTCGCCGATCTCTGACCCGTCCGTCGGGCATCGTGGCCGGAACAGTCCCGGCCGCGATGCGCCTGCTTCAGAACGAGTACTTGGCCGTCGCTTGCACGCGGTTCAGCGCGCCGTCCACGCCGCTCTCCAGTTCGCGCTGCGCATAGCGATACTCCAGGCCCAGGTCGAGCTTCGGCACCGGCGAGTAGATCGCGTTGACGGCCCATGACATCGAGCTCTTGTTGGTGCCGAGGCCGGTCAACGCGACGTCGTTGTCGTACTCCTGCATGGAGAACATCAGGTTGCTGCGCCACTGCGGGGTGAACACATGGCGCCACGCCACCGAGCCGGCGAATCCGGAAATCGCCTCGAGGCCGCCGCCCGCGTCGAGAACGGCGTCATTGACAAAGTTGAGCCCGACATAGCGGCCCATGCCGTCGCCGCCGATGAGGTAGAAGCGCAGATCATCCTTGCCGAACGTCACCTTGCCGGACAGGCTCGCTGCCACGGTGTAAGTGCTGTCGGAGGCCGCCAGGGTGTCATACCGAAGCTCGCGCCCAAGCAGACCGAGACGCAGGTAGCCTCGATCGCCCTTGAAGGTGTACGCAGCCGTGAGGTCCGGCATGCGGTTCTCGTCAGACACCACGCGCGCGCCACCGCCGAAGGGCGTCAGCGTGGTATTCGGATTCTCGGCCGACACCGACAGCCCGCCACTCGTCCAGCGTACCTGCGCCTGGCGCACGAACACGGTGCCATCGGTGGTACCGATGAAGTCGACGCTCTCCGGCAACGCGCTGACGTCCTGGAAGTTGGACCAGGTCTGGCCGAACAGCCATTTGTCGTAGGTCAGGTAGGCATGACGCACCTGCAGACCGTAGGTGTTGCTGATGCGTTCGTCGCCGAGCGCGGAGCCGTACAGGTCGAACTCCAGCCGCGAGCCGAGCTTGTGGTCACCGAGCACGGTGTCCGTGCCCATCATCACGCGCGTCTGCTTCACGTGCGCCTGCAGGTGCGCGGCCGAATCGCTGCCACCGACCGGGGTGAGGCTCGGGATGTAGAAGTCGCGCCCGATACCGCTCGCCATCAGGCCGTCTTCGGTCTGCGTGTAGAGCACGTCGAGCTTGGCGAAACCGGTGAGGAAGAACTTCGTGCCGGCCAGTGCGTTGGGCACCACCGACGTTTCCTGGATCGGCGGCGGGCCCGCCTTGGCGGGTGCAGCCGGCGCTGCTGCAACAGGCGCGGCACCCTGCTTCTCCGCCAGCAATTGCTGGACGAGCTTCTCCAGCTCGGCGACCCGGGCCTCCAGGGCCTTTTCATTGTCCGTCTGCGCCAGCGCCGTCCCCGGCCCTCCCAGCGCCAGCGCCACCGCGGCGGCCACCAGACCCTTGCGAATGCTGCTTTGCATGACTGCACCTCCCCCTCGGCAGTAGTGCCGAGCATGCTGCCGCGCGAGGGCGCGGCTCCATTGGCGGATGGTCGATTAGCCTTTGGTCTATGGCGGCCAGCGGAAATCCCGTACGACCATCGTCCAATTCATGGCACGCTCCGTGCGTAAAATGCTTTGACCTGGATCAACCGGACTCCGGGCACGGACGTCCCGCAGGGGGAGAAGCAGCATGATGGTCAAGACCTACCCGGTACCGGGGTCCTTCGCGGCCAGCGCGGTCGTCAAGGCCGGCGACTACGAATCGATGTACGAGGAGTCGGTCCGCGATCCCGACGCTTTCTGGGCGCGCATCGCCAAGCGCATCGACTGGATGCGGTTTCCAACCAGGATCCGGAACGTGTCCTTCGATCCCGACGACTTCCGGATCCGCTGGTACGAGGACGGCGAGCTGAATCTCTCCGTCAACTGCCTCGACCGCCAGCTGGCGAAGCATGCCGACAAGACCGCGTTGCTGTTCGAGGGCGACGATCCGTCGGTGTCCTATCCGGTCACCTATCGTGACCTGTACGAGCGCGTCTGCCGCCTCGGCAACGCGCTGCGCGAACTCGGCGTCGGCAAGGGCGATCGGGTAACGATCTACATGCCGATGATCCCGGAAGCGGCCGTGGCGATGCTGGCCTGCGCGCGCATCGGCGCCGTCCACTCGATCGTGTTCGGCGGTTTCTCGCCGGACTCGCTGGCGGGGCGCATACACGACTGCAGCACCAAGATCGTCATCACCGCCGACGAAGGGCTGCGCGGCGGGAAGAAGATCCCGCTGAAGGCCAACGTCGATGCGGCGCTCGCCAAGCACACGCTGCCCTGCGTCGAGAAAGTCGTGGTCGTGCGCTACACCCAGTCGAAGATCAACTGGGTGGAGGGCCGCGATGTCTGGTACCAGGACATCGTCCACGGCAAGCCGGCGGAGTGCGAGCCGGAGCGGATGAACGCGGAGGATCCGCTGTTCATCCTCTATACCTCCGGCTCCACCGGCAAGCCGAAGGGCGTGCTGCATACCACCGGCGGCTACCTGGTGTACGTGAACTTCACCTTTGCGACGGTCTTCGACTATCACGAGGACGACATCTTCTGGTGCACGGCAGACGTCGGCTGGGTCACCGGCCACAGCTACGTGGTGTACGGACCGCTGTCGAACGGAGCCACCAGCGTCATGTTCGAGGGCGTGCCCAACTACCCGACCGTGAGCCGCTTCTGGGAAGCGGTGGACAAGCACGGCGTGACCATCTTCTACACGGCGCCGACCGCGATCCGGGCCCTGATGCGCGACGGCGACGCGCCGGTGAAGAAGACCTCGCGCAAGAGCCTGCGGCTGCTCGGCAGCGTCGGCGAGCCCATCAATCCCGAAGCCTGGGAGTGGTACCACACGGTAGTCGGTGACAATCGCTGCCCGATCGTCGACACCTGGTGGCAGACCGAGACCGGCGGCGTGCTGATCTCCCCATTTCCCGGCGCGACCCCGCTCAAGCCAGGCTCGGCGACCCGCCCGCTGCCCGGCATCCGCCCCGCCCTGCTCGACAACGACGGCAAGGAGCTGGAAGGCGCCACCGAGGGCAACCTGGTGCTGCTGGACAGCTGGCCCGGCCAGATGCGCACCGTCTACGGCGATCACGAGCGCTTCATCCAGACGTACTTCACGACCTTCCGCGGCTGCTACACCACCGGCGACGGCGCGCGTCGCGACGAGGACGGGTACTACTGGATAACGGGCCGCGTCGACGACGTCATCAATGTCTCGGGGCACCGCATGGGCACCGCGGAGGTCGAGAGCGCGCTCGTCGCGCATCCGAAGGTGAGCGAAGCCGCGGTCGTCGGCTGCCCGCACGCCATCAAGGGCCAGGGCATCTACGCGTATGTCACGCTGATCACCGGCGAGGAGCCCAGCGAGGAATTGCGCCGCGAGCTGCGCGACTGGGTCCGCAAGGAGATCGGCCCGATTGCCTCTCCTGACTTCATACAGTGGGCACCGGGGCTGCCCAAGACCCGCTCCGGCAAGATCATGCGCCGCATCCTGCGCAAGATCGCCGCGGACGAGTCCGACCAGCTCGGGGACACTTCCACGCTGGCCGACCCGGGCGTGGTGCAGGATCTGGTGCAGAACCGCATGAAGCCGGAGAAGTAACTGCAGATGGTGCGGGAAATCCTGGTGGCGGACGACCACCCGCTGTTTCGCGAAGCCCTGCGGCACGCTCTCGGCCGGGCCGTGCCGGACGCGACGGTGGTCGAGGCGGACTCCGTTCCGGCACTGCTGGAAAAGGCCGCGGCGCACCCGGATGCCGAGCTGTTGTTGCTCGACCTGAACATGCCCGGCGCGCAGGGCTTCAGCGCGCTGGTGCAGATGCGCGCCCATCATCCTTCGCTGCCGGTCGTGATCATCTCCGCCAACGAGAGCCCCTCGGTCGTGCGCCGTGCCATCGCCCATGGCGCGGCCGGGTTCGTGCCCAAGTCGTCGACGGTCGAGGAGATGGTCGAGGCGCTGCAGGCGGTGATCGAGGGCGACGTGTGGACGCCGCCGGCGCTCGACGTGGACAGCACGGTTCTCGATCCCGGAGAAGCCGACGTTGCCACGCGTCTCGCCAGCCTGACCCCACAGCAGTTCCGCGTGCTGGCCATGCTCTCGGCGGGCCTGCTGAACAAGCAGATCGCGTTCGAGCTGGGCGTGTCGGAGGCGACCGTCAAGGCGCACATGACGGCCATCATGCAGAAGCTGGGCGTGAACAACCGCACCCAGGCGGTCATCCTCGCCCAGCGCCTGGCGCTGGAGAAAGGCGCGTCCGCCGCTCAGCTCGAGTCTTTTCCGGCCGCCTGAGCAGCCACCCGGCTGCCGGCGCCGGCCGCCCCGCGCCGTCGAGCGTACGCTGCCAGGAGCGCCCGCAACGCCGCGGGCTTGACCGGCTTGCGCATGACTTCGAAGCGTCCGGCGCGCGCCTGCTGCACCAGCTCCTCGCTGGCGTTGGCGGTCACCAGTGCGCCCGGGCAGCCGCCCGCCAGCGCGCTCAGGCGGTGCAGCGCATCCAGCCCGGACTCGCTCTCCCGCAGATGGAAGTCGGCCAGGATGACGTCGACGCGACGGCGTGACACCGCCTCCTCGGCCTCCGCAATGCTGCGGGCCGCGATGACCTCGACCTCCCAGCGACCGAGCAGCGCTGCCATGCCGTCGAGGATGTCGGGATCATCGTCCAGGCACAGCACGACCAGCCCCTTGAGGACGACCGGACGCCGGCGACCGCCACCCGCCGCCACGTCGAGAACGGCCGCGGTCGCACGCGGCACGCGGATGGCGAACAGGCTCCCCTTGCCGCGGACCGAACGGACCACCAGGCGGTGATCGAGTATTCGTGCGATCCGGTCACAGATCGACAGACCCAGACCCAGGCCCTTTTCTCCCCACGGCGAGGGCTCATCCAGGCGCCGGAACTCCTCGAAGATCACCGTCAGCGCACCCTCGGCGACACCTGGTCCGGTATCCCAGACCTGAAACTCGACTTCCTGGCCGCGGCGCCGACAACCCACGAGCAAGCCCCCGGAACGCGTATAGCGCAGGGCGTTAGCGACGAAGTTCTGCAGTACGCGCCGCAGCATGCGCGGATCCGTGCGTACCGCCAGCGACGTCCTGGCGACCCTCAGCCGCAGTCCGCGGTGCGCGGCCAGGTGCTCGAACTGGTCGCGGACGCTCTCCAGCAACTCCTGCGCCCGAATGTCGCGGATCTCGGGCTCGATCGTTCCGGAGTCGAGCTTGGTGATGTCGAGCAAGGCGTCGAGCAGCTCCTCGGCCGCCCGCAGCGAAGTGTCCACACGCTCGGCGAGACCCGCCACGGCGGGATCCACCAGCTCGCGCGAGCGCAGCGCCGAGGTGAACAGACGCGCCGCATTCATCGGCTGCAGCAGGTCGTGGCTGGCTGCCGCGACGAACCGGGTCTTGCTGAGATTGGCCTGCTCGGCATCCAGCTTCGCCTGGCGCAGCTCCTCCGTGCGCTGTTCGACCCGCTGCTCGAGCGTCTCGTTGATCTCGCGCAACTCCTCTTCCACCGTGCTTGTAGGCGGTCACGTCCGCAAAGGTGGTCACCAGGCCACCATCGGCGAGCGGCTGGCAGCGATTCTCGATGACCCGGCCGTCGGGCCGGCGCCGCTCGAAGGTGTGCGGCGCCCCGCTCTTCAGGTGCGCCATGCGGCGCGCCACCAGCGAGTCGACGTCTCCAGGACCACACCAGCCGCGCGCAGCGTTGAAGCGAATGGCCTCCGCAACGGGCAGGCCGGCATAGAGGAAGCCCGGGGGGTAGCCGAACATGCTCTCGTAGCGGCGGTTCCAGGCCACCAGGCGGAACTCCCGGTCGATCACGCTGACCGCCTGCGCCATGTTGTCCATCATGGCCTCGAGCAGCCCGCGGTTGAGACGCAGCCGCTGCGTCGTCTCGTCGAGCAGCGAGACCACCTGGTCGAGCTGCAGCCCGGTGCCCTTCAGCGTGCTGGTCAGCATCATGCGCGCGGAGGCTGCACCGATCGCGCCTGCCAACTCGCGCTCCAGCAGCTGCATCAGGCCGCGATCGGCGCGGTCGTGCAGCAGCAGCTCGCGTCCCTGGTCCCGCGAATAGTCGGCGAGCAGCTGCGCCGCCGCCTGTGGCCCGAGCACGTGCTGTGCAAGCGTCGCCAGGTCGGCCACCGTGGCCGTGCCGGGCACCGGCGTGTCGTCCACCTCCCGCTCGCGGCCGGCATCGAGATCCATGAAGGACGCGGCCTGCAGCCGCGCAACCAGGGTCGGCCGGAAGCGCAGCGAGAAGCCCACCAGCGCCAGCACGTTGCCGAGCAGCGACCAGAACACGCCGTGCGTCAGGGTGTCGGGTGCGGTGAAACCGAACAAGGCCTGTGGCGCAAGGAACCCGATGCCCCACGGGCCGCCCTGCACCCAGGCGGGCTCGGCACCGTCGATGGCAAGCAGGCCGGGCAGCAACAGCGTGTAGAACCAGAGCGCAAAGCCCGTCAGCAGACCGGCGAGGACGCCGGCGCGACTGGCGCGCGGCCAGTACAGCGATGCGAAGACCGCAGGCGCGAACTGGGCCACGGCCGCGAAGGACACCAGGCCGATCGACGCGAGGCTCGGTGCCGAGGGAATCATGCGGTAATACGCGAACGCCAGCAGCAGCACGCCGACGATCACCGCGCGACGGATCTGCAGCACCGTGCGGGTCGTGTGGCGGCTGGCGCCGACGTGTCCGGTCAGGCGCCACCACAGCGGCAGCAGCAGGTCGTTGCTCAACATGGTCGCGAGCGCGACTGCGGCGACGATCACCATGCCCGTGGCCGCCGAGAATCCGCCGATGTAGGCGGTCAGCGCCAGCCATTCATGACCGGCGGACAGCGGCAGCCACAGCACCAGCGAGTCGGGTCCGCCCGGCGCCTGCGCGCCGGAACTGAGACCGAGCGCGGCGATCGGCACGACCATCAGCGTGATGACCAGGAGATAGGCGGGGAACAGCCAGCGCGCGCGGGGCAGATCGAGCGGCTCCGTGCATTCGACCACACCCACCTGGAACTGGCGCGGCAGGCAGAAGATCGCCGTGAAGGCCAGCAGTGTCTGCGTCATCAGGCCGGTCAGGTTGAAGTCCGCGGGCGACAGCTGAGCGGTCGCGGCTGCGATCCCCGGACCGTCGGCCAGCGCGAACAGCGCAAAGACCCCGACCATGACGAATGCCAGCAACTTCACCAGCGACTCGACGGCGATCGCCAGCATCAGGCCGGGGTGGTGCTCGGCCGCATCGACACTGCGCGTGCCATAGAGGATTGCGAAGGCGGCGAGCAACGCAGCGGTGTACAGCGCGCTGTCGGCGAACCAGGGCGGGCGCGGCCCGGCTTGGCCGAGCGTCAGCACGTCGATACTCATCGCCACTGCCTTGAGCTGCAGGGCGATGTAGGGCACCGAGGCGACCAGCGCGATGAGCGTGATGACGATCGCGAGGCGGTTCGACTTGCCGAAGCGTGACGACACCAGGTCCGCGATGGACGTGACATTGTGCCGCTTGGCGACCCGCACCAGCCGGCCGAAGAAGGGCAGCGCGAACAGGAACAGCAGCGCGGGACCGAGATAGATAGGCAGATAGGACGGGCCGTCCCGGACGGCGCTGCCCACAGCGCCGTAGAAGGTCCAGCTGGAGCAGTACACGGCGAGCGCCAGGCTGTACACCACGGGCCGCAGCGTGACGTTCGTCGGATATACGCGCAGCCGGTCGCCCATCCAGGCGACGCCGAACAGCGTCGCCACGTAGGCGAGCGACAGCAGCAGCAAGCCCCAGCCCGGGATCATGCCCCCCCTCCCCGGCGACCTCAGCTCATGAGCCGTTCTATACGATGCCCAACCAGGAGCCGCAAGGGGCACACCCGCAGACGGTGCCGCTTCAAGGTAAGCTCGCGGCTCCGCCGCAACCGACGACCCACAATGCACTGCAATACGTTGCGCCCGATCGCTCTCGCCTGGCTGCTCGGTGCCGGTTCGCTGGGCTGCACCCAGGCCGCACCCCCGCTCGCCGAGGCGGGCAATCCGCAGCCGCTGACGCTCGCGACCTGGAATCTGGAATGGATGATCCTGCCGGAGACCTTCGACCGGCTGGCGCCGGGATGCGTCGCGAAGGGCGAAAGGCCCCGGGGTACGCAGCGCGCCATTCCGTGTGATCTCGTGCCTGATCGCCGCTGGGGCACCGAGGACCTCGGCAGGCTCGCCGACTTCGTTGCTACGCTCGATCTGGACGTGGTCGCGCTGCAGGAGGTCGATGGAGCGGACACGGCGAGCGCCATCTTCCGCAACCATGAGTTCTGCTTCACCGCGCGGCCGCACGTGCAGAATGTCGGCTTCGCCATCCGTCGTGGCATCCCGTTCCGCTGCAATGCCGACTACCGGGCGCTCGGACTGCCCGGCAACGACGTGCGCTGGGGCGCCGACGTGACCGTGTATCCCGGCACGCCCGCCGAGATGCGCCTGCTCGGCATTCACCTCAAGTCGGGCTGCAACCGCGATCCATTGACCTCGGAGCGTGACGCCTGCTCGACGCTGCAACGCCAGGTACCGGTGCTGGAGGAGTGGGTCGATGCGCGCGCCCGGGAGGGCGTGCCGTTTGCGGTGCTGGGCGACTTCAACCGCCGCTTCGATCGCGAGTTCGCTCCAGGCCGCGACCGCAGGGGCCGCATCGTGGCCATGTGGCCGGAACTCGACGACGCGGACCCGCCGGAGTCGGATCTCCTGGATCCCGGCGCCGGCGTGATTCATCCGCGCTGCCGCCAGCAGGATCCCGTTCGCCCGCCCATCGACCACGTCGTATTGAGCGCCACGGCCGGTCGCGCGCTGGTTGCCGGTTCGTACCGGATGATCCCCTACCCGCGTGGCGACGCGGCCCTGCGCTGGCCGGACCACTGCCTGTTCGCGGCCACCGTGGATGTCGGCAACCTCGCACGCTGACACGCTGGGCGGCTGCTATCCTTGCACCGTACGCCGCACGGAGCGCGCCATGGCCTACGACTCATCCAACATCTTCGCCCGGATCCTGCGCGGGGAGATTCCCTGCCACAAGGTCTACGAGGACGACAACACCCTGTCGTTCATGGACGTCATGCCGCAGACCCCGGGACACACGCTGGTGGTGCCGAAGACGCCGGGCGAGAACATCTTCGACCTGCCGACAGAAGCGCTGGTGGCCACCATCCGCACGACCCAGCGCGTGGCGATCGCCGTGCGCGCGGCGTTCGACGCACCGGGCATCATGATCGCGCAGCTGAACGGCGCGCCCGCGGGGCAGAGCGTGTTCCACCTGCACTTCCACATCATCCCGCGCGCCGAGGGCATCGACCTCAAGCTGCATGCCCGCGGCATGGCCGACCCCGCGCAGCTCGCGGAACACGCCGAGCGCATCCGCGCGCACCTTTAGCGGCCCAGTCCGGCGAACAGGTCTTGCCCGGCGGGCTCCCTACTTCCGTGGCCCCTTCCTCCGTTCGGGAAGCCAAACTCACTGCGGAAGGGGCCACGGCCCGCGCCCGCCTGCGGCGCTTGCGCCTGATTCGTTGAGCCTCGATACGGAGGGGACAGGCACCGCTGGCAGGGCCGTGCCGCAGGGAGCCTTGCGACTGCGGTGCCAGTCCCCGCGGGTCGAGGACGACTGTAGGCCTCTTGCGAGCGACTTTGGCTCTCGGAGCGAGCAAGGGGCTCTACAGGAGTAGAGAGACCCGCGTTGCTCGGCCGTGCCGCGGGGTGCCTCAATGGGTGCCACAACGGGGACAGTCCCCTTTGGGGACAGTCCCCAGGTCAGTGCCGCATCGGGGGACAGTCCCCTGCGGGGACAGTCCCCAGGAGAGCGTCGACTGTCACGCGACTGCCATACAGCCGTCGCCCGCCGTTAACCCCGCGCGCGCACCCTCCCACCCATGGGATTCGAACTGGAGGCCGAAGGATCCATGCACAGGCCAGGCCGCCACGGCGGGTCGCGTCTCGCCGAGCTGGAGCGCCGCTGGCAGCAGGCCTGCGAGGACATCACCCGCGCCACCCAGGCGCTGCAGGCGCTGAGCGGCGACTCGCAGAACGCCGAGCAACTGGTGGAATTGCGGGAGCGGCTCGCGGCCGCCCGACGCCGGCGCATCGCGCTCGCCGAGGAGATGGAGCACCTCGAAGCCAGCGTCGACGACAGCGAGATCTGGCGCTGACCCGAGCCGCCGTCTACAGCTGGGGTGCGGGCTCCGCTATCGTCTCCACCGGCAATTCCGCGGCGCTCCACGCCAGGTAGTCACCCTCGAGGTGTGACAGGCGCTCGAAGCCCGCCTTTTCCAGCACGGTCAGCGCCATGCCCGCCCTGCGGCCACTGCGGCAGTAGACCACCACGTCCTTGTCACGATCCGCTTCGAGCTCGGCAAGACGCGACTCGAGCGTGTCGTGCGGGATGTTGACCGCGCCGGGCACATGGCCCTCCGCGAACTCCTGCGGTGTGCGCACGTCGAGCACGACCAGAGTGGAATCGCCCGACTGCACGCGCTTCAGCAATGACGCGCCATCGACGGTCGCGACATCGCTTGCACAAGCGATCCCGGAGAGCAGCAGGGCCAGGACGACGAACGTGGACTTCAGCATGATCGGCAACTCCGTCTGTCAAAACCTCATTCGAGGACGAAGGTGACCTTCATGCGCACCTTGTAGCTCGTGATCTTGCCCTTGTCGACCACGACCTCCTGGTCGGCGACCCAGGCGCTGGTGATGTGCTTCAGCGTCTTGTTGGCGCGCTTGATGCCGCTTGCCACGGCGTCTTCGAAGCTCTTGTCCGAGGTGGCGGTGATTTCAGTGACTTTGGCGACTGACATGGCTGGACCTCCTTGGTCTTGACCTACCGCTGCGCAGGCCAGCGCTGCGGCACCTTTTCAATCTTCGATACATCGTACCCCAGATCCGCCAGGCGGCCGATGATCCGATCGTAGTCTGCGGCGGGCATCTGTGGCTCACGGGCCATTATCCAGACGTAGTCGCGGGCGCTACGGCCGATGACCGTCTGTGTGTACGCCTCGTCGAGATAGATGATCAGGTACTCGGCCTTGATCGGCCAGATGAACTGCATGCCCCAGGTGGCGTTGGTGCCGGTGTCCCGCACGAAACCTCGCGGGTTGTACTTCTTGCGCTTCCCGTCGAACGAATCCGCATTGAAGGTGAATACCGTGTCGATGGTGCCGTCGTCGTCAAGCCGGTAGGTCTCGATCGCGTTGTGGGCACCCTTCTCGATGAAGGTCGGGATGTTGGCGATGACGTACCAGTCGCCCATGAAGCGATCCAGATCGACGGAGTCAACGGTCGGCATGGGCTTGGACACGGATTGGCACCCCGCCAGTGCGATGAGCAGCAAACCTGCGGCTGCCCTGTAGAAAGTTGTCATTGCGACGATCTCCATGTTGCTTCGCGACTATTCGCGGCCGGACGGCGTGCGGATGCCGCGTTCAGCGTCGCGGCGTCCGAGATTCGACGCGTGCAGATGGAAAATGCGCCAGCCGTCCGCAGTGCTGCGCAGCAGCATCGTGCGCCGTCCGGTGTCGCCCTCGATGCCCACCAGGAACGTCACGAGCGTCCATTCTACAGCCAGCAGCGTGGGCTGCAGCCCCGACGGCTCGAATCCGACGAACGGCGGGCTCAGTCCGCGGCGTTTCCAGGCCGCGATCAGGCGTCCGAAGCGGCTCATGATCGCTGCATGCCCGTCGATGAGGCCCGGGGTGTCCGCGAATGGCAGGTAGGCGCTGGCGTCCGGCGTGAACAGCTCCGCCAGGGTGACCTCGTCGCCCGCATCGACCGCCGCCAGGAACCGGCGGACCGTGTCCTCGGCAGCGTGTTGAGCGCTGGTAATCAACGCTGGCTCGACGTTAGCCACGGATTCCCCCGTCTGATTTTCTCGCCCTCGGTATCATGCCAGCAGCGCCGCTGGCCCGCCCGGCGGACGGCCAACACTCCAAGGAAGTGACATGTCCCTGTTGAAGCGATTTCGCAACGCCCTGGTGCGCGGACTGATCGTCGTGCTGCCGATCGCACTGACGTTCTGGTTGCTGTGGTGGCTCGGCACGTCCACCGAGGCGCTGCTGCACCGGCTCATCGTGCTGGTGGTGCCGGAACGCTACTACCAGCCCGGCATGGGGATCGCGGCGGCCGTGGCGTTGCTGCTGACCGCCGGCGTGCTGGTGAACGCCTACATCGTCAAGCGCATGCTGGCCGGCTGGGAAGCCATGATGGACCGCATCCCCATCGTCAAGAGCGTGTATGGCGCAGCACGGGATTTCGTGCAGATGCTGCCCACCGGCGGCGAGCGGCGGGAGCTGCGCCGCGTGGTGCTGGCACGTTTCGGGAACGCCACGGCCATCGGTTTCGTGACGCGCGACGACGCCGGTGAACTCGGGCTGGGTCCCCTGGCCGAGAGCCGGGTGGCGGTTTACTTCCCGATGAGCTACCAGATCGGCGGCTACACGCTGCTACTGCCGCGCTCTGATCTGGAGCCGCTCGATCTGGCCGTCGAAACGGCGATGCGCCTGGTGCTCACAGGCGGGATGTCGGGCCCCACAGCGAAGCAGTGATTGCCGCGCCGTCCACGCCCGGCAGCCGCACCCCGACTTCCAGCGGATAGTGGTCCGAGCCCAGGTATGGACCCCGGCGCAGCCGCACGACTTCCACGCCGGCGTCGTGCAGGCAGTGATCGATCTGCAGGCCGAAGGGGGGCAGCCGTGCCGGCCAGGTCGGCTGCCAGCCGCGGCCTTCCGCGCCATCGAGGAGATCGCCGCGAGCCAGCAGGGCGCTAAACACCGGCGAGAACGCGGTCACGTTCAGGTCGCCCACGATCAGCAGCGGGCCCGGGATCGTGCTCGCAACCCAGCCGAGCATGCCGAGTTCCCGGTTCCGTGCGGCAGCGAGCTGCGGCGCGATCGGCCACTGCGCGTGGGCGCCGATCAGGGTGAGCCAGCGGCCCGCGACGTCGACGGAGAACATCAGCGCCCAGTCTTCCCCACCGATCGCCGGCAGTGCCCGGACGTCGACGAGCGGCCGGCGGCTGGCAACCAGCACGTCCCCGGTCCAGGCCTGGTACGGCATGTCCTCGCCGAGCGGCGCCAGCGCCTCGCGCCACACCGGCGTCGCCTCGGAGAAGATCACGATGTCCGGCGCCGCGGTCCGGACGTAGTCGAGCATGCGCTGGTGCTGCCGGTTGTACTCGAACAGGTTCACCGCGATCACCTGCAGCTCGGCCTCGCCGCCGGCACTGGCGGAGCGGATGCCGTAGTAGTGCAACAGCGGCATCGCATTCAGCACCGCGACGCCCAGCGCCGCCAGCCCGGCGACCGGCTGACGCAGCCCGAGCAGCACCACGCCCGACGCAAGCAGCGCGATGGCGTATTGCGGGCGAAAGTGTGAAAAGAGCTCCAGCCACCAGGCCAGCGCGCCGAAGGAGCCCAGCGCGCCACCCAGGGCCGCAATACCGGCCACGACCAGCGCCGCCTGGCCGAGCCGCTGGCGGCGTAGCCTCATGTCATCGCCTGCCGCCCGGCACAGCGGGCAGGCGCTAGGATGCACGGGACGGAGTCCAAGGTGGGGATCATGGCCAAACTGCGGTATTTCGAGGATCTGGTCGTCGGCGAACAGCGCGAATCAACAGCGCTCACCGTCGGCAAGGAGGAAATGCTCGCATTCGCCCGCCAGTACGATCCACAGTACTTCCACGCGGACGAGGCTGCGGCACGCAGCTCCATATTCGGCGAAGTGGTGGCGTCCGGCATCTACACCATGGCCTTGTGGCGGCAGCTGGACCACCAGATCGCGAGCGACATCGCCTGGATCTGCGGCGTCGCCTGGGACGATGTGAGGTTTCCTCGGGCCGTGCGCGCGGGTGACCGGCTGCGCGCCCGCGCCGTCTGCATCAGCAAGCGGGAATCGCAGACGGACCCGCGCCGCGGCGTGGTCGTGTACCAATACACGCTGCTGACGGACGCCGACGAGGTCGTGTTCACCTGCCGCAGCACGAATCTGGTCGAGCGGCGGCCGGCCGGACCTACTTCTCGATCTTCGTGATCTTCGAGCCTTCGAAGGTCAGGTTGTACATCAGGCCCTTGTTGGAAAAGATGAAGCCGATGATCGGTTTCCTGGCGGTGTTGGTGTCGATCTCACCGCCGGTCCCAAGCGTGGCGATGGCGACACTGCCGTCGACTCCTGCTTTCCAGCCTTCGCTGGCGCGGAACTTCTCGAGTTCCTTCGCGCTCATGAACATCACGACCTGGCTTTTCTTCTGCACGCCCAGCTGGAAGCCGATCGAACCCGACACGACGTTGTAGTACCCGACGGTCTTGCCGCCGATCAGCAGCGCGCCTTCGCCGTACTCGCCGCCCACTCCGATGCCGCCCTTGTAGACGCTCGGGAAGACGAGCATCCCGGCGGCCTTGCCGCCCAGCTCGCGCGCCGAGCTAGACAGCTCATAGAGTTCCTTGACCGCTTCGCGCACCTCGGCGTCGATCTGCTCGCGGCTGGCGGCGTCAGCGACCGGCACGGCCAGCGTCGCTACGGCCAGCATCAGGGCTGCGGCCAGTCCAACGGGTCGAATCGGCATCGTGTTCTCCCGGCTGCGCGTGACGGCGCGCGCTCTACCAGACATGGTAACGCGGCAGGGACCGGAAGATTGAGTCCCGGCGACCGCGCGGACGAAGGACGATCAGGCCGGGGCGTAGGCGGTGCGGCTGCGGCCCTGGCCATAGGGCAGCGCGACCTGGCGGATACCGGCGGTCTGGCGCGCCACGCGCCGCACTGCCTGCACCAGTCGCAGCAGCAGGTGCTGGCTGGCGAGCGGGCCGCCCGCCGCATACTGCTCGGCGACGACGATGTGCATGATGGTGATGCGCTCGAAGCTGTCGCGCGTGTACAGGATCAGTCCGATCGGGCGCGAACCCTTGCCGTCGCGTTCCACCGCGAACAGGCACTGCGCCTCGGCCGGGCCTGACACGCGAACCCGCAGGCCGTGCGAATCGGTGACGATCTCGGGCGGGCCGTAGCGGTCGATGGCGTCCTGGATACCGTGGCGCACCTTGGACTGGCGGCCGTTGAAGAACAGCAGCGCTTCGAGCGACGGATAGTGCTCGAGCGGCAGGCTCGAGACGAAGGCGATATCACGGCTGGATTTGCGGCGAGCGACCATCTTCGAACTCCTGTCCCCTGCCAGCCGAGGGAAGCCGGCGGGTGTGTCGGGCCGATGCGGCGTGTGCAGCAAACTGCCGGCCGACATTACGACGGGCCTGAGCCGGTTGTCGAGTTTTGACATATTGCCCGATCGGCCGCAGCCCGGGCGGCCCTGCGGCTGACACGCAACAGCGGCTTGTCGGGTCCCGCCCCGGGCCCGAAAGTTGAGCCTAAGCGCTGGAAAAATCTGAAAATGTTGACGTCCGTCACAGGCCCCCGCACGGAAACGGGATCTGTGTCTCGTCCGCCACGGGGGCTAATGTCAAAGAATCGGACTCTGTCGCCGAACTCCGACAGTGTCCGCCCTGTGGTCGGTCGCTGCGCAGTATCGGTGTCCTACCGCGGGGAACGGGGAAACAGTACTTGGCCAACCATGCCCAGACCGCAGACGACGCTCGGCCCGGGATGCCGGCGTCAGCGCACGAGCGGCCGGGACAGGGTGCCGCCGCGGGTCATCCGCTCGTGGTGCTGGCCAACGATCCGGCGATGCTGCTGGTTCTGAAGGAGTCGGTGGGACAGCGAGTGCGCATCTGGCGCGCCGACGACGAACTGCACGCCGCCGAACTCGTGGTCGCCGGCAGCTCCGGAATCCTGTTCATCGACATTGCGATCACGCGCGAGCAGACCGAAGCGCTGGTCGAGCGTCTGCACACCCAACTGCCGGATCTGCCGATCATCGTCACCGGACGCCGGGACGACGAGGCCAGTCTCGGCGGGCAGATCTCAAGCGGCGCGATCTTCAGGTTCCTGCACAAGCCGGTCTCCCCGGAGCGGGTGCGCAACTTCGTCGAAGCAGCGATCCGCCGCCGCGCCGGTCAGCCGGGCACCACCGAACCCTCCCAGCCCGAGCCCCGGCGAGAGCGCCCGCCACGCGTACCGCTCGACCCCGCGGCGCTTGGCAAAATCTTCAAGGGTGTGGCGGTGCTCGCGGCACTCGGCCTGACCGGAGCACTGGTCGCGGCGCTGCTGTCTGCCAGGCCGTGGGAGCGCGTGACGACATCCATCGCCACCATCGAGCCTCCTCCCGCCGCCGTCAGCAGTGCCCAGGCGCCACGGCGCGACGATGCCGTACAGCGGCTGCTGGGCCTCGCCGGGGCTGCCCTGCAGGAGGGTCGGCTGATCGAGCCGGCTGGCGAGAGCGCCATCGAGTTCTATCGTGCGGTGCTCGCGGTCGAACCGGACAATCGCGAAGCCCGCGAGGGGCTCGCGGCGACCGCCAACGGGCTGATCGCAGCCGCGCGCCAGGCACTGGACGCCGGAGACCTGCCGCAAGCGGCCAGCGCGCTCGACGCCGCACGTGGCGCCGAACCCGCTCATCCGCAGCTGCAGGACCTGTCCAATGAACTGGCCGCCGCCCGCGAGCGCGCCACCCGCACCCAGGTCACGGCGCGGGTAGCGGAGCTCGAGGCCGCCCGGGACGCGGCAACGGCCGCCCGCGTCGCGGAGCTCGTTGCGCTGGCCGAGCAGCGCCTGCAGCAGAACCGGCTGGTCAACGGGGCCGACAGCGCGCTCGCCTACATCACCGAGGCCCGCCAGGCGAACCCGAACGACGCCGCCGTGCAGCGCAGCAGCGCAACGCTCGCGGCCAGGCTGCTGGCCAATGCGCGCCAGGCGCAGGTGCGCGGCGATTTCGCGGCCGCCGGGCGCTGGACCGAGCAGGCCGCGGCACTCGGCGGTGACCCCGCGACGATCGCGTCGCTACGCGCGGCACAGCCGCCCGACAGCCGCCCGGACAGCGGCGAGGACCGCGCCCGGCTGCTCGCCCTGGCGAACCAGCGGATCGCCCAGGGCCAGTTGCTCGATCCGCCGGCCGATTCCGCCAGCCACTACCTCGACCTGCTGCGCGCAGTCGACGCCGAGTACGATGGACTCAGCGCCACGCAATCGCTGTTTGCGGCCCGCGTGCTGGACGCCGGCAAGACTCATGTCGGCGAAGGCCGCTACGCCGCAGCGGAGCGGGCCTTCGCCGCGGCGGCCACTGCGGGCGCCAGTCCGGCGGCGGTCGGCGAGGCGCGCGCCGAGCTCGCCGCGCGCCAGGCTCGCGCGCAGGCACAGCAGGAGGTGCTGCCAGAAAGCGCCTTGACCAAGATCGCCCACACGCCGGCGAAGTACCCGGCGCGCGCGGTGCAGCGCAATATCGAAGGCTGGGTGGACGTCGAATTCACCGTGGCGCGCGACGGCTCGACCCGCGATGCGCGCATCGTACGCGCCGAACCGAGCGGCATCTTCGACGAGTCGGTGCTGGATGCCGTCGCGCAGTGGCGCTACAGCCCGCGCATCGTTGCGGGTGAACCGATAGATCAGCGCCTCGCGGTACGGCTGCGGTTCGCACTCAGCGAGTAGCCGCGCGGGCTCGTCACTCGGCGATCCCCGCCTGATCCAGCAGGAAGGCGTACTCCTCGGCGATCTCCCTGAATCGCTCGAAGCGCCCCGACTTGCCGCCGTGGCCGGCCTCCATGGTCGTGCGCAGCAGGAGCGGAGCCTCGTTGGTACGGCGGGCGCGCAACCGCGCCACCCACTTGGCGGGCTCCCAGTACTGCACCTGGCTGTCCCACAGGCCGGTGGTCACCAGCATCGGCGGATAGGCCTGCGCGGCGACGTTGTCGTAGGGCGAGTACGACAGCATGTACTCGTAGAAACGCCGCTCGCGCGGGTCGCCCCATTCCACGTACTCGTTGGTGGTCAGTGGAATGCTCTCGTCCAGCATCGTGGTGACGATGTCGACGAAGGGCACCTGCGTGACCACGCCCCGATACAGTTCCGGCGCCATGTTCACCACTGCCCCCATCAACAGCCCGCCGGCACTGCCGCCCATGGCGAACACGCGCGCCGGGTCGGCATAGCCCGCGGCCGCCAGGAACCGGGTGACTTCGATGAAGTCCTCGAAGGTGTTGCGCTTGTTCAGCAGCTTGCCCTGGTCGTACCAGCGGCGTCCCAGCTCCGCGCCGCCACGGATGTGCGCAATCGCGAACACGAAGCCACGATCTAGCAGCGAAAGACGCGCCGACGAGAAAGTGGGGTCCATCGATAGTCCGTAGGAGCCGTAGCCATACAGCAACAGCGGACTCTTGCCGTCGTGCCGCAAGCCCTTGCGATGGACGATCGACACCGGCACGCGTTCGCCGTCACGGGTGTCGACCCAGACGTATTCGGTCACGTAGTCGGCAGCGGTGAAACCGCCGAGGACCGGCTCCTGCTTCAGCAGCGTCCGCCGGCCCGTCGCGGTGTCGTAATCGTACGTGGACATCGGCGTCGTCAGCGACGTGTACACGTAGCGCACCACCCGGGTGTCGAGTTCGGGGTTGACGCCGAGAAACGTCGTGTAGGCCGCTTCGGGAGAGTCGATCCAGGTCTCGGGCCCGCCCGTCCAGGGCCGGATGCGGATGCGGCGCAGGCCCGCGGAGCGCTCGTTGATCGCCATGAAGCCGCGGAACAGGCTGAATCCCTCGATCGAGGCATCGTCACGATGGGCGACCAGGTCGCGCCAGGCGCCCCGGTCCGCCTCCTGGCCGACGGGTACCGCGATGAGCCGGAAATTGGGCGCCTGCCAGTTGCTGCGCACGATCCACCGGCCGTCGAGATGATCGGGGTAGTACTCGTGCCCGTCCTGCTTGGGCAGGAAGACGCGGAAGACGAGATCAGGATCGGCGGCCGCCGCATAGCGATACTCGGTCGCGTCATGACCGGACGAAGCGATCAGCAGGTAGTCTTCGTCCTTGGTCTCGTCGACGCTGGTGAACAGGCTGTCGTCGGTCTGCTCGAACACCACCGGGTCCGCGGCGGGATCGGTTCCCAGGACATGCTTGCGCACGCGGAAACCGAGCAGCGTCTCGGGATGCTTCTCGACGTACAGCGCGGTGCGCCCGTTGGCCGCCCAGACGACGTCGTCTTCGACGTTCTCGATGCGATCGGGCAGGGTCGCGCCGCTCGCGAGATCCTTGAAGCGCAGCGTGTACTGGCGGCGGCCGACCCGATCCTCGGTGTAGGCAAGCATGCCGTTGTCGCGGCTAACCGCCATCCCGCCGACCTGGAAGAACTCCGACTTGCCGGCCAGCAGATTGCCGTCCAGCAGGACCTCCTCGACCGCCTCCATCGTTCCCGCCCGGCGCGCATGGATCGGGTACTCCCGGCCGGTCTCGTAACGCGTGTAGTACCAGTAGCCGCGCTTGCGATAGGGCACCGACGCGTCGTCCTGCTTGATGCGCGCGACGATCTCCCCGTAGACGCGTTCGCGCAGCGCGCCGGTGTGCGCGGTCATGGCGTCCTTGTACGCGTTCTCGGTGTGCAGGTACTGCAGCACTGCCGCCTCGGAACGGCTGTCGTCCCGCAGCCAGAAGTACTCGTCGACGCGTGCGCCGTGGGGTGAAGCCACTTCGTGGTTGCCGACCGCGGCCACCGGTGGCACGCAGGCCTCGAGGGATGTCTTGCCGGGCACTCGTTACTCCGCGGTAGGCGCGGGAGGGGCCGCGCAGCTGGACGATCAGTGCAGTGCGTGCTCTGCGGGACTGCGCAACTCGTCGGTCAGCGCCCGGATACCCGGCAGGTGGGGATTGATGGCGAGGGCAGCTTCGAACGCCACCAGCGCCGCGCCGTGCGCCTCGCGGCGCAGACAGATCTGGCCGAGCCCGCACAACGCCCCGAAATGCCGCGGCTCGAGTTCGAGCGTGCGCGCGATGTCGACGAAGCTGTCGGCCTCGCGCTGTTCCAGATAGGCGAGGGTGGCGCGCTTGTTCCAGGCCTCCGCCCACTGCGGATACTCGCTGACGAGGGGATCGAGCAACTGCCGGGCCTGCCGGTACTTGCCGCTGGCCAGCGCGCGATTGGCGAGGTCCAGCCGCTCCTCCGCGGCGGCGTCCGGATGGCTTGCCCACAGGCCCCAGATCAGCTCCTCCAGCTCGTGAGCCGGGCGGCCGGGGCTGGGCCTGGCAAGTTCCCGGAACAGGGGGTCGAGGCGCGCCGGCTGACCGGCGGCGGGCCGGCGCACCGGCAGCTCCGCCACCAGGCGCAGCAGGTCGTCGAGGGTCGTCACGAAGCGAACCGCTCCACCAGGTTGCGGCCCAGCGCATCGCCGGAGAGGAAAGCCGCCTCGACCCGCGCGTCGATGCACCAGTCTCCGCAGAAAGCCATGGTGTTGGGCTCGTCGACCAGGAACGGTTCACCCAGCGCTCCGTCGACGCGGGCGAAACGCCAGCGATGCGCCTGCAGCAGCGCCACGGGCGGAAGCTTGGTGCCGAGCCGCTCCGGCAGCCGCTCCAGCAGCGCCTTCTCCACCTCGCCCGGCAGCGCCTCGAGCCGCGCCGTCGACCAGGCAGGGCCCGCGTGCAGCACCCAGGCGTCCAGACCGCTGCGCCGCGGCTTCGAGGAATTGCGCGCAACCCAGGGCAGCATCGGATCGTCGCTGAAACTCGCGTCGAAAGGCGCGGCCACCGGGCTGTCGAAGGCCGCCAGCACGGCCCAGCAGGGCAGCATGCGTATGGCCGCGACGCGCTGCGCCAGCTCGCTGTGCGCGCGGGCCAGCACCGCCGCCTGCGGCGCCGGCACCGCCAGCACCACGAAGTCCCACTGCGGATACTCGCGTCCGGAATCGTCGGTGAGCAGCCACCCCGAGTCCGCCCGGGCAAGACGGGTGATGCGACAGCCGAGCGACACCTCCAGCCCCTGCGCCAGCCATCGTGGCAGCGACGCGACGCCCGGCACGCCTACCCACAGGTCGCGCGTTTCCGTCACCGGACTACTCCATCGCGGCGTCCAGCGGGCGACCTGGCCCTCGCTGGCGGCCCGCGCCACGAGTTCCGCAAACGATGAATCGCTGGTCGTGAAGTACTGCGCGCCATGATCGAAGGCGGCCTGTTCCTGGCGCCGGGTCGCCAGCCGGCCCCCGGGGGCGCGCCCCTTGTCCAGGATCCTGACGCGATGCCCCGCCTCCTGCAGCCGATGGGCGCAGGCAAGGCCCGCGAGACCGGCGCCGACCACGGCAACTGACCTGGATTTCATCGGCTAGACGCCCGAGTTGAAACGCGATCCCCAATTCTATGCCGGCGCGCCGGCCGCCGCAGTGGCAACTCGCGTGCGGCGGCGCGGGCGGGCGCCGCCGTGATAGCCTCGCGCAGTCTTTCCGTCGAGCAACCGCGACGATGCGCAACTTCCCCCACTGCATCCTGGCACTGGTTCTGGCCCTGACCGGCTGCGCCGCCGCCGGGCAACGAGCCTATCCGCCGTCGGACGAGGCGCGGCTCGCCGCCTACGCAACCGCGCGCAACTGCTGCGCGGACCCGGCGGAGATGACTTTCCAGCAGCTCCCCACAGCCGGCTCGATCGATGTGGTCATCGGCACCGGGAGCCCGGCGTTCGAGTTCCAGAGCGGCTTGTCGCATTTCGCAGCCTTCAGGCTGCCGGACATCGGCGGGGCGTATCGCATTCGCGTGAAGAGCCTGCTGGACGGACCGGACGGGCCCGGCGCATCGACGTTCTACCCGGTGATGGCGGTCATGGACGACACGTTCATCGTGACCCGCGTGTCGAGCCTCGACAATGTCCGCCTGGAACAATCGCTGGCCACACCCGGTGCAGAGACCGGCTTCGCCGTCAGCGCGCCCTTCGATCCCGCGGCCGCGCCAGAGCGATACCTGGTCGTGTTCACGCCAGCGGTCCTGATCGGCTCGCCGCCCGACGAGCGGCGTGAAGGCGACGTGCTGACCGGACCTACCCTTGACTGGCTCAACCGGCGCGGCCCCGGCCTCGTCGGGCCCTCGCCCTACGGGCGGCTGTCGATCTCGGTCGTGCCGCTGACCTTGCCCGGCACCGGCTGAACCGCGCCCGGCAGCAGGTGCCGGCGCGACCAGGCCTCCCAGCCGACGAACAGACACAAGCCGGCGACGAACGGCACGACCTGGTAGATCAGCCGGTAGGCGAGCACGGCCCCGAGCAGCGCCTCTTGCGGAACGTCGCGCAGCATCAAGAGCAGCACGGCTTCGAACACGCCGAGGCCGGCGGGCACGCTGGACAGCAGGCCGGCGAGAATAGCCAGCACGTAAACCGCCACGAATGGCAGGAAGGCGATCTGTGCTTCGGCCGGCAGCAGCACCCAGAGGACGGTCACCGCGCACAACACTTCCGTCAGCCCCAGCGCGTACTGGATCGCGGTCATTCGCGGGCTCGGCAACTCGAGGTCGAACCGTTTCAGGCGCAGCGGTCCGCGCACCCTGAGCACGGCCACCACGTAGGCCGCATGCGCCGCCAGCAGGCCCGCGCCGATTGCCAGCGCCGTGCCGGTCGACAGCGTCATCATGCGGCCCGCCTCGGCCGGATTCGTCACCAGCGATACGCCGCACAGGAACCCGAGGCCTGCGGCATACGGCATGGTCGACAGCACGACCACCTTGCCGAGATCGAAGGCCGACAGTCCCGCGGCGGAGTAGAAGCGATAGCGCACGGCGCCGCCCGACAGCGCGCCGAAACCGACCGCAGCGCCGACGGGATAGGCGATCAACGCCGTCAGGAACGGGCGCCTGTCACGCATGCCCGACTCGATGTAGCGCAGCATCGCGACTTCATAGACAGCCAGTGACAGCAGCGCGCCGGCCGCGAACGTGGCCGCGGCAATGAGACTCGCCACGTCGATGGAGCGGAAGCTGTTCACCACCTCCGCCATGTCGATGCGACCGACCGTGCGCACCAGCACCGTCGCTGCCGCCGCGACGATGGCGAGCGACACGATCACGGGCAGGATGCGCTTGGCGGAGAGGCGGCTCATGGGTGGTCCGGCAGTGTGTGTCCAGGACGCTTCGCAGGCCGCGCCGCCGTGGATGTCGTCAAGGCCTGGCGGATCACTGCCTCAGGGGCTCGCGCCAGACCACGTAGAACGCGCCACGCAGTTCGCCGACCTCGAATCCCGTTGCCTGGTCCTCTGGATAGGCCGCGTCGATCTCCGCCGCGAGGGGCGCGGCAATGCTGGCGCCGTGACAGGTGACGCAAAGCTCGGCCGTCACGATCGGCTTCATCCAGCGACGCTCGGAACTGCCGTCGTGCTCGACCAGCGCGGCGTACTCGATGCGGGCGGGATCCTCACCCGCCGCCATGCGCGTGGCGAACGACTCGAGCACCTGCCGCTGCCACTCGCTCGGCGCGTTGGCCGGATTGCGCACACGAAGCGCGGTGCGGCCGACCGTCGCGCCCAGGCTCGCGCCTTGTCCAGCCGAGATCTCCGGGGCGCGCAGCTTGCAGACCTGTATCGCCTCGAGCGGTGACACGGCCAGCGCCGCGCCGAGCTCCTGCATGAGTTGCCCGCCCAGAGCGGCCGCTGCGGCGCGGCTGTCCGCGACCCATGCGGCTGGCTCGTCGGCGTGCGCACCGGGCGCCAGCGCGCCGACGGCGAGCGCCAGCAGCCCTGCAATCGTCTTGCGTCGAGTCATGGTCAACCTCGCTCCCGTTGGGGTGATGGTGCCAAAGCGCGATTCGCCGCGCATCAGCGCGGCCCGCAGGCCGGGTCACGGCGCGGAGCGGGAATCATCCGCCGGTCCCGCGCTCACCGGCGAGGAAGTCCGCCAGCGCATCGATCACCGGCGGCGCGACCAGCAGGTCCCGATGACCCAGCCCGCGCGTGAACAAGGACTGCGCCCGTGCGCAGTGGCGCAGCAGGAGTCGCGCTTCCTCGACCGGAATGGTGTCGTCCGCCTCGTCATGGATGACCAGCACGGCGCCTTGCAGACGCGCCAGCACGGCGACCAGGTCGAGCTCCGCCGGTGGCCGGCCGGCGTGCTCCACGAACCAGGTATCGAACAGCCGGCGGGCCTCGCCGGCCAGGCGCAGCTCGTCGGCATAGCCGTCGATCATGCGGCTGACGCGAGTCGGGCTGGCAATCAGCGCCAGCCGGGCATGCGGCAGACCCCGCTCGAGCGCAATGCCCGCGGCGGCGCCACCGAGCGAGTGCCCGACCAGGCCACAGACCGGACCCAGCGTCGCGGCGGCGAGCAGCGCGTCGGCCAGCAAGTGTGGCGTGGCGCGCGACCCTGGCGAGCGACCGTGACCCGGCGCATCGACAGCGATCAGGCGCAGCCCGCGCGCGACCAGCCGCCGGGCCAACGGCCCGAACTGTCCGGGCCGGCCGCGCCAACCGTGCATGGCCAACACGGCCGGTCCGGCCTCGCCCCAGACGCTGCAGACGAGCCCGCCCTGCATGACGACCGTGCCGGTCGGCGCCACTTCGGCGGCCAGTTCCCAGGGCTGCGCGGGATTGCGGCCGCGCGGGCGCGTCAGCAGTTCGGCTGCGAGCCGCGCGGCGAGGGCCGGTGAAACGCGCGCCGCACCCGCAACCAGCGGTGGCAGCCAGGGCGGCAGCGCGGTGGACATGATTGAAAAGGGGCCGGCACGGTTATGCCGTGCCGGCCCCTCGATCGGCTGCGGGCGGCGTTCAGCCGGCCGGCTGAGGCGGCGCCTCGCCGGGCGCCTCGCCCTCGGGGGGCAGGGCCATCTCGTCCGGCGCCATGTCGTCCGGACCCGGCAAGCCCGTGGTGTCTTCCGATGGCTCGGTCGCCGCCTCGGGGCCGCCGCAACCATCGACGCCATCGACGAACTGGATGTTGAGATCGCCGTCGGCCTGGATGTCACGGATGCAGCGATAGGTGTCCGACGCCAGCGGCGCGCTGAACTCCCAGTCGCCGGGCGCGAGCGGCAGGGTCTCGGCCGAACCATTGCACGTCGGCGCGCCGTTCTCGTCGGTCGGGCCGGTCATGGCGACTTCGGTCACCATCATGCGGTTGTTCGCATACTTGTTGGCCTCGCCGCGCAGTTCCTTGGGCACGATCCGCACCGGGATGGTGTCGCACACGCCGCCGAGGGAAACGTTCTTGATCGAGATCGTGGCCTTCAGCAGCGGCAACGAGTCATTGCTCGATCCCCCACTGCAGCCCGCCATCACCAGCGCCACGGCCGCCACGACCGGCGCAAGAACCTGCAATCTCGTCATAACTCACTCGCTCCAAATGGTCCGGAACACAGAACTCCCGATGAAGACGGCCTTCTTCTTGCGCGGCCGGTCCGTCGGGTCAGGGGCGGCAGTTTATGCCGATGCCGCCTCGCATGCGAGACACCGCCTGCGCGGGCGCACGCCTTGGCCGCCCGCCTCAGGATTCATGCAGCAAAGGGCCTCAACCCAACTATATGAAAGAATTGGAAAAATTCCGAAGCCCGTAGCGTTTCTGCAGCATCGCGGCAGCCTACTGGCTCGGCTTGCTGAGTCATCAGGGTCCTCGGGAAGCCGTGCACCGCGCAGGCCAGGGCTGCTCGAGCGACCACAGGATCGGCTGGATGCCTCTTCTCACCACCATACCGCTGCCGAGCGGCCGGAAGTTCCGGGCCAGACGGCGCCGGTACCAGTCCGTCGGTCGCAGGTGCACGCCGCCGTCACTGCGGGTGCGATCCGCGGTCTCGCGCCAGTCTTCCTCGGTCAATGCGCTCACATAGGCGACGCCCCGGCACAGCCGCCCGAGATTGGCGAGCGCCCGGGCCGCGGCCCGGTCATCGAGGTACTGCAGCACGTCGCTGCAAATCACCAGGTCGAACGCCGCCCGTGGCCGGTAGCCCTCGAGCGTTCCGTGCACCCAGCCCTCGCGGCGCGCGAGGTACTCACTCACCTCCAGCCCCACATAACGCGCCTTGGGAAAGAAACGCGCGACCGACGTGCGCATGTGCCCCAGGCCGCAGCCGGCGTCGAGCACGCGCCGCACCCGGAATCCCAGATACGCGGTGTAGGCACAGATGAAGTCGGCGAGACGCACAGCGTCGGCTGGATCGGCGACCCGCGTGCGCGGGTTCTCGTAGTAGCGGTGATAGAACGCGGCATCGAATCGCATCGGAGCTCGCCGGGAAAGTTCGAAGCCGCATGATCCCACGCTGGGCGCGCCGCTGGCAGGCGGTTACGCTACCTGTGTGACCCCGCATTCCCTCGGACCGATATGGATCGGCGCCACTTGGCTCATTGCCCTCGCGCTGGTCGGGCTGGCGATCGCCACGGCGCCCTGGCGTTCCTGGCTGGGAGAGCCGGAGCGCCAGCACGTCTGGCTCGGTTCGGTGGTGCTCGCCCTCGCGCTCTGGGCGATGCAGGCCGGGCTCACGCCGGGGCTGCAGTTTCACTTCCTGCTGGCCACCGCACTGACGCTGATGCACGGCTGGCAGCTCGCGATCGTCGGCCTCGCGATCGTCGTGACGGTGCTGGCGATGATGAGCCCGGGCCACTGGCCGGCGCTCGGCATCTACCTGCTGGCCGACGGCGCGGTCCCGGTCCTGTTCATCGCCTGGCTGCACGGCCTCGTGCAGCGGCGGCTACCCCACAACTATTTCGTGTTCTTCTTCGTCACCGTCTTCGCCGGATCGATCGTCGCCTTCAACCTGGCCGGCGCGGCGCGTCTCGGCCTGCTCGCGGCGGCCGGCGCATTGCCCGCTGCCGACATCATGGGCGAGTGGGTGGTGTTCCTGCCGCTGATGAGCTTCGGCGAGCCGTTCCTGAACGGCGCGGTGCTCGCCGTCGCGGTGGTCTACTTTCCGCAGTGGGTCGCCTGCTTCGACGATCGGCTCTATCTGGCACGGCGCTGACGTAGGGACTGTCCCCGCAGGGGACTGTCCCTGCTGCGGCACCGAGGTGGGGACTGTCCCCAAAGGGGACTGTCCCCGTTGTGGCACCCATTGAGGCACGCCGCGGAACGGCTGCAGCAACGCGGGTCTCTCTACTCCTGTAGAGCCCCTTGCTCGCTCCGAAAGCCAAAAGTCGCTCGCAAGGGGCCTACAGTCGTCCTCGACCCGCGGGGACTGGCACCGCAGTCTCAAGGCTTCCTGCGGCACGGCCGTCCAGCGGTGCCTGTCCCCTCCGTATCGAGGCTCAACGAATCAGGCGTCAAGCGCCACAGGCGGGCGGAGACGACCGTGGCCCCTTCCGTAGTGAGTTTGGCCTCCCGAACGGAGGAAGGGGCCACGGAAGTAGGGAGCCCGCCAGGCACGATCCCGACGCCGTATTCCGAGACGCAAACCGCTGCCCTTAGCATCGCGAGTCCGGCTCCCCGGAACACCCTCCATGAGTAGGTAAATCCCCGGTTTTAAAGCGTTTTTTTTGCGTGGAACATGGGCGTGGAGGAGCGCGTGACGCGGCGGCTCAGGCCCCGCTCACGGGCCATGACATGCTCGACACCACCAACAAGCCCGCCGCGGGCGGCGCAGCATCCGCCGACGTCGCCGGGGCGATGAACAAGGTGCTGGCGGCCGAGCGCGAATCGCTCGCCGCGATCGCCCGGTGCCGCACGGAAGCCGAGCGCATCCTGGAGCAGGCACGCCAGGAGGCCCGCCGCATCGACGGGCACGCCGAGCGCGTCTCCCGCGACATCCACGCCCGCACTGCCCGGTTCGCCGCCGCACAGGCGCAGCGAATCGCCGCCGCCGCGCGCGGCGCGCAGACGGACGCCGCGGTCTCGCCACTCGACACCGCGGTGCGCAGCCTCGCCGCCCGCATCACCGGAGGCGCCGATGACTGACGCGTCGCGCCTCGGCTACGCGCAGGCCCGGATCCAGGCCCGGCACGCCGCCAGGCCAGCGCCGGTGTTCTGGCGACAGCTGCAGGCAGGCCGGCAGATCGATCACCTGCTGGAGACACTGCGGGCGAGCCCGTTGGCACGGGCGGTCGCGGGCGTGACCGCCAGCGCCACGCCACATGAACTGGAGGCCCGCATCCGCCAGTTCTGGGTGGAGCAGTGCCGCACGACGGCACGCTGGTATCCAGAACGTTGGCAGCCTGCCCTCGAGTGGCTGAGCTGGCTGCCGTGGCTGCCGGCGCTCACCTGGCTGGAACGAGGGCGCGCGCCGCTCGCCTGGATGCAGGCGGACGCCATGCTCGCGCCCCTCGTCACGGTCCCTGCGGACGAACGACCGGCGGCGCTCGAGGCTGGACCGCTGGCACCGCTCGCAGCAGCCTGGCGAGACGGCGGAGCCCTCCCCGCCGCGTGGGACTCGCACTGGCGCAGCGCCTGGCAGCCCGTGGCGGCGCGGCATCGTCCCGGTCTCGAGGCGCTGTCCAGCATCCACCAGCGGTTGTGGCCCGCGTCGTACGCCGCGGCGGGCCCAGCCTGCGATGCGCTGCTGGACGGCTGCGAGGTTGCGGCGCTGCGCCTGTTCCGCCTGCACGCCGGCAGCGCCGTGGCCGGCATCGCGTTCGTCACCCTCGACTGGCTGGACATCCTCAGGCTGCGCGCGGCAGTCCTGGTGGCAAGCGTATTCGCGGATGCGAGGGCTGCATGATGCTGCGCCCCTCGCCCGCCCGCTGGTTCGAACTGCTCACCGACCGCGAGCATCTCGGGCATGTGCTGGGCTGCCTGGCGGATACCGGATCAGTACAGCTGGAAGCCTACAGCGCGGTCGATGCCGCCACCGCGCTGCCCGACTACAGCCGGGTGCTGGAGCAGTTCAGACAGCTGGCTCGACGCTATGCCGCGTACTGGCCACAGGCACGCATCGACGCCGCCGCCGCTGCGGCACGTTCGGTCGACGCTGCGGAAGGCGACCTGCAGCGTCTGCAGGCGTGGGCGGTCGAAGCGGACCCGCTGATCACACGGCTGCAGCAGCTCGAGGCCGACAACGCCGCGCTGCGTGAACTGTCGGCGCTGATCGAGGCGAACCGGCAGCAGCTGCCGGACCTGGCGCTGCTGTCGGCCTGCGGGCCGGCGCTGCAGTCGCGCTGCTACGCCCTCCAGGACGAGACGCCACTGCAGATACCCGCGGGGGTCCTGCACCTGTTCGTCCGTCGCGAAGCCGAGCGCTATCTGCTCGCGCTGGGACCCGCCGGGGAGATCACCGCGCTCGACCGTCTGCTGGAACTCGCGCATGCGCGGCGGCTCGAGCTGCCGGGAAGCCTGCCGGCGGACCCGTTGCAGGCGGTCGCGGAGCTCGGGCAACGAACCACCCGCCTCGCAGCCGCCGCAGACGCGACGCGGCAGTCGCTGCAGGCGCTGGCCGAGCGCGTCGATCTGCCGGCCGTACTCGGCACGTTCTCGTTTCTGGACTGGCTGATCACCCACGTGCCGCAGCTGCCCGCGACCGAGCACTTCGCATGGGTGACCGGCTGGACCAGCGACCTGGACGGCAGCCGTATCGGCGACGCGCTGCGGCAGTCCGGCCTGCCGGGCCTGATCCACTTCCCGGAGCAGCCGACCGCCTCCAGCGCGCCAGTGCTGTTGACCAATCCGCTGTGGGCGCGCCCCTTCGAGCTGTTCGTCAAGCTGCTGGGAACGCCCGGCTCGGCCGAAGCGGACCCGAGCCCGCTGGTCGCGCTGATCGCACCGCTGCTGTTCGGGTTCATGTTCGGTGACGTGGGTCAGGGTGCGGTGCTGCTCGCCGCCGGACTGCTGCTGGCCAGGCGTTACCCCGCGCTGCGGCTGCTGATTCCGGGCGGTCTCTCCGCGATGCTGTTCGGGCTGGCTTTCGGCAGCGTTTTCGCCCGTGAGGACATCCTGCCGGCACTGTGGCTGCATCCCCTCGCGGAGCCGCTCACGGTGCTCTCCGCCAGCGTCCTGATCGGCATCGCCGTCATCACGCTCGGCATCCTCATGGACGGTCTCGAGCACGCGTGGCGCGGCGCCGGCCGTGACTGGTGGCTCAGCCGCGCCGGACTGCTGCCGTTGTATCTCGGCGCGGTCAGTGCGCCGTTCATTCCGGCCGGCGGCCTGCTCGCCCTCTTCGGCCTGGTGTGGTTCGTCGGCGGCGGGGCCCGCGTCGCGCACGGCCTGGCCGGGGCCGGTCGCGCGCTGGCCGAGCTGGTAGAAACGGGCCTGCAACTGCTGGTGAACACGGTCTCGTTCGCCCGGGTCGGCGCCTTTGCGCTGGCCCACGCCGGGCTGTCCGCTGCCGTGGTCGGCGTGGGCGAAGCCACCGGCAGCAAGCTGGGCTACGTACTCGCACTCGTGCTCGGCAATATCCTGATTCTGCTGCTCGAGGGCCTGGTGGTCGGCATCCAGACCACGCGTCTCGTGCTGTTCGAATTCTTCATCCGCTTCCTGCGTGGCGAGGGCAGGCCCTTCAAGGCCTTGCCGCCGCCGCAGCAACGGCATCCCCTCAACTGACAGGAGAGTCTTCATGAAGCCCTGGAACGCATTGCTGGTCACGACCACCCTGTTGGTCGCCGTCGTGGCGGCGGTCGCCACCGGGCTGCTCATGCTGGCGCCCGCTGCGGGAGCGGCGGATGCCGTGGTCGCCGCTGCGGATCCCTCGCTGGTGCGCTGGGCGTTCGCGTCCGCCGCCGCGGCCGCCGCGCTGTCGGCCCTCGCCGCGGGCTACGCGGTGGCGCAGGTCGGTACCGCTGCGGTCGGCGCGCTCGCCGAGAAGCCGGAGCTGTTTGGCCGCATGCTGATCCTGGTCGGCCTGGCCGAGGGCATCGCCATCTACGGGCTGATCGTCGCGGTCCTGATCTTCAACCGGGTGGGATGAATGGACACCGTCGCATTCATCGGCGACGAGCTGACCGCGTGCGGTTTCCGGCTGGCCGGGGCACGCACCTACGTCGTTCCGGTGGAGCAAGCCGGGGCCGCGCTGGCCGAAGCGCGCGCCGCGGCGTCGCTGGTGCTGCTCGGCGCGAGCCACGCCGGCGGCGTGCCGGGCGCCGAGCTCGACGCCGCGCTGTCCGGCCTCGAGCCGCTGACGATCATCATCGATGACCTGCTCGAGCAGCATCCGGCCCCCGATCTCGAGGCGACGCTGAGGCGCGCGCTCGGGCTGGACTTCGCATGAGCACGCTGCTCGACATGCAGGTGTATGCACTGCTCGAGCGGCTGCACGCCGAGCAGCACACGGCCTGTGAAGGCATCATCGCGGACGCCAGGAGCGCGGCCCAGGACCTGGTGGCCGCGGCCCGCGAGCGGGCGCGGGCGCGGGTCAAGGCCGCGGTGCTCGAGAAGCGCCGGCGGGTCGAGGAGCACTGCCGCCGGGTGCGCACCGATCTCGACGCGGCGGATCGTGCTGCCGGTTTCGCGACGCGCCGCGCATGGCTGCGGGACGCGCTCGAGCAGCTGCCGCAGGCGCTGCAGCAGCGCTGGCAGGACGGCGGGCACCGCCAGCGCTGGTGCGCCATGGTCCTCGACGAGGCGGCCGCGGCGCTCGATCACGCGCGCTGGGAGGTCGCCGTCGCAGCCGGAATGCCCGAGGCGGAGCGCAAGGCGCTGGCGGAGCATGCGGCGCGCCTCTGCGGGGATGCGGTGCAGGTCAGTGAGGAGTCCACGCTGTCCGCCGGACTGGTGGTCCGCGCACAACGCAGCACCTGCGACGGCTCGGTTGCCGGCCTGATGGCCGATCGCGCGTGGATCGAGTCGGCGCTGCTCGCGGAGATCGAGCGCGCCGGCGAGGTGGGCGCATGAGCAAGGCAATCGTACGCTGGGCATCCGGACCGGTCATCCGCGCACGGAGTGACGAGGTATTCCGTTCCTACGAGGCGCTCGCGGTCGGCCCACGTGGCCTGCTGGGCGAGGTCATCCAGCTGGACGGCGACGAGATCATCGCGCAGGTCTACGAGGACACCACCGGGCTCAGGCCGGGCGACGCCGTGACCGGCAGCGGCTCGCCGCTGTCCGTACGGCTCGGGCCGGGCCTGCTCGGGCGAATATTCGACGGGCTGCTGCGTCCGCTGAGCACCGAGGGCGACTTCCGGCTCCAGGCCGGCACGGCGGCAACGCCGGCGCGGCGTCTGCCGTTCACGCCCGAGGTCGAGATCGGCGCGGCGCTCGCTGGCGGCCAGCCGTTCGGCCGCGCGGGCGAGCAGATGGGCTCAGCCTGCCTGGTGCCGCCGGGCCTGGCAGGGACCGTCACCCGTCTCAGCGGCGCCGGCGAGTACTCCGTCGAGGAACCGGTCTGCGAGCTCCGCGATGAGAACGGCGCGCTGCATCAGGTCGCGATGTCGCATGCCTGGCCGGTTCGCACGCCGCGTCCCTGCCGCCGGCGGCTGCCGCCCGACGCACCGATGATCACGGGACAGCGCATCCTCGACACGCTCTTCCCGGTCGCGCGGGGCAGCCGTGCCGCCCTGCCAGGTGGCTTCGGGACGGGCAAGACCATCCTGCAGGAAGCCATCGCCAAATGGTGCGACGCCGACGTGATCGTCTACGTCGGCTGCGGCGAACGGGGCAACGAGATGGCGGAGGTCCTGGATGAGTTCCCGTCGCTGGAGGACCCGCGCACCGGGCGACCGCTGATGGAGCGGGTGGTGATCATCGCCAATACCTCGAACATGCCGGTGGCCGCGCGCGAGGCCAGCATCTACACCGCGATCACCGTGGCCGAGTACTTCCGCGACCAGGGGTTGCACGTCGCGCTGATGGCCGACTCCACCAGCCGCTGGGCCGAAGCGCTGCGCGAGGTCTCGGGGCGGCTGGGCGAGCTGCCGGGCGAAGCCGGCTATCCCGCCTACCTGAGCGCGCGGCTGGCGAGCTTCTACGAACGCGCCGCGCGGGTGGAAACGCTTGCCGGGGCCGAAGGCTCGGTGACCATCATCGGCGCGGTGAGCCCACCGGCCGGCGATTTCTCAGAGCCGGTGACCCTGCACACCAAGCGGCTGGTGCGCTGTTTCTGGGCGCTCGATCCGGAACGGGCGCGCGCGCGCTTCTATCCGGCGGTGCATCCGCTGACGTCCTACAGCGAGGACGCGCTGCGGGTGGCGCCCTGGTGGCAGGCGCACGGCAACAGCGAATGGGACGCTCATCGCAAGCGCCTGCTCACGCTGCTGGAACAGCAGGCGCGGCTCGAGCGCATGGCGCGAATCGTCGGCAAGGACGCCTTGCCGCCCGCTCAGCAAATCGCGCTGATCTCCGCGGAGCTCGTCAATGAGGCGCTGCTGCGGCAGTCGTCGTTTTCGGACACTGACCGCTTCTGCTCCCCGGCGCGGCAGGCCGCGATGCTGCGCGTCATCATGCACTTCATTGACCTGGCGGACCGCGCGGTGGCGGCCGGCGTGGCGCCGGCGCGCATCGCCGGGCTGCCGCTGTGCGCCGAGCTGTCGCGCCTCGGCGAGGAATACGGCGAGGAGCGCGTCGCCGAACTGGAGGGCGTCATGCTCGCCATGGACGAGGCTTTCCACGGTCTTGGCGGGGACGTCGATGCGTCACGCTGAGTTGTCGGTGACGGGCGCAGCGCGCCGGCTCGACGGGCCGCTGCTGTTCCTGGAACGCACGGTCGGCATCGGGCTGAACAGCGCCGTCGAGGTGATTGGCGCCGACGGGCGGGCCCGCATCGGCCGCGTCGCGCTGGTCGACGACGAACGGCTCGTGGTCGAGGTACTGGAATCGACCAGTGGCCTGGGTCTCGGCGACACCCGGATCCGCGTGCATGACACGCCG
The DNA here is from genome assembly GCA_963710135.1 of uncultured Gammaproteobacteria bacterium. GTDB lineage: Bacteria > Pseudomonadota > Gammaproteobacteria > Steroidobacterales > Steroidobacteraceae > SG8-30. Next base: position 719,757 of record CAVPYY010000003.1, on the reverse strand, counting down.
CTCTCCTTCGGGGTGGGGCCCGGCCTGCTGGGTCGCGTGTTTGACAGCGTGGGACGGCCGCTGGATGGGGGCCCGCCGGTGCCGGCGCACGAAATCCTGCCGGTCAGCGGCTGGTCGATCAATCCCGCCGCCCGCGCACTGCCGCGTGATTTCATCGAGACAGGCATCACCAGCATCGACCTGATGAACAGCCTGGTACGCGGGCAGAAGCTGCCGCTGTTCTCGGGCGGCGGCCTGCCGCACGATCGCATCGCAACCGAGATCGCGCAGCGCGCGCGGCTGCCGGGCGAGCCCGCCGGACGGTTCGCCGTGGTCTTCGTCGGCATCGGCGTCTCGCACGATACGGCCTCCGCATTCCGCCAGGCCATGGAGGACAGCGGCGCAATCTCCCGCACGGTGATGTTCCTGAATCGCGCCGACGAGCCGAGCGCGCAGCGGCTGCTGACGCCGCGCTATGCGCTGACCGCGGCCGAGTACCTGGCGTTCCGGCAGGGCCTGCACGTGCTGGTGGTGATGACCGACATGACGAATTACTGCGAGGCGCTGCGCGAGGTCTCCGCCAGCCACGGTGAGGTGCCGAGCCGCAAGGGCTACCCCGGCTACATGTACTCGGATCTCGCCTCCCTGTACGAGCGGGCAGGCTGCCTGCGCGGCCTGCCGGGCACACTCACCCAGCTGCCGATACTCACCATGCCGGCAGACGACATCGGCCACCCGATACCCGACCTGACCGGCTACATCACCGAGGGCCAGATCGTGCTCGATCGCGAGCTCGATCGCCGCGGCATCTTCCCGCCGGTCAAGGTGCTGCCCAGCCTGTCGCGGCTGATGTCGTCAGGCACGGGCAAGGGCTACACGCATGCCGATCACCCGGCGCTGGCCAACCAGTTGTTCGCCGCCTACGCGCGTGCGGTACGGGTGCGGGTACTTTCCAGCGTGATGGGCGCGGAGGGCCTGACCGATAGCGATCGCCGCTTCCTGGCCTTCGGCGACCTGTTCGAGTCGCGCCTCGTGGCGCAGGCCGGCGGCCGCACGCTCGAAGACAGCCTCCGTATCGGCTGGCAACTGCTGCAGAGCCTGCCGGCGGCAGAGCTGACCCGTCTGTCGAGGGCCCAGATCGAGCATTACCTGGGCGAAGACCATGCCGACGCGTGAAGTCACGCCTACCCGCATCACTCTGCTCGAGCTCACCGACGAGCGCCGCCTGGTGCGCGAGGGATTCGCGCTGCTCGACGAGAAGCGCATGCTGCTCGCCGCCGAGATCCTCAAGGGCCTCGGCCGCTACCACCTGCTGCGTGACGAGTGGCTGCACGCGCTCGCCGCCGGGCGCGAAGCGCTGCAAGAGGCCGTGCGCCGCCACGGGCTGGACGGGGCGACCGTCCACCCCGGCAGGCCGGGCATGCTGGCTGCGCTCAGCACGGAACGCCACGGCCTGCTCGGCCTAGAGCTGATCGTCGCCACGCTCGCGGTGTCGCAGGCTGAGCCGGAGTTTCCGCCGGCAGACGCGTCGCCCGAAATCGACGAGACCGTTCGGCGCTTCGCCGCGCTCGCGGTCCTGGCGGCGCAGCTGGCCAGCCTGGCCACGTCGCTGCGCATCATGGCCGACGATTATGTCCGCACCGAGCGGCGCACGCGGGCGCTCGAGAATGTCGTCCTCCCGGAGGTCCAGGCCGACATCGGCTACGTCGAATCCCAGCTGGAAGGCATCGACCAGGAAGAGACCCTGCGGGTGCGGGAGGCACGCCGGCGCGCCTGAGCCGGACTCGACACGCACCACGCTGTCGGGATAACGTCCCCCGACGCCCGCGGCCGGGCGCCCCGGGAGCAGAACCAGCATGCAACAGGAAACGGCGGCAGGACCCAGCGCACAGGCATTTTCCGGCACCAGTTTCGGTGCGCGGGCGAAGCGGGCGTTCTTTGCCACGCGCCCGAAGTTCTTCACGGCCTCCGCGCTGCCGGTGGTGGTCGGCACTGCCCTCGGCGCCGCGTCCGCGGGGCGTTTCGACTGGCTGCCCGCCCTGCTCGCGGTCCTGGCCACGATCCTGGTGCACGCCGCCGCCAACGTTTTCAACGATGTCGGCGACGACATCACCGGCGCCGACGGCGGCAACACCGGCCGCATTTATCCCTTCACGGGCGGTTCGCGGTTCATTCAGTCAGGGATCCTGACCCGCGAGGAAATGCGTCGGCTGTGCATCGGCCTGCTGATCGCCGCGCTGGTGCCGGGCATCGCACTGCTCACCATCGCGGGTCCCACCGTGATCTGGCTGGGACTCGCGGGCATGCTGCTGGGCGCCCTGTATTCCGCGCCGTCCGTCTACCTGTCAGGCCGCGGGGTCGGTGAACTGGCGGTCGCCGTGGCGTTCGGTCCGCTGCCGGTGCTCGGCGCCGCGTGGCTGCAGGATGGCGTGGTCGAACTCAGCCGCTTGCTGGTCGCCCTGCCGGTCGGGCTCTGGGTCGCCGCGATCCTGATCATCAACGAGGTGCCCGATCGCGAGTCGGACGCGGCGGCAGGCAAGCGCACGCTGGTGGTGCGACTGGGGATAGGCGGAACGCGGGTACTCTACCTGGCGACCCATGCGCTGGCGCTCGCCGCCGGACTCGGCGCGATCGCGACCGGAACCCTGCCGTGGTGGTACGCGCTGCCGGCGGTCGCGCTGTTCGCCATCGGCCTGAAGGCGGGACTGGGCATCGCCGACGTCCGCGAGCACCGCCAACAGGTGCAGCAGAGCATCGAGATGACGCTCGCCGTGCAGGCGATCGGCAGCGGCGCGCTGATCGTCGCGCTGGTCGTGGGCCTGGTGATGGCAGGCTGAGAAGCGCCCGCTGCGGCTGCGGCGGGCGCGCTCGCTCACTCGTCCTCGAGCAACCGCTTGCCGAAGCGATAGCTGAACGACACGCCGATCACGTTGACCGAGTAGTCGTACGGATCGGCGCTCAGGCTGAGCAGCGTGGGCAGCGTCGCCGGCTCCACGCCCGCCAGCTGCCAGTCGCTCGAGCTGTAGTCTTCCCAGGTCCAGGCCGCACCGACGCTCAGCCGGTCATTGACGTCGTAGCTGGCGCTCAGGCGGACTGAGTTGAGTTCCGTCTTCAGCCGCGGGAAGGCCCCGCCAACCGCCGGCGACGACACGCCGGTGATGATGTCGCCCTGGGAACGGCCGTAGGTGTAGTCGATCATCAGATCGACCTTGCCGCCGATGTCGCGCCACGCCGCGCCGGTGCCCACCGTCTGGAACTCGTCCTCGTGCGATACCGTCCAGGGGGCGGCGGTCGCGGCGAAAGACTCGGAGCCCGCCTGCTCGGTCGCGATGTTCTGGTAGCTGCCGGTCAGATAGACGGAGGCCGCATCGGTCACCGCCCACGAGACGGTGCCCGCGTACTGGTAGTCGCGGCCAGATTTCAGGCCCAGCGCAGACAACCGGTAGGCGTCGAAGTTGTAGATGCCCTGCAACGCGAAGGACAGCTTCCACGGCGACCATGACAGCCGTGCCTCGGCGAAGTCGCGATCGCGGTTGGTCTGATTGTACTTGCGCAGCAGCGGGTTCTCGGGCGGCAGCAGCGGGTTGACCACATAAGTGCCCGCATCGATGTGCGACTCGCCGTAGCGCCCGGTGAACTCGACCGTGCCCCAGGGACGCATGCGCAGCTGCCCGTAGGTGCGCGTCTCATCGGTCTTGCTGGACGCCTGGTTGCTGCGCTTGATCTCGTCGCCGTCGATGCCGCCGCCGACGTAGAGCCAGTCGAGCACCTTCACTTCGCCGAAGGCATCGAGCTGCGTGCGTTCGTAGCCGAAGCGCAGCGCGGTGTCCGGCCCGGCCGGGGCGGAGTCGGTCGCGACATAGGGCGCGGTGTAGACAGCGGTGCCGTCGTCGCGCTCGTCATAGCGGTAGCTCACCCGTCCGCGCAGGCGCGGATGGGGGCGGAGCGACAGGCTGGCGCGATAGCGGCTGGTGCTGACGTCGCCGCCGAGATTGCCGCGCGGGATGACTCCCGTCGCGTTGAGCGCGGCGCTGGTCGACAGCGGCAGGAACGTCTGGTCCTGCTTCATCGAGCCCTCCGCAACGCGGTAGCTCAGCACGCCATCCCACCACGGCAGCAGGAAATTGCCGTCGAGCGAGATCAGATCGGCCTTGTTGTCGGGTGCGAGCGCCTTGCGGCCCGTGACGGTGTCGACCGCGATCGGAACGTACGGGTTGTCGAAGGTGATCGACGACAGCGCGTTGTCGTAGTCCGACGCGTAGTATGACAGGCGCGCGTAGCCCTGCCCGAAGCGATACATGGCGCCGATCTCGATCTGGTCGTGCGCGGCGTCGACTGGCTCCGCGTACTCCAGTGCCTGGATGAGGAAGCTGGCCGTATTGAGCCGGTTGCCCTCGATCTCCTGGCGGCTGTAGTCCGCGAAGAACTCGAGCTGGGTGCCGAGCAGGTACTTGAGTCCGGCGCCAAGGGTCCTTCTCTCGGTGCCGATGTTGATCGGTGACAGCGAGCCCGACAGCGCGGTCATGCCCGCAGTCGTCGCGGAGCGGACCCAGCCCGACGGCAGCGTCAGGGTGTCGCCACCGGAGAGACTGAACGGCGTCACCGTCGTGTCCCAGACGCGATGCACGAGCCCGTCGTAGGACAGACGCCCTTCGATCGTGCCTTCCTTGCCGAAGGAGAGCTCTGCCTCACGGGTATCGAGCCCGAGGTCGATCAGGTCGTAGGAATAGTGGACGCCGGATTCCGAGCGGCTGCCGCCGTAGGCATTGACGTCGGCATAGACGCCCTTCTCGTCGAGGCCGTTGTAGCGGCCGTAACGGGCGGAGTCCTCGTCGACATACAGCACGCCGACGTCGGAGTCCGCCTCGTAGGTGGTCTGGAACGGGCAGGATTCGCACTTCCACTCGGAGGTGTCGACGCCCGCCGGCGCGGCAGCGCCCGCCTGGGCCGCGGTTAGCAGGCTGGCAACGGCACTGGTGAGCAGGATGTTTGGCTTGTTCATGTGTGGTGTCCTCCCGTCCACTCAGCGCATCAGCTTGGAGCCAGAGGGATGGTTCGAACCGTGCACCTGCGAGTGGCAGTTGGCGCAGCCGCCGGCAAGCAGTGAGATGTTCACGGTGCCGCCCGGCAGGCCGGCCGGCAGCCCCGGCACGGAGGGATGCCCCTGCTGGCCGTGGCACTGCTGGCACAGGAACGGCGAGCGCTGGGTGACCATGCCGGGTTGTACCGAACCGTGTGGCTTATGGCACAGGCCGCAGTCTTCGCTGACCGGCTGATGCTCCCACAGGAACGGGCCGCGCTGTTCGGCATGGCACTGGTAGCAGGTGTCGTTGACCGTGTCCTTGTTGAGGGACGCCTGGCTTTGTGAGCCGTGCGGCGCGTGGCAGGACGTGCAGTCCATCTGGCCGTCCCGCAGCGGGTGCGAGAACGGCAGCAGCATGTTCGCCTTCTGCACCTGGTGGCAGGTGCCGCAGACCTCGGCCTGTGTGGCTTTCGCCAGCACCGGATCGCGTGGCTCGTGGCTGTTGTGGCAGTCCGCGCAGCCCACGTCGTTCGCGTCATGCGCGGAGGCGTGCCAGCTGCCGGTGTCGGCGTTGTGGCAGCCGGTACACATGGCGTTCTGCTCGCGCACCGGGGTGACCTTGTCACGGCCGAACTGGATGACCGGCGCACGCTCCTCGCCCTTCTTCGGGCGCTTGGTGTGGGCCCCGCCGGGACCGTGGCAGGACTCGCACTGCAGCTGCCCGTGACCGAATGGTGAACGCGGATTGTTGGGCTGGGCGTGAGCAGAACGGAAGATGCCCATGACCGCCATGTCGTCGCCGTGACAGCGCAGGCAGGTGTCCGCGCCGTTCTTGCTGTAGGCCGCGGCCTCCTCGTCCTCGGCCAGTGCGGTTCCGCTGCTGAGCGCAGCGGCGGCGCCGAATGCCAGCAACGTGCCGAGCCAGGTCCTTTTGTTCATCATGCCTCTTCCTCATTGACACGACTGCGGCCGGCGTGAAGCCGGCCGCTCATCGTCATCGAACCGCGGACGGGGCGGCGGGGATTTCCCCGCCGCCCGGCCGGCTCAGTCGTTGTCGCGGACGTTGAAGACCTCGAAGGCCCCAATGCCGTGCGCTTCGCGCAGGTCGACACTCTTGCCCGGTCCGTGGCAGAGCGCACAAGTCTCGATATCGCCGCCCGGGATCATCTGGCCGGTCGCGTCGTTCTTGACCTGAATCTGCTCGAAGTAGCCGCCGTTCTGGTCGATGTGCGCGCGCGCCGTGCCACTGGTGTGACAGGTGGTGCAGACCGCCGCATTCGGCGAGGTCACCGCGTCATCGAAGAACCCTGCGCCGTTCGCGTCGACCGTGGTGCCGAGCACCTTGGTCGAATCGACCGGATAGTAGCCGTCGGTCGCATGGCAGCCTTCACAGTTGTTCAGCTTGCCAACGTAGATGATGTCGAACACGTTGGTGCTGTTGCCGAAGCCGCAGACCTCGTACGGCACCCCGGTCGCACCCGAAGCATGAATCGCATGGATCATGTACTTCATGTCGATCGAGGCGTCGTCCGGTCCCAGGTTGGTCAGGCACCCGCCCGCGCGGCGGCTGATATCTGTTGCACCAGGATTGTGGCAGGTAACGCAGACTTCGGGCGCGTCGGTGCGGTTGTTGCCGTGCAGCGAAAGCTGGCTATGGCATTCGTCGCACTTCTCGATCAGCACCTGCTGCCGACGCGGCACCACGCTGCCCGTGATGGCCCCATACAGCCAGTCGTTCTTGACTGCGATGCGCTCCGCACCGGCCACGTTCGGATCGACGTCGACGGCCGGGTGGCCTTCCAGGGCGGCGATCAGCGTACCCGTCTGAGTGGCCGGCACCGGCACCGCGGAGGTGACGGTGAACGTTCCGTCGCCGTTCGCCACCGACGAGCCACCGCAGGCAGTCAGCGGGTTCAGGCTGACCGGCTGCGCCGGGCTCGCGCCCGTGCCGGCGTTGGTGTAGTCGGCCGTGCTCCAGCCGAGCAGCACCGCCAGGCGGCTCGCGCCACCGGCACACACGGTGAACGGCGCATCCGACTGGATGTTGTACGGCGCGTCGCCGTTGGTCGGGTCGGTGACCGAGAAGGTCACGGACGGCGTCTGGCCGGGCGCCGTGTTGGACACCGACAGCACGTTGAACTCGTACTTCTTGCCTTCCTCGATGGTCGGGATCCTGTGGGCCACTTCGACCTTCAGAGCCGGGAACAGCGTCGAGTTCGGACCGTGGCACAGCGCGCACTGGTCATCGGTCGCCGCACCCACGTTGCCGTGGCCGACGCCCGTCTCGAAGTTCACGTCGCTGTGATGGCAAGTGCCGCAGGACGCCGCGTTGATGGTCTCGCGCCAGTTGCTCGCATCCGGCGTGTCGGTGTCGCTCTCCTCATGACAGGTCTGGCAGTTCCTGATGTCCTGCGACCACTCGATGTTCGAATAGTCGTACACGGTGCTGCGGTAGCCAACGATGTAGTACGGCAGCCGCCCACCTTCCGCACCGGCGTGGATGTTGTGGATCATCGCTGCCATGTCGACGGTATTCGTGCTCTCCGGGTCGATGCTGCCCGGGTTGTGGCAGGTCACGCAGTACTGCGTGTCGCGCCGCCCACCACCGTGGAACGCCAGGCCGTCGTGGCAGGCGTTGCAGGTGTCGTTGTCGACGATTTCGCGCGTGAACAGGTTCGTGGTGGCGCCCGTCGAGGGCTGCCAGTCGTAGCAGGCGTTGTTGTCGACCGGCACGCTGCCGCCGATCTGCATGCAGACGCGATGGGTCAGCGTCGGGTCGTAGGAGACGCCCGCGACTGTCGCAATGTCGAAGGAGAACTGGTACGTGTAGGTACCGTCGCCGTTGTCGGTGAAGGTCCCGGCCGTCGCCGTCTCGGTAGTCGCCTGCTGCACTGCTTCCGTGCCGTCGAAGCCCGGCGAGGGGCTGCGGGTCACATTGATGTACGACTGCCAGGCGCTCGAGCCGCCGGCTGTACCTGGCACCAGCTTGGTGATGATCAGGCGCAGGTCGCCCGGCTGCAGGCCTTGCAGCAGGTTGCCGCTGGAGTCAGCCAGCGTGAACGACAGCACCGGCGGCGATGCAATGCTCACACCGGTGATGGATGGGAGAATGACGTCCGCGGTGCTGACATTCGGCGCCGCGGCGCCCGGCGCTGGGGGTCCCGGAGGACCGGCTGGACCGGCGGGGCCGGCTGGACCCGCGGGTCCTGCAGCACCGTCGCTGCCGTCATCACCGGAACAACCGGCGAATCCAGCGGTCAACATGATGGCCACGGCAATCGTGGCCAGTTTTCCGAATACTTCCCTGCCGAACAGCATGACGGTCTCTCCCCTGTCAGCGGGCCGGGCCTGCTCGCAGCACTCCCGCGCTGCCGGCTCCGGCCTATCAGGTATCGACGGTAGGGCAGTCAACACCCCGATTGAATAAGGGCTTGCGTTGCCGGGCATAGGTACAAGTGCCAATAGCGGCGGCGGCTTCTTGCTGCAGCGCACACAGGCCCACATAAAGCGAGGCGCCCTTGCGGGCGCCCCGTAGTTCCGGAGGAATCCGGCGGGGACACAACTCCCCGCCGGGTTTCATCCTCCCGTGTTCACCGCCTATTCACCACCGTGCGCGGCGCTGACATCAACCGACCTGCCGGGGCCATGGCACAGCACGCAGGTCTCGACACCGACGAAGTCGCCGGAGTTCTGCTTCATGTGCTCAGTCGCCAGCGTGCCGTCGTGGCAGGACCAGCAGGCGGCCGTCGTCGGCGGCAGCTTGGTCTCCGATCCACCCGGGACGAGGGCGATGACGCTCGGCAGCGCATCCTCGTCGATCACCGCGTCATAGGTGCTCGCGGTCGTGTGGCAGGCGCCGCAGTCGGCCACCTGCGCCGGGTAGGTAACCTCGGCATAGGCATGCAGGCCGTTGCCACTGCCACCGGCCAGCGTGCCGCGGATGAAGTTGAACGGCGCCTCGCGGACCGCCGCCCCGTGGATCGAGTGCAGCATGTCCTTCAGGTTGTTCGACTTCTGCGCCACCTCGGTGAAGCCGGCGACCGGCGTCAGCGAGAACGCGCCACCCGTACCCTCGACGAAGCCGGCGAAGGTGTTGCTCGTCGCGAGCTCGGGGTTGTGGCACATCACGCAGTGGTCGGGGTTGTTGCGGCGGCCACTGTTGCTGTGGAAGCCGATGCCCTCGTGGCAGGTGTTGCAGGTATCAATGTCGACCAGCGAGCGACGTTCCTCGCCTGCGACGGCCTTGACGACCGCATCACCGGCCACGTTGACAGAGCTCATCGTCCCCGCATTGAAGGTGAAGTAGCTCTCGATGGCCACCGCACGCAGGCTCGCGCCCGCCGGGAAGGCGACTGGTGACGTCGGGCTGATGCCCGCGACCGTCGTGTAATACCCATCCGCATCCGGTGCGCCCAGCGAAGCGACGATGCCGCTGAGGCCGACGGTGAACGGCTGGTCCACCTTCGAGAAGCCGTAGCTCGCGTATGGGTCATTGCCCAGGCCAAAGAACCCGCGGCCCGTGCCACCGACGTTGTTGAAGTCCACCGGCTGCGCGATGACGGAGCCGTTCGGCAGCGTGTCCGATGCACTCCAGGCAATCTTGAAGCCAGGGCTCGTGCCGCCGCCGAAGGCCATGCCGGCAGGCAGCGCTGCGAGGTTGAGCGGCGCGCCGTCGAGCAGCACGCGGAACCGGACGATCGGCTGGTTGGCCGCATCGACCGTCACGGACGCGATCTGGTACTCGAGCGCACCGACGCCTGCCGGTAGCTCCGGATTGTTTGGCGTCGAGTACGGGTTCGCATGCGCCGCAGTGACCGGCAGCGAGCGGGTCGGGCCGTGGCAGACGCCGCACTGCACGTTGTCCGGCTGGTTGCCGAAGTGATTGGTGAAGTCGACTGCGTGGCAGGTGTTGCAGGCCTGCTGCGTGACCTCGGTCATCCACGCCATCGCGTTGTCCGGATCACGGTTCGCGGGCTGCGTGATGCGGGCGTTGTCGTGGCAGGTACGGCAGTTCTCGCTCCCCTGCGGGTAGGTGATCTCCTCGCTGAACAGCGGGTAGCTGACATTGGCGTGCAGCTTATGGACCAGCACCTTGAGGTCGATCGTGACCCAATTGTCCACCGTGGAGTACTCGGAGTCGAAGCTCGTCGCGTTGTGGCACGCCGTGCAGACCTCGATCTTGTAGCGGCGGCCGAGGTGGCCGCTGCCCTTGTTGCCGAACAGCAGCTTGCCGCGGTCGGCCGAGTTCTCGGCATGGCAGGCGCCGCAGGACTCGTCGGTGATCACCTCGTTGGCCGTGGCGGCCTGGAGGGCCGGCAGCGTCGCCGGCACGAAGTCACTGACCACATTCACGATCGCGCCGTCGCGGCCGAGAATCGCGATGCGGGTCACCGCGTTGGGGTCGTAGTCCAGGTCAAGGGTCGTCTTGAAGCTGTCCCAGAACGCGCCCGCGATCGCGCCACCGTTGCCGACGGCGGAGCTGGAGCACGAACCGGCGGGCTCGAGACCGCTGCCGTAGTACTGGAAGTCCTTCACGGCGTCCAGGTCGGTGCAGAACGTGTAGGTGTACCTGCCGGGCGTAGCGGTCGCCGTTGGCTTGCCGCGCTCCGCGCCACCGGCGAGCACGGCGATGCCGCCGTCTTCGAGGTTCGAGCGGTTTACGTAGCTCTGCCAGTAGGCGGGACGCGTGTCGTTGGCATCAACCAGTTTGGCGATCTGGAACTCGAAGTTCTTCGCCTCGGCGCCTACGACCGCCAGGCCGGCGGCGTCCTTGAGGTCGAACGTCACGGTGACGAGCGCGCTGTTGTTCGTGATGCTCACATCGGTGACGGTTCCGGTGAGGTCACCGGTAGCCGAACCAACGGGTCCCGGCGGTGGTGGTGCCGGCGGCCCCGCCGGACCTGTCGGCCCGGTCGGGCCTGCAGGCCCCGCTGGCCCCGCTGGACCGTCCGCGCCGTTATCGCCAGAGCAACCGGCAAAACCGGCCGCCAGCATGGCTACCGCTGTGATGGTCGCCAGCTTTCCCCTGTACTCCCTCAAGGACAACATGACAGCTCTCCCTTGTCGTATCCGAGCCGCACGCGTGCACCCCCGGCGCAACGCCCATGCGGACTCTTGATACTGAACAGTAGGTATTTTTTGGGCGGCGCAAAATAAGAGAAAGTCGATCAGAAAGTACGTAAAAGTCCGGCTGCCGCGACGCGCCGGCGAAGGCTTTCGAAGTCGGCTTCCGCTCCAGGGATCCACGAAAAAAAGAGGGCGCCCGGTTGGGCGCCCTGGAGCGGGGAGTGCCGGCAGGGACTCAGCTCCCCGCCGGCTGCCGTGTCATCAATTGTCGACGAACTGGTCGATCTTGTGCGCGTCGCGGATGTCCGCGCTCTTGCCCGGACCGTGGCACAGCGCACAGGTCTCGATGCTGCCCGACAGGTACGTCCCGTCGACCGCCTGCACTGCCGTGTCCGAGCCGCCGTTCTGCTTCATGTGTGCCACGCCCAGGTCACTGGTGTGGCAGTTGCCGCAGACCGCCAGGTTCGGCGTGATGTTGACGTCGTCCGTCGAAACGGAACGGTCGGCGCCCGGATCGAAGGAGGTCGCAAACACCTTGGTCGCGTCGACCGGGTAGAAGGTGTTCTCCTTGTGGCAGCCCTCGCAGTTGTTGATCCGTCCCGGGTACACCACATCGGTGTAGTCGTGACCGCACTGGTCGAAGGTGCCGGCGTGCAGACCATGCGCCATCACCTTCAGGTCGGTGGTGCCGATCGGCGAGCCGGTGCTGCGGCAGGTGAGGTCCGGGTTGTGGCAGGTCGAGCACAGCTCGGTGTTGCCCGTGCGGTTCGCGCCATGCAGCGACAGCGTGTTATGGCAGTCGTTGCACTTGGCGATATCGACCACGGAGCGGCGCGCCACCGGTGCGTTGTCGGTGATCGCGAACGGGATGCCGACCGAGATCACGGCCAGACGGTCATAGGTGGTCACCGCTGGGTCCGGATCGACGTCGACCACTGGCCGGCCCTCGATGATGGCCGCACCGGAGCCCGTCACCCCGGAGCCCGGCACTGGCACCAGCGCCGCCTTGGTGAAGGTGCCGTCGCCGTTGTCGGTCGCAAGGCCGACCGCCTGCGGCGGCACGCCACCCGGATCCGCCGTGGCCGACAGGAAGTCGATTTGCGTCGGCTGCGCGGGGGTACCGGATGTCACCGTCGCGCTGCCGCTGCCGGTGTTGGTGAAGTCCTGCGTCGTCCACGCGACGTCAACTCGCAGCCTCGGCGAAGTGCCACCCGGCTTCACCGCAAACGGGTTGCTCAGGTCCGCGTCCAGAATGTCGTAGTCGTCGCCGGTGAGCGGATTGCGGACGCGAATGGTGACCAGCGCGAATTCGCCCGGTGACACCTTGCCGGCCGCCACGCCGGCCGAGCCATCGGCCTGCACGCCCGCCACGCTGACCACTTCGTACTCGACGGCCTTGGCGGCTTCGACGGCCGGGATCTTGTGGGCGTTCTCGGCCTTCAACCTGCCGCCGAACAGCGTCGAGCTGGGACCATGGCAGGTTGCGCAGTCGGCGTCCGTCGCCGGACCGACCGCACCGTGCCCCGCCCCCGTTGCGAAGTTGATATCGTCGTGACAGGTGCCGCAGGACTCGATGTTTACCACCGTGCGCCAGTTGCTGGCGTCCGGCGTATCCGCGTCGCTCTCCTCGTGGCAGGTCTGGCAGTTGCGGATATCCTGGGTCCACACGATGTTCGAGTAGTCATAGAAGGTCGAGCCGTGCCCGACCACCGAGTAGCCGTTGGTCAGCTCGGCGCCGGCGTGGATCTTGTGGATCATCACCTTCATGTCGACGCTGTTGGTCGTCTCGGGATCGATCGAGCCCGGGTTGTGGCAGGTCACGCAGTACTGCGTGTCGCGCCGGCCCCCGCCATCGGGCGAGCCGCCGTGGAAGAACATCACGTCGTGACAGGCGTTGCAGGTGTCGTTGTCGACGATCTCGCGGGTGAACAACCCCGTGGTCGCACCGCTCGAAGGCTGCCAGTCGTACGATGCATTGTTGATGCCCGGCAAGCCGGACAGCTGGATTGCCACGCGATGGGTCAGTGTCGGTTCATAAGGGACCGCCACCGGCGTGGTCACGTTGGTGATGTCGAACGAGAACTCATAGCTGTAGGTGCCGTCACCGTTGTCGGTCAGCGTGCCGGCCGTCGCCGTCTGCGTCGTCGCCTGGTTCTCAGGGGTCGTGCCGACGAAGCCCGCGACCGGCGTCGCGGTGCGGTTGATATAGGACACCCACTGGCTCGATGCGCCGCCGGTGCCCGGTACCAGCTTGGCGAGCGCGAAGCGGATCTGGTTGGGCTGCAAGCCCTGCAAGGGCTCGCCGTTGCGGTCGGCGAGGCGGAAAGTCACCACCGGTGGTGAGGCAATGCTCACGCCGGTAACCGTCGCCACGACAGCGTCAGCCGTGGTGACGGACGCCACGCCCGGACCCGGCGCCGGCGTTCCCGGCGGACCCGAGGGACCGACAGGTCCGGCCGGCCCTGCCGGACCGGCCGATCCAGCCGAGCCGTCCTTGCCATCGTCTCCAGAACAGCCGGCGAAACCGACTGCCAACATGGCGGCCACCGCGATGGTGGCCAGCCTTCCCACGCTCTCCCTACCCCGAAGCATGTTGCGCTCTCCCTTGTTGTTCCCGGGTGGACAGCCCGCGCGACTGGCGCGGCGCCCACGGGGATTCATTCACCGTGCACCGTAGGCAACGGGGGAGGCCGGTTGAATCCGAGCATGGGCGGTTTTGTGTAGGTAGTTTCCGAGGCCCCGGTATCGCAATGCAGCATTCAGCCAGGCGGGTGTCGCGCAAAACGAAAAGGGCGCCCCTTGCGAGGCGCCCCAGGTCGGCGGGAGTGCCAGCGGGGACTCAGCTCCCCGCCGGCTGCCGTGTCATCAATTGTCGACGAACTGGTCGATCTTGTGCGCGTCACGGATGTCCGCGGTCTTGCCCGGGCCGTGGCACAGCGCGCAGGTCTCGATGCTGCCCGACAGGTAGGTCCCGTCGCTGTCCTGCACCGCCGTGTCCGAGCCGCCGTTCTGCTTCATGTGTGCCACGCCCAGGGCACTGGTGTGGCAGTTGCCGCAGACCGCCAGGTTCGGCGTGATGTTGATGTCGTCGACCGGCGTGGAGCGATCCGCTCCGGCGTCGATCGAAGTGGCAAACACCTTGGTCGCATCGACCGGGTAGAAGGTGTCGGCCTTGTGGCAACCCTCGCAGTTGTTGATCCGTCCCGGATACACCACACCGGTGTAGTCATGACCGCACTCGTTGAACGTGCCGGCATGAATGCCGTGCGCCATCCGCTTGAGGTCTGTGGAACCGATCTGGCCCACGGTGCGGCACGCGAAGTCCGCATTGTGGCAGGTCGAGCACAGCTCCGTGTTGGCGGTCCGGCCGCTGCCGTGCAGCGACAGGTTGTTGTGGCAGTCGTTGCACTTGCCCGTATCGACGACCGAGCGGCGTGCCACCGGCGCGCTGTCGGTGATCGCAAACGGCAGGCCGACGGACACCACGCGCACGCGCTGGTAGGTGGTCACGGCCGGATCCGGATCGGTATCGACGGCCGGACGGCCCTCGATCACCGCGGCACCCGAGCCCGTGACGCCACTGGCCGGAACTGGCCTGAGCGCCGCCTTGGTGAACGAACCGTCCGGGTTTGCGACCGGGCGGCCGAGCGCCTGCGGCGGGCAGCCTACGCCGGCTCCGCCGACGCACACGGTGGCCGAGACCGCGGTGTTGGCCAGGAAACCGATCTGCGTCGGCTGGGCCGGCGAGCCGGTCGTGACCGTCGCGCTGCCGCTGCCAAAGTTGGTGAAGTCACGCGTCGTCCAGGCGACGTCCACGTTGAGGCTCGTCGTGGCACCCGGCTTGGTGAAGAACGGGTTGGCGAGGCTCTGGTCGTTGATGTCGTAGGCCGTGCCCGTCGCCGGGTTGACGACCTTGATGGTCACCAGCGCGTACTCGCCCGGCGAAACCTTGCCAGCCACCACACCAGGCGTACCGTCGAGCTGCACACCGGAGACGCTGACCACCTGGTACTGGAACAGTTTGGCAGCCTCGTCAGCCGGGATCTTGTGCGCGTTTTCGGGCCTGAGCGAGCCATTGAACAGCGTCGCGGTCGGGCCGTGGCACACGGCGCAGTCGGCGTTGGTCGCCGGGCCTACCGCCCCATGGCCCTCGCCCGTCGCAAAGTTCATGTTGTCGTGGCAGGTGCCGCAAGCCTCGATGTTGACGGTCGTCCGCCAATTGCTGGCCTGCGGCGTGTCAGTGTCGCTTTCCTCGTGGCAGGTCTGGCAGTTGCGGATGTCCTGGGTCCACTCGATGCCTGAGTAGTCATACACCGTACCGCCGTAACCCACGATGCCGTAGCCGTTGGTCAACTCCGCGCCGGCGTGGATCTTGTGGATCATCACCTTCATGTCGACGCTGTTGGTCGTCTCGGGATCGGTCGAGCCCGGGTTGTGGCAGGTCACGCAGTACTGCGTGTCGCGCCGGCCGCCGGAATCCGCCGAGCCACCGTGGAAGAACAGCACGTCGTGGCAGGCGTTGCAGGTGTCGTTGTCGACGATCTCGCGGGAGAAGATGCCCGTGGTCGCGCCGGACGAAGGCTGCCAGGTGTAGGACGCGTTGTTGATGCCCGGCAGGCCGGACAACTGGATCGCCACGCGGTGGGTCAGCGTCGCGTCATAGGCCACGGCGACCGGTGCGGTCACGTTCGCGACGTCGACGGCGAAGCGGTAGGTGTAGGTGCCGTCACCATTGTCGGTGAGCGTGCCCGCCGTCGCGGTCTCGGTGTTCGCCTGGATCGCGGGCTGTGTGCCCACGAAGCCTGCAGCCGGATTGACGCTGCGGTTGATGTAGGACACCCACTGGCTCGACCCGCCACCGGTGCCCGGCACCAGCTTGGCGATCGCAAAGCGGATCTGGTTTGGCTGCAGCCCCTGCAGGGGTGCGCCGCTGCGATCGGCGAGGCGGAACGTCACCACAGGCGGCGAGGCGATGCTGACGCCGGTCACGGTCGCGACGATGGCGTCGGCCGTGGTCACGGAGGCCGCGGTCGGTCCCGGTGCCGGGGTTCCCGGCGGGCCTGACGGCCCAGTCGGTCCGCTGGGACCAGCCGGCCCTGCCGGGCCTGCCGAGCCATCCGAACCATCGTCACCCGAACAGCCGGCGATGCCGGCCGCCATCAGGGCGGCGACGGTGACGGCGGCCAGCCCTTTCCAAGTCCTTGTTCCAAACATTACGGCTCACTCCCCTTCTGACTTGTTGCTGCGAGCCAGAAACGCGGGACACGGCGATCGGGCGGCCGCGTCATGAGCGAACGTTAGGCCTGAGGCGAAGCCGTTAGAATCAGTAGTTATTACGTGTTTGGCGTAGTCCCTGTACGTACTTGTGGCAAAATGGTGCGTAGCAACAACGTGCAGCCGAAACCCGGGTAGGCCATCGTGCCGACCGGCATGTCGGGTGACGGTTACGGACTTGCGGAGAACCTGATGCGGGACAAGGCATGGTGGGAGCGACTGTTCGCCACCATCGACGGCAAGGACACGGCGGCGTTCCTCGCCTTCCTGGCGGATGGCGGCGAGTTCCGCTTCGCCAACGCGCCGGCAGCGGTGGGCCACGAGGCCATCGGCGCCATGGTCGGCGGGTTCTTCGCGGCGATCGGCGGCAGCCGCCACCGGCTGATCCGCACCTGGAACGACGCCGACACGGCCGTCTGCGAGGGCGAGGTCACCTACACCCGCCACGACGGCAGCACCCTGACCCTGCCGTTCGTCAACGTCTTCTACCTGCGCGGCGACAAGATCCAGAGCTACCGGATCTACATCGACAACACCGCCCTCTTCTCCTAGGAGGGGTCAGACGCCACTCGGGTACCAGTCGTGTACTGCTCGTGTACCGCTCGGGCACCTGCCCGCTCACTGGGGTCAGAGTGGTGCCAGAGTGGGGTCAGAGCGGCGTCTGACCCCTCCGGGCGAAGCGGGTCAGGCGCTCGAAGGCGGCGGCAGGTGTTTCGACCCCTTCGTCCTGCTCTTGCTCGAGTTCTTCGCGGATGTGCGAACGCATCTGCTCGCGGAACACGTTCACCGACTCGAAGAACGCGCTCATCATTAGCACCCACAGGTACATGCCGCGCTCGGTGAGGCGGTAACCGGTTGCGTCCTCGCGCACTGCGCCGATGAGCTTGAGCGCCGCCATCTCGGCGAACATGTGCGTCCGGAAGCGGCCGCCGAAACGCCGCTCCAGCCAGTCGTGATCGAGCCGCAACCCGAACAGGCGGATCAGCATCTCGTAACGCATCTGCTCATGCAGGCTCATGGCGCGCCGCTGGGTGATCGCCGGCTCGCCGCGCGCCATGCGATCCGCATAAGCGTTGAGCGAGAATGTCGTGGCGTACATCGACCCCTCGACATAGCTGAACGCGCCGCTACCGAGCCCGACGTAGTCGCTCGAGTCGACGATGTATTCATCGACACCCGCCGCAGCACCGCGCGTGAAGCACCAGGCCGAGGCCGGATGGAAATCTTGCGCCAGTCCGTCGAGGATGCGCTGATAGTACTGGCGCACGCGCTTGCGGTCGAGGCGGCCCATGCGCGCGGTCATCTTCAGTCGCGCGGTGTCGGACGTCATGAGCGGGTAGAACGAAACCTGGTTGGCCGCCGACTCCCGCACGGTCGCGAGGTCCCGCTCGAGAATCTCCGGGGTCTGGTGCGGCAGGTTGAAGATCATGTCGACATTGAGCGTGCGGAACTTACCTGCCGCGCGCTCCAGGCTCTCGAGGATCTGCGCCCGCGAGCCGTACTTGTGATAGCGCTCCATCTCCTTCAGCAGATCATCATCGAAGCTCTGCACGCCAACGGACACGCGATCGACGCCGGCATCCGCGAGGATGCCGAGAGTCGAGTCCGTCAGGTCGGAGGGATTCGTCTCGATCGAGACCTCGCGCACCGGGAACCAGGAACGGATGAGGTCCAGGGTCCTGGCGAGCTCGTCGGGCGCCACCGTTGGTGTCCCGCCGCCGACGTACACGCCCGTGAAGCGGAAGCCGGCGTCCCGATAGGTCTCGATCTCGCGGCGCAGGGCCGTGAAGTAACGGCTGGCCTTGGACTCCTTGTACTGGACGCGATGGAACGAACAGAACGGGCACAGCACCTGGCAAAAGGGAATGTGTACGTACAGGAACGCTTCGCCGCCCGGTGGCGGCGCCGGCACGGCCGCCGGCCCGGCGTCAAAGCGCATGGCGCGACGCGAGGTGGCGCGAAAAAACGGCAGTATCAGGCGTTCGTAGAGCATCCCGTGCAATCCACCAGAAATCAGGGGACATTCTCTATTTCCGGCGGAAATAGAGAATGTCCCCGGTCGGGAATGCTGCGGGACCGCTCGCGGCCTGTAAAGCGCTCGCGCGCGCTATCACTCCGGTCAATGTGGATGTCGCCGGTAATCGCGCTCGCGACGGCTGCGTACCTCGATATGGAGCGACCCCTGGTGCTGCTCGTGGCGGCGCCGGTCCTGCTCCTGTGGCTGGCCGCACCCGGCCTCACCTGGTGGCTGAGCCGTCCGCTGGTCCGGCAGGATCCCAGCCTCTCACCCCAGCAAGCGGACTTCCTGCACGCGCTCGCCCGGCGGACCTGGGGGTTCTTCGAGCGGTTCGTCGGACCGGATGACAACTGGCTGCCGCCAGACAACTTCCAGGAACAGCCCGGACCGACCGTGGCGCATCGCACTTCACCCACCAACATGGGCCTCGCGCTCCTGGCAAACCTCGCCGCCCACGATTTCGGCTACCTTCCGGCCGGCCGACTGCTCGACCGCACGTCCAGGGCGTTTCAGAGCATGGCGACCCTGGAGCGGTACCGGGGTCACTTCCTCAACTGGTACGACACGCAGAGCCTGCAGCCGCTGCTGCCGATGTACGTGTCGACCGTCGACAGCGGGAATCTCGCCGCTCACCTGCTCACGCTGCGCACGGGCCTGCTGGCCCTGGCCGACGCGCCGATCCTGCCGCGCCGCGTGTTCGAGGGACTCGCCGACACGCTGGGCATCCTCACGCGATCGCAGGCCGGCGAGGTCCGGAGACGTATCTGGCACTGGCTCGCGACATCGATGCTGGCATCGCAGCAAAGGTGACGTCACTGTTCGACGCGCGGCGACGGCTCGACCGCCTGGTCGTGCTGGTCGATGAAGTCGCATCGACCGGCGGCGGCGCGCGCTCGCCGCGGCGCGGACACCGGCCAGCAGGACTGGGACTGGGCGCGCGCCCTGCTCGACCAGTGTCGCGCCGCCCGCGACGAGCTCGCGCTCCTCGCACCGTGGACGGCATTGCCCGACCCCCCGGAGGGACTCGATAGCCCTCTGGCCCACGCAACACTGCCGACCCTGCGCGAGGTCGCGACGCTCGGGGAGCGTGTGCTGCCGGTCATCGCGCAGGCGCTCGCCGCGGAGCGCGACGAGCCTTCGCGCGGGTGGCTGCTCGCGTTCCGAGACTCTGTTGCCGCAGGCAGCGCGGTCGCGCGGCAACGACTCGCCACCATCGAGGAGCTGGCCCGGCAGGCCGGCGAGTTCGCGACCCCGGACTTCGCCTTCCTGTACGACACCAGTCGCCGCCTGCTGACGATCGGCTTCAACGTGACCGAGCGGCGCCGCGACGCGAGTTACTACGACCTGCTGGCGTCGGAGGCGAGGCTCACCAGTTTCGTGGCCATCGCGCAGGGGCAGCTCCCGCAGGAGAACTGGTTCGCGCTGGGGCGGTTGCTGACGCTCGCTGGCGGCGCACCGGTGCTGGTCTCCTGGAGCGGCTCGATGTTCGAGTACCTGATGCCGCTGCTCGTCATGCCCGACTACCCGGATACCCTGCTCGACCAGACGAGTCGGTCGGCGGTGCGGCGCCAGATCGAGTACGGCCAGCAGCGCGGCGTTCCCTGGGGCATCTCCGAGTCCGGCTACAACATGGTCGACGCGCACCGCGACTACCAGTACCGCGCGTTCGGCGCGCCGGGACTGGGACTGCAGCGCGGGTTGGCGGACGACCTGGTCATAGCTCCGTACGCCTCGGCCCTCGCATTGATGGTCGAGCCCGAGGCCGCGTGCGAGAACCTGCAGCGGCTCGCGGCGGAGGGACTGCTCGGGCAGTTCGGCATGCACGAGGCCGTCGACTACACGCCGTCGCGCGTACCGCGCGGCCGGTCCAGGGCGATCGTCCGGTCGTACATGGCGCATCACCAGGGGATGTGCATGCTGTCCGTCGCGGACCTGCTCCTCGACCATCCTTTCCAGAAGCGGTTCGCGTCCGACCCCCGGTTCCAGGCGACGCTGATGCTGCTGCACGAGCGGATCCCGAGATCGGCGGCGTTCCTTGCTCATCCCGCCGCGCTGTCGCTGATGCCCGCGTCTGTCGAGACGTTCGCGCCGCCGATTCGCGTCATCAGCAGCCCGGACACCCCGGTTCCGGAAGTGCAGCTGCTGTCGAACGGTCGCTACCACGTGCTCGTCACGGCAGCGGGTGGCGGATACAGCCGCTGGAAGGACATCGCGGTCACCCGCTGGCGGGAAGACCCGACCCGTGATCACTGGGGAAGCTTCTGCTACCTCCGCGATACGGACAGCGGCGTGTTCTGGTCGAATACATGGCAACCGACGCAGGTGGTGCCCGAGCACTACGAGGCGGTTTTCACGGAAGGACGGGCCGAGTTTCATCGCAGGGACCGGATCGAGGATTCATTGATCGAAACACGGACGGAGATCGTGATCTCGCCCGAAGATGACATTGAGCTGCGCCGCATCAGGCTCATCAACCGGTCTGGCCTGCGCCGGACGATCGAGATCACGAGTTACGCCGAAGTCGTTCTGGCGGCCCCGGCAGCGGACGCCTTGCACCCGGCATTCAGCAAGCTGTTCGTGCAGACCGAGGTCCTGCGGGCGAAACGAGCCGTGCTGTGCACGCGCCGGCCCCGCACGCACGGCGAGGAGCCGGGTTGGCTGTTTCACCTCATGGCGGTATCAGGAGCGGACACCGGCGAAATGTCCTTCGAGACCGACCGTGCGCGCTTCGTCGGCCGCGGCCGGACCCTCGCCAGGCCGCGCGCAATGGCCATGCCGGGCCGGCTCTCCGGCAGCGAGGGCTCGGTGCTGGACCCGATCGTCGCCATCCGCCAGGAGGTCATCCTCGAGCCGGACCAGACCGCCACGATCGACCTCGTGACCGGGGCGACGGCTGCGCGCGAAACAGCGGAGCACCTGATCGATCGTTACCAGGATCGACATCTCGCCAGCCGCGTCTTCGATCTCGCGTGGACGCACAACCAGGTCGTGCTGCAGCAGTTCGGCATCTCCGAGGCGAGGGCGCAGGAGTACGCGCGTCTGGCCGGGTCGATGATCTTTGCCAATGCGTCGATGCGCGCCGACGCCGGCGTCATCCTGCGCAATCGCCGCGGTCAATCCGGGCTGTGGGGCTACGCGATCTCCGGCGACCTGCCGATCCTGCTGCTGCAGATCGCGGACCTCGCCAACATCGGCCTCGTCCGGCAGCTGCTCCAGGCCCGTGCTTACTGGCGCCTGAAAGGTCTCGTCGTTGACCTGGTCATCTGGACCGAGGATCAGTCCGGCTATCGCCAGCAGCTCCACGATGAAATCATGGGCCTGATCGCGGCCGGCGTCGAGGCCAACGTGCTCGACCGGCCAGGCGGCATCTTCGTGCGACCCGCCGACCACATCTCCCTGGAAGACCGTCTGCTGCTGCAGTCCGTCGCGCGAGTCATCATCGTCGACGGCCGCGGCAGCCTGTCGGAGCAGCTGCAAGCGTCTTCGTCTGCCGGACGTCCGGATTCCAGCCCTGCAGGCCGTCGCAACACGCCCTGCCGGGCGCCTGCGGCCACGATCGCCCCGCGCGCCGACCTGATCCTCACGAACGACGTCGGCGGCTTCACGCGCGACGGCCGCGAGTACGTCATCACCCTGGCGCCCGGGCGCACCACGCCTGCTCCCTGGGTCAACGTGCTCGCCAACGCGCAGTTCGGCACGGTGGTATCGGAGAACGGCGTCGGATACACGTGGAGCGAGAACGCCCACGAGTTCCGCCTGACCCCGTGGCACAACGATCCTGTGACGGACGCGAGCGGTGAGGCCCTTTACCTGCGCGACGAGGAGACCGGGCGGTTCTGGTCGCCGTCGCCATTGCCGGCACCCGGCGTAGGCGGGTACGCCAGCCGACATGGCTTCGGTTACAGCGTGTTCGAGCACGATACCGCCGGGATCCACTCCGAACTGACGGTGCATGTCGCCCTGGACGCCCCGGTCAAATTCTCGGTGCTCAGGATCCGCAACGATTCCGCCGTGGCGCGCCGCCTCTCCGCCACCGGTTACGTCGAATGGGTCCTCGGCGACCTGCGCGCAAAGTCCGCCATGCACGTGACGACCGAGATCGATCCGACGACCGGCGCGCTGCTCGCGCGCAACCCGTTCAATTCGGAGTTCCCGGATCGAATCGCGTTCTTCGACGTTGACGACGTGGACCGCACGGTGACCGGTGACCGGACAGAGTTCCTGGGTTACTCGACCGTCACGCTCTTGGCCAGGTTGCGCGGCTGGTCCACGTCGGTGCCCTTGAGCACCGCGACGTGATAGGCGAGCAGCTGCAGCGGGATCGTGTACACGGCCGGCGCCTGGAAGTAGCTGATGTGGCGCGGCATGGTGATCACGTGCACGCCGTCCGAAGGCTCGATGCCGGACTCGGGGTCGGCAAAGACATACAGCTCGCCGCCACGGGCGCGCACTTCCTGCAGGTTGGACTTCAGCTTCTCCAGCAGGTCGTTGTTCGGCGCCACCGTGATGACCGGCATGTCGGCATCGACCAGCGCCAGCGGTCCGTGCTTCAGCTCACCCGCCGCGTAGGCCTCGGCGTGGATGTAGGAGATTTCCTTGAGCTTGAGCGCGCCCTCCATGGCGATCGGGAACAGCGCGCCGCGCCCGAGGAACAGCGCGTGGTGCTTGTCCTTGATGCGCTCGGCCATGGCCAGCACGTCGGCATCCAGCGTCAGCGCCAGCTCGATGAGGCCCGGGATCTCGATCAGCCGCGACACCAGCGCATGCTCACGCTCGCGCGTGATGCCGTGGTGCTTGGCGAGCGCCACGACCAGCATGCCGAGCGCGGCGAGCTGCGTGGTGAACGCCTTGGTCGACGCGACCCCGATCTCCGGGCCCGCGCGCGTCAGCATCACCAGCTCGGACTCGCGCACCAGCGAGCTCTCCGGCACGTTGCAGATCGCCAGCGTCGACAGGTATCCCTCGTCCTTGGCGAGCCGCAAGGCCGCCAGCGTGTCCGCCGTTTCGCCGGACTGCGAGATCGAAACGAACAGCGTGTTGGGCGGCACCACCGGCTGCCGATAGCGGAACTCGCTGGCGATATCGACCCAGCACGGCAGGCGCACGATCTGCTCGATGAAGTAGCGCGCGACCGAGGCCGCGTGGAAGCTCGTGCCGCAGGCGACGATCTGCACGGCGGCGGTGCGCTTCAGCACGTCCATCGCCGCGGGTCCGAAGGCGGCCTCCAGCAGCCGGCCGCCGGCCACGCGCTCCTCCAGCGTCTGCGCCACGGCGCGCGGCTGCTCGTGGATCTCCTTGAGCATGTAGTGCGGATACTCGCCACGATCCGCGGCGTCGGCGTCGAGCTCGCTGATGCGCACCGGCCGCTCGACCGGATTGCCGGCCTTGTCGAAGACCTCGACGCTGCTGCGATGGATCTCGGCGACGTCGCCCTCCTCGAGGAACATGAAGCGCCGCGTGACCGGCAGCAGCGCGGAGACGTCCGAGGCGACGTAATTCTCGTCCTCGCCGAGGCCGATGACGACGGGACAGCCCGCGCGCGCCAGCACGATGGTGTCCGGATCGTTCTCGGAGACCACCGCCAGCGCGTAGGCGCCGTCCAGTTCGGCGACGGTTGCGCGCACCGCGGTGAACAGGTCCGGCTGGCGTCTGGCGGTGAAGATGGATGCGATGCGCGATGACCTCGGTGTCGGTCTCGGAGGTGAACTCGTAGCCGCGCGCGACCAGGTCCGCGCGCAGCTCCTCGTGGTTCTCGATGATGCCGTTGTGCACGATCGCGACGCCGTCGCGCGAGATGTGCGGGTGCGCGTTGCGCTCGCTCGGCACGCCGTGCGTCGCCCAGCGCGTGTGCGCGATGCCGAGATGCCCCGCCGTCGGCTGGCCGCCGAGCGCGTCCTTCAGGCGCTGCACCTTGCCGACGGTGCGCAGCCGCGTGAGGTGGCGCGTGCCGTTCAGGACCGCGACGCCGGCGGAGTCGTAGCCGCGGTACTCGAGCCGCTGCAGCCCCTCGATCAGGATGGGAACGATGTCGCCTTCAGCGACGGCGCCGACGATTCCGCACATGAAGAGCTGTCCCTGGCTGCGTGGCCTGATCGGCTATTCTAATCCAAGGCCGGCCTGCCCCGTCCGGGGCACAGTTAACGGAATCCCGGGCTAGCGGGGCTTCTTCGCCGGACGCTTCCAGCCGTCGACGGTGGTCTGGCGGCTGCGCTCGACGGTCAGCTTGTCCGGCCGGCGCGTCACGGGTGATGGTCGAGCCCGCGCCGATGGTGGCGTTCTTCGCCGACCTTGACCGGCGCCACCAGCATGGTGCCGGAGCCGATGAAGGCGCCGTCGCCGATCTCGGTGCGGTGCTTGTTGGCGCCGTCGTAGTTGCAGGTGATGGTGCCGGCGCCCACGTTGACCTTCTGGCCGACGGTGGTGTCGCCGATGTAGCTCAGGTGGTTGGCCTTGCTGCCGGGTCCGAGCACGCTGTTCTTCAGTTCCACGAAATTGCCGATATGCGCCCCGTCGGCCACGTCGTTGTTGGGACGCAGGCGCGCGAAGGGTCCGACGGAACAGTCGCGCCCCACGCGGCTCTGCTCCAGCAGGCTGTGCGGATGCACGATGGTGCCGGCGCCGATTTCGCAATTGCGGATCACGACATTGGGGCCGAGCCGCACCCGGTCGCCGAGCCTGACCTCGCCCTCGAGCAGCACGTTGGCGTCGATCACCACGTCGCGGCCGTGCTGCAGCGTGCCGCGCAGGTCGAACCGCGCCGGGTCGACCAGGGTCACGCCCGCCAGCATCAGCTCGTCGGCGCGCATCTTGCGGTACGCGGCCTCGACCTCGGCCAGCTGGCGCTTGTCGTTGACGCCAAGCACCTCGGCCGCGGTGGCCGCGACCACTGCCTCGACGCGGCAGCCGTCGCGCACCGCCAGCGCCACGACGTCGGTGAGGTAGTACTCGCCCTGGGCGTTGTCGTTGGAGAGCTTGCCGAGCCAGCCGCGCAGCGGCCCGGCGGGCAGGGCCATCATGCCGGTGTTGACCTCGTCGACCGCCAGTTCCTTGCGGGTGGCGTCCTTCTGCTCGACGATGCGATACACCGTCCCGGCGTTGTCGCGCAGCACGCGCCCGTAGCCGGTCGGCTCCGGCAGGCGCACCGAAAGCAGCGCCAGCGTCGTGCCGGTCGCGACGTCCAGCAGGCCGCGCAAGGTCGGGGCCCGCGTCAGGGGCACGTCGCCGTAGAGCACCAGCACGGTGTGCCCGTCCGGGATCGCCGGCATGGCCTGCATCAGCGCGTGCCCGGTGCCGTGCTGTTCGGCCTGCAGCACCCAGTTCACCGGCGCATCGGCCAGCGCTTCGCGCACCTGCTCGCCGCCGTGGCCATAGACGACGTGAATGGCGTCCGGCTCGAGGTAGCGGGCGCAGTCGATGACGTGCGCCAGCAGCGGCCGGCCGGCGAGAGGCTGCAGCACCTTGGGCAGGTCGCTGTTCATGCGCTTGCCCTGGCCCGCGGCCAGGATGACGACGCTCAACGGCATGCGGGCACACTCCGGAAAGATGGGCTGATTCTAGGGCAACCGCGCGTTGGTCGCATGGACGCGCGGCCGCGATCGCGTGCTAGGCTCAGCGGGCGGGGTCGCCCCGTCCTGTCCGGTCGCTGGAGGTCTCGAGGCCTGGTGAGCCAACCACGCTATTACTCCACCCCTGCCTTCGCGGTCTCATCGCTGTTCGGCGGACCGCTGGCCGCCATCGCGTTCGCGGCCATCGAAGCGCGCTCGCTCGACCGGCTGCAGCGGGATATCCCGTGGCTGGTCGCCGGTCTCACCGCATTCGTTACCGCCTCGGTGCTCGCCGCGCGCACCGGATTGCTCGATGCCGCGCTCACCGACCTCGGGACCAGTCATGTCTCGACCTGGGCGCAGATTTTCTACCGGGCGGTGGCGCTGGCGTTCTTCGCGGGCTACTGGGTCTTGCACCGGCCGGATCGGCGCCGGCTGGAGCGCGAAGGGATCGATCCGGTGCCCGGTTATGGCGCGGGGCTCGCGGCGCTGATGGTGGGACTGGTGGGCGGAACGCTGCTGCTGCTGTCGCTGAGGTAAGGCGGGACAGAGGGGGGACATTCTCTATTTTCTTCCGGCAATCCGGCCGGCGCCCGCGCAGTCGGGAGAAATAGAGAATGTCCCCGTTTATCAGCTGCGCTTGAGCTTGCGCAGTTTCTCGATGGCCTTGAGCTGCGCGGCGGCGCGCATCAGCTCGGCCTGGGCTTCCGCCACTTCCATGGCGCCGGTGCGGTCCTTGAGGGCGTCCTCGGCGCGCTGCTTGGCGGCCAGCGCAGCGGCCTCGTCGAGGTCGCGGGCACGCGCCGCGGTGTCGGCCAGCACGGTCACCCGGTGCGGCTGGATCTCGAGCGCCCCGCCACCGATCCAGAACCACAGTTCCTCGCCACCATCCGCGGGCTGTACCCGCACCTCGCCGGAGTTGAGCGTGGTCAACAGCGGCGCGTGCCGTGGCGCAATGCCGATCTCGCCCTGCGAGGCCGGCACGAACACCATCGCCGCGGGGCCGGAGTGGATCTCGCCCTCGGCGCTGACGATGTCGACGTGGATGGTGTTGGCCATATCGGTGCCCTCAGGCCAGCGTCTTCGCCCGCTCGACCGCCTCGTCGATGGTGCCGACCATGTAGAACGCCTGCTCCGGCAGGTGATCGTACTCGCCGGCGATGATCGCCTTGAAGCCGCGGATGGTCTCCTTCAGCGAGACATACTTGCCGGGGCTGCCGGTGAACACCTCGGCGACGTGGAACGGCTGCGACAGGAAGCGCTGGATCTTGCGCGCGCGGGTCACGGTGAGCTTGTCCTCCTCGGACAGCTCGTCCATGCCGAGGATCGCGATGATGTCCTGCAGCTCCTTGTAGCGCTGCAGGATGGCCTGCACGCCGCGCGCGGTCTGGTAGTGGTCCTCGCCGATGACCAGCGGATCGAGCTGGCGGCTGGTCGAGTCCAGCGGGTCCACCGCCGGGTAGATGCCGAGCGACGCGATCTGGCGCGACAACACGACCGTCGCGTCGAGATGCGCGAACGTCGTCGCCGGGGACGGGTCGGTGAGGTCGTCCGCAGGAACGTACACGGCCTGGATCGAGGTGATCGAGCCCGTCTTGGTGGAAGTGATCCGCTCCTGCAGCACGCCCATTTCCTCGGCGAGCGTCGGCTGGTAACCCACCGCCGACGGCATGCGCCCGAGCAGCGCCGACACCTCGGTGCCAGCCAGCGTGTAGCGGTAGATGTTGTCGATGAACAGCAGCACGTCGCGGCCCTTGCCGCCGGCCTGCTTCTCGTCGCGGAAGTACTCCGCCATGGTCAGGCCGGTCAGACCGACGCGCAGGCGGTTGCCCGGCGGCTCGTTCATCTGCCCGTAGACCATCGCCACCTTGGAGTTGGTGAGGTCGTTGGTGTCGATGACGCCCGACTCGCGCATCTCATGGTAGAAGTCGTTGCCCTCGCGGGTACGCTCACCGACGCCGGCGAACACGGACAGACCGGAGTGCGCCTTGGCGATGTTGTTGATCAGCTCGAGCATGTTGACGGTCTTGCCCACGCCGGCGCCGCCGAACAGGCCGATCTTGCCGCCCTTGGCGAACGGCACGAGCAGGTCGATGACCTTGATGCCGGTCTCCAGCAGGTCCTCGCCGCCCGCCTGGTCGGCGTAGGACGGCGCCGGACGGTGGATCGGCAGGAACTCGCTGCTCTGGATCGGACCGCCCTCGTCCTGCGGGTCGCCGAGCACGTCCATGATGCGCCCGAGCGTGCCCTTGCCGACCGGCACCATGATCGGCGAGCCGGTGGTGTTCACCTTGAGGCCGCGCTTCAGGCCCTCGGAAGTGCCCATCGCGATCGTGCGCACGACACCATCGCCGAGCTGCTGCTGCACCTCGAGCGTGATGCCCTCGTTCTCGAGCTTCAGCGCTTCGTAGATTCCTGGAATGCCGTCCCTCGGGAACTCCACGTCGATCACTGAGCCGATGATCTGCACGATTTTGCCGGTTGCCATTCTCTTGTCCTCTATCAGATTCCGCTCGGGCTCAGAGGGGTCGGACCCTGCTCTGGCACCCTGGATCAGGTCGCTCCGGTACACGAGTGGTACACGAGCGGCGTCTGACCCCTCCTATACCGCCGCCGCGCCGCCGACGATCTCCGAGATTTCCTTGGTGATCGCGGCCTGGCGCGCCTTGTTGTAGATGAGCTGCAGCTCGTCGATGAGCTTGCCCGCGTTGTCGGTCGCGCTCTTCATCGCGACCATGCGCGCGGCCATTTCGCAGGCCACGCCCTCGACCACGGCCTGGTAGGCCTGCGACTCGACGTAGCGCATCATGTAGCCGTCGAGCAGCTCCGCCGCGCTCGGCTCGTAGATGTAGTCCCAGCGATCCTGCAGCTCGGACTCATCGAGCGTCTGTGCCGGCAGCAGCTGCCGCTCCTCGGGCTGTTGGCTCATCGTGTTGACGAAATTGCTGCCGACCAGCACCAGCCGGTCGATCTTCGCCTCGCGATAGAGCGTCAGCATCGCCTGGACCGGGCCGATCAGGTCCGCGAGATGCGGCCGATCGCCCAGGTGGGCCACGCTCGCCTCGACCGGCAGCTTCAGCCGCCGGAAGAACTGCAGCGCCTTAGAGCCGATCAGGCACAGGTGCACCTCGACGCCCTGCTGCTGGTAGCCGCGGATCGACGACAGCACCTGCTTGAAGACGTTGACGTTCAGCGACCCGCACAGGCCGCGGTCCGAGCTGATCACGATGATGCCGACCGACTTCAGCTCGCGCTCGACCAGGAACGGGTGGTTCTGGTCCGGGTTGGCGATGCGGATGTGGCCGATCACGTGGCGCATCTTCTCCGCATAGGGACGGGCGGCGCGCATGCGCTCCTGCGCGCGGCGCATCTTGCTCGCAGCGACCATCTCCATGGCCTTGGTGATCTTCTGCGTGCTCTTGATGCTCGCGATCTTGGTGCGGATTTCTTTTGCGCCGGCCATCTCTGTCTACGTTTCCTCTGCCGGAGGGGTCAGACCCCGCTCTGGCACTGCTCTGGCACCCTGGATCAGCGCTTCGGTACCCGAGTGGTACACGAGTGGCGTCTGACCCCTCCTAATACGCGCCGGTGGCGGCGAACTCCTCGCAGCACTTCTTCAGCCCGGCCTCGACTTCCTTGCTGAGCTCCGGCTTGGCGTTGATCTGCTTCAGCAGGTCGCCGAAGTTGGTCTTGCAGAAGGCCTGCAGGGCCTCCTCGTAGTCGCCGACCTTCTTGCGGTCGACCTTGTCCATGTAGCCGCTGTTCACGGCGTACAGCGACAGCGCCATCTCCGCCACCGACATCGGCGTGTACTGCTTCTGCTTCATGAGCTCGGTGACGCGCACGCCGCGATCGAGCTGCCGGCGGGTGGCTTCGTCCAGGTCGGAGGCGAACTGCGAGAACGCCGCCAGTTCGCGGTACTGCGCCAGCGCCAGTCGAATGCCGCCGCCGAGCTTCTTGATGATGCTGGTCTGGGCCGCGCCACCGACTCGCGACACGGACACGCCGGCGTTCATGGCCGGACGGATACCGGCGTTGAACAGGTCGGTCTCGAGGAAGATCTGGCCGTCGGTGATGGAGATGACGTTGGTCGGCACGAACGCGGTCACGTCGCCCGCCTGGGTCTCGATGATCGGCAGGCCGGTGAGCGAGCCGGTGCGGCCCTTGACCTTGCCCTTCGTGTAGCGCTCGACGTACTCCTCCGAAACGCGCGCGGACCGCTCCAGCAGCCGCGAGTGCAGGTAGAACACGTCGCCCGGATAGGCCTCGCGACCCGGCGGGCGCCGCAGCAGCAGCGAGATCTGGCGATAGGCCCAGGCCTGCTTGGTCAGGTCGTCATAGACGATCAGCGCGTCTTCGCCATTGTCCATGAAGTACTCGCCCATGGCGCAGCCGGAATAGGGCGCGATGTACTGCATGGACG
Source organism: uncultured Gammaproteobacteria bacterium (assembly GCA_963710135.1). Lineage (GTDB taxonomy): Bacteria > Pseudomonadota > Gammaproteobacteria > Steroidobacterales > Steroidobacteraceae > SG8-30. The sequence goes on along the minus strand of CAVPYY010000003.1, from coordinate 689,431 downwards.
CCGGCGCGGACGCCGACGCGGCCACGATGATGGTGTGTTCCATGGCGCCGTGCTCTTCGAGCTTGCGCACCACGTTGGCGATCGAGCTCTGCTTCTGGCCGATCGCGACGTAGATGCACTTAACGCCGGTGCCCTTCTGGTTGATGATGGTGTCGATAGCGAGCGCGGTCTTGCCGGTCTGGCGGTCGCCGATGATCAGCTCGCGCTGGCCGCGACCGACCGGCACCATGGAGTCGATGGCCTTGAGACCGGTCTGCACCGGCTGCGACACGCTCTTGCGCCAGATCACGCCCGGAGCGATGCGCTCGATCGGGCGGCTCTCCGCAGCGGTGACCGGCCCCTTGCCGTCGATCGGCTGGCCCAGCGCGTCGACCACACGGCCCAGCATGCCAGGGCCCACCGGCACTTCCAGGATGCGGCCGGTCGTCTTGACCGTCGCGCCCTCGCCGATGTGCAGGTAATCGCCGAGCACCACCGCGCCGACCGAGTCCTGTTCGAGGTTGAGCGCCAGCCCGAAGGTGTTGTCGGGGAACTCGAGCATCTCGCCGTAGGCGGCGTCGGCCAGCCCGTGAATGCGGCAGATGCCGTCGGTGACGCTCACCACGCTGCCGACATTGCGCGCCTCCGCCGCAGCCGAGAAATTCTCGATGCGCGCCTTGATGAGATCGCTGATTTCCGAAGCCTTGATGGACATGGTCAGTTCCTTCGTTAAGCCGTCACGGTCGCCGCCAGCCGGCCCAGCCGGCCTCGCAGCGAACCGTCGATAACCAGATCGCCCGCCCGCACCACCGCGCCGCCGATCAGCGAGGGGTCGAGCCGGGTGTGCACGCGCACCTCGCGCCCGAGGCGCTTCCTGAGGGCGCCGACGAGACGCTCGTGCTGCGCCGGCTCGACGGCCATCGCTGCCACGAGCTCGACGTCCACGACATTCTCCGCCTGGGCGCGCAGCACCTCGTATTGCGCCGCGATCTCGTCCACCACTCCGAGGCGGTGATTCTCCGCCAGCGCCTTGATGAAATTGCGTCCGTGCTCGTCGGCGCTGTCCCCGGCCGCCTCGGCGATCAGGTCGACCAGCTGCGCGCTGCGGACGTGCGGATTGTCGAGCAGGGGAACCACGCGCGGGTCGGACACCACCGCCGCCGACGCGGCGAGCAGGCTCGACCAGCCGCGCAGGTTGCCGTGTTCGTGCGCGAACTCGAACGCTGCCCGGGCATACGGTCTCGCGATGGTCGCCTTCTCAGCCATCTCCGCCTCCGCTCAGCGCCGGGTGATTTCGGCAGCGAGCTCGTCGAGCAGCTCGGCGTGCGCCTTGGCGTCGACCTCGCGGCCGAGCAGCCGTTCGGTGCCGGCCACCGCCAGCGCCGCGACGTCGCGCCGCAGGCCGTCGCGGGCGCGCGACGCTTCGGAGCTCACCTCGGCGCGCGCCGCCGTCACCAGCCGCTCGCCCTCGGACAGCGCCGTCCGCTTGGCTTCGTCGATCAGCTCGGTGGAGCGCTTGTGCGCCTGGTCGACCACCTGCACCGCCTTCTCGCGCGCCTCGCGGATGATGTCGTTCGCCGTCGCCTTGGCCGACTCCAGGTCGCGCTGGCCCCGATCCGCGGCAGCCAGCCCGTCGGCAATCTTCTTCTGCCGCTCCTCGATGGCCGCCAGGATGTGCGGCCAGCCGAACTTCATGACGATCCAGGCCACGGCGAAGAACGCCAGGCCCTGGATGATCAGCGTAATCGTGATGCTCATGCCTTCACTCCCGTCCGCGGACCCGTCCCGGGCCGCGGTCTAGCGTGCAACCGATGCCGGTCAGGCGCCGAGGGCCGCGAGGAACGGGTTGGCGAAGATCAGGAGCAGCGCGATGGCGACGCCGATGATCGGCACCGCGTCGAGCAAGCCGGCGACGATGAACATCTTCGTCTGCAGCATCGGGGTCAGCTCCGGCTGGCGCGCCGCGCCCTCCAGGAACTTGCCACCGAGCAGCGCAAAGCCGATGGCCGTGCCGAGCGCGCCGAGCCCGATCAACAAGCCCGCCGCAATGACGGTCATTCCCATCACGTCGGCGACGAAACTGATGTTCTCCATGATCTTCTCCGTGTCAGAAACAGTGTTAAGCGATTGGTGGTGGCGAATCAGTGATGCTCGGCGGCCATGCTCAGGTAGACGATCGTCAGCATCATGAAAATGAACGCCTGCAGCGTGATCACCAGGATGTGGAACGCGGTCCAGATGAATCCCGAGATGAACTGCAGCGGGCCGAGGCCGTAGGGCACCCAGCTGGTGAGCGTGGAACCGAGCGTCATGCAGGCGATCAGGATGAAGATCAGCTCGCCGGCGTACATGTTGCCGAACAGTCGCAGGCTGAGGCTCAGCGGCCGCACCAGCTCTTCGATGACGCGCAGCAGCAGGTTGGGTGCCGCCAGGGCGATCTTGCCGACGGCTCCCGTGGCGTGGAACGGCGCGGTGACCATCTCGCCGAAGAAGGTGCCGACACCCTTGTGCTTGAGCCCGACGTACTGCGTGAGCAGGAACACCGTCAGCGCCATGCCGAGCGTCGTGTTGAGGTCGGCCGTCGGCACCACGCGCAGGTACTCGATGCCCGAGGCGTAGGCCGCCGCGGGCAGCAGATCCACGGGCACGATGTCCATGAAGTTCATCAGGAAAGTCAGGCAGAAGATGGTGATGGCGAGCGGCGCGATCAGCCGGCTCTTGCCATGGAAGGTCTCCTTCACGAGCCCGTCCACGAACTCGACGATCATCTCGATCGCGCACTGCAGCTTGCCGGGTACGCCCGAACTGGCGCGGCGGGCCACGCCGATGAAGATGAACAGGAACAGGGCAGCCAGCAGCAGCTTGAAGAAGACGCTGTCGAGATGAATGGTGTAGAACGGCCCTTCGCCCACCTGCACCGTCAGGTGCTCGAGGTGGTGCTTGATGTAACCGGTCATGCCGCCTTCGGTCATCCCGCGCTTCCCCTACTTGATCAACGCGATACCCAACCAGAACCCGAACTGCGCCGCGATCAGCCCGACGATCAGCGGCAGCGGCGCCAGTCCCGCGACCGCGAGCGCCAGCCACAGCGCCACGCCGATCCACAGCCACTTCAGCGCCTCGCCGGCCCACATGGCCGAGGAAACGCGCGCCGCCGGCGCGACACCCGGGCTGAACAGCCGCCAGCCGAACAGCGCCGTGCCCACGGCGGCGATCACGCCACCGGCCAGCGCCGAGCGGGCCGCAAAGGCCCCGGCGCCGAGCCAGAAACCCGCAGCCACGACCGCCGCACACCCGGCCTGCACCAGCGCATAGCGCAGTACGAGACGCTTGCCGCTCCCGGCCGGGTCAGTCTGCTTGTGGTCCAAACCCGGCGTGTCGCGCTCCGCCGCCCGACCCAGCACAAAAAAACACCACTCCATGCCGGGGTCGCGACCTGAAGTGGCTCGTTTCATGAGCAACCGCAAGCGGTGGGCCGGTTGCGAGGCGCCGAATTCTAGCGGTCTTTTTGCAGTGCTTCAATGCGGTTAGCACTGTGAGCGGGGGAATCCCCCGGCAACGCCGTTCCTACTGGATGTGGGCGAGGATGCCGTCCAGCTCGTCCAGGCTGTGGTAGCTGATGACCAGCTGCCCCTTGCCGGCCTTGCCATGCCGCAACTGCACTTTTGCGCCCAGTTTTTCGCCGAGTTGGTTCTCCAGGCGGCTTATGTCCGGGTCCTTGCGCGGGGCCGCGGCGGCCTCGTCGCCCGACGGCTTGGTCATCAACCGGCGCACCAGCGCCTCGGTCTCGCGCACGGACAGCCCCTTGCGCGCCACCAGCCCGCCGACCTCGGCCTGCTGGCGGCGCGTGCCGAGCGACAGCAGCGCGCGGGCATGGCCCATCTCGAGCTCGCGGCGCTCGACCAGCGTCTTGACCTCGTCCGGCAGCTCCAGCAGCCGGAGCAGGTTGCTGACCGCGGCGCGCGAGCGCCCCACCGCCTCGGCCGCGAGCTGATGGGTGAGCTCGAACTCGGTGATCAGGCGATCGAGCGCGCGCGCCTCCTCCAGCGGATTGAGGTTCTCGCGCTGGATGTTCTCGATGAGCGACATGGCCACGGCGGCCTCGTCGGGCACCCGCCGGACCACGGCCGGGATCTCGGTCAACCCCGCCATCTGCGCCGCGCGCCAGCGGCGCTCGCCGGCGATGATCTCGTAACGCTGGCTGGCGCCGGCGGACGCCGCGCCCACCGGCCGGACCACGATGGGCTGCACCACGCCCTGGGCGCGGATCGAATCGGCCAGTTCCGCCAGGGACTCCTCGCGCATGTCGAGCGCGCGGCTGGTACTTGCCGCGTTGCAGCAGATCAACCGGCACCCGGGTCAGTTCGTCCTGCTGCGCGGCCGCCGGCGCGGCGGCCGGGCCGGACCGCGCCGACGTCTGTCCGAGCAGCGCCTCGAGGCCGCGCCCCAGTCCCCGTTTCTTGTCCGCCATCGACATCCCCGGTCCGTCAAGGCGGGCAGTCTAGCCCTCCGCCACGGAAAAAATCACGCCGGCAAACCGCGTCGGGCAGGGGTGGCGGGGTTTTCGCCCGGAATCGTGCGGCGGCGGCCTATCGGGCCGGCAACGAGGTTCAGCCGGCCGCGCCCGGCTCCTCGGCACGGCGGATCATCTCGCCGGCCAGCGCCAGGTACGCCAGCGCGCCACGCGATTCCTTGTCGTGATACATCGCCGGCATGCCAAAGCTGGGCGCCTCGGCGAGCCGGACATTGCGCGGGATGACGGTGCGGAACACCTTGTCGCCGAAGTGCTCGATCAGCTGGCTCGACACGTCGGTCGCCAGGTTGTTGCGCGGGTCGTACATGGTGCGCAGGATGCCCTCGATGCCGAGGCGGGGGTTCACGGTGGTGCGCACCTGCTCGATGGTGGCGACCAGCCCCGACAGCCCCTCGAGCGCGTAGTACTCGCATTGCATCGGGATCAGCACCGAATCCGCGGCAGCCAGGCCGTTCAGGGTGAGGATGTTGAGCGCCGGTGGACAGTCGATGACGATGGTGTCGTAGCGCTCGCGCACCGACGCGAGCGCCTGCTCGAGGCGATGCTCGCGCCCGGCCGGCGCCGTGAGCAGCTGCACCTCGGCGGCGGTGAGGTCCTGGTTGGCGGGCATCAGCTCGAAGCCGCCCGGATCGACCGCGACGATCGCCTCGGCCGCGCTCGCGTCACCGAGCAGCACGTCGCAGGTGGATTTCTCGATCAGCCGCTTGTCGACGCCGCAGCCGTTGGTGGCGTTGCCCTGCGGGTCGAGATCGACCAGCAGCACGCGCCGCTTGGTCGCGGCGAGCGAGGCCGCGAGATTGACGGCGGTGGTGGTCTTGCCGACCCCGCCCTTCTGGTTTGCGACGGCGATGATGCGGTTCATGCGGACGCGCAGAGTGCAGCAAAGCGCGGCGGAAGGCAAAAGAAGGAGGGGTCAGACGCTGCTCTGTCCCCAGCCACCACCATCGTTGCCGATCAACGGCTTACCGCCCGTTGGGGACAGAGCAGCGTCTGACCCCTCCGAGTTCAGCGGGTGCGGGCGAGTTCGACGAGATGCCGGGCGGCGTCGAGGCCCGGCACGGCCAGCGGGTGCACGGCCACGACGCGCCAGCCGGCCGGCAGGTCCGCCAGCTCGGCCTCCGGCTGCTGGCCCTTCATCGCCAGCAGCCGTCCCTCGCGCGCGCAGAGATGGCCCGCCACGCGGATGAAATCCGCGACCTTGCCGACCGCCCGGCACAGCGTGCGATCGAACGGCGCATCCGGCCGCCACGCCTCGGCGCGCGCGGCGACCACCGTGACATTCCCGAGCGCCATGCTGCGCGCCGCGTGCTCGACGAAGCGCGCCTTCTTGGCGGTCGACTCGATCAGCGTGAACTGGCGGCCCGGGTTCATCACCGCGAGCGGCAGTCCCGGGAAGCCCGCGCCGGTGCCGACGTCGGCGACGCGCCGGCCCGCGATCCACGGCTGCACCGAGAGCGAGTCGAGCAGGTGCTTGCGCACGACGTCGTCGGGCTCGCGGATGGCCGTGAGATTGAAGCGGGTGTTCCACTCCAGCAACTCCGTCACGAGGGTCAGGAGCTGCTGCATCTGCCGCGGGTCGGGCGCGAGGCCCAGCGCCTCCGCGCCGGCGGCCAGCAAGGTCTGGGGCGTGCTCGCGCTCAAGACCTGTTCACTGGCCGAGGTGCAGGCAGGTGTCGTCACGATAGAAGCGCAGCCGGCGGATCTCCATCGCGGCGTCGAACTCGAACACCGCGAAATTCTCGGTCACCACCGGCCCGCCGTGCACCGGTCTCGCCTGCAGCATGAAGATCACCAGCGCCTCGCGGCCGCTGACGATGACCCGGCGCAGCTCGGGTTCGAAGCTGCTGCCTTCGGAGGCAATCGAGTTCCAGGAGCGCACGATCTCCTCCAGCCCCGCCAGCGGTTCTGCCCCCACCGGATCCTCGATGACCGCGGTGGGCGCGAACAGCCGGCGCCGCGCGCCGATGTCCCCGCTGCGCCAGGTCTCGAGATAGCGCTCGATCCGGTCGACGATGGCGGCTTGCAGGTCGGGTTGGGTCATGAGGCGGCGCAGCAGGCGCTAGGCGATGCTGACGACGGTGCGGCCGGTCACGCGTCCTTCGAGGTAGTCGCCGAATGCCCCCGGCAGATCGTCCAGGGTGATGCTGCGCGTCACCAGCAGGTCGAAGTGACGCGGCTTCAGGTCGCTGGCGATGCGTCGCCAGACCTCCAGACGCGTCTCGCGCAAAGTGGCGGAGGAGTTGATGCCGAGCAGGTTCACGCCGCGCAGGATGAACGGCATCACGGTGGTGTTGAGCTCGTGTCCGCCGGCGAGACCAATGCTCGCGATGCTGCCCCAGAAATCCATGGTCCGGGTCAGCCAGGTGAGCATCTCGCCGCCGACGTTGTCGATCGCACCGGCCCATTGCGCCGCTTCCAGCGGCCGCTTGCCATAGTCGATCTCCTGCCGGCGCAGGATGCGCGCCGCGCCGAGCTGCCTCAAGTAGTCGTCCTGCTCCGTCTTGCCGCTGACCGCGACCACTTCGTAGCCGCGGCCGGCCAGCATGTCCACGGCGATCGAGCCCACCCCGCCGGTCGCGCCGGTCACGATCACCGGACCGCGCTTGGGCCTGAGGCCGTTGTGCTCCATGCGATGGATCGCAAGCGCCGCCGTGAACCCCGCGGTACCCAGCGCCATGGACTGGCGCAGGTCGATGCCACGCGGCAGCGGGATCACCGAATCGCCGACCACGCGCGCGTACTCGGCATAGCCGCCATCCACGGTCTCGCTCAGGCTGCAGCCCGTGACCAGCACCTGTTGGCCGACCTGGTAACGGGCGTCCGTCGTGGAGACCACTTCACCGGCGAGATCGATGCCGCCATTGAGCGGGTACTTGCGCAGGATGCGGCCGGCGCCGGTCGCCGCCAGCGCGTCCTTGTAGTTGATGCTGGAATAGTGGACCCGGATGACCACGTCGCCGGCGGTCAGGTCGTCGAGCGTCAGGCGCTCGAAGCGCGCCACGATGGCGCCGTTCTCCTGATGGATCCGATAGGCCTTGAAGGGCTGCATGGTGGTGTTCGCGAGGCGGCCGGGATCACCCAAGCCTTGCGATCCCGCGGGCAGGTGTCAAGCCGCGCGGTCGAGCCAGTGCTCGATGCCCTGCACGTTCAGCTCGATATCGTCGTCCAGCAGCCGGTGCCGCTCGCTGGCGTCGCCGGGATAGCCGTGCTGGTCGAGCCAGGCCGACATCATGGCGAACATGTCCTCGCGCAGGCGGCGCGCGCGGTCCGGGTGCGTGGCCAGGCTGCGGCCGAGTTCAGCGACGGCGACCACCCGCGCCTTCAACTCGCGGCCGAGACGCGCGATGTCACGCACCTCGCCGAAGTGCGTCAGGTACATGGCGCGCGTCTCGTAAGCGAGCAGGCGGTCGATCGAGCGCAGCAGCGCCTCGGGATCGAAATGCACCGGCGTGGTCGTCGGAATGATGAACTCGCGGCCGTCGACGTCGAAGTCCCGATACGACAGGCCGAAGGTGTCGCCGGTGAACGCGCGCCGCCCGGCGGCATCGACGATGCAATAGTGGTGCAGCGCGTGGCCGGGCGTATGGATGAGCTCCAGCTCCCGGCCGCCGAGCCGCAGGCGCTCGCCGTCACCCGGCACGTGCATCCGCTGTTCCGGGATGGGCACGATCTCGCCGTAGAGGGCGTGGTAGCGCGCCTCGCCGTACACGGCTATCGAGCCGGCGATGAGCTTGGCCGGGTCGACCAGGTGCCGCGCGCCGCGCGGATGGGTGACACAGCGCGCGTTAGGCAGGTGCTGCATCAGCGCCCCGGCGCCGCCGGCGTGGTCGAGGTGCACGTGCGTGGTGAATACCCAGTCGACTTGCCCGACGTCGAGCCCGAGAAGGTCCAGGGCTCCGAGCAGATTCGGCACCGACAGCGTAGTGCCCGTGTCGACGAACGCGGCGCGTCCGTCCTCGACGAAGACGTGGCTGGCGGCCAGCCGCGGCCGGACGTAGTCGACGTCGATCGCGGTGATGCCGCCGGCGTAGCGGGTGAGCTTGGCGGCTAGATCCTCGGGCATGTCGGTGTCGCGCGGAGGTGGCGCGGCCTAGCGCAGCTTCGGCGTATACAGACCGCGCTGGCGGGCGAAGTATGCCGCCAGCGTCTTGATGTCCTCGTCGCTCAGCTGCTGCGCGAAACCGTTCATGATCGCGTTCTGGCGCTTGCCGGAGCGGTAGTCGTGCAGCGCCTGCCGCAGGTAGTCGGCATGCTGCCCGGCGATGGTCGGGTACTCCGGCAGGATGCCCACGCCGTCGCGGCCGTGGCACGCCGCGCAGGTCTCGGCGGCCGCGGGCGTCGGCCCGACCGGCTCACCGGTGGAGACAACCGGCTCCGGACCCTGGAAATAGGCGGCGAGATCCGCCTTGTCCTGGTCGGTCATGGTCGCGGCCAGCCCGCGCATGGTGGGATGCCAGCGAGCCTTGGTCGAATATTCGTAGAGCGCCGCCATGATGTACGGGGCGTGCTGGCCGCCGAGCTTTGGCACGGAGTAGTTCGGGTAGGCGTTCTTGTAGTTCTCGATGCCGTGACAACCGTAGCAGGTGTAAGCGAGCGTGCGCCCGCGCGCCGCGTCGCCCTCGGCAAAGGCGCTGGTGGGAACGAGCAGCAGGGCCGCCGACAGGGCAGCCATCAGGCCGAAAGCGGCAAATCTCAGCGCCATGTTGGGGACTTCACTCCGGGCAGCGGCGCCGCGCAATCTGCGCGGCCGGGCGGGCCGCAATACTAAGGGCGAGCACGCAAAATTGCCACCGGGCGGCAGGCTGCCCGCTGACCGGTCACCGGTCGGGCGCGATCGCGTCGACGATGTCGACACGCAGCCCGTTGTCCTCCGGGGGCGTCGCCGGCGGGTAGCGCTTGAGCACGGAACCGTCGCGCCCGATCAGGAACTTCTCGAAGTTCCACTGGATGTCGCCGGGATAGCCGTGCGCCTGGTCCGTCAGCCAGGCGTACAGCGGATGCCGCGTGGGTCCATTCACGTCGAGCTTGGCGCTCATCGGGAAGGAGACGCCGTAAGTCGTCGAGCAGAAGGTCTGGATCTGCTCGGCGGTGCCGGGCTCCTGCGCGCCGAACTGGTTGCAGGGAAAGCCGACCACCGCGAAGCCCTCCGCCGCCAGCTCGCCGTGCAGCGTCTCGAGACCGGCGTACTGCGGGGTCAGCCCGCAGCGGCTCGCGACATTGACCGCCAGCACCACCCGGCCGGCGAGCGGCGCCAGCAGGCCCGGCCGGCCGTCGAGACCGGTCACCTCGAAGTCGAAGAAGCTGGTCATTCGATGCCCTCCCTGAACCCGCGGCGCTTGCGACCCGGCCGTCATGATGCATCATGGCCGTCCCTGGAAGCACCCCGGTTCAGACATGGCCAAGATCGGCACGCCGCTGTCCCCCGTCGCCACCCGGCTCATGCTGCTCGGCAGCGGCGAACTCGGCAAGGAAGTGGCCATCGAGGCGCAGCGCCTCGGCGTCGAAGTCGTCGCCGTCGACCGCTACCCCAACGCGCCGGCCATGCAGGTCGCGCACCGTTCCCACGTGGTGGACATGCTCGACCCGGCGGCGCTGCGCGCCGTGGTCGAGGCCGAGAATCCCTCGCTGATCGTTCCCGAGATCGAGGCGATCGCGACCGCCGAGCTGCTCGAGCTGGAGCGCGAGGGTTGGCGCGTCATCCCGACCGCGCGCGCGGCGCGACTGACCATGGACCGCGAGGGCATCCGCCGCCTGGCCGCGGAGCAGCTGGCGCTGCCGACGTCGCCGTACCGTTTTGCCGACGATGAAGTCGCGTTCCACGCCGCCGTGCGCGAACTGGGCCTGCCGTGCGTGGTGAAGCCGGTGATGAGTTCGTCAGGCAAGGGACAGAGCGTGGTGCGCAAGCCCGATGACGCCGGCCGGGCCTGGCGGCATGCGCAGAGCGGCGGCCGCGCCGGCGCGGGCCGGGTCATCGTCGAGGGATTCATCGAATTCGACTACGAGATCACGCTGCTGACCGTGCGGCACGCCGGCGGCACCTGCTTCTGCGCACCGGTCGGGCACCTGCAGGTCGACGGCGACTACCACGAATCCTGGCAGCCACAGCCGATGAGCGAGCGGGCGCGAGCGGAGGCCGAGCGCATCGCCGCGGCGGTCACCGCCGAACTCGGCGGCATGGGCCTGTTCGGCGTCGAGCTGTTCATCCGCGGCGACCAGGTGTTCTTCAGCGAAGTCAGCCCGCGTCCGCATGACACCGGGCTGGTGACGCTGATTTCCCAGGATCTCAGCGAGTTCGCACTGCACCTGCGCGCCATCCTCGGCCTGCCCATACCGGCCATTCGCCTGCACGGGCCCGCGGCATCCGCCGCCGTGTTGCTCGAGGGGGACTCCTCCCGGGTGGAGTTCCACGACGTCGAGCGGGCGCTCGGGCAGCCGGACACCAGCCTGCGGCTGTTCGGCAAGCCCGAGGTGCGGGGCAAGCGACGCATGGGCGTCACGCTGGCGCTCGGCGCGGACGTCGAGCAGGCCCGCGGGCGCGCTCGTGCGGCCGCCCGGGCACTGGTGGAGTCGGCGCGACTCGGTTGAGCTAGCGGGTCACTGCGTCGCGGTGACGGTGCGCAGAATGACGGAGCCCGAGCCCGTGTCGATCAGGCCCGCGCCGCTGCCGTCGCCGATCTTCAGCACCCGTCGCCCGGGGTCATCGCCGCGGCTCTCGACGCCCGGGATGTCGGCCTGTATCCCGCCCGAGCCCGTGTCGACGACCAGCGTCATCGACGGCCAGGCGGCTGCGTCGATGCGCACCCCGCCCGAGCCGGTATCGATGTCCAGGCGCTTGACCGAGGAGAGATCGCCATCGATGCGCACTCCGCCCGAGCCCGTGTCGACCTTCAGTTCGCCGGCGCCGGCCAGGCGCCTGATGTCCACACCGCCCGAGCCGGTATCGGCGCGCACCGAGCCGGAGAATCCTTCGACCGTCACGCTGCCCGAGCCGGTGTCGACGTCGAGGCTGCCCTCGCTGGAGCGCACCCGCACGCTGCCCGAGCCGGTGTCCGCCAGGATCTTGCCGTTGTGTCCCTCGACTTCGACCGCGCCGCTGCCGGTGTCCAGTTCCAACTGTCCCGAGCAGGCGATGGCGCGCAGGCTGCCGCGCTTGCCCTCGATCTCGAGGTCGCCGATGAAGCCCGCGGCGACCGCGTCGCCGAAGACGTTGCTGACTTCGAGCTTCGAGTCGGCGGGCGCCTTGATGACGATGTCGACGCGAACCCTGGCGCCCTCTTCAGGGTCGCCGACCAGCCGGCGGCGCTGGTCGAGATAGTCGACGTAGGTGCGGCCCGCGAACCATCCGGTCGGCGCTTCACGCCAGTAGATCCGGGGAAAGCGCGCTTCGGGCAACAGCACCTGGAACTTCGCCTTCGCGGTGGTCGGCGCCAGGAACTCGACGGCGGCAGCGAGTGCATCCGCCTCCGCCTGGGTCGCGGCTTCGGTCGTGACCTCCACGCTGACGGCGAAGCCGCCAGCCTGCGCGCGCTCGATCCGCACGTCGCCGATCAGGTTGTCCACCTCGAGCGAGGTGGTCGTGTCCGGATACTGCCAGCTGCGGGTCAGCGTCCCGGTGGCGGCAGCGACGGCGGAGGTCGCGGTGAGCGCGGCCAGTGCCGCGCCTGCGAGCAGGATCGATCTCATGATTTGTTCCTGACTGAAGCGGGTTGATGCACCTTGGATGCGCGCCGTCTGCGCAGGGTTTACATGGTCTCGTCGCGATAGCGGCGCACCCAGATCGCCGCGGCGACCAGCAGCGCGGCCGCGACCAGTCCGAGGAGCATGCCGGGCGATACGAAGAACCTGGCGATGTTCTCGGCGTAGGCGGCTGCGCCGATGGTGAGATCGACCTTGTCCCCGTCGATGATCACCGCCGGAGCGGTGCTGTCATCCCGCGCCAGCGCCTTGAAGGGGCCGAGCAGGCGCATGCTGATGAAGGCGGTGACGTGACCGGTCCCCCAGACGATCTTCTCCAGGATGCTCAACGCCACCGGCGGCAGCACGGCCCACAGGAACGGCGACTTGGGCGCCCAGGCCGAGGCGAGCAACAGGTAACCCACCAGCGGCGCGTACCACATGGCGACCGCGAGGCCGATCAGCAGGGTTGCGGCCACGCCGGCGCCGAGCGTCGAACCGCTCCAGAGGAAACCGACCGCGCTGCCCGCGGCGGCGAGCTTGGCGGACGCCCCGGCGGCCACGATCAACTGGCCCGCGATGCCGGCGGCCACCGCCACCAGCGGGATCAGGATCACGGCCACGGCAAACTTGGCGAGCACGGTCTCGGTGTCGGACAGCGGCAGCGACTTCCAGAACAGGATGCTGCGGTCGCGGCGGTCGGAATACAGGGCATCGAGCGCGTAGAAGAACCCGATGACACCCAGCACGAAGTACATCAGCACGCTCAGCGCCACGTAGCTGACCGTGGCGATGCTCGCCTTCTTCTGCTCCGGCACCAGCGCCATGGCATCTTCGACCGGCACGGCCTCACCGGCGCGGATCGACTTCAACTGCTCGATCTGTTCGTCGGTCAGGCCACCGGACTCGCGGATCCTGGCGATGTCCTCCTCCGACAGCGCCGGCCGGCCCTCTTCCGCCGTGGTCTCGAAGGTGAGGTCGTCGACCAGCACGTTGCCGTACACGGAGGCCACGACGAGCAGCGCCAGCACCACCAGCGGCGCCATCCAGATCGCGCGATGCTCCCAGAGCTCGCGACGCATCAGCCAGGCGAAGCGGGTCATGGCCGGACTCCTTCCATCAGTGCGACAAACAGATCGGCGACCGACGGAACGCCGGTATCGCCGAGATGCGCGAGCGCGGCGCGGTCCGCTCCGTCGTAGAGCATGTTGACGCGGCCAAGGCCCTGGCGGACCGCGATCGGGTTGAGCTGCTTGGCGGCCTCGACGTTCTCCGGGCGCACCGCGACCTGCACGAAGCGCTCATGGACGGCCTCCATGCTGGCGTCCAGCACGATCCTGCCGTGGTTGATGAACAGCAGGTCGGTGAGGATGTTCTCGATCTCCTCGACCTGGTGCGTGGTGACCAGGATGGTGCGCTCGCCGTCGAAGTACTCGTTCAGCAGCGTCTCGTAGAACTGCTTGCGCATCAGGATGTCGAGCCCGAGCGTCGGCTCGTCGAGCACCAGCAGGCGCGCGTCGATGGCCATGACCAGCGCCAGGTGCAGCTGGGTGATCATGCCCTTGGACAGCTCCTTGACCCGGCTGTCGCGCTTGATGTCCGTGCGCGTCAGGAACTTGTCGCAGACCTCGCGGCGGAAGCGCGGATGCGTCGCGGCAACGAAGTCCATCACCTGGCTGACCTTGATCCAGCGCGGCAGCACCGCGACGTCGGCGATGAAGCAGACGTCCTGCATGATCCGGTGGCGGTCGCGGTATGGATCGAGGCCCAGCACTTCGAGATCGCCCTCGTAGCGCGTCAGCCCGAGCACGGCCTTGAGTGCCGTGGTCTTGCCGGCGCCATTCGGGCCGATCAGGCCGACGATGCGGCCCTGACCGATGCTGAACGCGACATCGTCGAGCGCCCGCGTGGCGCCGAAGCGCTTGGTCAGGCCGCGAGCGGTAATCAGGTTAGGCACTCTTGTCCTCCTCGCCCGTGTTCTCTGCCCGGGTCGGTGCCAGCGTGGTGGGTTCCGCGGGGGGCGCCTTGCGGGCGGCGTCCAGCAGTTCCGCGACGTCGAAGCCGAGGCGCTGGATGGTGGCGGCAACCCGCGGCCATTCCTCGTCGAGGAATTTCTGCCGCTCGTCCTTGGTCAGCGCGCGGCGCGCGCCTTCGCTCACGAACATGCCGCGGCCGCGTCGCTTCTCCACCAGTTGCTCGTCCACCAGTTGTTGGTAGCCCTTGAGCACCGTGAGCGGATTGAGACGGTACTCGGCGGCAACCGACCGGACCGACGGCAGCGGATCGCCGTCATTCAGGACACCTTCCAGGATCATCGCCACGACGCGATCGCGCAGCTGGCGATAGATCGGTTGGTTGTCGGTCCAGTTGGCATCCATGAACGGCACCCTTGGTGGTTGGGCCTGATACACCACTACCTTAGCAGACCACCGCGCTCTGAAACGGTCCACCGACCGGGCAGGGCGCCGTGGCACCCCGCCCGATCCGGCGGCCCCGTTCAGCGCTGGGCATCTGCCACCGCATTGGCCAGCCCGTCGGCAACCTGGAAGGCGCGCGTGGCAACCACCACGACTTCCGGCAGGACCGGCATCTGGCCGGCACCCGACTTCGCCGCCACCCGCTGGCTGGGCTGCTCGTCAGACTCGAGGCGGCTGGCGGTCACGGTGACCTCCGGCAGCGTCACGTTCACGACGCGCTCCATGTTCAGCGGCACCAGTTCGCCCACTTCCACGATGCCCCGCGGCAGCGCACCCTGGTGACCCTGATCCAGCGCGAGGCCACCGAACGCCACCACCGCTACCGCCGCCACTGCGCTGACCGCGCGCCGGGTGTTCTCAGTAACCATTGCAAACATGACTCTCTCCTTCGCCTTGTGTGGCCGGCCCGTGCCGGCCTTGTTTCGAACTCTGCACATCCAGCTGATTTACTGATGTGCCCTTCTGGTGTTGTAGTTGACTACAACACCCTAGCGATTGCAAGCCCTTTTTGTGATTTCCTGAGGCGTCTGACTGCAGCCAAATAAAAACAATGGGTTACGATCGATGTCGGTGGGACACCCGGCGGCCCTTCGTGCCCGGCGGCGCTTGATTTGCGCAAATTTTGGGGTCATTCCGACCCCTCAGGGCCTGCCCGGGCGTTACAGGGGGTGGTGCTGGCGCCTTGGCGCGCAGTCAGGAGGCCTTGGCAATTGGCGGTTTTGGGCGAACTCACCCTCGAAGATGCGCAACTCGTCGACGTGAGCGGCGAGCTTGCGCCCGCCCGCAGCCGACGTAGGCTCGGACAGGTGAGCGCCAACGAAGACGCGGACGAGGAACTGATGCAGCGCTACGGCGCAGGCGACGCGTTCGCATTCGAGCGGCTGTACGAGCGCCACCGCCGCCCACTGTGGCGATTCCTTTCGCGCCAGCTCGGCAATGAAGCCACGACCGCGGACGTCTTCCAGGAGGTGTGGACGCGCGTGATCGGCCATCGGCAGCGCTATGCGCCCCGCGCCAGGTTCTCGACCTGGCTGTATCGCATCGCGCACAACTGCTGCGTCGACCATTGGCGCAAGAGCGGCCGCCGGCAACGGCGCGAGGTCGCCGGCGATGACGACCTGCTCGAATCCCTGGCGCACCCCGACGCGCTCACGCCGGTCGACGAACTCATCGACTCCGAAGCCGCGGCCCGGCTCGGCGCAGCGCTCGACAAGCTGCCGGAGGAACAGCGCGCGGCGTTTCTCATGTACGTGGAGGGAGGACTGTCGATTGCGGACATCGCGGCCGCGATGGAGATCGCGGACGAAGCCGCCAAGAGCCGGCTGCGCTATGCAGTCGCCAAACTGAAACGCGCACTGGCGCGGGACCCAGCATGACTCAGCGGGACATTCAGGACGAACGCCTGCGGCGCGATCTCGACGCGCTTGGCCGGTTGCGGCCGGACGCGACGGAGTTCGAGATGCCCGCGACCCTGGACGCGGCGATCCTGGAGCGCGCCCGCCGCGCAGTGCGCCCGCCTGCGCCCGCGCGCCGCTGGTGGATCCCGGCGTCGGTGGCCGCCACGGCGCTGCTCGCCGTCTCGCTGGTGCTGCAGGTGCAGCGCGAAGCCACGCCGCCGCCACCCGCGGCGGAGGGCAGTGCCGCACGCACGAATGCCGCGGACGCCGCCATGAGCGCGCCAGCACCGGAAGTCGCCGCGGAACCGGTGCAGGAAAGCCCGGCCGGCGTTGCCGAGTTCAGCGCCGAACTTGCGCCAGCGACAGCCCCCGCGGCGAATGCGGCGCCACCGGCCGCACTCCAGGAACCCGCGCCGCCCGCCGCGCGCGCCGGATCGCCGCAGGCGGAGTCGGCGAAGTCGCGCGCGGCCGAAGTGTCCGCCCGCGCCGCGCCGCCAGCAGCGCTCCCGGCGGTGGACGCAGCCGCCAGCCGCGAGGAAGCGCTGGCCGACCAGGCAGTCGGGCCGAGCAATGCCATCGCGGCCGCACCCGAGGCGCCGCTGTCGCCGGAGGAGTGGTTGACGCGGATCGAAGCCCTCGAATCCGCCGGCCGGCACGACGAGGCCGCCGCGGAGCGGCAGCGGCTCGAGGCCGCGTACCCGGGCTGGTTGGCCGACCACGCTGCACGCACGAAGTAGCCACGATCCCAGCCCAGCAGGCGAGTGCTAGTATCCGCGGCCGATCCAGCCGTTCGACACCCCGCTCGGGCGGCGAGCCACGGAGAAATCCAGATGAAGAAGCCCGTCACCGTGACCATCACGGGCGCTGCCGGCCAGATCGGCTACGCGCTTGCCTTTCGTGTCGCCTCCGGCCAGATGCTCGGCCCCGACCAGCCGGTCAATCTGCACCTGCTGGAAATCACGCCCGCGCTCGGCGCCCTCAACGGCGTGGTGATGGAGCTTTCGGACTGCGCGTTTCCGACACTCGGCAAGATCGTCGCGACCGACGACGCGAAAGTGGCGTTCCGCGACAGCGGCGTCGGGCTGCTGGTCGGCGCGCGACCGCGCGGGCCCGGCATGGAGCGCAAGGACCTGCTGCTGGCGAACGCGCAGATCTTCTCGGCGCAGGGCAAGGCCATCAACGAAGTCGCCAGTCGCGACATTCGCGTGCTGGTGGTCGGCAACCCCGCCAACACCAATGCGCTGATCGCGGCGAGCAACGCGCCCGACATTCCGCGCGGCAATTTCACCGCCATGATGCGGCTCGATCACAACCGGGCCAAGTCGCAGCTGGCCGAGAAGACCGGGGCGCACGTCAATGACATCAAGCGCATGGTCGTCTGGGGTAATCACAGCGCGACGCAGTACCCCGACATCGCCCACTGCACCGTCGCCGGCAAGTCCGCCGCGAAGATGGTGGACCAGGCCTGGTACCGCGACACCTTCATCCCGACCGTGCAGCAGCGCGGAGCCGCCATCATCAAGGCACGCGGTGCGTCGTCGGCCGCCTCGGCCGCCTCGGCCGCCATCGACCACATTCACGACTGGGTGCTCGGCACGCCGGCCGGCGACTGGGTCAGCATGGCGATCCCCGCGGACGGCAGCTACGGCATCCCGGAGGGCGTGATGTACTCCTACCCGGTCACCTGCTCGGGTGGCCGTTACTCGATCGTCAAGGACCTGCCGGTCGACGAGTTCAGCCGCGGCCGCATGGATGCGACCCACAAGGAGCTCCTCGAGGAGCGCGACGGGGTCAAGGACCTGCTGTGACGCGCGCGCCGCGCCGCTGACGCGGGCGGCAGCATTTTCGCGCTCGGCGCGGACGGTTTGCGCCGCGTCATCGCGCTCAGTGGCTGCTTTTGCGGTGCAGCATGCTGTGCCGGCCACTCTGCGGCCCCTCTAGGGTGTACACCCTAATCCCGGCGTTCAGTCTGCCGATAAGTGGTGACGCGGGCAGCGATTGCCCGCGTGAACCCCGTGTAGAGTCCTCGTGTCACGCCACGCGGCGCGGACGGGCGCACCGGTTCAAGGAGTCGCGTCATGGTATCGGTCCTCTGGTTTCTCGCTTTCGCCGGCCTGTTTCTCTGGGTCGCCTATCGCAAAGTCGGCCTGGCGGCCTCGACGTTGTCGATAGCCGTCCTGCTCGGCGCGTACACGCTGCTGGGCGCGGCGCCGCTGTGGTGGAAGTCCGTTCTCTGGGCCGCAATGCTGCCGCTGGTGTTGCTCAACATCCGCCCGCTGCGCGTGCGTTTCCTCAGCCGACCGTTCCTGCGCGTGTACAAGCGCCTGCTGCCGTCGATGTCTTCCACCGAGCGCGAGGCGCTGGAGGCCGGCACGGTCTGGTGGGACGGCGAGCTGTTCACCGGCAATCCGGACTGGAAGAAGCTGCTCGATGCCAAGGCACCGCAGCTTTCGGCGGAGGAGCAGGCTTTCCTCGACGGGCCCTGCGAGGAACTCTGCCGCATGCTCGACGAGTGGGACATCAGCCACAACCGCGCCGACCTGCCGCCGGAGGCCTGGGACTTCCTGAAAAAGAAGGGCTTCTTCGCGATGATCATCCCGAAGAAGTACGGCGGCCTGGAGTTTTCCGCGTACGCGCACTCCTGCGTGCTGGCCAAGGTGTCGAGCCGTTCGGCGACCGCGTCCTCGACCATCGCGGTGCCGAATTCGCTGGGCCCGGCGGAGCTGCTGCTGCACTACGGCACGGAAGCGCAGAAGAATCACTACCTGCCGCGGCTGGCGAGCGGCGAGGACGTGCCGTGCTTCGGGCTCACCGCGCCGCGCGCCGGCTCGGACGCGGCCTCGATCCCGGATATCGGGGTCGTCTGCAAGGGAATGTGGCAGGGCAAGGAAGTCGTCGGCGTCAAGCTCAACTTCTCCAAGCGCTACATCACCCTCGCCCCGGTCGCGACCGTCATCGGTCTCGCCTTCCGCCTGTTCGATCCCGAGCGGCTGCTCGGCACTGACAAGGACGACCACGGCATCACCGTCGCGCTGGTGCCGCGCAACACGCCGGGCGTAACCGTCGGCCGCCGCCACTTCCCGCTGAACGTGCCGTTCCAGAACGGCCCGATCGACGGCAAGGACGTGTTCGTGCCACTCGATGCCCTGATCGGTGGGCCGAAGATGGCGGGGCAGGGCTGGCGCATGCTGGTCGAACAGCTGTCGGTAGGACGCTGCATCTCGCTGCCGTCGAACTCCACCGGCGGCGCCAAGGGCGCGGTGTTCTCCACCGGCGCCTACGCGCGCATCCGTCGCCAGTTCAACCAGCCCATCGGCAAGTTCGAGGGCATCGAGACGGTGCTGGCGCGGATGGCCGGCAGCGCCTACATCATGGACGCCGCGCGCTCGGTCACGGCCGGCGCGATCGACGGCGGCGAGAAGCCGGCCGTGCCGTCCGGCATCCTCAAGTATCACGCCACGGAACTCGGGCGCGTCGTGGTCAACGACGCCATGGACGTGCAGGGCGGCAAGGGCATCTGCCTCGGCCCGAAGAACTACCTGGGACGCGGCTACCAGCTGACGCCCGTCGGCATCACGGTGGAAGGCGCGAACATCCTCACGCGCAACCTGATCATCTTCGGCCAGGGCGCGGTGCGCTGCCACCCGTGGGTGCTGAAGGAAATGACCGCGGCGCGTGATCCGGACAAGGATCGCGGCCTGGCCGATTTCGACGCCGCGCTGGTGGGACACATCGGCTTCACGATTACCAACGCCGTGCGCTCACTCATTCGCGCCCTGACCCTGTCGCGCATCGTGAAGGCGCCGGTGAGCGGCCAGACCCGGCGCTACTACGAGCACATCAACCGTTTCAGCGCGTCCTTCGCCTTCGCGACCGACGTGGCGATGCTGTCGCTCGGCGGCTACCTGAAGAAGAAGGAAAACCTTTCGGCGCGCCTCGGCGACGTACTGTCGATGATGTACCTCGCGTCGATGGTGCTGAAGCACCACGAGAACCAGGGCGCCAAGGAGGCGGACCTGCCGCTCGTCGCATACGCCTGCCGCACGCTGCTGTATCGCGCGCAGGAGCAGCTGCACAGCTTCATCCGCAACTTCCCGGTGCGCTGGCTGGCGGTGGTGATGCGGCTGTTCATCTTCCCGCGCGGCCTGACCTACTTCGCGCCGGATGACCGCCTCGGCAGGAAGGTGGCGGACCTGATCACCAGCCCGACCGAGGTGCGCGATCGCCTGTGCCATGGCGTGTACCGCACCCTCGAGCCGACCAACCACCTAGGCCTGGTGCACGAGGCCCTGCTGGCGGCGGTCGCGGCGGAGCCGCTGCTCAAGCGGCTGCGCGTGGAAGGCGTCAAGACCGGCCGGGTGACGGCACTCGACCTGCCCGGGCAGATTCGCGAAGCGGCCGCGACGGGCATCCTGAGCGAGGCGGAAGCGGCACAGCTCAGGGAGTACGACCGCAAGGTGATGAACATCGTGCACGTGGACGATTTCGAGTCGGAGGAGCTCATGGCCGGTACCGGCCGGCGGCCGGCGGCCCCGGACTACAAGGCCCAGGTAGCCTGAGCCCGGCGCCAGGCGGGGCCAGAGGGCCCCGCCGAGCCGCCGCCCGGGTGCACATAAGCCGACGGCAGCCCGCGATGTCGGTTTTGCGACCGATGTTGCATTGCGGGAAACGCTAACGATAATCGTTCGCGATTTCAGCTAGGATCTCGTTCCGGAGATCCGCCGCATGACCCAGCAACCTCCCGACCATACGCCGCTGCTTCCCGTCGCCCTGTCGACGCTCGTCAAGGGCGAAGTCGGGCGGGTGGTCGGCGTGCGCGACGATCACCAGGATCTCGGTGACGAAGTGCGTTCCACGCTCGCCCAGCGTCTGCTCGAACTCGGCTTCATTCCGGGCGAGCCACTGCAGGTCGTGGGGACCATTTGGCCCGGCGACGACCCGATCGCCGTGCGCCTCGGTCGCAGCCTGTTCGCCCTGCGCCGCCGCGAGGCAGCAGCCGTCATGGTCACACGCGGCACCGGCTCGACCCCATGAACGCCGAAACGCTGGCGGGCGAGCTTCGGCTCGCGCTCGTCGGCGTCCCGAACTCGGGCAAGACCGCGCTGTTCAACCGGCTGACGGGCAGCCATCAGAAAGTCGCGAATTACGCCGGCGTCACGGTCGAGCGCAAGGAAGGCCGTTTCGTCGGCCACAGCGGGCGCAGCTACCGGATCCTCGACCTGCCCGGCACCTACAGCCTCACGCCCACTTCCCTCGACGAGGCGATCACCCGTGACGCGGTGCTCGGACGGCTGGCCGGCGAGCGCCCGCCCGAGGCCATCGTCTGCGTGGTCGACGCCACGAACCTCAGGCTGAACCTGCGCCTCGTGCTGGAGCTCGCCCGCCTCGGTGTGCCCATGGTGGTGGCGCTGAACATGAGCGACATCGCGCGCAATCGCGGCTACCGGCTCGATGCCGGGGCACTGGAACGGGAGATCGGCGTCCCGGTGATCGAGACCGTGGCCGTGGCCGCCGGCGGCGCGCACGGGCTGATCGATCACCTCGAGAAGTTCGAGCCGCGCCTGCCCCGGACCGCCATCGGCTACGCGGATCCGTCGCACGACGAGATCGTCGACACGCAGCGCGAGGCGCGCCGCATCCTGGACGTCATCGGCTATCGCGAGCCGGCGCGCGAGCGCGCGCTCGAGCAGCTCGACCGGGTCGTGATGCATCCGGTGATCGGGCTCGCCGTGCTCGCCGCCCTGCTGTTCGCGGTGTTCCAGGCCGTCTTCAGCTGGGCGGCGCTGCCGATGGAGCTGATCGACGCGGGCGTATCCGGTCTCGGCAACGCGCTGCACGACACCATGTCCCCCGGTCCGCTACGCAGCCTGCTGGTCGACGGCGTCATCGCCGGCGCGGGCAGCGTGCTGGTCTTCCTGCCGCAGATCCTGATCCTGTTCCTGTTCATCCTCGCGCTGGAGGAGAGCGGCTACCTGCCGCGCGCCGCCTACCTGCTGGACCGGGTCATGGGCAGCGTAGGGCTCTCCGGGCGCGCGTTCATCCCGCTGCTGTCGAGTTTTGCCTGCGCCATTCCGGGCATCATGGCGACGCGCACCATCCCGAACGTGCGCGACCGCATGGCGACCATACTCATCGCCCCGCTGATGACCTGCTCCGCGCGGCTGCCGGTCTACGCCTTGCTGATCGGCGCGTTCATCCCGGCCCGCCAGGTCGGCTGGTTCAACCTGCAGGGCCTGGTGCTGTTCACGCTGTACCTCGCCGGCGTGGTGGCCGCGCTGCTGGTCGCCGTGGTGCTCAAGCGCACCGCGCTCAAGGCCAGCTATCACCCGCTGCTGCTCGAGCTGCCCGAGTACCACTGGCCGAGCTTCAGGAACCTCGCCATCGGCCTGTGGGAGCGCGCGCGCATCTTCCTGCGCCGGGTCGGCGGCATCATCCTCGCCATGATGGTGCTGCTGTGGTTCCTCGGCAGCTACCCTGCCGCGCCCGCGGGCGCCACGATGCCCACGATCTACTACAGCTTCGCCGGCATGATCGGCCGCGCGCTGGAGGTGGTGCTCGCGCCCATCGGGTTCAACTGGCAGATCTCGATCGCGCTGGTGCCCGGTCTGGCGGCGCGCGAAGTGGCGGTCGGTGCGCTCGGCACCGTCTACTCGCTCTCGGCAGCGGACGAGAGCGTGGCCGCGACCCTGACCCCGATGATTGCCAGCACCTGGAGCCTGGCCACCGCGCTGTCGCTGCTTGCCTGGTACGTCTTTGCGCCACAGTGCCTGTCGACACTGGTCGTGGTGAAGCGCGAAACCGGCGGCTGGCGCTATCCGCTGGTGATGGCCGGCTATCTGTTCGCGCTGGCCTACGCCGGTGCGTTCGTCACCTACCGCGTGGCGCTCGCGCTGGGAGCCTGACATGTGGCAGGGCCTCATCACCGGGGTGCTGGTGCTCGCGAGCGCGGGCTACGCCGTCTGGGCGCTGACCCCTGCGCGCAGCCGCCCGCGCCTGGCGGCCTGGGTGGCGCGGTGGCTCGGTCGTGGCCCGGCGCCGCTGGCGCGCCTCGGCGAGCGGATCGAGCGAGCTGCCAGGAATACGGCGGCGTCGGGCTGCGGCGCCTGTCCCCAGACCCGCATCAAGGATCCCTCCCGGGAAACGCCGGCGCCACGTCGCTGAGCTAGACTCGGGCGGCATGCAGCCCGAAGCGACGCCGCTCATCTACGAAGTCGAGTGCCGGCTCGATCCCTCGATCGTCGCCGCGTTCGACGCCTGGTTGCCCGGGCACGTTCGCGACGTGCTGGCCTGTGACGGCTTCACCGGCGCGGAGATCCAGGTTCCAGATGTGGACGCGGGGGAGCTGCCGGTGCGCCGCACGCAGTACCGGCTGGCCAGCCGCGAAGCCCTGGAACGCTATCTGCGCGAGGACGCGCCGCGCCTGCGCGCGGACGCCCTGCAGCACTTCGGCGACAAGGTCAGCTACACGCGCCGGGTGCTCGTCCCTGGAGATGCCGCCGAGCGCCTGTCGGCCCCGCCCGCCCGGTGCCAGAACTGCGACGCCGTGGTGACCGGCAAGTATTGCGTGGAGTGCGGGCAGTCGACCGCCGTGCACGTCCTGTCGATCAGCGACGTGACCCATGACGTCGTACATTCGGCGCTGCACCTGGACTCCAGGGTATGGCGAACGCTGCGCTCGCTGGTCCTGAAGCCTGGCGAGCTGACCCGGGAATTCATCGCGGGCCGGCGGCAGCGCTACCTGCCGCCGTTCCGGCTGTACCTGATCATCAGCCTGGCGTTCTTCGCGCTCTCGGCGCTGTTGATCGACGCCGACCTGGTGACGGTCGGAACGCTCCGCGACTGCTGCCTGCGACGAAGCGCCCGAACGCGAGGTGCGCAGATTGCGGTTCGGTTGGCCGAAGCATCGACGCCGAGAAGCGGCAGCGGACAGGCCTGCCGGCCATCGAGGCTCGACGCGCCGACGCGGGTTGGCAAGCGCGCTGCAACGGAGGTAGTTCAGGGCAAGCGCTGGGAGAGGTGTTCCTGAAGAAGCGCCCAAGCTGATGTTCCTGTTCCTGCCACTGATGGCCGCAGTGGCCATGCTGTTCTACTGGCGCCCACGAAGACTGTACGCCGAGCACCTGATCACTGTTCCTGCACGTGCACGCGTTCGTGTTCCTGTGGCTGATCGTCACCAGCGTCCTGGACGCCGTGGCGAGGATCGAACTGCCCCTGCATCGGCCTGCTGGGCATCGTGACGCTGCTGCTGACGGCCTACCTGCCCTGGTACGTGTTCCGCGCCATGCGGGTCGTCTACGGCGAGAGCCGCCGGCGCACGGCGGTGAAGTTCATCGCGATCGGCTCCTCTACTTCGTGCTGCTCGGCGTGACGCTGGTGGTGGGAGTCGTGTACTCGATGCTCTCGCTGTAGCCGCGGCTTTCCGCCGCGAGCCGCGCGGCCTATGCTGCCGGCATGAACGATCGCGCCATATTGCACGTCGACATGGACGCGTTCTACGCGTCGGTGGAAGTGCACGACGATCCGTCGCTGGCCGGCAAGCCGCTGATCGTCGGCGGTACCGGCGGCCGGGGCGTGGTGGCCGCCGCGAGCTACGAAGCGCGGCGCTTCGGCATCCGTTCCGCCATGCCGACGCGCGAAGCGCTGAAGCGCTGCCCGCACCTGGTCTGCGTCCGGCCGCGCATGGCGCGATACAAGGAAGTCTCGCATCAGGTGTTTGTGATTTTCGGTGAGTTCACCGACGTGATCGAAGGCCTGTCGCTGGACGAGGCTTTCCTGGACGTGTCCGGCAGCAGGGCACTGCTCGGGCACCCGCGCGACATGGGCCGCGAGATCAAGGCGCGCATCCGCGCCCGTACCGGCCTGACGGCCTCGGTGGGCGTCGCGCACAACAAGCTGCTGGCCAAGCTCGCCTCCGAAATGGACAAGCCCGACGGCCTCAGGGTGATCGAGCCCGGCGAGGTGCAGGCGATCCTCGACCCGATGCCGGTCGGACGACTGCACGGCATCGGCCGCAAGACTGCCGCGCTGCTCGAGTCCCAGGGCCTGTTCACGCTTGGGCAATTGCGCACCGCGCCCGACAGCGTGCTCTGGCCCTTGTTCGGACGCGACTCGCGCACCATGCGCGAGCGCGCGGCCGGCATCGACGAGCGCCCGGTCGTATCGGACAGCGACGAGCAGCAGATCAGTTCGGAGGAGACCTTCGACACCGACATCCACGACCACCGGCAGCTGGAGGCTCACCTCGCGCGACTTGCCGACCGCACCGCCGCGCGCCTGCGCGACAAGCGGCTGGCCGCGGGGCTGGTAGCCATCAAGGTCCGGCAGCGCGACTTCGTCACCTTCACGCGGCAGCGCAGCTTCACCCCGGCGACCCACGAAACCCGGCTGATCGTGGAGGTGGCGACGGCGCTGCTGAGACGCTGGTTCGAGGAACACCCGCGGGTCGCGGTGCGCCTGCTTGGCGTGGGCGTGGGGCACCTCGCACCGGCCGAACAGCTCGACCTGTTCGAGGCCCCGGCAGACACCCGGCCCGGACGGATCGATTCGACGCTCGACCAGATACGCGAGAAGTTCGGCACCGCGGCCGTCAAGCGTGGCAGTTCACTCGAACGCTAGGGCACTGCCCGCGACGATCCCTCCGCGGCCGCCCGCTCGCGTTCCGCTGTCGACGGATGGGTCGAGAACAACGTGGGCAGCGAGAGCCCTCCCTGTGCCGCCTCCACCCTGGCAAGCAGGTCGGTAAGCCGCCGGCGGTCGATACCACGCTCGTCAGCCCAGCGAAAGGCGAAAGCGTCCGCTTCGCGCTCATTGCGCCGCGAGTATTCTGCCTGGGTCACCACGGCCGGCAAGGCCGCGATCAGCGATCCCGGCCCGACCATGTCGCCGGTCAGCGCGGTCAGGATCAAGGCCATTCCGAGGCTTTGTGTCAGCCGCTGCAGGCTGTGACGGCCCGCAACATGGCCAGCTTCATGGGCCAGCACCGCTAACAACTCCTCGTCGTGTTCGGCAAGGCCGACCAGATCATCCGTCATCACGATGATCCCGCCGGGCAGAGCCAGCGCGTTGGCGCCGATGCGCTCACTTGAACGGAACTCGAGCCGCAGCGGAATCCCTGGCTCGACCTGCCCGGCGACGGACTGCTGAAACGCCGCGCGCAGCTCCTCCTGCCGTTCCGCCGGCAACTTCGATGACTCGAACCAGCCGTCATCCAGTCGCGCCAGGCCCTCGATGCCGATCTTCGCCTCCACCGAGGCGGGAATCCGATCTGTTACGACTCGTGCCAGTGCCGGCAGTCCGTAGACGGCAAAGCCGATCGCCGCAGCCAGGCACAGTGCAAGCGAAGCCAGCGCATAGTGCCAGCGGCCCTCGATGCGCCGCAGCCAGCCCGCAGCGCGTGCGCCATTCAGGCTGTCGAGCATCCGGTCCACGTCGACGTCCGGCGCGACATGCGCAACGGCGCCGTCCGGGAACTCGATCGGACGCGTCGCCGCGGCGCCGACGCGATCGCTGATGCGGATCTCGGTGATTCGGTAACGCCGTTCCTCAGTAGGCAGTGCAATGCGCAGGTTGCCGTCCGGGTCGAAGCGCAGCCTGGCTTCCCGCGGAGCCGAAGTGCGTCCGTCGTAGAAGAGCGCGCCGATTTCGGTCATATCGAAACGTCGACGTCCATTAACTCGCCGAGTTCCTCGCCCGTGGCGGTGGAGCGCTCGCTCTCCGCTGCAACCATTGAGTCGAGCGGTACAGACGCAGAGTAACCCGTCGACTCGAGCTGGTAGCGGGCCGACCTGACCTGCGCCCAGGGGATGAACATTCCGAGTGTCAGCACGATGCCAAGGAAGTTGCTGAGGTAAATCCAGGCCAGGCGGCGTGGGGACAGGTTGCACTCCACTTGCGCCGGACCGAGCCTGCTGGCCGACAGCGTCGCGTTCAGCACCATGCTCCTCCACAGTGCCAGACCGATGTATCCCACCAGCAGCATCAACAGGTACGGTATGACAAAAACGCTAAGCAGAATGGCCTGGCGCAAGACGGGGTGGAGGTCAGGATCCGCAAGCCTCGCCGAGTACCATGCTACTAAACGATACCCAACGGAAATCCCGCCGATCACCACGACGACGGCCAGCACCAGCACGGGTACGGCCACCAGCGCTGCACGCGCGAGAGGCCTGAGTCCCACATCCAGTTCGAAGTACGTCCGTCCGTACGCGGTGTTGCCAATCAACCAGCGATAACGCTCGCGTGTCGCCCACGGTAACGCCAGGCCCAGGGACAGGATGCTGGCCAGGGGCGCCAGCAGCAGCGCGCGGATGGCACCCCGATAATCCGCCTCGAAGTCGAAGCGCACGCCGCGATAGGACGTCATGCGCATCTGAAAGATCCGAGACCGCGTGGCGATCCAGGGGATCGCGAGCCAGACCGCCGGCAGCAGCACGGCTGTCAGGTAGGGCTGCGTCTCGGTGAGGAAGACGTAGACGATCAGCAGTGCAACGCCGATCAGCCGTCCCTTGAGGATGGCCAGCGGCTGGCCGTGATAGTCGAAAGCGTGGCCGTCGAGACGAGTGTTGCCATGGAAGTACTTGAGGCGCCGCACCTTGGCCCAGGCCGAGTAGATTCCCAGCGTCAGGATCGACAGCGCCAGATTGACGATCCAGATCCGGAAGTACTCGCCGCCGCTACCGGTGAATTCGAACCGGCGCTGCGCCGGGACCGGGTCCGTTGCTTCCGTCATGAGCCGCTCCCTGGCTGGAACCGCAAGTGTTGCCAGTGAGTATTGCAGGGCGGACGCGCGACGCAAAGTGGCCCGCCAGTACGTCGGGGCCGGGGATCGCTACCCGCCCGGATTACCGCTGCGCACAGAGCCGATGGCTTCAGACCCGCCCGGGCACGATCAGGATCTTGCCGCTGCGGCCGCTCGCGGCGGCGGCGGCCACCGCCTTCTTGATCTCCCGCACCTCGTAGGTAGCCTGCACCGGGGCGTGCAGCTTGCCTTCAGCGATCAGGCGCGCGATCTCGCCGAACACCGCAACCTGCTTCGGCTTCGGCGCCTGTGCGAACCAGTTGGCCAGCCAGAAGCCGCGCAGGGTCATGTCGCGGAACACAAACGCGCTCGGCTGGATCACGCAGGGCTCGCCGCTCATGCGGCCGTAGTTCACCAGCGTCCCGCCACGGGTCAGGCATTCGGCGAGCCGGCCGATCGCCTTGCCGGCCACGGCGTCGATGCCGAGACGGATCTTGGCACCCTCCGTCGCTTCCTTGACGCGTGCGGGCAGGTCGTCGCCGTCGACCAGCACCACGTCGCCACCCGCCTCGCGTACCACCTCGACGGCGTCCTCGCGGCGTACGACGTTCACGGTCTTGTAGTTGCGCAGCTTGGCCAGTTGCGCGATGTACAGGCCGACGGCCGAATTCGCGGCGTTCTGGATGATCCACTCGCCGCGCTCGAGCTTGACGAACTCGCTCAACATCAGCGATGCGGTCGGCGGGTTGATGCTCATCATCGCCAGCTGCTGCGGGTCGGCCTTGTCGGGCAGCGGCACCAGGTGCTTCGCATCGGCGACGATGTGCGTCGCCCAGCTGCCGCAGCCGATGGGCAGCAGCACGACGCGCCCTATCTCGGCATCCTCCACGTCCGGGCCCAGCTTGAGGATGCGGCCGACCCCTTCGTTACCACCCACCGCGGGCAGCGGCGGCAGCTGACCGTACTCGCCAGTCAGGGTCAGCACGTCGGAGGGGTTGATCGGCGCGGCCAGCACTTCGACCAGCACCTGCCCCGACTCCAGCGTCGGCTCTTCGAACTCCACGGGATGGATGACGTCCTGTGGCACGGGGCCGCGGGTCTCGTACTGGGCCTTCAGCATGGCTCGGTCTCCTGGATCGGGGCGCCGAGTCTACTTGAACCGGCGCATAGGCAGAAAACGCGCCGAAAGGGCCCCGACGGACCGCTTCCCGCCGCGGCGCAAAAGGGGGTTTGGCCGCGGGCTCCGGGTCGGGCACACTGTCAGGTCAATTCACCACGCAGGCCGCCAAGACACGGCATGTACGAAAGCTTCTTCGGCCTCACCGAAAAGCCGTTCGCGATCACCCCGGACCCCCGCTACCTGTATCTCAGTGAGCGGCATGCGGAGGCGCTCGCGCACCTGGCGTATGGCGTCCAGGAGGCGGGCGGGTTCATCCAGCTGACCGGCGAGGTCGGCACCGGCAAGACCATGGTGGTCAGGAGCCTGCTGCAGCAGCTGCCGGCCAATTGCGACATGGCGCTGATCATGAACCCGCGCATCACCCCCGCCGAGTTCCTGCTGGCGATTTGCGACGAGCTGCACCTGCCGGTGGCGCCGGAGCATGCCGGCAGCGTGAAGACCCTGGTCGACATGTTGACGCGCTTCCTGCTGAACGCCCACGCGCGCGGCCGGCGTGTCGTGGTCATGGTCGACGAGGCGCAGAACCTGAGCCCGGACGTGCTCGAACAAGTGCGGCTGCTGACCAACCTCGAGACCGCCACCCAGAAGCTCCTGCAGATCATCCTGGTGGGCCAGCCCGAGCTGCGCGACGTGCTGGCGCGACCGGAGCTGCGCCAGCTCGCGCAGCGCATCACCGGGCGCTATCACCTCGAGTCGCTGACCCGCACGGAGACCTTCGCCTACATCCGCCACCGCCTGCGGGTGGCCGGCTCCACCGCGGAAGTGTTCACCAGCGGCGCACTGCGCGAGGTGCACCGCCTGTCCGGCGGGCTGCCGCGCCTGATCAACGTCATCTGCGACCGCGCGCTGCTCGGCGCCTTCACCCGCGAAGAACATCGCGTCACGGGAGTGTTGGTGCGTCGCGCCGCGGGCGAGGTGTATGGGCGTCCGGTGCTGGCGCCCTGGATACGCTGGGGCGCGCTCGCCGGCGCCGCGGCCGGCGCGCTGCTGCTCAGCGTGGCGCTGTGGCAGGCGTATGCGCCGGGCAGCCGCGGCACGACGCCGGTCGCCGAGGCCGAGACACCGGCTGCGGCGCCCGCTGCAACCGAAGCGCCCATCGCGGTGGAAGCCGCGCCGCCGGCGCCCGGTCTCGATGAACTGCTGCAGCAGGCCACGTCGAGCACGACCACCGACGCCGCATTCACCGACCTGCTCGCGCTGTGGGGCATGCGTCTCGCCGACGACGGCCAGCGGCCGTGCCAGCAACTGGCGCAACAGGGCATGTTGTGCGCGGCGGAGCGCGGCACCATCGCGCAGCTGAAGCTGATCGACCGGCCGGCGATTCTCTCGCTCGCCGACAGCACCGGTGCCGAGCACCAGGTCGTGCTCGAGTCCCTGTCCGGCGAGCGCGCGCTGGTCAGCATCGGCTCGGAGCGACACGAGATCAGCCTGGCCGAGCTCGCCAATCGCTGGTACGGCGATTTCCTGGTGGTCTGGCGGCCCACCATACCCGCGGCACGCGAGCTGCGGATTGGTGCAACGGGCGACGACGTGCGCTGGCTGAGGCAGGCGCTGGAGCAGGTCGCCGGCTTGCCGCTGACGCCTGCCGGCGGTGATGTGTTCGACACCGGGCTGGAGCGGCTGGTGGAGGATTTCCAGCGCAGTCGCCGGCTTGCCGTGGACGGCATCGCAGGGGTCAGGACCCAGCTGCTGCTCGACTCGGCGCTGGCCGCCGCCGGCACGCCGACCCTCGAGCCCCGCGGGACCGGGGGCGACGCATGAGCTTCATTCTCGAGGCGCTGCGCAAGTCGGAGCACCAGCGTCAGCGCGAGGCGGGACCTACCATCGCCGAGCTGCCGTTGCGCCGCCCGCCGAGCCGCATGCCCCTGGCACTGCTCGTCATCGGCATCCTGCTGGCGGTGAATCTGCTGGTGCTGCTGTACTTCGTGCTGCGCGAGGACCGCGCCGCAACGCCGCCGCCCGCCATGACGCAGCCGGCGGCGCCACCGGTGAAGGAGTCCGCGCCACCGCAACCATCACCGCAGACACCGGCGACCCAGGCGGCCGCTCCACTCATCGCACCGCCAGAGGCGGGGCGGGAGGTGCGTCCGCTGGCCGATGAAGCGGCGCCAGGCGCGACCGACGCTGCGCCACCGCCACCGGCCACGACCAATCCCGAGCCGCCGGCGCCACCGGACCCGTCGCTGCTGCCGCGCGCGCCCGCAGTCCAGCCGGGACGGGTGATGGCGGCGCCCGGTTCCAATGTCCCGAGCATCGACAACCTCTCTGCAGCGGAGACGGCCGGCCTGCCGGTGCTGAACATGGACCTGCACATCTACTCGGAACAGCCTGGCCAGCGCGCCGTATTCATCAACGGCAGCCGTTACCAGGAAGGGGGCAAGCTGCCGGAGGGTGCCGACGTCGTCAGCATCACCCCGGATGGCGCCATCCTCAGCTATCGCGGCCGGCGTTTTCTTCTACCCAGGCAGTGACACGGCGGAAACATGAGTGCAGTGGTCGCAGACAGCAGCATTCTGGACGGCACCCGCCTCGGCCTCGCGCTGCGCGCCGGCATTCACCGGCTGCTGTCGCGCGAGGAAGTGATCAACAAGATCAACGTTTTTCCGGTGCCTGACGGCGACACGGGCACCAATCTCGCCCTGACCCTGCACGCCGTGCTGCACGCGCTGAAGAGCCAGCCGGACGTGCACGCCGGCCAGCTGCTCACCCGCGTGGCCGACGCCGCCCTGGACGGCGCGCGCGGCAATTCCGGCGCGATCCTGGCGCAGTTCCTGCTGGGCGTGGGCGACCGCGCCGGACACCTGCAATCGCTCACCACCGAGGACTTCGCCACCGCGGTCGAGGACGGCGCGAACTACGCCCGCGAGGCGCTCTCGGAGCCGCGCGATGGCACGATCCTGACAGTGGTCGCGGATTTCGCCCATGAGGTGCGCGCACAGGTGCGCGCCCATGACGTCCGCGATTTCGGGCGGCTGTTCGGCCTGGCGCTGCAGCGTGCGCGCGCCTCGCTCCAGGCGACCACCGCGCAGCTCGAGAGCCTGCGCAAGGCGAACGTCGTCGACGCCGGCGCGATGGGCTTCGTCGAGCTGATCGAGGGCATGCACGACTACATGCTGACCGGAGAGGTGGCCGATGACGACCTGCCCGCCGCCGTGCTGCACGACGAGCGATCGGCGTCGGGCGAGCTGCAGGACCTGAGCCATCGCTACTGCACCGAATGCATGGTCACGGGCGACGACGTCGACCGGCGCCACCTGCGCGAGCAACTCGCCTCGCTCGGCTCCAGCCTCGTGGTCGCCGGCACGCACAGCAAGGTGAAGGTGCACGTTCACGTCAATGATCCGTCGGAGGTGTTTCGCGTGGCTGCCGGCTTCGGCAGCGTCAGCGGCGAGAAGGCCGATGACATGCAGCGCCAGCAGGGTTCCGCGCATCATCGCTCCGGGCGCCGTGTCGCCATCGTGACCGACTCGGCGGCCGACCTGCCGGACGCCGCGATGGAGGAGCTCGACGTCCACATCGTGCCGGTGCGCGTGAACTTCGGCCGCCACAGCTACCTGGACAAGGTCACGCTCTCGGCGGACCAGTTCTTCCGCGAGCTGGCGACCAACCCGGAACACCCCAAGACTTCCCAACCGCCACCCGGCGACTTCCGGCGCGCCTTCGAGTTTCTCGGTTCGCACTATGACGCCGTGCTCTACGTCGGTCTCACGGCGAAGGCCAGCGGCACCTTCCAGTCCGGGGAGTCGGCAAGTACCCGCAGTCGCGCCCACGGCCAGATCGCCTGCATCGACTCCCTCAACGCATCCCTCGGCCAGGGGTTGATCGTGATGCGCGCGGCCGAGAAGGCCGCGGCCGGCGGCAGCCTGGACGAAGTGAGGCGGGCAGCGACGCAGGCCATCGGCCGCACGCGGACCTTCGCATCGATGACGACGCTTGAATACGCGGTGCGCGGCGGACGCGCGCCGCGCTGGGCCAAAACCATTGCCGACTGGTTGCACCTGATGCCGCTGCTGGCCACGACGCCCGACGGCCGCGTCGGCATCGGCGGCGTGCTGGCCGGGCGCAGCGACCTGACCGCCAAGTTCGCGCGGTTCGTGCGCCGACGCATGCCGCCAGGGAAACGCTGGCACCTCGCGGTCGGGCATGCCAACGCGCCGGCCGAAGCCGCGCGCCTGCAGGCCGCGCTGATGGCAGGCCGTGACGACATCGAGTCCTGTTTCGTCGTGCCCATCGGCTCGGCGCTCGGCGCGCACGGCGGCCCGGGCTGCCTGGTGGTGTCGATCCAGGAAGCGACCGGTCAACCGTGAAGCCGGAAACCCTCGCCATCCACGCCGCGAACGCCCCGGACCCGGCGACCGGTGCCGTCGCGCCGCCTATCCACATGGCGACCACCTTCGAGCGTGCCGCCGACGGCAACTATCCGCGTGGATTCAACTACGGCCGCAGCGACAACCCGACGCGGCGAGCGCTCGAGCAGGCGATCGCTGCGCTCGAGGGCGGCGCGGGTGCCGCATGCTTCGCCTCCGGCACGGCCGCATCCATGGCGGTGTTCAGCCTGCTGCGCCCGGGCGAGCACGTCATCGCGCCGTCGGACGGCTATCACGGCACGCTCTTGCAGCTGCGCGAGCTGGTCGCCCGCCACGGCATCGCGGTTTCGTTCGTCGAGACCTGGCAGCCCGGCGCCATCGAGGCGGCATGGACGCCCGCGACACGGCTGGTGTGGATCGAGACCCCCTCGAACCCGCGCCTGTGGCTGACCGACATCGCCGCCACGGCGGCGCTCGCGCATGAGCATGATGCGCTGCTCGCCTGCGACAGCACCTTTGCCACGCCGGTCGTGCAGCGCCCCCTGCTGCTCGGCGCCGATCTCGTCATGCACTCCTCGACCAAGTACCTGGCGGGACACAGCGACGTCACCGGCGGCGTGGTCGTGGTACGCGAAGCGGGCGTTGCGCTCGACGCGATGCACGCCTACCAGGGCATGGCGGGCGCCGTGCCCTCACCGTTCGATTGCTGGCTGATCCGTCGCAGCATGATGACGCTCTATCACCGGGTGCGGGCGCAGTCGGCGACGGCACTGCTGCTGGCACGCTACCTGGACAGCCACCCGCGCGTCGAGCGCGTGTACTACCCCGGCCTGCCGTCACATCCCGGACATGAGTTGGCTAAACGCCAGATGGATGGCTTCGGTGGGATGCTGTCATTCGACGTAGAAGGCGGGGCGGCAGAGGCGCTCGGGGTTGCCGCGCGCACGAAGCTGTTCACCCGCGCGACGAGTCTCGGCGGCGTCGAGAGCCTGATCGAGCACCGCGCATCGATCGAGGGACCGGCAACGCTGACGCCGCAGAACCTGCTGCGCGTCTCGGTCGGCCTCGAGCACCCGGACGATCTGCTGGAGGATCTGCGCCAGGCGCTGGGCTGAGGCGGCACGCAGCGACCAGGAAGCGGTGGTGGTGAACCTGGATATCCCCGAGGCCGATGAGCCTGGCGCGACGCGCTGGTCCGATTCCCTGCACCGCTGAGTCAGGCGGCGGGACTCGAGCCGAGATGCACGGGTTGCCGGCGGTTGCCCCAGTGGCCCGCAGCGCCGGCGAACACGCCCGGGCAGCGCGCCCCGCAGGCCAGGCAGTGGCCGTCGTCGCTCAGCCGGTATTCGCCGATCGCGTAGCCCTCGCGCTCGATGACGAGCGCGCCGCAGCCCGCGCAATAGGTGCTGCCTCCCACCGGGTCGCGGACGTTGCCGGTGTAGACGTGGTGCAGGCCATTGGCGCGGGCGATGGAGCGCGCGCGCGCCAGAGTCTCGGGCGGCGTCGGCGGTACATCACGCATCTTCCAGTCCGGATGAAACGCCGTGAAGTGCACCGGCACGTCCGCTCCCAGATGGGCCGCGATCCAGCGCGTCATCGCGTCGAGTTCGGGGTCCGAATCATTGTGGCCGGGTATCAGCAGCGTGGTGATCTCGAACCACACATCGGTCTCGTGCTTGAGGTACTCGAGCGTCTCCAGCACCGGCTCGAGTTCGCTGCCGCAGACCTTGCGATAGAAGGACTCGGTGAAGGCCTTGAGGTCAACATTCGCGGCATCGAGATGGCGGAAGAACTCCTGTCGCGGTCCGGCGCACATGTAGCCGGCCGTCACCGCCACGCTGCGCAGCCCGCGCTCGCGGCAGGCGTCGGCCACGTCCATGGCGTACTCCATGAAGACGGTGGGATCGTTGTAGGTGAAGGCGACGCTCCTGCAGCCGGCCCGCACCGCGGCGTCGGCAATCGACTCCGGCGTCGCCTGCTCCATCAGCGTGTCCATCTCGCGCGACTTCGACATGTCCCAGTTCTGGCAGAACTTGCAGGCGAGATTGCAGCCGGCGGTGCCGAAGGAGAGCACCGCGCTGCCCGGCAGGAAGTGATTGAGGGGCTTCTTCTCGATGGGGTCCACGCAGAATCCGCTGGACCGGTTGTAGGTGTACAGGCGGACTCGGCCGTGCTCTGCGCCGCGCACGAAGCACAGGCCCCGCTGACGATCGTGCATGCGGCAGGCGCGCGGACAGACATCGCACATCAGCCGCCCGTCCGGCTCGCGGTGCCACCAGCGTGTGTCGATCACAGTCTCGAGCGGATAGCGGTTTGTCACGATTCACCTCCTGGCTCGTGCCGCTAGCGTCGATTCAAGCCAAACTGACGGCACTCTTCGCCCGCTACCCAACGTATCGCGCCGGGAATGCCGCAATGGCAGTCGGACTCACCGCAATGGCGCCTGCGCAAACCGTAAACAGCCTGCGATTGCCTGCCGTTGCCGGCCTGTTCTATCCCGACGATCCGTATGAGCTGCGGGCGGTGGTGCAGCGCTTCCTCGACGACGCGCCCGCGGGAACGGGGCGGCCAAAGGCCATCATCGTCCCCCATGCCGGGTACGTTTACTCCGGTGCGATCGCCGCCGCAGCATTCCGCTCGCTGGTGGGCGTGACTCCGCGATATGAGCGCGTCGTGCTGGCAGGCCCCAGCCACCGGGTCGCGGTGCCGGGCATCGCGTTGCCCGATGTCGCCGCCTTCGAGACACCACTCGGCGAGATACCCCTCGATCGCGCGATGCTGCAACGGCTGGCGCAGCTCCCGGAAGTCCTCTTCAGCAATGCGCCGCACCGGCTGGAGCACAGCCTCGAGGTGCAGCTGCCCTTCCTGCAGATGACGCTCGGCGAATTCACGCTGGTGCCGCTGGCGGTGGGCGATGCCTCGCGTGAAGCCGTCAGGCGCGTCTTGAACGAGTGCTGGGGCGGCGACGAGACACTGATCGTCGCGAGCACCGATCTCAGCCACTACCGGGACTATCTGGGCGCGCGCGAGGTCGACGAAGCGACGGTCGCGGCGATACTGGAGCGTCGCGACGACCTCAATGACGAGCAGGCCTGCGGGTGCCGGGTGCTGAACGGCCTGATGCAGGTCGCCACGCAGCGCGGTCTCGGGGTCCAGGCACTCGAGATCGGCAATTCCGGCGACACCTCGGGCGATCTGACGCGTGTCGTCGGCTACGGATCGTTCGCACTGTATGGTGATGCCGCCTGAAGAGCGACGGCGCCTGATCCGACTTGCCCGCGATTCGATACTGGGCGGATTCGAGCAGGGCGCGCCGGGGCCGCCGCCGGACCTGACCGAACTGCCGGTCTCGTTCAGCGTTCCCACCGCTGCATTCGTCACACTGACGCGCCAGGGAAACCTGCGTGGCTGCCGTGGCAGCCTGACGGCCGAGCGGCCGCTCGGCCACGAAGTGTGGCGCGAGGCCTGGGCGAGCGCCTTCGACGACCCGCGCTTCCAGCCGCTGACGCGTGACGAGCTCGACGATCTCGACGTCGAGATCGCGCTGCTCTCCGCGCTCGAGCCCGTCGCCGCATCCCGCCGCGCCGAGCTTGCCCGCCAGCTCGAACCGCACCGGCATGGCCTGCTCATCGACATCGACGGCCACCACGCCACGTTCCTGCCGAAGGTGTGGGAATCGCTGCCCGACACCTCGGCCTTCCTGCGCGAACTGCGGGCCAAGGCCGGCGTCGCGCCGGATGGCTGGTCGCCCGCCACGCGCGCCTGGCGCTA
This sequence comes from uncultured Gammaproteobacteria bacterium, assembly GCA_963710135.1. Taxonomy (GTDB): domain Bacteria; phylum Pseudomonadota; class Gammaproteobacteria; order Steroidobacterales; family Steroidobacteraceae; genus SG8-30. The sequence goes on along the minus strand of CAVPYY010000003.1, from coordinate 652,375 downwards.
TACCACCGAGACGATCGCCGACGAGTCCCGTGCCGCCTAGCCCCCGGCTGCGCGCTACGGGCAACCGCGGCATGCGCCGGTGATAGCATTCGCGCTGGTCCCACAGGAGGTCCAGACGCATGAGTTCCGCGCCCGCCCGCCGGCCGCTGCTGCACGGGCCGACCGATCCCGTCTACCGGCGGACCTTCACGCTCGCCGCCGCCGCGCTGCTCGGCTTCGCCGTCTATCAGGTGGTGCAGCCGTTCCTGCAGCCGTTCGCCTGGGCGGCGATCCTGGCGCTCCTGATGCACCCGCTGCAGCAGCGTCTCACCGGGCTGTTCCGCGGTCGTGCGGGCCTGGCGGCGCTGGTGCTGACCCTGCTGGTGCTGCTCATGTTCATCGGCCCGTTGAGCGGCCTGGCAATCGCCTTTGCCACGCAGGCGAAGGAGCTCGCCGAGATCCTGACCGGCCTGGTAGGGCGATTACGCTCACAGGACGTGTCGCAGCTGATCGACTCCCCCACCCTGCAGAACCTGGTCGGGTGGTTCAACCAGCACGTCACGATCAGCACCGCGCAGGCCCAGGAGTGGGCGCTCGGCGGCCTGCGCAAGATGTTGCAGAACCTTGCCTCGCTCGGCGGCACCGCCTTCTTCGGCGCGGTGGGCACTGTGTTGTCCTTCACGGTGATGATCTTCCTGCTGTTCTTCCTGCTGCGTGACGGCACCACGATCGCGGCGACCGCGGCCGATCTCGTTCCGATGAATGGCGAGCGCAAGCGCGTCATGATCAGCCGGCTCGAAGCCGTTACACGGGCCGTGGTGATGGGCACCATCCTGACGGCGGCGGTCCAGGGCCTGCTGCTGGGTATCGGCTTCGCGGTCGCCGGTCTGCCGGCGCCCGTGGTCTTCGGTGTCGTCGGTGCCGTGCTGTCGGTCGTGCCGTTCGGCGGGACGGCGCTGGTGTGGGTGCCGGGCGCGCTTGCGCTGTTCGCCATGGGCGAGATCGGCTGGGGCATTGCGCTCACCGCCTGGGGCGCGGTCGTGGTCGGCTCAGCGGACAACTTCCTCAAGCCGATGTTCATCTCGGGCCGCGCCGAGGTCCCGACCCTGGCCGTGTTCATCGGCGTGCTGGGCGGGCTGTCGGCGTTCGGGCTGGTGGGCATGTTCCTCGGCCCGATCCTGATTGCGCTGGTGCTGACCCTGATCCGCTTCGCGTCGGAAACGCAGGGCACCCCGGCCTCCGGATGAGGCCCGCGGCGCGTTAGAATGCGCGCCCCATGACCGAAGCTCATCCCCTGCTGGAGCGCCTCAACGAGGCGCAGCGCGCCGCCGTCAGCGCGCCGCTCGCCCCGACGCTGGTGCTGGCCGGCGCGGGCAGCGGCAAGACGCGCGTACTCACCCATCGCGCCGCCTGGCTGATCGAGGAGTGCGGCGTCGCCCCGCAGGGGCTGCTCGCCGTGACCTTCACCAACAAGGCCGCCAGCGGAAATGCGCGGGCGCATCGAGCGGCTGCTCGACGTCCCGGGCAGCGCCCTGTGGGTCGGCACATTTCACGGCATCGCCCACCGCCTGCTGCGCCGTCACTGGCGCGAGGCCGGGACTGCCGCAGACCTTCCAGATCCTCGACGATGACGACCAGCACCGGCTGGTGCGCAAGCTGCTGAAGGAGCAGAACCTCGACGAGCAGCGCTGGGTCCCGCGCGAGATCCAGAACTTCATCAATCGCGAGAAGGACGAGGGCCGCCGGCCGAAGCATCTGGAAGACCGCGGCGACCCGACGCGGCGGCAGCTCATCCGGCTGTACGAGCTGTACCAGCGGCGCGCCGACCAGGCCGGGCGTGGTGGACTTCGCCGAGCTGCTGCTGCGCAGTTTCGAGGTCATCCGCGACCAGCCGCAGCTGGCGGACTTCTATCGCCATCGGTTCCGGCACGTGCTGGTCGACGAGTTCCAGGATACGAACGGCATCCAGTACGACTGGGTCCGGCAGATCTGCGGGGCCAGCGGCCAGCCGTTCGTGGTGGGTGACGACGATCAGTCGATCTACCGCTGGCGCGGCGCGCGCGTCGAGAACATGCAGCACTTCCGGCGCGACTACGAGGCGCAACGTGTTCCGCCTGGAGCAGAACTACCGCTCGACCGCGGTCATCCTCGGTGCCGCCAACCACGTGATCCGCCTCAACCAGGACCGCCTCGGCAAGGAACTGTGGACCGACGCGCCCGGCGGCGAGCCGATCCGCGTGTACGGCGCGTTCAACGAGCGCGACGAGGCCGAGTTCGTCATCCAGCGTATCCGCGAACATGCCGCGGCCGGACTGCCGCTGGCCGGCGCGGCAGTGCTGTACCGTTCCAATGCGCAATCGCGTTCGTTCGAGGAAATGCTGATCAGCGCGCGCATTCCCTATCGCGTCTACGGCGGTCTGCGATTCTTCGAACGTGCGGAGATCAAGGACGCGCTCGCGTACCTGCGCATCACGCAGACGCGCAGCGACGACGTGTCGTTCGAACGCGTCGTGAACCTGCCGACGCGCGGCATCGGCCAGACCACGCTCGACAAGGTCCGCGAAGTCGCGCGACGGGAGGGGATCCCGTTGTGGGACGCAGCGCTCGCGGTCATCCCGTCACTGCCGGCCCGGGCCGGCACGGCGCTCGGCGGCTTCATCGCGCTGGTCGAGAAGCTGGCGGCTGCGCTGGCCGGCATGGACGAGCTGCATGAGCAGGTCCGCCATGTGATCGAGGCCTCGGGCTTGCGCGAGCACCACGCGCGCGAGAAGGACAACCGTGGCGAGGCGCGGGTCGAGAACCTCGACGAGCTGGTGAACGCCGCCGAGGGCTTCCTGCCGGACATCGAGGACGACATGCCGCTGCTGTCGGCATTTCTTGCGCACGCCACGCTCGAGTCCGGCGAGACCCAGGCCGCCGACGGCCGCGACTGCGTGCAGCTGATGACGCTGCACAGCGCCAAGGGACTGGAGTTCCCGACGGTCTTCATGGTCGGCCTGGAGGAGGGCCTGTTTCCGTCCGAGCGCTCCGCGCTCGACCTGGAGAAGCTGCCCGAAGAGCGGCGCCTGTGTTATGTCGGCATCACGCGCGCGATGCAGCGGCTCTACCTGAGCCACGCGGAGAGCCGGCGCATCTATGGCCGCACCGAATACCGGGCGCCGTCGCGCTTCCTGGCGGAGATCCCGGCCGAGCTGATGGAAGAAGTGCGCCCGCGCATCTCGATATCGCGGCCGCTGTACGACCCGGCGTCGCGCCACGGCACTTCCCACCAGGCCCAGTCCGGCCGCGGCCCGGCCGCCAGGCCGGGCGGCGCGACCCCACCGCGGCGGCCGGCCCCGGGAGAGGAAACGCCCCTGCGACTCGGTGCCAGGGTGCGCCACCCCAAGTTCGGCGACGGGGTGGTCATCCGTTTCGAGGGCAACGGGCCGCAGCAGCAGGTGCAGGTGAACTTCGAGTCGGGGGGCCAGAAGTGGCTGATGTACGCCTACGCCAAGCTCGAGCCCGTCTAGGGCGGCCCGGCGAGCGGCAGGCCCTCTGCTAGAATCGCGCAGCGGGCATCGGCCCCGCCGCCGCAAAGGCACGCAGAACTTGAAGATCATCATTCTCGGCGCAGGCCAGGTCGGTCGCACCGCGGCACAGCACCTGTCCCGCGAGCAGGCCAACGACGTCACCGTGGTCGATACCAACGACGAGATCCTGCGCGACCTGCAGGACCGCCTCGACATCCGCACGGTCGTGGGCAACGCCGCGCACCCCGCCATCCTGGAGGCGGCCGGCGGCCAGGACGCCGACATGATCGTCGCGCTGACCAACAGCGACGAAGTCAACATGATCGCCTGCCAGGTGGCGTACACCATGTTCCGCACACCCACCAAGATCGCGCGCATCCGCTCGGCGGACTACTCGCAGCGCGAGCGGCTGTTCGAGGAGGGCGGGCTGCACGTCGACGTCATGATCAGTCCCGAGCAGCTCGTCACCGAGCACGTCAGCAGGCTGATCGAGTATCCGGGCGCGCTGCAGGTCCTCGACTTCGCCGAGGGCCGCGTGCGGCTGATCGGCGTGCGCGCAGTCCGCGGCGGACAGCTCGTCGGGCACCAGCTGCGCGAGCTGAAGGACCACATCCCCAAGCGCGACGCGCGGGTCGCCGCCCTCTATCGAAACGGCCAGAGCGTCGCGCCCGACGGCGACACGGTGATCGCCGACGGCGACGAGGTGTTCTTCGTCGCGGCGGTGGACGACATTCGCGCCATGATGAAGGAGCTGCGCACCGAGGAGGACCCGGTCAAGCGGGTGGTGATCGCCGGCGCCGGCAACATCGGCTATCGGCTGGCAAAGTCGCTGGAGGACAGCAACCAGGTCAAGCTCATCGAGCGTGATCCCCGCTGCGCCCGCCGGGCCGCCGAGACGCTGCGACGAACGCTCGTGCTCTCCGGCGATGCCGCCGACGAGGAACTGCTGCTGGAGGAGAACATCGACGACGCGGACGTGTTCGTGTCGCTGACCAACGCCGAAGAGGCAAACATACTGTCCGCCATGCTGGCCAAGCGCCTCGGCGCTCACCGCGTGATGGCGCTGATCAACAAGCCTTCCTACGCCGAGCTGATCGAGGGCGGCACCATCGACGTCGCCATCTCGCCGCAGACGATCACCATCGGCGCGCTGCTCGCCTACGTGCGGCGTGGCGACGTGGTGCGGGTGCATTCCCTCCGGCGCGGCGCGGCGGAGGCGCTCGAGGCCGTGGTGCACGGCGACTCGCGCAGCTCGCCGGTCGTGGGCAGGCCGGTCGAGAAGATCAAGCTGCCGCCCGGCACGACCATCGGCGCCATCGCGCGGGGCGACGAGGTGATCATGGCGCATCACGACACGGTCATCGAGGCGGATGACCACGTCATCCTGTTCCTCACGGACCGGCGGCACGTCGAAGCCGTCGGCAAGCTGTTCCAGGCCAGCGCCCGCGACGCATGATCCCTTCCGGAGCGCGCACATGAATCTGTCGATGGTGCAGCGCATCCTCGGGCTCATGCTGATGATGTTCAGCCTGTCGATGCTGCCGCCCGTCGCGGTCTCCTTCATCTATGCCGACGGGCACTACCAGCCGTTCGTCGACGCGTTCCTGGTGGTGGCGGCCATCGGCACATTGCTGTGGTGGCCGGTGCGCAAGGTGCGCCGGGACCTGCGGCTGCGCGACGGCTTCCTGGTCGTCGCGCTGTTCTGGGTGAGTCTCGGGCTGGCCGGCGCCACGCCGCTGCTCATCACGGACATGCCGGAGCTGTCCTTTACCGACGCCGTGTTCGAGGCCGTTTCGGGATTCTCGACCACCGGTGCCACGGTCATCACCGGTCTGGACCATCTGCCGAAGTCGATCCTGTTCTACCGCCAGCAGATCCAGTGGCTGGGAGGCATGGGCATCATCGTGCTGGCGGTGGCGCTGCTGCCGGTGCTCGGCATCGGCGGCATGTCGCTGTACAAGGCGGAAACGCCCGGGCCGGTGAAGGACCAGAAGCTGACGCCGCGCATCACGCAGACCGCGAAGGCGCTGTGGCTGGTATACGCCGTGATGACCGTGGCCTGTGCCAGCGCCTACTACCTCGCCGGCATGAGCGTCTTCGATGCCGTGGCGCACGCCTTCAGCACCATGTCCACCGGCGGCTATTCGCCCTACGACGCGAGCCTCGGCCACTTCGACAGCGCGGCGGTGGACGCCATCGCCACGTTCTTCATGTTCTTCAGCGGCGCGAGCTTCGCGCTGCATTTCACCTTCTTCCGCGGCCGGGATCCGCGCGTCTATATGCGCGAGCCGGAGTTCCTCTCCTACTTCGCACTGGTCGGCGGGATCATCGTCTTCGCGACGTTCTATCTGTGGCTCGACGGCGAGTACGACTCGCTGGCGACGTCGTTGCGCTACGCCAGTTTCCAGGTCGTCTCCCTGCACACCGGCACGGGCTACACCACGGCGTCCTTCGCGGCCTGGCCGGGTGCGCTGCCGGCGCTGCTGCTGCTGCTGACGTTCGTCGGCGGCTGCGCGGGCTCCACCACCGGCGGCATGAAGGTCATCCGCTGGCTGCTCGTTTACCGCCAGGGTATGGCGGAGCTGAAGCAGCTGGTGCACCCGAGCGCCGAGATACCGGTCAAGCTGGCCGGCAAGCTGGTGCCGCAGCGGGTCATCAATGGCGTGGCCGGCTTCTTCGCCATCTACTTCATCATGTTCGGCATCATGATGCTGCTGCTCATGACCTTCGGTCTCGACCAGGTGACGGCCTGGTCGGCCGTGGCGGCGTCGCTGAACAATGTCGGCCCGGGGCTCGGTGAAGTCGCGGCGCACTTCCGCGACATCCCGGATGCGGCGAAGTGGGTCTGCATCGTCGCAATGCTGGCCGGGCGCCTGGAGATCTTCACGCTGGTGCTGTTGCTCACGCCAGAGTTCTGGAAGCGCTGAGTTGGGCCTGCGGCAGAATCTCGAGACCATGCTGCAGCGGGGACAGGACTCCCCGTTGCTGCGCTTTTCGCTCGGCAGCGAGTGTCTCAAGGAAGGCGACCTGGTGGCGGCCATCGATCACCTGCGCCAGGCCGTTGAGCAGAACCCGCGTTATTCCGCGGCCTGGAAGCTGCTTGGCGAGGCGTATACGCGCACCGGGTCGCTGGCGCGCGCGGCAACCGTCTACGAGGAGGGCATCGCGCGGGCAACCGCGAGCGGCGACCTGCAGGCCGCGCGCGAGATGACCGTGTTCCTGCGCCGGGTGCGGCGGCAGGCGGGCGAGGCACCGGCGTGAGCGACATGGACCGGCTGGGTCGGGCCGCGCGAGTGCTCGAACGGGTGAGCGAGATCACCGGGCAGGCGGTTTCCTGGCTGACCCTGGCGATGGGCCTGGCCGGCTTCGCGGTGGTCGTGCTGCGCTACGCCTTCGATCTGGGGTGGATCTGGCTGCAGGAGTCGGTCACCTGGATGCACGCGTTGGTGTTCATGCTCGGCGCCGCCTACACGCTGCGTCACGATGAACACGTGCGCGTCGACGTGCTCTATCGGCGCTTCGATGCCCGCGGGCGTGCCCTGGTCGATCTGGCCGGCACCATTTTCTTCCTGCTGCCGCTGTGCGCGTATCTGGTGTACGAGAGTCTCCCCTACGTGGAGAGCTCGTGGCGGGTCGGCGAGCGCTCGCGCGAGGCCGGCGGCCTGCCAGCCCTGTACCTGCTGAAGACCGTCATCCCGGTCATGGCGGTGCTGCTGGCCCTGCAGGGCATCGCGACGGCATTGCGCGCCCTGCAGGCACTGCGGGCGGAGCGCTGACCGTGGAATGGCTGTCGCTGGTGCTGTTTGTGCTCGTGGTCGGCGCCCTGCTGGCGGGGTTTCCGGTCGCTTTTACGCTCGCCGGCGTGTCGCTCATGTTCGCGAGCGGCCTGGCGCTGCTCGGCCTGTTCGACATGGGCTATCTCGAGGCTCTGCCCAGCCGCTTGTTCGGGATCATGAACAACGAGACCCTGATCGCGGTGCCGTTGTTCGTCTTCATGGGCATGGTGCTGGAGCGTGCCCGCATCGCCGACGACCTGCTGGAAACGCTCGGGCTTCTGTTCGGACGGTTGCGCGGCGGACTCGCCGTGTCGGTGATCGTGGTCGGGGCGCTGCTCGCCGCCAGCACCGGCATCGTGGGCGCCACGGTGGTGACCATGGGACTGCTGTCGCTGCCCGCGATGCTCCGCCACGGCTACGACCCGCGTGTGGCAAGCGGCACCATCTGCGCCGCTGGCACGCTCGGCCAGATCATTCCGCCCTCGATCATCCTGGTGCTGCTGGGCGACGTGCTCTCCAGCGCCTACCAGCAGGCCCAGCTCAAGCAGGGAATCTACTCGCCGCAGACCGTCTCCGTCGGCGACCTGTTCGTCGGCGCACTGCTGCCCGGCCTGATGCTGGTCGGCCTGTACATCGTCTACACGCTCGCGGTTGCCTGGCTCCGGCCCGCCACCATGCCGGCGCTGCCCGGTGCGGCGCTCGCGGCCTCGCGCGGGCCGCTGGCCGGGCGGTTGTTGCGCGCGCTGGTGGCGCCGCTCACCCTGATTCTTGCCGTGCTCGGCTCGATTCTCGGCGGGTTCGCGACGCCGACCGAAGCCGCGGCGGTGGGCGCGATCGGCGCCGTCCTGCTCGCGCTCGCCGGTCGCGCGCTCGACCTGGCGCGCCTGCGCGAGGTCATGCGCGGTACCGTGAAGCTGTCCTCGATGGTCTTCCTGATCCTGATCGGCGCGTCGGTGTTCTCGCTGGTATTCCGCGGCCTCGGTGGCGATGACCTCATGCACGAGCTGCTGGCGCAGCTGCCCGGTGGGCGGACCGGGGCGATCGTGGCGGTCATGCTGGTGATGTTCCTGCTGGGGTTCATCATCGACTTCATCGAGATCACCTACATCGTGGTGCCGATCGTCGCGCCGGTGCTGCTCGCCATGGGCGTGGACCCGGTGTGGCTCGGGGTGATGATCGCGGTGAATCTGCAGACGTCGTTCCTGACGCCGCCCTTCGGCTTCGCGCTGTTCTACCTGCGAGGCGTCGCGCCACCCGGCGTCTCGACCGCGGACATCTATCGCGGCGCAGTGCCGTTCGTGCTGCTGCAGCTCGGCATGCTGTGCCTGCTCGCACTGTGGCCGGAGCTCGCCACCTGGCTGCCCGGCATCGTGTACGCGGACTGATTGCCGGGGGCGTTACAGATCCCGCGCGCGCAGGTAGGACTGCTCTGCGACCCGCAGGTAGGCCGCGGAACGGGCCTGGTAAGCATTCACTGACTCGAGCACCCGCGCATACAGCGGGTCGCGCGCGGCGCCTTCGCGCACGACTTCCTCGGAAACCTTCTTGAGCTGGCGCAGCACATCGTCCGGGAACGGCCGCAGCACGACACCATGATCCCGGACCAGCGTCTCCAGTGCCTCGGCATTGCGGGCGGTGAACTCGGCGAGCATCCGGTCGTTCACTGCCTGGCAGCAGGTCAGGAGAATCTCCTGCAGGTCGGCGGGCAACTGGTCGAAGGCGGCCTGGTTGACGATCGCCTCGAGGATCGTGCCCGGTTCGTGCCAGCCCGGGTAGTAGTAGTACTTGGTGGTCTTGTAGAGACCGAAAGCCAGGTCGTTGTAGGGGCCGATCCACTCGGTCGCGTCGATGGTGCCGGTCTCGAGCGCCGTGAAGATCTCGCCACCGGCGAGCGTGACGGGCGTACCGCCCAGGCGGGCCAGCACCTCGCCGCCGAGACCCGGGATGCGCATCTTCAGTCCCTTCAGGTCGTCGATGCTGTTGATCTCGCGCCTGAACCAGCCGCCCATCTGCGTGCCCGAGTTGCCGCAAGGCACAGGCAGCACGCCGAACGGCGCATAGGCCTCCTTCCACAGGTCCCAGCCGCCGCCGAAATACAGCCAGCCGTTGGCCTCCTGCGCGGTCAGCCCGAACGGAACCGCCGAGAAAAACGACGCCGACTCGATCTTGCCTTTCCAGTAGTAGGCGCCGCCGTGACCCATCTCGGCCGTGCCGCTCGAGACCGCGTCGAACACCTCGAACGGCGGCACCAGCTCACCGCCACCGTAGACCTTGATGGTGAGCCGGCCAGCACTGCAGGCCTCGACCAACCGCGCCAGCTCGACCGCTCCGGTGCCCAGCGCTGGAAAATTCGGTGGCCAGGTGGTCACCATCTTCCACTTGAACGTGCGCCCGTCGGATGCGGCACCGACTTCGGCCCCCTCGCGGGCACAGCCAGCGGTCGCGGCGAGCGCGCCCAGCCCGAGCCCCTGAATGATGCGGCGTCGATCCATCGGCTTCTCCGGCAGTGTGGCTACGAGGTGGGCGGTAGGAATACCACAACCAGCGATGGCCGGCATGCTGGCGCGGCTGCAGCCCTTCCGGCGCCCATAGAAGCCAAGTTTTCCCACATTATTATTATCAATCGGCCTCTCCCGAGCAGTCTATGACACGGTCGTGATAGTAATGCGCATCAGTCGAATTACTTCTCCCACTAGAGATGTAAACCCTTATTTGTGGGATAAACCTTTCCTATAGCGGCCATATATTTAATTCTGGTGGGAAATACTGCGAACTTTTCCGGCCGATCCGGGCCCTTCCCAGTCCATCCTGGTTCAGGGAAGATGCCGGGACTACGGGCGCATCGAGACCACCGGACGTGATCGGACTGCTGCAGCGGGTGACAGAGGCGAAGGTCGAGGTCGGCGCGCGCACGGTGGGGCACATCGGTGCGGGTCTCGCGGTGCTGGTCGGTGTCGAGCGCGGCGACGGGCCCCGGCAGGTGCAGCGCCTGCTGGAGCGGCTCGCCACCTATCGGGTCTTTGCGGACCCGGAAGGCAGGATGAACCTGAGCCTGACCGAGACGGGCGGCGGACTGCTGCTGATCCCGCAGTTCACCCTGGCGGCGGACACCCGCAAGGGCACCCGCCCGGGTTTCAGCCCGGCGGCGGAGCCCGCCGAGGGTCGGCGCCTGTTCGAATCGCTGGTGCTGGCCGCACGATCTAGGCTGGCCACGGTCGAAACCGGGGAGTTTGGCGCGCACATGCGCGTCTCCCTGGTAAACGACGGTCCGGTGACTTTCTGGCTGCGGGTACCGCCAGGCGACGGCGGACTGCCCGACGACTGAAGAATCCGGAATACGCGAACTGCCCGACAAGGCCGTCACACGGGATGGCGTATCATCGCCGTCCCGCCCACTGTTCGGGCCGGAGAGGAACTTATGGGTATCGGTTTCCGCGAACTGTTGATCATCCTCGCCATCGCACTGCTGATCTTTGGCGCCAAGAAGCTGCGCACCATCGGCTCCGATCTCGGTGGCGCCGTGAAGGGCTTCAAGAAGGCCATGAACGAAGCCGAGGACGAGGACGAGACGCCGAGCAAGATCGCGCAGGACAAGCGCCCGGACGCCGAGTTCGACGCCGAGAAGCGCGAGACGAGCGGCTCCAAGCACAGCTGACGCGCCGATGTTCGAGGTCGGCTTCACCGAGATCGTGCTGATTCTCGGGATCGCGCTCTTGGTGCTCGGTCCCGAGAAGCTGCCCAAGGTCGCCCGCGAGGTGGGCCGCTGGATGGGCCGTGCCCGCGCCATGGCGCGGCAGCTGAAGTCGCAACTCGACGACGAAGTCCTGAAGACGGACCGCGACTGGACCAAGCCCGATCCGTCCTACAGCAAGCCGCCGCCGCGCCCCGGCACGCCGCACCCGGGCACCGCAGCGCCCGGCGCGGACAACGGACAGCCGCCCGCCGCCGGCAAGCCCGCCGCGCAGCCCTCGCCTGAGCCCGCCGTGGCCGCCGACGCTCCGCCGCCCGACCAGCCGGACAAGCCCGGACCGTGAGCGACCAGGACAACAAGGAGAGTCTCGGCGAGGCGACCCTGTTGTCGCATCTGGTCGAGTTGCGTGACCGTCTTCTGAAGGCGGTCATCGCGGCCGGGGTGCTCGCCATCCCGTGCCTGTACTTCTCCAACGAGCTGTTCACCTGGCTCACCGAGCCGCTGCGCGAACGCCTGCCGGCCGGCTCCGAGGTGATCGCGACCAGCGTCGTGGCGCCGTTCATGACGCCATTCAAGCTGGCGCTGCTCGCGGCCGTGTTCTTCGCGATGCCGTTCATCCTGTACCAGCTGTGGGCCTTCGTCGCGCCCGGCCTGTATCGCCACGAGCGTCGCTTCGCCATGCCGCTGCTGCTGTCGAGCATCGTGCTGTTCTACACGGGCGCGGCCTTTGCCTACTTCATGGTCTTTCCCCTCATGTTCCAGTTCTTCGTCGCTACGACGCCGGAACACGTGAAGATGATGACGGACATGACCCAGTATCTCGATTTCGTGACGCTGCTGTTCTTCGCGTTCGGCCTGGCGTTCGAGATCCCGGTCGCCACCGTGTTGCTGGTGCGGACCGGGCTCGTCAAGGTCGAGTCGCTCGGCAAGCAGCGCGGCTTCGTGCTGCTCGGGATATTCATCGTGGCGGCATTCCTGACCCCGCCGGACGCGGTGTCGCAGAGCATGATGGCGGTGCCGATGTATATCCTCTACGAGGCCGGCATCCTGATGTCCCGCATCCTGCCGGCGCGGCGCGAAGCCGAAGCCGGCGAGAACAAGGAATCGGACGTGACCTCCACCTGAGGCGCCCGCCCGCACCGCGGCCTTGCCGTCTCGCAGGCAAATCGCACAGACTCCGGCCACCGCGGCGCGTCCGCCAGGTCAGGACCAGTCGTCCCGATGAACTCCCCCATGCCAGCCCCGTCCGGGACGCTGTTCGGCCATCCCAAAGGGCTGTACCTGCTGTTCGCCACGGAGATGTGGGAACGGTTCAGCTACTACGGCATGCGCGCCCTATTGGTGCTGTATGTGGTTGCCGCCACCAATGCGGTCAACCCGGGGCTCGGCTGGGACAGCGCACAGGCCCTGAAGCTGTACGCGTGGTACACGGGATTCACCTACCTGACGCCGCTGTTCGGTGGCTGGCTGGCCGACAACTATCTCGGGCAGCGCAAGTCGGTGATCCTCGGTGGCGTGCTGATGGCGCTCGGGCAGTTTTCGCTGGCCGCATCGCCCGATCTGCTCGGTGTCGCCGCACCCGTCTCGCTGGGTCTGCTCGGAATCACCTTCCCGGAAACGCCGGTGACCTTCTACGCAGGGCTGTTGCTGCTGATCGCCGGCAACGGTTTCTTCAAGCCCAATATCTCCACCATGGTCGGCGACCTCTACGAGCAGGGCGACGCGCGCCGCGACGGGGCGTTCACCATTTTCTACATGGGCATCAACCTCGGCGCGTTCCTCGCGCCGCTGGTCTGCTCCACGCTCGGCGAAGACCCCGCCTACGGCTGGCGCGTGGGCTTCTTCGCCGCCGGGATCGGCATGACCCTGTCGGTCATCATCCAGCTGGCCTTCGCACGCAAGTACATCGGCGACGTCGGCGTCGAACCCGCCGCCCAGCGCTCCCGCAAGCTCGCCGGCGGCACCCAGGCTCCGCTGACGCCGGTCGAGATCGATCGCCTGAAGGTGATCTTCGTCATCTTCATCTTCGTCGTCATGTTCTGGGCCGCGTTCGAGCAGGCGGGCGGGCTGATGAACCTGTTCGCCGACCAGTACACCGATCGCAGCGCCAACGGCTTCACGGTCCCGACCGGCTGGTTCCAGTCCCTCAACCCGCTGTTCATCGTCCTGCTGGCGCCGCTGTTCTCGATGCTGTGGGCCGGTCTCGGACGGCGCGGCATGAGTCCGTCCACACCGGCCAAGATGTACATCGGCCTGTTCATGACGGCGATCGGCTTCGCCTTCCTGGCGATCGCCGTCTTCGAGATGCAGCGCACCGCCGATTTCAAGGCCGGCATGGTCTGGCTGGTGCTGGCCTACCTGTTCCACACGCTCGGCGAGCTGTGCATCAGCCCGGTAGGGCTCTCCATGGTCACCAAGCTGGCGCCACTCAGGCTTGCCTCGCTGATGATGGGGGTGTGGTTCCTGATCAACTTCTTCGCCAACACGCTGGCGGGCTACGTCGGAGCGTTCTCGGAGAACATGGGCGAGTACCCGTGGATGCGCGAGCTGGCAACCAGCGTGGGCGTGCGCGAAGAGCACGCCGGGCTGCTCGGCGTGTTCAGCGGCATCGCACTCGTGCTGGTGGTGTTCGGCGTGCTGCTGTGGTCGATATCCGGACGCATCGTCCGCTGGATGCACGGCGCGGAGGACGTGAAGCCCCCCGCAGTGCCGGCACGGCCGGCCGGCCTGAAGGCGGTCTGACGACATGACCGCCGCCTTGCAGGACCCGCATCGTCAGCTGACGCTGCGCGCGGTGGCGCTGTCGATCGTGCTGACGGTCATCCTCGCGGCAGCCAACGCCTACCTCGGGCTGGTCGCGGGCCTGACCGTGGCGACCGCCATCCCCGCGGCGGTGGTGTCCATGGGCGTGCTGCGCCTGTTCGGTCCGGTGAGCATCCTCGAGAACAACATCGTCGCGACCGGCGCCTCGGCCGGCTCGTCGATCGCGGCCGGCACCATCTTCACAGTCCCGGCGCTGGTGCTGCTCGGCCACTGGGCGAAGTTCGAGTACTGGTGGGTCCTGGCGATCGCGGGCCTCGGCGGTCTGCTCGGCGTGCTGTTTTCGGTGCCGCTCAGGCGCACGCTGATCGTCGAGCAGAAGCTGAAGTTCCCGGAAGGCGTCGCGACCGCGGAAGTGCTCAAGGTCAGCGCGGACCCTGCCAGCGGCATCCGCTCCCTGGGTATCGCGGCGCTGGCGGGCGCGGGACTGAAGTTCGCGCTGTCGGGTCTCAAGCTCGCGCCGGAGTCGTTCGTGGCCGCGCGCTACCTGGGCGAGCGCACCATCGGTTTCTTCGGCTTCAATCTCGCGGAGGCACCCGCGCTGCTCGCGGTCGGCTACATCGTGGGCCTGAACATCGGCGCGCTGATGGTGTCCGGCGGCCTGCTGTCCTGGTGGCTGTTCATCCCGCTGTACGGCACGTTCTTCCAGCAGCTCGATCCGGCGCTGGCCGCGGCGCTCGCCGGGCAGACCGCCGAGGACGCCGCGTACATGATCTGGAGCGCGCAGATCCGCTACATCGGCGTCGGCGCGATGCTCATCGGCGGGCTGTGGTCCTTGTGGTCGCTGCGCAAGTCGCTGCTGTCCGGCATCCAGAGCGGCCTCGCCATGCGCGGCACCGCCGCCGACGTCCCGCACACCGAACGCGACCTGCCGATGAGCCTCATCCTGGCCGGCGTGGCGCTGTTCGTGCTGCCCTTGTTCGCCCTCTACAACGTGGTGGTCGACGATCTCGGCATCGCCCTGACCATGGCCGTGATCATGGTGATTGCGGGCTTCGTGTTCTCCTCGGTCAGCGGCTACATGGCCGGGCTGGTGGGATCGTCGAACAATCCGGTATCGGGCATCACCATCTCGACGATCCTGTTCGCGTCCCTGGTGCTCCTCGCCATGCTCGGCCGCGGCAGCACGGTCGGGCCGGTCGCGGCGATCATGATCGGCGCGGTGATCTGCAATTCGGCGGCCATCGCCGGCGACAACCTGCAGGACCTGAAGGCCGGCCAGCTCGTCGGCGCCACGCCCTGGCGCCAGCAGGTGATGCTGGCCATCGGCGCGGTCTCGAGTGCCGCGGTGATGGCGCCCGTGCTCAACCTGCTGCTCGAGGCCTACGGCATCGGCACGCCCGCGCGCGAGGGCGTGACCGCCCTGCCGGCGCCGCAGGCCACGCTGATGGCGTCCGTGGCGAAGGGGATCTTCGTCGGCGGGTTGCCGTGGAACATGGTCGGTGTCGGCGTCGCGGTCGGCGTGGTGGTGATCGCGCTAGACGAGTACCTCAAGCGCCGCGGCGCCAGCTGGCGCGCCCCCATTCTCGCCGTGGCCGTGGGCATCTACCTGCCGCTGGAACTCTCCACCCCGGTGTTCGCCGGCGGTCTCATCGCCGCCGCGGTGCAGCGCTGGCACCGCCGCGCCGGCGACGACTTCGATCCCGAGAGTCTCAACCAGAACGGCCTGCTGTTCGCCGCCGGACTGATTGCCGGCGCCGCCATTCTCGGCGTGCTGCTCGCCATCCCGATCGTCGTCAGCGGCGACGCCGACGTCCTGGCCGTCGCCGAGCACCTGCGCCCGGGGCAGTGGGCCGGGCTCGCCGCGACCGCCGCGCTCGGCTACTGGATGTATCGCGTCGGCACCGTCGGCTCGCGCAAGGCCTGAACGGGTGGTTGCCCGCGCCCCGGGCGGGCGCTAGGGTCATGCATCAACCACGGTCGGAGGACCGGAAATGATGCACCTGCGCCACGTACTGCCCGCGCTGGTCGCGCCGTTGCTGTGCTGGCCGGCGGTGAGCCCCGCCGCACAGAATCCGGCGCCCGTGCTGTTCCGCAACGCCACGGTCATCACCATGACCGAACTGGGCGCCCTGCCCGCCCACGACGTGCTGGTGGTCGACGGCCGCATTGCCACGCTTGCGCCGACCGGCTCCGCCACGCCACCCGCCGACGCCACGGTGGTGGACGCATCGGGCCGGTTCCTGATGCCGGGGCTGGCCGAGATGCACGCCCATCTGCCCGGCCCCGACCAGCGCCAGTACGCCCAGGACGTGCTGCTGCTGTACGTGGCCCACGGCATCACGACCGTGCGCGGCATGCTCGGCCATCCCTGGCACCTCGAACTGCGGCAGCAGGTGGCGGCCCGCGAAGTGCTCGGGCCGCGGATCTTCACCGCGGGCCCGTCACTCAACGGCAACAGCGTGCCGGATGTCGCCACGGCGCGCCGGCTGGTTCGCGAACAGCAGGCCGCCGGCTACGATTTCCTCAAGCTGCACCCGGGACTCAGGCGTGATGTCTTCGACGCCATCGTCGCGACCGCGCGTGAAGTGGACATCCCGTTCAGCGGACACGTGTCCGACGACGTCGGCGTGGTGCACGCGCTCGAAGTGCGCCAGAGCGCCATCGATCACCTCGACGGCTACATGCAGCTGCTGGTCGATCCGGCCTGTTTCGAAGGTCCGGTGTCGCCGGGCTTCTTCGGCGTCGGCCTCACCGACTGCGCGGACGAGGGCCGGATTCCAGCCGCGGTCGCCGCAACCGTCGCAGCCGGGACCTGGATGGCGCCGACCCAGGTGCTTTTGGAACAGTGGGCCATGCCGCCGGCCGATGCCGAGCTCGCGGCGCGCCCGGCGTTGCGCTACCTGCCCGAGACGACGCTGGCGCAGTGGCGCCAGGCGCGCGCGCGCTTCCTCGGGACGCAGGCGCTGGGCGCCGAACGGGCGGCGCGCTTCATCGACATCCGGCGCAAGCTGCTCGGCGCCATGCATCGCGCCGGGGTGCCCATCCTGCTCGCCTCGGACGCGCCGCAGGTATTCAACATCCCGGGCGACTCGGCCCATGCCGAGCTCGAGATCTACGGTGCATCGGGCATGACGCAGCTCGAGGCGCTGGCCACGGCTACCGTCAATCCGGCGCGCTTCTACGACGCCGAGGACCGCTTCGGCAGCATTCGGCCGGGTCTGGAGGCAGACCTGGTGTTGCTCAGGGCGAACCCGCTCGAGGACCTGGCCGCAGCGCGGCAGATCGAGGGGGTGATGCTGCGCGGCAGGTGGCTCGACCGGGCTGCGCTGGACGAGCGGCTGGCGGCGCTCGAGGCGCGCTGAAAAGCGCCGTTGTGCGGGCCTGAGGTGCCAGGCCCGCAGCGCCTGCGATCAGTCGTTGCGGATCTTGACCTCGAGGCGACCCTTCGGTCCGAAGACCATCGAGCCGATCCAGCTCACCACGCTGACGATCAGCGCGCCCAGCAGCGCGTCCCAGAAGCTGACGATCTGCATGCCCGGCAGCAGCGCCGCCACCAGCCCCAGCATGGCGGCGTTGATGACCAGCAGGAACAGGCCGAGCGTCAGCAGCATGAAGGGCAGCGTCAGCAGGATCAGCACGGGGCGCACGACGGCATTGACCAGCCCGAGCAGGACCGCGGCCAGCAACAGCGTGGTCGGGGTGTCGACATACAGGCCGTCGATCCATTCGGTCGCGAGCCACAGGCCCAGCGCCGCAATGGCGGCCCGCAGAATGAAGCGCGTCATGGCTCAGTCCTCCGCGCGGATGGCAGCACAGGCCGCCATTATGGCCCGAAACGGCTCAGCGATGCCGCTTGCCGCGGTGGATGACGATGTCGACGCGCTGCAGAAGCGCCGGATTCCTGAGCACATCGCCACGCACCGCGATGACGTCCGCGTACTTGCCGGCAGACAGCGTACCGCTCTCGTGCTCGACCCGCATCGCGACGGCGGCGTCGTGGGTGGCCGCCTGGATCGCCCGTGAAACGGGCAGCCCGCAGGCGCGCACCCAGTAATCGATTTCCTGCCAGGCCGCGCGCGCATGCAGATGCGCCGGCGCCCCGGAGTCGGAGCCGAGCACCAGCATGACGCCGGCGGCGTCCAGTTCGCGGAGCTTGTTGCAGAGCGTCGGAGCGCGCGAGGCCGGCATGTCGTACCAGGTCACGCGGTCGAGCCGCGACAGCGACCCGCGCAGGTCCCGTGCGACCAGCGGCGGCAGCGCCGCCATGACCTCGGGATCGTCCAGCGGCTCCGCGTTGCGCAGCAGGTCTTCGTAGTTCAGCACGCCGGAAATCGCTGGCGACCAGCTGAGCCGGCGGCCGGGCCGGGCAGCCGCGCCGCGAATGGCCGCCAGCAGGTCGGGCGGAAAGGCCGGCAGCGCGCCGAGATCGAGCCCGACGAAGCCGTCGATGCCGAGCTCCAGCCCGCGCGCGACCCCCGCTGCGCGCTCGCCGCGCGCCTGCACGCCGAGACCCCGCACCCGCGCCTCGTTCACCACCGCCGACAGGATCTCCGGCGTCCACAGGTCGAGATCCGCGAGCAGGACATAGTCGGCGCCCGCATCGGCGAAGCGCTTGACCAACGCGCGGCCCTGTTCCGCGCCTTCGACCCGCGACCGCCAGGGATCCGCGCCAGCGCGCGCCACCGGGACCAGCTCCGGTCCGGTCACGAACAGTGTCGGTCCCGGAATGCGCAGGTCGCGCACGCGATCGCGTGCCGCAATGGACGGGCCCAGCGGTCCACCCAGCGCCCGGGCGCTCGTGACGCCGGCATCGAGCAGCTGACGCGCGGCGAGTGGCATCACGACCCGCTCGGCGAGTGGCCCGTAAGTTTCCGCCCAGCGCTCCTCGTCGCCATGGCCGAGCCGGGTCAGGTGGACCTGCAGGTCCCACAACCCGGGCAGAACGGTCATGCCCTCGGTCGAAATGACTTCCGCATCAGCCGGCAGTACCACCGAGTCCACCGTGCCGACGGCGACGATGCGATCGCCCTCGATCACGACCACGCCGTTCTGCAGTGGCGTGTTGCCGTAGCCGTCCACGACCGTGCCGCCCGCCAGCACCAGCGCGCGCTCGGCATGCGCCGCGCCGACCCAACCGAGCAGCGCCATGAGCGCGACGGCCAGGCCGCGCATCATGGCCCGCGCCGCTCCAGGTCGCCGCTTTCCAGGCGCTTCTGCAGATAGCTGAAAGCGACCGCCCAGCCGGAGCGCAGCCGCTTCAGTATCGGGTTCCACTCCGGGTCCCCCGGCACGCCGGATCCCAGCATGCGCATCAGCCGCCGGTCGCCGCGCGTATCGATGATGAAGTCTTCGACCAGCACGTGCTGGCCCGGCGCCGGCCACTCCGGATTGGCGTCGAAGATCAACCGCAGGCGACGCTGTGGCTCGCACAGGTCGATGAGCGCACTGCGCCGGCCCATCAGCTTCCAGTCGACGACGTAGACGCCGCCCGGCCTGGCGTCGATGTTGACGGCCTGTCCGAACCACAGCGGCAGCGCCCGTGGATCGACCAGCGCCCGCCACAAGACCCCGGCCGAGGCGTCGGTTTCGAAGGACTGCAGGTAGCCGCGCTGCGAGGACTTCATCGCATCAGGCCCGTGCGCGATCATCTGCGACGGCCTGCCGGCGCAGGGTCTTGTCCTGGTACATCCGCTTGTCGGCGGCGGCCAGCACGTCGCCCGCCAGGCGCCCGTCGCGGGGATAGATTCCAGCGCCGACGCTTACGGTGACGCGGTGCATGCGCCCACCTGCCTGGAACAGGCTCTGGTAGACGGTGTTGCGCACGCGCTGTGCGATGGCATCGACCATCTGCGGCGTGGCGTCGGGCAGGAACACCACGAACTCGTCGCCGCCGTAGCGGGCGGCGACATCGGACGCGCGTATCGCGCGCTTGATGGACTCGGCCACGCTGAAGAGCGCGGCATTGCCGCTGTCGTGACCGAGCGTGTCGTTGAACTGCTTGAGACGGTCCATGTCGATCATCAGCAGGCCGTAGCCCGCGCCCTGCACCGCCACACGGGCGCCGTGTTCACGGTCGAGCAGATCGTTGAAGCTGGCGCGATTGAGCAGCTTGGTGTCGCGCGTCGCGCTCCGCCAGTTCGGCGATGCGCGCGCGCGCGGTCAGGATGGACGCCGCCAGCCGCTGCGTCAGATAGGCGACCAGCGCGAAGGGCCCGAGTTCGCCGATCAGTCGCGCGAACAGCGCCGGCGACGGCTGCACCGGCGCGGACTCCAACCAGAGCAGGCCCAGCCAGGCCGCCGCGACCAGCACGAACGTCACCAGGGTGCCGCGTGCGCCGAGCACGACCGCCGCGAGCACGATCGGCAGCAGGTAGAGGTTGATCAGCGGACTGGCGGTGGCGCCGGACTGCGAGGCCACGAAGGTGATGAACGCGATGGTGACGGCGACATCGATCGCGATGCGCGCAATGGTGCCGCGCACCGGGAACAGCGGTGTGCGAAACAGCAGCACGAACGCCCCGAACGCCGCCATCGCCGCGATGGTCAGCCCGCTTTGCGGCAGCGGCGCGCCGTCAACGGCCAGGTACAGACCGACCACCGCCAGCACCAGCCAGTCGACCAGCGCGACGCTTCTCAGGAACGCCTCGTGCTCATCCGTGCGCCGCCGGCGCGGACGCACCGGCTCGCCGGCGGCCTCGGCCCCGGCCACTTCCTCGCGGGTGGTCGCGGCGGGACGCGTCACGGCGCCGCTCCCGCGAAGGCCCGCGGTGAACCCGCGCGCAGCGAGCGGATCGCCGCCTCGACTTCCGCATCCCGCAAGGGCCAGGACGCGTTCGCGGCGGCCGGGGGCGCTGTGGCATCGCGGTCCACCAGCACGTCGGGAGCGATGCCGCGCTCGTGGATCGAGACACCGGCCGGGGTGTAGTAGCGCGACGTGGTGAGCTTGATCGCCTGGCCGCCGGAGAGCGGCAGAATGGTCTGGACCGAGCCCTTGCCGTAGGTGTTGCGGCCGACCAGGATGGCCCGGCCATGATCACGCAGGGCGCCGGCGACGATCTCCGACGCCGAGGCGGATCCGCCATTGACCAGCACCGCGAGCGGGACGCCGCGCGCCACGTCGCCGGGCTCCGCCTGCATGCTGAAGCGCGCATCCTCGGCCCGGCCATCGGCGGTCACGATGACACCGGCGTCTAGAAACGCGTCGGCGACCTGCACCCCCGCCTCGAGTACGCCGCCAGGATTGTTGCGCAGGTCGAGCAACAGGCCGCGCAACGGCGCGGGACCGTCCGTCATGTCGCGAACCGCGTCGACCAGGTCCGCCGCGGTGGTCTCGCTGAAGTGCGAAATCCGCGCATAGCCGAGTCCGGGTTCGAGCAGCGCGTGGCGGACGCTGTGTACTTCGACACGGGCGCGCTCGATGACCATGTCGACCGGCTCCTCGACGCCGGGGCGCTCCAGCGTGACCCGCACCAGCGTGCCGGACTCGCCGCGCATGCGCGCGATCGCGTCGGCCAGGCCGGTCATCGCAATCTCGCGGCCGTCGATGGCAAGGATGACGTCGCCGGTGGCAATCCCGGCCCGCGCCGCCGGCGAGCCGTCGATCGGCGCGACCACCACGACCAGGCCGTCCTCGTAGGACACCTCGATCCCGATGCCGGAGTAGTTGCCCTCGGTGGCGATACGCAGGTCCTCGAAGTCGGCCTCGCCGAGGAATGACGAATGCGGATCGAGGCCCGCCACCATGCCGCGGATGGCGTACTGCATGAGGTCGTGGCCGTCGACACGATCCACGTAGTCGGTCTTGACGCGCTCGATGACCTCCGCCAGCAGGCGCGCGTCGGCGGTGGGCAGATCGGCCTCGCTCGGCTGCCGGCCCGCGATGACGCCCTGGCTGACGGCCAGCGCGAAACCGAGCGCGGCGCCGACGAGCAGGGCAAGCAGGGTAGGCTGGGGGCGCAACATGATGGCTGACATGGTACCGCCCGGCGAGGCTCGAGTGATCTCAGGCGTGCAGGTCGCGTTCGGCTGCGGCGGCCGCCTCGACTGCCATCATGTCGTACAGGGCCAGATCGCCCAGGATTTCCTCCAGCGGCACCGGGCGGCCGATGGCGAAGCCCTGGCCGAAGTCGACACCCAGTGACGCCATGCGCGTGCGCAGGTCATCCGTCTCGACGTACTCGGCGACCGTCTCCATCCCCATGGTCGTGGCCAGCTGCGCGATGGCGCGGATCATCGATTCGCTGCGCGAGTTGTGCGCCGCATCGCGCACGAAGCTGCCGTCGATCTTCAGCACGTCCACCGGCAGCGCCTTCAGATACGCCAGTGACGACAAGCCGGTGCCGAAGTCGTCGAGAGCGAACGTGCAGCCCCGGCTGCGCAGGCGCTGCATCAGCCGGTCGGCGCGCGCGATGTTGGACACCGCGGCGGTTTCGGTGACCTCGAAGCACAACAGCGAAGCCGGCACCCCTGACGTGACGACAGCGTCCTCGAGAAACGCGATGAAGTCCTCGTCGGCGATCGACGACCCCGACAGGTTGATGGAAAAGCGCAGCTGGCGGCCGCTCAGGACATTGACCTGGGACTTGAGCGAGCCGAGGGCGTGCCGCACGACCCAGCGGTCGATCTGCGGCATCAACTGGTAGCGCTCCGCGGCGGACATGAACTTGTCGGGCGGGACGATCTCGCCGGACGGACTCAGCATCCGCAGCAACAGCTCGAAGCGCGGCTCGTTGCCGCCCTCGGCCAGCGGCAGTATGGGCTGCGCATAGAGCGTGAAGCGGTCATTCTCCAGGGCCTCGTGCAGGCGCTGCACGACCAGCACGTCGGCGTGGCGGCGCATGATGCTCTGATCCGCATCCTGGAAGGCCTCGGCGCGGCCGCGGCCGCGATCCTTGGCGGCCTTGCAGGCGAGCTCCGCACTGGCCAGCCCGTGGGCGAACGCCGCCTGGCCTTCGGGCATCTCCGCGACGCCGGCGCTCACCGACACCTGCACCTTGCCGTCCGGCTTGATGAAGGTCTGTTCACTGCAGTCCTTGCAGATCTGTTCGGCGACGTCCACGGCGTTGTCGAGACTGGCGTCCGGCAGGAACACGGCGAAACGGTCGCCGGCGATCCTGGCGGCCAGCGCCCCCGGTCGCGGCCGGCGACGCAGCACCTCGGCGATCTTGCCGATGACCTCATCGCCGATGTGCATGCCGAAGTTGTCGTTAATGACGTGCATGCGGTCCGCATCGACGTACAGCATGCAGTGGGAAGAGCCGGGCTGCCGGGCGCTCAGCGCCGCGCGGACCTGCAGCTCGAAGGCGGTGCGCGTGAGCAGCGAGGTGGCGGCGTCGAAGTTGTTCTGCAGCACGGTCGCCGCCTTGCGCGCCAGCAGCTCGCCGAGGCGCTCGGCGCGGCCGTTGAAGTCGTCGCCATCCGCCGGGCGGAACAGCGCCAGGAAGCCACGCACCCTGCCCGAGCTGTGGCGTACCGGCACCGACAGGATCTTGTAGGGCGGCAGCCCGGCGTTCGATGTGTTCACCTTGTTGATGATCAGCGAGCGCCGCTGCAGCTGCGAGAAATTCAGAAGGTGGCGATGCGTCGCCGTCAGGATGCTCGTCTGTGGCTTGCCACCGCCGCGCGCCTTGCACAGGGCGATGTTGCGCTCCGGCACGACCAGCGCGCCGAGCACGCAGTGCAGGTGGTCCACGCAGGTCTGCAGCAGCATGCCGAGCTCGTCAGCCTGCTCCGGATCGTCGGGATTCTCGGGGGCGAGCCGCAGCAGCAAGTCGAGGTCGCCGTCACGGGTCTCGAGGTCGTTGCTCATCACGCCGAGCGCAACCCGCGCCTGGAACTCGCGCTGCAGGCACTCCAGCGCCGGCTTGGCCATGTTCTGCATGAACGAGAACGGCCGGTCCTCGCCGTCACGGGTCAGCAGCACCGCGACGGCGACCAGCTCGCCGCGGTCGGCGCGCAGCCGGAACACGTACGCCGGCGCGCCCTCGAAGTCGCGCATGAAGCCGTCGACCAGCGCGGTGACCGCGGGCGGCGCGGCAGCGAGCGCCTCGTCCACCAGTGGCTGCGGATCGGGACCGTCGTAGCGATCGGAGATCCACAGCTGCGAGCCCTGCGCATCGTAGAAGGCGATACCCGATGCCCGCGGCACCAGCATCCGTAGCAGGTGGCCATACGGATCGAGCGTCGGCTTGGCCGCGCTGAGATGTAGCGGGATCGCAGCAACCATGTTCTAGGCCTTGTCCAGCACGTTGCACCAGCTCCTTGCCGGCTCCCCGCAGACTGAGGCAACGGGCTCGCGGCGTCTTTGACGTAATGCACAAAATGCACCTGTGCGGACCCTTCCGGCCTGCCGGCGGGGTGGGTCAGGGAGCCGACCCCCGGAACCAGCGGCGCGGATCCTCGGGCGTGCGGCCGCGCCGTACCTCGACGTACAGTTCCGGGCGATCCTGGCCACCGCTGTCGCCGACCGTGGCGATGACCTCCCCCGCCGCGACCGGCTCCCCCACCGACTTGAACAGCTGCTCGTTGTGACCGTACAGCGTCATGTAGCCGCCGCCGTGGTCGAGGATCAGCAGCAGGCCGAGCCCCGGCAGCCAGTCGGAATAGGCCACGCGGCCCGCGTAGGGGGCCCGCACCTCGGTGCCACGGGCGGTCGCGATCAACACCCCGTTCCATTTCAGGCCACCACCGCGCGATTGCCCGAAATTCGCCACGATCTTGCCCGGGGCGGGCCAGGGCAGCTTGCCGCGCACCCGCGCGAACGGCTGCCCGCCGGGCGCCGGCGCGTCGTCGAGCGCGCGCCGCAGGTCGGCGATCAGCTTGTCGAGCGTCGCCGCCTCGCGCTTCAGCTTGGCGATCGCGTCCTTGTCGTTCTTGATGCTCGAAGTGATCGCCGCGAGCGCTTTCGACCGATCTGCGCGCGCGGCTTCGACGGCGGCCACCTCCCGGGCACGGTCCTTCTCCAGTCCAGCGAGGCGGTCACGCTCGGCTTGTTCGCTTGCGGCAAGCTCGTCGAGGCGGGCCATGGTGCCCTCGATCTCGCTGATGCGTCCGGCCCGCGCTTTGCCGAGGTAGCCGTAGTAGGCCAGCATGCGCCCGAGCTGTTCGGGATCCTTCTGGCTGAGCAGCAGCTTGAGTTGCTCCTCCTGGCCCGTCACATAGGCCGCCCGCAACTCGCCCGCGAGGGCACTACGCTGGCCATCCAGCCGGGCCTGCTCGGCGGTCCGCTGGCCGCCGAGGTCCGCGAGGCGCGCATCGCTTTCGCGCATCTGTTTGCGTACCGCGGCCAGGCGCGAGCGCGCCTCACGCGCGTCCTTCTCGGTGTCGCGGAGCGTGACCGCGAGCTTGTCGCGCTTCGCGGCATCCGCGCGCACCGACTTCTGCAGGGCCTCGATACGTTGCTGCACCCGTTTCAGGTCCGCCTCGGGATCCTTCGGCGCAGCCTGCGCCGGCAGCGCAAGCAGCATCAGACACGGCAACAGCGACAGCGGCAGACGCATGGGGCTGGAACACTCCTCGGGGGCGAGCATGTTAAACGACCGGCGGCCCGGTCGATACCTAAGCCTTTGTTTCTTGGGGATCTTGCGGTCTGGACGGGCCCCGGCTCCGCCGCTGCCGGCGGCCGCGGCGACGTTGCTATAATGCGCGGCTCTTTTCCCGCCGGCTGTCCGGCGACCCATCGAGGCAGATGTACCCGACCATGGACCGACTGCTCGAATACCTGAGCAATCACCCGCTGCTGGCGGGCGCCGCCGGCCTGATGGCGGTCGTCGTGCTCGCCTACGAGATCCGCCAGCGCGCCAATGCGGCCTCGAGCGTGTCGCCGGCGGAGGCCGTGCGCCTGATGAACGACGGCGCGCTGCTGGTCGACATCCGCTCCGCCAACCAGTTCAAGGATGGCCACATCAGCGGCGCGCGCAACCTGCCGGGCGACCAGATCGCCGAGGGCTCGAAGGCGCTGGACAAGGTGAAGGGCAAGACGCTCATCACCTGCTGCGACAGCGGCATGACGTCCGCGGCAGCCGCCCGCAAGCTCACCGAGCTCGGCTACGGCCCGGTGCACAATCTGCGCGGCGGGCTGGCCGCCTGGCGGCAGGAGAACCTGCCCGTCATCAAGGGCTGATCGCATGAGCGCACCGCAGGTCGTCGTCTACACAACCGGCTGGTGCCCGTACTGCCTGCGCGCCAAGGCCTTGCTCGAGCGCAAGGGCATCGCGTTCACCGAAATCGACGTCGAGAACGGCGCCGCGCTTCGCCAGGAGATGATCAAGCGCAGTGGCCGTCGCAGCGTCCCGCAGGTCTTCATCGGCGAAACGCATATCGGCGGATCCGACGAGCTCGCGGCCGCCGAGGCGAGCGGCGAACTCGACCGGCTGCTCGGAGCGACCGCCGCGCGGTGAGGCAGCGACCGCAAACACTTTCCAGTTTCCAACCAGACGCGAGAAGAGAGGACTTTCATGGCTGAACAAAACACACCCGCCGGCGGCAACTCCGCCGACAACGGGCAGGGCCCGGCAGTCACGCTGCAGAGCGTGTACGTGAAGGATCTGTCCTTCGAGGCGCCGAAGGGGCCGTTCGTGCCGGCGCAGTCCGCCGAACCGAAGATCCAGCTGAATCTGAACACCGCGGCGAACCTGGTCGGCACCGACACCCACGAGGTCGTGCTCACCGTGACGCTGGAGGCGAAGAGCGGCGATACGCCCGTGTACGTCGCCGAGGTGAAGCAGGGCGGCCTGTTCACCGTCCGCGGCTTCGCCGCGGAGGACACCCGCCGCGTGCTCGGCGCGTTCGCCCCGAACGTGTTGTTCCCGTACGTGCGCCAGACCGTGTCCGACGTGATCAGCAAGGGCGGGTTTCCGCCGTTCTTCCTGCCGCCGGTCAACTTCGACGCCCTTTACGAGCGCTCCCTGCAGGAACAAGCCGCGCGCCAGGCCGCTGCCGGCGGCGAAGCTCCGAAGCCGGTGAACTGACGGCAGCGGGCACCACAGCGTGCAGCCGATAACGGTCCTTGGCGCCGGCTCCTGGGGCACGGCGCTCGCCATACAGTTCGCCCGCGCCAACCGGCCGACGATCCTGTGGGGCCGGGCCGAGGACGATCCGCAGAAGCTGGCGCGCGAGCGGCGCAACGATCGCTACCTGCCCGGCGCGGAGTTCCCGCCGGCGCTGACGGTCGAGCCCGACCTCGCGGCGGCCTGCGCGGCGGCCAGCGACATCCTGCTGGTCGTGCCGTCGAGCGCGCTGCGCGCCGTGCTGACGGAGATCCAGCCGCTGCTCAGGCCCGATGCGCGGGTGGCCTGGGCAACCAAGGGCTTCGAGCTGAAGACCGGGCTGCTGCCCCACCAGGTGGCGCGCGAGGTGCTCGGCGAGCGGATCCCGATCGCGGTCGTTTCGGGCCCGACCTTCGCCAAGGAGGTTGGCATCGGCCTGCCCACGGCGATCGCCTGCGCGTCGCCCGACCCGGCCTTCGCCCACGAGCTGGCGCACAGCATGTCGACCTCGCATCTGCGCGCCTACACCCAGCCGGACATCATCGGTGTCGAGGTCGGCGGCGCGGTGAAGAACGTCATCGCCATCGCCACCGGTGCCTCGGACGGCATGGGCTTCGGCGCGAACGCGCGGGTATTCCTGATTACCCGCGGGCTCGCTGAGCTGGTGCGGCTCGGCACCGCGCTCGGCGCGCAGCGCGAGACGTTCATGGGCCTGACCGGTCTCGGCGACCTGGTGCTGACCTGCACCGACAACCAGTCGCGCAACCGGCGTTTCGGCCTCGCGGTAGCCAAGGGGCTGTCGGTCGAGGACGCGGTGCGCGAGATCGGCCAGGTGGTCGAGGGCTATCATGCAGCCAGGGCCGTTCGCGCGGTCGCCGAGCGGCACGGCGTCGACATGCCCATCTGCGAGCACGTCTACCGGGTGATCTACGAGGGCTTCGATATCAGGAGCGTCGTCGATGCGCTGATGAGCCGCGCGGTGTCGCAGGAGTAGCGCCCGCTCCGCTCACCGGAAACCCTGCTGACGCCAGGCTTCGAAGACCACCACCGCCGCCGAGTTCGACAGGTTCAGGCTGCGGTTTCCCGGCCGCATCGGCAGGCGCAGCACCCGTTCCGGCCCCACCCGCTGCAACACTGCGGCGGGCAACCCTTCCGTCTCGCGCCCGAAGAGGAACGCGTCGCCCGGCTGCAGGGCCGCATCGGTATAGAGCCGCGTACCGCTGGTCTCGATGGCGTACAGCGTCGCCGTGCCTAGCGCCTGCAGGCAGGCGTCGAGATCCGCGTGCTGGCGAACCCGCGACATCTCGTGATAGTCGAGCCCGGCGCGGCGCACCTGGGCGTCGTCGATGCTGAAGCCGAGGCGGCCAACCAGGTGCAGCGTCGCGCCGGTGTTGGCGCACAGCCGGATGACGTTGCCCGTGTTGGGCGGAATCTGGGGTTCGTAGAGCACGATGTGGAACATCAACGTCGTCCCGCCCAAGGTAAGATATGGCGCCCACGATACACGGCGCGCGATTGCAGAGGCCCGCATGTTCGACACGCTCGAGACACTTCCCCCCGATCCGATCCTGGGTCTGTCCACCGCCTTCCGCGAGGACAAGTCGCCGGACAAGGTGGACCTGAGCGTGGGCGTGTATCGCGACCGGTCCGGCAACACGCCGGTCATGCTGGCGATCGCCGCCGCAGAGAGCGCGCTGGTCGACGAGCAGTCGACCAAGGTGTACCTGCCGCCCGCTGGAGTGCCGGCCTTTCGCGAGGAGATCTTCAAGCTCGCCATGGGCCCCGATGCAGCGGCACTGCGCCCGCGCTGCGCCGTCATCCAGGCGCCGGGTGGCTGCGGCGCCCTGCGCCTGGGCGCCGAGCTGGTGCAGCGGGCGAGCCCCGGCGCGCTGGTGCACCTGAGCGACCCCACCTGGCCGAACCACGGACCGTTGATGGCGGGCGCCGGACTCAAGCTCGGCAAGTACCCCTACTGCAAGCCACTGTCGCACGTGCTCGACTCGAACGCGATGCTGCAGGCGCTGCAGGCCGCGCCGCGCGGCTCGCTGGTCATGCTGCAGGCGTCGTGTCACAACCCCACCGGGATCGACCCGGATGCCGGCCAGTGGACCGAGATCCTCGACGTCGTGGCCGAGCGCGGCGTCATACCGTTCTTCGACATGGCCTACCAGGGGCTCGGTGGCGGGCTGGACGCCGATGCCTGGCCCATCCGCGAAGCGGCCCGCCGGGTTCCCGAGATGCTGGTCGCCCTGTCCTGCTCGAAGAGCTTCGGGCTGTATCGTGAGCGCACCGGCGCGCTGGTCGTGCTCGCCGGCGATGCCGACCGCGCCAAGGCCATCGAGAGCCAGGCGAACAAGGCCGCGCGTTCCATGTACTCGATGCCGCCGAGCCACGGCGGACTGTTGACCGCCCGCGTCCTCGGCGACCCGGATCTCGCAGCACAGTGGCGGCAGGAGCTGGCCGACATGGCGGCGAGGCTGAGGATGCTGCGCCAGGCGCTTGCCGACGGCATTGCGGCCGCGCGGCCCGGTACCGATGCGAGCTGGCTGACCCGGCAGCAGGGCATGTTCTCGCTGCTCGGTCTGACGCCGGATGCCGTGACGACGCTGCGCGAGCAGCATCACATCTACATGGGGTTCGACAGCCGCGTCAACATCGCCGGGCTGTCCGAGGACAACGTCGCGCGCGTCGCCGCGCTGATCGCGCCGCATCTCTGACGCGCAGGGCGGGCGCGCTGGTCCCGAGCCGCGGGGTGCCAAGACGGGTGCCAAGACGGGGACAGTCCCCTGCGGGGACAGTCCCCAGGTCAGTGCCGCGTCCGGGGACAGTCCCCTGCGGGGACAGTCCCCGCCGGTCTGCCTGGTCGCCGGACAGTCCCTATAATGCGCGCGTGAATGCCGTGCCCAAGCCGCTGCCGCCCGCCCTGGCCGTCGATTTCTGCGGTCTCAGCCTGCGCTCGCCCATCGTGCTGCTTTCCGGCTGCGTGGGGTTCGGCGAGGAGTACACCCGCGTCGAGGGATTCTCGAATGCCGACGTCGGCGCCATCGTGCTGAAGGGCACTACCGGCAGCGCGCGGCTCGGCAATCCGCCGCATCGGGTCATCGAAACGCCGATGGGCATGATCAACGCCATCGGTCTGCAGAACCCCGGCGCCGCCCATGTCGTGGAGCGGATCCTGCCGAGCCTCGACTTCAGCGAGACGCGCTTTTTCGCCAACGTCAGCGGTTCGACCATCGAGGAGTACGTCGAGGTGACCCGCCGCTTCGACGATTCGCCGATCGACGCCATCGAAGTGAACATCTCCTGCCCGAACGTGAAGGAAGGCGGCGTCCAGTTCGGCAACTATCCCGACATGTCGGCCAAGGTGGTCGAGGCCTGCCGCAAGGCGACCCGCAAGCCGCTCATCACCAAGCTTTCGCCGAACCAGACCGACATTCGCGAGAACGCGCGCCGCTGCATTGAGGCAGGGAGCGACGCGCTCGCGGTCATCAACACCATTTCGGGGATGGCGATCGACATCGCCACGCGCCGGCCGGTGATCGGCAACCTGCAGGGCGGTGTGTCGGGACCCGCGATCAAGCCCATCGCCCTACTGAAGGTCCACCAGGTGTACGAAGTGGCCGGACCGCTGGGAATTCCCATCATCGGCCAGGGCGGCATCTGCTCGGCCAGCGACGCACTCGAGTTCATCATTGCCGGCGCCACGACGGTGGGCGTCGGCACCGGCTTGTTCTACGACCCGCTGCTGTGCGGCAAGATCAACGCGGGCATCGCCGAGTATCTCGCCGACCATGGCCTGGCGTCGGTGACCGCGCTGACCGGCACGCTGGACACGCGCCGTCCGGCGCTCTCCGGAAGACTCTGAGCCGGTCAGCCGGCGGCGGTCACCGTCTTCGTGTACTGCACGTTGGTCGGGTAGGCGAACTCGATGCCACGCTTCTCGAACTCCTCGTGCAACTCAAGGTTGATGGCCTGCTGGATGTCCATGTAGACGTTGAACGCGGGATCGAGCACGAAGTACACGGCTTCGTAGTTCAGCGAGAAATCACCGAAGCTGGCGAAGTGCGCCCGGTCGAAGCGCGTCTTCGCATGCCGCTTGATGGCGCCCTCGATGATGCCGGGGATCTCGCGCAGCCTCTCCCGGCTGGTCTCGTAGACGACACCCACACTGAACGAAATGCGCCGCTCGTACAGCAGCCCGAAATTCCTCACCCGCGACTTCAGCAGGTCGCCGTTCGATACCACGATCTGCTCGCCCGACAGGGAGCGCAGTCGGGTGCTCTTGATGCCGATGTGCTCGACGGAGCCCTTGTCGTCGCCCACCACCAGGAAATCGCCCACCTTGAACGGCTTGTCGAGCGCGATCGACAGTGACGCCAGCAAGTCGCCCAGCACGTTCTGCACCGCGAGCGCGATGGCGATGCCGCCGACACCCAGGCCGGCGATGAGGGCGGTGATGTCCACGCCAAGATTGGCGAGCAACATCAGCAGGGCCACGACCCACACCACGGCGACGCCGACGAACTTGATGATGT
The DNA here is from genome assembly GCA_963710135.1 of uncultured Gammaproteobacteria bacterium. Taxonomy (GTDB): domain Bacteria; phylum Pseudomonadota; class Gammaproteobacteria; order Steroidobacterales; family Steroidobacteraceae; genus SG8-30. The sequence continues at coordinate 621,136 of CAVPYY010000003.1, read as the reverse complement.
TGAGCGAGGCCGAGCCGTCCTGGGCGTGGCGCTCGCGCACCAGGCGCCGCTCGACCAGGTAGCGCACGGCCGCCGTGCCCCAGATGGCCACCTGCAGCCACAGGAGGAGCAGCATTCCCGCCGTCACGTAGCGGTCGATCTTCTCGGGGATGGTCAGCCACTGCAGCGCCAGGAACGTCGCCGCCAGCCACAGGAACAGGCGTGTGGTCCGGCGCAGCAGTGCCTGCACCAGCTCCAGCGCGGCGGGCGATTTCTCAGGGTCCAGCTTTTTGAGGCGCCCGGTGACGAACGCCTTGGCAAGCGGCAGGACCGTGAACCACACGGCGAACTGCACGCCCGCCTTGAACCACGACGCGAGGTCGTTGCCCAGGAAGATATGGCTACCGAGTTCATTCAGCTCATTCATGGTGTCAGCACAGCACAGTCGAAATGAAAGCGCCGGCTGGGTAGCCGGCGAACTATTGTGCGTATTCTAGCGGAATCACCGCAAATTTGCAGCGGACCTAGTCGCTGCGCCGCGCGCCGGCGGCGCGGCCGTTGTCGTCCATACCCAGCTCGCGCATTTTTCGCGTCAGCGTGTTGCGGCCCCAGCCAAGCACTTTCGCGGCGTCCTGGCGCCGGCCTTCGCACTTCGCGAGCGCGACACGAATCAGCGTCCGCTCGAACTCCGGCGTGGCGACATCCAGCAGCGGCTCGCCCGGCGCGCTGACGTGGCGCTTCGCCCAGGCCTCCAGCTCGCGCACCCACTCCGATGACGCCGCCGGACGCGAGGTGGCTCCACCGAGGTCTGCAGGAATGTCCTCCGGGGTGATCTCCCGGCCGGGCGCGGTGACCGTCAGCCGACGCGTCGCGTTGACGAGCTGGCGCACGTTGCCGGGCCAGTCGAAGGCGCCGAGCAGCGCCGCCGCCTCGGGCGCGAGCGACTTGGCCTCCACGGCCAGCTCGTCGGCCGCTTCGGCGAGGTAGTGACGCAGCAGCTCTGGAATGTCCTCACGGCGCGCGCGCAGCGGCGGAATTTCTATGCGGATCACGTTCAGGCGATGCAGCAGGTCCTCACGGAACTGGCCGCGCGCCACACGCGTCTCCAGGTCCTGGTGGGTGGCGGCGATGACCCGCACATCGACCTTGATGGGCACGTTGCCGCCGACGCGATAGAACTCGCCCTCCGCAAGCACGCGCAGCAGGCGCGTCTGCAGCGCCGTCGACATGTCCCCGATCTCGTCGAGAAACAGCGTGCCGCCGTCGGCCTGCTCGAAGCGCCCGCGCCGCAGCGCGTCGGCGCCGGTGAAAGCCCCCTTCTCATGGCCGAACAGCTCGGATTCGAGCAGCTCGGCGGTGAACGCGGAGGTGTTCAGCGCAATGAACGGTTGCGTGGCGCGCGGGCTGTGGCGATGCAGAGCACGCGCCACCAGCTCCTTGCCGGTACCGGACTCGCCGGTGATGAGCACGGTCATGCTGGAGCGCGACAGGCGGCCGATGGCGCGGAAGACCTCCTGCATCGCGGGAGCCTGGCCGAGGATTTCCGGGATGCCGGCCGCCACGCTCTCGGGCGGCTCGCCCAGCGACACCTGGGTCGCCGCGCGACGCACCAGGTCGATGGCCTTGTCGATGTCGAATGGCTTCGGCAGGTACTCGAAGGCGCCGCCCTGGTAAGCCGACACGGCGCTGTCGAGGTCGGAGTGAGCCGTCATCACGATGACGGGCAGCCGCGGATGGTCGCGGCGGACCGTTTCGAGCAGCTGCAACCCGCTGGTGCCGGGCATGCGCACGTCGGTGATCAGCACGTCCGGCTCGCCGCGGTCCAGCGCCGCGATGGCGCTGTCCGCCTGCTCGAACGCGCGCGGCTTCATGCCGGACTGGCGCAAGGCTTTCTCGAGCACCCAGCGGATCGAGGCGTCGTCGTCGACCAGCCAGACATCAAGCGTTCGGTTCATGACACGGCCTCGAGCGGCAGCAGCAGGGTGAAGATGGTGCGACCCGGCCGGCTTTCGTATTCGACGATTCCGTCATGGCGGGTCGCGATGTCCTGGGCGACAGCGAGCCCGAGCCCGGTGCCGCCGGGACGCGCCGTCACCAGCGGATAGAAGATGGTTTCGCCGAGCTCCGGCGGCACGCCCGGCCCGCTGTCTTCGAAGTCCACTCGGGCCACCACCCGGTGACGGCGCTCGCCGATGGTTGCGTTGGTCATCGCGCGGGTGCGCAGCACCAGCTGGCCGTGGCTGCCCAGGGCCTGCACCGCATTGCGCGCCAGGTTCAGCATCGCCTGGATCAGCTGGTCGCGATCGAGCGCCAGCATCGGCAGGCTCGGATCGTAGTCGCGCGTGATGTGGATCGTGCCGGGCGCCTCGGCCCGCACCAGGTGATACACACGGTCCAGCAGCTCGTGGATGTTGGCCGGATGGCGCTCCAGTGCACGCGCCGGTCCCACCAGGCTGTCGACCAGCGCATGCAGCCGGTCTGCTTCGCCGATGATCACCTTCGTGTACTCGCGCAACTCGTCGGAGGGCAACTCCCTCTCCAGCAACTGCGCCGCGCCGCGCAGCCCACCCAGGGGATTCTTGATCTCGTGCGCGAGTTGCCGCGCCATCATGCGGCTGCCGCCGAGCTGGGTGAGCAGGGCATTGTCGCGACTGATGCGGGTCTGGCGCGTGGTGTCGGAGATCTCGACCAGTACCGCGCCGGGTTCACCGCTCTGGCTGAAGGGCGTGAACATGCAATCGACCAGGTAGCGCGTGTCGTTGCGCACGGCCGGCGCCAGTTCGCATTCGCGCTGTGCCAGCGCCTCGCCGCTCACCCGAGCGCGCACTACCAGGGTGTCGAGCCGGTCGCCCCCCGAGACGAGGTCCGCCAGACGACGCCCGCGCGCCGCGCCGGCGCTCACCGCCAGCATGTCCTCGGCCGCGGTATTGAGCATGACCACCCGGCCGCGCGGGTCGATCAGCAGCACCGCCGTGGTGAGGGCGTCGAGAATGGCCGCCGGGTCGACCGCCGCCACGGGACGCAGGAGTTCAGCCGCCATCTGCGGCGCCTCCTGCCGTGTGACGATCGGTCAGCCGCCGGACGGCGGCCGCGGCTGTGGCCGCGGCGGGATGGGCCGCGGCAGATTCACGGTGGGTCCGGTCGGTGGCCTGGCAATCGAGGGCGCCCGGACGTGGAACGTCACCGGCTCGCTGGCGATCATTTCCTCGCCGCCATTGAAAACCCGCACCTGCAGCGTGTGGGTGCCGCGGCTCAGGCCGGTGATCTGGCCCGAGGTGCCGCGCACCTGGTCCGTGCGGCCACCGTCGATGTAGAACGCCACCTCGTGCCCGGTGCGCAGGAACGGTGAAATCGCCGCATTGACCGGGACGGCCACGTTGGCACCGTAGAAAACCTGGTCGTTCGAAGGGGAAGCAATGCTGATCGCCGTGTAGCCGTTCTGGTCGGACGGGCCGGCGTCCTCGGTGCGCGAGAAGCTCGTTGCGTCGCCCGCCTCGTCCTGCGGCGGCGGCTCGGTGCCGACGATGGTCACCCGTGAGGCGTCTGGCGCCCCAGGCTGGTCCGCGTAGTGGACGACTCCGTCCTTGTCCACCCACTTGTAGATCTCCTGGGACTGGGCCCCCAGGGCGACGAGCAGACCGAGCATCAGGATGAGCGTGCGCATTTGGCAAGCATAGCCCTCCCGGCCCCGGCCTGACAAAACGGGGACGACGATCTGTGACCGCCGTCCCCGTCGCCATCCCCGGTGACGGCTTCAGAGGCTGTAGTACATGTCAAATTCCACCGGGTGCGTCGACATGCGGTAGCGGGTCATCTCGCCCTGCTTGAGCCCGATGTAGGCGTCGATCATGTCGTCGGTGAACACACCGCCCTTGGTGAGGAAGGCGCGCTCGGCATCCAGGTGCCGCAGCGCCTCGTCCAGCGAGTAGCACACTTCCGGAATGTTCTTCGCCTCTTCCGGCGGCAGGTCGTACAGATCCTTGTCCGCGGCATCGCCCGGATGGATCTTGTTCTGGATGCCGTCGAGGCCCGCCATCAGCAGCGCCGCGAACGCGAAGTACGGATTCGCGGTGGAGTCCGGGAAGCGCGTCTCGATGCGCCGGCCCTTCGGGTTCGACACCCAGGGGATACGGATCGAGGCGGAGCGGTTGCGCGCGGAGTAGGCGAGCATCACCGGTGCTTCGAATCCCGGCACCAGTCGCTTGTAGCTGTTGGTGCTGGCATTGGTGAAGGCGTTGAGCGCCTTGGCGTGCTTGATGATGCCGCCGATGTAGTACAGGCAGATTTCCGACAGGCCCGCGTACTTGTCGCCGGCGAAGATGTTCTTGCCGTCCTTCTGCAGCGACTGGTGCACGTGCATGCCGCTGCCGTTGTCGCCGACGATCGGCTTGGGCATGAAGGTGAGCGTCTTGCCGTAGCCGTGCGCGACGTTCCACAGCGCGTACTTCAGCAGCTGCACCTCGTCGGCCTTCTTGACCAGCGTGTTGGCGGCGACGTTGATCTCGCCCTGGCCGCCGGTCGCCACTTCGTGATGGTGCACCTCGACCTTCAGGCCGAGCTCTTCACAGGCCATGCACATCGCGGTACGCAGGTCCTGGAAACGATCGACCGGCGGGACCGGGAAGTAGCCGCCCTTGACGGTGGGGCGATGCCCCATGTTGCCGCCCTCGAACTGCGATCCCGAGTTCCAGGCGCCCTGCACGGAGTCCACGTGGTAGCTGCAGCCGTTCATCTCGTTCGTCCAGCGCACGCTGTCGAAGATGAAGAACTCGTTCTCGGGACCGAACAGCGCCGAGTCCGCGATACCGGTCGACTTCAGGTAGGCCTCGGCGCGGCGCGCCAGCGAGCGCGGGTCACGCGAGTAGCCCTGCATCGTCGTCGGCTCGACCACGTCGCAGCGCAGCAGCACGGTGGTCTCCTCGTAGAACGGGTCGATCATCGCCGTGCTGGGGTCGGGCATGAGGATCATGTCCGACTCGTTGATGCCCTTCCAGCCGGCGATCGACGAGCCGTCGAACATCTTGCCGTCCTGGAAGAAATCCTCGTCGACGAGGCGCGTCGGGATGGTGACGTGCTGCTCCTTGCCGCGGGTGTCGGTGAAGCGCAGGTCGCAGTACTTGGCCTCTTTGTCCTTGATCAACTTCAGTACGTCATCGGGCTTCATGAAAAGTCTCTCCGGGTAGGCGAAAGGGGGTTCAGGCCTGGCTGGCCGGGCTCGCCACACCCGGGCAGCGGCCAGTCATGGCCGGAGCCAAATTGGTGCAGGAAATGTGCCACCCGCTCAAGATATATGAAACATAGACTTACGGGACTTTGGGGGCGCAGATTGGTATTCAGCGCTCGATTATAGTGCACGATTGCACGCGGTGTGCACTGAAATCGTGCGTATTGGCCGACGGGCCCGTCAGCGCGGCCGGCCTCGTGTTGCGCTGCACGTGGCGCGCGGCCGACTCGCTATACTCCCGGCCTTTTCCAAGGTTCGGAACTCATGTCCGCGTCCCGCAAGCTCGGCCAGCCGCCGCAGACCTTCCAGGGGCTGGTCTTCGCGCTGAAGAAGTACTGGTCCGAGCAGGGCTGCGTGATCCTCGAGCCCTACGACATGGAGATGGGCGCGGGCACCTTTCACTCCGCCACGTTCCTGCGCGCCGTCGGGCCGGAGCCCTGGAGCGCCGCCTACGTGCAGCCGAGCCGGCGCCCCACCGACGGCCGCTACGGCGAGAATCCCTTCCGGCTGCAGCACTACTACCAGTTCCAGGTCGTCATCAAGCCGTCGCCCGACGACATCATCGAGAAGTACCTCGGCTCGCTGTCCGCACTCGGCTTCGACCCGCTGGTGCACGACATCCGCCTGGTCGAGGACAACTGGGAGTCGCCGACCCTGGGCGCCTGGGGGCTTGGCTGGGAGATCTGGCTGAACGGCATGGAGATCACCCAGTTCACCTACTTCCAGCAGGTGGGCGGGCGCGACTGCCGGCCGGTCATGGGTGAGATCACCTACGGGCTGGAGCGGCTCGCCATGTACCTGCAGGGGGTCGAGAGCGTCTTCGACCTGACCTGGACCGACGGCCCGCTCGGGCGGGTGACCTACGGCGACGTGTACCACCAGAACGAGGTCGAACAGTCGAAGTACAACTTCGAGCACGCCGACGTGGCGGAGCTGTTCCGGCAGTTCGACGCGCACGAGAGCGAATGCCAGCGCGTGCTGGAGCTCGGCCTGGCGCTGCCGGCCTACGAGCGGATGCTGAAGGCCTCGCACACCTTCAACCTGCTCGACGCGCGTCGCGCGATATCGGTGACCGAGCGGCAGCGCTACATCCTGCGCGTGCGCGCCCTGGCCCGCGCCATCACCGACACCTACTACGCCAGCCGCGAAGCCCTCGGCTTCCCGCTCCTCCGGGAGGGGTCAGACGCCACTCGCGTACCACTCGCGGAGGGGTCAGACGCCACTCTGACCCCAAAGGTACACGAGCAGAACCCGAGCGGTACCCGAGCGGCGTCTGACCCCTCCGGGGGCGGGCGATGAAGACGCGCGACTTCCTGGTCGAGGTGGGCACGGAGGAGCTGCCGCCGAAGTCGCTGTTGCAGCTGTCCGAAGCGTTCACCGCCGGCATCGCGGCCGGGCTGGACGCGGCCGGCATTCGTCACGGCGCGCTGCAGTCGTTCGCCACCCCGCGTCGTCTCGCGGTGCGCGTCCGTCGTCTCGCCGAGCGCCAGCCGGACCAGCAGGTTCGGCGTCGCGGGCCGCCGGTCAGCGCCGCGTTCGACGCCAACGGCCAGCCCACCCGCGCGGGACTGGCGTTCGCCGAGTCCTGCGGCACCACTCTGGAATCCCTCGGGCGCGTGCAAGAGCCCAAAGGCGAATTCCTGCTCTACACCGGGCAGCGCGAAGGCCAGCCGGCCACCTCGCTGTTGCCGGCCATCGTGCAGCAATCGCTCGACAAGCTGCCGGTCGCCCGGCGCATGCGCTGGGGCGCGGGCGAGGCCGAGTTCGTCCGGCCCGCCCACTGGATCGTCATGCTGTTTGGCCGCGACGTCGTCCCCTGCACGCTGCTCGGGCTCGAGGCCGGACGCGTCACCCGCGGCCACCGCTTTCACTCGCGCCGGCCCATCTCGCTGACCACGCCCGGCGTCTACGAGCGGCGACTCGCCGCAGGTCACGTCGTGGCCGACTTCGCGGCACGGCGCGAGAAGATCCGCAAGGCAGTCATCGCGGCGGCCGAAGCCGTGGGCGGCGAAGTGCTGCTCGATCCCGCCCTGCTCGACGAGGTCACGGCGCTGGTCGAGTGGCCCGTCGCCGTCACCGGACGCTTCGAGCAGCGCTTCCTCGAGCTCCCCCCCGAGGTCGTGATCTCGACGGTGCAGGATCACCAGCGCTACTTCCCGGTGCGCGGCGCTGACGGTGCCCTGACCTCCTGGTTCATCACGGTATCGAACATCGAGAGCACGGATCCGGCCCAGGTCCGTGCCGGCAACGAGCGCGTGGTGCGGCCGCGGCTCGCCGATGCCGCATTCTTCTGGGAGACCGACCGCAAGCAGCCACTGGCCGAGCGGCGCGAGCAGCTCGCCAGCGTCACGTTCGAGAAGCGCCTCGGGTCGGTGGCGGCCAAGGCCGCCCGCGTCGGCGCCATCGCGGAACGCATCGCCGAGGTAACCGGCTCGGACTCGGCGCTCGCCCGCCGCGCCGCCGATCTCGCCAAGTGCGACCTGCTCACCACGCTCGTCGGCGAGTTCCCGGAGCTGCAGGGCGTGATGGGCCGCTACTACGCCATCGCCGACGGCGAGCATGCCGAGGTCGCCGCGGCGATCGAGGAACAATACCGGCCGCGCTTCGCCGGCGACGAGCTGCCGGCCACCCCGACCGGCACCGCGCTCGCCATCGCCGACAAGCTCGACACCATCGTCGCCATCTTTGCCGTTGACCAGAAGCCGACGGGTACCAAGGATCCGTACGGTCTGCGGCGCGCCGCACTCGGCGTGCTGCGTACGCTGGTCGAGAAGGACATCGAGGTCGATCTCTCGGAGCTCATCACCGTCGCATTGCTGGCGGTTCGTGAGGACATGCTGGCGGTCGCGCTGGAGGCTGCTCGTGCCAAAAGCCATGGCGCTGTCGCCGTGGCCGCCGGCGCGACGGTCTCGGATCAGGTAGACCCGCTGATCGCCGAGATCTACGACTACATCATGGAGCGGCTGCGCGCCTACTACCTCGAGCGTGACGCCGCCATCACGGCCGAGATGTTCGACGCGGTACTCGCCAAGCGGCCCTTCTCGCCGCTCGACTTCCACGCGCGGCTCATGGCGCTGAAGGATTTCCTGGGCCTGGCGGACGCGGTGAGCCTGGCCGCGGCCAACAAGCGCATCGCCAACATCCTGCGCAAGGCGGGCGAGGACGTGCCCGCGCGGGTCGACGCCGCGCTCCTGCAGCATTCGGCCGAGCGCCGCTTGGCGACCGACGTGGAATCGCTGCGCGAGGAGGTCGAGGGGCTGATCGCAGCACGTCGCTACGAAGCGGCCTTGCGCCGCCTGGCCACGCTGCGCCCGGCGGTCGATGCGTTCTTCGACGGCGTCATGGTGATGGCGGAGAACCCCGCGGTGCGGGCCAACCGGCTGGCGCTGCTCGCCGCCCTGCAACGCCTGTTCCTCGAGATCGCCGATTTGTCACGATTGCCGGGCTAGCGTTCGCTGCCTATAAGCTATTGCCATGCAGTGGCTGCGCTCTCTGCTGTTCACCACGCTGCTGTTTCTCGGCACCTTCGCCTTTGCGGTGCTGGTGCTGGCCACCGTGCCATTCGGGCTCGCGGCGCTGCACGCCATGTCGCGCAACTGGGCGCGAACCCATTTGTGGCTGCTCAGGGTGATCTGCCGGCTCGACTACGTCGTCGAGGGTCTGGAGAACGTGCCGCGGGAAGGCGCGCACATCAGCATGTGGAAGCACTCGTCGACCTGGGAGACGATCGTGCAGATGCTGGTCCTGCCGCCGCAGAGCTGGGTGCTCAAGCGCGAGATCATGTGGATCCCGCTGATCGGCTGGGCGACCTACTTCCTCAAGCCGATCGCCATCAACCGCTCCGCCGGGCATCGCGCGGTGCAGCAGGTCATCGACCAAGGCACGCAGCGCCTCGCGCAAGGGCTCTGGATACTGATCTTTCCGGAAGGCACCCGCGTCCTGCCGGGCCAGACCCGCAAGTACGGCATGTCCGGCGCACTGCTGGGCTCGAGGACCGGCGCCAAGCTGGTGCCGGTCGCGCACAATGCCGGGGACTTCTGGCAGCGCCGCGGACTGCTGAAGAAGCCCGGCACGATACGCGTGGTGATCGGCCCGCCCATCGAGACCCTGGGACGCGACCCGCGCGAACTCAACGCCGAGACCCAAGCCTGGATCGAGGGCAAGATGCGCGAGATCTCGGCGGCGTATGAGGCGCTGTAGGACGGACTAATTACATAATGTCGCGAGACGTGGCCAGACAACTTCCCGTCCGCCAGGCCATTCCTTGCATAGCCACTGGACAGCCGACCCACGCGAACCTCCCACGACCGCGGCCGATAGAACGAGATGCTGTCGCGGCGCGTAGACCACGCAGCTAACCGGCTCTGCTCGCGGCAGAGTCAAGGTCCAGACCCCGCTCGCGCAGTGAATAACGCACGAGCCCAAAGCCGTAGCCAAGTCCAGCCGCAGAGCCTTCGCAAGCGCTTCCTTCAGGGTCCACAGGACATAGAATCGAACGAGTCTCTCCGGCTCCGGGAGACTCTCGATGGCCTCGCTCTCAGCCAGCGAGTAGCTGAGACTGGCCAGGCGGATGACGTCCCGGGGAACAACCGCCTCAAGGTCTACGCCAGTTGCGACAGGACCTGTACCACAGCAGAGTGCCGCATGATTTGCCGCATGACTGAGACTCCAGCCGCCGTGGCGTGATGCCCCGACCTGTTGCAGTAGGGCCCGACTGGCTGCCCATTCGATCGCTTTCCGACCACGACGGATCATTGCCCATCGCTGCGAGTCGTTCGGGTCCAATACGCGTTCGTCCATGTGCGCCGCAGCTTCGGGCGGCGCGAGCCACAGTTGGGGCCAGCTGCCAGTTATCCTCGTACTATCCATGCCAGCCATCGTGCGCACCATCGCATTTGGATCTGCCCGCGAACGGCTGACAGACTGGACCATAATCGTGCTTGTCCGACAACCATGGCCCGCCCCATCGACTCCATGAGCCGCAAAGCTGACGCGTATGCGTGGCGGTTTATCACCACCGCCCTCAGCTTCACGCTGTTCGGCTTGGGCGGCATCGTGCTCGGCGCCCTGGCGGTACCCATTCTGGTGCTCCTCCCAGGGACGCGCCAGCAAAGAGCGCATCGTGGTCGGCTGCTGGTCAGGCTGGCGTTTCGGGCATTCATTGGGTTCATGAACTCGCTGGGCGGCCTGACCTACGAGTTGACCAATTTCGATCTGCTCGGTCGACCCGGCCAGCTGATCGTCGCCAACCACCCGTCCCTGATTGACGTGGTCTTCATGCTGGCATTCATCCCGGACGCTGGTTGCGTCATTAAGCGTGAGCTGTGGCGCAACCCCGCCACGGCACTCGTCGTACGCGGCGCCGGCTACATACCGAACCGCCCAACCGACGAAATGCTGGAAAGGGCCGCCGCCGCACTCAGCGCCGAGCAGGCGCTGGTCATGTTCCCCGAGGGCACCCGCACCCGCCCGGGGCAGCCGCTCTTATTCCACCGGGGGGCTGCAAACGTCGCCATCCGTTCAGCCCGAGTAGTCACCCCGGTATTTGTCACCGTGGTGCCGACCACCCTCACGAAAGCTACCCCGTGGTATCGAATTCCCGCCCGGCGGCCCCACTTCGCCCTGCGAGTCGGTGAGGATATCGATCCGGAGGTTTTCCGGAAGCTGGGGCCCCTTCCGAAGGCCTCGCGAGAACTCAACGACTACTTGAGATCAATGTACACGCGGACGTTAATGCAAGGCTAAAATTGCCAGGCTGGGCGTCGAAGACAACGGGGCCGAAAAGGCCACGGCTCTCGAGCCAAAGGTCTGGCCCATTGCGACAGGCGACTTCAGGGACACTAGGCAATGTGGGACAAGGAAAGGATTCTGGCGGAAGTTACTGTCGCGTTGACAGAGTTGTTCGAGCTCGAACCCGAGCGCATTTCTCCTGACGCGCGACTGTACGATGACCTGGAGATAGACAGCATCGACGCCATCGATCTCATGGACCGGCTGCGTCAGCTGACCGGCAAAAAGATTGCGGCCGATAGGTTTCGTTCAGTCCGCACGATCGGCGACCTGGTGGACGCGCTTCAGCAGACGCTTTGCGAGTCGTAGAACGTTCTGCGGATCCCGTGGCCTTGAGCGCAGCAGCAACCTTCCCCACGGCGCCCGACGGAGGATTCCAGCGCGCGTGGTTTAGTAGCCTGCGCGAGCTCGAGTATCGCGAACAGCTTGCTGGGCCTGCCGCTGTGGGCGTCTTGAGTGAGGCGGGTTACGGCGTCTTCCGACGCTTTGGCTACGGGCATGTTGTAAACATGCCGGGGCGCTCCGGAAAGCGGTGGCTCAGGGTTGTCGACGTTTCGGTGGCGCCTGATCTCGACCGGCTTGACGCGCGAGCGCTTGCCGCTTTGTTTGACGCGCCGCAGCCGTGGCTACCGGTGGTGTTGAAGCAAGCCAAAACGAGCCGCGCATCGTGCGAGACACTTCTGCGCGTACCGCCCGACCTGCTTTCGCTGCAGGGTCACTTCGACGCAATGCCCATCGTACCCGGCGTGGTCCAGATCTCCTGGGTTCTGCATTTCGCCGAGAACCTCACAGGGCTGGCGGGTTCAATGATCGCTCTCGACAACGTCAAGTTTCGGCGTCTAGTCCAACCCGGGCAGGAGTTGTCCCTGGAACTGGAATGTGATCTCGACGGCGGAAAGCTGAATTTTGCTTACCGATCCACGCGAAGTTTGCACACAATCGGCAAGATCCTGCTGGGGCCGGCCCATGTATAGGGTCTGCGGACTAATACCCGTGTTTAATCACGAGCACGCCGTGGGCGCCGTGATCGAGGCCGTGCGGAATGCGGGGCTCGAATGCGTAATCGTCGATGACGGTTCCGGGCCAGAGTGCGCGACTGTCTTGGATGGGATCGCGTCTGATGATCCCGCGACTCGGCTGGTTCGCTTGCCCCGGAACCTTGGCAAGGGAGGAGCCGTCACCGCGGGACTGCGCCACGCCGCAAGCCTCGGATTCAGTCATGCGCTTCAGCTCGATGCGGATGGGCAGCACTGTGCAACAGATATTCCTCGATTCCTTGACGCCAGCCGGGCCAGGCCAGACGCCTTGGTTTGCGGACGCCCGGTGTTCGGCGACGATGTGCCGCCGGTCCGCTTCCTGGGCAGGTACCTCACACATGGTCTCGTCTGGCTGCATACCTTGTCGCTGGATATTCCAGACGCGATGTGTGGATTCAGGGTCTATCCGATTGGCACCGTGGTCGAGTTGCTTGACGAGGAGTTGCTGGGCTCCCGCATGGATTTCGATATCGAGGTTCTGGTGCGGCTGAATTGGCGTGAGACAAGAATGGTGTGGCTGGATACCGCGGTGGGATACCCCAGTGACGGCGTTTCACACTTCCGGCTCGGGCAGGACAACCTGCTGATCAGCTGGATGCACGCGAGGCTGTTCGCCGGGATGCTTTTGCGCGCGCCACAATTGATTCGCAGGCGATGGACAAGCATGAGACAGCGGACTGCCTAGCCAGATGCGCAGGTCCGGACCCATTTCGAGGACAATCGACATTGACGTCGCTTTTCATGACGTGGACGTCATGGCGGTCGTTTGGCACGGCCACTACCTGAAGTATCTGGAGAATGCCCGCTGGGCGCTGATGGATCATCTTCGCTTTGGTTACGAAGCGATGGTGGCCTCGGGCTACGCCTGGCCGATCATCGAGTGCCATACCCGGTACGTACGGGCAGCGCGCTTCGGAGATCGCCTATCGGTAACAGCTTCCCTGGTGGAGTGGGAACAGCGAATCGTCATCCATTACCTGATTCTGGACGCTAGAAACGGGCAACGAGTCGCGCGCGGCAGAACGGTCCAGGTCGCGGTGGATGGTGCATCGGGCGAAATGCAGTTCATGTGTCCGAAGGGTCTCCACGATGCGGTAGCGGGCGCGCTTGGCGCCGTACCCGCGCCAGGTAGAAGCTGACACGGCAAGCGCTGACTCTTGCGACCGTGCTGCACTGACATTATTGTCTGCGGCCAAGGCGATGAGCGATACATGGCAATGGACAGCCGGCAAACGATAACGAGCGAGCTCCGCCCCTTGGCTCCTGTCGCCGCGGGGCTCAGATGATGTTTCCCCCGATTGGTGATTGCCTGCCACACTCGAAGGAAGCTGTCCTGTTGGACGCGGTCGAACATCTTGGGCCGGTCACACTAACGGCCAGCTGTACCGTCCGAGCCAACGGTCGCTTCAGTCTCCCCGACGGATCGCTAGCGTCGTGGGCGGCTCCAGAAATCATGGCCCAGGCCGTATCGGCTTTCGCCAACCTGACCCGGAATCGGGGAAACCCGCCGTCAATCGGCCTCCTCCTGGGGATTCGTCGCTTTCGTGCCGCTGCAGAGTCGTTGCCGGTCGGCACGAACTTGCGCGTGGAAGTGACCGAGTCAAGCCAGAACGAGGATGGCAGCGGGGTGTTCATATGCCGCATCAGCCATGGTGACGACGTAGTTGCCGAGGGCAAGCTAACCGTCCTGCAGCCGCAGGACCCGTGGGCGATGCTTGCGGACCAGATCTCGTGACCGAAACGGTATTGATAACCGGCTCTAGCCGAGGAATCGGACGCGCCATCGCGATGCGCTTGGCCGCAGATGGCTTCGACATCGTGCTGCACTGCCGAACGCGGCACAGCGAGGCGCAATCGGTAGCAGAGCAAATCGAGAGTCTCGGGCGGACCGCGCGAGTATTGCAGTTTGACGTAGGCGACCGAGCCGCGTGCAGGGAAGCACTGGAAACGGACATGGGTCGCCACGAGGCCTATTACGGCGTCGTGTGCAATGCTGGCAGCCATCACGACGGGGCGTTTCCATCTCTCTCCGAGGAGGCATGGGACGGAGTGATCCGTAGCAATCTGGATGCTTTCTACAACGTGCTCCAGCCCATAGTCATGCCGATGATCCGGCGACGCAAACCTGGCCGTATCGTGACGCTTTCATCCGTGTCGGGGTTGGTCGGCAATCGTGGTCAAGTCAACTACAGCGCCGCAAAGGCGGGAGTGATTGGTGCTACGAAGGCACTGGCCGTCGAGCTGGCGAAACGTGAGATCACCGTCAACTGTGTTGCTCCGGGCCTCATCGCCACCGAAATGGCGGAAGACTCCGAAGCGCCCATCGATGAGATCCTTAGAGCAGTGCCCGCGAAGCGCGTCGGCCGGCCCGACGAAGTGGCAGCAGTGGTGAGCTTCCTGATGCGAGCAGACGCCGCATACGTGACACGGCAGGTTATCTCCGTCAATGGCGGGCTGTGTTGATGCGTCGCGTGGCTGTGACGGGAATGGGCGGTGTTACTGCCTTGGGCTCCAGTTGGGCCGAGATCGAGAACGGATTTCGCGCTGGCCGCAATGCTGTGCGCGTGATGCCGGAGTGGGATCATCTGACCGATTTGACGACCCGGCTCGCCGCTCCCATTCCCGACTTCGAGCCGCCGTCGCACTGGACTCGAAAGCAACTTCGCAGCATGGGTCGCGTGTCTCAGCTAACGGTCCGAGCCGCCGAGCTGGCTTTGACCGATGCGGGACTCCGCGACGACCGATGCATACGGGACGGTCGCATGGGCGTGGCATCCGGTTCGTCTGTCGGCAGCACTCCAGACATCCGCAACTTCGTAGAAATGTTGAGGACGGGCTCTTCCGGCAGCCTGGATGCGAATTCCTACGTGCGCATGATGCCGCATACAACGGCGGCGAACGTTGCGATTTTCTTTGGCCTGACCGGCCGGATCATTCCAACCTCAAGCGCCTGCACTTCTGGCAGTCAGGGAATCGGCTACGCCTACGAGTCAATCAAGATGGGGCGCCAGCAGCTCATGTTGGCCGGCGGCGGCGAAGAACTGTGTCCGAGCGAAGCCATTGCCTTTGACTTCCTCTATGCCACGAGCCGACGGAACGATGAACCGGAATTGACTCCACGCCCGTATGACCGTGATCGGGACGGGCTCGTCATTGGAGAGGGCGCCGGCATTCTGGTGCTCGAGGATTGGGAGCATGCTCGCGCGCGCGGTGCCCGGGTACACGCGGAGATGATTGGCTTTGCCAGCAACTCAGACGGTACTCACGTTACGAGACCGGAAGAAGTGACCATGCGACGAGTGATGGAACTGGCACTCCAGGATGCCGGCCTGCCGCCATCCGCTATTGGTTACATCAATGCGCACGGCACAGCCACGGAGCATGGCGACATAGCGGAGACACGAGCCACTTCGGCGCTGTTCGGAACGGCTGTACCACTAAGTACCCAGAAGAGTTATCTGGGACACACTCTTGGGGCGTGTGGTGCACTTGAAGCCTGGTTCACCATTGAGATGATGAAGCGCGGCTGGTTCGCTGGGACCATCAATCTGGACAACATTGACTCGCAATGTGGCGAGGTCGACTACATGACTCAGCACGGTCGCAACATGGACATCGAGTTCGCGATCAGCAACAACTTTGCGTTTGGTGGAGTAAATACATCGATCGTCTTCCGTCGCTGTGGAGAGTAATCAGGGTGTCTCTACGGGAGGTCTTCATGCCAACATTCGGCCGCACCATCGTACTCATGTTGACGGCAGTGATCATGACCGGCTGTGTTGCCGGCCAGTCACTCGACACTGCGTATCAGCCCGCGGAAGCGGTCCCAGTCAACGCCATGTCGGGCACACCTGTCGCGGTCTCCATCACGGACAACCGGCCCTATGTGATCAATGGCGACAAACCTCCGTACTACCTGGGCAAGTACCGGGCGGGCTTCGGTAATCCTTGGGACGTTACCACCGACAAAAAGGAGCCCTTGGCGGAAGTGCTGCGCCGGGACCTGTCAACAGAATTGGTCGCTCTAGGCTATCGAGTTCTTGAGCCAGCCGCTTCGACAAGGATCTTGTCCGTCTCGATTGTCGACTGGAATTTCGACGGATACCAGAACGGCAAGTTCTGGTACGAGCTTGCCATACGGGTCAGTTCTACGGACGGCCAGGAACTGTCGAATGCGGCCATTCGCGACAGCAAGGGCATCACTGGGACCGTGTGGACGGGTGCGAAAGGCGGCTTCGAACGTGAAATGCCGAAACTTTATGCCGATGCCATCCGACGCATCGTCCGAGAGAACGCCCAGACGAGAGCGGCCCTGGCTGCGGAGTAAGCTCAGCTCGTCTCTATCCGGAGGAGAAACCTCAAATGCGAATCCAGCTAGTCTGCTCCGCCCTGCTATTAGGACTTCTGGTCATCCAGCCCGCGCAGGCGGGGCGGGATGCGCCGATAAACAACCTCACTGATGTGCCACTGATGTGGATGCCAGGATCCGAGCGTTCACTCGAGAAAGTAGGCCGCGCAATTGTCAGCGCCTGCGCTCAACGAGGCTGGGTTTGCCAGGTAGTTGCGCCGGGCGATGTCAAGGGTCGCCTCAATTTGCGCAGTCATCAGGCCGATATCACGATCCAGTACGACTTGGGCAAATTCTCCATAGTCTATGTGTCTAGCCAGAACCTCCGTTACGACGCCGAGAAGAACACCATCCATCGGAACTACAACAAGTGGGTACTTAACCTTTCGAACGACATCAACGCTGCCATTGCGTTGATGTAGTCGACTGTATGGTCCGCGGCTAGTGCCTCTCTGGACTGTGATTGGCTTCGCGGACCAGGCAGTCGCTAGTAGGCAAGAGTGCCAACCCGGGTTATCCCGAGAGTTCGGTCGATCATCAGCATCAACATTGACAGGGAGAAGTCAGATGGCTATGCGACGTGCGGTCACTGTATTGGCGCTCGGTTTGGCGGGTGCGGTAGCTGGAACAACCGCCCAGGCAGCCGAGCCAGAAGCCCGCGGCTTCTATCTTGGGGCGAACGTTGGTTCCGCCACTCTCGATGACGACGGCATTTTTTCGGGCCTGCAGTTCGACGACTCGGATGTCTCCTATGGCGTCCTGGGCGGGTATAAGTTTCTCAAGTATCTTGCGATGGAGGTTCGCCTGACGAACCTCGGGGGATACGCCGTGGAGACCGACACGATCGATGCGACGGCAGTGTCCGTGCACGTGCTCGGGATCGTGCCTTTTGGGACGAGTGGATGGGAGATATTCGGGCAGCTCGGCCTCGGTAGCCTCAAGCTCGACGCGGGCTTTGATGACGAGACAAATACTGTCGGCAGCGCGGGCTTGGGGGTGCGGTTCTACCCGACCAAGAATATTGGACTTAGTCTCCAGACAGACGCGTACGCCTACGAGGAAACGGATCTTGGCCCAACCTACAACATCGGTGTGGTGACGACCCAGTTGGGCTTCCAGTATCTATTCTGAGACTGACTCCCACAGTTTCTCGCCGGCGCTCGTCGCGCGGCGCTCTAACTCATCTCTCCGGAGAATGCCGCCGTGAGCCATCATGCGATCCTCAAGCGCGCGCCTGTTCTTGTCGTGCTGGCCGCCACACTCGTCAGCGGTTGCACGATCACTCAGCACATCAACCCAGCCCAAATCGCTGCCGATGCCGACGTCTGCATCATTGAGAATCCGGACGTCCGGCCTGGATTCATCGAAGAGCTCAAGAAATCTCTGGCGGCCAATGGGTACCAGTATCGGGTGGAGGCGCCTGGGTCGAGTGTCGGTGTGTGTCCGGTCTCCCTGACGTATACCGCACGATGGTCCTGGGACCTAACCATCTACATGTCCTACGCAAGACTCCAGGTGTTCGAGAACGGTCTCGCTGCGGGAGACGCACTGTACGACTCGACCAAGGGCGGCGGGAACATGAGCAAGTTTGTGGACGCTGAGCCCAAGATCCGCGAACTCGTCACACAGCTGCTACCACCCCGCCGGCCTTGAGTTAGCCCAAGGGACCAGCCTCACAGCTGCCTGACGGTAGACCAGGATTGCCGTGCAGCCGGGCCGGCAGACTCACGTTGGGGCTGCGCTGTGCCTGGCGGTTAGAATGCCGTCGAACGAGTCTTCTGCAGGTCGCTATGCCACCCGAGTCCCTTCAACCAATTGAAGGCCTGAGCCCTGATCTGGTGCTCGAGTTGCCGCTGGGGTTTGAGCGCACCTCGGCTTTCGCCTTGGGGCCGGCTGGGCCTGCTTCCGCGGCGGATCTGCATGCAGCTGCGGCGGCGCTGCGCATTGATGCAGATGTTGTCGTGAATCTCTGCGAGAACCGCTATCTTTTTCTGGCTGTGTTTGCGGCAACCCTCGCGCGCAGCGCGCCGACATTGTTGCCGCCATCGCGGGCTGTTGCGGTAATACAGGATATCGTCGACGCCTATCCGGGGGCAGCAATAATTGATGACTCTGCTGCGCGCGCTTTGCAGCTGCATGGGCAACCCTCACGACAGGCTTTCTCGGTAGAAAGTACGGACTTCATCGCCGTGATCGGCCACACCTCTGGCAGTACCGGCCAGCCCACAGCCCACCGAAAGCGCTGGAACTCGCTACGAGCCACGACGGCCCTCAATGCCCGGGCGATTCGGGCCGAGTTCAGCGACTCAGTTGCCAGCCGTGTTCCCTGGATAGTGGCTACAGTGCCTTCTCAGCACATGTACGGCGTAGAGCTTGCCGTGCTGCTGCCACTGCTGGCCGGCTTCGGCATACATGTCGGACAGCCTCTATATCCGGCCGACATTGCGGCTGCGCTTCATTCCGTCCCCGCACCGCGCGTCTTGGTGAGCACCCCGGCGCACTTGCGGGCGCTCATGGCTTCTGGAGTAGAGCTTCCACCCGTCGAGGTCGTGGTGTCGGCCACAGCTCCGCTTTCTCGCGACTTGGCCCTTGACGTAGAAGAGCGTTGCCAGGCGCGACTGCTCGAGATGTTTGGAGCAACCGAGACTTGTATCTTTGCAACTCGGCGGACAGCGCTGAAGGATGACTGGCGGCCCTATCCTGGCGTTTCGTTGCGCTCCGAAGCGAGCGGGACATGGGTCTCGGCACCGTGGCTTGCTCAACCGACTCGATTGCAGGACGTCTTGTCGATCGCTGACGACGGGTCTTTCACGGTCATCGGTCGTAGCGCCGACCTGGTTGAAGTTGCCGGCAAGCGCGCGTCGATCGCAGACATTACGAATCGGATAAGAAGTATCCCGGGGGTCCAGGACGCCTGCGTAGTGCAACTGGACCAGCCGGACGCGCTGGGGATTCGGAGAATCGCTGCGGTTGTGGTGGCAGATGGGCTGCGACCCGACCAAATCCTCGAGCGACTGCGAACGCTGGTCGATCCTCTTTTCCTGCCGCGGCCCCTGGTGAAGACAGAAACCTTGCCACGTACCACTGTGGGCAAGATCACTCGCCAGCGGATCATGGAACTACTGCATCAGGCCATCGATAACGCAGGCGAAACCTCCGCTCGCGACGGATGACCGTAGACGCTCTCGATTTCCAGCAATAGCTCGGAGCGGCAGATGTCAGCTTCGAGCACCAGCACCTGCCCGAGCGGGCCGAGCTCTTGCGCCAAAGCGGAGACCAGCTCGGCCGGAGTCTCGGCCGCGCGGAGGTAGATCTTCGTCCCGATCGGCACGAATCGGGAGTTCGGCGCTGCGCACCGGTCACGCCGTGCGGCGGCATCCAGCAGGCCCCGCAGATTCACCGCGGTCTCGCGCAACTGTGCTGCGGGATTGCCCGGATGCAGTGACTCGCTGCCAACGATGCTGGCAGTACCTGAAATCATGAGTTGGCCGTTGGGCGAGAGCATGGCGCGACAGAAGCTGGGCGGCGTCGGACCATACTGCCGAGGATACCGATAGGCCGCGATCTGCCTGGCATTCTCAAGCGGCGCACCCGGTGAATCACTCGACAGCCAGCAGATCTGCAGCAGGCTGGAACCATCACGCTTGCCGACCGCCGTGCCCGCTGGAAAGGAACGCTCCCCCAAACTTCCCAACCCTCGCTCGCGGCCAACACAGAACTGCTTGTAGCGCTCACCGTCGCCAGTCCCCTGGTTGATCGCGTCGACGTAGTTCCACATTCGCAACAGATGCGGATGGTCGCCCCGCGACGAGAAGTCGAGGATCTCTCGATACGCGAGTTCAGCAGCCTCGCGGATGCCTCCGCACGAAAGTTCGTCGACCTGTATGTGGCCAAACAGACGACTTCCGTGCCAGGCGAATCGTATTGCGCCTTCGGTCGCATGTTGCACGGGGCCCGGTGCACGCCAGATTTCAACTGCGGGGACCGGGCCGTACGGCCTGAGACCAACCGGCAGCACCCGGTCGTCAGCCTCCGACAAAGTCGAGCCGTACGAAACGGCGCCGAGAACGTCCGGCCCGAGAGACACTTCGGCTCCGCTCCGATACTCGACCAACACGTCCGGCGAGTTCGTGTCAGCTGGGCGCATTTCAGGCTGGATCTTGGCTCGTTGTGCCCCCGGAAAATCTGGCCGTGAGGCGAAGGCCATGTTTTCGCCGGTACTGCAACATGTCACCTAAGCGGGCGATCGCGACGAGATAGTACAGCGCCCGGAACAACATCAGTCGTCGTTTCACTCTCGGTACCGCGAACACATCTCCAGCGAGCATCGAAATTACCGCCTGCTCGAGCTGTAGGTCGTTGCGTGGATTCGCGAACAGCCAGCGCATGGCAGGTGAGGTGAATCTGACGATGAACCACGAAAGCGCTTTCAGTCCAGCCCAGGTCTCGCGCTCATAGGCTCGCTGCAGGCGTCTCTCGCGCTCGGGCATGTCGAGAGCCTCGTGCACGAGCAGGGCGGCCTTCTCGGCCGACCGCATCGCCAGGTAAACACCGGTCGAGAATATCGGATCCACGAACGCGCCCGCGTCTCCAACCATGACCCACCGGCGGCCGGCGAGTCGATCGCACAGATAGGAGTAGTTGCCCGTCGCATGCAGGTTGCCCACGATCGTCGCGCCAGTCATGCGCTCACGGACCTGGGGAATACCATTCAAGATCCGTCGCAAGAACTGTTCCGGAGGCTCACGCCGCTCCTTGAAGAGCGTCGGATCGGCCACGGCGCCGACGCTCATGTTGCCGTCGCGAAGCGGGATCATCCACGCCCACCCATGGTCATGCATGTAGATGCTGATGTTGCCGGCATCCTCCCCACTGCGTCTTTCCACGCCGCGAAAGTGCGCAAAGAGAGCCGCGCTCTGATGCCGGGGATGCTTCCGACGGATCCCCAGGAGCTTCCCTAACAGTCCGTCGCGTCCCGTGGCATCCACGAGGTATCGCGCCTTGATTCTCAGGCTGTCGCCACCATCCGACTCGGCCTCCGCCATGACAAGGTCATCGCCGAGCTCGACCCGAGTGACCCGCGTCCCATCTTGGGCTTGGGCGCCCGACCTGGCGGCGTGCCGAAACAGGAGTTGATCGAACTCTTCCCGCTTGACCTGGAAGGCGTACCCGGGAGTGTCGCCCAGGGCACGATCAAAGCGGAATACGTTAAAGCCCGAGGGGGTGTTCGCCGGGAAATCTGCGCCGCGCTTCAGCACGCCTATCGCCCGAACCTCGTCCAGTACTCCCAGCCGCTCCAGGATCGGCAAGTTTGCCGGCAAGAGTGACTCGCCGATGTGGAACCTCGGATGTCTATCCCGCTCCAGCAGCATCACGGCGCGACCCCGGCGTGCGAGCAAGGCGGCCGCCGTACTGCCGGCCGGTCCACCGCCGACTACCAGCACGTCTACTTCGACTTCGCGCGTCGTCATGCCCGATTGCGGCTCGCCAGTTGGCTCAAGATCGCGACGGATTCTAGCGGGTTCGTAAGGGCCCAAGATATACTCTCGCCCTGAGCAATTGGAACTGCCGT
Organism: uncultured Gammaproteobacteria bacterium; assembly: GCA_963710135.1. GTDB lineage: Bacteria > Pseudomonadota > Gammaproteobacteria > Steroidobacterales > Steroidobacteraceae > SG8-30. Next base: position 599,186 of record CAVPYY010000003.1, on the reverse strand, counting down.
CGCCAACAGGGACTCATGGCTGAACCACGCACCGCCGCAGAGCTGGACCTCGCAGAGCTTATCGTCAGCGCCCTGAACCTGGAAGGTGTGACGGCAGACAGCATCGACCCGGACGCCCAGCTGTTTGGGGACGGCCTCGGTCTGGATTCGATCGATGCCCTGGAGATTGCGCTGGAGATTTCCAAACGGTACGGGGTACAGATACGCGCCGAGGACGAGGATAACCGGCGCATCTTTGCAACGCTGCGGTCATTGTCGGCCCATATTCAACAGCATCGGCAGTGACTGGCGCGGTCGGCGGTGGCCCCCACATCGAGACGAGCTGCGGGACGATGAGCTCCCCCTCCCCGGCCAAGGCGATTCCTGTACGCATCATCGCCTACACCGGCTGCTCCGCTCTGGGAGACGGGCGGTCGGCACACCTGGAAGCACTGCGGCATCGGCGTTCCGGACTACGCGCCAACGACTTTACGGACTCCCCGCTGCCGACATGGATCGGTCGCGTCGATGGGCTTGAAGACCAGCCGTTGCCGCCGCGACTGGCCGAGTGGGAATGCCGCAATAATCGTCTGGCCTGGAGAGCGCTGCAGGCCGACGATTTCCGCGAGGCCGCATTGGCTGCGCGCAGTCGTTACGGATCCGCCAGGGTCGCGCTGGTCGTTGGCACTTCGACTTCAAGCATAGGCGCAAGCGAGGAGGCCTACAGCCGTCTGACTCCGGACGGTCAGTATCCGGCCGATCTGCGGCGGCCGATCATACACACGCCACACTCCCTGGGGGACTTCCTGCAAGCGGCGCTGGAGCTTGACGGCCTGGCAGTAACGGTGGCCACCGCCTGCTCGTCGAGCGCCAAAGTCATGGCGCAGGGCGAGCGGCTGCTACGCATCGGGCTAGCGGACGCCGTGGTCGTGGCCGGGGTCGACACGCTGTGTGGGAGCGTCTTGTTCGGTTTCAACTCTCTGGAGCTGATCTCCCCGGATCCCTGCAGGCCTTTCGACGCCGCTCGCCGGGGAATCAGTCTGGGCGAAGCCGGCGGTTTCGCGTTGCTGGAACGAGACGGATCGTCCGGTCCCTGGCTGCTGGGCCACGGAGAGTCCAGCGACGCCCATCACATGTCTTCGCCGCACCCCGAGGGTTTGGGCGCACAGCTGGCGATCGATCAGGCGCTCGCGCAAGCGGGCCTCCAGCCCTGCGACGTCGACTACATCAACCTCCACGGTACGGCCAGCGCCCGGAATGACGAGATCGAGGCTGCGCTTATCGGACGAATGTTCCCGGCGGCCACCCGCGCCAGCTCAACCAAGGCGTGGACCGGTCACACGTTAGGGGCCGCGGGTATCCTCGAATCAATCATCACTCTGCTCGCTCTGGAGCATGACTTCGCGCCTGGCACGCTGAATTGCTCCACCCCTGATACTGCCTGCGGTCCGCAGATTCGACTGGCGAACGAGAACGGATCAGTGCGATACGCCTTGTCCCAGTCCTTTGGCTTCGGCGGGAGCAATTGCGTGCTGGCGTTCGGCCGGGAACTGCCCACGTGAACGCTCGGCTGCCGATCGGCCATGCGTTCATTGATGGCATCGCCCTTTGGTCGCCACGTTTACCGGGATGGCCGCTTGCGGCACGCATTCTTCGCGGCGAGCTATCGCCACCTTCGGAGCCGGCGCGACGGCCCTCGTCCACGCTGCTGCCGCCTACCGAACGCCGGCGCGCGCCCGATACGGTCGCAGTCGCTTTGGAGGTCGCAGCGGCCGCTTGCGATTCCGCCGCGGTCGCTGCGGCCCAAACTCCCAGCGTGTTCGCATCGACCCATGGCGATCTGGCGATCAGCGACTACATGTGCGAGACCCTCGCTAGTACGCCTTCATTGACCTCTCCGACCAAATTCCATAATTCTGTCCACAACGCCGCTGCGGGCTATTGGACCATCGCTACCGGCTGCTATAAGCCGTATACCGCCCTTACTGCGTTTACCCACACTTTCGGCCAGGCACTCCTGGAGGGGCTGGTGCAGTGCTCGACAGGCCATACACCCGTTCTGGTGGTGGCATATGACATCGAGGCCCGCGGACCTATGGCGGCCATGGCGCCGAGTCAGGGCCTGTTCGGCGCCGGCCTCGTACTCGCGCCAATCGAGTCGGCCGCGACGAAGGCCGCCATCACCTGGCGCGTCGTGGCAGATAGTGCCGCCAAAGCGTCCAGCCCCAAACCAGCGAGCCAGGAACTCGTGGGCCCCAACGCAATGAGCCCCTGCCTGCCCATGTTCGAGGCACTGGCATCGTCGGGCGGGACCGCGGCATTCTCCTTGGGACCGCAAATGCTTCTGCAGGTCGATGTAACGATGACGGAGCACTAAACCGATGCCGGATCGAGAGACGGATTTGCTGATCATGGGCGGCGGCCTGGCGGGGCTGACACTCGCGCTCCAAGTCCGCGAACGCCTACCCAACGCCTCGATTACCGTGCTGGAGCGCCATCTGCATCCCGTACCGTTGGCGACCCACAAGGTCGGCGAGTCTTCCGTCGAGATCGCCGCCCACTACTTCGACACGGTGCTCGGCCTGCGGGAGCATCTCTCCCGGGACCAGCTGAAGAAATTCGGTTTCCGCTTCTTCTTCTCGGATGGCCGCCAGGACATCGCAGCTGTCACGGAGCTGGGGGCAAGTCGATTCCTGTCGACCCCCAGTTACCAACTGGACCGGGGGCTATTCGAAAACTTCCTGGGGCGGCGCGCGCGAAGTCTGGGAATTCATTTCGTCGATGGCTGCACGGTCCGAGGCTTCGAAGTGGGTTCGGGTGGTGCGCCACATCTGGTCACCTACGAGACGGCATCTGGAGGCAGTACGCTCTCCAGTCGCTGGCTGATCGACGCCTCCGGCCGAGCCGGTCTGCTGAAGCGGAGGCTTGGACTGGCGAAACCAAGCCCGCACAACGCAAATGCTGTCTGGTTCAGGGTTGGCTGCAAGATCGACGTCGACGAATGGGTCGAGGACGCGGATTGGTTGAAGCGTTGCGATCCCCCGTCGCGTTGGCTGTCCACGAATCACCTCGTTGGCCGAGGTTACTGGGTATGGCTGATCCCGCTAGCTTCGGGCTCGCATTCCGTCGGGATCGTCGCTGACGCAAAGACTCATCCGATCAATGGGATGAACACCTTCGAGAAGGCCATGAAGTGGCTGCATCGCCATCAGCCAGCGCTCGCATGCGACCTGGAGAGAAAGCGGGAACTGGTACAGGATTTCATGTTCTTCCGCCGCTTCTCGTACGGCTGCGAAAAGTTGTTCTCTGGCGATCGTTGGGCGATCACGGGCGAAGCCGGAGTATTCCTCGATCCCTTCTATTCGCCGGGAAGCGACTTCATCGCGATCGGCAACACCTACATCGAGGACCTCATCGCGCGTGACATGGTCGGTGAACCCATCGGAACGCGAGCCACGGTCTATAACCAGCTTTTTGATTCGTTCTACGACAGCACCCTCACCCTGTACACCGGGCAGTACGATCTGTTCGGAGATCCGACGGTGCTGCCGATCAAGGTGCTTTGGGACTACACGTACTACTGGGGAGTCCTGTGTCAGCTGTTCTTCCAGCGACGATTGACGGATGTCACGGCGCTTGGGCGACTTCGAGCAGAACTCTTGGAAGTGAAGGAGATCAATCGCTTCATGCAAGACGTCCTGCGGCAGTGGTCAGCTCATAGTCGTAAGGAGAATCCTGCCGCCCTGCTGGACCAAGCGAGCCTGAAGTGGTTTGCCGAGCTCAACCGCGGGCTTTCAGACAGACTTGACGATGAGCAATTCCATCAGCGAATGCTGCAAACGACCGAGCAGCTCAAGCAGCTCGCCGGGCAGATCCTGGAGCGGGCCGAGGCAGACTGTCCTGACGTCCGGCCGCGAGGTCTTGTTCATGGCCTGATGGCGCACCGCCCGCCTGGTGATCCTTCGCTTCTCTTCGCAATGCCCTAGCGGGGGACGCGCTGGGGCTCAGCGCCGTTCCATCACGGCCACTCGACCGGTCGCTAGCTCCACACCTTCGTGAGCTACGGAGAACGAGTATTGCCAGCTCCCGATAGTGGCGTATAGCAACGTGGCTCGAACGTGGAGGCTGCCGGCGAGCCCCTCGACGTAGTCCCTTTCCAGACGAACGTCGCGCAGCGACACCAGGAGACCCGGGGCTGCGACCCGGCCTTGCGCCTTGGCCAGCAACCCTCCATGGACGGCGCTGGCCTGGGCGCCGTACTCGCACATGTGTATAGAACGTAGACGTCCGCGGTAACGGAGCGGATTCGACATACTCCGATGTGTGCCGGTTTCCAGGAGAATGTTGTTCGAGTCCCATTCCAGGACGCGCTCGAGCAGGCACATATCGCCTTTGTGCGGGATCAAGTCCTCGAGGGTTTCAGGCAACCGGTTCGCCATCGCTCTCTCCTGCACGTGCCAGCAACGCGGCCAGGATGAAGTTGCTAGCCACGCCCAGCGCGACCGTGATGCCAATCGAGCGTAGCACCGGGATCGTAGAAAAGCCCAGCAACGCAAAGACCATCAGTGTAGAGGCGGCGCACACCAGCACACCGTGAAAGGTGCGTCGGCGCTCCCGCGCATCACCGTTTGCTCGCTCGAAGAACAACGCGTAGTCCAGGCCGATGCCTGCGGCCAATACCAGCGAGATCAAGTGAAACGAATTCAGTGGCTGGCCACTGGCATGGAGCACCGCGGTCGTGAGTGCTGTCGTAATGACCATCGGAGCCATGACCCGCATCGCTCTGAACCCGCTGCGGAGCGACGCTCCGACAACAAGAGCGAGTAGCAACGCCGCGAAGCACAGAGTCCACAGCATGCGGGTTCGCTGCTCGACAACCAGCAGCGTTGACGCACGCTTGAAGTCCACGAAGACAAGCCCGCTGGTTCCAGCAACGCGCTCTTCCAATGCCTGGGCATTCTGCACATCGGACAAGGTGACCATCCCGATCCACCGACTTCCCTGTCGGGACAGCAGCGCGTCAACGATGCTTTCCAGCACTGATCCCTTCAGGTCACCTGGCCCCATCGGCGGAAGCTGCTGTGTCGCCGCCACATCGGATATGAACGCATCGAAGGCACTCTGGCTGAACGGCAATCCGAGCAGCGCCTGATTCAGCTCGACGCGAAGGAGATCCGGCGCGGGGAGCGAATTGCGGCGGCGCATCTGGGTCGTGCTGGCGGGGGGATATGTGGCGGCATCATTGAAGCCACCCAGGATTCCATCACGCACCGCCCCTAGCAGCGTGGGATGCAGTGTCTCCAACCGGACTAGCACCTCGTCGGCGGTTTCCCCCTCCACGGCCAGAAGAAAGCGTACGTCTGGGGCCCCCAACTCACGACGCAATTCGGAGTCGAGCTCCAGGAGCTCGCGCGGGACCGGCGTCAGCCCGGCGAGATCGTCTTCCCAGACTGGGCCAGGCGCAGCGAGCGCCAGCACAGAGCCGGCCAGCAACAGCGCCGGAAGCCAGCGTGGAGTCTGCAATCCGCCCAGCCAGCGCGAGAGCCGCTCTGCGACTGCCGCTTCCCCGGAATCCGGATACCCGGTTCCCATAACGCGTGGCAAGACGTAGCGCGTCGTCAGGCCGGCAACGACCAAGCCTGGCACCGTGAACACGGCGAGCTGCGATAGCCCCTCGACTCCTGCGCCGAGGAACGCCAGATACCCTATGCAGGTGCTTGCCACACCGGTAGCCATTGTCGGCCAAAGCCGTGCCGCTGTGTCCAGCGGCGCGACTCCCGGGCGTTGGTGGCTAAAGAGGTGTATCGGGTAGTCCTGGGCAACCCCCATCAACGTAAAGCCAAAGGCCAGAGTGATTCCATGCACCTCGCCATACACCCAGCTCACGCCGACCAGACCGGCAATACCCGCCGACACTACAGGCAAAGCCGCGAGCAACAGCACGCGGCCGCGACGATACGCCGCCGCAAGCAATAGCAGCATGCCAACTGCGGCCATCGTGCCAAGCGCAGTTGCCTCGGCCTGGGTCCGCGCCTTCATCAACGCCGTGAAACTTCCGGGCCCGCTGACCAGTGCTCGAACGCCTGGCCCGGCAGCCAGCCGTGCGATGGCCGCCTGGAGCACGTCGAGCGCCGCTTGCTGACCGTTGGGATCGAACCCTGCGGCGTGGGTCTCGACGAGGAGCAGCGCCCGTTGTGCCGCGGCGTCGAACCATACGCCGTCGAACAGTTCCGGTTCACGCGTCGGCGTCCAACGCTCCAACAGCGTCAGCGTCTCAAGCGTCGGATCACGATTCAGGATTGGCTCGATGATGGGGGCCGCCGGCGAGCTCAGGTCCTTGAGCCTGTCCTGCAGAGCGCTGCGAAGAAACGGAGCGTCAAGCCGCTGTTCGTCCAGTGTCGGTGACAGCAAGTATCGGTATGCAAACAGGCGTTCGGGCAGCTCTCTGATGTCGGTCGAGCCGTTTTCCACCCTGAAGAACTGCGGGCTCGAGCGGAGATCCTCCACAAGTGTTTTGGAGGCGGCGACGAGGGTTTCCGGGTCGGCGCCTTCCAGGGCGACGAGGAGCAATCTGGCCGCCGGACCCTCGCCCAACCCGTCGATGAGGAAGCGTTGTTCTTCCGTTTGCGGCGCCGGCAGGAAGAGGCGCAGATCGCCACTGACCTGCAACTGCGTCGCCGCATAGCCGCCCGCGAGCCCCAGTATCGCAATCCAGGCGGCCAAGAGAACCGACGATCTGAGACATGATTAGCGCCGTCACTCGCCGGTCAGGCAGGAATTTTCCAGCACCGCCAGACTGGAGGCGTCGTGTGCGTCGATGGCGTGTTCACCGAGCAGCGTTACGCTGCCAGCCCGATGATCCGCGCTCATGATGATGCAATGAGGTGTGGTTTCGCTCCCGGTTACGACAACGGCGCCCAGTCGCTTGGCAAGGTTCTTGTCGCGCGGAGACAAGACCAGGCGCCACCCGTTTCCGTTCAATGGCGCGGATTCCAGAGAGATCATGAACTGTTGTTCAAGCGCAGCAACGTCGCCGGCCAGCAGCGCGGCAAAGCTGGTCAGCAGTCCGCGCAGTTCGGGTGCCCGGTCTAGTGAGAAGGTCCGATCACGCTGACCCTCGCGTTGTATCTTGACCTTGCCGGCGGCAATCGTCGTCCGCTCCCGAAAGGGCGCTTCTACGTTCCTCGCGAGCTCGCCCGGGGCCAGATACTCCAATGTGCCGGTAGCCGTTAGGGGTGTGGATAGCAGCGGTGAAAAGCGGACCTCGACGAACTCGATACGGTCCGGGGGCGAGCGCGCCAGACTGGTGATCAGCCGCTTTGCAGAGTCGTCAGCAGCGGTCGACGTCGTCAGCGGCACTGCGGCTGCCAACAGAAGGATCAGAACACGCAGTGTCAGAGACTCAACGTTCCCAGAAATCATAGAAGTTGAACCAGTTGTGGGGCTGGGCGCGAACTCGCTGCTCGAGTCGCGAGGCGAACCGAGCGATCCACGCCGACATCACGGAATCTCGGGCTCGTCGGTCATGATCAATTTTTTCCGCGAAAGGTTCGAACACCAGATCGTAGCGATCCCATGAACGGTAGATTCCGAAGCACAACACTACCGGCGCCTTTAGCGCCGCCGCCAGCTCCCACGGGGCCGTGGGAAACAGTGCCTCGGAGCCGAGAAACGGGATGGGCAAGACCTTGTTGCCCGGTCTGGCGCGGTCCGCCAGCAAGGTGACAAGCGAGTTCTGTTCAAGCGCGTCCCGAATCGCGAGCGCAACCGTCGTGCCGGATTGGCGGGCATTGATCACCATGCCGGCGAGGTCAGGATCGAGCGCGCCCAGTAGATGCGAAACAGTAGGATTCTGTTCGACATCGATCACGACCCGTACCTTGACGTCAGGCCGCTGCAGACTCAAGACGCGGAGGGCATCAAAGCTGCCGTAATGGGCGCCGAACAGCAGCGCGCCGCGACCCAGGGCGAGGGCACTATGCAGATGTTGGAGGCCTTCACAACGCACATCGAAGCGGCGAAAGCGGTCACTGAGCAGAAAGACACGGTCAAGCGTGACGCTGGCAAAGGTCAGGAAGTGGCGGTAGACGTCACGGAGCCTTGCCGGTCGTCCGAGCGCGCGGCTGAGGTACTGTCGCGACGCGCGGCGCTCTGGCCCGCGCCGGAGCAGGAAATACAGCGCAACCGGATACAGTACAAGACGAGCAGGCAAGCGTCCCAGACCCAAGGCGATACGCAACATCAGCACGAGTGCGAAACGGCCGCCTCCCTCCGGGCGCCGAATCCATGCCGTATTCACAGCCGGGTCACTCACGCCTAGTTCGAAACGAGCCGCTGGCAACGATGGCGCCGGCAGCGTGGACCTCAAAGTCGATGAGGTCGTGGCTGGAGCGCAAGTTGATGGACACCGTGTCTCCGGGCCGGACCGGGGACATGAATTTGGCCTGTCGAAGGCCAGAAACGATCAGCGGGCTGCCGAGCCATTGTTCGGCACGGTCCAGAAGAAGGTCGAGCAGGACTACGGCAGGCAACACTGGCGTTCCGGGGAAATGGCCGGCCAGCGATGGATGAGCCGGGTCGATCGTCAGTTGGAATTCTGCTGTTTGGTTCATGGCGTTGCGCCAGGGCGCAGCGACTTTGCTGCCAAGCTACTCAATAGAGCCGGCGCTGCCGCGCCGGCACGACGCATAAAGTCAACGAAGTTGCGGTACGGCTGCTGCGGAAACCGTCGGCGCCGATACGCGTACTCAGCGCAGAAGAACGCCGCGACAATGAGATAGTTAAGGACATTCGCGAACAGTGACCACACTTCACGGCTTACTGAGATCGGTGTCGCAAGACCCGCGATCGCTAGGAAACCGCCGGGTACCGTCAGCGTCGCCAGCAGGAGATTGGCTGCGGCCAAGGTAACGAAAAGGCCTGTCCAGACAGCGGTGAGCCTGGCGGCATAACGCACGATGCTGGAGTCCAGATTCTCGGTGGGGTCGTGGAGCAAGCGAACGAGTCGCTCTATCAGCGGCATGTTATTGGGGGCCAACGTGTGGCCGAAGAGCCACGCCAGATAGGCGTTGATCAGGATGGGCGGTAGAAAGAGCACCAAGGCCGTGGCCTCCAAAAGGCGAAGACCAAGAATTGCTATTGCCGCCAGGGTCACACCAACGAGGCCGATGGGCTTGCCAGAGAGCGCGGCGGGCAGGAATGCGGCGCAGGACAGCGCGATAACGCTTGCCAGGACCAACGACGAGCTGGACGTCAAGGTGGCGAGGTGTGCCAGCATGGGGTACGCCAATCCAGGAACGATGGCCACGAGCGGCTTCCAGGCGATGGCCGGTTTCACCCGGTAGCCCTCCGGTCGGTGTAGGGAATCAGATTGGGTCGCCGCCGTTGGATGGTAGATCAACCGCTTGGGCACGACAAACAAGATGGCCGGGCCGGCTGATCTCATTTGACGTGGCGCCAGCCTACATTCGTCTCAGGTGCCGAGGCACCAGCCTATTCCGTTCGGATCCACGCCGAACCCTGTGCGGAAGAACTTCCGCGCGTCGACGGCTCGCCGCAGGGAACCCATGCCTGCGCCAAATGGTTGGATTGCGCCACGCAAGTCATTAAAAAGCGGCCATCCGCGGACTATGCGCGTCGGCCGGTACCTGTCGCTCGAGTGCCCGGCGCACGCCCAAGCAGGGCGAGCAAGAGGCGTTCTGGGGCGCAATGCTCAGTAGTGACTCAGAGTACGTGCCTGCCGCGGTAGGCTCCATTGCTAAGGTCCATTGCTTCTGGGGACGCCCTGATCTGCCTCCCGCGACTCTGGCTCATCCTCGTTGTTCATCCGAGGCGGGAGAGGGCCGCCACCAGTCTGGCTCCCGGCGATGCGCCCAGCATGTCCAGGCAAAAAGCAATGGTGCGAGGGTGGCCATGAACAGCCTGACGCGATCCCCATTCTGAAGGATGTTTCCCCAGTCCCGCACGGCGTCGCAGCTCAGGGCCACCCCGCACATCGCTATACCCACCGCGAACAAGACTCTGTAGGGCCAGGGATAGCGAGTGGGATGCGGCGCACGACGTGGGGCGCTTCGACCGAGCCACGGTCTGAGCATCCGCTCCCAGGCAAGGCGCAGGTACTCATAGACTGCCAGTGCCATTGTCAGCCACGACCACGCGGCAATTGCTGTGCGCGTCTGCGCTACCGGCAGGCGACCCGCCGCAAACTCCGAACAGCTACTCAGCACAGCAATCGCGCTCGGAACGTCCCACAGCACGATGGGCACGAGGAAGGCCAATACGATGACGCCGCGTTTCCACCTATCGCGACCCCAACTCTCGTCATACACCGTTGCAGCGTCCGTCTTGACAGACTTGCGAAGAATGTTGGTCCACCTTCCGACAAGTGTAGATTGAGACCGCAGCCGCGGCGACCGCGTCCTGCCGGGCCAGACGCGCAAACACGGCATGTCCGGCGCGATGCGGGCCGGTTCACTCCGGGTCGGGCACGAGGTGTCCGGCACGCTCGCGGCGGACCTGGATGTAGCGCTCGTTGTGCGGGTTGACCGCGCCGGCGAGCGTGCGGAACCCGACCAGCTCGAGCCCCGCCGCCTCGAGGGCGCGCAGTTTCCGCGGGTTGTTCGTGTGCAGCCGGATGCGCCCGATGCCGAGCTGGCGCAACACCGCCGCAGCGACTTCGTAGCGGCGCTCGTCGGCGGCAAAGCCCAGCTGGAGATTCGCGTCGATGGTGTCGAAGCCCTGCTCCTGCAGGCCGTAGGCGCGCAGCTTGTTGGCGAGGCCGATGCCGCGGCCCTCCTGCTCGACATACAGCAGCACGCCGGCACCGAGGTCGGAGAAGCGGCGGATCGCCCCACGGAGCTGGTCGCCGCAGTCGCAGCGAAGGCTGCCGAAAAGGTCGCCGGTCAGGCAGGCCGAGTGAACCCGTACGTCCACGACACCGGCCGGGTCGACCTCGCCGACCAGCACCGCCACGTGCTCGCTGCCGTCGCGCCGGTCGCGGAAGACCACGAACCTGCACTTGGGTGCGTCGGCGAGCGGCACGACGGCCTCGCTCTGGCGCTCGAGCACCACCGCGCCGGCCCCGCCGTAGGCATCCAGCTCGACGGAGGTCACGGACAGCAGCCGGGGATCGGGTTCGCCGTCGTCGCGCACGCTCAGGACCGTCGGCAGGAGCCGCGCGTGCTTGGCGAGCTCGAGCCCGGCGCGCTCCGCCGGGTCGGCCGGCACGAGGCCGGCCGGGTCGACGCCGCCGGCATGCGCCGGCGAGTGCGCGGGATCGAGCGGCGCAGCGCCGGCGAGCGCGCGCAAGTCGTCGAGATGCGGGACCGTCGCGAGCGGGACGCTGACCGCGCCGCCAATCCCGGGCCACCCGAGCGCCGCCGCGCGTTCCGCGGTCGTGGCGAGCCGGAGATCGCGCCCTGGCAGCTCGCGCAGGGCCGCGAGCGCCGCGGGCCGCAGGGTCTCCACCGCGAGCGCCACACGGATGCCCGCGGGCGTGACCACGCGAGCCGCCCGCCCGCTGCGCAGCTCGCCGAGCGCGCGATCGATGGCGAGCGTGGCGCGATCACCGAACCAGGAAAAGGGCACGGGCGTCATGCGTCGGATCCGGACCTTGGGCTCGGTTAGGATAGCCCGATGCGGGAAAAAGAATTCGACGAGCTCTACGGCGCCCTGCGGGCGGCGTCCAGTACGCCCCTCACGATCGGGCACCTCGGCCAGAGCCTCGACGGTTTCATCGCCACCCGCTCCGGCGACTCGCGCTACGTCAACGGCCGCGGCAACCTCCTGCACCTGCACCGCATGCGCGCCCTGTGCGACGCGATCGTCGTCGGCGCCGGCACCGTCGCGGCCGATGATCCGCAGCTCACCACGCGGCTCGTGCCCGGGCCCAATCCCATCCGCGTGGTGCTCGATCCGGACCGCCGCCTCGGCGGCGACTACCGCGTGTTCACCGACGGCGCCGCGCCGACCGTGCTCGCCTGCCGGGCGGGCCTGGCGGATCGTCAGCAGGGCGCGGCCGAGGTGCTCGCCGTCCCGGAAGCGGACGGCGCGTTCGACCTCGCCGCGCTGCTCGTCGCGTTGCACGCACGCGGCTGGCGGCGGGTCTTCGTCGAAGGCGGGGGCCGCACCGTGTCGTCGTTCCTCGCCGCGGGCCTGCTCGATCGGCTGCAGCTCGCGGTCGCGCCGTTCCTCATCGGCGAGGGCCGGCCGGCGATCCGCCTGCCCCCGCCCGAGCGGCTCCGCGACTGCCGCCGCCCCTCGCACCGCGTCTACCGGATGGGCGACGACATCCTGTTCGACTGCGACCTCGCCACGCCGGCACGGCCCGCGCCCGCAGTGCCCGCCGAGGCCGGGGACGACGAGCCGCCGGTCGTGCGCGTGCTATAGCGGCGCGGCCAGCAGGTCCTCGTGGCCGACGGTGAGCCGCAGTCCTCCGGACTCGAGCTGCGCCAGCCGCCGGGCCAGCCACGCTTCGATCCTTCCGCGCGTTTCGGGCGCGGCCTCCGCGGCCGCGCGTGCCCAGCCGCGCAGCAGCTCGGCCTGCAGCGCCGCCTCGCCCGCGCCGAGCCGCCAGTCGGCGCAGGCGCGCTCGACGCGGTAGCCACGCTCCCGCAGGACGCGTGCCGCGTGCGCCGTCGCGGCCGGCCCGAGCGCGGGGCCGAAGCCCTTGTCGCGGCGCTGGTGCACGTCGAAGGCGGCATGCACGCAAGCGTCGTCGGGGTCCGCGGGCTCGCAGCGGCGGCGGCCGTCATAGTCGAGCGCGAACAGCGCGACGGCCCGCGCGCGCGCGACGGCGGCGGCGAGGCGGTCGAGCCAGTCCGCCGACACGAGGTCGAGCAGCGCCGAGGCCGTGACCAGCGCCGCGCCCGCACAGCAGGCGTCTAGATCCATGGTCGCGAGATCCGCCTCGACGAACTCCACCTCGACGGCGGCGCCGTCGGCGGCCCGCAGCCCGGCGCAGCGGCGGCGCGCCTCGGCCAGCAGCGCCGGATCCGCATCCACGAGCCGCCACCGCTGCGGCCCGGGCAGGCGCGGCGCGAGGCGGCGCAGGTTCGCGCCCGCGCCGCAGGCGAGGTCCACGCACCCGAGCGCGACGTTGCGTCCGGCGAGCGCCCGCGCCAGCGCCGCCTCGAGCGCCACGGACCGTGCGGCCGCGTCGGCCGGCTCGCGCAGCGCCAGCCACGCGGCGTCGAAGCCGCTCACGGCATCGTCTCCATGGCCTGGGCGATGCGCGCGCAGGCGTCTTCCCAGCGCGGCAATCGCGCGCGTGCGCGCCGGGCGCCCTCGGCGCAGCGCCGCAGCACTCCCGGGTCATCGAGCAGGCGCGCGAGCGACCGGCGCAGCGACGCGACGTCACCGGGCGGCACGAGCAGGCCCGCGTCGCCGCCGACCAGCGCTTCCGCGGCCCCGGTGCGCGTCGCGACGGCCGGCAGCCCGCGCGCGAGCGCCTCGGCGAGCGCCATGCCGTAGCCTTCGTACAGCGACGGCGAGACGAACAGATCAGCGCGGTCGTAGGCTGCCGCCAGGGCCTGCGGGCCGATCTCGCCGCGAAAGCAGACCCGGCCCGACAGGCCCGGCGCGTCGGCCCGGGCGCGCAGCGCTTCGGCCGTCGCGGCGTCGCGCTGGTCGCTGCCCAGGCACTCGAGCCGCCACGCGCGGTCCGCGAGCCCGGCGAGCGCCTCGAGGAGCACGGCGTGACCCTTGCGCGGCGTGAGCGTCGCGACGGTCAGCAGCACCGGAGTCGCGGTGCCGGAACCGCGCGCCAACGGCGCGGCGTCCGCCCCGGGCTCGACCACGATGCAGCGTCCTGGCTCGACGCCGTAGGCGCCGAGCGCCACGGCGGTCGGCGCGCTGGTCACGATCACGCGCCGCGCCGCGCCAAGCGCCGCCCGTTCCGCGGCGGCGAGGCGGCTCGCCTCCGCGGCGGACAGGCCCGTCTCCTCGGCCAGCGGGTGATGCACCAGCGCGACGAGCCGCAGGCGGGCGGCTTCCGCCATCGCGACCTGCGGGCAGCGCGCCGAAGGCGAGTCCGTCGACGAGCACCCGTGCGCCGTCCGGCAGCGCCGCGAACCGCCGCGCCGCGTGCGCGCGTTCCTTCGCGGAGGGCGCCGGGTAGGCGCCGTCGAGCGCGTGCACGCGCACCTGCCAGCCGAGCGCGCGCAGGCCGGCGACGACGCGCCGGTCGTACTCGTAGCCGCCGGTGCGCGTGTCCGGATCGCCCGGCAGGACGAACTCAAGGTCGGGCACGGGCCGCCCTTCAGCGCCGCGGCACCGGCGCCTCGAAGGCGGCCCAGGCCACGTGCGACTCGTGCAGGGCGACGCGCAGCGCCGTGACGCCCGCGGCCGCGGGGCCCAGCCTGCCGGCCGCCATGGCGACGACGAGGCGGTCCCAGACCGCGCGGGCCAGGAACTCTGTCGTGGTGTTCTGGCCCGCGAACTCCGGCAGCTCGTCCAGGTTGCGGTAGGCGAGCGGCTCGAGCACCTCGCGCAGCGCCTGCGTGGCGAGGCCGATGTCCACGACCAGCCCGTCGGCATCGAGCTCCGGCCGGCGGAACTCCGCGTCCACGACGTAGGTGGCGCCGTGCAGCCGTTGCGCAGGCCCGAAGACCGCGCCGCGGAAACTGTGGGCGATCATCACGTGGTCGCGGACGCAGACGCTGTACATCATCGGGAGCTCCTCGGTCGCGGGAATCAGTCGTAGCGGATGCGGTGGCACAGGGCGTCGCCGGCGGCGAGCGCGGGCAGCGTGTCGGGCAGGTCGACGAAGGCGCTCTCGCCGCTGACGAGCGCGTCGAGGCTATCGTCGGCGAGCAGTTCGAGCGCGAGCGCGAGGCGTCGGCGGTGGGTCCACCGCGGGCGCTCGGCGGGCGGCAGGCTGCCGACCTGCGACGAGCGCAGCGTGAGCCTCCGCGCATGGAAGGCGCCGCCGAGCGGAAGCCGCACCTCGCGGTCGCCGTACCAGCTGAGCTCCACCACCGTCGCCTCGGTGCCGGCGAGCGCCAGTGAGGTGACGAGCCCTTCCGGCGCGCCGCTCGCGTGGATGACGCGGTCCGCGTCCGGCGATGCGTTCCCGGCAAGCGCGAAAGGCACGCCGAGCGCGGCGGCAACCGCCGCGCGCGCCGGCGCCACGTCGATCAGCTCGACCCGGCAGCCCGGGATGCGCGCGGCGAGCCACGCCACCAGGCAGCCGACCGTGCCGGCGCCGACCACGGCGATCCGCTCGCCGATGCGCGGCAGCGCGTCCCACAGGCCGTTGATGGCGGTCTCGAGGTTGGCCGCCAGCACCGCGCGCGCCGGCGGCACGCCCGGCGGCAGCGGATGGACCGCGTCGGCGGGCACGACGTAGCGGGTCTGGTGCGGGTAGAGGCAGAACACGTGCCGGCCGGCGAGCCCGGCCGGCCCCTGCTCGACGACGCCGACGCTCGCGTAGCCATACTTCACCGGTGCCGGGAACTCCCCAGCCTGGAACGGGGCGCGCATGCGCGCGTGCTCGGAAGCGGGGACGCGGCCGGCGAAGACCAGCGACTCGGTGCCGCGGCTCACGCCGCTGTAGACTGCGCGGACTACCGCTTCGCCTTCGCCGGCGGGCGGCAGCCGCTCGGAGCGGATCTCGCCGCAACCGGGCGCCGTCACCCAGAACGCCAGGGCCTCGCTCATGTCCGCTCTTCCTGCCGCCGGGACGTCGAGATGATGCCGAAGACCGCCGCGCCTGGCGAGGCCGACGCGCTGCGCGCGAGCGCCCTGCGGCATCTCGCCGCCGCGCTCGCGGCAACGGCCGCCGCCGCCGTGGCGCTGTCGGCGATCCTCGGCCTCGGCGGCGCGTACGTGGCTGCGAGCCTCGCCATCGCCGCGGCGGGCGCCGTCGCCGTGCTCCGGCACCTGCCGGGCCGTCATCCGCATGCGCGCTTCGGGCCGGCGAATGCCGTCACTCTGGCGCGCGCCGTGCCCATCGTGCTCGTCGCCGGCCTCGCATTCGTGCCGGCATCCTGGGCGGTCGCCGCGTTCGCGGTGATCGCCGGCACCCTCGCGGCGGTCCTGGACGGTTTGGACGGGCGGCTCGCGCGCCGTCATGGTGTCGAGAGCGCCTTTGGCGCGCGCTTTGACATGGAGGCCGACTCGCTGCTGGTGATGGCGCTCGCGGTGCTGGCCTGGCGCTGGGATCGCGCCGGCGCGTGGGTGCTGCTGTCGGGCCTCATGCGCTACCTGTTCGTCGCCGCAGGCTGGCTCGCCCCATGGCTGCGAAGGCCGCTGCCGCCGCGCCGTCGGCGACAGGTCGTCTGCGTGGTGCAGATCGTGGTGCTGCTCGCGGTCGTTGCGCCGCTCCTGCCCGCCGCGGCGAGCGCGCCGCTCGCGCTGGCCGGCCTGCTCGTGCTCGCCGGGTCGTTCGCCGCCGACATTGCCTGGCTCGCGCGCCGGGCCCGCACACCCCTCGAAGAGGAGGCCTACCGATGCTGAACCTGCGTATCTCTGCCCTTGCGGGCCTCGTGCTGCTTCTTGCCGCGACGCCCGCCCGCGCCGAGCCTGCCCGCTACGTGCTTGATCCTGAGCACGTGTCGGTCGGCTTCCTCGTCGAGCACGTCGGCTACGCGAAGACGCTCGGCATGTTCCGCCGGGTGACCGGCGATTATGTTTTCGACGACGACGCCGGCCGCCTCGGCGACCTGCGCATCGAGATCGACGCGGCGAGCGTCTACACGGCGCACGACAAGCGCGACGAGCACCTGCGCAGCGATGACTTCCTCGACGCGAAGCGCCACCCGAGGCTGGTGTACACGGCCCGCTCCGCGAAGCGAACCGGCGAGCGCAGCTTCGTCATCGAGGGTGAGCTCGAGCTGCTCGGCAAGCGCCGGCCCGTGACCCTGCAGGCCACCTGGAACAAGAGCGAGCCCTACCCGCTGCTGCTGTCGCCGCTGCAGCGCGCGACGGTGATGGGCGTGTCGGCGCGCGGCTCTTTCCGGCGCAGCGAATTCGGGATGATGTACGCGGTCGAGAACGGCTGGGTCGGCGACGAGGTCGAGCTGATCATCGAGCTCGAGGCGCGCCGGGAGTGACGCGCCGGTGACGGAGCGCCGCGCCATTGCGCGGTGGGCGGGCCTCGCGGCGGCGCTGTGCCTGCTCAACGTCGCGCTGACCTTCCACAACGTCTGGCCGACGCCCGGCGTGCGGCCGGTGCCGGAGTTCTCGATCGAGCTGACGCTGGCGCTGCTCGCCATCCTCGCGTGGGCCGCGTGGCGCGGCACGCTCCCGGTCCGGCTGCCGGCGGCGCTCGCCGCGGCCTGGCTACTGCTCACGGTGGCGCGCTACCTCGAGGTCACGGCGCCCGCCCTGTTCGGCCGGCCTGTCAACCTCTACTGGGACCTGCGGCACCTCGGCAACGTCGCGCGCATGCTCACCGTGGCGGCCGGGCCGGCCGCGGCGCTCGGCATCGTCGTGGCGCTGCTCGCCGCATCCGCCCTCGCCTTCGCGACCCTGCGTCTTGCCTGGCGGCGGCTGGCGGCCGCGGCGGTCCACCCGGCGGAGCGCCGCGTGCTGGCCGGCGTCGCGGGCACCCTCGCCGCGGCCTGGCTCGCGGGCCTCGCCGGCCATGCGCCCGCGCCGGGCTGGCTGCGCTTCTCGCTGCCCGTGTCGACTACCTTCGCCGACCAGGTCGCGGTCGTGACGCGGGCATTCGTCGAAGCCCGGTGGCCCGCGGCCGCCGCGGCGCCCATCGAGACCGGCGAGGCCCACTCCTTCGAGGCGCTGGCCGGCGACGACGTGCTGCTCGTGTTCCTCGAGTCCTACGGCAGCGTCACGCTGGACGAGCCGGCGTTCGCCGCAAGGCTCGCCGGCGATCGCGCGCGACTCGGGCAGGCGATCGCGCGCACCGGGCGCGGCGTGGCATCGACGAGCGTCGTGGCCCCGACCTTCGGCGGCAGTTCCTGGCTCTCGCACCTGACGCTGCTGTCGGGCCGGGACGTGACGGACCCGGGCGCGTACGCGCGCGCGATGCAAGGCGACGCCACCACGCTGGTCGGCGATTTCGCCGACGCCGGCTACGAGACGATCGCGCTGATGCCCGGCTTGCGGCAGGCCTGGCCCGAAGGCGCCTACTACGGTTTCGACCGCATGCTCGACGCGGCCGCGCTCGATTATCGCGGACCCGGGTTCGGCTGGTGGCGGATCCCGGACCAGTTCGCGCTCGCGCGGCTCGACGCCGAGCCGCGCGCGGGGCGCCCTCGCTTCGTGTTCTTCCCGACCATCAGCAGCCACGCGCCTTTTCGACCGACGCCGCCGTACCAGCCCGACTGGGCGCGCCTGGTCGGGCCGGCGCCATTCGGCGCCGAGGCCGAGCGTGCCATCGCCGAGGCACCCGACTGGACGAATCTCGCGCCCGCCTATGGCGACAGCATCGCCTACGTGCTGCAGTGGCTGGCCGGCTACCTCGAGCGGCACGCCGAGGCCGCGCTCACCGTGGTCGTCATCGGCGACCACCAGCCGCCGGCCGCCGTGAGCGGGCCCGGGAGCGAATGGACGGTGCCGATGCACGTCATCAGCCGCCGCGGCGACGTGCTCGAGACGCTGGTCGAGGCGGGCTTCGCGCCGGGACTCGCGCCCACGAAGGCGGCGCTCGGCAGGATGGGCGAGCTTCGGCGCCTGCTGGCGCGCGCGTTCTCGGGTTCAGGCGCCGCGATCGATGCGGCGCGCGTAGACGTCGCCCGACGCGCCGACGAGGTCGCGGTCGGCGAGACGTCGCCGTAGCGCCGCCGGGTCGAGCCAGCCGTCGAGCAGGCGGTGACTCTCGCCGGGCGACACCGCGTAACGGTAGCAGCCCAGCGTCTCGAGACGGGCGACGCAGGCCTCCGCCCCGCCCGGACTCGCGGTCACGTACTCGAAGGACAGCGCGGCCAGCGGCCGGCCGAGGCCCGCAAGGGCTTCGGCCTCGTAGCCCTCGACGTCGAGCTTCACGAAGTCCGGCTCGCCGAAGCGCTCGATCAGGCCATCGAGCGTGGTGACGGCAACGGCGCCGGCGGGGCGCCAGTCGAGGCCGGCGAAGCCCGGGTCGCGGCCCACGTCGGCGATCCAGTCGCGCGACAGGGTCGTGACCGTCAGGTTGGCGCTCGTCTCGTAGAGCTCAGCGGTTCCTTCCTCGCGCCCCACCGCGGCCGCGACCAGTGTCACGCCCGCGTCCCGCCCGAACAGCGTGCGCAGGACTGCGAGGCAGTCGCGCTGCGGCTCGACCGCGACGACTCGCGCGCCGAGCCGGCGCCAGCAGTGCGTGCGGCCGCCGACGTGCGCGCCGACGTCGAAGCACAGGCCGCCCGGCGGCACGAACGGCCGGTACAGGCGCGCGAGGCGCGGCCCGCGCCAGGGCTGGCCATGGTAGAGCGCGATCGAGCGCGCGAGGCGCCAGCCGCGCCGGGCGGTGGTCGTGATGGTACGCATGGGCCGAGCCTACCCTGCGCCGGACCCGGGGCGCTGGTGGATGCCCTTCGGCTCGACGTCCAGGGCAGCGCCTCGCGCGCCGCGGTCGGCTGGCCGGCCGGTGGCATCGGATGGGGCTCAGACGTCGAGGTTTGCCACCGACAGCGCGTTCTTCTCGATGAACTCGCGACGCGGTTCCACCGCATCGCCCATCAGCGTGGTGAAGATGTCGTCCGCGGCGACCGCGTCCTCGATGCGCACCTGCAGCAGACGGCGGGTCTCGGGATTGATGGTCGTATCCCACAGCTGGTCGGGGTTCATCTCGCCGAGGCCCTTGTAGCGCTGGATCGCCTGCCCTTTCTTGGCCTGCTCCAGCAGCCACGCCATCGCTTCCTGGAAGCTGCCCACCGCGCGCTTGTCGTCACCCTTGGTCACGTAGGCGCCCGGGCCGATGAAGTCGGCCAGCGTGCGGGCGAACTCGGCGATGCGCCGGTACTCGGCGGAGTCGAAGAAGTCGCGCTGCAGCGGTTTCTCGCTGGTGACGCCGTGCTCGATGCGCTGCACGTCGATGCGCTGCGGCTGCCCCGCGTCGTTGCTGCGGATCTTCAGCTGGAAGGTCTTGACCACCTCGCCGGGCGGGTTCAGGCGCGCCTGCAGGGTGGCCACCCATCGTTCGAGCTGGGCGCTGTCGGCGAAGGCCGCCACATCCATGATGGGAACGTTGACCAGTTCCTCGAGCAGCCGCCGGTCATAGCGGCGCGACCAGCGGGTGATGATCGCCTGGACCTCCATGTACTGGCGCGCGAGCGTCTCGAGGCCGGGTCCGCTGAGCGGCGGCGCTTCGGAATTGACGAACAGCGCCGCGTCGTCGATGGCGGTATTCAGCAACAGCCGGTCGAGCTCGGCGTCGTCCTTGACGTACTGCTCCTGCTTGCCCTTCTTCACCTTGTACAGCGGCGGCTGGGCGATGTAGATGTGGCCGCGCTCGATCAGCTCCGGCATCTGCCGGTAGAAGAAGGTCAACAGCAGCGTGCGGATGTGCGAGCCGTCGACGTCCGCGTCGGTCATGATGATGATGCGGTGATAGCGCAGCTTGTCGGGGTCGAACTCGTCGCGGCCGATGCCGCAGCCGAGCGCGGTGATCAGCGTCCCGACTTCCGCGACGACAGCATCTTGTCGAAGCGCGCCTTCTCGACGTTCAGGATCTTGCCCTTCAGCGGCAGGATCGCCTGGGTGCGCCGGTCCCGACCCTGCTTGGCGGAGCCGCCGGCGGAGTCACCCTCGACGAGGAACAGCTCGGACTTGGCCGGATCCTTCTCCTGGCAGTCGGCGAGCTTGCCGGGCAAGCCCGCCGATATCGAGCGCGCCCTTGCGCCGGGTCATCTCGCGCGCCTTGCGCGCCGCCTCGCGGGCGCGCGCGGCGTCGATGATCTTGCATGCAGATCGCCTTGGCGTCCGCGGGATGCTCCAGCAGGAACTCCTCCAGCTTGGCCGCCACCGCGGACTCGACCACGCCCTTGACTCTCGGACGAAACCAGCTTGTCCTTGGTCTGCGAGGAGAACTTGGGGTCGGGCATCTTGACCGAAAGGATGGCGGTCAGGCCCTCGCGCGCGTCGTCGCCGGTCAGTCCGACGTTCTCGCTCTTGGCGAGGCCTTCCTTGTCGATGTAGTCGTTGAGCGTGCGCGTCAGCGCCGCGCGGAAGCCGGCGAGATGAGTGCCGCCATCCTTCTGCGGGATGTTGTTGGTGTAGCAGTACATCGACTCCTGGTAGGAATCGTTCCACTGCACCGCGACTTCGACGGTGATCGCGCCCTCCTGGGTCTGGAAGTAGAAGATGTTCGGATGCGTGGCCGCCCGGGTGCGGTTCAGGTACTGCACGAAGGCCTTCACGCCCCCTTCGTGCTGGAACACCTCGTGCCGGTCGTCGCGCTCGTCGAGGAGCTCGATACGTACACCGGAATTCAGGAATGACAATTCACGAAGTCGCTTGGCGAGCATGTCGTACGAGAACGTCGATGTTCGTGAAGATCGTGTCGCTGGGCTTGAAGTGCACCACGGTGCCGCGATCGGTGGCCTTGCCGACCACCGTGAGGGGCCCCTGGGGCTCGCCGAGGCGGTACTCCTGCTGCCACAACTTGCCATCGCGCATGATGCTCAGGGTCAGCGTCTCGGAGAGCGCGTTGACGACCGATACGCCGACGCCGTGCAGGCCACCGGAGACCTTGTAGGAGTTGTCGTCGAACTTACCGCCCGCGTGCAGCACGGTCATGATGACCTCGGCCGCAGAGCGCCCTTCCTCGGGGTGAATGTCCGTCGGAATGCCGCGGCCGTTGTCCGTCACGGTGACCGACTCGTCGGCATGGATGGTGACGACGACCCGATCGCAGTGGCCCGCCAGCGCCTCGTCGATGGCGTTGTCGACCACCTCGAACACCATGTGGTGCAGACCGGTGCCGTCATCGGTGTCGCCGATGTACATGCCTGGCCGTTTGCGCACCGCCTCGAGGCCCTTTAAGACCTTGATTTTACTGGAGTCGTAGACGTCGTCGTTGCTCATGCGATACCCCGGCAGCAGAACCGGTCAATGATACCAGTCTTCAGGGCTTTTCGCTTACTTTTCAGAGGTTTGGCCGGATAACTACCCGAACACACCGAACCGCCATCCAGACGCTGGTGTCGGGCCGGCATCGTGTGGACAACTCTGTGGATGGAATGGCCGTGAGCCCGGCCTGAAGTTAATCCTCCCCCGATGCGGTGGCCGGCCGCCGCTTCGCGTGGGTGGGCTCGCCTGTCGATGTTTCACGTGAAACACCGGCCACGACAGCCGCCGAGGGACGCTTTCTGCTCTGTCCGTACGACCTGAACCTCGCCCCGCCTATTGGGATTCAAGACTTACCCTGGGCTGTGGATAGATCTCCCCTCAGGCCGGCGTCACTCGCCCCTGTTTCACGTGGAACACTGCGCCGGCCTCGGTCAGCCCGGGCACCGTCTGCTGCAGGGAGGTCACGATCAGCTGGACGTCGAGATCCCGGACCGCTGCGATCAACCGACTCAGGTTCTCGGGGTCCAGCTCCGCCGCCGGATCGTCGAGCAACAGCGCCGACCTGCCAGGCCTGTCAGCCTCCTGCAGGCGCAGCTGTGCCAGGGTCAGCCCGGCGGCGAGCAGCTTCTGCTGCCCCCGCGACACCCGGTCCTTGGCGGCGTGATCCGCCACCCGAACCACGACGTCCGCCCGGTGCGGCCCATGCTGCGTGGCACGGTAGCGCCGGTCCCGTTCAAGATCGCCCCGCAGCACGTCGCCCAGCGAGGCGTCGTCGCCCCAGCCTGTGTGGTACCGAACGGAGACCTTGGCGCCCAGCAGGGCCTGACCCACTTCCTGCAGCGGCTCTGCCAGCCGCTCGAGGTATCGGCGCCGCTGCGCACCGAGTACCTCGCCCGCTACCGCCAGTTCCTCGTCCCACATCCTGACCGACGCATCGTCGAGTTGTGACTTGAGTGCCGCGTTCCGCTGCCGAAGCGCCTTGTGGTACCGCTGCCAGGTCATGAGGAACGCAGGTTCCACGTGGAACACTCCCCAATCCAGAAAGCGCCGCCGGCGACCCGGGCCTTCCTCGAGGAGTTTATGAATCTCGGGATCGATCACCTGTGGCGGGAAGTGTTCAGCCAGGTCCGCCGCAGACGCGGCCGCCCGTCCGCCGACACGGATCTCCGTGCCGCCTCGTGCTCCTCGCACACCCAGCGTCACTTCGCCCGCCAGTCCGGTGGTCCGGCCCACCAGCATGAAGGCCTTTTCCCCTTCGCGGATCAGGGTATCGAGGCGCCGCGTCCGGAAGGACCTGCCCCGCCCCAGAAAGAACAACGCCTCGAGGAGACTGGTCTTCCCCGAGGCGTTTGGACCGATAAAGAGATTCAGCCGTGGATGGAGGTTGACCTCAACCTCCTGCAGGCACCGGAACTGTTCAGCCCGCAACCATGTCAGCGCCACAGCGCCTCACTACAGGCGCATCGGCATGACGACGTAGCGGCTGCTCGTATCGCCGGGCGCGTGGACCAGGCAGCTGGAGTTGCCGTCGGTCAGACCGATCTCGACCTGGCTGCCCTCGATGGCGCCGATCGCGTCGAGCAGATAGTTCACGTTAAAGCCGACTTCAAGGTCCTCGCCGGAATACTCGACCTCGATCTCTTCCTCGGCTTCTTCCTGCTCCGGATTGTGAGCCTGGACGGTCATGGCGTTGCCCTTGAGCGCCAGCCGGATCCCGCGGAATTTCTCGTTGGAAAGAATCGCCGTACGCTGCAGGGCGCCACGCAGCACGTCGCGATCCGCGAGCACCACCCGCGGCGGGCTGGCCGGTATGACGCGGCCATATTCCGGGAACCTGCCGTCAATAAGCTTCGAAGTGAAGCGAATGTCGCCGATCTCGGCGCGAACGTGATTGGTTCCGACGGTCAGCGACACGTTACCCTCCGAGCCGAGCAGCCGCTGCAGCTCCAGGATGCCTTTGCGCGGAATGATGATCTGGTGGCCCTTCCCCTTGATACCGTGCTCAATTTCGCACAATGCCAGACGATGGCCGTCAGTCGCGACCGTTCGCAGCAACTTACCGTCAGTTTCCAACAACATGCCGTTCAGGTAGTAGCGCACGTCCTGCTGCGCCATGGAAAAGTGGGTCTTCTCCAGCAGGCGTCGCAGATCCGCTTGCGGCAGGTCCAACTGAACCTGGGTGTTCACTTCCTCGATCACCGGGAATTCAGCCGCCGGCAGCGAGGAGAGCACGAACCGGCTCTTGCCCGCGCGCACGGTGACACGATCACCCTCCTGGCCCAGCGTGATCTTCGCCTTGTCGGGCAGTGAGCGACAGATGTCGAGCAGCTTGCGTCCCGGCACGGTGATCGCACCGTCCGCGCTGCCCTGGATCGCCGCCGAGGCGACGAGCTCGACCTCGAGATCGGTCGCTGTCACCGCAAGCTTCTGACCGCGCGCGGTGAGCAGCACGTTGGCCAGGATCGGCATCGTCTGCCTGCGCTCGACCACGCCGATCGCCGCCTGCAAGGCCGCCAGGATGTCTTCGCGTTCAGCACTGAACTTCATCTGCGCTCCCGTTCTCTTCTTTATTCAATGTGCAGTGATGGAAATATCAAAGATTGTAGTTACAGAGTTAGAGCAGGCCATTTGCGGTGGATAAGCCCATTAAATTCCGCCACAGCAACGGCTTGAAGAGAGCCGGACCCTGTCATCAAGCCACGGTGAAACTCTGTCTTCCCTGTGTGCGCATTGTGGACAACAAACTGTCCCCGCAAGGCGCACACATTATCCACATCAACCCGTCAGGATTCTCAACAGGTTGAGGTAGTCCTCCCCGGTGCGCCTCTCGGTCTCCCGCAACTCGCGGATGCGGTCGCAGGCATGCATGACGGTGGTGTGGTCCCGCCCGCCGAACGCGTCGCCGATCTCCGGCAGGCTGTGTGTCGTCAGCTCGCGAGCCAGCGCCATGCCGACCTGCCGCGGCCGCGCGATCGAGCGGCTGCGCCGCTTGGAGAGCAGGTCGGCCATGCGGATCTTGTAGTACTCCGCCACGGTCTTCTGGATGTTCTCGATGGTCACCAGCTTTTCCTGCAGGGACAGCAGGTCCTTGAGCGCTTCCTTGGCGAAATCGACCGTAATGGGCCGGCCGGTGAAGCGCGCGGTGGCGATGACCCGGCGCAGCGCGCCTTCCAGCTCGCGCACGTTGGAGCGGATGCGCTTGGCGACGAAGAACGCCACGTCCTCCGGCAGCGCGACCGCGCTGGCCTGGGCCTTGGACATCAGGATGGCAACGCAGGTCTCGAGCTCCGGCGGCTCGATCGCGACGGTGAGCCCCCAGCCAAAGCGCGACTTGAGGCGCTCCTCCAGGCCGGTCACCTCCTTCGGGTAGCGGTCGCAGGTCAGGATGACCTGCTGCTGGCCTTCCAGCAGCGCATTGAAGGTGTGGAAGAACTCCTCCTGGGAGCGGTCCTTGCCGGCGAAGAACTGGATGTCGTCGATCAGCAGCGCGTCGAGCGTGCGGTAGGTCTGCTTGAACTCGGCGATGGTGTTGTGCTGCAGCGCGCGGACCATGTCGCTGACGAAGCGCTCGCTGTGCACGTAGGCGATGCGCGCGGCCGGGTTGTTCTGCCGCAGCAGGTTGCCGACGGCGTGCATCAGGTGCGTCTTGCCGAGACCGACGCCACCGTAGATGAACAGCGGGTTGTAGGCGCGCCCGGGATTGTCGGCAACCTGCACGGCGGCGGCGCGGGCGAGCTGGTTGCTCTTGCCCTCCACGAACGTGTCGAACGTGAACTCGGGATTGACGCGCCCACCGATCACCACGGGCTCGGTTCGACGCCCCGGCGCGCCCGCGGGCGCGGCCTGCGGCTCCGCGTTCTGGCGCGGGCGCGAGCCCACCTCCAGCAGGACCTGCGGCCCCGTGCCCTCGGACTGCCGGGCGGCGATTTCCACGATCTTCTGGTAGAGGTTCTGCTGCACCCAGTCGACCACGAAGCGGTTTGGCGCATAGAGCCGCAAGACGCCGTCCGCATCCACCGCCTGCAGCGGCCGCACCCAGGTGTTGAAGTCCTGCTCCGGCACCTCGGCCTCGAGCTGGCTCAAACAACGGTGCCAAAGCGTCCCCTGCACGAAAGATCCTTCGGGCGGCCAGCCAGCGAGTAATGAACGAGACGGAGGTCGCGCAGTCTAGCGTCGCCGCCCGGGCGAGGCCAGAGTTATCCACAGGGCAATCGCCATGCCAGGAGCGGGCGCGGCAGCGGCTGATGGCGGCGCGTACGGGCCTGGATACCCCGAACTCGTCGCACACCGCGGTTGACTTCGGATCCTGCGGACCTTAATCTTGCCGCCCTTTGCCCATCCGGGCATGTCCTTGTTTTAACGAAGTTTTAGGGCGAGAGCCATGAAGCGCACTTACCAGCCGAGCAAGATCAAGCGCGTGCGCACCCACGGGTTCCGCGCGCGCATGGCGACCAAGAAGGGCCAGCAGGTCATCAAGCGCCGCCGTGCGAAGGGCCGCCGGCGCCTCGCCGTCGGCACCGCGCGCTGACGGCTTCACCTGCCACGGCAGCCCGGCTTGGCTTCAAGCCGGCCCAGAAGCTCCGCACCACCCGCGACTTCGATCGCGCGCGCAAGCAGGGTCGCCGCATTGGCGACGCGCTCTTTGGAATCCATTACGCTCAGAACGCTCATGGTCACGCCCGGCTTGGAACTGCTGTCGCAGTGCGCCTCGCCGGGAACGCTGTGCGGCGCAATCTGGTCCGACGCCTCATCCGCGAGTCGTTCCGGCTGCACCAGCATGAATTGCCGGCGGTGGATCTGTTCGTGAGCGCGCGCACGAAAGCCCGGACTGCGGCGAACGCGGAGATCAGCGCGAGTCTCGACAGGCTCTGGAAACAGGTTCGGCTCTGATGAAATACGTGCTGCAGGCCCTGATCCGTTTCTACCGGTATTTCATCAGCCCGCTGCTCGGTCCGAACTGCCGCTTTCACCCCACCTGTTCGGCGTATGCGCTCGAGGCCCTCGAGCGTCACGGCGCGCTGCGCGGCTCGTGGCTCGGTGCGCGACGCATCTGTCGCTGCCATCCCTGGAACGACGGCGGCTACGACCCGGTGCCAGGGCCGGACGGCGTGCACACGCACTGACGGGACATCTCGACATGGACAATCCACGCATATTCCTCTGGCTCGCGCTGCTCTTCCTCGTCTGGCTGAACGTCGATGCGTGGATGAAGGATTACGGCACGCCGGTCACTGCGAGCACCACCACGTCCGGCGCGGTGGCGCACGGCGCCCGCGGCCGGGCCTGCGCCGACCGACGCGGGTGGCCTGGCGGACACGCTGCCGACGGTGAGCGCCGAAGCCGCGGCCGCCAACACCGACGCGGCCGCGGAGGGTGTCGCCGGGCGCGAGGCCGTGGCCAACAGCCCGACCATCACCGTCGTGACCGACGTGCTCAATGTCGACATCTCGCTGAGTGGCGGCGACATCGTGCGGGCGGACCTGACCGAGTACCCGCGCGAGAAGGACAACCCCGACGTGCCGGTGCGGCTGTTCAACACCGACGGCAGCGGCTCGCTGTACCTCTACCAGTCCGGCCTGACGACCGGCATCGCCGGCCGCGCCGAGCCGAACCACAAGGCGCCGTACACCGCCCCGGCCACCGAGTACCGGTTGTCCGGCAGCGCCGACGAACTCACCGTGCCGCTCAGCTGGACGGACGGGGCCGGGCTCGCCGTGACCAAGACCTTCGTCTTCCGCCGCGGCCAGTACACCGTCGACATCCGCTACGACGTGCTCAACAACGAGGAGCAGGCCGTCTCGTTCGCGCCGTATTCCCAGCTGCTGCGGCACTGGGAGCCGGTCAAGCGCTCCATGTGGGATGTCGAGACCTATGCCTTCAAGGGCCCGGCGATCTATGACGGCGACAAGTACGAGAAGCTCAAGGTCGACGACGAGGACGACCAGCAGTACCAGCAGACCGTTACCGGCGGCTGGCTGGCTTCGATGCAGCACCACTTCGTCGCGGCCATCGTGCCGCCGGCTGGCCAGCCCTACCAGTTCGCCCTGAAGGTCGAGAACAAGGACTACCTGCTGCGGGCCGTCGGTCCGGCCCGGGCCGTCCCTGCCGGCGGCCGTGCCGAGTTCACCGAAAGGCTGTTCGTCGGGCCCAAGCTGCAGGCGCAGCTCGAGACCAGCGGACCGCGGCTCGAGCTCACGGCCGACTACGGCAAGCTGACGATCCTCTCGCAGCCGCTGTTCTGGATCCTCGACAAGGTGCACGGCTTCGTCGGCAACTGGGGCTGGTCGATCATCATCGTCACGCTGCTGATCAAGCTCGTGTTCTACAAGCTGGCGGAAACGAGCGGCCGCTCCATGGCGAAGATGCGCACCGTGGCGCCGCGCATGAAGGCGATCCAGGAGCGGCACAAGGACGACCGCGAGGCGCAGGCGCGCGCCATGATGGAGCTGTACAAGCGCGAGAAGATCAACCCGGTGGCGGGGTGCCTGCCGATGCTGGTGCAGATCCCGTTCTTCCTGGCGTTCTACTGGGTGCTGCTGGAGAGCGTCGAGATGCGCCAGGCGCCGTTCATGGGCTGGATCCAGGACCTGTCGGCGCGCGACCCGTTCTTCATCCTGCCGCTGTTGATGGGCGGCGCGATGTACCTGCAGTTCAAGCTGAACCCGACCCCGCCGGACCCGGTGCAGGCGAAGGTGTTCGCCTTCATGCCGGTGATCATGACGGTCATGTTCGCCTTCTTCCCGGCAGGCCTGGTCCTGTACTGGCTGACCAACACCGTGCTGTCGATCGCCCAGCAGTGGAAGATCAATAAACTGGTCGAGGCCGAGGACAAGAAGCTCCGCACCAGCTAAGGTCGGCACATGGCCGAGAAACCACCCCCGCCAGGAGTGCCGCGCGACGCCATCACCGGCATGTGGCCGGTGCCGGACGCGCGCAGCGGCGACACGGTGATCGCACCGCTCACGGTGACCAGCGGCGCCGACACCATCGTGGCGCCGGCAACGGCCCCGGGGCGCGGCGGCATCGGCATCCTGAGGATTTCCGGCCCGGCGGTGCGCGCCATTGCCGAGGCGATGATCGAGACGCCGCTGGTGCCGCGCTACGCGACCCTGACGCGCTTCCTCGACGCCGCCGGCGAGCCGATCGACGTCGGCCTGGCGCTGGTGTTCCCGGCGCCCCACTCGTTCACCGGCGAAGACGTGCTCGAGCTGCACGGCCACGGCGGCAGCGTGGTCATGGAGATGCTCGCCGCACGCGTGGTGGAGCTCGGCGCGAGGCGGGCGCGGCCGGGGGAATTCACCGAGCGCGCGTTCCTGAACGACAAGGTCGACCTGGCGCAGGCCGAGTCCGTCGCCGATCTGATCGACGCCGGCTCGGCGCAGGCCGCCCGCGCGGCCATGCGCTCGCTGCAAGGCGAGTTCTCGGAAGCCGTGCAGGAGCTGGTCGAGGGCATCACTGCGCTGCGCGTGTACGTCGAGGCGGCGATCGACTTCCCCGAGGAGGACGTTGAGTTCCTGGCGGATCCGCAGGTAGCCGTCCGCCTGACTTCCATCCAGGACATGTTCGAGCGCATCGAGCGCGCGGCCACCCAGGGCCGCGTGCTGCGCGACGGCATCACGGTGGTCATCGCCGGCAGGCCCAACGCCGGCAAGTCGAGCATCCTCAACCGGCTGGCGGGCCACGACGCCGCGATCGTCACCGACGTCCCTGGCACCACCCGCGACGTGCTGCGCGAGCGCATCGACATCGACGGCCTGCCGCTGCACGTGGTCGACACCGCCGGGCTGCGCGAGACCACCGACATCGTCGAGGGGGAGGGCGTGCGCCGCGCGCAGGCGGAGATACAGCGCGCCGACCTCGTGCTGTACGTCATCGACGCCAGCGACCCGCCGGACGCCAGGGCGCTCGCGGCCCAACTCGCAGCCCTGCCGCCCAAGGTCGGCGTGCTGCAGCTGTGGAACAAGATCGACCTCACCCAGGGCTCGCTGCCGGCAGCCGGTCCGCTGGCGTTGCCGGTGTCGGCGCTGACGGGCGCCGGGTTCGACGAGCTGGGTGCGCGCCTCAAGCAGCATGCCGGGTACGAGACCACCGGCGAGGGCGCCTGGTCCGCGCGGCCGCGCCACCTCGAAGCACTGCGGCGGGCGCAGGCCCACGTCGCCCAAGCCGTGCAGATGCTCGGCCAGGCAAAGGCGTTCGAGCTGGTCGCCGAGGAACTCAGGCTCGCGCAGAACGCGCTGGGCGAGATCACCGGCGCCGTCACCAGCGAGGACCTGCTCGGGCAGATCTTCGCGAGCTTCTGCATCGGGAAGTAGCCTGGTTTCGCGACCGCGCCGACGCGCGCGGCGGTCGGCTGCGCGAGCTTGAAGCACGAAGCGAAGGGGAGCCGGCCAATCATGAAGGATCGCCAATGATTCGCCATTTCCAGGGGCTGCGACCGCTCGCCGCCGCCGCCCTGCTGAGCCTGATGGCCGGCGCAACCGGCGCCACGGACGACGCGCCCTGCGATTTCTTCTGCCACCTGACCGCGGCCAATGAAGCGTCGCTGGTCACGCTCGCGGAGACGGGGCTCGTCCCTGCACCGCTTGCCAGGGATATCGCGCGAGGAATCGGTCGCGTGGCCACCGAGCAGGCCGCTCCGGGCGCCGAGCGGTGGACGAATTACCTCGACTTCGAGAAGCGGCTCATCGGGATTGCCGGACCCGAGGCGTCACGGCTGCATACGGGACGCAGCCGCCAGGACCTGCACGAGACCGTCCGCCGCATGCAGATGCGCGACGAGTTCTTCCGCAGCTACGGGGCGCTGCTTGCAGCCCGGGCGAGCCTGCTCGATCTTGCCAGCCGCAACGTCGAAACGATCGTTCCGGCATACACCCACGGCGTGCAGGCCCAGCCGACGTCTCTCGCCCATTACCTGCTTGCCTACGCGGCAGCGCTGGAACGCGACGCAGAGCGTATGCAGCAGCTCTATGCGAGATTGAACCAGTCGCCGCTTGGCGCCGCGGCCTTGGGCACGTCGGGCTTTCCCATCGACCGGCAGAGGCTGTCCGGCCTGCTCGGCTTCGCGGCGCCGGTCGAGAATTCCTACGACGCCAACCTGGTATCCCCGGCGGACATCAAGATCGAGTTCGCCAACATCCTCGCCAACTCGGCCATCCACGTGGGCCAGTTCGCCCAGGATCTGCACGCGATCTATCGCGAGCGCCGGCCGTGGCTGCTGATCGACAGCGCGACCACCGACGTCAGCAGCATCATGCCGCAGAAGCGCAATCCCCGGCCGATTGACCGGCTGCGCAGCGTGGCCACCGACGTCGTGTCGGGCGCCCAGGCCGTGACGCTTGCTGCCCACAACACCCATACGGGAATGAACGACTACCGCGCGACCGGACCGCTGTTTGCCGTGACCGGCGACGCGGTCGCGATGTATGGCGCGTGGAGCAAATTGCTGAAGGGCCTGGGTGTCGATCCCGGCGCGGCGCGCGAGATCATCGACGGTGACTACTCGACGATGACCGAGGTCGCCGATCTGCTGTTGCGCGAGGCCGGCGTGCCGTTTCGAACGGCCCACCACTATGCGTCCGAGCTGACGGAATATGGGCGCTCGAACAACAAGCGGCCGGTCGACCTCACGGATGAGGAGCTCGAGTCCGTCTACCGCGCGGCGGTGGGAGCCGAGCTGCCCGTTGCGACCGCGATGATCCACGACGCCATGAACCCGGCCGCCATGGTCTCGAGCCGCAAGGGCCTGGGTGGCCCGCAGCCCGCCGAGGTTCGCCGCATGCTGGCGCAGCAGCAGGCGTCTCTCGAATCCGAAGGCCGGTGGCTTGCGGCAGCGCGGGCCAGTGTGGCCGACGCCGCCGCGCGACGCGCCGCCGCCTTTGCCAGGACCGCCGCCAGCGACTGAAGCGATTGCCGGACGCCGCCACGCGTGGCACGCTCGGTCTGTCCGGGCCGGCGCCGGGGGGGGGATGAAGAAAGCGGATACCTGGCTCAGCGAGCTGGTGGCCGAGACCAGCAGCGGCCTGGCGCGTTATGTCTCGCGCTTCTGCCGCTCCCCGCAGGACGTGCAGGATGTAGTCCAGGACGCCTATCTGCAGGTCTATTGCGCGCTGCGTGAAACGGGCCCGGACGGGCACACACCCGAGGCGCTGGTGTACACGACCGCGCGCAACCTCGCTTTCAGCCGGCTGCGTCACCAGCGGGTCGTCGCCGCCGCGGCGCCCGCAGTGTCGATCGGCGAGAAGCTCAGGCGCGAGCAGCAGACGGTGGATCATCAGGCCAGCGACCGCCAGAGACTGCAGCAGCTCTTGGCCGCGGTCAGCGGCCTGACACCCAAGTGCCGCGATGTGTTCGTCTTGCGCATGATCGAGGGGCTCAGCCAGCGGGAGATCGCGGAGCGGCTGCAGATTTCGGTCAGCACGGTCGAGAAGCACCTGGCGCGCGGTCTGCGCCAGTGCAGGGAAGCCATGGGCGAGCCCGCGCATGAATCCGGCGACGAGGACATCGGGGACGAACGCGCCAGAGGCTGCGCGTAATGACATCGCTCCGCGACTGGCTGCCCGAGGAGATTCCCGAGCCCATCATGGAAGATGCGGCGCGGTGGATGGCGCTGCTCGACTCGGAACGGTGCCAGGAAAACGACCGCACCGCGTTCGCGCTGTGGCTGGACGAGGATCCGCGGCACCGCTGGGCATTCGAGGAACTGTCGGAGGTCTGGGCGCGGCTGCGGACGTTGCGCGACGTCAAGCCCCTGCTGGAACAGCCGAATGTGCGCCGGCTGCCGTCTTCGCGCCCGGCCGCCGCTGCTTCGAGTCCGGCGGCACCGTCCGGCCGATCGGACTGGACTCCCATGGCGGCGTCACTGCTGGTCGTGCTCGGCCTCATGGCGGGCCTTGCCGCCAATACCGATGCCAGGACGTACGTGACCCGCACCGGCGAAGTGCGCGAAGTGGTCCTGGCGGACGGCAGCACGGTCGAGCTGAATGCACGCACGACGCTCGAGGTCGAGATCGACGGTGATGAACGCCGCGCACACCTCACCGGCGGCGACGCGGTGTTCCACGTCGCCGCAGGCGCGCAGCCGCTCGTCGTCACCACCGAACGCGGCAGCGTGTCGGCGCGCGACACGAGCTTTGCGGTAGCTGAGGACAATGCCGGCATGCGGGTGTCCGTGCTTGCCGGGCGCGCCGACGTTACCCGGACGGCCCCCGAGTTGCCTCTGACCGAATTCGACGGCTCGGTCGACTTCAGCGCGCGGGGCGAGGCGACGGTCCTGGAATCCGGCGACCAGCTGGCGCTGGCGGACCAAGGCCTGCAGACGAGCCAGGTCGACAACGACGCATTGCAGCGAGACCTGTCGTGGCGGTCGGGCTACGTCACCTACCAGGACGCACCCCTGCGATCGGTGGTCCGCGACCTACGGCGCTATTCGCCGGTCAACATTCATTTCGCCGATGAGCGCCTGCGCGAGATTCGCGTATCCGGCCGCTACCCCCTCGGGGATGTTTCCGGTCTGCTCGCCCAGCTGGAGGCGGGTGGCGGCGTAGAGGTGAACAAGGCGGGGCCCGGCTGGGTCGTCCTGCGTAGCGTGCACGCCACACGCGCGAACTGATTTCCCTCCCCACTAGCGGGTTTGTCGCTGCTCGAGCGTTAACCCATACGGAGCGCCGCAACATCGACGGTGCGACGGCAACTTTCGACGCTCAGAGCAGGGGGGAACAACAATGAAAGGGTCCAGGAATCTGGCTGCGGCCGCCTTGGCGGCAGCTGCCCGGACGACGTGTCTCGTCGCGCCGCTGGTTGGTGGTTCGGCGCTGGCTCAGCAAAGTGACGCTCGGCCCGTGGCCCTGGAAGAGGTGGTCGTAACCGGCTCCCAGATCAAGGGCGCGTTGATCTCCGAGGCGCTGCCGGTATCGGTGGTCAGCAGCGAGACCATCGAGGCCTTCGGCATCGACTCCGGCGACCAGTTGCTCGACCTGATCCCGGAGAACGGCAACAACTTCTTCAACGAGGCGGCCAACATCAGCGGCGGCGTGAACTCCGCGCGCGGCGACGTCGGCGCATTCAATCTGCGCAGTCTCGGCACGGGCAACACGCTGGTGCTGCTCAACGGCCGGCGGGTGGTCAACGCGGCGAACTACCAGACCGAATTGGTAGGCGGCAGTTTCGTGCCGGTCAACACCGCGAACGCCAATGCGCTCCCGGTCTATGGCATCGAACGCGTGGAAGTGCTGCGCGAGGGTGCGTCGGCGATCTACGGGGCCGATGCCGTAGCGGGCGTCTTCAACACCGTGCTGAAAAAGGACTTCGAGGGGTTGAACCTCGGGATGCGCTACACGGATTACGATAACTTCGATCGCAGCAACCAGACCGTGTATCTCGAGTTCGGCAAGACCTTCAACGAAGGCCGCAGCAACATTGGCGTGTTCACCAGCTATTTCGACCGTGACCGCATCAATGCGCAGGACGACCCGAGGTGGGCGAACGCCGACTTCACGTCGCGTATTCCGGCGGGTTCTCCCTGGGAGGATGACAGCCGCTTCCGGAACGATAGCGTCAACTCCCTGTATGGCCAGTACGACGTGGTGCAGTCGGTATCCGGCCTCGGCCTGAGCGGCGTGTACACCGACGCGGCGGGCGAGTTCGAGACCTATCCGGTTGGCGAGCCCCGCTGCGACACCGCATTGGGGTGGCCGGAGCCGCTGGGGTACGGCACCTGCGGTGGACGCGACAACCAGGGCACCTTTCGCTACAACATGAATGCCAACCGCGACCTGCGGTCGGACCTCAAGCGCGCCAACGTTTTCGTGTACTTCAACCACGAGTTCGACAATGGCCTGGAAGCCTTCTCCGAGCTGTCCTGGTACCAGTCCAAGACCAACACCTTCCGGCATCCGAGCGCGATCGTCAGCACGGAGAAGCTCCGGGTCGGCGCGCAGAACTACTGGAATCCGTTCGGCCCCGTGGGTTCGCCCAACAGGCTTCCCGGTTTGCTGGACACGCAGTTTCCGAATGGCCTGCAGCTCGAGATCGACAACTACCGCTGGGCGGAATTTCCGCGAATCGTAGACAACGACGGTGAATCCTGGCGCGTGCTGCAGGGATTGCGCGGCTCCGCCGGTGACTGGGACTGGGAGACCGCGGTGCTGTGGAACAACGCCACCGCAGACGACCTCACCCACAACCGTGTTTCAGCTTCGCTGATGCAGGAAGCCCTCGACGACCCGACACCGGCGGCCTACAACCCGTTCAGCGGCGGCGTCGACAACAACATCGAGCGGGCCCTGATCGACGTCTACCGCAAGAGTGAGGCTGAACTCACGATGTTCGACGTCAAGGCCTCGAACAATGAACTGTTCAGCCTGCCCGCCGGTCCGGTGGGCATGGTCGCCGGCTACGAGCGCAGGCGGGAGTCCTTCAAGGACGATCGTGACCCGCGGCTCGACGGCACCATTACCTGGACCGATTTCGACGGCGACACCTACCCACTGATCTCCGACGTCATCAACTCCTCGCCGACGCCCGACAACAAGGGCAGCCGCAACGTCGACTCGCTGTTCACCGAGTTCTCGATCCCGGTGTTCAGCAACTTCGACGTGCAGGCCGCATTGCGCTACGAGAACTTCTCCGATATCGGCGACACGACGGTGGGCAAGTTCGCCTTCGGCTGGCGACCCTGGGAGCCGCTGCTGATCCGCGGCTCCTGGTCGCAGGGCTTCCGGGTGCCGAACCTGGTGACCGTCAACGAGGAGATCGTCGCGCGCATCAACACGGGCCTGACCGACTACGCCTGCCTGTACGCGGCCGAGAATGGCGGCGACCCCAACCAGGCCACGATCGATTGCGTCAACTCGCTGCGGCGGCTCGCACAGGGCAGCGAGGAGCTCAAGCCGGAGAAGTCGGAAAACTGGTCGGTCGGTGTGGTCATCGAGCCGCTCGACAATCTGCTGCTGGCGGTCGACTACTGGGAGATCGAGAAGACCGACACGATCGGCCTGCTCGGCGAGGAGAACCACACACTGCTCGACCTGCTGCGGCGCCTGGAGGCGGGCACGGGCAACTGTGCCGGCGTGGGCGACCCGGCGGTCGTTCGCGATCCGAACATCTCCCCGGAGGCGGCCGCCATCTACACGGCGGCGGGCATCTGCCCGGCGGGCAACATCGAGTTCATCGATGACATCTACCAGAATCTCGATACCCGTACCGTGCGGGGCATAGACGTCAGCATCGACTACAGCCTGCGCACCAAGGTCGGCCGCTTCAGTCTGCGCTATGCCGGATCCTTCCTCGAGAAGTATGAGCAGGTCGCCGGGGGCGAGGCGGGCGAGCTGGTACAGGCGCAGGCGGACGGGCTCATCCCGGCGAGCTTTCCCATCACCGGGTTTGCCGACCTGATCCGGCGCGACGGCAACCCGGCGGACCGGCAGAACGTCACCCTGGCCTGGCGCCAGGGAAAATGGGGGGCCTCGTTGTCAGGCTTCCGCATCGGCAGCGTGTACCAGAG
This sequence comes from uncultured Gammaproteobacteria bacterium, assembly GCA_963710135.1. Classification (GTDB taxonomy): domain Bacteria; phylum Pseudomonadota; class Gammaproteobacteria; order Steroidobacterales; family Steroidobacteraceae; genus SG8-30. Next base: position 562,762 of record CAVPYY010000003.1, on the reverse strand, counting down.
CAGCCTGACGCTCGACGACGGAACGCGCTATGTGCTGCCGTCGATGACGACCTACAACGCGACGATGGACTACACGTTCGGCGTCGGCAGCAGCGAGGTGCGGGCACGCCTCGGCGTCAACAACCTGAGCGACGAGCGTGCGCCGCTCGCCGACGACTTCTTCGGCTACCTGTCGGACGTGCACTCGGACTGGGGCAGGTCGTTCTACCTCGACATACGGGTCGGCTTCGGCAAGAACTGAACCGCATCGAGCCGCTGAGCGGAGGGGGGGCAGCCCCCCTCCCGATGCGTGCCCGGCGGCCGGAGAGCCGATGTGATCACCAGTCCGCAAGCAACCGAGCCGGGCCTGAACCGGCCGCCCGAAACCTACCAGCGCGTCGGCCGTGTGCTGGGGCCGGCGGTGTTCGCGCTGATGATGGTGCTCGAGCCGTGGCAGCAGACGATGGACGCCAACGCCTGGCATGCCGCGGCGGTTGGTCTGTGGATGGCGATCTGGTGGGCCACCGAGGCGATACCGGTCGCCGCAACGGCGTTCATTCCCCTGGTGATGTTCGATCCCCTGGGCCTGGCGACGATCGGCCAGGCGGCTTCGCACTACGCCAACCCGATCATCTTCCTGTTTCTCGGCGGCTTCATCCTCGCGCTGGCGCTGGAGCGCTGGCGACTGCATCGCCGGATAGCGCTCGCCATCCTGGAGCGCACCGGAACGGACGGACGCCGGTTGATCGGTGGCTTCATGCTGGTGTGTGCGCTGCTCAGCATGTGGATGACCAACACCTCCACCACCATGATGCTGCTGCCGATCGTGCTGTCGATCATCGCCGTGATCCGTGACAACGTTCCCGACCTCACGGAGCAGAACCGCTCCAACTTCCAGGTGGCCATGCTGCTCGGGCTGGCGTACTCCGCGAGCATCGGCGGACTCGCCACGCTGGTCGGCACGCCACCCAATGCCCTGCTGATCGGGTACCTGGACGCCAACTACGGCATCGAGATCAGCTTCGCGCAGTGGATGCTGGTCGGCGTGCCGGTGAGCTTCGTGATGCTGCCGCTCGCGTGGCTGGTGCTGACCCGCTTGCTGTTTCCGGTCGACGTCCCGGAGAGCGCGGCGGTCAAGGCGCATCTGCACGCGCTGCGTGCCGAGATGGGGCCGATCACGACGCCCGAGCGGCGGGTGGCCGTCATTTTTGTCGCCGTCATCCTCTGCTGGATGCTGCGGCGCCCGCTGACGGAGTGGCTCGGCCTGACCGGGGTTTCCGACGCGGGGATCGTCATGACCGCAGCGGTGCTGCTGTTCATGATGCCGAGCGGCAGCGTGTCCCAGCCGCAGCTCATGACCTGGCACGACGTCGGCCGGTTGCCGTGGGGTGTGCTGATACTCTTCGGTGGGGGGCTGAGCCTGGCGGCCGTCGTGTCTGAGTCGGGCCTGGCGCTGTGGCTGGGCGAAAGCCTGGCACCGCTCAACGCCCTGGGCTTGGTCGTGCTGGTGGTCGCCGCCGTGACCCTGGTGATCTTCCTGACGGAGCTGACCAGCAACCTGGCGACCACCGCCACGCTGCTACCGGTCATGGGGGCCATCGCGATACAGGCAGGCGTCCCGCCGCTGATCCTCACCGTGCCGATCACGATCGCGGCCAGTTGTGCCTTCATGCTGCCGGTCGCCACGCCACCCAACGCCATCGTGTTCGCGACGGGTGCCATCAGCATTCCGCAGATGGTTCGAGCCGGCTTCGTGCTGAACCTGATCGGGATCATCATCGTGACCTTGACGGCGCTGTACGTGGCGCCTGCAGCCCTGCAATAGGACACCGAGGCGAGGTGCTGACATGAAAAGCGGGTGGCTGATGACGCTGACGCTGATGGCCGTCGTGGCGGCCGGGGCGTCAGTCGCCCGGGCAGACAGCGTATCGGCTGCTGCCGTGCCAGGAACGAGCAGCGGCTCCCCGACCGAGGCCCGCGGCCGGAACGCCTATCGGCCGCCGGTCTGGCTCAGCGACAGCGAGTACCTCAGCTGGCCACTGCCGGCCGCGGCGCAGCAGTACGAGCGCATCGACGGCGCACGGATCAAGCGGCACGTGCAGGCGCTGGCCGACATCTCGCAGCGCAGCCGGGCAGGAGGCAACCAGTACTGGGGGCGGATAACGGGAACCGCCGCGGACCACGAGACCACCGAGTGGGTGGCCGGCCAGTTCCGCAGGATCGGCCTCGAGAACATCCGCGTGCAGGAGTTCGACCTGCCTCCCCAATGGTTTCCAACGTCCTGGGAGGTAGGCGTGACGAGCGGGGACGAGACCCTGCGCCTCGACAGCGCCTTTCCACTGTTCAATTCCGTTGGCACGGCGGCAACCGAGTTGCAGCCGGTCTGGGTCGGGACAGGAACCGTCGCCGACTTCATCGGCCGGGATGTCCGCGGCAAGGCGGTCGTGGCCTACGGCTTTCCCAATCCCGGCGGGCGCACCAACACGGCGCTGACGAACGGCGTCATCGGCACGGCGGATCGGGCCGGCGCGGCCGCGCTGTTCATCATCCTGGGCTTCCCGGGCAACGTGCAGAACATACCCCGCGCCGGCGGCACCGAGCCGCCAGCCCGCATGCCGACCTTCATGCTGGGCAACGACGACGGGCGCGCGTTGCGGGCCCTGATCGAACAGGGAGCACCCGTCAGGCTCCGGCTGCGCCTGGACGTGGAGCGGCGCGAGGGCCTCAAGACTGCGAGCGTGTGGGGAGAACTCAAGGGCAGCAGCGACGAGCACATCGCAGTGATGGCCCACACCGACGCGTTCTTCGAAGGCGCGATGGACAACGCCTCGGGTGTCGGGACACTGCTGGAACTCGCCGAGTTCTTCCGGGCCCAGCCGCTGGAGAAGCGGCCGCGGAACATGGTGTTCTTCACGACCTCGGCTCATCATGCCCCGTCCGGCGAGCAGGCGGGCATCCGCTGGATTCACAACAACATGCAGCACATGTTCGCGAAGACCGCGTTGCTCGTGAACTGCGAGCACACCTCGCAGGTGCAAACCTACCTGGTGGGCGAGAGACTTGTGGCATCGAACACGGTCAGCGCCCGACGCTGGTACGTCGGGGGCAGCGATCAACTGAAGACCATCGCGCGCACAGCATTCCGCGACTTCGGTATCGCGCTCTACTCGGAGCCCGAGCGGCGGCCTGGCGGCGAGCTTTCACAGGTCTATGAGGATGCGCCGGGTATCCACGTCATCGACCACGCGATCTACCACACGGATCTCGATACTCCCGAGCGGGTGCCGCTGCCTGGACTCGAGTCGGTGGCGCGCGCGTTCGCCCGGATCATCGATGAGGTCAACCAGTACCCGCTGTCGGCGCTGAGAAACGATGCGTCGAACTGAAGCCGCCGCCGCACGATTCCTCCGCGAACGCCGTGCCGTGGGCGGCGGTTCGTCCGGCCGCTTGCGGCCATACTGGCTCGGCGCGGCCCTGCTTGGCCTGGCATTCGCTGCTGATGCGAAACCGGCCGAATGGACGGACTGCGATCTCGGGGATATACGCATCCAGGCCGATTTCCCGGCGGCGCGCGCGGACGCCTGCTATCGCCAGGCCCCGGACCAGGTCGCCGTGCTGATCATGCCGGAAGCGGCCAACATCAATCCGAGCCCGTGGTACGCCTTTCGGATCTCGTCGGACGGGCCGCGCACCGTCCGCGTGACCCTGGTCTATGGCGAGGGCAAGCATCGCTACTGGCCGAAGCTCAGCGAAGATGGCCGGCAGTGGCAACGGCTGGCGGACAAGGCCCTTCATGTTTCCGACGACGGCTCGACGGCCACGCTCAAGCTCGGCGTCGATGCACAGCCCTTGTGGGTGGCCGCGCAGGAGCTGTGGCCGGCCGAGCGCTATGCCCAGTGGCTCGGCACGCTGTCGGCGAGGCAGGTCGTCGACGTCTCGCGTCTGGGGTGGTCGGTGCAGCGCCGACCGATCGACGTGCTGAGCAGCCCGCGCAGCGCAGAGCAGGCCGGTACGGTAGTGCTGGTCGGGCGGCAACATCCGCCGGAGGTGCCCGGGGCGATCGTCCTGCAGCCGTTCATGGAGGCGCTGCTGGAAGACAGCGAACTGGCCCGGCACTTCCGGCGCCGCTATCAAGTGGTCGCCGTGCCCGAGCTCAACCCTGACGGAGTGGCCATGGGTCACTGGCGCCAGAACGCGGGTGGCGTGGACATCAACCGCGACTGGGGTCCGTTCACGCAGCCCGAGACCCGCCTGATGCGGGACCTGCTGGCTTCGCTGGCGCGGGACGAAGCCACCTCGCCCAGGGTGCTGCTCGATTTTCATGCAACCCGTGAGGACGTGTTCTACACGCAGCGCGACGAGGACCCGGTGGTTCCGCAGTACTTCGAGCGGCGCTGGCTGGCGCGCACCCAGGAACGTCTCCCGGGCTACACCGTCAATCGCAAACCCGGCCACCAGGCCGACACCCCCACTGCCAAGACGTGGGTGTACAAGACCTATGGCATCCCGGCCGTGACCTTCGAGGTCGGCGACGAGACCGACCGCGACATCGTCTGGCGGCTCGGTCAGGAGTCGGCGCGGGCACTGATGGAGACGTTGCTCGACGAGCCGGCGCAACCGGCGCGCGCCGTCGAGGCCGATACCCATTTCCGCTTTGACGGCTGGTCCGGTCCGCCCCTGCAGGTCTGGCTTGCGCTGCCGGAAGCGGTGACCGCCGACACGCCGGTGCTGTTCGTCATGCACGGCGTGAATCGTGACGCCAGCCGCTACCGTGACGAATGGTCCGCCCTGGCGCGCTCGGCGGGCTTCATCGCCGTGGTTCCGGAGTTCGATGCGGCCAGCTTTCCGGGCGCGCGCTCCTACAATCTCGGCAACATGCTGGATGCAGCCGGGGACCCCCAGCCGCGCGACCGATGGTCATTCGCCGTCGTCGAGGCCTTGTTCGACCACGTCAAAGCGATGACCGGCACCCAGGTCGAGCGCTACTCGATGTACGGTCACTCGGCCGGCGCCCAGTTCGTCCATCGCTATGTCATGTTCATGCCCGAGGCGAGACTGGCGCAGGCGGTCGCCGCCAACGCCGGCTGGTACACGGTGCCCGAGGCCGGCACGCCTTTTCCGTACGGTCTCGACGGGAGCCCGCTCTCGCCCCAGGAGTTGGCCCAGGCGCTTGGGCGCAGACTGTCGGTACTGCTCGGTACCGCCGATGTCGATCCGGCCTATCCCAATCTGCGGCGCACGACGGAAGCCATGGCGCAGGGCCCGCATCGACTGGCGCGCGGGCAGTACTTCCATCGGCGCGCACTGGCGGCGGCCAGCGCGCTGGGTGTCGACCTGGCGTGGCGACTGCAGCTCGTCGAGGGCGTCGCACACGACAATGCGGCCATGGCGAGCCCTGCCGCCGCCCTGCTGTTCCCGCAGCCGGCCGCGAGTCCCTGAAGCGACAGCCCGGCCGACTGGGTGACGTCCGGTGTCAGCGGAGGCCCAGCACGCCGGGGTTCATCACGCCGCGCGGATCGAGTCCGGCCTTGATCGTCTCGATCAGCCGGCGTGTATCGGGCAGCGCCGCATCCAGGTAGGGATAGGTCCGCCCGATCTGGTTCGAGGCCGCATGGTGGCGCGCGAACAGCGCGATCATCTCCCCGCGCAGCGCCGCCACCAGCTCCCGGGCTGGAACGTTGGCAGCCGGCTGCGGGTACGCCGTACGCGTCGCCTCGAGCGCGGTTTCCTCGTGAATCGGCAGCCACTCGTCGCGCCAGTGAAACACCGGCTCATAGCTGAAGGCGTGATTGGAGACGGCGATCATCAGCCGGGTCATCCACACACCGGCCGCTTCCATGGCGGCGGCGTGCGTGGCGAGCAGCGTTTCGGCGTCGCGGATGAGCGGCAGTGCCGCGTCGTGCGCAACCTTGGCGTTGAGCGCGGCCCAGCGTTCGCCGGCTGCGCCCAGCGCCTGCGGCGCAGGGAAGGGATCGGCGCGCACCGCCATGGGTATGGAGTTCGGCAACTCGGCCGCGCCGATGCCGGCGGCAATCTCTCGGCATGCCGCCAGGTCGGCGGCCACGGCCGCCTCGCTGCGGCCCGCACAGGCGACGTGCACGGAGTAGGTTTCCGCCGGCACGAAGTCGCGTCCTGCCGCCAGCAGTTTCGAGGCATCGCGCAGGCCGTCGAGCCAGCGCGGCCGGCCGCGCACGACGCCCGCCAGCGCGCGCAGTCCGCGGCGCCAGTCCACGGCGGCGAGGCTCTGCTGCGTCGACGCGGGGTCGAAGACATAGACCTCCTCGGCCACCTCCGCGCGCGCCAGCTCCGAGAGCAGCAGCGCCGCATGCTCGATCCCGGGCACGGCGAACGACGCGTAGGCGGTGTGCGCAGGCGAGCGGATGAGCCTGAGCGTCGCCGCGGTCTTGATGCCGAGCGCCCCGCAGTCGTGCAGGAACAGGCCGGTGAGATCCGGCCCATAGGTGCGATAGAAGGGCTGTCCGCCGAAGCCGGCCTGGCCGGTGGCGAGCCGAGTCCCGTCGGCCAGCACGACTTCCAGGCCGAGCGCGATGTCGGCGCCCGTGCCGTAGCGGGCGGTGCCGTGGAACAGCGCGCCGTTCGACAGGCCGCCGCCGACCGTGGCGCGCGCCCCGGAGAACGTACCGAAAAACGGCAGCCGCAGGCCCATGGGCCCGAGCGCTTCGTGGATCTGCTTCCAGGTGACGCCGGCCTCGACGGTGATGCACAGGTTCTCGGCGCTGATCCCGACGATCCGGTTGAGTCGCGAGGTGTCGATCACCACGCTGCGTTCATGCGGCGGCGTGTACCCGCCGGTATAGGTCATGCCGCCGCCGCGTGGGATCAGCGCCCAGCCGTCCGCTGCGAGCAGCGCGACCGCGGCGGCGAGTGTTGCGCTGTCGGGTGGACGCAGCACCGCAGCACAGGTCGCGCCGCGCGAGTACACGTCGGCAGAGCACGTCTGGCGGGTGGGCAGGTCGACCGCGAGGCCGCCGGGCCCGAGCAGTTCCTCGAGGCCCGCCGGCAGCGGTGCGGACCGCAAGGCGGCGGCGCCCGGGCGAGCGGCGTCGGAAGGGGGCGGTGGATTCAACGCGCCGGAGGAGTCTCGGGTGCCGGATTCACCAGCGCCTGGGTTGGCTGGATGCTGCAGGCGAAGTCCCACAGCGTCCAGGCGAGCGTCTGCGGCTCGATCTTCTCCCAGTTCTTCAGGAAGGACGTCGACCGGTCGGGGTTGTCACCCTGCAGATTGTTCCAGCGGTAGAAGAACGTGCCGACGTTCGAGCGCTTCTTGTTGGCACAATCCCACTCGTCGCGGCTCAGCGCGCTCTTGTGCTGGCCAGGGTTCATCGGGTCCTTGTACTCGATGCGCATCCACATCGTGACGATGTCGCCTTCGCGTCGCGCGTCGCGCCGGCTGGCGAAGAATACCTGCTCCGGGTAGGTTTCGATCCATTCCCAGTCCATGCGACCCTTCAGATCGAGCTTCTTTACCCATTCATTGCCTGCGCCCATCATGGGCACGGTGTGGATCTGGGCAAAGGCCGGCGCAGTCGCCAGCAATCCCGCAAGAGTCGTAATGATGCCGAGGGTGCGTGTCATGAGCGGGTTCCTGAATGACTTCTTCGACCTGGCCGGGCACGCGGGGTTCCGCCGGTGACGGCCGCAGGCAAAGCCTCGACCGGAGGATTCCAGACGTTGCCGCCGCCGGCAAGCGCGGCCTGAGCGCGTGCCCGAAGGCCCGGAAATCCGCAGAGCGGCCGACCAGATCGCCCAGGCGATCGGCGGGCGTGTGGCCCAGCGCGTGGTCTTCGGACTGGCGCCGCTGCGGCGCCACGAGCGGCAGCTCGCCGGCCGGCGCGTGCACGAGGTCACGAGCCGCGGCAAGGCGATGCTGATTCACTTCGAGGGCGGCCGCACCCTGTACTCCCACAACCAGCTGTACGGGCGCTGGGAAATCGCGAGCGCCGGCGCGCGCCCGCAGGCGACGCGCAGCCTGCGCGTAGCGATCGACACCGCGCGCGCCAGCGCCCTGCTGTACAGCGCCTCGGACATCGAGGTGCTGGCCACGGGCCAGGTCGGCAGGCATCCGTACATCGCGCGCCTCGGGGTCGAGCTGCTCGCCGCGGAGACGACGCTCGAGGCGGTGCGTGCGCAACTCGACCGCCCGCGCTTCCAGCGCCGGGCGCTCGGCGCGCTGCTGCTCGACCAGGGGTTCCTCGCGGGCGTCGGCAACTACCTGCGCAGCGAGATCCTGTTCGTCGCCGGGCTGCACCCGGAGCTGCGCCTCGCGCAACTGGATGACGAGGCCCGGAACCGTCTGGCGGCGGCGGCGCTCGATTTGACGCTGCAGTCCTGGCGCACGGGCGGCATTACCAATGACCCCGGCCGCGCGGCGGCGCTTGCCAGGCAGGGGGTACCCTACGCGCGCTTCCGCCACCACGTGTTCGACCGCGACGGTGAGCCCTGTTATCACTGCGGCAGCAGGATCCGCCGCGAGCAGTCCGCCGGGCGGGGCCTGTACCGCTGTCCCCGCTGCCAGCCGGCGCCGCGACGGCGGGCGGGCCTGCGGGCCGGCTAGCTGGTAGCATCGCCGGCGGCTTCAGGAGCAGGCATGGAAACGGGTTTCGACATCACCGCCATCGACTTCTCGAACGAGATCGCCTACGTGGCGCTGCTGTTCGGGCTGTTCGTCGTGCCGCGCATCCTGCAGCGCTTCGGCGTGCCCACCGCCATCACGGCGTTCGCGCTCGGCGCGGTGGCGAGTCTCGGCCTCGGCCTGTTCCGGAGCGATGAGACCGTCGCGCTGCTGGCGACGCTCGGGATCGTGGCGCTGTTCCTGTTCGCCGGGCTGGAGGTCAACGTCCGCGAGCTGCGCACCGGCGCCGCCGTGCTGGCGCAGCACGTGGTCATCAGGGTGATCATGGTCGGGGCCGCGGCCTGGGGCGTGGCCGCCTGGGGCATCCTCGACTGGCGGCCGGCCATCCTGCTGGCGTTGGCGCTGTTCACGCCGTCGACCGGCTTCATCCTCGATGCGCTGGACAGCCTGGTGAAGGACGAGGAAGCGCGCTTCTGGGTGCGCTCGAAGGCGATCGCGGTGGAGATCGTCGCGCTGGCGGCGATGTTCTTCACGCTGAAGTCGACCAGCCTGCCGGAGTTCGCGTTCAGCACGGTGGCGCTGATCGTGATGATCCTGGTGCTGCCGTGGCTGTTTCGAAGCTTCGCCCGGGTCGTGCTGCCCTATGCGCCCAAGAGCGACTTTGCCTTCCTGGTCATCGTGGCGGCCGCCTGCGCGCTGATCACGCGCAACCTCGGCGTGTATTACCTTCTGGGCGCATTCGTGGTCGGCATGGTTGCGCAGAGCTTCCGCGCGCAGATGCCTTCGATGCAGTCGGACCACATGCTGCGCGCGGTCGAGGCACTGGCTTCCCTGCTGGTGCCGTTCTACTTCTTCCATGCCGGCATCGAGCTCAAGGCCGAGGATTTTTCCGTGGATGCGCTGCTGGCGGGGCTCGCCATGGTCGTGCTGGCGGTCCCGGTGCGGCTGCTGGCCGTCGGCGTGCACCGGCGTATCGCGCTCAAGGAACCTTTCGGCAAGTCGCTGCGCATCGGTGTGCCGATGCTGCCGACACTGGTGTTCACGCTGGTCATCGCCGGCATATTGCGCGACCAGTTCGAGACACCGGACTGGCTGTTCGGCGGACTGATCATCTACGCCTTCGTGACCACGGTCCTGCCGGCCGTGTTCACGCGCTCGCCGCCGCCGGACATCACACTGCCGACCATACTGCCGGCGGCGCTGCCGCAGCCGGATCCCGAGCCGGAGAAGAAGGCTGGCGTCAGCGCGGCGGGCAGTCCGCCGGGCGGCTGAGCACCGCCGCGCCGGTCACAGGAAGTCGGGGTCCGGCAGGTCGCGAAACGCCTGCTCCAGTGCCTGGCTCCAGCGCTGGCGAATCTGCCGGAAGTACTCGTTCTCGGCGTCGATCACCTTGTGGCTGCCTACCCGGTACTCGTCCGTGCGGATGATGACGACGTCGATCGGCGGCCCGACCGTCAGGTTGGAGCGGATGGTCGAGTCCATCGATACCAGCCCGCACTTGGCCGCCCGCTGCAGCCGCGACTTGCGCGTGATCACGCGGTCGATGATCGGCTTGCCATACTTGAACTCGCCGATCTGGAAGTAGCAGGTTTCCTCGGTGGCCTCGATGAAGTTGCCGGCCGGATAGATGTTGAACATCCGCGGCGGCTCGCCCTTGATCTGCCCGCCGAGGATCATGGAGAAATTGAACTCCATGGAGAAGGCCTCCAGCGACTCGGCATCGCGGGCGTGCACTTCGCGGATCGCGTCGCCGATGCAGCGCGCCGCCTCGAACATGTTGGACGCATTGAACAGGTTCGGCTTCTCGGCGGGAGTCTCCAGCGCTTCCTTGAGCAGGCTGATTACGGATTGCGACAGCGACAGGTTGCCGGCGGTCAGCAGCACGAACACCCGCTCGCCCGGGCGCTCGATCACCGTCACCTTGCGAAAGGTGCTGATGTTGTCCACGCCCGCGTTGGTGCGGGAATCGGCGAGCATGACGATGCCCGCGTCGACGAGCATGCCGACACAATAGGTCATGGGTTGGTTTCCGGTTTCCGGGGTCTTGAGATTGCCATGTTGAGTGGCGATGCCTTGCGTCGCCGCGCTCACTGCTGCCAGTCGCGCCGGCTGCGCCTGCGTACCGGGGCGGGTTCGCTGGACACGTTGACGTCCACGTGCAGCGCTTCCTCGCCGCCACCGCGGCGCACGCCGCGCACCGGGCCCGCGTCAAGATAGTCACGCCCGACCGCCAGCCGGCAATGCTGCGGCCCGGCGCTCATGCCATGGGTGATGTCGATGCCGAACCAGCCGCGAGCCTCGGCCAGCCACGCGTCCACCCAGGCGTGACTCGCCACGGTAGCGTCGCCGGTATGGACATAGCCGCTGACGTAGCGCACGGGAATCTTCAGCAGGCGGCAGACCGAGGCGAACAGGTGGGCGTGGTCCTGGCAGACGCCGCGCCCCAGGGCCAGCGCCTCGGCCGCATCGTGATCGACCGTGGTGATGCCCTGTTCCCAGACGACGGCATCGCGAATCGCGTTTGCCACCTCGAGGAGCGCCTCCGGCGTCACGAGCGTGCTGGCGTCCCAGCGGCCAGCCAGCCTGCGGATGCCGTCGTCGGCGCGGGTCAGGCGCGTCTCGGCGAGGAACGCCAGCGGCGACAGCCCGCCTTCCTCGGTGGGCAGGGCGCCGACGGCGTTGCTGGTGTCGACCGCGCCTTCCGCCAGCAGGTGGATTTCCTCGAGTGGCTCGTCCACGGTCACCAGGTGGCTGATGTTGCCGAACGCGTCCACCTGCTCCACGTGCCGCCCCGGCGAGGAGAGGTTCCAGCGCAGCGTTCGCTGGCCGGGCTCCGGGCGGGGCGTGAGACGCACGATCTGCACCGAGTGGTGCACCCGGTGGCTGTAGCGGTAGATGGTCTCGTGGCGGATCGTCAGCAGCATGGTTCAGGACGCCTCGGACAGGAGGAAGTCCTGGGCGATGCGCCGGCCGAGGTCGCCGACCCGGCCGAGGAACGCCGCCAGGAACTCGTGCAGGCCCTGCTCCAGTATCAACTCGATGCGCGAGTAGTGCAGCATCGAATGCAGTTCCCCGGCGCGCCGCACGGTCTCGGAGGACTGCTCGTTGGCGACGGCCTGCAGGTGTTCGTTGATGCCGTTGACGCAGCGATGCAGCGAGCGGGGCATGTCGGCGCGCAGGATCAGCAACTCGGCGATGCGCGCCGGCGTGATGCGGTCCCGATACACCTTGCGGTAGATCTCGAACGCCGATACCGATGCGAGCAGCGCGGTGTACTGATAGTAGTCCCCGGTGGTGTCGAGCCGCACGCCGTCGGGCGCGAGCAGCCTGAACTGCACGTCGAGTATGCGCGAGGTGTTGTCCGCCCGCTCGAGAAACGTGCCGATGCGCGTGAAGTCGAAGCCTTCGTCACGCAGCATGGTGCCGAGCGTGACCCCGCGGGCCAGGTGCGAACGGAACTTCACCCACTCCAGGAAGCCGATCAGGGCGTCGGTCGACAGGCCCTGATTGGGCCGGCTGCGAAGCTCCAGCCAGGTCGAGTTGATGGTTTCCCACTGGTCGGAAGTCATGGTGCCGCGCACGGCGCGGGCGTTTTCCCGCGCGGAGTGGATATTGCTCAGGATGCTGTTGGGATTGCTCTCGTCGAAGGCGAGGAAGTCGACCACCTGCGCGGGCACCACGGCTCCATAGCGGTTCCGGTAGGCGTCGAGCTGCCCGATCATCGCGAGCGTGGCCGCCCAGGCCCGGTCCGGCTCGTCGCCGCGGCGCGGCATGAGGTCGGCGCGGGCATTGACCTGCAGCATGCGCGCGAGATTCTCCGCACGCTCGGTATAGCGCGACATCCAGTAGAGGTGGTCTGCGGTGCGGCTGAGCATCAGTTCTCGAGCACCCAGGTGTCCTTGGTGCCGCCGCCCTGCGAGGAGTTCACGACCAGCGAGCCTTCGCGCAGCGCCACGCGGGTCAGCCCGCCGGGCACGATGCGCACGTCGCGGCCGGACAGCACGAATGGCCTCAGGTCGATGTGCCGCGGGGCGATGCCGGACTCGACGAACGTCGGGCAGGTGGACAATGCGAGGGTCGGTTGCGCGATGTAGCGCTCGGGAAACGCCTTGATGAGCGCGCGGAAGTGCTCGATCTCGGCCTGCGACGCGGCCGGTCCGACCAGCATGCCGTAGCCGCCCGCGCCGTGGACCTCCTTCACCACCAGCTGCTCGAGATGCTCGAGCGTGTAGGCGAGGTCGTCCGGCCGGCGCAGCACCCGGGTGGGCACGTTCTCGATGATCGGCTCCTCGTCGAAATAGAAGCGGATCATGTCGGGCACGTACGGGTAGATCGACTTGTCGTCCGCGACCCCCGTGCCGATGGCATTGGCGATGGTGACGTGACCGGCGCGATAGGCCGCGAGCAGCCCGGGGACGCCCAGCATCGAGTCCGGCCGGAAGGCGAGTGGATCGAGATAGTCGTCGTCCAGGCGCCGGTAGATGACGTGCACCCGCTTCGGCCCGCGGGTGGTGCGCATGAAGACGAAGCCGTCGCGCACCATGAGATCCTGGCCCTCGACCAGCTCGATGCCCATCTGCTGGGCGAGGAAGGCGTGTTCGAAGTAGGCGCTGTTGTGCGCGCCGGGCGTCAGCAGCGCCACCGTTGGTTCCCGCACCCCCGGCGGGGCGACGCTGCGCAGGTTGTCGAGCAGGATGTCCGGATAGTGCTCGACCGGCTCCACCGCATAGCGCGCAAACAGCTCCGGGAAGAGCCGCATCATGACCTTGCGGTCCTCGAGCATGTAGGACACGCCGGAGGGGACGCGCAGGTTGTCCTCCAGCACGTAGAACTCGCCCTCGCCGGCGCGCACCACGTCGATGCCCGCGATGTGCGCATAGATGTCGCCCGGCACCTCGATGTCCTGCATCTCCGGCCGGTACTGCGTGTTGCACAGCACCTGTTCCGGTGGAATCACGCCGGCCTTGAGGATCTCCTGCTCGTGATAGATGTCGCTGATGAAGGCATTGAGCGCCTGCACGCGCTGGCGCAGGCCCTTGAACAGCTTGCGCCACTCGGCGGCGGTGATGATGCGCGGGACGATGTCGAAGGGGATGAGCCGCTCCGCGCCCGAGTCCTCGCCATGCACCGCGAAGGTGATGCCGACGCGGCGGAACAGCGCATCGGCGTCGGCGCGCTTGGCGGCGATGCGGTCGGCGGGCATCGTGGCCAGCCAGCGCTCGAACTCCCCGTAGTGGCGACGCACCCGGCCGGCCGGGTCGCGCATTTCGTCGTAGGGCGGCATCGCCATGGGTCGGGGGATTCCTGTCGTCGGCACTGCCGGCCAGTGTAGCCACAAAGCCGTCTGTCCGTCGCCTGGTCAGCGGAGCCAAGCCGTTGATTTGATGCCCGATTGCCGTGCGCGCGACCGCCTGGCTGCACCGCGGAGGTGCATGGCCCGGCTCGGCGCGGCCGTCGTGTTGCTCACCGCCACCGGGCCGCCCAGGCCGATCAGGCTCGAGGTCCGCCAGCGCTTCTGCCGGACCCCCGGGGCTTTCAGCCCAGGATGCGCTCGCGCCGATAGAGCTGGCCCGCCACCCAGGTGAGCAGCAGGCCGAGCAGCAGCGTGCTCGCCACCGATATCGCCACGTAGCCGGCGGAGAGCGGCTCTCCCTTGAGCAGGCCCTGGATGAGCAGGTGCTGCGACAGGCTCGGCACCAGCATGAGCGCCGCGCTGGCTTTCACGTCGAGCAATCCCGCCACCGCGATGGGCAGCGTCGGCACCAGCAGCACTGCGCCGAGCCAGGTCTGCGCTTCCTTGTAGCTGCGGGTGAATGACGCCACGACGGTCATCAGCGCCGCGCCCACCAGCACGAACGGCAGCACGGCGCCGAATGCGGCCAGCGCCACGGGCAGGCCGAAATTCGCCGACATGCCGATGCGCTCCAGCGGCACCAGGCCGATGGACAGCGTGATGGCGGCCATGACCAGCGCCAGCGCCGCCGTCATCAGCGCGGCGGCTGCCGCCACCTTGCCGTAGATCAGGTGCTCGCGAGGCACCGGCGAAGTCAACAGCGGCTCGAGCGAGCCGCGTTCGCGTTCGCCGGCCGTCGCGTCGATCGCCAGATACATGCCGCCCACCAGCGTCACCACCAGCACGATGTACGACAGCATCCCGAGCACGAGCGTGGCGCGCGAGGTCGGCGTCGACAGGTCTATGTCGTCGATCACCACCGGCTGCGCGACGGTCGGCGCCACGCCGCGCGCCTGCAGCCGCAGCGCTCCGATGGTCGAGGCATAGGCGCCCACCACCGCGCGCGCCTTGCCGGTCCGGCGCGCAGCCTTGCTGTTGGAGGTGTCGGAGTAGAGCAATATGCGGGCCGGCTCGCCGGAGCGGAAGCGCTCGCCGAAGTCGGCGGGCATCGCCAGCACCACGCGCTCGCCGTCCTGCTCGATCCAGCGCTGGATGTCCTCGGCGCTGCCCGACTCCAGGGTCAGCTCGAAGTTCTCTTCCCGCAGGAACTGCACGAACCCCGGAGCGAGTTCGGCGCCGACCACGGTCAGCGGCAAGGCCTCGTCGAGCCGCGACACCGACTGCTCCAGCGACAGCGCGATGGCCCCGATGAACATCAACGGCCCGAACACGGGCCCCATGATCAGGCTGGATATCAGCGCGCGACGGTCGCGCAGGGTCTCCAGCACTTCCTTGCGGAACACGATGCCGAGCGTGCGGATCATGCCAGCCCCTCTTCGCCGCCCAGGACGCGCACGAACGTTTCCTCCAGCGTCGCGCCGCCGAAGCGCTGCTGCAGCGCCTCGGGGCTGCCGTGACCGGCGACGAGACCGTGATCGACGATCACGACCTCGTCGCACAGCGCGGCGACCTCCTGCATGACGTGGCTGGAGAACAGCACGCAGTGGCCGGCATCGCGCAGGCGCCGTATCAGGTCGCGCAGCGCGCGCGTGGCCATGACATCGAGGCCGTTGGTCGGCTCGTCGAGCAGCACGTTGCGCGGCGAGTGCACCAGGGCGCGTGCCAGCGAGACCTTGGTGCGCTGGCCCTGCGAGAATCCCTTGGCGCGGCGGTCGGCGAATTCGCCCATGTCGAGCTGCGCGATCAACCCGGTGACGCGCTGCTCGAGCTCCGTGCCGGCCAGGCCGTGCAGCTCGCCGTAATAGCGGATGTTTTCCCGCGCGGTCAGCTGCGGATAGATGCCCGAGCCGTGCGACAGCACGCCGATGGTGCGGCGTACGCCCAGCGGATCCGCCACCACGTCGATGCCGTCCACCAGCGCGCGACCGGCATCGGGCTTGAGCACCGTGTACAGCATCCTGAGCGTCGTGGACTTGCCGGCACCGTTCGGCCCGAGCAGCCCCGTGATGCGGCCGTCGGCCGCCGCGAAGCTCACGTCGCGCACCGCCTCCACCGCCCCGAAGCGCTTGGCCAGCCCTTCGACCTGGATCATGGCGCGCCCCCGTTGAAGCCCAGAAAGAACGGCATCGGTTCGACCTTGTCCACGCAAGCGGCGTCCAGACCCTGCGCGGTGCCCGCCTCCAGGAACGCGCGCAGCAGCGACTGCGCGCAGAAGGAGCCGAGCTGAATGTGGCCATGGCCGCGGAACACCACGTTCAGGTGATCGGAGAACCCCGCGGCCGCGGCCGCCGCATACGCCGGGGGCGTCACCGGGTCGAGGCCGCCGGACATCAGCAGCGCCGGCACGTCGGACTTGAGCGGCGCCTTGAGGTCGGCATCCACCACGCCCCGCGGCCACACCGCGCACATCGCCTCGAGCCCGTCGAGCATGGTGGGTCCCAGGTAGGCGCTCTCCAGCGCGGCGCTGTCGATGGCGGCGCGATCCAGGAACGGCAGGTCCTCGGAGCAGACGACGCTGTTGTGCATGCCGTAGGCGAGCGCGTCGCGCAGCTGGCCGATGATCATGGCCGTCTGTGCCGCCAGCGGCGCGAAGTTGCCGCGCGCTTCGGCCTCGTCCACCAGCAGCGGCAGCAGCCCGGCCGTGAGGTCGGAGTAGGACAGCATGCGCACCGCCAGCGCGAAGTGCCCGATGCCGAAGTCCACCGTCTGCGGCTCGGCGCTGACGGGATCCGGCAGGCTGACCCGCACGGCGGCGTCGCGCAGCCGCTCGCGCAATGCGGCGAACTGCCCGGCGGGATCGGGAAAGCGTTCGCGGCACTCGGCGCTGGCACGGCAGCGCTCGAAACTGCCGGCGAGCGCCGCCTGCGCGTCGAGCGCCATCGAGGCCCCGAGCGCCAGCTGCGGGTCGATCACCGAGTCGAGAGTGACGGTGCGGGTGCGCTCGGGAAAGCGCCTCGCGTAATGCTGCGCCACGCGCGTGCCGTAGGAGCCGCCATACAGATTGATGCGCTGGTAGCCGAGCGCGGCCCGGACCGCGTCGAGGTCCTGCACCGCGATGCTGGTCGTGTAGTAGCGGGGATCGCCGGGCAGCGTGGTCAGGCATTCGTTGGCGAGTCGGGTGAACTGCGCGGCATCGAGGTCGGCGCTGTCCCAGGTTTCGTCGGGAAACCTGCAGTCCAGGCGGTTCGAACCGCCTGTCCCGCGCTGGTCGACCAGCACCAGATCACGGTCGCGGCGGACGGCACTGAATGCGGACAGCATCGGCACGAAGGTTTCACGGGCGCCCTGCCCGGGGCCGCCGGCCAGCAGGAACAGCGGATCGGGCCGGGCGCGCGTGGCGATCGCCGGGATGACCGCGATGGCGAGGCGGATGCGCCGGCCGCCGGTTTCTTCAGGGTTTTCCGCGAGCTCGAGCTCGCCACAACGCGCCGCGACCGAGCTGATCCCCAGCGGATGCTCCAGCCGGCAGGCAGTCAGCGGTATGGCGGGCGTCGCGGCGGTGTCCGTGGCCACCGCCGGGGGCGGTGCACACAGCAGGCCCAGGGCCGCCGCGAGGACGGCGCCCGTGGCCGATGTCGAACTTCGTGTTGCCATATCGTCTCCGCCGCCAGCCGGTCCCGTTGCGGGGCGAAGTATGGCGAGGAGTCCGCCGCAGGAAAACTCCCGCCGCCGCGGGGGACCATCCAGCCCGGGGGGCGGTCAGGATAGAATCGCAGCGCTCGGGACGTGGCAGCTGCGGGAGTCGACCGGCTTGAAGTCCTTTGACGTCATCGTGATTGGCGGCGGCCATGCCGGTACCGAGGCCGCGCTCGCGGCTGCCCGGATGGGGGTGCGCACGCTGCTCGTCACGCAGAACATCGAGACCCTCGGCCAGATGAGCTGCAACCCGGCGATCGGCGGCATCGGCAAGGGTCACCTGGTGCGCGAGATCGATGCGCTGGGCGGCGCCATGGCGCGCGCCATCGACCAGGCCGGCATCCACTTCCGCACCCTCAACGCCAGCAAGGGACCGGCCGTGCGCGCCACCCGCGCCCAGGCGGACCGCCAGCTGTACAAGGCCGCGGTGCGCGCGATGCTGGAGAACCAGCCGGGCCTTGCGCTGTTCCAGGGCGAGGTCGCCGACATCGTGATCGAGTCGGGGCGCGTGCAGCGCGTCCTGACCCAGGCCGGAGTCGCGTTCGAGGCCCGGGCGGTGGTGCTGACTGTCGGCACCTTCCTGGGTGGGCGCATCCACGTGGGTCTCGAGAACCACGCCGGCGGTCGCGCGGGCGATCCACCGTCCAACCGCCTCGCCAGCCGCCTGCGCGAACTGCCGTTCGGCGTCGGGCGACTGAAGACCGGTACGCCGCCGCGACTGGACGGGCGCACGCTCGACTACTCCCGCATGCAGGTCCAGCACGGCGATGAGCCGCGCCCGGTGTTCTCCTTCCTCGGGCGGCGCGAGCAGCACCCGCGACAGGTGCCTTGCCACATCACCGCGACCAACGAGCGCACGCACGAGCTGATCCGCGCGGCGTCCGACCGCTCGCCGATGTTTACCGGGCGGATCGAGGGCACCGGGCCGCGCTATTGCCCCTCGGTCGAGGACAAGGTGCAGCGCTTCGCCGACAAGAGCTCGCACCAGGTATTCGTCGAGCCGGAGGGACTCGGCACGCACGAGATCTATCCGAACGGCATTTCCACCAGCCTGCCCTTCGATGTGCAGGTGGAGTTCGTGCAAAGCATCCGTGGCTTCGAGCGCGCCCACCTGACCCGGCCGGGCTACGCCATCGAGTACGATTTCTTCGACCCGCGCGGGCTCGGCTACGGCCTCGAGACGAAGTGCGTCGAGGGGCTGTATTTCGCCGGGCAGATCAACGGCACCACGGGCTACGAGGAAGCTGCGGCGCAGGGTCTGGTCGCGGGCATCAATGCCGCCTGCCGGATACGCGGCCAGGACCCCTGGTGGCCGCGCCGTGACGAAGCCTACATCGGGGTGCTGATCGACGACCTGATCACCCGCGGCGCAAGCGAGCCGTACCGCATGTTCACCAGCCGCGCCGAGCACCGGCTGCTGCTGCGCGAGGACAATGCGGACTTCCGCCTGACGGCGGCGGGCCGCGGGCTCGGGCTGGTGGACGACGAGCGCTGGCGGTTTTTCAATGCGAAGCTGGAGGCGACCGAGGCCGAAGTGCGGCGACTGTCCGCCGCCCTGGTACGGCCGGCGGATCTGCACGAGCAGGACGCGCTGTCCGTGCTGGGGGCTCCGTTGACGCGTGAGCAAAGTGCCTTCGACCTGCTGCGCCGGCCGGGTGTCGGCCATGCCGCGCTCACCGCGCTGGCGGCGGTCGGGCCGCGCGCGGCGGACGCCGACCCGCGACTCGCCGAGCAGGTCGTGCAGCAGGTGGAAGTCCGCGCCAGGTACTCGGGCTACATCGAGCGGCAGCACGACGAGATCCGGCGGCAGCGGGCCAGCGAAGAGCTGGCGCTGCCGGCCGACCTCGACTATGCACGGGTCGCCGGCCTGTCGAACGAGGCGCGACAGCGGCTTGGCGGAGGCACGCCCGCACACCCTGGGCCAGGCCTCGCGCCTGCCGGGCATGACGCCCGCGGCGGTCTCGATCCTGCTGATCCACCTGAAGAAGCGCTCGCGCGCGGCTTAGGCGAGGGACGCATGACAGCAAACCTCGCCAAGCGGCTCGCCGTGATGGCTCTGGCGCTGGGCGGGGCAGCGGGCGCGCGCGCGGACGTCATCGACGATTACCTGGCGCTGCAGCTCGGCAGCTGGAGTTCCGCCGCGCAGGCTGCGGCGGATCCAGCCTATGGCACCGCGGTCTGGCATCTCGTCGAGGTGCCCTGGGCTGCACAGCCGGGCCGCTGGGTCTACGTGGAGAGCTGGATGATGGGGACTGATCGTCCTTATCTGCAGCGCATATCGCGCCTGCTGACCCGGGCGGACGGCGCCATCGTCGCCACGCGCTACGCGTTGCCCGAGCCCGGGCGGTTCGTCGGCGGCTGGCGCAACCCGGCGCTGTTCGCCGCGTTGTCGCCGGCGGATCTCACCGAACTCGCCGGCTGCGACGCGGTCATCACGCGCGCCGGGAAGCAGCGCTTCGAGGGGACGACGTCGGGGGCAAGCTGCCCGAACAGTTACAAGGGCGCGGCGTATGCGATCTCGCGGCTGGTGCTGTCGGAAGACGGCATGGAGAACTGGGATCGCGGCTTTGCCGCCGATGGCGAACTGCGCTGGGGGCCGGCCGGCGGCGGCTATCGATTTCGCCGCATGCAGCCTGCGCAGCTGTGCCTGACCCCGGCCGGCGCGCCGCTGCCGGATGCGCATTGTGAATCACGGGCACCCGCGCCACCCGACCTCGCGGACTGAACAGGGAGACGCTCATGTATCAGCTCTACTATGCCCCGGGCGCCGCCAGTCTGGCGGTGCACTGGCTGCTGATCGAGATCGGCGCGCCGCACGAGCTGAAGCGGCTGGACCTCCAGGCCGGGGAGCACAAGCGGCCGGAGTTCCTCGCGCTCAATCCCAATGGGTTGGTGCCGACATTGATCGTCGACGGCCGGCCCGTGAGCGAATGCGCGGCCCTGTTGCTGCTGCTGGCGGAGCGTCATCCCGAGTCGGGCTTTGCCCCACCGGTGGGCGCGCCGGAGCGACTCGCCTACCTGCAGTGGATGCTGCACCTGGCGAACACGGTCCAACCGGCATTCCGCAACTGGTTCTATCCGGCCGGGCCCGCCGGCGAGGCGCATGCCGAGGCGGTCAAGGCGGGCGCCGCGGCGCCGATCGAGGCGGCTTTCGAGCGCATCGCCCAACACCTCTCCGCGCACGGCCCGTACGTGGCCGGCCCGCGTGTCACCGCCACCGATTTCCTGGCCACCATGCTCATGCGCTGGTCGCGCAACATGCCGAAGCCCGCGACCGAGTGGCCGGCGATCCGCGACTACGTGGGGCGCATGAAGGGACGGCCGTCGTTCCGCGCGCTGTACGAGCGCGAGCAGCTGACCGAGTGGGCGTGAGGACGTGTCGCGCGGCCGGGATCCCGCACAGCCGCCGCTGAGCCCGCTGCGGCGGGTGGCGCTGCTGGCGGTGTTCGCCGCCGCGGCGCTGGCGTTCTGGTGGGTCTATCAGTCCGGCCATCAGGAAGGGCCGGTCGCTGCGGCGGGTGTCGCGCAGCTCGAGCGCGGCAATGGCGCAGAGCCGGACTCGCTCGACCCGCAGCTCGCGCGCATGGATTCGGCGCTCACCATCCTGCGCGATGCCTACGAGGGCCTGACCAGCGTCGCGGCGGATGGCGGGGTCGCCGCCGGCGTCGCGGAGTCCTGGGAAGTGACCGATGGCGGTCGGACCTATGTCTTCCGGCTGCGGCCCGGTGCGGCGTGGTCGAACGGCGATGCGGTCGAGGCCGAGGACTTCGTCGCGGCCTGGCGCCGGCTGGTCGATCCGGCCACCGCGTCCCAGTACGCGCAGATCCTCGAACCCGTGCTGCATGCGCGCGGGATATTCAGCGGCGAGCGCGCACCCGCCGAGCTGGGTGTCGAGGCATTGGGTCCACAGGTGCTGAAGGTGACGCTCGAGGCGCCGGCGCTGCAGTTCCTGGCCATCCTGTCGCACCCGGCGACGTTCCCGGTGCATCGGCCGACACTGGCCACGGAGGGCGCGCGCTTTGCGCGTCCGGGAACGGCGGTCACCAACGGCGCATTCGTGCCGGTCGAGTGGCAGGTGGGGGCGTGGGTCCGCTCGGTGCGCAACGAGCGCTACTGGGATGCCGCGCGCACCCGCCTCGACGCCGTGCGCTACCACCACATCAACGACCCGCCGGCCGAACTCGCCCGGTTCCGCGCGGGCGAGCTCGACGTGACCTACACGCTGCCCCCCGGCCAGGTGGCGCGTCTCGAAGCGGCCAACACGCCGGGCCTGCACGTCTCGCCGCAGCTCGGTGTCTACTACTACGGCTTCGCCACCGACAAGGCGCCGTTTGCAGGCGCGCCGGCACTGCGGCGCGCGCTCAGTATGGCGATCGACCGCGAGATCCTCGTGCGGCAGGTGCTCGGCGACGGCGAGCTGGCAGCCTATGGCTGGGTGCCGGACGGCGTGGCCGGCTACCGGCCCGCGCGCTATGCCTGGGCGGATTGGCCGGCGGAGCGACGCGTTGCCGAGGCGCGGCGCCTGTACGCGCAGGCGGGATACGGCGACGACAAGCCACTCGCCATCGAGCTGCGCTTCAACAAGAGCACGCTGCACGATCGACTCGCGCTCGCGGTCAGCGCCATGTGGAAGCAGGTGCTGGGCGTGCACACCACGCTCGCCGCGGAGGAGTTCCGGGTCCTGAAGCAGAGCATCGACGCGCGTGAAGTGCAGGTATTCCGTGGCAGCTGGGTGGCCGACTACAACGACCCCTATACCTTCCTGCAGCTGTTGGAGAGCGGCTTTGGCATCAATCTGCCGCGCTACACGAGCGCCGGCTATGATGGCTTGCTCGCCGACGCCCGTGCTGAAACCGACCCGGTGCGTCGCGCGCAGCTGCTCGGCCAGGCGGAAGCGCTGCTGCTCGAGGACGCGCCGCTGGTGCCGCTGTTCTTCTACGTGTCCAAGCACCTGGTCGCCGGGCGCGTCGAGGGCTGGTACGACAACGTCATGAACGTGACCTACAGCCGGGCGCTGTCGGTCGCGCCCTGAAGCCGCTCAGCCCGCCAGCAGCACGGCTTCGGCATGCTCCAGCGCCTCGGGCGTGCCGTACAGCACGACGACGTCGCCCGCGCGCAGCGTCATGTCCTTGGACGGGTCGCGACCGACGATACCGTCGCGCCGTACCGCGGTGAACGACACCTCGGCGCCACGCTCGCGCACCTCCGCGATGCTGCGCGAGATCGCCCAGGCCCCGGGGGGCAGCACCACCGTATGCAGCTCCTCGCGCAGGCTGTGCTGGTCGTCGATCAGCTCCGCCTTGGCGCT
This sequence comes from uncultured Gammaproteobacteria bacterium, assembly GCA_963710135.1. Classification (GTDB taxonomy): domain Bacteria; phylum Pseudomonadota; class Gammaproteobacteria; order Steroidobacterales; family Steroidobacteraceae; genus SG8-30. Next base: position 539,893 of record CAVPYY010000003.1, on the reverse strand, counting down.
GCGGAACACGCTGCGCAGCAGGCTGTAGCGCTTGCGGCGGATGTCGCCGATGGTCTTCACGACCCGCGACATCGGCACGTTCAGCACCAGCAGGGCGTGGGACACCAGCATCAGCGCCGCCTCGAGCGTCTCCGGAACCACTTCTGTCGCGCCAGCCGCGAGCAGCTGCTCGAGACGGGTGTCGTCCGCCATGCGCACCAGCACCGGCACATCGGCGCGCAGCTGGCGGATGGCGCGGACGATGGGCACCGAGCGATCGGGGTCGGAGAATGTCACCACCACGGCGCTCGCGTGCTCCAGACCCACCGCGGCCAGCAGCTGCTCGTCCGCGGCGTCGCCGTAGATCACGGGGTCGCCGGCTTCGCGCGCGGTGCGCACGCGGAACGGATCCAGGTCCATCGCCAGGTACTCGAAGCCCTGGTCCTCGAGCACCCGCGCCACGTTCTGCCCGACGCGGCCGAAGCCGCACAGGATGACGTGCTCGCGGTGCGCCAGCGCGTCGGTCGCCATGTCGACCTCGCCGACCTTCGGCCTGGCTGGCCCCTTGTCGCGCAGCAGGAAGCGGGCGATCTCGCGGTTGTGACGGATCAGGAGCGGCGAGACGATCATGCTGAGGGTGATGGCGGCCAGCAGCAGCTGGGTGGCCTCCTGCCCCATGAGCCGGTTTTGCAACAGCAGCGCGAGCAGCGCGAAACCGAACTCGCCGCCCTCCGCCAGCACGATGCCGGTGCGCAGCGACTTGAACCAGGTTCCGGCAAAGCGCTTCGCCACCAGCGTGATGACGCCGGCCTTGAGCAGCAGCAGCCCGACCAGCAGCGCCGTGACCACGGGCAGCTGGCTGAACAGGAAACGCACGTCGAGCATCATGCCGACGGTGACGAAGAACAGGCCGAGCAGGGTGTCGCGGAACGGCCGGATTCCGGCCTCGACCTGATATCGGTATTCGGTTTCGGCGAGCATCATGCCGGCGAGGAACGCGCCGAGCGCGAACGACAGGCCGACGGCGTGGGTGGCCCAGGCGGCCCCGATCGCCACGAACAACACCGCAATGGTGAACAGTTCCTGGGTCCGGGCACGCGCGATCTCGTGGAACATCGGGCGCAGCAGCCAACGGCCCGCCGCGAGCACGATGGCGAGCGCGGCGGCGCCCTTGGCCACGGCAAGCAGCAGACCGGACGGCGTGTAGTCGCCGCCGGTGGTGCCGATCAGGCCGGCCAGCGCCAGGAACGGGACGTAGGCGAGGTCCTGGAACAGCAGGATGCCGAAGGACAGCCGCCCGTGCGTGCGATTGAGCTCGCCTTGCTCCGAGAGCTGGCTGATGACGATGGCGGTGGAGGACATCGCCACCGCGCCCCCCAGTACGATCGCGACTTCCGGCGGGGCCCCGAGCCACCAGCCGACGGCCCCGGCCGCGAGCGAGGTCAGCACGACCTGGGCCGTGCCTAGCGCGAACACCTCGTTGCGCATGGCGATCATGCGCGGCAAGGAGAACTCGAGGCCGAGCGTGAACAGCATGAACACGATGCCGAACTCGGCCAGTACCGAGGTCGTCTCCGTATCCTCGACCCAGCCGAGAGCGTTGGGCCCGAGCGCAATGCCGACCGTCAGGAAACCGAGAATGGGCGGCAGGCGCAGACGGCGCAGCGAGGCCACCACGAGCAGCGTCGCCGCCAGCAGCAGCAGGACGTCGGCCAGGCCGTCACCGGCCATCTGTCATCGCCTTCTTATGCATGCATCGCATGTTGAGGTTCCACGCGCGACGTGGCAACCACGAATCTTGGTCGCTGCTGGTTGCGCCTGCTAGCATCATGGAACCAGACCAGGGAGGAAGGCGGATGAGCGAGCGCGTGGTGGCGGCGAAGGCACCGATGGGCGTGGACGTCGTGGCCGGCAGGACCTACTGGTGGTGCCGCTGCGGCAAGAGCAGCCGGCAGCCGTTCTGCGACGGGTCCCACCAGGGCAGCGATCTCTCGCCGCTCAAGTACGACGCGACGGAGAATCGCAAGCTGTGGTTCTGCTGCTGCAAGCAGACCGCGGCCGAACCGCTGTGCGACGGCAGCCACAAGAAGCTGTGACGCCGCCGGCCTGACGGACGCCCGACCCGTGCACGTCAGCATTGCAGACGAGGGTGGCCGGCGAACGGTAGAGCTCCGCGGGCCGTGGACCATCGCGCAGGTGGCAGAGCTGGAGCGGGAGGTCACGGCCGCGCCGGTCGGGTCGGCGCAAGCGGTCAGCATCGACGGCTCCGGCATCGAGGCGATCGACCTGACCGGCGGCTGGATGTTGCGGGCCCTTGAACGGCGGCTCGCCGAGGACGGCGCGCAGATCACTGGCTGACGGAGCGCCCGACCGAGCTCGCGTTCATCGACCAGGCGATCGCGGCCGCGCCAGAGCCGCCCGACGAGGAGGAATTCCGCCGCAGCCTGGTCGCGATGCCGCTGCAGACGCTCGGGTATCTCGCCATACGTGCCCGCGAGCAGCTGCTCGACCACCTTTCGATGCTCGGGTCGATCGTCGCGACGATTGGCAGGGCGCTGATTTCGCCGCGCCGCTTCCGGCTGGCCTCGATCGTGCGCCACGTCTACGAGACCGGCGCGACGGCCGTGCCGATCGTGTCGCTGATCGCCTTCCTGATCAGCGTCATCGTCGCCTATATCGGCGCCCAGCAGCTGCGCCAGTTCGGCGGCGAGATCTTCGTGGTCGATCTGGTGACGATCTCCGTGCTGCGGGAGCTGGGCGTGCTGCTGACGGCCATCATCGTCGCCGGACGCTCCGGCAGCGCCTTCGCGGCCGAGATCGGGGTCATGAAGCTCAACGACGAGGTCGACGCGCTGCGCTCGATCGGCGTGGATCCGATCGAGGTGCTGGTGGTGCCGCGGGTGCTCGGGCTGGTCATCGCCCTGCCGCTGCTTACCGTCGTCGCCGACGCCATGGGCCTCGCCGGGGGCGCGCTGCTGTCGTGGTCGCTGGTCGACATCACCTTCACCCAGTACCTGGAGCGGGTCGACGAATCCATCGCCAGCACCACCTTCTGGGTCGGACTGGTCAAGGCACCGGTGTTTGCGCTGCTGATCGCGCTGGTCGGCACGCTGCGTGGCATGCAGGTTCGTGGTTCGTCACGCGAGCTCGGGCGGCTCACCACCGTCGCAGTGGTGCAGTCGATATTCCTCGTCATCCTGTTCGACGCCATGTTCGCCGTGCTGTTCATGGAGCTCGACATCTGATGGAGCCGGTCATTCGTGTGCGCGGCATCGTCAACCGGTTCGGCGCCCAGGTGGTGCATGACGGGCTCGACCTCGAAGTCATGCCGGGCGAGATATTCGGCATCGTCGGCGGCTCCGGCAGCGGCAAGTCGGTCCTGTTGCGCACGATGCTCGGCCTGCAGGTACCGTCTGCAGGCAGCGTCGAGATCGATGGCCGGCAGGTCGTCGGCGTATCCGGTCGGGACTTGCTCGACGTCAAGCGCCGCTATGGGGTGACATTCCAGCACGGCGCGCTGTTCAGCTCGCTGACGGTTGCGCAGAACATCGAGTTGCCGATAGCGGAGTACTATCGCCTCGCCCCGGCAATGATGCGTGACCTCGCCGAGCTGCGCATCCGCATGGTCGGCTTGCCGCTCGAGGCCGCGGACAAGTATCCCGCGCAGTTGTCCGGTGGCATGGTCAAGCGCGCGGCGCTGGCGCGCGCGCTGGCGCTCGACCCGAAGCTGCTGTTTCTCGATGAGCCGACTTCGGGGCTCGACCCCATTTCGGCGGCCGCCTTCGATCGCCTGGTGCTGTACCTGCAGAAGCACCTGGCGTTGACGATCGTCATGATCACGCACGATCTGGACACGATCTACCGCACCTGCAATCGAGTCGGGGTGATCGTCGACCGGCACATGATCAGCGGGACGCTCGACGAAATCGTGCAGCACGCGCATCCTTGGATCCACGAGTATTTTCACGGCGAGCGCAGCCGCGCCGCCGGGCGGGGGCGCTGAGCATGGACAGAGACGCAAACTATGTGGCGGTCGGCGCTTTCGTGCTGCTGCTCGCCGCCATGGCCACGGGCTTCGTGCTCTGGTACTCGGATACGGGTGACCGGCGCGCCTATGCGCGCCACGAGATCTACTTCGACGGCAGCGTGTTCGGACTCTCCGAGGGCAGCTCGGTCCGTTACCTCGGCGTTGCGGTCGGCCGGGTGGTGCGCATCGGGCTGGATCCGCGCGATCCGCGCCGCGTACGCATCGTCGCCGACGTGGCGGAGGACACGCCGATCGAGTCCAACACGGTCGCGCGGCTTGCGCTGCAGGGCGTCACCGGGCTGCTGTTCGTCGACCTCAAGCCGGCCGATCCCTCCAAGCCGCCAACGGAACCCGTCCCGAGCCTGAACTACCCCGTGATCCCGTCGGAGCGATCGGACTTCGATGTGTTCGTCAGCAGCCTGCCCGACGTGGTGGCGAAGGCGGGCGAGGTGCTCAACAGGCTGAATGCGACGCTGTCGGACCGCAACATCCAGGCCGTCAGCCAGGCCCTGGACAGCGTCGAGCTGGCGACCCGTGACCTGCCGGCGACCGTGGCGGACGCGCGCCGGCTGCTGGTCGACGCCCAGGCCGCTGCCGCCGAGATCCGCACCATGGCCTCGACCTTCGGAGAGGTTTCGGCCAACGCGGCGCCGGAGATCGCCGCCGGCATCCAGAGCCTGCGGGCCGCGGCCGACAGCATCGCGGCGTCCAGCAAGCGCATCGACGGGCTGCTGGCCGCCAATGAGGCGAGCGTGTCGGGTTTCGCCGATCAGGGCCTGGCGGAGATTCAGCAACTGGTGCGCGACCTGCGCAGCGCGGCGCGCTCGGTCGATCGTCTCGGGCAGCGTCTCGAGCAGGACCCGTCGCTGTTGTTGTACCAGCCCGTCCAGCGCGGCGTGGAGATACCCCAATGAGAAGTCTGCTTGCAGCAGTCGCGTGTCTCGCACTGACGGCCTGTGCCGGCAGCTTCGAGCGCAATGTGCCGGAGCCGAGCGTGTATCGCCTCGGCACGCCGGTGCTGCCCGGCGGCGGCCGGGTCGAGGCGGGCCTGCTGGTGCTGAGGCCGGTCGTGGCGCCGGGTCTCAAGTCGGAGCGCATCGCGACACTGTGGCCGGCCAACAGGCTGGACTACTATGCCGGCGCCCGCTGGAGCGGGGATCTCGGCGCGGTGGTCCAGGGGGCGCTGGTCGGCGCGCTGCGCGACTCCGGGCGCCTGCGGACCGTCGAGGGGGATCCGCCGAATTTCAAGTCGACGCACGTGCTGGGCGTGGAAGTCAGACGTTTCGAGGCCGACTATACGCAAGGCCCGGTTCCCACGGCGCAGGTGGCGCTGGCCGCCACCGTCGCGCGGCGGGGAGACCTGACGCCGCTCGCGTCGTGGTCGCAGACTGCCGCCGTCCCGGCGGGCGCGAATACCTTGTCGGCGGTGACCGCGGCGCTCGACGCCGCCTTCTCGGAAGCCGCCTCGGCGCTGCTGGGCCGCGCCGCCGATGAGCTTGCGGCCGATACGGCTGGCGCGCCCTGAGGGGCGGCCGGCAACGGGTCAGGACGCGAAGCGGGCCGGCAGCAGACCGAGCTGGCGCTCGAATTCCGTCAGGTCGTCGAGCAGCTTCAGGCGTGGCGGCAGTCGACTCGGATTGGCACGCGTCAAGGCCTTGCCGCCGCCCCACAGCTCGATCCGCTCGGGCAGGAACTGGTCGAGCCGGTGCAGCTGCTCCAGCAACAGGTCGATGTCCTCGCCATTCATCACCGACAGCGCAACCACGTCGGCGCTGACGCGCGAGGCGTAGGTGGCGAGTTCCTCGACCGGCAGATCCGGGCCGAGGTAATGGCAGCGCACGTTGCGCGACGCCGCCAGCAGCGCGCACATGAGGATGCCGAGGTCGTGGCGCTCGCCCGACGGGGTGCTCAACACCATGATCGGACCGTTCGCGACACGCGCGTAGGTGTCGAGGACGCTGGACAGCTGGCGGCGCACGGAGGCGCTGACGATGCGCTCCTGCGCGATCGCGAAGTCGCCGCGGTGCCAGCGCTCGCCGACCTCAGTCAGCACCGGCGCCAGCACCTCGCGGACCACCCGATCGAGCGGCATCAGCGCCATCGACATGGCCAGCAGCTGATCGCAGTCGGCGGGCCGGTAATCTTCGGCCGCAGCGATCATCTGGCTGACGAAGTTCCGGCCCGGGCGCGCCGGCGGCGGGTACGGCGGCCGTGGAGGACGGCTGGGCGACCGGCGTGCCGAGAATCTCTTCTATCTCGCCTTCCTGCAGCCGCGCGAGGCGACTGATGGGATGGCCGCGTTCCGTGGCCTCGCGCAGCTTGCGCAAGCGGATCACGTCGTCCGGTCGATAGGCCCGGCGACCGTTGGGGTCGCGCTCGGGTTCGACGATCTGGTAGCGGCGTTCCCACGCCCGCAAGGTCTCGATACTGAGGCCCGTCGCCTGGGAAACGGCCTTGATGGAGTACATGACGCAACCCCGACAATGAAGCTAGGTCCAGAGTGTACACCACATGTACAGGACGTATCTATACAAATCCTTGACACACCTGGCTGTGCTCCGTAATCTCGCCCTGTCAGAGCCATCTGACGAGTGACCCCCGTTCGCGCGGGCTGCTTGCAGCCCGCCTTTTTTTTGCAGATCCGGGGTGGGCGGGGCGCGCCGGCGGCCGCCCTCGGGGTCAGCCGAAGTATTCGGCGAAGCGCCGCTCGCCGCTGGCCTGGTCCAGCAGCATCTTCAGCAGGGCGTCGGCTTCCATCGCCTCGCCGAACAGCTTGCCCTGCCCGACGTGGCAGTTGCGCTCGCGCAGGTAGCGCAGCTGGGCCGGCGTCTCGACACCCTCCGCGACCACCACCAGGCCGAGATTGCGGCCCATCTCGATGATTGTCCGCACCAGGGTGGCGTCTTCCTTGGTGGCCGCCGCATGGCGCACGAAGCTCTTGTCGATCTTCAGCGTTCCGACCGGGAACTGTTGCAGGGCGGCGAGCGACGAGTAGCCGGTGCCGAAGTCGTCGATGGCGAGGTGCACGCCCATCGCGCGCAGCTGATCCAGCAGGCTCAGCATGCGCCGCGCGTCGGTCATCAGCGTGGTCTCGGTGATTTCCAGCTCGAAATTGGTCGGCGAAACGCCAAAGTCGTCGAACACCGAGCGGCAGCGCGGAATGAACTCGGCCTGTTTCAGCTGCTTGAGCGAGAGATTGATCGAGACGCGGCCGGGTTGCGGCACGTGATCCTGCCAGCGCCGGTAGTCGCGACACACGCGCTTCAGTACCCACTCGCCGATCTCGTTGATGAGGTGGGACTCCTCCGCCAGCGGGATGAACTGTGACGGCGGAATGTCGCCATGCGCCGGCAGCCGCCAGCGCAGCAGCGCTTCCGCGCCGACGACCCTGCCGTCGCGCAGGTCCACCTTGGGCTGATAGAGCATGACCAGCTCGTCGCGCTCGATGGCACGGCGCAGCTTGCTCTTCAGCATCAACCGTTCCACCGCCACGGCGCTCATCTCCGGCGAGAAGAACGACACGCTGTTTCCGCCGTTCTGCTTGGAGTGGTACATGGCCGCGTCGGCGTCGCGAATCAGGTCGACGACGTTGTCCGCATCGTTGGGACAGAATGCGATACCGATACTGGCCGTGATCACCACCTCCTGAGTCGCGAGGTGGAATGGCTTGGCGAGATGCTCCAAGAGCTCCCGCGCCAGTGCGCCCACGGCCGGCCTGTTGTCCTCGTCGACGCTCAGGTTCTCGACGAACAGGCCGAACTCGTCGCCGGCGAGCCGGCCCAGCATGGTTTCCTTGGGCAGCATCGAAATGAGCCGCTCGCTGAGAATCTCCAGGGTGCGGTCGCCCGCCGCGTGGCCGAAGGTGTCGTTGACCTCCTTGAACTGGTCGAGATCGAGGTAGAGCAGTGCCAGGGTGCGGCGGCTGCGCCGTGCCCGCGCGATGGCCTGCTGCAGGCTGTGCTGGAACTGCATGCGGTTCGGCACCTTGGTCAGCGTGTCGTAGCGCGCCAGATACCGTATACGCCGCTCCGCGCGCTTGCGATCGGTGATGTCGCGCGCCACGAATATGCATCCCGTCGAGCCCGGGTCCTCCATGGCCATCTGCGATCCGGAGAGGGATACCGGGATCACCTGTCCGGCGCGCGTCGCGAATGTCAGCTCGCGAGTCTGCTGGGAGGCGGCGTCGACGTCGAAACCGGTCTGGTCCTGCGGCGCGACCACCGAAACGATGGAGCGGCCCAGCAGTTCCTGCGCCGACCACCCGGTCAGCCGCGTGGCCGCGTTGTTGACCCGGCGGATCGCGCCGCTCGGCGAGGTGACGAATACGGCGTCGGCCATGCTGTCCAGCACGCCGTCGAGCCAGCGTGCCGCGGCCTCGCGCTCGACAGCGCGCTCGCGGATCGATTCCAGGGCCTGGGCGACGCTTTCGTCGCCGTCGTCCGCAACGATCGGCTGCGACCAGTCGCCGACGGCAAACTTGTAGGCGGCACGCCGCACCCGCTCCGGGTACGCCTCCGCTTCGCGCGCGACCCGGGCGGCGAGCAGCAACGCGAACACCAGCAGCACCGTGCCTCCCGCGCCGACGATCAGCACGCGCCGCGTGAGGGCGCGTTGCCGCGAGGCCGCGAGCTCGCTGGCGACGGCTTCGAGAGCCTGACGCGCGGCGGGGTCGCCGCGGACGAGGGATTCCGCATGCCGCGTGGCGGCGTCGCTGGCGCGGCGATCGAGGAAATGGTCGATGGCGATGGCGCCGGCAGTCAGGCTGAGCACCGCCACGGTCCCGGCGGCCGCGATCAGCATGGCCCGGGCGCGCAACGGCGTTTTCTTGTTATCGGTCATCAGAGTGCGTGGCCCGCGCCTTCCCCCCGGTAGCCTGCCCGCCTCGAACGGCCATCATATGCCCAGCGGGCGCTCCCCGCGAGCACATGGCCCTGTGTACCATCCGGGGATGCTCATCGAGATCGTCTCCGACACCATCTGCCCCTGGTGCTACCTGGGCAAGCGGCGCCTGGAGCGGGCGCTGGCCGCGCGCCCGGAGGTGTCGGCAGCGGTGCACTGGCTGCCCTTTGAGCTGAACCCCGACATGCCGGCTGCGGGAGTCGATCACACGGCGCACCTCGCCGCGAAGTTCGGCAGTGTCGAGGCGGTGCAGGCAGCGCGCCAGCGGCTGGTCGAGCTGGGTGCCGCCGAGGGCATTGCCTACCGCTTCGACAGGATCCGCGTCAGCCCGAACACGCGCGCCTCGCACGCCCTGGTGCACGCGGCGGCTGCCATCGGCAGGCAGGACGCGCTGCAGGAGGCGCTGTTTTGCGCCTACTTCGTGGAGGGGCTGGATATCGGCGATCTGCAGACGCTGGTGGACATCGGCGCCCGGCACGGTCTCGACCCGGTGGCGATCCGCCGCCGGCTGGAGTCACGCGAGGACTGGGGCTTCATCGAGGCTGAAGCGGCGCGGGCGCGGCAGGCGGGCGTGTCGGGGGTGCCATTCTTTGTTTTCGACGGACGCTATGCGATATCGGGCGCTCAGGAGGTTGCGACCTTCGAGCGGGTCCTCGACGAAGTCGTCGCCACCGCGGAAGCATGAGCCGTCGCAGCGCCAAGCCGTGGGGCCCGCTGGAGCTGACCGGGCGGTCCAGGCTGCATGTGGTCGAGCTCGATGCGCCGCCCTGCACGCTGCATCACGAGGTGCGTGATCCTTTCCTGGCGATGCGCGAGGCGGCGGCGCAGGCGGGCCTCGAGCTGGAGCCGGTGTCTTCGTTCCGCGACTTCGACCGGCAGCGGGCGATCTGGAACGCCAAGTACCGTGGCGAACGGCCGGTGCTCGACGCGCGCGGTCGCCCGGTCGACGTCCTGGCGCTCGCGCCCGCCGCGCGGGTCACGACGATACTGCTGTGGTCGGCATTGCCCGGAGCGAGCCGGCACCACTGGGGCACCGACATCGACGTGATCGATCGCAATGCACTCGTCGCAGGACAAACGATACGGCTGATCCCCGAGGAGTACGCGGCGGGGGTCCATTCGCCCGGCTCGAGCGACTGGCTGGAGCGCAACATGCGACGCTACGGCTTCTACCGCCCCTATGTCAGCGGCGCGGGCGGCGTGCGGCCCGAGCCCTGGCATCTCAGCTTCGCGCCGCTCGCGCGGCGGGCGCTGGCGCGGCTCGACCTCGCCACGCTGGCCGACGCACTCGGCGGCGCCGGCGTGCTTGGAGAAGAATGGATCCTGGAGTCGCTGCCGGCGATCCATGCCCGCTACGTGCGCACGGTCGACAAGCCGCCACGCATGCGTTCGCGCTGGGCGACCGGCCCGCGCTGAGCCGGCTCAGTCCTTGTCGCCGCCGGCGAACGGGCTCGGGAAGGGCCGCCAGGTCCGTTCGAGATGTTCGACCACGAGCGTGCGGACATTGCGCATGGTGTCCGGTTCCACCGTGTAGACGGGCAGGTGTCCGCCTGAGCATGCGCCACTGGCCGGTGCGCATGACGTCCTTGAGATAGGAGACGTTCTCGCGGATCGCTTCCGTGTACGGATTGCGGCCGTCGAAGACGGGCTCCATGTGCCGATAGGCGTGATCGAAAGCCGCTTCGAGCCGTTGCTCGATGGCGTTGCGCACGAAGTGCGGCGTCTGCCGGAGCAGGTCGAGGCCCGAGCCGTAGTTGACCTTGAGCCCTTCGGTGCCGGGATAGACCGCGACGTCGCCGAGCACGAACTCCGCGTACAGCCGGTCGCGGCACTTCTCCAGGTAGCATCGATCCGACATCTGCGCGAGCAGGTCGGCCGTGCCGAGCAGATGACCGACCTTGCGATCGCGCGGGTCGGCGACGCGGATGTCGTCGAACGGCACTTCGTAGCCGGTGAAGTGGATGATGCGCGTTGCGACCGGCACCCACTCGGCGAGGCCGATCTGCGGCAGGTAGCGGCCGAGGTAGCGGGCGCCGCGGCTGACGTGGCTGCGCGTGAAGACCGCGCCGTTGGACACGTCGGCCTCGGACTCCTCGCGGATGTAGCCGGCGTCGTGGAACAGCGCGGTGACCAGGCCCATCAGCGCCCGTCCCGGCCCGAGTCTGCGCGGTCTCGCGGGCGGTCTTCTCGTAGCCCGACCAGCAGCCGCGCGGTGGCGAGCACCATGTCCAGCGAGTGCTGCATGTCGTGATAGACGGTGTCGACGCCCATGTAGCCGGGCATGCGGCCGGTGAACAGCCGCTCGAAGTCGTCGACGGCGCGGCCCAGCGTCTCGAGGTCCGCGCCCGGCCAGGCCTGCGCATACAGGGCGGACACCGCGGCCTTGACCGCAGCGGGAGAACTCACGTCGACGGTGTCGGTGACGTCGTAGTTGCTGCGGCGATGCGCGGTGTCAAGGTGGTCCCAGCCTCTGGGGGATCGGAATTCAGCGGAGTCTACGCCCGTCAATCCGGGTTTTAGCCAACAACCGCGTCGCGGAAATGCGCCGGAGCCGGGGCGCGGCGCCGCTCAAGCTATGTCAAACGTCGCGACGACCGGGGCGTGGTCGGAAGGCCTTTCCCAGGTTGCGCGGCGTGCGGTCGACCTCGCAGGCGCTGCAGCGGCCGGCCAGCGCGTTGCTGGCGAGGATGAGGTCGATGCGCAGGCCGTGGTTGCGGCGGAATGCGCCCATCCGGTAGTCCCACCAGCTGAATACGCTTCCGGCGGCTGCTCGAACAGCCGGAAAGTGTCGATCAGGCCGGTGCCGAGCAGCTCGCGGAGCGCCGCGCGTTCCGGCTCGCTGACGTGCACGGAACCTTCCCACTTGGCCGGGTCGTGCACGTCGCGATCCTCCGGCGCGATGTTGTAGTCGCCGACCAGCGCGACCAGCGGATGGTCGGCGCGAGTCCGTCGTCGACATACGCCGCCAGGCGCGCCAGCCAGTCCAGCTTGTAGGCATACTTGTCCGAGCCGACCGACTGCCCGTTCGGCACGTACACGTTGATGACCCGCACGCCCGCGACGGTTGCCGCGATCACGCGGCGCTGCGGGTCGTCGAAGCCCGGTATGCCGAGCGCGACGTCCGTCAGCGGCTGGCGCGACGACGAGCGCCACGCCGTTGTAGGTCTTCTGGCCGAACCAGGCGGCGTGCAGCCCCAGGGCCTCGAGCTCCGCCGCCGGGAAACGCCTCGTCGGGCAGCTTCAGTCTCCTGCAGCCCGATGACGTCGACCGGGTTGCCGTCGAGCCACTCGACGAACTGCGGCAGCCGCACGCGCAGCGAGTTGACGTTCCAGGTGGCGATCTTCATGCAGCGATCCCGTCCTGGCGCAGCAGCGAGGACACCTCCGGGCGCCGGCCGCGGAACTCGACGAAGGCTTCCATCACGTCGCGGCTGCCGCCCCGGGCGAGAATCGACGTCGAGGAAACGCAGGGCAATGGCCGAGTCGAACACGTCCGTCTCCTCGAACGCGCGAGAAGGCGTCGGCGGCCAGCACCTCGGCCCACTTGTAGCTGTAGTAGCCGGCCGCGTAGCCGCCCGCGAAGATGTGCGTGAACGCGTGCGCGAAGCGGTTGAACTCCGGCGCCCTGATCACCGACACCTCGCGGCGCACTTCGGCGAGAATTTCCGGCGACGCGCCCGCCGGCCGCGGGGTCGTACTCCGCGTGCAGGCGGAAATCGAACAGGGCGAACTCGAGCTGGCGTACCGCGGCGAGACCGGCGTGGAAGACGCGCGAGGCCAGCAGGCGCTCGAGCATGCTGACGGGCAGCGGCTCGCCGCTGTCGACGTGCGAAGAGATCAGCGGCAGCACGTCCGGCTGCCACGCGTACTGTTCCATGAACTGGCTGGGCAGCTCGACGGCGTCCCAGGGCACGCCATTGATGCCGGCGATGCTCGGGTAGTCCACCCGCGTCAGCAGGTGATGCAGGCCGTGGCCGAACTCGTGGAACAGCGTCACCACGTCGTCGTGCGTCAGCAGCGCCTCGCGGCCGGCCGCGGCGGGCGTGAAGTTGCAGACGAGATTGGCGACCGGCAGCGCCAGTGTCGCTGCCGAGGCGCTTGCGGCCGATGCAGTCGTCCATCCAGGCGCCGCCGCGCTTGCCCTCGCGGGCGCAGGCGTCGAGGTAGAAACCGCCGACAGGCTCGCCGGTCGTGCGCTGCCGCAGGGAGTAGTAGCGCACGTCCGGATGCCAGGTCGCCACGTCCGCCACCGGCTCGATGACGAGGCCGTACAGGCGGCCGGCCACCTCGAACAGGCCGTTCAGCACGCGCGACAGCGGGAAGTAGGGCCGCAGCGCCTCCTGCGAAACCGCGTGCTCGCGTTCGCGCAGCTTCTCGGCGTAGTACGCGACGTCCCAGGCCTCCAGCTCGTGGCCGGCGAAGCGGGCGAGCTCGTCGAGCTCGCGCGCGGCCGCCGGGCGGTAGCGCGCGACGAGTTCGCGCAGAAAGCCCAGCACCTCGTCGACGTCGGCCGCCATCTTGGTGGCCAGCGACAGCGCGGCGTAGGACTCGAATCCGAGGAGCCCGGCGATCTCGTGCCGCAGCGCCAGGATTTCCTCCATCAATGCCGAGTTGTCGAAGCGCCGTGCGCCGGGGCCGCGGTCCGAGGCACGCGTGGTCCAGGCCTCGTAGAATTCGCGGCGCAACGAGCGTTCGTCGGCGTACGACAGCACCGCGACGTAGTTGGGCTGGTCCAGCACCAGCACCCAGCCACCCGTACCGCGCTCGCGGGCGGTCGCCGCGGCGCGTGCCACCGACCATCGGCGGCAGGCCGCCGAGCTCGGCCTCGTCGCGCACCTGGCGAGAAAAGCCTGGGTCGCGTCGAGCACGTTTTCCTCGAACTTCGACTGCGCCTTCGCCATGGCCTGCATCAGCTCGCGATAGCGGGCCTTGCCCTCGGGCGCGAGCCCGACACCGGCCAGCCGGAAGTCGCGCAGCAGGTTGTCGAGCAGCTTGCGCGCCGGGGCATCCAGCCGGGCGCCCTCGCGCTGCTGGATCGCGACACAGCTCCGGTACAGCGCCTCGTTCTGGCCGATCTCGGCGTGATAGTCGGCGAGCAGCACGCGGCAGTCGTTGTAGGCCGCCCGCAGCGCATCGTCGCTGCGTACCGAGTTCAGGTGCTCCGCGGGCGACCAGATGCGCGCGAGACGGTGGTTCAGCTCTTCGAAGGGCTCGACCAGCGTCGCGAAAGTGGGTGCCGGACGCTCGAGCAGCGCCGCGAGCTCGCGCCGATGCTGGTCGATGGCCGCGCGGATCGCCGGTTCGACGTGCTCTGCGCGGATCGTGTCGTAACGGGGCAGGCCATCCCTGGCCAGAAGTGGATTGTCCATGGGTGTGTCCGTTTGAGCGGGCGGGAAAAGGGCAATTGTAGGGCCGCGGCGCAGGGCCGGCGACCCTCCTCAGGCCAGCGCTCTGCCGAGCAGCCAGCCGAGTGCCGCGATCGCACCGGCGAACAGCCCGAGCCCGCCCAGCGCCCGCCGCCGGTAGCGGGTCGCCAGCTGATCCGGCGCGTACGCGGCGATCAGGAACGGCGCAGCCCGGTCGATTGGGCGCTGCAGGACGTTCACCCCTGCCAGCGTCGACTGCTGGCGGCGCTCGGCCGCGATCTGCTCGTGGGCGGCGGCCCGGGCCGCTTCCCACTCGGCCAGGTCGAGCGTGCCATCGCGATTGGCGTCGAAGCGCCTGAGCAGGCCGGTCGGGTCACGCTTCCATTCGCGCAGCAGCGCGCCGGCCTCCTCGTCGGCCGTGCCCACCGGGATGTTGGTTTCGGTGCGGAACCAGCCGATGGCATAGAGCGCCTCGCCATCGTGCATGCGCGCCTCGCGGTACCGGTACTGGCCGCGGGGCATCCAGCCCTGTTGGCCGGTCGGCCCCGTGGCGGGCAACGACGTGTCGCCGTACCAGGTGTCGCGCGTTCCCGGCAGGACCTCGGCGCCGTCGGGATCGACGATGCAGCGGCCACTCGCGTCCTCGAGATGGAACAGCGAGTCGCTGGCGCCACGATTGACGATCTTCCACTCGGTGTTGCCCTTGCGGTTGCGGCTGCGCCGCTCGATAGTGAAGCTCCACCAGGTGCAGGGCCGTTTCGACAGCGGCGCGATCACCGGCTGGCCGGCCATCATCCGGCTGACGCCGACCAGCTCCACGTAGCCCTGCGCGGCGCTGCGCACCAGGGATGTCGGCGTGTCCTCGATGCGGCGCGCCCAGCGCCACCAGCGGAAGCCGCGCTGGAATCCCCAGGCGCCGGCGGCCGCGACGACCGCCAGGACGAGCCAGTACTCGGCGGGCTCCACTTCAGCTGAACAGGGCCTTCATGTCGACGTCGCTGGTCTGGCCGGTCGGTGAACTCGAGCAGCTCGGCGGTCTGGAAGCCGAACAGGCGGGCGACGACCAGGTCGGGAAACTGGTGCACCCGCACGTTGTTGAGATTGACGGCGGCGTTGTACAGCTCGCGGCGGTCGGCGATGTTCTCCTCCAGCTGCGAGATGCGGGACTGCAGGTGGCGGAACGACTCGTCGGCCTTCAGCTGGGGATAGTTCTCGGCGAGCGCGAACAGCTGCCCGAGGCCCGAGCGCAGCACGCTCTCCGCCGCGCCCACGGCGGCGACGTCGCCGCGGCCGGATGCCTGGAAGACCGACGCGCGCGCCTTCATCACGCGCTCCAGCGTCTCCTGCTCGTACTGCATGTAGCGCCGGCAGGTCTCGACGAGCTTGGGCAACTCGTCGTGACGCTGCACCAGCAGCACGTCGATGTTGGACCAGGCCTGCTTGACCCCCTCGCGCAGCGTGACGAGGCCGTTGTAGATGCCTATGCCATAGAAGCCGGCGACCAGGATGATGGCGAGTACGACGAGAATCTCCATCGAGGCGATCTCCCGATTGGCAAAGCCTGCCGGCGACCCGCGAGTATATCATTGGGGTCGCGCTTCCCCGGGCTGACGGAGTTCACATGCCGGCGCACTTCGACCTGATCGTCATCGGCGGCGGCAGCGGCGGACTCGCCTGCGCGCAGCGTGCCGCGGATTATGGTGCGCGCGTCGCGCTGGCCGAGCCCAGGCCGCTGGGCGGTACCTGCGTGAATGTCGGCTGTGTCCCGAAGAAGGTCATGTTCTATGCGGCGAGTCTCGCCGAACACATGCGTGACGCCGCCGGCTATGGCTTCGACGTCGAGGTGCGTGGTCACGACTGGCATGCGCTCAAGCTGGCCCGCGATGCCTACATCCGCCGCCTGAACGGCATCTACGCCGCCAATCTCGAACGGCGCAAGATCACGCACATCGCGGCCGCGGCGCGCTTCGACGATGCCCGCACGGTCATTGCCGGCGACGAGGTGCTGACCGCGCCGCACGTCGTGGTGGCGACCGGAGGCAGGCCGATCGTTCCGGACGTGCCCGGTGCCGGGTTCGGCATCACGTCGGATGATTTCTTCGCGCTCGAGCGACGGCCCCGGTCCGTCGCGGTGATCGGCAGCGGCTACGTGGCGATGGAGCTCGGCGGCGTGTTCGCGGGACTGGGCAGCAAGGTCACCAGCATCATCCGTCATGATCACGTGCTGCGCAGCTTCGAGGTCATGCTGTCGGCCTCGCTGATGCGGCAGATGCGCGAGGACGGCATCGAGATCGTGGACCATGCCGTGCCGGCACAGGTGCGCCGGGTCGACGACCATCATGAAGTCTGGACCGCGGATGGCCGCGTGCTGGGCCCGTTCGAATGCGTGCTGTGGGCGGTCGGGCGCGAGCCGGCGGTCGCCGGCCTCGGGCTGGAACGTGCCGGTGTCCGCCAGTACGACGACGGCTATGTCATCACCGACCCGTTCCAGGAAACCAACGTGACCGGGGTCTATGCGATCGGTGACGTGACCGGCCGTGAGGCGCTGACGCCGGTCGCGATCGCGGCGGGGCGCCGCCTGGCCGACCGGCTGTTCGGCGGACAGCCGGATCGCCGTCTCGACTACGAGCTCATTCCGACGGTGATCTTCACGCATCCCCCCATCGGCACGGTGGGCCTGACCGAGGCGGAGGCGCGCGACCTGCACGGCGACGCGGTGAAGTGCTACACGTCCGGCTTCACGCCGCTCTATCACGCGCTGACCGCCCACAAGCGGCGCGCCGACATGAAGCTCGTCACGGTCGGGCCGGACGAAAGGATCGTCGGTCTGCACGTGATCGGCGAGGGTGCGGACGAGATGCTGCAGGGCTTTGCGGTGGCCATCAAGATGGGCGCAACCAAGCGCGACTTCGACGATACCGTCGCGATCCATCCGACCAGCGCCGAAGAACTGGTGACCATGCGGTGAGCGGGCAAGACGAAGTGCAGCAGCCCCGGCACATCCGCAGCTGGCAGGGCGTGACGCCCACTCTCGGGCGACGTGTCTACGTCGACCCGGCCGCGGCGGTCATCGGGCAGGTCACCCTCGGTGACGACTGCTCGGTCTGGCCGATGGCGGTGGTGCGCGGCGACGTCAACGTCATCCGGGTTGGTGCGCGCACCAGCATCCAGGACGGCTCGGTGCTGCACGTCACCCACGACGGCCCGTACTTTCCCGGTGGCTTCGCGCTGACCGTCGGTGACGACGTGACGCTCGGGCATCGCGTCATCCTGCATGGCTGCACCGTCGGCAACCGTTGCCTGGTGGGCATGGGCGCGATCGTGATGGACGGTGCGCTGGTGGCCGATGAGGTGCTGATCGGCGCCGGGGCCATGGTCACGCCCGGCATGCGCTGCGAGACGCGCTCGCTGTACGTGGGCAGCCCGGCGCGACGGGCCCGTGCCCTCACCGAGCAGGAGGTTGCGCAGCTCGCCTACAGCGCCGGCTGGTACGTCAAGGTGAAGGATGGCTACCTGTAGCGGTCCTAGCCGTTCGCGTGGCCGGGCGTCCCGGCCGGGAGCCGGATGACTAGAGGGACTGCAGCGCGCCGATGACCGGAGCGGTCGGCGGCTTGAGGCCGCGCCAGGCTTGATAGGAAGCCGCGGCCTGCTCCACCAGCATTCCCCAGCCCTTCACGGCGAGCCCGGCCTTGTGCTCCTTCGCCCAGGTCACGAACGGCGTGTCGCCACGGCCATAGGCCATGTCATAGCAGACCGTGCCGGCGCCGACCGCGCCGGCGGGGATCTCCGGCACCTGCCCGGCCAGACTCGCCGAGGTGGCGTTGATGACCAGGTCCCAGGGCCGTGAATCGACCTCGGCGAATCCGCTCGCCCGTATCGCGCCGAGTTCGGCGAACTCCTGCGCCAGGCCCTCGGCCCGCGCCGGTGTGCGGTTCGCGATCCACAGCACGGCGGGGCGCTCGGCAATCAGGGGTTCCAGCACACCGCGCACCGCGCCGCCAGCGCCCAGGATGAGGATGCGGCTGTCCCTGAGCGCGATGCGCAGGTTGCCGACCAGGTCGGCAACGAGGCCCGCTCCGTCGGTGTTGTCGCCCAGCAGTCTCACGCCGCCTTCGCGGGACACGAGCGTGTTGACGGCGCGGGCGCGCTCGGCGCGCGGGGTCAGCTCGTTCACCACCTCGGCCGCCGCTTCCTTGTGCGGGACGGTCACGTTTGCGCCGCGACCGCCGTCGCACGAAGAACTCGAGCACCGCGCGGCGGAAACGCTCCGGCTCGACGTCGATGAGCTGGTACTCGATCTCGTGACCCAGCTCGCGCGCGAACAGTCCGTGGATGAATGGCGACCAGCTGTGGCTGACCGGGTGTCCGAACAGGGCGTAGCGGTCGCGATCGGCCACGGCGGTCACATTTCCCGCAGCCAGCCGGCGGCCTTCTTGGCGAAGTAGGTGAGGATGCCGTCCGCCCCGGCGCGCCGGATGCCGGTGAGGCTTTCGAGCACCACGGCGCGCTCGTCCAGCCAGCCATTCCTCGCGGCGGCCATGTGCATCGCGTACTCACCGCTCACCTGGTAGACGAATGTCGGCGCGCCGAACTCGTCCTTGACCCGCCGGACGATGTCCAGGTACGGCATGCCCGGCTTGATCATGATCATGTCTGCGCCTTCCTCGAGGTCGAGCGCGACTTCGCGCAAGGCTTCGTCGGAGTTCGCCGGGTCCATCTGGAAGGAATGCTTGGTGCCCTTGCCGAGATTGCCGGCCGAACCCACCGCGTCGCGGAAAGGGCCATAGTAGCTGGATGCGTACTTGGCGGAATACGCAAGTATGCGGGTGTTCACCTGCCCAGCGCGTTCCAGCGCGTCACGCACCGCGCTGATGCGCCCGTCCATCATGTCCGAGGGGGCGACCACGTCCGCGCCGGCCTCCGCGTGGGACAGCGCCTGGCGCACCAGCACGTCGACGGTGACGTCGTTCAGCACGTAGCCGCTGTCGTCGATGACTCCGTCCAGGCCGTGGGTGGTGAACGGATCCAGCGCGACGTCGGTGATCACGCCGAGCTCGGGCAGTGCGGACTTGAGGGCGCGCACCGCCCGCTGCGCCAGACCCTTCGGATTGAACGCCTCGCGCCCGTCGAGGGACTTGCTGGCCGGGTCGGCGACCGGGAACAGCGCCACGGCCGGAATGCCGAGCTCGAGCAGCTGCTCGCCTTCGCGCACCAGCTCGTCCAGGGTCACCCGTTCGACGTCGGGCATCGACGCGACGGGCTCGCGCCGCTTGCTGCCTTCGATGACGAACATGGGGAATATCAGGTCGTCTGGCGTGAGCGTCGTCTCGCGCATCAGCCGGCGGGAGAAATCGTCGCGCCGCATCCGCCGCATGCGGGTCCGCGGGAAGGCGCCGGCTGCGCGGTGGGTCATGGGTTCCTCGTGTCTCAGAAGCTGGGTTAAAGTCCGTCGGCCGCGGCCCTGAACGGCTCGCGAGCGGCCCGGCAGCGGGGCCCCGGTGGGGCGGTCCCGCGTCCCGAAATATCTGTCCGTCAGGCCCGGTCTTTATACATGAACGACACCGGCGGCGAAAAGCTCAGGCAGCAGCGCTTTGCGACACTCTGCGAAGGCCTGCGTCCGGACCTGTTGCGATTCGCCTTCTGGCTGGGCCGCGACCGGGAGCTGGCCGAGGACGTCGTTCAGGAAGCGCTGGTGCGGGCGTGGAAGTCGCTCGACTCGCTGGAGGACGACCGCAAGGCCAAACAATGGATGCTGACCATCGTGCGACGGGAATATGCCAGGACCTGGGAGCGCAAGCGGCTCGAGCTGACCAACCTCGATGCGCTGATCGAAGCCGAGGCCGACGTGCTCGCCAGTGACGAGGACCCGGCGCTCGTGGAGATGCGCGAGGCGCTCGTACGGCTGCCGGACGAGTACCGTGAGCCGCTGGTGCTGCAGGTGATGATGGGCTACACGACCGATGAGATCGCAACCCACATGGGCCTCGGTCAGGGCGCCGTGCTGACCCGGCTGTTCCGGGCCCGTCAGAAGCTGCGCCAGGCGCTCCGTCCGGAGGCCGACGCATGAACTGCATGGAGT
The DNA here is from genome assembly GCA_963710135.1 of uncultured Gammaproteobacteria bacterium. Lineage (GTDB taxonomy): Bacteria > Pseudomonadota > Gammaproteobacteria > Steroidobacterales > Steroidobacteraceae > SG8-30. Next base: position 519,543 of record CAVPYY010000003.1, on the reverse strand, counting down.
TCCGTCGCCGCATCGGCGCCGAGCCTGCGGCCGGGACGCCGATGTCCTCGCACATGCAGCGGGTTGTTCGACCTGCGCGGCTTTCCGGGCCGAGATGCGCGCCATGGACGAGGTGCTCGGCCGCGCGATGCGGATCGACCTGTCCTCCGCACGGCCGGCGCGCGTCGCGGGACCAGCGCCCGCGCGGGCGGTGCCCGCGCCGTCGCGCTGGCTGGCGATCGCCGCGAGCCTGGTGCTCGCCGTTCTGGTTGCCTCGACGCTGTGGGTATCGTTCCCCGAGCCGACCCTGGCGACCGAGGTGCTCGGCCATGTCGAGCACGAGCCCGCCTCATGGCAGGCAGACCAGGCGATCGATGCGCAGACCATTGACGAAGTTCTGAGCCCGAGTGGCCTGCGGCTCCGGCCCGGCGCGCCACCGGTCACCTACGCGCTGCGCTGCAAGTTCGCCGGGCGCTGGGTGCCGCACCTCGTCGTGCAGACGGAGCAGGGGCCGGTGACGGTGCTGTTGCTGACCCATCGCGACGTCGAGTCCCCGCAGCGACTCGACGAGCAGGGCTACGCCGGCGAGATCCTGCCTGCGCCGCGGGGCAGTATCGCCGTGGTTGCGCGGCGGGGCAGCGTGACTGATCTGGACGGCGCGGCGGCGCGTGTCATGAACGCGCTGGAGTGGGATACCTGATCCGCACGCCGCCGGCACCGGCTGGCGCGAGCGCGGCGTGCACCGCGGGCAGACTTGCCGCGACGCGCTCCTCGAACTGCCAGGGTGGATTGACGACGATCATGCCCGCGCCGTTCAACCCTCCGGCGCGCGAGTCCTCCGGAAACAGCGACATCTCGATCGCCATGAACCCGGCGACGCCTGCGGCGAGCCTGGCATGGAAGCGGGCGATCGACTGGGCGAGCTTGATGGGGTACCAGGCCGCGAACACGCCGACCGGCCAACGCTGCGACCGCCAGGCCGAGCGCCTCCGCCACGTCGTCGAGCTCGCGCTCCTGCGATTCGTAGGGCGGGTCGATCAGCACCAGCCCACGGCCCTGGCGCGGCGGCAGCAGTCCCCGCAATGCCTCGTAGCCGTCGCGCTCGTGCACGGCAATGCGCCGGTCGCGCCCGAAGACCTCGCGCAGCCCCGCGGCCTCGCGGGGCTGAATCTCGCACAAGGCGGCGCGGTCGTCGTCGCGCAACAGCATCGCCGCGATCAGTGGCGAGCCCGGGTAGTAGCGCAGCTTTTCGGCATTGGCGGGGTCGCAGCCGCGCACCAGCTCCAGATAGCGCTGCGCCAGCGGCGGCAGGTCGGCCACCGCGGCGAGCCGCTGGATGCCGGCGTCGGCCTCGCCGGCGCGGCGCGCCAGGGTGCCCTCGAGGTCGTACAGGCCGCGCCCCGCGTGAGTGTCCAGGAAGAACAGCGGCTTGTCCTTCTGCGTGAGCTTCTCGAGCAGCGCGATCAGGACGAGATGCTTGAGCACGTCGCCGAAGTTGCCGGCGTGGTAGGCGTGGCGGTAATTCATGGTCTCGCGCGGCGGTCCGGTTGCAGGGTCTTTCCAGGCGTCATGGAAGGGCGTAGCGTGATGGGTGGCAAGGATATTTGCGAGCCAGTCTAACGAGTCAGGTGCACCGCCATGGCAGGCAAGAGTAGCGGTCCTTCGTTCGCCGCCGTCAGCGTCGTCGCTTCCGCCAGTAGCTGCGCAGCCGCTCAGGCCCTGCGCAACAAGCGCTTTCTGTCGCGGGAAGCACCGCGGCTGCCACTCAAGGACTGCGACACGCCGGGCCAGTGTCAATGCGTCTACAAGAAGTACGACGACCGGCGCGCGAAGCCGCGGCGGGCCTCGGAGCGTGGCGCGCCGGACAAGACCGTCACCGTCAACAAGCGCCTGGGCCGCGGACGCCGCGTGACCGACTAACCTGGGGACTGTCCCCTGATGCGGCACTAACGTGGGGACTGTCCCCGCAGGGGACTGTCCCCGTAGCGGCACTGTCGTGGGGACTGTCCCCGCAGGGGACTGTCCCCGTCGTGGCACCCATGATGGCATTCCGCGGCACGGCCGCGACTGCGCGGGTCTCTCTACTCCTGTAGAGCCTCTTGCTCGCTCCGCCGAGCCAAAGTCGCTCGCAACAGGCCTACAGTCGTCCTCGACCCGCGGGGACTGGCACCGCCGTCTCAAGGCTCCCTGCGGCACGGCCGTGCCAGCGGTGCCTGTCCCCTCCGTATCGAGGCTCAACGAATCAGGCGTAAGCGCCACAGGCGGGCGCGGACGGTGGCCCCTTCCGCAGTGAGTTTGGCTTCCCGAACGGAGGAAGGGGCCACGGGAGTAGGGAGCCCGCCAGGCACGACCTGTACGCTGGACTCCGATGCGTGATGGCGCTACGGGCTCAGCCGAGCTCGGTGAGCCAGTCGCGCGGCCGCAGGAAGTCGGTGTAGAGCCGTTCCTCGTGCGAACCGGGCGCCGGGTGCCAGTCGTATTCCCAGCGCACCAGCGGCGGCAGCGACATGAGGATGGACTCGGTGCGTCCGCCCGACTGCAGGCCGAACAGCGTGCCGCGGTCGTAGACCAGGTTGAACTCGACGTAGCGGCCGCGACGGTAGAGCTGGAAGTTGCGCTCGGGCTCGCCGTACGGCGTGGCGTGGCGACGCGCGAGGATCGGCAAATAGCCCTCCAGGAACGCGTCGCCCACCCGGCGCTGATAGGCGAAACAGGTGTCGAAGTCCGGCGTGTTGAGGTCGTCGAAGAACAGGCCGCCGACTCCGCGGGTCTCGCCGCGGTGCTTGAGGAAGAAGTACTCGTCGCACCATTTCTTGTGGCGGGCGTAGAGCTCGTCGTCACCGCAGGCGGCAAGCGCCGTGCGGTGCCAGTGCAGCACGTCTTCCTCGAACGGGTAGTAGGGCGTCAGGTCGAAGCCGCCGCCGAACCACCAGACGGGATCCGCATTCTTCGGATCCGCGACGAAGAAGCGCACGTTCATGTGCGTGGTCGGCGCATAGGGGTTGTGCGGGTGCAGCACCAGCGACAGGCCCATGGCCTCGAACGAGGCGCCGGCCAGCTCCGGCCGGTGCTGGGTGGCGGACGGCGGCATGCGCTGGCCCATGACGTGCGAGTAGTTGACCCCGCCCTGCTCCAGGACGGCGCCATCGCGCAGCACGCGGCTTTCGCCACCACCGCCTTCCGCGCGCTGCCAGGTATCGCGACGGAAGCTGCCCGCGCCCGTCGGCGCCCTCGAGGCTCGCGCAGATCCGGTCCTGGAGTCCGAGCAGGTAGGCCTTGACGGCCTCCCGGTCGATGTCGCCGCTCATTTGGTCGGAGCCGTCTTCTTCTTGGTGGTCTTCGCCGCCGCTTTCTTGCGGGCCGGTTTGCGCGCCTTGCTGGCCGCCGGGCGTGCCGGCGACTTGGCCTTGGCGGCCGCCGGCGCCTTGCCTGCGGCCGCCTTCTTGGCGCCGCCGCGCCGGCCGAAACGTCCCTTTGCTTCGGGCGCCGCCGCGATGAGCTCGCGGCATTCCTCCAGCGTCAGCTTGGCCGCGGCGGCGCGCCACACGCGGGCCTTGGTCTCGTCGTCGACGTTCTTGTCCATGGCCGGCTTGGGCACCTTGGCGTTCTTCTTGCCGTCGGTGATGTAGGGTCCGTAGCGGCCGTCGAGCACCGAGATGCCCTCGTCCTCGAACACCAGGATGCGGCGCTGGGCGTCGGCCTTTTCCTTCGCCGCCACGATCTCGAGCGCGCGCTCGAGCGTCAGCGTGAACGGGTCGTCTTCCTTGATCGACGCGAACTTGCTGCCGTACTTGACGTAGGGGCCGTACTGGCCGCGGCCGACCAGCACGGGCTCGCCGTCAGCGGTCGCGCCGAGCGTGCGCGGCAGCGACAGCAGCTTGAGCGCGTCCTCGAGGGTCACGTCGTCCATGCGCTGGCCGGGCATCAGGCTCGCGAACCTCGGCTTCTCCTCGTCGTCGCGATGGCCGAGCTGCACGAACGGCCCGTACTGGCCCATGCGCACGGTGATCGGCTTGCCGGTCGCTGGATCGGTCCCGACGGGCCGGGACTCGGCCACCTCCTCGCGGCTGACGCTGGTGCCGATCTCCTCGACCCGCTTGCTGAAAGGCTTCCAGAAGCGTTCGAGCTCGGGACGCCATTCGCGCTCGCCATTGCTGATCTCGTCGAGCACGTCCTCCAGCCGGGCGGTGAAGCCATAGTCGACGTAGATCTCGAAATACTTCACCAGGAAGCGGGCGACGATCTTGCCGATGTCCGTCGGCACGAAGGCGCGGCCGTTCATCTCGACGTAGACGCGATAGCGCAGCGTCTCGATGATCGAGGCGTAGGTAGAAGGCCGGCCGATGCCGAAATTCTCGAGAGCCTTCACCAGGCTCGCCTCGGTGTAGCGCGGTGGCGGCTGGGTGAAGTGCTGCTCGGGCAGGAGTGCGGCGAGTTCCACCCGCATGCCGGTCTCGAGCGGTGGCAGGCGCTTCTCGTCCTCGCTCTCGACCACCTCGTCCTCGTCGTGATCCTCGTGATAGGCGGCGAGGAAGCCCGGCTCGATCAGGGTCTGGCCGTTGGCCCGGAAGGCGTGGCGCGCCGCGCCGGCGACCGCCGTGTCGGTGCCGGCGACCAGCTCGACGGCGACGGTATCGAACACCGCCGGCGCCATCTGCGACGCGACCGCGCGCTTCCAGATGAGCGCATACAGGCGCCGCTGGTCGGCGTCCTCGATGTCCGTCTCCGCGCGCTGCGGCGTCAAGGCCGCCGCGGTCGGGCGCACCGCTTCGTGCGCTTCCTGGGCGTTCTTCGACTTGGTCTTGTAGACGTTGATGCTCGCCGACAGCGACTTCGCGCCGTAGGTCGACTTGATCGCCTCGCGGATCTCGGTGACCGCGTCGTTCGACAGCGAGACCGAGTCGGTACGCATGTAGGTGATGAAGCCGGCTTCGTACAGGCGCTGCGCCGACTGCATGGTCCGGCGTGCGGTGAAGCCGAGCTTGCGCGCCGCTTCCTGTTGCAGCGTGGACGTGGTGAACGGCGGCGCCGGATTGCGGCGCTTGGGCTTGCGGTCGACCGACGCGACGGTCAGCGTGCCGGCCGCGGCGGTCTCGATGGTGCGCTCAGCCTCGCGTGCCTGCGCCTCGCTGGTGATGGTGAAGCGGCCCTTCTGCGTGTCGACCTCGACCTTCTCGCCGCGGTACTCGACCAGCCGCGCCGGGAAGCGCCCGGCCTCGACGGCGCCTTGCGCCTCGATGGTCCAGTACTCCTGCTTCACGAAGCGCGAGATCTCGTCCTCGCGTTCGCAGATGAGCCTGAGCGCCACGCTTTGCACGCGGCCAGCGGACAGGCCGGGCTTGATCTTGCGCCACAACAGCGGCGACAGGTTGAAGCCGACCAGGTAGTCGAGCGCGCGACGCGCCTGCTGGGCGTTGACCAGATTGTCGTTCAGCGACTCGGCATGATCGATCGCCTCGCGCACGGCGTTCTTCGTGACCTCGTAGAAGCGCACGCGCTTGAGTTCACGGCCGTCGAGGACACCGCGCTCGCGCAGGATCTCGGCCAGGTGCCAGGAAATCGCCTCGCCCTCCCGGTCGGGGTCGGTCGCCAGGAACAGGTGCTCGGCCTTGCGGGCGGCGCGCTCGATCGCGTCGACCTTCGCCTTGTTCTTCTCGATGACCTGGTACTTCATCGCGAAGCCGTGATCCGGGTCCACCGCGCCTTCCTTCTCGACCAGATCGCGCACGTGGCCGTACGAGGCGAGGACCTCGAAGTCCTTGCCGAGATACTTCTTGATGGTCTTCGCCTTGGCCGGCGATTCCACAATGACGAGACTGTTTGCCATCTGCGATCCGTAGTCCCTTTGTTTCCCGTGCCCTTAAGACGCCGAAGCCGCGGTCCCGGCCGCGGCTGCGAATCACCGACGCCTCCGCAGGCGCTCAGTGCATCGCGTCGGGCCGGTCCTCGAACACCAGGTCTTCCATGCGCTCGTACGCCAGTTCCTGGCCCGGCTGACTGAACAGCACCATCAGCACCACCCACTTGACCTGCTCGATGTCGACGTCGTCGACGTCGAGCGCCAGCAGGCGATCGATGACCAGCTCGCGCTGCGAGGCCGACAGGATGCCGATGTTCTCCAGGTGCATCAGGTAGCCCCGTACCGCGGTGTCGAAGCGCGCCACTTCGTAGCCGCTGTAGACCCGGACGGTGCGCGCCGCCGACTCGGCGACGGCCCTTCCCTGGTCGTCCGCGAGCCCCTCGAGCCATTGCAGCGCCCGCTCGATCTCGCGTTCCTGGTAGCCCGCCTGTTCCAGCTCGAGCTTCAGCGCGTCGCGGCTGGGCTCCGGCTCGTCCTCGGCGTCGAGGAAGTTCTCGAACAGGTGTATCAGGATGTCGAGAACGCTTTCCTTCATTCCCTCGACCTCAGGGGTAGCCGGCAGTAGCGACCACCGGCAGACGTCTCGACCTCGCCGCGGAGTTCGAGGATTAACAGCATCGAGGAAATGGCGGAGGCCTCAAGGCCCGTTCTCTCGACCAGGACGTCGACGTCCACCGGCTCGAAGCCGCACGCATTCAACAGGATTTTGTGGTCCCTGTCCAACGCGCCGGCCGAAACTGCTGATGCGCTCGCGGGTTGCGCGGGGCCGGGGCCGGCCGCGGCGAAGGTGTCGAGGCTGCAGCGCGGCCAGCACGTCGGCGGCGCTCTCGGCCAGCAGGGCGCCCTCGCGCAGCAGGCGATGGCAGCCCCGCGCCATCGGGTTATGTATGGAACCCGGCACGGCGAAAACGTCGCGCCCCTGTTCCGCGGCCAGGCGCGCGGTGATCAGCGAGCCCGAGCGCTGCGCTGCCTCGACCACCACCACGCCCAGGGCCAGCCCGCTGATGATGCGGTTGCGGCGCGGGAAGTGCTGCGGCCGCGGCGGGGTCTCGGGCGGAAACTCCGAGACCAGGGCGCCATGGCGCGTGATCGCGGCGGCGAGTCCGTGGTGCGCGGCCGGGTACACCTCATCGAGCCCTGTGCCGCAGACGGCGACCGTGGCGCCGGCAACGTCCAGCGCACCGGCGTGTGCGGCGCCGTCGATGCCGGCGGCCAGGCCACTGGTCACGACCAGCCCGGCGCGCGAAAGGCTCGCGGCCAGCGCCCTGGCCGTCTCGCGGCCGGCGGGCGTCGGCCGGCGGCTGCCGACGATGGCGATCTGCGGGCACGCTAGGGATTCCACACTGCCCGCGACGAACAGCTGCGGCGGTGGGTCCGGTATGCAGCCGAGCTGCGGCGGGTAACCGGGATCGCCCCGGCGGATCAGGAAATGGCCGGGGACGTCGAGCCAGCGGGTGATGGTGTCGGCGGGATCGCGCACGTCCCTAAACAAACACGCCGGCCTCGTGGCCGGCGTGCGAATAACTGCCGCAAACGACGCGATTCAGGGATTGCGGACGAGGTCTCCGACCTGCAGTTCGCGCACCGAGTCGAGGATCAGCCCGAAGCTCAGGCGGTCCCACGACTTGAACACCATGAACTCGGCGATACGCTCGTCGGGCAGGGTGACCTTCCTGCTCTCGCGATTCGGCGTCGTGTCCTTGATTTCCTCGCCGGCGCGCCACACCGACAGCACGTTGCCGGGCTCGAGGCCGTCGCGCGCGCCACGGTTGATCACCACCACCTGGTACTCGCCGACGATGATGCGGTCATCGACCACGTCCATCACGACGCCCTCGACGCTGCCGGCGGGCGGACGCGGGATGAAGTCCATGCCGACGTCGACGGTATCCCCGATGAGGATGTCGCCGTCGCGGGTCTCGCGGGTCGACTCGGTCAGCCTGAGCGTCGTCGGGTCCCCGGTGCGGGTGGCCGAGCCTGTCGCGGTGTAGATGCCCTCGTAGCCGAGCACGTCACCGTCCTCCGGATCCTTCAGCTCGTCGCCCACGTGATAGACGAGAAACTCCGTGCCCGTAGCCGTGCCGTCGAGCCGGCGCGCGTAGACTTCGTCGCCCGCCGCGGTGATCAGGCGGCGGTCGCGGGCCGTGACCACGTACGGCGCGTTCTCGACCTGCTCCCTGGCCAGCACGGTCGGGCGCGACATGAACGCTTGCACGACCCGCCACGGGATGGCGCGGATCGCTTCGGACAAGGGTTGCTCGCGGACCCGCGGTGACAAGCGGATGTCGCCGCCGCGCTCCAGCGACAGCCGCGGCTGGCCGTCGACCCAGGTCAGCACCAGCACGTCGCCGGGGTAGATCAGGTGCGGGTTGGCCACCTCGGGGTTGATGTACCAGATCTCGGGCCAGTACCACGGATCCCGCAGGAACCGGGCCGAGATGTCCCACAGCGTGTCGCCACGCTGGACCACATAACGCTCGGGAGCGTCCGGGGCCATCGGGATCACGCTGCGGTCGATACCGCCTGCCTGGGCGTGCGCCGGCGAGGCCGCGAGGCCTGCACCGAACACGAGGATCGCCGCTGCGATGATCGCGGCAAGCGGCCCGCCGACGAGCGCGCGGGACTTGAAAACGGAGGACGGCGCCATCAACAGCTCCCTCACTGCCGGGTCGGCCGCAGCACCCGTATAATCACGGGCTTGCGGCGAACGGGATGGGCGGGCATCAGGGCCGGGTGGCCCGGGCGCTCGCCTGCATTAAGTTCATTACCGGCAGAACTTTATCAGCAAACCCTAGTCAGTTACACGAATACGAGACCCCACTCGCATGACGCGCCTCACAATACTGGAGTATCCCGACCCCCGACTGCGAACCATCGCACAGCCGGTGGATGTCGTGGACGACGATCTCCGCACCCTGATCGACGACATGCTCGAGACCATGTATGCCTCGAACGGGGTCGGTCTGGCTGCGACGCAGGTCAATGTTCACCGTCGTCTGCTGGTGGCGGACGTGTCCGAGGAGCGCGACCAGCCCCGGGTCTTCGTCAACCCGGAGGTCATCGGGCGCGAGGAAGTGGGGGTCAGCCAGGAAGGCTGCCTGTCGGTGCCCGGGATCTACGAGGACGTGCAACGGGCGCAACGCGTCCGGGTGCGGGCGCTGGGCCGTGACGGCCAGGCCTTCGAGCTCGAGGCGGAGGGCCTGCTGGCCGTCTGCATCCAGCACGAAATCGACCATCTCGACGGCAAGCTCTTTGTCGACTACCTGTCCGAACTGAAGCGCCAGCGCATCCGCAAGAAGCTCGAGAAGGAAAAGCGGCTGCGCGCCGATGGCCGCCCCGCCGAGCAGCCACGCGTGCCGGCGATCTGAAGCCCAGCTGGTGAGCCCGCGACTTGGCGTCGTCTTCGCCGGAACACCGGAGTTCGCCGTTCCTGCCCTGGAAGCGATTGCCGCCTCGCGTCATCGGCTGCTGGCCGTCTATACCCAGCCGGATCGCCGTGCCGGCCGCGGCCTGAAACTCGAGCCTGCGCCGGTCAAGCGCGCCGCGCTCGAACGGGGCCTGCCGACCGAGCAGCCGGCCACCCTGAAGGACAGCGAGGCCGCCGCGCGGCTCGCTGCGTATGCTCCCGACGTGATGGTCGTGGTCGCCTACGGCCTGCTGCTGCCGCAGGCGGTGCTCGACGTGCCGCGCCATGGGTGCCTCAACATCCATGCCTCGTTGCTGCCACGCTGGCGCGGCGCCGCGCCGATTCAGCGCGCCATTCTTGCCGGCGACGCGGTGACCGGCATCACCATCATGCGCATGGAGGCGGGGCTCGACACGGGGCCGATGCTGCGCTCCGAGCCCGTGCCGATCGGCCCGCGCGACACGGCGGCAACGCTGCATGACCGGCTTGCCGCCGTCGGCGCACGCCTGATCGTCGCCGCGCTCGACGATCTCGCGGCGGGGCGGGCGCAGTTCATGCCGCAGGATGCCGCCGGGGCGACCTATGCCCGCAAGCTCGACAAGGCCGAGGCGCTGATCGACTGGCGGCTGCCGGCGGAAGACATCGAGCGGCGAGTGCGGGCCTTCGACCCGTGGCCGGTCGCCGAGACCCGGCTCGGCGGCGCGCAGCTGCGGATCTGGGCTGCGCGGGTCACGAGCGCCGCGCCGGGACCGGCGCCCGGTACCGTCATCGAGACGGGGGAGCGCGGCATTGTCGTCATGACCGGACGCGACGCGCTGGCCATCGAGCGGCTGCAGCGCGCCGGCAAGCGGCCCGTCTCCGCCCAGGAGTTCCTGCGTGCCGGGGCGCTGGACGGCGTGCAGCTCGGCACGGAGCCAGCGGCCGGCGACTGACGCCTGCCGCTCGCAGTCATGGAGAATATCCTGGGCGCGCGCGCGCTGGCCGCGAAGGCGGTGCTCGCGGTCCGCGCCGGCAGCACGCTCGAAAGCGCCCTAGCCGGCCTGCGTACCCGCGAGCAGGACCGGCCCACTGTCCAGTCGCTCGCCTTCGGCACCATCCGCTGGTACTTCGAGCTGGCCGCCTGTCTCGACCGGCTCAGCGATCGCCGGCTCGACCGGCTCGATGAGCGTGTCGCGGCGCTCCTGCTCGTCGGCCTGTATCAGCTGGTCCACGGCCGCACACCGGTGCACGCGGCGGTGTCCGAGACGGTGGAGGCGGCGCGCGAACTGGACTGTGGCCGGGCGGCGGGTCTGGTCAATGCGGTGCTGCGCCGCTACCTGCGCGAGGGGCCGGCGGTGCTCGAGGCGGCACGCCAGCTGCCGGCGGCGCACTACGCCCATCCGGCCTGGCTGATCGACGCCCTGCGCCGTGACTGGCCCGGCCAATGGGAGGCCATCCTCGAGGCCGGCAACCAGCAGCCGCCGATGTGGCTCAGGGTCAACGCCGCGCGCAGCGATGTAGCCAGCTATCAGGCGCGTCTCGACGCTGCGGGAATCGAATCGCGGCCGGACCCGCTGGCCCCGGAGGCACTCAGGCTGGCCCGGCCGGTCGACGTGGAACGCCTGCCGGGTTTCGCGGACGGGCGATGTCTCCGTGCAGGACGTCGCGGCGCAGCTGGCGGCGCGCCTGCTCGACGCGCGGCCCGGCATGCGGGTGCTCGACGCCTGCGCCGCGCCGGGCGGCAAGGCCTGTCATCTGCTCGAGCTGGAGCCGACGCTCCGTCTCACCGCGCTCGAGCTCGACGCGGTTCGCGCCGGCCGCATCCGCGACAACCTGCGCCGCACCGGGCTCGCGGCGACCGTGGTGGTTGGCGATGCCGCGGCGCCCGCAGGCTGGTCGGACGGCCAACCCTGGGACCGGATCCTGCTGGACGTGCCCTGTTCCGGCACGGGTGTCATCCGGCGCCACCCGGACATCAAGCTGCTGCGCCGGCCGGCGGACATCGCCGGCTTCGCCAGCCGCCAGGCGGCCATGCTCGATGCCCTGTGGCCCCTGCTGGCCCCGGGCGGAAGGCTCCTCTACGCCAGCTGTTCCGTGCTGCAAGCGGAGAATGCCGACGTCGTCGGCGCTTTTCTCGGCCGCACCCCGGAAGCGGTGGAACAGTCCGGATCTGCTAGGCTTTCCTTGCCTGCCCAGCCACCGGGCGTGGGGACAGGGCCGGGGCTCGCGCTGGCGACCGGCGCGGCCGACAACGATGGATTCTTTTACGCCTGTCTCGACAAGCGGGCCTGATGATGGCGCGAATCTTCCCCCTGAGGTGGTTGGGAACGCTGGGATGCATGGCGGCACTCGTGCTGACCCTGCTGCCGGCCACGCCGGTGCGCGCGCAGGAAGGCCGTTTCGACATCCGCAGCGCCTTCGTCGAGCCGGTGGCGGGCGTGTGGCAGCTGAACGCGATCCTGGACCTGAGCCTTTCCGACGCCGCCCGCGGCGCCCTGGCGGAGGGCATTCCGCTCACCCTGGTGGTGGACATCGTCATGCGGGCGGAGCGTCGCTGGCTGCCCGACGCGACCGTGGCCGAGCTGACACAGCGCTGGGAGCTTGCGTATGACGCGCTGTCGGAACGCTACGTCGTCACCAATCTCAACAGCGGCGCGCAGTCCACGTATCCGGTGGTGGAGGACGCGCTCGACAGCCTGTCGCGCATTCGGGCGCTGCCGCTGATCGACGACGCGCTGCTGGAAAGCGGCCGGCGTCATGAAGTCAGCCTGCGCGCGTCGGTTGAAATCGGCGGCCTGCCGGACGCGGTCAAGCTCCTCGTGTTCTGGCGCGAGTGGAGCCGGCAGACCGATTGGTATACCTGGAGCGTCCGCCCATGAGCGCAAGGCCTGCGACGGACGTTCGCCGCTGGGCACCGCTGCTGGTCGGCGGCGGGATCGTGCTGTGGATCGTGGCGCTGGCCCTGCTGGCGGTGACCACGCGCGACTCGCAGGAATTCGGCAGGCTGCAACCCTGGATCCTGGTGGTGAACGCCATCGGCGTGGTGGTGCTGCTCGGCCTGCTGGCCGGCCGCATCGCCGAGCTGGTTCGCGACCGGCGGGCGCAGGTGCCGGGCTCGCGCCTGCGCTCGCAGTCGGTGGCGATGCTGGCGGCGCTGGTGCTCGCGCCGCTGTTGCTGGTGTTCACGTTCTCGGTGCTGTTCCTCACCCGCGGCATCGACAGCTGGTTCCACGTCGAGGTCCGGCAGGGCCTGACCGACGCGCTCGGTCTGTCGCGGGCGGCGCTCGACCTGCGCATGCGCGAGTACCTGGACCGCACGGTGCGCATCGCCGAGGACATCGGCGACGCGCACGCCGGCCCGCTGTTCGCGCAACTCGACAAGCATCGCCGGCTGGCCGATGCCGACGAACTCGCGGTGGTGGCGAGTGGCGGGCGCGTCGAGGCGTACTCGGCGTCGAACCTGCTGAACCCCATGCTGCCCGGCGCGCCGGAAGAAGTGCTGCTGCAGGCCAGGCGCGGTGAGAAATTCGTCAGTCTCGATCCCGCTGCCGGCGGCGGCTACGTGATCCGCGCGGCGGTGCCCATCAACAACGCCGCGCAGTGGCAGGGGCCGCGGGTGCTGGTCGCCGTCTATCCGGTGCCACAGCGCCTCGCCGACCTGGCCGAGGCGGTGCAGGGCGCGTACCAGCAGTACGGCCGGCTGTCGTACCTGCGCGAACCGCTCAAGATCAGTTTCGTGCTGACCCTGTCGCTGGTGCTGCTGATGGCGCTGCTCGCGGCCATGTATGGCGCGTTCTTCTTCTCCGATCGGCTCATCCAGCCGGTGCAGGATCTGATCGGCGCGACCCGGGCGGTCGCCAAGGGCGATTTCGACACCCGGGTGACGCGCTCCTCGCATGACGAGATCGGCTTCCTGGTGGCGTCCTTCAACGACATGACCAAGCGACTGGCGCGCGCCCGGGCCGAGGCCGACACCAGTCGCCAGGCGGTCGAGAACGAGCGCACCAGCCTGGCGGTGATCCTGGCGCGGCTGTCCACCGGGGTCATATCGCTGGAACGCGACCTGACCATCCGCGTGGCGAATCACGCCGCGGGCGACATTCTCGGCGCCGACCTGCAGGGCTCGGCCGGCCGGACGCTCGAAGAGGTCGCCGCGACGGAACCGCTGGTGGCGCAGCTGCTCGCAGCCGTGCGGCCGCACGCTGACGCCGGCCAGGCCGAGTGGCGCGAGCAGGTCACCCTGCGCGCGGACAGCGGCCGGCGCGAGCTGATGTGCGCCTGTACCGCCCTGCCCGGCGAGGCCGGGCAGAGCGCCGGGCTGGTGCTGGTGTTCGACGACATCACGCAGCTGCTGCAGGCGCAGCGCGAGGCGGCCTGGGGCGAAGTGGCGCGCCGCCTGGCGCACGAGATCAAGAATCCGCTGACCCCGATCCAGCTGTCCGCGGAGCGAATGCGCCGGCGGCTGCTGGCGGGTTTGCCGGAGCGCGATGCGGAGACTGCTGGACCGCGCGACGCACACGATCGTGCAGCAGGTCGAGGCGATGAAGCAGATGGTCAACGCGTTCAGCGAGTACGCGCGCGCCCCGGCGGTCGAGTTGTCGCGCTTCGACCTGAACGCGCTGATGCAGCGAGGTCGATCGACCTGTACCGCGCGCAGGATCCCGGCGTGCGCTTCGACCGTGCGGGCGGATCCGGCGGGCGCGGTCATCGAGGCGGACCGCGGCCGGGTGCGGCAGGTGCTGAACAACCTGCTGACCAACTCGCTGGAGGCGCTGGAGGGCAGCCCGACCCGGCCGTCACCGTCGAGACACGCGGCGTGGCCGGCCCCGGGGCCGGCGTTCGTCGAGCTGTCGGTGCGCGACAACGGCCCCGGCTTCCAGCGGGACGTTCATGGGCCAGGTCTTCGATCCCTATGTCACCAGCAAGCCCAAAGGCACGGGGCTGGGACTCGCGATCGTGCGTAAGATCGTCGAAGAGCACGGCGGCCGCATCGAGGCGGACAATCGAACCCGGTGGCGGCGCGCTGGTGCGCGTCTGGCTGCCAGATGACGAAACAGCGCGCGGAGCGTCCGTGCCGCGCGAAGCCCGCAAGGCCGAGCCCAGGAGAGAGCGCGCATGAGCTCACCACGCATCCTGGTCGTCGACGACGAAGCGGACATCCGCGACACTGCTGAAGGAGATCCTCGGCGAGGAGGGCTACACGGTCGAGGTGGCCGCCAACGCCGCCGAGGCGCGCGTGGCGCGCGCGCGGCAAGAGCCCGACCTGGTGCTGCTGGACATCTGGATGCCGGACACCGACGGCATCTCGCTGTTGCGCGAGTGGTCAGACCAGCACGCGCTGAGCTTGCCCGGTGGTCATGATGTCCGGCCACGGCACCGTCGAGACCGCGGTCGAGGCGACGCGTCTCGGCGCCTTCGACTTCGTCGAGAAGCCGCTGTCGCTGGCCAAGCTGCTGCGCACCGTCGAGCGCGCGCTCGAGGCGGGGCGACGCAAGCGCCAGGCCGCAACGAACCTTGATTCCGCCGCTGGTGGCCCCGGTCGGCAAGAGCCGGCTGATGCAGCAGCTGCGCGAGCAGGTGCAGCAGGTCGCCGCCGCACGACGCGCCGGTGCTGTTCATCGGCGAGATCGGCACCGGACGCGAGGCGTTCGCGCGCTACATGCATTCGCTCGGTCCGCGCGCAGGGCGCGCCGTTCGTGGCGCTGTCCGCGGCCGGGCTCGACGAGGCCGGCGGGCCGGCGCGGCTACGCGGCGTGGAGGGTGGCGAGAGCGGCTTCTACGATCAGGCGCGCGGCGGCACGCTGTTGATCGACGGCATCGAGGATCTGCCGCAGTCGGCGCAGCGCGCCCTGTATGCCGATCTGGAGGCAGGGGCCTACACCCGTGTCGGGGGCACCGAGCCGGTGCCACTGCGGGTGCGTTTCGTGGCCACCGCCCGCCCGGGCATCGAGACGCGGCCGGACGAAATGGTCCGTCGCGACCTGGTCACGCACCTGAACGTCATTACCGTGCGCGTGCCGCCGCTGCGCGACTACGCCGAGGACGTGCCGGACCTGTTGCGGCACTACGTCGACCGGCTGGTCGACGAAGAGGGCTTCCCGCTGCGTCGCTTCAGCGTCGCTGCGCAGAACCGGCTGCGCAACTACCCCTGGCCGGGCAACGTGCGCGAGCTGCGCAACCTCGTGCAGCGCCTGCTGATCGTCGGCGGTCCGGAGGAAATCACCCTCGAAGAGATCGAGCGCGAGCTGGCCGTGCAGCAGCCGGCCGACGAGCCGCTGGTCAAGCAGGACCTGCTGGCGCTGCCGCTGCGCGAGGCCCGCGAACAGTTCGAGCGCGCCTACCTGCTGCAGCAGCTGATGCTCTGCAACGGCAAGGTCGGGCAGCTCGCCAAGCGCGTCGGCATGGAGCGCACCCACCTGTACCGCAAGCTGCGCTCGCTGGGCGTGGACTTCCGGCAGATCAGCGACGACTGAGCCGGGCTCTGTCGCTCAGCCGCCGACGCGGATGACCAGCGCGTCGAGGCCCGCTTCGGCGAGCCGGTCGCGCACGCCGTTCAGCCGGTCGAGATCGGTGATCGGGCCGACCCGCACGCGATGCCAGGTGTCCGTGTCGACCGACACGCGCTGGATCTTGGATTCGATGCCGAGCAAGGCAAGCTCGGCGCGCACGCGGTCCGCGTCGGCGGCCCTGCGAAACGACCCCACCTGCAGTTCCCAGGCACCGGCCTTCTGGATGGCCGAGGCCGGGGCGTCCGCCTTGCGTTCGCGGTTGCGGTCGGGAACGACGTCCTCCGGCCGGGTCAGCATGTCGTAGAAGTCGTAGCTGATCTCGGGCTCGCCGGCCGGCTTGGGCTCCTCGGCGGCGGTCGGCGGCTGCGGCGTGACCGGCTCGGCCGGCTTGCCCGACACGTACACGACCAGCGCGACGGCGAGACCCACGAATCAGGCCGATGCCGACGCCGGTCCAGGGCGAGAAGGGTTCCTGGCGTGCGCGGCTGCGCTTGTAGTCCCGGCCGCTCATCTACATGGTCTCCGGCGCAGACACGCCCAGCAGGGCGAGCCCGTTGCGCAGCACCTGGCCGGTGGCGACGACCAGCGCCAGCCGCGCATTGCGCAACGAGGCGTCCTCGACGAGGAATGACAGCGCGTTGTAGTAGGCGTGGAACGCCGCGGCCAGCTCGCGCAGGTAGTGCACCACCGCGTGCGGCGCGCGCTGTGCCGCGGCCGAGTCGACCAGCTCCGGCCAGCGCGTGACGGCGGTCATCAGCGCCTGCTCGTGGGCGTCGTCGAGGCGCTCCAGCGCCGCGAGGCCGGCGTCGAGGTCCAGCGTCAGGCCGCGGTCGGCGTGTTGCCTGAGCACGCTGGCGATGCGCGCGTGCGCGTACTGCACGTAGTAGACCGGGTTGTCGTTGCTGCGCGACTTGGCCAGCTCCAGGTCGAAGTCCAGCGGCTGGTCGTTCGAGCGCATCACGTAGAAGAACCGCGCAGCGTCGTTGCCGACCTCCTCGCGCAGCTGCCGGAGCGTGATGAACTCGCCCGAGCGCGTGGACATCTGCGCCTTCTCGCCGCCGCGATACAGCGACACGAACTGCACCAGGCGCACCTCGAGGCTGTCGCCGGGCTCGCCCATCGCGACCAGGCCGGCGCGCACGCGCGCCACGTAGCCGTGGTGATCGGAGCCCAGGATGTCGAGCAGCAGGTCGAAGCCGCGCTCGCGCTTCTCGAGGTGGTAGGCGATGTCCGAGGCGAAATAGGTCTTCTGCCCGTTCTCGCGCACGACCACGCGGTCCTTCTCGTCGCCG
The DNA here is from genome assembly GCA_963710135.1 of uncultured Gammaproteobacteria bacterium. Classification (GTDB taxonomy): domain Bacteria; phylum Pseudomonadota; class Gammaproteobacteria; order Steroidobacterales; family Steroidobacteraceae; genus SG8-30. The sequence goes on along the minus strand of CAVPYY010000003.1, from coordinate 502,518 downwards.
AACTCGGTGGCGCGGAACCACTGGGCGCCGTCCTTCTCGTAGACGTGTCCCTGGCTGCGCAGACGCTCGAGCGCGCGGTCGATCGCGCCGTTCGTACCGAGGTCCTGCTCGGAGTACCAGCGGTCGTAGACCACGCCGAAGCCGGCGAGGTCGTCGCGGATGTCGGCCAGGATCTCCTGCAGGCCGGCGTCGAACACTTTGCGGAAGTCGGCGGCACCGAGCAGCGCCCGGCTGCGCGCGATCACCGCGTCGATGTAGTCGTCCTTGTCCCCGCCCGCAGGCTCGTCCGCCGGCAGCGCCGCGAACACCTCGGTCGCCGGCCGGCGCAGCCGCTCGCCCTCGGCGGCGTGCAGCCGGGCGGCGATGTCCCTGACGTATTCGCCACGGTAGCCGTTGGCGGGAAAGGCGAAGCGCTCGCCACAGGCCTCGAGGTAACGAAGCCATACGCTGGCGGCGAGGATGTCCATTTGCCGGCCGGCGTCGTTGACGTAGTACTCGCGGTGGACCCGGTGCCCGACCGCCTCCAGCAGGTTCGCAACCGTCGCGCCGTAGGCGGCGCCGCGGCCGTGCCCGACGTGCAGCGGGCCGGTGGGGTTGGCGGAGACGAATTCGACGATTGCGGCGCGGCCCGCCGCCAGGTCGCTGTGCCCATAGCGCTCGCCCTCGGCCAGCACGCGCGCCAGCTCGGCGCGGTAGGCCGCGGGCGTCAGGAAGAAGTTGATGAAGCCGGGACCCGCGATCTCGACTCGTGCGATGCCTGCGTGGCGCGGCAGGGCGGCGACCACGGCCTCGGCGATATCGCGTGGCTTGCGCCGCGCCGCGCGGGCCAGCTGCATCGCGATATTGCAGGCGAAATCGCCGTGCGCGGGATCGCGGGTGCGCTCCACGACCGGCCGGGTGGCGCGCAGCTCGTCGGCCAGCAGGTCGGCGGGCAAGGCCGCCAGCGCGGCTGCCGCAAGTTGTTCGATGAGGTGTTTCACGGCGCTTGGGTCGGGAATCGCTGGCGCGGAAGTCTACCCGAAAGCCGCCGGCGTCGCGTTGTCAACCGGGCTCCGGCCGCCGCGTTGATAACACCGATGATCCCCCCTCTTGATTGGAGACCGACATGAAATACCCTCTTCTGGTCACCGCGCTCGGTTGCCTGTTGCTGGCACCCCCCGCGCTTCTCGCCGCGGACGCGCCGCCGCCGGGCAGCCATTTCGCCGGCGTTGATACGGATGGCGACGGCGCCATCAGTCTGGCCGAGGCCGAGGCAGGCGCCCCCCGCCTCGCCTACAGCTTTGCCAAGTTCGACACCGACGGCGATGGCTTGCTGACCCGCGAGGAGCTGCAGGCGACCCGCGAGCGTGTCCGCGAGGAGCGCCGGGAGCGTGGTGAGGAACGCTTCAGCGGGCTGGACACGGATGGCGACGGCGTCCTGAGCGCGGCCGAAGCAGCGGCTGCACCCGGCCTGGCGAAGAACTTCGACCGGCTGGACGCCGATGGCGACGGGCTGCTGACCCACGGCGAGCTGCAGGCGGGTGGCAAGGCGCTGCGCGAAGAGCGCCGCGAGCGTGCCGAACAGCGCTTCAACGGTGCCGACGCGAACGGCGACGGCGCCATCGACCTGGCCGAGGCGCAGACCGGCATGCCGCGCATGGCCGAGCACTTCGGGCGCGTCGACGCCGACCAGAACGGCCTCGTGACGCGCCAGGAAATGCGCGCCGTCGCCCGCAAGCAGCACCAGCACCGCCTCGAGAAACAGCGCGAGCGTTCCCGCTAAATCCCCGGAGGGGTCAGACGCCACTCGGTTGCTGCTCGGCTCCTGCTCTGCCCCCACTGTGTCCCCCAAGGGGTCAGAGCGGGGCCAGAGTGGGGGCAGAGTGGCGTCTGACCCCTCCTAGTCGACCTCGAGCGGATCGACGTCGACCGACCAGCGCAGGCCGGATGGCTTCTTCAGTTGCTCGACGCGTGGCAACCAGGCGTCGAGCAGGGTCTTGAGCGGCCCGCGACTCGCGCATTCCAGCAGCAGCTGGGCTCGGTAGCGCCCGGCGCGCCGCTCCATGGCGGCCGGCGCGGGCCCGAGCACGCGCACCCTGGGCTCGAGCCCCGCCGCGGCGTCGCGGGCGGCCTCGAGGAAGCCGAACGCGTTGCCGCGCACCGGGCTGTCGGCGCGCAGCAGCGCCAGGCGGCTGTACGGTGGCCAGCTGGCCTCGCGCCGTTCCGCCAGCGCCTGGGCGGCGAATCCCTCGTAGCCCTGCGTGACCAGGCTGGTCAGCAACGGATTCTCGGGGCAGGCCGACTGCACCAGCACCTCACCGGCCCGGTCGCCGCGCCCGGCGCGGCCCGCCACCTGGATGATCTGCTGCGCCAGCCGCTCGCTGGCGCGGAAGTCGGCGCCGAACAGCCCCTGGTCGGCGTTGAGCACGGCGACCAGCGTGACGTTCGGGTAATCATGTCCCTTGGTGAGCATCTGCGTGCCGAGCAGGATGCGCGCCTCGCCCGAGGCCACGCGCGCGAGCGCGCGCTCGATGTCGCCGCGGCGGCGGATCATGTCGCGGTCGATGCGCACCAGTTCGACGTGCGGGAAGATTTCGGCCAGCGCCTGCTCGACACGCTCGGTGCCCTGTCCGACCGGGCGCACCTCGCCGCCGCAGCGTGGGCAACCGAAGGGCAGCGGTTCGTCGGCGCCGCAGTGATGGCAGTTGAGGCGCGCGCGGCCGACGTGCACGGTCAGGCGCGCGTCGCAGGACGGGCACGGCGCGATCCAGCCGCAGCCGGTGCAGAACAGCGTCGGCGCATAGCCGCGGCGGTTGAGGTAGACCAGCACCTGGCCACGCTCGGCGAGATGCCGCTCGATGGCGGCGAGCACGGGCTGCGCCAGGCCGTCGCGGGCGGCGTGGTGCCGCAGGTCGACGATCGCCACGCGCGGCTTGCCGGCGCTACCGGTGCGCTCCGGCAGGTCCAGGCGCTGATAGCGCCCTTCGATCGCGTTCGCCAGGCTTTCCAGCGACGGCGTGGCCGAGCCCAGCACCACGGGAATGCCCCGGCCCTGGGCGCGCACCACGGCCAGGTCGCGGGCCGAGTAGCGGAAACCCTCCTGCTGCTTGTACGACGGGTCGTGTTCCTCGTCGATGACGATGACGCCGAGACGCGGCAGCGGCGTGAACACCGCCGAGCGCGTGCCGATCACCACCGGCGCGGCGCCCGAGCGTGCGGCGCGCCAGGCGTGCAGGCGCTCGGCGTCGGTCATCGACGAGTGCAGCGTCACCACCGGCACGGGCAGGCGGTCGCGAAAGCGCGCCACGAGCTGCGGGGTGAGCGCGATCTCCGGCACCAGCACCAGCGCCGTGGCGCCGCGTTCGAGCACGCGCTGGATCACCTGCAGGTAGACCTCGGTCTTGCCGCTGCCGGTGACGCCGTTGAGCAGCCACGCCCGGTACTCGCCCGAGCGAATCGCAGATGGCGGTGGTGGCCGCCTGCTGCGCGGCGTTGAGCGTCAGCGCTGGCGCCGCGCCCGTGCCGGCAGCCGGTGCCGCGGCCGGGCGGGTCGACGACACCAGCCAGCCCCGTGCCGCGAGCGACTTGAGGGCGTCGCGCAACCCGGCCCCCGCCAGCTCCGCGTCGGCGGCTTCGCCCTCCCGCAGCCGCTCGACCAGCGCCCGCTGGCGCGTGCCCAGTCGCGGCTTGCCGGCGAGCGCCGCCTGGCCGTCGGCCGACAGGTTCCACACGGTCACTTCCGCGGTGGCCGGTGCGCCCGTGCGAATCGCCGCGGGAACCGCCGCGGCGAACACCTCGCCAGGCGGGTGGTGGTAGTAAGTGGCCGCCCAGTCGAGCAGCGCCAGGGTCGCCGGATCCCACAGCGGCTCGCTGTCGATCAGCCCGAGCGCCGGCTTGAGCCGTGAGCGGGGCAGCGCCGAGGCGTCCTCGATGGCCGCGACGTAGCCGACCGTCCTGCGACGCCCGAGTGGCACCTCGACCCGCATGCCGGGTGCACAGCGCCCGGGCTCGACGCCGGCCGGCGGCAGGTAGTCGAGCGCGTGCCACAGCGGGGCGTCGAGGGCGACCCGCAGGATCGGCGTTTTCGTGCGTTCGGTCACGGCTTGCAGCGGCTCTCGGGGCGTTTCGGGGGTGCCAGCGGGCAGCTGTCAACGCTGCCGGGCGGGCCACGTTATAGCACCCGTGGACCCGAACAGGGGTTAGCGCAGGGAGCAGGGATTGGCATGACGTCTGGTAGTCTTGCGTGGGCAGTTCAGTCGCCCGGCGCCGCCGGGTTCGGCGCAGCGAGGGAGACGTCCGAGGTGGATCAGGCGCGCGCCCTGGAGCGCTTTCTGGCGGGCGTCGAGCGTCGCGCGTTCCGCATCGCCCGGATGGCGGTACGCAACGACGATGACGCGCTCGACATCGTGCAGGAGGCCATGATCAGCCTGGCGCGGAGTTACGGGCAGCGGCCCGGCGAGGAATGGCCGCCGCTGTTCTACCGGATCCTCAACAATGGCATCCGGGACTTCATGCGCCGCAGCCGGGTGCGCTCGCGCGTGATGGCCTGGCTGCCGGGGCGGGCTGCGGCAGATCCCGATGCCGTCGATCCGGTGGAGACCGCGCCGGACCCGGCGGGCGGACCGGCGCAGATCCTGGAGAGCGAGCAGGCCATGGCAACCCTGGAGGCTGGCCTGGCCGCACTGCCGGAGCGCCAGCGTGAAGCCTTCGTGATGCGGGCGCTGGAGGGTCTCGACGTGGCCGGCACCGCGATTGCGATGGGCTGCTCCGAAGGCAGCGTGAAGACACATTATTTTCGAGCCGTGCAGAGCCTGAAGGCGCGACTCCTGGAGGCTGAATCATGAAGGACGATGGCAGTTTCGAGCAGCAGGCGCGCGCCGCCTTCGACGCCAGTGTCGAGCGGCTCGATGGCGCGACCCGCTCGCGCCTGACGCAGGCGCGGCATGCCGCCGTCGCCGAACTCGGGCGCCCGCGCGGCTGGATGGTGCGCTATGCGCCGCTCGCCGCCGCGGCATCGGTCGCGCTCGCCGTGGCGATCGTGCTGCAGCCGGGCAGCCCCGTCGACGCACCGCCCGCCCCGCTGCTCGCGGGCGCCGAGGACTTCAACCTGTTCACGGCTGGCGAGGACCTGGAGCTGCTCGGCGAGGACCCGGACTTCTACGTGTTCGCGGCGATGGCCGACGCCGGCGATGGTGTCGGCTGAGGTATGGCCGCCCGCGACTGGGTGCTGGGTGTGATGTCGGCGCTGCCGTTCGCGGCCGCGGCTGCGCCGCCGGCCAGCGAGGCCGACATGGCGGCGGCTTTTTTCGAGTTCCTCGGCGAGGAAGTGGATACGGACGATGAACTGGGCAAGGCACTTCTGTCGGGCGACCTCGAACGAGCGAAGGACGCGGCGGAGCGCCAGCCCGAGGTGGATGAGCATGAACAGCAGACTTCTTGATTTGCCGGCCCTGCTCCTGGCGCTGGTCTGCATGGCCGCGGCATTGCCGGCGGTGGCGCAGGACGACACCGCGCCCGCAGGCGTCGCCTGGAGCGCGCTGAGTACCGACCAGCAGGAGCTGCTGGAGCGCTTCCGCGACAACTGGGACACGCTGCCACCGGGACGCCAGCAGGCCATCCTGCGCGGCACGGAACGCTGGCTCGGCATGTCGCCCGAACAGCGCGCCCGCGCCCGCGAGCGCTGGCAACAGTGGCAGGCGCTGCCGCCCGAGGAGCAGGCGCGGGTTCGCGAGCGCTGGCGCAGCTTCCGCAGCCTCTCACCCGAACAGCGTGAGGAGCTGCGCGAGGCCTACCGCCGCTACCAGGAGCTGCCGCCGGAGCGGCGCGAGGAGTTGCGTGACCGCTGGCAGCAGCTGTCGCCCGAGCAGCGGCAGCGGCTGCGGGAGCGCTGGCGGCAGCTCTCACCGGAGCAGCGCCAGCGCCTGATGCGCGAGCGCCGGCAGCGCTGAACCGCCGTTGTAAATCTGCAACATCGCTTGATCGCGGTGGGGAACTCCCTACACTAAGCGCCTCCTCCACCAACTCTGGATGTTGCGCGTGAACCAGAACCCCTCTCGCCGCTCGCTCGCGGTTGCCGTCGCCACGGTGCTCGGCACCGCCACCGTACCGATGGCTGCTGCCGAGAGCACGGCCACCCTCGAAGAGATCACCGTCACTGCCACGCGCCGTGAGGCGAGCGTGCAGGACATTCCATTCAATATCGCAGCGGTCAGCGGGCAGGAGCTCGTCACCCGCGGCGTCGGCGAGCTGGCCGACCTGGCGCGCTCCACCCCGGGCCTGTTCGTGCTCGACCAGGGCGCGCGCTCGTCGAACTCGATCGTGGTGCGCGGCCTGAACGCCGACCCGGTCGCCTCGTCGGAAGCGCTCGGCAACGACTCCGGCGGCACCGTTGCCACCTACATCGGCGAGATCCCGCTGTACGTCGACCTCAAGCCGACGGACATGGAGCGCATCGAGGTGCTGCTCGGCCCGCAGGGCACGCTGTACGGCGCCGGCACGATGGGCGGTGCCATCCGCTACATCCCGCGCCGGCCGGTGCTCGGCGAGTCCTCGCTGAACCTGCGCGCCAACGCCTACGCCCTGTCGCAGAGCGACGGCTTCGGCAGCGAGAGTGGCCTGACCCTCAACCTGCCGGTCGGCGAGACCCTCGCGCTGCGCCTGAACGCCGACTACCTGGACGATCCGGGCTTCATCGACTATGACTACCTGGTGCAGCGCATCGGCGTGTCGAGCCCGAATGTGGATCTCACCAATCCGGCCGCGGTCTCCAACAACCTGACGCGACGCAAGGATGCCGACTACGAGCGCACCCTGTCCGGCCGCGTCGGCCTGCGCTGGCAGCCGAACGACATCGTCGACGCCAACCTGACCTACTACATGCAGGACCAGCGTGTCGGCGGGCGCACGATCAACAGCCGCCAGGCCTTCGGCACCGGCCGCTACGTGTCGGGCCTGCGCGTGCCGGAGCCGAACGAGCGCAAGAACCAGCTGACCGCGCTCGAAGTGACCGCCGACCTCGGATTCGCCGAGCTGACCTCCGCCACCGGCTATTCGACGTACAAGGAAGGCGGGCAGCGCGACCAGACCGACCTGCTGATCACGCTCGACTATTCGTACGAGGCCTTCCCCGCGTTCACCGCGTTCACCCGCGAGGACCAGGACGACTCGATCTTCACCCAGGAGCTCCGGCTGGTGTCGACCAGCGACGGCCGGCTGTCGTGGATCGTCGGCGCGTTCTACAACAACCTCGACGGCGAGAACACCAGCAAGGAGTTCACGCCGGGCTTCAGCGAGTTCGCGGTGGCCGAGTTCGGCGGCGACCAGGTGCGTCCCGACAACCTGGAGTACTTCTCGGCGAACCGCACCAAGCTCGAGGAGATGGCGCTCTACGGCGAGCTCAGCTGGCAGTTCACCGATGCCTGGCAGGTGACGCTCGGCGCGCGCTGGTACGACTATTCGCTGAAGACCCAGGACGCCGTGGATTTCCCGCTGTTCAACACGGTGTTTGGCGGCGCGGGTCCCGACGAGATCAACCTCGACTTCGAGGCCGGCGGGCAGGACGACGACGGCTTCCTGTTCAAGTTCAACACCTCCTACGACATCACCGACGACGCCATGGTGTTCCTGACGGTGAGCGAGGGCTACCGCATCGGCAATTCCAACGGCGTCGCGCCCTGCCCGAATCCGCTGCCGCCGCAGCAGGTCGCCTGCGCCCTGCCGGACGAGCTGGAGTACTTCCCGGACAGCACCACCAACTACGAGATCGGCGTGCGCACCCGCTGGCTGGACAACCGCCTGACCCTGAACGGCTCGGTGTTCTTCATCGACTGGCAGGACCCGCAGCTCGCGGCCACGACGGTCAACGCCCAGCTGCCGATCCGCAAGAACGGCGAGGGCGCGGAGAGCACGGGCTTCGACCTGTCCGCCGACTGGCAGGCCACGGACCGGCTGTCGATCCGCGCCAGCTATTCGTACGCCAAGGCCGAGTTGTCCGAGGATGCGCCGGACCTGATTACCACCATTCCGCCGGTTGGCTTTGACACGGTCTTCATCGACGGTTTGTCGGGCGATCGCCTGCCCGGCTCGCCGGAGCAGCAGGGCAGCCTGTTCATCGCCTATGACCTGCCGCTCAACGGCCAGGATTTCACGCTGAACTACGGCATCGCGGCGGTCGGCGACGTGCTCACCCGCACCGGCAATCGCGGTGACGGCGAGGCGCTCGGCGGCTACGCCATCCATCAGGCGTCGGTCGAGTGGAAGAGCGGTGCCTGGGGGGCCGCGCTCTATGCGGACAACCTGTGGGACAAGTACGCCGAGACCGGCGCGCGCAATACGCCCGCGTACATACGCAACTCGTCCGACATCAACGGCACGCCCGTGGTGCTTCGCCGCTACTACAAGGACGTGCTGCGTCCGCGCGAGATCGGCCTGCGCCTGACCTACGACTTCGACTTCTGACCAAGGGCGCCGCGGCGGCAGGGCGGGCGCGACCCGCCCCGCCGCCGCGGTGCTAGGCTCGTCGCCCATGGGCGATCACCCGGATGACCTGAAGAGCCTGCACCTACAGGCCGAGCGCGCCATGGCGGCGCGTGACTACCGCAGTGCGCATGCCGCCTGCATCGCCCTCCTGCAGCGGCAGCCGGACTTCGCCGACGCGTGGTTCCTGCTCGGCATGATCGCGGCCGACCACGGCAACCTGGCCAAAGCCGCCGAGCTGGTCGAGCGCGCCATCGGCCTCGATCCGGCCCGCGCGGAGTACCAGGCCCAGTTGGGCCGCTGCCTGATCGCGCTGAATCGGCCGCGCGAGGCGCTGGCGGCGGCTCATCGCGGGCTGGCGCTCGAGCCCGGCGACGCGCTCACGCTCGATACCCTCGGCGTCGTGCTGTCTCGCGCCGGCGCCCATGACCAGGCCCTGGCGCCATTTCGGGCCGCAGTGGCGCTTGCCCCCGACAAGCCGGACTACTGGTACAACTTGGCGGCCTCGCTGCAGTTCATGGGCCACTTCACGGCGGCTGCCGACGCGGCTCGCCGTGTTCTGGCGCTCGACGCCGGTCACTATCGTGCGCGCTCGCTGCTGGCGCAGATCGAGCCGCCGGATGGACGCGAGGCGACGGAGATCGCGCGGCAGCTCGCCGCCGCAGCGCTTTCGGCCGATGCCGAACTGCATCTTTGTCATGCGCTCGCGCGGCACCACGAAGGCAACCAGCGGTGGGTCGAGGCCTTCGACGTGCTGGCGCGCGGCAAGGCGCGCAAGCGCGAGGGTCTCGACTACGATTTCTCCGATGACCAGGCGCTGTTCGAGGCGGCGCTGGAATCGTCCGCGCGCCTGCCCGTCACCGCCGGTCATCCTTCCGAGGAGCCGATCTTCATCGTCGGCATGCCGCGTACCGGCACCACGCTGGTCGAGCGGATTCTCTCGACCCATGAGTCAGTCTTCGCGGCGGGGGAGCTCACGCATTTCGGACTGGAACTGAAGCGTGCCGCAGGCACCGGCTCCAACCTGGTGCTGGACCCGGAGACGCTGCTGGCGTCCTCCGCTATCGATCTTGCGGCGCTCGGCAGACGCTATGTCGAGAGTACGCGGCCACGCACCGGCCACACCCCGCGCTTCATCGACAAGATGCCGCTGAACTTCTTCTACGCCGCGATCATCCGCCGCGCCCTGCCGAACGCGCGCATCATCTGCCTGCGGCGCGACCCGATGGACACCTGCCTGAGCAACTACCGGCAGCTGTTCGCCACCAGCTTTTCCTACTATCACTACGCCTTCGATCTGCGCGACACCGGGCGCTACTACCTGCAGTTCGCGCGACTGATGGATCACTTCGCCAGCACGCTGGGCGAGCGGTTCCTGCAGGTCCGCTACGAGGATGTCGTCGCCGACACCGAGCGCGAGGCGCGACGCCTGCTCGAGTTTTGCGGGCTGGCCTGGGATCCCCGCGTGCTCGAGTTCCACGCCAACGCCGCGCCGGTCGCGACCGCGTCATCGGTTCAGGTACGCCAGCCCGTCTACCGGACGTCGGTCGGCCGCTGGCGGCGCTATGGCGACCGGCTGGCGCCGCTGGCCGCCGTGCTCGAGGGGCAGGCGGGGGCCTGATCCGGGGCGCCGGCAGATGGCCGGGAACTGCCGGCGGGTATGCTGGATCAAACCAGCACGAATCGCCTGCGTCGCGGGTGAGGTTGCTGCCGGCGAGGGCCGGCAAAGAGGTTCAATATGTGGCAGAAAGCAATGATGACCGCCGTCGCCGTCATGGCCGCGGTGCTCGCCGTCCCCGCCCACGCGGCGGACAACGATCCGACCTGGGACGGTCTCCAGCGGGTGAAGTCCAAGAAGGTGGACGAGCTCTACCTGCTACCGGGCGCGGACTTCCGTGAATACACCAAGGTGATCCTGGACCCGATCCAGGTATCGTTCCGCAAGGACTGGCGGAAGGACATGAACCGCGGCAGCCTCGGCGCGCGGCCGCGCGTCTCGGCCGAGGATGCCGAGCGGATCCGCCGGACCATGAGCGAAGGTTTCGAGGGCATTCTCGCCGGCCGGTTCACCCAGGCGGGCTACGAGATCGTGGTGGCGCCGGGACCCGACGTGCTGCGTGTCACTCCTGTGCTGCTCGACGTCTATGTGAATGCGCCAGACACCATGCAGGTTGGCCGCGTTGAGAGCTACACCATGGAGGCCGGCGAGGCGACCCTGGCGCTCGAGGTCCGCGACGCCGAGACCAACCAGCTGCTGGGCCGCACGGTGGATGAGCGGCGCACCGGCGAGACGGGGCGCCTGACCTGGACCACCAGCGTCAGCAACCGCTTCGAGTTCGAGCGGCTGTTCCGCAACTGGTCGTCGACCCTGGTCGACGGCATGGCGGCCCTGAAGGCTTCTTCACCCATCAAGGTGCCTGAGCGGCGGTGAGTACGGCCGGTCGTGCCGCGCGCCCGTCCGCGGTCGACCGGATCCGCTCCGCGTATCACGGCTGGTGGCTGGCGGTGTCCGAGCGCCTGGCGTTCGGGCGCGGCGCGGTCCGCGAGCGGGCGGTGGGGTCACTGCCCGCGCTGTCCGCCGGGCAGCGGGAGGGAGTCGCTGCGCTCAACGCCCGCTATCCAGTGCGCTTCGAGGCGATGCGCGCGCCGGACACCGCGCTTCGCAACTACGACATGCTGCACTGGCTGGACGCGGCTTTCTGCCGCTGGAATGCGGCGCCCGCGCAAGGGGGACGACTCCACGACGTCGGCTGCGCGAGCTTCTGGTACGCACCGGTGCTGCGGGCGTTCTTTGCGCCGACTTCGATGGTGGGAGTCGAGATCGAGGGGCATCGCCTGCTGGCTGGCTGGCGCAGCCGTCGCGACCACGCCGAGGGTCACGTGGCGGACCTGCCCGGCGCCAGCTTCCTGGTGGCGGACTACCGTAACGTCGCGCAGCCGGCGCAGGTGATCACCGCGTTCTTTCCGTTCGTGACGCCCGGGCCGGTGCTGGCCTGGAGAATGCCGCTGTCCGTGCTCGCGCCCGCCGCGTTGTTTGCCCGCGTGGCCGCGAATCTCGAGCCTGCAGGCCAGTTCGTCATGGTCAACCACGGCGAGCAGGAAGCCGCGGTAGCCAGCGCCATGGCCGACGATGCAGGATTGCGATCGCTGGGCCCCGCCACTATCGTCGAGACGCTGCTGCCGCGGCCGCAGCCGCCGGTCGCGACGCTGTGGGGCCCGCCCGATTCCGGCCAGTGAGGAAGTCCACCATGGATCCGCGCATCATCGACCTGTACGACCGCTACACCCATTCGCGCATGGGGCGCCGCGCGTTCCTGGCGGAGCTTGCCCGGCTCGCCGGCGGCGCCGCCGCCGCCGTCGCGCTGCTGCCGCTGATCGAGAACAACTACGCCCGCGCCGCGGTCGTCGAGCCGGCCGACGCGCGGCTGGCGACCGGCTACGTCGAGGTACCGGGCCAGGCAGGTGCGATCCGTGCCTACCGCGCAGCGCCGGCGGGTGCGGCAGGCAGGCTGCCCGGTGTGGTCGTGATCCACGAGAACCGCGGCCTCAATCCGCACATCCAGGACGTGACGCGGCGACTGGCGCTCGCCGGTTTCGTCGCGCTGGCGCCGGACGGGCTGTCGCGCCTCGGCGGCACGCCGGACGACGCGGACAAGGCGCGGGAGATGATCTACACGCTGGCGGCGCAGGATTCCCTGGCCGACTTCCTGTCGGCGGTGGCCTGGCTGCAGGCTGCGCCGGACTGCACCGGCAAGGTCGGCTGCGTCGGCTTCTGCTGGGGCGGCGCGATGGCCGGCCAGCTCGCGGTGCACTCGAAAGAGCTCGGCGCGGCGGTCGTGTACTACGGCTCGCAGCCGGCAGCCGAAGATGTACCGCGCATCCAGGCGCCGATCCTGCTGCACTATGCGGGACTCGACGAGCGCATCAATGCGGGTATCGACCCGTTCGTCGCCGCGCTCGAGGCGGGCAAGAAGACCTACACGCTGTATCGCTACGAAGCCGTCAACCACGCTTTCAACAACGACACCAACGCCGCGCGCCACGACGCCGCGGCGGCCGACCTCGCGTGGCAGCGGACCCTCGCGTTCCTGCACGAGCAGCTAGGGTAACGAAGCCGGCGTCCCAACTGCGGGCTGCGTCACAGCTCTGGCCTGTCGGTGTTCGACGACGGCAGTCGCCTTTGTCATCATCAGCAGACGTGCGATAGATCCAAGACCCGGCCAGCCGGCCGTCCGGACACCACCATGCTGCGAAGGCTGATCATTCCCGCCCTGTTGCTTGCCGCCACGACCGCCGGGGCGCAAGTCGATCCACGCCAGCCGCCGCCGCCGGATCCCGTGTTCGACACACGCGTGCAGATCCAGGCGAGCCTCGGCTATGCAACCACGTCCACTACGCTGCGTCTCGATGCCTCGGACGACACGCCGGGCACGGAACTCGACGCGGAACAGGATCTCGGCCTCGACGACGCGGAGCTGTCGGGTCGGGTGGAGGTGACGCTGCGTCCGCGTCCGCGGCACCGGGTGCGACTCGGGCTCAACTACCTGCCGTCGGATCGCAACGCCACCGTCGACCTGGAGCGCGACATCGTGTTCGGTGACCAGACTTACCTGGTGGACGAAACCGTCGACAGCGCGCTACGCATCCGCACCTGGTCGATGTCCTACTCCTATTCCTTCCTGCGCTTCAGCCGTGCCGAGATCGCCGCGTCGCTCGGTATCACCAGCATCGACTTCGACGCCGAGGCGGGCGTGCGTGCGCGCGGCGTGCGCGAGACCGAGGAACGCTCCGCGCCGGCGCCGCAGGTCGGGCTCGAGGCGGCCGTGCGGGTTTACGGCAACTGGTACGTCGAGGGCCGCTACCAGTACGTCAAGATCGACGCGGATGCCGGCAACGGCAAGTTCACCCAGCTCGACGCCGCGGTCTCCTGGCAGTTCGACCCGAGCATCGCGGTCGGGCTGTCGTACTCCAACTTCGACATCAGCGTCGAGAGCGTCGATCCAGGCGACAGCGGGTTGATCAAGTACCAGACCGGCGGCCCGCAGCTCTTCATCCGCGCCAACTTCTAGAATAGGGGACATTCTCTATTTGGGGACATTCTCTATTTCGGGTCCGAAATAGAGAATGTCCCCCCTGTGTCCCCCCTGTGAAATAGAGAATGTCCCCATTTCTCAGGTCTTGAGGGCGGAGAGGCACCTCGTCGAGCATCTTCTTGGCGTCGCCGAACAGCATCCGGTTGTTCTCCTTGTAGAACAGCGGATTGTCGACGCCGGCGTAGCCGGAGGCCATTGACCGTTTCATCACCACCGAGGTCTTCGCCTTCCACACCTGCAGCACCGGCATGCCGGCGATGGGGCTGTTGGGATCCTCCTCGGCGGCCGGGTTCACGATGTCGTTGGCGCCGATGATCATTGCCACATCGGTGTCCGGGAAGTCGTCATTGATCTCGTCCATTTCCATGACGATGTCGTAGGGCACCTTGGCCTCGGCGAGCAGCACGTTCATGTGTCCCGGCATGCGGCCGGCCACCGGGTGGATGCCGAAGCGGACGTTGACGCCCTTCTCGCGCAGCAGCTTGGTGATCTCGAAGACGGTGTGCTGGGCCTGCGCCACGGCCATGCCGTAGCCGGGCACGATCACGACGTTCTTGGCATCGCGCAGGAGCTCGGCGGTCTCGACCGCGCTGATGGCGGTGACCTCGCCGGCCGCCTCGCCGCCCGCCGCGGCTGGCGTGCCGCCGCCGCCCGTGCCGAAGCCGCCCGCGATGACGCTGATGAAGTTGCGGTTCATCGCGCGGCACATGATGTACGAGAGGATCGCGCCGGACGAGCCGACCAGCGCGCCGGTGACGATCAGCAGGTCGTTCGACAGCATGAAGCCGGTGGCCGCCGCGGCCCAGCCCGAGTAGCTGTTGAGCATCGAGACGACCACCGGCATGTCGGCGCCGCCGATGGCCATGACCATGTGCACGCCGAACAGCAGCGCGATGACCGTCATGACGATCAGAGGCGTCATGCCGGCCTGGACGTCGTGGGCCTGCACGAACCCGACCCCGAACCAGATCACCACGAGCAGTCCGGCGAGATTGAGCAGGTGGCGCCCGGGCAGCAGCAGCGGCTTGCCGCCGATCTTGCCGGACAGCTTGCCGAAGGCGATGACCGAGCCGGAGAAGGTGACGGCGCCGATCAGGATGCCGAGGTAGATCTCGACCTCGTGGATGGTCTTCTCGGCGCCGACATAGGCGACCGAGGTGTCGACGTAGCTCGCGAAGCCCACCAGGCACGCCGCCAGGCCGACCAGGCTGTGCATGATCGCGACCAGCTCGGGCATCTGCGTCATCTGCACCTTGCGGGCGGCGTACAAGCCGATCACGGCGCCGAACAGCAACGCGCCGACGATCCAGGGATAGGCCGCCGCGGTGACGCGCGGCCCGAACACGGTCGCCAGCACCGCGATCGTCATGCCGACGATGCCGTACAGGTTGCCGCGCCGCGAGGTCTCGGGGTTGGAGAGTCCCCCCAGGCTCAGGATGAACAGGATGGTGGCGCCGATGTAGGCGGCTGCGACGAGGTTCTGTCCCATGATCGCGGCCCCTTACTTCCGGAACATCGCAAGCATGCGACGGGTGACGGCGAAGCCGCCGAACATGTTGATCGCGGTGAGCGCGAGCGCCAGCACCGCAAGCCCGAGGATGAGCGTGTCGGGCCGCCCCTCCGTGCCCGCGCCGGGCGGTGCGACCTGCACCAGCGCGCCGATGGCGATGATGCTCGAGATGGCGTTGGTGACGCTCATCAGCGGCGTGTGCAGCGACGGCGTGACATTCCAGATCACCATGTAGCCGACGAAGCAGGCCAGCACGAACACCGTGAAATGCGCGAGGAACGAGGCCGGCGCGAAGGCCCCGACCAGCCAGAACAGCAGCGCGCCGACGCCGAACATGATTGCCAGGCTCTTGCCCGACGCAGGCTCGCCCGCGCCATGGCCGTGGCCGGACTTCTTGGCCGGCACTGCGGCGGCCGGCTTCGCCTTCGGCGGCGCGGCCGGCAGCTTGGGCGGCGGCGCGGGCCAGGTGACCTCGCCGTCCTTGACGACGGTCAGGCCGCGGATCGCGTCATCCTCGAAGTTGACGTTGATCATGCCGTCCTTGGTCTTGCACAGCTCCTCGGTCAGTCGCAGCAGGTTGGTCGAGTAGAGCGTGGCGGACTGTTTGGCCAGCCGGCTGGCCAGGTCGGTGTAGCCGATGATGGTGACGCCGTGCCGGACGACCGCCTCGCCGGGCTCGGTGAGTTCGCAGTTGCCGCCCTGCTCGGCGGCCATGTCCACGATCACGCTGCCGGCCTTCATGCTCCTGACCATCTCGGCGGTGATCAGCCGCGGGGCGGGCTTGCCGGGGATCAGCGCGGTGGTGACGATGATGTCCGCGTCCTTCGCCTCGCGGGCGTACATCTCGCGCTGGGCCTGCTGGAAGCCCTCGCTCATCACCTTGGCGTAGCCGCCGCCGCCGGAGCCTTCCTCCTCGTAGTCGACCTTGACGAACTGGCCGCCGAGCGAGGTGACCTGGTCGGCCACCTCCGCGCGCGTGTCATTCGCGCGGACGATGGCGCCGAGGTTCGCCGCGGTGCCGATGGCGGCGAGGCCGGCGACGCCGGCGCCGGCGATGAACACCTGCGCCGGCGGGATCTTGCCGGCGGCGGTGATCTGGCCGTTGAAGAAGCGGCCGAAGGCGTTGGCGGCCTCGATGATGGCGCGGTAGCCGCTGATGCTCGCCATGGAGGTGAGCGCGTCCATCTTCTGGGCGCGGGACAGCTGCCGCGGCAAGGCGTCCATGGCCAGCACTGTCAGGCCGCGCCCCGCCAGCGCCTGCATGAGCTCCGGGTTCTGCGCCGGCCAGACGAAGCTGACCAGCGTGGTGCCCGGCTTCATCAGCGCGATTTCCTCGGGCGTCGGGGCGCGAACCTTGAAGACGATGTCCGAACCGCCGAGAAGCTCCGCGGCGCCGCCGGCGATGCTGGCCCCGGCGGCCTGGTAGGTCTCGTCGCTGAAGTTGGCGGCGGCCCCGGCGCCGGTTTCGACGCGCACGCTGAAGCCGAGCTTGACCAGTTTCGCGACCACGTCGGGCACGGTGGCGACACGCTTCTCGCCGGGATAGGTCTCCCGCGGCACGCCGATCGTCATGGACATCAGGTTTCTCCCGGATCCTGGGTCAGAGGGCGCGCTTCTGGCGGCGCGCGTCACGCCCTTGCAGCATTATTGCGCTGCACTAGGCGCGTTGAAACATAGCATATCCGTGCCGTATTGTTGCGCCACGGAAAAGGCTGTTCGCGACCATGAATCTGAAGCACCAGGAACTCAGCAAGGCTGACCAGGAGTGGCTCTCCTCGCTCGAGGTGCGCCCGGCCGTCGGCCAGGGTCTCGGCCAGCAGGTGTTGCGGACCGACGCCTCCGGCATGCCGATCGAGTGGATCGACTATCGCGAGGCGGTGCGGCTGTACTGCCTGGGCCAGGTGTCCTACGCCTTCGGCTCGGTGCTCTACACCTTGCACGGCGGCATCAATGCGCGCACCGGGCGGCAGACCGTCATCGACGTCAACTCGATGCTGGCGACAGTGGGGCATTCCTCCAATCCCGGCAGCCTGCGCCGCGACTACGTGCCGCCGCTCAACAACGAGACGCTGTTCCGGCGCGACGCCTACCTGTGCATGTACTGCGGCGGCCGCTTCCCGCCGTCACAGCTGTCGCGGGATCACGTGCGGCCGTTCTACCAGGGCGGCCGCGACGTGTGGAACAACGTCGTCGCCGCCTGCCGCCGCTGCAACAACCACAAGGCTTCGCAGGACGCCCGAGCAGGCGAAGATGCAGCTGCTGGCCGTGCCGTTCACGCCCACCTATGCCGAGTACATCTACCTCAAGGGCCGGCGCGTGCTGGCGGACCAGATGGAATACCTGCTGGCGCACTTCCCGCGTTCGAGCCCGCTGCACGACCGCATCCAGCGCTGGATGCAGTAAGCGGCCCGTGGCCACCTGATGCTGCACCTGGTCGACGCCAGTTACTTCATCTTTCGCGCCTACTATTCCGTGACGCCCGGCATGGTCGATGCCGACGGCCAGCAGGTGAACGCGCTGTACGGCTTCGCACGCTTTCTCGGCGACCTGCTCGAGCAGGCGCGGCCGGAGCGTGTCGCCGTCGCCTTCGACGAGAGCCTGGAGAGCTCGTTTCGCAACGACATCTATCCGGCGTACAAGGCCAACCGCGAACCGGCGCCGGTTGAGCTGAAGCACCAGTTCGGGCTGTGCCGCGAACTGTGCCGGCATTTCGGCGTGGCCGAGTTCGCAAGCGGCATCTACGAGGCCGACGACATCATCGGCGCGATCGCCACGCGCATGCGGGCCGAGGGCCATGCCAGCGTGCTGGTCACCCGCGACAAGGACCTCGCACAGCTGGTGCGCGAAGGCGACGAGTTCTGGGACTTCGCCGGCGGGCGCCGCTACGGCTACGGCGAGATCGAGGCGCAGTTCGGCGTGCGCCCCGAGCGGATGGCGGATTACCTGGCGCTGACCGGCGACAGTGTCGACAACATCCCGGGCGTGCCGGGCGTCGGCCCCAAGACCGCCGCGGCGCTGCTGAAGGTATTCGGCTCGCTGGAGGATCTGTACGAGCGGCTCGGCGAAGTCACGGCCCTGCCGATTCGCGGCGCGGGACGGCTGCCGGCGAAGCTCGCCGAGCACCGCGAGGCCGCCTTCTTCGCGCGGCGGCTGACGACCATCGCCTGCGACATGCCGCTCGAGTTCAGCGCGGCCGCGCTCGAGCGCCGCGCCGTCGACGTCGAGGCGCTCGAGGCTTTCTACCAGCGCGCGGGCTTCGGCCAGATGCTGCCGCGCCAGGCGCGCCGTCTCGCCGGTCTGTCGTGATTCCGGGCGACGTGGTCGAACTCGCGACCGCGCTTACCGCGGCGACCGGCAGCGCAGTGGCGCCCACTCCGGCGGCGGCCGTTCACGGCGGCTGTATTGCCGAATGCTGGCGCTGGGACACGGCCGGTGGACCGCTGTTCGTCAAGCTCGCGCCGGCAGGCCGGCTAACGGTGCTCGAGGCGGAACGCGAGGGACTCACCGCCCTGGCGAGTGCGGGGGCGCTGCGGGTGCCGGCGGTGCGCGGGCTCGGCGCGAGCGGCGAACATTGCTTCCTGGCGTTGGAATGGATCGAGCTTGCCCCCACGACGCCACGGTCTGACGAGCGCCTCGGCGAGCAGCTCGCTGCGCTGCATCGCGCGCGCGCGGCCCGCTTCGGCTTCGAGCGGGACAACTTCATCGGGCGCACCGTCCAGCCGAACACGTGGCACGACGACTGGGTGCAGTTCCTGAAAACGCGTCGCCTCGGGCATCAGCTGCAGCTCGCGGCTGAAGCCGGACATGGCGGACGCCTGCAGCAGCGCGGCCGGCGACTGCTCGAGGTGATGGACGTGTTCTTCGCTACCTATCGGCCGGCGCCGTCGCTGCTGCACGGTGACCTGTGGGGCGGCAACCACGCCGCCGACGCGTCGGGCAACCCCGTGGTGTTCGACCCGGCGGTGTACTTCGGCGACCGCGAGGCCGACATCGCGATGACCCGCCTGTTTGGTGGGTTTGGCCCGCGCTTCTACTCGGCCTACGTGGCGAGCTGGCCGCTCGATGCCGCGGCCGGCACGCGGCGCGACCTCTACAACCTGTATCACGTGCTGAATCACCTGAACCTGTTCGGCGGCGCGTACCGGGACCAGGCCGAGGGACTCATCGACCGGTTGCTCGCGGCGGCCGGGCACTGAGGGGCGACGTCCCGCCAATCTGGTCCGCTCCGGGAATGACGCAATTCCCTCCTTGGCCGGAGGAGGAGTATTCTGGCCCCCGCGTGCGTCGGGCGGGGCCGGCACGGGTTTGCTCGCGGTGAGTTTCCGCAAGTTTGAAGGGAGAGCGATGATGAAAGAGTCGATCGTCCGGATGTACGAAACGGAACAGCAGGCGCGGGACGCCGTGCGGGCGCTCAAGGACGAAGGGTTTCCCGAGGAGATGATCTTCCTCGTGACACCGGGCTCCGGCAGCTCGGCCGACGCCATCGCTTCCGCCATCATGGCGGGCTACGTGCTGCGCGGTTACGCCCGGTTGTACGCCGAGAGCGTGCAGCGCGGTCGTTCGCTGGTCGTCGTGCGCGCTTCCTTCGGTTATGGTCAGGCCGCCATCGACACCATGAACCGCTTCCGCCCGGTCGACACCGGTGTCCCGGCGGCCGCCGAGCCCTCGGTCGCCTGGGACGAGAAGGCGCCGCTGTCGTCGGCCCTCGGTCTGCCGGTGCTGATGCGCAAGAATCCGGCGCCGCTGTCGCGGATCATTGGCCTGCCGCCGCTGTCGAGCGGGCGCAGCGTGCTCTCGCCGATGTTCGGCGAGCTGGCCAGCTCGAAGTGGTCGCTCTCCTCGTTGTTCGGGCTCGGCCTGCTTAGCCGCAACCCGGCGCCGCTGTCCTCGCTGTTCGGCATGAAGACCGTGTCGAGCCGTCGCGGCCCGATGAAGAGCCGTATCGGCTTCCCGCTGCTGACCCGCCGCGGCGCGGGCCTGTCCTCCGCGCTTGGTCTGCCGACGCTGACCCGGGTTCGCTGATCCGCGTCCGGGCACGCCGTCCAGGCGTGCCCGGCGGAACCTCCTGCCAAGATTGAGTACCTGGCCTGCCTGGTCCCGTTACGGGGCCGGTGAGCCTGCGCACGTCCCGGTTCGGCGCGCCGGGCCCTGCGGGCGCGCCGGGGTTCGGGCAAGCGTCAATGTAGGTAGACATTCGTATGACAGGCCCGATTGACATTTCTAGCATGCGAACTGTACAAGTCCTGTCCGAGAGGGGAGACCTTGTTCGTGTCCGGGGGCTGTTGAGGCGCTCGGTCGCCAATGTCCGCGGTTGCCGCGAGGTCGCGGTGGCAGCGGACCCCGCGTGCGGGGATCGCACGGCGCGACCCGTGTCGCGTTGAGGCATCTGGAGTACTCCTAAGGAGAATGTTATGGCTACTGATCTGGACGATCCGAACCGGGTATGGCCCACCGGATTGACCATTGGGGAGTCGGAGGAGCTGCACAAGCACGTGATCGACGGAGCCCGAGTGTTCTTCGTCATCGCGCTGTTTGCCCATCTCCTCGCGTATATCTACACCCCGTGGTTGGGATGAGGAGAAGAAAATGAACCAAGGAAGAATCTGGTGCGTGGTCAAGCCGACCGTCGGCTTGCCGCTGTTCCTGGGCTCCGTAGCGCTGATTGCACTGCTCGTTCATTACGCGGTACTGAGCAACACGACGTGGTTCGCTTCGTACTGGCAGGGCGGCTGAGCCAGCGCGCTCGTAGCGGACACTCCTGAATCGACCGGCGCCAATCGTGAGGGCGGTGTCGGGCAGATCGGTTCGTCCGGAGCTGTCCATGGGGGTCGGGTGCACTAGCTCCCGACCCCCTCGTGAGCCTGGATCGAACGAGCCTTGAGCCGAGTCGGGCTGAAACTGACGACAGCGTGGGTCCGGCTCGGCCCGCGCTTTCTGCCGTTTGCGGATGTCGCCACGCCGGACCTGCCGCTCGGGCGTCTGCTGCGGCTGTCCCTGTTCCAGGTTTCCGTCGGCATGGCGCTGGTGCTGCTGGTCGGCACCCTCAATCGCGTGATGATCGTCGAGCTCGGTGTGCCGGCCTCGCTGGTTGGCATCATGCTCGCGCTGCCGCTGGTGTTTGCGCCCGTTCCGCGCGCTCATCGGCTACAAATCCGACACCCACCACTGCGAGCTGGGCTGGCGGCGCGTCCCGTTCATCTGGAAGGGCACGCTGCTGCAGTTCGGCGGCTTCGCCATCATGCCGTTCGCCCTGCTGGTGCTGGCAGGGAAGGGCCACGCCGGTGATGCGCCGCTGTGGATCGGCCAGGTCGCCGCCGCGGCATCATTCCTGCTGGTGGGTGCCGGGGTGCACGTCGTGCAGACCGCGGGACTCGCGCTCGCCACGGACCTGACGCCGAACGAATCGCACGCCAAGGTCGTCGGCCTGATGTACGTCATGCTGCTGGTGGGCATGATCGTGAGCGCGCTCGTATTCGGCGCGGCGCTGATGAACTTCACGCCCGGCCGGCTGGTGCAGGTCATCCAGGGCGCCGCCGTGGTGACCATGCTCCTGAATGCCATCGCCATGTGGAAACAGGAGGTGCGGCGCCCTCGGCGGGGTGCGGCACCGCCGCCACCCGATCCGGGCTTCCGCGAATCCTGGGCGAGTTTCTGCGAGGGTGAGCACGCCGTCCGCCGGCTCGTGGTGATCGGTATCGGCACCATGGCGTTCGGCATGGCCGACATCCTGCTCGAGCCCTACGGCGGCCAGGTGCTGCAGCTCACCGTCGGTACCACCACCAAGCTGACAGCGCTGCTGGCGCTCGGCGGCCTGCTCGGGTTCAGCCTCGCCTCGCAGGCGCTCAGTCGCGGCGCGGACCCCTATCGCATGACGCAGTATGGCGCCCTGATCGGGCTGCCGGCGTTCCTGCTGGTGATCATCTCGGCGCCGCTCGGCGCGATCGGCTTGTTTCTCGCCGGCAACTTCTTCATCGGATTCGGCGGCGCGCTGTTCAGCCACGGCACGCTCACGGCCACCATGAACCGGGCGCCCGCGCACCAGGCCGGGCTCGCACTCGGCGCCTGGGGCGCGGTCCAGGCGACCGCGGCGGGCATCGGCGTTGCGCTGAGCAGCGTGTTGCGCGACGTGGTCAATGTCACGTTTGGCTCGGCGGCGGGACCCTGGGGGCTGCCGGGTGCGGCAACCGGTTACCTGACCGTATACGTGGTGGAGATCGTGCTGCTGCTGGTCGCCATCGCCGCGGCGGTGCCGCTGCTGCGCGGCACGCTGCCGCGCGCGCGACAGGCGCCCGGCGCAGAACCGGCCGAACGCAGGGCGGTGTAGCGCATGGCCGTGCTGCCGATTCTCGAGTATCCCGATCCGCGCCTGCGAATTCCCGCAAGACCGGTCGAGACCTTCGACGCCGGTCTGGCCCGGCTGGTCGACGACCTCGCCGAGACGCTGCGGGTATCGGGCGGCATCGGGCTGGCCGCGCCACAGACCGGTCACGGTCTGCAGGTGGTGATTGTCGACGTGCCCGATACTGAGCCCCTGCCCACGGTGTTCATCAACCCGCAAGTGCTCGCGAGCGCCGTGCCGGGGCTGGTCGAGGAAAGCTGCCTGTCGGTGCCCGGCGTGGTCGGCAACGTCGTGCGCGCCACGCGACTGCGCGTGCGGGCGAGTGATCGCGACGGCAATGCGTTCGAGTGCGACCTCGAGGGGATGCCGGCCGTGTGCCTGCTGCACGAAATGGACCACCTCGCCGGGAAGCTGTTCATCGATCGACTGCCCTTGCTGAAGCGTCTCGCGCTGCGTGCGCGCGCCATGATGGGCGCCGGCGCCGCCTGAAGCGCTGGTCGCCGGCCGGCGCCGAGCGCCCGCATCGTGGCAAGCTGGCAGACTGGCCCACGCCAGCCGGGAGCGCCGCATGCCGTCGTCCGTTGCGATCGACGAATTCCTCGAGGCCTGCCGCAAGGCGGGCGCGGACATTGCCTCCGACGCGCGCTGCCACCCGCTGCAGTTCAGCACCGATCCGCAGATGTCGGAGCGCCTGCTGCAGCTGATCATCACGGGCGAGAAGACCGGCACCTTTGCGGTGGACTGGCAGTTCGACGATCGGCCTGCTGCACGGCCGGCCCCTGGCGACTTCTACATGTTCCTCGACCACGCCGGCTTGCCGCGCGCGCTGGCGCGCCTGACGGTTTGTGAAGTGGTTGCCTTCGACGCCATCGACGAGGCGCGCGTGCAGTGCGAGGGCCCGGCGCTGCGCGAGCTCGAAGCCTGGCGTCGTCTGCACTGGGACTACTGGTCGCGACTGCTGGCGGACTCGGGCCGGAAGCCCGCCCGCGACATGCCTGTCCTGTGCCAGCGCTTCGAGCTGGCCTGGCCGCTCCCCGCGGACTGACCGGATCAGCCGGGGCGGCGCGCCAGGCCGAGATAGAGATAGCCGGCAACGCGTGGCGCACCGGCGAGATACTCGTTGCGCACGCGTTCGATCTGGAAACCGGCGGCGCGCAGCTCCGCAGTCGTGTCGCGGGCGAGGTGGCAGCCGTCCGCCAGCGGCTTCCAGACCGGCTCCAGCCTTCGCTGCCAGCGGGCCACGTCGGCGTCGGGACTCAGGCCGTGCTCCAGGAAGGCGAACCGGCCGCCCGGCACCAGCACCCGGCGTGCTTCGGCCAGCGCGGCCCGCAGGTCCGGAATGCTGCACAGGGTGAAAGTGCTGACGATGCAGTCGAAACTCTGGTCGGCGAAGGGCAGCACTTCCGCCGACAGCGCGTGGTGCTCGACGTCGATCCCGGCTTCCGCGGCGCGACGCTTGGCGCGTGCCGTGACGCCTGGGTTGCTGTCGACCGCCACCAGCCTGCCCACGCGTCCCGGATAGTCCCGCAGGTTGATGCCGGTGCCGAAGCCGATCTCGAGAATCCGGCCGCCGACCGGCGCCAGCGCTTCACGGCGCAGCGGCCGGAACTTGCGCTGGGTCATGACGCGATCGAGCGCCCATGGGAACACGTGGTGCCGGTACAGTCCCATGCATACATGCTAGGGCAAGTCCGGGCCGGGCGCGCGCCCGGCGCCCGGATCAGGGCGCGAGCTTCAGGTCGAAGGCGATATCGACAGGGTCGCCGACCCATTCGGTGCTCTGCCATTCCCCCTGGCCCACACCAAATGCCAGCCGGCTGACGGTCGCCTTGCCGGCGAGCCTGCCGCCGCCCTCGGGTGCAGGGGTGAAGTTGAAATTCACTGCGACCGGCCGGGTGACGCCGCGCAGGGTCAACTGGCCGTCAGCCAGAAAGCCGTCGGCGGTGCGGCTGAAACCGCTGGCCTGGTAGCGTGCCTCCGGGAACTGCGCGGCCGCGAAGAAGTCCGGGCCCCGGATCATCTCGTCCCGTTGGGACTCGCGGGTGTCCGCGGAAGCCACGTCGATGCGCACGTCGAAACTGCCCGCTGACGGATTGGCGGGGTCGAACACGACTGCCGCGGTGAAGCGCGTGAAGCGCCCCTCGAATCTCGCACCGGCCTGGGTCGCGAAGAATGCAAGGCTGCTGGCACCCGCGTCGGTACGCCACGGGGTCGCCGCGGCCGGCAGCGCGAGCAGCACGACGAGCCAGAGCAGGCGTCTCATCAGCGCCGGCGGCCGAAGGGCAGCATGCGCATCAGCAGCCCGTCGCCATCGAGGAAGGTGTGCTTCAGTGCCGCGGCGACGTGCAGCGCAACCAGCGCCAGCAGGATCTTGCCGAGCGCCTCGTGCGTCTCCTTGAGGAAGTCGGCGAGCTGCTCCGCCGGCGCGACGAGGTCGGGCAGCTGCAGGATGCCGAACCAGCTGACCGGGTAGTTGAATGCCGACGACATCATCCAGCCACTCAGCGGTAGGGCCAGCAGCAGTACATAGAAGGCCCAGTGCGTGAGCTTCGCCGCCCAGGTCTGCCATGCCGGCATGGCCGGCATCGGTGGCGGCGGCACCGCGAGGCGCCAAAGCAGGCGCAGCAGCGCCAGCCCGAGGAGGGTGATGCCGAATGACTTGTGCTGGGCCAGCGTGGCGAGCTTTTCCATGCCAAGCGGCAGCTCGTCCGCGCGTTCGGCGAGCACCACCTGCACGACGACCAGGGCGGCGATTGTCCAGTGCAGAAACTGCGCGACGATTCCGTAACGGAGGTTGGCAGTCGGCTCAGTCATGCGGGAACCCCGGAGAGTCGGCAGCGGTCCATGCCGGCGATGCAGTCTAGCTCGAATGCCGGAACAACTTGCAGTTCCAGTGTTGCCCGGCGATCCTGACCGGATGCTGAACGTCCACGGTTTCCGCGTCGCCGGCTGGCTCGCGCTGGTAGTGCTGACCGGCTGCGCCGCCCCCCAGCGGCCGGCCGTCCCGCCGCCGGAAGAGCTGCCGCCGGCGGCCGGTATCCCGTATCAGGTCGTCGCTGCCGAACTGGTGCTGCGCGTGTACCGCGACGGCCCGCTGGCGCGTTTCGGCCACAATCACATCATTGCCTCGACCGGGCTAACCGGCACGGTGCTGCTGCGCGAGCCGCTCGAGATGTCGTCGCTCGTCATCGAGCTGCCGCTCGAGAGCCTGGTGGTGGACGAGCCGGAGCGCCGCAGGGCGGCCGGGGAGGACTTTGCGCCAGACGTTCCCGAGGCGGACCGGGCGGCGACGCGCGCCAACATGCTCGGCGAGCAGTTGCTGAACGCGGCGGCATTCCCGGTAATCACCGTGCGGGCGGACGCCTTGGCGGCCGTCGAGCGCGGCTATCGCGTGCAGGGCCGGGTCACGCTGGCCGGGCGGACGGTCGGGCTCGAGCTGCCCGCCGAGCTGACCTTCGACGGAGACCGCCTGCAGGCGTCGGGCGAGCTGGTGCTCAGTCACGCCGAGCTGGGGCTCAAGCCCTTTTCGGTGGCGATGGGCGCGCTGCGCGTGCGCGACGACATCGGCGTGAGCTATCGCTTCACCGCCGAGAGGCAGGTGCCCGGTTCGTGACCTCGCGCGCGCCCGGACGTCATCCGGGACGCATACACTACGCCGCGCACGCCCCAGGACAGCCCGTCACCCCCCATGACCGCCGTCAGATTCCGCAACCCTGAAACCAAGCTGTCGGTGGCTCTGGCGGCCACCGCGGGAGCCGTGCACGGCAACAGTGTCACCTTGCGGCAGCTGCTGGCCCATGTCGGCGAGCAGGGGCTCTTGGTGTTCTGCGCGCTGCTGGCGGCGCCGTTCCTGCTTCCGGTCAGCGTGCCGTTCATGAGCACCGCGCTCGGCCCGCCGATCATGCTGATCGGCATTGCGGTGACGCTTAACCGCGTTCCGTGGCTGCCGGACCGCTTGCTGGATCGCGCGCTGCCGGCCGAGTCGGTGCGCTATACCATCCTGCGGATCGCCGGTTGGGCAGAACGTTTCGAGCACTTGGTGAAGCCGCGGCTGCTGGCCTTGAGCGGCTCGCCGGGTATCAACGTGGTGAATGGCCTGCTGCTGATGATCTCGGTGGTGCTGCTGATGGCACCGCTGCCGCTGGTGCCGCTCGCCAACACCCTGCCTGGCATTGCCATCATGCTGCTTGCGCTCGGCATGGCCGAGCGCGACGGCGCCGTGATACTGATGGGATATCTCGTGGTGCTGGTCTCGGCGCTCTACATCGGCACGTTGCTGGCGCTGGTGATCCACGCCGGCATGAATGCCGACGCAGCGCTCGACGCGCTGCGCCGGCTGTTCGACTGACCGGGCTCAGCGTTTCGCGTCGATCTCCGCCAGCAGTTCGCCGGCCTTGTACACCTGCTCCAGCGCCGTGCGGATCATGCGCACGTCGACCGCGATGGCGCGATTGGTCGAAGGGTCGTACCAGTAGTCGCCGGCGATGGAGTGGATATTGCCGTCGAAGATCAGGCCGACGATCTCGCCGTCCGCATTCAGCGCCGGGCTGCCGGAGTTGCCGCCGGTGATGTCGAGCGTGCTGACGAAGTTCACGGGCGTGCTCATGTCGAGCGCGTGGCCCTGCGACAGCCAGCTTTCCGGCAGCCTGAAGGGGTCGCGGCCGGTGGCGCGCTCGAACATCCGCTCCAGACGCGTGAAAGGCGCGACCGGCTGGCCCTTCTCGACCCAGCCGTCGACCGCGCCGTAGCTGAAGCGCAAGGTGAAGGTGGCATCGGGATAGACGCTGGTGCCGTACAGCTTGAAGCGCGCGGCCGCGATGGCTTCCTGGGCGCGCAGCGTCGGCCCGTCGACCTCTTCCTCCATGCGCTTGTACAGGGCGCGCGATGGTGCATCGACGGCCAGCGCCAGCTTGATCATCGGGTCGTCGCTGGCGTCGATGGCGGCCTGGCCGCCCTCGTACAAGGCCATGCGCGTCGCTGGATCGGCAAGGCTCGAGCCCTTGATCAGCCTGCCGGCCAGACCGGCGGCATCGTCGCGACCGAACACCTGGCGCACCACCGGGTCATCCGGGCCCAGCCACTCGCGCATGCGCTCGAGCCCGAAGGACAGCGTGACCTGGTCGAGTTCCGGATAGTACGGCGTCTTGGCGCCGAGGCCCTGCACCAGCCGCGGCAAGCGGGCGTCCGAGTAACCGCGCAGCCGCGCCTCGCTGGGCTTCTGGCGCTCTGCCGCGGCGCGCACCAGCGTGCGGGCATGACGGAACAGGTCGCTGTTGAAGCCGGCCGCGCCTTCGAGGAAGGCATAGGGCACGATGATGTCGCGATAGACCTGTTGCGCGGCGGCGATATCGTCGAAGGCGGCGACCGCGGAGGCCAGCGCGGGGTCGGCCTTCGCCCCCTCGATGAACGCGGCCTCGGCGCGGGCATGCTTCGCCAGCATGGATTCGTCGAGCAGGGCGTCGAGCTGCTTGCGGCGCACCTTGATGCTGTTCTCGATCATGTTCAGCGGTTCGACGATCGTGCGCGCGGCCTCGTCGCTCTCGGTGCCGTACTGGATCATGCGGCCACGCAGCTCGCTGTAGCGCAGCAGCCAGAAGGGTATGTAGGCATTGCGCTCGGCGAGCAGCTGCGCCTGGGTCAGCTGGCGCGAGGTCGACCCCGGGTGTCCGGAGACGAACACCGGCTCGCCGGCCGCGACGCCTTTCCAGTCGAAGCCGAGGTGATCCGGCGTCGTGGCCGGCGCATCGCCCTGCCAGGCGCGCAGGATGGACATGTCCAGCGTCCAACGCGGGAACTGGAAATTGTCCGGGTCCCCGCCGAAGGCGCCGATCGCCTTTTCCGGTGCGAATACCAGGCGCACGTCGTCGTAGCGCCGATACTTGTACAGCCAGTGCTCACCGCCCTGGTAGAGCGTTACGGCCTCGCACTTGATGGGCGTATCGCTCGCCTTTTCGCAGTCTTGCTCGAGCTGGTTGAGCACCTTGCGGCGTGCCTCCACGGCGGCCGCGGCATCCAGCGAGCGCGTCGCCGTCGCCACCTTCGCCGTGACATTCTCGGTGCCGATCAGCACCGACACCGCCTCGGTGCTGCAACGCTTCTCCTCGCCGCGCGTGCGCGCGAGGAAGCCCTTCTCGAGCAGGTCGTCCTCGGCGCTCGAGTTCTCGGCGATGCACTCCTCGGCGCAGTGATGGTTGGTGAGGATCAGGCCGGTGCCGGAAATGAACGAACCGGTGCAGCCGCCCTCCAGGCGTACGGTGCCGAGGCGGACTTGCTGCAGCCAGGCGTCGGTCAGGTCCACGCCATAGCGTTCCTTGATGGCGGCACGCGGGGGGTTGTCGAAGGTCCACATGCCTTCGTCGGCGCTGGCGAGCGCGGGCAGCAGCGCGATGAGACCAAGCAGGGCGAGGCGCTTCATTGTCGGATTCCTCGGGTAGAGACCCGCGATTCTAGCGAAACGCCCGGGCCTACCGTGAGGGCCGCGCCCTTCGCTTCATCGCAAACCCGGGGCGGCCACGCCGCTGGCCGAGACCCGCGGGGTGGGCGCGGCGCGGCCGGGCGGGCGCGTGTCCGTCGGCCCGTTACCGGGACACAGGGTGCTGCCGGAGTCGAAGCGCAGTGTGAGTAGCGCCTTGGCCGCGATCGGCTCGTCACCCCGGCGTGCCGGGGTCAGGCGCGAGGCGCGCGCCATGGCCAGTGCGGTGGCGTCGAAGACGCCGGGGGGGTCGGCCGACAGGACGCGTGCGGCAGTGACCCGGCCGTCGGCGTCAGTGTCCACTTCGAGGACCACCCGTCCGGACAGCCGCTGCGTACAGGCCTCCTTCGGCAGCGGCGCGGCGGCGATCAGTGTGGTCGAGGGCTCGGGCAGGCTCTCGGGCAGCGTGAAGTCGAAGCGCCGCCGCTGGCGGCCCGGCCGGTCCGGCGCAAGGCGCCAGCGGCGCACCGCCTCCAGTGCGGCGCGCTCGAACTCGCCGCGCGGCATCGCCAGCGTGACCACCGCATCGGCGACCCGTCCATCCGCCAGCACGTCGAACTCGACCTCGACATAGCCCTGCAGACCGGCGATGCGCGCTTCGTCCGGATAACGTGGGGGCGGTTCCGGACCGGCGGCAGCGGCATCGCCCGTAATGCGTGCCGGCACGCCATCCGTGAGCGTGAAGCGCACGCGCGTCTGCACGCGGCACTCGACCGCCGCGCCGTTCAGGCGGGCCGGCTCGAAGCGCCAGTCGAGGACGCCGCTGCGGGTGGTGTCCTCGAAGAAGCCGGACGGCTCCGCCCGCAGGATGCTGAGCCATCCGACCCGGCCGTCGCGCAGGATGGTGAAGGCCACGTCGGCATGACCCTCGACGCCGGCGAGGCGCGCCGACTCGGGGTAGGGTGGGGCCGGCCGGTCCACGGTCCCGGGTGGCGTCAGGCCGGACGCGGTGCAGGGCAGCCAGTCCGCCGCCGCAGTGGGTGCGCAAGCGATGACCGCCAGCGCGGCCAGGACCCTGCCCGGAGCGCGGCGGCTGTCCATCCAGTGGTCACTCATCCGTAGATCTGCTGCTGTCGTGGCGTCCACCAGGCGATTAGGTTAGCGAGCAGACGGTCGCTGTTCGACCGGTGGGGACGCTGATGGAAGCCAAGGTTCACTTCGACGCAGACCTCGTGCGCAGCTACGACCGGCCCGGCCCGCGCTACACGTCTTATCCCACGGCCGTGCAGTTTCACGACGGCTTCCGCGAGCCCGAGTACCGGGCGGCCGCCGCGGCCACCAACGGCGCCACGCCACCGGCGCCGCTGTCGCTGTACGTGCACGTGCCGTTCTGCGCGAGCCCGTGCTTCTACTGCGGCTGCACCAAGGTCATTACCCGCAGCCGCGAGCAGGCGGAGAACTACCTGACGCGACTGTATCGCGAGATCGAGCTGCAGGCGGAACTGTTTGACGGCGAGCGGACCGTGGACCAGCTGCACTTCGGCGGCGGTACGCCGACTTTCCTGAACCCGTGGCAACTCGAGGACCTGCTCAAGAAGCTGAGCTGGCACTTCCGCCTGCGCGAGGACGCGAGCCGCGAGTTCTCCATCGAGATCGACCCGCGCACCTGCGAGCCCGACACCATCGATCTGCTGGCGCGCGCCGGCATCAACCGCATGAGCCTCGGCATCCAGGACTTCGACCCGGAGGTGCAGGCGGCGGTCAACCGCATCCAGTCGCAGGAGGAAACCTTCGCGCTGATGGACCGGGCCCGCGCCGCGGGCTTCAAGTCGGTGAGCGTGGACCTGATCTACGGCCTGCCGAAGCAGAACCGCGAGAAGTTCTCGCGCACGCTGGAGCAGGTCATCGGCGCGCGGCCGGACCGCCTGGCCGTGTACAGCTATGCGCACCTGCCGCACATGTTCAAGCCGCAGAAGCGCATCCATGCCGAGGACCTGCCGAGCGGCGCCGAGAAGCTGGCACTGCTCGGCCTGACCATCGAGACGCTGACCGCGGCGGGATACGTCTACATCGGCATGGACCACTTTGCGCTGCCGAACGACGAGCTCGCCGTGGCGCTGCGCGAGGGGTCGCTGCATCGCAATTTCCAGGGCTATTCGACGCACGCGGACTGCGACCTGGTGGCGCTCGGGGTGAGCTCGATCGGCCGGCTCGCCGACACCTACTCGCAGAACTACAAGACGCTGCACGACTACTACCAGGCCATCGACTCCGGGCACCTCGCCGTGCATCGCGGACTGGCGCTGAACGACGACGACCGGCTGCGCCGCGCCGTCATCCAGTCGATCATGTGCCGTGCCCACATCGACTTCGCGACGGTCGATCGCGAGTGGGGCATCCGCTTCGAGGAGTACTTCGCTCGCGAGCTGGCAGCGCTGCAGCCGCTGGCCGCCGACGGCCTGCTGCAGATGGGACCCCGGCGCTTCGAGCTGACGCCGATCGGGCGGCTGCTGATGCGCAACGTGGCGATGTGCTTCGACGCGTACCTGTCCGGGCACCAGCAATCGGACGTGCCGCGCTTCTCACGCGCCGTCTAGGCCAAGAAAATAGGGGACATTCTCTATTTCTGAAAATGGGGACATTCTCTATTTCCCAGGAAATAGAGAATGTCCCCTATTTTCTCAGCGGTCCGAGGTGGTGAGCAGGAGCGGCGTGCCCTCGGGCGCGACCAGCAGCGCGTTGCGCGCCGGGTCCAGGCCGCGGGGCAGGTCGCCCGAAAACTCGACGCCGGCCTCGACCAGCTTGCGGATCCGCTCGGGCATGTCGGCCTCCGCGAAGACCAGCGTCGGCGCTTCGAGGTCGCGCGCGCGCACCAGCGCCACGTTGAGTGAATCGCTGGTCAACGACACCCGCGGAAACGGCTCGTCGCTTTCCTCGGCCTGCACGAATCCGAGCCGGTCCCAGAAGCGTTCCGAGTCCTCGAGCTTTCTCGCCGGCAGCGCCAGCTCCTCGAACCAGCCCAGCTTCGAGGTTTCGTGGCTGCGCCGTGCCGGCGGCGAGAAGGTTCGCGCCTCGAGCAGCGTCACCATGTGCCCGGATGGGTCGGTGAAACCCGCCTCGTTGAACACTTCCGGATCGAGTCTCTGGAACTCGAAGGTGATTCCGTCCGCTTCCAGCTCTGCCACGCGCGCGGCGACATCCTGTTGCACGAAGGTCAGGGACGGCGAAGGAAACTCATAGGCGTGCAGGCCGATGAACACGCGGCCGTCGGTGACCACCGCGTAGGGATGCTGCCAGGTCTCGCCGACCGAAGCCTGGGTAAACCCGAGGCCCTCGTAGAAGGCCAGGGATTCCAGAATCTCCGGAGCGTGAATACTGATTTCCAGGAAGCGCCCGAGCATGATCGCCGTCTCGGCCCCGCGCGAGCGGTACTGCCGCAAATGATAACGCGCCGCCATGCCGTCCCGCAGTCCGGCCGTCGGAACGCGCCTACCGTCGGGCCGCTGTCACTCAGGCCCGTGCCGGATCGGCCGCCTCCGGGGAGCGTGGCAACACGAACAGCGATATCCAGGCGAACAGCGCGGCCGCGACGGTGAAGACATAAATCGGCACCGGGCTGTCGGTCGCGAATCCCGCCATGGACTGGACTGCGATCGCGCCGATCATCTGCTGCGAAAAGCCGAGCATGCTCGACGCGCTGCCGGCGACGTGCGGCGCCAGCGCGATGGCGCTCGCCGAGATGTTGGGCAGCGCCAGCCCCTGCCCGATGCCCAGCAGGCCCATGGGCACGAATATGGCGGCAGGGTGCCACCAGCCCGCGAGGGCGATCGCGGCGCCGAGCATCGCGCTGCCGAGCTGCACCGACAGCCCCAGCATGATCAGCCGGTGCAGGCCGATGCGTTTGACCACGCGCGTCACGGTCCAGTTGCCGAGGAAGTAGCCGATCGACACCAGCAGGTACCACATGCCGTACTCGGTGGAGCTGTGACCGAGATTGACCATCACGTACGGCGCAATGGAGATGAAGGTCAGGAATGTCGCGTAGATGACCCCAGCCTGGATGGTGAAGCCGAGAAACGCAGGTTGTCGCACCATGGACCAGGACGCGCGGGCGAGCTCGCGCGGGCTGTTCGTCGCGAGATCACGTGCCCGGGTTTCGGGCAGGTAGCGCCAGGCGACGGCGATGGTCGCGAGATTCGCCGCGAGCAGCGCGGCGAACACGGACTTCCAGCCGAAGGTCTCGGTGAGGATGCCGCCGACCAGCGGCGCCGTGGTCGGTCCGACGACCATCACCATGGTCAACAGCGCGATCATGCCGGCCATCCTCTCGCGGCCGTACAGATCACCCAGCATGGCGCGCGCCACGACCAGCCCGGCGGCCGTGCCGAGCGCCTGCACCACGCGACCGAGCAGCAGCGCCTCGAGGCTCGGCGCAACCAGGCACAGCACGCTGCCGAGCGCGAACACGCACTGGCCGGCGAGAATCACCGGGCGCCGGCCGTAGCGGTCCGAGACCGGCCCGAACACCAGCATGCCGGCGGCGAATGCGATCAGCGCGGCGCTGACCGTGGTGTTCATGCGCGCCACCGACGTGGCGAAGTGCGCCTGCACTTCCGGCAGCGCGGGCAGGTAGATGTTGAGCGCCACCGGTCCGGCCGCGGTGATCGCGGCCAGCATCACGACGAGGGCGCGGTCGGAAACCCGGGAGGCGGCAGCGTCCCCGGCGGTCACTGCACCCCGCCGATGCAGACATACTTCAGTTCGGTGAAGTCCAGCAGGCCGTACTTCGAGCCCTCGCGCCCGGTGCCGGATTCCTTCACGCCGCCGAAAGGCGCGACCTCGGTCGAGATCAGGCCGGTGTTCAGGCCGACGATGCCGTATTCGAGCGCTTCCGAGACGCGCCAGGAGCGCGCCAGGTCGCGCGTATAGAAGTAGGCCGCCAGGCCGAACTCGGTGTCGTTCGCCATGCGGATCGCGTCGGCCTCGGTGTCGAACCGGAACAGTGGCGCGACCGGGCCGAAGGTTTCCTCGCCGGCCACCGTCATCGCCGGCGTGACGTCGAGCAGCACGGTCGGCTCGTAGAAGGTGCCGCCGAGCGCGTGACGCTTGCCGCCCGTGGCCACGCGCGCGCCCTTGGCCAGCGCGTCGGCCACGTGCTCCTCGACCTTGGCGAGCGCGTTCTCGTCGATCAGCGGGCCCTGGTCGGTCACGCCCTTGAGGCCGTCACCCACGGCCAGCTTGCCGACGGCCGCGACCAGCTTGCTTGGCGAAGGCCTCGTACACGCCCGACTGCACCAGCAGGCGGTTTGCGCACACGCAGGTCTGGCCGGTGTTGCGGTACTTGCTCGCGATCGCGCCGGCCACGGCCGCGTCGAGGTCGGCGTCGTCGAAGACGATGAACGGCGCGTTGCCGCCGAGTTCGAGCGACACCTTCTTCATGGTGCCGGCGCACTGCTGCATGAGCAGCTTGCCGATCTCCGTCGAGCCGGTGAACGACAGCTTGCGCACCCGCGGGTCCGAGGTCATCTCGCCGCCGATGTCCCGCGCCGGACCCGTGACCACGTTGAACACGCCCGGCCGGTAGCCCGGCGCGGTGCGCCAGCTCCGCCAGCGCGAGCGCGGTATACGGCGTCTGGGTCGCCGGCTTGCAGACCACGGTGCAGCCGGCCGCGAGCGCCGGCGCCGCCTTGCGGGTGATCATGGCCGCCGGAAAGTTCCAGGGCGTGATCGCCGCAACGACGCCGACGGGCTGGCGCAGCACCAGCAGGCGCTTGTCCGGCTGGTGACCAGGGATGACGTCGCCGTACATGCGCTTGCCTTCTTCGGCGAACCACTCGACGAATGCCGCCGCGTAGGCGACCTCGGCCCGCGACTCCGCCAGCGGCTTGCCCTGCTCTGCCGTCATCAGCACCGCAAGGTCGTCGGTGTGCGCCACGATCAGCTCGTACCAGCGCCTCAGCTGCGTGGCGCGGTCCTTGGCGGTGCGCGCCGACCAGGCGGGAAATGCCGCGTACGCCGCCGCGACCGCAGCCTCCGTTTCCGTCTTGCCGAGCGCCGGGATGCCACCGAGCTGCTCCCCGGTCGCCGGGTTGGTCACGGCGATCGTTTTGGCCGCGCCGACCCACTCACCGTTGATATAGCACTGCTGGCGAAAGAGGTTCTTGTCGTTCAGTTGCATGACGGATCTCCGGGGGCGGGATGTAAATGATACCCGCAAGGCGGCCGCCCGGCCCGGGCGCCATGGACGGTGTGCCGCGGACCGGCGCAGCTCAGGCGGCGCGCACGACCTGCTGGTCGATGGCGCCGAAGATCGAGGCGCCGGCGTCGTCGAACATCTCGATGCGCACACGATCGCCGAAGCTCATGAAGGGTGTCATCGGCTTGCCCTTGGCGAGCGTCTCGAGCATGCGCACTTCAGCGAGGCAGCAGGATCCGAGCGAGCGATCGTAGTTGGAAATCGTGCCCGAGCCGATGATCGCACCGGCTCCCAGCCGCCGGGTGCGGGTGACGTGCGCGATCAGCTGGCCGAAGTCGAAAGTCATGTCGACGCCCGCGTTGGGCTGGCCGAGAAGTGCGTCATTCAGATGGACGGTCAGCGGCCGGTGCAGCTTGGCGCCATCCCAGGCCCCGCCCAGCTCGTCCGGGGTCACCGCGACTGGCGAGAACGCCGTCGCGGGCTTCGACTGGTAGAAGCCGAAGCCCTTGGCGAGCTCGCCGGGAATGAGATTGCGGAGCGACCAGTCGTTGACCAGCATCACCAGGCGGATGTGCTGGCGGGCGCGCTTCGGGTCGCAGCCCATCGGCACGTCGTCGGTCACCACGGCGACCTCGCCCTCCAGGTCGATACCGAAGTCCTCGCTGGGAAACGGCGCGTCCTGCGTGGGGCCGAGCAGGTCGTCCGAGCCGCCCTGGTAGACCAGCGGATCGGTCCAGAACGACTGGGGCATCTCGGCGCCGCGCGCCTTGCGGACCAGCTCCACGTGATTGACGTACGCGCTGCCGTCGACCCAGTGATGCGCACGCGGCAGCGGCGCCATGGCGCCTGCCGGCTCGAACGCAAAAGTGTTCGGCGCGGTGCCCGCCTCGAGCTGCGCCGCCAGCTGCGCGAGCGCCGGTTCCAGCGCGGCCCAGTCGTCGAGCGCCGCCTGCAGGGTGTGGGCGACGTCGTCGGCGTGGACCGCGCGCGTCAGGTCGCGGCTGACCACGGCGAGGCGCCCGTCGCGCGAGCCGTCGCGGAGGGTGGCGAGTTTCATTTGCGGCTCCCCTTCCAGCTGTCGACGTAGCCGGCCCATTCCACCGCCGCCGCGGTGGGCGTTGGGTCGAGCGCGTCACGGGTGTCGATCATCACCGCGTACTCGTCGGTAGCGGGCTTGGTCTGCACCAGCATGCGCTCCAGCGCCTTCGGATGCGGGCCGTGGGTGAAGCCGCAGGGATGATGAGTCAGCATGCCGGGATGGATGTTATCGCGGCTGAAGAAGTCGCCGGCGTGATAGAAGATCACTTCGTCGTAGTCGTCGTTGTTGTGGAAGAACGGCACCTTCAGAGCGCCCGGGTCGGTCTCGAACGGTCGCGGTGCGAAGGTGCAGACCACGAAGCGGCCGGCGATGAAGGTGGTGTGCGCCGACGGCGGCAGGTGGTAGCGATGGCTCATCAGCGGGCGGATGTCGCGGACGTTCACGCGGCACACCGAGAGGTCGCCGTGCCAGCCCACCGCGTCCAGCGGATTGAACGGGAAGGTGGCGGTCGACACCGCGCCGCGCCGCTTGATGGCGACACGCCACGGCGTCTCGGACTGCTGGGCGCGGAACGCCTCGTCGATGCGCGGCGTGTCGAGCATGGCCGGGTCGAAGATCGCATGGTGGCCGACCAGCCCCTTGTCGGGCAGCGAGTAGGTGCTGTTCGTGGCCTCGATCAGCAGTGCCGCGACGGGCTGGGCGCATTCCAGGCGCCACATCGTGCCGCGCGGCAGCACGATGTAGTCGCCGGCCTCGAACGAAAGATGCCCGAAGTCGCAAAAGAGCTCGCCGTGGCCCTGGTGGATGAACAGCAGCTCGTCCCCGTCGGCATTGCGCGCGAGGTGCTCCATGGCACCTTCGAGGCGCCAGAAGCGCAGGCGGCAATGGGCGTTGCCGAGCACGTCGGCGGCGGCCCAGGGCGAATTGGCCACCGCCTCGAGGCGGGTGAGGTCGTAGGCGTGCGGGCGCAGGGGGCCCTCGAAGCCGGACCAGGCGGTCGGTGGATGGCGGTGATGGAAGAACGCGGCGGGGCCGAAGAAGCCCTCCTTGCTCATCTCGCGCTCATAGGTGCCGGGCGGCAGGTCGCAGTGCGCCTGGCGGCTGGCGTCGCCCTCCACACGGGGATAGCTGATGTAGCGCTTCATGGGGCAGCCTCGCGAGAATCGGTAGGATCAATTTAGTTTCAATTGAAACCATTCGCAAGTTGGGAGGTGGAACGCGGGACAGTGAGGCTGACATGACGGGGACGGTCCCCACGTCAGTGTCGCATCTGGGGACAGTCCCCTGCGGGGACAGTCCCCACGGTCGGTGCGGCATCAGGGGACAGTCCCCTGCGGGGACAGTCCCCAAGGCACGCCTCACCGAGGGTGACCGCCTGTCCCGCGGGTCGAGGACGACTGTAGGCCTCTTGCGAGCGACTTTGGCTCGGCGGAGCGAGCAAGGGGCTCTACAGGAGTAGAGAGACCCGCGGACTGCCAGCGTGCCGCGGGGTGCCTCAATAGGGGACAGTCCCCTGCGGGGACAGTCCCCACGACAGTGCCGTATCTGGGGACAGTCCCCTGCGGGGACAGTCCCCGGGTCAGCGCTCGAGGATCGCTGTCACGCCCATGCCGCCCGCCGTGCACACCGAGATCAAGCCGCGGCCCGCGCCCCGCTGCGCCAGTTCCTTGGCCAGTGTGGCCACGATGCGCGCGCCGGTGGCCGCGAACGGGTGGCCCATGGCGAGCGAGCCGCCGCGCACGTTGAGCTTGGCGCGATCGATGGAGCCGAGCGGCGCGTCCAGCCCGAGCCGCTTGCGGCAGAAGTCGGCCGACTCCCACGCCTTGAGGGTGCACAGCACCTGCGCGGCGAAGGCCTCGTGGATCTCGTAGAAGTCGAAGTCCTGCAGCGTGATGCGCGCGTCGGCGAGCATGCGCGGCACCGCATAGGCCGGCGCCATCAACAAGCCCTCGGAGCCCACGAAGTCGACCGCCGCGACCCGGCCGAAGGTGAGGTAGGCCTGCACCGGCAGGTTGCGCGAGCGCGCCCAGTCCTCGCTGGCGAGCAGCACCGCGGACGCGCCGTCGGTCATCGGCGTGCTGTTGCCCGCGGTGAGCGTGCCGTCCTGGGCGAACGCCGGGCGCAGCTTGGCCAGCTTCTCGAGCGACGAGTCGCGGCGCATGTTGTTGTCCTCGGTCAGTCCCTCGAACGGGATCACGAGGTCGGCGTAGAAGCCGGCGTCGTAGGCGGCGCCGGCCGTGCGGTGGCTGGCGAGTGCAAGAGCGTCCTGCTCCTCGCGCGTAATCGACCAGGTCTTCGCCATCTGCTCGCAGCTCTCGCCCATGGACAACCCCGTGCGCGGCTCCACCACGCCCGGCAGGACCGGCTTGAAATGGCGCGGACGGAGCCCGAACCAGGGCTTGAGACGCTGGCCGAAGGACCTGCCGCGAAAACTCGCGAGCAGCAGCTGCTGGTAGTCGCGCGGGTAGACGATCGGGGCGTCGCTGACCGTGTCGACGCCGCTCGCGATGCCGGAGTCGATCTGGCCGAGCGCAATCTTGTTGGCGATCAGGATCGCGGCCTCGAGGCTGGTGCCGCAGGCGAGCTGCAGGTCGAGACCCGGGGTCTCCGGGGCAAGCCCGGAGCCGAGCACGCTCTCACGGACCAGGCTCCACTGGCTCGAGTGCTTCATCACCGCCCCGCCCATCACTTCGCCGAGCTGCTGGCCGCGCAGGTTGAAGCGGTCGACCACGCCCTTCAGGGCGGCGGTGAGCATTTCCTGGTTGCCGACCCCGGCGTAGGCGCCGTGGGCGCGGGCAAACGGGATACGCGCGCCGCCGATGATGGCGACACGCTTGACCTGTGATCCGACGAGCATGGGAATCCTCCTGGGGAACGCGCGACGCTGCCGCCGCGTCCATTTCCGCTAGAATGCCACCCTGAAGGTCATCCCGCCACGGCACGGCCGTGGCTTTTCATGCGCAACTCTTCGCCTGTCGTGGCCAGATTCGGTCTCGAGGCGCAGGCGATCCTGCGTCTCGGCGGCCCGCTGCTGGTCAACAACCTGGTGATTGCCGGGATGGCGGTGACTAACACCATCGCTGCCGGCCGGGTGGGTCCCGAGCCGCTCGCGGGCGTGGCGGTGGGCGTGAGCTACTACCAGGTGTTCTGGCTGGCGGGACTCGGCATCCTGCTCGCCCTGCCGCCGATCGTCGCTCATGCGTACGGGGCAGGGCGCGACCTGGAGGTCGGGCATCGCTTTCGCCAGGGCCTGTGGCTGTCGCAGATGCTGGCGCTGCTGCTGCTGGTGCCGCTCGCCTTCGTCAAGCCGGTGCTGGTCTGGTTCGGCACCGACGCGCGCACGGTGCCGCACGCCGTCGAGTATGTGCAGGTGATGTGCCTCGGCCTGCCGGCGATGCTGGCCTACCTGGCGCATCGCTACACCACCGAAGGCATCGGCTGGACGCGGCCGATCATGTTCACCGCGATCCTCGGCCTGGCCGTCAACGTCGTCGGCAACTGGGTGTTCACGCTCGGCAACCTGGGCGCGCCGTCACTCGGCGCGCGCGGCTGCGCCATCGCGACCGTGCTGGCGCAGTGGTCGATGCTGATCGGCATGCACGTCTATCAGCGCCGCCATGCCGTCTACCGGCCGTTCGGCCTGTTCAGCCACTTCGAATGGCCCGACCGGCGCACGCTGCGGGACATCCTGGCGCTCGGACTGCCGATCGGGGGCAGCGTGGTGTCAGAAGGCGGGCTGTTCTCGGTGGCGGGCCTCCTGATGGGCACGCTCGGCACGGAGATCGTCGCCGCACACCAGATCGCGGTGACCTGGGGCGCCATCATGTTCATGGTGCCGCTGGCGTTTCATTCCGCGACGACCATTCATGTCGGTCACAAGCTCGGCGCCGGCAACCCCGAGGGTGGACGCTTCGCCGGCTGGTCCGGCATCGGCATGTGCGCGCTGTTCATGTCGGCGTCGGCGCTGGTCATCGTCGCGGGCAACGACCTGATCGCGGCGCTGTTCACCCCCGATCCCGACGTGCGCGCCATTGCCGCCGGCCTGCTCCTGCTGGTCGCGCTGTTTCATGTCCCCGACGGCATTCAGGTGGGCGCCGCCGGCGCGCTGCGCGGCTTCAAGGACGCGAACATCCCGATGCTGCTCAACTTCACGTCCTATTGGCTGGTCGGCTTTCCCGTGGCGTGGTGGCTCGGCATCCATCTCGACCGTGGCCCCGCCGGCATCTGGGCGGGGCTCATCATCGGTCTGTTTACCTGCGCGGTGCTGCTGACTTTGCGCTACCGCCGCGTGTCCGACCGGGCGCTGGCTCTCGCCACCGCTCAGGCGGCGGCCACCGCCCACTCCAGCCCGCCGCAGTAGCGCGCGTAGCGGCGGCCGTCGTCCTCGATCGCAAACAGGTGCAGCCAGCCGTTGTCGAGCAGCTGGCGCAGCGCCGGGTGCTTGACCAGCACGGCGGTCAGCTCTTCGCGCGGCGCCTCGATGAAGGCGGACAGTCGCACCGGCTCGTGCACCAGGCGCTTGCCGTCGTGCACCGACTGCCAGGGCAGCCCCACCTGCAGGTCGCCGCCGTTGCCCTGCAGCACGCCGAGTGTGCCGACGACGTTGTGCAGCACCTTGTTGCCGCTGCCGAACGCCGTGTTATCGACGCTCGAGCCGTAGTACTGCAGGTTGATCCAGCTGGCGACGACCAGCGGGGCCGTCATGATCAGCTCGAGGATGGAGCGGTCGGGATCCTTGTCCAGCTGGTAGTCGTGCAGGAAGGCGCGCCCGCCCAGGTCGGTTCCGAGCGTGCGGCGGCGCGGCGCGGCGATGAACGCCGCGTTGCCCGCCAGGCCCCATTCCGGGCGCACCTGGGCCCAGTCGCGGCTGCGCAGCCGGATCTGGCTGTGGAGGGCGGCGGGCGTGGTGTCATCGATCGCGAGCAGGGCGCTGCGCTCCGCCCGCGTGGCGAGGGAGGCCTGCTCCAGCGAAGCGCGCAGCTGCGCGAGGTCGCCGCTGTGCGTCGCCGGTACGGCCTGGGTGTCGTACAGACGGACGTCGTCCGTGGTGGTGTCGTGCAGGCCGGCCAGGAACCAGGTGTCGTCGGGGATCGTGATGCCCTGCGTGGCAAGACCGGCGCGCACCGCGGGCTCGTTGAGGATCGCTACCGCGACCCGGGCGTTGGCCTCGCCGGTGTGTCCGCCGCAGGCGCCGCAGTCGAGTCCGGCGGCATACGGATTGTTGACCGTCGTGCTGCCGTGGCCGCACAGCAGCACCAGCCGCGCCAGCGCTCCATCGGCGAGGCCCATCGCGCCCAGCGCGCCGGCGGCCGAGGCGATCCGCTCGTCGAGGTCATAGCCGGTGCGGCCGACGAAGTCGTCCTCGCGCCGTACGGCTTCCGGCGCGACTCGCGCCAGGGCGGCATCGTCGAGGCCCTCGGTAGCGGGGTGTTCGACCGTGCGCGTCAGTGCGAAGCTGTCGCTGACGAGCTTGGGCGCGAACAGCAGTCCGGCGGTCTCGACGTAGGCGAAGCAGGAGACCGCCGAGGTCCGGAAGGACTTCCAGGCCTTGGCCACCCGGCGACGCAGCCTGCGCAGGGAGAGAATCGACGTCTCCTCCTCGCGGCTGGCGCCCTGGATGGTCTCGCGCACGCGCTGCGCGGGGTTGAGCAGCACCGGGCACTGCAGGCCGCCGCGGGCGCGGCCGATGGGCACGTACTCGATCGCAAAGCCGAAGAAGCCCGCGAAGCCGACCGTGGTGATCTCCGGTGCGGCGCTCTCAAGCGCGCGGCGATACACCTCCGAGCGCACGTCGATGCAGAACACCGCCTGCGCGGCGGGGCGCGTGGCCGCCGTCGTGCCGGTGCCCGCGGCGAGCTTGGCGAGGAACTCGCGCTGCAGCGCGAACTCGCGGGCGCGCTGCATCACTGCCGCCACCAGGAAGGCCGGCGAGTGCTGCGCGGGCTCGCGCAGGGCCGCGGCGAACGCGCGACGCGCCTCGTCACCGTCCAGGCACTCCGCGAGCACCAGGTCCCAGGCGAGCCTGATCGCAAGCAGTCCGGCGAGCGCGCCGTCGGACTCACCGCGCAGTTCCTTCATCCATGAGCGGTAGCGCGCGTGCCCGCTCCAGCCACCGATGCTGGCCAGCGCGCGATGCAGGTACAGCTCGACCGCCTCCGCCGGCACGCCGAGCCGGGCGACCGCCAGCGCGACGAGCGCTGCCGGCTCCTCCGGCAGGCGCGCGATCACGTCCCGGCAGCCGCCCAGCCCCATGACCTCGGCCGTGCGATCCAGCCGGGCGGCCTCGCGCCACGCCGCGTACAGCGGCTGGTCGCGCCAGGGCATGCGCCAGGCCGACTGGCCGCCATCGAAGTAGGCGCCGCACCACTTGGCGATTTCCTCGACGACGAACGGCGCCCAGCGGGTGCCCTGTGTGAGGTCGACGGCGTCGGCGTAGGTCAGCGCGCGACCGGTGGCGGCGGCGTCCTCGCCGGCGGCTCGGGCCAGCAGCGCCCGCGTGGCGGCGGCATCGGCCGCCGGCGCCGGCGTGCCCGGGTTGCGGCGCGCGAAGTCGGCGAGCGCCTGGTCGACGTCGCCGTCGGTGATGCGTCCCGAGTCCAGCTGCTCGAGATAGTAGCCGGGGGCCATGACCAGGCGCGCGCCGGCCACCTGGCGCAGGGTGTGGCCCGCCTGCTCGAAGGTCTGGTCCGCGAGGCCGAGGAAGGGATTGACCGCGACGAAGCTGTCGAGCGGCCACAGCGGGGCGATGCGTCCGCAGGCGCGGCGTACCGCCGCGTGCAGCGCCTCGCTGTCGGTCAGCGCGCGCACGGCCGTGGCGTGACGGTCGAGCGACGCGGCGCTGGTCTCTTCGGGGAGCGCGACGTCGGCGGCGTCGAACAGCGCAATCGGCGTGGTCATGGGCGGGCTCCCTGTGGGTTGTCGGACACGAGTCGCGGCGCTGCGGCCGGCCGCGCGGGCCAGAGGCGCTGCACCAGGCGGTTGGCCAGAGCGTTGAGATACAGGCCGTTGTGCAGGTGAACGTAGGCGGCGCGCCAGTGGCGGGTGGCTGCCCGGTACGGCAGCTCACTTTGCAGCACCAGCACCAACATGAAGGCCAGC
The DNA here is from genome assembly GCA_963710135.1 of uncultured Gammaproteobacteria bacterium. GTDB lineage: Bacteria > Pseudomonadota > Gammaproteobacteria > Steroidobacterales > Steroidobacteraceae > SG8-30. The sequence goes on along the minus strand of CAVPYY010000003.1, from coordinate 459,377 downwards.
ACCACGAGCACGGCCAGCGTCGTGGCGAAGACGCCGCCGAGCGGCACCGGAGCCGGTAGCGCGCTCGCCAGCAGGCGATGCGCGCCGAGCTGCAGCGCGAAGTAGGCGACGCACACCGCAGCGGCGAGTCCGGCCGCGCGCGCGACGGCGCGCAGCGAGTCGCGACCGCCCGCGCTGTTCCACAGCAGGTGGGTCACGCCCATCAGCAGGATGGCGCCCAGCACCAGGATGCCGGGCTCGTCGCGCGGCGTCAGGCCGAACAGCGCACCGACACCGAGCACCAGCAGCACCGAGGCGGCCAGCGCACCGGCGCGCCACAGCGGATGCGGGGCGCCGGCTGCCGCCGGTGTCCAGGCCGCCTTGGCGAGGTCGATGACGCTGCCGGAAGCGAGGAAGGAATGCGCCTTGTAGAGCGAGTGCGTGACGATGTGCAGCATGGCGCTCGCGTACGCGCCGAGGCCGCACTGCAGGATCATGAAGCCCATCTGAGCGACGGTCGACCAGGCGAGCGACACCTTGATGCTGGTCTGGGTCAGCATCACCAGCGCGGCGAACAGCGCCGTGAACGCGCCGACGATGGCGAGGGTGTCGAGCGACGGCGCCGACAGCGAGACCAGCGGGCTCATGCGCACGATCAGGAAGCCGCCTGCGTTGATGATGCCGGCGTGCAGCAGCGCCGAGACCGGCGTCGGCGTTTCCATCACTTCCGGCAGCCAGCCATGGAAGGGAAACTGTGCGGACTTGAGCAGGGCGCTCATCACCAGCAGCGCCGCGATCCAGTGCAGGCTGGCGGGCTCGGCACCGGAGCTGGCGGCGAGCTCGGCCGCGGCGAAGATGTCGGCGAAGCGGACGCTGCCAAAGCTCTGGTAGATCAGCACGCAGGCGCCGATCAGGCAGGCATCGCCGAGGCGGCTGACCAGGAACTTCTTGCGCGCCGCAAGCAGCGCCGCCGGGCGGTCGGAGTAGAACACCAGCAGTTGGTGCAGGCACAGGCTGGTGGCGATCCAGGCCGCGGCCAGCATCACGAGATTGCCGGAGATCATCAGCAGCTGGACCGGCGCGAGCGTCAGGCACAGCCACTTCATGAAGCGTACCTGCCCCGGGTCGCCGTCGAGATAGTTGGCGGAGTAGCGGGTGACGATCGCGCCGACGAAGGACACCAGCAGCAGCATGGTCAGCGAGACGCTGTCGAGGTATGCGGCGATTTCACCGAGCCCCTGCGTGAACGGCAGCGGCAGGGCGACCTGCTCGACGTAAGTGGCCGGGGTCGCGGCGAAGGCGGCGGCGGCGGCGACCGCCGTGGCAAAGCCCGCCCAGGCGGCCAGGTTGGCGCGCCGGGCCATGGCCGGGCCGCTGGCGCTCGGCAGGAGCGCGACGAGCAGCATCAGCAGGGGCCCGAGCAGGGCGAGCGCCGCGGGCAGGCTGGTCAGTGTCGGCATCGGCTCGGCTCCTGTAAGGGGCGATATATACGAACTGCAGTTCCGGTATTGTATATCCGGAATAAGGATTCTTGACAAGAATTTTCCGGCCGCGGCAGAAACGGCCAGTTTTTCATGGCCTTACGTCAAGAGGCCGGGGCTACGAAGCCAGTGCGCGGGGTCCGCTCTCCACCAGGATGACGATCGCCATCAGCACCAGGAACAGCGCGAACGCCCGCCGCAGGGTCGCTTGCGGCACCTTGTCCGCCACCAGACCGCCCACCACGCTGCCGGCCGCGCCAAGCACGACGAACGTCCCCAGTATCTTCCAGTCGAGTGCGAGCCCTTCGGCTTGCAGGACCTGCAGGTGCTTGACGAAGCCGATGCCGGCATTCATGGCGATGATGGCCAGGCTCGTGCCGACGGCGACGTGCATGCCAAGGCCGCCCAGCAGGACCAGCGCCGGGACGATCAGGAAGCCGCCGCCGACGCCGACGAAGCCGGTGAGCAGCCCGACACCCAGCCCGTCCGCGACGATGTGCGACACCGGCCGTGGCTTCGTCGCAGGCTGGTAACCCGAACGCCGGAACATCATGATTGCGGCGGCCAGCATCACCACTGCGACCACGATCAGCTGTACCGCACCGCTGACGAAGCCGGACAGCCAGGCGCCGGCCCAGGTGCCCGCCATGCCCGGCAGTCCGAACCAGGCGACGCTGCGCCAGGCCACGCGGCGCTCCAGCGCATGTTGCGCGGCGCCGATCAGCGCGATGGCGCCGACCACCGCGAGCGACCCGGCGATGGCGATTTTCTCCGGCTGGCCGACCAGATACACCAGCACCGGCACGGTGATGATCGAGCCGCCCGAGCCGAGAATGCCGAGCGCGAGGCCGATACAGAGTGCGCCGAGCCAGGCGAGCAGCATGTGCAGGAGTCCCTCCGGATGCCGGGCGTGCCACCGAGGATAAGAGGTCCGGCACGCAGTGCCTTGCGTAATTGCCGCGCTGGGGTGATTGCGGAGGAGCGTGACACGCGGCTCTGCCACAATGGAGCCATGCCGGGACCCGTTCCGCAGGTGGAGCCTTTCTTCCACGAGCAGTCGTCGACCTGGACCTACGTGGTCCACGACGGCCGACACGCCGCCATCGTCGATCCCGCGCTCGATTTCGACGCCCGTTCGGGCGTGAGCGATACGGCGCCGGCCGAAGGCGTCGCCGCCTTCGTGCGCGAGCGGGGCCTGGTCGTGGACTCGATCCTGGAGACACACGCCCACGCCGATCACCTGAGCGCCGCGCAGTGGCTGAAGCAGCATTGCGGCGGGCGGATCGCGATCGGCGAAGGCATCCGCGACGTGCAGGCGACATTCAAGCGACTGCTCAACCTCGAATCCGCCTTCGCCGCCGACGGTCGGCAGTTCGATCATCTGTTCACCGACGGAGAGACCTTCGCCATCGGCACGCTCCGGGGTGAGGTGATCCCGACCCCCGGGCACACCAACGACAGCGTGACCTACCTGATCGGCGATGCCGCCTTCGTCGGCGACAGCATCTTCATGCCCGATGGCGGGACCGCACGCTGCGACTTCCCGGGCGGCGACGCCCATGTCCTGTACCGCTCGATCCAGCGGCTGTACGCGCTACCGCCCGAGACCCGCGTATTCGTCTGCCACGACTACCAGCCGAATGGCCGCGAGGCCCGCTGCGCCACCACCGTCGCCGAACAGCGGCGCGCCAACATCCACGTCCGCGAGGGCGTGAGCGAGGCCGACTTCGTCGCCCTGCGCACCGCCCGCGACGCCACGCTCGCGGTCCCGAACCTGCTCTATCCGTCGGTACAGGTGAACGTCCGCGCCGGCGCTTGGCCCCCACCCGAGTCCAACGGCCGCCGCTACCTGAAGATCCCCCTGGCCTGAAAATAGGGGACATTCTCTATTTCCTGAAAAATAGAGAATGTCCCCATTTAGGCGCTTGACCGTGTGCTGAACGCCCGGCCATACTGCGCCGCAATGTGCGCCCGTCCTACCCCTGTTGCGACGATCGGCTGGTGGTGGCACCCCTCAGTGGAGTGGGCGCTGGGCGCGTAACAGGCATTTGATCACGAACCCGACCCATCTCCGACCGCAAGCCGGGGGTGGGTTTTTTGTTGCCCGATGAAACTACCGTTCGACATCGCTGCCGACCTCGACACTCCGGTGTCGGCCTACCTGAAGCTGAAGTCCTTCGGGCCGCGCTTCCTGCTGGAGAGCGTCGAGGGCGGCGAGCGTCTCGGCGCGCTACTCCTTCATCGGCTTCGGCGACGGCCTGGAGTTCAGGCTCGACGGCGCCGGGCTGTCGGTCGGCGGCAGCGCCGCGCGCATGCCGCGCGACCAGCGCCGAGCTGCTCGCCGCGCTGCGCGACGCGCTGGCGCGCGCGCCGCAAGCCGGGGCCGGACCGCACCGGCCTGCCGCTTGCCGGCGGCCTGGTCGGCTACGCGGCCTACGACATCGTGCGGTTCTTCGAGCGACTGCCGTCGCGCGCGGTCGCCGACCAGCCGGTGCCCGGACGCCTGCTACGACGCGCCGCGCTCGCTGCTGGTGTTCGATCACCTGACGCGCGGGCTGTCGCTGCTGCACGACGGACCGGAGAGCGAGCGCCAGGCGCTGCGCGCGAGATCGTCGCGGCGCTGCGCGGCCCGTTGCCGGCGCGCGCCGGGCACGTTCCGCTACGCGCCGCCCGCCGCCAGCATGTCGCGCGACGAGTATCTCGGCGGGCGTGCGCCGCGTGCAGGAGTACATCGCCGCCGGCGACGTCTACCAGCTGGTGCTGTCGGTGCGCTTCGCCGGCGAGTGCGAGCTCGATCCGTTCGAGGCCTATCGCGCGCTGCGGCTGCTCAATCCCTCGCCCTACATGTACTTACTGCGAGCTCGGCGACGTGACGGTCGTCGGCTCGTCGCCCGAGGCGCTGGTGCGCTCGATGGCGGCCGCGCGCAGCTGCGGCCGATCGCCGGCACCCGGCCGCGCGGCGCGACTCCGGCGAGCAGGACCGCGCCGCACGAGCGCGAGCTGCTCGCCGACCCGAAGGAGAACGCCGAGCACGTGATGCTGGTCGACCTGGCGCGCAACGACCTCGGCCGCGTCGCGGCCGCCGGCACGCGTCCGCGTCGATCCGTATCGCATCATCGAGCGCTACAGCCACGTCATGCACATCGTCAGCGGCGTCAGCGGCGAGCTGGCGCCGGGCCGCGATGCCTTCGACCTGTTCGCCGCGGCGTTCCCGGCCGGCACGCTGGTCGGCGCGCCCAAGGTGCGCGCGATGGAGATCATCGACGAGCTGGAGCCGGTGCGGCGCGGCCTGTACGGCGGCACCGTCGGCTACTTCGGCCGCGGCGGCGACATGGACCAGGCGATCACCATCCGCACGCTGGTCTTCAGCAAGGCGACGCTACAGCTTCCAGGCGGGCGCCGGCATCGTCGCCGACAGCGTGCCGGCCACCGAGTACGACGAGGTGCTGGCCAAGAGCGCGGTGCTGCGCGCGCGCGCTGGAGCTGGCGGAGGGGGGGCTATGAAGCCGCGCCTGCTGCTGATCGACAACTACGACTCCTTCACCTACAACCTGGTGCAGGCGTTCCTGGTGCTCGGCGCCGAGGTGCTGGTGCATCGCAACGACGCAGATCACGACGGCCGAGGCGCTGGCGCTCGAGCCGACGCACCTGTGCATCTCGCCCGGGCCCGGGCACGCCGCGGACGCGGGCGTCTCGATGGCGATGATCGAGCGCCTTCGCCGGGCGCGTGCCGGTGCTCGGCGTGTGCCTCGGGCACCAGTCGCTGGTCGAGGTGTTCGGCGGCAAGGTCGTGCGCGCGCCGCGCCTGATGCACGGCAAGACCTCGCTGGTGCAGCACGACGGCCGCGGCGTGTTCGCCGGCCTGCCGAATCCGCTGGAGGTCGGGCCGCTATCATTCGCTGATCGCGGAGCCGGAGACGCCTGCCGGCGGTGCTCGAGGTCACGGCGCGCACCGCGGAGGGCGAGATCATGGGCGTGCGCCACCGGAAGCTTGCGGTCGAGGGCGTGCAGTTCCATCCCGAGAGCATCCTGACGCCCGAGGGGCCGCGGCTGCTGGGCAACTTCCTCGCCGGCGCCGTGGGAGGCAAGACCTGATGGCGCGCGCGCTGAAGCGAGATCGCTCGAGCAGCTGCTGGAACGGCGGCGATCTGTCCGAGCAGGAGGCGTGCGACCTGCTGGTCGCGCTGACCGACGTCGAGATGCCGCCGGCGATGGCGGGCGCGCTGCTCGCCGCGCTGCGCGCCAAGGGCGTGACGCGCCGACGAGGTGCGCGGCTTCGCGCGCGGCATGCGTGCGCTGGCGCGCCGCCCGCAGATCGCGCCAGGCGGTCGCCGATCGTCGACATCGTCGGCACCGGCGGCGACGGCTCGGGCAGCTTCAACCTCTCGACCGGCGCGGCGCTGCTCGCCGCGGCCTGCGGCGTGCGCGTCGTCAAGCACGGCAACCGCTCGGTGTCGAGCCGCTCCGGCAGCGCCGACGTGCTCGAGGCGCTCGGCCTGGCGCTGCCGCTCGACGAGCGGCCGCCGGGCGCTGCCTCGCGGCGACGGGCTTCACGTTCCTGTTCGCGCCGCACTACCACCCGGCGATGAAGGCCATCGCGCCGGTGCGCGCGGCGCTCGGCGTGCGCACGGTGTTCAACCTGCTCGGCCCGCTGACCAATCCGGCGGCAGCCGCCGTTCGGCGTGATCGGCGCCTTCAGCCTGGCGACCGCCGCGGCTGATGGCCGAGACGCTCGCCGGGCATGCCGATCGAGCGCGTGTTCGTGGTGCACGGCGAGCCCGGCTGGGACGAGCCGACGCCGGTCGGCACCGTTCATGCTGTTCGACGTGCAAGCCGGGCACGGTGAGCGACCGTCGCGCGACGCCGGCGGACTTACGGGCTCGACGCTGTGACGCGGCCGAGCTGCGCGGCGGCGATGCCGCGCACAATGCGGCGTGCCTGCGCGCCGTGCTGCGCGGCGAGGACCGCGGCGCGCACCGCGACGCGCTGGTGCTGGGCGCGGCGCTGGCGCTCGAAGTCGTCGGGCATGTCGTCGAACGCCGCGCGCAGCCGCCGCGGCCGCTGCGGCAGCGATCGACGACGGCGCGCGCCGGCCGGATGCTCGATCGACTCGCGGCATTCGGCGCGGCGCGCAAGGGCTGAGCATGAGCGGCTTTCTCGACCAGATGGCGCGACAGCAGCCGCGAGCGCGCGCGCTCGGCGCGCGCGCGCGAGCCGCTGGCGGCCCTGCGAGCGGCGGGCGCGGGACCTGACGCCGCCCCGGCGCTGACGCTCGACGGCCGCTTCGACCTGATCGCCGAGCTCAAGCTGCGCTCGCCGGCGGTCGGGCAGCTCGGCGCGGCGAGCGACGACCTGATGCCGCGCGCTGACGCGGCTACGCGCGAGGCAGGCGCCGCGGCGGTCTCGGTGCTGACCGAGCCGGACCGCTTCGACGGTTCGCTCGGCGCACCTCGAAGCTGCGGCGCGCGGCGCTGGCGCCGCTCGGCGTGCCGGCGATGCGCAAGGATTTCCTGGTCGACCCGTACCAGGTGCTCGAAGCGCGCGCGGCCGGTGCGGGCGGCGTGCTGCTCATCGTGCGCATGCTGTCGCGCGAGGCGCTCGCCGAGATGCTCGACTGCGCGCGCGCGAGCTCGGGCTGTTCGTGCTGCTCGAGGCCTTCGACGCGCGACGATATCGAGCGTCGCGCGGCGAGCTGTGCCGGCCGGACGGCGCTCCCGGCGAATCCGCGTCGCCGCAGATGGTCCGTGCTGGTCGGCGTCAACTGCCGCGACCTGCAGTCGCTCGAGGTGGTGCCTGGGCGTTTCGCCGAGCTGGCGGCGCGGCTGCCGCCGGACTGCCCGCGCGTCGCCGAGAGTGGCGTGCAGACGTGCGGCGGACGTCGCAGCGCGTGGCGCGCGCCGGTTATCGACTGGCGCTCGTCGGCAGCGCGCTGATGAACGCGCGGCGATCCGGGCGCGGTCGTGCGCGCGATGCTCGACGGCGGGCCGCGGCGGCGCGCCGGTGAGCGCTGTTCGTGAAGATCTGCGGGCTGTCGACGCGCGGAGGCGGTCGACGCCGCGGTGGAGGCCGGCGCCGATGCGATCGGCTTCGTGTTCCATGCGGCGTCGCCGCGCAACGTGATGCCGGCCGACGCGCTGGCGCTCTCGGCGGCGTTTGCCGGCCGCACGTGCTGACGGTGGCCGTCACGCTGCACCCGCCGCAGGAACTGGTGGACGAGGTGCTGCGCGACTTTCGTGCCGGCGTGCCTGGCAGACCGATGCGGCGGATCTCGACGCGCTGGTGCTGCCGACGGGCATTGCCCGCTGGCCGGTGCTGCGCGCCGGCATCAAGGCGCAGGCGCGCCTGCCGCGACGCTTGCTGTTCGAGGGCGCGCGCAGCGGCGCGGGCGAGCTGGCCGACTGGTCGGAAGCGGCCGCGCTCGCCGCGCGGGCGCGAACTGATACTGGCGCGGCGGACTCGACGCCGGGGAATGTCGCCGCGGCGGTGCGCGCCGTGCGGCCTTTCGGCGTCGACGTGTCGAGCGGCGTCGAGTCTGCGCCCGGGCGCAAGGACCCCGCACGGATTCGGGATTTCGTCGCAGCGGCGCGGCAGGTGCCGGCTGCAGGAGAGTTGTAGATGACCTATGTCCATGCCGGCGGAACAGGCGGCGCGCCTGCTCGAGCAGGAACTCGAGCGGCGAGTTTCCCGGACGCGCGCGGCCGCTTCGGTCCCGTTCGGCGGCCGTTACGTGCCCGAGACGCTGGTGCCGGCGCTCGAGCGCCTCGACGAGGGCGTGCGCCGCATCCTGCACGCAGCCGGAGTTCCAGGCCGAGCTCCTGGACGCGAGCTGCGCAGCTGGGTCGGCCGGCCGACGCCGCTGACCCACGCGCGCACGCTGTCGGCGCGCTGGGGCGCCGAGGTCTGGCTCAAGCGCGAGGACCTCGCGCACACCGGCGCGCACAAGATCAACAACGCGATCGGCCAGGCGCTGCTGGCCAAGCGTCTCGGCGCGAAGCGCATCGTGGCCGAAACCGGCGCCGGCCAGCATGGCGTGGCGACCGCCGCGGCCTGCGCGCGCCTCGGCCTGCCCTGCGTCGTCTACATGGGCGCGGTCGACATCGAGCGCCAGGCGCCGAACGTCGGGCGCATGAAGCTGCTCGGCGCCGAGGTCGTGCCGGTGACGAGCGGCGACCAGACGCTGCGCGCCGCCATCGACGAGGCGCTGCGCGACTGGGTGTCCGACCCGGAACGGCACCTACTACCTGCTGGGCTCCGCGGTCGGGCCGCATCCGTATCCGTACCTCGTGCGCGAGCTGCAGTCGGTCATCGGTCGCGAGGCGCGCGCGCAGATGCTGGAGCAGCGCCGGCGGACTGCCGGACGTGGCGGTCGCCTGCGTCGGCGGCGGCTCGAACGCCATCGGCCTGTTTCATCCCTTCATCGGCGACGCGGGCGTCCAGCTGCTCGGCATCGAGGCCGGCGGCCGCGGCCCGGGACTGGGCGACAACGCGGCGACGCTCGCCTACGGCCGCCCGGGCGTACTGCAGGGCAGCTACTCGCATGCTGCTGCAGGACGAGGACGGCCAGATCCAGGAAACGCACTCGGTCTCGGCCGGGCTCGACTACTCCGGGCGTCGGGCCCGAGCACGCGCTGCTGCTCGCGACCGGCCGCGTGCGCTACGAGCAGGCCACCGACGACGAGGCGCTCGACGCGCTGGCCGAGTGCTGCCACGCCGAAGGCATCCTGCCGGCGATCGAGACGGCGCACGCCTTTGCGGGCGCCCGGCGCTGGGCGCAGCGAGAATCCGGGCAGGCGCATCCTGATCGGCCTCTCCGGCCGCGGCGACAAGGACATGCCGACACTGCAGAGCACGCTGCTGAAGGGGAAGCTGTGATGACAGCCGTGCGATACGCATCAGCGCAGGCGATTCGCCAAGCGGCCGCGGCCGGCCGCCCGGCGCTGGTCGGGTTCCTGACCGCCGGCTTTCCGAGCAAGGCGGGTTTCGCGGGCTCGCTCGCGGCGATCGGCAACGCCGCGGACGTGGTCGAGATCGGCGTGCCATTCTCCGATCCGATGGCCGACGGCATGACCATCCAGCGTTCCAGCCACGGCGCGCTCGCCCAGGGCGTGTCGCTGGCGTGGATCCTGGCGACGCTGGATGGGCTCGCGGAGAGGCCGCGCGCACCGCTCTGCTGCTGATGAGCTACCTCAATCCGCTGCTTGGCCTACGGCCTCGACAAGCTGCCCGCGGCCGCCCGCAAGGCCGGGGTCGCCGGCTTCATCGTGCCCGACCTGCCGTACGAGGAGTGCGACGACCTCAGGCAGGCGCTGGACCACGAGGGGCTGGCGCTGGTGCAGATGGTCACGCCGGTGACGCCGCCGCAGCGCCTCGAGATGCTGTGCGCGCCTCGCGCGGGTTCGTCTATGCCGTGACCATGACGGGAACGACCGGCAAGGCGATAGCCGTACCCGACGAGGTGCTCCAGTACATGGACCGCGTGCGCGCCGCATCACCGGTGCCGGTGTGCGCCGGTTTCGGCATCCGCAGCCCCGAGCAGGTCGAGCGCATGGCCGGGCACGTCGATGGCGTCGTGGTCGGCTCGGCGCTGGTCGAGGTGCTGGAGCGCGGCGAGGATCCGGCGGCGTTCATCCGGAGCCTGCGCGGCGACTGACCGTCGCCCGCCCTGCCCGGTCGTGGGGACGAGTCGCGCTGCATTCCGGTCGGTCGCGGCGCTACTGTGTCTGGCAGTCCTGAGTGGGTGCATCAGCTTGCCAACCGAGCCACACGCTCCATCGACGCCGATCCCGCCCGCCTGGGACAGCGGGCTCGGCCGCGAGCTCGCGCCGTATCTCGAAGAGCACCCGGGCAAGTCGGGGTTCGCGCTGCTGCAGCACGGCCCGGTGGCGCTGTTCGCGCGCGGCGTGCTGGCCGACCTCGCGTCATCGACCATCGACGTGCAGTACTACATCTATGAGGACGACCTCACCGGCATCCTGCTGACGCAGAAGCTGCTGGACGCGGCGGATCGCGGCGTGCGCGTACGGGTGCTGCTCGACGACAACAACCTGAAGGGCTCCGACCTCGGCCTAAAGCTGCTGGCGTCGCACGAGAATATCCAGATCCGGGTGTTCAATCCTTACCGCGCCCGGGCCCGTTGGCTCAGGCCGTTCGAACTCCTGCTCAACTTCGGCCGCCTGCAGCGACGCATGCACAACAAGATCTTCGCGGTCGACGGCATCACCGGCGTCTTCGGCGGCCGTAACATCGGCGACAACTACTTCGACGCCCACGACCGCGCCAACTTCGCGGACTTCGACGTGTTCGTCGCAGGGCCGCTGATCGAGCAGGCCGAGGCCAGCTTCGAGTCCTACTGGGTACATCACCTGGCGGTGCCAGTGGAGATGCTCACCGACAAGGAAGTCACCACGGCCGAGTTCGCCGCGGGACGCCGGTACCTGCGCCAGCGTCTCGAGAAGGTGCCCGAGCTGGAGGACCGCGTCGACCGGGCGCGCAATTCCCTGGCCGACACGCTGGAGGATCCCGCCGCGGCGCTGATCTGGGCCGACGCCGAGTTCGTCGTGGACCCGCCGGAAAAGCTCGATCCGGACCACGCGGACGTGTCGCCGGTGCTGGAGCGTCTCGGCACCCTGTGGGCCGAGGCGGAGCACGAGGTGCTGATCGAGTCCGCGTACTTCGTGCCGCGTCGGCAGGGCGCGAAGTTCATCATGGAGCAGGCGGCCGAGGGCGTGCGCACACGCATCCTGACCAATTCGCTGGCCGCCAACGACGTGCTGCCGGTCCACGCAGGCTATGCCAAGTACCGGCGGCGGCTGTTGAAGGCGAGCGTTGAGCTGTACGAGTTCAAGCGCCAGGCGGCACAGGTGGACGACAACCTGCGCATCACCGGCAGTTCCAGCGATGCGTCGCTGCACGCCAAGGCGGCGGTCTTCGACCGCAAGACGACCTGGGTGGGCAGCTTCAATCTCGATCCCCGCTCCGCCTTGCTCAACACTGAACTCGGCATCGTCATCCACAGCGAGGAGCTCGCCGGACGGGCCGCTGCGATGATCGAGCGCGACCTCGAGCCCGACCGCGCCTGGCAACTGAAGCTGGAGCCGCGCAAGTCGGGCGGTCTCGGCATGGTGTGGTACGGGCTCAAGGACGGCGAGATGGTGCGCCTGACCGAGGAGCCGGACGCCACGCGCATGCAGCGGCTGATCGTCAACATCCTCGCCCACATACCGGGCCTCGAAAGCCTGCTCTAGGAGGTCTCATGCTGCGACGCGGGGTACGGGAGTTCTGCGCGCTGCTGGCCTGGCTGGGCATTGCCGCCACGGCGAGTGCCGCGGACCCGACGCCACGACCGGCGGCGCCGCTCGACGTTCGCTGTCCCGCAGCGCCGACCTGGATCCCGGCGCGCGACGGCCGGCACGCGCTGTACGAGCTGCACATCGCCAACTACCGGCCGATCACGCTGGACCTGGTCGCGGTCGAAGTGCGGGATGGAGAAGGCGAGCTGCTGCAACGTATCGATGGCGACCGGCTCCAGGCCGACCTCATCCGGCCGGGCCGCGCCGAGACCGCCGAGCGCCAGCGGCTGGCGGGTGGCGAGACGGCCGTGCTGTTCATCGAGCTGATCCTGCCCGCCGGGCAGTACCTCCCGCAGGCATTGCTGCATTCCCTGATCCTGCACCCGGTCGTGGCGGCGGATGCCGAGCCGCGCCCCGACTGGCTGCTCGAGATCGCGCCCATTCCTGTCAGCGCCGCCGTGCGCCACGTGCTCGGGCCGCCGCTCGCCGGTCCGGGCTGGCTTGCGGCGAACGGCCTGTCCAACAGGGCCAATCACCGCCGTACGCTGCTGCCCATCAACGGCCAGGCCCGCATCGCGCAACGCTACGCCATCGACTTCATCAAGCTCGGCACCAACGGCCTGGTGGCAGACCGCGATCCGCCCGCCAACGATGACTTCAGCGCCTACGGCGCGGCACTGCTGGCGGTCGCCGACGGCACGGTCGTCGCGATCCACGACGGCATCCCTGAGAACACGCCCTTTTCCGAGTCCATGGCCGTGCCGATCACACTCGACACCATCGCTGGCAACTTCGTGATCCTGGACATCGGCGACACCTACGTTCTCTACGGGCACCTGCAACCGGGATCGCTCCTGGTCGAGCCGGGCCAGAAGGTTCGCCGCGGTGAAGTGCTCGGCCGGCTGGGGAACAGCGGTAACTCCGACGCCCCGCACCTGCACCTGCACCTGGCCGACAAGGCCGCGCCGCTCGCGGCCGAAGGCCTGCCGTTCGTGTTCGAGCGGTTCGATTGGCGCGGCAATGTCGGCTCGCTCGACGCCTGGCTGCCGAGCCGCCAGCCGTTCGTGGCTGCCGCCCCCGACCGGCGCAGCGGCGAGCTGCCACTCGAGTCGGACGTCATCGATTTTCCCGACTGAGCCCGCGGCCTCCGCCTTGGGCTACGATGGGCCCATGATCCAGGGCGTGCATCACGTCAATCTGCTGGTCCGCGACCTCGACGCCGCCATGGCGGACTACTCGCGGCTCTTCGGCGTCCGCTTCGAGCCGCCGGAGGAACTGCCGGCGCGCGGCGCGCGGCTCGCCCGCTTCCGGGCGGGTGACACCTGGATCGTGCTGGTGCAGCCGGTGGCGGACGGCGAGCCGATGCGGCATCTGCAGGCGCACGGCGAGGGGCTGTTCCTGCTGTCGTTCGAGGTCGGTGATCTCGACGCGGCGATCACGCAGGTGCAGGGCGCCGGTGGGCACCTGACCAGTGCCGCACCGCGCCACGGGCTCGCCCGCTGGCGCGTGGTCGACCTCGACCCGCGCGACGTCCGAGGCGCGCCGCTGCAGCTGTGCGAAGACCCGGACCGATGATGAAGCGCGTCTACACCGCCGAGTCGATCATCCAGGTGACGCACGTCAGCAACCTGCTCGCGGCCGAAGGCATCCGCGCGGAGCTGCGCAACGCGCGTCTCGGCGGCGCCATCGGCGAGATCCCGTTCCTGGAGGCGTGGCCGGAGCTGTGGGTGGCGCCGCTCGACTTCGAGCGCGCCAAGGAGCTGATCGACCTGACGGTGCACGGCGAGGGGCTCGTCGAGCCGGCCTGGACCTGCGCCGCCTGCGGCGAGCACGTCGAGGGACAGTTCACGGACTGCTGGAACTGCGGTCATCCCCGGGCGGGCGCCACGCCGTGACCACGCTGGTCATCGCGCCGCGGTTCCGTGGTCCGCCGGACTCCGGTAATGGCGGCTACGTCTGCGGGATCATCGCCGCGGCGATCGGCAGCCCGGTCTGCGTGCGCCTCAAGCACCCGCCGCCGCTCGACACCCCGATGACGCTCGAGCGTGACGAGGACGGACACCTGTGGCGGCTCCTGAATGGCGACACGGTGGTCGCCGAGGCGCGGCCCGATCACTGCGACATCGATGTGCCCCGCCCGCCCGATCGCGCCGAGGCGGAGTCCGCTTCGCTGCGCTACATGGGTTTCATCGAGCATCCGTTCCCGGGCTGCTTCGTGTGCGGGCCGCGCCGCCCAGCCGACGACGGGCTGCGGATCTTCACCGGGCCGCTGACCGACGGGACACTGGTGGCCGCTCCGTGGGTGCCCGACGCGTCGCTCGCCGGTCCGGACGGGTTGGTGCGTCCCGAGTTCCTGTGGGCCGCGCTCGACTGTCCGGGCTACTTCGCCACGCCGCTGGCCGGGAAGCGGGCCCTGCTTGGCGAGTTGAGCGTGCGCATCGAGCGGCCGCTCAGGCCCGGTGCCGCCTGTGTGGTGACCGGCTGGAAGCGCCACGCCGAGGGCCGCAAGCACTTCGTCGGCACGGCGGTCTTCGGACCGGACGGCGTGCTGGCGGCGCGCGCCGCGGCAACCTGGATCGCGCTCGCGTCCTGAGGCCGCGCGGCGCTCAACCGCGCAGTCGCGCCACCATCCAGCCCCCGCCACCGAGCGCCAGCAGCCAGCCGATGATCGCGGGCTGGGTGGCGAGCGACAGCCAGACGATTCCGCCCAGGAACGTCGCGGCCGCGACCACGAGCCCGTTGCGGCGCTGGTTGGCGAGTTTCAGCTCGGCGCGCAACGCGTCCACGGACTTCGATTCCGTCACCAGGCTGAAGTCTTCCTCGTAGGCACGCCGCACACCGCGCTGCAGCACCACGGGCAGCATCTTCAGCGACTCGGCGAGGTCCGGCCAGTGTTCGCGCAGCCCCTTGCCGAACGCCTCGGGTCCGACGCGCTCCGACATCCACTGGCGCAGGATGGGCCGCGCGGTCTTGAACAGGTCGAGCTCGGGATAGAGCTGGCGGCCGAGACCTTCGATGTTGAGCAGCGTCTTCTGCAGCAGGATGAGCTGCGGCTGCACCGGCATCTGGAAGCGCCGCGCCACCTCGAACAGCCTGAGCAGCACGATGCCGAAGGAGATCTCGCCGAGCGGCTTGTTGAAGATCGGCTCGCACACCGTGCGGATGGCGCTGGTGAGCTCGCCGACGCGTGTGTTGGGCGGGATCCAGCCGCTCTCGATGTGCAGTTCCGCGATGCGCTGCCAGTCGCGGTCGAAGAATGCGAGGAAGTTGCTGGCCAGGTAGTACTGGTCGCGCGATTCCAGCGAGGCCACGATGCCGAAATCGACGGCGGCGTACTTCGGGTTCGCTGGGTCCGCGACGTCCACGAAGATGTTGCCCGGGTGCATGTCCGCATGGAAGAAGTTGTGCCGGAACACCTGCGTGAAGAAGATCGTCACGCCATTTTCCGAGAGTTTCTGGATATCGGTGCCGAGTTCGCGCAGCCGCGCGATCTCGGAGATCGGCACGCCGCGGATGCGCTCCATCACCATGACGTCACGCCGGCACAGCTCCCAGTACACCTCCGGCACGTGCAGCAGCGGGCTGTTCTCGAAGTTGCGCCTCAGCTGCGAGGCGTTGCCGGCCTCCCGGAGCAGGTCGAGCTCGTCGAAGATGGTCTTCTCGTATTCGCCCACGACCTCCAGGGGGCGCAGACGCTTCGCTTCGGGCGCGTAGCGGTCGGCCAGGCGCGCCAGCGCGTACAGCACCGCGATGTCACGCCCGATGACCTCGCGCATGCCAGGGCGCAGCACCTTGACCACCACCTCGCGGCCGTCCTTGAGCGTGGCGGCGTGCACCTGCGCCACCGAGGCAGCCGCGAGCGGCTCTTCGTCGAAGGCGGCGAACAGCTCGCCGACGGGCTGGCCGAGCGTGCGCTCCACCTGGGCGCGCGCGGCGGCGCCGCTGAACGGCGGCACGCGGTCCTGCAGCTTCGCGAGCTCGTCGGCGATGTCGCGCGGCAGCAGGTCGCGGCGCGTCGAGAGGGCCTGGCCGAACTTGATGAAGATCGGCCCGAGTTCCTCGAGTGCGAGGCGCAGTTTCTCGGCGCGCGTCTGGCCCTGGCTGCGCGCGAACCAGGTCCAGGGCGAGAGATAGAACAGGAAGCGCAGCGGCCGGTACAGGTGCGTGGCGCGGACGTAGTCGTCGAGGCCGTGGCGCACCATGACCCGCTGGATGCCGACCAGCCGCCGGAGTACCGCAAGGGAGATCATGCGCCGCCCTGGCGTCGCTTCTCGAGCAGGCGCAGCCGTGCCTCGAGGCGATCCACGTCGTTCCTGAGCGTATCCACGCCGGCCAGCCAGGCGTCCACCTCGGCGCGGGCCGGCAGGTCGCGGCTCTCCTCGGTGAGGTACTCGGCCATGTTGCGGCTGAAGGTGTCGAACGCGCGCCGCCCGAAGCCGAGCACGCCGCGCGCCGCGTTGGCGAGATGGTGCGCCGCCGCGTCGCCGGTCAGGCGCGAGAGTTCTTCCTCGAAGTCCGGCCGCGCCGCGTTGAACAGCTTCTGGAAGGACTGCGCCGTCTCGGCGTCGCCGCTCACCCGCACGCCGCCCTTGCGGATGCGCTCGGCGGCGTCCGGGGCCGCCAGCGTGGCGAGCGTCACGGGCGAGCCCTCGATGATGGTCGTCGGCTCGTCCTCGCCGCCGGGCGTAACCGCGACGCGCTCACCCGCCGCCGTGAAGCGAATGCGGATCGGCAGGCCGATCACGCGGACTTCCATGGAGCGCCCGTCGAGCTGGGCAAGCAGGTCGCGCGCCTGGGCGGAGGCCGCGACATTGCGATTCAGCAGCCGCTCCATGGGTTCGAGCAGGGGGTCGCTGGCCATCTCAGTACACGTAGCCGCGATGCACGGCGACGATGCCGCCGGTCAGGTTGTGCCAGCGGCAGTCCTCGAACCCGGCGTCCTTCATCATGCCGGCCAGCGTCGGCTGGTCGGGGAACATGCGGATCGACTCGGCGAGGTACTGGTAACTGTCGGCGTCGCGCGCGACCAGCTTGCCAAGCAGCGGCAGCACGCGAAACGAGTACAAGTCGTAGAAGGGCTTCAGCCCGGCCGCGGGATGGCTGAACTCGAGCACCAGCAACTGCCCGCCGGGACGCAGCACGCGGCGCATCGAGGCCAGCGCGCTCGTCTTGTTGGTGACATTGCGCAGGCCGAAGCCGATGGTTACGCAGTCGAAGCTGGCGTCGGCAAACGGCAGCCGCTCGGCGTTGGCGAGCGCGAAGGCGGTGTTGCCGGTGAGGCCGTCGTCGAGCAGGCGGTCACGACCGCGCGAGAGCATCTCCCAGTTGATGTCCGAGAGCACGACCAGCCCGTCCGGGCCGACCTGGCGCGCCAGCCCGGTCGCGAGGTCGCCCGTGCCGCCGGCGACGTCGAGCGCGCGCTGGCCCGGCTTGAGGCCGGTCTGAGACAGCGTGAAGCGCTTCCACAGCCGGTGCATGCCGCCCGACATGAGGTCGTTCATCAGGTCGTAATTGCCCGCCACCGAGTCGAACACGCCGCGCACCCGGCCGGCCTTTTCCTCGGGCCGCACCTGCTGGTAGCCGAAGTCGACCTTGGGCGAGTCTTTGTCGTTTGCGGAGGTCATCGGGGCATCCTGGCTGGACCCCGCATTCTACGGGCGCGGGCGGGGAAACTCACTGCGGCAGTCCGCGGCGGGCGCCGCCGGCGTGCGCCGCCCGCTACCCGGCAGGCACCTGATGCACAATTGCGGCCATGAGCACGCTGCCGGCCCTGCCGCTGCTTCGCGAGTATGCCGCTGCACTGGACGGCCCGGCGCCGGTATTCGATCGTGCCGACCTGCTGCACCGGCTGGCCGAGTGCCTGCCGGCAGGGTGTGTGCGGTCCGATGCCGAGTCGCTGGCGCCGTATTCCTGCGATGCGCTGTCCGCCTACCGCGCTACGCCTGCCGCGGTCGTGCTGCCGGAGAACACCGCGCAGGTGCAGTCGGTGATGCGCGCCTGCCACGCGCTCGGCGTGGCGGTGGTGGCGCGCGGCGCCGGCACGGGGCTCTCGGGTGGCGCGACGCCGCTCGCCAACTCCGTGCTGCTGGTGCTGTCGCGCTTCGACCGGATCCTCGAAATCGACGCCGACAACGCCACCGCCACGGTGCAGCCCGGCGTGCGCAATCTCGCGATTTCGGAAGCGGTCGCGGGGCTCGGGTTGTTCTATGCGCCGGATCCTTCCTCGCAGATCGCCTGTTCGATCGGCGGCAACGTCGCCGAGAATGCGGGCGGCGTGCATTGCCTGAAGTACGGCCTGACGCTGCACAACATCCACGCCGTGCAGTACGTCACCGCCGAGGGCGAGCTCGCGACGGCGGGTTCCGCCTGCCTCGATGCGCCGGGCCTCGACCTGCTGCCACTGCTGTGTGGTTCCGAAGGCATGCTCGGCGTGATCACCGAGGTGACCGTCAAGCTGACACCGCTGCCGCCGGCGCTGGAACTGCTGATGGCGGTGTTCGACGACGTCGCTGGCGCGAGCCGGGCGGTCGAGCAGATCATCGCCGCCGGTATCATCCCGGCAGGGCTCGAGATGATGGACCGGCTCGCGATCCGCGCGGCCGAGGAGTTCGTGCACGCCGGCTATCCGGTCGACGCCGCGGCGATCC
The DNA here is from genome assembly GCA_963710135.1 of uncultured Gammaproteobacteria bacterium. Classification (GTDB taxonomy): domain Bacteria; phylum Pseudomonadota; class Gammaproteobacteria; order Steroidobacterales; family Steroidobacteraceae; genus SG8-30. Next base: position 440,981 of record CAVPYY010000003.1, on the reverse strand, counting down.
TGCTGTGCGAGCTCGACGGCGACGCCGACGACCTGCCGCGGGAAGTCGAGCGGGTCCGGGGCATCCTAGAAGCCTGCGGCGCGCTGCGCATCACCGTGGCGGCCGACGAGGCCGATCGCAGGCGCCTGTGGTCGGGGCGCAAGAACGCCTTTCCCGCGGTGGGCAGGCTGGCGGCCGACTACTACTGCATGGACGGCACCATCCCGCGGCGGCGGCTGGCCGAGACGCTGGCGGCGATCGGCGCGATGTCCGGGCGCTATGGGCTCGGTGTGGCCAACGTGTTCCACGCCGGCGACGGCAACCTGCATCCGCTGATCATGTACGACGCCAACGTGCCCGGGCAGCTCGAGGCGGCCGAGGCGTTCGGCGCCGAGATCCTGGAGCTGTGCGTGGCGGTCGGCGGCACGATCACCGGCGAGCACGGCGTGGGGCGCGAGAAGCTCAACCAGATGTGCGTGCAGTTCAGCACCCGCGAGAACGACATGTTCCGCGCGGTGAAGGCAGCCTTCGATCCGCGGGCGTTGCTCAACCCCGGCAAGGTGATCCCCACCTTGCGCCGCTGCGCCGAGGGCGGGCGCATGCACGTGCACGGCGGTCGGCTGCCGTTTCCGGAACTCGAGCGCTTCTAGTGGGCAGCGACCACGCGGCGGAAATCTGCTCGGCGCTGCAGGCCGCGTCCGCGGCCGGCACGCCGCTTCGGCCGGTAGGCGCCGACAGTCGCGCCTTCTACGGCAACCCGGTCGACCTGCCGGAACTGTCGATCGCCGCGCACCGCGGCATCGTCGACTATGACCCGACCGAACTCGTCGTCACGGCACGTGCCGGCACGCCGCTCGCCGAGCTAGAGGGATTGCTGGAAGCGCGCGGGCAGCGGCTTGCGTTCGAACCGCCGCGCTTCGCGCTGGACTCAACCGTCGGCGGGGCGGTCGCCTCGGGCCTGGCCGGCCCGTCGCGGCCATGGAGCGGGCCGGTGCGGGACCACCTGCTCGGGGTACGCATCGCGACCGGCACGGGCGAGCTGCTGTCCTTCGGCGGACGGGTCATCAAGAACGTCGCGGGCTACGACGTCAGCCGCGTGTTCGCCGGGTCGCTCGGTTGTCTCGGCGTGCTGCTCGAGCTGCACCTGCGCACCACGCCCAGGGCCGAACGTGAACTGACGCTGGTGCGCGAGGCGACCACGGCCGAGGCCATTGCATGGTGTGCGCAGGCGCGGCGCCAGCCCTGGCCGGTCAGCGGCGCCTGTCACGTGGATGGCAGGCTCTACCTGCGGCTGCAGGGCGGCGCGGGCGCGGTCGCGCGCGCCGCACAGGCCCTCGGTGGCGAGCAGCGCGAACAGCCGGCCTTCTGGCAGGCGCTGCGTGACCAGACGCTGCCGTTCTTCGCGCAGGTCGATACGCTGTGGCGGCTCTCGGTTCCGCCCGCGAGAGCACCGCTGGCGATCGACGGCGAGTGGCTGATCGACTGGGGCGGCGCGCAGCGCTGGCTGGCGACGGCCATCGGGGCGGACGAAATCCGCGCGGTAGCCGCGGCGGCCGGTGGTTCCGCCACGCTGTATCGCGGCGCCGGGACGGACGTGCCGCGATTCCCGGCGCCCAAGGCCGCGGCGCTCGCGATCCAGCGACGGCTGAAACAGGCGTTCGACCCAGAGGGCATCCTCGCGCCGGGCCGGCTGCAGGCAGGACTCTAGGACCGTGCAGACCACATTGCCCCGGGAATTCCGCGAGACCACCGCTGGCCAGCGCGCCGAGCGCGAGCTGCGCACCTGCGTGCACTGCGGCTTCTGCAACGCCACCTGCCCGACCTACCGGCTGACGGGCGACGAGCTCGACGGCCCGCGCGGACGCATTTATCTCATCAAGCAGTTCCTGGAGGGCGGCGCGGCCGGACCCACCACGCTTGGGCATCTTGATCGCTGCCTGAGCTGCCGCGCCTGCGAGACCACCTGCCCCTCGGGCGTGAACTATCACGTGCTGCTCGACCAGGGCCGTGCGGCAATCGCCGCTGCGACGCCGCGTCCGCTGCTGGAGCGGATCAAGCGCGCATTGTTGCTTGCGTTGCTGCCGCATCGCCGTCGCGTCGCGATACTGGTCGCGCTGGCGCAGCTGTTCCGCAGGCTGCTGCCTGCGGAAGTAGCCCGGCAGTTGCCCAGGAAGGTGGCGCGCGCCGGCGTCGTCGGCCGAGGGCACACCCGCGGCGCATGGTGTTGATGCAGGGCTGCGTTGAGCCCGTGATTTCACCCGGCATCGCGCAGGCGGCCGAGCGCGTGCTCGATCACCTCGCGGTGGAGACGCTCCGGCTCCCCGCGGAGGGCTGCTGCGGGGCGCTGGCTCATCACCTCGACGACCACCGCGCCGGCCGGCGCATGGCCGCGCACAACATCGCGCTATGGGAGCGCGCGCTGGAGTCGGGCGCCGAAGCCGTGGTGGTGGCTTCGAGCGGTTGCCAGTCCTTCATCAGTGAATATTCGGCGCTGTTTGACGACGATCCCGCGATGCAGGCGCGCGCGCGGCGGGTCGTGGAACGCGTGATCGATCTCTCCGCCGCGATCGAACCGGGACTCGCCCGGCTGCCGGGCGGGGATGGCGAGCGCGTCGCGCTGCACTTGCCATGCAGCCTGCAGCATGCGCTGCGCCAGGACGCACGCGTCAGCCGGGTGCTGACTGCGCTGGGCTACCAGCTGGCCCCGATCGCCGACGCCGGCCAGTGCTGCGGCTCGGCCGGCACGTACTCGCTGCTGGAGCGGGAGATGGCCGGCGCGCTGCGCCGGCGCAAGCTCGATGCGCTCGCGGCCACGGGTGCCGCGGTGACGGTGACCGCCAATGTCGGTTGCCAGGCGCACCTGTCGTCGAACGACAGGCCGGTGGCGCACTGGATCGAACTGGTGGCGCAGCGGCTGCCGGCGACGCCGCCGGACTGACGCCGCGTTTCAGCGCGAGGTCGGGGCCTTCTCCGGCGCGTCGCGCGACGGGATCCGCCACAGCCACCGGCCGAGCAGCAAGCCGCCGGCCGCCATGACCAGGCGCGACGGCCAGTTCGGCAGGAAGAACACGATGGTGATGCTGAAGCTCGCCGCCATGAGCAAGAGGCCCGCGCGCTTGGCGCGCCAGGGAATGCTGCGGTAGTGCCGCCATTCGCGGATGGCCGGCCCTAGCCGGTCGTGGTTCAGCAGCCAGTTGTAGACGCGGGTCGAGGACCTGGCGAAGCAGGCCGCCGCCAGCAGCATGAGCGGCACGGTGGGCAGCACCGGCACGAAGATGCCGACGAGGCCAATGCCCACGAACAGCACGCCGAGCGCGAGGAATATGCCGCGTACCAGCACGGAGTCATGCTTGCGTACGTCCTGGCTGAAGTCCTGGGGCTCGAGAGGCATGGCGGCGCTCGGCAGGTGCGCGGCGCTGGCGGGCCGCCTCCAAGTATTCGCGGCTAGCCGGCCGGCGGTTTCCGCTCGTAGCCGAGCTTCTCGCAGCGTTCCAGGTAGCGGGCCCACTTCTTGTCGTAGTCGGCGCCGAGTTCGTACAGGTACTTCCAGCTGTAGATGCCGGTGGCGTGACCGTCGTCGAACAGCAGGCGCACGGCGTAGTTGCCGATCGGCTCCACGCCCTCGATGCGCACCGACTCCTTGGCGAGCTCGAGCTTGCCTTCGCCGCCACCGTGGCCGCGTACCTCTGCGGAGGGCGAAAACACCCGCAGGTACTCGAAGGGCAGCATGAACGTCTCGCCGTCATGGAAGCGCACTTCCAGGACGCGTGACTTGCGCTTCACCTTGATGTCGGCGGGCGCGCCGGGATCGGCCATGCTCATGCGCTGCGGTCTCTGCTCAGCCGTCGCTCGCGGCGATGTCCATGCAGGCTAACAGTTCCCGTATTGCCGTGGACACCGCAATTGGCACATCGTGTTGCGATTCAAGATATTGCAGCATCGCCGCGGCCGAGTTCGGCACGCGCTCGTAGCCCTGCAGGAAGCGCGGCAGCCATGCGGCCAGCGCCGGCAGGCGGGCTTCGAGCCGTCGGTCGAGCGCGAACGGATCGACCTCGTCGCCGTGGGCCACCGCAAGCGAGGCGAGCTCCATGACGCGCCGCAGCGCTTCCTGTTCGACCAGCCGGTGGCCGGCGAGGCGCTCGCCGCGCGCGTAGCGACCGAGACCGACGTACAGCGTGGTGAGGATTTCCCCTAGCAGCCACTCACGATCGTGGCGGGGAGGGGCGGGCAACGGCAGGGTGGGCGACTCGAGGCCGTGCGGCGCATCGGCGCGACGCCAGACGATGCGCCCGGGCGCGTAGGGTATGCGCGCCAGCTCGGGCGGTTCGAACACCGCGAACTCGCAGAGCACACCGTCCGCGTAAAGCAGCTTGTAGCCGTCGGGGGTGTTGCGGTAGCGGAAAGCGACCGGCGCCAGCGTCTCCAGCCAGTCGAGGCTGTCGAGATAGCGCCCCTTGTGCCCGGGCTCGACGATGACGAAGAAGTCGAGGTCGGAAAAGCGATCCAGGCGCCCCAGCCCGCGCCCCACCGAGCCCAGGCCGAGCAAGGCGAGCGCCTGCCCGCTGGCCTCGAGCGAGCGGGCGATCTGGTCGAGGCGCGCGAGCAGCGTCTGGGGATCGGGCATGACGGACGTCGCAGATCGAACGTGGTCGGCTAAAGATGCCCCATTTCCGGCCGACAGGGCCACCAGATAGCCCCGAGTCACGACATGAAGCCCGCCCCCCGACCCCGCGACGAGACCCAGCGGCTGCGCGCCCTGCGGACCATCCAGGTCCTCGACACGCCGGCGGACAGCCGGCTCGACCACATCACCCGGCTCGCGACCCGAATGTTCGGCGTCCCGACCGCCTTGGTGTCGCTGGTCGACACCGACCGCCAGTGGTTCAAATCGCGCATCGGACTCGACGCGACCGAGACACCGCGCGACGTATCCTTCTGCGGGCATGCGATCATTGAAGACGGGTTGTTCGTGGTCGAGGACGCGCTCGGCGACGAGCGCTTCTGCGATAACCCGCTGGTGGTCGGCGGTCCGAACGTCAAGTTCTACGCCGGCTGTCCGCTCAAGGCGCTGTCGGGGCACCGGCTCGGCACGCTGTGCATCATCGACTCCAAGCCGCGCACGTTCTCGCAGGCGGACCGCGAAATGCTGCGCGATCTCGCGCAACTCGCCGAGGACCAGCTGCGCGCGATCGCGCTGGCGCGTATGGACGAGCTGACGCAGGTGTCCAACCGCCGCGGCTTCGACATCCTCGCCCGGCAGGCGCTGGCGCTGAGCAGTCGGGCGGGTCAGCCCTCGACCCTGCTGGTGATCGATCTGGACGGCTTCAAGCAGATCAACGACACCCACGGCCACGAGGCCGGCGACCTCACGCTGAAACAGTTCGCCCGCTGCCTGGTCAGCGCCTGTCGCGAATCCGACGCCGTTGGCCGGATCGGCGGCGACGAGTTCTGCATCTTCCTGCCCGGCACCGATGCCACCGGCGCGTGGCGGGTGGTGGAACGGCTGAAGGAGGTCGTCGCCACGGCCAATGCGGCCGGCGAGGCCCCTGGCCAGATGCGCTTCAGCGTCGGGATGGCCGTCAGCAGACAATCGCAGGGCGAGACGGTCGAGACCCTGATGGCCGAGGCCGACGAGCAGATGTATGCCGCGAAGCAGGCCGGCAAGCGGCCCGAGGCGGTGGAGCCGGCGCCCGCGGACTTCGCGATCTGATCACCCGGCGCGGCGTGCCGCGCCCTCAGAGGATGTAGCGGCTCAGGTCCTCGTCCTGCACCAGCTCGCCGAGGCTCGCCTCCACGTACTTCGCATCGACCGTGACGCTGCTGCCGCCGTGGTCGGCCGCGTCGAAGGAGACCTGCCTCCAGCAGCCGCTCCATCACCGTGTGCAGGCGCCGCGCGCCGATGTTCTCGGTGCGCTCGTTGACCGGGAAGGCGATCTCGGCGATGCGCCGCACGCCGTCCGGCGCGAACTGACACGTCGACGCCCTCGGTCGCCAGCAGCGCCGTGTACTGCGTCGGACAGCGAAGCGTCCGGCTCGGTCAGGATGCGCTCGAAGTCGTCGACCTTGAGCGCGTCGAGCTCGACGCGGATCGGGAAGCGGCCCTGCAGCTCCGGGATCAGGTCCGAGGGCTTGGACATGTGGAACGCGCCCGAGGCGATGAACAGGATGTGGTCGGTCTTGACCATGCCGTACTTGGTGCTGACCGTGCGAGCCTTCGACCAGCGGCAGCAGGTCGCGCTGCACGCCCTCGCGCGACACGTCCGCGCCGATGCGTCTCGCCGCGCCGGCGATCTTGTCGATCTCGTCGATGAAGACGATGCCGTTCTGCTCGGCGTTCGCCAGCGCGCGCGCTGCGCAGCTCCTCCTCGTTGACCAGCTTCGCCGGCCTCCTCGTCGGTCAAGCGCCTTGCAGCGCCTCGCGTACCTTCAGCTTGCGCTTGGCTGGTGCGCTGCCCGCCGAGGTTCTGGAACATCTGCTGCAGCTGCTGGGTCATCTCCTCCATGCCGGGCGGCGCCATGATCTCCATGCCCGCCGGCGATGGCGCGCAGCTCGACCTCGATCTCGCGATCATCCAGCGCGCCCTCGCGCAGCATCTTGCGGAACTTCTGCCGGCGTCTCCGCATCGCCGCGGCGCCGGCTCCGCCGTGCGAAGCCCACGCCGCTGCGGGCGCGGCAGCAGCACGTCGAGCATGCGCTCCTCGGCGGCGTCCGGCCGCGCGGTGGCGCACCTTCTCGACTTCTTCCTCGCGGGTCATCTTGACCGCGACGTCGACGAGATCCTTGACGATGGAGTCGACGTCGCGGCCGACGTAGCCGACCTCGGTGAACTTGGTGGCCTCGACCTTGACGAACGGCGCGCGCGCCAGCCGCGCGAGGCGGCGCGCGATCTCGGTCTTGCCGACGCCGGTGGGGCCGATCATCAGGATGTTCTTCGGCGTGATCTCCTGGCGCAGCGGCTCGGCCACCTGCATGCGCCGCCAGCGGTTGCGCAGCGCGATCGGCGACGGCGCGCTTGGCGGCGTCCTGGCCGACGATGTGCTTGTCGAGTTCCTCGACGATCTCGCGGGGAGTCATGCTGGACATGGTCGTTCCGAAGGCGTGGTGCGGCTCCAGTTCGAGGCGAGCTCGTCGATCACGAGGTTGCGGTTGGTGTAGATGCAGATGTCGGCGGCGATGCCGAGCGCGCGCTCGACGATCTCGCGCGCCGACAGCTCGGTGTTCTCGAGCAGCGCCCGCGCCGCGGCCTGCGCGAACGGCCCGCCGGAGCCGATCGCCATGATGTCGTGCCTCGGGCTCGATCACGTCGCCGTTGCCCGAGATGACGAACGAGGCGCTGGCGTCGGCGACGCACAGCAGCGCCTCGAGGCGGCGCAGCGCGCGGTCGGTGCGCCAGTCCTTGGCCAGCTCGATCGCCGCGCGGGTGAGGTTGCCGTACTTCTCGAGCTTGCCCTCGAAGCGCTCGAACAGCGTGAAGGCGTCGGCGGTGCCGCCGGCGAAGCCGGCCAGCACCGTGCCGTCGTAGAGGCGGCGCACCTTGCGGGCGTTGCCCTTCATGACCGTGTTGCCGAGCGTGACCTGGCCGTCGCCGCCCATGGCGACGCTGCCGTCGCGGCGGACGGAGAGGATGGTGGTGCCGTGCGGATCGAAACGGGAATCGGCCATGCGGTGAGCCTACTTGCGGCGCTTGGCGCGCGGGTGGGCCTGGTCGTAGATGCGGGCCAGGTGCTGGAAATCAAGGTGCGTGTAGACCTGGGTGGTACTGATGTCCGCGTGGCCGAGCAGTTCCTGCACGCCGCGCAGGTCGCGACTCGACTCCAGCAGGTGGGTGGCGAACGAGTGGCGGAACAGGTGCGGGTGCACCGTGCACGTCGAGGCCCTGCGCGCGCGCCCAGCGGTCGATGCGCGCCTGCACCGCGCGCGCGCCGAGGCGCCGGCCCGTTGCTGGCCGACGAACAGCGCCGGCTCGTCCGGGCGCGGCGATCGCCGCGCGGTCCGTGAGCCAGGCCTGCAGCGCCTGCGACCGCCTGGCGCCCGACCGGCACGATGCGCGTCTTCGAGCCCTTGCCGAGGACGCGCACCGTGCGATCGCCGAGGTCGATGTCGGTGATGTCGAGGCCGACCAGTTCGGCCAGGCGCAGCCCCGAGCGAATACAACAGCTCCATCATCGCGTGGTCGCGTCGCGCCAGCGGGTCGTCGGCCGGCGGCGACGAGCAGCCGCGCCATGTGGTCGACGTCGAGCGTCTTCGGCAGGCGTTTCGCCGGCCTTCGGCGCGCGGATGTCGTCGGCCGGGTTGGCCTTCACCAGTCCCTCGCGGATCAGGAAGTCGAAGAAGCTGCGCAGCGCCGACAGCCGGCGCTGGATGCTGCGCGGGCCGAGTCCGTCGCGATGCTCATGGGCCGCGAAGCTGCGCACGTGGAAGTTGTCGACGCCGCTTCCAGGCGGCGATCTCGTTGCGCTCGCAGTACAGCGAGCAACGCCGTCAGGTCGCGGCGGTAGGCCGACTCGGTGTGCGGCGACAGCCGGCGCTCGCTGCGCAGGTGCGTGAAGCAGCGCTCGACCCAGGTCGACGCCGCCGCGTCCATCAGTCCGCGACGAGCGCGGCGGCGATCAGCTCGCCGATGCGCGCCAGGAACTCCGTGCTCATCGTCGGGTTGAAGCGGTGCGCGTCCACCGCGCCGCAGGCCAGCAGGCCGAGGCTGCCGCCTGGCGCCGAGCGGCACCAGCGCCACCGAGCCGATCGTCGCCGACGTCCTCGCCGAACAGGAAGTCGCGCTGCGTGTCGCGCACCTGGCCGCAGCGCGGCTTGCCGGCTGCGAACAGCGTCTCGAAGGAACGCAGCTTCCGGCTGCTCGCGGCTGGCGAGGCGGCATGAATGGCGACTCGCGCGCGGCGAGGGACGCATCGTCGCGAAACAGCAGCAGCACCGCGCGCTGCACGTCGAAGTCCTCGCGCAGCGAGGCCTCGATCGCGTCGATTACCGCGGTCGAGACCGCGCGCGTGCACCAGCCGCGTGGTCAGGCGATGGATCTTGGCCGCCAGCGCGTCGTTGGCGCGCGCGTTCTCGATGAACTCGGCGAGGCGCTTCTCCAGCTGGCGGTTGCGCTCGCGCAGCACGTCCACCTGGCGCTCGACCAGCGAGACCGTGGTGCCGCCACCGCGCGCGTCCGGCAGGCGAATGCGCTGCAGCAGCTGCGGGTGGCGCTCGAAGAAGTCCGGGTAGGCCTCCAGGTACTCCGCCACGCCCAGGTCGGTCGTAACGGGCGCGCCCGCGGGCACCGCTGCTTGCTTGGTCATAGAGTGACTGTTCCTTCGAATGCCGTTTCCGCCGGACCGGTGAGCCAGATCGGCTCGCCCGGGCCCTTCCATTCCACGACCAGCCGGCCGCCCGGCAAGTCCACGTCAACCCGCTCGCCCAGCAAGCCGTGGCGTCGGCCCACCGCGACCGCGGCGCAGGCACCCGTGCCGCAGGCGCGCGTCTCGCCGGCGCCACGCTCGTGCACGCGCAGCCGGATGTGATCGGCCGCGAGCACCTCCATGAAGCCGACGTTGGTGCGCTTCGGAAAGCGCGGGTGATGCTCGATCGCCGGGCCCGAGCCGGTCGACCGGCGCTTCCTCGACCGAGGGCACGCGGAGCACCGCGTGCGGATTGCCGATCGACACCGCGCCGATCTCGACCGTCGAGTCGCCCACCGCGAGCGGATAGACGCTGGCCTCGCCGCTCGCCTCGAACGGCAGCGACGCCGGAGCGAAGTTCGGGATGCCCATCGCGACCGACACCTGGCCGTCGGCCAGCACCCGCGCCTGCACCAGCCCGCCCGGGCTGTCCATGACCAGTTCCGCCGGGCCCGGGCCCTGCTGCGCGCGGACGAAGCGGGCGATGCAGCGCGCGCCGTTGCCGCACTGCTCCACCTCGTTGCCGTCGGCGTTGAAGATCCGGTAGAAGACGGCCGTATCCCGCGGTGCGGCGGCTCGAGCATCAGCGCCTGGTCGAAACCGATGCCGGTGTGCCGGTCCGCAAGGCGGCGCAGGGTCGCCGCGGACGGCGCGCCGCCCGGCGGCGCATCGAAGACGATGAAGTCGTTGCCCAGGCCATGCATCTTGGTGAACGCGAGGCGCAGCGGCGCCCGCGGCGTGCCCGGTTGCACTGCGCTACCCGGCCTGGCCGGCACGGCGATCGCAGGCGAGTGAATGAAGCGCGGCAGGGCAGGGCATGGCGGCGATTCTAGCGCGATCCCCCGGGGCTGTCCGCTCGCCCGGCCGGTGCCCGGCGCGTCGCGCCGCGGCGCGGCGTTCAGGTAGCATACCCGGCCCCAGGACCACCCTTCGCGACCGCCAGCCCGCATGTCACGCGCCCAACCCAAGGTCGGCTTCGTCAGCCTCGGCTGCCCCAAGGCGCTGGTGGACTCCGAGCGCATCCTCACCCAGCTGCGTGCCGAGGGCTACGCGCTGGTGCCGACCTACGAAGACGCCGACCTCGTCGTCGTCAACACCTGCGGGTTCATCGACGACGCCGTGCACGAGTCGCTCGACACCATCGGCGAGGCGCTGGCCGCCAACGGCAAGGTGATCGTCACCGGCTGCCTCGGCGCCAAGCCCGAGACCATCACCGACCGGCATCCCAGCGTGCTGAAGGTCACCGGCCCGCAGGCGTACGAGGAGGTCGTCGGTGCGGTGCACGAGCACCTGCCGCCGAAGCACGACCCGTTCATGGACCTCGTGCCGCCGCAGGGCGTGCGCCTGACGCCGAGGCACTACGCGTACCTGAAGATCAGCGAGGGCTGCAACCACCGCTGCAGCTTCTGCATCATCCCCTCGATGCGCGGCGACCTCGTGAGCCGCCCGATCGAGCCAGGTGCTCAACGAAGCCATACGGCTCAAGAACGCCGGCGTGAAGGAACTGCTGGTGATCTCGCAGGACACCAGCGCCTACGGCGTCGACCTCAAGTACGCCGAAGAGCCGTGGGGCCAGCGCCGCATTCGCAGCCGCTTCATCGACCTCGCCCGCGAACTCGGCGAGCTCGGCCTGTGGGTGCGCCTGCACTACGTCTACCCGTATCCGCACGTGGACGACGTCATGCCGCTGATGGCCGAGCGCCGGATCCTGCCGTACCTCGACATTCCGTTTCAGCACGGCAGCCCGCGGGTCCTCAAGCTGATGAAGCGGCCGGCGCACGCTGAGAACACGCTCGAGCGCATCCGCCGCTGGCGGGCCGAAGTGCCCGACCTGACCATTCGCAGCACCTTCATCGTCGGCTTCCCGGGCGAGACCGAAGATGACTTCCAGACGCTGCTCGACTGGCTCGAAGAGGCCCAGCTCGACCGCGTCGGCTGCTTCAAGTACTCGCCGGTCGAGGGCGCGACCGCCAACGCGCTGGCCGATCCCGTGCCCGATGAAGTGAAGGAAGAGCGCTGGCACCGCTTCATGCAGGCGCAGCAGAAGATCAGCGCCGCGCGCCTGGCCGGCAAGGTGGGGCGCCGGATGCAGGTGCTGGTCGACAGCGTCGAGCAACGCACCGCCATCGCGCGCAGCGAAGCCGACGCGCCCGAGATCGACGGCATCGTGCGCATCACCGGCAAGGGTGTGGGCAAGCTCGTGCCCGGCCAGTTCGCCGACGTGACCGTGACGGCGGCCGGCGACTACGACCTGAGCGCGCGCCTGGCCTGAAAGGGCATGCGCGTTCAGCGCCCGCGCCGCGCGGCGGCAGGGTCGGTCAACGCAGCCGAGTCCCCTCCAGCCGCGGTTGCGCGGTCCAGCGGGCTCAGCACGCCGCGCCCGCCGCGGTTGAGCACATGGGTGTAGATCATGGTGGTCTTCACGTCCGCGTGACCCAGCAGCTCCTGGACTGTGCGGATGTCGTAGCCGTCCTCCAGCAGATGCGTTGCGAACGCATGGCGGAAAGTGTGGCAACTGGCCGGCTTCTCAATACCTCGCTGCGACCACCGCACCACGCACGGCACGCTGCACACTCTGCGGATACAGATGATGACGGACCTGCCGGCCAGTGTAGGGGTCGCGACAGAAGCCTCGCGCCGGAAAGACGTACTGCCATCCCCACCAGAGCCCGGCCTGCGGGTACTTGCGTCGCAGCGCGAACGGCAGCGAGACACCCGGACGATCGCAGCGGCGATCAGATTCGAAGACCTGGCGTGATCGCTCGACCTGAGCCCGCAAGTGCGGCACCAGCACGGCCGGGAGCATGGTCACCCGGTCCTTCTGTCCCTTGCCGCTGCGCACGACGAGCTCGCCACGGGCAAACTCGACATCCTTGACGCGCAGCTGCAGGCACTCCATCAGTCTCATCCCGGTGCCGTAAAGAACGTTCGCCACCAGCCAGGGCGTCCCCGACAGGCGGCCCAGCACGCGCCTGACTTCCTCGCGGGTCAGCACTACCGGCAAGCGCTTCGGTCGGCGCGCCCGCACCAGGCGATCCAGCCATGGGAGATTCACGTGCAGCACCTCGCGGTACAAGAACAGCACCGCCGCGAGCGCCTGGTTCTGAGTCGAAGCAGCGACCCGATCCGTAACGGCCAGTCTCGTCAGGAATCGCTCCACCTCGGGCCCGCCTAGCTCGCGAGGGTGGCGCTTGCCGTGAAAGACGATGAACCTTCGAATCCAGTAGAGGTACACCTTCTCCGTGCGAAGACTGTAGTGCCTGGCACGTATCCGGGCGCGGACCTGCTCCAACAGACGAGGTGGCTTGCCTTCCATGGCTGCTGCACCGCAAAAGACGATTGAATCAACTCGCCTACAGGCTACACAGCAAGTTGCGCCATGAGGGGCTGCTAAACGGGCGCAAATGACGCAATACTAAGCGTCACTTTTCATCTCGAATTGAAGTTAGTGCCGCGTCCGGTGCTGGAACTTGCCTTGTTGACACAAGCGTCATCCAGAGGAGGCGGTAGTCGCGGTGTAGGAGCTTCAGCTCAGCTTCGATCTTCGACGACTGCATCCTGAAGACGCTCCGCGACGAAGAGATCGTTCGTCGAGTTGCTTGCGCGTCTGGTACAGCGGTAGAGACTGGCCACCTGCGCGGGACGTGCGGCACCTCCTGAAGAGATGGGTCCGCGCATCCGCACATGGCCCGGATACCGCATCAACTTCGCACAGAGAGCGCAGATGGTGATCCTGCTGCTCCGTGGAGGCGACAAGTCAACGCAAATGCACGACATCGCAATAGCGCGCCGGGTGCTGGCTGAATTTGGCGAGGAGTGAGTCATGGCATCTTCAAGCGGTTCGATATCAGTGCCTACCTCGATGACGATGAAGTCATTGCCGAGTTCTTGGCCGCGGCCCTCGAAGATCCGAATCCGGACGTATTTCTGTCCGCTGTAGGCAAGGTTCGACGGATCGTGCTTTACGGCCACTATCGGAACGCCTGGTCTGGTGCGAGACGACGCAACGTCGACATCCTCGGCGTATTCCATGGCGCGCTGGACATCACGCGCTATCAACTATGCGTCGGCGTGCTAACTATGCGATGCAGCGGTCGTCGCGCGTCGTCACGCCGCTTGCAGTCGGGGCAAGCGGTTCCTCGCAGTTGGGCGTGCGCAAGCGGCGCGCCGACTGCGCGCCGCCGCTGATCGCGGACGTTAGGGCACATCGTTGAACGCCATCCCGACGGTTTCTCGCCGTAGCTCTTGTCGAGGCGCTTCTTGGTCTCATGGCTCTTTGGTTGATTCTGCGAGATCTGCCGAACTCACTTGCTGCGCTGTACTTTGCGATCGCTGTTCCGGCCATTACCGAGCAAGTGCCTGAAGGAATGTCGGTCAACCTCACTCTTCTCTTAGGAAATGTTCTCTTTGGCATCCTGCTATTGGCGTTTCGTTCGCGCGTCGCGACTTGGTTGGCGCCTGACGACACATTAGTTCCAGCTAGCTCAGGCGTGATTCTGGCTGGTGGCCTTGCCGCAGTCGGTATCTACTTTCTGGCATCGGGCTTGGCTGACGTGTTGACGTACTTGGCATGGACCCGTCGTGTTGCAGGATTCGATCAACAAGTTCTATGGTCGGGGTCTGCGTCACTATTCGTGGGCTTGGTCGTGCTTGCAGGCTCAACCCATATACTGAAGCTCTGGGCTCGCATTGCCAGGGTTGACTCGGATGTGCCCTAACTATGCGTTGGAGCGGACCGTGACAGGTATCAGCGAGCGCGCCGCAGGCGCGCGGACGATTATCGCGCCAGCGGCGCGCTGGACGCGTGGCGTCCGGCCCGCTCAACGCGGACGTTAGGCTCTCAACTTAATGCGTCAGCCACTCTGGGTGCTTGGTGCTCTCCTGACAGCCTGTGGTGCCGGCATTGCAGACTACACTGAGCGCATTGGGGGTACTCAGTACGAGTATTGGAGCACGGACAGCAAGAGCCGGATGGCTGGTCCCTCGCCAGGATTGCGGCCCGACATGCTCCCTCGATTGAGCGCAACGTCGTGCGATACGACTGGAACGAACATGCGATCTCGGTACGCCGCCAAGTCGTGAAGAACTTTCGATGTGATGAAGGGTTTGTTGCAAGTATTTGGCTCAATCGCTACGAACAGTACGTGATTGTCCTTGCCACAAACGACTTGGTCGGTCCTATGACAGTAGCGCAGTACCTTGACTATGAGGGGCACAACGCAGCTCTACTTGAGGGAATCTCGCTCTTAGACGAGAACAGTCAATTCGATGGGGATGGCCTTAGATATGGCACTCTTGACTACTGCACGAATCCCGCACCGGCTTGAGAGCTAACTATGCGTTGGAGCGGACCGTGAGAGACCTACGCGAGCGCGCCGCAGGCGCGCGGACGAGTATCGCGCCGGCGGCGCGCTGGACGCGCGGCGTCCGGTCCGCTCAACGCGGACGTTAGGTGTCACTTGGTTTCCGCTCACTCATCAGGTAGCAAGCGTTCCTGGTATGTGGCGCATGCAGTTGCGTTCTACTCCGTCGCCCTGATCGGGTGGATGCTCTCAATGAACCTTTACTTCATATCGACCAGAGAACTGCCCGAGATCTCACCGGCACTTCGCGTGGTCTTGGGGCCAGGTGTGATCGCCGTTTTCTGGTTATGGATCTGGATGCTGTCTGACTATTTTCGGCAGCGGCCGCTCTTGCATCCTGTTCTTTGGGGCTGGCTTCTCGTGCTTGGTAGCTACGCCGGGGCACTGGCATACTTTCTCAAGGTATGGCGACGCCGCCATCGACCAACGTGACACCTAACTATGCGTTGGAGCGGACCGTGGAAGGTTTCAGCGAGCGCGCCGCAGGCGCGCGGACCATTGTCGCGCCAGCGGCGCGCTGGACGGGTCGCGTCCGGCCCGCTCAACGCGGACGTTAGATGCCACTCTTGCCTGGAACTTGCCTTGTGGCACACTGCCGGTCAAGCGGGAGGAGGCGGTAATGTCGACGGTGAAGGAAGAGCTTGCTCAGTTGATTCAGCAGCAGCCTGAAGACAGCTCGCGCGAAGAGATCGTTCGTGAGTTGGCATTCCACGTCATGGTACAGCGTGGCCTAGCCGACGCTGACGCGGGACGCGGCATCTCCAATGAAGAGATGGGTCGGCGCATCCGCACATGGCGCGGCTAACCTGAACCGACGAAGCGCAGAGCTGGCTCCGGGACATTTACGAATGCATTGCAGCGGATAACCCGCCGGCCGCTGCGGAGACGGTCGAGGCGCATCTACAAGCGGGCCCAGGATCTGACAGACTTCCCGGAATTGGGGGCCCGCTATAGCGCGTCTTCCCGCCACATACGGATCCTGCTTTATGGCCACTATCGGATCGCCTATCTGCGTGCGAGACGACCGGCAACGTCGACATCCTCGGCGTATTCCATGGCGCGCTGGACATCACGCGCTATCAACTATGAGTGGCATCTAACTATGCGATGCAGCGGTCGTCGCGCGTCGTCACGCCGCTTGCAGTCGGGGCAAGCGGTTCCTCGCAGTTGGGGTGCGCAAGCGGCGCGCCGACTGCGCGCCGCCGCTGATCGCGGACGTTAGTCATCGACCAACCGGTTGTGGGCATGGACACGTACCAGCGACTCGTAAGGTGGCTCGTCAGCTGGATCGAAAGGCTGGGTCTAGTCGCGGCAGTGATTTGCACAGCACTGGCAGTCGCTGGCCTTGCAATATCGGTTGTTCTGCTCCCATGGCCATATTGGGTTCTCTACGCTGTGGGGTCTCTATTCTTTGGCTACGTAGCGCGACATCGGTATCGAACGCAGCGAAACCAAACGCTCTCCACCGATTCTTCCAGTGCCATTTCGAGATGAGGTCGATGTCTAACTACGCGTTGGAGCGGACCGTGAGAGGCTTGGGCGAGCGCGCCGCTGGCGCGCGGACGATGATCGCGCCAGCGGCGCGCTGGACGCGTGGCGTCCGGCCCGCTCAACGCGGACGTTAGATGCCACTCTTGCCTGGAACTGGCCTTGTGGCACACTGCCGGTCAAGCGGGAGGAGGCGGTAATGTCGACGGTGAAGGAAGAGCTTGCTCAGTTGATTCAGCAGCAGCCTGAAGACAGCTCGCGCGAAGAGATCGTTCGTGAGTTGGCATTCCACGTCATGGTACAGCGTGGCCTAGCCGACGCTGACGCGGGACGCGGCATCTCCAATGAAGAGATGGGTCGGCGCATCCGCACATGGCGCGGCTAACCTGGACCGACGAAGCGCAGAGCTGGCTCCGGGACATTTACGATTACATTGCGGCGGATAACCCGCCGGCCGCTGCGGAGACGGTCGAGGGCATCTACAAGCGGGCCCAGGATCTGACAGACTTCCCGGAGTTGGGGGCCCGCTATAGCGCGTCTTCCCGCCACATACGGATCCTGCTTTATGGCCACTATCGGATCGCCTATCTGGTGCGAGACGACGGCAACGTCGACATCCTCGGCGTGTTCCATGGCGCGCTGGACATCACGCGCTATCAACTATGAGTGGCATCTAACTATGCGATGCAGCGGTCGTCGCGCGTCGTCACGCCGCTTGCAGGAACTGCAAGCGGTTCACAGAGGTTTCGGTCAGCAAGCGGCGCGCCGACTGCGCGCCGCCGCTGATCGCGGACGTTAGGCGGCGACCTGCAGCCTAGCGGCGGATTGCTTGGTGGATATGCCGACGTGGATCGTTGCGTTGGCAGAAGCAGCGGATTGAACGGCCGCACGAAGTACATTCTAACGGCGGGAGTTCTCGGCTATGGCCTGGCAATGTTCTTTGTCAATGACATTTGTTGTTGCTCCTCCGGAGGTAGCTTGATGCGCGCGCAATTGCTAATCAATGCCCTGATCTGCGGCTCTGGCGAGGCGCGGTTTTCCTGGTGCCCTTACGTGGTGGATCAATGAGTGGCGGTATGCGCGGCATGCTCGACAGGCCAATGCCCATAGCGATAGCGGCGACGCCGCCTAACTATGCGTTGGAGCGGACGTGACAGGCTTTTGCGAGCGCGCCGCAGGCGCGCGGACGATTGTCGCGCCAGCGGCGCGCTGGACGCGTGGCGTCCGGCCCGCTCAACGCGGACGTTAGCTGGCCGAGACCGCGGTGTGCTGATTTGTTGACGGTGGTGCACATATGTGCATACTACCGTTGTGGAATATCAGTGGGATCCTGCCAAGGCGGCAGCGAACTTCAAGAAGCACGGGGTTCGTTTTGCGGACGCCGTTGTGGCTCTAGAGGACCCAGCTGCACTGACTGTGCCCGATCCCGACAGCATGAGTGAGTCGCGGTTCGTATGTTTGGGAATGGATCCAGCGGGTCGCATCTTGGTCGCTGTCTTCACCTATCGCGGCAGACAGATCAGGATCATTTCCTCCCGAAAGGCCAGCCGCACTGAGCGGCGCAACTACGAGAACTCCTGATGAGGAAACAGTACGACTTTTCTAAGGCCAAGCGAGGAGCCGTGGTTTCGTCTGCTGCCGGAAAGACCCGGATCACAATTCGCCTGGACGATGAGGTTATTGATTGGTTCAAGGACCGGGTGGAGGAGGCAGGTGGAGGGAACTACCAGTCGCTGATAAATGCCGCACTGCGTGAGCACATACGGCACGAACAGGAGCCCCTGGAGAAGACGCTCCGGCGGGTGCTTCGCGAGGAGCTTCGCAAGGCCAGCTAACTATGCGATGCAGCGGTCGTCGCTTGCCGTCACGCCGCTTGCAGGAACTGCAAGCGGTCCGCTTTGGGTTCAGCCAGCAAGCGGCGCGCCGACTACGCGCCGCCGCTGATCGCGGACGTTAGGCTGCACTTGTTGCGCGTCGCGCAACGCGGTATGATCCGCTTGTGATCCAGTCCTTTCGCCACAAGGGTTTGCGGCGGTTCTACGAATCTGGCCGTGCGACGGGAATTCAGCCCAAGCACGTCAAGCGCTTACGCCTGCTTCTGGTGGCACTGGATACGGCTCATGTAATTGACGACATGAACGTGCCCGGCTTCAAGCTGCATCCGCTCAAGGGACATGGCAAAGGCCGATGGTCGATTTGGGTCAATGGCAACTGGCGCGTCACGTTTGAGTTTAGGGACGGACACGCCTACGTCCTGGATTATGAGGACTACCACTAATGGTCATGCACAATCCGCCGCATCCGGGCGAGTTTATCGCCTCGGTCTACCTTGAGCCGAACGGCATTACGGGCCGTGAGCTGGCCGCGAAGCTCGGGGTATCGCCCTCAACCCTCAATCGCATTCTTACCAATAAGAGCGGCGTGAGCCCGGAGATGGCGCTTCGCCTGTCCAAGTGCATTGGCCGCTCGCCCGAAAGCTGGCTCGCCATGCAGCACAATCACGACCTTTGGCAGGCCCGTAAGCGAGTGGATCTCAGCAATGTTGAGGAACTCAAGGTCAGTGCAGCCTAACTATGCGATGCAGCGGTCGTCGCGGGTCGTCACGCCGCCTGCAGGAACGGGCAGTGGCAGTCACAGGGTACGACTGGCAAGCGGCGCGCCGACTGCGCGCCGCCGCTGATCGCGGACGTTAGAGGTCAGCTTGCTCGAGCTCACCAGCAGACGCTGGAGTGAACTCACCGACGCGTATGGCTCGGCCGCCAATGTGCCTGGTCTTCTTTCCCAACTTTCCGGATTCGTGCCCGAGACGAGGTCATCCGAACCCTGGCATAGCCTTTGGAGCCGGCTTTGTCATCAGGGCGACGTCTATCCAGCGTCGTTCGCAGCGGTCCCGCACATACTCGCGGTGGCGAATTTGGCTCCGTCGCGAACGACCTTCAGCTTCTTTCTGCTCCCCGCCGCCATTGAATTGGCACGCCACAATCGGGGGGCTGCAATTCCTGAAGATCTAGAGCCCGAATACCGTCACGCGCTGCTCCGCATCCCGGAGCTCGCCGCTCAGGCCGCAGCTAGACCGTGGACTGCCGATTTCTGTCAAGCGGTACTTGCTGCTCTCGCAGCTTCAAGAGCACAGTACGACCTGGCCGCTCTTTTGATTGATCTGGATTCGAGCGACATCAGCGAGGTGCTGGAGTGGTATCGATCACGCTGACCTCTAACTATGCGTTGGAGCGGACCGTGAGAGGCTTGTGCGAGCGCGCCGCAGGCGCGCGGAAGATTATCGTGCCAGCGGCGCGCTGGGCGGACAGCGTCCGGCCCGCTCAACGCGGACGTTAGGCCACACGAGCGAGAAGTGCGGTGTTGAGTTCGGTTTGGGCTTCAACCAAGCGAGCGCTTTCAGCGCTAGATAAAGGCCTTGAGTACCTCGTGCCAGCAATGTTCTTTGCCGTGAGTGGCTTCATGCTTTACGCATCTGTATTCCAAAAAATCCCACCGCTTGAGGAAATGGTGCTTCTCACAGGCCCAGTCGAGTATTACAGCGTCGAACGTTCCCGTGGCGACTATCCCAGCAGGCTCAACTTCAAGATGTGGAACGACGATACGCCATACTGGACCGACGAAATCTTGGAGGACTGGGTAAGCGGCAAGCTTGATGGAACGACAATTGAGGTTGCGTTCTACATTGAGCCAGAGCCGGTCTTCAGGATGGGCACTGTCAAGACATTCGGATTAACGGTAAACGGGCAAGTGGTCAAGAAGTTAGAGGATGACATCGCGGGAGAAACGACGCTGCTTAGGTACGGATTTCCTCTGTTGGCGCTGATGATGTTCGGCCTCGGATACTGGAAATGGCCTCGCAAACCGCAGCTAAATCTTCAACCGGACGGTACGATGGCGGAGGCTTTGGTTGATAGCGGCTTTGAACTCTCGTGGGAGAAGCTGACTCCACGCCGACAGTTTATTCGCTCAGCTTGGATCAGCGGCTTCGCCATGCTGTTTGTGTTGCTCGCAAAACCAGAGCTGAAATGGATTCTCGGGACGGTAGTCGGATGCGCGATTTGGATGTGGAGCATGTATCGGGCATGGAGAGCTGATGTCGAGCGGTAACCCGTGGTCGAGTGGCCTAACAATGCGATGCAACGGACGTCGCGGGTCGTCACGCCGCTTGCAGGATCCGGTGGTGCTAGCGACATGGTTCCTTGGGCAAGCGGCGCGCCGACCGCGCGCCGCCGCTCAACTCCGGCGTTAGGCGTCTCCGAGATGACATCTCCGCATCAGACCGAACAGCCACTCAAACAAGCCGGGAGGCGTATTGGTGGATATATGCTGGTCCAGGAGGACGAAGGCACCCTCACGTATGTTCAGATTGCTTGGCTGCGTTGGGCTTACCTTCTGATACTCCTTCTATGGGGCGTCGCTTACGTCAGCCAATTGACCGCTGCTATTGCTGTGGCTGCTATTCCCACGGTTGTCTACTTCATTCTGGTTTGGTGGCCATCTCGGCGGATCCAGTCACAGATTCGTGCAGCTGCTCGCGGCGGGTGGGTCGAGGTCAGGGGCAGCCAGTTGTCCCTGTCGAATCCCGCCACTTATCGAATATCCAAGTTGGGACTCGTCAGGCGATGAGACGCCTAACTATGCGATGCAGCGGTCGTCGCGTGTCGTCACGCCGCTTGCAAGACCAGCAAGCGGTTCCCCTTTGGTTCAGCCAGCAAGCGGCGCGCCGACTGCACGCCGCCGCTGATCGCGGACGTTAGGCCGCATACTCGTGCAGTTCGCCCCGTCCTCACTTGCAGATTTCGATCTGGCGCTCATTGATGGGTACGTCCGGTACCGCAGCCAATGCTCTGACCAGTCAGAGTCGATCATTCAGCGCCGCTTTGCACAGTACGGGGTTTTCCCGAAACTCGGATGGCCACTCATCGGAATTGGAGAGGCAGAAGCACTCCTTAGCAAGGATCACCGTGTTCTCTACGCCACCATAGCGCGGTTCAACAAGTGTGCTCACCACTGCTGGGGCCCCGCCGATGAACAAGGCCTTCATTGGGGAGGCTACGACTTCTGCTCGCTAGTTGTGCCGTCCCTCTACTCCGCGTTGCTTGGGAAAGAGTACCTTGCTTCGATGTTCCACTGCGGACGACCGCTGTCAAAAACAGGCTACGGAGCCTACATTCACGCAGCGAACCTAATGGTTTGTCTTGAATGCAGTGCCTGGCCGTTCTCCGATAGGTCCGTCGCTCGCGCTCGGGCCTTCACCTCGTCCCAAAGCAAGTCTAAGACCGACAGAGCATTCGTCAGCTTCTTCATTGGCCTTCTTTCTCGTGACAAGCTCGCGATTAGGGAATCGTTGTCGACCTTCGCTAATGGCTATCTAACCAGTGATTGGGGGCGGCACAAACCGTCGACCAAGGCCACCTTTGTCCAAGCAATGATTGGCTACGCTAGCCTCTATGTTAGTGATGCCATCGATGCACAGACCCATGTCGCCCTTATTTCTGAAGATCGGGTCGAATTGTGGTCCGAGATGTTTCGGACTATTGATGAACTCCTTCGCACACCACATCAATTCCCTGAACCTATTGGCTTCCTGAATGAACTCACGCTGAAATAGTGCGAAAGCCTGCGACGATATTGGCACCATGCGCCCGCCAAACCCAATGCGGCCTAACCCCTCGCTCAAGCGGAGCGCCAACGGCAGGCCACCAGGGCCCGGCCTGTGGCACACGATGCATTTTCACAGCCCGGGCCCTGGCGTCCTGCCGTTGTCGCCCGCTTAGCTCGAACGTTAGACAACTTCAGGATAGGCAGTGGGATGTCCGTTGACTTCCTCGTGCTAGTGCCGCGTGACCCAAGGCATATTCCGCCTATCGACGCGCGGAAGAGGGTCTTGGAAGCCTTGGCGCGCATTGCCCCAAATGCAGAGGAATCGACTTCAGAAGCGTCGGAGGAAGTCCGGTTCTTTGACTGCGGCAGTAACTTCGAGCGAATAGTGTGTCCTCGATGCTCCGCGGACGTCGACCTTGAGTGGTGGCATGACCGTATGGATGAGGATTCCACCGATAGCGGATTCGTGTTGGATACGTACGCGATGCCGTGTTGCGGGGGAAGCGCAAACTTGAACGAGCTCGTTTATGACTGGCCGCAAACATTTGGCCGCTTCGCTTGGGAAGTTCGAAACCCAGCAATCGGAGACCTCACGGAAGCGGCCAAGGCTGATCTAGAAGCTGCCGCCGGCATGGCACTCGTTTTTGTCCGACAGCACCTATGAAGTTGTCTAACTATGCGTTGGACCGGTCCGTGACACGTTGCGACTGGCGCGCCGAAGGCGCGCGGTCGATTGTTGCGCCTGCGGCGCGCTGGACGCGCGGCGTCCGGTCCGCTCAACGCGGGCGTTAGGCGTCTTGTAACCCGTAACGTTATGCGTTACATTCGGACCTGTGATCCGCTCATTCCGGCACAAGGGTTTGGCCAAGTTCTTTGCCACGGAGTCCAAGGCCGGGATTCAGGCTGCTCACACGGATCAGCTGAAGCTGATCCTGGCAACTCTGAACGCCGCCAGTGGGCCGAGCGATATGGGGCTACCCGGATTGAGGCTTCATGCCCTCAAAGGCAGTCGCGGCGGCACCTGGTCGGTGACGGTGCGAGCCAACTAGCGAATCACATTCCGGTTTGAAGGCAAGGATGCGGTAGACGTCGACTATGAGGACTATCACTGATGAGGATGCATAACCCTCCCCATCCCGGCGAGATCATTCGCAAGCTGTGCCTGGAGCCGCTTGGTCTTTCCGTCACGGATGCGGCCAGTGCTTTGGGTGTGAGCCGCAAGACGCTGTCTGCCTTGCTGAACGGCCGTGCGGGCATCAGCCCGGAGATGGCCGTGCGGCTTTCAATTGCCTTTGGCACCAGCTCGGAAAGCTGGATGAATCAGCAGATGCAGTACGACCTTTGGCACGCTGAAAAGCGCCGCAAGGACCTGCGGGTTACTCGCGTGGCCGCCTGACAAGACGCCTAACTATGCGATGCAACGGACGTCGCTCGTCGTCACGCCGCTTGCAGGGACTGCAAGCGGTCCCCAGAACGCTCAGCCAGCAAGCGGCGCGCCGACCGCGCGCCGCCGCTGATCGCGGACGTTAGGTTTCACTCCTGCGAGCGTTTCTAGCGATTCAGGCTCGAAATCAGCTCGACCCTTGCCTCGGGTAGTTATTGTATATACACTAACCTATGGGCATTACCTACGATCCTGCCAAACGTGCCCGCACGTTGGAGGAGCGGGGTCTGGACTTTGAAGATGCCCCGATCGTGTTCGCCGGCTTAACTTTGGAGGTCGAGGACACGCGGCAGGACTACGGGGAAGTTCGGATGCTCTGCTACGGCCGGCTCCAAGGACGCCTGGTCGTCGTCGGCTACACCCCGCGTGGCGCGGTTCGCCATATCTTCAGCATGAGAAAGGCCAATAGACGTGAGCAAGACCGCCTCGCGCCGTACTTTGGGATCGGATCTGAAGCGCGTTGATGCGCATCGTATTCGCCGCTCGGAGTACAAAGAACTTCCGGAACTGACCGAGGAGATGTTGAGCCGTGCGGTCGTCAACAAGGGCGGCAGGCCACGTTCTGCCAACCCGCGTCAGCTCATTTCTCTTCGGCTACCACCTGAGGTAGTGGAGCGTTGGCGCGCAACGGGTCCAGGTTGGCAAACCCGAATGGCGGATCGTCTCGCAAAGACTCCGATTCCACGCGGTAAGGATTGAAACCTAACTATGCGATGCAACGGTCGTCGCTGGTCGTCACGCCGCTTGCAGGTACGGCAAGCGGCTCCGATAGGGTTCGAATCAGCAAGCGGCGCGCCGACTGCGCGCCGCCGCTGATCGCGGACGTTAGATCTTCCCGAGCCATCGTGGTGACTTGACGCTATACGGCGTTGCCGTATACTGCGTTAGTGTTCAGTTTCATCGAGACCCAGCTTTTCACGCGTCTGGTAGAGGAATACCTTTCGGACGAACAGTACTCGGCGTTGCAGCAAGCGCTGATCGACAACCCGGAACTGGGGCCAGTCATTGCCGGAACCGGCGGTGTCCGAAAGCTACGCTGGGCAGCGCCGGGTCGAGGCAAGCGCGGTGGTTACCGGGTCATCTACTACGTGCGCCGGCCTAGAGGCATCATCTGGATGCTGACGATGTATCCGAAGAGCGTGGCTGACTCCATTCCAGCCCGTGTACTGAGAGAGATTCGAGAGGAACTTGGCGATGAGTAAGCGCAAGCGCGACATTGGTGTCGAGATTCGGGATGGCCTTCGTGAGCTTAAGCGCGGTGACTACGGCCGCGTCGTCAACGTCCCGGATGTGGCAAAGATCCGGGAGAGTGTCGGGCTGTCCCAGTCGCGGTTCGCCACCCTGCTCGGCGTCTCGGTTCGCACGCTACAGGACTGGGAACAGGGACGTCGCGCGCCGTCGGGCGCCGCCAGGACGCTTCTCTTGGTCGCCGATCGCAATCCTCGTGCCCTGCTCGAGGTCGCCTGAAGCGCTGGATCCGGAAGATCTAACTATGCGTTGGAGCGGTCCGTGAGAAGCTGGAGCGAGCGCGCCGCAGGCGCGCGGAAGATTATCGCGCCAGCGGCGCCCTGGACGCGTGGCGTCTGGCCCGCTCAACGCGGACGTTAGGCATCACAAACAACCTGCCGATGACAGTCACAGTTCTTCTCGCTTCGTCGCGATCGGCAGGGAATACGAGGACACTGGTTAATCTCGCGTTCCCTTCGGGAGGATTCGTCCTTGAAGACCTGAACGCTCACAACGTCGGGTTCTACTCCTACGAGAACGCCAATGATGAAGATGACTTCATCCCGATGGTACGCAGGATGGCAGTTCATGACACTTGGATCGTTGCCACTCCCCTGTACTGGTACAGCATGAGTGCCCAGGCGAAGACATTTCTCGACCGGCTTAGCGGCTTACTTTCACCGCACAACGACATGGGTCGGTCGCTTCGCGGCAAGAAACTCGCTGTCATGTGCTCGGGAACCGATCCGGCCGCCCCAAAGTCCTTCAGTGAGCCTTTCGAACTCACCTGCAACTACTTGGGAATGAAGTACTTGGGGAGCCACTACGCCCAGTTCCGGGGCCTCTACCCCGCCAACCCGGCGGTGCGGCAAGCAGCCGAGTCGTTCGCTCGTGCGGTTGCGCGCAGTGATGCCTAACCCCTCGCTCAAGCGGAGCGCCAACGGCAGGAAGCCAAGCCCGGTCTGGTGGTACGCGGTACATTTTCACCAGCCCGGGCCTGGCGTCCTGCCGTCGCTGCCCGCTTTGCTCGAACGTTAGGCATCACATTCACCGCCCATGTTCATCATCCGCCCGATCAAAGCTAACGAGTGGGCTGCCTATAGGGCAATTCGACTGCGAGCCCTTCAGGAATCGCCGAACGCATTCGGAAGCACCTACGAGGCAGAAAGCACTGAAAGCGATCAGAAGTGGGCCGAACGGTTACAGATGTCTCGATACCTCAGAACGCGACAGAGCACTGATCGCGGAAGGAACCGACGGCTTCTGCGGCTTGGCTTGGTGCAAGATCTCAGCAGATGAGCCCTCACAAGCAAATCTCTACCAGATGTGGGTAGCACCAGAAGTGAGAGGCCGAGGCATTGGTCGCGCGTTGCTTGCTGAGGCTCTGAACTGGGCAGTACGCGCGGGCGTACAGCGAGTAGTCCTTGGCGTCACCGTTTCCAACTCCCCAGCGTGGAAGCTCTATGCATCAACGGGCTTCCATCCGGTCGGTCAGCCGCAACCTCTGCGCGAAGGCTCAATTGTTGAGGCCCAACCCATGGAGTGGTCGACCGCTTCGCTCGAACGTTAGGTGTCATGGAATCAACGTCTGCGCCCAGGGAAGCTGTTGGCATGCGAAGGCGTCGCCTGGCGCGGCGGATCAATGGCTACAGCCTTATCGCATTTCTCGTTCTGTTTGTGCTCCTCGCGATCAGACCCGATCGAGAGGTTGCGGCTACTGCAAATATTGGCGGCCTAGTTGCCGCCTTCGCGGCGCATTGTCTTGCGGCGCTCTACATGGCCTTCGCCAGATGTCCTCGTTGCGTGCAGCCATTTGCGGAGCGCAACTTGCTGTGGTGGCTTACCTCTCTTGAGGATCAACTGACTAAGGCGTGCCGCAGCTGCGGCCTTTCCCTGGATACCAAGTAGTGAGCATGAAACCTGACTATGCGTTGGAGCGGACCGTGACAGGTATCAGCGAGCGCGCCGCAGGCGCGCGGAAGATTATCGCGCCAGCGGCTTGCTGGACGCGTGGTCGCGCGGCCGCTCAACTGCGGCGTTAGGCCGCACGAGAATGCTCACACTCCCACCAGTGAACGCACTCATTCAACAGCTTGCAGCTCGTGGCGTCACTCTCCCACCGGGCCGAGTAACCGTTGACGCCTACGGCGACTCCGCCGAACTCTCTGAGCAGCTCCTGGACCTCATTCGAAGTGGAAAGAAGCGCGCCGGTACTGGCCTGCTCTGGGCGTACGAGCACGAAGGCCAGCCTCTGCCTGAAGTTGGCGATGTCGAGATCGTCGTCAATCACCTAAACGAGCCGGTCCTCCTTACCCGTGTAACGATGGTCGAGGTGGTTCCGTTCAACGAAGTGACTGCTGAGTACGCTGCGATCGAAGGTGAGGGAGACGGTTCGTTGGAGTACTGGAAGCAAGGCCACTGGGCCTTCTTTGGCCGCGAGTGCCTGCGGCTGGGTTTGATGCCGACTGAGCGAATGCCTGTTGTATGTAGCGTCTTTGAGGTCCTGCGTGTACTCGAAACTCCCAGTGCGGCCTAACCCCTCGCTCAAGCGGAGCGTTAACAGCGGGCC
This sequence comes from uncultured Gammaproteobacteria bacterium, assembly GCA_963710135.1. GTDB lineage: Bacteria > Pseudomonadota > Gammaproteobacteria > Steroidobacterales > Steroidobacteraceae > SG8-30. The sequence continues at coordinate 413,911 of CAVPYY010000003.1, read as the reverse complement.
ACCGGGCCGGGTCTGTGGCGCGCTACATTCTCCATAGCCTGGGCTTGGCGTCCGGCCGCCGTCGCCCGCTTAGCTCGCACGTTAGGACCCAGAGGAACGTACAGTGCTTACTCAACCCGACCTGGCCAAGCTGAGCCCCAAACGTGCTCGTTGGTTAAATGCGTGCCTGTGGGTTTCTGTCACCGCCTGGGGTGTCGGGCTTGGAGGCAAGCTGTTCGAGTTCGTTGTGGTGATCTCAGCATGGGCTGCCAACCCACCCGTATCACTCATGCTGCTGCCGTACGGACCTCGCTATCCACTCAATCCAGGGGACTTCTTCCAGCCGCTAAGCGTCCTGTTGGTCATCGGCACTGTTGGAAGCCTGATTGCCGGCTGGCAGACACCGCCAAAGTACAAACTTTGGCTTTGGCTTCCCCTCGCAATCCTGCTGATAATCTGGGCAGCAACACCGACACTTTTCTGGCCCATGATCTATGACCTATATGGCACGAGCACCGGCAAGCGGCCACTCCCCGAAGCTGCCGTACAAGCACTGGTGAACCAGTGGATCTGGTACGACTGGATTCGCACCGCCTTCATTGCCATGGGGCTTGGTTGTGCGCTACATGCCATATCCACACAGCACCGAACCACGGGGGCCTAACCCCTCGCTCAAGCGGAGCGCCAACGGCAGGCCATCAGGCCCGGTCTGGCGGTACGCGGTACATTCTCGCCGCCCGGGCGCTGGCGTCCCGCCGCCGTCGCCCGCCTAGCTCGAACGTTAGGCATCGCAAACACCACCATCGCGCGCTGCAGTGTCAAAGACCATCCAGGCAGGCCTTGTCTATTTTGCCATCGTGCTTGGAGCAGGATTTGTGCTCGGTGCCTTCCGTGTTCCGTTCCTTGTTCCGCGCATCGGTGAGCGCTGGGCGGAACTGGCAGAGATGCCGATCATGGCCACGGTGATCTTCCTGGGGGCCGGGTACATCCTCCGCCGTTTCCCCGAAATTTGCCGTCCAGGCAGGTCACTCATGGCTGGCGTGCTTGCGCTTGTCCTGACAGTTGGCGCCGAGATTGGTCTAGCGACTGTCCTTCAGGACCAGACCCTGGCAGAGTTCATCAGCAGCCGAGACAGGGTATCCGGCTCGGTGTACGTCGCTCTGCTCTTGGTATTCGCAGTCATGCCAAGACTTCGCCTCTAGAGCCATGGTCAAGCCGCACGCAAACTCAGCGATGCCTAACCCTTCGCTCAAGCGGAGCGCCAGCGGCATGTCACCGTGCCCGCGCAGCACCCAGGTCATCGTGGCGCTTCGCGGGAACGGCGCCACGCCGCTGTCCCCGCTTAGCTAAAACGTCAGGCGTCGAAACGGAAGCTCATCACCTGGTATACCCAATGAGACACAGCGAGAAGCACAGAACTCATCGAACAGGCTGGCTCCGTGCAGCCGTTCTGGGCGCGAACGACGGTATCGTTTCTACTGCTAGCCTTGTCTTAGGTGTCGCTGCTGCAGGCGCGGATACACAGGGCATTCTGGTTGCAGGCGTCGCCGGTCTTGTAGCCGGCGCTATGTCAATGGCCGCGGGCGAGTATGTCTCGGTCAGTTCGCAGGCTGATACCGAACAGGCGGACTTGGCGCGGGAGAGCACGGAGTTGGCCGCAGATCCCGCCCAGGAACACTCTGAACTAATGGCGATATACGTCAAGCGTGGACTGGATGAAGCCCTTGCATCGAGTGTCGCTACTCAATTGATGAAGCATGATCCACTCGCCGCGCATGCGCGAGATGAGCTGGGCATATCTGACACGTTAGCTGCAAAGCCAGTACAGGCCGCACTGGCCTCGGCGGGTACGTTTGCAGTGGGCGCAGCGCTTCCACTTCTGACCGTTCTCTTGCTTCCAATCGACTTCCTCATGTGGGGCCTCGCCGGCAGCTCTATCTATTTCCTTGCGCTACTGGGTCATTTGGCGGCTCGCGCTGGTGGTTCGCCCGTGATTGCTTCCGTAACGCGCGTCACGTTCTGGGGCGCCTTGGCAATGGCATTGACCGCTGGAGTTGGAGCCCTGTTTGGAGTCGCTGCTTGAGGTCGTTGACACAAGAGAGTTCGACGCCTGACCTCTCGCTCATGCGGAGCGCCAGCGGCATGCCGTTGGCGCCCGCTTAGCTCAAACGTTAGGCCGCAGAATGACGTCTCTTCGGTTCCAAATAGGCGGCGTCGACGAGGAGTTCGTTCGCATTGAGGTCATGGCGTCAAATGGCGACGGTTGGTTACCGTCTCACATCACGATTCGAACCGGTGGGTTCCATGGCAACTTCTCTGCAGATCTCGATTCTTGGGGCTTCGCTCGGTTTGCAACTGAACTCAAGAGACTGTATGCCGATCTCAAAGGCTCAGCTACTTTCACTACGTACGAAAGGCAGCTTGAATTGACCATTGTCGGAGACGGCATTGGCCACATGCCCCTACACGGCGAAGCTATGGACTATGCGGGAACCGGCAACAAACTAATCTTTCGCCTGGAACTCGACCAAACTGATCTTCCAGCACTCTTGCGTGACCTGGATGCAATTGTCAGCACCTATCCGCCGCGTGCGGCCTAATTATGGGCTGGAGCGGACCGTGAAATGCTTGAGCGAGCGCACCGCGGGCGCGTGGACCAGTGTCGCGCCGGCGGCGCGTTGGACGGGTTGCGTCTGGCCCGCTCAACGCGGCCGTTGGGCCGAACAAACCACCGCTTGTTGATCTCCGAGGACGCACGAATGCATGACTCGCAATCCATCAAGCGCCCGCTGCAGTCGCTTGAGGTCCCGGCCGAGGTCTGGTACGCGGGAACGGATCGCGAGATTCGCGGTCGAGCACTCTGCGATGTGGGAGGTAAGGCAAAGGTCGGCGTCGGCTTGATGGAACTGCCTCCCGGCTCGAACACGAAGCCGAGTCATTGGCACTCTCACGAAGAAGAGCACCTCTATGCCCTGGCTGGCTCTGCAGTGCTTCACCTCGGCACGGAACAGCACCAACTGGAAAGCGGCTCCTACGTCTGCTTTCCTGCCGGCCAAACGGCCGGGCACCATCTCGAGAATCCAGGCCCCGAGCCCTTCGTGTACCTCATCGTGGGTGAACGGATCGCCGATGACAAAGTCACCTACCCGAGTGCGGAATAACCCCTCGCCCAAGCGGAGCGCCAACGGCAGTTCACGAGGCCCGTGCTGGCGGTACGCGGTATGTTTTCGCCAGCCCGGGCCCGGCGTTCTTCTGTCGTCGCGCGCTTAGCTCCAACGTTAGGCGGCGCACGTGACGATCGCCCAGCTCCGCATCCATCAAGTCGATCCGCAAGGCACCGACGCCCTGGCCCTGCTTCGGCAAGCCGCGGAGGAGGCGCGCGATCTCTACCCCGATTTGCACGATCCCGGCGCGCCTTGGCCAACGAACCCGCCAGATCCACCGCGTGGCGTGTACGTGGTCGCCTACGAGACCGGGCAACCAGTCGGGATGGCGGCACACCGGCCAATTGACGCGAACACAACCGAAGTAAGGCGCATGTACGTCCTTAAACGCGTTCGCAGGCGTGGAATCGCGCGCGTGCTTCTGCAGCGGGTTGAAGAACACGCTTCTTTGGCCGGATTCAGCCGTCTGGTGCTGGAGACCGGTGACCGACAGCTATCGGCAATGAGGCTGTACGAGGTCTGCGGATTCACACGCATACAGCCGTTCGGACAGTACACGGACGATCCAACCAGTGTCTGCTATGAGAAAGTGATTCGCACCGATCGAACGGGATCAACCTGACTGCTCGCGCAACCGGCTGCAAAGACCTCTTCGCAGCCACTTGCAACCGATGCAACACACTGCCAACCTGTTTGCGCACTAGCCCAACTTGCCAGTTTGTCGCCGCGCCGCTGCGGACGAACACCAGGACGCATGTCTGCATACGAAGGTGCATTGACGATCGACGGATCCTCGTCGGAGGAGCGCCTGGCTGTGGCGGCGGATCTGCTCGATCGGTGCGCGGGTGCTGTGTTGCTGAATGGGTCTATTGCACTTCGCCCGACACCCGAGGCGATCGTCTGCGACGTCATCGACCCGCTGCCGAATGCGCATCGCTGTGCCGAGGAGTTCAAGGTTCTCGTCGAGAATGCGAGTCACGCCCTGGCCGGTTCGAAACTCAGCCGCTGGTTGCCAAGGCGCCCGCTGCAATGGCGCGTGGTGGACGACGACGGACTCGAGACGGTCGAGTTGTGGCCATCTCCGTGACCGGCAACACCCCGCCTGTCAGTACGACCAAACCCATGCTGGTGAAATGTGGTCCGCATGGTGAGCGGGTCGCTGCCGTCGTATGCAGGCATCTCCTGCAGTCGGCACCCGCGCCAGCGGGATTCATCGAGAACAGCAGCGATCCGAACGACCTGCAAGCCTGGTGTCATCTCTGCGAGGAAAAGTTCGAACAGGAAGGGGACATGACCGAGGCCTTCAGGGAGTTCAATGGCATGGCCATTGTCTGCGTCGTCTGCTACGGCGAGGCCAAGGCGCGTCATGCGGTGCCGGTCAGTTGACCTCATTTCGCAGGCAACGCATCCTCTGCCGAAATGAGTCCTCCCGCCGTCTCGATACACCTGATCAGCCAGGCCAATGCGTCAATTCTCGACCGGGTCGATGACGACGTATTCGATAGCGACGTCCGGCCCGAGCTCCTGCACGCCTTCCTGTCGAACCCGTCAAACCTGTTGGTTGTGGCTGTCGCAGAGAGTGCAGTCGTCGGAATGGCGAGTGGTGTTTGCTACGTTCATCCAGACAAGCCGCTTGCGCTATTCATCAACGAGGTCGGCGTCTCGCGCAGGTTCCATCGGCTGGGCCTCGGGCGCCGACTGTTGTCCCGACTCTTCGAGAGGGGCGAAGAGCTGGGATGCACCGAGGGCTGGGTAGCTACCGAGTCCAGCAACAAGACCGCCCGTGCGTTCTACGAGGCGCTGGGTGGCACGCCGGACGACGAGCCGGCCGTGGTCTACACCTATGCGCTCAGGGCACAGGCCAGTCCGGCTCGCCATGCGGATCATCAGCCGGACGCTGGTCGCGAGGGGCAGGCGAAACACAGCATGGCCAAGTTCGCGGGCGGTTGCCTGTGCGGCAGTGTCCGAATCAGGGCGTCAGGACCTCCCTATCGGGTCGGCCTTTGTCACTGCCTCGACTGCCGCAAGCATCACGGAGGCCTCTTCCATGCTTCCGCGGTGTTTCCTGAAGCTGCGATGACAGTCACTGGCGAAACAAGCAGCTATGCCGGTCGGCACTTCTGTCCCCGGTGCGGCTCTTCCGTCTTCTCCCGCAGTGGAGATGAAGTCGAAGTGAACCTGGGTTCTCTGGACGCCCCTGACCAACTGAGACCGACCTATGAGCTCTGGACCGCGCGTCGCGAGTCCTGGCTGCCGCCGTTTCCGCTCTCGAGACGATATGACCGGGATCGTGACACCACCAGCCGCGGTGAACAGTAGCTCAACGACGGCGTAGCGCCCGCCGGGCACTAGCCGGTCTGCCGCCCCACCGCTGCGATGGCAGCTCTGACCTTGCCTGACGTGCTCTGGCGGGCCGTCCCTGACTGGGACCGCCCTGCGTCAGTCCCGCACGCGCACCAGCGACTCGCCTCCTGGCCAGATGGCGGAGCCGTCGTCGCTGACCAGGATATTGTTTCCGGCGTCAAAGATCGCATCGCCGGCGCCGCGGCGGCTGTCGCGCGAGGGCCCAACACGAACTCGCACCACTACCTCGCCGCCCGGGCCGTTGGAGTCGTCACGCAGCCGCAGGCCGTAGAAATAGGTGTGGCCGTCGGCCTCAGAACCTGAACCGTACACGAGATTGGCTCCTGCGCTGATCGTCGGTACGCCGCTGATCTGGATGTCGGCGTTCTGCCAGTCGGTCTGGAAGCGCCGTGTGTCCGGATTCCAGCTCAACTTGACCACGCCTGAGGCACGAACGGCGTGGCCGTCTCGCTTCCCGTCTGGCGTATAGCCCTGATAGTTGGTGACCACGATGTCGTTCTCCGCGACTGCGGGGGAGTTCTCGACGGTATCGATGAATGCCGGCAACGGCACAGTGACGGCCGGGCCGGATCCCAGTGGGCGCGGCAGTGCAACCAGTCGCGATGGACCGGGGTCGGTACGGCTGCACTCGATGCTCCCGGTAAACACGTTGCTCACTGCGCAGCGTGCGTCAACGCTCACGATCCAGCGATCATTGTCGAACCCGAGCAGCGTGGGCGTGGTGCCGGTCCGGCCACGATAGGCCACCGGCACTGCAGCTTGTCGCGCCAGCGCCTGGCTGGCCGGGTTGTAGAGCATCGCGATCATTTCGGTGTCGGTGGCGATGTAGAAGATCGAGCTGGCTTCCGGCCCGCGCTCGATCGGGACTCCGTTGGTGGAGCTGCCGTCCCCGGCCTTGGCGCAGGCCTTGATGCGGGTCAGATCATTGTCCAGGATCGCCACCCAGGTCTCGCGGCGTCGGCTGCCGAGGCGGCCAACGTCAGTTTGCAGTTGGGCCGCGATGTCGCCGCTGAAGAGCACGTCGACCCCGACGGCAGTGGTGCCAACAACGGTCGATCTGAAGCCGCATGCACCCTGGATACGTTCTGGCGTGAACTCGAACTTGGCGATGCACTCGATCGCGGAGTCACTGGTCGCGCCGTCTCGAAACGTCAGCAATGATGGCGTCCGTCCCGCACAGGGGCCGTCGCGGTGCTGGCGCACACGCAAGCCGCTCGGATTCGGCACGACGATGCGTCCGTCCCGCAGGGCAAAGAAGTTCCAGCCGATGAAGAACGGCAGGTCATTGAGCTTGAAGCTGTCGACGTAGCGGAAGACGGGTCCGTCAATCTCATACTTGTATAGGTACTTGAGCGACACACCCCAGATCGTTCGGGCGGTCGGCGAGTTGGTGTAGCGGTGGTCGCTCAGGATGTGCCAGGGCGAGGTCCCGAACTCGATCCCGGCGGCCTCGCGGAAGTAGCTGACATCCACGGATGGCGCCCGGCCGCGAGGTCCGGCAAGAGAAGTCGATGCTTGCCTCGCCGGCCCGGCATGGTAGGTCGGCCACGGGGAACTCATGATCGCGTGGTTGACTGGTGCGTTCCCAGCGGGATCGCTCTGCGCCGTTGCGACGAAGGAAGACAGCGCTGCCAAAAGCGGAATCGTAATCAACAGGCCTGTCCGCACCTTTGGGAATCCTCTCCCGTTTCGGGAAGCGTTCGGGCAAGCGGTGAAGATACTCCACCCGGAAGTAGTTCGCGACGCGAGGCAGGACCCAAGCCTAGCCGCCTGGCGTAGCCGGACGAGCCTGGGCTCGATCATGGCCTGAGACGGCGGGCGCCGGGGGCTATCGATATACTTGCTCCCATATCCACCAATGTCCGCGAGCGTCATGGAACCTACCGGACCCGACGATGATCTCCACTACGCGGCCGCCGAGGGCGATGTGGGTGCGGTCAAGACGCTGCTCGCGCAGGGCCGCGATCCGAATGCCTTCGACGAGTTGTCCTTCACTCCACTCCATCACGCCGCCGTCAATGAGCACCTGAACATCATCGAGTTGCTGTTGCAGGCCGGTGCGGACGTCAATGCCCACGACGAGTCGCGGATAGGAGACACGCCACTCGGCCATGTCGCAGGCAATTGCTCGTTGGCCGTCGCCGAGACGCTGCTCGCTGCGGGCGCCGACCCTACCATTCGCGGCTGGATGCAGCTCTCTGCGCTGGACCGTGCCGGGAAGCGACAGAAAGACGAAGGCCGGCGAGTGTACGAACTGCTTTCAAGGCATGCGCAGCGCGATCACAGGTAGTGTTGGGTCCGGCAAGAGCCTGCTGGTACCGTCTACGTTGTCCCAGCAGGCGTGCAACATCGTCTGCACGCCCGTGACGGTGAGGTGGCCTGCGAGGAACACCGCGTGGGCCGTACGGCGACCGAGCCTCTGCGGCAATGACGGAGGGTGGTGATTCTCATGGGGGCAGGAGGTCTGACCGTTCTACTGCTCGGCGCGGCACTGGTCATGGGTGCCGTCGCGGCGCTCCTGACCTATCTCTACAGAAAGCCCGACTTCAGTCCCCTGGACCCGCGTTTCTCGTTGCTGAGTCTGCTACTGACGCCCAGCGTCTATGCGCGCGGCCGCGCTGGCCGTATCGCCGAGATGCTCGCCTGGAGCGCCTATGTACTCGGACTCGGGACGCTGTTCATCACCATCATCCTCAAGCTGGCGTATTGAGCGCCGGCGTCGGTCGCTGGCTTCACAGATAGCCGACATGCCCGCAAGACTTCATGCCCTGCAGGCGGACATCACGACGCTAGCCGTCGACGTCATCGTGAATGCGGCCAACTCGAGCCTGCTGGGTGGCGGCGGCGTCGACGGTGCCATCCACCGGGCCGCCGGGCCGCGGCTGCTCGAGGAATGCCGCGCCCTGGGCGGATGTGCAACCGGTGACGCCAGGATCACCGCGGGCTATCGGCTGCAGGCGAAGCACGTCATCCATACCGTCGGTCCGGTATGGCGCGACGGCGAACGCGGTGAGCCGCGACTCCTGGCGTCCTGCTACCAGCGCTCGCTCGAGCTGGCGGCGGCCCATGGCGCAGGGTCCATTGCTTTCCCGGGAATCAGCACGGGGGTCTACGGATTCCCTGTCAGGCCGGCGGCCGCCATCGCCATTGCCACGGTGACGGCGGCGGTGGGAAGATTGCCCGCCATCCAGGAAGTCATTTTCTGTTGTTTTTCGCAGCAAGCGCTCGCCGTTTATCAGGAGCTTCTCGACCGGTCTTGCGACTGAATCGATCTGCCAGCAGGGAGGCAGGCACATGCCGCACAGCTACAAGCTCAGTCACGACGATGTACTCATGCGGCTGGAGGTGACTGGAACCTGGACGCCGGGCCGAGAGGCAGAAGAAGTGGGTGAAATCTGGCTCGAAACTACCAGCCGCTGCAATGAGCTTGGCCTGTCGCGCGTGCTCGCGATCATCGACATACCCGGCCGGATGCCGACTTTGGCGGCCTGGCAACTCGGCAGTGATCCGGCAGCCATCGGGGTCGATCGCAGCCTCAGGATCGCAGTCGTCTATCGCTACCGCGAGAGGTTCGAAAGCAACACCTTCCTCGAGACCGTAGCGAGAAACAGGGGCTTCGAGGTGAAGATCTTCGAGGACGATGAAGTGGCGACAGAGTGGCTGACGGACGGCTGAGCCGGCAGTCGCCGAACCGTGGATTGCCCGCGGATCGCGTGTTACCGGCAAAGCCGTGCGGCCGGGTAGCGCTGACTGCCTGCGCTCGGGCAGTATGGCATTAGCCGGTGAAATGAGCCGTGCCCTGCAACCCAGGGAGTACCCCCATGAAGATTGTCGCCGCGCTCGCCATGTTCGCCTTGCTGGCAGGTTTGCCGGCAGCAGGCGGTGCCGATGAGATGCAGGATGCAGCTGAAGCGGCAGCGCGCCAGTGGCTGGCGCTGGTGGACGCTGGTGACTACCAGCAGAGTTACGCCGAGGCTTCGTCGTTGTTTCGCGGCGCGACGTCGGAAAGCGACTGGATCACGGCCGTATCGCGAGCGCGCGCACCGCTCGGCGCTATGAATGGCCGGACGCTTACCTCCGCAACCTTCATGAAGTCCATGCCCGGCGCGCCGGATGGCGAGTACGTGGTCATCCAGTTCGCCACCACGTTCGAGCGCAAGGTCGCAGCCGTCGAAACCGTCACGCCGATGAAGGACGGCGACGGCCAGTGGCGCGTATCGGGCTACTACATCAAGTAAGCACCGATGGCTGATGTCGCAGATCTTCCGGAAGACGTGGTCGCCGTGCTTTCCGCACTCGGCTACGCCGTGTACCGTCTGTTGACCTGAAGCCGCCGGTACTGCCTTCGCCATGCCCCGCAACGTCGAAATCAAGGCGCGTGTCGCCGATCCGGAGGCGCTGCGCCGGGCAGTGGCGGCGCGAGCCACCGAGGGACCGCTGGAGATCGCCCAGGACGACACCTTTTTTCGCTGTGACCAGGGCCGGCTCAAGTTGCGGTGCTTCTCCCCCGCTTCGGGAGAGCTCATCTTCTATCGCCGCGCCGACCAGCAGGGGCCCAAGGAGTCCTTCTACGAGAGGTCGTCAACCTCCGACCCCGAGACTCTGCGCCGAGTCCTGGCGCTCGCGTGCGGACTGGCGGGTCGCGTGATCAAGCAGCGCACGCTGTACCTGATCGGCAGGACGCGCGTGCATCTGGACCGCGTGCAGGGATTGGGGGATTTCGTCGAGCTGGAAGTCGTACTTGAAGATCATGAGCCAGCGACCGCTGGCGAGCGGGAGGCCCGTTCCCTGATGACCGAGCTGGGGGTCAACCCGGCAGACTTGATTGAGGTCGCGTATGTCGACCTGATGGCGGAGTCGGCGCGGCACTCGCCGCGCTGAAACGGAGTCGGTCGCATGCCCTTGTACCTGCCTGAGCCGCTATCGACGGAGCGGGTGCTGCTGCGAATCGTCCGCCGCAGCGATCTTCCTGCCCTCATGGCGGTCAATGGCGACCCCGAGGTCACCAAGTTCCTGCCCTATGCGCCGTGGCGATCGATGGACGACGCCGACGCCTGGTTCGAGCGGATGCTCGGCATCCAGGCGGCCGGCACCGCGCTGCAGTTCGTGCTGGTAGAGCGCGCCGGAGGGACGCCAGTGGGGACCTGCCTGCTGTTCAGGCACGACGAGCACAGCCAGCGCGCCGAACTCGGATACGTGCTCGGGCGCGCGTACTGGGGACGCGGCTACATGCGCGAGGGCCTGCAGGGTCTGCTGCAGGAGGCCTTCGGCGCGATGAGCCTTCGACGCATCGAGGCGGAGGTGGACCCGGCGAATGTCGCCTCCACGCGGCTGCTCGGCAGGCTGGGTTTCGTTCACGAGGGGCTGTTGCGGCAGCGCTGGGTCACCGACGGCGTGCCACATGACGTCAACGTCTATGGGCTGCTGAGCGACGAACTGCCGCGTGCCGGATCCGGCACGGGGTCGCCGGGCCGCTGAACCGTGTTCTACAAGCAACTGCTGAGCGCGATCTCGATCGCCATCACGCTGGCGGCCTTCTATCCGTACCTGCGCGGCATCCTGCGCGGCAGCGTTCAGCCCCACGTCTTTTCGTGGATCATCTGGGGATCTACGACGTTCATCGTGTTCCTGGCGCAGCTGCAGGGCGGAGGCGGCGTCGGCGCCTGGCCCATTGGCGTTTCCGCCACCATCACGATGGGCGTGGCCGTGCTCGCCTACCTGAAGCGCGCCGACATCACCATCACGGTCGCGGACTGGGTGTTCTTCGTTGCTGGCATGTCGTCCCTGCCGTTGTGGTATTTCACGACCGACCCCATGTGGGCGGTGGTGCTGCTGACCACGGTGGACGTGCTGGGGTTCGGGCCCACGTTGCGCAAGGCCTATGCAGACCCGCACTCGGAATCGGTGCTGTTCTTCTCCATGTTCATGGTGCGCAACCTGCTGGTGGTGCTGGCCCTGGAGAGCTACTCGATCACCACGGTGCTGTTTCCGGCGGCGATCGCGGCGACCTGTGCGGCAATGATCACGATGCTCATCCTGCGGCGGCGCAGCGTGGCTCGGGCCGGCGCCTCATCCTGATGTTGGCCCCGCACAAGCAGTGCGATGTGCCCCCAGGGCAGTTCACAGGCCCGCGGACTGGTGTCAGGATTGCTGCACACCAAGAGGAATACTCATGAAAGCAGTCTGGAATGGCCGAACCATTGCAGAGTCCCCGGACACGGTCGTGGTCGAGGGAAACCACTATTTTCCGGCGGAATCGGTCAACGCCGAGTTCCTGGAACCCAGCCAGACGACCTCCGTGTGCCCCTGGAAGGGCACCGCCAGCTATCACTCGCTGTGCGTGGACGGCAAGCGCAATCCCGATGCCGCCTGGTATTACCCGGCACCCAAGGAGGCTGCGGCGGCGATACGGGGCCGGGTCGCGTTCTGGCGCGGCGTCCAGGTCGTCGCATCCTAGTCTTCGCCCAGTGCGCGCGGCATTCATCCGTCGCTACGGTGGCAACGAGGTAGTCGAGGTCGGCGAGGCGCCCGTGCCAGCGGTGGGGCCGGAAGACGTGCTCATCGAGGTCAAGGCGGCCAGCGTCAACCCGCTCGATTTCAAGATCCGGCAGGGCAAGACCCGTGCGCTGCTGCCTTACCGCTTTCCGCTCGTGCTGGGCAACGATTGCGCCGGTGTCGTGGCCCGGGTTGGCGCTGCGGTCCGCCGCTTCAAGCCGGGAGACGAGGTCTTCGTGCGGCTTGCCAAGGATCGCATCGGCGCGTTCGCCGAGTTCGCGGTGGCTGTCGAATCGATCGTGGCCTTGAAGCCCGACAACCTCAGCTTTGCAGAAGCCGCTTCGCTGCCCCTGGTCGGGCTGACCAGCTGGCAGGCGCTGGTGGACATCGCGCAGCTTGGCCGCGGCCAGAAAGTGCTGATTCACGCCGGGGCGGGCGGCGTCGGGACGTTCGCCATCCAGCTGGCCTGGCACCTCGGTGCAGAGGTGGCGACCACCGCGAGCCTGCGCAACACGGCGCTGGTGCGGTCGCTCGGCGCCAACATCGTCATCGATCATCACCGCCAGCGCTTCGAGGAGTCGCTTTCTGACGTCGACGTGGTGTTCGACACCATCGGGGGCGACGTGCAGCAACGCTCCTTCGGCGTACTGCGCCGCGGCGGCGTGCTGGTCACCATCGCCGGGTTGCCGACGGCACGTGTCGCCAGGGAGTGGGGGGCGGGTGCCGGCACCTGCGCCGTGCTGTGGGCGGCGAATTTCGCGGCGCATGCCAGGGCGCGTCGCCGCGGCGTGCGTTTCGAGTACCTGTTCATGCGCGCGGACGGCGGGCAGCTGCAGAAGATCGCGTCACTGGTCGAAGCCAGCGAACTGCGGGCCGTCATAGATCGTTCCTTCCCGCTCACGCAGACCGCCGCAGCGCTCGCTCACAGCGAGGGCGGGCATGCCGTGGGCAAGGTGATCATCGAGCCCTGAACGCCCCGCGCTGGGCGCAGGCCTTCTGCCGTGCTAAGAAGGCGGGGTCATCGCCACAGCAACGTGTCATGGAAGCTCCGCATCGAAACGATCGCGTGACCGCACGGGAAGTGGCGGCGACGCCGTGCGTCGAGAGGCTGGTCGCGCGGGTTGCCAGCGAGACCGAGCAGGACGTGACGATCGTCAGGACGCGGGCGCTGCAATGCCTGGCGGAGCTCGAGACCGGCCATAGCCGGCCTTTCCGTCGCCTCGTGGTCAAGGCCGGGCGCGCCCTGTGCCGGCTCGGCTACGACCGGATCGACGTCGATCCGGGTCAGCTCGCGCGCGTCCGAGAGCTGTTCCAGACGAGTTCCGTGGTCGTGCTGTCGAGCCATCGCTCGTACCTGGACGGCGCGGCGCTGACGGTGGCGTTCGAAGATAGCGGTCTGCCGCCGCCGTTCGAGTTCGTCGGCATCAACATGGCGTTCTGGCCATTGGGTCCGCTGTGGCGACGCATGGGCGGCATTCTGCTGCGCCGGCAGGCGGACGACCCGGTCTACCGTGCGGCGCTACGTGGATTCCTGGCACACCTGGTAGCCACCCGACGGCCGGTGCGCTGGTTCATCGAAGGCACGCGCTCGCGCACCGGCAAGCTGGCTCCGCCGAAGCTCGGACTCCTCGCGTACGTGATCGACGGCTATCTGGCCGGCGACAGCACGGACCTGAAGCTGCTGCCCGTGTCGGTCAGCTACGACCAGCTGCAGGAGGTCGATGAGTTCTCCGACGAGGCACGGGGCGGCAGCAAGGACGCCGAGTCCGTGGGCTGGCTGGTGCGCTACCTGCGCGCGCAGCGCGGCCGTTTCGGCACGATTCATGTCCGCTTCGGCGAGCCCATCTCGGTCCGCGACAGCCTGGGACCGCCCGGGATCCGGGCGGCGGGCGAAGGCGACGCCCATAAACTGGCGGTGCAGAAGCTCGCACTCGAAGTGTGCTGGCGAATCAATACCGCCACGCCGATCACCGACATTGCGCTGGTCGCCATTGCTTTGCTGGCGGCGCGCGGCCGGGCGCTCTCGGCATCGCAGATTCGCATCGCGGTCCGCGGCTACCGGGAGTCCGCGAGCTCGCGGGGCCTGCCGCTGGTTGCTGCGGCCGGTAATGAGGACGCTGCGCTGCAGCAGAGCCTGGAAGCGCTGCAGTCGCGGGAAGTCGTCGACCGAACGCTGGTGGACGGTGTCGAGTGCTTCGGCGTGGCACCCGGCCGTCATTTTGCGCTGGGCTATTACCGCAACACCCTGGTGCACTTCTTTCTCGAAGATGCCATCGGCGAATTGGCCCTGCTGGCGGCAATCGAGGCGTCACCCGAGACGCGCGAGGGGACGTTTCACGCCGCCGCGCTCGAACTGCGCGAGCTGCTGAAGTTCGATTTCTTCTTTCGTGACAAGGCCGAGTTCTCGGCATCGGTCGAGGCGCGAATGCGGCGGCTGGATCCGAAATGGCTCGCGCGGCTGCCGGAGGGGCTGCATGGCGCCATCCATTTGCTGGAGCATGCCGACATCCTGTGCTCGGACATGATGCTGCGCCCGTTCATCGAGGCGCACGCGCTGGTGGCGGACACTTTGCTCGACGCCGAGCCGGCCACGCTGCTCGACGAAGCCGGCTTTCTGACGGCCTGCGAGGCGCGCGGGGGCGCGTATCTCCGCGATCGCCGCCTGCGGCATCCGGAGAGCGTTTCGCGGGTGCTGTTCCGGACCGGCATTCAAATGGCGCGGGACCGGCAGATCTGGGGGGACGCTCCGGACTGCGCACGTCGCCGCGCTGAGCTGGCGGCCAGGTTGTGGTCCATCGTTCGACGCATGGACATCGTCCACGGGATTGCCGTACGCCGGCTCGAGCAGCTGGTCAGCGACCAGCGGTGACGGCGGTCGGCTCAGTGGTGTGCCTCAAGCCACCGCAGCAGGTCGGCAACGACCGCTTCGCGCTCTGGTTCGTTGAACACCTCATGGAACAGGCCGGGGTAGGTCTTGACGGTGCGGTCGGCGGATCCCAGTCGTTCGTACACGGCTTCGACGTCTGTGAGCGGCACCAGCGAGTCCGCCTCGCCGTGCAGCGCCAGGACCGGAACACGCAGCCGCGGCGCGTTCGACGGAAACGTCCCGATCGCGGCGAACAGTTCCGCGAGGGTGCGTGCGGGAATGGCGCCGGTGTGGACCAGCGGATCGTTCACATAGGCACGGACGACGACAGGATCGCGGCTGATGGCCTCGGCCGGCAGTTTGATCACGCCCAGGTTCGGCAGCAGGACGGACAGGATCCGCGCAGCCAGCAGCTGCAGTCGGGGAACGTCCTGGCTCACCCCCAGCAGTGCCCCGGAGAGCACCAGGTTGCGTAGTACGTCCTGGCGCTCGAGCGCTGCCGCGAACGCGATGGCGCCGCCCATGCTGTGACCCAGCAGCGTGACGGGCTGGCCCGGGTACAGCGCGCGCACCTGCTCGATCAAGGCGCCCACATCGGCCACAACGTCCGCGAATCGGTTGATGTTGGCGCGCGGCCCCGGCGAGCGGCCGTGTCCGCGGTGGTCGAGCGCGTGCACGGCAAAGCCGCTGCGCACCAGGCGGGTGGCCAGCCAGGCGTAGCGTCCGCTGTGCTCCGCCAGGCCGTGGGCGATGACGACGACGCCATGCGGCGGGCCGGCGGGCACCCATGCCTGGCTGAAAAGGATTACGCCGCCCGTGCCGGGCAGCTCCGACTCGCTGTGGATGATGTCGCTCATGATGTCGACTCAAGTCTTCGCATGGCCGGGCCAGTCCTCGAGGGTGTCGAGGTAGAGTTGTCGGACCGCCTGGATCCGCGCCGGCAGGTCCTCGAGCGTCCAGTCGGCAACGCTGATCGGCGGCAGTACGGCCACGTCCACCGTGCCGGGGCGCATGATTGATGCGCCGCGAGCGCCGATGTCGTCGACGTTGCGGATGACGATGGGAACGATCGGAACGCCAGCGTCCATGGCCATACGAAAGGCGCCTTTCTTGAAGCCGCCGACGCCAGGCCTCGCATGCCTGTGTCCTTCCGGTGCCACCAGCATGGAGATGCCATTCGCCAGCAGCTCGGTGGCGGGCTTCAACGTCTCCAGTGCGGCGCGGCTGTTGCTGCGGTCCACGAAGGCGATGTGCATGAAGCGGCTGGCGATGGCGAAGAACGGCACCTTCTCCAGCTCCTTCTTCGCCACCGCGCCAAAATCGAGCCGCACCAGGTTGCCGGCGATGTAGGCATCAAAGATATTGCGGTGATTCCAGATGAACACGGCAGGTCGCTGCGACCAGAGATGCTGCTCGCCGATGACGTTCAGCTGCACGCCGCCAAGCAGCAGCGAAATGTCCGTGAGCACGGCGCCCGAGACATTGGCGGCTTCGCGCTTGCGGCCGGTAAGCAGGCGCAGTGCTGCGGCGCCCAGAAAGACCGGTACGGCGCTGGCAGTCGCGCCCAGGTTGCGCAGCACCGTCCCCGCGCCGGGAGTCCCGCGGCTTACGAAGCGGTGCACGGGCCAATGCCGCCGCGCCGCGACGCGCTCGAGCTGCGGCCGTGGGTTCACCGGCCGTGGGCGGCCCACCAGATGCATCAGCGCCTCGTCTTCATCGCCATCGGCGTAGAAGAAACTCTTGCCCAGGTCGACGCCCTGCGTGACCGCGAAGGACTGCACGGCCAGCGCCTTGTGGCGACCCCAGAGAATCGGCCCGTCGGGCCTGCCGTTGAGCTTGCCGCCGCGCTCGCGCAGCCGGGTGCAGACGACGTGCTCGATGCCGAGGTGGCGGGCCGCTGGCTCGATCTGGAAGCGCGTGCCGGAACTGGCGATGACCAGCGTGTGGCCGCGCTTGCGGTGGGCCGCGACGATCTCCCGCATCTGCGGATAGATGTCGTCCTCGAGGCGCTCCTCGAACAGGCGCTGGCCGAGCTTTTCCATCGCGCGAACGCTGCGGCCGCGCCACTCCATGAATCCCTGCTGGATGAGATCGCGCTGGGTCAGTCCGCCGGACAGGTAGCGCAGCATCTGCGCCCCGCTGTGGACGATGTCGGCCGCGTCCAGCTCGCCCTGGCGCGCCTGCTCGGCGAGGAAAGTGAGAATCGAGTAGCCGGCAATCAGCGTGCCGTCGAAGTCGAAGATCGCTGCCACCTGCGGGCCGGACTCGCTCGCCTCGATGTCGGCGACGGGACTGCGCCAGGGGTGGGACGGAACGGTTGGTGCCGCTGCAGCGATGCTTTTCGTCGGCGTGCGCCGCGCCGGATGCTTGCGCGCGACGCGCTTCTTGCGTGTCGTGCCGGTCACGCGGGAACACCGGTGCGCAGCGGGCGTCCTGTCACCGGCACACTGACGCGCAGCTGGCGATTGCCGAAGCGCAGTATGTCGCCAAAGCCCTGATGCAGGCACTGCGCGAAGGACTCGGGGTCGGTGATCGCCGCCGGGTCGAGGGTCACCCCTGCGGAACAGGTGCCGGCGATCGACTGCATGGTGATCATCGCAGCCGTCCCGGGCGCAGGTCCGAAGGCAAAGGAGTGCTCGATGCGCGCGCCGGCGAGGTAGATCGGCACCGTGGGACCGGGCACGTTGCTGGCCTGGATGTCTGGCTTGGGCGTCGAGTCCGACAAGGGCCGCAATGCGGCGTCCGGAAGCCGCGCCAGGACCGGCGCCATCCGGCCCATGGCATCGATGGCCGGCTCTGCCCGGCCCTGGCGCATCGATTCGCGGACGCGCCGCACACGCTCGCGCGGATCGGCCGCGTCGAGCGGGGCAGTGAGCAGGATCGCTCCGAACTGGTTGCCCTCGGACGCGTCGTCGGCGTCGCGCAGGTTGACCGGGACGGCCATGGGCAGGCTGTCCACCGGCTGGCCCATCAATTCGTGATAGCGGCGCAGGGCGGACACGACGCCGGCGAGGTAGATGTCGTTGATCGACCCGTCGAGCGCGCGGCCGGCGCGGCGCATGTCCGCGAGCGGCCACTCCAAGGCAATGCAGCGGCGCGCCAGACTGCGCCCGGCCAGCAACGGCGAGGGCTCGCCATGCGGCGCCAAGAGACGCCCGAGCGAGCGCAGATACTCCAGCGTGGAGTGGGTGACCTGCTCCGGACGGGCGATGAGGCGTCGCGCGAGGTCCACGGCCTCGGCGCCGCCGCGGGTCAGGGCCGAGGCGGTCGCGGCCGGCAAGCCCTTGAGGGCGCGGCTCAGCAACTCGTCGGGCGTGACATCTTCCGGCACGGGCAGGGGCGGCATGGGGCCCCTGTCGGGGTTGCGCTCGGTGTCGAGCAGCGCGGCGAACAGTTTCACTGCGCCGATGCCGTCGGTGACCGCATGGCTCATCTTGAAGATGACCGCGGCGCGATCGTCTTCGAGACCTTCATAGAGGGTGGCCTCCCACAGCGGTCGGGCCGGGTCGAGATGGGCGACGACTTCCGCCTGCATGGCATCGAGCAGGTCGGTCGGCGTGCCGGGCGCCGGCAGGCGACGGAAGTGCAGGTGGTAGCCGAGGTCGAAATCGGGATCGACGATCCACGAGGGCAGGAAGAGCGGCACTGGCGGCACGACGACGTGCTGGCGCAGTCGCCGGATCAGGCGGCTGGCGCGATCGAATGCGGCGACGAATTGCTCCCGCGCGGGCACCCGGTCGAGCAGGTAGACGACCGCCAGCAGTGCGCGCGTGCGCGGATCCTGGTCGCCGCGGAACAGGAAGGTGTCGAACGGCGTCATTTCACCGGTCGACGGCTGCCGCTTGCGCGCCATCAGCAAGAACTCCCTGCAACGTTCCCCGGGACTGGCAACGGGGCGCACACGACGAGAGCCGCCCCGCCAGGCGCCCACGGCAAGATGATGTGCCGGACCCGCCGAGCAGGGTAACCGTATTTCCCCGAACCGCCTAGAAACGTGCTTCGAGGGTCAGGCGCAGCGAGCGTGGCTCGACCGGGTGGAAGTGGATGTCCTCGACCGGCAGCGGCTCGCCCGGCAGCCTCGACTCGTAGTAGTAGGTGATGTCGTTGGCCTTCTCGTCGAACAGGTTGAAAACGGCCGCGGTCAGTCGGTAGCGCTGCCACCGATAGCCGGCCTGCAGGTTGACCAGCAGGGTGCTGTCCGAGCGGACGCTGTCGTCTTCCAAGAGCGCCGCCGGCCCGAGGTAGCGCAGCCGCGCGCCCGCGAACAGGCCGTTGGGCCGCTCGGCAGTGACGCCCAACGACGCTGCGCTCTCGATGGCGCCAGGGATGCGATCCGCCGGGTCGGCGTCGGAGAAACGCGGGCGTGTCCAGGCGTAGTCCGCGTCGAGGATGACGCCGTCGATGGGTCGCGCGTACACGCTGACCTCGACGCCCTCCCGGCGGCTCGGGCGGGTGGCCTCGGTGGCGCCGCCGTCGCCGATGAACAGCAGCTCGGAGTCGATGTCCAGGCGCCATAGCGCGACGGACAACTGCGTGCGCGGGAAGAGCGCCGTGCGCAGGCCGATCTCGGAGCCGGTGGCCTTCACCAAAGGCGTGACCGGCTCGACGCAGCCGGCGGCTGCCGTGCAGGACGGGTCGGCCGGATCGACCTCGATGGTCGCTCCGCGCACATCGTTGCTGTGAAAGCCGCGGCCAATGGCGGCAAAGACTTCCGTGTCGCGGAATGGCCCGAGCGTCATGGAGAGCTTCGGGCTGACGAGGCTGTCGTCACCAGAGCCGGAATTCACGGTCAGATCGCTGTCGACCCGGTAGTCCAGCCAGTCGAGACGGGCGCCGACCTCGGTCCGCAGCCAGGGCGTCCAGCGCGTTGCGAATCCGGTCCAGAGGCCCGCCAGCGTCTGGCGGACGCGATCCTCGCGGACCGTGGCGTAGCGGTCCCTTGCCCGGCTCAGATACAGGCCGACCGGATCGATGTCGTCGTGGCGGACATCGAGCCCGGCCCGCAGGCTGCTGCCTTCGGCGCCGAGGCCGACGGGCAGGGCGTAGCTGAAGCTCCCCCCATAAACGCGGCGGTCGTCGAACTGCGCGAACTGGTCGCCATTCACTTCGTCCACGAAATACGAGAAGTTCGAGAACAGCCGCAGCTCGTACTGCATCGCGTAGGCTGAATAGTCAGCCCGGCCGGCGCCGGTCTCGCTGAAACCTTGCAGCGACAGCGAATAGCGGCTCGACTCGCCGCCCGTGGTGGGGTCGACGGTGCCGAACCGATCGATGGCGCCGGAATCCACGGCCCGCAGCGGTATCTGGTCGGACGAGTCCCAGCGGCCGGAGTAGCCCATCAGGTCGACCGACAGGCCCGACGTGTCGTCTGAACGCGACCAGCGCAGCACCGCGTTGTTCTTCTCGAGGTTCTCGGGATTGACCCAGGGGCCGTCAGTCCGGTCGATCTCCACGCCAGCGAGCAGCGAGCCCTTCGCGATGTCCCAGGAGCCGGCGGCCACGCCGCGCAGATAGTCGAACTCGCCGAGCGTGAGCGATACGAAGGATTCGGGCAGGCGATCGACGTAGTACAGGTCCGCCGCGCCGGCTGCCGAGAAGTTGCCAAGCTCGGGGTAGTACGTGCCCTTGCGGTAGACGATCCGGTCGGTCAACTCGGGGATGACGAAGTTGAGGTCCATGTAGCCCTGGCCGTGCGCATGGGTCGGCATGTTCACCGGCATGCCCTCGACGCGCGTGGCGAAGTCGGTGCCGTGATCCAGGTTGAAGCCGCGCAGGAAGTACTGGTTGGCCTTGCCGTCACCGGTGTGCTGCGTGACGATCATGCCGGGCACGACCTCCAGCAGTTCGCCTACCCGCAGGACCGGCCGCGCGGCGAGCTGCTCGCCGAGCACCGTGCCTTCGCTGGCCGCGCGCGGTTCGCCGGTCAGCAGGATGCGCTGGCCGGTGACGACCACTTCCTCGAGATCGGCGCCGCTGACGCCACCCGCATGGGCTGCCGTGATGCCGACGGCAAGTGCGGGGGGCATGGTCGCGACGAGTGCCCGGATGAGTCCCTTCCTGCTGTGCCCGTGCATGGCGCCTCCCTGTCGATCCCAGGATCGATATGAAGAATGTACAAAATCTTCTTACAAGATTAGCGCAGCGGGACGCCTGGCTGGTCAGGATTTGCCGCAGAGCGCCGGAATCAGGGCCCGGGCTTCAGGTGGCGATGGCGATGACCGCCGTGCGAATGCTCCTCATCGAGCTCGGCGCTCACCAGGTTCAGCTGGCCGTGGCGCACGCCACGTTCGGCAGTGAGCTTGTCGCAGAAGTCGCGGACCTGCCGGGCGCGACCCTTGAGGATGACGGTCTCGATGCAGTGGTCATGGTCGAGATGCGCGTGCATGGTGGAGACGATCAGCTCGTGGTGATCATGCTGCAGCGAGGCGAGCCGCTCCGACAGGTCGCGCTCGTGATGGTTGTAGACGTAGGACAGCGCGGCGACGCAGGGACCCGACGGGTCGCCGCTCTCACGACGGCTGCTCAGCTCCGAGCGGAGGATGTCGCGCACGGCCTCGCTGCGCGACTGGTAGCCGCGTTCTGCGACCAGCGCGTCGAACTCGGTCGCGAGATCCGGGGCGAGGGAAATCGTGAAGCGGTCCATGTTGCGACTCCGGCGGTGGTCTGGCCACCCGCCTATCGTGTCATGGACGTTCGCGACGTGCAGCCCTCAGCGTTGCAGCACGTACTCGCCCGGCGCGTCGCCGACCAGCGGCTGGCCAGGCACGCCCATGCTCGGGGGCGCGACCCGCTCCGACGATGAATGCGCATCGAGCCACTGGCCCCAGACCGGCCACCAGGAGCCCGCGACCTTCTCGGTGGTGGCAAACCAGTTGTCGGCGGTCAGGCGCGCCTCGCCCGCACGGCGGGTGCGGACCCGGTGGTTGCGCCGCGGATGCACGGGCCCGCTGATGATGCCGGCGTTGTGGCCGCCGCTGGTCAGCAGGAACGTGAACTCGGCGGAGTCGGCCAGCCGGTCGATCTTGTAGACCGACTTCCACGGCGCGACGTGATCCGTCTCGGTGCCGACGACGAACATCGGTACCTTGATGTCGGACAAGTGCACCGTCTCGCCCTCGATCTGGAAGCGGTCGTGGGCGAGATCGTCGTTGAGGTACAGGCCGTACAGGTACTGCGTATGCATCTTCGCGGGCATGCGCGTGCCGTCGGCGTTCCACGCCATCAGGTCGATCATTTCGTCGCGCTGGCCCTTCAGATAGTTCTTGACCGCCGGCTGCCACAGCAGGTCGTGGGCGCGCAGCATCGCGAACGCGCCGCCCATCTTGGCGGAGTCGAGCACGCCCTCCTTGAACATCAGCGACTCGAGCATGGCTAGCTGCGAAGGGCTGATGAACAGCGACAACTCCCCCGGCTCGCTGAAGTCGGTCTGCGCCGCGAACATGGTGATGTCGCGGATGCGGGTATCGCCCTTGCGGGCGAGCGCCGCCGCCGAGATCGCCAGCAGCGTGCCGCCGATGCAGTAACCGACGGCGTGGACGCCGCGGTCCGGCACGATGGTCGAGACCGTGTCGAGCGCGGCATACAGGCCCTTGCGGACATAGTCGTCCATGCCGACGTCGCGATCCTGCTGCGAGGGATTCTTCCAGGAGATCATGAACACGGTGTGGCCGGAATCGACCAGCCACTTCACCATGGAGTTGTGCGCGGACAGGTCGAGGATGTAGTACTTCATGATCCACGCCGGGACGATCAGCACGGGTTCGGCGACGACCTCGGCGGTGGTCGGGGAGTACTGGATCAGCTCGATGAGATCGTTGCGATACACGACCTTGCCGGGCGTGGCGGCGAGCGTCTCACCGACCGCGAACTTTTCCGTGCCCGCTGGCGCGCCACCCTTCAGGGTGCGCTCCATGTCCTCGAGGAAGTTCTTCCAGCCGCGCGCGAGGTTGGCGCCCTTCTCGTCGAGCGTCTGCTGGATGACTTCGGGATTGGTGAGCGGGCTGTTGGCCGGCGAGGTCGCCTCGGCGACCTGTTGCAGCGCGAAGCCCATCAGCTGCGCGTTGCGCTCCTCGACGCCGCCAACGTCCTCGACCATTTCCTGCATCAGCTTCGCGCCATTCTGGTAGGCGCGCGCATACACGTTGAACGGGAACATCTGCCAGGCATCGGCGGCGAAGCGGCGGTCCTTGTGCTTGGGATCATTGGGCGGCAGCGGCTGGCCCTGCATGGCCTGCGTGCTGAACAGCCACAGATCCATGGCCTTCTGGATGGCGCTCTGCTGCAGGGCGAGTTGCTTGGCCGGTGACGAGGAAAGGTGCAGCAGCCAGTCGCACCAGGCCGCGCCGTAGTCCTGGGGCGAGATGCCGCCGGTCATGCGCGCCAGCATGGCGCGGAACTCGCGATCCACCGTGGCCATCGCGGCGGCTTCCGAGCTGGTGTTGCCGGTCTCGTCGTTCATGGCGCCAACTCCCTGGTCAGGCGGCGGATTTCACCCTTCGGCCATTCTATTTTGCAGTGCCAAAGAAGGCCAGCAGCCTGCGACCAAAGTGTTAACCGGCGCCAGGCGGCGTCAGTGGGGGAGCGCCGCGTCCTTCAGGGCGATGGCGGGATCGGCGAGGCGGTCCAGGTCGAATTCCGCACGGGCCGCGATCTGCTTGCGCGCGCCCATGAAGTCGCGTGCATTGTTGATGGCATCGAGCGCCACCAGCTCCCGGCCCTTCAGGTAGCAGCAGGCGAAGGCCAGGCTGGCGGGGTCGCCGCGCAGCACCACGCGGTCGTAGCCGTGCGCGAGTCCCACGATCTGCAGTTTCAGTTCGTACTGGTCCGACCAGAACCACGGGACCTTGTCATGCACCACCGAACCGCCGAGCAGGTTCGCCGCCGCGGTCTTGGCCTGCTCGAAGGCGTTGTCCACCGACTCGAGCCGGATGCGTGCGCCATAGCGCAGGCTCGGATGGCTGGCGCAGTCGCCGATTGCGAAGATCTCCGGATCGCTGGTGCGGCAGTACTCGTCCACGGCGATGCCGTTGTCGCAGACGAGGCCGGCGGCTTCGGCCAGTTCGCTGTTGGGCACGATGCCGATACCGACGATCACCAGGTCGGCCGGGACAAGGGTGCCGTCGTCGCAGCGCACCGCGGCGACGCGCCGCTCGCCCTCGATGGCGGTGACCGACGTATTGAGCAGTATGCGGACGCCGTGCGCGGTGTGCTGCCCGTGGTAGAAAGCGCTCATTTCCGGCGCCACCACGCGGCTCATGACGCGGTCGGCCATCTCCAGCACCGTGACTTCGAGACCTGCCTTGGCGCACGACGCCGCACACTCGAGGCCGATGTAGCCGGCTCCGACGATGGCGACCCGGCTCGCGCCCGGCAGCTCCGCACGGATGGCGTCGACGTCGGCCTTGGTGCGCAGGTAGTGCACCCCGGCGAGGCCCGCGCCGGGCACGGTCAACGGGCGGGCGCGGCTGCCGGTGGCGAGCAGCAGGCGGTCGTAGGCGAGCTCCTCGCCGTTCTCGAGGCGCACGATGCGGCGGCCGGCGGTCGATCGCGGTGGCGGTCCGGCCCATCATCAGTTCGCAGCGCTGCTGCGCGTAGAACGAGGCCGGGCGGATCCACAGCCGGTCCGGGTCGAATTCGCCGGCGAGGTACTTCTTCGACAGCGGCGGGCGCTGGTAGGGCAATTCGGGCTCGTCGCCGACCAGCACGAGGCGGCCGTCGAAGCCATCCTTGCGCAGGCTGTCCACGGCCTGCGCCGCGGCGTGGCTTGCGCCGACGATGACGATGGTTTCGGTCAAGACACCTCCGGGCACTGGTCCGCCGGTCGCGCTCCAGTCAGGGCCGGAAGGGTAGCCGCCCGGGCGGAGCCGCACCAGCCCGGCGCGCCCGTGCAAAATTCGTGCGCCAATATGGTGCGCGTGAACCAGGCAACTTGGCGCAAGATACTGATTTCAATCGAAGGACGTTCCCGGCATAGAATCTGCACTGCTGCAGCACACGACCCGTCCTAGACCAGGAGCACGCGATGAAGCTCGTTACCGCCATCATCAAGCCCTTCAAGCTCGACGACGTGCGCGCTGCGCTGTCCGAGATCGGCATCTCGGGCATGACCGTCACCGAGGTGAAGGGTTTCGGCCGCCAGCGTGGCCACACCGAGCTGTATCGTGGCGCCGAGTACGTCGTCGATTTCGTGCCGAAGACCCGCATCGAAGTGGCCGTGCGCAGCGATCTGGTCGACCAGGTGGTCGAAGCGATCGTCGGCGCGGCCAAGACCGGCAAGGTCGGTGACGGCAAGATCTTCGTCACCGAGATCGAGCGCGTGCTGCGCATCCGCACCGGCGAGGCGGACGAGTCGGCTCTTTGACGCGCGAGGCGGCCAGCCTCGCGGAAGCGGCGCGCAACCTGCGTCTGGGCAGTTCGCGCCGCCACATACTGCTCTGCACCCACGGCAAGTGCGCGCCGGCCGATGAGGCCGACGCGTCGTGGAAGTTCCTGAAGAAGCGGCTGCGGGATCTCGGGCTCGACGAGTCGGCCGGCAATGTGTTGCGCACGCGCGCGGCCTGCCTGCGCGTCTGCCGCGACGGTCCGATTGCCCTGGTCTATCCCGAAGGCACCTGGTACCACCACGCCACGCCCGAGAATCTCGAGCGCATCATCCAGGAACACCTGATCGGTGGCCGCCCGGTCGCCGACCTCGCGTTTGCGACGGGACCCCTGACCGCCGCCTGACTCCGCTGCCTGGCGCCCCGCCACGAAATCCGGGCGCTCCCCGATGGATTTACCGCGCGCGCGACGTCTAATGTGCTGAGGCCGCATCCTGCGGCAGGAGTCGGCATGGCCAAGGCAATCAGGATCCTCCAGCACGGCGGCCCCGAGGTGCTCAAGATCCAGGATGTCGAAGTGCCCGCGCCACGCCGCGGCGAGGTCCGCGTACGGCAGACGGCGGTCGGGCTGAACTTCATCGACGTCTACGACCGCACCGGCCTGTATCCGATGACGCTGCCGGCCGGCCTCGGCCGCGAGGCGGCGGGAGTCGTGATCGAGGTCGGTGCGCGGGTGACACGCTTCAAGGTCGGCGACCGCGTGGCCTACGTGCACGACCGGCCGGGCGCCTATGCGTCGGAACGCACGCTGCCGGTCTCGAAGCTGGTCGCCGTTCCGGACGCGGTCAGCGACGAGCAGGCGGCGGCGGCGATGCTCAAGGGCCTCACCGCCTGGTACCTGCTCAGGCAGACGTATCGGGTGCGCCGCAACGATGCGGTCGTCATTCATGCGGCGGCCGGCGGCGTAGGCCTGCTGGCGGTGCAGTGGGCGCGCGCGCTCGGCGCCGTGGTGATCGCCGTCACCGGCAGCGAGGAGAAGGCGGCGCTGGCGCGTGAGCACGGTGCGCAGCACAGCCTGCTGCTCGGCCCCGACCTCGCGCAGCAAGTGCGCGAGATCACCGCCGGCCGGGGCGTGCCGGTCGTCTACGACTCGGTCGGGCGCGACACGTTCTTCGCCTCGCTCGACTGCCTGCGGCCGCGGGGACTGATGGTGACCTACGGCAATGCGTCCGGACCGGTGCCGGCGATCGCGCCGCTGGAACTGGCCAAGCGCGGCTCGCTGTACCTGACACGTCCGACGCTCTATCACTACATCGCGCGACGCGGCGACCTGGACCGCGGCGCACGCGAGCTTTTTGGCGTCATCGCCAGCGGTGCCGTCAAGGTGCGGATCGGTCAGCGGTATGCGCTGGCGGATGCGGCAGAGGCGCACCGGGATCTCGAGGCGCGCAGGACCACGGGTTCGACCGTGCTGGTGCCTTGATGTCCGGCCAAATGGCGGGCCGTTGGGCGTTCGTGGCCGTCGTGCTGCTGGCGCTGGCGTGTGCCGCGCCGTCGCACGCGGCAAGCGGCAAGGACCGTGACGAGGCGTGGAATCCGCCGCGACTCGTGCCGCTCGCCGGAGGGTGAGGTGCTGCCGACGCCGGAGGATCTCGAGGCGCGCGGCGCGCGAGTCGGCGAAGTCCTGGTCAAGGTCTACGACATCTTCGACCTGAGCGACCCGCGCGAGAACAATGGGCTCTACCGCGCCGCGAATGCGCTGCACTACAAGACGCGCGCGCCGACGGTCGAGGATCAGCTTACTTTCAAGACCGGCGAGCAGCTGATCGCACACCAGCTGCAGGAAAGCGAGCGCACGCTCAGAGGCCGGCGCTATGTCTACGACGCGGTGGTTCGGGTGGCGCGCTACGACCCACAGACGAATGTCGCCGACATCGAGGTCGCCATCCGCGACGTCTGGACGCTGAATCCGGGCGTGAACTTCTCGAGCAAGGGCGGTGAGAACAAGACCGGCGTCGAGATCGAGGAGCTGAATCTCTTCGGGCGCGGCGTCAAGCTGCAGTTTGCCTACAAGAAGGACGTCGATCGCACCTCGGAAGAAGTGGAGTGGAGCAATCCCAACGTGTTCGGCAGCCGCTGGCGACTCGACGCGCGCTATGCCGACCTGAGCGACGGGCAGAGCAAGTCGCTGAACCTGGAGCGGCCGTTCTACTCGTTCGACACGCGCTGGTCGGTGGGCACGACGTACTCGGACGACAGCCGTATCGAGACGCGCTACGACCTGGGCCGGCCGGTGGACGCGCTGCAGGTCGACCGCAAGTTCATGGAGTTGCGCTACGGGTTCTCGGACGGGCTGCAGGACGGCTGGACGCGCCGCTGGCTGGTGGGCTTGCGCTCCGATGAGCAGTCCTTCCAGACGGCGCCGGACGAAATCGCGCCGCCCGTGCTGCCGGCGGACCAGAAGTTCGTCTATCCATGGGTTGGCGTGGAGTGGATCGAAGACGCGTTCGTCAAGACGCGCAATCGCAATCAGATCAGCCGCACCGAGGATGCCTACCGCGGCACGTCGGCGCGTCTGACGCTGGGCTACAGCGGCACATCGCTCGGTGCGGACGACAGCGCCTGGTTGTTCACCGGCGCGATCGGCGCCGGGCGGGAGTACCGTGAAGGGCGCGAGTGGGCCGCCACGGCGGGGACCAGCGGCCGTATCGAGAGCGGCCGGCTGGTCGATACAGTGCTGTCCGCCGAGGCGCGGCACTACTGGCACCTGACCGACCGGCAGTCCTTCTACGCGTCCGTGACCGGGGTGCTCACCGAGGAGCTCGATCCGGACCGGCAGCTGCTGCTCGGCGGTGAAGAAGGGCTCAGGGGCTATCCGCTGCGCTACCAGACCGGCACGGCGAGCGCGCTCATAACACTCGAGCATCGCGTCTACACGGACTGGTATCCTTTCCGCCTGTTCCATGTCGGCGGCGCCGTATTCTTCGACACCGGCCGCACCTGGGGGCCGACGCTGGGCGGCGAGCCGCCGCGCGGCTGGCTCTCGGATGCGGGGCTGGGTCTGCGTTTCGGCAACTCGCGTTCCGGTCTGGGTTCCGTGGTTCACGTGGATTTCTCGTATGCGCTTGATCCCATCCCGGGCAAGGACCGATTCCAGATTACCGTCGAGACCAAGCGCAGCTTCTGATTCGCTTTGCGTGCGACGTTCGGCAGGCGGGTGCCCATGAAGGCGCTCGTCGTACTCTTCCTGATCGTATTCATCGACCTGCTCGGCTTCGGCATCATCATCCCGTTGTTCCCATTCGTTGCCGAACGCATGGGAGCGGATCCGTGGCTGATCACCTTTGGCGGCGCCGGCGTGTACTCGCTGGCGCAGGTACTGTCGGCGCCGTTGTGGGGGCGGTTGAGCGACAGCTTCGGCCGCCGCCCGGTGCTGATGTTCAGCATGCTGGGCTCGATGGCCGGCTACGTCTGGCTCGGATTCGCCGACTCGCTCGGCATGCTGATCGCGTCGCGGGCCTTGTCGGGCCTGATGGCGGGCAACATCTCCGCGGCGTTCGCCTACGTCGCGGACGTCACCAGCGCCGAGGACCGCGCCAAGGGTCTCGGCATGGTGGGCGCGGCGTTCGGTCTCGGCTTCATGATCGGACCGGTCATCGGCGGTCTGCTGGGTGGAGACGATCCGGCGACGCTCAACCTCATGGTCCCGGCGCTGGTGTCGGCGGGCTTGAGCGGGCTGGCGTTTCTCGGGGCCTGGGCGTTCCTCAAGGAAAGCCATCCGGCTGAGCATCGCAAGTCATGGAGCGAATCAGGCGCTCGGGGCGACAGGCCGTTCGCTGCGGTTTCCGGTCGCCGGGTGATCATGGCGGCGATCGGCGCGGTGTTCCTGAAGCCGTTCGCCGCCGTATCCGGTCGCCCGGTGCTGATGGCGGTGATCGGCGCGGTGTTCCTGATCGGGGTGGGCGGGACCATCCTGCAGTCGATCTTTCCAGTCTGGGGCGCGGACGTGCTGCTCTTGACACCGAAGCAGGTCGGCCTCGCCTTCTTCGCGATGGGGTTGGTCGGCGTGACGGTGCAGGGTGTGCTCGTCGGGCGCATGGTGCGCGCCTACGGCGAGAAGAAGGTGCTGTACCTGTCGATCGGCGCGCACGCCGTGGGATTCCTGACGCTCGCTCTGGCGACCAATCACGTGACGCTTTTGCTCGGTGCGCTGACCTTTTCGGCGGGGCATGCCAGCTTCAATACGACGGCCTCGAGCCTGATCACGCTGGAAGCCGACCGGCGCGAGCAGGGCGCGGCGCTCGGCGCCATGCAGTCCGCGAGCGCCGCCGGGCGCATCGTCGGCCCCGCGTCGAGCGGCGCGATCTACACCGGCTTCGGGGCACCGGCGCCGTTCCTGATGTCCGCGCTGATGCTGATCCCGGCGGCCTGGTTGCTCAGCCGTTCCCACAAGGGCGACCGCTAGGGTAGGGGACATTCTCTATTTCTGCAGGGCCGCCAATGTCTCCGGTTTCTGGCCGATAACGCCAGTAATTGGGTGACATTCTCTGTTTCCTCTCTGGTTCGGGGGCGAGCGCCAAGGCCGCGGGAGAAAATAGAGAATGTCCCCTGGAAAACAGAGAATGTCCCCTGTCCCGCAGAAATAGAGAATGTCCCTATTTCCAGGCGATCCAGTCGATCTCCAGGCGGAAGGGGCCGGCTTGTTTGTCGGAGATCATGAAGCCGAGCGTGCGGATGCGTGCCGGGTCCGGTGGGCCGAGCAGCGGCACGCGTCGCCCGAAGGCCTTGCCCGCGAGCTGCTCCACGGGAATCTCGACCTCGACCCAGCGCCCGGCCGGCGCGTCGAAGGGCGCCTCGTAGCGAAACGCGCTCGGCCCGTCCGGGGTGCGCACATTGAAGCGGTACTGCTTGCCATCCGAGCGCACGCGCAGCACGAAGGCGCGCGCGCCGGCCAGGCCCCAGTCCCGCGCCGCGCTGCGCACCGATGCAAAGCCGCCATTGTTCTCGAGCGACACCTTGCCGGCGAAGGCCGCGATGCCGGGCGCGGCCTCGGCCAGCGCGCTCGATGACACGCCGCCCATCACGGCATCATCGATCGAAGAAAACAGCGCAAAGTCTCCGGCCTGGTCGAAATCCAGGAGGATCCGCTGCTCGTCCGCTGCTGTGCTCATTGCAGTCATCCCCGTCAGCCAGGCCGCCAGAATCACACATCTGCGGGCCCGGTCCATCAATCGAACACCACGACCTGGCGGATGCTGCGGCCGTCCGCGAGTCGATCGAACCCCTCATTGATGTCGTCGAGCGCGAGGTGCTCCGAAAGCAGTCGCTGCACCGGCAGCTCGCCGCGCTGGAACCACTCGACATAGCGCGGAATGTCGCGCGCCGGAACGCCGCTGCCCAGATAGCTGCCCTGCAGGGTGCGCTCCTCGGCGACCAGCATCACCTGCGGGAAGCCGAAGATCCGCTCCGGGTGCGGCAGCCCGGCAGCGATCGTGGTGCCGCCGCGCGCCGTGACGTTCCAGGCAAGCTCGAGCGCGGCCACGGCGCCCGCGAACTCGAAGGCGTACTCGACCCCGCCGCCGGTCGCGGCGCGCACCTGCTCGGCACAATCGGGCGCTGCGGCGTCGAAGGTGTGGGTGGCGCCCAGGCTGCGCGCCAGCTGCAGCTTGCCGGCGGACAGGTCGATGGCCACCAGTGGCGCTGCCTTGAGGCGCGCCGCGGCAAGCAACGCCGCCAGCCCCACTCCGCCCAGCCCGATGATCGCCACCGGTGACCCGGCCGGCACCGCCGCCGTGTTCATCACCGCGCCAACACCGGTCAGCACGGCGCAGCCGAAGATTGCCGCCTGGTCAAAGGGCATGGCCGCCGGCATCTTCACACAGGACTCGCGCGCGACCACCGCGTGGGAGGCGAAGGCGGAGACGCCGAGGTGATGGTTGACCGCCTGCCCGCCACCAAGGCGCCGTGCGCCCGAGCGCAGCGTTCCCGCCACGTTGGCGCGCATGCCGGGCTCGCACAGCGCGGGACGGCCGCGCGCACAGGGCGCGCACTGGCCGCAGGCCGCGACGAACACCGTGACGACGTGATCGCCGGCCACGAGGTCCAGGACGCCCGGGCCGACGGCGTCGACGACGCCTGCGCCTTCATGTCCCAGCACCATCGGCAGCGGCCGCGGCCGGCTGCCGTCGATGACCGACAGGTCGGAGTGGCACAGGCCGGCGGCGCGCATGGCGATGCGCACCTCGCCGGGCCCGGGTGGCGCCAGCTCGATCTCTTCGATCGCGAGGGGACGGGAATCCCGGTAGGGGCGCGGCAGGCCCATGCGGGTCAGGATCGCAGCACGCGTCTTCATGGCGGCGTCGTCGGCCCTCGGGGTATGCTCGCGACTGACCAGCCGCAAGTCCTTACGGGGCAGTATCGCATGGAGCAACGCTCGTCATTGCGCGCCGACGCGCGTGCCAGCTACACCGTACAGCGTGTGATTCCCACGCGTTGGATGGACAACGACCACTACGGTCACGTCAACAACGTCACCTACTACTCCTATTTCGACACGGCCGTGAACGGCTGGCTGATCGAGGCAACCGGCGTCGACATCCGCGAGCTGCCTGCAATCGGCATCGTGGCCGAGACCGGTTGCCGCTTCTTCAGGGAGCTGACGTTTCCGGAGACCATCCATGCCGGGCTGAAGCTCGAGCGCCTCGGCCGCTCGAGCGTCGTCTACCGCATCGCCCTGTTCCGCGAGGACGACGCGACGGCCGCGGCCGTCGGCCGCTTCGTCCACGTGTATGTGGACGCGCGCAGCCGGGCGGTGGTGCCGGTGCCGGAGCCGATCGCGCGGGCGGTCGCGACCCTGCCGGCAGCCGTCGAGGAGGCCGCTTGACGCGCTCGTTTGCCCGCTCGCGTCGCCGCTTCCTGCTGGGTCTCGGCGCGACCGCGGCCGCCTATGCGATGCCGGCCGCGGCGCAGCGCAGCGCGGCACTGGATGTCGCCGTCATCGGCGCCGGCGGCGCCGGCCTGACCGCGGCGAAGCAACTGGCGGCCGCAGGCCTGAAGGTCCTGGTGCTCGAGGCGCGCGAGCGGATCGGCGGGCGCGCCCATACCGACACCTCGAGCGTCGGCGTCGCCTGGGACCGCGGCTGTTCGTGGCTGCACGCCTCGGAAGTGAATCCCTGGGTCGGCTATGCGCAGGCGAACGGTTTCGAGGTGTATCCGGACCGCACCCGGTGGCGCGTTCATGACGGCAGCGAGCCGCTGACCGAGACGGCCACGACCGGGCTGCGCGCGGTGCGCGAGCGCATGCATCGCGAGCTGCAAGCCGCCGGCGAGCGCGGCCTCGACATTCCCGCCGAGGCGGCGCTGACGCTCGCCACGCGACAAGACCCGTGGTACCCGATGGTGGCCGCGGAGCTGACCGCTTGGGAGGGCATCGAGCCGTCGAACTTCTCGGCGCTCGACAGCCACCAGTTCGACGAGCGCGGCGACGACCTGGTGATTCCGAAGGGGTACGGCACGCTGCTCGCGCACTACGCGCGCGGCGTCGAGGTGCGGCTCTCGACCCCCGTCACCCGGGTCAACTGGAGCGCCCAGGGCGTGTCGCTGGATACCCCGGCCGGCCGGCTTGCCGCGCGCGCAGTCGTCGTGGCGGTTCCGTCGAGCGTCATCGCCGACGGCGCACTCGTGTTCGCGCCTTATCTGCCGGCCGAAGTACTCGATGCGCACCACAGCCTGCCGCTCGGGCTGATGAACAAGGTCGCGCTGCGCTTCAAGCGCAACGTGTTTGCGGCGGAGACGACCGAAGGCATCCGGCTCAGGCGCGACGACCAGCGCGGCCTGAGCTATCTCACGCGCCTGTGGGGCGGCAACGTCGCCGTGGGCGCGGCCGCGGGCGCGCTGGCGCAGCAGCTGGAAGCGGCCGGCGAGGCGGCGACCATCGATTACGCGCTGGGCGAGCTCTCCACGATGCTCGGCAGCGAGGTGCGCAAGCAGTTCGACAAGGGCGCTACGACCGCCTGGGCGGCCGATCCGTGGAGCCGGGGTGCCTACTCGCACTGCCTGCCTGGCCGCTTCGGCGCGCGCACGCTGCTGACCCGGCCGGTGGCGGAGCGCATCGTCTTCGCCGGCGAGCACACCGAGCAGTCGGCCTACGGCACGCTGCACGGCGCGCACCTGAGCGGCCTGCGGGCGGCGCGGCAGGCGGCGGCGCTGCTCAGGGGCTGAGCGACTTCTCCAGCACCACGAACGACAGGTCGTCGCGCCGCGGCAGTCCGAAGCGCTCGTCGCCGTAGAAGAAGGGCGCGGTCTCGCCGGTCAGCCGGTAGCCCCGCCGCTGGTACCAGGCAATCAACTCGCTACGCTGCACGATCACCTTCATGCGCATGCGGTGCACGTCCCAGCGCGCGGTCACGAATGCTTCCGCGGCAGCCACGACACGCTTGCCGATGCCGCCGCCCTGCTCGACGGGCCTGACCGCCAGCATGCCGAGCCAGGCGACGTCGCCGTCGTGCCGGAGCACGACGCTGGCGCGCAGCACATCGGCCTGGTCGCGCTCGATCAGGATGACCTGCGAGGGGTCGTCGAGGATGGCTTCGATCTCGTCGGCACCGGTGCGGCGGCCGTCGAGCAGGTCGGCTTCGGTCGTCCAGCCGGCGCGACTCGCGTCACCGCGAAAAGAAGACTCCGCCAGCGCAACGATGTCGCCGACGTCCGCGCGCGTCGCGACCGCGAGCGTCATGCCGGCGACGCGAGCCTCATGGTCCGCGGGCCGGCGGCGATGCCGAGCGCACCGGAGCGGACGACCTCGAGCAGCTCAGCGTGCTGCGACGCCTGGCCGATGAAATGGTTGATCTCGGCTTCGCTGTTGGTCAGCACCACCACGAAATGCGTCAAGGCGCCGGAGAGGATCTTGCCGTCCATCTCGGTGACCAGCCGCGCCAGGGGGTCGATGCCCTTGGCGCTGACGTGGAACTTGAGCAGCGCCACTTCGCGCTCGAAATGCCCGCCGCGGGTCATGTCCTCGACCGCGACGACGTCGACCAGCTTGTTGAGCTGGCTCAGGATCTGCTGGATCACGGCGTCGCTGCCGGTGGTCACCAGGGTCAGGCGCGAGACCGTCGGCTCGTCGGTCGGCGCGACCGACAGCGATTCGATGTTGTAGCCACGCGTGGAGAACAGCCCGGCGACGCGGGTCAGGGCGCCGGCCTCGTTCTGCAGCAGCACGGCGATGATGTGACGCATGGAGGTCTCCACTGGGCGGGTCTCCGCGACGCCCTGGGCAAACTGGCTGACGAGTCGTCTCGAGCCCGCGCGCTGCCGCGCCGGGGAGCCGGTGCCCGGAAAACGGCGAAATGGACGGGGCACGGCCGCGCTGCTAGTCTCTCTTGCAGTGCACTAAATCGCAAGGCCCGCACGTGACCGTGCCGAAAGAGCAAATCCTGAGCGCCGGCGCGACGGCTCACCCGCTGTCGGGCACCGCCATGTCCGGCGCGGAGATCATCGTGCAGGTGCTGGCCGACGAGGGCGTCGACACCATCTTCGGCTACAGCGGTGGCGCGATCCTGCCGACCTACGACGCCGTGTTCCGTCTACAACCAGCGCGAGCAGGCGGCGGGCGCGGGCCGGCATGCCGCTGATCGTGCCGGCCAACGAGCAGGGCGCGGGGTTCATGGCGGCCGGCTACGCGCGAGCCAGCGGCAAGGTCGGCGTGGCGCTGGTGACCTCGGGACCGGGCGCGACCAACACCGTCACGCCGATGCGCGACTGCGATGGCGGACTCGATGCCCGATCGTCGTGATCTGCGGCCAGGTGCCGACCGCGGCGATCGGCTCCGACGCGTTCCAGGAGGCGCCGGTGCCTTCGATCATGGGCGCGGTCGCCAAGCACGTCTTCCTGGTCACCGATCCGCTGCAGCTCGAAGCGACCGTACGCACCGCGTTCGAGATCGCCCGCACCGGCCGGCCCGGTCCGGTCGTCATCGACGTGCCCAAGGACGTGCAGAACTGGCGCGGCACGTTTCAGGGCAGCGGCCGCTTGCCGGTGCCGGGCTACCGGCAGCGCCTGGCGAGGCTGAATGGCGCGACGCTGCCCGATCCCGGCCCGCGAGGATTTCCTCGAGCATGCTCGGCGAGTCGCAGCGCCCGCTGATCTACGCGGGCGGCGGCGTGATCAATGCCGGTGCCGCCGAGGCGCTGCGGGCATTCTCGGCGGCCTTCGACATTCCCGTGGTCACCACGCTGATGGGGATCGGCGCGGTAGACACCACTGCATCCGCTGGTCGCTGCGCATGCTCGGCATGCACGGCGCGGCGTTCGCGAACTACGCGGTCGACGACTGCGACTTCCTGATCGCCGTCGGCGCGCGCTTCGACGACCGCGTCGCGGGAGTGCCGGCGAAATTCGCGCGCAACGCCCGCCACATCGCGCACCTCGACATCGACGCCTCGGAGATCAACAAGGTCAAGCGGGTCCACTGGAGCCACGTGGGCGGCCTGGTCGAGGCGCTGCGCTCGTTGATCGACGCCGGCAAGGCGCGCGGGCTTCGCGCGCGACTGGTCCGGCTGGCACGCGCACTGTCGACGAGCTGCGCCGCAAGCATGCGATGAACTACGATCGCGACAGCGAGCTGATCCAGCCGTACTACGTGATCGAGGAGATCAACCGCCTCACCCGCGGCGAGGCGATCATCTCGACCGGCGTCGGCCAGCACCAGATGTGGGCGGCGCAGTACTTCGACTTCCACGAGCCCGCGGCTGTGGCTCACCTCCGGCAGCATGGGCACGATGGGTTTCGGCCTGCCCGCCGCGATCGGCGCGCAGTTTGCGCATCCCGACAAGCTGGTCATCGACATCGACGGCGACGCCAGCATCCGCATGAACCTCGGCGAGCTCGAGACGGTCACGACCTACGACCTGCCGGTCAAGGTCGTGGTGCTCAACAACTTCGGCGACGGCATGGTCAAGCAGTGGCAGAAGCTGTTCTTCAAGGGCCGTCTCTCGGCCTCCGACAAGTCGCTGCACAAGAAGGACTTCGTCAAGGCGGCGCAGGCCGACGGTTTCCAGTTCGCCGTGCGCCTCGACCGCAAGGCCGACGTGCCGCGCGTGGTGCAGGAATTCATCGACTTCAAGGGGCCGGCCTTCCTCGAGGTCATCATCGACCCCGATGCGGGCGTCTATCCGATGGTCGGGCCGGGGCAGTCGTACGACCAGATGATCACCGGCGACTGGATTCCCGCGCGGGACGCCGCCAAGGTCGAGTTGCCCGACACCTCGCAGATGTTCTGACCGGCCAGCTGCCGGGCGACGTCGCTTGAGTCACCCCAGCTTCGCCGACGCCGCGCGCTTCTGGATCAAGCTCGGTTTCATTTCCTTCGGTGGCCCGGCGGGCCAGATCGCGATCATGCATCGCGAGGTCGTGGAACGCCGCGGCTGGCTGTCGGAACGCGACTTCGCCCACTCACTCAACTTCTGCATGGTGCTGCCCGGTCCCGAGGCCCTGCAGCTGGCCATCTATCTCGGCTGGCGATTGCACGGGACCCGTGGCGGCCTGGTCGCCGGGGTCGCCTTCATCGCCCCGGCGATCGTGCTGCTGCTCGGGCTGTCGTACGCCTATGCGGCCTACGGCGAGCTGCGCTGGGTGGCGGCGGCGCTGCTCGGCCTGAAGGCCACCGTGGTGGCACTCATCCTGCGCGCGTTGCTCGGCCTTGGGCGCCGTGCGCTGGCGTCGCCCGGCATGGCGCGTCCTGGCGGTGCTGGCGTTCGTCGCGCTGTACGTGTTCAACATCGGCTTCCCCTGGGTGCTGGGCGCGGCCGCGCTCGCGGGCGCGCTGGTGTGGCGCGAAGCCGGCCTGCCCGCCGGCGCGTCCGCTGCGCCGTCGTTTCCCTGGAAGACGCTGATCACCGGCGCACTGCTCTGGCTTGCGCCACTGCTGCTGCTGTGGGCCACTGCGGACGCCCATCCGCTGCTGGCGCGGGTCTACGTGTTCTTTACGCAGGTCGCGCTGGTGACCTTCGGCGGCGCCTACGCGGTACTCGCCTACGTCAACGCGCAGGTGGTCGACGTGTTCGGCTGGCTGACGGCCGCGCAGACGGTTGCGGGCCTCGGCCTCGCCGAGAGCACGCCGGGACCCCTGGTCATCGTGCTGCAGTTCGTCGGCTTCATGGCCGGCTGGAACCAGCCCGGGCCCCTCGATCCAGCGGTCAGCGCGACGATCGCTGCGCTGCTGGCGGCGTGGGCGACGTTCCTGCCGTCGTTCGTGTTCATATTCCTGGGGGCTCCCTACGTCGAGCGAATCGTCGCGAACGGGCGTCTGGCGGGCGCCCTGTCGGGCATCACGGCGGCGGTCGTCGGCGTCATCGCGAGCCTCGCGCTGGTGTTCGGCGAGGCGGTGCTGTTTCCCGCCGGGCCGGGCGCGCCCGCCTGGTCGGCGATCATCATCGCTGCGGCCGCGTTCGCGCTGCTGTCGGCCAGCCGCGTGGAGGCCTGGTGGGTGGTGGCGGCTGGCGCGGCGGCCGGACTGCTGCTGTCAGCCGCGGGACTGTGAGCGGCGGCCAGTCGTGCGAAAATCGGATGCAGGGCGAGCGTCGCACTGGCCAGGAGACACCGATGAGATATCTGCACACGATGGTGCGAGTGACCGATCTCGAGCAGTCGCTCGACTTCTACTGCCGCAAGCTGGGACTGGAGGAGATTCGCCGCTACGACAACGAGAAGGGGCGGTTCACGCTGGTCTTCCTCGCCGCGCCCGGCGATCGCGAACGCGCCATGGTGGAGCTGACCTACAACTGGGACCCCGAGCAGTACGGCATCGGGCGCGCCTTTGGCCATCTCGCCTACGAGGTGGACGACATCTACGCGCTGTGCCAGCGGCTGATGGACGCGGGCGTGACCATCAGCCGCCCGCCGCGCGACGGGAGAATGGCCTTCGTGCGCTCGCCAGACAACATCTCAATCGAACTGCTGCAGAAGGGCGAAGCCTTGCCCGCGGCCGAGCCCTGGAAGTCGATGCCCAACAGCGGCGAATGGTGAGCCGGCGCAGCAGCCGCGCGCTGCACCCGGCGGCGGGTTCGGCTCAGGTCGCGATGTAGCGCTTCAGCTCCTTGATCTCGCTTTCCTGCGCTTCGATCACCGCGCGAACGCAGTCGCCGATCGAAATCATGCCGATCAGCACGTCGTTCTCGACGACCGGCAGGTGCCGGATGCGCTTGTCGGTCATGAGCTGCATGCAATGCCGGGCCCGGTCTTCAGGGCTGACCGTGATGGCGGGCGAGCTCATGATCTCCCACACCGGTGTCTGCGTGGAGTTGCGTCCCATCAACACCACTTTTCGAGCGTAGTCGCGCTCGGAAATGATCCCGGCGAGTTCCGGGCCGCGCATCACCGGCAGCGCGCCGACGTGATGGTCAGCCATGATCTGGATGGCGGTGCGGACCGGATCCTCGGCGTCGACCGTGAACAACCCCGGCGACTTGCGCTCCAACATCTGCCTGACGCTTTGCATGGCCGCTCCCGGTCGATGGTCGCCCGGCCCAGTGTAAACCCGTTGCCGGCGGGCCAGGCAAGTCCGGCGTCCTACAGCGCGACCACCACCTTGCCGAGGTTGCGCCCGGCCAGCAGGTGCTCCTCGGCATCCACCACCGATTCCAGGCCACGAAACGGCGTCGGGTCCACCAGCACCCTAAGCCGCCCACTGTAGTAGAGCTCGAGGATCTCGGCGGCCGCGGCGTCGAAGTGCTCGGGGAAGGCGGGGTTCTGGAAGCCGTGCACCGAGGCCGACTTCCAGTACAGCTTCTGGTAGATGCGCGGCTGCAGCACGGCTTCCTCGGGCCGGTCGAAGTCGCTGGTGTGCCCGCTGATGATCAGCCGGCCGCGCATCGCCAGATTGTCGAGGAAGGCATCGAAGATCTCGCCGCCGACCGTGTCGTAGGCGAGATCCACGCCGCGTGGATACTCGCGCTGCAGCACCTCGCGCACGGACTCCTGCCGATAGTTGATGACGCGGTCGCAGCCGAGGTCCTGCAGCGCTGCGGCCTTTGCGGCGGTGCTGGTCAGGCCGATGACGTGGTTGCCCGCCAGCTTGGCCAGCTGCACCACGAACTGGCCGAGACCGCCGGCTGCCGCGGAGACCACCACCGTCTCGTTGCTGCCGAGCCGGGCGATGTGCTTGAGGGCCACCAGCGCGGAGATCCCGGTCGGGATCAGGGCCAGGATCTGCGGCGTGGCTTCCCTCACCTTCACGCAGCGCGCGGCCTCGATGACCTGGTAGTGGCGGAAACCGTGGCCGAGGCGCGTGGTCGCAACGGGATCGCCGGGCCGGAGACCCGTCACGTCTGCACCCAGCGACACCACCTCGCCGACGGATTCGATGCCCATGTCGTAGGGTGGCTCGACCGCCACGTAGCGCACCCGGTTGCGGCAGAGGTTCTTGTCGAACACCGCGTTGACTCCGGCCCAGCGGTTGCGCACGACGACCTCGCCCGGCCCGGGATCGCGCCACGGCGTGTCGACGATCCGGGTGGCGCTGCGGAAGTCGGCGGCCAGCCGGGCGATGACGATCTTGGGATAGCTGGCAGGGAACTGCGATGTCGGCATGAGAGTGCTGGTCGCCAGGGGAACATGGGGGATGGTAGCGCGTGGCCGACGTACCGGAGGGGTGGGGTCTGCGCTGGCAGTCGGTTCAGGCTGTTCCGCAGGCCGGGTGATCTGCGTCACGTCCTCGACGTGCGTCGTCCAAGGCCTGCCACCGCCCGCCGACATACCGGACGACGGCCCACGCAGGGCCGCATTCGGGCGCTGCCGGAAACAACATGGCTGATCGATCGCCGCATCTCGAGCAACACATTGAGCGGGTCAAGCGCGAGCACGGCCACACGCCGACGACGTCGGCCGCCGGCATCGAACGCTTCGAGCAGCGCAGCGGGCTCAGGCTCCCGGACGACATCCGGCTGTTCTACATGCACTGCGACGGCGCGCGACTGTTCGGCGCCGAGTACGTGATCCCTGATCCCGACGGTCTGCTGCCCATGAAGATGATCATGAGCAGCGCGGTCGGGCGCCCGGTCGACTTGCCGGCGTCGTGGTACGGCATCTGCCGCACACGGAGCGGGGACTGGGCCGGTGTCAGCTTCGGGGGTGCCCGCACCGCGGGTGCGCCGATCCTGCACTGCTATGCGCTGGATTCTGGACCGGCTACCGGCTATCGAGTGGTGGCCGAGAACTTCACCGATTTCCTGGGTCGGGCGCTGGCGAGCAGCGAGCACCCGTTCTGGCATGCCCGAGCCACCGCCGGCCTGCCCCAGCCGCGTTGACGTTCAGAAGCCGAACGATTCCAGCGCGCGCGCGACGCGTGCGCGCATGACTTCCTGCTTCATCGGGAAGGAGCGGAAGAAGTCGTCCCGGGTCAGCGCGGGATTGCGGGTACGCACATCGGCCGCCCAGAAGCCTGCCCGGGCGAGGTCGCCGTTCAACGCGTGCGCGGCCACCGCGATCATCGCGATCAACACGTGCGCCCCGGGTGCGCGTGCTGCGCGCTCGATCCACTCGGCTGCCGCGGCGTCCTCGCCCATCGCCATATGGGTGAAGCCGCGCGTGCCCAGCATCGCGTAGTACAGGGGATCGATCGGGCTCAGGCGCATCGCGAGATCGACATGCCGCCGGCCCTCGAGACCGCGCCCGGCCAGCGATTCGGTCCATGCCCGGGCATAGATGCCCTGGGCATAGTTGGGGCTGAGCGATGTCGTCCGCTCGAGCCAGGCGAGGCTGGTCTCGAGGTCGCCCTGCAGCCAGAAGCTGCGGCCCATGGTGAAGTTGACGAACGGATCGATCGGATCGAGCTCCAGGCCGCGCTCGGCATGGCGTCGCGCCAGCGCCACCTCGCCCGGCAGGTCGTCGGTGTGGCGCATGAACGCGGTCTGGAAGTGGACGAACGACAGCCCGGCATGGGCACGGGCGAAACCGGGATCGCGGGCGATGGCTCGCTGGAACAACGCCGTGGCGGCAGCGTTGTCAGTACGGTTGAAGCGGTACATGTGCCGCAGCCCGAGGTGATAGGCCGACCAGGCATCCAGGCTCTCGGTCACCCGCAGCCGGGCGAGATCCGCTTCGTGGTGCGAGATCTGGATTTCGAGGGCGGCCGGGATCCGCGTGCGGATGTCCTGCCTGATCTGGTGCACGTCATCGATGGAACCGGCGAAGCGATCCGCCCAGACGACGCTGGCGTCCCGGGTGTCGAACAGCTCGACGGTGACGGTGAGGGTGGCACTGCCGATCTCCACCGCCCCGGACAGACAGTAGCGCACGCCTAGCAGGCGGCCGATTTCGTCGATGCCGGTCTCGGCCAGGTTGAGGCGGAAGGATGATCCACGTGCCGTCACGAACAGCCAGCGCATGCGCGAAAGCTCGATGATCAGCTCGTGGGGCAGCGCGTCGGCGATGGCCGCGTAGGGCGATGGTCCGCCCAGCAGCCTGAACGGAAGTATCGCGATGGACGGACGCGAAGAGTCCTCGATTGTCGAGGAGGGCGGCGCGCCGGGCAGCATGCCGGCGTCCACGGCGCCGCCCGCCGTGACCTCCGCGACGAAGCGGAGGCCCTGACCGTGAATCGTCCTGATCAGTCGCTGCGCCCTGCCGTCGTCGTCGAGCGCCTTGCGCGCCGACTTGATGCGGCTGGAAATCGCGGAGTCGGAGACGATGCGGCCATCCCAGACCTTCTCGAGCATCTCGTCGCGGGTCACCAGCCGCTCGCGATTCTCCACAAGCAGCGCCAGCAGTGCGAACACCTGCGGTTCAATGGGACGCACGACGCCTTCATGGCGCAGTTCGACCTGCGCGGTATCGAGCTCGAACGCGCCGAACCGGTAGATCATCGCCGACAGGATAGTCCAAGCCCGGCGCAGCCGCCTGAAATCAACAGGCTTTCTCCACGAATCCTCCAAGCTTCGCCGCGGCCCACGGCCTAGAGTCTGCCGCACCGACGGGATCAACCCGCAAGGAGAGGACCATGAAGCAAGACCGCGGCAGCATGCCGACCCGGCTCGAGGCTGGCGGCGTCTGTATACAGGCCGAGGACTGGGCTGAACTGAATGTGGCGCGCATCCGCTTCCCCAAGGGGGCCGACGCCACGCCGCTGCTCAAGGGCATGCCCGGGGACCTGTGCCAGTGCCCGCACTGGGGAACGGTGCTGAAGGGCGCGATTCACGTGCGCTACGCCGACGGCACGCAGGAGACCGTGCGCGCCGGCGACGTCTACTACTGGCCGCCCGGCCACACGGTCTGGGTGGATGAAGACTACGAAGCCATCGAGTTCAGTCCGAGCGGCCCGATGGGAGAGGTCATCGACCATCTCAGATCCAAGCTCGGAAACTAAAGGAGACAATCACATGCCACTGGTAACCGTCGACGTCATCAAGGACGTCTTTTCACCGAAGCAGAAGCAGGAAATCATCAGCGCCGTCACCGAGGCGATGGTACGCATCGAGGGCGAGAGCCTGCGGGACTTGACCTGGGTACGCATCAAGGAGTTCGAGGGAGGCGACTGGGCCATCGGCGGCCAGCCGCTCAGGGCGGCGGATGTCCAGGCCATGGCTTCCGGCAAGGCGGCCTGAAGCGCGGCCGGGCCGGCTGTCCGGCGACGTCACGGCGTCGCCGGCTGCCGACACCCCGGCTGGCTCGGGCGCGCAGAGGCTGGTCTACGCTTGCCGTACTGCCCAGCGTCGAGCGGGTCGTTCGGGGCAGTC
This sequence comes from uncultured Gammaproteobacteria bacterium, assembly GCA_963710135.1. Lineage (GTDB taxonomy): Bacteria > Pseudomonadota > Gammaproteobacteria > Steroidobacterales > Steroidobacteraceae > SG8-30. The sequence goes on along the minus strand of CAVPYY010000003.1, from coordinate 370,996 downwards.
CTCCGCACCCCGGCTGTGTCGAGCCCGGTGCGGGGGCGCTCCGCTCCCGGTACCCTTGGCCAATCGGCACGCGACCGTCGCGGACGGCAGGCGGCCAGACAGCGGGGGATGCCGGGGTGACGCAGGACCGGGTGGCGGATCTCGAGGAGCTGCGGCAGCGGCTGCGCCAGTTCGCCGCGGAGCGCGACTGGGAGCAGTTCCACAGCCCGAAGAATCTCGCCATGGCGCTCGGCGTGGAAGCCGCCGAGCTCGCCGAGATCTTCCAGTGGTTGACCGAGTCGCAGAGCGAGACGCTCGATGCCGACAAGCGCCGCCGCGTCGAGGATGAACTCGCCGACGTGCTGGTCTACCTGGTGCGCATCGCCGACCGCCTCGACATGGATCTGCTCGCGGCGGTCTCCCGCAAGCTCGGCGAGAACGCCCGCAAGTACCCCGCCGAGCGGGTGCGCGGCAGCGCGCTGAAGTACGACGAGTACGACTGACCCGGCTGTGCCGCCGGTCAGCCGGCGGTTGCCTCGGCGGCGCGGGCGGCGAATTGTTGCTTGCCCTGCAGGATGAGATCGTAGATCTCCTGGGAGCGTCCGCCGGCCTTGTCGATGATGGCGCGATGCGCGGGCAGCGAGGCCTCGCGCCAGGCCCGCCGTTCCTCGGCCGTCGGCCGGTACACCGTCGCGCCTTCCTCATCCAGCTTGCCGAACAGCTCGACGACCGCCGCGCGCGCGTCGGCGCGGGCCATGCCGGCGCTGCCGAATGCGGTTTCGAATACGTCCTTGTCGTGCGGCGTGAGACGGTCGAACCAGTTCTTGTTGGCGACCAGGACGCCGACGTCGTAGCTGTGCTCGGTGAGGATGAAGTACGGCGCTTCCTTGGCAAGACCGCTCAACGCGTACATCGTGACACTGGTAACGCCGCCGTCGATGAGCCCGGTCTGCAGCGCCGGCAACACATCGGGAAACGGCATCGAAATCATGTCGCCGCCGACGGCCAGAACGAACTCCTGCGAGGCCAGCGAAGATGCTGCGCGGATGCGCACCCCGGCCGCCTGGTCGGGCGAGCGGATCGGCTTGTTGGCGTACAGGTTGACCCAGCCGACATCGATCCAGTGCAGCAGCCGCAGGTCACGCTCGGCAAACAGCCGGCGAAACGGCTGCAGCAGGACCTCGTCCATGATGAAGTCGGCTTCTTCCTGGGAGTCGAACAGGTAGGGCGCTGACAGCACCGCGATCTCGGGCACGACCGCCGCGGCGCCGGCGAAGGAAATCCCGGCCACCTGCACGCGGCCGCGACGGGCATTGGACAACTGCGTCTCTTCCGGGCCGCCCTCGCCGCGGATCAGCATCTTGAGGCGGAACTCGGGTGCCCAGACGTTGACGTTTTCCTCGAAGCGCCGCCAGTTGCGCTCGTCCACCGAGCCCGGCAGCGAAAAGCCGGCAACCGTGACGTCCTTGCGGGAGGGGCGGGGCGCGTCATCGCTGGGCGCGCCCGACCCGCAGGCCGTCAGCAGCGCGGCAAGTGCGACGGCAAAGACACGGCGCATGGCGGTTCCTCGGCGGCGGCGTACGGTCCGCGAATATACACGAAGTTTTCTTCGTATGTCGTGGAGCGCCGTCCGGGCGAGGGTCGCAAGTCGCCGCGTGCTTGGCATACCCTCGCGGAGCGCACGGCCTCTGCGCATACCGGGCGGGAAACGCGATGGACGAGACGAGACGCAGATTCCTGGCGGGCACCGGCGCGGCGCTCGGCGCCGGCGCGCTGGGTCCCGCTACCCTCGCCACTGCGGCAGAGGATGCGGCTGGCGCGACCGCGGCCGGGCCGGACGCGGACGACTGGATACGCGGTGGCTACTACGCCTGCGCCCTGCAGACCTTCAACGACGCCGTGCATCCCGACGCCACGCGCGAGGCGGCGCGCGAGCGCATGCGGCGCTCGATCGGGCGCATCGAAGAGCAGATCCGCGGCACGCGCCGCTGGATCGGGCGCGACTTCAAGCTGGTCGTGCTGCCCGAGTACGTGCTGTCCGGACCCCCGTGGGGGGAGGCGATCGACGAGTGGGCCGACAAGGCCGCGCTCGATCCGGATGGCCCCGAGTACGAGGCGCTGGCCGCCATCGCCCAGCGCCACAACCTGTTCCTGGCCGGGAATGCCTACGAGACCGACCGTCACTTCCCGGGCCTGTATTTCCAGGCCAGCTTCTGCATCGACCCGTCGGGCAACACGGTGTTGCGCTATCGCAGGCTGGTGTCGCTGTTCGCGCCCACTCCCCACGACGTGTGGGACAAGTACCTGGACGTCTACGGCCTCGACGGCGTGTTTCCGGTCGCGCGTACGGCGATCGGCAACCTCGCGGCGATTGCCTCGGAGGAAATCCTCTATCCGGAGATCGCGCGCTGCCATGCCATACGCGGTGCGGAGGTCTTCCTGCACTCGACCAGCGAAGTCTTCACGCTGACGCCGTCGCAAAAGAAGATCGCGCGCGCGGCGCGGGCGCTGGAGAACATGGCCTACCTGGTGTCGGCCAACACGGCTGGCACGTCGGGCATCGAGGTGCCGTCGCAGTCGCCGGACGGCGGCTCGGAGATCCTCGACTACCTGGGCAGCGTGATCGTCACCACCGGGCAGGGCGAGAGCATCAACGCCCACGCGCGGCTGCTGGTCGACGGCCTGCGCAGCTACCGGCGTCGTCCCGGCATGGGCAACCTGCTGTCGCGACAGGCGCTCGACCTGTTCGCCGACAGTTTCGCGGCCGCCGACCTGCGGCGTCGCAACGGCCTGCTCGTCGGCGGGCGGGTGGTCGTGCCGGATCGCGGCTACTTCCTGGAGCGCCAGGCGGACACGCTCGCGCGCATGAGCGCGCGCGGACTCGTGTGAGGGGTCCATGCCGCTGGCGCTGATCCACGACCGGTTTGGCGAACCCGCCGAGGTGCTGCGCCTGGACGACGTCGCGCCGGCGCGACCGGGCGCGGGCGAGATCGTGATCGCGGTCGAGGCGGCGGCGATGCATGTCGCGGACCTGCGCAGCGTGCAGGGGACGTCGGGCTTTCGCTTCGCGCTGCCGCGTACGCCGGGCTTCGAGGGGGTCGGGCGCGTGGTGCGGACAGGCAGCGGGGTGAGTGACTTCGCGCCCGGCGACCGTGTCTTCCCGCCCTCAGGATCCGGCACCTTCCGCCAGGAGCTGTGCGTCGCGGCGGCTGACTGCATGCCGGCGCCGGAGGGCGAGGCCGAGCAGCTCGCACTGCTCACCATCAACGCGCCGACCGCGCACGTGCTGCTGCACGACTTCGCCCAGCTCGCGCCCGGGGACTGGATCATCCACAACGGCGCGAATTCCAGCTGTGGCCGCTACCTCATCGCGCTCGCGGCGGAGCGCGGGGTGCGCACGGTGAACGTGGTGCGCCGGGCGGAACTGGCTGGCGAGCTCGACGCGCTCGGGTGCGGACGTCGTGCTGACCGACGGTGACGACCTCGCGGCGCGCGTGCGCGGGGCCACCGGCGGCGTCGAGCCGATCCTCGGCATCGACTGCGTCGGCGGCGCGGCGACGCATCGCATCGCGCAGTGTCTGGCCGCGGGCTCGACCGTAGTCTGCTACGGCGCCATGAGCGGCCAGCGCTGCGAGATGGACTTCTACCTGATGTTCGCTCGCGACATCCGGCTGGTGGGCATGAGTTTCCGGCGCCAGCTCCAGCGACGCAGCAGCGCGGAGGTCGACGACCATCTATCGGGACCTGGCAGAGCGCATGGCGGACGGGCGCCTCGCGGCGAAGATCGCGGCGACCTACCCGCTCACGCTGTGGCGTGAGGCGTTCGCGCATGCCGCGCGCACCGGCGACGAGCGCGACGGCAAGGTCATCCTGCTGCCATAAATCAACGAATCGCCCAGATTATCGGTGACATTCTCTATTTTCCGGGCTGGGCGGCCTCGGAAATAGAGAATGTCCCCTATTTGATCTCGAGGACGATCTTGCCGAAGTGGGTGCGTGCATCGATCAGTTCGTGCGCGCGAGGCAGTTCGCTCATCGGCAGTACGACGTCGACCAGGGCGCGGAACTCGCCGCTGGCAAACCTTGGCAAGGCGATCTCGCGAAACGACTTCATGGTCTCGGGCAGGAACCGGGGGCTCGACGAGATGCTCATGCTCGACAGGCGGATGTTGCGCATGCCGATGTTGAGGTTGAAGCACACCTGCCGCCCGCCGGTGGAGCCGTACATGACGATGTGGCCTTCCTGCCCCATGGAGTCGAACAGCGACTCGGCGGTTTCCTCGCCGATGGTCATCAGGCCGACATCGATGCCGGCGCCAGCCGTGTCCGCCCGCACCCGGGCGGCGACGTCCTCGGTCCTGTAGTTGTAGCCGGCGTCCGCGCCGAAACGCAGTGCACGCGCCACCTTCTCGTCGCGGCTCGCCGTCCCGGCGACCCAGCAACCGCGCCACTTCGCGATGGCCAGTGCGGCGCTACCGACACTGGACGCGACGGCTTCGACCAACACGCGCTGACCGGCCTGCACGCCGGCGACGGTCAGCAGTGCGTGCCAGGCTGTGAGCCACCCGACCGGGATGGCCGCGCCTTCCACGAACGAAAGCTGGTCCGGCAGCGGCATCAGGTGCTGCGCGTCGACCAGCACGAACTCGGCGTGCGAGCCACGGGCCCGGCCGAATACGCGCTGGCCAGGCGCGAACCCTTTGACGCCTGCGCCGACTGCCGCGACCACGCCGGCGGACTCCATGCCCAGGATGAAGGGCAGCTCCTGGCCGATGTAGGTGCCGGCGAGCATGCGCGTCTCGGCGAAGTTGACCGCCGAGGCATGCACCTCGACCAGCACCTGACCAGGTCCTGCCACCGGCGTCGGCGATTCCCGCCATTGCATGGCGTCGGCCCCGCCGAATCGCTCCACCAGCCAGGCCTTCATGTCGCCGATCCCCGTTCGCCGGCGAATCGGCGTTGAATCTCCTCGACTTCCAGGCCTGAGGGAACCGGCTTCAGCAGCAGGTACGCGAGGCCCGCCAGAAACAGAGGCACCGCGCCGAACAGGGAGAAGGCCATGTCCCAGCCGAGCCGGTCGATATTGCGGCCGATCAGCAGCGGGCCGGCCGCCGAGCCCAACAGCACGGCGAGGGAACCGCAGAAGGCGAGTCCCGTGGCACGCAAGTGCGTCGGAAAGACCTCGGCGACGAAAGCGAACTTCACGGCGGCGACACCCAGGAAGAACACGCACATGACGCTGAAGGCGAGCAGGGCCTCGAGGCGCGTGCTGGTTCCCCAGATTAGCCAGACGAAGCAGCATGCGCCAGCCAGCGTCCAGATGACGACGGTGGTGCGGCGGGTCAGCACGAACTCCCCGACCCAGGCCGCCAAGGCGTAGCCGGCCACCGCGATCAGGTTGCCGAGGCCGACCAGGAACGCGGCGTCAGCGACGTCGAAACCGCGGGCATCGTGAAAGTACAACGGGAACAGCTGGAAGGTGCCGCCATACGCCAGGACGAACAGGAACTGCGCGCAGAACAGGATGAGGGTGCGGCGCGCCATGCCCCGCTGAAACAGCTGCGGCACGCTGGCGCGCGGGCCGGCCGACGCCGCGTCCCGGCGGGCGAAGCGGCGGGTTTCGCGCAGATAGCGGTGTATGACCCAGACGAACGGCAGGCTCAGCAGGCCGGTCAGGAACAGCGCGCGCCAGCCAAAATGCGGCAGCAGCGCGGCGGCCAGCACCGACCCGAGGAACCAGCCGACCGGATAGCCAGCCTGCAGCATGCCCGCGAACAGGCCGCGCAGGCGCGCCGGCGCCTCCTCGGTGACGATCGCCCCGGTCGCGGGATACAACAACCCGCCGCTGCCCAGGCTCAGCCCGCGCAGCAGCGCCAGCATGATGAGCCCGGGGGCTAGCGCATGCAGCACGATGAACACCGACGACACCACCGTCGCGAGCACCAGCATCACCTTGCGGCCGATCCGGTCGGTGACCACACCGAGCGTGACCAGCAACAGCCCGGCGATGACATTCGCAGCCGCGATGGCATCCGTGACCGTGGCCGTCGATACGCCGAATTCGGCGCGTATCCCGCCGAGGGCGTAGCCGAACAGCGCCAGGTCCATCTGGCTCAAGGCATAGGCGGTGAAGCAGATCCAGAAGGCGCGCAGCGGATAGCCGCGCGCCAGCGCGAGGTGCGGGCGGATGCTCACTGGCGGCGGATGGCGCGCTCAGCCGCCGCGCATGCGCGCCAGGAAGGCATCCGTCGCCGCGCCCAGCTCCGCCGCGAATGCGGAGGTCATCGGGTCGCGTTCCACCTGCTGCCACCAGGTCCTGAAGTGCGGCAGCGTGCGGACCGGATCGGCCACGCCGAGTGCCGGCACGACCGTCTTGTGCATCAGGATCACGTACGGCAGCAGCGCGCAGTCGCCGAGTGAGAACTGCCCTGCCGACCAGGGCCCGCCGCTCATGAGCGTATCCAGGTGCCCGAGCGCCGTTTCCAGTTTCGCCTTGCTGGCCGCGACAGCCGCCGCGTCGCGGGTGGCCGGATTGAGCTGCCGGAACAGCGCCCCGCCCTCGGGCGCGATGTACACGTCGACCACGCGGGAGACGGTGCGCGCGCGCGCCCGGCCGAGCGGATCGGCGGGCAGCAGCGCGGGGCCCCGGCCCAGGTCCTCGAGGTATTCGCAGATCACTTCCGATTCGATCAGGTAGTGCCCGTCGTGCTCGAGCACGGGCATCTTGCCGAACGGATTCCTGGCGAGATACGCGGGACTCTTGATGCCGTCGGCGGGCATCTCGATCGCGAGGTCGAGGCCCTTGTGGCGCGCCGCCAGCGCCACGCGCGCGACGTACGGTGAGGCGATCGAACCATAGAGTTTCATGTGCGGGATTCCTGGTTGTGGGGGGTGTTCATCGGACGCCTGCGAACATCACGGCTTCCACCTGGCCGATGCCCTCGCGCAGCTTCTTGACCTCGGCGTACTGGGGCGACGTCCAGAACGCCTGCGCGGCCTGCAGCGACGGGAACTCCATGATGACCAGGCGACGGGTGTCGGGCGTGCCCTCGACCGGCTCGGGCGCATCGGCCAGCACGATGAAGCGCCCGCCGAACTGCTCCGCCAGCGCGTACACGGCCCGGCCATAGGGGCGTATGGCCTCCTTGTCCGGGAACACTGAACGGAACAGGATGTAGCCCTTGGGGCTGCCATCTGCCGCCGCCGGCGTTTCGTCGGCGTGCGCGACCGGCAGTGCCAGGCAGCCCAGCAGGGTCAGTGTGCAAAGAAGTCTGGTCATGGCGGCGTCCCGATAGTCCGAGGCCGCGGCACTATGCGTGCCCGCTTGGCGGATCGTCAACGCATCGATCCGGCTGGCCAGCCGGCCGTGCTTGCCAGTACGCTTGCCGCGACCCAGTAACGAGCACTCCACGGAGTCGATCTTGCCGGACACCATCGCAGGCATTCCGCGGATCGCGATCGAGCGCATGCTCGAGACCGAGCGCGCAGCCTTTGAAGTGCGTAACCCGCGTTCACGCGAGCTGGCGGCGCGCGGCGCAAGGCACTGGCCGGGCGGCGTGCCGATGCACTGGATGTCCGACTGGGGCACGCCGTTTCCCTTGTTCCTGGCGCGCGCCCGGGGCGCGGAACTCGAGGACGCCGACGGCCACCTGCACGCGGACTTCTGCCTGGGCGACACGGGCGCGATGTTCGGCCATTCGCCCCCGCCGCTGGCGCAGGCCCTGGCGCGGCAGGCACGCGATGGCCTGACCGCGATGCTGCCCTGCGAGGACGCGGTGGTCGCCGGGGAGCTGCTCGCGAAGCGCTTCGGCCTGCCGTTCTGGCAGATGACCCAGACCGCCAGCGACGCCAACCGCTCGGTACTGCGCTGGTCGCGCGCGATCACCGGCCGGCCGGCGGTGCTGGTATTCGACCATTGCTATCACGGTGCGGTCGACGACACCTTCGTGCGCCTCGAGGACCAGCGCGTCAGCAATCGCCCAGGGCTGGTTGGGCAGGTGGTGGAGCTGGCCGCGCACACCCGCTGCATCGATTTCAACGACGTCGACGCACTGCGCGCGGCGCTCGCCACCCGCGAGATCGCCTGCGTGCTGGCCGAGCCGGTCATGACCAATGCCGGCATGGTGCTGCCCGAACCCGGGTTTCTAGAGGCGCTGCGTGAACTCACGCGCCGGCACAAGACGCTGCTCGTCCTCGACGAGACGCACACGCTGTCCTCCGGACCGGGCGGCTATACGGGTGTGGCACGACTCGAGCCGGATTTCCTGGTTGCCGGCAAGGCCATCGCGGGCGGCTATCCCTGCGCCGTGTACGGCTTTGGCGCCGAGATAGAGGAGCGCATGCGCGGTGTCATGGCGATGAAGCCTGCGGGACATTCGGGGATCGGCACCACTTTGGCCGGCAACCCGATGGCCGCGACGGCCCTGCGCACCTGCCTCGAGCAGATCATGACGCCGGAGGCCTATGCCCACATGCTGGCCATGGCGGAGCGCCTGGAGGATGGCCTGGAGCAGCTGATCGAGCAGGAGCGTCTGCCCTGGCACGTGCAGCATGTCGGCGCGCGCCTCGAAGTGGGCTTTGCGCGCTACCCGGCGCGCACCGGTCGCCAGTCGGTCGAGTCGCTGCCGCCCCTGCTGCCCGACGCGATTCGTCTCTATCTGCTGAACCGCGGGCTGGTCATCACGCCGTTTCACAACATGATGCTGATGTCGCCGGCGACGACCGCGGCGAGCGTCGATCGGCTGGCGTCGGCCTGGACCGAGTGCGTCACCGAATTGAACGTCATCGCGCGTCCGGCGCGGCACGCGCAATGAGCAACGTCGCCAACGAGGCCCGCGAATTCCTCGACCGCCATCCGGATATCGAGGCGTTCCAGGCGATCATCACCGACCCCAGCGGCGTGGCGCGCGGCAAGAGCCTGGCGCGCGAGGAAATCCTGCCGCTGTATGAACACGGCCGCAACGTCGCGGGTTCCATACTCGGGCTCGACATCTGCGGCGAGGACGTCGAGGAGACCGGCCTGGTCTGGTCCACGGGTGATGCCGACAAGCTGTGCCGTCCGGTCGCCGGCACGCTCAAGCGCGCGCCATGGCTGGAGCGGCCCTCCGCGCAGCTGTTGATGTCGATGTACGAGACCGACGGGACCCCGGCGGTCGCCGATCCCCGCCACGCGCTGGCGCGAGTCGTGGCCGCACTCGAGGCCGATGGCCTGTTTCCCGTGGTCGCGGTGGAGCTGGAGTTCTACCTGGTCGAGACCGACGGCGGCGGCGTGCGACCCGCCGCCGGCCTGCTGACGGCGGAACGCAGCCAGCGCATCGACGCCTATGGCCTCGGCAAGCTGGACGAGATGTCGCCGCTGTTCGACGACGTGTACCGGGCGGCGAAGATCCAGGACCTGCCGGTGCGCACGCTGATGTCGGAGTACGCGCCGGGACAGTTCGAGGTCACGCTCGCGCACCGTCCCGACGCGCTCGCCGCCGCGGACGACGCGGTGCAGTGGAAGCGACTGGTGCGCGGGGTGGCGGGCCGTCATGGGCGGATTGCCACCTTCATGGCCAAGCCGTTTGCGGCGCGCGCCGGCAGCGGCATGCACGTCCACGTGAGCCTGGCCGATGCCGGGGGCCGCAACCTGTTCGCCAGCGAGGATCCCGCCGGCACGGAGATGCTGCGCCACGCGATCGGCGGCATGGTGGCACTGGTGCACGAGTCCATGGCGGTGTTTGCGCCCAATGCCAATTCCTACCGCCGATTCCGGCGCATGTCCTACGCGCCGGTGGCGGCCACCTGGGGTGTCAATAACCGATCGGTGGGATTTCGCATCCCCTCGGGTCCACCGGACTCGCGCCACGTCGAGCACCGCCTCGCGGGAGCCGATGCGAACCCCTACCTCGCCGTGGCGGCAGTGCTGGCCGCCATGCATCACGGCATACGCAAACGCCTCGATCCGGGCAGCGCGGTGACGGGCAATGGCTACGACCTGCCGCCGGACACCAGCCTGCCGCTCGACTGGCATGCCGCGCTCGAGCGCGCAGCGCAATCGGCATTACTTAAGCAGGCCCTGGGCGATGATTTCGTGCGCGTGTTCATGGCGATCAAGCGCGCGGAATGCGAGCGTTTCAATGCCGAGCCGACCGAGCTCGACTACGCCTGGTACCTGAGACTCGCCTGAGATGCCGAAGAAGCAAGCACAGATCGCCAAGCCCGCCGTCAATCAGCGCCGCATGTATGTCGACTCGCGGCATGGGCAACTGCACTTGCGCAGCGCCTTTCCATCGAATGGTGGCTTCGACGAGGGCGCTCCGCTCGTCTGCCTGCACCAGAGCCCGATGTCGAGCCGGGTGTTCCGCGCATTCCTGCCCGAGATGGGCCGCGATCGTTCAGTCTACGCGCCGGACACACCGGGCTTCGGCGAGTCCGACGCGCCGGCGGCGCAGCCCGCGATCGCGGACTACGCTGCGGCGATCGGCGACTTCCTGGACGACATGCGCTTTCGCGAGGTGGACCTGCTCGGTTACCACACGGGCTCGGCGATCGCGGCGGAGCTGGCGATCGCGAGGCCAAAGCAGATCCGGCGCGTGGTGATGGTGGCGGTGCCTGCGTTCAACGACGCGGAGCGTCGCGCGTTCGCGGCCAGGCCCTGGCCGGTGCCGGCGCGCGAGGACGGCGCGCATCTCGTCGAGGAGTGGCAACGCACGGTGCAGTGGCGCGGGCCCGGGGTGTCGCTCGAGCAGCTGGCAGAGGGTTTCGCCGAGAAGCTGCGCAACGGTGCGCACGCGTGGTGGGGAGCGAGCGCCGCGATGAACTTCGACGCGGCGGCGCGGCTGCCGCAGGTCAAGCAGCCGGTGCTGGTGCTGCGGCCGAAGGACGACCTGTGGGAGGTCACGGCCCGGGCGCGCGAACTGCTGCGTGACGGCCAGTTCGTCGATCTGCCGGAGTTCGGCTTCGGGCTGTTCGACGTCGCCCCGGACGTGGTGGCGCGTCACCTCCGCTCGTTCCTCGGCTGACCCACGGGGACTGTCCCCGAAGGGGACTGTCCCTGAGGTATCCCCTGAAGTTGATTTGTTGGATCAGGGGTTTAGCGGGTAGGCTGACTAAAAACAGCGCGTGCATGACGTCGTTTTTTCTCTTCTTTGGGCTACCACACCTGAAGAAGAGGCAACGCCATGCACGCCAGCCGAGTATTGCAGAACAGCCTGGCCCCGGTCATCGCCGGCATCGATCCGCGACGCGTCCGCTGCCTGTGGCTGGCGGTCGAGGCACTGCTCGCCGGCCGGCGGCTGGTGCTGATGGACCTGGCCCGCTCGTTCCCGGGCGCACTGCGGGTGCGGGCGCCACTGAAGCGACTCGACCGGCTGCTCGGCAACCGCCATCTGCACGGCGAGCTCGAGCAGTTCTATGCCGGCCTGAGCGGCTGGCTGGTGCGCCACCGCCAGCCACTGATCTTGGTCGACTGGAGCGACCTGAAGGCCGATCAGAGCTTGCATGTGCTGCGCGCCGCGATCGCCGTCGGCGGCCGCGCGCTGACCCTCTACGAGCAGATCCATCCGCAGCGACAACTCGGCTCGGCCGCCGCCGAGCGGCACTTCCTGCAGCGCCTGCAGGCGCTCTTGCCCGCACACACCGTGCCGATCATCGTCACCGACGCCGGCTTCCGCCAGCGCTGGTTCCGCCAAGTCCGGCGCCTCGGCTGGGACTACCTCGGCCGCGTCCGCGGCAGCGCCACCGTGCGCCATGCCAGCTCGACCTGGCAGCCGCTGCGCACGTTCTATCACCACGCCAGCACCACCCCGCAGCGCTTCCGCCAGGCCGCGCTGTGGCAGTCACGACCCTGGCCCTGCCAGCTGATCTTGCTGCGCCGCCCCGCTCGCGGGCGCACCGCCACCACCCACTTCGGCCAACCACGCCGCAGCCGGCACAGCCGCAAGGCCGCCGCCCGCGGCCGCGATCCGTGGCTGCTCGCCACCTCGCTCGATCTGCCGCCGCGACGCATCGCCGCGCTCTACGCCACTCGCATGCAGATCGAGCAGTCGTTCCGTGACCTCAAGTCGACCCGCTACGGCGCCGCCTTCGAACTGAGCCTGACACGCCGGCCCGAACGCCTCGCCGTCCTGCTGCTGCTGCTCGCCCTCGCCACCTTCGTCGCCTGGCTCACCGGACTCGCCTGCGTCGCGCGCCACCTCGAGGCCCACTGCGTGCCGCAACCAACCCGGCAGCGCCGCTACTCCGTGGTCCGCATCGGCTGGGAGGCGCTGCGACGTCCAGGACTGCCAGATCCGCTCGCCATCCCGCTGCCACAACCGCCACCCATTACCGGGTCCAGCCCGTGACTACTTGTGGGGATACCTCAGTGACTGTACCGCCGTTCGAGCGGTGCCTGTCCCCTCCTGGTGCCTCGTCGCGGCACCCCGCGGAACGGTCGCGACTGCGCGGGTCTCTCTACTCCTGTAGAGCCTCTTGCTCGCTCCGCCGAGCCAAAGTCGCTCGCAAGAGGCCTACAGTCGTCCTCGACCCGCGCGACGGGCAGTCACCCTTGGTGAGGCGTGCCGTGGGGACTGTCCCCGCAGGGGACTGTCCCCGTCGTGGCACCCGTCGCGGCACCCCGCGGAACGGTCGCGACTGCGCGGGTCTCTCTACTCCTGTAGAGCCTCTTGCTCGCTCCGCCGAGCCAAAGTCGCTCGCAAGAGGCCTACAGTCGTCCTCGACCCGCGCTACGGGCGGTCACCCTTGGTGAGGCGTGCCCCGGGGACTGTCCCCGCAGGGGACTGTCCCCGTTGTGGGACCCTCACTGTCCCCTCGCAGGCACTCACTCTTGGCAGGCTACGCGGTCGCCGGGTCGCGGCGGCGCCAGACGATCGCGAGTCCCGCGAGCATGAGCAGCAGCAGCGGCACCGACACCAGGTTCAGGCGCTGCCAGCCCACGGCCGCGAGCACGGCGCCGGCCAGCAGCGAGGCGACGGCCTGCGAGCCGAACACCGCGAACTCGTTCACCGCCTGGGCGCGGAATCGCTCGCTCGGACGATAGGTGCGCGTGAGCAGTGCCGAGCCGGCGACGAACAGCAGGTTCCAGCCGACGCCGAGCAGCACCATCGCCCACCAGTAGTGCATCACGGCGTGGCCGCCGAGCACCGCGACGGCCACGCAGCCGGCCATGGTGAGTGTCCCCACCGCCATGGTCAGCCGGATGCCGAGTCTGGCGATGATCCGCCCACTGACCAGGGACGGCAGGTACATCGCCAGCAGATGGCTCTGGATGACCCACTTGGTGTCGTGCTCGCTGTGCTGGTCGACCACGTGCATGCTGATCGGCGTGGCGGTCATGATGAAGCTCATCACGGCATACGACACGACGCCCGCCAGCACGGCGACCAGGAACTCCGGCTGGCGCAGCACGTCGCGCAACGGTCGCGGCGCGCCGTGCGCAGTGCCTGCTTCCGGGCGGCTCGCCGGTAGCCGGGTCAGCAGCGCCGCGGCGAGCAGGTAGAACACGGCGGCCGCATAGAAGGAACCGGCGTAGCGCGCGCCGGCGACCAGATCGGCGGCGCGCACCGCGATCTCCGGTCCCACCCACGCCGCCACCAGCGCTCCGACCATGACCGTCGCCACCGCCTGCCCGGCGCGCTCCGGCACGACATGCTCGGTCGCCGCGAAGCGGTACTGCATGACGAACGCGTTGTGGGCGCCGATCAGGAAGGTCGCCGCGCAGAACAGCCAGAACGCGCCGCCGGCCACCGCGTGCGCGCCGAGCCCCGCCGCCATGGCCGCGCACACCGCGACGACCTGGAACGTGCCGCGACGGCCGAAGCGCTGCATCAGCAGCGCGGCCGGAAAGGTGAACGCGGCGAGGCCGACGACCATGGCCGACAGCGGCAGGGTCGCGAGCGCCGGTGTCGGCGCGAGCTGCGAGCCGAGGATGCCGCCGATGAGGACGATCAGGAAGGTCCCGGACCCGGACAGCGCCTGCGCGGTCGCGAGCAGCCAGACGGGTGCCAAGTCAGCGCCGTCCTGCCGTCGGTCGCGTGCAGCCAGCCGCTGGTCGCGTCGCGGTAAAATATGTCAATTCAATCACTTGCGAGACCTCGCGCGCGGCCCTCAAGGCTGATAATGTGAGCTCGAACAGGAAACGTGGCGGCTGGACATTGTAGTGCCTGGCTGGCTGCGCGCTCCGTCGAGAGTGTTGAAGCGCGGGTGGCCGCGCGATCGGCACCCTGAGGGGAAGTGACCATGAGCCAAGACAGCACCCGCTCCACGACTCGCCCTGGCCAGCCCGCCACGAGCGCCGCTGACGCGCGTCGCGACCGGTCGCCATCGGGAATCGAAGTCGAGGAGTCCAGCGAGTTCGAACAGATCGAGCTGTCCTCGCCGCGTCGTTTGTCGGATTTCCATGGTCTGGATCTGTCCCCGTCCGACTTCGCGGACGACGAGGCGCTGCTGCCCGCGGCGGAGTTCTTCGCGCGCGAGTTCGTCGACGAGGCGCCGGTCGGAGTCGGCGACCGGCTGGTGCAGCTCGAACGCCGCTGTATGGAACTGGCCGCGTTGCTCGGTGAGCAGGCGGCGCGGATCAGCGCCTTGAAGGAGGAGCACCAGCACCTGAGCACGCTGGTGCGCGAGAAGATCGGCCTGCCGGGTCGCGAGCCGATGCTCTACGAGGACGGCCAGGAGCCGACCATCGCGGCGGACCCGCCGCCACCGCCGGTGGCGTCGACCAAGTCCGCTGACATCGCGGCCGCCAGCGCGCCGCACTGCGTGCTGCTGCCGCTGAACGATCCGGAAGCCGAGGTGTTCGAGTTGAATTCCGCCCGCGCCTACGTGGGCCGGGGTGGCGAGGCCGACCTGCGCATCGCGGATTCGACCGTCAGCCGCCTCCACGCGGTGATCCGGGCCGGCGAGGGTGGCCTGGTCGTCGAGGACGTCGGCAGCCGCAACGGCCTGTTCGTGAACGATTTCCGGGTGCGCCGGGCGGTGGTCAACGACGGCGACCGGGTGACATTCGGCACGGTCGCCTATGTCATTCGCGTGCTGCCCGGCGGCATTGGCGACCGTCGATTCGCGCAATAGGCAGCGCCGGGGCGGCGTTCTAGACTGAGAACCAGCCCACTCATCCTGACAAGCGGGCCGGCGATACTTTCCTGGACGTCAGGACGGCAGGACTGCCGATGAACCAGCGCGCCAAGGTCCCCCCCCGGGAGCCAGATCCAGATTCCACCGACCGGCTGCCTGCCCTGCAGGAGCCGCCGGCAACGTCCGCGAGCCTCGAAGACACCGGGGCCCGCACGGCCGTGCTGCCGCATGCGCCCGGATCCACCCTGCTGCAGGCGGAGATCGGCCGACGCGAGGAGACCATCGCGCACCTGAGCCGCGCCCTGCGGGAGAAGTCTGCCGCGATCCTGCAACTCGAGGGTGCCCTGGCGACCGCCCGCGAGGCCGCCGAGCGGCAGCAGGAAGACACTGCGCGGGTGCGAGCGCTGGCCGACCGAGAGGCCGGCCAGGCGGAACTCGCGCAGCGCCTCGAAGCCGAGCTCGCCGACGAGCGCGCCGCGCGCGCTGCGGGCGAACAGGAACTGCAGGACCTGCGCCGCAGGCTCGGGGCCAGTGACGAGTCGCGCCTGGAGATGGAGAAGCGGGTTTCCAGGATCGCGGCCGAGCGTGACGAAGCACGCAATCGCATCCAGGAGCTCGAGCAGGCCAATGCCCAGCGCGAGCAGCGCACCCCCGGAGAAGCCGAGGCCGAGAAGCAGCAGCTGCGCGAGCGCGTGGCGGAGCTGCGCAACGCCAACAAGGCCGCGCGGGAGGAACACGAGGCCACCAGCCGGGAGCGCGACGATCTCAAGCGCGAACTGGCCGCGCGCGACCGGGCGCTGGCCGAACAGCGTGCGCAGCAAAGCCAGCGCGAAGCGCTGCTCTCCACCCTGCAGGAACAGCTGCGGTCGGTCGAAGCCCGCCGCCGCTATGAATCCGACTTCCGTCATCGCCCGGAGCGGCGCGACCCGCCGCTCGCGGTGGCAGCGACTGTGGTGGAGGCGCCCGCCCGCGCGGAGCCCGTCGCGGCGGTGTCCGCTTTGGCGGTGCCGGAACCGCGGGCCGAGGCCGCTGCCGAGCCCGAGGTACTGCGGCGTCTCGGCGACGTCGCCGCCGAGGTCAGGCAGCGCGATGAGCGCATCGCGTCACTCGAGGCGGAGTTGCGGGCGCAGTCGGAAGCCATCGGCGCGATCCGCGATGGCCTCGGCCTGGTCGGTGTGGCTCGCCCCAGCGAGCCCGCCGCAACCGAACACGCACAGCCGGACCGGTATTGTCTGGCGCGGCTCGACACGGCCGGCGATCCGATCATCC
The DNA here is from genome assembly GCA_963710135.1 of uncultured Gammaproteobacteria bacterium. Taxonomy (GTDB): domain Bacteria; phylum Pseudomonadota; class Gammaproteobacteria; order Steroidobacterales; family Steroidobacteraceae; genus SG8-30. The sequence goes on along the minus strand of CAVPYY010000003.1, from coordinate 354,691 downwards.
TGCCTTCGAAGCGGCGCATCACGATCGGGCGCACGCCGGAGAACGACCTGCAGGTCGACGAGTCGTTCATGAGCCGCACCCATGCCATCCTCAAGGTTCGCGCCGGCGGCATCGTCGTCGAGGACGCGGGTAGCACCAATGGCGTTTTCGTCAATGACCAGCGCGTGAAGCGCCACGGTCTGCACGAGGGCGACATCCTGCAGCTCGGCAAGGCGCGATTCCGCCTGAAGCGGGCCTGACCGGCCGGCGCAAGCGCTCGTGGGCTATCCTGCGCGTCGCGAGGATAGCCGATGAATCCCAGAGTCCTCTCCAGTGACGGTCCCGTCATCAGCACCGCCGACCTCGCGTGCCAGTGCGCCCTCTTCGAAGGCGCGCTCGGCATGCAGCGTCGCGCCACCCAGGCGCTGTCGGCGGCGGACACCACGCAGCTGTTCGGGATCGCCGGCCATCGCGCCCTGAGCGTCGTGCTGGCCACGCCCGGCACGGACATCGGCGTGCGGCTGGTCGCGTTCGACCCGCCCTCCCGCCGCACCATCCGTCCGGGTGGCGTCGGCATCCAGACCGATGCGCTCAAGGTCGTCGATTTCTTCACCGCTGACCTGGCTGCCGCGCGCCGGCGGCTGGCCGCCTTCGGCTTCGATCCGGTGGGCGAGCCGGCCCGGCTGGAGTTGCCGACGGGCGAAACGTTCGAGGAGCTGCACCTGCGCGCGCCGGATGGGGTGATGGTGGCGCTGATCTTTCCCTTGCGCGCCCGGATCGGCGACTACGTCCGGGTCACGTCGGCACCCAACAGCGAGGTGCAGAGCTGCTCCGGGCCGGTGGCGAGGCTCGAGCCGGTCCGGCGGTTCTATGAGCAGGGTCTGGGGATGCCGCTCGGACTGGAGTATCGCTTCGAGAGCGAGAGTTTCGGGCGCATGATCGGGCTGGGCGGCGCAAGCCCCGTTCGTGCCAACAACTTCGGCCGGGTGGTGGAAGACGTGATGGTCGGCGTGATCGACTATGGACTGCCGGCAGGCTTCGCGCCGTCGCTCGCCGGCCTCTGCCGGGCCCCGCACCGTGGCCTCATTGCGCTGCAGCTCACGGTGCGCGGCCTCGATGCGTTGGTCGAGCGCTGCCAGGCGGAGGGTGGCGAGCTGGCGGCGCCGCCGGGCGAAGTCGAACTGGGTCCGCTCGGCGCGGTGCGCACCGCGCTGGTGCGCGGTCCACACGGGGTGGCGCACCTGCTGATCGAGAAATGAGACCCGGTACGGCGCTCAGGCAACGGTCGCCAACTGGCGCCGCCGGCGGATGTGGATCAGGGTCGTGATGGCGCCCACGTTGAGCACCGCGATCGTCGTCGCCAGCGGATAAGGCGTGCCATTGGCGAGGTAGGCGACGATCTGCGTGCCGGCCGCGCCGACCAGCAGTTGCAGGAAGCCGAGCAGCCCCGACGCCGCGCCGGCGACGTCGCGCATGGCGTTGATGGCGCCGGTCGTGGAGTTTGGCGCCGACAGCGCGTTGCCACCGCAGATGAGCATGCCGGGGACGAACAGCGCGGCCGGATGCCACACGTCGCGCAGCACGAGCGTGAGCAGGCTGGCCGCGCCGACCAGCGAAGCCAGCGCGCCCATGCGCATCAGCTGCCATCCGCCGAGCCGGTAGGCCATGCGCGACACGAAGAAGAATCCGGCGAACGACGCCGCCGCCGGCAGGAAGAACAGCAGTCCGTAGCGTGACGGCGTGACGCCCATGACGTCGATCGCGACATACGGTGCGGACGTGATGAATACCGTCACCGTCCCCATCATGCAGGAGCCGTAGACCACGTAGCTCAGGTACTCGGGTGAGCGCAGCAGCCGCGCATAGCTGGTCAGCGTGCGGGGCGAGGGTCCGGCCGCGCGGGCCGCCGAGTGGGTCTCGCCGGTATGGGCGACCGTGAAGTAGAGCACCGCGGCGCCGATGACCATGGCGAGCCCGAAGGCGGCGCGCCAGCCGATCCACTCGACGGTGAAGCCGCCGAGCGTCGGCGCCAGCATGGGGACCACCAGCACGGCGGTGGCGGTCGTCGCCATGGCGCCGGCGGCACGATCGACGCCGAAGAAGTCGGTGATGCTGGCGCGGGCCACCGCCATGGCGGCGCCGGCGCCGAACGCCTGCACGATGCGCGCGACGATCAGGCTGGCGATGGACGGCGCGACGAGGCCGGCAAGACTGCCGGCGAGAAACAGCGCCAGTCCGCTGACGATCACCGGGCGGCGACCGAAGCGGTCCGATAGCGGCGCCACCAGCAGGTTGCCGAGCGCGATGGCCAGCAGCGACAGGCTGATGAGCAGCTGGGTCGTCGCGGTGGGAGCCTGGAACGCCGCGCCGATCGAGGGCAGCGCCGGCAGCAGCACGTGCATGCCGAAAGGCCCGAGTGCGCCGATGGCCGCTGAGGCGATGATCAGGCGGCGGCCGGGCAGGCGCGAGTCGGGCGGGGGAGCTGTGGCGGTCAAGCCCACGATGTTGCATGGCGAGTGGCCGCGACGGCAAGCGCCAGCAGGTTCATTCCTGCTAATGTTCGCGCACTATCCCGGGACTTACGCATGGATTACCGCTACATCGAGCGCATTCTGAAGGCGCGCGTCTACGACGTCGCGATCGAGTCGCCGCTCGAGCCAGCCAGGCGGCTGTCGCGACGGCTCGGCAACCACGTGCTGTTCAAGCGCGAGGACTTGCAACCGGTCTTTTCTTTCAAGCTGCGCGGCGCCTACAACCGCATCGCGCACCTGTCGTCCGAGCAGGCGGCGCGCGGGGTGATCTGCGCCTCGGCCGGCAACCATGCCCAGGGCGTGGCGCTCGGCGCGCGCCGGCGCGGCATCCGCGCCGTGATCGTCATGCCGATGACCACGCCGGAAATCAAGATCGAGGCGGTTCGTGACCTTGGTGGCGAGATCGTGCTGTTCGGCGACGACTACGACGCCGCCTACGAGCATTCACGGGAGCTTGCCGCGGCGCAGGGCCTGGAGTTCATCCATCCCTTCGACGACCCGGAGGTGATCGCCGGCCAGGGCACCATCGCAATGGAGCTGCTGCGCCAGCAGCCGGTCGGCATCGACGCGATCTTCGTCCCGGTCGGCGGCGGCGGCCTGATCGCCGGCATCGGCGTGTACATCAAGTCGCTGTATCCGCAGATCCGCATCGTCGGCGTCGAGCCCGAGGATGCCGCCAGCATGCACGCCTCGCTGGCGGCCGGGCGGCGCGTCACGCTGGATCGGGTCGGCATCTTCCACGACGGCGTCGCGGTGCGCCGCGTGGGCGAGGAGACATTCCGCCTCGCCCAGCAGTACGTCGATGAAGTCCTGCTCGTCTCCACCGACGAGACCTGCGCGGCGATCCAGGACATCTTCCAGGACACGCGCGCCATCGTCGAGCCGGCCGGCGGACTCGCCGTGGCCGGGATGAAGAAGTGGGTCGAGCGGGAGGGCTGCCGCGAGCAGACGCTGGTGACCATCAACTGCGGCGCGAACATGAATTTCGACCGGCTGCGCCACGTCGCCGAGCGCGCCGACCTGGGCGGGGAGCGCGAGGCGCTGTTCGCCGTGGAGATTCCCGAGCGGCCGGGCAGCTTCCGGCGTTTCTGCGAGCTGCTGGGACGCCGCGGCGTCACCGAGTTCAACTATCGCTACGGCGATCCCGAGCAGGCCACGATCTTCGTCGGTCTGGCGTTGTCGCGCGGCCGGCCGGAGCGGGAGGAGGTGCGCGCCGCCATCGCGGCGGCCGGCTTCGAAGTGCTGGACATGACCGGCAACGAAGTGGCGAAGCTGCACGTGCGCTACATGGTGGGCGGGCGTGCCCGCGGCATCGAGAACGAGTTGCTGTACCGCTTCGAGTTCCCGGAGCGGCCCGGCGCGCTGCTCAAGTTCCTGCAGGCCGTCGGCTCGCGCTGGAACATCAGCCTGTTCCATTACCGCAACCACGGCTCCGACTACGGCCGCGTGCTGGCCGGGATCCAGGTGCCGCCGGCGGAGCGCGCGGAGTTCACCCGCCACCTCGACGAGCTGCACTACGGCTACGTCGACGAAAGCGACAATCCCGCCTACCGGATGTTCCTGGGTGCCTGAGCAGCCGGGCCCGGGACCGCGTCCGTGGACGCTGCCAGGCGAGCGTCTGCTCGCCGTCGCGCTGTTCGCCGCCGGCCTGCTGGCGCTGGTTCTAGCCCATGCCGAGCGGCCGCTGCTGGCCGACACCGACCTCGGCGTCGCGCTGTTCTTCCTGGTGTTCGGGCTCTTTACGATTTCCATCGGCTATGCCCACCCGGTGTTCGGGCACGTCTCGTTCGACCGGGTCGCGCAGGTATCGAGCATCCTCGTGCTGGGCCCCGCCGACGCGGCGCTCATCAACGGCTGCGCTTCCTTGCTGTATCCGCTGCACCGCATCCGCAAGGGCGTGCCGCTGCGGACGGTGCTGAACGCCTCGCTGACCAACGCCGGGCTGATGACGCTGATGATCCTCGCGGGCGGGGCAGTGTACGTCGCGGCCGGCGGTCCGGTGCCGTTGACAGAGCTGCACGCGCAAAGCTTCGTGGCGGTCCTGCTGCTGCTCGTTGTCATGCAGGCCATCAATGAAGCCGGGATGATGGTCCTGTTCCGGATTCGTTCGCGGCGTGCCCTGGACGCCTTCAGCGCGTTCGACACCACCATGGAGCTGAGCGCCGGTGTCGTGGCGGTGCTGGTCGCCATCGTCTGGACGCGCATGGAGCCCGCGGTCCTGTGGCTGCTGCTGGCGGTGCTGGCCGCCGGCATGGTCGCGCTCAAGCGCTTCGCCGAGATGCGCCTCAGGCTGGAGCGGCTGGTCGAGGCCCGGACCGAGGCGCTCAATGAGAAGACCTTGCAGCTCGAGCGCCAGGCCACGCGCGACACGCTCACCGGCCTGTTCAACCGCCGCTACGCCGACGAGTTCCTGCGGCGGGAGCTTTCCAGGGCGCAGCGGCACGGCCACGGGCTGGTGGTCGCCATCGCCGACATCGACTGGTTCAAGCGCATCAACGACGACCATTCCCACGCGACTGGCGATCACGTCCTGCAGCGGGTCTCCGCACTGCTGGCAGAGGGCGTCCGCGCCACGGACCTGGTCGCGCGCTACGGCGGCGAGGAGTTCATGTTCTGCTTCGTCGAGACCGACGGCGCCGAGGCCGCCCGCGTGTGCGAGAAGCTGCGGCTCGCCGTCGAGACACACGACTGGGCGGCGACGTCCGCGGAGCTGTCGGTGACGCTCAGCTTCGGACTGGCGATTGCCCGGGAGCAGGACACCGTCGAGTCGCTGGCCGCCGCCGCGGACGCACGCCTGTACGAAGCGAAGCGCCGCGGCCGCAACCGGGTGGTGGCGGGCGCCGCGCTGGGATCCGCATAGCGTTCCGATGATCGTGCCGGGGCGGACCCCGCTTCGCGTTTGTTGTTGACAATAGTTTAAATAATTAATGAAATATTGAAATGATGAACAAGACAAAGGCCCTCAGGGCGCTGGCGGCGCTGGCGCAGGACACCCGCCTGGAGGCCTTTCGCCTGTTGGTACAGGCCGGGGAAGACGGTATGACGGCCGGCGACCTTGCCACGCGCCTCGCGGTATCGCCGCCGTCGCTCTCCTTCCACATGAAGGGGCTGGCCCAGGCCGGCCTTGTACAGGCCAGGCAGGCAGGGCGCTTCGTCCACTACACCGCGGCCTACGAGGCCATGCAGTCGCTGGTCGACTTCCTCGGCGAGAACTGCTGCGGGGGAGCGCCGTGCAAGGCCGCTCAGTCGACACCACGGCGGCGGGCGGGCTGAGGGCCGGCGATGACTGACGCGATCAAGACCCGCAACGTGCTGTTCCTGTGCACCGGCAACTCGGCGCGCAGCATCCTGGCCGAGGCGCTGCTCAATCATCACGGCAAGGGCCGCTTTCGCGGTTACAGCGCTGGCAGCCAGCCGACCGGCCGGGTGAATCCGTACGCGCTGGCGCTGCTCGAACGCATGGGGATCCCGGCCGTCGATGCGCGCAGCAAGTCCTGGGACGAGTTCGCGGCGCCCGGCGCGCCGCAACTCGACTTCGTCTTCACCGTCTGCGGCAACGCCGCCGGTGAGGTGTGTCCGGTCTGGCCGGGTCAGCCGGTCACCGCGCATTGGGGTGTCGACGATCCGGCCGCCGTCACCGGCAGCGAGATCGACAAGACACAGGCCTTCCGCCGCGCGTTCAACATCCTGGAGCACCGAATCCAGGCCTTCGTCAGCCTGCCCTTCGAGTCGCTCGACCGTCTCAAGCTGCGCACGCGCCTGCAGGAGATCGGCCGGACCGGCGGGCCATGAGCGGCGCCTGCGACGTCGCTGCGCGCCAGGCCGGGGGGGCGACGCTCGGCGTGTTCGAGCGTTATCTCACCCTCTGGGTGGCGCTGTGCATCGTCGTGGGTATCGCCCTGGGCCAGCTCTTTCCCGGCGCAGTGGCCGGCATTGCGCGCCTCGAGGTGGCACGGGTCAACGTCCCGGTGGGCGTGCTGATCTGGATCATGATCGTGCCGATGCTCATGAAGATCGACTTCGCGCGCCTGCACGAAGTGCGCGCCCACGGCCGCGGCATTGCCGTGACGCTGTTCGTGAACTGGGCGGTGAAGCCGTTCTCCATGGCGCTGCTCGCCTGGCTGTTCGTGCGCGGCCTGTTCGCCGACTGGTTGCCCGCGGATCAGCTCGACAGCTACGTCGCCGGCCTGATCCTGCTGGCGGCGGCCCCGTGCACGGCAATGGTGTTCGTGTGGAGCAACCTCACCCGCGGCGAGCCGAATTTCACGCTCACGCAGGTCGCGCTGAACGACGTGATCATGGTGTTCGCCTTTGCTCCCCTGGTGGCGCTGCTGCTCGGCGTGTCGGCCATCGTGGTGCCGTGGGAGACGCTGCTGTTCTCGGTCGCCATGTACATCGTCGTACCGCTCCTCATCGCGCAGGCCTGGCGGCGCTGGCTGCTCGCCCGCGGCGAGGCGGCGTACCAGGCGACCGTCGCGGCCATCGGACCCTGGTCGCTGACGGCGCTGCTGGCCACGCTGGTGCTGCTGTTCGCGTTCCAGGGCGAGGCCATCATCGCCCAGCCGCTGGTCATCGCGCTGCTGGCCGTGCCGATCCTCATCCAGGTGGTCTTCAATTCATCGCTCGCCTACCTGCTCAATCGCCGGCTGGGGGTCGCCCACTGCGTCGCCGGCCCATCGGCGCTGATCGGGGCCTCGAACTTCTTCGAGCTGGCCGTGGCGGCCGCCATCAGCCTGTTCGGGATCGGCTCCGGGGCGGCGCTGGCGACCGTGGTCGGGGTGCTGATCGAAGTGCCGATCATGCTGGCCGTGGTGCGGCTGGTGAACCGCTCCCGGGGCTGGTACGAGGCCGGCCCGGCGGTCCTCGCCTCGGCGGCGAGGCGTGCGCCCGTCTAGCTGCTAGAATCCTGATTCGGCTGCCGTTTCGGGGCCGCACAAGATGCTGGCCCAATTCCTGATACTGCTGACGTTGATCATCATTAACGGCCTGTTCGCGATGGCGGAACTGGCCGTGGTCTCGTCGCGGCGCACGCGCCTGGAGCAGCTCGCCGCCGAGGGCAGCAAGGGCGCCAGGGCGGCCCTGCGCCTGATGGAGGAGCCCACCCGGTTCCTGTCCACCGTGCAGATCGGCATCACGCTGATCGGCGTCCTCGCCGGCGTGTACAGCGGCGCGAGCTTCGCCGAACCGCTCGCGGCCTGGGTCAGCACCGCCCTGCCGGCGTTGGCTGAATACGCCGAGACGGCCGCCTACGTCGCGGTCGTGATCGGCGTCACCTATCTGTCGCTGGTGATCGGCGAGCTCGTACCCAAGCGCTGGGCACTGGTGCATCCCGAGGCCATCGCCGTGGTGGTCGCCCGGCCGATGCAGTGGATCGCGAGCGGCGGCGCGCCGCTGGTCTGGCTGCTGCAGCGATCCACCGAACTGGTGTTGCGCGTGCTCGGCATGCGCCGCACCGTGCGTCACGCCATCACCGAGGACGAGATCCGCGCGCTGATCGCGCAGGGCACGCGCGAGGGCGTGTTTCATCACGCCGAGCATCGCATGATCGAAGGCGTGCTGCGTCTGGCGGACCGCAATGTGCGCAGCGTGATGGTGCCGCGCGGCGACCTGCTGTGGCTGGACGTCGAGGATCCGCGCGAGACGGTGTGGAAGGCGGTGCGCAACAGCGGGCACTCGCGCTACCTGGTCTGTCGCGGCGAGATCGACGAGCTGATCGGCATCGCGCGCGCGGTCGACCTGCTGGAGTGGGTCCGCGCCGACGAGGGCACCGACATCGCGGGGCTCGCCATGGCCCCGCTGGTGGTGCAGGAGACCACGACCGTCCTGCGCCTGCTCGAGCTGTTCCGCGAGGCCGCCGTGCACGTGGCGGTGGTGGTCGACGAACACGGTTCCATCGAGGGCATCGTGACGCCCGCGGACGTGCTCAAGGCGATCGCAGGCGAGCTGCCGGACGTCGGCAACGTGGACGCACCCGAGGCCGTGCGCCGCAGCGATGATTCGTGGCTGCTGGACGGGCGGTTGCCGATAGACGAGGCCGAACGGCTGCTCGAGCGGCGCGACATGGCCGACGGCGACGACTTCACCACGCTGGCGGGATTCGTGCTGGCGCAGCTTGGCCGGCTGCCGGTGACGGCGGAGTCTTTCGTCTGGAAGGACCTGCGTTTCGAGGTCGTGGACATGGACGAGCGCCGCATCGACAAGCTGCTGGTGCAGCGCCTGCCCCCGGAGGCTGCCGCGCAGTCCCCGGAAACGACCGCCTGAGCCGTGGTGTACCGGCCGGTCCGCGCCGCACGTCACCAGCGGGTCGAGCTGCGGGGCATCGAGCACCACCTGACCCACTGGGGGCCCGAGTCGCGCGACCCGGTGGTTCTGCTGCACGGCTGGGGCGACACCGCGGACACCTTCCAGTTCATGGTCGACTGCTTCGAGGCGGAGTGGTCACTCACCGGCTTCGACTGGCGTGGCTTCGGGCAGACCGGCTGGGACCCGCAAGGCTACTGGTTCCCCGACTACTTCGCGGATCTCGACCAGCTGCTCGACCGCTTGTGCCCGGACGGTCCAGCCCGGCTGGTCGGCCACAGCATGGGCGGCAACATCGCCATGCTCTACGCGGGCATCCGTCCGGACCGGGTGCGCAGCGTGATCAATCTCGAGGGTTTCGGACTGCCGCGCTCATCGCCGGCCGATGCGCCGGGACGGTTCCGGGAGTGGCTGCACCAGTTGCGCGAGCCGCCGGGCTACGGCTCCTTCGCGAGTTTCGACGACCTGGCCCATCTGCTGACTGCGCGCAACGAGCGGCTCGCCGCGGACCGCGCAGCGTTCGTGGCGCGCTGCTGGGCCCGTCCGGCCGACGGTGGCGGCGTGCGCATCGTCGCGGATCCCCGGCACAAGCTGGTCAATCCCTACCTGTACCGGCGTGATGAAGCCGAGGCCTGCTGGCAGCACATCACCGCGCCGGTGCTGTTGGTGCTGGCGGAGCTTTCCGAGTACCTGCCGCGCATGGGTGAAGACGGCAGCGCGACAACCTTCCTGCGCCTGATCCCGCATGCGCGCGTGCAGACACTCGAGGGCGTCGGCCACATGCTGCATCACGAGCAACCCGGGCGGGTGGCCGGCCTGGTCGAGGCATTCCTGCGCGAGCATCCCTGACCGGGCTTGCGCAGGCCGCCGCCGCCTCGCCACACTGGGTTCCCGGTCAGGAAGGAGCCAGTGCCATGTTGCGATTTCTCATCGTCCTCGCGTTGTCCGGCCAGGCTGCGACCGCGCTTGCGGACAGCAAGCCCTTCGATCCGGCGCGCTACTCGCAGGTGGTGACGGAGTGCGATCGGCTGGCGTCGCACCCCGAGGATCCGCATCACGTGGGTCCCGGCCTGTCGCGCGCGGACATCGACCTGCCGGCGGCGATCGCCGCCTGCGAAGCGGCGGTCAAGGCGGATCCGTCCAACCCCCGGCTGAACTACCAGCTGGCGCGGGTGTACGGCTACTCGGGTGTCGGCGAGAAGGCGATTCCGTATCGCGCCACCGCAGTCGACGCGGACTACCCGCAGGCGCTGTTCGTGGTCGGCTACCTGCACCTGCTCGGCCTCAACAAGCAGCCCCAGGACACCTGCCGGGCCGCCGAGCTGATCCGCCGCGCGGCCCAGCAGGATCGGCTGGCGGGCCAGGTCGGCTTCGTGCGCTGGGCGATGAACGGTACCTTCGACGGCTGCGAAGTGCCACAGGACCGGGACGAGATGCTCGGCTTCCTTCAGGCCGCGAGGAAGCATGCCGGCGGCGACTTCTACAAGGGCCAGCTGATCGAGGTGCTCGAGGAGCAGGTCAAGGCGCGCAGCCTGTGACCGCGACCGGCGCCAGCGCGGCCGGAGCGCGCACGTGACGGCGACGAGCCAATACCCGCCGGCCGCTTCGCGCCGCGCGCTGGCGGCGTTCTTCCTGGTGGCGACGCCGGTGCTCATATGGTCGGGCATTGGTCCGTTCGACCGGCTGACCTGGTGGCTCGAGGTGGCCCCGGTCCTGATCGTGGCGCCGCTGCTGCTGGCGACCGTGCGGCGCTTTCCGCTGACGCCGATGCTGTACACGCTGATCGCGCTACACGCCGTCATCCTGATGGTCGGCGGGCACTACACCTATGCGCGGGTGCCGGTCGGCTTCTGGGTGCAGGACGCGTTCGACCTGGCCCGCAACCACTACGACCGCCTGGGCCACCTGGCGCAGGGCTTCATCCCGGCCATCGCCGTGCGCGAGATCCTGGTGCGCCGCTCGCCGCTCAAGTCCGGACGCTGGCTGCCGTTCATTACGGTAGCGATCTGTCTGGCCATCAGCGCGGTGTACGAGTTCATCGAATGGTGGTCGGCACTGCTGGTCGGCGGTGCGGCCGACGAATTCCTGGCCACCCAGGGCGACGTATGGGATACGCAATGGGACATGTTCCTGGCGACTTGTGGCGCGGCACTGGCCGTGGCCACGCTGTCGCGCCTGCACGATCGCCAGCTCGCCCGGCTGGGCGGCGGCGGGTGAGGCCGGCATGAAGATCCCGAGGCTGCCCGCGCCGAGCTGGCCGTTGCCACCGCCCCCGGCGGTGCGGCCTTCGGCCGGCGCGAGTACGCCGGCGCCCGGCGCGCCGGGCAGCGCGCCGCGCTCGCTGGACACCGCCGCCGGCCTCAGGATCTTCGTCGAGGAGGTGCGCCTCGCCGTGGTCGAGCAGCTCGGCCGCCGCGCCGGGCTGGCGGCCCCGGCCGTGCCCGAGGAGGGTCCCGCGGAGGCCGCGGCTCGCCTGCTGGCGTTCCTGCGTGCGGCATCGGGTGCCGCTAGCAACCGTGATCCGGCCAGTCTCGCCGCGGCGCTGCAGAAGGCCGTCGCCGCCGGGGCGGAACGGGCGCTCACCGCCGTGGCCGCCCGCCCAGGCGTCGCGCCCGGCGTCGACATCGCCATCGAGGAGGCGCGCGCGCAGGTCGTCGCGCTGCTGCCGAAAGCGCGCCCGCCGGACCTGCCGGCCCGTGCGGCGCAAGTACTGGTGGAGCAGGTGCGCGCCGCGGTCGAGGAGCGGCTCGGCATGCTGCCGCGCAGCCTGCCGGCCGATCCGGCGGAGGGTCCGGCGGAGGCACTCGTTGCGGTGAGCCGCCTGTTCGGCGCCGTGGTGAGTGATCCAGTGCTTGGCGTGCGCGCGTCGCCGTTTGCGCTGGCCCAAGCGCTGGACCAGGGCGCGGCACGCGCGGCAGCGCTGCTCGCGACCGGCAAGGCCGGCGCCGAAGCGGCGCGCATCGTCGAGGATTTGCGCGCCGTGCTGGCGCGGGACGCCGTGACCGTGACCGCGGCTCGTGCCACGCCGGCCGCCAGCAGACCGGTCGCTGCGCTCTCGCTGCTCGCCAACGAGCTCCGGCTGGTCCTGGCCGAGAGCGGCGCGGCGCGTCCCGCCCCGGTCGACGCCCAGGTGCCGCTGGAGACCCAGCGGGTCGTGGGCATGCTGGTGCGGGCGCTGGCCGAAGCCGCCGGGCAGTGGGGCGGCTCGGACCCGCGCGCCAGCCGGGCGGCCGCCGAGGCGACCCTGGATGTCGCGCTGCGCCGGGCTTTGCTGCAGTTGCCGGCTGCCGAGCGCGCGCCGCTCGCGGCACTGCTGCGGGAAGTGCACGTCGATGCGACCCGCCTGCTGCTGGCGGCGGAAACGGTCGCCGGGCGTGGCGCCGCCGTGCCGGCCGGGTGGACGGGACCGGCCCTGGAGGCGGCGGTCGCGTTGCTCAAGGGGCAGGAGCCGCCCTTCCGGTTCGATCTCGCGGCGCTGCCGGCCACGCGCCTGCGGCGCAGGAAGTCCGACCGTGGGAACCATGAGGGCGTCGAGGCGATCGAAACCACCGAACCGGAAGAGCCCGAGGAACCCCCGCCGCTGGAATGGCCACGGCTGCCCGAGTGACCGGGTCGCCGATCGTCCACACGGCGCGGACTGCAATGCCCTCGCTTCAGTGATCTTGGTCGCCGATTGTTCACACGCCGCAGTCTAGAATTCGCTGGCCTTCCAGCATGGATGCCGTCCTTGGCGTACCCCTCCCGTCCGCTGCGCTGCTGCCCCGCCTGCTTCCAGGGCCCGCCCTGCGTTTGCGCATGAGCGGGCTGCGCCAATGGCTGAACGGGTCAGTGCCCTACAAGTGGGCGCGGCGCATCGCCATCTCGATCATCGGCGGCACGGTGCTGCTGGTGGGACTGGCGATGGTGGTCCTGCCCGGCCCGGCGCTGATCGTGATTCCGATCGGGCTTGGCATCCTCGGCCTCGAGTTCGCCTGGGCGCGTCGCTGGCTGACCCGCGTCAAGACGGCCGCTACGGACCTCGTCGATGGTGCCCGCAACGGCGTGTGGCGCAAGCCCAAGGAGCCGATCGACCCCTCCCGCCCGCGCTGATCCGCCTCCCGCGCCCGGCGCCACGTCCCGGCCAGCGGCTAAGCTATGGCAATGAGACGTGCCCCGAGCCCGGCGCAGTGGAGCGGTCGCGACGACGCCGCGGACGGCGGCCGGGCGCGACGCTGGCACCAGTGCGTGCGGCCGGCCGACGCGACCGGCGCGCCCATCGTGCTGCTGGGGTTCGCCTGCGACGCGGGCGTGGCGCGCAACGCCGGTCGGGCCGGCGCTGCGGCCGGTCCCGAGGCGCTGCGCCGCGCGCTTGCGAACGTCGCGGCGCACGCGGTCTCGGCGGTCGGCGATCTCGGCGACGTCGTCTGCGAGGACGACGCGCTGGAGGCGGCGCAGGCCGAGTATGCGGCAGTGGTCGCCAAGGCGATCGGCGCCGGCAGCCTGCCGATCGGTCTGGGCGGCGGCCACGAGATCGCCTACGGCAGCTATTGCGGGCTGCGCGACGCGCTGCGCGGGACCGGCGGATCGGGTCCGATCGGCATCGTCAACTTCGACGCGCACTTCGACCTGCGGAGCGGCTCCCGGGCGACTTCCGGCACGCCGTTTCGCCAGATCCTCGAGAACGCGGCCGCCGCCGGCCAACGTGTCGAGTACCACTGCCTGGGCGTCAGCCGCTACGCGAACACTGCGGCGCTCTTTGACAGGGCCCGGGAGCTCGACGTGCGCTGGGTGCCCGACGAGGAGATGCTCGCGGAGCGCCTGCCCGAGCTGGCGCGCGAACTGCTGAGGCTCGAGGCCCGGGTCGACCACCTCTACCTGACGGTCTGCCTGGACGCGCTGCCGGCCGCGGTGGCGCCCGGCGTCAGCGCCCCAGCGGCGCGCGGCGTGGAACTGGCCGTGATCGAGCCGCTGATCGACCTGCTCGCGGCCAGCCGCAAGCTGCGGGTGGCCGACGTGGCGGAGCTGAACCCGGTCCACGACATCGATTCACGGACCGCCCGCGTGGCCGCCCGCCTGGTCGCACGTATCGCAGAGAGGCACCTGGCGCGCGCGGACTGAACCGGCGACCGCGGCGACCTTGACGGCATCGCCGGCTGTGCCCACGCTGTCGGGTCGGCGGGCCCAGCACACGTTGGCGGCCCCGGCCAGGCAAGGAGCTGTGCAGCGATGTGCCCGAGTAAAGTGCCCGAGGGCGAGACCCGCGGCTGGATCGTCCCGATCGGCGGCGCGGAGAACAAGGAAAACGACCGCCACATCCTGGAGCGGTTCGTGGAGGTCTCGGGCGGGCCCGACGCGGACATCGTCGTCATCCCGACGGCCAGCCGCCTGCACGAGACCGGGCCACGCTACGAACGGCTGTTCCGCAAGCTGGGCGCGGCGCGGGTGGAGGTCATGGACTTCGACACCCGCCGTGACTGCCGCGAGGCGAGCCGCCTTGAGCGGCTGGAGCGCGCAACGGGGATCTTCTTCACCGGTGGCAACCAGCTCAGGCTGACCTCGCTGCTGGGCGGCACGCCCGTGGCCAAGCTGATCCGCACCCGCAACGCGCATGGCGTGACCGTCGGCGGCACCAGTGCCGGCGCCAGCATCCTGAGCGAGCACATGATCGCCTTCGGCGACGAGGGCTCGTCGGTCATCTCGGGCAGCGTGCGGCTCGCCCCCGGGCTCGGGCTCACCAACCGCTTCATCATCGACCAGCACTTCCGGCAGCGGGACCGGCTCGGCCGCCTGCTTACGGCGCTGGCCTACAACCCGTTCGCGGTGGGGATCGGGCTGGACGAGGACACGGCCGTGTTCATATCCCCGGATGAGACGCTCGAGGTGGTCGGCAGCGGCGGCGTGACCGTCGTGGACGCGGCGGACGTCACCTACTCGTCCATGGATAGCGTCACGGAAGGTCAGCCGGTCTGCATGCTGGGCCTGAAGGTGCACGTGCTGGTGTCCGGCGCCACCTTCAACATGCACACGAGGATCGCCTCGGCCGGCACGCTGGTGCAGCCGAAGGAGTAGCCGATGAAGGTCCTCGATCGCTCGGTCTACGTCGGGCCGTCCCTGTATGCGCGCTTCCCGGTCATCCGCCTCGACGTCGACCTCGGCGAACTCGAAGCCTGGCCCACCGGCCGGCTGGGCGACGCCTTCGTCGATGCGCTGGCGGCCGCGCTGCCGGGACTGGCCGAGCACGGCTGCTCCTATCGCGAGCCGGGTGGCTTCTTCCGGCGCATGCGCGAAGGCGACGGCACCTGGCTCGGCCACGTGCTCGAGCACGTGGCCATCGAGGTGCAGAATGTCGCCGGCGAGGACGTCACCTTCGGCAAGACCCGCGGCACCGGTCAGCCGGGAGTGTACTCGGTCGTCTACGAGTACGCGCAGCGCGACCAAGGCATCGCCGCCGGCGAACTGGGGCTCGCGCTGCTCGGCTCGCTGCTGCCCGAGACGCTGCGGCCGGCGGGCGTCGTGCCCGAGGGCTGGAACTGGCCGGAGGCGCGCGACGCGTTCATCCGCTTTTCGCAGCGCCAGGCGCTGGGCCCGTCCACCGCGGCGCTGGTGCGGGCGGCCGAGAGCCGCGGCATTCCCTGGCTGCGGCTCAACGACCAGTCGCTGGTGCAGCTCGGGCACGGCCGGTACCAGCAGCGCATCCAGGCGACCGTGACCGGCCGCACGCCGCACATCGCGGTCGAGCTCGCCAGCGACAAGGAAGAGACCAATCGAATCCTGGCCTCGCTGGGCCTGCCGGTGCCGCCGCCAGCAGCTGGTGCAGAACGAGAACGAAGCGGTCCGCGCCGCGCGGCGCATCGGCTTTCCGGTGGTCACCAAGCCCTACAACGGCAACCATGGACGCGGCATTTCCATCCGGCTGACCACCGACGACGAGGTCGCGCCAGGGCTTTGCGGTGGCGCGCGAGCACTCGCGCTCGGTGATCGTCGAGACCTTCCTCGAAGGCGCCGATCACCGGCTGCTGGTGGTGAACGGCGAGCTGGTGGCCGCGACGCGGCGCACCCCGGGTCACGTGGTCGGCGACGGCGCAGCACACCGTCGCGCAACTGGTCGAGATCGTCAACGCGGACCCGCGCCGCGGTCGTCGGCCACGAGAAGGTGCTGACCCGGCTCGAGCTCGACGCCCAGGCGCACGCCATGCTGGCGCGCGCCGGCCTCACGCCCGAGTCGGTCCCGGCGACGGGCCAGACGGTGTTCCTGCGCTCCACCGCCAACCTCTCGACTGGCGGCACGGCGACCGACGTCACCGACGTGATCCATCCCGAGAACCGCGACATGGCGGTGCGCGCGGTGCGGGCCATCGGGCTCGACGTCGGCGGCGTCGACTTCCTGACGACCGACATCACCGAGAGCTACCGCACGGTCGGCGGCGGCATCTGCGAGCTGAACGCGGCCCCGGGCTTTCGCATGCACGTGGCGCCGAGCGAGGGCACGCCGCGCGACGTCGCCGGGCCGGTCATCGACATGCTGTTCCCGCCGGGCACGCCGTCGCGCGTGCCGATCGCCGCGGTCACCGGCACCAACGGCAAGACCACGACGGCGCGCATGCTCGCGCACATCACCAAGATGGCCGGCTTCACGCCGGGCCTGACCACCACCGACGGGGTGTACATCGACGGCCAGCGCACGGTGTCCGGCGACATGACGGGGCCGGTCTCGGCGCGCATGGTGCTGGCCGACCCGCAGGTCGACATCGCGGTGCTGGAGACCGCGCGCGGTGGGCTGCTGCGCGCCGGCATGGGCGTGCCGGAGGTGAACGTCGGCGCGGTGCTGAACGTGCAGGCTGATCACCTGGGGCTCAAGGGCATCGACACCATCGAGCAGCTGGCCGAGGTCAAGCGCATCGTCGTCGAGGTCGCGACCGACTGCGCGGTGCTGAACGCCGACGAGCCGCTGGTGCTGAAGATGTCCGGTTACACCGACGCGAAGAACATCTGCTACGTGACCACCAACCCGCAGCACTCGCTGGTGCGCGAGCACGTGCGCGCCGGTGGGCGCGCCTGCGCGCTGGAGGCCGGCGTCAACGGCCAGATGATCACGCTATACGACCGCGGCGGGCACATCCCGCTGGTGTGGACCCACCTGATTCCGGCCACGCTCGAGGGCCGGGCGGTGCACAACGTGCAGAACGCCATGTTCGCTGCCGCGATGGCGTTTTCGCTCGGCATCAAGCTCGACGCCATCCGCCAGGGCCTGCGGACGTTCGACACCACGTTCTTCCAGGCGCCGGGGCGGATGAACGTCTACAGCGAGCACCCGTTCAAGGTGCTGTTCGACTATGGGCACAACGCGCACGCCGTGACGGTCATGGCGGACCTCGCCCAGCGCCTCGACGTGAGCGGGCCGGCGCATCGTGGTGCTCGCGAGCCCCGGCGACCGGCGCGACGAGGACATCCACGCCATCGCCCGCGCGGCGGCGGGCAAGTTCGACCACTACATCTGCCGGCGCGACGACAACACCCGCGGCCGCGGGCCGGAGGAGGTGCCGCGCATGCAGGCGGCGACGCTCGAGGCGGTCGGCGTCCCCGCGACGGCGATCTCGATCATCCCCGACGAGCAGGAGGCCATCGACGCCGCGCTTCGCATGGGCCAGACCGGCGACCTGATCCTGATCTTCGCCGACGTGCTGGCGCGGTCCTGGAAACAGATCATCAAGTTCCGGCCGGAGGCTGGCGCGGACGCCCCGCCGCGCACGCGTGCTGCCACGGAGCCGCCGCCCAGCCTGCCGCCTCCGCCGACGCCGACCGAGGCGATGTCCCTGGAGGGGCTGATCCGCGACGAGCGAGGCATCCGCTTTGCGCCGGAGGCGGAAGACTGAGCGACGTGGCCGACCTGCCATTCGATGATTCGAGACGACTGACCGGTCCGAACCTGTTCTTCGAGGGACCCGGCGCCGTCCTCGAGACGGTCGTGCCGGAGGTCGGCGACGACCTTACCGCCGGCTGGGCAGCGCGGGTCGAACGCGCCCGCGAGCATCTTCGCTGGCCGCCGCTGCCGCTGGCTCACCGGCGGCACGCGCGCGGGGTTTCGCTGGCGCTGGCAGCGCCCGTCGACCAGCTGTACACCGCGACTGAACTCAACGAGTGGGCGTGGTGCGCCACGCTGGTGGCCGCCGACCCGCCGCGCTGGGCAGGTCTCGGGCAGCGGCTCGCGGCCAGCCAGCCCGATCTCGCCATCGCCGCGGTACTCGAGGAAGAGCCCGCACTCGAGCGGCTCACGCGCCTCGCCGCCACCGAGGCCAGGCCGCTGCTGCACCGTCTGCTCAACGCGGCGGCAGACCGCCCGCTGCCGGCATTCGCTCGACGACGCCGAGCTGACACTGGGCGCGGGCACCGGCAGCAGGAGTTTTCCGCTCGATGCGCTGCCGGCTGTCGAAGCGGTCGACTGGCGCGCCCTGCACGACATTCCGACCGTGCTGGTGACCGGCTCCAATGGCAAGACCACGACCGTGCGACTGCTGGCCGCCTGCGCCCGGGCGCGCGGCTGGCGTACCGGGCATTGCTGCACGGACGGTGTGTTCGTCGATGGCCAGACGCTCGCGAGCGGCGACTATTCGGGGCCGATCGGCGCACGCACGATCCTGCGCGACCCTACGGTGGAGGCCGCGATACTGGAAACGGCGCGCGGCGGGATCCTGCGCCGCGGGCTGGCGCTGCGCCGTGCGCGCACCGCGGTGATCACCAACATCAGCGCCGATCATTTCGGCGAGTACGGCATCGACGACCTCGAGGCGCTGGCGGACGTCAAGCTGGTCGTCGCGCAGGCGCTCGATCGCAGCGGACTGCTGGTGCTCAATGCGGACGACGAGCTGTTGCGGCACAGGGCGCTCGAGACGGTCAGCCGGCGGACCGCGCCGCCCGCGCTCGGCTGGTTCGCCATGCATGCCGATCAGCCCGTGCTACGCGAGCATCGCGAGCGACATGGCGCGACCTGCGGTGTGCGCGACGGCGCGCTGCAGCTGTCCTATGCGGGCAGCACGCACGATCTCGGGCCGGTCGCCGCGATGCCGCTCGCCGTCGGCGGTCAGGCGGCCTACAACGTCGCCAACCTTGCCGCCGCGGCGCTGGCGGCCGCGTCGCTGGGGATCCGTGCGCCGACGATCGCCGAGGTGTTCGCCCGTTTTGGCGCCGACCCCGCGGACAACCCCGGGCGGCTCACCCGGGTAGAGCGCGCCGGGGTCACCGTGTTCGTCGACTACGCCCACAACCCCGACGGCTTGCACGGCGTGCTGGATTTGGCCCGGCGCGTCGACCCCGCCGGGCGCCTGGCGCTGCTGCTGGGGCAGGCGGGCAACCGCACCGACCAGGACATCCGTGCGCTCGCGGCCACCGCCGCGACGTTCAAGCCGGACCTGGTCGTGCTGAAGGACCTGGCAGGCTATCTGCGCGGCCGTCAGGCCGGCGAAGTGCCAGGCATCCTGCGGGCGGTGCTGCAGGAGGCTGGATTGCCGGCGTCGGCGCTGCAGCTCGAGCTCGACGAGGTCGCCGCGGCGCGGCGCGCGCTCGACTGGGCGCGGCCGGGCGACGTGGTGGTACTGCTGCTGCACGCGCCGGCGGCACGCGCGGCCGTGCTGTCATTGCTGGGGGTCGCGGCCGCCGGCCCGGCGGCCTAGGGCAACTCGCGCGGCGCGCCGCGGCGCCACACCTGCGTCGGCGTGGCCACGCCAAACTGCGTCACGAGCTCGGCCGGTGCGGCGGCGTCCCAAACGACGAGATCCGCCCGCTTGCCTGCCTCGAGCGTACCGAGCTCGGCCTCGAGCCCCAGCGCGCGGGCCGCGTGGCGAGTGACCCCGCGGAGAACCTCGGTAGCGGTCAGTCCGAACAGCGTGCAGGCCATCTGCATGGCGAGGCGCAAGGACAGCAGCGGCGAGCTGCCCGGATTGAAGTCGCTCGCCACCGCGAGCGGCACCCTGTGCTCGCGCAGCATGTCGATGGGTGGCAGCCGGGTCTCGCGCAGGTAATAGAACGGCACCGGCAGCAGCACCGCCACGGTGCCGGCTGACGCCATGGCTCGCACGCCAGCCTGGTCGAGGTGCTCGAGATGATCGGCCGACAGCGCGCCGTATGCGGCCGCAAGCTGCGCGCCGTGAGAGTTCGACAGCTGTTCCGCATGCAGGCGGAGCGGCAGGCTAAGGGCCCTCGCCGCGGCGAACAGTCGCTCGACCTGCGCCGGCGAGAACGCGATGGGCTCGCAGAAGGCGTCGACGGAGTCGACCAGCCCGGCGGCATGCGCCGCGGGCAGGATGTCGCGCGTGACGTGGTCGATATAGTCGTCGCCGCGCCCGGCGAACTCCGCCGGCACGGCGTGGGCCGCGAGCAGCGTCGCGTGTACGGTCAGCGTCAGCCGCTCGCCGAGGCGCCGCGCCACACGCAGCAGCCTGAGCTCGGTCTCGAGATCCAGGCCGTAGCCGGACTTGACCTCGAGACAAGTCACGCCCTCGGCCGCGAGGACTCGCGCCCGATCGAGCGCGAGCGCCAGCAGTGCCTCCTCGCCGGCCGCGCGGGTCGCCCTGACGGTCGAGAGAATCCCGCCGCCGGCGCGCGCAATGTCCTGGTAGCTCGCGCCGGCCTGGCGCATCCCGAGCTCGTGACTGCGATCACCCGCGAACACCAGATGCGTGTGACAATCGATCAGGCCGGGGGTCACCAGGGCGCCGCGCAGGTCGATGACTTCGGTCCGATCCGGCAGGACCGGCAGGGAGACGGCCGGTCCGATCCAGGCGAGCCGCTGGCCGGCGATCGCGACGGCGAAGTCTTCGAGCAGGCCGCCGGACGGCGAGTTCTCGGCGCAGCTCGCCACGGTCGCGTGGGTCAGTACCCGTGTCCAGGTATTCGGTGGCATCGCGTTCACCCTGGCCCGAGCATAGCTGACGAAGTCGAGGTTTGTTGGCCGGCGCCAGCGTTCGCTACGATCCGGCGAGGAGAGACCTGAGATGAACGAGAGCCCGCAGCTCCTGCAAGACATCCTGCAGCTCGTCGCGAGCAGCATGCGCAATCCCGGTTACTGGCTGGAGATCGCGATTCTGCTCGTCGTCGGCACGATCGCCTGGCTCGGCGCGCGCCTGGTACGCCGGCGCTTCAAGGCGAGCGGACCGGCCGAGCCGGGCTCCATCAAGGACGTGCTGAGCGCCCTGAGCGAGCGGCTGTTCGCGCCGACGGTGTTCGGCGTGCTGACGCTGATGGCGGCAGGCGTGCTGCAGGCCTTCGCCGCGCCGTTCACGCTGGTGCGGTCGGTTGCCATCCTCGCGCTGGCGCTGGCCGGCGTGCGGCTCGGCATCGAGGTCGTCAAGCGGGTGCTGCGCCCGGGCCCGCTCTTGATGGCCTCCGAACACGTCATCTCCTGGTCGGTGTGGATCGTCGTCGCGTTGTACCTGGTCGGCTGGATCGATCCGATCACCGCCGCGCTCGACGACATCGCCATTCCCATCGGCAAGACGCGCTT
Source organism: uncultured Gammaproteobacteria bacterium (assembly GCA_963710135.1). Classification (GTDB taxonomy): domain Bacteria; phylum Pseudomonadota; class Gammaproteobacteria; order Steroidobacterales; family Steroidobacteraceae; genus SG8-30. Next base: position 333,406 of record CAVPYY010000003.1, on the reverse strand, counting down.
CTCGCTGCTCGACGCCGGACGCGTGCTGGTCACGCTGCTGGTGTTCATGGCGATCGCCAGCTACCTCGGCACGCTGGCGACGCGCGGCATCATGGGCTCCACGCAGCTGTCGATCGGCCTGCGCGTGGGCGTCGCCAAGTTCGTCCGCCTGTTCCTGCTGCTGATCGCCGCGCTGGTCGCGCTGAACGCGGTCGGCGTGGACTTCGCCGCGCTGACGGTGTTCGGCGGCGCGCTGGGCATCGGGCTGGGCTTCGGCCTGCAGCGGATCGCCGCCAATTTCGTCAGCGGCTTCATCCTGGTCGGCGACCGCTCCATTCGGCAGGGCGACGTGATCACCATCGGCGACCGCTTTGGCGTGGTCAAGGAACTGCGCGCCCGCTACATCGTCGTGCAGGACCGCGACGGCGTCGACACGCTGATCCCTAACGAGAACGTCATCAGCTCGGAGGTGATCAACTGGAGCTACGCCAACCGCTCGATACGGCTGAAACTGCCGGTGCAGATCAGCTACGACGATGACCCGCGCCAGGCGCTCGGCCTGCTGCTGGAGGCGGCCCGCGACCATCCCCGGGTGCAGCGCGAGCCGGCCCCGGCGAGCCGCGTCATGGCCTTCGGCGACAATGGCGTGGAGCTCGAGCTGCGCTTCTGGATCCTCGATCCCGAGGACGGCATCAACAACGTCCGCTCCGACCTGTACCTGGAGATCTGGGACAGGTTCAAGGCGGCGGGCATCACCATCCCCTACCCGCAGCGCGACCTGCACCTGCGCGGCAAGTGGCCGGCGGCGGGCGAGACACACTAGCCAGAGCTTCGCCGCGGCAGTTGGGTCGCGCTGCCAGGGGGCGTATCCTCGTTGGTCATGGCCACTTCTCCGGCAACCCCCGCCCAGAGTCCCCGCGCCGTGCGTGCGCCGCGTGGGGCGCAGCTCAACTGCCTCAGTTGGCTCACCGAGGCCCCATACCGGATGCTGCAGAACAACCTCGACCCCGAGGTGGCCGAGCATCCCGATCAACTGGTCGTGTACGGCGGCATCGGCAAGGCCGCGCGCAACTGGGAATGCTTCGAGCGCATCCTGTCGGTGCTGACGCGGCTCAAGGACGACGAGTCGCTGCTGGTGCAGTCCGGCAAGCCCGTCGGCGTCTTCAGGACCCATGTCGACGCGCCGCGGGTGCTGATCGCGAACTCCAACCTCGTGCCGCATTGGGCGACCTGGGAACACTTCCACGAGCTCGATCGCAAGGGCCTGATGATGTTCGGCCAGATGACGGCCGGCTCGTGGATCTACATCGGCTCGCAGGGCATCGTGCAGGGCACGTACGAGACCTTCGGCGCCTGCGCCCGGCAGGACTTCGGCGGCGAGGCGGCGGGACGCTGGATCCTGACGGCGGGACTCGGCGGCATGGGCGGTGCGCAGCCGCTGGCGGCGACCATGGCGGGCTTCTCGATGCTGGCGGTGGAGTGCGACGAGTCACGCATCGACTTCCGGCTGCGCACCGGCTACCTGGACCGCAAGGCGACCTCGCTGGACGAGGCGCTGGCGCTCATGCGGGACGCGTGCGCGCGCGGCGAAGCGCTCTCGGTCGGTCTGCTCGGCAACGCGGCCGAGGTGTGCCCGGCGCTGGTGGCGCGCGGCGTCCTGCCGGACGTGGTGACCGACCAGACTTCCGCGCACGATCCGCTCAATGGCTACCTGCCGCTCGGCTGGACTCTGCAGCAGGCCGCCGCGATGCGCCAGAGCGATCCGTCCAGCGTGGAACGGGCCGCGCGCGCGTCGATGAAGGTGCACGTCGAGGCTATGCTCGCACTGCAGTCCCGTGGCGCGGTGGTGTTCGACTACGGCAACAACATCCGCCAGGTCGCGTTCGACGAGGGGGTGGCCAAGGCTTTCGACTTCCCGGGCTTCGTGCCGGCGTACGTGCGGCCGCTGTTCTGCGAGGGCATCGGCCCGTTCCGCTGGGTCGCGCTGTCGGGCGATCCCGAGGACATCTACCGCACCGACGCCAGGGTGAAGGAACTGCTGCCGGACGATGCGCACCTGCACCGCTGGCTGGACCTGGCGCGCGAGCGCATCCGCTTCCAGGGACTGCCGGCGCGCATCTGCTGGGTCGGACTGAAGGACCGCGCCCGCCTCGGGCTCGCCTTCAACGAGATGGTGGCGCGCGGCGAGCTCGAGGCGCCGGTCGTGATCGGCCGCGACCATCTCGACTCGGGGTCGGTGGCGAGCCCGAACCGCGAAACCGAGGCGATGCGCGACGGCTCGGACGCGGTGTCCGACTGGCCGCTGCTCAATGCCTTGCTCAACACGGCGAGCGGCGCCACCTGGGTCTCCATCCATCACGGCGGCGGCGTCGGCATGGGGTTCTCGCAGCACGCCGGCGTGGTGATCGTCTGCGACGGCTCGGAAGCCGCCGCCTCGCGTATCGCGCGCGTGCTGCACAACGACCCGGCGACCGGTGTCATGCGCCACGCCGATGCGGGCTACGAGCAGGCGATTGCCTGCGCGCGGGAGCAGGGACTCGACCTGCCCGGCTTACGCTGAATCCAACATGAGCGTGCATACCCTGACACCCGGCGCCATCGAACTGGCGGAACTGCGCGCGCTGGCGCGCGACGACGTGCGCGTGGTGCTGGCGCCGGGCTGGCTGGCGCACGTGGAGCGGGCCGTGGACGCGGTGCGCGCGCGGCTGGATGCCGGCGAAGCGCTGTACGGCATCAACACCGGCTTCGGGCGACTCGCCAAGACCCGTATTGAGGCCGAGGAGCTCGGCCCAGCTGCAGCTGTACATCGTGCGCTCGCACGCGGCGGGCGTCGGCGAACCGCTGTCCGATGCGGTGGTGCGCCTCGCGATGGTGCTGAAGGCGGCGAGCCTGGCGCGCGGCATGTCCGGGCGTGCGGCCGGTGGTGATCGAGCGGCTGCTGCAGCTGGTGAACGCCGGGATCCTGCCGCGGGTGCCGTCGCAGGGTTCGGTCGGCGCGTCGGGTGACCTCGCGCCGCTCGCGCACCTGTCGCTCGCGCTGATCGGCGAGGGCACGGTGCACTACGGCGGCCGGGTCATGCCGGCCGCGAAGGCGCTTGCGGCCGCCGCCATCGAGCCCATCGAGCTCGGGCCCAAGGAGGGGCTGGCGCTGCTGAACGGCACCCAGGTCTCCACGGCGCTGGCGCTGGTCGCGCTGTTCGAGAGCGAGGACCTGCTGATCGGCTCGCTGCTGACCGGCGCCATGTGCGTCGACGCCGCGCTCGGCAGCCGCGCACCGTTCGACCCGCGCATCCACGAGGCGCGCGGGCATCGCGCGCAGATCGACGTGGCCACGGCATTCCGGGCGATCCTGGCGCACAGCGACATCGAGAGCTCGCACGCCGATTGCGACCGCGTGCAGGATCCCTACTCGCTGCGCTGCCAGCCGCAGGTCGCCGGCGCCTGCCTGCAGCAGCTGCGCCACGCCGCGTCGGTCCTGGCGACCGAGGCGAACGGGGTCTCCGACAACCCGCTGGTGTTCGGCGAGGCGGGCGAGGTGCTCTCGGGCGGCAACTTCCACGCCGAACCGGTGGCCTTCGCCGCGGACAACCTGGCGCTGGCGATTGCCGAGATCGGCGCGCTGTCGGAGCGGCGCACCGCGATGCTGATCGACTCCTCGCTGAGCCAGCTGCCGCCGTTCCTGGTGGAGCAGGGCGGCCTCAATTCCGGCTTCATGCTGGCGCAGGTGACCGCCGCGGCGCTGGCCAGCGAGAACAAGTCGCTGGCGCACCCGGCCTCGGTCGACAGCCTGCCGACCTCCGCCAACCAGGAGGATCACGTCAGCATGGCGACCTTCGCGGCGCGGCGCCTGTTGCCGATGGCCGAAAACACCCGCGGCGTGCTGGCGATCGAGCTGCTCGCCGCCGCCCAGGGCATCGATTTCCGCAGGCCGCTGCGCTCGTCAGAGGCGCTCGAAGCGGCGCACGCCCTGCTGCGCAGGCAGGTCGCCTTCTACGACCACGACCGTCACTTCGCGCCGGACATCGAGGCGGCCAAGGCCGTGATGAGCGACGAGCGGCTGCTGCAACTCGTGCCCGCGGGTCTCACGCCCAGCCGCAAGTGAATCAGGCCGGCAGGATCTGCGCGCCTTGCCTCACAGGCCGCCGGGAGCAGGGACAGTCGCCATCATCTCGGCCACCACGGCGTCGATCGCCGGCCCGGGATTGGTCCGAGCCTCCCGGGACACGCGGCCTTCGGCGGTCGCCTGCCAGACCAGCATCTTCTGGCTCGGATCAACCAGGTCGATGGACAGGGTTCCCTGCTTGTAGTTGACGGTCTCCACGTCCGGCGTGTTGAAACCGCCGTAGAGACCGCGGCGGTAGCCGTAGTAGCCGATCGCGAACGGCGCCGTGCGGATTTCCTGCTTGTCCTCGACGTTGGCATAGAAGTTGACCAGCAGGTCTGGACTGGCCTCGCTGTACGCATAGCCGCGGGACTCCATCGCGCGCCGCGTGGCCGATTTCAGGCGGGCGCTCAGGACGGTCTCGTAACCCTCACTGTCGGTGGCCAGCGGCGAGAAGAATCCGAACGTCTTGTAGCCCGCAAAGCTGGCCGCGGGATTGGTGTCGGTACGGATCTCCGGGCCGCTGGCGCAACCGCCGAGGATCAAGGTTGCCGCCGCCAGGACGCCGGGGAACCACGCTCTGGAGAACTTGTACACGACGATCTCCTTTCTCGAGTGCAGGACCGGCCTGCGGCCGCGTCCCGGAAAGCCTTTCACATTCAATTATACAGCAGGGGCTTGCGCAGGCCGGGACGCCGTCCGCCCGGAGTCGTGGCCAGCAGTAGCGCGGGAACCGTGCCGCGACGGCGCGCGACGAGTCGCTCGGGCGGTTCGTCAGTCCAGCGCGAGAACCGCGCTGCGCAGTTCTTCGGGCGAACGGCGTCCTTGCACGCGACCGGCGACCCGGCCATCACGTCCGATCAGGTAGGTGGTCGGCAGCAGTTCGTTCCAGGCGGGATCGACCACGCTCGACCAGGGTGTCCATGTCGGCTGTCGGCGCGCAGCCAGCTGCGAAAGCCCGGGAAGTGGCTGTCACGAAACGCTTCGACCCTCGCCAGGTCGGCAGGATCGTCCATGCTGACGGCGACCAGCACGACACCGCTCGCGCCCAGTTCCGCTTCGAGCGCCATGAGTTCCGGAATCTCCTTGAGGCACGGCGAACACCAGGTCGCCCAGAGATTCAGCACCACCACGTTGCCATGGTGCGCTTCGAGCAGCTGCCTGAGGCCGCCGGCGTCGAGCCGGGCCACCGGCGGCGTGTCGCCTGCGGCCAGCGGTGCGGCGAGCAGCAGGCCCAGTGCGATGGCGGCGCGATGTCTCATTGCTTGCAGGCCGCGCAACTCACCGGCGTCCAGATGATATCCATCAGGATCTGCTCGCCCTGCTGCCATACGACCACGGTCGAGCCATCCGGCCGCGCCGCGGCGGCGGGATAGGCGGCTGCGCCGGCGGGTGCCGCGAGTTCAGCGACCGCGCTCCAGGTCGAGCCCTGGTCGGTCGAGCTGCGATGGAACACGCGACGTTCACCATCGGTCTTGGCGTGCCAGACGGCGTACAGGCCGCGCGCAGAGGTCACCAGCGCCGGGCTGTCGCTGACCGCGGCGTCGGGATGGATGCGCAGCGTGGGCCCGAATGTCGCGCCGCCGTCTTCCGAGCGCGCGAACAGCAGACCTGGTGGTTGCTCGGCGCCGTTGTGCACCAGCGTGTAGACGTGCTCTCCCTCTACCGCCAGCGCGGTCGGCTTGAGCGGACAGCCGTCGAGCTGCCAGGGCGTTCCGCCGATCGGGACGCGCTCGCCGAACGTGGCAGCGCCGTCGACGGAGCGGGACACGCTCGGCATGCGGATGTCGTCGGGTGAGACATGGCGGCTGCCGAGGTAGACCGTATCGCCGCGGGTGACCGCGGTGAGTTGGCAGCACGGACAGGTCTCGCCGTTGAAGACCGCGCGTTCGGCTTCGAATGTCGCGCCATCGTCGCGCGAGGCGCGCAGGTAGACTGCCGAGAGCGGGCGCGCTGCCTGCATGCCGCGTGTGTCCAGCCAGAACGTGTACACGTCCCCGTCCGCCGCGACCGTCATGGTGCCGAACACGTGCGCCTGCGACAGCCCGCCGTGAACGAGTTCCGACAGGTCGTCCTCGCCGTCACCATTGAGCTGCAGCGGGCTGGAGAAACTCCTGCCGCCGTCGACCGAGCGGACATGCATGGACGAGGCGACCGCCTTGCCCGTGACGCCCGAGACGGTGTTGGCCGGATAGAAGACGTGCACGACGCCGGTCGGGCCGACGCCGATGCGCGGCTTGCTGACGGAGAAGCCCCAGACCTCGCCGTCGGCGCGGTTGATGCGCAGCGGCGGCGTGAAGGTCTCACCGCCGTCGTCGGAGCGTGAGTACATCAGGTCGGTGAAGGACTGGTGACTGTGGCCGTGGCTCGCATCGTGGCCGCGCTGGTCGGCGGTGCCGAGCGGGCCCTTGTCGAGCCAGATCACATGGATGGAGCCGTCCGGCCCGACCGCGACCTCGGGCGCCTGCGCCCGGCGCGCCGGGTCGCTGACCGCGGTCCAGGCGCCAGCCTCGACGCACAGCAATCCAAGGCACAGCCCCCACAGCATCAATACTGGACAGCGAAGACTCAGTGTCATGGCCAGGGTCCGGGCAGCCTGCGGAAGCCGCTAGTCTATGCTCCCGGTGCCCGTTGACGCAGCCGTGGGGCGTGGCATGCGGCACAGCCTGCGCCCGATAATCGCCCCGCCGACGCCCTGGAGTCCGTCCTCATGAATGCATCCGACTCGCCGAATGCCCTGCCACCGTGGACCGCGGCGCTGGGCTATGGCGGCCTGATCCCGTTCCTCGCCTGCGCCGGCGTCATGCTGGCCGCGCCGGACCTGGCGGCCCGCGAGCTCGCCGGGCGGGTGCTGGTCGGATACGGCGCCGTGATCCTCGCGTTCCTGGGCGGCGTGCACTGGGGGCTCGTGCTGCGTGCCCGCGGCGAGCGCGCGAGCGGTCTCCTGGCGATCGGGGTCCTGCCGTCGCTGGCCGGCTGGGCGACGCTGTTCCTGCCGTTCGATGCGGCGATCGCCGTCCAGGTCGCGGCCTTCGGCGGCTTCTGGCTGTACGAGCACCGTGTCCTCGGCCCGGCGGTCGTGCCGCCTGCGTATCTCGGCCTGCGCCGCTGGCTGACGCTGGTGGCCTGCGTGGCGCTTGGTCTCGGCTTGATGTCATCGACGCTCGCGCCGCTTTGATGCTTGCCCGCGGACATCCCGCTGCAGGTCGTCTGGTTCAAGCGCGATCTGCGCGTCGCCGATCATCGGCCCCTGCACGACGCTGCGGCGCGCGGCCCGGTGCTGCCGCTGTACGTCATCGAGCCCACGATGCTGTCGGCGCCGGACGCCGACGCGCTTCATTGGCGCTTCGTCCACGACTCCCTGCTCGAGTTGCGGTCCCGGCTTGCCGAACTCGGTCAACCGCTGGTCGTGAGGACCGGAGAGGTCGTCGAGATCCTGGAGCGGCTGGCCAGACGCCAGCGCGTCGCGGCGCTGTGGTCGCACGAGGAGACCGGCAACGCGCTGAGCTATCGGCGCGACCTGGCGGTCAAGGCCTGGTGTCGCGCCCAGGGCATTGCCTGGCACGAGTTCCCGCAGAATGGCGTGGTGCGTCGCCTGGCCAGCCGCGATGGCTGGGCGCGGCGCTGGCAGGAACGCATGTGTGCGCCGACACTGCCGCCGCCGGCGTCGCTCGCACCGCTGGCGGGCATTGCGCCGGGCGAGATCCCCGCTGCGCCGGACTCGCAGCTCGTTGACTGCGCGCCCGCGGTCGCTGCGCGCGGCGCGGTGCAGCAAGGCGGCGAGCGCCATGCCGGGCTGACGCTCGCCTCGTTCCTGGCGGAGCGCGGCAGGAACTATCACCGCGAGATGTCCGCCCCCGCCACGGCGTTGCAGTCGTGTTCGAGGCTCTCTCCGTACCTCGCGTGGGGCAACGTGTCCGTGCGGCAGGTCGTGCACGCCACCCGTGCCGCGGCTGGCCGGCGGGGAGGGCGGCGCAGCGATCCCGCGACGGCCCTATGCCGCCTTTCTGTCGCGCCTGCACTGGCATTGCCACTTCATGCAGAAGCTGGAGAGCGAGCCGGACATCGAGTTCCGCTGCTTCAACCGCGCCTACGAGGAGCTCCGCGGCGAGCCGGATCGCGCGCTGCTGCAGGCCTGGCAACACGGCCAGACCGGGTTCCCGTTTGTCGATGCCTGCATGCGTGCCCTGCAGTCGCAGGGCTGGATCAATTTCCGCATGCGCGCGATGCTGACCTCGTTCGCGGCCTACCACCTCTGGCTCGACTGGCGCAGCTTCAAGGATTTCCTGGCGCGGCAGTTCACCGACTACGAACCGGGCATCCATTTCTCGCAGCTGCAGATGCAGAGTGGTGTCACCGGCATCAATACGCTCAGGATCTATAATCCGCTCAAGCAGGGTGTCGAGCACGACCCGCGTGGGGATTTCATCCGGCAGTGGGTGCCCGAGCTGGCGGGCGTGCCTGGCGCCCTGGTGCACGAGCCCTGGCGCCTTCCGGCCACGATGCAACAGCGCCTTGGCGTGCGCGTCGGCAAGCAGTACCCGCTGCCCGTCGTCGATCACGACAAAGCGGCGCGCCTGGCGCGCGAACGGATCGGGCGGGTGCGCGGCAGCGCCGCCGGGCGCCGCGAGGCGGCACGCGTCTACGAGATGCACGGCAGCCGGCGTGGCGCCGCAGGCTCGGCCGACCGCCGGCGCTCGCAAGTCCGCCGGCTGGCCGGGCGGGACGACACACTTGCGCGGCCGCCCGCGGGCCAACTCGATCTTTCGCTGGGGGAGTAGGCGATGGCGGCGGACCAACCGACGATACTCGAGCGGCTGCTTGGCACCATGCCGCAGACCGGGCAGGTGCGCTGGATCGGGCTTCGTCCCGGGCGTGGCGAGCCGCTGCGCGCCGTGGCCGAGGTCGCCGCGGCGCCCGGCAAGGGTCTCGCGGGCGACCGCTTCAAGGGCACGCCGGCCAGCAAGCGACAGGTGACGCTAATCCAGCACGAGCATCTCGCCGCGGTCGCCGGCATCCTGGGGCTGAAGGCGATCGATCCATCGTTGACCCGCCGCAACATCGTCGTCTCGGGACTCAACCTCTACGCGCTGCGTCACGCGACCTTTCGCGTGGGCGACGTGCTGCTGCAGGGCACCGGCATCTGCGCGCCGTGCCAGCAGATGGAGCTGGCACTGGGCGCCGGCGGCTTCAACGCCATGCGCGGCCACGGTGGCATCACCGCGCGGGTGCTCGAGCCCGGCGTCGTGCGCGTCGATGACCCGGTAGTGCTGGTCGAGGCGGGTGCGATGACCCGGGACGAGGCTTAGTCGCGCCTGGACCTCATGCCGTGGCGCGCCGGTAGTCGTCGGCCGCCAGTCCGTACAGCTCTATGTCTTCATGCCCCCCGCGGTGCACGACGTGCGCGGCGCGCCGGCCCTCGTACCTGAGCCCGATCTTCTGCATTACGCGGCCGGAGCCCGGATTGCGCGTCAAGTGGTGTGCGCTGATTCGCTGCAGCCCGAGTTCCCCGAAGCCGAAAGCCAGCAGGCGGCGGGCGGCATCCGTCGCGTAGCCCTGGTTCCAGTAGGGCTTACCGATCCAGTAGCCCATTTCAGCACTGCGCTTCGCCGCGTCGATGGCGAGGCTGACGCAGCCGATGAGATCACCTGCCGGCTGCAGGCACACTGCGAAGGCGACGCCTTCGCCCAGGCCCCATTTGCGCCGCATGTTGCCCATCCAGGCCTCGGCCATGCCGTCCAGGTAGGGATGCGGGATCTCACGCGTCATGCCGGCGACGTCGCGATCGCCGGCCAGGCGTTGCACGACGGGCGCGTCGGCATCGGCGAACGGTCGCAGGCGCACGCGCGTACCGTCCAGCACGGGCTGAATCGGCACGCGCGTGCCCCGGGTCCGCGGCCTCGGGCGCGTTACTGCGCCGGGCGGCCGATGACCACGTCGATGCGCCGGTTGCGGGCACGCCCGTCCGGCGTCTCGTTGTTGGCGATCGGGCGGGTCTCACCGTAGCCGAGCGCCTGGATGCTGGTTGGGTCGAGGCCCATGTTCGCAATCAGGTACTCGCGCACCGCGTTGGCGCGCTCCTCGGACAGCGTGAGATTCGTCGCGTCGCTGCCGAAGGAGTCGGTGTGCCCCTCGATCAGCAGCGACGAGCCCGGGAAGATGCGGATCGCGTTCTGCACCTTTGTCAGCAGGGCGAAGTTCTGCGGCTCGATGGTCGCGCTGCCGACCGGGAAGCTCAGGCCGATCAGGCGCACGATGATGTCGTTGCCCTGCCGGAACACCAGCGCCTCGTCGGGTGCGAACGTCGCGTCGACGGCCTCGACCTGCCGGCGCAGTTCGTTCTGCGCCTCCAGCTTCGACTGCATGGCCGAGCGCTCCTCGGTCAGGCCGCCGAGCGTGCCGCGCATTTCCTCCTCGAGCGCCTTGGCGTCCGCCAGGTCCTGGGTCAGGTTGCGGTTGGATTCCTGCAAGGCCTGGATGGCGGCGATGATGCGCCGGGTGGTCGCATCCGGGCCGTTCTGCAATCCCGGCGGCAGGTCCACCGAGCTGGCGATGGCGATCAGCGGCTGCTCGAGCTCGAGGATCAGCTTCTCCAGGCCGTTGCGGTCGTCGCGAGCCTGGCGGATGCGCGCGGCGAGATAGAGGGCATGCTCCGCCTGGTACTTCGCCTGCTGCGCGAGATCGCGCGCCCGGTCGGAGTCGTAGCGATTCTGCTCGAGTTCGCGCTCGGCGTCGGTCAGCAGCTGGCCGGCGGATTCGGCCGTGACCGGCGCATAGCGATCGGCGCGGTCCTTGTCGACCTGCTTGACGAGCCGGCGGGCCTCTTCGAGCAGGCTTTTCTTGATGGCGGCGAGTTCGGCGTCGCGGTATTCCTCCTCGGCCTGCTTGCCGAGCCGCGCGGCGTCGCGGGTGTCGCCGCGCTCGACTTCGCGTGCGGCGCGCTCAAAGGTGGACTCGGCGTCCTTCCAGAGACTGGTGGCCAGCCCGCTGGCATCCGCGGTGCGCGCGGCTTCGCGCGTCTTCAGGGCCGAGGCGAGGGTCACTTTCGAGATGCCGGCCAGGCGGGTCGCCTCGACCAGCAGCAGCCGGGCTTCGCGCAGATCCGACTCGATACCCGACAGGTCGCGCCCGCGACGGAAGGCGCTGTCGGCGTCGGTGTAGGCACTCAGCGCGCGACCGTAGGTGCGCGGCGCCAGCAGGTCGAGTTGCGCCGCGCGGGCTTCCGCCAGGGCGCGGTCGGTTTCATCGAACAGCGGTGCGCGCAGGTCCTGGGCGCGGGCAGGCGCGGCGAGCATGACGGCCGTCATGAGCAGGGTGACGACATACGGCCGGTGCGGTAGCTGGAACATGGTCAGCGGTCTCCGAAGTGAGCGGGGTGCAAACTAGCTCCCCATTATGCGCCTTCCCGCGGGCGCACGGCGGCACCCGCAACAGGGCGTCGCCGCGAGGCGCTATAGTTGCGCGCCGGGCGAGACAACTCAGGGTGTTGCGGAGTAGGTGATGCGGCGGGTAGGCGTGATTGGCTGGCGGGGCATGGTCGGTTCCGTGCTGCTGGCGCGGATGCGCGCCGAGGGCGACTTCGACCTGATCGAACCCGTGTTCTTCTCCACCTCACAGGCGGGCGGTGCAGGTCCCGACATCGGCCGGCCGGTGGCGCCGCTGGCCGACGCCGCCGACCTGGCCGCGTTGTCCGGTTGTGAAATCCTGATCTCCTGCCAGGGCGGCGACTACACCGCCGCGACGCACCCTGCATTGCGCGCCGCGGGCTGGCGCGGGCACTGGATCGACGCGGCCTCGACGCTGCGCATGCGCGACTCCTCGATCATCATCCTCGACCCGGTCAATCGCGACGTCATCGACAGCGGACTGTCCCGTGGCGTGGTCGACTGGATCGGCGGTAATTGCACCGTGAGCCTGATGCTGATGGCGCTGGGCGGGTTGTTTCGCGCGGACCTGGTGGAGTGGGCGACGGCGATGACCTACCAGGCCGCTTCCGGCGCCGGCGCGCAGAACATGCGCGAGTTGCTGCAGCAGATGGGCTACGTGCACGCGTCCGCGGCAACGCTGCTGGCGGATCCCGCCGGCGCCATTCTCGACATCGACCAGCGCGTGAGCGCGGCGCTGCGCGCCCCCGGGCTGCCGACCGGGCACTTCGGTCACGCCCTGGCGGGCAGCTTGCTGCCCTGGATCGACAAGGACCTCGGCAACGGCATGAGCCGCGAGGAAAGGAAGGCCGGCGCCGAGGGCAACAAGATCCTCGGCCGCAGCGGCGCGCCGATTCCGATCGACGGCCTGTGTGTGCGCATCGGCGCGATGCGCTGCCACAGCCAGGCGCTGACCCTGAAGCTCCGGCGCGACCTGCCACTCGCCGACATCGAGGGCCTGCTCGCCGGCGCCAACGACTGGGTACGCGTGGTGCCCAACGAGCGCGAGGCGTCGCTCGCCAGCCTCACGCCTGCTGCGGTGACCGGGTCGCTCGATGTGCCGGTTGGACGGCTGCGCAAGCTCGCTATGGGTGGCGAATACCTGAGCGCCTTTACCGTCGGCGACCAGCTGCTGTGGGGAGCGGCCGAGCCGCTGCGGCGCATGCTGCGCATCCTGCTCGAGGCCTGAGGCCATCGCCACTCCCCCACGCGATGCGGTGCCGCCACGGCCCACTGAACTGCGCGCGCTGCTGACCCATCCCGGTTTCACCCGTTTCCTCGCGGCACGTCTGTGCGTGTCGGTCGCGGTGCAGATGCAGACGGTCGCGGTCGGCTGGCAGATCTACGAGACGACCCGCGATCCGCTCGATCTGGGCCTGATCGGCCTGTCGCAATTCCTGCCCTTCGTGCTGTTGGTCCTGCCGGCCGGGCACTTCGCCGACCGGCATGTGCGGCAACGCGTGCTGTCGGGCTGCTACGCGGTCGAGCTGCTGTGCGCGTTGCTGCTGCTCGCCTTCACCCTCGCCGAGCTGACGGTGGTGTGGCCGGTGTTCGCGGTGATGGTGCTGTTCGGTGCGGCACGCGCTTTTGCCATGCCCACCGGCCAGGCGCTGCTGCCGAACCTGGTGCCGCCCGCGCTGTTCGGCCGCGCGGTCGCGGTCAACTCGACGACCTGGCAGCTGTCGACCATCGCCGGCCCGGCCGTCGGCGGCCTGGTTTATCTGCTCGGCGCCGAGGTGGTCTACGCGAGCGTGGCAACGCTGCTCGGCGCGGCCGTGGTGATGATGCTGGGCGTGCGGGCGCCGCCACCGCCACCGTCGGAGGACGGCATCAGCGTGCACGCGCTGCTCGAGGGACTGCGCTTCGTCTACCGCCGCAAAATCGTGTTCGCCGCGATCTCCCTCGACCTGTTCGCGGTGCTGTTCGGTGGGGCGACGGCGCTGTTGCCGGCCTATGCCAGCGATGTCCTGGCGGTCGGGCCGGAAGGACTCGGCCTGCTGCGGGCCGCGCCCGGCGTGGGCGCGGCGATCGTCGCGGTGGCGCTTGCCTGGCGGCCGCTTACGCGCCACGTCGGGCCGACGATGCTGGGCGGCGTGGCGCTGTTCGGGGTGGCCACCATCATCTTCGGCGTTTCAGAAAACTTCCTCGTGTCGCTGGCCGCGCTCGCGGTCCTGGGGGCCGCCGACATGGTCAGCGTGTACGTGCGCCACCTGCTGGTGCAGCTCGAAACGCCCGATGCGATTCGCGGCCGGGTGAGCGCGGTCAGCGCGGTGTTCATCGGCGCGTCGAACGAGCTCGGCGAGTTCGAGTCCGGGGTCACGGCCGCGTGGTGGGGATTGAAGCCCGCGGTGGTCGTCGGCGGCGTGGCGAGCGTGCTGATCGCCGGGCTGTGGACGCGCTGGTTCGGCGAGTTGCGACGCATGGACCGCTTCCCGCAGCCCGACTCCCGGTGATTCGACGCGCAGCGTGACCGTTCAGCGGACAACGGAAGCGGCGGAATCCTTGAATCGAGCGCGTTCCGGCCTGCCTGGCGGCAGTTGCCAGCGTTGTCGCCGCCTCGGGCCGCACCCGGCTTGACGCCGCCGAGCGCGGCGTATATCTCCATAGCAGAGCAACGGCCCGGTGGCCGCTATCTTCCGACCGAGGGCCCAGACATGGCGCAATGTGCTTCATCGACCTTTCGGCACCAGCCCCTTGGTGTGGCCCTGCTGGCCAGCGCCGCCGCGCTGCTGTCCGGTTGCATGACCGCCGAACTGGGTGAGACACGCTCGCTCGCCACCGCGATCGGCGCCACCGAGGCGGTGGTCATTCTCGCCAAGCCGCACGTGGAGGGCGCGACGGCCGAAGACGACTTCATGGACTGTGTGAGCAACCGGATCGCGCGTGAAACCGGCATCCTGGTGCGCGGCAACGACGAGTTTCAGGACGCGATGTTCCCCTGGTTCGAGCCGTCCACCGCGCCACAGCGAGCGGAGGGGCTGGCGAGCCTGCTGGAGAAGCCGAAGGTCCGCGACCGGATGGAGGAGAGCGGGGTTCGCTACATCGTCTGGGTGGACGGCCTGACCCGTGAGACCGACAGTGGCGGCAGCATCAGCTGCGCGGTAGGACCGGGCGGGGGCGGGTGCATCGGCTTCGGCTGGTGGGAAAAGGAATCCGATTATGACGCCGTGGTCTGGGATCTGCGCGAGGCCAAGACGGCAGGTTCGGTGTCGGCCAACGTCGTCGGCACGTCCGCGCTGGTGGGCGTGATCGTCCCGCTGCCGTTCATCGCCCGTGTCCAGGGCACGGCCTGCGACCGGTTGGCTGAGCAGTTGGGGGGCTTCCTGCGGGCCGGATCGGTGGGTCCGGGCTGATCGGGCGGGAACCCGGCTCGTGCGCTGGCGTCATAAGTAGGGTGGCGGGCCGGTCCTCGTGACAGGACCCGTGCGTTCGCCGCAACGGCCCGGAGGTACAGGCATGAGCAACAGGATTCTCGGGCGGGCCGCAGTCGTGGCCGGTTGTACCGTGCTGCTGGGCGGGTGCCTGTCGCAGACGGTCATGACCACTCCCAGCGGCGGCGGGGTATCGGTGCCCACGCCGCCTTCATCGCCCTCCGGCGGTGGCGCGTCGCAGCCGCCCGGCGGTTCTTCGGGCGGATCATCGGGCAGCAGTTCGCCGTCTTCCTCGGGCTCCTCCGGCGGCTCTTCGTCGCCGTTCCCGTCACCCAGCTCGAGCGGCGGCGCCGGCTCGGCGACGTTGCCGATGCCGGGCGAGACCGGGTCTCCGGCGGTGCATCGTCGCCGTTCCCGTCACCCAGCCCGTGCGCGGCGCCGGGTCGGCGACGCTGCCGATGCCGGGCGATCGGGGCCAGCAGGTGGGGCCGGCTCGGCGGCGGCGGGCGGCGGCGCCGGTTCCGAAGGCGGCGGCGCGGCGCCCGGGGCGAATCCCGGCGAAGGTTCGCCCGCGACACCGGCAGGCCTGCCGACGGGAGCCGGCGGGGCGGGTAGCCAGGCAACGGGCATGCCGCCGGGCCCGAGCGGCCAGGGCGGCGCGTCGGGCGCGCCGTCTGGCGGGGCGGCCCCGGGTGCCAGCGGCGGCGGGACCGGGTCGGCTGGCAGCAGCCAGGGTCCTGGCACGGCGGATGGCCCGGGCACTGGCCCCAATGTCCCCGGCGGCGCGGACCGGCGCGCAGCCATCGACAAACGTCTCGATGAGACATTCGGCGCCTTCGACGCCGCCGTGCGTGCCACCCAGGAAGACATCGTGCGTGAGCGGGCGGGCACAGGCGCCGGCACAGGCGCCGGGGCCGGAACCGGCGAGGATGAGGGCGCGGGGGCGGACGAGCGCGCTGGCGGCGCATCGTCCGGGTCCGGTGCGAGCGGCGACGGCGGGTTCGAGTCGGTCGGTGCCGAAGGCACGGTGGCCGGCACCGGTGGCGGTTCTGGCCGCGGCGGTGGCGGCGGCAGCGGCGCCGCGGCCGGCCCGATTCCGGAGGATGTTCCCGACGGTCGCGACGACGACGTCGTCGCGCGACAGATCCGCGAGGCGGCCATGAACGAACAGGATCCAGAGCTTCGCAAGGCGTTGTGGGACGAGTATCGCAAGTACAAGAAGGGCAGTTGAGCGCACTGCGCCCTGCCGCGGGACCCGAATGATGACAACTACACTTCGATTCATGCTGGCGCTGGCTGCGGTCGCAGCGCTCGGTGGCTGCGTGGTCAAGGAAACCCGTCCACTGCCGCAATTGCAGGCGGTGCAGGCCGTCAACGAGGTGGCCGCGCCACGCCTGCTCGACGTCGGCATACACATATTCGACCCGGGTATCCCCAAGGAAGTGCTGGAGGACCCGGAGCGCGCCGCGGAGGAGCGGGTGTATCCGGAGATTCGTAACGCCGAGGCGCGCTACATCCCGAATCAACTGCGCGACACCCTGGTCGGCACGGCCCAGTGGGGCGCCGTGCGCGTGGTGCCGTCGCTGGTCGACTCCTCCGACCTGACCCTCGACGGGCGCATCCTCGAATCGACCGGCGCCGAGATCAAGCTCGCGGTCCGCGCCACCGATGCGACGGGCCGGGTGTGGCTGGATCGGGAATACGAGGGCGAGGCGGACAAGCGCGCCTACGGCCAGGGCGGCAATCTCGGTCGCGACCCCTTCCAGAACGTCTACGTCAACATCGCCAACGACCTGCTCGAAGCGCGCAAGAAGTTCGCCGACGAGGATCTCGCGGCGGTGCAGCGCGTCAGCGAGCTGCGATTCGCCGCCGCCTTCGCGCCGGCCGCTTTCGGCGACTATCTCGAGCAGGACAAGAAGACCGGCCAGTACCGTGCGGTCAGGCTGCCCGCCGACAACGACCCCGTCTACACGCGCATCGTCGGCATCCGCGAGCGCGACGAGGGTCTGGTCGACACCGTCAGCGACGCCTACGCCTCGTTCAGCGAGCGCATGGACCAGCCCTACGACAGCTGGCGTCGCTACACCTACGACGAGATCAAGTCCGAGGAGAAGATCAAGGCGCAGGCTCGCAATCGCCTCGCGCTCGGCGCGCTCGCGGTCGCGGCCGCGATCTTCGTGCCGAGCAACAGCAACTCGGTGGACAGCCAGCGCATCGAGGGCGCGGCGCGCACGGCGGCGGCGGCGGGCGGCGTCATGGCCATCATGAGCGGCCTGAAGAAGCGCGACGAGGCCAAGATGCACACCGAGTCGCTGAAGGAGCTGTCCGAGTCGTTCCGTGACGAGGCCGAACCACTGGTCGTCGAAGTCGAGGGCCGCACGCTGCGGCTCACCGGCACCGCCGAGGAACAGTACGCCGAGTGGCGCCGACTGCTGCACGAGCTCTATGTTGAAGACACCGGGCTGGTCACCGGCCCGCCGCTAGCCGAGGGCTCGTCCCCCAGCGCCGCAACGGGCCCGGGCTGAGTCGATCCCATGATGGAACTCGTGCCCGGGCAGGTTCTCGGGGAGCAGTTCCTGCTCGTGCGCCGCGTGG
Source organism: uncultured Gammaproteobacteria bacterium (assembly GCA_963710135.1). GTDB lineage: Bacteria > Pseudomonadota > Gammaproteobacteria > Steroidobacterales > Steroidobacteraceae > SG8-30. Next base: position 315,935 of record CAVPYY010000003.1, on the reverse strand, counting down.
CCGAGACGCCCGGCGGACAGGTCTGGCTGGCCGAGGACCGCGCCGGGGAGCGGCGGGTCGCCCTGAAGTTGCTCGACGCGCGCCTGCTGTCCCAGCCCGGCGCCATCCAGCGTCTGCACGCCGAGGTCGAGCAAAGCCGCCGCCTGCCGCGCGACCGCGCCGTCATCATCGAATCGCTGCAGCAGTTCGATGGCGTGGTGGCGCTCGTGATGGAGTACTTCCCGGGCGGCGACCTCGCGCAGTTCCGCGGTCGTCCGTACAACGCGTTCCTGCCGCAGCTGCTGGGCGTCGCCGAGTCGCTCGCCCGGCTGCATGCCGACGGGCTGGTGCATCGCGACGTCAAGTGCAGCAACGTGCTGCTCGATGGAATCGGGCAACCACGCCTCGCTGACTTCGGGCTGACGACTCTCGCGGGACTGCGGGCGGTCGGCGGGTCGCCCTACAACGCGAGCCCGCAGCAGCTGCGCGGCGAGCCGGCGTCGGCCAGCGGCGACTGCTATGCGTTCGGCGCCATGCTCTACGAACTGCTTTCCGGCTATCCGCCGTTCTATCCCGACGTTACCCGCGATCGCGTGTTGAGCGAACCCGCGCCGCCGTTGATAGCCAGGCATCCCGCGCCCGAGCGGCTGCGACGGCTCGCGCTCAGGCTGTTGGCGAAGTCGCCGGCCGAGCGGCCCGCTTCGATGGCCGAGGTGCGCGATGAGCTGGAGGCGGCGTCGCGCGATCCGGTCGCGGAGGACACGGCGATCCTCACGGGTCGGGACCTGCCAGGCGGCCCCGCACCCGCCGTCGGCACGGAATCCGCGCCGCGCCGGTGGCTCGGCTGGGCCGTCGGCGGGGTGCTCGTAGCGGCAGCTATCGGGGTGTTCGTGTGGCTGCCCGGGTTCGTCGCCGAGCGCTCCGCCAGTGTCGCGGCAGACGCCGCCGCGCAGACCAGGACGGAGATCGAACGGGCGCGGCGGCAGTCCGTCACCGCCGAGGCAGAGGCCGCCGCGCGGGCCGAGGCGGAGGCCGGACGCGAGCCGGTCAGGACGAGAATTGCCGGGCTGGCCGAGCGCGCCGCCGCCGTCTGGGGCGCGGCCGATCTAGCGCGGGTGCGCGAGCTGGCGGGCGACGCCCAGACGCAGTACGACCTGGCGAACTTCGCCGACGCGGCCGCGCTGTGGCAGCAGGCCGGTGCGGTGCTGGATGCACTCGACGCGGCGCGGCCCGCCGCGCTCGCCCGCGCACTCGCCGACGGGGCGGCCGCCATCGAGCAGGGTCAGGCGCGCGCGGCGACCGATGCCTACTCTCTGGCGCTGCGCATCGAGCCCGGTGATGCCGCGGCGCAGGCGGGCCTGGCCCGCGCCGCAACGCTGGACGAGGTGCTCGCCGAACTCGACGCGGCGGCTGCGAGCGAGCAGGCTGGCCGCCTCACCGAGGCCGAGCAGGCCTATCGCCGCGCCCTGGCGCTCGATGCGAACACAGCGGGTGCGGCGGCGGGGCTGGCGCGGATCAGCGCCACGCGCAGCGCCGACGCTTTTGCCGCAACGATGTCGCGGGGCTTTGCCGCCATGGCGGAAGGCCGGACGGCCGCGGCGCGGGCCGCGTTAGAACAGGGCGCAGCCTTGCGCCCGGACGCCGCCGGGCCGCGCGACGCGCTGGCGGAGCTGGAGCGGAGCCAACGGGCCGCCGGACTCGCCGCGCTCGAGCAGCGCGCCCTGTCCGCGGAGCGCGCCGAACGGTGGGTAGAGGCGAAGGCGGCCTGGGAAGAGGCGCTGAAGGTGGAACCGACGCTCGCCGCGGCGCAGGCGGGCGTGGCGCGGGTCACGCCGCGGGTACGGCTTGAGGAGGGCATCGACGCGCTGATCGGCGCTTCCGAGCGTCTGTGGGATACGGCGGAACGGCGGCGCGCGCGCGAGCTGATCGCCAGCGCGCGCGCCGCGGCGGATCCTCGCGAGCGCCTGCTCGGCCAGGCCAGCCGGCTGGACCAACTGGTGGCGGCCGCCGAAACGCCGGTCGAGCTGGTGTTGGAGTCCGACGGGATCACCGAGGTCGTGATTAACCGCGTCGGCCGGATCGGCAGTTTCGCCCGCCAACGGGTCGAGCTGCTTCCCGGACGCTACGCGGTGGTCGGCAGCCGCGTCGGGTATCGTGACGTCCGCCGCGAAGTCGTCATCCTGCCCGGCCAGCAGCCCGCGCCGGTCACGGTCCGCGCCGAGGAGCCCATTTGAGCGCGCTACGTCTGGTCGATCCGCTGGGTGAGAGACCGCTGTCGGCGGAAGATTTCCCGCTGACCTTCGGCGGCGTGGGCGCGGACGTGCAGTTGCCAGCGTGCGCGGTCGGCGAGCTGCGCGCGCGCCTCACGCTGGACAGCGCCACGTTGTCCATCGAGCCCGGTCCGGACGCCAGCGTCCGGGTCGACGGGCGCGCCATCGCCGGGCGGGTCGCGCTTGCCGGCGGCATGATCATCGATCTCGGGGTCGCGCTACTGCGGTTCGAGACGGCCGCTGGCGGCCCGCGGCTGGTGGTAGAGCACGAGGCGGTGGGCGACGGAACCCTGCCGCCGGTCATGGAGGGACAGCCGCTGGAGATGGCCGTCGGCCAGGGCGAGCGGCTGCCGATCGAGGTGCTGCCCTACGAGCCGCCGGGCGAGCGCATCGAACGCGCGCCACGCAGGCTGCCCTGGCGCAAGACCGCGGTGGCGAGCGTTGCGCTGCTGGTGCTGGCCGTGCTCGGCTGGCTGCTGGCCGCGGTGGCCGTGACGGTCAGGACCAGTCCGGAAGTCGAGCAGTTCGACGCGGAATTCGCCGGCGCGCTGCTGCAGCTGCGTCTCGGCGGCCGCTACCTGGTGCTGCCCGGTGACTACACCCTGACCGTCACCGCGTCGGGGTACGCCCCGGGCACACTGCCGGCGGCGGTCACGCGGACGGCGGATGCGGCGTTCGTCGTGCCGCTCGAGCGCTTGCCGGGGCAGGTCGCGTTCGATACCGGCGGCGTGGCCGCGGCGCTGGTGGTGGACGGCCAGGAGCTGGGGCAGGTGCCCGGCGAGTTCGAGCTGGCCGCCGGCATGCGCGAGATCGCGATCCGGGCACCGCGCTACCGTGAGTACCGCGGCGCGTTGCAGGTGGCCGGCGGCGGCGAGAGCCAGACGCTGGCCGTGACGCTGGAACCCGCCTTTGCCGGCGTCACCATCGAGTCGGTACCGGCCGGCGCGAACGTGCGCATCGACGGCCGCGAAGCCGGCGTCACGCCGCTCGAGATCACCCTGGATGCGGGGCGCTATCAGCTGGTCATCGCCCATCCCGATTTCCGCTCCTTCGAGTCGCCGATCACCGTCCGTTCCGGCGAGCCGTTGAAGATCGGGCCGGTCGAGCTCGGCGTGGCGGACGGCAGCCTGGCGGTGCGGACGCGTCCGGCCGGCGCGGACGTCAGCGTGGCGGGCCGCTACCGCGGACGCACGCCCGTCACGCTCCCGCTAGCACCCGGCGTGTCCCATGAAGTCGTGGTGGCCCGGGCCGGCTACCAGCCGGTGACCCGCGACATCACGGTGGAGTCCAGGCAGACCTCCGCCCTGGTGCTCGAGCTGCAGGCCGTGCTGGGTGAAGTCACCCTGTCGGGCGAACCGGCCGATGCCCAGCTGTTCGTCGACGGCGTGCTGCGCGGTGAGGCCAACCAGACGCTGTCGCTGCCAGCGGCTCCGCACACCATCGAGGTCCGCCGTGCGGGACTCGAGACGTTTCGTGCGACGGTGACGCCGAAGCCCGGTCTGCCGCAGGTGCTGTCGTTCAAGCTTGGCACCGCCGAGGAGAAACGCGCCGCCGCGCTGGCGCCGGCCATCGTCACGGCGTCGGGCCAGCAGCTCAAGCTGGTACGCGGCGGCCGCTTCCTGATCGGCAGCCCACGGCGCGAGCCGGGCCGGCGCTCCAACGAAACCCAGCGAACCGTGGTGCTCGAGCGTCCGTTCTACATCGCGACGCGTGAGGTCACCAACGCCGAGTTCCGGCAGTTCAAGGCGAGCCATGCATCCGGCATCTTTCGCGAGCAGACCCTCGACCTCGACCGCCAGCCGGCGGTCAGGCTCGACTGGCAGGACGCCGCCGCATACTGCAATTGGCTGTCTGCGAAAGACGGCTTGCCGCCCGCCTACGTAGGCAAGCCGGGCAGCCTGGTCCTGGCTGACCCGGTGACCACCGGCTATCGCATGCCCACCGAGGCGGAGTGGGAGTTTGCGGCGCGCTTCGACGGCGCCGCGGCGACCCGCAAGTATCCGTGGGGCGACAATCTGCCGGTGCCGGCGCGCGCCGGGAACTACGCGGATCAGTCGGCGCTCTACCTGACTCCGGTCGTGATCACGGGCTACGACGACGGCTCCCGGGTGGCGGCGGCCGTTGGCAGCTTCCCGCCGAATGAACTCGGGCTCTACGACATGGGTGGCAACGTTTCGGAATGGGTGAGCGACCGGTTCGCCGTCTACGTCAGCGGCCCCGACCAGGTCGTGACCGATCCGGTCGGGCCGCGCGAGGGTGACAGTCATGTCGTCAAGGGCGCAGGCTGGCTGACGGGCCGCACACCGGACCTGCGGGCCGCGTGGCGCGACCCCGCGGTCGGCGGCAGGCAGGATCTCGGTTTCCGGATCGCCCGTTATGCGGAGTAAGTCATGATCAGGATTCTCGCGTTCGCGGCTGTGCTGGTGCTGGGCACGGCCTGGGCGCTCGACCCGCCGCCAGCGACGCCCCCGGCGACTGACGCCGAGGCGCCACCCGCCGCATCCGAGCCTGTGGCGCCGGCGGCCGAGGCCCCGGCCGCCACCGCGGAGGACGACGACGGCGAGTCCCTGCCGCCGCTGCCGGCCGGCACGGCGCCACGCGGCCCGACGCCACAGCGTTTTGATCCAAGCGAAGAAGTACGCGCCGATTTTCCGGTTTCGTTTCCCGTGGACATCTGAGGGCCCGCGCCGGGCCGAGGCACGATGCAATGACCAGACGATATCCGAGCGAGTTCCTGTACAGCCTGTTCTCGCTGCTCGCGGCGGTGATCGTCGTGCACGCCTTCTACGTCGCCGCGGTCCGGCCGAACGCGCAGGCCGTGCTCGACGCGCAGGCCGCAGCGATGAAGACCGACCCGGACTACGTCCCGGACCGCTCGCTGTGGGTCATCATGAAGGACTACGAGCAGGAGTCCTGCATCATCCTGCTGCTCTGGGCGCTAGCCATCATCGGCTACAAGGGTCGCGCCACGCTGCGCGAGCGGGCCGTGCTCGACACCGATCTCGTGCAGGTCCCGGAGGGCATGCGCATCCTGCCCGAAGACACCCGCGAGTACGCAAGGCAGCTCGAGGCGCTGCCGCCGGGCCGCCAGCAGATGCTGCCGGTGCGCGTGGTGCGTGCGGCACTGGCGCGCTTTGGCGCGACGCGCAACGTGCAGGACGTGTCGGAGGCGACGCGCGCCGTGCTGCAGGCGGAGGCCGACCGGCTCGACTCCGAGCTGTCGATGGTGCGCTACATCGCCTGGGCGATCCCGGCCATCGGGTTCATCGGTACCGTGCGCGGTATCGGTGATGCGCTCGCCGAGGCGCACAAGGCCGTGACCGGGGACATCGGCGGTGTCACCGCCGGGCTGGGCGTGGCGTTCAACTCGACTTTCGTCGCGCTGCTGCTGTCGCTGCTGCTCATGTTTCTGCTGCATAACCTGCAGCTGGCCCAGGAACGGCTGGTGCTCGATGCCGAGACCTGGCTGGATCAGCGGGTGCTCAGGCACCTGCAGGTGCGCTGAGCATGGCGTGCGTCGCCATCGAGACGGTCGACGCCGGGCTGATGACCGCGCGCGATGGCAGCGCCGGCGCGTCGAGCCCGGGCGTGGCGCTGCTCGATCCGGCGGCGCTGATGGTCGGCGCCGGGGCGGCCGCCGCGGCGCGCCTGCGGCCGGTGTTCGCCTACGACCGGCACTGGTCCGAGATCTCGACCGAGCCGCTGCCGCGCCCGGTGGCCAGGGCCCGGACCGCGGCCGACATCGTCCATGCGCATCTGCGGCAGCTGTGGAGTGACGCGGCGCAGAGCGGCGATCAAGCCCTGCTGGCCGTTCCGGGAACGCTGACTCCGCGGGCGCTGGGCCTGCTCGGGGGCATCGCGCGCGCCGCCGGGATCCCGGTGGCCGGCTGGGTCGACAACGCGCTGGCCGCCAGCGCCGGGCTCGAGGCCCAGGAAACCGTGCTGCACCTCGACCTGCACTGGTACCAGGCGGTGCTTACGGAGCTGTCCGGTGTGGACCGGCTGATCCGGCGGCGCATCGAGATCGCGCCGCGAGTCGGCCTGAAGGCCCTGCACGGCGCCTGGGCGCAGCTCGTCGCCGAGGCGATGGTCCGCCGCACCCGCTTCGATCCGCTGCACCAGGCGAGCAGCGAGCAGCAGCTGCATGATCGCCTGCCGGGCTGGCTGGCCGTCCTGGAACAGTCCGATGCGGTCGACGTCGAACTCGACGGGCCGACGGGAACCTGCGGGGTGACTCTCGGCCGCGAGCAGTTCTCCTTTGCGGTCGAGGCATACTTCGCCCAGCTGATCGACCTGATCCACGCCGTGCGGCGTGCCGGCGATCCCGTCACCGTCGCGCTCTCCGCCAGGGCGGCGACACTGCCCGGGCTGCTGGAGCGCTACGCACAGCTCGGCGACGTCGCGGTCGTGAAGCTGCCCGCGGCGGCGGCCGTGCTCGGGGCGCTGGCCGCCGAGACCGAAATCCGCGTCGATGGCGAGCCTGCGCTGACGGTGTCGCTGCCGCGGCGCCATCCGGCAGTGCGGGTCGAGCGCGCCTCAAGGCGCGTGGCGGGCGAGACACCCACGCACGTCGTCCATGCGGGGCGCGCGCGGCCGATCACCACGGCGCCGCTGGCGATCGGCCTGTCGCAGGCGGCCGGTGCGGCGCTCGTTCTGCCGCGACCGGCCCCCGGCGTGTCGCGGCTGCATTGCACGCTCGTGCGCGAGGGAGATTTGGTGACCGTGCGCGATCACAGCCGCTACGGAACCTTCGTGAACGGCGAGCGCATCGACGGCGCCATGCCGCTGGCGGCGGGCGACCGGCTGCGGCTCGGCACGCCCGGCATCCTGCTCGAACTCATTGCGGCGGCGAGCTGAGCGATGGCGCGCCGGCGCAGCGAAGCCTGGAGCATGTCCTTCCTGGACGTGATCAGCTGTGGTTTCGGCGCCGTCGTGCTGTTCTATACCATCATCAGCGCGCAATCCGGTCTGGAGCGAATCAAGGAGAACGAGGAACTCAACGCCGAGGCAAGCCGGCTCGAGCAGCAGGTGCTAGACGGCTACAAGCATCTTGCGGAACTGACCAACGCGCTGGCCTCGACGGAAGAGGAAAAGGCCCGGGCCGCGGGCCTGGCCCGGCAGGTCGCCGAGAAGATCACCATGACGCGCGAGGAGCTGTCGAAGTACGAGTTCGACACGCTGGCCCGGCGCGAGAGTCTCGAGCGCCTGAAGGCCGACCTGAAATCCCTGGAGGAGGACACCCGCCGGCTGCAGGCCGCCGCCGAGCGCGTGCAGACCGGCACGGCGGTGCGTAGCGTAAAGGGCGACGGCGACCGCCAGTACCTGACCGGACTCAAGGTCGGTGGCAGACATGTGCTGGTGTTGGTCGACGCCTCGGCCAGCATGCTGGACGAGACGCTGGTCAACATCCTGCGCATGCGCAACATGTCCGACGACCGCAAGCTGCGCTCGGAGAAGTGGCGGCAGGTCATCGGCACGGTCGACTGGATTTCCGCGCAGCTGCCGGCCGACTCCGAGTTCCAGATGTACGCGTTCAACACCAACCCCTGGCCGCTGGTCGAAGGCTCGGCCGGCAACTGGATCAAGGCGCGTGACGGCAAGGCGCTGGCGGCCGCGCTGAAGGGCATCCGCGCGACCACTCCGGCCGGCGGCACCAGTCTGATCAACGCCTTCGCACTGATCCGCAGCCTGAGCCCGGCGCCGGACAATGTCATCCTGATCACCGACGGCCTGCCGACCCAGGGCGAAACGGCGCCGACCTTCAAGAAGCTGGTCGACTCGGGTGACCGAGAGGACCTGATGCGCAGGGCCGTCCGGTCGCTGCCGCAGAAACCACCACCGGTCAATGTGGTGCTGCTGCCGATGGAAGGTGATCCGGCGGCACCCACCTACTTCTGGCGGCTGGCGCAGGCCACCGGCGGGGCGTTCCTGAGCCCGCCGAAGGACTGGCCCTGATGAAGCGCCGCGAACGCCGCGACACAGAGGTCTTCAGCATGTCCTTCCTGGACGTGATCAGCTGCGGGCTCGGCGCGATCATCCTGCTGCTGGTGCTCAACCAGGTGGGCGAGCCGCTGCAGCTGGAGCAGTCCAGGGAGGACCTCGACGGGCAGATCCAGCGCATGGAGCAGGAGCTGTTCGACATCCGCGGCCAGTCGGTGGTGCTGGAACGGGAGCTGCGCGCGCGCATCGAGCAGTTGTCCGAGGAGCAGCGCCGCGTGGCGCTGCTGCGCGGCGACCTGTCGCTGGTCCAGGGGGAGTTCGCCGCGACACGTGGCGAGGCCGAGACCATCGAGAAGCTCGAGGGGCAGCTTACGGTGGCTCGCCAGAGCATGACCGCCGAGATGCAGCGGCTGCTGGGTGCCGACTTCCGGCGCAGCGCCGATCAGCCCATCGGCGGGATACCGGTGGACAGCGAATACGTCATCTTCATCGTCGATACTTCCGGCTCCATGCAGACTTACAGCTGGCGCCGCGCTGAACAGAAGATGCGGGAAGTCCTCGACATCTATCCCCGCGTGAAGGGCATACAGGTGATGGATGACGAGGGCGGCTACATGTTCAGCGAGTACCGCGGCCGCTGGATACCGGACTCGGAGGCGCGTCGCCGCACGATACTGAGCGCCTTCCGCAACTGGCGTGCTTTCTCGAACTCGAGTCCCGTCGAGGGCATCGTCGAGGCGATCCGCACGTTCTATTCATCCGAGCACCGCATCAGCATCTATGTGCTGGGCGACGAGTTCACCGGGTCGTCCATCCAGGAGGTCGTCGACACCGTCGAGCGCATCAACCGCAAGGACCGCCGCGGCGAGCCGCGCGTTCGCATCCACGCCCTGGGATTCCCGCTGGATCCCCAGGTGCCGCAGTACACCAGCATCCGATATGCCACCTTGATGCGAATCCTTTGTGCGCGCAACGGTGGTACCTTCGTCGGGCTGACCGACGAATCCTTCAACAGCGGTCGCCGCGGCTGACGCGGCGCGAGATCGTTCATGCCTGCAGCGTCATTCCGCAACCTCTGGCTGGTATCCGCGCTCCTGCTATCGGGCTGCGGCGCGGTCCGGGTGCTGCCCGAAACGCAGCTGCCGCCGCCGCTGATCGAGCAGCTCCCGGTGGCGGTCGGCGTGTACTTCTCGAAGGAATTCAGCGAGTACGTCTATACCGAGGAGCGCTACGGCGTCGACTACGAGGCGACCCTCGGTCCGGCGCATGTCGCCAAGCTCAGGCGGCTGATGCAGGCAATGTTCGCGCGCGTGGTCGAGCTGGACGATCCGACCAAGGCGGCGAGCGTCGACCCGAGCATCGTGATGGTGCTCGAACCGCGCTTCGAAGAGTACGCGTTCCTGACGCCGCGCGATCTCGTTGGGGATTCCTACACGGTGACGATTCGCTATCTGCTGGCCGTCTACGATGGCAACGGCGAGCGCGTCGACGGCTACGTCTTTACCGGCTATGGCCGGCAGCCGGCATCCGGGCTGTCCGGCACTGCCCCGCTGATTCGCGCGACCCAGCGTGCCATGCGTGACGCCGGCGCGAAGTTTGCTGTCGAGCTGCCCGGGCTGGAGACGGTACAGCGGCTGATTGCCGGGGAGCAGGTGGCGCCGGTGCGCTCGAGTGAGGAGGAGACCGCCGAGGCGCTCGGTGCGTTCGCTTCCCCCGGCGCGCCGGCAGCGCCCGTCGAGCCGCCCGCGGCACAGGAAGACGCGCCCGCAGCGCAGGCGCCGCTGCCGGAGTCGACACCGTCGGCGCCGGCGGAGGGACCCGAGGAGGCTGCAACACCGGACTCGGCAGATGCGATGGAGGACCTGCCGGAGGCAACCGCCGCGCCCGAAGGCGGGACGTCACCCACCGGTTGACGAAGCGGCGGTCCGCCGACTGGCCGCTTCGGCCCCGCTCAGGGTGTCGGCGCGGGGCTCTCGGGGTCTGCCAGGGGCTCGGTCCCGGCGTCGGGCGTTGCCTGGGTATCGCTGGTCGTGTCGCCTGTGTCGGGTTGGTCGGCCGCAGGCGCGGTCTCTCCCGTCGCTCGTTCGTACCAGACTTCCGCAAACCGGACATCCTGGGCTTCGACCGGTTTAGCATCCTGGATGCGTGGACTGAACGTCGCGCGATCGAGCGCGCGCACGATCTGTCCGGCCCGGGCCTCGTCCAGGTCACCGTCGACGAACTGCACCTCGGAGACCTTGCCGGTCGGGCTCACCGTCAGCGAGAACACCGCCCTGCGCGTCACCCGGCCGTCCAGCGGCAGGTAGCGACTGCGCAGCGCGCCGGGCGGCTTGCGGTAGACGAGGACGCGCGGGTTCGCCAGCGGATCATCGCCCATTTCCGCGATCGAACCCTGCGCCAGCGGCGAGGCCCGCGCGTAGAACGCGTGGGCGGCAGGAATATCCCTGTCCACCATGTTCAGGTCGCCCAGTTCGATCAGCGTCCGGCGCAGCAGGTCGGCGGGTGGGTCCGGGATGCCGTCGAGAATGTCGAGCGCCTGCTGGGCCGCGCGTTTCGCATTCGGGTCCAGGGTAATGCGCTGGGTCGTGCTTTCCTCGGTGACCCGGAACCAGTCCGGCTGCTCGAACTGCGAGGCCGGAGCTGGCTCTACGATGAGGGACTGCGGGTCGAGCCCGAACTGCAGGCGATGTGTGCGGGCAATTCCCAGCAGCCCGTCTATCGTCGCCGCGTTGCGGCCGCCGCTCTCGGCCGAGGCCACCGTCACGATCCGCGCGTACTGCAGGCGCGCCAGCGCATACCGTTCGCTGGCCTCGAACCAGCGCCCCAGCGCGAGCACCATGGGCACGGTGCGTGGGTCGTCGTAGCCGTACTTCTGTTGCACCACCTGCACGGCATAGCGGCGCTCGCGGTCCACGGCATCGTAGTTGCCGGTCGCCAGATGACTCCTGATCAGTGCCTCCAGCAGATCGAGCTGCTCGAGATTGAACAGGCCGTTGGAACGGCGGCTGATGGCGATCGCCTGGCCGAGCGCCGCGGCGGCCAGGTCGTGGCGACCCAGCGCCGCGTAGGCGGTACCGAGGCCACCGAGCGGCGCAATGAGGCGGCGCGACGAAATGCTCTCGGTCTTCTCGAGCAGGTCGAGCGCGGCCCGGAAACTCTCCTCGGCGCCTGCCGCGTCGCCGGCCCGCAGCTGCGCCGCTCCGAGATTGTTGTAGGCGGTGGGCAGCTCTTCCGGGTGGATCCCTGCGGTTTCCGTCAGGCGCACGACCTCCTCGGCAAGCGGCACGGATTCCGCATACTTGCCCGCGGCGAACAGCGCCTTGAACTGTTCATAGGCGCCCACCAACGCCTGTTCCGACGCGGGCGCGGCCGTTTCCGACGCGGCCGCGCGCTGCGGACCGGGCAGGCAGCCCCAGGCTGCGATCAACAACACGGCTGCCAGGATGTGCTTCATCAACTGCCGAGCATCCGCCGTCAGGGTGCCGGGCGCAAGCGCTGCACGGGACGACGCGCTGCGCGCACGTCGGTCAACCGGGCTTGCGGAACAGGTAGTGCGAGACCAGCCACTCGCGGCCGCCGCGATAGCCCCACAGTTCCGCACAGGCCATGAAGAATACGCGCCAGTAAACCCACCAGCGGCGTACCTGGTCGGCGCCGTACGTGGCCGCCAGGACCGGCAGCAGCGCCTCGCGATTGGAGTCCATGTTGCAGAGCCAGTCCTCGGCGGTGCGCTGGTAGTGCCTGCCGTCCACCTGCCAGTGCGACTCGACCTGCAGATCCCGCTGGAAGTACAACAACAGGTCGTCGGAAGGCATGATGCCGCCGGTGAAGAAGTAGCGCGCCATCCAGTCCGACGGTCCCTGCACCTCGAACGGGTAGGCGTAGTCGCGGTGGGTGAAGATGTGCACGAACAGCGTCGCCCGGGGCTTCATCCACCGTGAGATCCGGTTGAGCAACTGTTCGTAGTTGCGCATGTGCTCGAACATCTCGACGGAAACCACCCGGTCGAACTCGCCGGACGGCAACTCGAGCCGGTTGACGTCGCAGGTGATGACCTCGAGATTGGCCAGCCCGCGCTCCCGCGCCTGCGCGTCGATGTACTCCTTCTGGGTGCGGGAGTTGGACACCGTGGTGATGCGCGAGCGCGGGAAGCGTCCGGCCATCCACAGCGACAGCGATCCCCAGCCGCAGCCCAGCTCGAGGACCCGGTCGCCGTCAACGATGCCCGCCCGCTCGGTGGTGATGCGTAGCATCTCCGCTTCGGCCGAGTCGAGGTCCGCGACCCCAGGCCCGTAGTAGCAGCAGGAGTACTTCATGTGCCGGCCAAGCACGCGCGTGAAGAATTCGGTCGGCACTTCATAGTGCTGGGCGTTGGCGTCGTCGGTGTGCACCGCGATCGGACTGGCCCGCAGTCGCGCGACGAACTCCATCAGGTGGCGCTGCTGTACCTCGGGGTCGCCCTTGTCTTCCTGCCTGAGGCGCGCCGCGACGAGCTGGCGGATGCCGGCGCGGATCAGCCAGTCGGGCACGAGGTCGCGTTCGAGCAGACGCGTGCTGAGGGAACTCGCGACGGGGTCCGCCGCCGTGTCGGTGAGTGACGTCATGATTGCCGGTCTCCGGTTTCAGGCGCCGCGGCGCAGCAGGATCGCGGAGGCCGGTTCGTCGGGCTTGAGGCGGTAGAGCTGAATGAGCACGTAGGCCGCCATGGCCATGTTGCCGAGTCCCATGATCGCCACGAACCAGCCGATCCGGGCGGCGGCCCGGGGCTCCTTGTAGAACACCCACGCATAGAACGTGATGAAGCCGTAGTAGGCGTCGATCAGGGTCGCGATGGTCCAGTAGCGATCCGGCTCATTGACCAGACCCTGCCACTCCCAGACCGCCTGCTGGGTGCTGGCCCAGGACGTGTAGGCCGCAAGCGACACGAGAATGAAGGCGAACAGCAGTTTGAGGACGGTCCTGGCCGTCATGGCGGTCTCCAGTGGAAGGGGCGAAGGGTAGCAAGCCCCCGTCGCAGGTCAATGTCCGGTCCAAAGACGTTTCGGCCCTGTCCGCGCCGTGGATTCGGCAGCGGCTAGCGCGAGGCGAAACTGGGGCCGGAGCGCTGTTCCTCGAACATGGCCAGCAGTCCACCGGCCGCAAACACCAGCAGCGGGTCGGTAATGTCCGCCGAGCGGCCGGGGAGCCAGACTTGCAGCAGCTCGACCGCGAACACCACGACCGCCGCGAGCAGGGTCGCCGTCAGCACGCGCTGGCCGCTGCGCGCCAGCAGCCAGACCAGCGCGCCATAGGTGAAGCACTTCTGGAACATGTCGCCCAGGTTGGTCGCCCGGTAGCGCACCAGCGGCCCCTCGAAGGGAATGAAGCCGAAGCCCGCCGGGTCGAGCGCGAAGTCGAAGGGCGCCAGTCCGTCCACCACGACCATGGCGGCGAGCGCGAAAGCGAGCAGCAAGGCGCTGCGCGCCTCGCCGAGGGCACCGAGCAGCCCGCCGAGCGGCAGCGCCAGCGCCATCGCGACGATCTCCACCGCCACCAGCGCCTTGCCGGACACCACGATCAGCCCGGCCAACAGGCCGGCCATGGTTGCGAGCAGCGTGACCTGGACCCGATCGCCGCGCTGCACGGTCCGCAGCGCCTGGCCGACGATCAGCCAGGGCAGCAGATAGCGCACCAGCCCGGCGAGGTCGAACCACGGCCCGCTGGCGAGCGGCAGCAGGGCCTCTCGCCAGGCCGACGGATCCAGCTCCAGCGCGAAGGGCGCCAGCCGGTAGCCGACCCAGAGGATCAGCAACGAGGCCGCAAAGGGATGCGTGAGCACGCGGGCGAAGCGATGGCGTCGCAACCCCTGCCTGGCCGAACGCAAGGCGAGCGCGACGATTGCGCCGGACAGCGAGCCGACGCCATTGAAGAACACGTCGGACAGGCTGGCGACGCGGCGGGTCTCGTAGACCTGCGCGACCTCAATGCCGGTGGACAGGGCGAGCCCCGCCAGCGCGCTCAGCACCGTGGCGATCGGACCGCCCAGCCGCGCGGCGAGCATCCATCCGAGGCAGGCGCCGAAAGGCAGGTAGAGCAGCACGTTCGCGGCGACGTCGCTGCGCGTGGTGCGCGCCCAGGACAGCCTGGCCAGCGCCTCGCCGAGGCTGCCGGCGCCGGAGTTCGTGAAACCGAAGGGAAACAGGGAGCCGTACACGATGAGGAACAGCACGACGGCCAGAAGCCAGCGCGCGGCCCGGTCGGTGGAGTCACTCATGAGGGCGGTATCCAGTCACCTGCGCATTCTCCCAGATGGTGGCACGGCCGTCTTCGCCCGCCTGTGGCGCTTTCGCCTGATTCGTTGAGCCTCGATACGGAGGGGACAGGCACCGCTGGCACGGCCGTGCCGCAGGGAGCCTTGAGACTGCGGTGCCAGTCCCCGCGGGTCGAGGACGACTGTAGGCCCCTTGCGAGCGACTTTGGCTTGGCGGAGCGAGCAAGGGGCTCTACAGGAGTAGAGAGACCCGCGCCGTTGAGGCCGTTACGCGGGGTGCCTCGACGGGTGCCAGAACGGGGACAGTCCCCTGCGGGGACAGTCCCCAGGTCAGTGCCGCATCGGGGGACAGTCCCCTTTGGGCACAGTCAAGGCGCCGCTACGGGGACAGTCCCCTGCGGGGACAGTCCCCGCCTCAGTGCCGCTGTCACGACGAGCGCATTGGACGGTGTACGAACACCCAGTAGATGAGCCCCAGCACCAGCGCGCCACCGCCGATCCACAGCGAGAGCGCGTGCAGGTCGCCGCGCATCAGCGCCGCGTCCTGGCCCGCCTTCACGCCAACCCAGGCCAGCACCGCACACCAGATGCCGGAGCCCAGCAGGGTCGCCAGCGAGTACCAGCGGAAGTCGAGGCGCACGATGCCGGCGGGAATGCCGATCAGGTGGCGGATCACCGGCAGCAGGCGCGAGATGAACACGCCCATCGTGCCGAACTGCGCCGACCAGCGCTCGGCCGCCTCGATCTTGGCAGGCGTGATCATTGCGAGGCGGCCGTAGCGCATG
Organism: uncultured Gammaproteobacteria bacterium; assembly: GCA_963710135.1. Lineage (GTDB taxonomy): Bacteria > Pseudomonadota > Gammaproteobacteria > Steroidobacterales > Steroidobacteraceae > SG8-30. The sequence continues at coordinate 300,711 of CAVPYY010000003.1, read as the reverse complement.
ACGAGCGGCCGGCCGAGCAGTCGCGCCCCCCAGTACATGATGGTGGCGCCGACCCAGGAGCCGAGCGTGCCCGCCAGGACCACACCGGCGACCGTCATGTCGCCCCGTGTATAGGCCAGATGGGCTGCGGGAGGAATGACGACCTCGGACGGCAGCGGCACCAGCGAGCTTTCCAGCGCCATCAGCGCCGCGATCAGCAGGTAGCCGCCGTCCTGCAGCGCGCCGGTGTACCAGACCAGAAAGTCGTGAATCATATGGCCACATGATATCCGATCGTCCCGGCCCGACCGGGCCCGACGCACTCGCCGCCGAGGTGTTGCGCGATGCAAAACGCCACGCCGCATCGGGACCTGCAATATTCCAGACGCCGATCCGGTCTATAATCTTCAGAGACCTCTCGCCAGACGGTGGGTCCGGCGAGCCCCGGTCGAATCCTGTGCCCACCACCCTCAACGTTCCAGAAGGACACTACAACGATGAACATGAAGACACTCGCCATCGCCACCGCCATCGGCGGCATGCTCGCCCTCAGCGCCACCCCCGGCTACGCCGCCGACAAGGAAAAGTGCTACGGCGTCGCCAAGGCCGGCAAGAACGACTGCGCCGCCAACGGCCACTCCTGCGCCGGCCAGTCCAAGACGGACAACGACCCGACCGAGTGGAAGTACGTGCCTGCCGGCGAGTGCGAGAAGATGGGCGGCTCGCTCAAGGCCGGGAAGAAGATGTAATGCGAGTGTCGGCAGCGAAGCCGTTCGCCGCCACTGGGCCGGTCCCGGCACGCGCCGGGATCGGCCTTCGCTCGGCGCACTACGACGAACTGCAGGGCGCCCGTCCGCGCGTCGGGTTCCTCGAGGTGCACACCGAGAACGCCTTTCACGCCGCCGGACGCACGGTGACCGCCTTGGAGCGGCTGCGCCCGGACTATCCGCTCAGCCTGCACGGCGTCGGGCTCGGGCTCGGCTCGGCCAGCCCGCTCGACCGCGCCCACCTGGACCGTGTCGCCGCGGCAGTGCGCCGGTTCGAGCCCATGCTGGTTTCGGAGCACGCCTGCTGGGGACACGCGGACGGCGAGCATTTCAACGACCTGCTGCCCTTGCCCTACACGGAAGAAGCCGTCGCGGTACTCGCCGATCGCATCGGCGTGGTGCAGGACGTGCTGCAGCGCCCGATCCTGATCGAGAACCTGTCGCAGTACCTGCGCTTCAAGCATTCGACCCTGTCGGAAGCCGAGTTCCTCACCGCCGTGGTGGAGCGCTCGGGCTGCGGGCTGCTGGTCGACGTGAACAATCTGTACGTCAACCAGGTCAATCTCGGCGCTTGTGCGCGAACGGCCATCGAGTCCCTGCCCGCCGCCGCGGTCGGCGAGATCCATCTCGCCGGGCACCTGCGCAAGACGATCGACGGCACGGAGCTGTTGATCGACGACCATGGCTCGCGCGTCTGCGACGAGGTGTGGTCGCTCTACGAGCACGCGCTTGCCGTGTTCGGTCCGCGGCCCACGCTGATCGAATGGGACACCGCGGTGCCCGCTCTGTCCGTGCTGCTCGAGGAAGCCGAGCAGGCGAGCCGCCGCCTGGAGCACCCGCATGCCGACGCTGCTTGAGCTGCAGAGACAGTTCGCCGCCAGGCTGCGTGGCGAGGCGACCGGTCCCGCATCCTGGGCAGAGGCCGACGGGATCGATTCGGCCGCGCGCGTCGGCGTCTACGCCAACAACTCGCGCATCCTGTTCGAGACGGCGCTGGAGCAGACCTACCCGGTCATGCTGCGTCGCGTCGGGGAACAGTACTTTGTTCAGCTGGCGCGGCGTTATCGCGCCGCCCATCCTTCGCGCGCCGGCGACCTGCACGAGATCGGCCGCGCCTTTGCGGAGTTCCTCGCGCGCGACCTCGAGGACTCACCCTATGCCTGGCTGGCGGAACTGGCCCGCCTGGAGTGGGCCTGCGCGGATGTCGCGACGCAGCCGGAAACGGCCGGCGCGGCGGTCACGGCGCTCGCGGAACTCTCGCCCGAAGCGCTGTCCGCGATTCAGCTCGACATGGCGCCGTCGCTCCGGACGGTGAGTTCCCGCTTTCCGGTGTTCACGGTGTGGCAGGAGAACCAGCCGGACCGCGACGGCCGCGCGGTCGATCTCGAGGCCGGCGCCGAACACGTGCTGGTCCGGGCTGCGCGGGACGGCTGCTTGTTGCACCGCGTCCCCGCCAACGTGCTGGGACTCGCCCGGGCGCTGCAGCAGGGACTGCCGCTGGCACAGGCCATCGACCAGGCCGCGCTGCCGGTCGAGGAGCTGCCGCAGGCGCTCGGCATGCTGTTCGCCGAAGGATACGTCGCCCGGGTGCGCCCACCCGCGGCCACCCACTGATCGCCCGGCGCGGCCCCCGGCCTGCCGTACCCGAAGGAGAGACGCGTGACCGTTGCGACCACCATTTCGCGCTGGAATCTGCTTGCGGAGCGCCTGAGTGCCCCGCTCATTCCGCTGCTGCTGCTCGGCTTGCGGGTCTACGTCGCCTGGCAGTTCCTCAAGTCCGGCTGGCTCAAGCTCATGGACTGGGATACGACGCTGTTCCTGTTCACCGAGGAGTATCACGTGCCGCTGTTGCCGCCCGGGCTCGCGGCGGTGGCGGGCACCGCCGGCGAGATCGTGTTCCCGCTGCTGCTGATCGCGGGCCTGTTTACCCGCTACGCGGCGCTCGGACTCGCGGCCGTCAACGTCATGGCCGTGGTGTCCTACCGCGAGGTGCTGCTGGGCGAAGGCTTCGAAGCGGCGCTCGGCCAGCACTATTTCTGGGGCCTGATGCTGCTGGTGGTGCTGCTGTTCGGGGCCGGACGCTGGTCCCTCGACGCCCTGGTCGGCAAGCGCCCCTGAGCGAGGCCGGGCCGGCGCCGGACGCCGCGCCGTGACCTAACCCGCGGTTAGCAGCCCATCACCTTCGACGATGGCGTCGCGGTTGCTCTCCGGCCGCGGCTGCCCTACCGTGCCGCCTCCACCCGTCCATTGATGGAATCAGCGCATGCGCCCAGAGACCCTCGCCGTTCACGCCGGCTACAGCCCCGACCCGACCACCAAGGCGGTCGCGGTGCCCATCTACCAGACCACGTCGTATGCCTTCGACGACACCCAGCACGGCGCCGACCTGTTCGACCTGAAGGTCCAGGGCAACATCTACACCCGGATCATGAATCCGACCAACGACGTGCTCGAGAAGCGCGTCGCGGCGCTGGAGGGCGGCATCGGCGCGCTGGCGCTCGCCTCCGGACAGGCGGCGATCACCTACGCGCTGCTGACCATCATGGAAGCGGGGCGCAACATCGTGTCCAGCGCCACGCTGTATGGCGGCACGTACAACCTGTTTGCGCACACGCTGCCGCAGTACGGCATCGACGTGCGCTTCGCCGACTATCGCGACCCGAAGTCGTTCGAGAAGCTGATCGACGCCAACACCCGCGCCATCTACTGCGAGTCGGTCGGCAACCCGCTCGGCAACGTCACCGACCTGGCGGCGCTGGCCGACATCGCGCATCGCCACGGCATTCCCCTGATCGTCGACAACACCGTGCCGACGCCATACCTGTGCCGGCCGTTCGACCACGGCGCCGACATCGTCGTGCATTCGCTCACCAAGTACCTCGGCGGGCACGGCAACAGCATCGGCGGCGCGCTGGTCGACTCGGGCAAGTTCCCGTGGGCGAAGCACGCCGACAAGTTCCCGCGGCTGAACACGCCGGACGTCTCGTATCACGGCGTGGTGTTCACGGAGGCGCTCGGGCCGGCGGCCTACATCGGCCGCGCCCGGGTGGTGCCGCTGCGCAACATGGGCGCGGCGCTGTCGCCGTTCAATGCGTTCCTGATCCTGCAGGGCATCGAGACGCTGGCGCTCAGGATGGACCGCACCTGCGCCAACACCGTCAAGATCGCGCGGCACCTGAAGGCGCACCCGAAGGTCAGCTGGGTGAACTACGCCGGTCTCGACGACTCGCCGTTCAAGCCGCTGGTCGATCGCTACATGGGCGGGCGCGCGTCGGGGATCCTGACGTTCGGCGTCAAGGGCGGTCGCGCCGCCGGCACGCGCGTGCAGGACGCCTTCAAGCTGTTCACGCGGCTGGTCAACATCGGCGACGCGAAGTCGCTGGCCTGCCACCCGGCCAGCACCACGCACCGGCAGTTGTCGCCGGCGGAACTCGAGAAGGCGGGCGTCAGCGACGACATGGTGCGCCTGTCGATCGGGATCGAGCACGTCGACGACCTGATCGAGGACGTCGACCAGGCGCTCGCGGCGGCCTGAGGGGCGCGTGCCGCCTCAGCCGCGCGGGCTGAAGGTGCGCGCGAAGAACACCGGGGCGCCGGGATCGGTGAGCCGATAGAGCTGGGCCGGTCGGGTGGCCCCGGTGCGCTGGCGCGGCACCTCGGTCACGAGCCGGGTGCTGAGCACGCGGGTCCGGAACGCCTTTTTCTCCAGCGGCCGGTCGAGCACGATTTCATAGACGCGCTGCAGTTCACTGAGCGTGAACTCGCCAGGCAGCAGAAATGCGGGCAGCGAGGTGTACTCCACCTTGGCGCGCAGCCGCTCGAGTGCGGCGGCGGCCAGCGCCGCGTGGTCGAAGGCCAGCTGGCGCGCCGCACCGGGTCCCTCGACCGGCACCCAGGCCACGTCGGTGGCGTTCTCACCCTTCATCAGCTGCACGTCCTGCGAAGCCATCAGGCAGAAGTACACGTGGGTGGTCGACCAGCCGCGCGGGTCGCGGCGGTTGTCGCCGAAGCTGCCGAGCTGCTCGAGATAGGGTGAGGCCACGCCGGTCTTCTCCTTGAGCTTGCGGCGCGCGCAGCTCTCGAGGTCGGCATCGCGGGCCACGTCGACAAAGCCGCCGGGCAGCGCCCACTGGCCCGGGAACGGCTCGCCGGATACTTCGGGGCGCTTGACCAGCAGTAGCGCCAGGCGCTCTGAGCCGGGATCCTGTGGGTCCGGCCGCAGCGTGAAGATCACCAGATCCACCGACACCAGCGGGCGGGGGAAGTCGAGCGTGGGGTGGACGGAGGCGTGGCGTTTCGAAGGCATGTTGCATCCTAGCATGAGTAGTGGTACTGTGCCACTTACTAAGTGGGACAGCCCCACTAACAAGGCAGCCAACCCCGCCCGGGGTGTCGAAACGGAGGATGCCGCCATGCTCGGATTCAAGTTCGTCAAGGTCGAGCCCACTACCTATCTCATGCAGTTCCGCGGCGGGAAGCTGATCCGCGAGGGGGCCGGGCTGGCGCTGGCCTATTTCGCGCCGCTCAGCTCGGTGGTGGCGGTGCCGCTTGCCAGTCGCACCGAGTCGTTCATGTTTCAGCAGCTGACCCGCGACTTCCAGGCCGTCACGGTTCAGGGCCAGGTCGCGTTTCGCGTGGCCCGCCCGCATGAGACGGCGGCTGCGCTCGATTTCACGCTGGCTGCGGATGGCAGGAGCTATCACGCCGAGGATCCCCAGCGTTTGCCCGAGAGGGTGGTGCGCGCCGTGGAAGTGCTGGCTCAGCAGTTCATCAAGACGTTGCCACTGAAGACAGCGCTGCTCGCCAGCGACGCGCTGGCCGAATCGGTCAAGGCCGGTCTGGTGCGCCACGCCGAAGTCGTCGCGCTCGGCCTCGAGGTACAAGGCGTTGAGATCGTCGCAGTGAAGCCCACGACGGAGACCGCCCGGGCGCTGGAGGCCGAGGCGCGCGAGGCGATCCTGCGGGGCGCGGACGAAGCCATTCACGCGCGTCGCAACGCTGCGGTCGAGAACGAGCGTTCCATCCGCGAAAGCGAACTGGAGACGGAGATTGCGGTGGAGCGCAAGCGGCGCACCGTGCGCGAAACCCAGATGGAGGCGGAGGCAGCCATTGCCGGGCGCCAGCAGGAACTGGCGCAGGGCCAGATGGAGGCCGACATCACGCTCGAACAGACCCGTGAGCAGTTCGTCGCGCAGAGCGCGAAGAATCGCCGCGTGCTGGCCGAGGCCGAGGCGTATCGCGTCGAAGCAGTGATGGCGGCCCTCAAGGCCGCGGACCCGAAGGTGGTACAGGCCCTGGCGGCGGTCGGCATGCAGCCCTCGCAGCTCATCGCCCAGGCGTTCGGCGGGCTGGCGGAGCGCGCGGAGCGGATCGGGCAGCTGAACGTATCGCCAGAGCTCTTGCAGGGTCTGCTCGGGTCACAGCCCGCCCAGGCCAAGCCGGCCAAGCTGGCGGTGCGCCGTGAATGACGACCCCGCCAGTGGGGTGCCGCGGACACGGGCCCCAGTCAACCGGGCGGTCGAGCGCAAGGTAATTCTGATCACGCGCCGCACGCGCTACGAGGAACTGGTAACGCGGCATCACACCGCCGAACAGGCGCGGTTCTACGTCGAGCACCTGGGTGCAGACTTCGAAGACTACGTGGCGGAGCACGAGACCTATAGCAGGGCGCTCACTGGACTGCGCCGGACGCTGGAGCAACACGGCCGATATCAGGTGATCGAGCGGTCCTTCGTATCGAACTTCGTATTCGCTGCCGGCGATGTGGTGGTCACACTCGGACAGGACGGGTTGGTCGCCAACACCCTCAAGTATCTCGACGGCCAGCCGCTGATCGGCCTGAACCCGGATCCGGCGCGCTGGGACGGGGCGCTGGCGGTCCACGAGGTGGAACAGTTCGACGCGCTGCTGCCGGCAGTACTCGCCGGGGAGCCGGCCATCCGCGAAGTCACCATGGCCGAAGCGGCGCTGCCCGACGGGCAGGTGATGCGGGCGGTCAATGACCTGTTCATCGGACCGAGGTCGCACACTTCTGCACGCTATGAGATTCAACTCGACCAGCACCGCGAAGTGCAATCGTCATCGGGACTGATCGTCTCGACGGGGCTCGGCTCAACGGGCTGGATGCGCAGCGTCATGACCGGCGCCGTGGGGGTGGTGGCCGGCCTGGCGAGGCAACAGGTGCGCTGGGCGTTCGAACCGAAGCCCTGGGACTGGCCGGCGCTTGCCTTTGCCGTGCGCGAGCCGTTTCCGAGTCGCTCGTCCCAGGCCGAGCTCGTCTACGGCCAGGTCCCGGCCGGCAAGTCGTTGACGCTCACGTCGCGCATGGCGGAGCAGGGCGTGATCTTCTCGGATGGCATCGAGTCCGACTATCTGGAGTTCAACGCCGGCACGCGAGCGGAGATCCGGGTGGCGGAACGGGTCGGCCGGGTGGTGGCGTGAACCGCGGGGACTGTCCCCGCAGGGGACTGTCCCCGCAGGTGCTGCCACCGTTCTGGCACCCCGCGGAACGCGTCGCGACTACGCGGGTCTCTCTACTCCTGTAGAGCCTCTTGCTCGCTCCGCCGAGCCAAAGTCGCTCGCAAGAGGCCTACAGTCGTCCTCGACCCGCGGGGACTGGCACCGCAGTCTCAAGGCTTCCTGCGGCACGGCCGTGCCAGCGGTGCCTGTCCCCTCCGTATCGAGGCTCAACGAATCAGGCGTAAGCGCCACAGGCGGGCGAAGACGACCGTGGCCCCTTCCGTAGTGAGTTTGGCTTCCCGAACGGAGGAAGGGGCCACGGAAGTAGGGAGCCCGCCGGGCACAGGAGGGGACAGGCACCGCTGGGACGGCTGCGCAACGATGAGGGTGGTGCCTGCGGAGCCAGTCCCCACTGGTGCCAATTCCCGGCCACGGAACAAGGCAGCCCGGCAGGCACAGCGCAAGCTCCGTGAACCCTGGCGACGCCCGTGAACTACTGAGCCCGCCGGGCGCGACAGGCTCCGGGACTGCCGCGCCTTACCGCTTGCCGAAGGTCTCGCCGAAGAAGTCGCCGGGCAGCCAGCTCGGGCGCACCGGGTCGTCGGCGACCAGCCGGGCGATGCGCACGTTGACGCGCGCCAGCGCGGCCATCGAGTCCCAGTTGATCGGCAGGTCGATCTCGTCGCTCGGCATGTGGTAGTCGACCAGCATGTGGTTCCTGAAGATCTGCAGCGCGTCGATGTTCGGATCGCTCGACACCTTGCCGTCGTCGAGATAGATGGCCGGAATGCCCTCGCGCACGAACGAGTACTGGTCGCTGCGCACAAATATGACTTCCTCGGGTGTGGGGTCCGGCGCCATGATCAGGCCCTCGGCCTCGAGCGCCTTCTCCGCCACCGCCCCCAGCGTCGAGTGCTCGGCGCCGAACGCGGTGAAGCCGGCGGCCGGATAGAGCACCACCGGCATGTCCATGTTGACGTTGGCGACGATCGCGTCCTTGGGCACGGTCGGGTTCATGGCGAAGTGCTTGGACCCGAGCAGGCCGCGCTCCTCGGCGGTCACCGCGACGAACAGGATTGATCGCTTCGGCCGCTGCCTGGCCGCCGCCAGCACGCGGGCCGCCTCGATCATCACGGCGATGCCGCTCGCGTTGTCGAGGGCGCCGTTGTAGATGGTGTCGCCGTTCACCGCCGCGCCGCGGCCGATGTGGTCGAGGTGCGCGCTGAACACGACGTACTCGTTCTTCAATACCGGATCCGAACCCGGCAACAGCCCGATGACGTTGTTGCTCTCGGCCTTGCCCTGCGCGGAGCGGGTGCGCAGCGTCAGGGTCGCAGGCAGGTCGAAGGGCTTGAGGATGCCGGCTTCGGCCTGGGACCAGATTTCCTCGAGCGGCACAGGGGAGCCGGCGAACAGCTTGTCGGCGGCGGCGAGGTTGAGCGACATGCTGGCCTTGATCTGCGGATAGGCGTCAACGGGCTCACCCGCTGCGTCGAGCAGCCGCATGCTAGGCACCCACGACAGCTGCACGGACTTCGCCCAGGGCGAGCGCTTCTCGTCGGATGGCGTATTGATCCAGACCATGCCGATCGCGCCGCGGCGGACCAGTTCGCGGACCTTCTCGCGCGAATAATGGGCGCGCTGGCTGTTCGGGAAAGAGGCGGGGGCGCCAGACAGCACCACCGCGATCTTGCCGGTCACGTCGACGCCGGCGAAGTCGTCGTAGCCCAGCTCCGGCGCAGTGATGGCGTGGCCGACGAAGACCAGCGGACCGCTGACTTCCGCCAGCGAGCCGAAGTAGCCGAAACCCGGGATGAAGTCCTCGCCAGGAACCAGCTCGGTCCGCTGGCCGTCGAGTTCGATCGCCGCCGTCGCCGCGGGGATCACCCGGGTGGCCTCGGTCAGCGACACCGGCTGCAGCCACGTGCCGTCGACGCCGCCAGGCTCGAGGCCCACCAGCTCGAACTGGGTCGCGACGTAGCGCGCGGCGATGTCGAAGCCGCGCGAGCCGGTGGCGCGGCCTTCGAGCAGGTCGTCGGCCAGGAACTCGACGTGCGCGCGGATGGCCCGCGGGTCCACGACGGGCGCGTCGTAGGCCACCGCAGAAAGTGGGCAGAGCGCCAGCATGACGGCTGGCAGGAGGTGGTGGGGTCGCATGGGGACTCCTCGGCTTGAGGCGGCGCAGTTTACCCAACAACGAGGCTGCTGAAACTCGCCTCGCGCCGGTTGACATCGTTGCACAGAGAATCAACGTGTTACAGCACCGTCCTCCAAGTGCGCTGCAAAAACCGTCACGTGGCCGTCACGTTGGTTTCACGCGACTGCAAGACCCGGCCACTACCGTCTCGGTCCCGCGATGCTGTTCGGTGAGGGAACCGGAGGGAGCACAGCCCACGCGCCAGGCGCCGAAACGCCAGGGCGGCGTGGCGTCCGGCGCCTCCGCGACCTCCTGCCAACAGCTCGCCAGTGAACTGAACCAAACAGCAGCTGGAGAGCGCAGTAATGAAGATCAGCCGATTGCTTCTTGCAGGTGCCGTCCTGACCGGCCTGGCGGCCTGCGATGGCGGCGGGATCGACCTGAACGTGTCGACGGTCGACAACTCGGTGGACAACAGCGTCAACAACTCGGGCAGCGGCGGCACCAACCCCTGCGCGTCCTACACCCCGCCGAATTCCACCGAAGTGCGCCGCGGCACCTTCGACGGCACCAACTGCGTGTACGGCTCGGACTTCGTGGGCGTGGCCAACCCGCTGCTGGTCGACGTGACCATCCCCTTCATCTCGGGCGTGCACATCTTCGAGGACAGCCTGTTCGTCGGGCAGAACGTCAGCTCCGGCGCGGCGCCGGCCGGCGGCACCGGGCCCAAGCTGACCATTGCAGCGGGCAACAAGCTCGCATTCCTCGATTCGGCCGACTACCTGCTGATCAACCGCGGCTCGCAGATCATCGCCAACGGCTCGCCGTCGGCGCCGATCGTGCTGTCCTCCTTCACCGACCTGGTGGCTGGCACCGCCGGCGCCAACGACGTGTCGCAGTGGGGCGGCGTGCAGATCAACGGCAACGGCATCACCAACAACTGCTCCGACACCGACCGCGCCAACAACACCTGCCACGTGGTCACCGAGGGCCAGCCGTCGAACTACGGTGGCAACGACAACACCGAGAGCTCGGGCGTGCTGCGCTACGTGATCGTCAAGCACACGGGCTTCGAAGTGGCGCCGGGCGACGAGCTGAACGGCATCACCTTCAACGCGGTGGGCTCGGGCACCGTGGTCGAGAACGTGCAGGTCTACAGCACCTTCGACGACGGCCTCGAGTTCTTCGGCGGCGCCGTCAACGTCAACAACGTGGTCGTGCTGTATGTGCGCGACGACTCGCTCGACTACTCGGACGGCTATGTCGGCACCATCGAGAACGCGCTGATCATCCACTGGCAGTCCGACGGCAACCGCTGCATCGAGGGCGACAACGTCGGCGAGGGCCGCACCAACGCCGGCACGCCGGCTGACCTGGCGCCCCTGACCGAGCCGACCATCCGCAACATGACCTGCATCACCTCCAACAGCGACGTGAACACGCACGGCGACTCCGAGGGTGTGCTGGTCCGCCAGGGCGGCAAGCTGGTGCTCGAGAACAGCATCATCTACTCCGGCTACGGCACGACCGTGAACGGGCTGACCTCGAACGAGTGCTTCGAGATCGACGGCCCGGCCGACGTCTCGAAGACCTTCGCCCAGAACGGCGCCAACTTCAGCGTCAGCGACACCATCGTAGCCTGCGAGGCGCCGATCCAGGTCGACGCCGGCGTGCCGGACTCGCTGCCGAACGGGGATTCGGTGCTCAACTGGCTGCTGAACACCAGCACCGTTGGTGCCACCTACGCGTTCAACGTCGCCAACACCGTCATCAACGACGCCGACCAACGCCAACGTGCGCGTGCTGCAGGCCGGCACCTTCTACACCGCAGCCAACATCATCGACGCGAGCGACGCCACGGTGCGCTCGGGTGCGGGCCTCGGCGCCGTGCAGGCGGGTGACGACTGGACCGCCCCGTGGGCGTTCGGCCTGCGGGCCAACAACGCCGACCAGCCGCTGTGGTTCGCCCCGTAAGGAGCAGCCACGGCAGGTCCGGACGGCGTCAGGCCGAGCAAGTGTGGCAGGGGGCGTGCGTCGGGCACGCCCCCTTCGAACCGAAACGGGGATGACGATGACCAGGATCACTGTGAAGCAGGCGGTGCATGCGTTGCTGGGTGCTTCAGCCGCCGCCGCGGGCGGCCTGCTGATGGCGCCGGCCCAGGCGCAGGACGAAGCGGCGGCGCTGGAGCCGACCGTGCTCGAGGAAGTGGTGGTCGTCGGGCGGCAGCGGTCGGCTGCGGACGACGTGCTGCAGGAGCGCCTGGAGACCGACGTCGTCGCCGACCTGGTCAGCATCGAGCAGATCAGCCGCGTGGGCGACAGCACTGTGTCGCTGGCGCTCCGGCGCCTGCCGGGCGTCACCCTGGTGGGCGACCAGTTCATCTACATCCGCGGTCTGGGCGAGCGCTACTCGAGCACCAGCGTGAACGGCGCCTACGTGCCGTCGCCGGACCTGACCCGCAACGTCATTCCGCTGGACCTGTTCCCGGCGGAGATCGTGCAGTCGCTGGCGATCCAGAAGGGCTACTCGCCGGACAAGCCGGCGGCGTTCGGCGGCGGCAACGTCGACATCCGCACCCGCAGCATCCCGGAGGACTTCGTGCTCAGCGTGCAGGTCGGCGGCGGCTGGAATTCCGACAGCAACGGTCGGGGCCTGACCTATCCGGGCGGCAGCGACGACAGGTACGGCACCGACGACGGCACGCGCGCACTGCCTGCCGAGATCACGCAGGCGATCAACCAGTACCAGGGCAACCTCAGCCCGACCCGCATCTTCCAGTCGCTGCTGCAGAGCGGCCAGCCGGCCACGCTGCAGGATGCGCAGCTGATCAACCGCCAGCTCGCCACCAGCCTGAACCGCGACGTGGAGTTCCGCGCGCTCGTCGCTGGACCCGGACGTCTCGCTCGAGGCGGCCGTCGGCAACAGCTGGTTCCTCGGCGAGGAGAGCGAGTGGAAGATCGGCGTGCTCGCGCTCGGCGACTACAAGAACCAGTGGCGCAACCGCGAGCGCATCAACCGGTCGGTCATCGGAACCCGACGAGGACGTGGACTTCACGCGAGCGCACGACCAATCAGGTCGCGCTGACCGGTTCGCTCGGTCTCGGCATCGACTTTGCCGAGGAGCAGCGGGTCGAGGCGACCGCGATCTATCTGCGCAACACCGAGGACGACGCCTCGATCACCCTTGGTAACAACTTCAACTTCCAGCTGTCTTCGGGCGACCGGCTGCGGAACTACCGCATCCGCTACGAGGAGCGCGACCTGGAGCTGTACCAGGTGCGCGGCTCGCACACGCTCGGCGCGGAGACGCTGGCCCTGTTGAGCCCGCTGGTCGATCTCGGCTTCGCGGAAGGTCTGAACGTCGACTGGTACTGGTCCGATGCGAAGGCGACCACCCAGATCCCGAACGAGCTGCTGTTCTCCGCCCAGGATCGCGTGGACCCCGCCAGCGGTGAGCTGATCTCCACCTCGATCCGCTCGTCGGCAACCTCCGCCGACGTCCGCTTCACCGACCTCGAAGACAAGGCGACCAGCTACGGCAGTCGCATTGCCATGCCTTTCACCTTTGGCACCACGGAGGTCGAGATCAGCGGCGGCTATGACTACTACGAGAAGGGGCGCGGCTACCTGCAGACCCAGCTCGGCCTGGGCACGACCTCGGCGCCGCAGTCGGTGCTGCTGGGTACGCCCGGCAGTGTCTTCACCGACGCCAACATCCTCGATCCGGCGAACGGCTTCACGCTGTCCATCGGCGGCATCGGCACCGAGAGCTACCTGGCCGGCGAGATCGTCGATGCCGCCTTCGGCAACGTCGACGTGACCTTCAACGACACCTGGCGAATTTCCGGCGGGGCGCGCTGGGAGAACTTCGAGCGGGTGTCGGTGCCGATCGATCCCAACCAGTTCGACACCAGCATCGGCAAGATCCTGATCCCGCCGGACCAGCTCGAGTCGATCGCCAAGGCGGGCGACGACTACTACCCGGCGCTGGCGGTGACCTACATGCGCCCGGGCTTCTGGGCCGATGACTTCCAGCTCCGTTTCGGCTGGAGCGAGACCGTCGCCCGGCCGGACTTGCGCGAAGTGTCCGGAGCGACATACATCGATCCGCTCACCGAGGCACGGGTGCGCGGCAACCCGGAGCTCGACGACGCCAACCTGACGAACTACGACATTCGCGGCGAGTGGTTCTTCGGCAGCGGCGACAATCTCACGGTGTCGCTGTTCTACAAGGACCTGACCAACCCGATCGAGACCGTCGAAGGCGCCGGGACCGACGACAACATCGCGCTGACGTTCATCAATGGTGAGTCGGCCAGCCTGTACGGCGTCGAATTCGAGGGCTTGAAGAGCCTCGGCTTCCTGACCGGGGGTGGCTGGACGGACGCGTTCTTCGTGTCGGGCAACATGACGATCTCGGATTCCGAGATCACCATCGGATCGGCGGCGCCCAACCTGACCAACAACAAGCGCCGCATGTCGCAGCACTCGAAGTACGTCGCGAACCTGCAGCTCGGTTACGACTCGCCGGGCGGCTACCACAGCGCCTCGCTGGCCTACAGCCATGTCGGCGACCGACTGTTCTTCGCCGGACGCAATGGCGCGCCGGATGCCTACGAGCAGCCGTTCAACTCGCGTCGACCTGATCTGGAGCTTCTACCCGACCGACAACATGACGCTGAAGCTGCGGGTGCAGAACCTGCTCGATGAGCAGACCGAGATCAAGCAGGGCGGCGTGACGGTGCTCGAGCAGACGATTGGCACCACCGCGAAGCTCGACTTCACCTACAAGTTCTAAGCGACTTCGGGGCCCGGGCGAAGGATTGGCCGGGCTCCGGGGCCGCGCCCCGCCTAGCGGGGGCGGGCCTTCCGCGTCGGGGTGGCGGTCAGCGGGTCGTCGGGCCAGTAGTGCTTCGGGTAGCGCCCCTTCAGTTCCTTGCGCACCTCCGCGTAACCGCGTTCCCAGAAGCTCTCCAGGTCGCGCGTCACCTGCACGGGCCGCTGCGCCGGCGACAGCAGGCGGAAGGTGAGCGGCACGCGCCCCGCCGCGAGGCGCGGGGTCGTGGTCAGGCCGAAGATCTCCTGCAGGCGCACCGCGACCGCCGGGGCGTCGGCATCGGCGTAGTCGATGCCGACGCGCGAGCCGCTCGGTACTGCGAGATGCGTCGGCGCCAGTTCGTCGAGGCGCCGGAGCTGCGCGTGGTCGAGCCGCGCCTGGAACACCGCATGCAGATCGAGCCGTGCCAGGTGGCTGCGCCGGGTGACGCCCGCGAGCCAGGGACCGAGCCAGTCCTCGAGGGTCGCAAGCAGCGCTGCGTCGCCCAGGTCCGGCCAGTCGCCGCGCTGCTCCGGAAGCTGCTGCCGGACGAAACGGATGCGCTCGCGCAGGGCCTCCGCCGCCGCGGAGGCCGGCAGCGCCGCGAGGCCCATCTGCCGGATGCCGTCGAGCATCGCCGCGAGGGCCGCTGCCTCATCGGCACCCAACGTCGTCTGGTCGAACAGGATCGCGCCAAGCCGCCGCTCACGGCGCGCCACGACCGCCTCCTCGCGCGGATCCCAGCGCACGACCTCGTGGCGCTCGATGAGCCCGGCGAGATCGGTCTCGATTGCCTCGCGGGTCAGGCTTGCGGCCAGGAAGATGGCCGACTCGCGCTCGCCCGCGTCGAGTTCCGCGGCGACGATGAATTCGCTCCGCGACAGCGCCTGCGGCTTGCGAAACGCCGCGCCGCGACCGCCGCTCAACTGATAGCGGCCGTCGGCCCCGCGACTGCAGCCGATCCGGTCGGGATAGGCCAGCGCCAGCAGCACGCCGGCGGACTCGGTGTCCGCCCCGGTGGCGGGCGCGCCGAGCGCCCGGCGCCAGCGTTCCGCCAACTGGCGCGCGCGCTGTACGGCCCCGCGGTCGGCATCGGCGTCGCGCCCGCGCAGCGCGTCGAGACGCCGGGAGACATCCGCATCATCGGCGGCGGCCGGGCCGCGCAACAGGTCGCGCTCCGACAGGATCGCCGCGAGTTCGCAGGCGAGCACCGTGCGCGCCGGATCGCCTGCGGCGAGCATCATGTGCGCCAGGCGGGGATGCGTTCCAAATTCGGCCATGCGCTGCCCGTGGGCGCTGATGCGCCCCGCGGCATCGAGCGCGCCGAGCTGGCGCAGCAGGTCGCGCGCCTGCGCGAAGCTCGCCGCCGGCGGCGCGTCCAGCAGTCTGAGCGTCGACGGCATCGCTGGCGCCCCACGCGGCGAGATCGAGCGCGAGTGGTGCCAGGTCGGCCTCCAGGATCTCGGGCGGCGTCGCGGGCTCGAGACTGCGGGTGGCCTCTTCCGGCCACAGGCGATAACAGACGCCCGGCGCCGTCCGGCCGGCGCGGCCGCGCCGCTGATCGGCCGCCGCACGCGACACGCGGGTCGTGACCAGGCCCGTCATCCCGGTCACCGGATCGAAGCGCGCCCGCCGCGCAAAGCCGCTGTCGATGACCACCCGTACGCCATCGATGGTCAGCGACGTCTCGGCGATCGCCGTCGCGAGCACCACCTTGCGCCGGCCCGCCGGTGCCGGCGCGAGCGCAGCGTCCTGCGCGCCGGGCGGCAGGCTGCCGAACAAGGCGTGTACGTCGGCCTGCTCCGGCAAGCCGCTCTCGTCGAGCAGGCGCCGGGTGCGGTGGATCTCGGGCGCGCCGGGCAGGAAACAGAGAATGTCACCTGTTTCCTCGGCCAGCGCGGCGCGGATGGCGCGGGCGACGTCGCGCGGCAGGGAGGCCAGGTCGGTGCGCGGCAGGTGGCGGGTCTCGACCGGATGGGTCCGCCCGGCGCTGGAGAGTACCGGGGCGCCGTCGAGCAGCGCGCTGACCGCACCGGTGTCGAGCGTCGCCGACATCACCAGCAGCTTCAGGTCCTCGCGCAGGGTCGAACGCGCATCGAGACAGAACGCGAGACCGACGTCCGCGTTCAGGCTGCGCTCGTGGAACTCGTCGAAGATCACCAGCCCGATGCCCTCCAGCGCCGGGTCGGTCTGCAGCATGCGGGTCAGGATGCCTTCGGTGACGACGGTCAGGCGGGTGTCGGCGGATACCCTATGGTCGAGGCGTGTGATGTAGCCGACGCGCCCACCGACCGGCTCGCCGAGCAACGCGGCCATGCGCGTGGCGATGGCCCGGGCCGCGAGGCGGCGCGGCTCGAGCATCAGGATGGCCGACCTGCCGAGCCACGGGGCCTCGAGCAGCGCCAGGGGCGCGGCCGTGCTCTTGCCCGCGCCAGGCGGTGCCTCGAGAACGACCGCCTGCGCTTCGCCCAGCGCGGCGACCAGGCGCGGCAGCAGCGGCGCGATCGGCAGGGTCTGGATGCTGGCGGGAAGACTCACCGGCGGAGCATACCGGCTGGCGCACACCGCCTGCCGGTCACCGCGCCGCCCGGCTTGCAACCGGCCATCCTGCCCCCATGTCGAAGTTCAGGACTCGCGCCGGGATGCCCGGAAGGCGAAGCTGGGCCCGCCGGCCCGACGCGCGTCCCTCCCACGCAAGGAGCCGCCATGAGTGAAGATCGAGCCGAGCAGCCGGAACTGACCAGGAGCCTGCCCGAGGACGTGCTGATCCTCCTGCCGGTGCGCAACCTCGTGCTGTTTCCCGGGGTGGTGCTGCCCGTCGCGATGGGCCGCCAGCGGACGATCGCCGCCGCCCAGGAAGCGGTGCGGACCGAACGCAACGTCGGCTTCCTGCTGCAGCGGGACCCCGCCGAGGACGACCCCGGCGACGACGACCTGTACCGCATCGGCACGGTCGGGCGCATCCTGCGCTACGTCACCGCGCCCGACGGCACCCACCACCTCGTCGCCGAGGGCGAGCAGCGCTTCCGCGTGCTCGATTTCCAGGCGGGCTTCCCGTTCCTGGTCGCGCGCGTCGAGTATCTCCGCGAGCCGTCGCGCGTGAGCGCGGAGGTCGAGGCCCGCGCGCTCAAGCTGAAGCGCCAGGCGGTCGAGGGCATCGAGCTGCTGCCGCAGGCGCCGGCGGAGCTCGGCGCGGCGGTCAGGGCGATCGACTCGCCGGGCAGCTGGCCGACACCGTCGCCAGCTTCCTGGACATCAAGCCCGCCGAGAAGCAGGAGGTGCTCGAGACGCTCGAGACCGGGCCGCGCCTGGAGCGGGTCGCCGGCCTGCTCGGTCATCGCGTCGAGGTGCTGCGCATCCAGAAGCGCATCCAGGACCAGACGCGCGACGCGATGGACGAGCGCCAGCGCGAGTTCGTGCTGCGCGAGCAGCTGAACCAGATCCAGAAGGAACTCGGCGAGGACGCGGACGGCGATGCGGAGCTCGCCGAGCTGCGCGAGAAGATCGAGGCGGCCGGCATGCCGGACGAGGCCCGGGAGCAGGTGCGCAAGGAGCTGAAGCGCCTGGAGCGCATGCCGGAGGCTGGCGCCGAGTACTCCATGCTGCGCACCTAGATCGACTGGTGGTCGAGCTGCCGTGGGCGAAGCTCGACCATGAGCAGCACGACATCGACCATGCGCGCGAGGTCCTCGACGAGGACCACTACGGCCTCGAGAAGATCAAGCGGCGCATCCTCGAGTTCCTCGCGGTGCGCAAGCTGAACCCGGAAGGGCGCAGCCCGATCCTGTGCTTCGTCGGCCCGCCCGGCGTCGGCAAGACCTCGCTCGGCCAGAGCATCGCGCGGGCGCTGGGCCGCAAGTTCGTGCGCGTCAGCCTCGGTGGCGTGCACGACGAGGCCGAGATCCGCGGCCACCGGCGCACCTACGTCGGCGCGCTGCCGGGCAACATCATCCAGGCGCTGCGCAAGGCCGGCACGCGCAACCCCGTGCTGATGCTCGACGAGATCGACAAGCTCGGGCGCGGCATCCAGGGCGATCCGTCGTCGGCGCTGCTCGAAGTGCTCGACCCGGAGCAGAACGCCACGTTCCGCGACAACTACCTCGGCGTGCCGTTCGACCTGTCGCAGGGTGCTGTTCATCGCCACCGCCAACGTGCTCGACACGATTCCCGGTCCGCTGCGCGACCGCATGGAGATGATCGAGCTCCCCGGCTACACCGAGGAGGAGAAGCTCGAGATCGCCAAGCGCTACCTGGTCGCGCGCCAGCGCGAGGCGAACGGCCTCAAGCCCGAGCAGGTGACGCTCACCGACGAGGCGATCGCGCGAGATCATCCGCGACTACACGCGCGAGGCGGGCGTGCGCAACCTCGAGCGCGAGATCGGCGCGGTGCTGCGCAACGTCGCCGTGCGCATCGCCGAGGGCGAGGCCGAGTCGGTGACGCTCGACGCGCCGGACATCGCGCCGATCCTCGGTGCGCAGCAAGTTCGAGAACGAAGTGGCGATGCGCATCAGCGTGCCGGGCGTGGCGACCGGCCTCGCCTGGACGCCGGTCGGCGGCGACATCCTGTTCATCGAGGCGACGCGCACTGCCGGGCAGCGGCAAGCTGATCCTCACCGGCCAGCTCGGCGACGTGATGAAGGAGAGCGCGCAGGCGGCGCTGAGCCTGGTCAAGTCGCGGGCCGGGCAGCTCGGCATCGACCCGGCGATCTTCGAGAAGAGCGACATCCACGTGCACGTGCCGGCCGGCGCCATCCCGAAGGACGGCCCGAGCGCCGGCGTGGCGATCTTCACCGCGCTCGTGTCGCTGCTCACCGGCCGCACCGTCGCGCAGCGACGTCGCGATGACCGGCGAGATCAGCCTGCGCGGGCTGGTGCTGCCGGTCGGCGGCATCAAGGAGAAGGTGCTGGCCGCGGCGCGGGCCGGTCTCGGCACGGTGATGCTGCCGGAGCGCAACCGCAAGGACGTCGAGGACGTGCCCGAGAGCGCGCGACGCAAGCTGGAGTTCATCTTCGCCGAGCGCGTCGACGACGTGATCGCCGCGGCGATCGGCGACCTTGGCTTCAACAGCCGCCGGTCGCCGCCGGAGCTGACCACGGTCTGATTCGGCCGGGCGCCCTGGGGAGTTTCCTCAGGGCGCCGTCAGGCGTCCGGGCAAGGCAGCGGTGAGACGGCCGAGCAGCGAGCCCAGCGTCTGCACTTCCTGCGCGCTCCAGCGGTCCTCGAACAGTTCCTCCGACAGGCTTGCGAGCGTCTTCGTCGCTTCCCGTGTACGCCGTCTGCCAGCCGCCGTGAGCACCACATAGGCGACGCGCGCGTCGCGTGGATCGTGATCGCGCGTGACCAGCCCGATCTTCTCCATCGGCGCGACCATGCGGGTGACGCTGGACTGGCTGAGGTGCAGCCGCTCCGCGAGATCCACACGTCGCAACCGACCACCCGGCGCCTGCTCCAGGTGCATCATCAGTAACAGCTCATTCAACGACAGCCCGTGCACGTCGCCAAGCGGGGCGCCAAGCCGGCGGTCCAGCGAGGCATGGGCGCGCAGCAGCGCGAGCACGGAATTGGTGGCGGTATTGGTCATGTGCGTAGCATACAGCAGATACTTGCAAAAGCAAGTATCAAGAAAGTATTCCGGCAGTACACGGCAGGCCGCAGCCGGCTGGCCCGGAGCGCCGGGTCGCCCGCCCGGCGTGGCAATCGGCGGCACTGTGCACTTGACCCACGCGCGCTTCCCGGCAAGCTTGGGCAGGTGATGCGCCGCTCAGCACTGCTCGTCCTGTCCATGGCATGGCTTGCCGGCTGCGGTGCGCCAAAGGCTATCGAGCGCGTCGAGCCCGCGCGCCCGGCCGGCGAGATCGTCGCGGCGCCACAGCCCGCGTCACAGGCGGGACAGGCACCGTCCGGGGTCGGGGAGGAGGCAGCGCGGCGCGCCCGGGCCCTGCTTGGCGCGCCCTACCGCTATGGCGGGGCCGACCCGGGCGGACTCGATTGCTCGGGGCTCATCTACTACGTCTATGGCCAGGTCGGCGTGACGCTGCCGCGCACCACCGAGGCGCAGCAGCAGGCCGTGCAGGCGGTGCCGCTCGACGCGCTGCGGCCCGGCGACCTGGTCTTCTTCCGGCTGCCGACGCCACATGTCGGCCTCTATGTCGGCGCTGGCGAGTTCGTGCACGCGCCGGGGTCAGGGCGAGCCGTCGAGACCGCCACGCTGGCCGAACCCTGGTTCCTGCTGGCGTTCGCCGGCGCCGGGCGAGTGAGCCCCTGACACTGTCGCCGGACCGTCAGTCGAGCAGCGCGGCCTTGCGCAGGGCGGTGATTTCCGCCGGCAGCAGTGGGCGGAAGCCGCCCGGCCTGAGGCCGCCGAGTTTCAGCGGCCCGATCGATACGCGCTCGAGCCGGCGTACCTTCAGACCGACCCGCGCCAGCAAGCGGCGGATCTCGCGGTTCTGCCCCTCGCGCAAGGTCATCGACAGCAGGGACAGCCCGCCGGTGCGCCGGTCCTTCTGGGTGCGCAGCACGCGCAGCTGTTCGATGGCGGTGCGACGGCCGCCGCCGCCGCGCCCGCCCGCCTTGCTGCGCGCGATCGCGTCCGGCGTGGCGATATAGATGCCGCGCTTCAGCGCCGCGATCACCTCGCCATTCAACTCGCCCTGCACGGTGACGCGGTACTCCTTGCTGACGGCGTAGCGTGGATGGGTGAGGCGATGGGCAAGATCCCCGTCGTCGGTGAGCAGCACCAGTCCGGTGGAGTCCGCGTCGAGCCGCCCGACCGGATACACGCGTTCGCCGCGGGGCACCACCGCCTGCACCAGTCCGACGACGTGCGCGCGTCCCTCCGGATCCTTGGCCGTGGAGATGACCCCCTTGGGCTTGTTGACCGCAAAGTACAGCCGCGCGCGCGCCACCTGCTGGCGCCGCGAGGTGTCGACGATCTTGTCGTCCACTTCGATGAGATCCTTGCCCGGGCGCACCCAGCAGGGCAGCTCGCGCACGATCGCGCCGTTCACGCGGATGCGGCCGTCGCGAACCTTCAGTTCGCAGTCGCGCCGCGAGGCGACGCCGCAGTCGGCCAGCACCTTCTGCAAGCGCTCGGCATCCGGCGGCGGACCGTCCTCCTGGCGTCGCACCGGCGCGCGCTTTGGCGGGCGCGTGGCGATCGGCTGATCGCGGAATCTGGGATCTTTGGGCGAGGACATGGCGCCGGCATTCTAGCCGCCCGCAACCCGCGCCCGTGGTCTCGTGGCGCCGGCCCGCGATGTCGGGAAATCTTACGTTGTCGTCGCGAAGTCCCGTGGTGTCGAAACAACGATCGCCCCAAGCCATTGTTTGACAACGCCGCAGCCTGACGTGGCACGCAATTTGGTTGTCTCTGCAGCAGTGCTTGGGGAGGCTGAGTCCGGCGACACCGTCCAGACCCATCGACTGCCGCAGGCAGGGTGGCCGCGAAACGCCGGCGAAAGGGAAGGAAAGGGCGCAGGACGCCCGCGCGAGGGGTTAGGTTGCGGGAACGCGACCAGACTGGGACAACATCAAGACGCCGGTTGACCGGCGCGACGAACCAAGAGGGAACTGGCCCCGCCGCAAGGCGGGGTTCTTGTTTCTGCCGGGCTCATTGGCAGACCTGAAAGAACTGCAGCTCGCCAAATCGTGGGCGGGCGTCCGCCGGGGCCGCCTCCGCCGGCTCTCCCAGCATGGCCGCAAGGCGCTCGGCTTCCGCCAGGAAGCCGGCATAACGCCGCGCGCGCTCCGACTCACTCAGCGTGGCGCGGATGACGTCGCCGCCCGCCAGCGCGGCCGCCAGCGAGAACGCCGGAACCGGCGCTGCGGCCGCGCGGTGGGTCCATGCGCCGGTGTGCTCGTCGAAGGTGTACAGCGGCAGGAACCGGTAGCCGTGGCGCGCGACGAAGCGCACGGCGTCGATCACGTAGTCGGCCTCGAGATCGTCCATCACGAAGTGGAAGCCGACCCGGCACCAGCCCGGCTTGATGCCGTGGTAGCCCTTGCGCACCCATTCGCGGTACTGGCCGGACACTTCGGCGCCGATGCCCAGCAGGCGGTGGCCGTAGGGTCCGGCGCAGGAGCAGCCGGCGCGCGACTGGATGCCGAACAGGTCGTTCAGCAGCGCGGTCACGAACTTCGGGTGGAGATATCCGCCGCGCGGATCGCGCAGGTTGAAGGACACGATGCCGATGCGCCGCGCGGGATCGCGATTGCCGAGGATCTCGATGCCCTCGGCGTCGGTCCAGCGGGCGAAGGCGCGCTCGAGCAACTCGTGCTCGCGGGCCTCGATGCGCGCGGGCGTGACGGCGCGCTTCACCTCGAAGGCCAGCGCGGCCCTCAGCGTCTGCAGGACGCCGGGCGTGCCGGCGCGTTCCCGCTCCTCGATGTCGGCGATGAAGTCCTGGTCGTCGGGACTGACGTAGTCGACCGTGCCGCCGCCGGCCACCGAGGGCGCGAGTTCGGCGTGGTAGAGGCGTTCGTTGAAGACGAGCACGCCGCTCGAGCCAGGGCCGCCGAGGAACTTGTGCGGCGAGACGAAGATCGCGTCGAGCGGCTCGCCGCCCGGCGGGTTCATGTCGATGTCGACGTAGGGCCCGCTCGCCGCGTAGTCGAAGCAGGCGAGCGCATCGTGCGTGTGCAACAGCCGCGCGATCTCGCCGACCGGCGTGCGCATGCCGGTGACGTTCGAGGCGGCCGAGAACGAACCGATGCGCAGGCGTCCCCGCTACTGCGGGTCCTGCAGCAGGCGCTCGAGATGCGCCAGATCGACGCCGCCATCGTCGGTGAGATCGACCGCCACCACGGTGGCGAGGCCCTGGCGCCAGGAAATCTCGTTGGAGTGGTGCTCGTACGGCCCGACGAACACCACCGGCTGGCGTTCGCGCTGGAACGCCGCGAAGCGCGCATGCTGCTCGGGGCCGAGGAACTCGGCCAGCCGGCGCTCGGCGGCGTCGCGCGTGGCCGGCGGGATGGCCACGCCGAGTATCTGCTGCAGCTTGTCGATGGCGCCGGTGGCGCCGGTGCCGCAGGCGACGATCTTGCCGCGCGCTCCCGCGTTGACGGCGCGCTTGATGGCGGCCTCGGCCTCGTGCAGCAGCTGCGTCATGCTGCGGCCGGTGATGTCGTCCTCGGTGTGGGTGTTGGCGTAGCTGCACAGCACGCGCTGCAGGTAGCGCTCGACGAAATGCAGCGAGCGGCCCGACGCCGTGTAGTCGCAGTACACCATGAGCCGCTCGCCGAAGACGGTGTCCACCGCTACGTCGGTGCCGACCACTTCGCGGCGCAGTGATTCGAAGGTCAGTGGCAGGTCGTGCACTTCGGCGCCTCGGGATCCCGGTATGTCTTCAAACTAGCAGGCCGGCCGTGGCAGCGTGTTCCAAAAAATACTACAGAAATCCAGAAAAAGAGTATAAACACCTACAATAAATCAGGAACGTAGTATGAATTACCTAGACGCCAAGGATCGCCACATCCTCGACCTGCTGCAGGCCGACGCCGAGCTGCCGGTGGCCGAGATCGCCGAGCGAGTGGGGCTGTCGACCACGCCGTGCTGGCGGCGCATCCAGCGGCTGGAGCAGGCGGGCGTCATCCGGCGTCGCGTCGCCCTGCTCGATGCCAAGGCGCTCAACGTCGGCGTGTCGGTGTTCGTTTCGATTCGCACCAACCAGCACAGCGCGGCCTGGCTGGCGCGCTTTCGCAAGGCGCTGGAAGGTATTCCCGAGGTGGTCGAGGCCTACCGGATGAGCGGGGAGGTGGACTACCTGCTGCGGGTCGTGGTGCCGGACATCGCCGGCTACGACGCGGTCTACAAGAAGCTGATCGGAAAGGTCGACCTGGCGGACGTCACCTCGAGCTTCTCGATGGAGGAGATCAAGCACACCACGGCGCTGCCGCTCGACCATGTCCCGATCCGGGATTGACCTGCGTAACAGCTGCGAAAGCCGGACTGTCCGCGCCAGGCGTGCCGCGCCGGGTTCCCAGGGCACCCCAGTTTGCCGGGCTCGAGGCGCATCACGATCGACGCGGACAGTGCCGACGTCGCAAGCATGATTCGTGGCGGCTGAACGGCGACTGAATGTCGCCACAAACAAAACGGCCCGGGGCATCACACCACCGGGCCGCTCCGACATGGACAGTCGGTCGTGGATCAGCCGAGCGTCGTGCCGGGCTTCTGCACCCACACCTTGCACCAGCCCGCGGCCTTCACGCCCTTGCCCGGGAACAGGTTGCAACCGCCCTCGGCATCGCCAGCCTTGCCGGTGTACTGAATGCAGTTCGCGCAGTGCGCGCCGGCCTTGAACATCGGGTTGGCCTTGGCGTCGACCTTCGCCGCGTCGTGGATGTAGCCGAGCGACTTCGCCTGCGGATCGGCGGGATCGATCAGCGGCAGTGCGGCGTTGGCTTCACGCGCAATCAGCGACAGCGCCGGAACGGTTGCCAGGCCCAGGGCAGCGCCCTTCAGCAGGCTGCGGCGGGAAATCTTGTCATTGCTCATGTCTTCGAGACTCCTTCGGAGGAACGCGATAGGGGTGCGCGGTCAATCAGGGTGGCAAGTATGCCCGAGGATCTGACTACCGCGAACACCGGAAAGTTCGAACGACCGGCGCGAATGGATTCTCGTTGCCGAATGTCATCTGGCGTGATCGTTGGCGCGCGCTCAGAATGGAATCCTGCTTGTTTTCTCGCCGTTCGGCGCCTTGCTGGGGATGCATCATGCGGAATGATTCTCATTTGCAAAGGTATCGCGCATGACCGGCTGCGTACGCGCGACGCGCTTAGCGCGCCGCCTCGGGTCGTGAGCGCCGCGCCCATGGCCGGACCGCTGCGGGGGCTCAAGGTCGTCGAGTTTGCCGGACTCGGTCCGGCGCCGTTTGCCGCCATGTTGCTCGCTGACATGGGCGCCGAGGTGGTGCGCATCGACCGGCCGGCAACAGCGGGCGGCGATCTCGACCCCTTGCTGAGACCGGGCCGTTTCGACCTGCTCGGTCGCGGCAAGCGATCGATCGCGATCGACCTCAAGCATCCAGAGGGCGCCGCGCTCGCCGCGCGCCTGGCGGGCCGCGCCGACGTCGTGATCGAGGGGTTTCGTCCGGGCGTGATGGAACGCCTCGGCCTCGGGCCCGATGTCCTGCTCGGGCAGAACCCGCGCCTGGTGTTCGGCCGCATGACCGGTTGGGGCCAGCACGGGCCGCTGGCGCACGCGGCGGGCCACGACATCAACTTCCTGGCGCTGAGTGGCGCGCTCCATCTATCCGGCCGCGCCGGCGCGCCGCCGGTGGCGCCGCCGGCCATGCTCGGCGACTTCGGCGGCGGCGCCCTGTTCCTGGCATTCGGTATCGTCGCGGCGGTGCTCGAGGCGCGTGGCAGCGGACGAGGACAAGTGGTGGACGCGGCGGTTGTCGATGGGTCGTCGATGCTGACGACGCTGTTTCACGGTCTGCGCCAGGCAGGACTGTGGAGCGACCAGACCGGCCGCAACCCGCTCGACAGCGGCGCGCACTTCTACGACACCTACGAATGCCGCGGTGGCGGCTACATCGCGGTGGGCGCGCTTGAGGAGCATTTCTTTCGCGAGTTGCTGGAACGCACCGGCCAGTCTCCGGAGCTCGCGGCCCGTCGGTTCGACCGCGCCAGCTGGAGCGAGCGCAAGCAGGCGATGGCGGAGGTATTCCGCACCCGTACCCGCGACGAGTGGGCCGCCCTGCTCGAGGGCAGCGACGCCTGCGCGGTGGCGGTACTCAACCTGGCCGAGGCGCCCGAGCACGCCCACGCGCGGGCGCGCCAGGCGCACGTGGAGGTCGATGGCGTAGTCCAGCCCGCCCCGGCGCCCCGCTTCTCGCGCACCGCGCCGGCCACGCCGGCGCCCGCGCCGCGCGCGGCGGGGTCGGATACCCGGGCGGTGCTGGCCGCGGTGGGCTGCTCGGCCAGCGAAATCGAGCAAATGCTGGCCTCCGGTGCCGTCCACCAAGCGGACGGCTCGGCGTGATCGTCCCTAAGGGCTTATAAAACAGCGACTTATGGGTCACCTCGGGCATCGCGTCCTGTGATGCCAGTCACTATCAAATGCGAATGATTAGCATTTATACTGATGTCGATTTCGCTGCCCACGAGCAACATCGCGCCCATGTACGTCTGCGTCTGCAACTGTGTTCGTGACCGGGACCTGCACGCCATCGCAGCCTCCGGCGTCCGTTGCTTCGAGGAAGTGAAGCAGCGCACCCGGGTCTCGACCTGCTGCGGGCGCTGCGAGGACTTCGCGCGCGAGGTGTTCGAGCAGGCGATTGCCCCCGAGGCCACGCCGCAGCCTGCCTGATCCGCCCGAAGCCCGTACAATTCCAGTTCCTGCAAATCCGGAGCGGCCATGAAGGGCGACACTGACGTCATCGCGCACCTGAACAAGGTGCTGCGCAACGAACTCACCGCGATCAACCAGTACTTCCTGCACTCGCGCATGTACGAGAACTGGGGGCTCGGCAAGCTCGCCAAGCACGAGCATCACGAGTCGATCGACGAGATGAAGCACGCGGATGCCTTGATCAAGCGCATCCTGTTCCTGGAAGGCCTGCCGAACCTGCAGGACCTCGACAAGCTGCTGATCGGTGAGACCGTGGTCGAAGTCCTCGAGTGCGATCTCGCGCTCGAGCGCAAGGCGCACCCGGACCTGAAGGCGGCCGTGGCGCACTGCGAGAAAGTCGGCGATTACGTCAGCCGCGAGCTGTTCGAGGACATCCTCGAGTCCGAGGAAGAGCACATCGACTGGCTCGAAACCCAGCTCGAACTGGTGCAGCGCGTCGGGCTCGAGAACTACTGCCAGAGCATGATGGAACCGCCCGGCTGAGTTCAGCCGGCTTGCGCGTCGGATGCTTCCGGTGCCTGGAACCCCCGGGCCCTAAACGTCACCACCAGCGTATCCCGCCAGCCCGCCTTGGCCGCGGGCTGGATGGGGCTCGTCTCGTGCACGACCCGGGTGTCGTCGAGCAACAGCGCCGACCAGGGTTCGCGCATGGTGAAGCGCCAGCCGCGGTTGCCGGCCGCCGGGAACACGCGCGTTTCGCCGCCGCGTACCGAACGGCGCTCCACCAGGATCACCGCGACGAAGTCGACGCCGTCGCGATGCGCGCCCTCGGGCGTCGGCCGGCCGATCCCCGACGCCGTATCGATGCGGAACTGGTGCGCCTCGATGTACCAGCGTGGCGCGGCGCGAACCTGCGCAAACAGCACGCCGAGGCCGGCGAGTAGGGAAGACCACGCGGGCGCTGTACTGACGGCGGGCTCGATCGGCTCGAACCAGCGCTCCATGCCGCCATGCAAGGCGTTGTAGGTAGTCGGCTGCCAGTGCGCCCGGTGGGCGGTGCGCTCCAGGATGCGGGGCTCCAGTTCCTGGATGAAGCAGGCGTGGCGGCGGAAGCGGTAGCGGCCACCGTCGCGCAGGTACTGGTCGCGCGGCAGGTCGGACCAGTATCGCACCAGGTCCTCCAGTCCCGGCAGGCTGGCGCCGGTGACTGCGGCGAGCTCGTCGGGTGCCAAGCGCGCGAAACCCTGCTCGCGTAGTGAAATCAGCGACCGTTCCTCGCCACCGACTTCAATAATCTCATTCACGCGGGTGTCTTCAAGCAATGATGTAAGGCCAAGGCGTGGATTGTGCTCCTCGGCATGGCAGTTTGCGCACAGCAGCGCACACCGCCGGACTTCCTTCAGGATTTCGTCCCAGCGCCGGTTGGAAAGCGCCCTGAGATCGAGACTGAAGCGTTTGGCGTCCGAATCCCGGTGATGAAAGATGAGGGCCGAGGCGTTCTTGCTATACCCGCACACAGCGCATGCGCCGCCTGCTGCAAGGACCAGACGCAACTTACGACCGAGTCCGCGGGCCTGCTGAGTCTCGTAGGTTTGGTGCCGACCATTGGTGTGCCGGTTCTTGCAGCGGGTGCTGCAGAAGCGACGCTGCCGCCCGCGCAAAGGAGCTTTACAGATTTCGCAGTGACCGGTTCGCACCGGTGCAGTATCGACGGGCGGGGCGCTAATCGGCGCCAGCCAATCCATGGCGTCTGGTACAATTTTCCCGGGCCTGTAGCTCAGCGGTTAGAGCAGGGGACTCATCTTTACAGCAAGGTGCCCCGGCGGCGAAAGGCGCCGGGTGGACGGGACGAATTCAGGGGAACCTTCCAGCGCGATGGCGGCTGATGGCAATCCTGAGCCAAGCCGGCGGTACACCGTCGGAAGGTGCAGAGACTACCTGAGGGCTGCAGTGCCCTTGATGACAGGCAAGAGTGTCCCGCACCCTCACGGCGCCGCGAGGCGTCACGGGTGAAGAGATAGTCCATGCCCGCCGGAAACGGCGGGAGAACATGAATCCCTTGGTCCTGGGTTCGAATCCCAGCGGGCCCACCATATCTACCCGTCAGCTGCCGTTCAGGTGCCCGGGACTACATTGGAACCGTCAGAAGTGGCGAGGCATTCCGATGTCATCTGTCAAACGCGTCAATCCAGGACTCCCGCGGCCCGCCGTGGCCGCTGCACTGGCCGCCACGGCCGTGCTGGCCGCCGGATGCGCCGCGACCCCGACGCAGCCGGCACAGGTCGGAAGGGTGATTTCCACGCCGTCGTCGGCCCCAGCGCCGCTGCCGCCGGCACGAATCGCCGAGGTCTTCGTCTACCCGTCACAGGGACAAGACGAAACGCAGCTCGACCGCGACCGCTACGAATGCCATCGCTGGTCGGTGAAGCAAAGCGGCTTCGATCCGAGCCTGCCGGGACTGCCGCCGCAGCAGCGGGTGCGCGTCGTCCGCGCGGGTCCGCCGCCGGGTGCAAGCGTCGCGGCGGGCGCGATAACCGGCGCCGCATTCGGCGCGGCGGTGGCCGAACCCTGGAACCGGGGCGAGGGCGCCCTGATCGGCGCGGCGGCCGGGGCGATGCTCGGCGCGATCTCGGAGAGCGCGCGCGAGGAAGCGATCGCGCAGCGTGAAGCCACCATCTCTGGTTATCAGTCGGATCAGATCGCGCAACAGGAGCAGCGAGCAGACGGCTACCGAAGGGCGATCACCGCCTGTCTCGAAGGCCGCGGTTACTCGGTGCGTTGAGCGAGGAGTGCACATCATGAAGAGCAAGACATTGCGTTCCAGCCTGGTCGCCGGCTTCATCTCACTGGCACTGGTCGCCGGCGCTACGCAGGCCGCCGATGGCGGGCGAGACAATGGCCGGGGCGGCAGCAAGTACGCCCGCCAGGACAACAGCGCCCAACGGTTCACCGAGCCACGCGGCGGAGCCGAGGGCGGCGAGCGCAATGGCGCGCGCAGCGACCAGGGCAAGTACGGCAACGACTATGTACGCGACGGCAACCGTGGCAATGCTGCGCGCCAGCAAGACGGTCGACGCAACGATCCTGCGTCGCACGGCGGCTACCGTAGCGACTACCGTGGCGACGGCGACAAGCGCCGCAACAACTATCGCAACGACGACAATCGGCGCCAGGACTACCGGCGCGACGACAATCGCCGCAACGACTATCGCAACGATGACAACCGGCGCCAGGACTACCGGCGCGACGATCGCCGCTACGACTATCGCCGCGACGACGGCAAGTATCGATATACCTACCGCAGCAACTATCGCCCGCCCGACTACTCGCGCTACGGCTCGCGTTACACCTACTACGACACGCGCTGGCACCACTACGGCAGCTACCCGCGTCGTGGCTACGTGACGCGTGCCCTGCCGCGTAGTGTCGTGGTCGTGAAGTACCGTAACTACAACTACTGGTACGGTGGTGGCGTGTGGTACGCGCCGCGAGGCTTAAGCTACGTGGTGGTGGCCCCGCCGATCGGCGTGTTCGTTTCCGCGCTGCCGTCCTACTACTCGACCGTATGGTTCGGCGGGCTGCCGTACTACTACGCCAACGACGCCTACTACACGTGGCGGGCGGAGCGCCGTGCCTATGAAGTGGTCGAGCCGCCGCCGGTCGCGCAGACCAGCACCGCTTCACCAGGCGCCGAGGACATCTTCGTCTACCCGCGCGAGGGTCAGAGCGACGAGCAGGTCGCGAGCGACCGCTACGAGTGCCACCGCTGGGCCGTCGACGAGACCGGCTTCGATCCGACCCGCCCCGAGGGTGGCGTACCCGCCGATCAGGTCCAGTCGGCGCGCAGCGACTACATGCGCGCCATGACGGCCTGCCTCGAGGGTCGCGGCTACAGCGTGACTTGAGCGATCACGCACCTGTGTCTCGGTTGATTCGAAGGGCCCCACTGGGGCCCTTCCGGTTTCCTGCGGGGTCGTCATCCCGCCACGATGGCGTTAGGATGCCCTCGGCCCCGCCGCGGCTGGAGCCCGACGACAACTACAAGATCGTGACGAGGGAGCAATCATGAAGTTCGCACGACCCGGGTTCGGGTTTACCTCGGCCTGCCTGATCCTGACTTGCGCATCGATGACCTTCCCGGGCGAGGCCCAGGCCGCAGAGGGCGCCTATACCCTGGACCAGGTGTCCCGCGGCCGCGCACTCTACGCCGAGCATTGCGCGAGCTGCCATGGCGCCGCCCTCGAGGGCAGCGGCGCGCCCGCTTTGGTCGGCAAGGCATTCGCCGAGAGCTGGAGCCAGCCGACGCGCACGGTGGACGATCTCTTCTACATCATGCGCACGTCGATGCCGCGACCGGCCGTCGGCTCGCTGAGCGATGGCGAGAATCTGGACATCCTGGCGTTCGTGCTGTCGCGCAACGGGGTCCCCGCCGGCGGCACGCCGCTCATGGCCGATTCCGCGGTCCTTGCGGCGGTACGCATGGCATCCACGCGCGCCGCTGGCGAAGCGCCTGCTGCCCAGAAGAAGATCTACTTCGTCGGCGAGGCGGGCAGCAAGCCCAGGGGCAAGGGACCGTCTGCGGCCGAGCTGCGTGAAGCCGCCAGCGGCACCGACTGGCCGTATCACACGCAGAATTTCCGCGGCACGCGCTATTCGGGCCTCGACCAGATCAACCGCGAGAACGTCGGGCGGCTGCAGGTGAGCTGCATCTACCAGCTCGGGTCGCTGGAGAATTTCGTCACCGGCCCGATCGTCCATGAGGGTGTGATGTACGTGACCACCGCGCGGCTGACCACCGCGATCGACGCGGCGACCTGCCGCGAGAAATGGCGACATCGCTGGGAGCCGCAGGATACCGAGGTCTGGGCCAACAATCGCGGCGTAGCGATCCAGGACGGTTATGTGGTGCGCGGCACGGCGGACGGATATCTGTTCGCGCTCGACGCCGCGGATGGGCGGCTGTTGTGGGCGCGCCAGGTGGCGCGACCGGCGGCGGGCGAGACCATCACCATGCCGCCCCTGGTCTACGAGGACCTGGTGATCATCGGGCCGGCGGGCAGTGAGAACAACATCCAGGGCTGGGTCGGCGCCTTCAAGCTGGCGGACGGCTCGCCGGTCTGGCGTTTCAACACCATTCCCAAGGCGGGCCAGCCGGGCTACGAGACCTGGAAGCACGACCCGGACCTGCCGGTCGGCGGCGGCGCGGTGTGGACACCGGTTTCGCTCGACACCGAACGGCGTGAGCTCTACGTGCCGGTCACCAACCCGGCGCCCGACTTTCCGGCGCACCTGCGTCCCGGCAAGAACCTCTACACCAATTCGCTCGTCGCCCTCGACGTTCGCACCGGACGGCTCAACTGGTATGCGCAACTCGTGCCGAATGACGACAAGGACTGGGACCTGACCCAGGTCAGCCCCATCATCGACGCGACGGTGCGCGGCAAGCCGCGCAAGGTGGTGGTGACTGGCGGCAAGGACGGGGTGGTCAGGCTGCTGGATCGCGACACGCATGAAGTGCTGACCACCACGCCGATCGGCACGCGGGTGAACGAGGACGAGCCCATCACGATCGAGGGCACGCGCTACTGCCCGGGCGTGCTCGGCGGCATCCAGTGGAACGGACCGGCCTGGAATCCTGGCACCAACATGCTGTACGTGCCGACGGTCGACTGGTGCTGGACCGCGAAACTCGAGGAAGAACTGCGGCTGATACCCGGCGAGATGTACCTGGGCGCGACCCTCGAGCCCGATGAGACCTCGCAAGGTTTTCTCACGGCGATCGACGCCGCGAGCGGCGACATCCGCTGGCAGTACCGCTCCGGGCAACCCATGCTCGCCGCCGTCGCGACCACGGCGGGCGGCGTGCTGTTCGCGGGCGAGAACAACGGAGACTTCATCGCGCTCGACGCTGGCGATGGCACGGTGCTGTACCGCTTCAACACGGGGGGCTCGATGACCGCCGGCATCGTCACCTATGCCGTGGGCGGTAAGCAGTACGTCGCGGCGGCCACCGGCAAGGGCTCCTTCTGGTTCGGCGGCATGGGCGCGTCGACGGTGGTGCTGTTCAGCCTGCCTGGTACGGCGTCAAACTAGAAACCGGCTGAGGAGGCCAGGCATGACGGACATGAGCGGCAAGGTGGCGGTGGTCACCGGGGCCAGCAGCGGTATCGGGCGGGCCACGGCGAAGCTGTTTGCGGCCAGGGGCGCGAAGGTGGCAGTCGCCGCAAGGCGCGAGCAGGACCTGCATGATCTCGTCGCTGAGATCAAGCAAGCCGGTGGCGAGGCGACCGCGACCAGGACGGATGTCTCCGTCGCGAGCGACGTGCAGCAGATGGTGCAGCACACGCTCAGCACCTTCGGACGTCTGGACTATGCCGTCAACAATGCCGGCATCGAAGGTCAGTTCCTGGCCATCACCGACCTGCCCGACGAGGAGTGGGGCCGGGTTCTCGACATCAACCTCAAGGGCACGTTCCTCTGCATGAAGCACGAGGCCAGGGCCATGCTGGCCCTTGGGCATGGCGGTGCGATCGTCAACGTCGGCTCAGTCAACTCCTTTCTCGGCTTTGCCGGCGGCTCGGCATACGTCACCTCGAAGCACGGTCTGATCGGCCTGACGACCAGCGTGTCCGCCGAGCTGGCGCACCAGGGCATTCGCGTCAACCTGGTGTGTCCGGGGCTCATCGACACGCCCATGCATCGACGTGCTCGCAGCATCATCGGCGATGCGGTATACGAGAGCGCGATCAATCAAAGTGTTCATACCAAGCGCCTGGGTCGACCGGAGGAAATCGCCCAGTCGATCCTATTCCTGTGCTCGGACGAGGCGAGCTACATCACCGGCACGACCCTGACCCCCGATGGCGGCTTCACCCTGACCATCTGAGCCAGGCCGGCGGGGGCAACTGGCCGGGCAGCAACGGTCGGCTCAATCGGGTGCTGCCAAACGGACCCGAATACGATTTAATGGCGGTCGCGTGAACCACCCGAATGGAACCTGGGCGCCTTGGCAGGCACGGAGCCGACTCTTGCAACGGGAACGAAGACTTACCGGCTCGTGACGCTGGGCCTTGGCCTGCTTTTCGTAGCCACTGCCATCGCGATAGTGGTGCTGTCCGAGCTCACGGTCGGTCCAGTGGTCGCTGCCCTGATCATCGGCATCCTCGGCATCGACGCCCTCGTCAGCGCGTTTCGCAGCAGGCGATCGCTGCTGGCGCGTATCGGCCCGCTACCATGACGCGGGCTGGCTTGCGGCCGCGGTCCTGATGCTTGCCGCCTCGAGCGTCGATCTCGTGTCGCCGATATTCGGTATTGCGATCACGATGCACCGCGGCGGCGCTCTCTGCAGATGATCGTGTCCAGCAGGCTGGCGTGCTCGTGAGTCCGCCGAACCTTGCTCTCCGTTTTCTGCTGGAGCTTGCCGCCCTTGCGGCTTTGGCGGCCTGGGGTGCGCGCGCCGGCGCAACGCCGCTACTCGCCATCATTCTGGCCATTGCGGCACCGCTTGCGGCGGCCGTGTTGTGGGGGGCGTTCGTCTCACCGAAGGCGTGGGCGCCGGCTCCCTGGCCCGTGCGCCTCGGCATTGAGCTGACCATCTTTGGCGCAGCAGTGGCTGGCCTCGGCGCCTCTGGCCGGGCCGGTCTGGCGGTTGTGCTGGCAGCGGCCGTGGTCCTTCATGAGGGCTGGCGAGCGGCCGAGCTGTATCGACAGGGGCGCTGACCACGCGTCCGAACGGATAGGTCCGGCTTGATCCCCTTGCGGTGACGCAATATGTCCGGCGCCGCGCGTTCAGCCGGGGTTAAGCGTCCCTGACCAGAATACCCACTGAGCGAGTCGCCTTTTCGTGACCCGGAAAGGAACTCGTTGCAGGGGTACGACTCGAACCACGCGCTTCCCGGAACCCCTCCCGGGACCCGTGTCCATCACTGGCGTGGGCAACCATCAACAAGGAACGTCCATGAACCTGAAAATCGCATCCGCCATCGCCGCTTCGCTGGCGCTACTGCCCCTGGCGGCGCAGTCGCAGGACATCAGCTACAGCTACGTCGAGGCGGCATACATAGAGACCGACCTCGACGGCGTCAGCCGCAATGCCGACGGCTGGGCGTTGCGCGGCTCGATCGGGATCACCGACGAGGTATTCATCTTCGCAGACTACGGTGACCAGAGCATCGGGCCGTTCGACTTCCAGAGCTACAACGTTGGCGCCGGCTACGCCTGGCCGCTGGCCGAGCGCACGCACCTGTACGGCAAGGTGTCCTACGTGAAGGCCGAGGCCGACGGCTTTGGCCTGAGCGCCGACGACGACGGCTATGGCCTCGGTGTCGGCGTCCGCCACCTCGTGACCGACCAGTTCGAGCTCGAGGCGGCGGCGAACTACGTCGACCTGTCGGACTCCGGTGACGACACGGCGTTCTCCCTGGGCGCGCGCTGGCACTTCACGCCGCAGCTCTCGCTGGGTGCCGAAGCCAGCTTCAGCGATGACGCCAACGGCTACGGCGTCGGGCTGCGCTGGAGCTTCGGGCGTTGATGCCGCGTCGCTGACGCGTGCATCAGGACGGCTCCCGCCTCGGCGGGAGCCGTCCGTTGCGCTGCTGGCCGATCGGGGGCATCTTCCCGGTCTCGGGTCGTGTATCGCCACCCCAGCCCGCAACAGGCTTCGCAACAATGAAGCACGCCAGCCCCGCTGCGCTCGCTCGATTGGAACCGCTGCTTGTGGAATTGCGCCGTCACGCGGATCTGGTTGAACGCAAGCACGGCACGTTCTATCGTCGCTCCCGAGCGTTCCTGCATTTTCATGAAGATCCTGCCGGGATGTTCGCCGATGCAAGACTCGGAGGTTCGGTTTTCCAGCGCTTTCCAGTCAATACCCGTGCGGAGCAGCGCGAGTTCCTTCGCAAGGTGGGAGTCGAACTTGAATGCCGCCATCTTCGTATTGCTGAGCGCGACCACGACGACGATGGCAATTGATCTCGAGGCGCTGTGGGATTTCAGCCGGCCGGAACTCAGCGAGCAGCGATTCCAGGCCGCGCTGCAGACGGCCACCGGGGACGAGGCACTGATCCTGCAGACGCAGATTGCCCGGACGTATGGTCTCCGGAAGGATTTCTCGAAAGCCCGGGAGATCCTGAATTCCGTCGAGCAGGACCTGCCCGCTGCGGGGCCGGAGGCGCGCGCACGTTACGCGATCGAACTAGGGCGCACCTACGCCTCGGCAACACATCCCCCGGACTCGCAGACTCCGGAGGCCAGGCAGCGCGCCCGCGTCGCCTACGAGAGCGCGCTCAAGACCTCGCGCGACGCGCATCTCGACAGCCTGGCCATCGACGCCATTCACATGCTGGCGTTCGTGGACACGGCGCCGGCCGATGAGCTCAGGTTGGGTCAGCAGGCACTGGCCGTCGTAGAGAGCAGCACCCAGCCGGCAGCGAAGGCGTGGGAAGCGTCGATTCGGAACAACCTGGGATACGCGCTCCACCAGCTCGGTCGCTTCGAGGAGGCGCTCGTTCAGTTCAACGAAGCCCTGCTCCTTCGAGAGCGTGGCGAGAACCCGGAGGCAACTCGTGTCGCCCGCTGGATGGTGGCCTGGACACTTCGGTCGGTCGGTCGAATGGACGAAGCCCTCGATATCCAGTTGCGACTCGAGCGCGAATGCGACCTGGCCAATTCACCTGACCCATACGTGTACGAGGAACTGGAGATCCTGTACCGCGCCAGGGGAGACGAAGCGACGGCGCAGCGCTACGCGAAGCTGAGGGCATTCCTTCCAGGCACGCCAGGTTAGTCGCCAGCGGCCGCTGACGGCTGGATCAGGCCGG
This sequence comes from uncultured Gammaproteobacteria bacterium, assembly GCA_963710135.1. Classification (GTDB taxonomy): domain Bacteria; phylum Pseudomonadota; class Gammaproteobacteria; order Steroidobacterales; family Steroidobacteraceae; genus SG8-30. The sequence goes on along the minus strand of CAVPYY010000003.1, from coordinate 264,437 downwards.
CTCCCGGTTCAGCGTGAACCGGGAGCCCTGCGCTCGGGCTGGGACCTAGCGCGCGTCCTTGAACACGTCGCCTCCCTTGATCACGATCGGCACTTCCTCGAGCAGCGTCACGTCCACGGTCGGATCCCCGGGCACGGCTACCAGGTCGGCGTAGCGCCCCGCTTCGATGACGCCAACGTCGTTGCGGCCCAGCGCCTCGGCGGCATTCAGCGTCGCGGACTGGATCGCTTCCAGGGGCGTCATTCCGTACCGGACCATGTAGCGGAATTGCTTGCCGTTCTCGCCGTGGGGATAGACGCCCGCGTCGGTGCCGTAGACCATCTTCACGCCCGCGGCGTGCGCCTTGCGGAAGCCCTCGCGCTGCAGTTCGGCGATCTCCCGGTCCTTGCGCAGGCTCTCCTCCAGCGTTCCGTTACTGGTGCCGACGGCCTGCGTGTACTCGGTGTTGTAGATGTCCATGGACAGCCATGCGCCGCGCTCCCGTGCCAGCCGGATGCCTTCGTCGTCAATCAGGCTAGCATGCTCGATGGTGTCGACGCCCGCCCGGATGGCGTCCTTGATGCCGGAGGTGCCGTGTGCGTGAGCGGCAACCCTGAGGCCCTGCATGTGTGCCTCGTCGGCCACCGCCTGCATTTCCTGCAGGGACATCTGCTGCTGCCCGGGCTCCGTGTTGCGCGAGAACACGCCGCCGGTCGCGCAGATCTTGATGACCTGGGCGCCGTACTTACGCAGCTCGCGCACGTGCTTGCGCGCCTCGTCCGGGCTGTCGCTGTTGAACGGGCCCTTCTGCCCCATCGAAGGGGGAAAGAGAGTGGAGTCGCAGTGGCCACCGGTCGCGCCGAAAGAGTAGGCGGCGGTGACGACGCGCGGTCCGGGCACCTTGCCTTCGTCTATGGCCTCGCGCAGCCCGACGTCGTTCCACGCGTCGGCGCCGACATTCCGCACCGTGGTAAAACCTGCCTGCAGCGTCCTGTACGCGTGGGGCACGGTCAGTACGGAGCGGAAACGGTCGCCAAAGCGTAGCCTGGCGTAGCCCCGGTACGAGGGATCGGAGTCCAGATGCACGTGCATATCGATGAGTCCCGGAAGGACCGTCATGCCGGAGAGGTCGATGCGCGTTGCGTCCTTAGGTACGTCGGCGAGCTGCCCCTGCGTGCCAACGGCCACGATGCGCTGGTCGCGCACGAGGATCGCCGGATTCTCGACTAACCGGCCGGTCCGCACGTCCAGCATGCGGGAGGCGGTGACGAGCACGCTCTTTCCAGACGGCTCCTCCGCCGTCAGTGCGGGAGAGGTCGTAGCGAAGGCCGCGACCGTGGCAGCAATCAGGATGGGCAATCGCATATCGACCTCCGTTCCGGGCATCGGAGATTACGATGTCTCAGCCGGCGACTGCCAGTCTCCCCGCCTGGTAGTCGGCGACGGCCTGCTCGATCTCGGCGCGGGTGTTCATCACGAACGGCCCGTACTGAACGACCGGCTCGCCGATGGGCCGTCCCGCCAGCACCAGCGCACCGACGCCGCGCGAGCCGGCGCGCACCGTCACCGACTCGCCCGGGGAAAGCAGGCCCGCCGCGCGATGCGGCAATGCCGTGCCGGGCTCACCGACCGTCGCCTCGCCGTCGAACAGGTACAGGAACGCGTTGTGCGTCGAGGGCAACGGCAGCGTCGCCTCGGCACCCGCGGGCAGGCGCAGGTCGTAGTACAGCGGTTCAGTGGACAGGCCGCCGATCGGTCCGGCGGTCGTCACGCCATCTTGCGCGAACTCGCCGGCGATCACGCGCAGCGTGCCGCCGCCCGTGAGCGCGACGGTCGGGATCTCGCCCGAAGGAATGTCGCGATATGCGGCGGGCTTCATCTTCTCGCGCGCCGGCAGGTTGAGCCACAGCTGGAAGCCGCGCATGCGTCCCTCGGTCTGCTGCGGCATCTCGGAGTGGATGATGCCGCGCGCGGCGGTCATCCACTGCACGTCCCCGGGGCCGAGGTCGCCGCGGTTGCCGAAGCTGTCTTCGTGGCGCATGTGGCCGTCGAGCATGTAGGTGACGGTTTCGAAGCCGCGGTGCGGATGCGCGGGGAAGCCGGCGAGATAATCGTCGGGGTTGTCCGAGAAAAACTCGTCGAGCATCAGGAACGGGTCGAAACGCAGGTGCTGTGCGCTGCCGAGGCTGCGGCGCAGCTTCACCCCTGCGCCATCCGAGGCCGCCACCGATGCGATCACCGACTGCAGGGTGCGTGTGGTCATGACAGATTCCTCCATGGGGGGGCGATCAGGCGCGGCGGCCGTCGAGCGACCAGCCACCCGCGCCGCGCGCCACCAGCAGCAGGAACCCGCCGGCCATCGCCAGGTTCTTCATGAACATGATGGACTGGGTCTGGTCGGCGAAGTTCGCGTGGAACAGGATGGCGGACAGCACCGAGAAGCCCGCCAGCAGCAGCGCGGCGATGCGGGTCTGGTAACCGAGAATGATGGCGACGGCGCCGAGCAGCTCGACCGCGATCACCAGTGGCAACAGCGCGCCCGGCACGCCCATGACTTCCATGTAGCCCTGGGTGCCGGCATAGCCGGTGATCTTGCCGAGTCCGGCCACGATGAAGATGACCGAGAGCAGGATGCGGCCGAGCAGATCGGCGAGGTTCTGTTGCGTGTTCATGGCTGTCGTTCTCCGGGTTTGGGTGCGTCAGCGTCCGTCTTCACGCGGCCAGCTGGGTGATGCGCGAGCGCGCGGTCTCGAGCGCCGTCTCGCGATGCTCGTCGCCCAGCGCCAGGCCCTCGGCATAGGTGAACTCGACCTCGTTGATGCCGAGGAAGCCGAGGAACTGCCGGACGTAGGCGGTCTGCAGGTCGCCCGGCGTGCCGGCGTAACGTCCGCCACGGGTGGCGAAGACGTAGGCCTTCTTGCCGGTCAGCAGTCCCTTCGGGCCGTTGGCCGTGTATTGGAAAGTGACGCCCGCGCGCGCCACGTGATCAAAATAGGCCTTGAGCGTCGACGGCACGCCGAAGTTGTACATGGGCAGGCCGATGACGATCAGGTCGGCGCGCTTGAGCTGCTCGATCAGCGCATCGGACTCGGCGACCATCTTGGTCTGCTCAGGGATCCGCTGGGCGGGCGCCGTGCCAAAGGCGCGGAAGCGCTCGGCCGTCAGGTGCGGCACCGGGTCCTCGCCGAGGTCGCGGCGCAGGACCGTCACGTCGCCGCCGTGGCGTTCCCTGAGGGTGTCTACGAACTCGGTGGCCAGGCGGGTCGACTGGCTGTCGGCGCCGAACAGGCTGGCGTTGAGCTGCAGGATGGTGGTCATAGCGGTTCCCATGTAGGTTGGACTGGCCACCATTGTCTGCGCCTGGAATCGATATAAAAGTTCAAAATAGCGGGTTAATTTATCTATTTGATAGATATATTTGGGCGCCAGGAGCGCACGATCGGCTCCCAGGCTACGAGACGGGCGACGCCACGAGCAGGCCGGCCAGCAATGTGGCGATGCCGAGGAAGGAGGCGAAGCCGACGATGTCCGTCACCGTAGTCAGGATGATGGACGAGGCGAGGGCCGGATCCTGCCCGAAGCGCCTGAGCAGTACCGGCACCAATGCGCCCGCGAGCCCGGCGGCGACCATCGAGATCACCATCGCCAGCGCGCAGACGGCCACCAGCCCGAGCGAGCGGCTCCACAGGTAGACGCCGAGCGCCGTCGTCGCTGCGACGGCTACGCCGTTGGTGAAGCCGACGATCGCCTCCTTGCCGACCAGTCGCGGCCAGTGGCGCACCGTCACCTCGCGCAGCGCGAGGCCGCGCATGGTGACTGCGAGCGCCTGTGCGCCCGAGTTGCCCGACTGACCGGCGACGACGGGCAAGAGCACCGCGAGCGCCGTGAACTTCGCTATGGTGCTCTCGAACAGGCCCACCACGGCCGCGGCCAGGAACGCCGTCAGCAGGTTGATCTGCAACCACGGCAGCCGACGTGCGATCGCGAACCCGGGCGGCGACAGCGCGCGCTCGTCGCGGCTAACGCCGACCATGGTCTGCACGTCGAGGCTGGACTCCTGCTCCAGCGCCGTGAGCAGCGCCGAGTGGCGAATCACGCCGACGAAGCGGCCGTCCAGATTCACTACCGGCAGCTCGGTGATCGGCATCTGCTGGAGGCGTTCGACGAACTCCTCGCGCGGGTCGAGGTCGTTCGCCACGGCCAACAGCGGGCGCATGACGTCGTCGATTCGCGTCGGATCCTCGCTTGCCGCCAGATCCTGGATCTCGACGCGGCCCGCGAGCTTCATTTGCGTGTCGACCACGAACAGCTCGCGCAGGCCGAGACTCTTGATGCCCTTGAGTCGGGCAAGCGCCTCCGCGACGGTCATGTCGGTGTGCAACGGTGCGACGCGCGGATCCATCATGCGCCCGGCGACGCCTTCCGGATACTCCAGCAGGCCACGCAACTCCTTGGCCACCTGGCTGTCGATCCGTGCCAGCAGCGCCTGCTGTTCCTCGTCGCCAAACTGGGCGAGCGCCGACGCGGTGGCAGCCGGTTCCGCCTCGGTCAGCAGCTGCCGGGATTGCGCGGCGGGCAGCGCCCGCAGTATCCGCGCCGCCGCGTCGGCGGTCATGGCTTGCCACACCCGCACCAGCGTCAGCGCCGACTGCTGGCCGAGCAGCGCCGCGGCCTCCTCCGGGGCCATGCGCTCGATGCGTCGCGCGGCCTCGTGCGGATAGTCGAGCAGATAGCGGCGACTCAAAGCCGCCGCCGCAGGCAGTACCGCGGTGTTCATGTGCTCCTCCCGGGAGAGGTCGGCAGCAGCGCAACGATGGCCTCGGACAGCGAGGCGACGGCCACCCAGTAGCCCTCGCCCATCAGTCCCGCGAGGCTGTCACCTGATCGAACCGCTGCGCCACGACGCGCCGCGAGCGCCTGGCGCAGCGCCAGCGCCGACAATGCGCCGAGAAAGCGGCCGCCATACTCCACCACCGGAAGACTGTTCGCTTCGTTCCAGGCCTTGTCCGCGGCCGCGCCCGACCAGGGCATGAGCGCCGGCAGCGCAGGCACGCGTCGTTGCAGCGTGTCCAGGCGGGCGCTGCCGTCGGCGCGCAGCAGTGCCGCCAGCGTCACGACGCCGGAGAGCCGCAGGTCCTCGCTGACGACGTAGACATCGGCGTCCGCGTCGCCGCTGCGCCGCCGCACCGCCTCAAGGGCCTCGTGCACCCGCGCCGTGACCGGCAGCGACACCACGCCGGTATCCACCAGCGCGCCGATGGCGTCGTCGGGATAGCGCAGCAGCGTCCGGCAGGCCAATGCCATCGCGGTGGGCAGCTCGGCCAGCAGCGTCTGCCGCAGCGCCTCCGGCATGTGGCGCAGGATGCCGGCGGCGCCCGGAGCGCGCATGGCGCCGAGGCTCAAGGCGGCCTGCGCGACCGGCAACGGCGTCACGCCAGCGGCGGCGATGCCCGGCAGCATAGCCTCGAGCACCGGTCCGGTGAGGCGCGCCGGGGCCTGCTCGAGCAGGGCCGTCACGTCCTGCGCGGAGAGTCTTTCGAGCTCGCGCGCGGCGTCGATTGGATGCGCCTGCAGGTAGGCCAGCGTCAAGTCGTCGAGTTCAGGCATCGCCGGGGCCTCCCGTCGTCAGCACCACGGCTTCCTCGCTGAACACGCGGCCTGGGATGGTGACGCGGCCTTCCCGTGTTTCCAATACCACCGAGTGGGAGGTGACTTCGAGTATCCGGCCTTCGTGCCCCGCCACGCGAATGTGCTGCCCCACTGAATGGGATTGCCGCAACTGATGGGCGCCGATGAGGTTGGCGACATGCGTTCGCGCGCCGAGACTGGTAGCGACGACCACGCCCCCGGCGATGGCAAACAGCATGGCGGCCGCGAAGATGGCGAGAAACGTTACCTTGATGCCGATCTGCTCGGCGCCGACCAGCAGCGCGCCGGCGAGGATGGTCACCTGGGTGGCGCGCGCGACGATTGTGCGCTGCGCCGGTGCCAGGCCCTCGGCGGTGGACTGCACCAGGTCCGCCACGAAGCGCGACAGCATGTAGCCGGCGATGACGATCAACAGTCCGGCCACGAGCGTCGGGAGATACTCGAGCAGGCGGGTGAGCCACTGCGTGAACATCGCCAGGCCGAGCAGTTGCGTCGCGGCGGTGATGAAGAAGAGCAGGACCGACCAGAACACGATCGTGCCCAGCACGTCGGACGAGCGCGCGAGGCGCAGACGTGAGGCACGGCCCTCGCCGAGCAGCCGCACGATGCCGGAATCGAGGAGCGTCAGGGCGCGTTTGATCAGTGCCTGGAGGATCTTCGCGACCAGCCACCCGCCCAGCAGCAGGAGCAGCGCACCGAGGATGTTGGGGAGATAGGTGGTGCTGGTCTCCAGGAAGCCATCGACCAATCGCGCGACTCGTTCGCCGATCGCCACGTTCTGGCTCATCGCGTTCCTCCCGCCTCTTGCCCGGCCCTCGGCATGCAGAGTAGATGATCTATGACGGCGATGCCGAACAAGTTAGATTGAAGGCAGGCCCGTTCGGGATCCGTGCATGCCTGCGCCTCGAATCACGCTGGACCAGTGGAACGCCCTCACTGCCGTGGTGGAGGAGGGAGGCTATGCGCAGGCCTCGGAGCGGCTGCACCGGTCGCAGTCAACCATCACCTACACCATCAAGAAGCTCGAGGAGCTGCTGGGACTGAAGGTGTTCGAGATTCAGGGCCGCAAGGCGGTGTTGACGCCGGCTGGGGAGGCGCTCTACCGGCGCGGCCGGGTGCTGGTCGAGGATGCGGCGCGCCTCGAGCGCGCGGCGGCCGGGCTTGCCCGCGGCTGGGAGGCGGAGATCCGCCTCGCCGTTGACATCATCTTTCCGACCTGGCTGCTGCTCGACTGCCTGGCGCAATTCGGTACCGAGCATCCGGACACCAGGATCGAGCTCACCGAGTCGGTACTTGGTGGTACCGAGGAAGCGCTGATGGAAGGCAAGGCCGACATTGCCGTCGGCGGCGTGGTGCCAGGCGGCTTCCTCGGTGACGTGATCATGCAGGTGCGCTTCGTCTGCGTAGCCGCGCCGCGCCACCCGCTGCACGCGCTCGGGCGGCCGCTCACTCTCGACGACCTGCGCCAGCATCGCCACCTGGTGGTGCGCGACTCGGGCGCGCAGCGCAGCCGGATCGGCGGCTGGCTGAACGAGCAGCGCTGGACGGTCACGAGCAAGGCCACCTCGATCCGCGCAGCGTGCAAGGGTCTCGGCTTCGCCTGGTATCCGGCAGAAAGCATTCGCGCGGAGCTCGAGTCCGGCACGCTGCTGCCGCTGCCGCTGGCTGAGGGCAGCGAGCGGTATGTCACGCTATATCTGATCGTGGCGGATCGCGATCTGGCCGGGCCGGGCGTTCACCGATTGGTGGAGATCATCCGCGGCCAGGTGGCCCAGGCGGTGGCGCCCGTCCGCGTTCCGGCGGGATAGAGGTCTGCGCCGGACGCGCCGACCCGCAGCGCGTGGCCCCGGTGATCGGTCCAGTGAGATGCAGAGCTGACATGACATCGGCGGCCGTGGACCGGTAAAGTCCTGGCGATGAATCAGTTCAGCGAGTTCCTCAACCAGCACCTCGGTATCGAGCTCTGGGGCGCCAAGCTGGTCGCGATTGCCCTGATCACGATCGTCGCCAACCAGCTGGCACAGATCCTGCTGCGCCAGATGTCCAAGGCCACCCGCACGACAACGACCGTCTGGGACGACGCGCTGGTCCAGTCGGCCCGCCGTCCGCTGCTGGCCGCGATGTGGGTCATCGGCTTCGGCTTCATGGCCCGTGTGCTGCAGAGCGAAGTCGAAGAGCAGTTTCTCGAGCAGGCGCTGGCGATACGCGACGTGCTGCTGATCATCGCAGTGGCGTGGTTCGCCGTGCGCTTCATCGGAAAGGTGGGGCGGAACATCGAGGCCCAGCGCAGCGCGCGCGGCGAGGAAATCGACCACACGACCATCGACGCGCTGGTCAAGCTGGCGCGGCTCGTGACAGTGGTCGTGACCGTGCTGACCGCAGCCCAGACGCTGGGCTTCCAGATCACCGGCCTGCTGGCGCTGGGTGGCGTGGGCGGCATCGCGGTGGGCTTCGCCGCGAAGGACATCCTGGCCAACTTCTTCGGCGGGCTGACGATCTACCTGGACCGGCCCTTCAGCGTCGGCGAATGGATCCGTTCGCCGGACAAGAGCATCGAGGGCACGGTCGAGTACATCAGCTGGCGGCATACCCGCGTGCGCGCCTTCAACAAGAACCCGATCTACGTTCCCAACTCGGTGTTCACCAGCATCGTGGTGGAGAACCCGTCGAGGATGAGCCATCGGCGCATCAAGGAGACCATCGGCCTGCGCTACGACGACTTTGCCAAGGTCGCGCCGATCGTCGCGGACGTCAAGGCGATGCTCCGCGAGCACCCCGGGATCGACGCCACGCAGACCCTGATCGTGAACTTCAACCAGTTCGGGGCTTCGTCACTGGACCTGATGGTCTACACGTTCACCAAGACGATCGTCTGGGTCGAGTATCACGAGGTCAAGCAGGACGTCTTGCTGAAGATCGGCGAGATCATTGCGCGCCACGGAGCGGAAATCGCGTTCCCGACCCAGACGCTGCACCTGCAGGGCCAGACCGCCGGCTGAGTCAGGCGGCGCGCCGGGTCCTGTCCAGCAGCGCCACCAGCAGGCAGGGCAGCACGGTCAGCGTGACGGCCGTCGAGAACAGCAGGCCCGACAGCACGATGACGCCGAGCCCCCGGTACAGCTCCGTGCCGGCGCCGGGAATGAATACCAGCGGCGCAAGCCCGAACACGGTCGTCAGGGTGGTCATCAGTACCGGCCTGATCCGCGAGGCGACCGCTTCGCTGACGGCGGCGGACACGCTCTGCATGCCTGCCTGCAGGTTTCGACGAGTGCGATCGACGATCAGGATGGGGTTGTTGACGACTGTGCCGAGCAGTATCAGGAAGCCGAGCATGGTGATCATGTCGAAGGGCTGGCGTACGCCTGGCACGGCGTTCAGCAGCGCGAGGCCGACGATGCCGCCGGCCAGGCCGAGCGGTACGGTCGCGAGGATCAGCAGCGGATAGCCCCAGTGCGCGAAGATGGCCACCAGCAGCAGGTAGCTGAGCACCACGGCAATCGCAAAGTTGCCGGCCAGCGACTCGCGCGTGGCGTCGAGCTGGTCCGCGGCGCCCGAGACATCCATCGCCACGCCGCTTGGGACCAGGCCGTCGGCGCGGACGCCGGGCAGCAGCTCGCTGTTCACCTGTTCGACGGCCGTCTCCAGCGCGATGGCGCGCGGCGCGACGATGTTGAGCGTCACAGTCCGGCGGCCATCGACGCGCCGGATCAGGTCGGTATCCGCGGTCTCGCGCAACTCGGCCACCGCCTCGAGCGGCAGCACGGCGCCGCTTGGGGCATACACCGGCAGCTGTCGCAGGCTCTCGACGTCCTGGCTGGAGCCGGCCGAGCTGTACAGGAAGATGTCGACCTTGTTGTCGCCGACGAAGAACTCGTCGACGAAGGCGCCGTCGCTCAGCGCCGCCACGGCGTAGCCGAAGTCCTGTGCGGTCCAGCCGAGTTCCGCCAGGCGCTCCCAGTCGGGGCGGATCTGGATCAGCGGCTGGTCGAGCGACAGCGAGGAGGGGTCGGAGCCGATCTGGCCGCCCGGGAACATCGCATCGGCACGGCGGTAGATCTCCGTCGCGACGCCGTAGATCTCGCCGAGGTCGGGACCCGAGACGTCGACGTTGACGCTGCGGGTGCCGCCGTCGTTGCTGGAAATGATGGAGCCGCGCGATGCGAAGGCGCGCATGCCGGGATAAGTGCGGAACATCGCCGTCAGCGAGGTCAGCAGCTGGTCGACGTCCCGGTCCTCACGCGGCTCCGCGATGATGAACACGCGCTGCGGGGACACCGACAGGTTGAAGGTGCGTAGCGGCGGAACGCCGGGCGCGTCCGCCGACATTTCTACATCCGCCGCGAGCAGCGGGCTGAGCCGTGCATTCACCTCGTCCGCGATCAGGGCCATCTCGGAGAGGTTGTAGCCCGGTGGCGCAATCATGCTGGCGAACACCTTGGGCTCCTCGCCCTCCGGCAGGTACTCGGCCGGCGGCGTCAGCCAGACCACTGCCAGCGCCATGGCCGCGACCGTGCCGCCGATGCAGGCGTAGCGCCGTTGTGGTGTCGCGATCAGCCAGTCCACCCAGCGGCTGAAGCGATCCAGCAGGGCGCTGCCTGCCGGGTCCGTGCGTGTCTGACCGCCGAAACCGGCGCGCGCGCTGGCGGCCGGCACCAGCGAAATGGCCACCAGCATCGACGCGAGGATGGCGGCGGAGATCGCGATGGCGACGTCCGAGTAGAGCTGACCCGCCTCCTCCTCGACGAAGAACACCGGCATGAACACCAGCACGGTGGTGAGCGTCGAGGCCAGCACCGCGGTCCAGACTTCGGACACGCCGGCGACCGCGGAGTCGTACAGGCTCAAGCCGCGCCGCCGCGCCTGCTCGATGTTCTCCAGCACGACGATGGTGTTGTCGAGCGTCATGCCGAGTGCGAACGCCACGCCTGCCAGGGAGATGACGTTCAGGGTGCGGCCGGTCAGCAGGAGGCCCAGGAACGCGGCCAGCGCGCAGATCGGTATGCCGATGATGCCAACGAGCGTCGGCCGGAACGACCTCAGGAACGCGTACAGCACCAGCGTCGCGAGCAACGCGCCGAGCGCCAGATTGGTGAACACGTTGTTGATGGACGCCTGGACATAGCGCACGTCGTCCGAGATCAGCGACAGCTGCAGGCCGTTGTCGGCGAGCAGCGTCCTGTTCAGCTCGTCGACGACCGGCAGGATCGCTTCCTTGATCGCGATGACGTTCGAGCCGGGCTCGCGCCGCAGGTTGAAGCCAAGCGTCGGCTGGCCGCCGGTAAAGGACAGGCTGCGAAGTTCGGCATGGTGCGAACGGATACTGGCCACGTCGCCGAGCCGCACGATGGAATCACCGCGGCGCGCGAGGATCAGCTCCGCGAGCTCCGCCGGGTCCTCGAAGCGGCCGATGGTGCGCACCAGGTAGCGGCGCTTGCCGCTGTCGATATCGCCCCCGGACACGTCGCGGTTGCGGCTGCGGATGGCATCGCGCACCTGGGTCAGCGTGATGCCGCGCTCCGCCAGGCGCGCCGGATCGACCTCGATGCGGATCTGGCGCGGTGCGCCGCCGCCGATGCTGGCCTGCGACACGCCGGGAACACGCTCAAGGCGCGGCCGGACGAAATCGTCGACGAAGTCGCGCATCAGGTTCAGGTCGAGACCGAGCGGATCGCCGTCGCGCGCGGTGAGGCGGAAGAACATGAAGGCGTTGTCGGAGAACGAGCTCGACGAGATGCTCGGCTCGTCGACGTTCTCCGGGTACGAGGACACCTGGCTGAGCGCGTTGTTGACCCGGATCAGCGCCTCGTTGATGTCGACCCCGAACGGAAACTCCAGTTCGATGGTCGCCTCGCCGGTGCGGGCGACCGACACCATGCGGGTCAGGTTGGGCAGCGCGCGGAGGTACTGCTCCTGCTCGATCAGGATTTCCTTTTCGACGTCCTGCGGCGTGGCGCCCGGCCAGCCGGTGCTGATCGAGATGGTGCGCACCTCGAGATCGGGGATCATCTGCACCGGCATGCGCAGCGCGGCCGCGATGGCCAGCACGCAGAACACCAGGATGGCGACCGTGAGCAGCCGCCCACGGCTGATGATCGCGGAGAACACGTTCAGTTGCCGCCGGTGATGCGCACGGCCTGGCCGCTGCGCAGACGTTCGTTGCCGCGTATGACCACGGGTTCGCCGGCCGCGAGCCCATCGAGCACCTCGACCGTCTCGCCGCCGCGGCCGATCTGCACTTTCTTCTCGATCGCCGTGGCGGCGCCCGCCGCCGTCTGCACGACGAACACGCTATAGGTGCCGTCGGGATAGCTGAGCAGCGCGTCGCGCGGCACCAGCAGGGCGGTGCCGGTGGTGGGCAGCCCGATCAGCGCGGTCGCGGAGGTGCCGGGCAGCAACTGGCCCCCAGCGTCCTCGACCAAGACCCGGATCAGGAAGGTCCGGGAGGCGCCATCGCCGACCGGGACCCGCGCGGTGATGCGCCCCTTGAAGGACTTGCCGGGGGCCAGCGCCGACTGGACCTCGACTGGCGCGTCCTCCTTGATGCGGGCAAAACGCTCCTGCGGGGCCTGCAGGTCCAGCCGCACGCGGTCGGTCGCCACCAGCTCCAGCACCGGGGAACCACGCACCACCCACTCGCCCAGGTCCGTCAACCGGCGCGCGACCACGCCGGCGAAGGGCGCGGGCAACTGGTGACGCTTCACGACCTCGGCCTGCTCGCGTTCCGCCGCGCGCGCGGCATCGAGCGCGGCGCTGGCCAGCTTGGCCGCCGCCTCGCGGCGCGCGAGCTCCGTAGCCGGCAGGTGGCGTTCCGCGACCAGCCGGCGGGCCTCCTCGAGCAGACGTTCCGCCTCCGCGTTCTGCACGGCGGCCTCGGCCGTGCCGGCTTTTGCGCGCTCCAGCGCGAGCTGGGCCACGGTGGCGTCGAGCTCGAGCAGGATCTGCCCGCGCTTGACCACGTCTCCCGCGTCCACCCGCAGGCGCGACACCAGGCCGTCGACGCGCGGTGACAACTCGGCGGAACGGTCCGCGGTGAGCGTGCCGCTGAGCCGCAGTTGCTCGGTCAGCCGCGCGCTCTGCGGTTGGGCCACGGTGACGGGCGCCGCAGGGGCATCGGCTGCGAGCGCGACAGAGCAGGCCAGGGCCAGCAGCAGCGCTGCAGCCACGAGAGGGAGACTACGCATAATGAGATCGAGTCTAAATCATGGCGGTCATCACCGCACCCTCGTACCCGGGCATCGGCTCAGGCGCTGAGGTGGGCCACCACGCGGCGCTGATGAGGTTGCCGGCGGTGCTCGAACAGATAGATGCCCTGCCAGGTGCCGAGCGCCGGACGGCCTGCCACGACGGGGATGCACAACGACACGGCGTTTAGCGCCGCCTTGATGTGCGCCGGCATGTCGTCCGGCCCCTCCGTGGTATGGACAATCCAGTTCATGGCGGGATCATCGGAGGGCGGCACGAGTCGCGCGAAGAATTCGTCCAGGTCACGCCGGACGTCGGGATCGGCGTTCTCCTGCACGCACAGCGAGCACGACGTGTGCTGGACAAAGAGCGTCAATAGGCCTTCCTGTACGCCGCTCTGGCGCACGAAGCGCTCCACCTCGGCGGTGAACTCGTGCAGGCCCGGGCCTGGCGTGCGGACGGTGAGAACTGCCTGCATGCCACCGACTCTATCGTCTGCAGCAGGCTGTCGGGAAGCCGGAGGCGCGCGGTCCATGCGAGACTTCGGCAAACCATGGCCGGTCCACTGCTCACCCGCGACGTTCACGCCACCCTGCAGGCTGCGGCGGCTATAGGCGCGGCCTCGGTGGAGTGTTCCCTCGACCTCGGTCGGTCGACGACGAGCGTCGAATTCGGGGAAAGCGGCTGGATCTGGCGCGGTCAGCAGTATCCCTATCTCGCAGCCTGCAGGGACCGCACGATCTATTACTGGACCGGCAACGGCTTCGAGCCCGCCGCGCGGTTCACGCATGCCCTGTTCAAGCTCGTGCCGACCGAGTGGGGCGCGCCGACTTTCGAGATCGACGGCATCAAGATGCTGCCGAGCGCGGAGCTCTCGCCCTACGAGGATGCGCAGCGCAAGGTGAGCTGGGTGCGCCCGCGCGGCAAGGTGGTGCTCGACACCTGCGGCGGACTCGGCTACTTCGCCGCCTGGTGCCTGGCCGGGGGCGCGGCACGCGTCCTGTCGTTCGAGAAGAATCCCGAAGTGATCTGGTTGCGCGGCCTGAACCCCTGGTCTCCCGCAGCGGACGAGGCGCTGTCGCTCACCGAGGGCGACATCACGATCGAGATTGCGTCACTACCCGCCGGATCGGTCGATGCGGTGCTGCACGACCCGCCGCGCTTCGGCATCGCCGGCGAGCTGTACTCGGCGGACTTCTATGCCGAGCTCGCGCGGGTGCTGAGGCGCGGCGGCAAGCTGTTCCACTACACGGGCAACCCGAATGCCCTCACCAGCGGGCGCGACGTGCCGGGCGAGGTGCTGCGCCGCCTGCAGAATGCCGGATTCAGGGCGGACAGGAAGGCGGACGGCATCCTCGCGACGAAGCGGTGAGCTTCGGCGACGAGCGCGGGAGCGTGCGCAGGCAAAGCAAGCTGCAGACGATCAGGCCGAGTCGGCCTCCGGGCTCATCCTTCGTGCGCGTGAACCTGCTTCATCAGATCGTCGTTCACGCCTTGCTTGTGGCACTTGGCGCAGAAGGCCTTGTCGGGCATGACCAGGCCTGCGGCAGCAGCCTTGTCGGGGTCCTTCATGATGGCCTTCGCCTCGTATTCGCTGCCTGCACCATGACAGCTCTCACAGTCGAGTGGCGGCTTGCGTGACGCGTGCGGCCCCTCCGACCAGGACGTGAACTGCACGTCGTGGCAGTCACCGCAGGCTTCGCTGCCGATGCGCTCGAGTCCGGGCTTCGTCGCCGCTACTGCCACGACACCGCCCGGATCGGCCATGTCTGCCGCGGCGCCGGGAGCAGGCGCGGTGGCGACCGCTGTGGGCGTTGCCGCCGGCGTCGGGACCGGCGCTGGCACCGGGACAGCCACCGGGACGGGCGACTTCTCTGGCGCGGCGGGGCGTGCCGCGGGCGGTGCGGCAGGCTGTGGGCTCGGCGCTATGGATGACTGCGAGGCTGCGATCGCCGGGGCCTGCGCTGCTGGCGCTTCCGGCGCGGGGGCAGGGTCCGCTGCGGCCGCTTCTGGCGGTGGCGCGACGATGTTGTCAGTAGCCTGCGGGGCCGGGGTCGCGGGCGGGAGGCTGGCAGGTTCCGGCGCTGCCGTCGGCGCCGGGGCCGCGGGGCCGGGCTCTCGCGAACAAGCTGCCGGGAGCAAGGCGACGCAGATCAACGCGGCGGCCAGGTAACGTCTCGTCCTCATAACCGGATCCTCCGTGTGGTGCACGGTAGGGGAAGGGGGCCGATTCGATGGTACGCCTACGTGGGTCCCGGCGCTGTGAGGGTTCGCCGAGGCGCGCGAGACTGGCGCCGCTTCCGAAAGCGAAAAGGCCCCTCGCGGGGCCTTTCCTTCATCGAGCAGGTCGTCGCGACACCTGTCAGTCTTCGACCAGGAAGCTCCGGAGCTGCTCGCTGCGGCTCGGGTGGCGCAGCTTCCTGAGCGCCTTCGCCTCTATCTGGCGGATGCGCTCGCGGGTGACGTCGAACTGCTTGCCGACTTCCTCGAGGGTGTGGTCGGTGGTCAGGTCGATGCCGAAGCGCATGCGCAGCACCTTGGCTTCCCGCGGCGTCAGCTGGCTGAGCACGCCGTGCACCGTCTCGCGCAGCGACTCAGAGGTCGCCGAGTCGATCGGGCTCTCGGCGCCGGTGTCCTCGATGAAGTCGCCGAGATGCGAATCCTCGTCGTCGCCGATCGGCGTCTCCATGGAGATCGGCTCCTTGGCGATCTTCAGGACCTTGCGGACCTTGTCTTCCGGCATCTCCATGCGGATCGCCAGCTCGTCCGGCGTCGGCTCGCGGCCCATCTCCTGCAGCATCTGCCTGCTGATGCGGTTCAGCTTGTTGATGGTCTCGATCATGTGCACCGGGATACGGATGGTGCGCGCCTGGTCGGCGATCGAGCGGGTGATGGCCTGGCGGATCCACCACGTCGCGTAGGTCGAGAACTTGTAGCCGCGGCGGTATTCGAACTTGTCGACCGCCTTCATCAGGCCGATGTTGCCCTCCTGGATCAGGTCCAGGAACTGCAGGCCGCGGTTGGTGTACTTCTTGGCGATGGAGATCACCAGGCGCAGGTTGGCCTCGACCATCTCCTTCTTCGCGCGCCGCGCCTTGGCCTCGCCGGTGGCGAGCTCGCGGTTGATGTCCTTGATGTCGTGGATCGACAGGTACAGCTGGCGCTCCAGCTCCTTCAGCATCTGCTGGCGGCCGACCACTTCCGGCTTCAGCTTGCCGAGCGGCGCGGAGTGCTTGCGCTTGGCGCGCACGTGCTTGTCGATCCAGCGGATGTTGGTCTCGTTCTTGGGGAACGTGCTGATGAAATCCTTGCGCGGCATGCCGGCCTGCTTGACGCAGATCTGCATGATCTCGCGCTCGAGCCGGCGGATCTCGTCGAGGTGGCCGCGCAGGTTGATGACCAGCGCCTCGAACATGCGCGGCGACAGCTTCAGCTCGCCGAGCTGCTCGCCCAGCTTCTGGCGGGCCTTCTGCGTCTTGGCATCCTTCGGGCCCTTGTCGGCCAGGCCCTTTATCACGGCGTTATAGCCGCGCTGGATCGCCGCGAAACGCTTGGCCGCTTCTTCCGGATCCGGCCCCGTGTCTACCGGTTCTTCCTCTTCCTCGTCCTCGTCCACGTCGTCGTCGTCGAGGTCCTTGTCTTCCTTCTCGAGCGACAGCTTCGGGTTGTGCGGCTGCGCGATCTCGTCCGGCGCGTTCGGATCGATGAAGCCGACGATGATGTCGGTCAGGCGGCCCTGACCCTGCTTGATGGGCTCGTAGGCCTTCAGCAGCAGGTCGTAGGTTGGCGGATACCAGGACAGCGCGTGCTTGACCTGCTCGAGGCCTTCCTCGATGCGCTTGGCGATGCGGATTTCGCCCTCGCGGGTCAGCAGTTCGACGGTGCCCATCTCGCGCATGTACATGCGCACCGGGTCCGTGGTGCGGCCAAATTCGGCGTCGGCGATGGCGAGCGCCGCGGTCGCTTCCTCGACCGCTTCCTCGTCGGCCTGGACCGTGGAATCCGACAACAGCAGCGACTCGGCGTCCGGCGCCTTCTCGTGCACCGGAATGCCCATGTCGTTGATGGTGTTGACGATGTCTTCGATCTGCTCGGGATCGACGATCTCCGGCGGCAGATGGTCGTTGACCTCGCCGTAGGTCAGGTAGCCCTGTTCCTTGCCACGGGCAATGAGCAGCTTCAGCTGCGACTGACGGTCTTCCGGGATGGCGTTGGCCTTGGTTTCGGTCAAAGGAGCACCTGCTGGCCGGGTGAAAAACAGCCGAACATTATACACGCTTTGGACTGCTTTCCGGGGTCTGAGTTCGACCGGTTCAGCCTCCGCCCGGGTTGCCGGCCGCCGGCCCGCGCTGAGTCAGAAGTGCTTGAAATTCCTGCTGTTCTTCCGTCGTCAGCTTGCGCTCGCGGGAGGCTGCGATGAGCGCATCCAGCCTGCGGCCCGGACCGGCCGCTGCCATGAGCTTTTCGACCGCCGTCCTGAGCTCGCGTTCGGCGCCGCCCACGTCAGTGACCAGCGACTCCAGCGCCGCCAGTTCCGACAGCCTCGCGCCCTCCGGGCGATCCCGCCAGCGTTCCACCAGCTGCGCGGTCGTCAGGCCGGGGTTCTGGCGGGCGGTTTCCAGCAGTTCGACCAGCACCTCGACGCCGCGCAGCGCCACGCCGGCGAGCTCGGGATAGGACGGCAGGGCGGCGGCCGCAGCCGGGTGGTGCAGCACCAGCATGATGGCCTGGGTCAGCAGCGGCTTGCGGCCGGCGCTGTGACGCGGCCGCGCCGCCTCGCGGCGTGCCGGCTTGCGCCCCGGGGCGCTGCCGTCCAGCCCGAAAATCTCGCTGAGACGGGCCGCGGGCATGCGCACGTCCTGGGCGAGCCGCTCGACCAGCAGTTCCCGGTAGACGCCCTCCGGCACGCGCTGTACCAGCGGTCGCGCCAGTTCGGCCAGCCGCGCCCGTCCGTCCACGGTTTCGATTTCCACCTGCGAGGCCAGCTGGCGCACCAGGAACTCCGATAGCGGCAGCGCGCCGGCGAGGCGTGCCTCGAACGCCTCGCGCCCTTCCTCTCCCACCAGCGAGTCGGGATCCTGCCCCTCCGGCAGGAACAGGAACTTCAGCTGGCGGCCGTCGCGCGAATGCTCCAGCGCGTTTTCCAGCGCGCGCCATGCCGCGGTGCGTCCGGCGCGGTCGCCGTCGAAGCAGAACACCACCTCGCTGGTCACGCGGAACAGGCGATTCAGGTGCTCGGGCGTGGTGGCCGTGCCGAGCGTCGCAACGGCGTAGTTGATGCCCGCCTGCGCGAGGCGCACCACGTCCATGTAGCCCTCGACCACCAGCAGCCGGTCGACCTGCCGCAGCGCCTGGCGCGCCTCGTACAGCCCGTAGAGCTCGCGGCCCTTGTGGAACACGGGCGTTTCGGGCGAGTTCAGGTACTTCGGCTCGCCGTCGCCGATCACCCGGCCGCCGAAGCCGATGGTGCGTCCGCGCAGGTCGCGGATCGGGAACATCAGCCGGTCGCGGAAACGGTCGTAATGGCCGGCATCGCGGCCGCTGGCACGATCGCGCTCGATCACCAGGCCCGCGTCGAGCAGGCGGCGCACGCGGTCCTCGGCACCGCCGAAACGCTTCAGCACCGCGTCCCAGGCATCGGGCGCGTAGCCGACGGCGAACTTCACGCAGGTCTCGGTCGTCAGGCCGCGCGACTTGACGTACCGCTGCGCGGCCTCCGAGCTCTTCAACGCCTCGCGGTAGAATCGGGTGACTTCGCCGAGCAGCGTGTAGAGGTCTTCGCCCGGGCGCGGCCGGTCACCGCGGCCGTCGTCCTCGCGCGGCACCTCCAGGCCGAGCCGCGACGCCAGCTCCTCGACGGCCTCCGGAAAGGGCAGCTTGTCGTGTTCCATCAGGAAGCCGAGCGCGGTGCCGTGCGCGCCGCAGCCGAAGCAGTGATAGAACTGCTTGTCCGGGCTCACCCAGAACGACGGCGTCTTCTCGTTGTGGAATGGACAGGGCGCCTTCCACTCGCGGCCGCCCTTCTTCAGCTGCACGCGGCTGCCCACCACCTCGACGATGTCGGTGCGGGCGAGCAGGTCGTCGATGAAGCTCTGTGGAATGCGTCCGGCCATGGAGTCAGTACACCCCCGTCACCGAGCATAGCCGCAGACGGGTGGCCGTTGTGTCCGGGCGGCGGTCAGCTGCCGAGCGCGGCCTTGATGCGCGCCGACAGCGCGCCCATGTCGGTCCGGCCCTGCGCCTTCGGCTTCACGGCCGCCATGACCTTGCCCATGTCCTTCATGGAGCTGGCCCCCGTGGCGGCGATCGCCTCCTTGATGAGCGCGTCGACTTCCGCGTCCGACAGCTGCGCCGGGAGGTAGTCCGCCAGCCAGCCGAGTTCCGCCTCTTCCCTGGCGGCGAGGTCCTCGCGTCCGCCGGCGCGGAACTGCGTGACCGAGTCCTTGCGCTGCTTGACCATCTTGTCGATGACCGCGAGCACCTGCGTATCGTCGAGCTCGATGCGCTCGTCGACCTCACGCTGCTTGATGCCGGCCTGCAGCATGCGGATGAGCCCGAGGCGATCCTTCTCGCCCGAGCGCATCGCGGCCTTCATGTCTTCGGTGATTCGAGCCTTGAGGGTCATAAGGGACCCTCCGGGTCAGCGTGCGGCGGGGCGCACGCCGCCGTCGCGGGTCTGGCGCTTGAGGTGGCGCTTCACGGCGGCCGCCTTCTTGCGTTTCCGTTCCTGGGTCGGCTTCTCGTAGAATTCGCGGCGGCGCAGCTCGGTCAGCACACCGGCCTTTTCGCAGGCGCGCTTGAAGCGACGCAGTGCGGCGTCGAAATATTCGTTCTCGCGGATGCGGACGCTGGGCATTCGAACCTCGTTTCGGACCAGTCGACGCCCCGGGCACCCCCGGGGAAAGAGCCGGAAATTGTATTGATGTCGGGCCCGGAAATCAAAGATGCAGGCGGGGCGGGCCGTTCACGGGCCTCCGGGGCGGGGTCCGCCGGCGCCCGGGCGGTCCGCATCCTGGGCATCGAAACCTCCTGCGACGAGACCGCCGTGGCGGTCTACGAGGGCGGCAAAGGTCTGCTCGCGGACGCTGTTTTCAGCCAGTTCGACCTGCACCGGGCCTACGGCGGGGTCGTCCCGGAGCTGGCCTCCCGGGACCATGTCCGGCGCCTGCTGCCGATGATCCAGGCAACCCTGCAGGACGCCGGGACCGCCCCGGAGAGCGTCTCCGCGGTCGCCTATACCGCCGGTCCGGGGCTGGTGGGGGCCCTCATGGTCGGCGCGGCGGTCGGCCAGAGCCTTGCGTACGCCTGGGGAATCCCGGCCATCGGCATCCACCACATGGAGGGCCATCTGCTCGCCCCGATGCTCGAGCCGGATCCCCCCGCGTTCCCGTTCGTCGCGCTGCTGGTCTCCGGCGGGCACACCATGCTGGTGGCGGTGGAGGGCGTGGGCGAATACCGGATCCTGGGCGAGTCGCTGGACGACGCCGCCGGGGAGGCCTTCGACAAGACCGCCAAGCTGCTGGGTCTCGGCTATCCGGGCGGCGCGGCGCTGGCCGGCCTCGCCGAGCGCGGCCGCGCGGACGCCTATGCCTTTCCGCGGCCGATGCTCGACCGCCCCGGGCTCGACTTCAGCTTCAGCGGTCTCAAGACCGCCGCGGTCCTCGCCATCCGGAATCACGATCTGGACGAACAGGCGAGGTCGGACCTGGCGGCCAGCTTCGAGGCGGCGGTGGTCGACACGCTGGTCGCCAAGTCGCTGCGGGCCCTCGACGAGACGGGACTCAAGACGCTGGTGATCGCGGGCGGGGTCAGCGCCAATCGCCGCCTGCGCGAGCAGCTGTCGCACGAGGCCGCGGCCCGCCATGCGACGGTGCACTGCCCGCGGCCGGGATTCTGCACCGACAACGCGGCGATGATCGCCTACGCTGGCTTTCGCCGTTTCGCCGCGCACGCACAACATGATCTGCGGCTCGGCGCCCGGGCGCGCTGGCCGCTCGACGAACTCCAACCGCCCCGGCACTGAGACCGAGACCGGGGCACACGAAGGCAGGACTCATGGACAAGATCTTTCTGAAGGAGCTGACGACCGAGACGGTCATCGGCATTTTCGACTGGGAGCGCCAGATCAAGCAGACCATCGCGATCGACCTGGAGATGTCGGCGGACATACGCCGCGCCGCCGCGACCGACTCGATCGAGGACACGCTCAATTACAAGGCCGTCGCCAAGCGCGTGCTGGGATTCATCGAAGAGAGCCGTTTCGAGCTGGTGGAAACGCTGGCCGAGCAGATCGCGCGGCTGATCCTGACCGAGTTCGATGTCGAGTGGGTGCGCCTGACGCTGCACAAGCCCGGCGCCATCCGCCACTCCAAGGACGTCGGCGTGATGATCGAGCGCAGCAAGGCGGATCTCGCCGGTGCCTGACGTGTACGTTGCCGCCGGCAGCAATGTCCGGCCGCGCCAGCACCTGACTCGCGCCATCGCGCTGCTGCGCGAGCAGTGGCCGGGACTGGTGGTGTCGCAGGCCTGGGCCAACAAGCCGGTCGGATTCGAGGGTGACGACTTCATCAACCTTGCGGTCGGGTTGAGGACCGAGGACAGCCTCGCGCAGGTGCTCGAGCGGCTGCACGCGGTGGAAGCCGTTTGTGGGCGGCGCCGCGACGATCCGAAGTGGGGTCCACGCAGCATGGACCTCGACGTGCTGCTCTACGGCGACCAGGTCGGCGAGTTCCCCGGCGCGATCCTGCCGCGCCCGGATCTCGTCCGCCGGCCTTACATGCTCGGGCCGCTGGCGGAGATCGCGCCGCAGGTCATGCACCCGACACTGGCGAAGACGATCGAGGAGCTATGGGAGGCGTTCGACAGCGCCGGCCACGAGATGCGCGTGGTGAACCTGGAGGACGCGGATTGACCTTGTGGTCAGTTGCCGCCGCCGAGACTGCGCCCGCCGTCGACGGCGAGAATCTGGCCGGTCACGTACGGCGCCTCGGCCGCGAAGAAATACGCCGCGCGCGCGATGTCCTCCGGCGAGCCGCTGCGCTTGAGCGCTGTGCGGCCGATGATCTTTTCCTTCAGCACCGGATCGAGATCGCCTTCCGGCCACATCACCGGGCCGGGCGCGATGCCGTTCACGCGCACCTTGGGGCCCAGCTCGCGCGCCAGCGAGCGGGTCAGCATCACCAGGCCGGCCTTGGCGGCGCAGTAGACCGGGTGGCGCTTCAGCGGGCGGGAGGCGTGGATGTCCACCATGTTGAGGATCAGTCCCTCGCGCAGCCGCAATTGCGGCGCGGCCGCCTGCGACAGGAACAGGGGCGCGCGCAGGTTGGTGCCGACCAGGTCGTCGAACTGCTCGAGCGTGATCTCGCCGACCGGCGTCGGATAAAAGGTCGAGGCGTTGTTGACCAGGATGTCGAGCCGGCCGAGGCCATCGACGACCGAGGCGATCAGCTCTGGCAGCCGCGCGGCATCCAGCAGGTCGGCCTGGATGGCGCAGGCGGATCCCGCACGCGCCTCATTGAACGCTGCGACCAGCGCGTCGGCTTCCTCCGACGAGCAACGATAGTGGATGGCGACCGCCGCGCCGCCCGCGTGCAGGCGCGCGGCGATGGCGGCGCCGAGCCGGCGCGCGCTGCCGGTGATCAGGGCCACTTTGCCGTCGAGCGGCAAGCCGGCTTGCTTGGGCATGAGGACTCCGCGGGCGCCAGAGAGGCTGAAGCAACCATACCCGAAACGCCGCGAGGCTGGCCATGCTGAGCGCGCTGCCGGTGCCCGCGCTCGCACCCGATGAGGCGGCGCATTCGGCGCGGGTGAGCGCGCATATCCGCCAGGCGATCGACGGCGCGGGCGGCTGGATACCGTTCTCGGAATTCATGCGCCTCGCGCTGTACGCGCCGGGGCTCGGCTACTACAGCGCCGGCGCGCGCCGGTTCGGTCCGCAGGGCGATTTTGTCACCGCACCCGAGCTGTCGCCCTTGTTCGCGCGCTGCCTGGCGCGGCAGGTTGCCGCATCGCTCGATACGATTCCCGACGGAGTGTTGCTGGAAGTCGGCGCCGGCGACGGCACGCTGGCTGCCGAGCTGCTGTCCGTGCTGGATGCGGCGGGCGCGTGCCCGGCCGGGTATGTGATCCTGGAAGTGAGCGCCAGCCTGCGTGAGCGGCAGCGCCAGACGATTGCGGCGCGTGCGCCGGGCCTGCTCGATCGCGTGAGCTGGCTCGATGAGCCGCCGGCGCGCGAATGGGCCGGGGTGCTGGTCGCGAACGAAGTGCTGGACGCGCTGCCCACCGAGCGCTTCCGGGTCACCGCCAGCGGCATCGAGCTGCTGGGCGTGGGCGTCGCCGCGACGGGATTCGAGACGGTCGCGCGGCCGGCGGGGCAGGCGGAGCAGACGGAGATCCTGGATCGACTCGCCGCGCTGCCTGACCGGCCGGGTCAGGGCTTCGTCAGCGAAGCCTGCCTGTGGCTGCGGCCCTGGCTCACCGGCATGGCGGCGAATTTCTCGCAAGGCGTGATGCTGTTGGTGGACTACGGCCTGCCGCGCGTGCAGTACTACCATCCGTCGCGGGCGGGCGGCACGCTGTGCGGCTACTTCCGTCACCGGCGGGTGGAGGATCCTTATGCGCGCCCCGGTCTTCAGGACCTGACGGCCTGGGTCGACTTCACGGCGCTGGCGGAGGCGGCCAGCGCATGCGGCCTGAGCGTCGCCGGGTTCACGACGCAGGCGCATTTCCTGTTGTCGCTCGGTTTCGCCGAGGAGCTGGAGGCGGCGGCGGCGGCGCTCGACCCGCGCGGGCGGGCGCGACTGTCGCAGGCGGCCGCGATGCTCACCCTGCCGGGTGAAATGGGCGAGCGGTTCAAGGTGATGGCTTTGTCGCGCGGGCCTGGCGCGCCGGGGCTCACGGGTTTTTCGTTCCGCGATCACGCGGCCTCGCTATAGGAGCACCGGGTTGGACCTCATTCATGCCGTGATCCTCGCGATCGTCCAGGGACTGTCGGAGTTCCTGCCGATCTCGAGTTCCGGGCACCTGATCCTGGTGCCGCACTTCCTGGGCTGGCAGGACCAGGGGCTGGCTTTCGACGTCGCGGTGCACGTCGGCACGCTGGTCGCAGTGGTCACCTACTTCCGCGGCGCGATCCTCGCGATGGCGCGCGCCTGGTTCGGGTCGCTCGCGACCCGCCAGCTGACCGCGGATGGGCGCCTCGCCTGGTGCATCGTGCTCGGCACGATCCCGGTGGGCATCGTCGGGCTGGTCTTCAACGACTTCATCGAAGCGAACCTGCGCGATCCGCTGTTCGTCGCCGGCACGCTGTCGTTCTTTGGCATCGTCATGTATCTGGCGGACCGGCTGGGGCGCCAGTCGCGCGACGAATACTCGGTCGGCTGGCGGGATGCGGCGATCATCGGTTGCGCCCAGGCGCTGGCGCTGATGCCCGGTACATCGCGCTCGGGCGTGACGATCACGGCGGGCCTGGCGCTCGGGCTGACCCGCTCCGCGGCGGCGCGCTTCTCGTTCCTGCTCGCGGTGCCCGGCATCGCGATGGCGGGCGGCTACGAGTTCCTGAAGCTGTTCTCCTCCGGCGAACCGGTGGACGTTGCGGCGATGGCGCTCGGCGCCATCGTGTCGGCGGTCACCGGCTACGCCTGCATCCACGTGCTGCTCAAGTTCATCGAGCGCGTGGGCTTGCTGCCGTTCACGCTCTACCGGCTGCTGCTGGCCGGCATCATCGTGGTGGTCTTCGCGTAGCCCGTCCCTGGCAAGGCCCAGGGACTGTCCCCGCAGGGGACTGTCCCCTGATGCGGCTCCGCCGTGGGGACTGTCCCCATCGGGGACTGTCCCGTTCAGGCATCCCGCGGAACGGCTGCAGTGAGCGGGTCTCTCTACTCCTGTAGAGCCCCTTGCTCGCTCCGCCGAGCCAAAGTCGCTCGCAAGAGCCCTACAGTCGTCCTCTACCCGCGGGGACTGGCACCGCAGTCTCAAGGCTCCCTGCGGCACGGCCGTGCCAGCGGTGCCTGTCCCCTCCGTATCGAGGCTCAACGAATCAGGCGTAAGCGCCACAGGCGGGCGAAGACGACCGTGGCCCCTTCCGTAGTGAGTTTGGCTTCCCGAACGGAGGAAGGGGCCACGGAAGTAGGGAGCCCGCCGGGCACCAGCGGCCTCAGCGACCCGCGGCGGGGCCTGCCTCAGGCGCGGTCCAGTGAGCTGCTGATGGCAGCGATGCGCTTGCGCCGCAACGCCTCGCCGATGGCTTCGCCGGACAGCCCGTGACGCTCTTCCGCGCTGAGCGACACGGCAAGCGCCGCGTCGAGAGCGGAGGCCAGCAGTTCGGCCTCCGGATAGGCGCGCTTCTCCCAGCCGGTGCGGCCGCGGAAGTCGGCCTCGCATGCGACCAGGAAGTCCCGGAAGCGCTCCGGCCGGCGCAGCGCGTCGCAGCGCTCGAACAGGTCCAGGATGGTCTTCGGGCGCAGCTCCATGGCGCGATGCACCAGGCCGTGCCAGCGTGCCGTCAGTTCCGCCAGATGACGATAGTCGGTCGGGATGCGCAGGCGCTCCGCCACCTTGCGTACCAGCGTCGCACCACGGTCCTCGTGGCCGACGTGGCGCGGCCAGAGCGCTTCGGGCGTCTCGCCCTTGCCGAGGTCGTGCATCAGCGCGGCGAAACGTATCTGTGGGCTCGGCGTCAGTTTCGCCGCGGCCCGCATGACGAGCAGCATGTGCACGCCGGTATCGACTTCCGGGTGCCAACGCTCGGGCTGCGGGACACCCCACAAGACATCCAGTTCGGGCAGGATGCGCGCGAGCGCGCCACACTCGCGCAACACCTCGAGAAACGCGTCGGGGGCGGGCTCACCGAGCGCCTTCACGGTCTCCTGCCAGGCGCGTTCGGGCACCAGCGCATCGACTTCACCCGCGGCCACCATGTTGCGCATCAGCGCCATGGTCTCCGGCGCGACGGTGAAGCCGAGCGGCGCGAACCGCGCCAGGAAGCGCGCCAGCCGCAGGATGCGCACGGGGTCCTCGGCGAACGCGCCCGAAACGTGCCTGAGAACGCGCGCGTGGAGATCGGCGCTGCCGCCATACGGATCGATCAAGGTGCCGTCGGCGTCACGGGCCATCGCGTTGATGGTGAGATCGCGCCGCCGCAGGTCGTCCTCGAGGCTGACGTCCGGCGCGAAGTGCACCTCAAAGCCGCGATAGCCGGGCCCGGTCTTGCGCTCGGTGCGCGCCAGCGCGTATTCCTCGTGCGTCTCGGGATGCAGGAACACCGGAAAGTCGCGGCCCACCGGGCGGTAGCCCTGGTCGACGAGCTGCTCCGGGGTCGCGCCGACCACGACCCAGTCGCGCTCCTTGACGGTCAGTCCGAGCATGGCGTCCCGAACGGCGCCGCCGACCAGATAGACTTGCATGCGCACATGTTAGCCGAAGCCCCAGCCCGTTCCCCCTTCCGCCGCGCGCTGTCGGTGCTCGCGCTGCTGCTCGTGGCAACGGTCCTGCCCGGCTGTTACTACCTGCACGTCGCGGCCGGGCAGCTCGACCTCAACGCCCGGCGCCAGCCGATTGCCGAGCTGCTGGCCGATCCCGCCACACCCGCGGCCCTGCGCCAGCGCCTGGAGTTGATCCAGCGTGTACGTGCCTTCGCGACGGACGAACTGGGCCTGCCGGACAACGGCAGCTACACCAGCTATGCGGACCTGGAGCGGCCGTACGTCGTGTGGAACGTGTTTGCCGCACCCGAGTTCAGCGTCGAGCCCGTCAACTGGTGCTTTCCCGTAGCGGGCTGTGTGGCGTATCGCGGCTACTTCGACGAGACGAAGGCGCGGCGCTTCGCTGCGGCCCGCGCCGGCCGCGGCGAGGATGTCTACGTGGCGCCGGTGGCGGCCTACTCAACGCTCGGGCACTTCCAGGACCCCGTGCTGTCGAGCATGCTCGGCTACGACGAGCTGAGCCTGGCGGCGTTGATCTTCCACGAGCTGGCCCATCAGCAGGTCTACGCGGCGGACGACAGCAACTTCAATGAAGCCTTTGCCACGGTGGTGGAGCTGGAAGGCGCGCGGCGCTGGGTCGAGGCGCACGGCCAGCAGCAGGACATCGACAGGTATCTCGAGCGCCGGCGGCGGCTGCAGGCGGTTGCCGCGCTGATCGTCGCGACCCGGGAGCGTCTCGACGCGCTGTATCGCGCCGGCGAGCCGGGGCCGGCGCTGCGCGCCGCCAAGGCGGAGGAGTTCGAGCGCCTGCGCGGGGAATACGCGCGGCTGGCGGCGAGCTGGCCACCCGGGCCCGACATGTCGGGCCTGATCGCGGGCGAGTTCAACAACGCCAGGCTCGGTGCGGTGGCGACCTACCAGCAATGCGTTCCTGCCATGACCCGCTTGCTGCAGCGGCTCGACGGGAGCCTGCCGGCCTTTTACGCCGAGGCCCGTCGCCTGGCCGGCCTGGATGCCGCCGCGCGCGAGCGCGAAGCCTGCGATGGCTGACGGCTGGTTGCGCCGCGCCCGGCGCAAACGCCAACCATCTGGAGAAGGCGGACTAGCCGCGCCCGGCGCGCTGCCGCAGTTGATCGAGGGATGTCGTCAGCCCGCCGAGGTACCCGGGCACGATGTTCCTCATGGGGCTCGGCCGGATGCCAAGCCGCGCGAAGCCGTCGACGCGGCAGACGCTGTCCACCCCTAGCGAGCGGTAGTTGTCGGTGGAAAAGGGCTTGCCGGGGACGAAGTCCATGATCGCTGCCTGCAGGCGTGCGGCCCAGTCCGGCAGCCCGATGATCGCCCGCCGCAGCCCGAGCGTGTCCCGCGTGTAGGCCACGATGTCGCGCAAGCTGTGGACCTCGGGGCCGCATAGCTCGTACGACTCACCTGCCGTCTCGGGGTCTGCCAGGGCGCGGGTCATCGCAGACACCACGTCACCCACCCAGACGGGCGCGAGCCGCGCCTCGGGCCTCGCCAGCGGCAGCGCCGGCAGACTGGCCAGCAGCCCGGCGAAGCGATTGATGAACGAGTCCCCCGGTCCGAACAGGACGGACGGCTTGAAGAGGGTCCACGCGAGATCCGGTCCGCCCTCGTCGCGGATGATGCGTTCCGCCTCGCCCTTGGAGCGCAGGTAGTGACTCGGCGCATTGGGGTCGGCATTCAGGCCGCTCATCTGCAGTAGCCGGTCGGTGCGGGTCGCCCTGCAGGCTGCCACCAGCTTGCGAGCGAGCTCGATGTGCGCCCGGCGGAATCCTGAACCGTCGCGGCCGCTCTCGTTCAATATGCCGACGAGGTTGATCACGGCGTCCTGCCCGGCGAGCAGCGCGGTGAGCGTCTGCTCGTCATGCACGTCTGCGCGGGTGACGCGTACCGTCGGCAGGACCTGCAGGTGCCGGGCCCGGGCCACCACGCGTGTTGGAATGGTCAGCGTGTGGCCCTGGCGTACCAGTTCCCCACAGAGGTGGGTGCCGACGAAACCGGAGCCGCCGAGTATGCAGAGACGGAGTGGCCGCATCCGCTGATTATAGTGAGCGGATAGCGGAGAGTGACTGGTGATCAGTGATCACCAGTCACCAATCACCAATCACCAATCATCGCACCGGCAGGATCACCGTCTGGCGTCCTCGCCGCAGCGACAGCAGGAACGCGTCGCGCCCTTCCACGGCTTCCTGGAACGGCCGCAGGCCGCCCACGCGGGTGCGGTCCACGCCGACGATGACGTCGTTGGCCCGGAGCCCGATGCGTGCAGCGGGGCTGCCCGCTTCGACGGAGGACACCAGCACGCCGCTACCCGACGGGTCGGCATCCGCCAGCTCGGCGCCTTCCAGCGAAGGGTGTAGTTCCGACGCGGCGGCCGCCATCGCCGTCTGCTCGGTGATCATGGCGGTGACCCGTCGCGGCTTGCCTTCGCGAATGACCTCGAGTCGCACGCTCTCGCCGATGCGCGCCATGCCGATCAGGTTGCGCAGTTCGCCCGAACCCTTGACGGCCTGGCCGTTGACGCTGGTGATGACGTCACCGGCCTCGATGCCCGCCTTGGCGGCGGCCGAGCCCTCCAGCACCTGCGAGACCAGCGCACCCTGGACGTCGTCCGCCAGCCCGAGGCTCGCGCGGTAGTCCGCGGTAAGCGTCAGGATGGTCACGCCGAGCACGCCGCGCTTGACCTCGCCGAATTCGATCAGCTGTTCCATGACGGACTTGACCATGTTCGACGGGATGGCGAAGCCGATGCCCATGTTGCCGCCCGAGCGCGACAGGATGGCGCTGTTGATGCCCACCAGCTCGCCGCGCAGGTTCACCAGCGCGCCGCCCGAGTTGCCGGGATTGATGGCGGCGTCGGTCTGGATGAAGTCCTCGTAGCCGTCCGGGTTGATGCCCGAGCGGCCGAGCGCGCTGACGATGCCGGAGGTCACCGTATGCTGCAGGCCGAACGGGTTGCCGATGGCGACCACGAAGTCGCCGACCTGCAGCGTGGAGGAGTCGGCGAGCTTGATGGCAGTCGGCAGCTTGCCGTCGACGATGCGGATCACCGCGACGTCGGATCCGGCATCGGCGCCGACCACTTCCGCCTTCAGTTCGCGGTCGTCGACCAGCGTGACGGTGATCTCCTTGGCGTTCTCGACGACGTGCGCATTGGTCAGGATGTAGCCCTTGGCTGCATCGACGATCACGCCCGAGCCGGCGCTCCTGAACTCGCGCTCCTGCGGGGCGCTGCCCGGCGGTACGCCGAAGAAGCGGCGGAAGTTGGGGTCGTCGAAGAAGGGATGCTGCCGCGCGGCGACCGTTCCCTGCACGCCGATGTTGACCACGGCCGGCGACACCCGCGCCACCAGCGGCGCCAGGGTCGGCATCGGCTGGCCGTCGACTTCGGCTGGCAACCCCGCCGCCGCGTGTGCGTGGGTGGCCACGCCCAACAGGGCCAGCGCGGCGACGCTGAGAAAATGCTTCATCGGGAAACCTCGTGTGGTTGCCGGGTGGCGCAGGAATGCGGCGCACCCGGCGTGTTGTGACAGGCTTTCCGCCGGTCGAGTTCCGCACGGCGGGCAGCCGTGAGCCGGTCAGTGGCGGGTGGGTTGGGGGTAGTTCGGTGCGCAACATGTGGACAAATTGTGGGCCTGGGGTGCACACAAGATGTTGTGTCTGCGCAAATTTGCGCTTGACATAGCGCCCTGCGAGGGTTCCCCGGAATTCGCGTGAGGTACCCTTTGCAAGCCGTTGACGGAAAAGCCACAAAGAGGGGGTCTGACCGGCCAAGAAAACCCTTGACACCTCGGCCGCCACGCCAATAATTTAACAACCCTGACACAACATCTTGTGGTCCAGCCCGGACCGCTCGAGAACGTCAGAAGAACACAGGGATTCCCGGGGATCAGCGACACCCAGACCGGATTTTCACTCGGTACGGCAGCAGTCCCGGGACTTCATGCATTTGCGCCGGCTTCGGCGCGCGATATTTCGAGGGGAGCAACAGGCAAGTGAGCACAGCGGTCAAGATTGAGCCGAAAGACGTCGACCAGATTCCCTTCCAGGAAGCCTCGCTCGACATCTGGGACAAGAAGTACCGGCTGACCGCCAAGGACTCGACCGCCATCGATGGGACCATGGACGACACCTGGCAGCGTGTCGCCCGGGCGCTGGCCGACGTCGAGGCACCCGAGGCGCGCGATGAATGGTACGAGCGCTTCGTGTGGGCGCTGCGCAAGGGCGCGATCCCGGCCGGGCGCATCATGTCGAACGCCGGGGCGCGTGATCACAAGCCGGCCACGTCGACGATCAATTGCACCGTGTCCGGCACCATCCTCGATTCGATGGACGACATCCTCAACAAGGTGCACGAGGCCGGGCTGACGCTGAAGGCGGGTTGCGGCATCGGCTACGAGTTCTCGACGCTGCGGCCGCGCGGCGCGTACGTGTCGGGCGCCGGCGCCTACACCTCCGGGCCGCTGTCGTTCATGGATATCTACGACAAGATGTGTTTCACGGTGTCGTCCGCCGGCGGCCGCCGCGGCGCGCAGATGGGCACCTTCGACGTCGGTCATCCGGATGCCATGGACTTCATCCGCGCCAAGCGCGAGAACGGCCGTCTGCGGCAGTTCAACCTGTCGCTGCTCGTCACCGACGAGTTCATGCAGGCGGTGCGCGCCGGCGGCGACTGGAAGCTGGCCTTTCCGCTGTCCATCGCGGAATACGATCCCGCCGAGCACGATCTGAACAACCCGGACCAGTTCATCTGGCGCGAGTGGCCGAGCCAGGACCGCTATGTCAGCAATGACGAGGGGCTGGTGGCGTGCAAGGTCTACAAGACCCTGCCGGCGCAACGCCTGTGGGACGTCATCATGTCGTCCACCTACGATTTCGCCGAACCCGGCTTCGTGCTGATCGACCGCGTCAACGAAATGAACAACAACTGGTGGTGCGAGACGATCCGCGCGACCAACCCGTGCGGCGAGCAGCCGCTGCCGCCCTATGGCTCCTGCCTGCTCGGTTCGGTGAATCTGACGCGTTTCGTGCGCAACCCGTTCACCGAGGATGCCGAGTTCGACTGGGACGAGTATCGCGAGGTCGTGCGCGTCTTCACGCGCATGCTCGACAACGTGGTCGAGATCAACGGGCTGCCGCTCGACCGGCAGCGCGACGAGATCCACCGCAAGCGCCGTCACGGCATGGGCTTCCTCGGGCTCGGTTCGACCATCACCATGCTCGGCATGAAGTACGGCTCGAAGGATTCGGTTGCCTTCACGGAGAATGTGTCGCGCGAGATGGCGCTGGCGGGCTGGGAAGCCGCGCTCGAGCTGGCGCGCGAGAAAGGCCCCGCGCCGATCATGACCGAGGAGTTCGCGGTCACCCGGGAGATGCTGCGCAAGCGGCCGGAGATGGCGCGCGATGGCTGGAAGGTCGGCGACCGCATCCCCGGGCGCATCCTGCACGCGCGCTACAGCCGCTACATGCAGCGGGTGGCGGACGTTGCGCCGGAGCTGGTCAAGCAGCTCGAGACCATCGGCGCCCGCTTCACCCACCACAGCTCGATCGCGCCGACCGGCACGATCTCCCTGTCGCTGGCCAACAACGCCAGCAACGGCATCGAGCCGTCCTTCGCGCACCACTATTTCCGCAACGTCATTCGCGAGGGCAAGAAGTCCAAGGAGAAGGTGGACGTGTACTCCTTCGAGCTGCTCGCTTACCGCGAACTGATCAATCCGCGCGCGCTGCCGGGCGGCACCGCCGCCGCCGAGCGCCTGCCGGACTACTTCATCACCGCCGACGACATCGGCCCGCGCGAGCACGTCGATATCCAGGCGGCCGCGCAGAAGTGGATCGACTCGTCGATCTCCAAGACGGCGAACGTGCCGACGGATTTCTCCTACGAGAAGTTCAAGGACATCTACCTGTATGCCCATGAGCAGGGGCTGAAGGGCTGCACCACCTTCCGCTTCAACCCCGAGGCGTTCCAGGGCGTGCTGGTCAAGGAAGAGGACCTGAAGAACACGACCTACGTCTTCACGCTCGAGGACGGCACCGAGGTCGAGGTGAAGGGCGACGAGGAGATCGAGTACGACGGCGAGCTGCATTCGGCCGCCAACCTGTTCGACGCACTCAAGGAAGGCTATTACGGCAAGTTCTGAGCGCGCGGCAGGGCCAAGAGGAAAACAGAGATGAGCAAGCTGAGTATCGCCAAGAAGATCGTCAAGTACCGGGTGCTGAAGCCGGACGCGGACAAGCCCGCCGTGTCGAAGGAGGCGCGCGCGCGCAAGGAAGCCGCGGGCAAGGTCGTGTGGATGCACGAGAAGCTCGAGCGCCCGGAGGTGCTCATCGGCTCGACCTACAAGATCAAGACGCCGGTGTCGGATCACGCCATGTACGTGACCATCAACGACATCCTGCTCAACGAGGGCACCGAGCACGAGCATCGCCGGCCATTCGAAATCTTCATCAACTCCAAGAACCTCGATCACTTCCAGTGGATCGTGGCGCTGACGCGGATCATCTCCGCGGTGTTCCGCAAGGGCGGCGACGTGGCGTTCCTGATCGAGGAACTGAAGGCCGTGTTCGACCCGCGGGGCGGCTACTGGCAGCCGGGCGGCAAGTTCATGCCTTCGATCGTGGCCGAGCTGGGATTCGTCGTGGAGCGGCATCTGCAGACCATCGGCATGATGCCGGCGCCCGAGATGGACGAGTCGCGCCGCGCGCTGATCGAGTCGAAGCGCGCCGAGTGGGAGGCGCGCGGCCAGCAGAAGGACGCATTCGCCGAGTCGAGCTATCCGGAGGGTGCGCAGCTGTGCGCGAAGTGCAGCACCGCGGCGGTGGTGATGATGGACGGCTGCATGACCTGTCTGTCCTGCGGCGATTCGAAGTGCGGTTGAGGCCGGGAGACGGATTCGTTCCGGCCTGAAGATTTCAACTCACGCGCACGCCGGGTCCCCGCCTGGCACCCCTGGACAGCAGGGGCGCGCGTGTGACTCCCAGGCGGCCTTCGGGCCGCCTTTTTTCCGGCCGCGCGCCGGCGAGGAGGACGCACGATGTGGCGAACTTCGATGATTGCCCCGGTCGTTCTGCTGGCGGCCTGCGGGACAGTGCGCGGCTATGACGGGCCGGCGCTGCCGCCCGGCGAACTCGCCACGGTCACCGGCGACCCGCCGGTGTCCGCCGGGCTGCCGCTGCAGGTGATCCTCCGCAAGGTCGACGAACGTGAAATCCCGTTCGGCCGCACCCGCGTCGAGCTGGCCCCCGGCACCCATGTGTTCGTGGTCGACTGCAAGGTGGCGGAGTCGGGCAGCAGCATACGGTTCGCCATCGAGGAGGAACTGTCCGCCGGCGCCGCCTATCGCCTGGAAGCCGACGCCACCAGCCGCGGTTGCGAGGCCGTGCGGCTGCGGCGGACGGATTGATAGCGGGGCCTGTCCGGCCGGGGCTGCCGCGAATTTGCGCTGGTTCTCAGGTCGCCCGCGGCGATCGGGCCCTATAATGCGGCCCCATGAGGAGACTCGGGGCAATCCTGCTGCTGGTCTGCGTGCTGGCCATGCTGGCGCTGGTGGCCATCAGCGCGGCGCCGTCGGCGCGTGCCGATGCCTTCGCGAACCCGAGCGCGCCCCTGGAAGCCGCGGACCTGGTCGTGGTGCGCAAGGGCGAGCGGCGCCTGAGCCTGTATCGCAATGGCCAGGAGCTGCGCAGCTACAGGATTTCGCTGGGCCTGCGGCCGGAGGGCCACAAGGAGCGCGAGGGCGACTTCCGCACGCCCGAGGGGCGCTATCAGCTGACGCGCCGCAACGCCTACAGCGACTTCTTCCTGTCCATCCAGGTCTCCTACCCGAACCCACGGGACCTGGCGACCGCCCGGGCCAACGGCTGGCCACCGGGTGGCGCGATCATGATTCACGGATTGCCCAACATCCCCAAGTATCCGCGCGAGCGCTACTTGCGCAATGACTGGACCGATGGCTGCATCGCCGTGTCCAACGAGGACATGCTGGAGATATGGCTGTTGACGCAACACGACACACCCATCGAGATACTTCCTTGAACGATTCCGTTGCCGACGGCACGACCAGCAGTCTCGAGCTCGCGGCCGTGGTGCACGCCAAGGTCGCGCCGAAAGGGATGCTCGAGAACCTCTCCCAGCAGGAGGTGGACAAACTGCTGGACCGTGGCCAGGGCGGCCTCTATCCGCTGTTCAGGCAGTGCGCGCTGGCCGTGCTCAACTCGGGCACCCAGATCGACGACGCCCGCGTCATTTTCGAGGCCTTCAAGGATTTCGACCTGCGCCTGGTCCGCCAGCCGTGGGGCATCAAACTGGAGATGCGTCACGCGCCGGGCAGTGCCTTCGTCGACGGGACCATGATCCGCGGGGTGAAGGAGCACCTGTTCTCCGTGCTGCGCGACATCGTCTACACGCACAACGAGGTCGTGCCGCGTTTCGATCTCAACGACGCCGCCAGCATCACCAACGCCGTGTTCTGCATCCTGCGCAACGCCCGCGCGCTGGACCACAAGGGCGGGCCGGACCTGGTCGTCTGCTGGGGCGGTCATTCGATTCCGCGCCACGAGTACGACTACACCAAGAAGGTCGGCTACGACCTGGGTCTGCGCGGCATGGACATCTGCACCGGCTGCGGCCCGGGTGCCATGAAGGGGCCGATGAAAGGGGCCACCATCGGCCACGCCAAGCAGCGCATCCGCGACGGTCGCTATATCGGCCTGACGGAGCCGGGCATCATTGCCGCGGAGCCGCCGAATCCGATCGTCAACCAGCTGGTCATCCTGCCAGACATCGAAAAGCGCCTCGAGGCGTTCGTCCGCCTTGGTCACGGCATCGTCGTCTTTCCGGGCGGCGCGGGGACCGCCGAGGAGATCCTCTACCTGCTCGGCATCCTGCTGGATCCCGCCAACGCCGATCAGCCGCTGCCGGTCGTGTTCACCGGGCCCGCGCAGAGCAAGGCCTATTTCGAACAGCTGGATCGCTTCATCGGGCTGACGGTAGGACCCGAGGCGCAGAAGCGCTACCGCATCATCGTCGGCGATCCGCCGGAAGTTGCCAGGGAGATGCGCCGCGGGCTCGACGCCGTGCGCCGCCGCCGCCGCCGTGCCGGCGACGCCTACAACTTCAACTGGCTGCTGAAGATCCCGCCGGCCTTCCAGCATCCGTTCGAGGTCAACCACCAGTCGATGTCATCGCTGGTGATCTCGCGCGACCTGCCGGCGCACGAGCTCGCCGCGAATCTCAGGCGGGCGTTCTCGGGCATCGTCGCCGGCAACGTCAAGGAGCACGGCCTCAGGCTGATCGAGCGCGACGGTCCGTTCGAGATCCACGGCGATCCCGAGATCGCCAAGCCCCTCGACGACCTGCTGCAGGCATTCGTCGCGCAACGGCGGATGAAGCTCCTGGGCGAGTATCGCCCCTGCTATCGCATCGTCGCGTGAGCGATTTCGCGCCCTGATTTAACAGTGGCGTGCCGCGGCCCGCGGCCCTGTGATCCAGTTCCTGTTTGCCTGCCGAAGCGGGGCGTAACGTCCAGTGCACCTGTTCCTGGCGGACCTGGACGCGATGGCTGACCCGAAGATTTCCGGCTTGCCCCTGCCTGACCCGGCTCGCATCGAGCAATCGGGCCGCTGGCTGGTACGTCCGCCGCTGCCGAATCGCCATGGCGCGATCTCGCGCAAGTTGTTCAATTACTCGAACTACAAGTCCTGGGCCGAGGAAATGAAGCACGCCTGGGACGACGACAAGGACGCGTCGGCCGACGACGACAGCACCAAGGGCTGAGGATCGACGGCATGGAACGGGTCATGCAATGGCTGGACGAGTTCGACGACCTGATGGCGTCGCTGCGTCACCGCCTCGGGCTGTGGCCCGACGGCCGGCCGCTAGGCCGTCACGCTCGTTCCTGATTCGACCGTCGCGTCCCGCGTCTCGATCCAGTTCACCAGCGGCGCCCACTGCTCCACGTCCGTCATGACGGCCCGGGCGCGCATCTCGTGCAGACCCAGCCCGGTCTCCGCAGTCCGCATGTAGGTCTGCGCATCGCGTAGCGTGGCGATGATGGGGATGTCGAGCGACTGCAGGAAGCGCATCAGCGAGCGGAACACCAGCGTGTTGAAGCGGACGCGATTGGCCACCACGCCGATGCGGTTCTCGCGTCGCTTCAGCTTGGCGGTGATCAACAGGTGCTGCACCGTCCGCGTGCAGGCATGGATGTCGATCTGTGACGGCAGGACCGGGATCAGCACGGCGTCGGCATTGTGCGTGAACTCGGTGAAGCGCTGCGGTTCGACGGCCGCTGGGGTGTCCACCACGATCCTGGCGGTGCCGGGGGGCACCCGCAGCTGGAAGCTGCGGGTCACGCCGGCGTTGCGGTCGAAGGCATCGATGCCGTTGATGGGGCCGGCGGTGGCGGGCCTGATCTTCAGCCAGCGACTGCTCGAGCCCTGTGGATCGAAGTCGATGAGGGTCGTCGCCAGGCTGCGCGAGGCATAATAGGCCGCAAGATTGGTCGCGAGGGTGGTCTTGCCGGATCCGCCCTTCGGGTTCAGCACGACGATACGCCGCATCGCACCCTTCCTTGATCGGGACGCCGGCAGACTACGATGCCGGTGCCATGCGCCGCAACAGCGGCACTTGAAAACCTGCGATCGGGTCCCCATCCGGCTCCCGCCCGGTGGCCGGACGCGACGGCCCCGGGGCATCCTGCCATTGGAGATTTGCGCATGACTGCCAGCACCGTCGAGACGCGTGGCTTCCAGGCCGAGGTTCGCCAGCTGCTCAAGCTGATGATCCACTCCCTGTACAGCCATCGCGAAATCTTTCTCCGCGAACTCATCTCCAACGCCTCCGACGCCTGCGACAAGCTCCGCTTTGCCGCGCTCGGCGACGACACCCTGGCGACAGTCGCGGGAACCCTGGAGATCCGCATCGACTTCGATTCCGCGGCGCGCACCCTCAGCATCACGGATACCGGCATCGGCATGACGCGGGACGAGGCGATCGAGCACCTCGGCACGATCGCGCGCTCCGGGACCGCCGAGTTCTTCTCCCGCCTGACCGGCGACGCCCAGCGCGACAGCCAGCTGATCGGACAGTTCGGCGTGGGCTTCTACTCCTCGTTCATCGTCGCGAGCCGGGTCGAGGTCTTCTCGCGCAAGGCGGGGTCGCCGGCCGCTTCCGGCGTGCACTGGGCCTCGGAGGGAACCGGGGAATTCACGGTCGAGTCGGTCGAGCTGCCCGAGCACGGCACGCGCGTGGTACTGCACCTCAAGGAGGACGCGGCCAAGTTCGCGGACGCCTTTCAGCTGCGCCAGCTGGTGCGCAAGTATTCCGATCACATCGCGTTTCCGGTCCTGCTGCGGCCCGACGGCGACAAGGGCGATTACGACCGGGTCAATCAGGCCCAGGCCCTCTGGACGCGCGCCAAGCAGGAAATCACGGACGAGGAGTACCGCGAGTTCTACCGGCACGTGTCGCACGACTCCGGCGCGCCGCTGGCCTGGAGCCACCACCGGGTGGAGGGTCGCCGCGAATACACCTCGCTGCTGTACGTTCCCGCCAGCGCACCGTTCGATCTGTACAACCGCGACGCGCCGCGTGGCCTGAAGCTGTACGTGCGCCGCGTCTTCATACTCGATGACGCCGAGCAGTTCCTGCCGTCCTATCTCCGCTTCGTGAAGGGTGTGGTCGATTCCAGCGACCTGCCGCTCAACGTGTCGCGCGAGCTGCTGCAGGAGGACGGCGAGGTCGAGGCCATCCGCGGCGCCATCACGCGTCGCGTCCTGGACATGCTGAGCAGGCTGGCCGCCGATGAGCCGGCCCGCTACGCGGAGTTCTGGCGTGAATTCGGCACGGTGCTGAAGGAAGGCCTCGCCGAGGACCCGGGCAATCGCGAGCGGATCGCGGCCTTGCTGCGCTTCGCTACCACCGGGTCCGAGGGCGACGCGGCAGACCAGTCGCTGGCGGCGTACGTCGGCCGCATGAAGCCGGGCCAGACCCACATCTACTACGTGGTCGCGGAGAACCTCGCCGCGGCCCGCTCCAGCCCGCACCTCGAGGCGCTGCGCGCCCACGGCGTGGAGGCCTTGCTGCTGACCGATCGCATCGACGAGTGGATGGTCGGGCACCTGGGCGAGTACGACGGGCATCAGCTGCGCGACGTCGCCCGCGGCGCGATCGACCTGCAGGGCGTCATTCCGGAGGCGGAGCGCAAGGCGGCGCAGGTGGCGGGCTCGGCCCTGGACGCGCTCGCCAAGCGCGTGGCGGCGGCGCTCGGCGAGCGGGTCGCGGGCGTGCGTGCCAGCGAACGGTTGTCCGAGTCGCCCTCCTGCCTGGTGCGCGAGGAACACGATCTCGGGCCGCAGTTGCGGCGACTGCTCGAGGCGGCGGGCCAGACCGTCCCGCCGTCGCGGCCCTGGCTCGAGCTCAATCCGTCGCATGCCATGGTGAAGCGTCTCGAGGACCTGCCGGATGGCCCGGCCTTCGACGATCTCTCCCACCTGCTGCACGGCGAGGCGCTGCTGGCGGAGGGCGCCGTGCCGGAGAACCCCGGCGAGTTCGTTCGCCGCATCAATCGCCTGGTCGAAGGCCGCCACGACGACCGGCCCGCCGGGATCGTGCTGCCTTGACGCTATACTGCCGCGCCCGGATGTGTCATCAGGAGAGGATATGGCCAAGCAGAACCCAAGTGGCGACGACCTGAAGGCCCGCCTGACGCCGGAGCAGTACCACATCACGCAGGAGAAGGGCACCGAGCGCGCCTTCACCGGGCGCTACTACCATCACGATCAGCATGGCGTGTACTCCTGCGTCTGCTGCGGTCAGGAACTGTTCGCCTCCGACACCAAGTACGAATCGGGATCGGGCTGGCCGTCGTTCTGGCTGCCGCTCGCCGGCGACCGGGTGAGCACCCATCGCGACAGCAGCCACGGCATGGTCCGTACCGAAGTGCAGTGCGCGGCCTGCGGAGCGCACCTCGGCCACGTCTTCGAGGACGGGCCACAGCCGAGCGGGCTGCGCTACTGCGTCAATTCCGCGTCGCTCGACTTCAAGAAGGGCGCCTAGGATGGGCGGCCGGGCCCTGGCGGTATCGCTGGCCGCCGTGCTCGCGATGACGGCGGCGGCGGAGCCGCCCGTCGTGCCGCCCGTTCCGGTCACCGTGCCGGGGCCGCAGCTGTTGATCGAGGACCTGCGCCCGGGGGTCGGCGTCGATGCGCGCTCCGGCGTGAATGTCGCGGTGCACTACACGGGCTGGCTGTACGATGCCAGCGCGCTCGGCTTTCGCGGCAAGAAGTTCGACAGCTCGCGCGATCGTGGCCAGCCGCTGGAGTTCATGCTGGGCTCCGGCCGGGTGATACGCGGCTGGGAGATCGGCCTGCTGGGCATGCGGGTAGGTGGATTGCGGCGGCTGGTGATCCCGCCGGAACTCGCCTATGGCCCGCGCGCCATGGCGGGCGGCCGCATTCCCCCCAACTCCACACTGGTGTTCGAGATCGAGCTGCTGGGTGTCGCCACCAATACGCTGACCCCCGACACGAAGTGAATCGCGCGGCCGGGTCGTATCCGTTGCTCGCCGGTCAGCCGTCGTGACCCAGCGCCACCCTCCCGCCGAGCGGCTGTTCATTGAGGGGCCGGTGGGTCCGCTCGAGGCCCTGCTCGAGCATCCCGCCGAGCCGGTGCCTGGCCTGTTCGCCGTGTGCTGCCACCCGCATCCGCTGTTCGGCGGCACCATGCAGAACAAGGTGGTGCACGCACTGGCCCGCGCCGCGATGGACTGCGGAGCGAGCGCAATCCGCTTCAACTTCCGCGGCGTCGGCGGCAGTGCCGGCTCCTACGACGATGCGGTCGGCGAGACGGCCGACGCGCTGGCTGTGGCGGACTGGGCGTTGGCGCGGGCCGGGACCGGGCGGCTGTGGGCCCTCGGGTTTTCCTTCGGCAGCTTCGTCGCCTACCGGCTGGCGCGCGAGCGCGGCGCCGAGGCGCTGGTGACGGTGGCGCCGCCGGTGCAGCGATTCGACTTCGATACCATCGAGAGGCCGGTCTGCCCGTGGTTGATCGTCCAGGGTGATGCGGACGAACTCGTCAATCACGAGTCCGTAAGGCGGTGGACTGAAGAACTCGTGCCCGCTCCGTCAATGGAGCTGTTTCCCGGCGCCGATCATTTCTTTCACGGCAGGATTTCCGGGCTGCGCCGGTCGGTTGCCGAGTGGCTGAAACAAACGGGGCGCCCTGCGGCGCCCCGTTAACAGCAAAGCTGCGGACAGTCGGCTCAGCCAACCATCTCGTTGAGCTGCTTGAGCGCGCGCACGCGCACCTTCTTCGAGGCCGGCTTCGCCTTGATCATCATCTTCTCGCCGGTGAAGGGATTCACGCCTTCACGGGCCTTGGTGGCCGGCTTCTTCACGACGCGCATCTTGCAGATGCCCGGCATCGTGAACGTGCTGTTGGCGCGCAACGACTTCTTCATCACGCCATTCAGCGAATCGAACACCGCAGCGACCTGCTTCTTGGTCAGATCGGCCTGCTCGGCGATCGTCGTGATGATCTGCGACTTGGTCGGGGCCGCATTCTTTTTCGCCATTAGGTTGTCTCCTGTGGGTTGGCTTGGCAGGTGTCTTCCTGCCTTCATCTAATTCGGCGCGCACGATACCACTAATAAAACCGCGGTATAAGAGGGTTGAGCGCAATTGGTGCTATTTTTTTCGGGGTCCCAGCCATCAAAGATCAAAGGTGCGGGTGAGCCGGGCGCGCAACTCGACGGCGGCATCCGTTGGCGACGCCTGCAATTCGATCACGACGGGCTCGCGGTCAGACGCCTCGAACTCGGCGATGTAGGACGTGCTGGTGTCATCCGGCACTTCCCGGAAGTCGAGCGGCTTGGTGTCGCCGAGCAAGCTGCGTTGCTTGCCGGTGACCGTCGCCTGCACCGCCCGGGGCGGCGCGTCCGGCATGCGGCGCAGCACCGAGACGCTGACCACAACTCGACCGGGACTGCGCTGTATGCCGTAAGCCGTTGCAACTTCACGGGGTAAGTCGCGCGCGGGCACGATGCCGTAGCGCATCTCGTAGAGTCCGGCGCTGACGAATCCGGGATCAGTCGAGGGTTGCGCCGCCACCGGCACGCTGCCCCCGCCACCGCATCCCGCCAGCAGCAGGCCGGTCATCAGCAGCGGGGCGAGCAACACGCCGCGCAGCGCGCGCCGCTGCGGGTTGGCTGCCGACAGGCCGCTCACTGGATGAGGATCTTGAGGGCCTGCAAGCCGAGTATCACGACCAGCGGCGAGAAATCGAGCCCGGCAATGGCCGGCAGGATGGACCGGACCGGCCTGAGCAGCGGCTCGCACAGCGAGGCCAGCAACCCGACGGCCGGGCTGTAGGTCCCGGGGGCGATCAGCGAGAGCAGGGCATAGATGAACACGGCGAAGGTGAACAACTGGATCGTGGCGATCAGCAAGGCCTTCACCGACGCGATCAGCAGCGGCAGCACCGGCATGCCGGCACCCGTGGCCATCGTGAACACGGCGGCGATCGCGACGACCTGCACCAGCAGCGCCGCCACGACCGAAGCCGTGTCGACGCGGCCGACCGGCGGCAGGACACGCCTGAGCGGCATCACCAGCCAGTTGGTCAGGCGCAGGATCGCCTGGGACAGCGGGTTGCGGAAGTCGCCGCGCAGCAGCTGCAGCAGCAGCCTGATGAGGAACAGGTACACGGCGATCGACAGCAGGGAATCGACGATGAACAGCAGCGCATCCATGAATCAGCCCGTGTCTCCGTGTCCCAGTTCGTCGGCCAGCTGTTCGGATCGAACCCGGCCGGCATGAATGGCGCGGGCAAAGGTATCACGGATACCGGCCTGCTCGAGCACCTGCAGGGCGGCCGCGGTGGTGCCGCCGCGCGAGGTGACCTGCTCGCGCAAGGTGCTGGGATCCTCGCCCAGCTGCACGGCCATCCTGGCCGCGCCGCCGACGGTCGCCAGCGCGAGGCGCCGCGCCGTGCCGGCCGGCAGTCCTTCGGCGCGGCCGGCGGACTCCATCATCTCCAGCAACAGGAACAGGTAGGCCGGCCCACTGCCCGACAGCGCCGTGACGGCGTCCAGGTCGCCTTCGTCTTCCAGCCACGCCACCTCGCCGACCGCCGCGAGGATGCGGGCGGCCTGCTCGCGGTGGGCTGGGCCGACCTCGGGGGGCGCGTACAGTCCCGTGATGCCGGCGCGGATCAGCGCGGGGCGATTCGGCATGCAGCGTACCAGGGGCACGCCCGGTCCGAGCCAGCGGCCGAGGTCGCCGGCGCGCACGCCGGCGGCGATCGACACCACCAACGGCCGCTCCGCCCGGGCCTGGGCGGCCAGGTCCTGCGCGACGCCCGCGAGCTGCTGTGGCTTCACCGCGAGCACCCACGAGGCCGCGCCGGCGACGGCCGCGGCATTGCTCGAGTGGACGCCGAGGCTGGGGAAGTCGCGCTCGAGCGCGGCGCGCTGGCCGGCGTCGGGATCGGACACCCGCAGTGACGACACCGGCCAGCCCGAGGCGAGCAGGCCGCCGATCAGGGCGCGCGCCATGTGGCCGCCGCCGACGAAGGCGATCGACGAGTGGTGGGCTGAGGCGCCGCCGTTCATGAGCCGGATTGTAACGAGGCGGCGGGACGGGGGCCGAAAATCGCCGTGCCGACCCGGACGTGCGTGGCGCCGGCGGCAATCGCCTGCTCGAAGTCCCCGCTCATGCCCATCGACAGCACGTCGAGCTGGTGGCCGGCCGAATTCAGCTGCTCCTTGAGCCGGCGCAGTTCATCGAACCAGTGACGCTGGCGCGCCGGCTCGGTCTCCTCCGGCGGAATGCACATCAGGCCGCGCAGCGCCAGGCGCGGCAGGCCGGCCACCGCGGCGGCTAGCCCATCGAGCTGCGCCGGCGTGACACCGGCCTTGGTCGCCTCCCCGCCGAGCTGCACCTGCAGGCAGACCTGCAGCGGCGGGGCGTGGTGCGGTCGCTGCTCGGACAGGCGACGCGCGATCTTCTCGCGATCGACCGTATGCACCCAATGGAAGCGTTCGGCGACCGGGCGGGTCTTGTTGCTCTGCAGCGCACCGATGAAATGCCAGACCAGGGCCGGGTCATCGAGTAACTCGATCTTGTCGATCGCTTCCTGCAGATAGTTCTCCCCGAAATCACGCAGCCCCTCGTCGGCGACGGCGCGGATCCGGGCGGCGGGCTGGGTCTTGCTGACCCCGATCAGGGTGACGTCCGCCGGCCGGCGGCCGGCATCCCGCGCCGCCTGGGCGACGCGCTGGCGCACTTGTTCCAGCCTGGAAGCGGGATTCTGAGGAACGGTTAACATATTGGATGCCGGGGCCGCGGACTATACTTCGTCGGACGCTGGCGTGTCGCGACGGGCCGGGCTTGGCGCGGCTCTCGACCGACACTGACCGGCTGTCCCGGGTTAGCGCGAACCATAGCGCCAGGGAGTATTGATGGCCGTCGATATCGCACAACTCTTGGCTTTCGCCGTCAAGAACAAGGCTTCGGACCTGCATCTGTCCGCCGGTGTTCCACCGATGATTCGCGTGGACGGCGACATGAAG
This sequence comes from uncultured Gammaproteobacteria bacterium, assembly GCA_963710135.1. Taxonomy (GTDB): domain Bacteria; phylum Pseudomonadota; class Gammaproteobacteria; order Steroidobacterales; family Steroidobacteraceae; genus SG8-30. The sequence continues at coordinate 220,612 of CAVPYY010000003.1, read as the reverse complement.
CGTGTCAACATGCCACCGCTGACGCACAAGGAAGTGCACAGCATGGTGTATGACATCATGAACGACAAGCAGCGCAAGGCGTACGAGGAATTCTTCGAGACGGACTTTTCGTTCGAGATTCCCAAGCTCGCGCGCTTTCGCGTCAATGCTTTCAACCAGAATCGCGGCGCCGGCGCGGTGTTCCGCAGCATTCCTTCCAATATCCTGACGCTCGACGACCTGAATGCCCCGAAGGTCTTCAAGGACCTGTGCATGCTGCCGCGCGGCATGGTGCTGGTGACCGGGCCGACCGGTTCCGGCAAGTCCACGACACTGGCCGGCATGGTCGACTACGTCAACGTAAACCGGCCGGATCACATCATCACCATCGAGGACCCGATCGAGTTCGTGCACGAGTCCAAGCGCAGCCTGGTGAACCAGCGCGAGGTCCACCGCGATACGATCGGCTTCTCCGAGGCGCTTCGCTCCGCACTGCGCGAGGATCCGGACGTGGTGCTGGTCGGCGAGTTGCGCGACCTGGAGACCATCCGGCTCGCGCTGACCGCGGCGGAAACCGGCCACCTGGTATTCGGCACGCTGCATACGAGTTCGGCGGCCAAGACCGTCGACCGCGTGGTCGACGTGTTCCCGGCCCAGGAAAAGGAGATGGTGCGCGCGATGCTGTCGGAGTCGCTGCGCGCGGTGATCTCGCAGACGCTCCTCAAGCGCAATGGCGGCGGCCGTGTCGCCGCGCACGAGATCATGATCGCCACCCCGGCCATCCGTAACCTGATCCGCGAGAACAAGATCGCCCAGATGTACTCGTCGATCCAGACCGGCGTTTCGCAGGGAATGCAGACACTCGACCAGTGTCTGCAGGAAATGGTGACCAAGGGCCTGATTTCGAAGGAAGAAGCGCGCTATAAGGCTTCGAACAAGGACGCGATCTGACGGCTCAGGCCGCGGCGGAGGCAGCAATGGATCGGGACCAGGGAATCAAGTTGATGCAGGACCTGCTGCGCCGCATGGTCGAGCGCAAGGGTTCGGACATCTTCATCACCGCAGGCTTCCCGCCCGCCATCAAGGTGGACGGCGAGATTGCTCCGCAGACCGACAAGTCACTGACGCCGGAGCAGTCCGCGACGCTGGTCCGCGCGATCATGAACGATCGCCAGACGCGCGAATTCGACGCCACCAAGGAGGCGAACTTCGCGATCGCGCCGCCGGGCATCGGCCGTTTCCGCGTCAGCGCTTTCGTGCAGCAGGGTCACACCGGCTGCGTGATCCGCATGATCAACTCCAAGATCCCGCGCATCGAGGACCTGGAACTGCCGCCGATTCTCAAGGACATCGTGATGTCCAAGCGCGGGCTGGTGATCGTGGTGGGCGCGACCGGGTCGGGCAAGTCTACGACGCTGGCGTCGATGGTCGGCTACCGCAACGAGAAGACCCGCGGTCACATCGTCACCATCGAGGATCCGGTCGAGTACGTGCACGACCACCGCGGCTGCGTGGTCACCCACCGAGAGGTCGGGGTGGACACCGACAGCTGGCACACGGCGCTGAAGAACACGCTGCGCCAGGCGCCGGACGTAATCATGATCGGCGAGATCCGCGACCGCGACACCATGGAGTACGGCATCCAGTTCGCCGAGACGGGCCATCTCGTGCTGGCGACGCTGCATGCCAACAGCTCCAACCAGGCGCTGGACCGCATGATCAACTTCTTCCCGGAAGACAAGCGCGAACAGCTGCTGATGGACCTGTCGCTGAATATCCGGGCGCTGGTTTCGCAGCGGCTGATCCCCCGCGACGGCGCCGAGGGGCGTATTGCCGCGATGGAAATCCTGATCGGCACGCCGCTGGTCTCGGACCTGATCTTCCGCGGCGAGGTCGCCAAGATCAAGGAGGTCATGTCCAGGTCCAATCGCCTCGGCATGAAGACCTTCGACCAGGCGCTGTTCGACCTGTATGAGCGCGGCCAGATTTCCTACGAGGAGGCGCTGCGCAACGCCGACTCCAAGAACGAGTTGCGCCTGCGGGTGAAGCTCGAGAGCAAGCGTGAAGACCGCCTGCAGGCGGAAGCATCCAGTTCCCTGAGGATCGTCGATGAGTCAAATGAGGGCACCGTCTACTGACCCGCAGGCCACTGCGGAGGTCGCCCTGCTCGGCGAATCCGAACCTGGCCCGGTCAACATCAAGCCGCTCTTGCGGCTGATGGCCGAGAAGCGCGCGTCGGACCTGTTCTTCACCTCGAATGCGCCGGTGAAGATCAAGATCGAGGGCGTCATGCACTCGGTCAACAAGCAGGTGCTGTCCGCCGAGGCAGTGAAGCGCATCGCCTTCGGGCTGATGAGCGCCGAGCAGCTCGAGCACTTCATGCGCGAGCTGGAGGTGGACTTCGCGATCTCGGAGCCGGGCCTCGGGCGTTACCGCGCGGCGGTGTTCTACCAGCGCGGCTATCCCGCGATGGTGCTGCGCTACATCAGCGTGGACACGCCGCGGCTCGAGAACCTCGGCCTGCCGGAGACGCTCAAGGACCTGGCGACGCTGAAGCGCGGCTTGCTGCTGATGGTGGGTGCGACCGGCTCGGGCAAGTCGACCACGCTGGCGGCGATGATCAATACCCGCAACGAGACGATGGCCGATCACATCCTCACCATCGAGGATCCCATCGAGTACCTGCACGCCAACAAGAAGTCGATCGTCAACCAGCGCGAGGTGGGGCTGGACACGCGCTCGTTCAGCCGCGCGCTGCGGGTCGCCATGCGGGCGGCGCCGGACGTCATTCTCATCGGCGAGATCCGCGACCGCGAGACCATGGACGCGGCGCTGGCGCTTTCCGGCACCGGTCACCTGGTGCTCGCCACGCTGCACGCGAACAACGCCGCGGAAACGCTGGATCGCATCATCAACATGTTTCCCAAGGACCAGCACAACCAGATATTCCTGGACCTTTCCCAGTACCTGCGGGCGATCGTTTCGCAGCGCCTGGTCAAGGGACGCCGCGGGCAGCGCCACGCGGCCGTGGAGGTGATGCTGAACACCCCGCACATGCAGGACCTGATCAAGAAGGGCGACGTCATCGGCGTCAAGGAAGCGATGCTCAAGACGACCGAGAACGGCATGCAGAACTTCGACACCGCGCTGCTGAAGCTCTACAAGGACAAGAAGATCGACCTGGAAGAGGCACTGACCAACGCCGACTCGCGCACCAACCTCGAGGCGCGCATCAACTTCGGCTAGGAGGGGTCAGACGCCACTCGGGTACCAGTCGTGTACCACCCGGGCACTGCTCTGGCCCCGCGGGCTTCTCAAAACGGCTATTTCTTCAGGGATTCGGCGCCCCAAGGGGTCAGAGTGGTACCCGAGTGGCGTCTGACCCCTCCGGAAAGACGGCGGCGGCGTCGAACACGGGGCCGTCCACGCAGACACGTTTCATTGCGGGGCCGTCGGCCGTGTTCACCAGCACGGTGCAGCCGGCGCATCCGCCTACGGCGCAGGCCATGTACTCCTCCAACGACACCTGGCAGGGCAGGCCGAAGCGGCGCGCGACTGCTGCGCAGGCTTCCAGCATGGGGGTCGGCCCGCAGGCGAAGATCTCCACCTCGGCGAGTGCCGCCTGCTCCAGGCTGGCGAGCCAGTCGGCCGCCAGCTGGGTGACGTAGCCATCGTAGCAGCCGGCGAAGCCGGCAAGACTGGCCAACCGGCTCGGCACGCCCCAGCCTTCCAGCAGCGGCATGCAGGCGATGACTCCATTGGGGATGCCGGGCACGAGGATGGTCGAGGGGCGCAGGTGGAAGGGGAACGGCACTTCCGAGCCCATCAGCACCAGCGGTCGCCAGCCCTGCTGCGGCTCGGCTGCGAGGGTTTCGGCCAGGAAGACCATGGGCGGAATTCCGACTCCGCCGCCGATCAGCAGCGTGCGCGGCCTCTCCGGGCGCGGCACGAAGCCCCGTCCGATCGGTCCCAGGCAGGACACCCGCTCACCGGGCCGCCGGGTGGCCAGCGCCGACAGGCCGTGGCCGAGGGTCTTGTAGAGGATGTCGATCCAGCCCTCGCGCGCGTTCGCCCGCATGATCGACAGCGGCCGGCGCATCGGGATGTCGGGGCCGCAGGTGACGTGCGCGAAGCTGCCCGGCGTGGCCGCCGCCGCGCACTTCGGGGCGCGCAGTCGCACGACGTACTGCCCGGCCGCGTGCGCCTCCTGCGCAATGACTTCGGCATCCTCGACGAACAGCGTGCCGCGATGCGGACGGGCGGCGTCGCTCAAGCGCGGCTCCGCCGGGCCTCAGCCAGATGGGCGAGCACCGCCATCCGCATGGCCACGCCGTTCGCGACCTGCTGGCGGATCACGGACTGCGGGCCGTCGGCGACTTCCGAGGCGATCTCGACGCCGCGGTTCATCGGGCCGGGATGCATGACGATGGCCTCCGGCCGGGCGCGCTTCAGGCGCTCGGCGGTCAGCCCGTAACGCTCGTAGTACTCCACCGAGTCCGGCAGGCGGGCGTGCTCCATGCGCTCGTTCTGGATACGCAGCATCATCACGACGTCCGCGTGGTCGATGCCGTCATCGAACGAGGAATAGCGTTTCGCGCCCGTGAATTCGTCCTTGCCCGGCATCAGCTCGTCCGGCGCGACCAGCCGGAATTCGCCGACGCCGAGCGTGGTCAGCGCGTGCCAGGCGGATCGGGCCACCCGCGAATGCATGATGTCGCCGACAACGGCGACCACCAGATCCCGGAATCCGCCCTTGTACTGGTGGATGGTCAACGCATCCAGCAGGCCCTGGGTGGGGTGCGACAGGTGGGCCTCGCCGCCCGACACCACGCTGACGTGCTCGTCCACGTGCTCGGCGACGTACTGGCAGACTCCCTGTTGGGCGTCGCGGATGACGAACATGTCGACCTGCATCGCCTGCAGCGTATAGATGGTGTCGAGCATCGACTCGCCCTTGGCGCGCGAGGACAGCATGACGTCGAGGTTGAGCACGTCCGCGCCGAGCCGCCTGGCTGCCAGCTCAAACGACGCCCGCGTTCGCGTCGAAGGCTCGGTGAACAGATTGGCAATCGTCAGCCCCTGCAGCTCACGCAGGTGCGGCGCGACTTCGCCGGGCCGGACCAGGAAGTGCTGGGCCCGGTCGAGCAACTCGCGCAACAGGTCCCCGTCGAGGTTGCGCAATGTCAGCAGGTGTCGAAGGCGCCCGTTGTCGTCGAGTTGTGCGAAGGGCTGCATGCTCAAGGTTCCTTTGCTGGCCTGCGGCCAGATCAGCGCGCGTTCAACCACTGCCTCAGCAGCACGCAGGCCGCCTCACTGTCGACGTCCTCGTGGCGGACCCGTCGCTTGAGCGTGCCCAAGCTGCGGCGCTGCCGCAGCGTCGCCTCGGCCTCGCGCGACGAGAGACGTTCATCGACGGTCTCGACGGCCACCGCGAAGCGCTCGCGCACCTGCTCCGCGAAAGCCAGCGCCGGGCCGGTAATCTCCCCGCTGCTGCCGTCCATATTATAAGGAACCCCGACCAGCACGACTCCGGGATGCCACTCCTCGAAGCATGCCGTGAGCTCCGCCCAGTCGGGCCGGCCGGCTCGCGCCGTGAGCGTGCGGAGGGGCTGCGCGGTCGACGTGATCACGTTGCCGACCGCGACGCCGATGCGCTTCAGGCCGAAATCGAAGGCGAGGACCGTCGGCGCCGCGCCGCCGGACGCGCGATTCACGCGTGGCCGGAGAGGTGACTCAGGCGCGCCAGATCCACGCCGAGCAGCCGTGCGGCCGCCTGCCAGCGCTGCTCGAAGGGCACGTCGAAGATGATGGCGTCGTCGCAGGGTGCCGTCAGCCATGAGTTCTGCAGCATTTCTTCCTCGAGCTGCCCGGCCTCCCAGCCGGCATAGCCGAGGGCCATCGCCGCGCGACTTGGCCCCTTGCCCTGTGCGATCGATTCGAGCACGTCGCGCGAGGTGGTGACGTGCAGGGTCTCGGACACCTCGAGCGTCGAGTCCCAGGGATGCGGTGACGGCGGATGCAGCACGAAGCCGCGATCGGTCTGCACTGGCCCGCCGCGCAGCACCGGCTGATCGACGAAAGCGGGCGCCTGGCTGGGCATCGCGAGCTGGTCCAGCACCTCGCCGAGGCGCATGTTCATCGGCCGGTTCAGCACCAGGCCGAGTGCGCCCTGCGAGGTGTGCTCGCAGACCAGGGTGACCGTCTGCGAAAAATTCGGATCCGCCAGCGATGGCATGGCGATCAGGAGCTGGTTGGTGAGGAAGGGATTGGCCGACATCAACATAGTATCCGCGTGCCGGCGGCGGCGGTCAAAGCACGCGGTTCGCGGTTCACGGCTGTGGGTCGGCGGGCGCGCTGACGCTGGAGCCGGTCAACTGGCCGGCGACGAACTGCCACTCATAGGCGAAGCGGATCGCGTCGTGTTTTGCCGCCAACTCCTGCGAAAAAGGCTCGAAGGGACTGGCGAGCCGCAGGGTGTCGATCGCCGCGCGATCGAGCTCCGGGTGGCCGCTGCTCCTGCGTACGCTGACCTGGGCGAGACTGCCGTCGGCCGCCAGCACGACTTCCACCACCGGATTGCCGCTCATGGCGCTGCGCCGCGCTTCATTCGGGAAATTGAGCGTGCCGACGCGCTCGACCCGGCGTCGCCAGGCGTCGAGGTAGACGGCCACGTCGGACTGCCGGGTGCTGGCCGTCACCAACAGCTCGCGCCGGAACGGTCCCTTCAGGCGCAGATCCGGATCACCCTCGGTGGAAGGGAGCAGGGTTGCCACTCCTGCCACCCGCTGTGGCAAGGCCTGGGCTGCCTCGGCCGCGGCACGGTTCTCGGACTCCGTGGTGAGGCGGCGGGCGACCCCAGTCGAGGCCATGATCTGCTGCCCGGTCGCCGTGGCGCCCGACTCGAGGTCCGAGGCCGTCAGTTCCTCGGCGTCACCGGGCTGGTCGAACGGGGAGTCGGACGCGGTCGGCATCTGCGAGCGCGAATCGTCGAGCATGTTGCCCGCGCCCTGCTGGGTGCGTTGCGCGAGATAGCGCGCATCCTCGTTGCGGGGGGTTTCCGGAACGGCGTCGCTGACCAGCATCACCTCGAGCGTCGGCACGTCGCCTTTGCCCTGCGGCGCGGGCGGCGCGAAGGTGATGCCGAGGATCAGGATCAGGTGAAATAGCGCCGCGAGAAAGATCATGACCACCAGTCGGTCGTCGACGGAAGTCTTCTCGGTGCGGATCACGGCGTCGGCCATATCCGATTATAGGCTGTGTCGGGTGGTGCCCCGCTCGTCGCCGCCTGCCGGCGTAGTCGCGACCTTTACCGCGGGATGCCGCAACGGTGACAGTCCCCTGCGGGGACAGTCGAGGTGCCGCAACGGGGACAGTCCCCTGCGGGGACAGTCCCCACGGCGTTCCTTGCCAAGGGTGACTGCCCGTCGCGCGGGTCGAGGACGACTGTAGGCCTCTTGCGAGCGACTTTGGCTCGGCGGAGCGAGCAAGGGGCTCTACAGGAGTAGAGAGACCCGCGCACTGCCACCGTTCCGCGGGATGCCGTGACGGGTGCCGCTACGGGGACAGTCCCCTACGGGGACAGTCCCCACGACAGTGCCTTATCCGGGGACAGTCCCCACGGCGGTGGGGCATCAGGGGACAGTCCCCTGCGGGGACAGTGAGGGTGCCACAACGGGGACAGTCCCCTGCGGGACAGTCCCCAACGGCAGTGCCGCATCGGGGGACAGTCCCCGCGTGGTGCCTCAGCCGAGGCGCTTGACGATCGACTCGATCAGCCGCCCGGCGATGTCGATCTTGTACTGCTTCTCGAGCTCCCGGATGCCGGTCGGGCTGGTGACGTTGATCTCCGTGACGAAGCCGCCGATGACGTCGAGGCCCACGAACAGCATCCCGTGCTCGCGCATGACCGGGCCGATCTGCGCGCAGACCCAACGATCGCGGTCGGTCAGTTCGCGGCCCTTTCCCTGCGCGCCCGCGGCGAGGTTGCCGCGATTGTCGCCGGCGGGCGGGATCCGGGCGAGGGCGTGGTCGACCGGCTCGCCGTCCACGAGCAGGATGCGCGAATCGCCGGTCTCGACGATCTCGGGGATATAGCGCTGCACGATCGCATAGCGCGAGCCGTAGTCCGTCAGCGTTTCGAACACGACGTTGGCGTTCTTGTCGCCCTTCTCGAGCACGAAGATGGAACGACCGCCCATGCCGTGCAGCGGCTTGCACACGGCCCGGCCATGCTCGGCCAGGAATGCCTTCATGTCGCCCATGTCGCGGCTGATCAGCGTCGGCGCGCAGCACTCCGGGAACCAGGCTGTGTAGACCTTCTCGTTCATGTCGCGCAGCCCCTGCGGGCTGTTCACGACCAGGGTCCCGGCGGTTTCGGCGCGCTCCAGCAGATAGGTGGTGTAGATGTACTCCGTGTCGAACGGAGGATCCTTGCGCATCAGCACCGCGTCCACCGCCGCCAGCGGCTGGACCACCGGTTCGCCCAGCGTGAACCAGTTGCGCGGGTCATCGCGCACTTCGACGGCGTGCAGGCGGGCCATGGCCACGCCGTCGCGGACCCAGAGGTGGCGCTGCTCGAGATAGAACAGTTCCAGGCCGCGGGCCTGCGCGGCCAGCATCATGGCCAGGGTGGAGTCCTTGGCCGGATTGATGGACTGAATGGGGTCCATCAGGACGGCCAGGCGCGGTCGGTCTGCCATCGGCAACTCCTGGGCGACGGATTCACGGGAATGTGACGTGGGTCGACCCCCTTGGGGGGTGGCGACATAGTACACCTGTGCTGGCCGTCGACCGGTCCTGACCGCGTGGCGGGTCCGTCGCCGATATGTTAAAAGAGAGCCGCTCCGGCGACGTGCTTGAGGCCCGTCTTTCGGCGTGGCACGCGAGCGTCCGGCCGCCACGTTGCCGGGCCCGGAGGTGATTGATGGAAGGTGTAGCCGCCGCGACTGCTGGCGCCGGAACGGGGTCACGACTCCAGGGCCTGAAGGTGCTGGTGATCGATGACAGCAAGACGATCAGGCGCACGGCGGAGACGCTTCTCGCCAAGGAGGGTTGCGAGGTTTTCACCGCGGTGGACGGCTTCGATGCCCTCGCCAAGGTTGCGGACCATCAGCCCGACATCGTCTTTGTGGACATCATGATGCCGCGGCTCGACGGGTACCAGACGTGCTCGCTGATCAAGCACAACAAGGTCTTCAGGACCATTCCGGTAATCATGTTGTCGAGCAAGGACGGCTTGTTCGACCGTGCGCGGGGCCGGATCGTCGGCTCGGAGCACTATCTCACCAAGCCGTTCACGCGCGACGAACTGCTATCGGCCATCGAGCAGCACGTGCGGCGCTGAGCGGGCCAGACGGGGACACGGGGGCACAGTCATGGCGTTGATCCTGATCGTGGACGATTCGCCGACCGAGATCTCGCAGATGAAGAAGGTCCTGGAAAAGGCCGGATTCCGCATTGCGGTCGCCTCCGACGGCGCCGAGGCGTTGCGGCTCGCCAAGGACATGCACCCGGACCTTATCTTCATGGACATCGTCATGCCCGGCATGGACGGCTTCAGGGCCACGCGCTCGCTGGCCGCGGACCCGGACACGCGTGCGATCCCGGTCATCATGGTGTCGAGCAAGAGTCAGGAGAGCGATCGGGTCTGGGGAATGCGGCAGGGCGCCGTCGACTACCTGGTCAAACCGGTGAGTTCCGAGCAACTGCTGGAGAAGGCGCAGGCGGCTTTGCTGTCGGGCTGACGTGATGCAGCCGGCCGCAAGCCTCAGGTCACTTCGTCAGCAGCCGTTCGAGATGCTGCTCGAGCTCGAGCGGCGTGCGCGCGCCGCGGCGCTGGGGGCGCGCGAGTCGGCCAATGAGCAGGCCTGGATCGGCGTCGCCTTCCGCATGGGTGGGGAGACCTTTCTGGTGGCGCGCGACGAGGCCCGCGAGGTCATGGGCGTGCCGAGCCCCGTGACGCGCGTACCGGGGGCGCGGGAGTGGATTCGCGGGCTGGCCAACGTGCGGGGACAACTGCTGCCGGTGATCGACCTCAAGCAGTACCTGGGCAGCGGCGAGACCCAACCGACACGCAATACGAGGGTGATCGTGGTCAATCATCGCGAGATTCCGGCAGGCCTGCTGGTCGACGAGGTGCTGGGGTTCCGCCGCTTCAATGAGGCCGAATTCAATGCGGAGTCGCCGCCGACCATGATTCGCTGCGAGCGTTACCTCGCCGGCTCGTTCCGGCGCGGCAGCGAGGGCTGGCCGGTATTCAGCCTGAGAAAGCTGGTCGAGAGTCCGGCCTTCCTGCAAGGCGCGACCTGAGCCGGCGACACCCCGGGGGAGAAGACTTTACATGGGCAACTGGTTCGACAAGCAGCGGGCGGCGCGGTCTTTGCCCATGTTCCTGGGGGCGGGGCTCGCGCTGCTGGTGGTCGCCGCGCTGCTGCTGGTTGCCGCCGCCCGGATGCAGCAGGACGAGCGTGCCTATCAGCGGCACGTGGCTGAACTGACCCGCCTTGCGGCGCTGCTGCCGGCGCAGTCGGCCGCCGCTGCCCGCGGCGACCAGCTGGCCATGCAGCGGCTGGGCGAGTCACGCGACGCGCTGGCGGCGGTCATCGACGAGATCGAGTCCGGACGTGGCGCCTTCGCGGCGCTGGGCAGTCCAAGCGCCGAGCGCCTCGCGGGCGACCCCGGCTGGCAGGCGCTGCTCGACGGCACCACCGCCCTGCTGGGCGGCCAGAGCAACGCGGCGGAGCTCGCCAAGCTGGCCGGCGAAGCGCGCGCGGCGCTGGAGCGCATGCTGGCGGCGACCGGTGACGCGGTCGCGGCCCCGGGCGGCCTGGTGGCGCTGCGCGCCTTGCCGCGTTTCGAGTCGGTCGCGCAGCGTACCGGCGAGGATCTGCGCCAGATCGCCGCGGGCAGCGGCGATACCGCCGCGATCGCCCGCCGTATCGCCGACAACACCGCGCTGCTCGGCCAGTTTCTCGCCGGCCTCGCCGGCGAGGATGCGGGCGCCGGCGTCACCGCCGTGGAAGGTGAAGCGGCGATGCGACTGACCGCGGCGCGGTCCGAATTCAACATCTTCGAGCAGCGCGTGCGTGGCGCACTGAGCCGGGCCGAGCGCGTCGGGGCGGCCGAGCGGGCCGGTGCCGATCTGGCCGGCGTGGCGGAGGCCGCCTACGCGCGTCTCAATGCGGGCCAGGGCGAGGCGTCGTCGGTGTTCGCCGGCCCGTATCCGGCACTGGCCGCGGTGGCGCTCGCGCTGCTGGCGCTGATTGCGGCGCTGGTCGCATGGTTCTCGGGGTCGGCACTGCGGCGTGCGGCCGCGGAACAGTCCCGCAAGGGCCAGCGCAACCAGGAGGCGATCCTCAGGCTGCTCGACGAGATGTCGAGCCTCGCCGACGGCGACCTGACGGTCCAGGCGAGCGTCACGGACGACATCACGGGCGCCATCGCCGACGCGGTGAACTACGCGATCGAGGCGTTGCGCGAGCTGGTGGCGACCATCAACGAGACCGCGGTGCAGCTCGATGGCGCAGCGCGGCAGACCCAGGCCGCCGCGGGCCATCTTGCCAAGGCCAGCATCGCGCAGTCGCGCCAGGTGGCCACCGCCACCGATGCGGTGACCGCCATGGCGACCTCGATCGAGGAGGTCTCCGGCAACGCCGAGCGCTGCTCGGACGTGGCGCGCCATGCAGTGGACGTCTCCCACAAGGGCGGCAGTGCGGTGCGACGCACGATCGACGGCATGAACGTCATCCGCGAGACCATCCAGGACACCTCCAAGCGCATCAAGCGTCTCGGCGAGAGTTCCCAGGAGATCGGCAACATCGTCGAGCTGATCAACGACATCGCCGAGCAGACCAACATTCTCGCGCTGAACGCGTCCATCCAGGCGTCGATGGCGGGCGAGGCCGGGCGCGGCTTCGCGGTGGTCGCGGACGAAGTGCAGCGGCTGGCGGAGCGCGCCGGCCATGCCACGCGGCAGATCGAGGTGCTGGTGCGCACCATTCAGAGCGACACGAATGAAGCGGTCGTGTCGATGGAGCGGACCACCACTGACGTGGTGGGCGGCGCGCTGCTGGCCGAGAACGCGGGTGCGGCGCTTGGGGAGATCGAGGACGTCTCCAACCAGATCGCGCAACTGGTGCAGAACATTTCCGGCAGTGCGCGCCAGCAGGCCGCGGCGTCCTCGGACATCACCCGCACCATGCAGGTGCTGCGCGAGATCTCGCAGCAGTCCGCGGACAACACCAGCGCGACCTCCGGCGCGATCGGCCGTCTGGCAGAGCTGTCCGCGCAGCTGCGCCGCTCGGTCAGCGGCTTCCGCCTGCCGCAGGACACGCCGCGGGCCACGACGCCGAAGAAGGGTGTCGCGGCGGCCTTGTCACCGACCGCCGGGCGTCCGCCGAAGCGCGCGTCGGCAGGGGGCTGAGCCGGCGTGTCGGAGATGAACGCAGCCAGTCCCCAGGCTCTGGAAATCGTCGCGACCGAGCTGGGCGCGACGCTGAACCAGGCGAGGGTGGCGCTCGAGGCATCGGCCGAGCGGCCGGGCGACGCGGCGCCCCTGGCCCACGTCGCCGACCTGCTGCGCCAGACCCGCGGCGTGTTGCGTGTCGTGGAGATCTACGGCGCAGCGCTGCTGGCCGAGGAAATGGAGCTCGCGGCCTCGTTCCTGGCCAAGAGCGGCGACTCCCGTCAGCGAGCCGAAGGTCTCGACGCGCTGATGCGCGCGCTGGTCCAGCTGCCCGCTTACCTGGAGAGGGTGCTCGGCGGCGGGCGTGACCTGCCGCTGGTCGTGCTGCCCTTGCTCAACGACCTGCGCGCCGTCCGCGGCGCGTCGCTGCTTTCCGAAGGCACCCTGCTGTCGCTGAACCTGACTTCGGAGCGCGACCCGCGTGCCGCGCTCGCCGGCGCCGGACGAGTCGGCGCTGACCGTCCCGCAGTGGGCGCGGCGCCTGCGTCCCAGGTTCCAGCTGGCGTTGCTCGGGCTGCTCCGGGGCGCGGACGCCAACGAGCACCTCGACGTGCTGGCGCAGGCCGCGGCCAGGCTCGAGTCGGTGGCGACGACGCGGCCGGTGTTCCAGCTGTGGTGGGTGGTCGGCGCGGTCATCGAGGCGATGAAGTCGGGTGCGCTGGTCGACGGTGCGTCGGTGAAGCGCCTGCTGGGCCAGGCGGACCGGGAGTTGAAGCGGCTGTACGAATCGGGCGAGCAGCGCTACGCCGAGAACCCGCCGCTCGATCTGATCAACAACCTGCTGTATTACGTCGCCCGGGCCGGCGGTGACGGCGAACGGGTGAGCGCGGTGCGCGCCTCCTTCCGGCTCGATGAGCTGCTGCCCGTGGACGAGTCGATCGAACAGGAGCGCGACTCGCTGTCGGCTCCGTCCGTCAAGCTGATGCATACCGTGGCGGCGGCGATCAAGGAGGACCTCGAGCGCGTCAAGGATGCGCTCGACATCTTCAGCCGCAAGGGCGGCCAGCCCGAGGAACTTGGGCCGCAGGTCGAATTGCTGAAGAAGATCGGTGACACGCTCGCGGTGCTGGGGCTCGGCTCGCTGCGCGAGCAGGTCCAGGCGGAGCTCGGCAAGCTGGTGGACGTGGTCGGGCGGCGCATCACCCCGGAGCCCGACACCCTGATCGGCATTGCCGCCGCGCTGATCAGCGTCGAAGACAGTCTCGACGATTCACTGGTCCGGATGATCATGCCGCCGGGCGCGCCGACGCCGGGGGTGATCGACGATCCCGAGTTCCGCCAGGTCGCCGGCGCGGTGCTGCGCGAATGCGCGGTCAACCTAGCGCGCATCAAGGACCTGGTGCTGCAGTCGCTGCAGCCCGAACCGACCACGGCGGGAATCGATGCGGTGCCCGGTCTGGCGCGCGGCATCACTTCCGGTCTGCTGATGCTCGGCAAGTCCCGCGCGGTCGAGATCACCGAGAGGGTGGTCGAGAAGATCACCTTGCTGATGCAGCCCAATGCCGCGCCCCCGCCGCCGGAGCTGGTGGATCGGCTCGCTGACGCCGTGGTCAGCGTCGAGTACTACATGGACACGCTGCAGGCCGGCCGCGGCGACCCCTGGTACATGCTGGACAATGCCGAGCGCTGCCTGGCGGCGATCGACGACGCCGTCCCCCCGCCGGCCGCCGTGCTGGATGCGGCCTCGGCCAAGCTCGCGGCGGCGACGCCGGAGCAGTACGAGCCGACCGTCGTGCTGGATCGCGAGATGCCGCAGGTCGACACCACGCTCGTCGTGAAGTTGCCGGCCGGCTCGCCGCCGCCGTCGCCCGCGACCACTGGCGAGCACGAACTGCCGGATACGGAGCTGCTCGGCGTCTTCGTCGAGGAGGCGCGCGAGGAGATCGAGGTCATCAAGGGCCTGTTCCCGCAGTGGAGCGAGCACGCCGATGACCGCGAAGCGCTGGTGCGCATCCGCCGCGCCTTCCACACGCTGAAGGGCAGCGGCCGCATGGTGGGCGCCGCGGCGCTCAGTGATTTCGCCTGGTCGGTGGAGAGCCTGCTGAACCGGCTCATCGACGGCACCCGTGAGCGCTCCGGTGCGATCATGACGCTGCTCGGCGAGGCGGTCGACGAGCTGCCGGCGCTGATCGATGCATTCGAACGCGGCGAGCCCGCCGCGGCGTCCGCCGCGCAGATCTCCGCGCGGGCCCGCGCCATCGGCGAACCGCTCCCGGCGGCGCCGGCCGCGGCGCAGGCGGCCGCGCCCGCAGCCGCCGCGGAGCCCAACGAACCCGAGGCGCTGGCCGCCGAGCCCGCGCAGCCCGGCGTGCCCGAGCCGGTAGCTGCGACAGCGCAGACGCATGAGGCCGAGCCGTCACCGGCGCCCGGCATGGAGCCGACCGCCGCGCCAGCCGAGGAAGAACCGGCGCCAGTCATCGACTACTCGCTGCAGGACATCTACCGCAAGGAGATGCAGGCGCACCTCGAGGTGATGCGCTCGTTCCTGCGCAGCGCGTGGACGACGCCGGGCCCCCACCTGGTGACCGAGGAGCTGTATCGCGCCTGCCATACGCTGCGCGGCGCATCGCGTACGGCGCAGGCGCGCCACTGCGTGCGGCTGGCCGAGCCACTGCACCGCTGGTTGAGCCGCCTGTTCGATCACGACCGTGCGTTCGACGCGGACACGCTCTCGACCCTGGCCGATGCGGTCGAGTCGTTCGAGGACATCCTCGAGCACATCAACGAGAGCAGCGGATTCTTCCGCAACATCGAGCACGTGATCGCGCAGATCGGTGCGCATGATCTGGCCCTCGAGCAGGCCATCGCGGCCGAGCCCGAACCCGAACCGGAACCCGAACCCGAGCCGGAGCCCGAGCCGGAGCCGGCACCCGAACCGGAACCCGAGCGATTCCGTATCGATCACCTGATACCGGCGATCACGGTCACGCCCAAGGCGTCGACCGCACCCCCCGGGGAAGGTTTCGACCGTCTGTTGCAGCCCGAGCCGTATCAGCCGCCGGTCGAAGGACTGGTGCCCTACGGCGCGAGCGATGCGGCGACCGAGCGCGGCGCCGAGCAGGCCGACGTTCCCCCCGCGCCCGAAGCCGCTCCCGAAGCGGTGGCCGAGGCCACGCCAGCGGAAGCCGTGGCCGACACCGACTACGACCCGGACATCGCGGCCATTTTCAGCGAGGAGGCCACCGAGCTGCTCGAGGCGGCGGACGGCTCCCTCGGCGCACTGCGCGCCGAGCGCGGCAGTCGCGACCACGTGGTCGAGCTGCAGCGCGTGCTGCACACCATCAAGGGTGGCGCGCGGATGGCCGGCATCGGCGCGATGGGCGATCTGAGCCATGAGCTCGAATCGCTGCTGACCCAGGTGGGCGCGGGCAGCGCGCCGCTGGAGCAGCGGACCTTCGATGTCGTCCAGGCGACGCTCGACGAACTCAGCCGCATGCGCGATTTCGTCAACGCGGGCCGTCCCGTGCAGCCGGCGCGCGATCTCATCACCCGCATCCGGCTGGTGGCCAGCGGCGCGACGCCCGCCCCGGTCATCGAGACACCGCAGCCCCCGGTCGAGCCCGAGCCCGAACCCGCGGCGGCCGCGATGGAGGATCCCTACGTCGATCTCGAGCCACCATCGGCCGGGCTGCAAGCGGCCGAACAGGCGCCGCCTGAGCCCGAGCCGCAGAGCGTGGCACGTGCCCCGGCACCGACCGCGCCGACCCTGCCGGGCCGCGATGGGCCGGTGGAGCGGGCCGAGATGGCGCGCGTCGATGCCGAGCTGCTCGACGACATGCTCAACAACGCGGGTGAGGTCAGTATCTTCCGCTCGCGGCTCGAGCAGCAGCTGTCGTCGGTGGAGTTCAACCTCACCGAGCTCGGGCGCGTGGTGCAGCGGCTGAAAGAACAGTTGCGCAAGCTGGAAATGGAGACCGAGGCGCAGATCCTGCATCGTCACGTCGATCAGTCGCCGCGCCGCGACGATTTCGACCCGCTCGAGCTCGACCGCTACTCGACCATCCAGCAGTACTCGCGCGCGCTGGCCGAAACCGCCTCCGACGTCGGCAGCGTGCAGAACCTGCTGGCCACGCTTACGCGCGAGGCGCAGAACCTGCTGATCCAGCAGGGGCGGGTCATTTCGGATGTGCAGAACGGCCTGATGCGCACGCGCATGGTGCCATTCCAGCGCCACGTGCAGCGCCTGACCCGCATCGTGCGCCAGGCCGCGACCGAGGGCGGCAAGCGTGCCGAGCTGTTCGTGACCGGCGCCTCGGGCGAGCTCGACCGGCAGGTGCTGGAGCGGATGCTGCCGCCGTTCGAGCACCTGCTGCGCAATGCGGTAGTGCACGGCATCGAGACGCCCGCCGAGCGCGCCGCGCGCGGCAAGCCCGAGGCGGGGCGCATCGAGCTGAAGCTGCGGCGCGAGGGTTCGGAGGTCGTCATCACCGTGACCGACGACGGCGCCGGCATCAACCTGCGCGCGGTGCGCGAGAAGGCCGCGGCGCTCGGCATCATCCAGCCCAAGCAGGAGTTGTCGGACGAGCAGGCGCTGCAGCTGATCCTGGAGCCCGGCTTCTCGACCGCCACCCGGCTCACCCAGTCCGCCGGTCGTGGCGTCGGCATGGACGTGGTCGCGACCGAGATCAAGAAGCTCGGCGGCGCGCTGTTCATCGAGTCGGAAGAGGGCCGCGGCGCGACCTTCACGGTACGGCTGCCGTTCACGCTGGCGATCGGCCAGGCGCTGGTCGTGCGGGTCGGCGACGAGTTCTTCGCCCTGCCGCTGCCGACGGTCGAGGGCGTGGTGCGGGTGCCTGCGGCCGAGGTGCAGCGCCAGCTCGCCGAGGAGTCGGCGGGCTTCGAGTACGGCGGCCAGAAGTACCGCTTCCAGCATCTGGGCGCCTTCGTCGGTGCGGCGACTACGCTGCCGTCCGAGCACGACCCGGCGGTGCCGATCATCCTGGTGCGCGCCGGTGAGCACTCGACCGGCATCGTCGCCGACGAGCTGGTGGGCAGCCGCGAGATTGTGGTCAAGGCAGTGGGCCCGCAGATCGCGGGGATTCGCGGCGTTTCGGGCGCCACCATACTGGGCGACGGCCGCATCTGCGTCATCCTCGACGTCGGCGCGCTGGTCCGTTCCGAGTGGCGCGCACGCACGCCTTCGGCGGCGCAGACCGAGGAGCGTGTCGACCGCCGCGTGTTTGCGCTGGTGGTGGACGATTCCATCACGGTGCGCCGGGTCACGCAGCGCCTGCTCGAGCGCAACGGCATGCGCGTCATGACCGCCAAGGATGGTCTCGATGCCATCGGTGTCCTGCAGGATCACCTGCCGGACGTGATCCTGCTCGACATCGAGATGCCGCGCATGGACGGCTACGAAGTGGCCTCCCACGTGCGCAACGACCCGCGACTGAAGGACGTGCCCATCGTGATGATCACGTCGCGTGTGGGCGAGAAGCATCGCGCCCGGGCCATCGAGCTGGGGGTGGACGAGTATCTCGGCAAGCCGTACCAGGAAACGCAGCTGCTGCAGGCGCTTGAGCCACTGGTGCAGCGACGGCGGGCGTCATGAGCCAGGAAGACCTCTACGGTCTGCTGATTCCGCTGCTCGACGAGCGGCTGCTGGTGCCCCGCGCCTGCGTCGCGGAAGTGACTGCGATGCAGGAACTGCAGGAGATGCCGGGCGCTCCCACCTGGTATCTCGGCATGATGCCGTGGAATGGCCGCAGCATTCCGGTGATTTCCTTCGAGGGCGCCTGCGGCAACCGTATCCCGGCGATCGGCGGGAGGACGCGCATCATCGTGTTCTTCTGCCTCGGCCAGAAGCTGCCCGCCGGCCACTTCGGCGTCGTGACCCAGGGGTTCCCCCAGCTGGTGCGGGTCAGCCCCGCGGTGATTTCCACCGACGACACGCGGGTGTTTGCCGAGCGGGCGCCGGTCCTCTGCCAGTTGCGCATGGTCAACGAGCTTCCGCTCGTGCCGGACCTCGAGCGTCTCGAGGAAATGATCGCCGACGAGACGACGGTTACTGCCTGAGCCGCAATGCGGCTCAGGCGAGCGCGAGGCGCGGCGCGAGGCGCGTCCAGGCGTCCGCCTCGACGCCGACCAGGCCGCGCGGCGCCGAGGTCACGACCCCTTGTTCCTTCAGCCAGGCGAGCGGCAGCAGGTGATCCAGCCGGCCGAGCAACGCGGCGTCCAGCACCGTCACCGGGCCTTGCGCGAGTCGCTCGCGGATCTCCCTGAGCGAGTAGCCGGGCCGGCACGCGTTGACGGTCAGGACTTCCTCGACGCTGGAGCACTCTGTCAGGCGCTCGACGCGCGCCACCGCGGTGATGGTCGCGGAAGCGGCGCGGCCCGGTGTGCGCGCATGGAACACCAGCAGCAAGTCGCCGACCTGCGGTGCGCGGCCGCCGGCGGGCAGCATTACCTGCTTGCGGACGGAGCTGCCAAGCGTGGGCGGGCGCTCGCCGGCGCCCACCGCGAATAGCTGGGTCTGCGCCGCGCCCGCCAGTTCGGGCAGGAAGCGGTCGTGGGTATCGGCATCGACTCGCAGGAACCAGGCCGACTGCCCGCCCGCGAGCTGCGGGCACGCGGCAGCGGCTTCGTGGCGCAACCGCTCGCGGCCATGGGCGTCGGCGCCCAGACGCTCGAAGCCGAGCTGCTCGAGGAGCAGCAGCACCATCTCCTCGTGCGGCGGCAGGAGCGCCTCGAGCGCCATGCCGCGACGGCGCGCCATCGACAGGGCCGTGCCTACGATCGGCTCGAGCACGCGCGCGCCGCGCGCGCCATCATGCGCGGCCAACGCCAGCAGCTCGAGGTGTTCGTCATCCAGCGCGCTGCCGAGCACGCCTACGGCCCGCAACGTGTCGCCATCGGAGGTCGTGAGCACGCGACCGTGCGCCGCCTCGAGGCGGCCCCGCAGATAGGGGTCGTGCGGCTCGCACTCCTGCGCGATCAGTGAACTCAGGCGGCCCGGCGCCAGCGCCAGTCGCGGGTCGATCTCGAGCAGCGTCACCGGCTGTGTCCTGCCACCCAATGCAGCGAGCCAGCTCGCCGCATCGGCCGGTGTCAGCACGCGGCTCGCCAGCCCGGCTCGCGCCGCCAGGCGGTGCATGCGCCCATCGAGCGCGACCAGGTGATGCGCAACCCGCGCGTGCAGCGCGCCGAGCAGCTTGAGGTCGGCCATGTCGACTTCGCTGCGCACCGGCATGAAGCGTGCGGTGGCGTCGCGTTCGCTCGGCAGCGGCAGCGGCGGCAACTTGAGGATTGGCTCGAGCCGGTCGAGGTCGACGCGGCGGCGCACGACGTCCGGATCCCGCGCGGCTTCCGTCCACGCCTCCGCCTCGACGCACAGCGTGATGCCGAGCGAGGCGGCAGCCTGCGAAATCTCGAACAACGTGGCCGCGTGGGCTTCCGAGCCGGGCCCGACGCACAGCCACGGGTCCAGCAACAGTCGGGTCTGGCAGTCTTCGGGCAGCGAGCGCAGGCGGGGGGAAGCGGACAGATCCAGCACGATCGCGACAACCCCCGGGACTTGTTCTTGCTCTTCGGTTCTTGCTCTTGGCGACGCTATGTTAAACGCCCCCCGGCAGGTCACGCCAGCGTCGCGAAGCCCGCCTGCGCAGCGGCATCAATTCAGGTCGCCGCACGCCGCCTGCAGGATCGCGATCGCGGCGATGGCCGCGGTTTCCGTGCGCAGTATGCGCGGTCCGAGCGCCCGCGGCGTGAATCCCGCGGTTCGCGCCAGGGCGATTTCGGAGTCGGTCAGGCCGCCCTCGGGGCCGATCAGCAGTTCCGCCTCGGCGCTGCGCACCTCGGCCAGGGCGCTGTCCGAGTCGGGTTGCAACAGCATCCGGCACGGCGCGGTCGATGCGCGCCCGAGCCACTCCGCGATCGGCAGCGGCGTGTCGATGGCCGGGACGCGCGCGCGTCCGGATTGTTCAGAGGCGCCTGCGGCGATGGCGCGCCAGTGTTCGAGCTTGCGCTCGGCCTGCCCGGCATCGAGCCGCATCACGCTGCGCTCGCACAGCACCGGCACGATCCGCGACACGCCGAGCTCGGTGGACTTCTGGATCACCAGGTCCATGCGCTCGCCGCGCGCGACGCCCTGCACCAGGGTCAGCAGCAGCGGCGATTCGCTCCGCGCCGGCACGCGTTCGTGCAGCGCCACCTTCACGCGGCCCTTGTCGAGCGCCGTGATGGTCGCGGGATAGTCCCAGCCGTCGCCGTTGAACAAAGTTATCGGCGCGCCTGTGCGCAGCCGCAGCACGCGGCTGACGTGATTGGCGGCGGCGCCCTCGAGTTCGGCGCCGCTCTGCCCGGCAAGCGGCGCCCGGCAGTGCACGCGCGTTACGCGCATGCGACGTTGATGCCGTTGCGCGTGACCTCCGCCAGGAAGCGGATCTGCTCCGGTGTGATCACGTAGGGCGGCATCCAGTAGATGACGTTGCCCAGCGGCCGGATGAGCGCGCCGGCGCCGAGCGCGTGTTCGTAGAAGCGCAGTCCGCGCCGTTCCTGCCAGGCGAAAGTCTCCCGGGTCGCCCGGTCCTTGACCAGCTCGATGGCGAGGATCATGCCGGTCTGGCGGATCTCCGCCACGTGCGGATGGTCGGCAAGTTCGGCGCATTCGCGGGCCATGCAGGCGGCCAGGTCCCGGTTGCGACGGACGACGTCGTCCGCGGCGAAGATGTCGAGCGTCGCCAGCGCCGCCCGGCAGGCCAGCGGGTTGCCGGTGTAGCTGTGGGAGTGCAGGAAGGCGGTGAGCCGGGTGTAGTCGTCATAGAAGGCGGAGTACACGTCTTCGGTGGTCGCCACCACCGACAGCGGCAGGTAGCCGGCGGTGAGGCCCTTCGACAGACAGATGAAGTCCGGGCGGATGCCGGCCTGCTCGCAGGCGAACAGGGTGCCGGTTCGACCGAAGCCGACGGCAATCTCATCGGCGATCAGGTGCACGCCGTGCCGGTCACAGGCTTCGCGCAGCAGCGACAGGTAGACGGGGTGGTACATGCGCATGCCGCCCGCGCATTGCACCAGCGGTTCGACGATCACCGCCGCCGTATCGCCGGCATGCTCGGACAGCGCCTGCTCCATGTGGGCGAACATGCGGCGCGAATGCGTCTCCCAGTCCTCGCCCGGCTCGCGCTCGTAGCAGTCCGGCGAAGGCACGGTGATCACGTCCATCAGCAGCGGCCGGTAGGTCTCCTTGTAGAGCTCGACGTTGCCGACCGCGAGGGCACCCAGGGTCTCGCCGTGATAGCTGTTGGCCAGCGTAATGAAGCGGGTCTTGCGGGAATGGCCGTGATTGCGCCAGTAGTGAAAGCTCATCTTCACCGCGACTTCGACCGCGGACGAGCCATTGTCGGCGTAGAAGCAGCGGGTCAGGCCGGCGGGCAGCAGCCGCACCAGCCGTTCCGACAGCTCGAGGACGGGCTCGTGCGTGAAGCCGGCCAGGATCACGTGCTCGAGCCGCTCGAGCTGGTCCCGCAACGCGGCGTTGATCCGTCCATTGGCATGACCGAACAGGTTGACCCACCATGAGCTGATCGCGTCCAGGTAGCGCTTGCCCTCGAAGTCGTACAGCCACACGCCTTCGCCGCGCGATATCGGCACCAGCGGCAGGCGCTCGTGGTCCTTCATCTGCGTACACGGGTGCCATACGACCGACAGATCGCGCGCGGCGATGCTCTGGTTGCGGTCAGGGGTCGGGATGGGCATGGCCGCAGATTCTAGCCGACCCGGCGCGCACCTGGACCGGGGAAGCGATAAGCTTCGGCTCATGCGCGCACAGCCGGGGCACGAGCGACTGACGGTGAACGCCGATAGCGGTGTGCTGAGCGGCGTACGCTTCATCGAGTCGCCGAACTTCGACGAGCGGCCGCCGGGGTCGAGCCCGGAACTGATCGTCATCCACGGCATCAGCCTGCCGCCCGGCGAGTTCGGCGGTCCCTGGATCGAAGCGCTGTTCACCAATACGCTGCCGGCCGCGGCGCATCCGTACTTCGAGACACTGCAGGGCGTGCAGGTCTCGGCCCACGTGCTGGTGCGTCGCGACGGCAGCATCATCCAGTTCGTGCCCTTCGACCGCCGCGCCTGGCACGCCGGCGAGTCGAACTGGCGGGGCCGGGCGCGCTGCAACGACTTTTCCATCGGCATCGAGCTGGAGGGCACCGACTTCAGCCCGTATGCCGACGCGCAGTACACGGCGCTTGCGGCGCTGGTCCTGGCGCTGCTGGATGCTTACCCTGGTCTGACCAGCGACAGCATCGCGGGGCACGCGGACATCGCGCCGGGCCGCAAGACGGATCCGGGCCCGGCGTTCGACTGGCCACGTCTGCGGGCGCTGGTTCAGACGCGCCTGCAGCTGCCGCACGGCGAGTTTTCGTCGTGACGCTGCTCGCACTGCTGCTTGCGCTGCTGCTCGAGCGCCTCGCGACGACGCTGCTGTCCTGGCGCGAGGCGCGCTGGCTGGACCGCTATACCGGCTGGGCGCTCGGCGACGGTACGCCGTCCATGGTCCGCTGCGTGCTGAGCCTGGTGCTGCCCGTCGCCCCGGTCGCTGCCGTGGCGCTGGCCCTGGCGGGGACGCTGCCGGGCGCCGCCTGGCTCGCCTTCGCTGCGCTGGTACTGGCCTTCTCGCTGGGCCCGAAGGACCTGGGCATGGAGGTTCGGGAGTACCTCGACCGCGAGCTGGCGGGCGATGCCGCGGCAGCCGCGCGAGCGGCCGCGGCGATCATGGAGCACGACTCGGCGCAACGGCGCGACCTGCGGGCCGCCGCGGTGGAGGACGCCATCTTCGTGCAGACCAACAACCGGGTGTTCGGCGTCGTCCTGTGGTTCGTGCTGCTGGGGCCCGCCGGCGCATGGCTGTTCCGGGTGAGCGACCTGATGCGTCGCGCCGCGATCGAGCAGCGCGCCGTCGCGCCGAGTTGCTTCGAGCGCCTGCATTTCCTGCTGGCGTGGCTGCCAGCCCGGCTGCTGGCGCTCGGCTACGCCCTGGCCGGGAGCTTCGAGGATGCGCGGCGCAGCTGGCGCGAGCGCTACGGCGACCTGCCGGGGCAGCTGCTGGAACGCAACGACTGGCTGCTCGTGCACGTCGGCCGCGGCGCGCTGGCGCTGCCGGCCGGGCAGGCAGGCGGGCCCGCGGAGCCCGCGCGCGGCGCGTTGCGGCTGGCGCGCAGGGCGCTGCTGGTATGGCTCACCGTCGTGGCGATCATGTCGCTGTTCGCCTGGATCGCATGAGACTGCTGCTCGTCCTGGTCCTGCTGCTGCCGTCGCTGCCAGCCGGCGCGATGCGGATCGTGAGCCTCGCGCCGAATGTCACGGAACTGGTATTCGCGGCCGGCGCAGGGGACAGCCTCGTGGGCGTGTCCGAATGGAGCGACTATCCGCCGCGGGCCCGCGACATCGTGCGGGTGGGGGACGCGTTTCGCCTCGACTACGAGCGCATCCTGTCCTTGCAGCCCGATCTCGCCGTCACCTGGGAGTCCGGAACGCCGCGGCAGGCGCAGGACCGCCTGCGCTCGCTCGGTGTGCCGGTGCTCGCGCTCAGGCTCGTCTCCATGGCAGACGTCGCCGCCGGCATCGAGACGCTGGGCCGGCTCGCCGGCACGCAGGCGACGGCCGATGCCGCCGCGGCCGAGTTCCGCGCGGCCCTGGCGGAGCTCGAGTCCAGCCACCGGAACCTCGCGCCGGTGCGGGTGTTCGTGCAGCTGGACGACGAACCGCTGTTCACGGTCACCGGCCGGCACCTGATCAGCCAGATGGTCGGCCTGTGCGGGGGCGTCAACGTCTTCGCCGGATTGCCCGGGGTCGCCCCGGCGGTCGACCTGGAGGCGGTGCTCGCCGCGGATCCGGAAGTGATCCTGTATGCCGGCCCGAGCGCAGAGCCGGCGCTGCTCTGGGCACGCTGGACGCGGCTCGCCGCCGTGCGCAACGCCGGCGTGCACCGTGTCGACGCCGACCTGGTCACCCGCGCCAGCCCGCGTGCGATCGACGGCGCGCGCGCAGTCTGCCGGATCCTGGACCGCGCCCGCACGGCGGGCAGCCCGCATTCCTGATTGTCGGGTCCGGCCCGCGCGTTCATGATGCGCTCGCCGGGCGCCGCGTCCCGGCTGGAGACCAGTATGCCCGCATGGCAGCGCAATCCCTGGACCATCGCAGTCATCGGGCTATTGATCCTGATGATCACCAACGGCTTGACCGCCACGGCGATCTCGGTGTTCGACGAGTCGCTGCTCAACGAGTTCGGCTGGTCTCGCGGCGAGCTCAAGTTCCGCGATTTCCTCAACTTCGGGATCGTCGCGCTGTGCGCGCCCCTCGGTGGCCTGTTGCTCGACCGGTTCGGCGCACGGCGGTTGCTGATCGTTGGCTGCCTGGTCTTGTCCGGCGCCTACCTGTCCTACAGCCGGCTGGAGGGCCTGGGGCAGATGTACGCGATCCACGTCGCCTTCGCCGTGGCGCTGCTCACCTCGGGCACGATGGTGGTGATCGTGCTCATTTCGAGCTGGTTCGTGGAGAAGCGCGGGCTGGCCATCGGTATCGCGCTGGTCGGGACCAGCGCCGGGTCATTCCTGCTGCCGCCGCTCAACGCGGTGCTGATCGAGGAGTTCGGCTGGCGGCGCACCTTCGCCATCGAGGCCGCATTCCCGCTGGTGATCCTGGTGATCGTGCTGCTGCTGGTGCGCAATTCGCCGGCCGAGTTCGGCGGGCAGGCGCTCGGCGTGCGGCCAGGCGGCACCGACCCGCGCACCACCGGCCTCGAGTTCCTGCAGGCCATCCGCACCCGCACCTTCTGGGCGATCGGCCTGTCGGGATTCCTGATCTACTATTCGATACTGGCGATCTTCTCGCACCTGTTCCTGCACATGCGCGGGCTGGGCTACGAACCGAAGGTCGCGGCACTGGTGCTGTCGCTGCTGTCGGCCATCGCCATGATCAGCAAGCTGTCGAGCGGCTGGCTCGCCGACCGCTTCGACCGCCACAAGGTGTTCATGGCCTGTCTGGGCCTGATGCTCATCGGTGTCGCCGGGCTGGCGACGATGAAGCCAGGCCTGTGGGTCTGGTCATCGGCGACGCTGGTCGGGCTGGGTTGGGGCGGCCTGTTCACGCTCTATAACATGCTGACCGTCAACAACTTCGGCCTCAAGGCGATCGGCAAGATCAACGGCGCGGTGAGTTCGATGGAATCGTTGGGCGGAGGCCTGGGAATCTGGCTGACCGGCGCGATGTTCGACGCCTGGGGCAGTTACCAGGTGCCGTTCCTGGTGCTGTTAGGCTGCGTCGCCACCGGCATCCTCATCGGCACCCAGATCCGTAGCGAGCTACCCGAGGACCGGCTGGCGCGGCTCGGCGAGGCGCGCGCCACCTGAGGCGTTCAGCCCGCGCCGCGATCGCGGCGCCACAGCACTTCCTGCCCGGACTCGTGTCGCGCCAGCACCCGCGCCAGCACGAACAGCAGGTCTGACAGACGGTTGAGGTAGCGCAGTGGCTCGACCGCCACCGTCTCCGTGCGGGCGAGCGTCCAGCCGCGCCGCTCCGCGCGCCGCGCAATGGTGCGGGCGAGATGGCAGGCCGCGGCCGCCGGACCGCCGCCGGGCAGGATGAACTCCTTCAAGGCCGGGAGCCTGTCGTTGTGCGCGTCCAGCGCTTCCTCGAGCCGGGCGATGTGGGCGGCGGTGATCGCGCGATGACCGGGAATGCACCACTCGCCGCCGAGATCGAACAGGTCGTGCTGCACGTGGGTGAGGATGGCGCGCACGTCGTCCGGGACGCCCGGCACCGCCAGGATCATGCCGACGGCGCTGTTGCACTCGTCCACCGTGCCGTAGGCTTCCACCCGGGCGTCATCCTTGGGCACTCGAGCGCCATCGCCGAGGCCGGTGGTGCCATCGTCGCCGGTGCGCGTATAGATCTTCGAGAGCCGGTTACCCATCGTTGGACCCTCAGCGGAATTCGTGGCGCAGCGTGACAAACGCGCTGCGGTCCATGGTGTTGAAGCCCCGCGCGAGCTCGTAGTCCTCGTCGAAGAGGTTCTCGACACGCGTGATCAGGGTCCAGTCCCGCGCCAGCGCGAAGCGCGCCGACACGCCGGCGACCACGTAGCCGTCCATGCGCACCGGTTCCGGGAAGCCGAAGTCCAGCCGCTCTCCCGCGGCCAGCGCATCGATGCTGATCTCGTGCGGCCCGATGCTGCGCGAGATCGCCAGCGTCAGGTTCTCGCGCGCCCGCCGCAGCAGCCGCGAGTCGTTGCCGAGATCACGGGGATCCTGCAGCGTCAGGCCGGCGCGGGCTCGCCACAACTCCCCCGTGTAGGACCAGCTCGCCTCGATTCCCTCGATGCGCGCACGCTCGACGTTGCGGTTCTCGCCGGCGAACGTGACGGGATCCGTGACGACGTACTGGATGAGGTCGTCGATGTCGTTCCTGAAAGCGGTCAGGCGGATCTCCTGCGCCCGGCCGACGCGCTGGCGCAGCGACACTTCGATGCTCTGCGACGTCTCCGGCGCGAGGTCGCGATTGCCGCCGAAGCCGAAGCGATCCGTGGCGTCCGGCGCGCGGAATGCCGTGCCGGCCGCCACCGACAGCACCGTTGAAGCGCCCAGGTTCACGCCCCACTCCGCGTTCCAGGTGGCCTTGCCGCCGAAGGTCTCATGGTCGGTATAGCCGGCGGCGAGCAACAGGCGGTGACGGCCCAGATCGATCTGGTCCTGCAGGTAGAACAGGTTGAGCCGGGTGGACTCGTCGAAGCCGAGCCCGAAGGACTCGGAGCTCGCGCTCTCGGACTGCAGCAGAGCGCCGGCGGTGAGCAGGTGCCGCTCGCCGACTTCCAGGTCGTTCTGCCAGTCGAGCTGCCAGCGCCGCGTGCGCAGGAAGTCCGGCGACTGGTTCTGGCGGATCCGGTCGAGCGCCAGCCCGAGCGTGGCCCGGGTCCGCCATCCCGCGAGCGGGGAGCCGGTGGCTTCCAGTGCGGCCGCGGAGTTCTGGAAGTCCTGGTCCACCGGCGTGACGAAGAAATCCGAGTACTCGGAGGTGCCCTCGGCGTGCCAGGCGCGGGCGGCGAGCGCCACCGGACCGATTTCGCCGCGCACGGAGCCACTCGCCGAGAGGTTGCGGTAGCCGCGATCCACCGCGTCGCCGACGCGGGTCGGGAAGCCGTCGCTTTCCAGCCAGGAGAGGTTCAGCGCGGAGTCGAGCGAGTCGCCGTTGTGCGCGGCATTCAGCGCGCCGCTGGTCGTGCCGTAGCTGCCGGCACCGGCCTGCAGTGCAATACCGGACTCCGCGGGCTGGCGGGTGATGACGTTGATCACGCCGCCTATCGCATCGGAGCCGTACAGCGTCGAGCGCGGGCCCTTGACGATCTCGACCCGCTCGACGATCTCCGTCGGGATGTTCTGGATGGCGGCGCTGCCGATGGTCGCCGGGTTGATGCGCACGCCGTCGAGCAGCACCAGCACGTGATTCGACTCCGTGCCGCGCAGGAACAGCGAGCTCTGCTGGCCGGGGCCGCCGGTGCGCGCCAACTCCACGCCGGTCTCGAAACGCAGCACCTCGGCGACATCGGCGCCCGGAAAGCGCTCGAGCACGTCGCGTTCGATGACTTCCGCCGAGGCGAGCACGTCGCCAGGCGCGTTCGCGGTTCGCGTCGCCGTGACGATCACGGGTTCGATGCTGTCGGCCACGGCAGCGGGCGCGGCCAGGCAGGCTGCCACCGCGGCAAGCAGGACTCGGTTGTTCAAGATCGACCTCCCATGCCCCTGCACTCCCGCAGGGGTCGCCACCACACGCCGGGTCTGGGGGAGCGGGAGGTCGTCGCACGGCAAGGTGCCGGGGCGGCCTCGGTCGCCCACCGCGACACGGCACAAACGACAGGCCGGTCTCCGGACTCTCGGCTGGCCCAGTGGGCCGACCGCATCGCCTTCCCGCCGGCTGGGCCGGCAGTGGCTGGCAGGACTTACCTGCGTGATGCGGCTTGCGCCGATTACCGTTGCGGGGGCAGTGCCGGATTCGCGACGCGTCGCTCACCGGCTTCCCGTTTCTCCCGGAATCGCCTCCGGGTCACCTGTCGTGGCTCGCAATGTAGGTACTGGACACCGGCTGGTCAAGCGGAAGTGTTGACGCGGCCTCAGGCCGGCAGCACGCTGCGGTATTCCTCGCTACGGGCCCCGTTCATGCCGCATTCCGAGTTCCTGTCCGCCGCGCTCGAGGCCGCCGCCGCCGCCCGCGAGGTGATCATGGGCCTGTACCGGCGCAACCTGACCGTGAAGGTCAAGGCCGACAAGTCGCCGGTCACCGAGGCCGATGTCCAGGCCGAGCGGGTCATCCGCGGCCTGCTGGAGCAGCGCTTTCCGGGCCATGGTTTCTATGGCGAGGAGACCGGCGCGAGCGCCATGGACGCGGAGTACCTGTGGCTGGTCGATCCAATCGACGGGACCAAGTCGTTCGTACGCGAGAACCCGGTGTTCTCGACCCAGATCGCGCTGATGCGCCATGGCCAGCTGCTGCTCGGCGTGTCCTGCGCGCCGGCCTGGGGCGAGCTGGCCTGGGCGGAACGCGGGCAAGGCGCCTGGCTCGACGGCACGCGACTCGCGGTCAGCGACATCGACGACATCGGCGCCGCGGTGCTGTCCTCGGGCAACCTGAAGACCCTGGCGCAGAGCGCGGCCTGGGAGCGCTATGGCAAGCTGGTGGCCCGGCTGGGCCGGATCCGCGGCTACGGCGATTTCCTGCACTACCACCTGCTGGCGGCCGGCAAGATCGACGCCGTGCTCGAGTCGGACGTGAACATCCTCGACATCGCGGCGCTGGTGGTGATCATCGAGGAAGCCGGCGGGCGCTTCACCGACCTCGCGGGCGCTCCGGTCGGGCTCGACACGACGACCGTGCTGGCCAGCAACGGGCGGCTGCACCAAGAGCTGTTGCAGAGCCTGCGTTACGGCTGAAGAGGGGACAGAGTGGCGTCTGACCCCTCCTAGTAGATCGCGACCTCGCGCCGGCCCTGCGAGTCGCGCGCGCCGCGGAACATTCCCTCGGTGTTGAACTCGAGCGCGATGTTGCCCTCGCGGTCGACCGCGATCACGCCGCCGTCGCCGCCCATCGTCTTCAGGGTGCCGTGCACGACCTCGCGCGCCGCGTCGCGGACCGACAGACCCCGGTACTTCATGAGCGCGCCGATCTCGTGGCCGACTACGGCGCGCATGAAGTACTCGCCGCTGCCGGTCGCAGATACGGCGCAGGAGGCGTTGTCGGCCCAGGTGCCGGCGCCGATGATGGGTGAGTCACCGACGCGCCCCCAGCGCTTGTTGGTCATGCCGCCGGTCGAGGTGGCCGCCGCGAGATTGCCGTGGCTGTCAACGGCCACGGCGCCGACGGTGCCGAAGTAGCCGATTTCCGCGGCGCTGTAGCGGTCGCCGCTGCGGGCCTTCTCGAGCTGCTGCCAGCGCCGCTCGGTCTGGAACCAGGACTTGGGCGTGAGCGTCATGCCCTGCTCCAGCGCGAAGTCCTCGGCGCCGGCGCCGGTAAGCATCACGTGCGGCGAGTTGTCCATCACGCGCCGGGCCAGATCGATGGGATTCCTGATGTGCCGCACGCCGGCGACCGCCCCCGCCTTGAGCGTCTGGCCATCCATGATCGATGCGTCGAGCTCGTTGATGCCCTCGTGGCTGAATACCGCGCCGCGACCCGCATTGAACAGTGGCGAATCCTCGAGAATGCGCACGGCCGCAGCCACAGCGTCGAGACTGGTGCCGCCTGCTTCGAGGACCGCGTAGCCGACATCGAGCGCCTCCTCGAGTCCTGCACGGTAGGCCTTTTCGTCGGTCGCGCTCATGGAAGCGCGAGTGATGACGCCGGCGCCGCCATGGATGGCGATCGAGATCATGGGTGTATCTCCTTCGGCGAAGGCCGGCGCGCCGGCCACCGCGAATACCAGAACCAATCGAGACAGCAAGGGCCTGAACATCGGACTGCTCTCCGGAGTTTCGGCAGCGGCCGCCAGCGCGTGCGGGGCCGCTCCCGGGCCGGTATTATCACGGTTTACCGCTGCCGCTGCTCAACATGATCCGACCCGTCCGTCATCTGCTCGTCGCCAATCGCGGCGAAATCGCCATCCGCGTCATGCGCGCGGCGACCGAGCTGCGCATCCGCACCATTGCGATCTACTCGCAGGAGGATCGCTTCTCGCTGCACCGGACCAAGGCGGACGAGGCCTACCTGGTCGGCGAGGGCAAGGGGCCGGTCGAGGCCTACCTCGACATCGAGGACATCATGCGCGTCGCGCGCGAGGCCCACGCCGATGCGATACACCCGGGCTACGGCTTCCTGTCCGAGAATCCGGACTTCGCCGAGGCCTGCGCGACCGCCGGCATCCT
This sequence comes from uncultured Gammaproteobacteria bacterium, assembly GCA_963710135.1. Taxonomy (GTDB): domain Bacteria; phylum Pseudomonadota; class Gammaproteobacteria; order Steroidobacterales; family Steroidobacteraceae; genus SG8-30. The sequence continues at coordinate 189,826 of CAVPYY010000003.1, read as the reverse complement.
GTTCATCGGCCCGACGCCGGCGATCATGCGCCGACTCGGCAACAAGGTGCTGGCGCGCAACCTCGCGACTGCCGCCGGCGTGCCCGTGATGCCGGCCACGCCGCCGCTGCCGACGGACATGCGAGGCTGCGGCGCGCCTGGCCGAAGAGGTCGGCTATCCGGTCATGCTCAAGGCGAGCTGGGGCGGCGGCGGCCGCGGCATGCGCGTCGATCGAGAGCGCCGGCCAGCTCGCCGAAATGGTGGCGGCGGCACGGCGCGAGGCCAAGGCCGCCTTCGGCAACGACGAGGTCTACCTCGAGAAGCTGATCCGGCATGCGCGCCACGTCGAGGTGCAGATCCTCGGCGACGAGCACGGCAACCTGGTGCACCTGTTCGAGCGCGACTGCACGGTGCAGCGGCGCAACCAGAAGGTCGTCGAGCGCGCGCCGGCCGGTTTCCTGGACGACGCACAGCGGCGGCAGCTGACCGCGCACGCCTTGAAGATCGGCCGGGCTGTCGAGCTACCTGAACGCCGGCACGGTCGAGTTCCTGCAGGACGCCGACACCGGCCTGTTCTACTTCATCGAGGTCAATCCGCGCATCCAGGTCGAGCACACCGTCACCGAGATGGTCACCGGCGTCGACCTGGTGAAGGCGCAGATCCGCATCGCGCAGGGTGCACGCATCGGCACCGTGGACGAGCGGAGTGCCGGAGCAGGAGCGGATCGGCATTTCCGGTCACGCCATGCAGTGCCGGGTCACGACCGAGGATCCGGAGAACGGCTTCATCCCGGACTACGGCCGGATCACGGCCTATCGCAGCCCGGCGGGTTTCGGCGTGCGGCTCGATGCCGGCACGGCCTACGCCGGCGCGTTCATCACGCGCTACTACGATTCGCTGCTGGTCAAGGTCACCGCCTGGGCGCCGACCGCGGAGGAGTGCAGCGCGCGCATGCACCGCGCGCTGTGGGAGTTCCGGGTGCGCGGCGTCACCACGAACCTGCGTTTCCTGGATCAGGTGGTCACGCATCCGGCCTTCGCCGACGGCAGCTACACCACCAAGTTCATCGACCAGACGCCGGAGCTGTTCCAGTGGCCGCGGCGGCGCGACCGTGCCACGCGGCTGCTGCGGTTTCATCGGCGACGTCATCGTCAACGGCAATCCGGAGGTCACCGGGCGTCGCCGCCTGGGCCGCACTGCCCGAGCCGCGCCTGCCGAAGATGCGCTGCCGCCGCCACCGCCCGGCAGCCGCCAGATCCTCGAGGAGCGTGGCCCGCGCGGGCTGGCCGACTGGATGCTCGCGCAGGAGAAGGTGCTGGTCACCGACACGACGATGCGCGACGCCCACCAGTCGCTGCTGGCCACGCGCTTCCGCACGCACGACATGGCAGCGCATCGCGCCGTACTACGCCGGGCTGCTGCCCGACCTGTTCTCGGTGGAGTGCTGGGGCGGCGCGACCTTCGACGTGGCGATGCGCTTCCTGAAGGAGTGCCCGTGGGAGCGGCTCGCCGCCTTCCGCGAGGCGATGCCGAACCTGCTGCTGCAGATGCTGCTGCGCTCGGCGAACGCGGTCGGCTACACCAACTACCCGGACAACGTGGTGCGCTACTTCGTGCAGCAGGCGGCGCAGCGCGGGCATCGACGTCTTCCGCGTGTTCGACTCGCTCAACTGGGTCGACAACATGCGCGTCGCGATGGACGCCGTGATCGACAGCGGCAAGGTCTGCGAAGCGGCCATCTGCTACACCGGCAACCTCAGCGATCCGCGCCGGACCAAGTACGACCTCAAGTACTACGTCGACACTGGCGAAGGAGCTGGAGCGCGCCGGCGCGCACGTGCTCGGCATCAAGGACATGGCGGGGCTGTGCCAGCCGCGCGCGGCCTACGACCTCGTGCGCGCGCTGAAGCAGGAGGTCGGCATACCGATCCACTTCCACACCCACGACACCAGCGGCATTGCCGCGGCCAGCGTGCTGATGGCGGTGGAGGCCGGCTGCGACGCGGTGGACGGCGCGCTCGACGCGATGAGCGGCGGCACGTCGCAGCCCAACCTCGGCTCGATCGTCGAGGCGTTGCGCCATGGGCCGCGCGCCACCGGGCTCGATCCGGCGGCGATCCGGACGCTCTCTTCCTACTGGGAGCAGGTGCGGCGCCTGTACGCGCGCGTTCGAGAGCGACCTGCGTGCGGGCGCCTCCGAGGTCTACGTCCACGGCATGCCGGGCGGCCAGTACACCAACCTGCGGGAGCAGGCGCGCTCGCTGGGCATCGACGACCCACCGCTGGCCGGAGGTGGCGCACGCCTACGCCGAGGTGAACGACATGTTCGGCGACATCGTCAAGGTGACGCCGTCGTCCAAGGTCGTCGGCGACATGGCGCTGATGATGGTGACCAGCGGCCTGACCCGTGCCCAGGTGGAGGATCCGGAGATCGAGATCGCCTTCCCGGAGTCGGTGGTGCAGTTCTTCCACGGCGACATCGGCCAGCCCTACGGCGGCTTTCCGCAGGCGCTGCAGAAGAAGGTGCTGAAAGGCCGTGAGCCGCTCACCGTCCGTCCCGGCGAGGTGCTGCCGCCGGCCGACCTGGCGGCGCTCCGGCGCGAGACCGAAGAGAAGTGCGGGCGCGAGATCAGCGACGCGGAGTTCGCCTCGGCGCTGATGTACCCCAAGGTCTTCGCTGACTACCTCGCCGACCGCAACAGCTTCGGCAATGTCAGCGTGCTGCCGACCCACACCTTCTTCTACGGCATGGAGGCGGGCGACGAGATCAGCATCGAGATCGAGCGCGGCAAGACCCTGATCGTCCGCTTCGTCACCGTCAGCGACCTGCACGACGACGGGACGCGCACCGTTTTCTTCGAGCTGAACGGCCAGCCGCGTTCGGTGCGGGTTCCGGACCGCAGCGAGGGCGTCGAAGCACGAGGCGGCGCGCAAGGCCGACGCGGACAACCCGAACCACGTCGGTGCGCCGATGCCCGGCACCGTCGCCACGGTCGCGGTCGCGGTGGGCCAGAAGGTGGAGCGCGGCGACGTGCTGGTGACGCTGGAGGCGATGAAGATGGAGGCGGCGGTGCGCGCCGACCGCGATGCCGAGGTCATCGAGGTCGTCGCCCGTCCCGGACAGCAGGTCGACGCCAAGGACCTGCTGGTCGTGATCGCATGACGGCGCTGAGCCCGGCGCAGTTGGCATTGCGCGAGCAGCTGCTGCGCCAGTATCCGGCGCTGCGCGATCTGGCGCCGGCCGAAGTGGACCGCCTGGTGTCCGAGGGCAGCCTGCGCAGGGTGCCGGCCGGCACGGTGATGTTCGATGAAGCGCAGCCCTGCTCGGGATTCCCGTTCGTGCTGGAGGGCTCCATCGGGGTCAGCAAGCTTGCCGACAACGGCCGCGAGATCCAGCTCTACCACGTCGACGCCGGCGACAGCTGCATACTCTCCAGCAGTTGCCTGCTGGGATCCGTGGAATACGACGCCCGCGGCGTGGCGATGAGCGACAGCAGCGTGTTCGTGCTGCCGCGACCCACCTTCGAGCGGCTGTTGTCCAGCAGCGAGGGATTCCGGCGCTACGTGTTCCGCCTGTTCTCGGAGCGGATCGCCGACTTGATGCAGACCGTGGAGGCAGTGGCTTTCCAGCGGCTCGACCAGCGCCTCGCCGCCTTGCTGATCCGCCGTGGGCCGGAAGTCCGCGCGACGCATCAGCAGCTGGCCGACGAGCTGGGCAGTGTCCGCGAGATAGTCAGCCGCATCGTGCGGAGTTTCGCCGAGCACGGACTGGTGAGAACGGGCCGGGAACGCATCGAGATTCTCGACGGGCCCGGGCTGGCGCGGGTGGCGGGCATAGCGCCGGTGGCCAGCGGTACGGCGCTTCGGTAACCCAGGTCACCGACGCGCGCTGGCGCGACCGGTAGCCTTCAGCAGTGTCCCTGGCCCGGACCCTGCAGCCAGGCACCGGCGTCGTTTCTCGAGGCCCCGCGGCCGCCTGATTCGACCTCCCCCCGCCGGTGCCTGTTTGCAGGGCCCGGCAGCGCCCCGCCGCTGCCCATTCCCCAAAATTAAACGCGCGATCGACGCCCTGGCCTTGCCCGCGGCGGTTTGCAGCGTGATTATTGAACACATGGTTAATTCGATACACCGCGGCTCGTGAAGTCGTCCACGCAGTTGGCTGCGCGTGGTCCCGGCCGCCCGGCCCGGTCCCAGGAGCGCGACGTGCGGGCTGCGCTGCTGGAGGCGGCACACAGCCTGTTTCTTCGCTACGGTTACCGCAGCGTGTCCGCACGGCAGGTCGCCGGGCGTGCCGGTGTCGCGCCGGCGATGGTGCAGTACTACTTCGGCAGCAAGCACGGTCTGTGCGCGGCGATGCTGGAGGAGGCGATCGGCCCGCTGGTCCAGAAGATCGAGCAGGTGCTCGCCGGCCCAGCCCGCGAGCAGGTCGACCTTGCCGGGTTCCTGGCCGCGTACATGAAGGTGATCGCGGCGCACCCCTGGATTCCTGGGCTGCTGATTCGCGACGTGTTGTCGCCCGACGGCCAGTTTCGTGACCGCTTCGTGCGCGACTTCGCCGGGCGCATGGCGCCGAGGCTGCTGCAGCTGATCGAGCGTGCGGCCAGCCAGGGCCAGCTGCGCGCCGACCTGGAGCCGCGCCTCGCGCTCGTGTCCCTGCTCAGCCTGGGCCTGTGGCCGTTCCTGACAATGCCGGTCCTGGAACGCGCGCTCAACTTCAAGGCTGACGAGGCGTGGATCCAGGAGCTGGTCGAACACACCGCCCGGCTGTATGCGGCCGGCACCGCACGCGGAGAGCTGCCATGAAGCCGCTGACGATTCCTCTGATGTTGCTGACGCTGGCGGGCTGCACCGGCGCGGAGGACAACCCGCTGCTCGGCACGCTCGAGCGCGACCGCGTGGAACTCACCGCGGAAGCACACGAACCGATCATCGCCGTCGAGGTCGGTGAGGGTGACCGCGTGCAGGAGGGCCAGCTATTGCTGCGCCTCGATCCGGCCGCGCACGAAGCGCGGCTCGACCAGGCCCGCGCAGCCGTCAAGGCCGCCGAGCAACGGCTCGACGAGCTCGTTACCGGTCCACGCCGTGAGCAGATCCTGGCGGCCCGCGCCAGCTTCGAAGGCGCCACCGCCAGGCTCGGGACCGAGACGCGCGAGCTGGCGCGAGTCCGGCAGCTGGCGGGCGAGGGGCTGCTGGCGCAAAGCGCTCTGGACCGCCAGCGCGGCGTGCGCGACAGCGCCGCCGCGGCGGAGGCCGCCGCCCGCCAGCAGCTGCTCGAGCTCGAACGCGGCACGCGCAGCGAGGTGGTAGGGCAGGCCGTGGCCAGCCTCGACCAGGCCCGTGCAGCGCTGGCCAGCGTAGAGCTCTCGAGGCAGCGGCTCGACCTGGTCGCGCCGCGTGCCGGGGTCATCGATGCGTTGCCGTACGAGCTCGGTGAGCGGCCGCCGGCGGGCGCGCCGCTGGCCGTGCTGCTGGCGGACGGCCAGCCGTACGCCCGGGTGTTCGTGCCCGAGCCGATCCGTTCGCGCGTGGCCCGCGGCACTCCGGCCGAGGTCACGGTCGACGGCAGCGGCCGCAGCTGGCGCGGCGAAGTGCGGTACGTAAGCTCCGAGGCAGCCTTCACGCCGTATTACGCGCTCAACGAGCGCGACCGCAGCCGCCTGTCCTTCCTCGCCGAGGTGGTGCTGACGGAGCCGGAAGCCGCGGCGCTGCCGACCGGTGTGCCGGTCGAAGTCGTGCTGCATCTCGACGGCGGCAGCCCGTGAACACCGCCATCGTGGCCCGCGGCCTGACGCGGCGCTTCGGCTCCGTGGTGGCCGTCGACGGCGTGGATCTCGATATTCCCGAGGCCGAGATCTACGGCTTTCTCGGGCCGAACGGCTCGGGCAAGTCCACCACCATCCGCATGATGTGCGGCCTGCTGCGGCCGAGCTCCGGCACAGTCAGCGTGCTCGGGCGCGACGCGCTGACCGAGGCCGAGATCGTGCGCAGGCAGATCGGCTACATGACGCAGCGGTTCTCGCTGTGGGAGGACCTCACCGTCCGCGAGAACCTGAACTTCATGTGCGAGGTGTTCGGGCTGCGTGGCCTGGCGAAGCGCCAGCGCGTGGCGGCACGCGTGGCGGAGTACCGGCTGGCCGAGTTCGCCGCCCGACGTGCCGGCACCCTGAGCGGCGGCCAGAAACAGCGCCTCGCGCTGGCCGCCGCGACGCTGCACGAACCGCGACTGCTCTTGCTGGACGAGCCGACCAGCGCGGTCGATCCGCAGAGCCGGCGCGACTTCTGGGAAAGCCTGTTCGAGCTGGTGGGGCGCGGCACCACCATCCTGGTCTCGACGCACTACATGGACGAGGCCGAGCGCTGCCATCGGCTGGCCATCCTCGACCGCGGCCGGGTGGTCGCCGAGGGCGCGCCCAAGGTGCTGATGCGCGAGATCGACGCGATCGTCGTCGAGGTGGAGTGCGCCGACCTGTCGGCCGCCCGCCATGCGCTGTCCGCCAGCGCGGGGGTTCGCAGCATCGCGCAGCTGGGCAGCCGGCTGCACGTACTGCTCGACAGCGCAACGGTCGAGCCGGTCGAGAGCCTGCGGCGCGCCCTGGGAAACGCAGTGCGCCAGCGCCAGCATCGAGCGTGTCCCCGCAAGCCTGGAGGACGTGTTCGTCGCGGCGACGGGCTTCTCGCGCTCGCAGGCGCGTGAACCGGACAAGGCCGCATGAACTGGCTGCTCGCCATGCTGGCCATCGCCTCCAAGGAGATCCGTCAACTTGCGCGCGACCGGGTGACCTTCGGCATGATCGTCGGCATCCCGGCCATGCAGATCATGCTGTTCGGGTATGCCATCAACTTCGACGTGCGCGACATCGATACGGTGGTGCTCGACCAGTCCGCCACCTCGCTGTCGCGGCAGCTGGTCGGCGATCTGGCGGCGACGCAGGTGATGCACATCGTCCGCGAGGCAAGCAGCGAAGCCGAACTGCAGGACTCGCTGACCCGCGGCGAAGCCAGCATCGGCGTGGTGATCGCGCCGGATCTCGAACGGCGCCTGTCCGGGGGCGATCGCTCGGCCGTGCAGATCATCGTGGACGGCAGCCAGCCGTCGCTCGAGAACGTCGCACAGGGCCTGGCCAACCTGCCGGTGCTCACCCGTCACGGTGTCCAGCGCCGCGGCGCGGCACCGTTCGAGATCCGCATCGCCTACAACCCGGAGAAGCGCACCGCGGTGCAGATCGTGCCCGCGCTGGTCGGCACCATCCTCAACATCACCATGGTCGTGTTCACCGCCGGCGCGGTCGTCCGCGAGCGTGAGCGCGGCAACCTGGAGCTGCTGATCACCACGCCGGTGACCAGCGGCCAGCTCATGACCGGCAAGCTGCTGCCCTACGTGGCAATCGGGATGGTCCAGACCACCCTGATCCTGCTCCTGGGGCATGCGCTGTTCCGGGTCCCCATCATCGGCAGCCTGGTGGAGTTGTACGCGGGCGCGGCGCTGTTCATCGCGGCGACGCTGGCACTCGGGCTGTTCATCTCCACCCTCGTGCAGACGCAGTTCCAGGCCTTCCAGCTGGCCTTCGTCACCATGCTGCCGTCCATCCTGATGTCGGGCTTCATGTTTCCGTTCGACGGGATGCCCGTGGCAGCCCAATGGATCGCCCAGCTGCTGCCGCTGACCCACTTCGTGGAAGTTGTCAGGGGAATAGTCCTCCGCGGCGCCCACTTGTGGGACATGTGGCCGCAGCTCGCCAAGCTCGCGCTGTTCCTGGTGGTCATGCTCGTCGCGTCGACCTTGAGGTTCCACAAGCGGCTCGACTGAGCGTCGTCAGGGCGCCCGTGGCGGCGCTTTTCCGATAAAGGCTTGGTTTTTGCGGGGTTGTGTTACACTCCAAGGCGATCGTTGCCCTTCCGCCCTGCATTTCCAGGCGTAATCACGCCTCCTTGCACCGACGAATTGTCTGCGATCAGGTGACAGGATTCGGTCCTGCGGTTCGCTTGTTGGCCTTGAGGCTGTTCGACGACCCTGAACGCGTTCCTGCCGTGTAACCGGTGATCGATGTGTCGCATGCGGCACCGCTCGATCCGTTTGTTGTGAGTGAGATTCGAGGACTATGAAGATTTACGTTGGTAACCTGCCGTTCTCCGCGACGGAGTCGGAAGTGCGTGATCTGTTTGGCCAGCACGGGACGGTTGAGTCCGTCGCGCTGCCGACCGATCGTGATACGGGTCGTCCCCGCGGCTTCGGCTTTGTCGAAATGCCGCAGGGTGACGCTGCGAAGGCCATCGAGGCCCTCAACGGCCACCCGATGGGTGGACGCCAGCTGCGCGTCAATGAGGCGCAGGACCGTCCTCGCGGCGGTGGCGGTGGTGGCGGTGGTCGCCCGGGCGGCGGCGGCGGTGGCGGTGGCTATCGCGGCGGCGGCGGCGGTGGCGGCGGCGGCGGTGGCCGCTGGTAAGCATCCAGCCGTGATGCATCCGAAAAGGCCCGCGCAAGCGGGCCTTTTCTTTGGATCGTCCGGCCGCTCGCCTAGGCGGCCAGGCGCGGCGAGCCGTCGTGGTCGCGCACGAATTCCAGGACGAACTGCCGCAGCGCCCGCCAGTCCGTGTATTCGAAGTCGCGGGAGGTATCCGTGCCGCCGCCGGCCTTGCGTGCGATACGCCTCATGATGAAGCGCTTGATGGCCCCATAGCGGCTGTAGCGCAGCGCCCCGCCCAGCCGCAGCGTGCGCAACGGCGCCAATCCCGTCTGCGCCAGGAATTCCTCGAGCATGCGGGTGGTCTCGCTCTCGCTGCGTTCGTCCTGCCGGGCGGCGGTCAGGCTGACGGAGACGAAAGCGCTCGGGATACCGGCCAGCCACGCCCGGTTGGCGCGAACGAACTCCCCGAGCGCCGCGGCGTGGCGGCCGACGTGCACCGACCCGGCCAGGATGGCCGCCGGGTAAGTGGGCAACACCTCCGCGGCGCGGCCGCTGGCCGTGTCCACCACATCGACCAGGTAGCCCTCCTCCGTCAGGACCCGCGAAATGTACTCGGCGATCTTGGCGGTCTGGCCTTCCCCGCTCGCATACGCTACCAGGATGGAGTTCATGGCGACCTCCGCGGCGGCCGGACCGCCTCTATGAGCCTGTGTCCTGTGTACCAGGCTGCGCTAGGGGATTCACCCTCGCCGGTTCACCTGGCGGCTGTTGGAGACGCCAGGCCGGTCAGACGGTGCCCAGCCGCGCCCGTTCCTTGAAGATACAGCGATCCATCACGACCAGAAGGCCCGCGGCCTGCGCGCTGCGTGCCGCCTCGACGTCGATCACGCCCTCCTGCAGCCACAACGCCGGCATCCCGAGCGCGATGCACTCCGCGACGATCGCCGCGACGTGTTCGGGCCGGCGGAAGACGTTGACGATGTCGATCCGCTCGCCGGCGCGCAACGCCCGCGTGGCGTCAGCGAGCGTGCCGTAAGCGGCTTCACCGAGCGCCTCGCCGATGGCCGGGTTGACCGGAATGATGCGGTAGCCAAAACGCTGCATGGCGGCGCTCACGGAGTAACTGGTGCGGCCGGGGTCGCCCGACAGACCGACCACGGCGATGTTGCGCGCGGTGCCGAGCAGGTCCGCAATGGCGTCATCGGGCGGGTTTTCGAAGCGCATGACCGGGACCTCCTGCGGGCAAGCGCGAGCCTAGCATCGCGCGGCGCTTGAGCCGGAGCCTTCATCATCGGACACTGCAGCGTTGCTGCGGCAGGCGTTGAAACGGGGAATCCAGTCGATGCAGTACCGGGATCTACGCGAATTCCTGCAAGGGCTCGAATCCAGGGGCCTGCTCAAGCGCATCGGCATCCCGGTCAGCCCCGAGCTGGAGATGACCGAAATCTGCGATCGCACCCTCAAGGCTGGCGGACCCGCGCTGCTGTTCGAGCGACCGACGGGTCACGAGATGCCGGTACTTGGCAATCTGTTCGGGACGACTGAACGCGTGGCGCTGGCGTTGGGACAGACCGGCGTCGCGGACCTGCGCGAGGTCGGCCGGCTGCTGGCCGCGCTGAAGGAGCCGGAGGCGCCGAAGGGCTTGAAGGACGCGTGGCAGAAGCTGCCGCTGTTTCGCAAGGTGCTCGACATGGCGCCGCGGGAAGTCCGCGATGCGCCCTGCCGGGAGGTGGTCTTCGAAGGCCCCGACGTCGATCTCGCGCGCCTGCCGGTGCAGACCTGCTGGCCGGGGGATGCCGGACCGCTGATCACCTGGGGACTGGTGATCACGCGAGGACCGCGGCGTGAGCGCCAGAATCTCGGCATCTACCGGCAGCAGGTGATCGGGCGCAACCGCACCATCATGCGCTGGCTGGCCCATCGTGGCGGCGCGCTCGACCTCCGGGACTGGCAGCAGGCGAGACCCGGCGAGCCTTTTCCGGTGGCGGTCGTGCTCGGCGCCGACCCGGCGACCGTGCTGGCGGCGGTGACCCCGGTGCCCGATACGCTCTCCGAGTTCGCCTTCGCCGGGCTGCTGCGCGGCGGCAGGACCGAGGTGGTGCGCTCGTCGGTGGGCGACCTCATGGTGCCCGCCAGCGCGGAGATCGTGCTCGAAGGCCACATCCACCAGGATGAATTGGCCGACGAGGGACCGTTCGGCGACCACACCGGCTACTACAACGAGGTGGAGAAGTTCCCGGTGTTCACCATCGATCGCATGACGCACCGTCGGCAACCCATCTATCACAGCACCTACACCGGCCGCCCGCCGGACGAGCCGGCGATTCTCGGCGTTGCCCTGAACGAGGTCTTCGTGCCGCTGCTGACCAAGCAGTTTCCCGAGATCGTCGACTTCTACCTGCCGCCCGAGGGCTGCTCCTACCGCATCGCCGTCGTGACGATGAAGAAGCAGTATCCCGGTCACGCCAAGCGCGTGATGATGGGCGTCTGGTCGTACCTGCGCCAGTTCATGTACACCAAGTTCGTGATCGTCACCGATGACGACATCGATGCCCGCAACTGGCAAGACGTCATCTGGGCCATGACGACGCGCATGGATCCGGTGCGCGACACGGTGCTGGTGGACAACACGCCGATCGACTATCTGGACTTCGCCTCGCCCGTCGCGGGGCTGGGCGGCAAGATCGGCTTCGACGCGACGCACAAGCTGCCCGGCGAGACCCGCCGCGAATGGGGCCGCCCGATCCAGATGAGTGCTGCCGTGCGCGAGCGGGTCGACGAGTTGTGGCCGAGTCTGGGCCTGTGAGAACCCCGGCTTGGCGACGCCGTCGTCACCCGACAGAATCGGTCCGAGGGCGCCCGGGCCGCGCCGGCCGCAAATTTCAGGAGACATAAGATGGCGAACGAGGGATACCACGAGCCCGTGGCGGAATTGACGGAGGCCACGCGCGACATGCATCGTGCGATCGTGTCGCTCATGGAGGAACTGGAGGCGGTCGATTGGTACAACCAGCGCGTCGATGCCTGCCGGGACCCCGAACTCCGGGCGATCCTGGCCCACAATCGCGACGAGGAGAAAGAGCACGCCGCCATGGTGCTGGAGTGGATCCGGCGCCGGGATCCGGCGTTCTCGAAGGAGCTGAAGGACTACCTGTTCACCGACAAGCCCATCGCCCACGGTTGACCGTGCCAGCGCCGGCGGCGACGCCCTGCGGCGGGAGGATGGGCCGGTGACTGGCAGCGTGGCGCAACGCGTCCTGGTGCTGAATTCCAAGGGTGGTTGCGGCAAGAGCACGCTGGCCACCAATCTTGCCAGCTGGTTTGCCGTGGCGGGCCACGCCGTGGCGCTTGCCGACTTCGATGAACAGCGCACCTCGTACGAGTGGACGCGCTCGCGCCCGGCGGCCCTGCCGCAGGTGCTGGGTTTACGCGCCTGGAAGCATGGCCTGGCGGACCTGCCGCCGACCATCGGCCGCGTCGTGATGGATGCGCCCGCGCGGGTCGACCGCAAGGAGATGAAGGGCATGGTGCGTGACAGCGACGTGGTGCTCGTGCCCATGCTGCCGTCGCTGATCGACATGCGCGCGGCGGGCCGGTTCATGGAGGACCTGCTGGACCTTGGCCGGGTGGAGCGTCGCAAGGTGCGTGTCGGCCTGGTGGCCAACCGGCTGCGCGAGCAGACCGTGATGGCCGCCGAACTGTGTCGTTTCATCGAGGCTTTCGAGTTGCCGCACATCGCCTCGCTGCGCGAGACGCAGAACTACGTGCATGCCTATCGGCGTGGCATGGGCATCTGCGACCTGCCGCTGTACCTGTCCGCCGCCGATCGCGCCCAGTGGGTGCCGCTGCTCACCTGGATCGAGGAGGGCGCGGAAGCGCCGCGGGTGGCGAACCGGCCGCTACACGGAACCTGAGGCCTGTTCCAGCAGGCTCGCGCGCACGCCGGCTTCGAGCTCGGCGTAGCGCAGTGACACGCCGAGCTCACGCCGCAGCCGCGCGGTGTCGACCCGGCGCGATTCCGCCATGAACGACCAGGCTGCCGGCGAGAGCGTCGCCTGCGCCTCGGCCCGGCTTGCCCGCGGCGGCGGCCTGCGCCCGCTCAGTCGCGCGACGATGTCGAAGTATGCGGTGCGGCTGGCATGGTCGCCGTCGCCGACGTTGTAGACGCGATTGGCCGCCTCCGCGCGCGTCGCGGCCGCGAGACAAATGCTCGCCAGGTCGTCGACGTGGATGCGGTTGCCGGGCCCGGCGGCAGAGTCCTCGAGCACCGGGTCGCCACGGTCGAGCTGCGCCAGCGGCAGACGTCCGGGCCCGTAGATGCCGGGCACCCGCAGGATGGCCCACTCGGCGCCTATCCGCCCTGCCCAGTCGCGCAGCGCCTGCTCGGCATCGGCGCGCGCCCGCGCGCGCTCGGTCTGCGGTGCGAGCGGGCTGTCCTCGTCGACCACCGCGCCGCCGGCATCGCCGTACACGCCCGTCGTGCTGACATAGACGGTCCGCCGCGGCGGGCTGACCAGGTTCGCAAGCAGGCGCCGGATACGCTCATCGCGGCTGCTGCCGGGCGGTGGTGGCGCGAGGTAAAACAGGATGCGTCCGCCGCCTTCGAGTGGCTGGCGTGTCGCGGGGTCATCGAGGTCCCAGGCCTGCGCCGCGATGCCGTTGGCGACCAGGCGGGCTGCCGACGGCGCGGATCCCGTGAACGCCTGCACCGGCGCGGGTGCGCGGCGCGCGAGTCGCGCGCCGAGATAACCGCATCCGATGAGAACCGATCCGTTCATGCCGTTTTTCCCGCCCGTTCCGGGCAATCCGTGCTGGCCGGCGGCGGGCGGGCTGCGATAATGCGCGCGCCGCTACCGGTCCGGAGACATTGTTGCACGTCACGTTGACACCGTCGGGGGAGCAGTTCGAGGTCGAAGCCGGCGAGAGCGTCCTGGACGCCGCGCTGCGCGCCGGGCTCAACCTGCCGCACAGCTGCAAGGCCGGGCGCTGCGGTTCCTGCCGCGCGCGGCTGCTGAGCGGCCGCGTCAGCTATCCCGCCGGCCGGCCGGTCGCGCTGTCGGAGCAGGAGGAGCGCGACGGCCAGGCACTGTTGTGCCAGGCCCGCGCCAGGACGCCGCTGGTGGTGGAGCCGCGGCGCATCGCCAGCGTGACGGACGTGCAGATCAAGAGCCTGCCGTGTCGCGTGCAGCGCATGCAGCGGCTGGCCGCGGACGTCATGGGGCTCTGGCTCAGGTTGCCGGCGGTCGAGCCCTTTCACTGGCATCCCGGCCAGTACATCGACGTGATGCTCGCCGGCGGACGCCGGCGCAGCTTCTCGCTCGCCAACCCGCCGCATGACGGCGGCCTGCTCGAGCTGCACGTGCGCCGCAGCGGCAGCGGCGAGTTCACCGAGCAGGTGTTCGGGTCGATGACCGAGGGCACGCTGCTCAGGATCGAGGGGCCGCTCGGGCAGCTCACCTACCGTGACGGCCGCGGTCCGGTCGTGCTGGTCGCCGGCGGCACCGGCTATGCGCCGCTCAAGGCGATCCTGCGCCACGTGCTCGAGTCGGGGCTCGAGCGCGACGTCATGCTGTACTGGGGCGCGCGCGCGATGGCGGATCTGTACGAGCACCAGTGGCTGGCGGCGCTGGCGTCAGGCCAAGCGCGCTTTCGCTACCGTCCGGTGCTGTCCGACGAGCCGGCTCCCGGCTGCGCCACCGGGCTGGTGCATGAGGCGGCGCTGGCCGAGTGGCCATCGCTGGCCGATGTGGACGTCTACTGCGCCGGCCCGCCGGCGATGGTGGCGGCCGTGCGCGAGACGTTCCCGGGGCATGGCGCCGACCCGTCCCGGATCGTTTTCGACTCGTTTGAATATGCGCCCGACACGCTGGCGCGACTGTCGGCGGCGACGGATCAGGACTGAGCGGCCTGCATACGCGCCTTGCGCCAGGTCACCAGTGCCGCCACCAGGGCCTCGTCCTCGGGCGCTTCGGCCAGGATGACGGGTGAGCCCAGGCCGAGCCGCGCGGCGCGATCGGCCACGCGCGCGGCGCCGGTGAGCAGCGCCGTGGAGTCCATCAAGCCGCGGCAGCGCGGAGTCAGGATGCCGACCAGCGCCTCCAGCAGCTCGCTGCTGGTGGCCGTGTAGACGTCGACACCACCCTGGCGCCAGAGTTCTTCGAGCTCGTCGAGCGCCTGCTTGCTGGGCCGGGCGGGCGTGCGCTCGTAGACGTCGGCGTAGACGACTTCCGCGCCGCGCGCCCGGAACGTCTCGGCGAGCAGCTCGCGACCGCCGCGGCCGCGCACGATCAGCACGCGCTGCCCGGCCATGTGCCGCAGTTCCGGCGCCGCGAGCAGGGCGACGCTGTCCGAGCCCCCGGCGGGAATCAGCGACACCCGGTGACCCGCGGAATTGACGGCCTGCGCCGTGGCGCGGCCGATCGCGGCGATGCGCAGGTCGCGCCGCTGGCCGAGCAGGTCGATGCCGTAGCGGACCGCATTGGCGCTGACGAACACGACCAGGCTGAACCGGTCCACCGGACCCACCGCCGCCTTCGACCGCCGGCCGGTCGGCCGCCGGGCGGATGTCGAGCGCGGGTAGCAGGAGGGTCGAGCCGCCCTCTGCCTGGATCAGCCTGCACAGCCCGGCCGCCTGATGCTCGGGACGGGTGACGAGCACGCCCACCCCGGTGAGCGGCGCCACCTCAATGCCCCGGGCCGGCGCGCAGCTCGGCGAGCAGCGGTCCTGCGCCCGCGGCGAGCAGCTTTTCGGCCAGGGCGGTACCGAGGTCGGCGCCCTGTCCGGCCGGACCGCTGATCTCGTCCGCGAACACGAGGCTGCCATCAGGTGCCCCGACCAGGCCCCGTAGCCTGAGGACGTCGCCGGCCAGTTCGGCGAACCCGGCCACGGGCGACTGACAGCTGCCCTCCAGGCGCGCGGCGAATGCGCGCTCGGCCGTGATGCAAAGCTGTGTGGTCCGGTGGGCCAGCGGTGCCAGCAGCGTGAGGGTCCGCTCGTCGTCGGCGCGACACTCGATGCCGATGATGCCCTGGCCGACCGCCGGCAGGGAGGTCTCCACCGGCACCTGCGAGGCGATGCGCTCACCGAGCCCGAGACGCATCAGGCCGGCCGAGGCGAGGATGATGGCGTCGTATTCGCCGCTGTCGAGCTTGGCCAGGCGCGTGTCGACATTGCCGCGCAGCTGACGAATCTCGAGGTCGGGGCGGGCGTGCTTGAGCTGACACTGGCGGCGCAGGCTCGAGGTCCCGACGCGGGCTCCCGCGGGCAGCTCGCTGATGACCCGGTAGCGGTTGGAAACGAAAGCGTCACGCGGATCGGCGCGCTCCAGCACCACGGCCAGCGTCATGCCCTCCGGCATGTCGGCCGGCACGTCCTTCATCGAGTGAACCGCGAGGTCGGCGCGGTCCTCGTACATGGCGACTTCCAGCTCCTTGATGAACAGGCCTTTCCCGCCGACCTCGGCCAGGGCACGGTCCAGTATCCGGTCTCCCTGGGTGACCATGGGCACCAGCTCGACGGTCAGCGTGGGGTGGGCGGCGCGCAACAGCGCCGCGACGTGTTCCGCCTGCCAGAGCGCCAGGCGGCTCTTGCGGGTCGCGATCCGGATTGGCTTCTGCATTGCAACATTCTGCCACGGGGCCGGGGTGCAATGAGAGCGCCGCTTCCCTACGATACCTGGGTGGGGCGAAAACCACGGGCGGGGTGCGAGATGCGGCAATGGCTGGCGATCCTGTGTCTGTGCGCGGCTGGGGCCGCGGCCTGGGCGTCCGATGAACCGGCCGCCGAGGCCGCCAGGGCCGAGGACACTGCCGGGGGCAGCCGCGTGCTGGCCGGGGATGACGTCAGCCTGGGCGGGCGCATCGAGGGCAGCGCAATCATGGCTGGCGGGCGCAGCGAGGTCGCGGCCCATGTCATGGGCGACGCGGTGCTCGCGGGTGGGACCGTCGAGGTCCGGGGGCAGGTCGACGACAACGTCTACACGGCGGGTGGCGACGTGCGCATCGACGCCACGGTGCGCGGCGACGTGCTGGCGGCGGGGGGCACCGTGCTGATTTCGCGCAGTGCCGACGTCGCCGGCGACATGACGCTGGCGGGCGGCAGCCTGATCGTGGACGGCCGCGTCGGCGGCCGCCTGAGCGCCTACGCTGGCAGCGTGTCGATCGACGGGCGCATCGACGGCGATGTCGAGGTGGCCGCGGAGCGGGTGCGCCTGGGTCCGGAGGCCCGCATCGGCGGGCGGCTGATCTACCGCAGTCCGGAGCGGCCCGAAATTGCGGCGGGGGCGGTGATCGCGGGCGGCGTGGAGCGGGCACACCGGCGGGTCACCGGCATCAACGCCGAGAGCGGCTTCGGGCGCGTCATCGCCGGCGTGTTCCGCGCGCTGTGGCTGGCGGGGGTGCTGCTGATCGGCGCGGCCCTGATCCTGTTGCTGCCCGGCTTCTCGCGCGAGGCGGCGGCCACGGTTCGCACCGATCCTGTGGCGAGCCTGGCGCTGGGATTCGCCGTGCTGGTCGCCGTCCCGCTGGCGGCGATCGTGCTGTTCATCACCATCATCGGCATCCCGCTCGGGCTGGTGGTGCTGCTCGGCTACGGGCTGCTGCTGATGCTCGGCTATGTGACCGCGGCCGTCTTCATCGGCGATGCGGCGCTCGCGCGATTGCGCCGCGCGGATGCCGGACAGGCGGGCTGGCGCGTCCTGTTCCTGACCGGCGCACTGCTGTTGATCGCCATGCTCAGATGGGTGCCGTGGATCGGCGATGCGGCGGTGTTCGTCCTGTTCCTGGTCGGTCTCGGGGCCTTCACCCTGCGCAGTTTCCGCGGTTACCGGCAGCCGGCCTGAGCCGCCCGCTCAACGCAGGCGGCGCTGTACTTCCCCGGCCAGGCGGCGGCTGACCCGCAGGCGCCCGGCCCCGTGGCGCAGCACGACGGTGAGGCCACCGTCCGGATCGCGCTCCAGCGTCTCGACCTGCGCCACCGCCACCAGCGCGTTGCGGTGCACGCGCACCAGCAGTGAGGCGAATTCCTCCTCCAGGGCCCGCAGCGAGTCCTCGATCAGGTCCTCGCCGCCGGTGTGGCGCACCGTCGTGTACTTCTGCTCGGCGATGAAGCAGATCACGCTCTGCAGCGGTATCAGCTTCATCTGGTCGCGCAGTCGCGCCGTGACATGCGCGCGCCGCTCGCGCACCGCGCCATCGCCCAGACTGGCGCGCTGGGCCCGGCTCGGGCGCTGCGCGCGCTCCAGCGCAGCCGCGAGCCGCTCGCGTCGCACCGGCTTCAACAGGTAGCCCGCCGCCGCCGCGTCGAATGCCTCGAGGGCGTGCTGTTCGTACGCGGTGGTGAAGATGACCGCGGGCGGATCCTCCAGCAACCCTAGCCGGCGCGCGGCCTCCAGGCCGCCCATGCCGGGCATGCGGATGTCGAGCAGCACCACGTCCGGCCGGGTCTCGCCGGCCAGCACCACCGCCTGCTCACCGGTGGCGGCTTCGCCGACGCACTCGTGGCCCTCGATCTCCCCGAGCAGCTGCCGCAGCCGGTCGCGCGCCGGAGCTTCATCGTCGACGATCAGTACCCGCATGCCTACGGCCCCTCGCTGGCGGCAGGGAATCGCAGCTCGACGACGAAGTGGCCGTCGGCATCACTCTGGGTGAGCGTGCCCTCGCCAGGAAACATCAGGGCGAGGCGCTGGCGGACGTTCTCCAGTCCGATGCCGCTGCCACCGCTGCGCCGCCCTCCGCCCGGCGCGCGCGGATTCTCCACTGACAGCGCGACGTAGCGCCCTTCGAGGCGGCCACGGATGACGATGTCGCCGCCCTCCGCCAGCGGCTCGATGCCGTGATACACGGCGTTCTCGAGCAGGGGCTGCAGCACCAGGGCCGGTATCGGCGCGTCGCCCGGCAAGGCCTCCAGCTGCCAGTCGACCCGCAGCCGGTCGCCGAGCCGCAGACGCTCGATGCGCTCGTAGGTGCGCGCGATTTCGATCTCCTCGGCGAGCGGGATGCGGTCGCGGACCTCGCGCAGCGAGACCCGGAACAGGTCGGCGAGATCGGTCACCGCCTCCTCGGCGCGGGCCGGGTCGGTTCGAGTCAGCGACGCGATGGTGTTCATGCTGTTGAAGAGGAAGTGCGGGCGAATGCGGGCCTGCAGCGCGCGCACCCGCGCCGCGGCCTCCGCGCGGACGTTCTGCTGCCACTGGTGCGAGACATAGAAGTAACGCAGGGCCAGACCGCCGACGACCGCGGCAACGATCAGGTTGCGCAGCAGGAACCACAGATGGTCCTGGCCGAGGTCGCCGGCGGACAGTCCGAGCAGCAGCCCGGAGGTGGCTGCGATGAACCAGCCGCCTCGGAAACGAGCAGCGTGACGCCCAGCATCAGGCTGAGGGCGATGAGCGCTCCCTGCACCGCGCCGGACTGGTTCAGGCGCTTGCGCGCCGCACACAGCACTGCCGCACAGCCCAGGCCGATCCACAGCAGGAACATCGATAGCCGGGCCAGGTCGGTCCAGAATCCGGCGCTGAAGCCGGAGCGGGTCAGGGCGAGCAGCAGCGCGACCAGTTCGGCGATCAGCACCACGGCCAGCACGTTTGCCGACGCACAGAAGTCCGGCAGGTAGAAGCGTGGCCGGGGCGTCGAGGTGGTCTCGCCGCTCACCGGTTCACCGCCCGGAGTCATCCGTCGGGTCCTCGAACAGGCGCGACTTCAGGCGGAACACCGCGGAGATGTCCTCGTCACCGTGACCCGCCTCGATCAGCTGGTGGTACAGCGCCAGCGTCGACTCCACCGCCGGCAGCTCGGCGCCGTGGCGCCGCGCCATGTCCCGGCAGATGCGCAGGTCCTTGTCGTGCAGTCGCACCCGGAAGCCTGCGGGATATTCGCCTCGCGCCATGTACGGCGCGCGGTGGACGAAGTACCAACTCGAGCCGGCGCCCTGGCCGAGGGTGTCGATGACCCGGTCGAGCGGCAACCCCTCGGCGCGGGCGAAGGCCATCGCTTCGCCGACGGCCTGGATGATGCCGGCACACATGATCTGGTTGGTGGCCTTGGTGGCCTGTCCGGCCCCGCTGGCGCCGAGATGCACCACGGTCCGGCCGAGTTTCTCCAGCACCGGCCTGGCCCGTTCGAAGGCCGCCGCCGCGCCGCCGCACATGATCGCGAGTGTGCCGGCGCGGGCGCCTTCGACGCCACCGCTGACCGGGCAGTCGAGGAAGTCGGCGCCCGCCGCGGCAACCCGGGCGGCGGCGGCCCGTGCCGTCGCCGCGCTGACGGTCGAGCAGTCGATGACGATGCCGCCCGGCTGCAGCGACGGCGCGATGCGCTCGATCAGCTCGAGTACGTCCGCGTCGGCGGATACGCACAGGATCACGACGTTTGCGCGGCGCGCGACCTCGGCGGGATCCGCGCAGGCCGCGATGCCGCTCTCGCCGGCGAAGTCGAGCGCGCGCTGCGCCGTGCGATTGTGGACGGCCGTCAACAAGCCGGCGCGCTGCAGATTGCGCGCCATCGGCCCGCCCATGGCGCCGAGACCGATGAAGCCGACTTTCATGAAATGGAGTCTCCGCGTCCGGCGCGGAGTCTATTCTGCACGAAAAGCGCCGCCGCCCCGCGGCCCGCCGCTCAATTGCAGAATTCGTCGACCGCCTGTTTGGCGCGGACCCGGGCCTGCGCCAGTTCGGCTTCCGAGAGGTATTCGCGCCCGCCATTCGGCGTCTGCCGGAACAGCCGCTGCGACTCGATGTAGGTCTTGTAGCGTTCCTGGGCCTTCTTGCAGTTCTCGCTGCGCAGGCGCTCGACGTCCTGCTGGACCGACGCGATGGTTTCCTCCGAGGCGGGCGGCAAGCCTACGGTGTCGTCCGCGGGCGGCGGCTGCGTCCGCCGTGTCGTCGAAGGAGGGCTGCTCGTCCTCGTCCGCCGCCGGCTCGAGACCCTGCTCATAGACGGCCAGCACCTTGGCGCCGGCCATGACGGGAGGCCGGTCCGAGTAGTGCACCTGGCCGGCCGGGTCCATCCACTTGTAGACGGTTTCGGCGCCGGCCATCGTGGCCAGACCGGCGAGCATCAATGTCATGAGCGCCTTGCGAAACATGATCTGCAACTCCAGTCGCGGTCGGTCCGGTTCGGGCGCGATGCGCTTGTCCAGCCGAAAGCGGGCGGCCTGTGCCGTGCCCGCCGAGTCTGCCGTGTCCCGCAGTGGAATCGTTGACCGTGGTCACACTTGCTTCCCCTGCGGCGTTCGAGAGCCGGCCGCGGCCGGTGCTCAGGCGAGAGTCTAGCAATCCCGGTGGGCCCGGCGGGGGCCAGATTCAACCCGCGACCAAACAGAAAGGGGCGGGCGTCCTGCGACGCCCGCCCCTGGCTCCTGGGCCCTCCCTGGCCCGCGGTGCCGCCCTCTTCAGTTGTTGTAAGCGCGCTCGTCGTGCAGGGCGAGGTCGAGGCCCTGGCTCTCCTGGTCGGGGCTGACGCGCAGTCCGAGGACGACGTCCACGATCTTCAGGATCACCAGCGTCAGCACGCCGCTGAACACGATGGTGAAGAGCACGCTCTTGGTCTGCACCCAGACCTGCGAGCCGATGGTCATGCCCTCGGCCAGGCCGATGCCGCCCAGCGCGCCGGCGCAGACGCCCGTGAGGATCGCGCCCACGATGCCGCCGACGGCGTGCACCCCGAACACGTCCAGCGAGTCGTCGTAGCCCAGCGCCCGCTTGAGCTTGGTCGAGGCCAGGAAGCACAGCACGCCGGCCGACAGGCCGATCAGCAGGGCCCCGGCCGGGCCGGCGCTGCCCGAGGCGGGAGTGATGGCGACCAGCCCCGCGACGGCGCCCGAGACGATGCCGAGCACGCTCGGCTTGCCGTGCGAGATCCACTCGCTGAACATCCAGGCGAGCGCCGCGGTTGCGGTGGCGATCTGGGTGACCAGCATCGCCATGCCGGCGGTGCCGTTGGCGGCGACCGCGCTGCCGGCGTTGAAGCCGAACCAGCCGACCCACAGCATCGAGGCGCCGATGACGGTCATCACCAGGCTGTGCGGAGGCATGGGGGTTGTCGGATAGCCCTTGCGCTTGCCGAGCACCAGCGCCGCCACCAGGCCGGCGATGCCGGCGTTGATGTGCACCACCGTGCCGCCCGCGAAGTCGAGCACGCCCCAGTCCCACATCAGCGCGCCGTCACCGCTCCAGACCATGTGGGTCATCGGCGCGTAGACGAACGTAAACCACAGCGCGCTGAACAGCAGCATGGCCGAGAACTTCATGCGCTCCGCGAACGCGCCGACGATCAGTGCCGGCGTGATGATCGCGAAAGTCATCTGGAAGGTCGCGAAGACCGACTCCGGAATGGTGCCGGTGAGCGAGTCCACCGTGATGCTCGACATCATCGCGAGGTCCAGCCCGCCGACTATGGATCGCAGGTTCAGCACCCCTGCCTCCATGCCGCTGGTGTCGAAGGCCAGGCTGTAACCGTAGACCATCCACAGCACGGAAATCATGCCGGTAATGGCGAAGCACTGCATCAGGACCGACAGCGCGTTCTTCTGTCTGACCATGCCGGCATAGAACAGCGACAGTCCGGGAATGGTCATGAACAGCACCAGTACCGTGGCCGTGATCATCCAGGCGGTATCGCCGGTGTCGGCGGTCGGCGCGGCTTCCTCGGCCGCCTCCTCGGTGGTCTCGACGACTTCCGCCACGGCTTCTGGCGCATCCGTCATGACTTCGATCGTTGCCGTCTCCTCGACAACGTCCTGCGCCGTCGCTGGCGTCGTGAGCAGCACTGCGGCAACGGTTGCCAGCATTGCGAAGAGCGCCACGACGCCGCGCCAGGACAACTGGCCGGCGGTGGCGCGCGGTTGCCGCAGGGCGGCGGTCGGCGATGAGTTGCTTGTCGACGTTCTCACAGGTGTCCTCCAGCGGTCAGCGTGCCCCAATCGGTTCTAGATTCAGTGCTCTTCGTGGCGCCTGGCCTTCACAGTGCCGCCACTCCGGTTTCCCCTGTCCGTATCCGGACTGCTTCGGTCAGTCCGCACACGAACACCCTTCCATCTCCGGCTCGCCCGGTCCGGGCGAGGTTGCAGATCGCTTCGGTCACCTGGTCGGCGAGCATGTCGTCGACGACGATCTCGACCTGGATCCGCGGGTGCCACTCATCGCGGTACTCGGCGCCCCGATACACCTCGGTCCGGGGTACGTCGGATCCGTACTCGGCGGTCTCGATCACCGTGAGCCCTTCCAGGCCCATCTTCGCGACGGCTGCCCGGACGTCGTCCAGACGGTGCGGGCGAATGAGTGCGGTGATCAGCTTCACGGCCAAATCTGTCTCCTTGCACCCGATTCCCGCGTCCCGATCGCACCCATGTGGCCTTAGCCTGCCCAGCCGTGAGTGCAGCTTCCGTGCCACGTCGAATCGGTCGGCAGATCAAGGGCTTGAAAGGCCGATGCGGCGCGGCCGGAAGTCCGTGTGCCCTGTTTTGGGGCACCATGGCAGGCCGCCTGCCTGAATCCGGGGCGTTGCTTGACGCCCGGGCTGCCGACACCGATCCTTGCGGCTCACAGGAGCCTGCCGATGAGTTTCGACCCGAAGAACCTCGACGATCTGGCCCGCCGGCTGGCCGACAGCGTGCCACCCGGGGTCACCGCGGTGCGCGACGACCTGGCGGCCAACTTTCGCGCCGTGCTGCAGTCCGGGCTGGCCCGGCTGGAACTGGTGACGCGCCAGGAATTCGACGTGCAAAGCGGCGTCCTGCGCCGGGCGCGCGAGCGTCTGGAGGAGCTGGAGTCCCGGCTGCGCGAACTCGAGGCGCGCGAACCGGGCTGAGGCGTGCCGCTCGCCGCCGCGGCGCGTGGCCGGGGCGGGCATGAGCCTCGCCATCATTCAGACCCGCGGTCAGCTGGGCCTGGAAGCTCCACCGGTGCGGGTCGAGGTGTACTGCGGCGCGGGCCTGCCGCAGCTCACCATTGTCGGGCTTGCCGAGACCGCGGTGCGCGAGAGCCGGGATCGCGTTCGAACCGCGATCGAGACGACCGGCTACACGGTTCCCGCCGGACACATCACCGTCAATCTGGCGCCAGCGGACTTGCCCAAGCAGGGCGGTCGCTACGATCTGGCGATCGCCGTCGGCATTCTCATCGCCTCGTCACAACTGCCCGAGGGCGAGGCGGAGGGCCTCGAGTTCTACGGCGAGCTGTCGCTTTCCGGACGGTTGCGGCCCGTGCCGGGACTGCTGGTGGCGGCTGTCCAGGCAACCCGGGCCGGCCATCGGCTGGTGGTGCCCGCCGGCAGTGCGGACGAGGCCGGCATGGCGGCCGGCTGCCGGATCGCGACCGTCAACTCGCTGCTCGACGTGGCGGCGGCGCTGTCGGGCAGGTCGCCATTCTTGTTCGCGCCGGGACGCGCGCCGCCGCCACCGCGGACGCCGGCGCGCAATCTCGCCGACGTGCGCGGCCAGGCGGCGGCGCGCCGCGCCCTCGAGGTGGCCGCGGCGGGGGCGCATGGCCTGCTGCTGCTCGGCACGCCGGGCGCCGGCAAGACCATGCTGGCGCAACGGCTGCCCGGGTTGTTGCCGCCTCTCGACGACGCCCAGGCGGTGGAGACTGCCATGCTGCACTCGATCTCACCCGCGCCGCCGCCACTCGAGCGCTGGCGGGAGCGGCCGTTCAGGGCGCCGCATCACTCGGCCTCGGCGGTCGCCATGATCGGCGGCGGGGCGCGGCCGGCGCCCGGCGAGATATCGCTGGCACACAACGGCGTGCTGTTTCTCGACGAGCTGCCGGAGTTCAATCGCACGGTGCTGGAGGCCCTGCGCGAGCCCATCGAGACGGGTTGCGTCAGCCTCGCCCGGGCGGCCTACCGGGTCACCTTTCCGGCACGGTTCCAGCTGGTGGCGGCGATGAATCCCTGTCCCTGTGGCTTCGCGGGCGACCCGGCCGGGCGCTGCCGCTGTGCGCCGGGGCAGGTGCAGCGCTACCTGTCACGCCTGTCGGGGCCGCTGGTCGATCGTATCGATCTGCACGTGGTCGTGCGGCCGGTCGACTATTCCCTGCTGCGGCATCCCGCGCAGCCTGAAACCTCGCAAGTCGTCGCTGCGCGCGTGCTGGCGGCGCGCGAGCGCCAACGTTCCCGCGGCGGTCTCAACGCGACGCTGTCCCTGCGGCGGCTGGAAGACGCCTGCGGACTCGGGCCGGCGGAACACGCGTTGCTGGAGGCCGCGGCGAGCCGGCTCGGGCTGTCGGCGCGGGCCTGTCATCGTGCCTTGCGCGTGGCGCGCACCGTAGCGGACCTGGCGGGCGCGGCGCGGGTGGACGTGACGCACCTGTCCGAGGCGCTGGGCTACCGCAAACTGGACCGGATGGCAGCGGCCGGCCCGGCGCTCGACGCCGCGCTCAGCGCGCCAGGTTGACCATGTAGTCGGTGGCGGCCATCACCGACTCGTCGCTCAAGTCCGCACGGCCGCCCTTGGGCGGCATGTAGCCGGCCTTGCCCATGAACCCTTCGATGGCATGCTTGTGCAGCGTGTCCGCGCCTTGCGCGATGCGCGGCGCCCACGCGGCCTTGTCGCCGCTCTTCGGCGCGCCGCCGATGCCGGCGGTGTGACAGACCGAGCAGACCGCCTTGTAGACCTCTTCCGCGGTGGTCGGGATGGCCGCGACTACGGCGACCGTTTCGGCCACGGCGGGAGCAATGCTGAGCGCCGAGTTGTCCGCGCCGGCCACCGCCACCTGGCCGAAGGGCCTGATGCGCTCGACGATCTGCGCCTGCAGCAGCGGATCCTGCGCGGAATGCCGATCCGCGATGCCGCCGCCGACGACTTTCGACAGCGCGAAGATCGCGATCGTGATCGCCACGAGGATTCCCAGCACCATGCTGAAAACGTTGAAGAAATGGTCGTCCTGCTTGCTCACTGCTGTCACCGCCGGGCGTGCCGCGAATCGGCCGCGAAGTATAGCGGCGGGGCGCCGCGGGGCGGAAGGTGAGGATTGGACGCGATTCGCCGCGGGCCGCTAGAATTGCGCCCCCACCGGTCCAGCTGGCCGGTGTGACGCGGATTCTGGGAATGGCTCGCCCTCCCGACCGCCACGATCAATGCGCCCGTAGCTCAGCTGGATAGAGTGACGGCCTCCGAAGCCGTAGGTCGTGGGTTCGAATCCCGCCGGGCGCGCCAGACAGACCACGAGGCCCTCCAATGGAGGGCCTCGGTCGTTGGCGCCATGAATCGCGCTACAGCCAGCCGCGCCGCTTGAACAGCAGGTAGGGCAGGATCGCCGACACCACCATCAGCAGCAGCGCCAGCGGGTAGCCGAGGTGCCAGTCGAGTTCCGGCATGAAGTGGAAGTTCATGCCGTAGATGCTCGCGATCAGCGTCGGCGGCAGGAACACCACCGCGGCGACCGAGAAGATCTTGATGATGTCGTTCTGCTCGATGTTGATCAGGCCGAGCGTTGCCTCGAGCATGAACGAGGTCTTGTTGTTGACGAACGAGGCGTGGTCCGAGAGGGCCAGCACGTCGCGCGACAGCGTCTTGAAGCGCGCGCGCATGTCCTGGCGGCATGTTGACGGCGCCGCTTTGCTGCACGAACGTCAGCAGCCGGCCGAGGCTCACCAGGCTCTCGCGGGACTTGGAGATCAGGTCGCCGATGCGCCCGATCCGCTGCATGACCGCGCGCATGTCGCGCGACACGTTGCCGCGCCGTCGTGGCGGCGCGAAGATGCCGGCGGACAGCTCGTCGAGGTCCGCGCCGACGCGCTCGAGCACGTCGGCGCTGCGCTCGATCACCGCTTCGAGCAGGCCGGCGAGTATGGCCGGCGCAGAACTCGCGGCGGCGGGATGACGCTGCGCGTAGGCGATGAAGCGCCTGAACGGCAGCGGGTCGTGGTAGCGATTCGTGATCAGCTTGTTGCGCACCAGGATGAAGGTGAGCGCCGCGGCCTCCGGCCGGTCGGTGTCGATGCGGGTGACCACCGTCGTGGTCATGTACAGCGCGCCGTCCTCCTCGTAGAGACGGTTGGAGGTCTCGATCTCCCGCATCTCTTCGCGGGTCGGCACTTCGATGGCGAGGAAACGCTCGACGGCGCGTTCTTCCTCGAGCGTCGGCTCGAGCAGGTCGACCCACAGGCAATGCTCGGGAATGACCGCCGGCTGCGGCTCGAGACGGGTCAGGCCACCGGGTTCGGGAACGAAGCAATTCAACATGGCGGACTCCAGACCAGCACTCGCCTGGCACCCGCCGTTGGCGTCGCCCCCGCGGCCGGCTCCGCGGGGGCTGGTACCGTGGCCTCAGCCGCCGCTGCGTTCGCGCGCGGCCAGGTCGTTCAGGATCTCGAAGAACGTGTCGTAGCCGCCGGCCATGCCGACGTCCGTCATGTACTTGCCCTGCACGACGGCCATGGGGGTATGGTCGGCCATGTAGCGCTTGGAGAGATTCTCCGCCTGCCGCAACTTGCCCTCGACGGCGAACGAGCGGTAGACCTTGTTGAAGTCCTCGGCACTGACGCCGTTCTTTTCCAGGAACGCGCGGGTCTTCCTTTCGGTGGCCGCCTGGTCCACGCCGTTGCCGAGCCGGACCGTCAACTCGCTGCGCCGATCATGCAGCTCGCGGAAGACCGCCAGATGCAGCGCTTCGACCTTGTCGAGGGCCTCGAGCGTGTAGAACAGGCGTGCGTCCTCGCGGGTGACGTCGTTCCACACCACCGGCATGCGCACGACCTTGACGTAGTCGGGCTTGCCGCTCTTGGACCAGGCTGCCAGACGCGGCTCGAGCGTGTAGCAGTGCCCGCAGCCGTACCAGAAGATCTCGGTGACCTCGACCTGGCCCGGACCAACCGATACCGGCTGCGCGGCCGGCAGCAGCGCATAGTGCTGGCCCGCCTTCCAGCGCATCGCCGGGGCGGGGGTGGTGCGCGTATTGGCCGCAACGGCCGCCGCGATCGGGCTCACGGACGAGGTCGTTTCCTCGACCGTCTCGCCGTCATTGGCGGACTCGGGCAGCGCGCTGGTGTCCGGTTCCGCCGCGGGCGGTGCGGCGGTGGTGTCGGCGGGCTCGGCGGTCGCTGGAGCCGGTGCGGCCGCCGACGGCTGCGGTGTTTCCGGCTGCTGGCCGCCGCAGGCGGCGAGGGCCAATGCCAGCAGTGCGCATGGAATAAGTCGTTTCATCGATGAACTCCCCGATAGGCGAACGACGCTTGGATCATGCTCGCGCCCGCAAGTTCACGCCCTGCCCGCCGCCGGGCCGTTCGCTAGCGCAGGCCCTGCACGTAGGAAGACACCGCGCGCATTTCCTCGTCGGTCAGCCTCGAGGCGATGTTCTGCATGATCTCGTTGCTGACGGGCTTGCGTTCGCCCGAAGCGTAGGCCTTCAGCTGTATGTACGTGTACAGCGAGTGCTGGGCACGCAAGGCGGGGTACATGGCCGGGCCATTGCCCTTGCCCTGCGGCCCATGGCAGCCGATGCACGCCGGCACGTTGCGGGCCGTATCACCGGCGCGATACAGCTTCTGGCCGGCCTCGAACAGCGAAGGGTCGGCTTCCAGGCCGGTCAGCTTCTGCCGGGAAAAGTACGCCGCCAGGTCGGCCATATCCTGCTCGGAGAGCAACATGGCGTTTGGCATCATGATCATGTTGTTGCGGATGCCCTGCTTGAACAGCGCGAGCTGGGCGGCGATGTAGCTGGCGTGCTGGCCCGCCAGGTTCGGCCACTCCGGGTTGATGCTGTTGCCGTCCATGCCGTGGCAGGCGCCGCAAACCAGCGACTTCTGCGCGCCCGCCTCGGGGTCGCCGGTCACCGCAGCGAATGCGGGGGTGGCGGTGGCGAAGAGGGCAAGGGCGACGATCCAGTTCTTCACGGCAGACGCTCCATCAGGGGTTTTCGGCGCTTCGGCGATCCCGGTTGGACGGTCGAGAGCGGCGCCGGGCATTATACGCAAGCCTCAAGGTCCGGCGTCGAGTTCGCGAAATGTCCGTCTATCCGCACGTCCGGTTCCTCACCTCTGCCCAGGACGCCGCGGGCTTTTGCGAGGATTTCGGGGCTGAAGTGGCGTTCGCCGGACGTTCCAATAGCGGCAAGTCGAGCGCCATCAACGCGATCGTGAACCGTCGCGACCTGGCCCGGACCAGCAAGACACCGGGCAGGACCCAGCTGGTCAACTTCTTCGAGCTGAGCCCCGGCAGCCGGCTGGTGGACCTGCCCGGATACGGCTTCGCCAAGGTCCCGCCGGCCATGCGCGAGCACTGGCGCCACCTGATGGACGCGTACTTCGGTTCGCGCAGCTCGCTGCGTGGCCTGTTCGTGGTCATGGATTGCCGGCGACCGCTGGCGGAGTCGGACTGGCGCATGGTGGAAATGGCCCGCTCGCGCGGCTGTCTGGTCCACGTGCTGCTGTCCAAGTGCGACAAACTCGGGCGCAACGAGGCGCGCCAGACGCTCAGCCGGGCGCAGGCGGAACTCGGCGAGGCGGCGTCTGCGCAGCTGTTCTCGGCCGTAAACAAGGAGGGCGTGGACGCCGCGCGCAGCGTACTGAAGCGCATGCTGGGCCGCGATAGCGACCCCGGCAATGAAGCCGAGGTGCTGACGCAGCCTTGGGAAGCGCAGCCCCGCCAGTGAGACCCATCCGGCGCGGCGCGGACCTGATGCGACATCCATCATCATGAGTACCCGTTACCTCCAGAGCCTGCTTCGTCCCGAGTCGGTCGCCGTCATCGGCGCCTCCGATCGTCCGCAAAGCGTCGGCGCAACGGTCATTCGCAACATGCTGGCGGGTGGTTTCGGCGGTCCGGTCTGGCCGGTCAACGTGCGCCACACCGTGATTGCCGGCGAGCGCGCCTATCGCAGCGTCGCCCGGCTGCCGCAGGCACCCGACCTGGCGGTGATCTGCACGCCGCCGGCGACCGTACCTGGCCTGGTGACCGAACTGGCCGAGCGCGGCACCCACGCCGTCATCGTCATCTCCGCCGGTCTCGAGCGGGTGCACATGGAGGATGGCCGCAGTGCGCAGCAGGCCATGCTCGACGCGGCGCGACCGACCACGCTGCGCGTGCTGGGCCCGAACTGCGTCGGCGTGCTGGTGCCGGACATCGGGCTGAACGCCAGCTTCGCGCACGTCAACGCGCTGCCCGGCGACGTCGCCTTCGTCTCGCAGTCGGGCGCCATGACCACGGCGATGCTCGACTGGGCGCGCTCCAACCGCATCGGCTTTTCGCACTTCATCTCCCTCGGCAATGCCGCCGACATCGATTTCGGCGACCTGGTGGACTACCTCGCGAGCGATGCCCGCACCCGCGCGATCCTCCTATACATGGAGTCGGTCACCTCGGCGCGCGAGTTCCTCTCGGCTGCCCGCACGGCCTCGCGCAACAAGCCGGTGATCGTGGTGAAGGCCGGCCGCAGCAGCGAGGCCGCCCGCGCGGCCGCCTCGCATACCGGCGCGCTCGCTGGCAGCGACTACGTCTACGACGCCGCGTTCCGGCGCGCCGGCATGCTGCGGGTGAACACGACGCGGGAGCTGTTCGATGCCGCCGAGGTGCTGGCCCGGATTCGCGGCGTGCGGGGCGGACGGCTGGCGATCGTCAGCAACGGCGGCGGGCCGGCGATCATGGCGACCGATGCGCTGGTGGAGGGTGGCGGCGAGTTGGCGCAGCTGGCTGCCGCGACGATTACCCGCCTCGACGCGGTCCTGCCCGCCGGCTGGTCCGGCGCCAACCCGGTCGACATCATCGGCGATGCGCCGGCCAGCCGTTATGCGGCCGCACTGGAGATCGTGCTCGACGATGCCGACGTCGACGCGGTGCTGCTGATTCACGCGCCGACGGCGATCGTTCCCGCCGCGGCCATCGCGCGCGAATGTGCGCCGGTGCTGGCTCGCGGCAAACGCCCGGTCGTGGCCTGTTGGATGGGTTCGGATGCCTTGAGCCAGGCCGATGCCATCATCACCCGTGCCGGCTCGCCGACCTATGCCACGCCGGAAGAGGCCGTCAACGCCTTCCTTCACCTGGTCGCGCATCACCGCAACCAGCAGCAGCTGCTCGAGGCGCCGGCCTCGATTCCCGAGGACTTCGAGCCCGATCCGGGCGCTGCACGGGCGGTCATCGAGCGCGCGCTGGCCGCCGGTCGCGAACTGCTGACCGAAGCGGAAGCCAAGCAGGTGCTGGCCGCCTACCGCATTCCCGTGGCGGAGACGCGGGTGGTGGCGAGCGTCGCCGAGCTCGAAGCGGCCGGGGTCGCGCTCGGCTATCCGCTGGTGTTGAAGGTGGTCTCCCCCGACATCAGCCACAAGTCGGACGTCGGCGGCGTCGTCCTCGGCATACGCGGGGCGGCCGAGCTGCGCCGCGCCGGCGAAGCCATCATCGAGCGGGTCGGCGCCGCGGCGCCTCACGCGCAGATCACCGGCTTTGCCGTGCAGCCGATGATCGAGCGCGGCGATGCGGTCGAACTGATAGCCGGCATCGCCGACGACGAGGTCTTCGGACCCGTGATCCTGTTCGGCCGCGGCGGCACGGCCGTGGAGGTCATCGCCGACCGGGCGGTTTCATTGCCGCCGCTCAACATGAAGCTGGCCGGCGAACTGATCGGCCGGACGCGGGTGTCGCGATTGCTGGCCGGCTATCGCAACCAGCCGCCGGCGGACCTGCAGGCCGTCCAGCTCGCGCTGGTGCAGCTCTCGCAGCTGGCCGCGGACCATCCGGAAATCGTGGAGCTGGACATCAACCCGCTGCTGGCCAGTGCGCGTGGCGTGATCGCGCTGGACGCGCGGGTGCGCGTGGCGCCGGCCAGTACGACCGGCACGGAGCGTTTCTCGATCCGGCCCTATCCGAAGGAGCTCGAGGAATACGTCGGGCTGCAGGGCAGGCGGATCCTGATGCGGCCGATCCGGCCCGAGGACCGGGCGCAGCACGAAGCCTTCGTCGCCCGCAACACGCCGGCGGACATGCAGGCGCGGTTCTTCCGCATGATCCGCGAACTGCCACCCTCGGAGATGGCACGCTTCACACAGATCGACTACGAGCGCGAGATGGCCTTCATCGCGGAGGCCGACGACGAGCACGGCAATCCCGAGACCCTGGGCGTGGCGCGCGCCCACGCCGACCCGGACAACGTCGAAGCGGAGTTCGCGATCATCGTTCGCTCGGACATGAAGGGTCTGGGGCTGGGGGCCGCGCTGCTCTCAAAGCTGATCGACTACTGCCGCAGCCGGGGCACCCGGCGGCTGGTCGGCGAGGCCTACGCCACCAACGAGCGCATGCTGCATCTCGCGCGCGACTGCGGCTTCCGCATCGTCGGACGCCACGATTCGGTGGTGGAACTGATGCTGGACCTGCAGGCGGAGCCGCCGGCGGACGAGTGACGGACCGGCCTCAGTCCTCGGCGGCGAAGAAGAAGCAACACTGCGGCAGGTCGAGAAACTCGTGCTGCATCCGCAGGATCTCCTCCCGCGCGGCTTGCGCGGCGGGGTCGGCGAGTCGCTCCTCGAGATCCTGCGCGTCGCGGGCCCAGGTCTCGACCATGCCGTCGTAGGCCTCGGCGGTGCCGCGCTGCAGCGCGAGCCGGTCGTTCGCGTCGATCGCCAGGGTCAGGCTGAAGATCACGCGATGCGCGCCGGCCTGCGCGGCCAGCGCTTCCCAGGCCGGCTTGTACTCTTCCCAGTGACGGCGGAAGTCTGCCGGCGTCATGTCCGGATGACGTCGCAGACACTGCACCAACTTGATCATCGTGGAACCCCCGCCGCGGCCCCCACCGCAGGCACAGCATAACGGGCCGCCTCGCGGGCATGTCCAGCGGCGTGGCTCGGGGCAAGAAAATGGCCGGCGGTCCTTGCGAACCGCCGGCCTGACGAACCCGGCTTGGGGATGCTGTCCGGGTACACCCGCTCAGGGAGGGAAGCGGGGAGAGCGTTGCCGCTCTCGATGGATTAGAGGGGGGTCCCCGGGCAAAGTTCCGCGGCCGTCGATCCGCCCGGACGGGCCTGCAAGTCTTTGAAAATAAAGCGCTTGCTAGTGCGCCTCGTCCCAGTTCGGCCCGCTCCCTGCCTGCACCTTGAGGGGAACCTTGAGTTCGGCGGCGCCGCTCATGAAGGCGACCACGCGCTCGCGGACGGCCTCCGCCTGCCGCGCATCGACCTCCAGCACCAGCTCGTCATGCACCTGCATGACCAGGCGTGCGGCGGGCTGCTCGGACTGGATCCAGTGGTCGACGGCGATCATCGCCCGCTTGATGATGTCGGCCGCGGTGCCCTGCATCGGCGCATTGATGGCGCTGCGCTCGGCGTACTGCTGCTGCTGGCGATTGCGCGAGCGGATGTCGGGCAGGTACAGGCGCCGGCCGAAGACGGTCTCGACATAGCCGCGTTCACGCGCCGCTGCACGCGTGTCGTCCATGTACTCCTTCACGCCAGGGTAGCGCTCGAAGTAACGATCGACGTACTCCTGCGCCGCGCCGCGGTCGATCCCGAGCTGGCGCGCGAGCCCGAATGCCGACATGCCGTAGATCAGGCCGAAGTTGATGGCCTTGGCTGCGCGGCGCTGGTCCGGCCCGACCGCGTCGGGCTCGAGGCCGAACACCTCCGCCGCCGTGGCCTGGTGGATGTCGCGGTCCTCCGCGAACGCCCTGAGCAGGCTGGCGTCGCCGGACAGGTGCGCCATGATCCGCAGCTCGATCTGCGAATAGTCCGCGGCCAGCAGCACCTGCCCCGGCGGCGCAATGAAGGCCTGGCGGATACGCCGGCCTTCGGCCGTCCGGATCGGGATGTTCTGCAGGTTCGGGTCGCTGGACGACAGCCGGCCGGTGACGGCCACCGCCTGGTGATACGAGGTGTGCACCCGGCCCGTGCGCTCGTCGATCTGCCCCGGCAGCTTGTCGGTGTAGGTCGACTTGAGCTTGGCCAGCCCGCGGTAGTCGAGGATGACTCGCGGCAAAGGGTAGTCGCCGGCGAGTTCCTCGAGCACGTCCTCCGCGGTCGACGGCTGGCCCTTGGGAGTCTTGCGCAGGGCCGGCAGGCCGAGCTTGTCGAACAGAATCTCCTGCAGCTGCTTGGGCGAGTCGAGGTTGAACGGCTGGCCGGCCAGCTTCGTGCGCCTTCTGTTCCAGGTCCCCGATCTTCGCGGTGATTTCCTTGCCTTGCCTGACCAGCACGTCGCGGTCGACCAGCACGCCATGATGCTCCATGCGCAGCAGCACGCCGACCAGCGGCTGCTCGACGTGCTCGTAGATCTCGCGCAGCGCCGGCTCGGCCTCGAGGCGCGGCCACAGTTCGCGGTGCAGCCTGAGCGTGACGTCGGCGTCCTCGGCGGCGTAGGGCGCGGCTGTATCGAGCGGCACCTGGTTGAACGGGATCTGCTTTGCGCCCTTGCCTGCCACGTCCTCGTAGTGAATCGTCTCGAGGCCCAGGTAGCGCCTGGCGCAGGAGTCCATGTCGTGTCGCGTGGCGGTCGAGTCGAGGACGTAGGACTCGAGCATCGAGTCGAAGCGCATGCCGGCGAGCGCAATGCCGTGATTGGCCAGCACGTGCGCGTCGTACTTGAGGTGATGGCCGAGCTTGGCGTGCTGCTCGCTTTCGAGCAGCGGCTTGAGCTTCTTCAGCACGGCCTCGCGGCCGAGCTGCTCCGGTGCGCCGGCGTAGTCGTGCGCCAGCGGCACGTAGGCCGCCTCGCCGGGCTCGACGCAGAACGAGACACCGACGATCTCCGCCTTCATGTAATCGAGACTGGTGGTCTCGGTGTCGAACGCGAACAGCTCGGCGGCGCGCAGTCGCTCGAGCCATTCATCGAGCGCCGCCATGTCCAGCACTGTCTGGTAATCGCCCTCCGCACGCTGCCCCGTGCAGCCGGCGCAGCCGGCGCGGCCGGATCCGGCGCCGGCGCCGGCGCGGGCCCGTCCGCGGCCGCATCCGCGGAGGACGAAAGTTGCCTGAGCAGCGACGACAGTTCGAGCCCGGCGTAGAGCGCCTGGAGTCTGCCCACGTCGGGCGCAGCGGGCACCAGTTCGCCGACGTCCGTCTGCAGCTCGAGCTCGCAGCGAATGGTCGCGAGATCGCGCGACAGCTCGAGCTGGTCGAGGTTGGCGCGCAGGCTCTCGCCGACCTTGCCCGGGATCTCCTCGGCGTGCGCCACGATGGCATCCAGCGTGCCGTACTGGTTGAGCCACTTGGCGGCGGTCTTCGGTCCCACCTTGGGCACGCCGGGAATGTTGTCCGAGGTATCGCCGACGAGCGCCAGGTAGTCGACGATCTGCTCCGGCAGGACGTCGAACTTCGCCTTCACGCCTAGGCGGTCGAGCCGGGAGCCGGTCATGGTGTTGACCAGCGTGACGCGATCGCCGACCAGCTGCGCCATGTCCTTGTCGCCGGTCGAGATCACCGTGTCGATGCCCGCCGCTGCCGCTCTTGCGGCCAGCGTGCCGATGACGTCGTCCGCCTCGACGCCCTCGATCCGCAAGAGCGGCAGGCCCAGCGCTTCGACGCACTCCAGCAGCGGGCCGACCTGCGCGCGCAGGTCGTCCGGCATGGGCGGCCGCTGCGCCTTGTACTGCGCGAACAGGTCGTCGCGGAAGGTCTTGCCGGGCGCGTCGAACACCACCGCGACCCGGGCCGGCTGCTCCTCCTTCAACATGCGATTGAGCATGTTGAGCACGCCGAGGATGGCGCCGGTCGGTTGTCCGCCACTGGTCGACAGCGGCGGCAGTGCGTGAAACGCGCGGTAGAGATAGGACGAACCGTCGACCAGCCAGAGCGTGGGTTTGGCAGTCACCGGAGGTTCACCGTGACGGTTCGGGCATGGCCGGATCCGCTGCGTCCGCCCTGGGCTGCTCCTCGTCCGGACGCTCGGGCTCGGTCTCGGATGGCGTGGTTGCAGGTGTGGGCCCGGGACGGATGGTGACCGGGGCGGTGACACCCTCATCCGGCAGATAGAGCGGTCCCGTCTGGCCGCAGCCGAGCAGCGTCAGCCCCGCGGCAGCCGCGCACACGGCCAGGATCTGCCGGAACCGCGGATGTGCGCGAGAAGTGTCGGCCGCTGAGGGGGTGCGCATCGGGCTCTCCGCCTGGGGTGTACAGTGATTGTAGCGGCTCGCGCGGCTTCGGCGCCGGGCGGGGCGGTATAGTGGGCCCTTGGCCCAATGAAGGACCGCTCAGTGCCCGCTTCCGCGCCCCATCACGTCGCCTCACCGGGCGTGCCCATCGCCGGTGCAGCGCAGCCCTTTGCCGTTCGGCGCATCTTCTGCGTCGCCCGCAACTATGCCGAGCACGCGCGCGAGATGGGCATGGACCCGGAGCGCGAGCCGCCGTTCTTCTTCATGAAGCCCGCCGACGCGATCGTCCTGCCGGGTGCCGACGTGTCGTATCCGCCGCGGACCGCCAACCTGCACCACGAGATCGAGCTGGTGGTGGCGCTTGGCGCAGGCGGCAGCGACATCCCCGTGGGGCGGGCGCTCGAGCACGTCTACGGCTACGCCGTCGGCAACGACCTGACGCGTCGCGACCTGCAGGCCGCGGCGCGCGACAAGGGCCGGCCCTGGGACATGGCCAAGGGCTTCGACTCCTCCGCGCCGGTGAGCGCCATCCAGCCCGCGGAGCGCATCGGCCACGTCAGCGCGGGCAGGATCTGGCTCGAGGTCAACGGG
Organism: uncultured Gammaproteobacteria bacterium; assembly: GCA_963710135.1. Classification (GTDB taxonomy): domain Bacteria; phylum Pseudomonadota; class Gammaproteobacteria; order Steroidobacterales; family Steroidobacteraceae; genus SG8-30. The sequence goes on along the minus strand of CAVPYY010000003.1, from coordinate 153,850 downwards.
ACACTGCGGCAGCAGGCGGACGTGGCCGACATGATCTGGAACGTGGCCGAGATCATTGCCGAGCTGTCCACCTATTGTGCGCTGGCGCCGGGCGACCTGATCTTCACCGGCACGCCCGCCGGCGTCGGGCCGCTGCGGCCGGGCGACCGGGTGCACGGCGGGGTGGAGGGCGTCGGCGAGCTGCGGCACGGAGTCGTCGGACGGTGAAGCTCTACACCTACTATCGCAGCTCGGCGGCCTATCGGGTGCGCATCGCGCTCAACCTGAAGAAGCTGCCGGCGGAGCACGTGCCGGTGCACCTGGCGCGGGGAGTGGGTGAACATCACAGCGAGACGTACCGCGCGATGAATCCGCAAGGACTGGTTCCGGCGCTGGAGCACGAAGGGCGTGTGCTCGGCCAGTCCCTGGCGATCATCGAGTACCTCGACGAGACGCACCCCGACCCGCCGCTGCTGCCTGCAGAGCCGGGCGATCGCGCGCTGGTTCGCTCGATGGCGCAGGCGATCGCCTGCGACATCCACCCGTTGAACAACCTGCGCGTGCTGAACTACCTGAAGGGTCCCCTGGGGCAGCCAGCGGCGGAGGTCTCGCGCTGGTATGGGCACTGGATTGCCGAAGGATTTCGCGGACTGGAGGCGATGGCGGAGCGCAGCTCCACCGACGGCCTGCACCTGTTCGGCGGCGCCGTGACGCTCGCCGACGTGCTGCTGGTGCCGCAGATGTACAACGCCCGCCGCTTCAGCTGCGACCTCGCGCCTTATCCGATGCTCTGCGGGATCTGTGAGCATCTCGAGTCGTTGCCTGCCTTCGCGCAGGCACACCCCGACCGGCAGCCCGACGCCGAGCCGGCGTCCTGAACATGGCCGAGGACCGCAAGCTCGACGCGCTGATGGAGGAGGTCCACTGGGACTTCCGGCGCGAGATGAGCTACTCCGAGTACCTGCAGCTCGACAAGCTGCTCGGCGCGCAGCGGCCGCTGTCGGGCCAGCACGACGAGATGCTGTTCATCGTCATTCACCAGGCGAGCGAGCTGTGGCTGAAGCTGTGCCTGCACGAACTCATGGCGACGCGCGAGCAGATCAGGATCGACGACCTGGAACCGGCCTTCAAGATGCTCTCCCGTGTGGCGCGCACCCAGGCGCAGATGATCCAGTCCTGGGACGTGCTGGGCACCATGACGCCGGCTGACTACACCCGCTTTCGCGATGCACTCGGGCACAGTTCCGGCTTCCAGTCCTGGCAGTACCGCCAGTTGGAGTTCCTGCTCGGCGCCAAGGACGCGCGCATGATCGAAGTCCATGCCGCCGATGCTGAAGCGTATGCAACTCTTGAGCGCACGCTTGCACAGCCGAGCCTCTACGACGAAGCGCTGAGACTACTGGCCGCGCGCGGCTTCGACATCCCGGCGGAGCGTCGCGAACGTGACTTCCGCGAGCCCTATGCCGGGCATCCCGGGGTGGAGGCCGCGTGGCTCAAGGTCTACCGGGAGTCGGACCGGCACTGGGACCTGTACGAACTCGCCGAGAAGCTCGTCGACCTCGAGTATCGCGTCCAGCAATGGCGCTTCGGACATTTGAAGACGGTCGAGCGCATCATCGGCTTCAAGCAGGGCACGGGCGGGTCCGCCGGGGTCGCCTATCTGGAACACGTGCTGCAGAAGACCTTCTTTCCCGAACTGATCTCGGTGCGTACGTCCATCTAGGCCAGTCGGTTACCATCTCGTGCAGGCGGCCGGCGCGCGCCGGCATCCCGCAGTTGGAGGTTCACCATGGTTGCAGCACTCGTGATGATCAAGGCCGAGACCGACAAGGTCACGAAGCTCGCCGAAGCGCTGACTGAGACCGACGGCGTGAGCGAGGTGTTCTCGGTGGCTGGCCAGTGGGACCTCGTGGCCGTGGTGCGCGTGCGCGACAACGACACGCTGGCCAAGGTGGTCACCGACCGCATCCGTCGCCTGGACGGCATCGCCGGGTCCGAGACCATGATCGCCTTCCGCACCTACTCGAAGCGCGAGCTGGAAGCGGGCTTTGCGCTGGGCGTCGACGACTAGTGGCGGTGCTGTGATGAACGGCCCGGCCAACAGCACGGCAACGGACTTGGCGGCGTTGGCGCAGGCCGGCGCGGCGGCGCTGCGGGCGGGCGACCCTGCTGGCGCGAGGCAGCACTTCGAGAAGATCGTGGAATCCGGCCAGGCCGATTCGTCCGTCTGGGTGGCGATAGCGATGACGCACCGTCACCAGCAGGACCACGCTGCAGCGCGTCGCACCGTCGACCGGGCGCTGGAGCTCGACCCCCGCAACCTGCGCGCCCTGGTGATGAAGGGTGACGACCTGAGCCGCACGGGCGACCTGCGTACCGCGGTCGCTTTCTACGGGCTGGCTGCCGAACTGGGAGCGCGGGTCCCGAATCTGCCTGGCGAGGTCGCGAAGGCCGTCCAGCGCGCCGCCGCCGAGCGCGAGCGCATCAACCGGCAGATATACGAGCACCTGCACGGCAAGCTGGTCGAGGCCGGCTATGACGAGCGGACCTCGAGCAGCCGCTTCACGCATTCCCTGGACCTGCTCACCGGCCGCAAGCAGCGCTACATCCAGCAGCCGCGCGCCTACCTGTTTCCGGAGCTGCCAGAGACGCAGTTCTATCCGCGCGAGATCTTTCCGTGGCTCGACCCGATCGAGGCCGCAACGGCGGACATCCGTGCCGAGCTCGAGTCGGTGCTGGCGCAAGGCGGCAACTTCGTGCCTTACATACAGTCCGGCGGCGCGGGCCCAGCGCGCCCGGAGCACAACTTGCTCGACAGCCAGGACTGGAGCGCGTTCTTCCTGGTCAAGGATGGCAAGACCGTCAGCGAGAACGCCGCGCTGTGCCCGCGGACCATGGCGGCGCTCGAGCACGCGCCGCTTGCCCGCATACCGGGCCGCACGCCGTCGGTGCTGTTCTCTGCCCTGCGCCCGGGCGCCCACATCGTGCCGCACACGGGCTTCGTGAATGCGCGGCTGATCTGCCACCTGCCGATCGTGGTCCCGCCCGGCTGCTACCTGCGCGTCGGCAACGACCAGCGCGAGTGGCAGCAGGGCAAGGCCTGGGTGTTCGACGACACCATCGAGCACGAGGCGCGCAACACGTCCGGGCAGACGCGCATCGTGCTGATCTTCGACATCTGGCGGCCAGAGTTGACCGAGGAGGAGCGCGGGCTCGTCTCGGCGCTCATGCAGGCGGTGGACACGTTCCCCGGGCCCTCGTTGGGCAGCTGGAGCGCATGACCCCGGAGTGAGAATGTCCCACAGGCCATAGCCACGGTTTGCGCACGACGGCTGACGCCTCCGCGGGCCGAGGCGGCGGCGGCCGCGGTCAGCAATTCGATCGGTCAATTGCGTTCAGGCGCGGCAGCTCACTGCACCTTACTGGTCAAGCGGTTCAACAGGCTTGCCAGGCCCCAGTACAGCGCAAGCCAGCTCGCTGCAATCATGAGCCAGCCCATCCCGGTGGGGGCGCACCATCCCCAACCGCAGGCGCCGTCGTTCTTCAGCATGCCCGGCAGGCCCAGTGCGTGCGCGATGTACGCCGTGAAGTACGGCATCACCAGCGCCAGGCCGATCGGCGTGTCGAGGTATGCGGGCCAGCGCAGCGCGGGCAGCGCCAGTGCGAGTTGGGCCGCGCACAGCAGCGCGAAGATCCGGGCGGTGCGCACTCAGGGTCCCCGGGCGGCTTGGTAGCGCTGGGGCCTCACGTCTGCACCGGAATTCCCGGCCGCCGTGCCTGCGACAGCGCATCGCGGGCGCCCCAGCGTCGTCGGATCTTGCCGCCCTCGATCTCGATCCACTCCATCGCCACGAGCTCATGCGACCGCCCGGTGGGCGCGTGCCCGAACGCCGGAGCCCGCTGACGCACCACCGCCCTGGCTTCCGCCTCGTCTGCCATGACCCCTCCTGACCGAAGCTCGAACTCGACCCCCGATCCGTCTTTCGTGCAACGACCCTGTCCAGCCGCCCCACTGCGCGGCTAGCATACCCGCCTGCCTTGGGAGTGACGCCATGCGCTGCCTGACCCTCGTCCGCTTCCCCGTATCCAGCCACCTGGAGCCGCTGCAGCTCCGAAGAGTCCTGGAGGAGGCAATCCCCCGCTACCAGCGCATCCCCGGCCTCCTGCGCAAACTGTTCATCGGCAACGCCACGACCGGCGGCGGCGTATACGAGTGGGAATCAAGGGAAGCGGCGGAAGCGTTCTACGACCAGGACTGGACCGAGCGCATGCTCGACGTCTACGGCGTCATTCCCGAGCTCGAGTTCTTCGACCTGCACGCGCACGTCGACAACGACTCCGGGACCAGCGCGATTCACGGCTAGGTGTGATGTTTCAGTAGGTTGTTCCCTCCCTCCGGCTGGAGGAAGCTGATGTTGCGACACGTCAGTTCCCTAACCGAAGGAAGAGAACAACCATGCACAAGCATGCACGCCTGACCCCGAAGGGTCGAGACGATGCTGGCCCGCCTGCAGGCGGGCCAGCATCAGGCCGACGTTGCCCAGGCCATGGGCGTCTCGCTGACGACGCTGAAGAAGTGGTTGCGGCGCTACCGGGCCGAGGGCCTGGCCGGGCTGCAGGACCGCTCCAGCCGCCCGCGGCGCAGCCCCAAGGCGCTGCGCGAGCCGTTGCGTCAGCGGATCATCGCCCTGCGTCGGCAGCGCCGTACCGGGCGGTTGATCGTGCGGCAACTGGGCGTCTCTGCCGCCAGCGTCTCGCGCGTCCTGCGGCGGGCCGGGCTGTCGCGCTGGCGCGATCTGCAACCCACCGTGCCGGTTGTGCGCTACCAGCGCGAGCAGCCCGGCGAGCTGATCCACCTGGATGTGAAGAAACTCGGCCGAATCAACGGCATAGGCCATCGCATCACCGGCGATCGACGCGCCGGGCACCGCACTCGCGGCATCGGCTGGGACTTCGTGCATGTGGCCATCGATGACGCCTCGCGCCTGGCGGTGGCCCACGTGGCCGCGGATGAGAAGGGCGACACCGCCACGGCGCTACTCCGACGCACCGTGGCGCACTATCGCCAGCGCGGCATCCGCGTCCAGCGCGTGATGACCGATAACGGCTCGCCTTACCGCTCCAACGCGTTCAAGGCCGCCTGCCGGCAGATGGGCATCCGGCATCTGCGCACCAGGCCCTACACACCGCGCACCAACGGCAAGGCCGAACGCTTCATCCAGACCGCATTGCGCGAGTGGGCCTACGCCAGTGCCTTCCGCAGCTCCGCCCAGCGAACCGACGCACTACACACCTGGCTCCATCACTACAACTGGCATCGGCCGCACTCGGCACTACAATCACAACCACCCATCAGCGCCCTGCGCCTACGGGGTAACAACCTGTTGAAGCTCCACAGCTAGGCGGCTCCACCCAGGCACTCAGTGCCTAGTCAGGAAGCAGTCAGGGCTTCTCTGCCTCGGCGAGCACCCGAGCACTTCAGCGGGGAGTCCCTCGAGCCGGGTCTCAATTGACTACGCAGCTGCCTCGCGGAGACCGCCCGGCCTCAGGCCACCCGAACCGGGATCTTCAGCTCGCGAATCCTGCCCGCCCATTCCGCCGGGCCCGTCTGGTGCACGGACTCGCCGCGCGCGTCGACGGCGACCGTCACCGGCATGTCCTTCACCTCGAACTCGTAGATGGCCTCCATGCCGAGTTCGCCGAAGGCCACCACCCGCGACTTGCGGATCGCCTTGGACACCAGGTATGCGGCGCCACCCACCGCCATCAGGTAGGCGGCCTGGTGGCGGCGGATGGAGTCGATCGCCACCGGCCCGCGCTCGGCCTTGCCGACCATGGCGATCAGGCCGGTCTTCTCCAGCATCATGTCGGTGAACTTGTCCATGCGCGTGGCGGTCGTGGGGCCCGCGGGGCCGACCACCTCGTCTCGCACGGGGTCGACCGGGCCGACGTAGTAGATCACCCGGTTGCTGAAGTCGACGCCTTCCGGCAGCCCCTTTCCGGACGCGAACAGGTCGGCGATCTTCTTGTGCGCCGCATCGCGGCCGGTGAGCATCCGGCCGTTGAGCAGCAGCGTTTCGCCAGGCTTCCAGCTGGCCACTTCGGCGGGCGTCAGCGTGTCGAGATTGACGCGCTTCGAGTCCGCGCCGGGCGTCCAGCCGACCTTCGGCCAGAGATCCAGCGACGGCGGCTCGAGCACGGCCGGTCCCGACCCGTCGAGCACGAAGTGCGCGTGGCGCGTCGCCGCGCAGTTGGGGATCATCGCCACGGGCTTCGATGCCGCGTGCGTCGGGAAGGTACGAATCTTGACGTCGAGCACCGTCGTCAGCCCGCCGAGGCCCTGTGCGCCGATGCCGAGCGCGTTGACCTTCTCGTACAGCTCGACGCGCAGTTCCTCCAGCGGGCTCTGCGGGCCGCGCTCGAGCAGCTCGTGCATGTCGATGGGATCCATGAGCGATTCCTTGGCGAGCAGCACGGCCTTCTCGGCGGTGCCGCCGACGCCGATGCCGAGCATTCCGGGCGGGCACCAGCCCGCGCCCATGACCGGCACGGTCTTGAGCACCCAGTCGACCAGCGAGTCCGAGGGATTCAACATCACGAACTTCGACTTGTTCTCCGAGCCACCACCCTTGGCGGCCACGGTCACGTCGACCCTGGCGCCGGGCACGAGCTCGACGTGCACCACGGCGGGCGTGTTGTCGCGGGTGTTCCTGCGCGCGAACAGCGGATCCTCGACGACCGAGGCCCGCAGCTTGTTGTCGGGGTGGTTGTAGGCGCGGCGCACGCCCTCGTCGACCAGTTCCGCGAGGCTGTGCTTGGTGTCCCAGCGGACGTCCATGCCCACCTTGACGAAGACGTTGACGATCCCGGTGTCCTGGCACAGCGGGCGGCGGCCCTCGGCGCACATGCGGGAATTGGTCAGGATCTGCGCGATCGCGTCCTTCGCGGCCGGCGCCTGCTCCCGTTCCCAGGCGCGCGCCAGGTGCTGGATGTAGTCCGCCGGGTGGTAGTAGGAGATGAACTGCAGCGCGTCGGCGACGCTCTGCACGAAATCGGCTTCACGGATCGTGGTCACGGCAGGTGTCCGAGATGGAGAACGCCGCGATTGTAGGCGCAGCGGGCCCGCCGAGGAATTGGCGGGTTCCGCAGGGCCTCAGGACTGCGGGAAGGGCATCGGCTTCTCGTCCTTGAGCGCCAGCCAGCCGCGCAGCACCCGGTAGACGAGCCACAGGCCGATCAAGGTGATGCCGACCGGCAGGGTCAGGAAGCCGACGAGCACGAGCATCAGCGGCGCGGACAGGACCACCACCAGCACGGACCACAGCACGGCGAACCAGAAGGTCCGCAGCTGCCAGGTGAAATGCGAGGCGAGCCAGCTGCCGCGCGCGTCGGAGCGCCGGGCGTAGTTCATGATGACCGCGATGATCGACGGGATGCCGAAGATGAACTGGCCGACCACGGTCACGCTGCTGGTGATGCCAATGAGCGCGGCGAGGGCATGCAGCGCGTACATGACGTGCACGTAAGTCACCAGCGACGGGTCCACGCGGGTCTCGTTCATTATCGGCTCACTCCTGGTGTGCGTTCGCCTGGCGCCGGCGAATCATTTCTTCTGCAGCTCGCGCGCGATGCGCTGATACGCCTCGCGAAACGGGATGCCCTCGCTCTGCACTAGATGATACGCCCGTTCCGCCGCGTGGATCGAGGCATCGAGTCGGATGTTCTCCGGCCGGAAGCGCACGCCCGCGAGTGCCGCGGGCAGGATGTCGAGCGTCTGCAGGCACAGGTCGATGCCGCGAAACAGCGGCGCCTTGATCAGCTGCAGGTCGCGGTGATAGCCGGACGGCAGGCGCGAGAAGATGCCCAACGCCTCGACCAGGCAGGCGAGCGCCGTGGCCGAGCGGCCGCGGATGAGCTCGAACACGTCGGGATTGCGCTTCTGCGGCATGATCGACGAGCCGGTCGTGAACGCGTCCGGCAGCGAGACGTACGCGAACTCCTGCGTGTAGAACAGGATCAGGTCGCTGGCCAGGCGGCCGAGGTCCTGCATGAGCAGGGTGACCTCGAATAGCACGTGCGCCTCGGCCTTGCCGCGCGACAGCTGCACCGCGGTGACCGGCTGCTGCACCTCGGCGAAGCCGAGCCGGTCGCGCGTCAGCTCGCGGTCGAGTGTCAGGCCCGGCGTGCCGTAGCCGGCGGCCGAGCCCAGCGGGCTCTTGCCGATGCGGCGATGTGCGTGGCGCAGCCCCTCTGCGTCGTCGTGGATCTCCGCGGCGAAGCCGCGGGCCCACAGGTCCACCGAACTCGGCATCGCCTGTTGCAGATGTGTATAGCCCGGCAGTGCGACCTCACCCTGGCGGTCGGCCAGCGCCTCGAGCGCTTCGGCGACGCCGGTCGCGCCCGCGCGCAGCTGCTCGACCGCATCGCGCAGGTACAGCCTGAGCGCCGTCAGCACCTGGTCGTTGCGCGAGCGGCCGAGGTGGATCCTCGCGCCGGCCGCACCGGTACGCTCGGTCAAGAGCGTCTCCAGCGCGGTCTGTCCATCTTCCTGCTCGAGGGTGACGCGCCAGTCGCCGTTGGCGTGCGCGGCGGCGATCTCGGCAAGCGCGGCCCTGAGCGTCTTCAGGTCGGCGTCGGACAGGTGGCCGGTGGCGTGCAGCATCTCCGCATGCGCGATGGAGCCCATGACGTCGTAGGCGACCAGGCGGTCGTCGAGCGCATGATCCTCGCCGGCCGTGTAGGCCAGCACCCTGGCGTCGAGCGGGGCGCCCTTGTCCCACAGACGGCTCACGGGCCGGTTCCGTCCGGATGCTGCTCGGCCGGAGTCAGCGCGTTGACGTCCTCGACGATCAGCGTGCCGGTGCCCTCGTTGGTGAACACTTCCGCCAGCACGCTGTCGGCGGTCTTGTAAGAGATCACGTGCACCCGGCGCACGCCGCCGCGGATCGCGGCTTCGATGGCAGTCGCTTTGGGCAGCATGCCGTCCGCGAAACTGCCGGCTTCCTGCAGGCGGGCGAGGCCGGCGAGGTCGGTGTAGGACACCAGCGAGGAAGGATCCGCCAGCGTCTCCAGGATGCCGGGCGCGCCGGTGCAGAGGATGAGCTTCTCGGCCGCGAGCGCCGCGCCGAGGTTGGCGGCGACCGTGTCGGCGTTGACGTTGAGCAGGCAACCGGCGCCGTCGGCCGACAGCGGGCTCACGACGGGCATCAGGCCGGCGTCGAGCTGCTTGGTGATGACGCTGGCGTCGACCGCGGTGACGTCGCCGACGAAGCCGTAGTCGACCTGCTCGCCGCCGACCTTCACGGGCGGGCGGCGCGTGGCCTGCACCAGGCCCGCATCGACTCCTGAGATGCCCACGGCGCTGATGCCGAGATCGCGGCAGATCGCCAGGATGCGGGTGTTGATCAGGCCGTTCAGCACCATGGCGGTCACATCGATGGTACCGGCGTCGGTCACGCGCCGGCCCTGCACCATCCTCGGCTCCATGCCCATGGCGCGCTGCACCTGGTCGAGCTGCGGGCCGCCGCCGTGCACCAGCACCACGCGAATGCCGAGGTTGTGCAGGATGCCGATCTGTTCGATCAGATTCCGCGAGCCGACCGGGTCGGCGAACACCGCGCCGCCGGCCTTGATGACGAAGACCTTGCCCTTGTACAGGCGCACGTAGGGCGCGGCGCCGCGGAGCGCGCGGACGGCGGCGGATTGATCGGTGCGGTGCCTGTGCATCGGGTCGACTCCTGGGACTCTCTGGTTTCTTCGGTGCCGGTCAGCCGGCGAGCAGACGGTGCAGCACGGCCATCTGCACGACCATGCGGTTGTGGGCTTCGTGCAGCACGACGCTGCGCGGCCCGTCGAGGACTTCGTCGGCGACCGCCACGTTGCGGCGCACGGGCAGGCAGTGCATGAAGCGGCAGTCTGGACAGGCGGGCGCGAACCAGCTCTCGCGCACCGTCCAGTCGGTGAGCGCCGTGCGCAGCTCGCGCGTCGGCCTCCGCGTCGCCGTAGTGGGCGGTCGAGCCCCATTCCTTGGCGTACAGCACGCGCGCGCCGGCCAGCGCCGTCTGCGCGGTCGGTCGTCTCGGTGACCGAGCCGCCGGCGGCGTGCGCGGCCGCGCGGGCCTTGTGCATCAGCGATTCGGGCAGCGCGTAGCCCTCCGGGCGCAGCACGACCACCTCCATGCCGCGGTGCGCCGCCATGTGCAGCGCGGCCGCGGGCACGGCCAGCGGCAGCGCGCGCGGATGGTTCACCCAGGAGAGCACGAACTTGCCGGTGCGCGGCACCGCCAGGTCGTCCAGCGTCTTCCAGTCGGCCAGCGCCTGGCAGGGATGGTTCATGGCCGACTCGAGGTTGATGAGCGGCTTGTCGCACAGCGCGGCCATGGCGTTGAAGCGCGTCTCGGCCAGGTCCGCCGCCAGGTCGTGGCCGTCGGCGAAGGCGCGGATGCCGAGCGCGTCGCAGTACGAGGCGAGCACGGGCAGGCCTTCGCGGACGTGCTCGGCCGCGTCGCCGTTCATCACCGCGCCGGTGCGGGTCTCGAGCTTCCAGGTGCCGGTGCCGGGTGTGACCACGAACGCGCTGCCGCCGAGCCGCGCCATGCCCGCCTGGAACGACGACAGCGTGCGCAACGACGGGTTGAAGAACAACAGACCGAGGATCTTGCCGGCCAGCGCGCGCGGCTCGGGACGATCCTGCAGGCGCTGCGCGAGGGCGAGCAGGTCGACGACCTCGTCGCGGCTCAGGTCGGCGAGATCGACGAAGCGCTTCATGGCGCGATCTCCGCGAGCGCGCCGGCGAGCAGCGCCACGTGGACTCCTCGAGCACGTAGGGCGGCAGCAGGCGCAGGATGTGCGGGTCGCTGCTGGTGCCGGCGAGGATGTCGCGCTCGAGCAGGGCCGCGTGGAGCTGCTTGGCGGGCATGCGGGTCCTGAGGCCAAGCAGGAAGCCCTCGCCCTGGATGCCGGTAACCGGCCCGGTCATGCAGGTCTCGCGGATCTTCGCGGACACGCGCCGCACGTTGGCGAGCAGGTCCTGGTCACGGATGGCGTCGAGGACGGCCTCGACGGCGGCGCTGGCGAGCGGCCCGCCGCCAAAGGTGGTGCCGAGGTCGTTGAGCTTGACGTGCGCGGTGACATGCGGCGCCATCAACAGCGCGCCGACCGGAAAGCCGGCGCCGAGCGCCTTGGCGGTGGTGAGCATGTCCGGCTCGATGCCATAGAGGTTGGCAGCGAACGGCTGGCCGGTGCGCCCGACGCCGCACTGCACTTCGTCGAGTATCAGCAGGGCACAGGTGTCGTGACAGCGCTGGCGGATCGCCCGCAGATACTCGCGGCCCAGGTCGTAGGCGCCGCCGACGCCCTGCACGGGCTCGACGATCACCGCCGCCGTGCGGGTACTGATGGCGGCATCGAGGGCGGCCAGGTCACCGCGCGGCACGAAGGTGACGTCGAAGGGCGCGCGCGGAAAGCCGTACCACCCAGCCGAACCCCAGGTGACCGCACCCGCGGCCGCGGTGCGCCCATGAAATCCGCCTTCGACGGCGACGACGTGATCGCGGCCCGTGATGCGGCAGGCGAGTTTGAGCGCGTTCTCATTGGCCTCCGCGCCGCTGTTCACGAAGAACACCGTGTCGAGCGGCAGCGCGGCGAACTCGATGAGCTTTTTCGCGGCACGGCTGCGCACAGCCATGGGCACGGCGTTGCTCTGGAACGCCACGGCGCGCGCCTGTTGCTCCAGCGCGGCGAGCCAGCCGGGATGGGCATAGCCGAGCGCGGCCACGGCATGGCCGCCGTACAGGTCGAGGATGCGCCGCCCGTCGCGGGTATGCAGCCAGACGCCCTCGGCGCGGGTGACCTCGATCGGGTATTGCGCGAAAACACGCGCGAGCGCCTCGCGGTGCGGGTTGGCGGCAACGGTGGCGGTAGCGGCTGGCATCACTCGTCCCGTCCTCAGGTCCAGCCGGGCGCGGTCGCGGTGAGTCCGGCGGTTTCCTCGAAGCCGAGCAGGCGGTTCATCCACTGCACGGCGCCGCCGGCCGCGCCCTTCACCAGGTTGTCGAGCACGGACATGACCGCCACGCTGGAGCCAGCGCTCGCGGCGGACAGCTGCGCGAAGTTGCTGGCCACCACGTCCTTGATGCGCGGCGCGCTGTCGAGCACCTGCACGAAGTGCGAACTGTCGTAGAACCCACGCAGCGCGGCCAGCAATTCGGCAGTGGCCATCGGGCGCGCCAGGGTCGCCTGCACGGTCACGTGAATGCCACGCGCGAAGGGGCCGGAGTGCGGCACGAAGGCGATCTCGGCGTCGACGCCCGAGGCGGCGCGCGCCAGCGCCGCGACTTCGGGGGCGTGGCGGTGCGCCAGCGCGTTGTAGCTGTAGAAATCGGCATGACGCTGGGGATGATGCGTCGAGGGGCCAGGCTTGCGGCCCGAGCCGGTGCTGCCGGTGATGCCGCTGACGAACAGGCGCGGCTCGACGATCCCGAGCGCCAGCAGCGGCACCACCGCCAGCAGCGTGGCGGTGGCGAAGCAGCCGGGGTGGGCGACGTGGGGTGTCGCCACCCTCGCGAGGTGCTCCGGCACCGCGCAAGTGAATTGCGGCAGGCGTTCGGGCGCGCCATGCGGGTGACGATAGACCCGCTCGTAGCCGGCGACGTCCGCAAAGCGATAGTCCGCGGAGATGTCGACCACGGTCGGCCGGGTGCCGGCGGCTTCCGCGCGGGTCAGCAGGGTGTCGATCAGCTCGGCCGAGACGCCGTGCGGCGCCGCCGAGAAGACGGCGGTGCGCGGCAGGCGCGAGGCGAGTGACAGCACTTCCTCCTGGGAAGCGAAGGTCAGTTCGCCGATCGCGGGACCGAGGTGCGGGAAGGCCGCCACGACCGGCTCGCCAGGCTGGCTGTCGGAAGCGATCGCGGCCAGTCGCAGGTGCGGATGCGCGGCGATCAGGCGCAGCAACTCGCCGGCGACGTAGCCGGTACCGCCGAGTACGATGGTGGGCGTCGTCGCGCTCATTCGGTCACCACCGGGCGTTCGCGCGCCTTGGCCTCGAGGCCGACCGCTGCGATCACGTGATCGCCCAGCGCCGGGCCGCTGGTCATCGCGTTGAAGGCCGCCGCGCCCATCTGCTCGCGGATGATCTCCACGCCGACGGCATTGTCGGTGGCGGGGCCGGTGACGACGCAGGGCTCGACCTTGAAGCGCTCCCGCAGCAGCTTTACGCCGCCCCAGGCCGCCACCGGGTCGTTGGCCGACAGGACCACGCCGGTCAGCGCACTGCGGATGTCGTCCGCCATCAGGATGGACTCCACGCCGTAGGCGCCGAGCAGGCCGTCACCCAACTCGAAGACGATGACGTCGGGCTCGCCGGCGGCCATCTCGGTCAGCATCGTGCGCGTCAGCGCCGGTCCGGTACTGGCGGTGGTCGTCACGACGCCGAAGTCGGTGAAGATCATCGAGCGACGCGCGCCAGCGTCTTCCATGGCCAGGATATCCCGGCGCAGCGAGACACCGGTCGCCTTGAAGGCGTCGACGGTCAGGCCGCGGTGGCGCATGCGCGCGACGATGGCGCAGGCCGCCGCGGTCTTGCCCGCCTCCATGCAGGTGCCCGCCAGTGCTACGACCGGCACCCCGCGCGTGTCGGTGGTCGCCGCGTAGTCCAGTTTGCGAGAGCCGACCCGCGCGGGCACGCCGATGCGCTCGCCGAGGAACGGAAAGTGCAGCACCACGCCGAGCACGCGGCAGTCGAACGGGCGACCGCGCTCCGGGTTGGCCGAGTCGCACACGCCCAGCACGCCACCGATGTTGAGCATCTGGATGACGTCGCCGGGCACGAGCTTGGTCGGCAGGTGGCCGGAATAACCGAACAGCGCGCGCCGGTGGCCGAGCGCGCCGACCACGATGTCGCCCTTGGCGACCTTGGCCATGCGCCCGCTGACCAGCTCGAGGGTGTTGTAGGTGGCCTTGTTGGTGAGCACCTCGACGGCCAGCACGACGCCCTCTTCGCAGGGAATGTCGGTGGCGACCCGCAGTTCGTGCGACAGGCCGCAGGCCTGCACGACGGAGGCGATCTTGTCGACGATGATGTTGCGCATCGGGGAACTATCCTTGCTGGCCGCCGGCGCGCGCCCAGAACATGCTGGGCAGCGAGACCATGCGTGAGAAGCCGAGGGCGTCCTGCGGCGACCATTCGCCGGCGGCCTCGCCGTAGACGCCCTTGGACGCCTTCATGAGCGAGTAGGGCGAGTCCATGCCCTCGACGAACACGCTGCCGGCACGGAACTGCACGCTGACCGTGCCGGTGACGCGGACCTGCGAGGACTCGAACAGCGCCTCGATGTCGCGGCAGACCGGGTCGAGATTCTGGCCTTCGTGCACGAGGTCGCCGTAGGGTGCCGCCAGCATGTCCTTGACGCGCTGCTGCCGGGCGGTGAGCGTCAGCTTTTCCAGCTCGCGATGCGCGTCGAGCAGCACCTCGGCCGCGGGGGCTTCGAATGCCACGCGGCCCTTGGTGCCGATGATGGTGTCGCCGAGGTGGATGCCGCGGCCGATGCCATAGGGCGCGGCGAGCGACTCGAGCCGCTCGATCAGCGTCACCGGGTCGAGCGTCGCGTCGTCGAGCGAGCAGGGCACGCCGTGTTCGAAGCCGATGACGTGCCGCTCGGGTGCGCGCGGGTGATCGAGCGCGCCGGCCGACAGGACCCAGGCGTGCTCGGGCAGCGAGCCGGTCGAGGTCAGCGTCTCGGTGCCGCCGATGGTGACGCCCCACAGCCCGCGGTTGACGGAGTAGGCGGCGCCGCGCGGTGGCACTGGCAGCTTGCGGTCAGCGAGGTACTTGACCTGCGCCGGCCGCTGGAACGCTTCGTCGCGCACCGGCGCCAGCGCCTCGAGCCCCGGGGCCAGCGTGCGCAGCGCCACTTCGAAGCGGACCTGGTCGTTGCCCGCCGCGGTGCAGCCGTGCGCCACGGTGGCCGCGCCGAGCTTCTGCGCCATGGAGGCGAGCGTCTGGGCCTGGATGGAGCGTTCCGCACCGACGCACAGCGGGTACAGCTGGCCGCGGCGCACGTTGCCCATGATGAGGTACTTGAGCACCTCGTCGAAGTAGGTCCGCCGCGCGTCGATCAGGTGATGGCCGGCAGCACCGAGATCACGCGAGCGCTGCTCCAGCACCTGCGCGGCATCCGCGTCGATGCCACCGGTGTCGACCGTCAGGGTGATCACCGGGCGTCCGTGGGTCTCCTTGAGCCAGGGCACCAGGAAGGAAGTGTCCAGGCCACCGGAAAACGCGAGCAGGATGGGCGAGGTCGCCCCGGAAGTCTTGCGGGTCATGGGAGGATCTCAGGCTCGGAAGAGGTCGCGCAAACGATCGATCACGACCCGTTGGGCGCGTGCATCGTCGGTTGCGACAAAGATGGTGTCGTCGCCGGATATGGTGCCGACGACCTCGGGCCAGCTGGCGCGGTCGAGCACGATCGCCACGCTCTGCGCCGCGCCGGCGGCCGTGCGGATCACCGTGAGCGACGAGCCCGCCGGGCGGACCTGGCGCACGAAGCCGGCGACCGCGCGGAAGCCGCCGCTGGCCGGGGCGTAATCGTCAGGCAGGACGTAGCGATCGCCGCGCTTGGCCACGCCCAGTTCGCGCAGGTCGCGGCTGACGCTCGACTGGGTCGCGCGATGGCCGGCCTTGGCCAGCATGCGCACCAGGTCGGCCTGGCGGCCGACCTGGGTGCCGGTGATGATCTGCCTGAGCGCCTCGCGGCGCGCATGGGTCATCGAATGTTCGCTGTTGCTGGCCATGGTCGATTGCAGGGGCGGCATGCATAAAGTTGCGAGAGTCTGCATAAATATGCGGACGTAGTCAAGGGCCCCCGTCGGAGGGCCCGCGGCCGGCTCAGCGATCGACGGTGTACTCGACGTCCGCGCTGGCCTCACGGCCCGCTTCGCCGCGAATGACCCAGTTGTCGCCGATCGTGTAGCGCAGCTTGAAGGTATTGATCGCGTCGGTCAGCGATATCCCGTAGCTCACGTACAGGCGCGGCGACAGGAACTTGCCGATGACCAGCGACGCCTGGTACTCGGCGTCGGTTTCCACGGCCACGTCGTCGAGCCCGACGTAGCGCCCCAGCTGACCGGCCAGGATCGAGCCGCCCTGGGCAATCAGCCCCGGCGTCGAACTGCCGAGGGTCTCCCGGTCTCCCGATTGCAGTGTGTCGATGCTGCGTCCGACCAGCAGCAGCGAGGCGATTTGTGACTGGGGCAGGGAAGGGACCGAGTACAGGCTCAGCTCCGGCTTGCGCAGCCGGCCCCGGACGATCACGCCGACTTCGTAGCCGGGCAGGTCCTTCTTGGCGCGCAGGTCGATACCGGGATCCGCCACCGGCCCACCCGCGAACAGCAAGCGCCCCCGTTCGACGTCCAGCTCCTTGGAGTACGCGCGGTACTTGCCATCCTTGACCTCGAGCTCACCGGTGCCGACCGCGATCTCATCGGCGCGTGACTGGGCACGCACGCTGCCTTCCAGCCGGCCACTGAGGCCGAAGGCGTTCAGCTTGACCTGTTTGCCCAGCACCATGCGCACGTCGGTCGACACGCGATAGGCGCTGGGGCCCTGCTCGGGTGCCTGTGAGCCGACGATCTTCTCGTCCGCCGAGATCGGCACCGCGCCGACGAACTGCCGCGGCTCGATGCGTGCCGCCGGAATGGTCACGGTACCGCTGACGTCGATCTCGCGCCCGTCGACCCGGAACTTGAGGTTGGGCGACGCCTCGATCCGCGCCTCGGGCAGGTCGGCCACCAGAAGTCCGCTGCCGTCGAGGTCGAGCGTGCCCTGCATCTGCCCGCCCTGCCAGCCCATCCGGCCCTCGGCGGTGAAGCTGCCTTCGCCGGCGTGCCCGGAGGCCTTGAGCGTCAGTGCACGTTCCATGAAGGTGATCCGCGCCGTGACGTCTTTCAGGCGCAGGTTGGTCTGGTAGAGCTCGAGGGCGCCGTCGTCGAGCTGCACCCACCCGGCAAACAATGGTTCGGCGACCGTCCCCGACAGGCCCACGTCGGCCTCGAGCGTGCCGTCGGCACGGTCGATGTCCGCCAGCACCAGTGGCAGCAACCCGAGCTGCCTGGTGGACAGTCGCAGCCGGCCGTCGAGTGGCGAGTCGCCGAGCGAGCGACCGGGCAGTCGCGCGATCGTGGCGCTGCCATTCAGGGTGCCGACCTCCGCATCGCGGGACTGCAGCGTCAGCTGGTGGCTTTCGGCGGTGCTCGTGACCCGCAGGGCGGTCACGCCGAGCGAGCGTTCCTCGCGGCGGCCACTGGGCGTCATGAACATGAGGCGGGCATCGCGCAGCAGCAGTTCCGACGTGCCGGTCCAGGGCTGGCCAGGCAGGCCTCTGGCCTCGGCCTTCAGGTCGAGCAGGCCACGATAGGCGGGCTTGCCCGGCAGTTCGACGGCCAGCGCTTCCAGCGGGAACGACTCCGTCGCGAGCGAGGCAGACCAGCCCGCCGCGGCCTGCCAGCGGCCCTCGATACACCATCGTCGCGGTGCGCGAACGAAACAGGTTGGCTCCAGTTCAGCGATCCGCCGCGATACCAACGCCTGCAGGGGTTGCTCGAGCGACCAGCCTTCCAGCTGCGGCCCGGCGCCCTCGATGCGGGCCGCCGCAAGTCGATAGGATCCATCCCGGTAGGCGCCGGTCCCCAGCAGGCTGAGCGCGCGTTCCCCTGCGCCGACGCGCATCTCCACCTGGTGATCCGCGGCCCGTCCGTCCAGGGACAGGCGGGTGGTGGCGATGCTCTGGCCCGCCAGCGTGATGCCGGCGGCCCGCAGTCGCAGCCAGCCGTCCTGCTGGTCGGAGAGGTCCATCACGGTGTCGAGCGACAGCACGGCGGCATGTTGCTCGCCATAGCGCAAGTCGCGGCCGCGAAATGACGCGTCCACCCAGAGCGGCTCCTTGCCGACACTGGGCGCACCGGCCCCACTGACCGACAGCCGGCCCTCGATGGCGCCACCCAGTTCGTCGTCGATGGCGGAGAGGTCATCGGCGACGATGCTGGCCTCGAGCGCCGTGCCCGCGCCCAGTTGACCGCTGATCTGCGCGCGCGCCGGGCCAATGCTGAGGTCGAATCGCTCGAAGTCCGTCAAGCCGGGGCGATGGCGCACGTATCCCTGACCCGCCACCCGCTGGCCCCGCAGCGTCCCGGACGTGCGACTGAGCACCGCGGCCCAGGCGGCGGATTTGTCCATGCCGAGACCCGACGCCGCAACGTCGAAACCGAGATTGCTGTCGAGGCCTGCCCGCAATGTCGACAGGTCGAGCTGGCGTATTGCCGCGGTGACCTGCCACGGTCGCAGCGCGGAGAAGCCGATGAAGCCGCTGCCCGTCAGGCGCGCGCGACCACTGCTCACCGCCGCCTCACTGATGCCGAGGCCGTCGCGGTCCGCGAATCCCGTGGCGGCCACCTGCAGCGACGGATAGCCGGGGGCGAGCGCGCTGCCATCCAGGTTGAATGCGAGCATCTCCCAGCCCTTCAGCGTGGCGCGTCCGGTGGCACTCGTCACCAGCGGATCGCCGTCGAAGGGCCACCGCAGCCCCCGCCAGCTGATGTCGGCAGTGATGGCCGGCGAAGGCGACAGTGCGACTGTGCCGCTGCCGTCGAGCTGCATGGTGCCATCGCGCGAAGCGAGCCTGAGTCTGCGCACCGCCAGCGCGTCAGCCATGAAGTCGATCGCGGTCGTCACGTCGATGCCGGCGGCAGGCAGGCCGCGTCCGTCCAGCCGACCGGTTGCCTCGAGCGCCTGCAGCGTGCCGCGGGCGCTGATCGACCCGGCGAGCGGGCCGAGCGGCGGGTCGGCAAGCCAGGGCGTCAGATCGAAACCGTCGCTGTCGATCCTGGCGTCGAATTCGAGCTCGGGACCGAGCGAGGTCAGCGTCGCGGCCACGCTGGCGCTCGCAGGTGCGACGATCGTTCCGCTCAGCTCCAGCTTGTCCAGATCACCCTTGGCATTGATCGAGCCGGCAAACCGGGGCTGCGATGCCAGGGTCCAGTCGAGCTTGGCGCGCAGCGCCAGCGGCTTGCGGGCGTCGAGGCGGGCGGTGCCGGCGGCGGTTCCTTGCGGTGTCCTGACCCGCAGGCTGGTCAGGTCGATACGGGCATGCGTCACGGTGCCGCTCAGTTCGACATCCGCGAACTCGAGCCGGCGGCCGGAGGGCAGCGACAGCGAGGCCGTGGTCACCCGGCCGTCCGCGACGCTCGCGGAGAGCCAGCGGGGCATGAACGCCAGCGCACGATCCGGCGGCGGCGAATCGGGTTCGCGCAGTCGAACCGCCAGTGACTGCACGTTGAGCCGCGTCGCCACGACACGGCCGAACAACAGCGCCAGCGGTGCGTGATCCAGTTCGGCGCCCTGCACCTCGATCACCGCGCTGTCCGTCTCGACGAACAGCGTATCGAACTGCAGTGGTCCGGCCAGTCTCCCGCGCGCGCCGTCGACGCGTATCCCGACGGCGTCGATCCGGTCGAGCAGCGCGATGGTCCGGTCGAGCCCGGATTGAGTGAGCAGCAGCCAGGCGAGCAGGCCACCGACGGCGATCAGCACCGCTGTCGCGGCGAGCGTGGCCAGCACTGCGATGCGGCGCGCGGCGATCACAACAGCGGCGTGAAGTTGAAGTGCACGCGCGGCGAGCGATCCGGCTGCGAGATGGACTGCGCAACGTCCAGGCCCACGCTCACGAATGGCAGGCGATAGCGGATACCGAGACCGACCGAGTATTCCAGCGGATCGCCGAAGCGGTTGAAGGCGTTGCCGCCATCGACGAACGCGGCCACGCCGAAATTGCGTGGCAGGTCGCGCTCGATCTCCAGCGACGCGATGACCAGGTGACGACCGCCGACTCTGTTGCCCTCCGCGTCGACCGGCGACAGCTCGTTGTAGCCGTAGCCGCGCACGCTGCGATCGCCACCGGCGAAGAAGCGGTACTGGGCCGGCAAGTCCTGGAAGTCCCCGACCGCGCTGGTGCCGACTTCGGCCCTTGCCGTCAGGTGCCAGGGGCCGCCCAGATCGAAGCGGCGCTCGTCGCGCACCACCAGGCGCAGGAAGTCCGAGTCCGAGCCCAACGCGCTGGTCGAACCGGACAGTTCGCCGTACAGGCCGCGTCCTGCAGCGCCTCCCGCGATGAAGCCGGGCGGCAGCAGCGCATAGGAAATGCCGGGGACCAGCAGCAGGTTGCGTTGGGTCGCAACCGACGAGACGGTGGTGCCGGTGGGGTTGGGCAGGGTGTCCCGCGTGTAATCGAGGTTGGTGAACAGCACCCGCTGCCAGCGACCGCGGACCTGGGTGAGGCCCGGGCGGAACGACACGCCCCGGGTCGTCACGTCGCCCGAGTCCACGCTGCCGGTCAGCAGGCGCAGCGACAGCTTCTCGAGCGCCGGGTCGGTCCACGGAATGACGTAGTTCAGATCGATGCGCTGCTCGAGGCCCGACAGCCGGGCCTCCGCGCTCAGCCGGTGACCGCGGCGATTGACCTGGCGATTGGTCCAGCCCAGCAACAGGCGCCACTGAGTGTCGGTTGCATAGCCGCCGCCCACCCGGTATCGATAGCGCTTGTTCTTCTCGGAATCGATCCGCACCGGGACGGTCTTCGCGACCCGGTCGCGCGCCTCGGGGAGTACCTCGACCACGGAGAAGTACTCGGAATCATCGAGCGCGAACTGCGTCCGCAGCAGCAGCACCGCGTCGTACCAGTCGCCCTCGCGGTAGCGGAGGTATCGACGCACGAGGTCGGGATCGAGGAAGTCCTGTTCGATCTCGGTCGCGCCGAAGCGGTAGCGCTCACCCGTATCGAGCGTGAGGAACGCATGCGCTTCGCGGGTGACCGGGTCGACCTCGAGGCTGGCGCGAGTCCAGGCGGCGTCCAGGTAGCCGTAACTGGCGGCGGCGCGCTGCAGTGCGGCCTTCAGCGCGTCGTAGTCCCCGTGGCTGAGGCGCGACCCGACCTTGAGCGCAAAGTTTTCCAGCACCTCGCGCAGGAACGCCTCGTCACGGCCCGGGCCGGTGACTTGGGTTTCGGCCCCCGCCAGCATTACTGGCTCGCCGAGCGTCACCTTGACCTCGGCTTTCCACGAATCCGGCGACTCGCCCTCGGCAATGGTCGCGACCACCACCGGGTCGTAGTAGCCGAAAGGTCGCAATGCCGAGCGCGCTTCGCGCTCCGCGCGCTGCGCCAGGCGATCGACGCGCTCCTGATCCAGATCCGGCGAGTTGGCGTAGCGCACCAGGCTCAGGAATGCCACGACGTTCTCGCGCAGCGCGCCGTCGACGCCCGAGATGGTGACATCGATTCCCGCGCTGGCAGGGGTCGCCAGCAGACAAGCCAGGAGCAGCAGGGCGCGGTGTGGGGTCATGAGTCGGGAATACCAGGATTCGACTCGATTCTAGCCGTGCCGTTCCCGCGGCGGCACGGACTGGAAGGCGAATGTCGTGTGCCCGCTGGCCGAACCATGCGGGTCATAACGGCGCTCGTGCACCACCACCGATCCATCGCGCCCGACCAGTACGGCGGAAGCCGAGCGCGTGCCGTAGCCGGGGCTCACGATGAAAGGAGCGGACAGCAGCCTTTCGAGTTCCTTGCCGACGCCGGTCTCGGGCAGTTCGTCGTCGCCGGCCGGCAGGCGGTCGCGCAGCGCCGCAAGCAGGCTGTCGACCGTCAGCGCAGGGCTGCTCAGCAGTTGGGTGACCCGCGCCCTGGTTCGCAGCACCTTGGGCCAGGGCGTGTCCAGCCGGTGATTGCTCAGTCCGTAGATGCCTGCGGCCAGGCTGCTGACGTTGACGCCGGGGCGATTCGAGACGTACACCGCGGCCGTTCCGTCTATCAGCAACAGGTTGAAGCCGGCGTAGCGCGCGGCCTCGCGGGTGGCGCGCTCAGCGTACTCGTGCGCGGTGCCGTGTCCTGCGAGGAAGTCGGGAATCAGGCGGCCACGGGACGGCGCGCCGGCAACCGGCCTGGCCGGATCGCGGAAGTTCGTGATCACCGCGGCGCGGCCGTCGCGGCCCACCCCCAGCCAGGTGCCGCCGGCCTCGAGATCGCGGCCGGCCAGCACGCCGTCATGGTCGGGCCACCACGCGAGCGGCGCCGTCGGCCGCGCGTGAAATTCGTCGCGGTGCCCGACCAGGACCAGCGAGTAGCGCGGATGCGCGTCGACGGCGGCGATCAGCAGGCACATCAGTGCGCACGCGTGCGCCGTCGCTTGAGCAGCACGATCCCCAGGGCGAGCAGCGCCGCGGCGGCCAGCAGCGGCGCGAGGATCGCCAGTGACGCCAGCAGGATCGAACCCGCCAGCTCGCCGGTCGAGACCACCGGATTGCCGAGACCGCCGGTCGTGGTGGCCGAGGTGGCGCGAGTCAGCGATGACACGGAGTACACCGCGGCGGTCGCGCCGCCACCCGCGATCACGGCGGCCAGCCAGCGCAGCCACGCGGGAATGTCCGCCATGACGCTGGCCGCCACCACGACGCCGGCGGCAAACGCCAGCGGCGCCGCCACGACGTCGAGCAGGTGGTCGACACCGGGCAGGTAGTAGCCTGCAATCTCGAGCAGCGTTGCCGCGCCCAGTGCGGCCAGCGCGACCGGTTCGCCCAGCCACGCGAACCCGTCGGCGGGCTCGATCACCCCGAAGTGGATCGCAACCCCTGTCGCCAACAATGGCACGAAAACCCGAAAGCCGGCTGCCGCCGCGAGCGCAACACCGGTGATGATCGACAGCGTCGCGCTGACGGCGTCCATGGCTAGAGCCCGGCGGCGCGCGAGGCGGCTGGCGGGGCGCGGCGACGGCCGGCGCGATTCAGCGGCGCAATTGCCACAACTGCACTCCCGGCTCTTCGGCGAGGGGTCGGGGCGCCGCGGCGTCGTACCAGTCCTCGATCAGCCGGTAGGAAACCGAGTGACGGGTCGGCAATGAGGGCGAACCGGCGGCGATCTCCGCGCGGGTGAACCACCGCGCGTCCTCCAGCTCCTCATCGCCGCGGCAGATCGCCGTCGTCTCCGCGCGCGCGATGAAGCCGAGCATCAGCGAGGACGGGAATGGCCAGGGCTGGGAGCTGTGGTAGCTCGTCTCGCCGACCCGCACGCCGGTCTCCTCCATGACCTCGCGACGCACGGCGTCCTCGAGACTCTCGCCCGGCTCTACGAATCCCGCCAGGGTCGAGTAGCGGCCGGCCGGCCAGCTTGCCTGGCGTCCAAGGAGCGCGCGCTCGCCGTCCGTGACCAGCACGATGACCGCCGGGTCGAGGCGCGGGAACGACTGGTTGTCGCAGCCCGGCGCAGCGCAGCGCATGACGTGGCCGGACTGCGCCGGCAGCATCGGTGCGCCGCAGCTGCCGCAGTAGCGATGCCGGCGGCGCCAGCTGACCATGGCGCGCGCATAGGCCAGTAGCCCCGCTTCGCGCCAGTCCAGCTGGCCGCCCGCGAGGCGCAGATCGGCGAACTCCGCCGCGTCATGCAGCGCTGGGGGCTGCTCGTCCGCCAGTTCGGCTGCGAAGGCAACATGTCCCTGGAACTCACCGAGCAGGATCAAGTCAGCCGGGTCGAGCCGGGCCGCCAGCGCCGAACTCACCTCCAGCAGGCAGGCGCCGGCCCCGGGCGCGCGC
This sequence comes from uncultured Gammaproteobacteria bacterium, assembly GCA_963710135.1. Classification (GTDB taxonomy): domain Bacteria; phylum Pseudomonadota; class Gammaproteobacteria; order Steroidobacterales; family Steroidobacteraceae; genus SG8-30. Next base: position 130,242 of record CAVPYY010000003.1, on the reverse strand, counting down.
AACAGCAGATTGCGCGAGCGCCAGATGGGCACGATCCGCGCCTTGCCGCCCGCCACGGCCTCGGCATACGCGCTGGCGTCGAGCCGCGGCGGACGCAGCCGGTCGACGTACGGGCCGGCAAAAGTGTTGGGCCGCTCGGTGGGCGGCATGCGCGCGTCCTTCGGTCAGAAGCCAGACCCGCATTGTAACGGGCGGCGCTTCGCTCAGTTGTGGGGCGCGCGCCGCCCTGGTCCCGCACACAGGACGCATTCCTCGGGGCGTCCGGCATAGGCCGAGACGACCAGCAGCGATCCGCAGGTGCGGCAGTCGTCGATGCACAGCTCGCGCCGCCGCTCCAGGGCATGGCGCAGGAAGCAGGCGTGCTCGAAGCCGATCTGCGGCGCAGGGTGGTGATAGAGAAACGCCTCGTAGGCCTCGCAGAACGACTCGCCCCAGCGCAGCAGGCCGACCGCACCGAGCGGCGGCTGGGGCGCGGCGTCGAGCAGGCCGAGCTGACAGAAACAGGAGGCGAGGCTCGAGGCTTCCAGGCGGACCGTGCCGTTCTTCAGGAAGAAGGCCGGCTGGCGGGGCGACTTGCCGCGATGGCGCCGCACGCTGCCCAGGCCGGCGTGCTCAACGTAGCTCTTGAACAGCTTGCGTATGCGGTCCTCGGTCAGTCCGGTCCAGCTGCGGATGGTGCGGGTGCGCGCCTCGTGGCCGATCAGGCGCAGGGCCAGGTCGAGACGCAGCCTGTCGCGGGTGTAGCGGTCGTCGGTGATTCGCATGAGCTGGCTTCCGTTGACAGGCCAAGAGGGCACTGGTATTTTTTTACCAGCAAATCGGAACCGGGCCAAGACCCGGGAAGCCGTCAAATAGAACGGTTACGGAGAAAAATGCCCATGAACACCCAAACACCCCTGGCGCTGCCACCTCCCGCCGGGACCGCCTACTGGAATCGGCCTGTGCTGTTCGATGAGCGCCGGCTGGCCGCCCTGGCGGGCGTCAACGCGGCGTTCCTGCGCCTGCTGCGCGACCTGCACGGCTCCCGTCCCGGCATGCCGGCGCTCGGCTTGCCGGCCCACCTGGTGATTCATCTCACGGCCGCCGCCGAGGCGCTCAAGGGTCCGCTCTGGCTGCCGTTCGTCCTGTTCGACGCCTCGTTCCGGGACGAGGCCTTCTGGCAGGCGAGCTGTGCGGCAACGTCCGCCGTGCGCGATGGGGGACCGTCCGGCGCGGCCGAGCCGCGGGTAGTGTCGTTCGCGCGATCGGCGGTGACCCTGGCGTGGCACTGTGCCCAACTCGACAGCCGGCTGGCACGCATGGCGTTTGGTCTCGAACCGGCGGCCGTTGCCGCGCTCGCCGACCTGCCGGTGGGCCGGCTCGAAGGCCTGGCGCGCCGCGTCGCGCCCGTCCTGACCGCCCGGTTCTGCGTCCGCGAACGCTTCTGGAATCTGCTGGCGGCTGCCGGCAGAAGCCCTTCGGACGAGGCCCTGGCCGGGCGGGTGCGCCTGCTCGGCCTGCAGCTGCACGGTAGCGACGCTGCCCGCGTGCGACGCCTTCATCGCCGCCAGGCGCGCAGCGCCCAGCCATAGATCGCGACATTGACGGCGATTACCAGTATGCCGAGGGCGAGCTGGACGGCGGCCGTCAGACCCGGTGGATAGATGAGTCGCAGCAGGTACTCCTCGATGAACGCGCCCGGGTAGGTCGCCTCACCGGCCCGCAACCGCAGTGCGTTCTCGAGCGGAGTCAGCGGACAGACGCCGCCAGTGAAGCTGATCGCAGCCGCCCAGCCCGCGGCGGGCAGGTGGACGGCAGCCATGAGCCGCCGCCAGCGCACCAGCAGGCCGCCGAGCACGGCAAAGACGATGAAAGCACCGTGCAGCAGCAGCACCGCATCGGCCGCAAGCGCGTAGAGCATTCGATCATCCTCCCGCCCAGAGGCAGGCGGAGTTGCCCGGATCGGCTCGCGGAGTTTACTCTCTCGGCTCTGCGTCGCGATCGCGGCGCTCCCGAGTTCTCCATGAAAGCCTTGTCTCTCCGCGGGTTGGCCAAGACGTACGGAAACGGCGTCCAGGCCCTCAAGGGCATCGATCTCGAGGTCGAGCAGGGGGATTTCTTCGCCTTGCTGGGGCCGAACGGGGCCGGCAAGACGACGTCGATCGGCATCATCACCTCGCTGGTCACCAAGACCGCCGGCACGGTCGAGGTGTTCGGTCACGACATCGATACGGCGATCGAGGCGGCCAAGTCCTGCATCGGCGTCGTGCCGCAGGAAATCAACTTCAACATGTTCGAGAAGGTGTTCACGATCGTCGTGAATCAGGCCGGCTTCTACGGCATTCCGCGCCGGCGGGCCGAGCAGCAGGCCGAGAAGTACCTGCGGCAGCTGCAGCTGTGGGACAAGCGCGATTCGATCGCACGCGCGCTGTCGGGCGGCATGAAGCGACGGCTGATGATCGCGCGCGCCCTGGTGCACGAGCCGCGGCTGCTGATCCTGGACGAACCGACGGCGGGCGTGGACATCGAGATCCGCCGCTCGATGTGGATCTTCCTGCGCGAGATCAACGCGCTCGGTACCACGATCATCCTCACCACGCATTACCTGGAGGAAGCCGAGAACCTGTGTCGCAACGTGGCCATCATCGACCGCGGCCGGATCATCGAGAACGACTCGATGGCGAACGTCATTCGCAAGCTGCACCAGGAGACCTTCGTGCTCAACTTCCGCGAGGCTGTGCGGGAACTCCCCGACCTGGAGGGCTATGCGGTCCGGCTGGTCGACGACCACACGCTGGAAGTCGAGATCTCGAAGGAGCGTAGCCTGAATGACGTGTTCAGCCAGCTGACCGCGGCGAACATGGAGGTCGTCAGCATGCGCAACAAGGTCAACCGGCTGGAGGAGCTGTTCATGCGCCTGGTCGAAGCCGGCTCCGCGGGCGCGGAGCGGCGCGCGTGAGCGAGGAGGTCGCCGGGCAGGACCGCGCGAGCGCAGTACTGCGATCCTCGGTCCGCTGGGTCGGCTTCCAGACGATCGTGCGGCGCGAGTTCGGGCGCATCGTGCGCATCTGGGGGCAGACGATCGTGCCGCCGGCGATCACCGCGACGCTGTACTTCATCATCTTCGGCAGCCTCATCGGCCGGCGCATCGGCCAGATGGACGGCTTCGACTACATGCAGTTCATCGCGCCGGGGCTGATCATGATGTCGGTCATCACCAACTCCTACGGCAACGTCGTGTCGACCTTCTTCGGCGCCAAGTTCGGCAAGCACGTCGAGGAGCTGCTGGTCTCGCCGCTGCCGAACTGGTTGATCGTGCTCGGTTACGTCTGCGGCGGGGTGCTGCGTGGGCTGCTGGTCGGCGCGCTGGTCACTGGCGTGGCGCTGTTCTTCACGCACCTGCCCGTTGCGCACCCGCTGCTGATCATCGGCTCGGTGATCGTGACCTCCGTGGTGTTCTCGCTGGGCGGGTTCTTCAACGCGATCTTCGCCAAGAATTTCGAGCAGATCTCCTGGTTCCCGACCTTCGTGCTGACGCCGCTGACCTATCTGGGCGGGGTGTTCTACTCCGTGTCCCTGCTGCCGTCCTGGGCGGAGAAACTCTCGTACGTCAACCCCATCCTCTACATGGTGAACGCGTTCCGCTACGGGTTCCTCGGCAGCAGCGACGTGGACATCGTCAAGGCGATGCTGGTGACGGTCGGGGCGGCCATACTCATGTTCGCGATCGTCGTGGGTCTGATGAACCGGGGTACCGGCATCCGGGAGTAGTCACCGGTCATGTGCGGGCGCTATGCATTCTTCTCACCGGCGGAAGCCGTCAGGCGCACCTTCGCCGTGGTCGGGGTGCCCGAACTGACGGCGCGCTACAACATCGCTCCGACCCAGGACGTACCGATCGTGCGCGAGCCGGAGCGGGGCCAGCGCGAGTGCGTGCTGGTCCACTGGGGGCTGATCCCGGGCTGGGCGAAGGACAAGTCGATCGGCAACAGGATGATCAACGCGCGGGCGGAGACGCTGGCCGAGCGCCCGGCGTACCGCAGCGCCTACCAGCGGCGGCGCTGCATCGTGCTGGCGGACGGCTGGTACGAGTGGCAGTCCGGCGCGGAAGGCAAGCAGCCCTGGTTCATCCGCGCGCGGCAGCAGGAGGTGCTCGGATTCGCCGGCCTGTGGGAGCGCTGGCGTGACGCGGCCAGCGGCCGGGACATCGATTCCTGCACGATCATCACCACCGAGGCCGCGCCGCAGCTGGCGGGGATCCACAACCGCATGCCGGCCGTGCTGGCGCCTGCGCACCATGACGCCTGGCTGCAGACGGATAAGGCGGACTCCGTCGCGCTTGCGTCTTTGCTCGCAGCTGCTTCCGGCGTCGGGCTGGAGGCCTACAAGGTGAGTCGCAGGGTCAACAATCCGCGCCACGAGGGCGCGGATCTGGTCGAGCGCCTGCCGGACGAGGGCTGAGTGCGGCGGCGGGCGATTCGCCTACTTCTGTGACCACTGCCCCGCGGCAGAGCGATACCACCAGCCGCTGCGCGCATTGGCGACCCAGCGCGCCGCGAAGGTCGAGCGGATATCCGCTTCCCATTCGGGGTGACCGTTCGCACTCGCAATCTCGCGATACAGCGCGTTGCGGTCGCTGTTCTCGTCGGCGACCAGCTTCTTGACCTGGTTGCGCTCGGCGAGCGCCACGGCGTTCGCATCGCGCAGCTCGACCAGGCCCTCCGACGTCAAACCGACCGCGCCGCTGTCGTAGTACTTGGACAACTGCGCGTGGCGGCTCTCCATCCGGCCCGTAAGCGTGCGCACGGCCGGGGTCGACACGTTCAGGTCGGCCTGCGCGTGAGCGGCGGGCACCACGAACTCAAGCGCGCCACGGGCCGCGGCGACGAGTACGTCGGCGGCCGAACGCCCGATAGCAGACTGCTCGTTGCCGGCCGGCGGCTGGCTCGCGACGTCCTTGCCCCAGACGTCCTCGATGATCCGGTCGGCCGCCTTTTCAGCCGCGGCGGCAGGGAAATAGACATTGATGGTGACGCAGGCGGCGAGCGCCAGGCTGGCGGCGCCGAGAACCGATACAAGCAGGCGTGACATCGTCCGGATCTCCTTGGGTGTACCCTGAACCCGATGCTGGGGCGTCGCGGCTGAACGCCGTCTGAACGCTGCTCCACTTTACCCGATCCCGGCCTGCCGCGCGCCGCGCGCCCGGGCCGGACTATTCGACGACCGGTCCGGAAGTCTCGGCCATCGCCGCGAGCTGGCTCACCAGCCGGCTCCAGGCGACCCGGCTCTGGTTGCCGATCACGCTGATGCGCGGCAGGCCGCTGCCCTGCACGATGTAGTAGCCGCCCGGCGCCGGCGCGACCCCGTCCATCCGGCAGACGTCATTGACCAGCTGGCATGACAGGCCCAGTCGCTTGTAGCGGAAGCTGTCGAAGAACCGCAGGAATCCGCCCTGCAGCGCGGCCGCCACGCCGCCGCCGCTGCCGCCGCCGATACTCGACAGATTCTGCACCGCGCGCTGGCTGATGCGCCGCTTGGTCTTGTCGCCGGGCGTGCTGTACAGGCGCGCGTCGAACGCGACCGGCATCCAGTTGAACAGCTCGAGGCCCGCAACGCGGCCGGACAGCCGCCCCGTGATCATCCCGAACTCGAAGGTGTCGGTCAGTTGCTGCAGGTCCAGGGCGTCGATGTCGATGTCCGCGAACAGTTGCGGGAACTCGCCGAGCGGATCGCGCATGCGCAGGTTGCGCACGACGATCTGGCCGTCAAACACCCGCGCCTCGAGGTTGCCGCCGAGGGTGACGAGTCCGTCGCTCAGCTCCAGGCGCGGGATACTGCCGGAGATCGTGCCCGAGAACTGCGGCAGGCCGAGCGCGCGACTGATGGGCGCCACGCTGATCGGCTTCACCTCGGCATCGAAGCGCAGGTACATGCGGGGCGTGCCCGCATTGCGGATGCGCAGCGTAGCGATCGACAGTCCGCCGTCGAACACCGGCAACAGCACCGGATCCAGCAGACGGAAACCGCGTCCGGTGGTGGTGAACGGGATGCCGGCCTGGCCGAACTCGATGCCCCACAGCCGCGCGGAGCGCCAGTCGAGGCGTGACTTGAAGATCTCGCTGTCGACATTCGGGGCGAGCGCATTGCGCAGCGCCTCGTCGTGCCAGGTAACGCGCCCCGCCAGGCCCTCTACGGCGAGCGAGCCGGTGGTGCTGTCGAGGACGACGTCGCTCAGCGTGAGGTCGAGGCGCGTGGGCAGCCCGGCGGCGACGTCCACCTCGCCGGCGACCGTACCGGATCCCGCAAGATCCGCGAACTGCGTTGAAATCAGGAATGGCGCCGCCAGCACGGGCACCACTCCTGCAAGCTCCGCCTGCTCGACGAGGATGTGCGCGCGCGACAGCAGGACCTCGCCGCGCAGGTCGAGGTCGGCGTCGCCGTGTGCCTTGAGGATGCCGGCCTGCTCGATGTCGATGCGCCGGACCGCCAGGCGCGAGGCATCTGCCGCGAGCCGTGCGTCGATGCGTGCCGTGAGCGGATGCTGGCCGAGATCGACGAACACCGGCTCGAGATAGGCCTGGCCTTGTCCGGAACGTGCCTCGAGCGCCACCTGCCAGTCGCCGGAGGGATCCGGCCGCTCGAGCCGTGCCATTACGGTCACGGCCAGCTGCTCGGCGGCCAGGGAGCCGGCGGCATCGGCCAGGGCCAGGCCATCCAGCTCGGCCGTCCCTTCGACCCGCAGCAGATCGAGGTCGGTGCCCGAGGCGTCGAAGCTGCCGGACAGGCGCCCGCCCAGGGTCATGCCGGCCGGCAGCAGCTCGAACGGCTGGATCAACGGCACGAGCTGCTCGAGATCCACGCCGGCAGCCGTGCCGGCCACGTCGAATCGACGCCCGTCCAGGCGCCCATCGAGGGTGACGACGCCCGCCGCCACGGCCAGACGGCCGATTCGCACCGTGGCGGGCCCGCCGGGAGTGACCGAGAACGCGATCGGCGAATCCTGGCGCCCCGCCGCGCCGAAAGCTCCAGACAGGGTGCCGTCGGCGCAGCCCAGGCGGTCGCCGTCGACCGCCAGGGTGCGGCAGTCCAGGCGAACCTCCTGCAGCCGGCCTGTCGCCAGCCCGTCAACAGCCTGTGCGTACAATGATGCCGGGCCCGAGCGCTTTCCCGGCGCAGCGAGGACGACTTGCGCGTGAGCAATCTGCAACCCGTTCCATTCGATCATGTCGGCCGACACCGCGACGCGGCTCGCGGCCTGTGCCGCCAGCGTGGGCAGGACGGACCCAGCGTGGCCAGGACGGCCGTCGCGAACGGGAGCGGGGAGCGGCGCATGCCGTGATTAGCGCGTGCGCGGGGCGGGGAGTCAAGACGGCGCGCATGCTCACGCTCGGGCTGTTCGCGGCGCTGCTGCTGACCGGCTGCAGCGGCGTGAAGCTCGCCTACGGCCAGCTCGATACGCTGGTGCCCTGGTACTTCCGCGACTATGTGGATCTCGATACCGGGCAACGCCAGCAGTTCGAGCGCGCCCTCGACACGCTGCTGACCTGGCATCGCGAGTCGCAGATGGCGCGCTATGCATCATTTCTGCGGGAAATAGAGCGGGACGCCGCGAGCCCCTTGGGCGCGGAGCGCATTTCCGCCGCACGGCTGGAAATGGAGGGCTTCTGGGACGACCTGATGCGGCAACTCGCGCCCGATGCAGCGGCGCTGCTGAGCGCGCTGTCGGATGACCAGGTGGAGCAGATGTTCGAGCAGATCACCGAGGACGACGCGGAGATAGAAAGGAAGTACCTGAAGGAGTCGGATGCGGAGCGGCTCAAGCGCCGTGAGAAGACGACCATCAAGCAGCTGGAGCGCTGGGTCGGGCGTCTCGACGAGGCGCAGCGCGACATGGCGCGCCAGTCCGCCTCCGCGATGACGTCCGACATCGCAGGCTGGCTGGCGAGCCGGCGTGCCTGGCAGCAGGCGTTCAGGGAGGCGCTGGCGAGCCGTTCTGATGTCGCGAGGTTCGAGCCGGTCCTCCAGAAGCTGCTCGCCGATGGCGATGCCTTCTGGCCGGAGGAATCCCGCAAGCGCTTCGACGCGGATCGCCAGCGTGTGCTCAGGCTGATCGTGGACATCGATGCGTCCCTGTCGCCGGCCCAGCGTGAACGCCTGCAGGAGCGGCTGGCCCGGCTGGCGGCGGACTTCGAGTCGATCGCCGCCGGCGCGTAGCGTTCCGCAGCGACTCGCGCCTCCGGCGTGGCGCTGCTTATGTCCGCCCGCGGCGGCCGCTCGAATTTCACCCGCTTGTGACGCCGCTCGCGGCTGCCCCGGACGTGGCCGGGTATCTTCCAGTCCCCGGTGCCCTTCGCCACAGTCGCCCTTCGCCACGATCGTCAGTCACGGAGTCCAAGATGGCACGCCCATTCTTCCTGGTCGATGTCTTCACCCAGCGCGCACTGGCCGGCAATCAGCTGGCGGTCGTTAGCGATTCCGAGGGCCTCTCGAGCCGGCAGATGCAGCAGATCGCGCGCGAGTTCAATTTCTCGGAAACCACCTTCCTCATGCCGCAGCGCAACGGTCACCCGCGGCGGCTGCGGATCTTTACGCCGGTCGCGGAGCTGCCCTTTGCCGGCCATCCAACGCTCGGCAGCGCGCACGTGCTGCGCACGGAACTGTCGCGGCGCGCGCCCATGAACATCGCGCTCGAACTCGGCGTCGGAGTCGTGCCGGTCGCATTCGAACCCGGGCGCGACGGTGGCCGGTACTGGATGCGGCAGCCGTCGGCGGTGTTCGGGCGGACGGCGCCGCGCGCGGCCGCGGCGGCCGCCATCGGCCTGAAGCCCTCTGACCTGAGCGCCGACCACCCGGTTCAGGAGGTCTCGACCGGCCTGCCGACGCTGATCGTACCTGTCGGCAGTCGCGCCGCGCTGGATCGCTGCCAGCTCGACAAGTCCCGCCTCGGCAGGCTGCTGGAGCGCAGGGAGTCGCGTTCGCTGCTCGCGTTCGCAACGGAGGCGTCGCGGGGTCACGCGGTGTCGGTGCGGGTATTCGTCCCCGGGCTCGGCGTGACCGAGGATGCCGCAACCGGTAGCAGTAACGGCTGCCTCGCCGCCTATCTTGCGCGGCATCGCTGCCTCGGGGACTCGCGGGTGGACGTCAGGGCGGAACAGGGTTGGGGAATGGGTCGTCCGTCGACGCTGCACCTGCGGGCGACCGAGATGGACGACTCGGTCGACGTGCGGGTCGGCGGCGGCTGCGTAACCGTCGCGCGCGGCGAGCTGGCCTGAGTCCGAGCTTCGCGGCGGGACATCGCCGCGCGTCGATGAGGAGCGGCGGACGCTATACTTGCCCGGGCCGTACGGGGAGTTGCGATGTCGACCAAGCGCGCGCTGGTGGTGGACGATTCAAAGTCGGCGCGAGTCGTGCTCAGCCGCATGCTGGAGAAGTTCGGCATCTCGGTCGACACCGCCGATTCCGCTGAGGCGGCGCTCGAGTTTCTCAAGGAGCAGCGGCCCGACGTGGTCTTCATGGATCACCTCATGCCGGGGATGGACGGGCTCGAAGCCGTCAAGCTCATCAAGGCGAATCCCGCCACCGCGACATTGCCGGTCATGATGTACACGTCTCAGGAGGGCGAGCTGTACGCCGGACAGGCGCGCGCGCTCGGCGCCATGGGTGTCCTGCCCAAGTCGGTGCGCCCGATCGACGTCACCAAGGTCCTGTACCAGCTGCAGCTGCTGCCGGACCGGCGCGACGCAGCGCCGCCCGTGCTGCAGCCTGTCGACGAGCACGGCGTCGAGTCGTCTCCGCCACGGCCCGCGCCCGCCGTCGATGCCGATGTGCGGGCCGCGCTCGAGGCGATGCTGCGCGAGCAGAGTCTGGAACTGCGCCGCTTCATGGTGGCCACACTCGAGGGACAGTCGCGGCGACTGGTGGCGGAGCTCAAGGTCGAGGAGCCCGCGGCGGTGGAGCCCGAGCCGCTGCCGCCGCCGCCCGCGGCCGAACGTCCCTGGGGCTGGATCGTCGCGCTCGCGGCATTTGCCGTGGCGCTTGCCGTGCTCGGCTGGCTCTACTGGCAAACCAGCCAGACGGCCGCCGAGGTGGAGCAGGCGCGCAGCCGGCTCGAGACCGAGGCCGCCGCGCTGCGGGCGACGCTGGACGAGGTTCGCGCGGCATCGCAGGTCGTGGCGCCCGCACCGGGACCCAGGGCCACCGCGGCGCCACTGGAGGTCATCCCGGTGCCCTACGGCGAAGCGCCGCTCGCTCCGTCGCGACTCGAGCAGCTGACTGCGCTGGTGCGCGGGCTCGAGGAGTCGGGATTCCAGGGCACGGTGCGGGTAGAGGCCGTGGCGGGGCGATTCTGTCTGACCGGCAGCCCGGAGGCCGGTTATGCGCCGGCCTCGCCGGCACTCGCGGCCGGCGAGTGTGACTATCGGGGCAACCCGTTCGACGAGCAGCTGAACGGTTCCGCGCGGCAGCCGGTGTCCTACGCCAATCTCGCCGCCGACCGTGCGGCAGCGGACCAATGGCCGGGTGGAGCTGGCGCTGGTGCAGGGCCCGCCCGAGCGCGTCCTCATGCCCTACCCGCCGCTCGAAATGGCCACCGCGGGACAGTGGAACGAGGCCGCGGCCGCCAACAACAGGCTCGAGATCACGGCCGTGCAGCGGTGACGGAGGTCGGCCGTTTGATTGCCTGGCGTCGCGCCGCGGCGGGCGGATGCCCGCCGCCGTCCCGCGGCGCCCGCCGCGTGCGGCAGGCTTGAGCCGGGCGATGGAAGACGTCGCGCGCCTGCTGCCCTTCGATCCGCCCCTATGGCTGCGCAACCGTCACGTGCAGTCGGTGCTGCCGAGCTTGCCGGTGCGGCGCCCGGGCGTGGAACGCCGTACCGTCGGCCTGAGCGAGGCGAGCAGTGACCTGGTGCTCGAATGCGGGGGCGGGGTACGGCTGCTGGGCCTGCAGGCTACCCAGGCCTCGGTGGACCGTGCGCCGGCCCGCGGTGTCGTGGTGCTGCTGCACGGCTGGGAAGGCAGCGCGCAGTCGCTCTACCTCCTGTCGATCGGTCAGGGCCTGTTCGACGCCGGGTTCGACGTCATCAGGCTCAACCTGCGCGACCACGGCGATACGCACGACCTGAATCGGGAGCTGTTTCACTCCTGCCGCATCGATGAAGTGGTCGGTGCCGTGCGGCGCATACAGGACTTGTACCCGGACGAACCGCTGTCGCTCGGCGGATTCTCCCTGGGGGGCAACTTTGCGCTGCGCGTCGGGGCGCGCGCGTCCGGCGCCGGCATTCGCCTGCGCCGGATCGTCGCCGTGTGTCCCGTCATGGATCCCGCGGTCACGCTGCAGGCGCTGGAGCGCGGTCCGTCGATCTATCGTGAGTACTTCATGCTCAAGTGGCGTCGCTCGCTGCGCAAGAAACAGGCGGCCTGGCCGGACGACTACGACTTCCAGGAGCTCATCGGCGAGCGTTCGCTGACCGGCATGACGGACCGGATGGTGCGCCAGTACACCGAGTTCCCGGACCTGTCCAGCTATCTGCGCGGCTACGCCATCACCGGGGAGGCGCTGGCGTCGCTCGACACGCCGAGCAGGGTCGTGACCTCGCTGGACGACCCGATGATCCCGGCGGCTGACCTGCGGCGACTCAAGCGCGTTCCGGCACTCGAGCTCACCGTGACCCGGCATGGCGGGCACTGCGGGTTCATCGACAGCCTCAACGGCAACACCTGGATCGACCGGGAGCTGGTGACCGCCCTGTGCCAGCCCTGAGCGCGGGCGGGCAGCGCAGTCATGGCCTGACCAGGCCGATCCTGCGGGTGTCGGCCCGCGCCCGGCGGTCAGGCAGCGCCGGCGCGATCGTTTTCGAGCACGCGTTCGGCCGTGGCCCGCCAGCCGGTGAGCTTGCCGCCGTAGATCGCCAGGAAGCGGGGCTTGCCGGGCGGGTCGGTGACCAGCAGCGTTTCACGCTGGCGATGGAAGGCCGCGCCATCGGCCCGCGGCAGCACGCGCAATCCGGCGAAGGCGTGCAGCACCTCGCAGGCGCCCGGCGCGCGGTAGGCCGGGAAATAGCGGGCCAGAACGGCGGTCAGGTAGTCCAGTTCGGATGGCAGAGGCCGGACTTCCTCCGGATCTCCCTGGAAGGGTGTCTCGGTGGTGCCCACGAGCACATCCTGGTTCCAGGGCATGACGAACACGGCGCGCCCGTCGGACGGGCTCTCGACGTAGTAGATCCCGCGCGCGACCTGGCCGCGCACCACCATGTGCGTGCCCTGCACGAGATCGAGTGCCGGCACGCGTGGCAGCGGCGTAACCTTGCGGCTCAGCTCCGGCGCCCACGGGCCGGCCGCGTTGACCAGCACCGCGGCCCGACACTCGTGCTCGCGTCCGGCAGCGCGGTACAGCACGCGCACCGCGTCGGGGTGGGTCTCTGCCGCCACGAACTCGGCCGGCATCGCCAGTTCAGCGCCGAGCGCGACCGCCGAGTTCATGACCGCGCGGGTGAGCAGCGCGTCGTCGGTCTGTGCATCGAAGTACCGGTACACGCACTGCAGGCCGTCGGTGTCGAGGCCGTCGAGCCGGTCCCACTGGCGGCGTGGCAGGCGCCCGAAGCGTGTGGTCCGGCCGAATCCCGCCAACGCGGCATAGGCGGCGAGACCGAGCGTCAGCTGCCACGGGCGGCGCCGTGTCTGCGGATACACGGGAATGAAGAACGGGCGGATGCTGACCAGGTCGGGCGCCAGCTTCAGCATCAGCGCGCGCTCCTCGAGGCTTTCGCGCACCAGCCGGAACTGGCCGCTTTCGAGGTAGCGCAGGCCACCGTGAATCAGCTTGCTGGACCGGCTGGACGTGCCGTGCGCCAGCCCGGTGCGCTCCAGCAGCAGCACGCTGTGGCCGCGCGCCGCCGCCGCCTGGGCGACGCCGACACCGTGGATGCCGCCACCGACGACCACCAGGTCGTAGGCGGGGCCCGAGGTCGAAGTGCTGGCGGTCCAATCCATGACGCGAGAGTACCCGTTCGCGCGGAACCGTGAGAGTCTCTGCCGGTCTGATCGCCTTCAAATCCGTCGCGTGCCAAGGGAGGCGCCATGATCGACCCGAACCGTCTCGTGAACCAGTTGATGCAGAGTGGCGTGGGCGGGGGGCTGGCCGGTGGGCTGCTGTCCGGCGCGGTCGCAGGGGCCATCGCGGGCGGCAAGGGCAAGAAGCTCGCCAAATCGGGCCTCAAGATCGGCGGTATGGCGCTGGTCGCGGGCCTCGCCTGGAAGGCCTACCAGGACCATCAGCGCCAGAAGTCGGGCGGGACCGCGGCCGCAGCCTCCGCTTGGGTGCCCGGATCCGACGTGCCGCTGCCGGCGCCGGTTGAGGCCGCCGCCAGCGATCCCGGCCACGGGCTCGCGGTGCTGCGCGCGATGATCGCCGCGGCGAAGTCGGACGGGCACGTGGACGCCAGCGAACAGCAGAAGATATTCGGGCGGGTCAACGAAATGTCGCTGTCGAACGAGGAGAAGGCGTTCGTCCTCGAAGAGCTGTCACGACCGCTGGACGTCAATGCGGTCGTGGCGGCGGCGTCCTCGCCGGAGATCGCGGCCGAGATCTACGCCGCGTCGCGTCTGGTCATCGACGACTCGTCGCCGGCAGAGCAGGCATATTTATCTCTGCTTGCCGCGCGGCTCAATCTCGAGCCCGCACTGGTGCAGCGCCTCGACGCGGCTACCGCGGCCCTGCCGCGGTCATGAAGTCGACGGCACGGCGCCCGGTCGTGTAACGTCCGAGCCCGCCGGCCGGCGGGCCGCGCGCCATCGAGGGAGCCTTCCTGAATGCTGATTGCGACAGCCGTGCTGCTGCCGTTCCTGTTTGCGCTGCTCCCGGCGGCGCTGGAACGGCTGCGCGTGCCGCCGGCCGCAACGGCCGGATTCGTCGCGCTGTGCGCCACCGTGCCCTTGGCGCTGCTGGTGCCGCAGGTCGTCGCGGGCGAGACGGTGCTGTTCAGCGCGCCCTGGGTGCCGTCGCTCGGACTCGACCTGGCTTTCCGGCTGGATGGCCTGTCGATGCTGTTCGCCGGCCTGATTCTCGTGATCGGCCTGCTGGTCGTCCTGTACGCCCACTATTACCTGACGGCGGAAGACTGCAACGGCCGGTTCTTCGGCTATTTCCTGTTTTTCATGGGCTCGATGCTCGGCGTCGTGACCGCCGACAACCTGTTGTTGCTGCTGGTGTTCTGGGAACTCACCAGCATCAGCTCATTCCTGTTGATCGGATTCTGGCGCGGCGCTGCCGAGGCGCGCCAGGGCGCGCGGCTGGCGCTCCTGGTCACCGGCGCCGGCGGGCTGGCGCTGCTGGCCGGGGTGCTGCTCATCGGCGATATCGTCGGCAGCTACTCGCTCGGCGAGGTGCTCGCGGCCGGCGACCTGATCCGGGCTGATCCGCGCTACCCCGTACTGCTGGCGCTGGTGCTGCTTGGCGCGTTCACCAAGTCGGCGCAGTTCCCGTTCCACTTCTGGCTGCCGCACGCGATGGCGGCGCCGACGCCGGTCAGCGCCTACCTGCATTCCGCGACCATGGTGAAGGCGGGCATCTTCCTGCTGATGCGGCTTTGGCCGGCGCTGGCCGGCACCGAAGAATGGTTCTGGGCGGTCAGCATGACCGGCCTGGTGACCATGCTGTTTGCCGCCTACGTGGCGCTCTACCAGCACGACCTGAAAGGGCTGCTCGCCTACAGCACGGTCAGCCAGCTCGGCCTGATCATGCTGTTGCTGGGTCTGGGCACGCCGCTCGGCGAGATCGCGGCCGTGTTTCACGTCATCAATCACGCCGCGTTCAAGGCGTCCCTGTTCATGGCCGCGGGAATCGTCGATCACGAGACCGGTACGCGCGATATGCGGCGCCTTTCGGGCCTGGCGCGCGCGCTGCCGATCACCGCGGTGCTGGCGACGGTCGCCGCCTCGGCCATGGCGGGTGTGCCATTGCTGAACGGGTTCATCAGCAAGGAGATGTTCTTCGCCGAGACCTTCGCCTTGCCGCCGCCCTGGGCCGTGCTCATGCCACTGGCGGCAACACTGGGCGGGCTGTTCTCGGTCGCCTACTCGGCGCGCTTCGTGCACGACGTCTTCTTCGGGGGGCCGCCCGCGGACTTGCCGCGGACGCCGCACGAGCCGCCGCGCTTCATGCGCGTGCCGGTCGAGATACTGGTCGTGGTGTGCCTGCTGGTCGGCCTGCTGCCGGCGCTGACCGTCGAGCCGCTGTTGCGTCTGGCCGCCGGCGCTTTGCTGCAGGAGCCGCTGCCCGAGTTCTCGCTCGCGGTCTGGCATGGCTTCAACCTGCCGCTGCTGATGAGCCTCGTGGCGCTGCTGGGCGGCATCGGCCTGTATGCGGCGCGCCGCTACGTCTGGGCCCTGCATGACGACGGCGGCTTCGCGGTCAGCGGCAAGGCCATTGTCGAGTCCGGCGTGGCCGGCGCCGTGCGGTTGTGCGACCTGCTGCAACGGCAGATTGCCGCCGGCGGGCTGCGGCTGTCGATCGTGGCCCTCCTGGTCGCCTCGCTCGCCGCCGGCGCGCTCGGTTTCGGCGGCACCTGGCCCGCGCCCACCCGCGACATGCTGCCCGCCCCCGGCGTCGCCTGGATCGCGTTCGCGGTGTTGCTGCTGGCCACCGCCAGCACCGTCTGGCTGCACCGCCAGCGCGTGCTGGCCGTCGTATCCATTGGCGTCATCGGTCTGGTGGTGGCGCTGGCCTTCGTCAAGCTCTCGGCGCCGGACCTTGCCCTCACGCAGCTCTTGGTCGAAGTCATCACCGTGCTGCTGTTGCTGCTGGCGATGTTCTTCCTGCCCGCGCGTTCGCCGCGCGAGAGCTCCGCCGGGCGACGGGTGGCCGATGCGGCGCTGGCCGTCGCCGCCGGCGCGGGCGCGGCCGTGCTCGCACTGGCGATGCTGATCGCGCCGGGCGAGACGATCTCGGGCTACTTCCTCGAGAACGCCAAGCCCGGCGGCGGCGGGTACAACGTGGTCAACGTGATCCTGGTCGACTTCCGCGCACTCGACACTCTCGGCGAGATCACGGTGCTGGGGATCGCCGCGATTGGCATCGTCGCGCTGCTGGATCGCATCCAGCTGCGTGCGCCGGCGCTCGACTGGCAGGGACGCCCCTGGGCGGCCGAGACCAAGTCGCCGCTGTTCGAGGTGCTGGCACGACCGCTGCTGCCGCTGGCGCTGCTGGTGTCGGTGTACCTGCTGCTCAGGGGCCACAACCAGCCCGGCGGCGGGTTCATCGCCGGCCTGGTGACCGGCGTCGCGATCCTGTTGCAGTATCTCGCACACGGCAGTGACTGGGTGGAGGCGCGCCTGGCGCCGCGCTACACCTCGCTGGCGAGCGTCGGGATCGGCGTCGCGGCCCTGACCGGCCTCGTGTCGCTGGCCTTTGGCGCGCCCTTCCTGACCTCTACGTTCGCCTACGTCACCTGGCCGATCGTCGGCAAGTTCGAGCTGGCGAGCGCGATGGTGTTCGATATCGGCGTGTACCTGGCGGTGGTCGGCGTGGTGCTCAACATCCTGGCGACCATCGGGCGCCAGCACAACGTGCCGGAGCAGGCGTGATGGAACTGATCGTCGCGACTGCCATCGGCGCGCTGGTCACGGGGGGTGTGTACCTGGCCCTGCGGCCGCGCCTGTTCTCGGTGCTGCTCGGCATCACCCTGCTGTCGTACGCGGTGAACCTGTTCCTGCTGGCCAGCGGCGGGCTGACCATCGAGGCGGCGCCGCTCACCGACGGTCCCGGTCCCTATGCAGATCCGTTGCCGCAGGCGCTGATCCTGACGGCCATCGTCATCAGCTTCGGCATGACCGCCTTCCTGATCGTGCTGGCGATGCGCGCGATGAGCGAGCGTGGACACGATCACGTCGAGAGCGAAGATCCGGAGCGGCGCGAATGAATCACCTCATTCTGGCGCCGATCCTGATTCCGCTGGCGGGCGGGGTGCTGGTGCTGCTCGGGCGCGCCACGGGCCTGGCCTGGGACCGCTGGATCGGCCTGGCCGCGACGCTGCTGTTGCTGCCTGTCGCGATCGAGTTGCTGCAATGGGCGGCAGGCGGGGAGCGCTTCGTGTACGCGCTGGGCGACTGGCCGGCCCCGTGGGGCATCACGCTCGTGCTCGACCAGCTGTCGGCGTGGATGCTGCTGGTCACGGCCATCGTCGGCGCCGCGGCGCAGATTCATGCCACCGGCCGGACCGATCGCGAGGGCCGGCATTTTCACGCCCTGGTGCAGTTCCAGCTGCTCGGCATCAATGGCGCCTTCCTGACCGGCGACCTGTTCAACCTGTTCGTGTTCTTCGAGATCCTGCTGATCGCCTCCTACGCGCTGCTGAGCCACGGCGCACGGCCCGCGCGCACCACGGCCGCCGTGCAGGTGATGGTGCTCAATCTGCTGGGGTCCACGCTGTTCCTGTTCGCCGTTGGCTGCCTGTACTCGGCGGCCGGCACGCTGAACTTCGCCGACCTTGCCGAGCGCGGTGCGGCCCTGCCGCCCGACCGGCTCGGCCTGTGGCAGGCCGGGGGCTGGCTGCTGATGATCGTGTTCGCGCTCAAGGCGGCCTTGCTGCCGCTCGGCTTCTGGCTGCCGGGCGCGTATGGCGCGGCTGACGGCGCCGTCGCGGCGCTGTTCGCGGTGCTGACCAAGGTCGGCGTCGTGGCCATCCTGCGCCTGGGAACGCTGGTGTTCGGCGACCTGAATCTGCCGCTGATTCTCTGGCCGCTGGCGCTGATCACGCTCGCGGTCGGCGCCACCGGCATGCTCGCCGCCAGGCGGCTCGGCGTGCTCACCGGGCATGCGGTCATCGTGTCCGTCGGCATGCTGCTGGTCGCGGTGGCGCTCGACAGTCCCGCCGGTTTCGCCGCCGCAGGCTACTACCTGGCGCACGGCACGCTGGCGACGGCGCTGCTGTTCCTGGTCGGCGAGCGCATTGCCTACGCGCGCGGCGACCACGCGGATGAGCTGCGACCGGGGCCCGTGATACGCGGACGCTTCGGGCTGCCGGCGGCATTCCTGCTTGCGGCGGTCGCCGTGGCCGGCCTGCCGCCGCTCGGCGGTTTCCTGGGCAAGCTGGCGATCCTCGACGCCGCGTTGCCGACTGGCGGGGCGGCATGGACCCTTGCCGTCGTGCTGTTCGCGAGCCTGGCGGCCATCGTCGCGCTGTCGCGTGCCGGCAGCGTGCTGCTGTGGAAACCGGGCAGTGGCCTGGCGGATCCGCTGCCGCCGGTGCGTCATCTCCCCTGGCTGGGCTCGGGAGTGCTGAGCGCCGCCATCATCGCGTTGGCGCTGCTGGCCGGACCGGCCTTCGAGTACGCGGAGGGCATCGCGACGCAGTTGTTCACGCCTTTCGGCTATGTCGACGCGGTGCTGGCGGGCGCCGGCGAGGGAGCACCCTGATGCGCAAGAAGCTGCTGCCGCATCCATTCTCCAGCGCGTCGCTGCTGTTCTTCTGGCTGTGGCTCAACAACTCGCTGGCGCCCGGGCACTTCGTGCTCGGCGCCATTGTGGGCTGGTTGCTGCCATTCCTGACCGGCCGCCTGTGGCCCGACCATATCCGCGTGTCACGGCCATGGGTGCTGGTCGGTCTGCTCGGGCGGGTCGCGGTCGACGTGGTGACGGCGAACCTGCGCGTGGCCCGCGCCATCCTCGGGCCGGTACGGCGGCTGCGCCCGGGGTTCGTGGAGGTGCCGCTCGACGTGCGCTCGGACACCGGCATCGCGGTGCTCGCGAACACCATCACGCTGACGCCCGGAACGTTGAGCGCCGACGTCAGTGCAGACCGCCGCCATCTGGTGGTGCACTTCCTCGACGAGGCGGACCCCGCGGCAATGGTCGCGGAGATCAAGAACCGCTACGAGCGGCCCATCATGGAGGTGTTCGGATGATCGAGACCGCCATCGACGTCGCCCTGGGGCTCATCGGCCTGTCGATGGCGCTCGCCGCCTGGCGGCTGTTGCGCGGGCCGGACGTCGTCGACCGGGTCGTCGCGGTCGATACCCTGTACGTGAACGCCTGCGCGCTGCTGCTGGCCTACGGCATGCGCGGCAGCACCGAACTGCATTACGAGGCGGCGCTGATCATCGCGATGCTCGGCTTCCTGTCTACCGCGGCGTTCGCGAAGTTCCTGCTGCGCGGCGACATCATCGAGTGAGGCAACATGGCTGACATCATCGCTTCCTTCCTGATCATCGCCGGCGCGCTGTTCTGCCTGCTCGGCTCGCTGGGGCTGGCGCGCCTGCCGGACGCGTACATGCGCCTGCACGGGCCGAGCAAGGCCACCACGCTCGGCATCGGCTGCGTGGCGCTGGCCTCGCTGGTGTTCTTCACCGTGCGCGAGGGCACGCCGTCGCTGCACGAGCTGTTGATCATCGTCTTCGTCGTGATCACCACCCCGGTCAGTGCGCACCTGATCGCGCGTGCGGCGCTGCACCGGCGCCTGCCGGTGTGGCGCGCCAAGCGGAGCGAGGATTGACCGACGGCCGCTGGCTGGCCGCCGCGGTGCTGTGCGCGGCACTGCTCGCGGCGGGGTGCAGTCGCCAGGAGACCGCTTATCAGGAGGCGCGCGCGGCCGATACCGTCGCCGCCTATCGCGCCTACTTGCGGGACTTTCCCGCCGGCACGCACGCCGCCGAGGCGCGCGCCAGACTGCAATGGTGGCTCGAGGAAGACGACTGGCAGCGGGCGGCGAGGCTCGGCACGCCCGAGGCCTTCCAGCGCTACCTGGGCGCTCATCCGGACGGCCGGCACGCTACCGAGGCGCGCCAGCGGCTGGCTGCGCTGGTCGCGTCCGGCGAGCCGCCACCCCGCGAGGCTCCAGCGCTGGCGTCCGGGCCCTCGACCTGGATCCAGCTCGGCGCGTTTGCGGGGGAGCCTGCGGCCAGCCAGGCCTGGTCGGTCCTCCTGGCCAGTCATCCGGATCTGCTCGGCGACCTGGCGCCGCGAATCGAGCAGGTCAGTCCCGAGGCGGATCAGCTGTGGCGACTGCTGGCGGGTCCGATAGCCCGGCAGGACGCGAGCGAGCGGTGCGCCCGGCTCGAGGCAGACGGCAGCACCTGTTTCGTGACCACGCGCTAGCACCTGGCGGCGTCAGTTTCTGACGTCACGTGTCACCTGCTGCCCAGGCGTGCGCCTAACACATTGATTTATCAGCCGTCATGCAAGTGGCACGGGGCTTGCTTTGATCCTGTCAGCTTTCCGAAGCAGGGATCAGGACAGGACTCATGGATGCGCACGACGAGGCGGAAGTCATCGCGGTGCTGGTGGGCGGCGAAGACGGCAACAGCCGCGCCACCGTCATAATGCGTGACCGCGAAGGCAACGTGCAGTCACGGCAGGTGCCCGTCGACCACGAGCTGGTGCGACGCGGTTCCCGCAACGGCTGCTTTCGCCGCGGCGATCCCATCCTCGATCCCGAGTCGCGCGAGATCCTCGGCTACGAGCTCGAGGAGATCCGCCCCGGCAACTGACCATGCCACCGTTCCCCTAGCGAACCCTCCCCCAGGATTCGCCCTCGCGCCGCAACCGCTCTTCCCCGGGTTGCGGCGCATTTTTTTGGGCTATCCGGTGATCTTGCGCCACAGCGCCCGGCCGATCAGCCGGGAGCGGGCGCCGAGCTCGAAGCGCTTGATGTTGGTCGCCATGGTGCCCTCGGTGAATCGCGTCCGCTTCGAGTAGTCGATGCGCACGTCCACCAGCACCGGGCGGCCGGCTGCGGCCGCGGCCAGCGAGCGCTGCATCACGGCATCGATCGCCGCGTCGTCCTGCATCAGCTCGTAGTCGACCCTGCTGGCGCGAGCCAGGCCCTCGAGATCGAGCTCGGGAAGGACCGTGCAGGTCTTGCGGTTGTACGGTGCCATTTGCGCCTGCGCGATCTGGGCCAGCTCGCCGTCGTTGAAGATGAACCACACCACGCCGAGCTGCTGGGCGACCGCTGTCGCCATCTCGAGGCCGGTCATGCGCGCGGCGCCGTCGCCCACGATGCCCACGACGGTGCGGGAGGGGCGCGCCAGCTTCGCGCCGATCACGCCGGGCACGCAGTAGCCCATCGAGTTGAAGTCCGATGGCGCGAAGAAGGTGCGCGGGCCGTGGAACGTCATCAGCTCGGCGGTCAGGAAGGTGTGGTTGCCGTCGTCGGCGACGACGATGCCGTCGTCCGGCAGGGCGCGACGCAGCGCGCCGAAGAATCGCGCCGGATTGACCAGGCCGCCGGAGTCGTGCGCCAGCCACTGCTCGCGATAGGCCTGCTTGTCGGCCGCGATCCGCGTGGCTAAAGTCTCGGCCCGCGCGCGGCCGCGCTCCACCGGTCCCAGCGCCTCGACGAGCGCGGTGAGCACCGTCCGCGCGTCGCCTTCCAGCCCGACGGCGGCCGGGTAATTGGCGCCGAACACCCTTGGATTGATGTCGACGTGCACCAGCTTGGCCGGGACCTCGCAGCCGTAGCTGCCGGTCGCGATCTCGGCGAAGCGCGTGCCGACGGCGAGCATCGCGTCGCACTTCGCGAAGGCATTCTGTGAGGCGGGCGCCGCCGACGGGCCGAATGTGAAGCCGGCATGCAGCCGGTGGTTGCCGCGAAAGGCGGACAGCCCCTGCAGTGTGGTGGCGACCGGCGCGCCGAGAGTCTCGGCCAGCTGTTCGAGCAGTTCGCCCGCGTCGACGGCGCCCCAGCCGCAGAAGATCCCGGGGCGCTCGGCATGCCGGAGCAGCGCGGCGGCGCGCTCGATGTCGGCGGTGGTGGCGCGCATGGCGCGCGCCGGCGCGGCCGGAGGAGGGGGAATCTCACCTGCTTCGCCTGGCAGCAGTTGCAGCTCCACCGGGATCTCCACGAACACCGGCCCGGGCTCGCCAGCCGTCGCCGTGCGCCAGGCCTCATACAGCATGGGGATGACGTCGGCGTGTTTCTCGGCCCGCCAGGTCCCCTTGGTGATCGGCTTGAGCAGCGCATGCTGGTCCATGTCGTGCAGCTGGTACGCACGACCGGTGTCGCGGCGGATTCCGCCGGCGATGACCAGCATCGGGATGCCGTCGAGGAAGGCCTCGCCGATGCCGCTGGCGGCGTGGGTCACGCCCGCTGCGGGTACGATCAGCAGCGTGCCGAGCTCGGCGCCGGTGCGGCTCATCGCGTCGGCCATGAACGACGCGCCGCCCTCGTGCGCCACCAGGACCGGCGTGATCGACTCGGAGGCGCCCAGTTCGTCGTAGAGCTCGGTGTTGTGTACGCCCGGGATGCCGAACGTGTGCCGCACTCCGAGTTGTTCGAGGGCGTGCCGGGCCAGCCAGGCGGCGGTCTTCTTCATGGTGCTGATCGTTACCGTTGGCAAGCCGGGTCGGGGCTATGATCCGCTCATGCTAGCGCAAGCGCCCGGCCCCGAGCACCTCGCCAGCGCCGCCGCCGGCGCCCGTCCGCTGCCGGAGCCTGCCCCGTGACGTCCGCCGCGTCCGGTCCGCCGCCGGCAAGCCTCGGCATCTATCTGCGGCTCGCCGCGGTGCCCGCGATCTGGGGCGGGACGTTCGTCGCCGGACGCGGCCTGGCGCTGGCGGTGCCGGCGACGGTGGGCGCGCTGTTGCGATTCGTGGTGGCGACGGCGGCGCTGTGCGCGGCGGTCTGGATCCTGGAACGCGGCCTGCCGCGCCTCGATCGCCGGCAGCTCGTCGCCACGCTGGCGCTGGGCGCGACCGGCGTGCTGGCCTACAACCTGTTTTTCCTCGGGGCGCTGGCGCGGTTGCCTGCCAGCCGCACTTCGCTGATCGTGGCCCTCAATCCGGTGGTCACCATCGCCGCCGCCTCGCTGCTGTTCGGCGAGCGGCTGACTCCGCTGCGCTGGAGCGGGGTGATCATCGCGCTGGCGGGGGTCTGGGTGGTGATTTCCCGTGGCGACGTGTTCGGCGCCTTGCGCGGTTCCATCGGTGCCGGCGAGCTGATGATGTTCGCCGGCGTCTGCGCCTGGGCCGCCTACACGCTGATCGGCCGCACCGTGCTGCGCGGGCTCACGCCACTCGCGGCCTCGGCGTGGGCCGCGGTGTTCGGCACCGCGATGCTTGCCGTGGTGGCGGCGCCCGACCTGGGGCAGTTGTCGCCTCGGGCCCTCACGCCCGAGGTGATCGGGGCGGTGCTGTATCTCGGGCTGCTGGGCACCGGCGTCGCCTTCGTCTGGTACTACCGGGCGCTGCAGGTGCTCGGTCCGGCGCGCACGGTGATCTTCAACAACCTCGTGCCGGTGTTCGGCACGCTGTTCGGCGTGCTGCTGCTCGGCGAACCCCTGAGCCTGAGCATGGTGGTCGGCGGCACCATCGCCGTGACCGGCGTGATGATGGTGTCGCGCGGCTGACTGCCGGCTCAGCCCTGTCCGAACGACGGCGCGTCGCCGGCGAGGTACGCCGCCTCTTCCGGGGTGTTGGAGCGCCCCAGCACTGCGTTGCGATGCGGAAACCTGCCGAAGCGCGCGACGATGTCGCGGTGCCAGCGGGCGAAGCGCGCGAAGCCCTGGAAGGCTTCGTGGAATTCCGCTGGGGCTTCCCGGGCCAGGTCGTCGAACAACACCACGCACCGCTCCTGGTCGGCCAGTGACTCGGCGTGCTCCAGCGGCAGATAGAAGAACACGCGCTCGAGCGGCGACAGCTCGCGGTCCACGCCGGCGTCCAGGCCCGCCACGGTGAGCGCACGCGCCCTGGCGTCGGTCGCAAAGGCGCGGGCGGAGCCGCGGAACAGGTTCCGCGGCATCTGATCCAGCAGCAGGATCAGCGCAAGGCGGCCCGGCGGCGTGTCCGCCCAGTCGTCAAGCCGGCCGGCGGCCGCCTCCTCGAAGGCCTGCCCGAACCGGCTGCGGATCTCCTGGTCGCGCCGGTCGCGGTCGGCGGGCGTGTCGTCGGACTTGCCGAACCAGAGCGCCGTCTGCATCGAGAGGGCTTGCGGCGACTGCGCAGCCTGGCCGAACCAGAACTCGAGAACGTCGAGGGGATGCATCGGGTCATCCTAACGGATCTCAGCGAAGCACGATCCC
Source organism: uncultured Gammaproteobacteria bacterium (assembly GCA_963710135.1). Lineage (GTDB taxonomy): Bacteria > Pseudomonadota > Gammaproteobacteria > Steroidobacterales > Steroidobacteraceae > SG8-30. The sequence goes on along the minus strand of CAVPYY010000003.1, from coordinate 106,254 downwards.
AGGCAGGATTGCTGCGTTGCAGCAGACGTGCTGCGGTGCAGCATTGACTCCATCCGGGCCGGCGCTATGCTGCATTGCGCTGCCATGGAGCCTGCCGATGAGCGACCACCCCAACCGGACCGGCGCCGGCCTGTACCGGGAAGACTACGAGCGCGACAGCTGCGGCTTCGGGCTGATCGCGAGTCTCGACGACCAGGCCAGCCACTGGCTGGTCGAGACCGCCATCACCGCGCTGTCGCGGCTGACCCACCGCGGCGCCGTCGCGGCCGACGGCAAGACCGGTGATGGCTGCGGGCTGTTGCTGAAGGCGCCGACGCCATTCCTGCGCGCGATCGCGCAGGAGGCCGGCTTCTCCGTGGCCGAGCGCTTCGCGGCGGGAATCGCCTTCCTGTCGCGCTTCGATGAACAGGCCGAACGGGCCATGGGCTTGCTCGGCCAGCAGCTCGAGCGCGAAGGCCTGAGCGTCGCCGGCTGGCGTCCCGTGCCGGTCGATCCGGACGCCTGCGGCGAGGAGGCGCTGCGCACCTTGCCGCGCATGGACATGGTGTTCGTCAACGCCCCTGCGGACGTCGATGAGGCGACCTTCAACCGCCGCCTGTTCCTCGCGCGCCGCCGCACCGAGAAGGCGCTGGCCGACAAGGACCCGGTGTTCTACATGCCGTCGCTGTCCGCCTCCACCATCGTCTACAAGGGCATGGTGATGCCGGCGCATCTCGCGCAGTTCTATCCCGACCTGGCCGACCCGCGGATGGAGACCTCGGTCGCGGTTTTTCACCAGCGCTTCTCCACCAACACGCTGCCGCAGTGGCGCCTCGCCCATCCGTATCGCTATCTCGCCCACAATGGCGAGATCAACACCATCCAGGGCAACCGCAGCTGGGCCGTCGCGCGCGGCCCGGTGTTCCGCTCGCCCTTGCTGCCGGATCTCGGCGACATCCAGCCGCTGGTCTCGCTGACCGGATCCGACTCGCAGAGCCTCGACAACATGCTCGAGTTGCTGCTGATGGGCGGGCTGGACGTCATGCACGCCATGCGCCTCCTGATCCCGCCGGCCTGGCAGAACGTCGACAACATCGAGCCGGACCTGCGTGCGTTCTATGAGTACTACGCGGCGCACTTCGAGTCCTGGGACGGCCCGGCCGGCATCGTGCTGACCGACGGCCGCTATGCCGCCTGCACGCTGGACCGCAACGGCCTGCGGCCGGCGCGCTGGGTGATCACCCGCGACCGGCATCTCACCGTCGCCTCGGAGATCGGCGTGTGGGACTACGCGCCGGGCGACGTCGTCAAGAAGGGCCGGATGAGCCCGGGCGAGATGCTGGCACTCGATCTCCACACCGGCGAGCTGCTCGACTCGCGTCGTATCGACGACCTGCTGAAGAGCACGGCACCCCTACAAGACCTGGCTCAAGAAGGGCGTGCGCTACCTGGACGCGGACCTGATCGATCCGCGTCTCGCCGCCGAGCCGATGGACAAGCGACACGCTCGCCCTCTACCAGAAGATGTACAACATCACGGCGGAGGAGCGCGACGAGATCATCCGCGTGCTGGCGCAGGACGAGAGCGAGGCGGTCGGGTCGATGGGCGACGACACGCCCATGCCAGTGCTGTCGCACAAGACCCGCTCGCTGTACGACTACTTCCGCCAGCAGTTCGCGCAGGTCACCAACCCGCCGATCGACCCGCTGCGCGAGTCGATCGTGATGTCGCTGCAGACCATGATCGCGCCAGAGAGCAACGTCTTCGTGCCCACGCCGGATCACGCGCGCCACATCGTGCTGAACTCGCCGGTGCTGTCGCAGCGCAAGCTCAGGCAGGTGCTGTCGATGCGCGAGTTCGGCGTGTCGCACGAGCACATCGACCTGCAGTACTTGCCCGCCGAGGGGCTCGAGGCGGCCATCATCAGGATCTGCGACCAGGCGGAACAGGCGGTGCGCTCGGGCAAGACCGTGATCATGCTGTCCGATCGGTACCTGGTCCGCGACAAGGTACCGGTGCACGCGCTGCTTGCCACCGGCGCCGTGCACCACCGCCTGGTCGCCACCGGCCTGCGCTGCCGCTGCAATCTCATCATCGAGACCGGTACGGCCCGCGACTCCCATCACTTCGCCTGCCTGATCGGCTATGGCGCCACCGCGGTCTATCCGTACATGGCGTACCAGACGCTGTTCGACCTGATGAAGAAAGGCTCGGTGAAGATGGATGCGCAGGCGCGCCTCGAGCTGGGCCGCAGCTACCGGCGCGGCGTCCGCAAGGGCCTGTTCAAGATCATGTCGAAGATGGGCATCTCGACCATCATGAGTTATCGCGGCGCGCAGCTGTTCGAGATCGTCGGCCTCGCCGACCGGGTCGTGGAGCTGTGCTTCTCCGGCACCACCAGTCGCATCAAGGGCGCGGACTTCGGCGATCTCGAGGCTGATCAGCTGCACCTCGCCGAGCGCGCCTTCAATCCGCGCTCGGAACTGGAGCAGGGCGGCCTGCACAAGTACGTGCACGGCGGCGAGTACCACATGTACAACCCGGACGTGATCGCCACCCTGCAGGCGGCGGTGATCAGCGGCGACTACGAGCGCTACCGCCTGTACGCGATCGCTGGTCAACGAGCGACCGGTGTCCTGCCTGCGCGACCTGTTCGCGTTGTCGCGGAGGGCCGCGAGCCGGTGCCGATCGACGAAGTGGAGCCCATCGAGGACATCCTCAAGCGTTTCGACAGCGCCGGCATGTCGCTCGGCGCGCTGTCGCCCGAGGCGCACGAGGCGCTGGCGATCGCCATGAACCGCCTCGGCGGCCGCTCCAACTCGGGCGAGGGTGGCGAGGATCCCGAGCGCTACGGCACCGAGCGCAATTCGAAGATCAAGCAGGTGGCTTCCGGACGCTTCGGCGTCACGCCGCGAGTACCTGGTCAACGCCGAGGTGCTGCAGATCAAGATCGCGCAGGGCGCGAAGCCCGGCGAGGGCGGCCAGCTGCCCGGCCACAAGGTCAACGACATGATCGCCAGGCTGCGCTACGCCCGGCCGGGCGTCGGCCTGATCTCGCCGCCGCCGCACCACGACATCTACTCGATCGAGGACCTCGCGCAGCTCATCTTCGACCTCAAGCAGGTCAACCCGCAGGCGCTGGTCTCGGTGAAGCTGGTGGCGGAGCCGGGCGTCGGCACGATCGCGGCCGGCGTCGCCAAGGCCTACGCCGACCTGATCACGATCTCCGGTCACGACGGCGGCACCGGCGCGTCGCCGATCAGCTCCATCAAGTACGCCGGCACGCCCTGGGAACTCGGGCTGGCCGAGACGCACCAGACGCTGCGCATCAACGACATGCGCCACCGCGTGCGCCTGCAGACCGACGGCGGCCTGAAGACCGGGCTGGACGTGATCAAGGCGGCGATCATCGGCGCCGAGAGCTTCGGCTTCGGCACGGCGCCGATGGTGGCGCTGGGCTGCAAGTACCTGCGGATCTGCCATCTGAACAACTGCGCGACCGGCGTCGCCACCCAGCACAAGGTGCTGCGCTCGAAGTACTTCGTCGGCCTGCCGGAAATGGTCATGAACTACTTCCGGTTCGTCGCCCTGGAGTGCCGCGAGATCATGGCCGCGCTGGGCGTGCGCACGCATGGCGACCTGATCGGCCAGACCACGCTGCTGACGATCGCCGAGGGGCAGACCGAGAAGCAGCGCAAGCTCGACCTGACGCCGCTGCTGTCGAATGCGGGCCTGGCCGACGATCGGGCGCAGTTCTGCCTGGACGACCGCAACGAGCCCTTCGACAAGGGCGAACTGGCCGAGCAGATGGTGGCGCGACATGCTGCCGGCCATCGAGTCGCGGTCGGGCGGCAACCTTCGAGTACGAGGTGAAGAACTGGAACCGCTCGATCGGTGCGCGGGTCTCCGGCGAGATCGCGCGGCGACACGGCAACTACGGCATGATCGACGCGCCGGTCACCGTCCGGCTGACAGGGCAGCGTGGGCCAGAGCTTCGGCGTGTGGAACGCGGGCGGCCTGGTCCTGCACCTCGAGGGCGACGCCAACGACTACGTCGGCAAGGGCATGGCCGCGGGCAAGATCGTGCTGCGCGCCACCGCCGGCGTCGGCGTTCGTGGCGCGCGAGACCGCCGATCATGGGCAACACCTGCCTGTACGGCGCCACCGGCGGCGAGCTGTTCGCGGCCGGTCCGGCGGGCGAGCGCTTCGCGGTGCGCAACTCCGGCGCCGTCGCGGTGGTCGAGGGCGCCGGCGACCACTGCTGCGAGTACATGACCGGCGGCGTGGTCGTGCGTGCTCGGTCGCACCGGGCGTCAACTTCGGTGCCGGCTTCACCGGCGGCTTCGCCTACGTGCTCGACCTCGATCGCGACTTCGTCGACCGCTACAACCACGAGCTGATCGACATCCACCGCATCCACGCCGGAGGGCATGGAAGCGCACTTCCAGCACCTGCGGGCGCCTGATCGAGCGCACCAGTGCGCCGAGACCGGCAGCGCCTGGGCGCGCGGAGATCCTGCGACGACTTCCGCACGCTTCCTCGCCGAAGTTCTGGCTGGTGAAGCCGCAAGGCGGCGCGACCTCGATTCCCTGATCGAGAACCTGAGCAGGCGCGCCTGCATGACGAACGCCGACAAGACCTGCAGTTCCTCGAGGTCCCGCGGCGCGATCCGGAGAAGCTGCCGGTCGAAGTGCGCGTGCACGAGTTCCGACGAGATCTATGGCCAGTACGAGCCGCAGGCCGCCGCGCGACCAGGCGGGCCGCTGCCTCGACTGCGGCAATCCGTTCTGCGAGTGGAAGTGCCCGGTGCACAACTACATCCCGAACTGGCTGAAGCTGATCGACGAGGGCAAGCTGTTCGAGGCCGCCGAGCTCTCGCACCAGACCAACTCGCTGCCCGAGATCTGCGGCCGCATCTGCCCGCAGGACCGCCTGTGCGAAGGCGCCTGCACGCTGAATGACGGCCTCGGCGCGGTGACCATCGGCTCCATCGAGAAGTACATCACCGACGAGGCGCTCAAGCAGGGCTGGCGCCCCGACATGTCGCGCGGTCAGGCCGACCGGCAAGCGCGTCGCCGTCATCGGCGCCGGGCCGGCCGGTCTGGGCTGCGCCGACATCCTCGCGCGCAACGGCGTCAAGCCGGTGGTGTTCGACCGCTACCCGCGCATCGGCGGCCTGCTGACCTTCGGCATCCCGCCGTTCAAGCTGGAGAAGCAGGTCGTCGAGACGCGCCGCGAGATCATGGAAGGCATGGGCGTCGAGTTCCGGCTCGGCGTCGAAGTCGGCCGCGACGTGCGCTTCGAGCAGCTGCTCGACGAGTACGACGCCGTGTTCCTGGGCATGGGCACCTACACGCTACGTGAAGGGCGACTTTCCGGGTGAAGACCTGCCCGGGCGTGCACGAGGCGCTGCCGTACCTGGTCTCCAACATCAATCGCGAGCTGGGCCTCGAGCAGGATCCGGCGGCGTTCGTCGACCTGCGCGGCAAGCGCGTGGTCGTGCTCGGCGGCGGCGACACCGGCATGGACTGCAACCGCACCGCCATCCGCCAGGGCGCCGCGAGCGTGACCTGCACCTACCGGCGCGACGAGGAGAACATGCCCGGCTCGCGGCGCGACTACAAGAACAGCAAGGAAGAGGGCGTGCACGTTCCTGTTCAACCGCCAGCCCATCGAGATCCTCGGCGAGACCCAGGTCGACCGGGGTGCGCGTGGTGGAGACCCGCCTCGGCGCGCCTGGCCCGCGCGGGCGACGCTCGCCCGAGCCGATTGCCCGGCAGCGAGGAGGTCATCGCGGCCGACGCGGTGATCGTCGCGTTCGGTTTCCTGCCCGACCCGCCGGACTGGTTCGAGCCGGCACGGCATCGGCGTGCACGACAACGGCCGCGTGCGGGTGGCCGCTGACCGGCGACGCCCGTTCCAGACCACGCACGCGAAGGTGTTCGCCGGTGGCGACATGGTGCGCGGCTCAGACCTGGTGGTGACGGCCGTGTTCGAGGGCCGCGAGGCCGCCAAGGGCATCCTCGACTACCTCGGCATCCGGTAGGCCGCGCGGAGCCCGCGATGACCGGCCTGCACATCCCCGACGTCGCCGGCGCGCGCAGCCTGCGCGTGCATCGGGTCGCCGCCCTCCAGCCCGGCCCGCGGCTGATCGTGACCGGGGCGGTGCACGGCAACGAGACCGCCGGGGTCGAGGGCATCCGCCAGGTGCTGGACGAGCTCGAGCGCGGCGAGCTCGAGATCGTGCGCGGGACGGTGAGCTTCGTGCCGGTGTGCAACCCGCTGGCCTATTCGAAGGGCACCCGGATGGGTGATCGCAACCTGAACCGACGCCTGCTGCCGACGGCCCCACCGGCCGAGTACGAGGACCTGATCGCGAACGTGCTGTGCCCGCTGCTGGCCGAGCACGACGCGCTGCTCGACCTGCACAGCTTCCGTACGGCGGGTGTCCCGTTCGCCATGCGGGGCCCCCCGGACAACGACGGCTTGCTCGAGCCGTTCAGCCGCGCGACGGAGGAGGCTGCGCTGACGGCCCACCTCGGGGTACGGCGGGTGGTCGACGGCTGGATGGACGTGTACGCAGCGGGCGTCGCGGCGCGGCGCTCGCGGGCCCTGACGCCGGGGGCGGTGCTCGAGGATCCTGCCTACGGTATCGGCACGACCGAGTACCTGCGCTCGGTGGGCGGCTACGGCGTGACGCTCGAGTGCGGCCAGCACCAGGATCCCGGAGCGCCGGCGGTGGCCCGCTTTGCGATCCGCAACACGCTGGCGCTGCTCGGGCTGATCGACGCGCCCGTGGTCCCGCCGGCGGGGCCGATCGAGTGCCTGACGCTCACCGAGGTCGTCGATCGATATGCACCGGGAGATCGCTTCGCCAGGTCATGGAAGAGTTTCGACACCGTCGCGGCCGGCGAGCTGATCGCCCGTCGCGAGGACGGCACGGAGCTGCGGGCCTCGACCGACGGTTACGTCGTGTTTCCCGACGCCAGCGCGGAACCCGGCCACGAGTGGTACTACTTCGCCCGCGAGAGCGAACGGCCGCTGGGCTAGCTCTGCGACTCAGTCGACGAGACGCCAGTCGCCGTCGCCATAGCGGCAAGCGGCGTGACGCTCACGGTACTCGCGTCCGTCCCAGGTGCGCACCAGCTCGAAACGGCGACAGTCGCGCTGGTCGCGGCGAAAATCCTCGTAGGGCCGCACGACGTAGACGAGGCGTGGGTCTGCGCCGACCCAGGTGATGCGCTCGCCGCGCTGGCCGAGCTCGAGCGCGTGTCCGAGGCAGGCGCGATCGTCGCGGTCCATGTCGCGCCCGATCTCGCGTCCGATGAGGGCGCCGATCGCCGCCCCGGTCAGGATCGCGATCACGCGGCTGTCGCCCGTGCCGACCGTAGAGCCGATCGCGCCGCCGACCACGGCGCCGAGCACCGTGCCGACTTCAGCCCGGTCGCAGCGGCCGCTGCGGATGCCGTAGTCCCGCTCCCAGCGGTAGTCGTGGTAGCCGACATAATAGGGCTGCTGCTTTGCACGCCAGCCGTGGGCCGGGGCGTGGTCCGGCGGGGTCGACCAGGCAGCGGGGGCGGCGAGGCCGGCCGCGACGAGCAGGATCAGCGACTTCAGCAGGCGTGTCATGGCGTCATCCCTTGTTTCCGACCGGCCGGGGTACCGGTCTGGCTCCAATCATCACGCTGCCAGCCTGAACGGACCCTGAAGGCGCACGAGCCCGAATTAGGGGGCTGTTTCGTGACTTGAGCAGCCATCGAGAGCTGAACGAGGGTGTTTGGGATTCCCTACCGGTACAGCTCCACCAGCTCGTAGTGGGTCTGCATGTAGCCGGCCACGCCGCCCTTCAGGAACAGGTACTCGCCGTCGGCGGTGCACCACACGTCATAGGGCGGATGCTCCTGCGGCAGGCCGGGCGCCGAGACGAACTGGAAATGCAGCGCGTCGAAGGCGCCGGCCCCCACGGTCACTTTCTCCGGGCCGACGTACTTCACGTGCAGGCCGACGGAGAACAACATCGGGCCGGTGGCGCCGCGATGGTCGGGTGACGACAGCAGGATCTGGTCGAGGCTCTGCACCGCGCCGGGCTTGCCGAGATCGAACAGGCGCAGGTGCCAGGCGTCGCAGGCGATGGCGTGGTTCTGGAAGGTCTTCAGCGGCTGCCCGAGGTCCATGCGCTGCGTCACACGGCCCTCCAGCGAGGTGAACGCCTCGCACTCCGCGAACTGCGGATGGAAGCGGAACCAGCCCGAGCCCATGAAGCGATCGCCGACGCCGATGCGCACGAAGCAGTCGGTCGGCATCCAGTTCGCGTCGAGCGAGTAGGTGATGTCGCGCATCACCGACGGGCGATCGTCGATCTCGCAGTGCGCGCTGACGGTGCGACTGCCATCGGCATGGACGCTGATCACGAAGTACTCGCGCCCGCGCTCCTGGCCGAGCCGCTCCGGCTTGTTGCTGGTGTAGAGGATCTTGCCGCGGATCAGCCGATGGTCACGCTGCAGGATGCTGTCGTTCATGTCGGTCCCCGCACTGGAAAGGCCGGCAGCTTAGCGGAATGGTCCGGTAGCCGCGAGATCAGGCCGGCAGTAGTTGCCCCTTGCGTCGGGCCCGCTCGAGCATCCACCACTGCACGGCGCCGCGGGCGCCGAGGAAGGCCAGGAAGGCGATCCACAGGCCGTGATTGCCAAAGGGCCGCAACAGCCACCACACCGGCAGGTACACCACGAACACCGCGATCAGCATGCTGTCGCGCATCTGGCGCATCAGCGTGGCGCCGACGAAGATGCCGTCATACAAAAAGGCCCAGCATCCGATCAGCGGTGCGACCACCAGCCACGGCAGGTACGCGAGCGCGACCTGCTGCAGCTCCGCCTGCGAGGTCATCAGACGGATGGCGAGCAAGCCGCCGGCCGCGAACAGCGCCGCCAGCACGACGGCGACGCCGAGCGACCATTGCGTGGCGAGCCGGATCGAGCGTTGCAGGCGCTCCCGGTCACGCGCGCCGAGCGCCCGTCCGACCAGCGATTCGGCCGCGTTGGCGAAGCCGTCGAGCGCGAACGAGGCGAAGTACAGGAAGTTCATCAGCAAGGCGTTGGCGGCGAGGACCAGGGTTCCGAAGCGCGCCCCCTGCGCGGTGAGGAAGGCGAACACGAACATCAGCGCCACGGTGCGCAGCAGCAGCGGCAGGTTGAGCGCCAGGTAGTCGCGATAGGACAGGGCGGGCGTTGCGCCGGTGCCGGCCAGCAGACCGCCCACGGCGCGTGCCGCCAGCACGAGGCCGAGCGCGAGCCCGAGGTACTCGGCGGTCACCGTGGCGAGCGCGACACCGCGCGCAGCGAGGCCAAAATGCCAGACCAGCACGAAGTCGAGCGCGATGTTCACGGCGTTGACGGTCAGCACGATCAGGAGCGGTGAACGCGCGTCGCCGCGCCCGATGAACCAGCCGGTCAGCACGAACAGCGCCAGGGTCGCCGGCGCGCCCCACAGGCGCGTGTTGATGTAGGCCAGGGCCTCGGTCGCGACGGCGGGCGCCGGCGCGATCAGCGCCAGGCCGATGGTCTTCAGCACGCCGGACAGCAGCAGGATGGACGCGGCCAGCCCAAACGCCACGACCAGTCCCTGTACCAGTGTGCGCCGCTCGGCGGCCGTGTCGCCCGCGCCGTGTGCCTGGGCGGCGAGTCCGGTGGTGCCCATGCGCAGGAAGTTCAGGGCGGTGAACAGCACGCTGAAGAGCGTCGCGCCGACCGCGACGCCGGCGAGGCTGTCGGGTTGATCGAGGTGGCCGACGGCGGCGGAGTCGGCGATGCCGACCAGTGGAACGGTCACGTTGGCCAGGATCATCGGCAGCGCGACGTCGAGAACGTCGCGATGCCCGACCGGCCTAGAAGGCATTGATGCCGGTGAGTTCGCGTCCGATGGTGAGCTGGTGGATGGTCTCGGTGCCTTCGTAGGTGATCACGCTCTCGAGGTTCAGCGCATGACGGATCGGCACGTACTCGGCGCTGATGCCGGCGCCGCCGAGCATGTCGCGCGCGTCGCGGGCGACGTCGAGCGCCATGCGGCAGTTGTTCCACTTGGCGAGCGAGACCTGGGCCGGCGTCATCGCGCCCTGGTCCTTGAGCCGCCCGAGCTGCAGCGACATGAGCTGCGCGGTGGTGATGCGCCGCGCCATGTCGGCGAGGCGGATCTGGATCGCCTGGTTGGCCGCCAGCGGGCGGTTGAACAGTATCCGGTCCTGGGTGTAGTCGAGCACCTGCCTGAGGCAGGCCTGCGCCGCGCCGATGACCCCCCAGGTGATGCCATAGCGGGCCTGCGTGAGGCAGGACAGCGGCCCCTTCAGCCCGACGACACCCGGCAGCACGTTCCCGGCTGGCACCACCACGTCCTCGAGGAAGATCGAGCCGGTCACGGAGGCGCGCAGCGAGAACTTGCGCTCGATCTCCGGCGTCACGAACCCCTTCGTGCCGCGCTCGACCAGGAACCCGCGGATGCCCTCGTCGGTGGCCGCCCACACCACGGCGAGATCCGCGATCGGGGAGTTGGTGATCCACATCTTGGCGCCGTTCAGCACCCAGTCGCCGCCGCGGCGCTTCGCGTGGGTCTTCATGTTGGCGGGGTCGGAGCCGCCGTGCGGCTCGGTCAGGCCGAAGCAGCCGATGATCTCGCCGGCCGCCATGCCCGGCAGGAAGCGCTCCTTCTGGGCGTCGCTGCCGAAGGCGTGAATCGGGTACATGCACAGCGACGACTGCACCGACACGAAGCTGCGCAAGCCCGAGTCGCCGCGCTCCAGCTCCTGGCAGATCAGGCCGTACGACACCGCGTTCATGCCGGCGCAGCCGTAGCCCTCCAGCGACGAGCCCAGCAGACCGAGTGCGGCCAGCTCGGCCACCAGCTCGCGGGGGAAGGTGTGCGCCTCGAAGTGCTCCGCGATGATCGGCAGCACCCGCTCGTCGACCAGGCGCGCGACCGTGTCCTGCACCATGCGCTCGTCGTCGGAGAGCATGCCGCGCACGCCGTACAGATCCAGCGGATCGAGCGGCGCTGCAGCGCTCGCCAGTTTCATGCGGTCTGCCGCGGTGGCCATGATGATCCCCTGGCCGTTCAGCCGGCCGGTGGCTCGTCCTTGCCGGCGGGCGGCGTCATGCCGACATCGGTCATCAACTCCGTGACCAGCCGCTCTGACTCGCCCGCGCGGGTCGCCGCTCCCTCGAGGTTGCCCGCCTCGAACGCCGCCAGCGCCTCGCTCCAGGCGTTGCGCGCGACGGCCAGGCCCTTGCCGGCGCGCTCCACCGCGTCCTTGGTGACGCCTTCCGGCAGGCGCCGCGCCGTTTCCAGCTCGGTCAGCCGGCCCTGCAGTCCGTCGAGCAGCCCCGGCAGGCCCGCGGTGAACTGCTGCCACTCCACCGTCAGCTGCTGGTGCAGCGTCTCGCGGGCGGTGGCCGCGGCCTGGCCGAGTTCCGCCGCCTTGGCGGGGAGCCCCTGGGCCTTGGACAGCGCGTCGGCGTAGTTGCCCGAGTCATACGCCTGACGCGCTTCCTCGAGCGCGGTCTTCACCTCGGCATACTGGCGGGGAATGTACTTCTGGGCATCGGCATAGACTTCCGCCATCGCGTCCTCGCCGGCCTCGATGGCCTTCCAGGCCGGCTCCTTCTGCGAGCAGGCGGTGGCGAACAGGGCGATCAGCAGCGCGCCGGCGGCGCGGGTCGAATTCTTCATGGGTGCGTGCTCCGATCGATCAGCCTGCCGCCATGCCAAGCGCCTGCATGACGGTGTCCACCGTCTGCTTTACTTGGCGCGACTTGGTGACCGCATCCTCGTACTTGCCGGCATTGCCCGCTTCCGCTGCCTCCGCCCAGGTCTTCTTGGCGGCATCGAACGAGGCGACGGTCTCCTTGAACGCGTCGCCGCTCATGCCCTTGGGCGTGCTGCGGCGCGAGGTGTAGCGGGTGATCTGCTTGTCGATGGAAGCAATCATGTCGGGCATCGTGGTGGCGAGCTGCCCCCACTCCTCGGTCATCTGCTTGGCGTAGTTCGCCTTGGCGATGATGGAGTCGGCCTGCAGCTTGCGGATCGCCTGCGCGGCCTTGGGCGCGCCGGCGATCACGGCCTTGTAGTCGCCGGAGTCGTAGCTCGACTTCAGGCCGTCGAGGATGCCGCGAACCTCGGTCAGTTCCTCCGGCATGTACTTCTCGCCCTGCTCGGCGACCTTGCCCAGCGATGCCTCCAGCTCGCTCAGCGCCTTCTGCGCCGGCTCCTGCTGGCTGGCACAGGCGGTGAGGGCGATGGCGACCACCGCGGCGGCGAGCAGCCGCGGGACCTGCAGCTTGTGGATCATGTTCGAGTCCTCCATGGGTTACTGGGCGTCCGGCGCTCGGAGCGAGTGCATGCCGGTTTTTTCGCCATTTTCAGCCGCCAAGATTACCGCGTCTGACCCGTGGGCGCATCAGCAACCGGTACCTGCCGGCGCAGTGCTGCGTGGCGCCTGCGGCGTCCGTGGGCGCTGGCGCGGGCCGGCGGCATGGCGGCCCGACGCCGGGCTGACTACCATACGGCGGGTGATCGTCCCCGCCCGCCTGTTGGCTGCTCCCTTGACGGGTCGCGATGACCCTGCCGATGCGCGTTAGCTACCACCCCGACTACTTCGTCCCGCTGCCGCCGACCCATCCGTTTCCGATGGGCAAGTATCCGGGCGTCCACCGCCTGCTGCTCGCCGAGGGCCTGATCACGCCGGCCGATGTGATGCAGCCGGAGGAGGCTCCGCTCGAGGTGCTCGGGCGGGTCCACACGGCGGAGTACCTGGAAAAGCTCGCGACCGGCACGCTGTCGGCCACGGAGGTGCGCCGTCTCGGCGTGCCGTGGTCGGCCCGCCTGTGGCGGCGTTCCCGCCTTGCGTCGCAGGGGACGCTGCTCGCGGCGCGGGCCGCGCTCACGGATGGTGTCGCCGGCAACCTGGCCGGCGGCACGCACCATGCCTTCGCCGACCGCGGCGAGGGCTTCTGCGTACTGAATGACGTGGCCATCGCCATCCGCGACCTGCAGGCGGCGCGCAGTATCGGACGTGCGCTGGTCATCGACCTCGACGTGCACCAGGGCAATGGCACGGCGGTGATCTTCGAATCCGACGACAGCGTCTACACGTTCTCGATGCACGGTGAACGCAACTATCCGTTGCAGAAGATGCGCTCGTCGCTCGACGTGGGCCTGCCCGACGGCGCGGACGACGACCGCTATCTCGAGACGTTGGCCCGGCATCTGCCGCAGGTGCTGGCGGATGCCGCTGCCGACGTGGCTTTCTACCTGGCTGGCGTCGATCCTGCCGCAGGCGACCGCTACGGCAAGCTGTCGCTGTCCGAGTCGGGGCTGCGCGCGCGGGATCACCTGGTGCTGTCGGCCTTGCGTTCCCGTGGCCTGCCGGCGTGCGTGTTGCTGGCCGGTGGCTACGCGGCGACGGCTGAGCGCACGGCGGAATTGCATGCCATTACTTTCAGGGAAGCCTGTGCGCTTTGGCCGGGCCAATTACAGCAGCGGGGCGGTATAGCGCGATGAAGATACCCGAGATACTGATGGTCGAGACGGTTCATCAGCCCGGCAGCCTGGCGGCCGTGCTGCAGGTGATCGCCGGCGCGGGGCTGATCATCGACCATCTCAACGCGGTGCGGCGTGAGCAGGGGCGCACGCTGTGGGAAATCACGCTGGAGATGGACGAGGAAACGGACCGCGGCCTGTATGCGCGGATCGACGAATTGCCGACCGCCCGCTTCGTCGGCAAGTCGGACCGGGTGTTCGACCGGCACCGCGGCGGCAAGCTGCGCATGCAGCCCTCGATACCAATCAACACCCAGCAGGTGCTGCGCGACGTCTATACCCCGGGCGTGGCGCGCGTGTGCCTCGCCATTCGCGACGATCCGGAGAAAGCCTGGCACTTCACCAGTCGCGGGCACACGGTCGCGGTCGTCACCAACGGGACCGCGGTGCTCGGACTCGGCGACATCGGCGCATTGGCCGGCCTGCCGGTCATGGAAGGCAAGGCGGCGTTGTTTGCAGGTCTGGCCGACATCAACGCCGTGCCGATCCTGCTCGACGAAAAGGATCCCGGACGCTGCGTGGAGATCATCTGCGCGATCGCCGGATCGTTCGGCGCGATTCAGCTCGAGGACTTTGCGGCGCCGGCCTGCTTCGAGATCGAGAGCCAGCTCAGGCAGCGGCTCGACATGCCGGTGCTGCACGACGACCAGCACGGCACCGCGGTGGTGGCGCTGGCCGCGCTACACAATGCCGCCCGCAGGGTGGGTCGGCAGGTCGACGACTGCGTCATCGGGCAGGTCGGCCTGGGCGCGGCCGGCATCGGCATCGTGCGCCTGCTGAAGTGCCATGGCGCGGCGCGCATCAAGGGAGCCGACCGCAATCCCGCGGCGCTCGAGCGGCTGGTGGCGCTCGGCGGTGAGCCGTCCACGCTGGAGGACATCATGGCGACCTGCGACGTGGTGATCACGACCACCGGCGTGCGCGGCCTGATCCGGCCCGACATGGTTCGCGCCGGGCAGATCATCCTGGCGCTGTCGAATCCCGACCCGGAGATCGAGCCGGTCGTCGCGCTGCGCCACGGCGCGGCCTTTGCCGCCGACGGCAAGGGCATCAACAACGTGCTCGGCTTCCCGGGGTTGTTCAAGGGGGCGCTGGAGGCGCGCGCGCCGCGGTTCACCGACGCGATGCTGCTGGCCGCGGCGCACCGTATCGCCGCGCTGGCGAGCGGCGACGACCTGGTGCCGGACGCGCTGGATCGCAATGTGCACGCCGCGGTTACCGAAGCCGTACGCGAAGCCGCCCTGGCCGAGGCCAGGGCGGAGCAACTGCAGGTACTGGGATAGAGTCGAAGGGGTCAGAGTGGTGTCAGAGCGGTACCCGAGTGGCGTCTGACCCCTCTTCCATGCGGCCGCGCAGCTTCTTCAGCGCCTGGACCTCGATCTGGCGGATGCGTTCGGCCGATACGCCGTACTCATCGGCGAGGTCGTGCAGGGTCAGCTTGTCGTCCGCCAGCCAGCGCGTCTCGACGATGCGGCGGCTGCGCGGATCGAGCGAGTCGAGCGCGCCCGCCAGCGAGCCGGACACGGCGCCTTCCCATTCGTCCTTTTCCACCTGCACGGCCGGGTCGGCATTCTCGGCGGGCAGGTAGGCGGCGGGCGAGTAACTATGCTCGTCGTCTTCGCCGGCCGGGGCCGGGTCGAACGACAGGTCCCGTGCCGACAGCCGCTGCTCCATCTCGCGTACGTCGCGTGCTTCCACGCCGAGGTCGCGGGCAACCGCCTGCGTCTCCGCCTCCGACAGCCAGGCGAGGTTCTTCTTCATGCGCCGCAGGTTGAAGAACAGCTTGCGCTGCGCCTTGGTGGTGGCCACGCGCACCAGCCGCCAGTTGCGCAACACGAATTCATGGATCTCGGCACGGATCCAGTGCACCGCGAAGCTGACCAGGCGCACCCCGATTGACGGGTCGAAGCGCTTCACCGCCTTCATCAGGCCGACATTGCCCTCCTGGATCAGGTCTCCGACCGGCAGTCCGTAGCCGCCATAGCCGCGGGCGACATGCACCACGAAGCGCAGGTGCGAGAGCACCAGCGCGCGCGCGGCGTCCAGGTCATTGTCGTTCCGGAACCGCTCGGCCAGCTCCAGCTCCTCTTCGCGGCTGAGCATCGGCAGGCTCGAAACGCGGTCGATATACGCTTCGAGGGAGCCGATCGGGCCCGTCAGGACATGGGCCGACTGCTGCAGGGTCAGGGCGGTACTGGTCATGTTCGAAAGGGTCCTCCACAAGGGCGGACCGCCATATGGCGGCCGCTGCCATACCTTAGCACTCGGCAAATTGGAGTGCTAATGTGCCCGGAAGTTCCGCCGGGAAGACCCAATAAAACAAGCAGTTAGGCCCTTGGCTCGATGCGGGCGAGGTGGTAGCCGGCGGTGATCCAGGAACCGACCCAGCCGAGCAGGGTGGCCCCGCCGACCAGGATCAGCGCGCCCTGGGCGTCGAGCCCATGCAGCTGGAAGCCGGACGCATACAGGGCGGCCACCCGTTCGACCGGCCCCTGCAGCATGGCGACGATCACCGACACCAGCAGCCACGCCAGCAGTCCGCCACCGAGCCCGTACCACACGCCGCCGTAGAGAAACGGCCGCCGCACGAAGGCGTCGCTGCCGCCGACCAGCTTGATGACCTCGATCTCGTCGCGCCTGCCGTTGATGTCGAGCCGGATGGTGTTGCCGACGATGGCCACGACGCCGGCGCCGAGCAACAGCGCCGCCATGGCGACGGCCTCACGCAACGCGTCGAGTATGGCCGCGAGCCGCCGCACCCACTCGGTGTCGACCTGCACCAGGTCGACCTCCTGCAAGGTCTTGAGCTCGCCGGTGAGGGTGTCGACGGCTTCCGGCGAATCGAAACGCGGCGCCGGCCTGACGGTGATCGCATACGGCAGGGGATTCTCGTCGAGCGCGTCGAGCGCCTCGCCGAAGCCCGACAGCTCGCGAAACTCCGCCAGCCCTTCCTCGGGCGTGATCAGCGTGACCTCGGCGACGTCCTGCCGCGCGTCGATGCCCAGCGCCACCTTGCGCGCCTGCTCCGCCGTCATCGGCTGGCGCAGGTATACCGACAGCTGCACGGTGTTCTCGAGCCCGGCGGTGACGACACGCGCGTTGCTCACGATGAGCTGCAGGCAGGTGGGCAGCGCCAGCGCCACGCCGATCACGCCCACGGTCAACACCGTGGCGAACGGCTGGCGCACCAGGCGTCCCAGCGACGCGACGAAAGTCTGCGCATGCCGCTCGAGCCAGGTGGACGTCGCGGCAATCGGCCCGCGCGATGCGGGACGCTGTGGGCGGTAGTCCTCAGGCTGCGACATCGGGTGTCCCGGCGATGCGGCCGTTCTCGATGTGGATGCGGCGCTCACGGAAGTGGTCGATGAGCTGCACGTCGTGGGTGGCGATCAGCACGGTCACGCCGACCTGGTTCAGCCGCCGGAACAGGTTCATGACCTCGAGCGCCAGGTCCGGGTCCAGGTTGCCGGTCGGTTCATCGGCGATCAGCACCGGCGGCTTGCTGACGATGGCGCGCGCGATGCCCACGCGTTGCTGCTCACCGGCCGACAGCTCGAGCGGAAAGCCGGTCTCGCGTCCCAGCAGGCCGACCTGGTCGAGCGAGGCGCGCACGCGCTTGTCCATCTCGCGGCGCGGCACGCCGGCGATGGCCAGCGGCAGCGCCACGTTGTCGTAGACGGGGCGGTCCGCCAGCAGCTTGTGGTCCTGGAACACCACGCCCACCAGCCGCCGAAAACCGGGGATGGCGCGACTGCGGACCTTAGCCGTGTCTTGCCCGTTCACCAGCACCTGGCCGCGCGACGGACGCTCCAGCAGCGCCACCAGCTTGAGCACCGTGCTCTTGCCCGCGCCCGAGTGACCCGTCAGGAACGCCATCTCGCCGCTGCCGAGATCGAAGCTCATGTCCGACACCGCCTCGCGGCCGTTCGGATAGCGCTTGTAGACAGACTGGAAGCCGATCATGCGTGGTTCCGTTCCGGCACGCGCAGCAGGCCATCGACGAACGCCTCCGCGTCGAAGGAGCCGAAGTCCTCGGCCTGCTCGCCGACACCCACGAAGCGGATGGGCAGTCCGAAGCGTCGCGCGATGGCGATGACCACGCCGCCCTTGGCGGTGCCGTCGAGCTTGGTGATCACGAGCCCGGTCACGCCGACCGCGGCCTGGAACTGCTCGGCCTGGCGGATGGCGTTCTGGCCGAGGCCGGCGTCGAGCACCAGCAGCACTTCGTGCGGCGCCTCGGCATCGAGACGCTTGATGACCCGCGTGACTTTCTTGAGCTCGTCCATCAGGTGCGACTGGGTGTGCAGGCGGCCCGCCGTGTCGGCGATCAGCACGTCGGTACCGCGCGACTGCGCCGCCTGCAACGCGTCGAAGATCACCGCCGCCGGATCGGCCCCGGTGCCCTGCGCGATCACCGGCACGTCGTTGCGCTCGGCCCAGACCTTCAACTGCTCCACCGCCGCGGCGCGGAAGGTGTCCCCCGCGGCGAGCAGGACCTTGTGGCCCTCGAGCTTCAGGCGTCGCGCCAGCTTGCCGATGGTGGTCGTCTTGCCCGAGCCGTTCACACCCACGACGAGCACGACGTAGGGGCGGCGCTCGCGGTCGACCGCGAAGGGCTGCTGCACGGGTCGCAGGATGGCGAGCAGTGACTCGCGCAGGGCGCGCACCAGGGCGTCCGCGTCGGCCAGCTCCTTGCGCGCGACCTTGCGGTGCAGGTCGCCGAGGACTTCCGTGGTGACCTCGACCCCGACGTCCGCGGCGAGCAGGCGCGTCTCGAGCTCCTCGAGCAGCTCATCGTCGATCTTGCGCCCGGGCAGCAGGTCGGCGACCCACGACCCGCCGCGATTCACCTTGGCGCGCAGGCGCGCGAAGAAGCCGCCGCTCGCCGCGCTGGCGGCCGTGTCCTCGGTGGGTTTGCGGGAGCCGAACATGGGCCGGGATTGTACAGGCACTAACCCGGGGACTGTCCCCGTTGAGGCACCGCGTGGGGACAGGCACCGCAGGCACGGTGCTCTCATTGCGGCATCACCGTTCGAGCGGTGCCTGTCCCCTCCTGTTGCCTCGTCGTGGCACCCGCACTGTCCCCGCAGGGGACTGTCCCCGTCGTGGCACCCATTACGGCATTCCGCGGAACGGCCGCGACTGCGCGGGTCTCTCTACTCCTGTAGAGCCTCTTGCTCGCTCCGCCGAGCCAAAGTCGCTCGCAAGAGGCCTACAGTCGTCCTCGACCCGCGGGGACTGTCCCCGCAGGGGACTGTCCCCCCGATGCGGCACTGACTTGGGGACTGTCCCCGTCGTGGCACGCGTCCCGGCACCCTGCGTTATGGTCCCGACTATGCGGGCGGGCCACCGGAGTACCGAGCCCGGCGGGTGCGACAGCCTCGCCGGCCGCCCGAAAACGACAAGGGCCGCATCAGCGGCCCTTGTCGTGCTCTGCGCAAAGCCGGGTTACGGCTCGAGCAGCGGCGAGTTGACGATCTGGAACGCCGCGCCGCCGGAGGCGGCGAGGGACGCCGCGTGGGTCTGCATCTCCGTGGTGACGGCTAGGCTCGCCGTTGGATCGAGCAGCGAGCCGTGCGACCCGCTGAGGAAGTGCACCCAGCGGCTGTTGCCGGGGCCGACCGGCGTGAGGCCGGCCGCGCTCGCCTTGGTCGGCGCCGCGGCGACGACCAGGCGCTGGGTCGCGCTGTTCGGCACCACCACGTCGTTGAACACCTGCGTCAGCAGCACCGGGCGCAGGGCCGCAGCGTTGGCGACGTAGTTGATCGGATCGCCCGAGTCGATAACCGTCTGCACGTCGCGCAGGAACTGGTCGTACAGCACCGTTCCCGTCGGGACGCCGGCTGCGCTGAGCCCCGCGTTGACGGTATTGCGCAGCGCCGGCGAGTCGCGCAGCAGCTGCGAGATCGTGCCGCCGGGCACGTTCAGATAAGCGCTGCGGGTTCCGGCGCCGAGCTGGGCGTTGAACACCGTGCCGACGATGCCGCCCAGCGAAATGCCGGCGTAGTGGATGTTGCTGCCGTCGATGTCGGGCACCGTGTCGGCGTTGAGGTCGAGCGCCGGCAGCGAGCGGGACAGCGCGATCAGGTCGGCCGCCGCCTGGCGCAGGCTGTCGCGGCTGGTCAGCGGGCTGGTCAGGTTGATGATCTGCGCGCCCGACGGATCGATGATGCCGTCAGCGCCCGGCGCCCCGGTCGCGTTGTTGATGATGTCGAGGTCGAACGTCCGCTCGTTACCCGCCTGGTAGAACGGGCTGTTCGGATCCGTGATGCCATGCAGCGGGATGTCGATCGCCGCCACCACGAAACCCTGCGCGGCGTAGGTCGCGGCAATCGCGGCCGCCTGGGTGCGGTTGCCCTGCAGGCCATGCTGGAAGATCACGACCGGCCAGCCGCCGGTCGGCTTGGTGCGGCCCGAAGCGGCGTTCGGTACGGTCACGAACAGCGGGATGTTGAGTACCGACTTGACGACCGGCACGGGGTTGAACCGGGTCAGGTGGGTCGTCGGCGTGGCGCCCGCGACTGCGGTGAACGGCGCGCCTTCCCAGCGGCCAGTGGTCGGCGCGTTGCGGTCGGCGTAGTAGGCGATGGTCACGGTCCCGGCGTACACGTCGGCGATCGGCGGCAGCGCGGCGTTCAGCGCCGAGAGGTTGATACCGAGCGGCTGTGCGGCGATGCCCCGCGGCACCGTCGTCGCATCTACGATGGCGAGCGTGTCGCGCGCGGCCTGGGTGGTGAACGAGAACGTCAGCACGACGTTCGCAGCCGGCACGCCTACCGCGCCGGCGATCTGCAGGTGCGCGCCGGTGAGCTGGCAGATGAGGTTGAGCGTGCCGGTGAGCGACGCGCAGGTCGGCAGCGCGCCCTTGATGCGCTGGTAGTCGCTGTCGGGCGTCGCGGCGTTGCCGGAGGTGTCCTGCAGGCCGTTCGTCAGTATCACCAGATAGCCGACGCCAGGGGTGGTCCCGACGCAGGTGGCGCGCGCCACTGGATCGGCGATCGCGAAGCAGGTCGCGGCGGAACTCGGGGTGAGCGGCTTCAGCGGGACGATCTCGAGCGTCGAGCCGCCCGAGTCGATCGCGGTCGAGACGCGCGCGACGTAGTCGGTGCCGTACACCAGCGGGCGACGTACGCCCGTCGTGGCCTTGGTGGTATTGGAGGTGTCGACCTCGAGCACGATCACGGTCTGCGGGCCGAGCGTCGCGGCGTTGATCGGCCGCGAGAAGCGCGCGGTCATCGACGCCGAGGTGGAGAATCCGTCGAGCGCGTTCAGTGACGTCAGGTTCGGAATGAACGGCGTCGCCGGGATGTTCAGCGTGCCGTCCGTGCTGCCACTGAAGTACAGGTCGGTCGGGAACGGCAGTACGCCACCGAGCGGCACGAACAGGGGCTTGAACACACCGACGCCCGGTGCAGCGGCCGGCGGCGCGCCGTTGCCACTCGTCGGGTCGGTGGGCCGCACGCCCTGGCGCTCGGTGCTCGACGAGTCAGAGAAACAACCCCCTAGTAACAACGCGGCGAACACGGTCGCGGCGGCGTAACGAATCCTCATGTCGGATGCTCCGGCTTTGATTTGTGATGTCTCGCGGGCGCGTATCATCGCGCTCGAGTGGTTGTGGCGAAACCTGCGCTCGCTACGTTCAGCGATGCAAGTGTAAGGGATAGTGGGCGTCGAATGTCTCGTAATCACCGCAGCGGCCGTCGCAATGCACTGCAAAATAACGCGCCGGCGAGCGCGTCTCGCGGGCGCAACGAGGTGCGCATCATCGGCGGGCGCTGGCGTGGCAGGAAGATCCGCTTTCCCGCCGGGCTGCCGGTCCGGCCGAGCCCCGACCGGGTGCGCGAGACGCTGTTCAACTGGCTGGCGCCGACGATCGCCGGCGCGCGTTGCCTGGACCTGTTCGCGGGCACCGGCGTGCTCGGCTTCGAGGCGCTGTCGCGGGGGGCAGCGAGCGCGGTGCTGGTGGATCGTGACCCCGGCGTCGTCGCGCACCTGAACGCGACCAGCGAACTGCTCGGCGCCGACACGGCGCGCGTGATCCGCGCCGACGCCGAGGACTGGCTGGCGGCGGGGGCCGGGCCCTTCGACCTCGTGTTCGTCGATCCGCCGTTTGCCGCGGGCCGGATCGCTGCCGTGCTGGCGCGGCTGGCGGCGCCCGGTCGGCTGGCGGCGGGGGCCCGCGTCTACCTCGAGGCGGCCGCCGCGGATGGGCTACCGCCGTTGCCGGCGGGCTGGCGGGCTCACCGTAGCGGGCGCGCCGGTGATGTCGGCTATCATCTCGTGCTCGGCCCGCAGACCGAAGAACAACCACAATGAAACCTAACCCGAAGCGCAGCGCGGTCTACCCCGGCACGTTCGACCCGATCACCAACGGCCACAACGACCTCGTCCGCCGCGCCGCCAGCATGTTCGAGCGCGTCGTCATCGGCATCGCCGCCAATCCCAACAAGACGCCGCTGTTCACCCTCGACGAGCGGGTCGACATGGCGCGGCGCGTGCTCGAAGGGGTGGAGAACGTCGAGGTACTCGGCTACGCAGGCCTTACGGTCGATTTCGCACACCAGCAGGGCTGTGGCGTGGTCATTCGCGGCTTGCGCGCGGTGTCCGATTTCGAGTTCGAGTTCCAGCTCGCGAACATGAGCCGGCACCTGGCGCGCGATGTGGATTATGTCTTCCTCACCCCGCAGGAACAGTTCACCTTCATTTCCTCGACCCTGGTGCGCGAGATCGCGCTGCTCGGCGGCGACGTCTCGAAGTTCGTCAGCCCGATCGTCGAGGAGGCCTTCGCGCGGCACGTCGCCCGGCGACCGCGCCGCGTCCAGCCCTGACACGGAGGGGTCAGACGCCACGCGGCTCCCTCTCGTGGAGGGGTCAGACGCCACTCGGGTACCACTATGGCACCGGTCGGGCCCTGCTCTGACCCCTCAGGGGCCAGAGCAGTACCCGAGCGGTACCCGAGTGGCGTCTGACCCCCCCTAGGTGACGTGGCGCTCGCGGCGCATCAAGAGCAGGAACATCGGCACGCCGATCAGCGCGGTGAGAGCTCCGACGGGCAGCTGGCGCGGGGCCACGATGGTGCGCGCCGCGAGGTCCGCCAGGGTCACCAGCGTGCCGCCGAGCAAGGCCGCTGCCGGCACGACCATCCGGTGCGAGGAGCCGAAGGCGAGGCGCGCCAGATGCGGGGTCACCAGCCCGACGAAGCCGATGCTGCCGGCGGTGGTCACCGCCACGGCGGTCAGCAGCGAGGCGCCGACGTAGATGGCGATGCGCAGGCCGCCGACGCGCACGCCCAGCAGGCTTGCCTGCAGCTCGCCGCGCGCCAGGACGTCGAGCGGCCGGGCGGCTGCCAGGCACAGCGGCGCCGCGACGGCCAGCGCGGCCAGCGCCAACCACGGCATCTCCGCATAGGCGAAGTCGCCCATCAGCCAGAACAGCATGCCGCGCACCGAGGTGTCCCCGGCGACCGTCAGCATCAGGCTCACCGCCGAGGCGCAGCCGGCGGCGACCACGATGCCGGTCAGCAGCAGCCGCGCCGGGGTCCAGCCGCCGGGGCCGTGGGCCAGCGAGAACACCAGCAGCATCGCGGTGAGCGCGCCGGCCGCGGCGCCGGCGTCGACCCAGAAGCCACTGAGGCCGGCCAGCATGACGGCCAGCGCCGCCACCGCCGCGCCGCCGGAGACGCCCAGTACGTAGGGGTCTGCCAGAGGGTTGCGCAACAGCACCTGCATCAGCACGCCGGCCAGCGACAGCACGGCGCCGGTGGCGAACGCGGCCAGCGCGCGCGGCAGGCGCAGCTCCATCACGATGGTGCGCGCGATCGGGTCCTGCCCCACGACCAGGCTACGCCACAGTTCGGCGGCGCTGACGTCGGCACTGCCGAGCATCACCGCGGCGGCGATCGCTGCGACGGCGGCGATGACGAGCGACAGCAGTGCCAGGGGACGGGACATGGTCGGGCCGGGGCGGTGGGGCGACAAGGCTAGTCCGCGGGCCGGTGCCGCAGCAAGCGAGCGCGCGACGCGTGACCGGTTTCTGGCCGCTGCCGCGGCCGCTGTGAAAGAATCCGCCCAGGAGGTCCGCGGTGACTGCAGAGCGGGACTACATCGATCCTCAAGGCTTCAGGGCCAACGTCGGCATCATCATCATGCGCGACGACGGCCGCGTGTTCCTGGGCGGACGTGCGGGCGCCAGGGGCTGGCAGTTCCCGCAGGGCGGCATCCTGCACGGCGAAAGGGCCGAGGCGGCGCTGTACCGCGAGCTGGAGGAAGAGGTCGGCCTGACTGCCGACGACGTCGAGGAACTCGGACGGACGCGGGGCTGGTTGCGCTACCGGCTGCCGCCGCAGTTCCGCCGCCGCAACGCGCGGCCGGTGTGCATCGGCCAGAAGCAGCGCTGGTTCCTGCTGCGCCTGACCAGCCCAGAATCCAGGCTGCGGCTCGACTCCACCAGCCAGCCCGCGGAGTTCGATCGTTGGCGCTGGGCCGACTACTGGGATCCCATTCGCGAGGTGATCTACTTCAAGCGCGGCGTCTACGAGCGCGCGCTACACGAACTGGGCAGTTTCGCCTTCCCGGATGGCCCACCCCCTTACCCGGAGTGGTGGGCTGAGCGGTCACGCAGCCGGCAACCCGCCAGGAAACAGCGTGCGGGCTAATCCGGAGACGTTGCGCGCGCTGCTGGCGTGGGCGGTGGGCATCGCGCTGCTGTATGCGGCGTTCGAGGTCGGCCGGGTGCAGGCGGGCTACTTTGCACTCGACGCGTTCCAGCAGCGCCGCGCGCTTGCCGGGCGCGTGACCGACCTCGAGCAGGAGAAAACTACCCTGGAGCGACGGCTCGCCGCCGAGGACGTGACCCGTCGCATCGACCAGCAGGCGCAGACCGAGGCCATGGCCTCGATCGGCGAGCTGCAGGCCGAGCTGGCCCGCCAGCAGCAGGAACTGGAGTTCTACCGGGGACTGGTCGCGGAGAAGTTCGGCGCCTCGACGCTGAAGGTGCAGGAACTGGCCATCCAGCGTGGCGCCGAACCCGGCCAGTTCACCATCGAGATCACCCTCGTGCAGACGGCCTCGCGCAACGCGCTGACGCGCGGCACGCTGAGCCTCAGCGTCGCCGGGCAGCGCGGCACCGCCCTGGCCCAGCTGCCGCTGGCGGACCTGCGCGAGGCGGGCGCGGAGCCGATTCCCTTCACCCTGCGCTTCTTCAGGACCCTCGAGGTGCCCGTGACACTGCCTGCGGACTTCGCGCCCTCTTCGGTCGAAGTCGAGTTCCGCTCGGACCGCACCGGGCCGGAGCCGGTGACCCAGTCGTTCCCCTGGGCGCCGGCGCTGGTGGAGCCCGGGGACGGTTCTTTGACCCCTGCCGCCGCCGCCGAGTAGAATGGCCGGCAGCCAAGCAAATTTTCTCTGGAAGATGAAAGACTTATGACCGAAGCACTGATGGAAACACAGGACCTGGTGTTCACCGACGCCGCGGCGCGCAAGGTCGGCGAGTTGATCCGCGAGGAAGGCAACCCCGCGCTCAAGCTGCGCGTGTTCGTCTCCGGCGGCGGGTGCTCGGGCTTCCAGTACGGCTTTACCTTCGACGAGAACAGCGAAGAGGGCGACGCCGAGATCGCCAACCAGGGCGTCACCCTGGTGGTCGACCCGCTCAGCTTCCAGTACCTGGCCGGGGCCGAGATCGACTATCGCGAGGACCTGGAGGGCGCGCAGTTCGTCATTCGCAACCCGAATGCGAAAACGACCTGCGGTTGCGGTTCGTCGTTCTCGACCTGACGCGGCGCGGATCGCGCCGGTGGCAGCCCTGATCCGCGCGGTTGGCTCCCGCTACGCCCCGGCATCGACCGGGGCGTTCGCATTCTGGCCGGCCGGAGCCTGACGCATGCCGAGGAAGCGACCGCCGGACGTCATGGCCGCGGTGGACCTCGGCTCCAACAGCTTCCACATGATCGTCGCGCGCTACGCCGAGGGCCGGCTGGTCATCCTCGACCGGCTGCGCGAGATGGTGCGGCTCGCCGCGGGCCTCGATGACGACGGCCGCCTGTCGCGCGAGGCGACGTCGCGGGCGCTGGCCGCGCTCGAGCGCTTCGGCCAGCGCCTGCGCGACATGCAGGCCGAGAGCGTGCGCGTCGTCGGCACCAATACGCTCCGGCGCGCCCGCCGCAAGCAGGGCTTTCTCGAGCGCGCGCGCGCCGCGCTCGGCCATCCGATCGAGATCATCTCCGGCATCGAGGAGGCGCGCCTGATCTACGTCGGCGTGGCGAATTCCCTCGGCGGCGAGCCGGGCCGGCGCCTGGTGGTCGACATCGGCGGCGGCAGCACCGAGCTCATCATCGGCGAGGGCCTCGCGCCGAAGTACCTCGAAAGCCTGTACATGGGCTGCGTCTCGCTCAGCGAGGAGTTCTTTCCCGGCGGGCGGATCAGCGCCAAGCGCTTCGAGCGCGCGCGCGTCAAGGCGCGCATGGAACTCGCCGCCATCGAGAATCCGTACCGCGCGCTCGGCTGGATCGAGGCCGTCGGCAGCTCCGGCACGGTGCGCGCCGTGTACGAGGCGATCCGCGAGCTGGACCCGACGGCCGCAGCGATCACGCTCGAGGGCCTGCAGCGCCTGCAGCAGCATCTGTTCGACGCTGGCACGGTGCGGGGCGCGGGTCTCGCCGCCGTCTCCGCGGAGCGGGCGCTGGTATTCGGCGGCGGACTGGCGATCCTCGCGCAGGTGTTCGACTCGCTCGGGCTCGACGCGCATGCGGGTGGCGGACGGCGCCCTGCGCGAAGGCCTGCTGTACGACATGATCGGCCGCTTCCGCGACGAGGACGCCCGCTCGCGCACGGCCAAGTCGATGGAGACGCGCTTCCACGCCGACTCCGCGCAGGCCGACCGGGTCGAGGCGACGCTGATGGACCTGCTCGGCCAGGTCGCGTCGACCTGGGGCCTGGAAGACCCTGAGGTCGAGCAGTTCCTGCGCTGGGCCGCGAGGCTGCACGAAATCGGGCTCGACATCTCGCACTCGCACTTCCACAAGCACAGCGGCTACCTGCTGGAGCACGCCGACATGCCGGGCTTTGCGCGCGAGGAGCAGCGCCTGCTGGCCTGCCTGGCGACGGCCCACCGGCGCAAGCTGCACCTGGAGCGCGTGGCCGAGCTGCTGCCGCCCTGGGACGAGCTGGCCGAGCGCATGGCCGTCCTGTTGCGCCTCGCGGTGCTGCTTGCGCCGCACGCGCAGCGACGCGCCGCTGCCAGCCATCAGGCTTGCGGTTCGCGGCCGCGGGCTGGTGCTGAAGTTTCCGCGCGGCTGGCTGCGCGCCAATCCGCTGACGGCGGCGGACCTCGAGCAGGAGGCGCGCTATCTCGCGCCGGCGCGCTACCGCCTGCGCTTTTCCTAGTCAGCGTAGCGCTCGAGCAGGATCTGCTGCGCGGAGACGGGCGGCGCATCGCCCGGCGTCAGGCGGAGATAGCTGCCGTCGGGCTGCAGTTGCCAGGCGTTGACGTTGTCCGCCAGGTAGATCTCCAGGTCGGCGAGTATCCGCTCCAGGTACTTGCGCCGCTGGATCGGAAAGCAGACCTCGACGCGCCGGAAGAAGTTGCGGTCCATCCAGTCCGCGCTGGAGCAGAACAGCTCGTCCTCGCCGCCGTTGGCAAAGTAGAACACGCGCGAGTGCTCCAGAAAGCGTCCGACGATCGAGCGCACGCGTGATGTTCTCGGACACGCCGGGCACGCCCGGGCGGAGCGCGCAGATGCCGCGCACGATCAGGTCGCAGCGCACGCCGGCCTGCGAGGCGCGATACAGCGCCTGCGACCATCTGCGGCTCGATCAGCGAGTTCATCTTGGCGACGATGCGCGCCGGCCGGCCGGCGCGGGCGTGCGCGATCTCGCGCTCGACTTTGGCGGTGCAGCGACGCGTGCAGCGTGAACGGCGACTGCAGCAGTTTCTTCAGCGACGGCGCCTTGGTCAGGCTGGTCAGCTGCAGGAACAGCTCGTGCACGTCCTGGCCGAACTCGTCGTCGCAGCTGAACAGCCCGTAGTCGGTGTAGGCACGCGCCGTGCGCGCGTGATAGTTGCCGGTGCCGAGGTGGCAGTAGCGGCGCAGGCGGCCTTCCTCGCGGCGCACCACCATCATCATCTTGGCGTGGGTCTTGTAGCCGACCACGCCGTACATGACGTGCGCGCCGGCTTCCTGCAGCCGGGTCGCCAGCTCGATGTTGGCGGCTTCGTCGAAGCGCGCCCGCAGCTCGACGATGACCGTGACGTCCTTGCCGTTGCGCGCCGCCTCGACCAGCGCCGGCGACGATCAGCGAGTCGGCGCCGGTCCGATACAGCGTCATCTTGATCGCCAGCACCCGCGGGTCGTTCGCCGCCTGGCGCACGAAGTCGATCACCGGCTGGAATGACTGGAAGGGATGGTGCAGCAGGATGTCGCGCTCGCGGATCTGCGCGAACAGGTCCACCTGGCCCTTGAGGCGCCCGGGCAGTCCCGGTGTGAAGGCCGGGAACTTCAGGTCGGGCCGGTCGACCAGGTCGTACAGGCCCATCAGCCGGTTCAGGTTGACCGCGCCGTTGACGCGATAGACGTCGGAAGTCTCCAGCGCGAAATGACTGCGCAGGAACTCGACCAGGTCGTCCGGGCAGTCGTGCGCGATCTCCAGGCGCACGGCCGCGCCGTAGCGGCGATGCGCCAGTTCGCCCTCCACGGCGCGCAGCAGGTCGTCGACCTCCTCATCGTCGACATACAGGTCGCTGTTGCGCGTCACCCGGAACTGCTAGCAGCCGAGCACGTCGACGCCCGCGAACAGGCTCTGGATGTTGACGTGGATGACGCGCGACAGCAGTGCCAGCGTCGGCTCGCCCTCGCTGCCGCTGCCGGCGTCGCCGCCACGCGCATCACCCGCGGCAGCGAGCGCGGCACCTGCACGATGGCCAGGTTGGTGTTGCGCCCGAACGCGTCGGTGCCGGCCACGCGCACGATGAAGTTGAGGCTCTTGTTCTGGATGCGCGGGAACGGCCGCGACGGGTCGAGCGCCAGCGGGCTGAGCACGGGCTCCACCTCGCGCTCGAAGTAGTCGCGCATCCAGGCGTAGACATGCTCCGGCGTGTTGTCCGAGCCGGCGAGACCGAGGCCCTGGGTGGTCAGCGCCGGGCGGATGACATCGTTGAGGACCCGGTACTGCTCGTCCACCAGCTCGCGGGCGGTGACGGCGATGCGTCGCAGCTGGTCCTGTGGCGTCAGCCCGTCCGGGCCCGGCTGCGACGCGCCCAGCTCCACCCGTTGCTTGAGGCCCGAGACGCGGATCTCGAAGAACTCGTCGAGGTTGGAACAGGAGATCGCCAGGAAACGCAGCCGCTCGAGCAGCGGCAGGGTTTCATCCTTCGCCTGCTCCAGCACCCGCCGGTTGAACTCGAGCAGCGACAGCTCGCGGTTCGCATACAGGTCGGGGGAGGTGAGGTTGGCTTCGTCCATGGGCCGTCATGCGAACGCACGCGTGTTACCGAATGATGACATGCCCCAGCCGCCACTCGTTCCCCGCCGACGGCGGGGATCAGGGGGCGGCGAGGGCGACGCGCGTGGTGCGGGAGGCGGCCAGCTGGTCGAGCTCGGCGAGCAGGGGTGCGGTCTTGACCTCAAAGTCGGCCCGCAGCTCCTTGGGAACCGACTCGGCCTTCGGCAGCTTCACCTTGGCCGGATCCCGGTGGACACCGTTGACCCGGTACTCGTAGTGCAGGTGCGGTCCGGTGGCGAGGCCGGTCATGCCGACGTAGCCGATCACCTGGCCCTGCTTGACCTTGTCGCCGACCGACAGCCCGCTGGCGAAGCGCGACATGTGCCCGTAGAGCGTGGTGACGCTGCCGGGGTGGGCCAGCACCACGGCCTTGCCGTAGCCGCCCTTCACCCCGCGCGAGACGACCCGGCCGCTGCCGGCGGCCTTGATCGGCGTGCCGACCGGCGCCGCGAAGTCGATGCCCTTGTGGGCGCGCACGCGGTTCAGCACCGGGTGGCGCCGGGCGAGATTGAACCCCGAGCTGACCCGCCCGAACGCGACCGGGAAGCGCAGGAACGCCTTGCGCACGCTGTCGCCTTCGGGCGTGAAGTACTCGTAGGACCCGTCCGGCATCTGGTAGCGCAGCGCCCGGAAGGTCCGGCCCTTGTTGACGAACTCGGCGGCCACGATCTCGCCGTCGCGCACGTACTCGCCGTCCTGCCACTGCTGCTCGTAGGCCACGGCAAAGCTGTCGCCGGGCTGTACCTCGTTGACGAAGTCGATGTCGTAGCGGAACACGTCGGCGAGCGTGACGGCCAGCGCGTCGCTGCCGCCGGCGGCGTTCACCGCGCCGAACAGCGAGGAATTGATGGTCCCGACCAGAGTAGCCGGTTCGATCTCGAGCGGATTGGCGATGATGTCGGTGCTGAATCCCTTCTCGCCGCGCGTGATCGATAGCGTGTCCGTGTCGGACAGGCGGCGGGTCAGCGACTTGAGCTCGCCGTCGAGGTGCGTCAGAAGGATGATGTCGCCCGGGCGAAGCCGGTCGAGGCTCTTGCGGACGTCGGGCAGCATGCGCAGCTCGGCCAGGTCGGCGAGCGACAGCTGCAGCTGCCGGAAGATGGCGTCCAGGGTGTCGTTGCGGCGGATCTCGATCTCGAACGTCTCCAGCGGCGAGATGTGCGTCGCGGAGGGCACGTATTCCTCGAGAGCGGGCAGAGCGGCGACGTCTGCAGTGGATGGCGGCTGCGCCGGGCGCGACAGCATGAGGCCACTGGCCATCGCAACGCCTGCGACGATGCTGGCGGCGAACACGCCGAAGCGCCGCGGGCGAGTGCCCAGCGGCACCGCCATCGCGACATTTACACGCGAAGAATTCCTTCCCTGCTGCACCGGGCTGCGATCCCCGAAAAGACGTAGGCGGCCACGTTAAACAGCGGCGGGGCCGCAGTCAACCGAGAGTTCCCGTTTCTCATCAGTTAGTTGTGAGGCATTTCTCGGATATCGCCGAGGGTTGGCCGGCGATTGCCTGGGCTGCTTCCGGCCCCTACAGTTGCGCCTTCCACGCCGCGCTGCACAAGCGGCGGGCACGCAAGCCAGGGGACCGGGGATGCTTTCGCCGACCGAGCAGATGGAAGAGTTGCGCCGCGGCGCTCAGGAAATCCTTCTCGAGGAGGACCTGCTGCGCAAGCTCGCCCGCGGCAAGCCCCTGAAAGTCAAGGCGGGCTTCGACCCCACGGCGCCGGACCTGCACCTCGGCCACACGGTGCTGATCAACAAGATGCGCCAGTTCCAGGTGCTCGGCCACGACGTGGTGTTCCTGATCGGCGATTTCACCGGGATGATCGGCGACCCGAGCGGCAAGAGCGCGACCCGCCCGCGGCTGACCCCGGCGGACATCGAGGACAACGCGCGTACCTACCAGGACCAGATCTTCAAGATCCTCGATCCCGCCCGGACGCTCATCGACTTCAACTCCCGCTGGATGTCGGCGCTCGGCGCGGCCGGCATGATCGAGCTGGCAGCCAAGTACACGGTCGCCCGCATGCTCGAGCGCGACGACTTCTCGAAGCGCTATCGCGCCGGGCAGCCGATCGCGGTGCACGAGCTGCTCTATCCGCTGGTGCAGGGCTACGACTCGGTCGCGCTCGAGGCCGACGTCGAACTCGGCGGCACCGACCAGACCTTCAACCTGCTGGTGGGGCGCGCGCTGCA
>CAVPYY010000003.1:0-67500 GCA_963710135.1 uncultured Gammaproteobacteria bacterium | reverse complement strand
TTGCCTGGCGGTCATAGCGAGCGGGAACCACCCGATCCCATTCCGAACTCGGAAGTGAAAACGCTCTGCGCCGATGGTAGTGTGGCCGCATAGCCATGTGAGAGTAGGTCACTGCCAGGCTCCAAACGAAGACCCCCGGTTGCGCAAGCAGCCGGGGGTTTTTTTGCGGGATCTGCCCTCGACGGGCGGGAGGAGTACCGATGGGCCTTGTCCGCACCGAGACCGACACCGAGGTCACGCTGGCTCCGCGTAAGCCGGCAGTCGCTTCGATCGTCTGGCTGCACGGCCTGGGTGCGGACGGCTGGGACTTCGTGCCCGTCGTAGATGAGCTCGGCCTGCCTGCGGACCTGGCCATCCGCTTCGTGTTTCCGCATGCCCCGGTGCGCCCGGTCACCGTCAACAACGGCTACCCGATGCGCGCGTGGTATGACATCAAGTCATTTTCCGTCGAGGGGCGCTCGGACGCCGCCGGCCTCGAAGACGCGCGGCGGCGCATCGAGCATTACCTGGCCGCGGAGGTGGCGGTGGGGGTCGCGGCATCGCGCATCGTGCTCGCCGGCTTCTCGCAGGGTGGGGCTACTGCGCTGCATGCGGGGTTGCGCCATCCCGAGCGCCTCGCCGGCATCCTGGCGATGTCGGCTTACCTGCCTTTTCCCGAGAGGCTCGCGACGGACAGCGACCCCGCCAACCGGGACACCCCGATCCTCTTGTGCCACGGGACGGCGGACCCGGTGGTGCCGCTGCCGCTCGGCACCGAGGCGCGCGATGTCCTGCTGGCGGCGGGGCGCCCGGTCGAGTGGCGCCAGTACCGCATCCAGCACCAGGTCTCGGCCGAAGAACTGACTGACGTCGGGCGATGGCTCACCGCCAGGCTGTCCCCGCCAAGACCCTGATTTCCATGGCCCGCAGTCCATCCGGCTGGCCGCGGGGGGGTCGGGCAGCGCTCCGTTAGGCGTCTGTGTGGCCAGACGGTACCATTGCCGGTTTGCATCGCTGAGGTGACCATGGGCCGCTACCGCGGACTGCCGGAACTCGTTGATTCGCCGCACGACCGCATCGGCGTGCTGGTGGTCAACCTTGGCACGCCCAAGGCGCCCACCTACTGGCCGGTGCGCAGGTACCTCGGCCAGTTCCTGCGCGACCGCCGCGTCATCGAGCTCTGCCCCTACGCCTGGTGGCCCATCCTGTTCGGCCCGGTGCTCACCTTCCGGTCATTCCGGTCGGCGGCCGCCTACCGGCAGGTGTGGACGGAGGCGGGCTCGCCGCTCCTGCACTACTCCGAGTCGCTGGCGCGCAAGATCGCCGTCGAGCTCGAGGGCGCGCTCGACGACCGGGTGCGCGTCACGCTGGCGATGACCTACGGCCAGCCGTCGGTGAAACAGGGGATCGAGACCCTGATGGCCGACAGCGTGCGCAAGCTGATCGTGCTGCCGCTGTACCCGCAGTACTCGGCGACCACGACGGGCGCGGTGTTCGACGCCGTCGCCAAGGTCCTGCAGCGCTGGCGCACCGTGCCCGACCTGCGCTTCATCAGCGAGTATCATCGCGACGAGACCTACGTCGCAGCGGTGGCCGATCGGGTCGAGCGTTCCTGGAAGGAGGCCGGCGGCCGTTCCCACCTGCTGTTCTCCTACCACGGCATCCCGGTCAAGTACGTCGCCAAGGGCGACCCGTACCGGCGCCAGGTCGAGAAGATGTCGGAGCTGGTCGCGGCGCGTCTCGGCATCCCGCGCGAGGACTGGTCGATCAGCTTCCAGTCGAGCTTCGGGCCGGTCGAATGGCTGCACCCGTTCACCGACGAGACGCTGCTCGACCTGCTCAAGCGGGGCATCAAGGACGTCACCGTCACCGCTCCGTCGTTCGCCGTGGACTGCCTGGAAACGATCGAGGAAATCGGCTTTGAGTACCGGGAGCTGTTCCTCAACAAGGGCGGGCGGACGTTCACGCTGGTGCCGGCGCTGAATGACGACGAGGTGCACGCCAAGGCGCTCGCCCACATCGTGATGCGCACCGCGGCCGGCTGGCCGGGCGTGCCGGACACGGTGGAGACTGCGCCGCCGCGTATCGTGCCGCGCGCGTCGCTGGCGGCTGGAGGAACCTGAATGGCGAGGTCGTTGCTGGGCGGAGCGCTGTTGCTGGCGGCGGCCACGACCGCTGTGGCTGGCGCGCCCGCCGCGGCTGCCCTCGATGAACCCTACGCGTCGGCCAACCTGCGCCGCGGCCAGATCCTGTTCCTGCAATGTGCGGCCTGCCACGACCTGCAGCCGTCGCCGATCGCCAAGGTGGGTCCAACCCTGCAGGGCATCGCCGGACGCCAGGCGGGCGCGCTGGCGGGCTTCCAGTTCTCGCCCGGCCTGAAGGACAGCGGCATCACCTGGACGCCCGAGGTGCTGGACCGCTGGCTGGAGAATCCCGCCACGCTCGTGCCCGGCACGACCATGGTCATCGCACCGGTGACGAAGCCGGAGGACCGCGCCGCCATAGTGCGCTACGTGTTCGAGGCTTCCAGGCCCGAGTGAGATCGCCGTTGCGCGGTCAGCCTCCGGCGATGGCGGCGTCGCCCATCGCGACGGGATGCGACGGCGGGTTGCCAGCGGCCTTGTAGAACGGCTGCATGCGCGGCACCAGTTTCGCGAGTTCCTGCTGGCGGTTGCCCGGCCCCGGATGGGTGCTCAGGAACTCCGGCGGCGTCGAGCCGCCCTGGGCGGCCATCTTCTGCCACAGAGTGACCGCGGCCGCCGGGTCATAGCCCGCCTTGGCCGCCAGCTCGATGCCGATGCGATCCGCCTCGGACTCCGCCGTGCGGCTGTTCGGCAGCTGTACGGCAAGCTGCGCCGCCACGGAGGCCAAAGCCATGGTCTGCCCCGGCCGATCCGAGGCGACGCCGGCGGCGATGACGCCGAGTTGCGAGGCCATGGCGATCGACATCCGCTCGGCCGTGTGATTCGCCAGCGCGTGGGAAATCTCGTGGCCCATCACCTGCGCGAGCTCGTCGTCGGTTGGGTCCAGTTTCACGATCAGGCCGGTATAGAGCGCCATGCGCCCGCCGGCCATGCACCAGGCATTCACTGTCTTGGGGTCGTCGATGACCGCGACGCTCCACGACCAGGAGCGCGTATCCGGCCGCATCAGGATGGCCTGCGCGACGAGCCGCTCGGTGATCCGCTCGACGCGTGCCAGCAGCTTCGGGTCAGTGACCAGCTTGCCCTCGCTCTTCAGCTTGCCGACGCTTTGCACGTAGGCCTGTCGCGACGCCGAGATTGCCTGGCCTTCGGACACCAGCATCAGCTGACTGCGCCCGGTGGGGCTGGTGGCGCAGGCCACCAGGGCGGCGGCGGCGATGCCGAGTACCACGATTCTCTTCAACATGTGCCCTGCGCCTCGCTTGCCGGATTGGTCGTGGGGGCCAGTCTGACGCAAGATGGACGGGGCGGCAAAAGCGGTGCTGTCGCCGCCGCCGGGCCGGCGCCTGCCCGGGACTAGGGAGCGCAACCTAAACCCGGCAAAACTAGGGAAATGCCACATGCAGGGTTGCATTTCCGTCCTGCGAAGCCAAAGCTCGTTGGCAGGGTGCCGTCGTCGCGTGGGGGGTGTGGCGCGTCGGCGGTCAGGCAGGAAAAACAGATGCGTTTCGACTATGTGATCGTTGGCGCGGGTTCGGCCGGCTGCGTGCTGGCCAACCGGCTCAGTGCCGATCCGGCGCGCACCGTCTGCCTGATCGAGGCGGGCGGCCGCGACCGTTCGCCGTTGATCCACATGCCGGCCGGCGTGCTCGGCATCGTGCCGACCCGTCACGCCAACTGGGCGTTCGAGACCGTGCCGCAGCCGGGTCTCAACGGCCGGCGGGGCTACCAGCCGCGCGGCCGCACGCTGGGCGGCTCCAGCTCCATCAACGCCATGATCTACATTCGTGGCCACCGCAGCGACTACGACGACTGGGCGGCGCTCGGCAACGACGGCTGGTCCTACGCCGACGTGCTGCCGTACTTCAAGCGTTCGGAGGACCAGCAGCGCGGTGCCGACGAGTTCCACGGCCAGGGCGGCGAACTGACGGTCAGCGACCTGCCCGATCCGGTGCCGGCCTCGCATGTCTTCGTGGAGTCGGCGCAGGCGCTCGGCATACCCGCCAACACCGATTTCAACGGTGCCGTAGCAGGAGGGCGCGGGCCTGTACCAGGTCACGCAGCGCAAGGGCCGCCGCTGCAGCGCCGCGGTGGCGTTCCTGCGGCCGGTCGCCGAGCGCCCGAATCTCACCGTCCTGACGCGCTGCCGTGCCGAGCGGCTGCAGGTTCACGATGGGCGCATCACCGGCGTGCAGGTCGCACGCGGCGGTGACGTGCAGCTCATCGAGGCCGCGCGTGAAGTGCTGCTCTCGGCCGGCGCCTTCGGCTCGCCGCAGCTGCTGCTACTGTCCGGCATCGGCCCCCGCGAGGAACTAGAGCGCCACAGCATCCCACTGGTGCACGAGTTGCCGGGGGTCGGCACGGGCCTTGCGGACCACGTGGACCTCGCGCTCTGCTATCGCTCGAGCAGCTCCGAGCTGATGGGCTTCACGCCCTGGTCGGCCGTCAAGGGCGTAAGGGGCCTGTGGGACTACTATCGGCGCGGCCGCGGCATGCTCACCACGAACTTCGCCGAGGCGGGCGCCTTCCTGCGCAGCGACCCCGCCCTGGAGCGGCCGGATATCCAGCTGCACTTCGTCAACGGTCTGGTCGACGACCATGCGCGCACCCTGCACTACGGCTACGGCATGAGCTGCCACGTCTGCGTGCTGCGGCCGAGGAGCCGGGGCAGTGTGCGGCTCGCCTCCGCCGACCCGTCGGCCGCACCGCGCATCGATCCCAACTTCCTCGGCGACGACGCGGACGTCGCCACGCTGCTGGCGGGGGTGCGCAGGGCGCGCGAGATCATGGCGAGCGACGGCCTGGCGCGCTATCGCGACAGCGAGATGTACACCGGCGACTCGGCCTCCGACGACGAGCTGGTGAACTGGATGCGCCGGCGTGGCGACACCATCTATCACCCGGTGGGCACCTGCCGCATGGGGACCGACGACGGCGCGGTGGTCGACCCGGCACTCCGGCTAAGGGGGCTCGCCGGCCTGCGGGTCGTCGACGCTTCGGTGATGCCGACGCTGATCGGCGGCAATACCAACGCACCGACCATCATGATCGCCGAGAAGGCCGCCGACCTGATCCGCGCAGCCTGAAGCCGTCTGTCTGAGGCGGGTTTCGTTTCAGGCAGATACGCGCGCTTCCTAGAATTGACTTCCGCATTTTGACGTTTCCGCGCCACAGCCGGGCGCCACCCGGCCCGTGCGGACGCGTCCAGTACCGTCCGCTTGTGGCGCAGACCTATATGTATTCAGCGGCATGTCAGCCGGCCATCACCTTCCTGTAACATTCCGCCGCTGCAATACGCACCCTGTCGTCAGCCCACAACAGTCCTAGGGGAGATCCACAATGACCGCTCGCCGTAAGTCGGCCCGGCTCGCCATGGCCGTTTCGTCCGTTCTCGCCACGCCCGCGATGGTCGCTGGGTTCGGCGCTGCTCGCTTCACTTGGCGTTTCGCTCCGAGGTGCAAGCGCAGCAGACGTCGTCGCAGATCAGCGGCGTGGTCGTCGATGCAGATGGCAGCCCCGTCTCGGGGGCGGAAGTCGTGGTCGTGCACGTTCCCTCGGGCACGACGGCTTCTGCAGTGACCAACGCCGCCGGGCCAGTTCAACGCCACCGGTCTGCGCGTCGGTGGGCCGTACACCGTCACGGCGACGTCCTCGGGCTACCAGGCCGCCGCGATCGAGAACGTCTACACCGAGGTCGGCGGCCGCGCGAGCGTGGCGCTGTCGATGTTCCAGACCGCGCAGCTCGCCGAGATCGAGGTCACCGCGCAGGCGGAGCGGGCCTCCGCGCTCGGCGTGAGTGCGGACTTCACGGCCGAGACGATCGCCGCGTCGCCGGCATATCAACGCGCGACCCGAAGGGCACGCTGCAGCATCGACCCGAAAGCCTGGGTCGATCCGACCAACTCCGACGCGCTGGAAGTGGCTGGCGTCAACAACCGCTACAACAGCCTGACCGTCGACGGCGTGCGTCAGAGCGACGACTTCGGGCTCAACAACAACGGCTACCCGACGCAGCGTTCGCCGATCTCGATCGACGCTGTCGAGCAGCCTGTCGCTGCTGACCGCTCCGTTCGACGTGCAGTACTCGAGCTTCCGTGGCTCGACCATCAACATCGTCACCAAGTCGGGCACCAACGACTTCTCGGGCTCGGCGTTCTACTACAAGTACGACGACAGCCTGGTCGGCGACAAGAGCCGCGACCGGATCTGACCTTCACCTTTGACCGCAAGATCTTCGGCGGCACGCTGGGTGGCCCGATCATTCGAGGACAAGCTGTTCTTCTTCCTGTCCTACGAGAAGCTCGAAGAGGACAGCCCGCAGGACTTCGGGCCGACCGGCTCGGGCTTTGCCGTGGAGGTTCCGGGCGTAACGGTGTCGGAGTTCGACCAGATCGTGCGGACTCGCGGACAGCGTCTATGGCTACGACGCGGGCGGCCTGCAGGCCGCACTGCCGGTCGAGGACGAGAAGATCCTCGCCAAGCTGGACTGGAACATTACCGACGGCCAGCGTGCGTCCTTCTCCTACCAGCGCACCGAAGGCAACGAGATCATCACGCAGAACATCAGCGCGAACTTCCGCGATTTGTCGGCGTCGTCCGACTGGTACAACCGTGGCGATCCTGCTGCGAGTCGTACGCGCTGCAGCTGTATTCCGACTGGACGCCGATCTTCTCGACCGAGCTGAAGGTCGCCCGCAAGGAAACCGAGACGCTGCAGCAGGCGCTGGGCGGCACCGAGTTCGCCAACATGCGCATCACCACGCCGTCGGGCGGCGAGGTGTTCATCGGC
Source organism: uncultured Gammaproteobacteria bacterium (assembly GCA_963710135.1). Classification (GTDB taxonomy): domain Bacteria; phylum Pseudomonadota; class Gammaproteobacteria; order Steroidobacterales; family Steroidobacteraceae; genus SG8-30. The sequence goes on along the minus strand of CAVPYY010000003.1, from coordinate 60,588 downwards.
CCGGACGTGTTCCGCCAGGCCAACGAGCTGACCAACGACCTCGACCAGATCAAGCTGAAGGGCGACCTGTTCCTCGGCGATCACACGCTGTCGGTGGGTTACGAGCGCGAGATGCTCGATATCTTCAATCTGTTCGTGCCGCGCAGCACGGGCGAGTACTACTTCAACAGCATCGCCGACTTCCAGAACCGCCGTGCCTCGCGCCTGACTTATTCGAACGCGTTCAGCAACAACGCAGACGATGGCGCCGCCACGTTCGGCTACAACGTCGACAGCTTCTACGTCCAGGACCGCTGGCAGGTGACGCCGGAGTTCGATCTGCAGTTCGGCGTGCGCTTCGACAAGTTCTCCTCGAGCGACAAGCCGCTGCTGAACCAGAACTTCATCAATCGCTACGGGTTCTCCAACCAGGAGACGCTCGACGGGCGCGACCTGCTGATGCCGCGCATCGGCTTCAACTGGCAGCTCACGGACGAAACGCTGCTGCGTGGCGGCGTGGGCCTGTTCGGCGGCGGCACGCCGAACGTGTGGGTGTCGAACAGCTTCTCCAACGACGGCGTCACCATCGTGCAGCAGGACATCCGGCGGCCGACCACCGGGCCGAACGCCGGCATCGAGCCGCGTCTGGACAACGTCGACGGCTTCAACATCAATCCGCAGGTGCTGGCCGCCAACCTGCGGCTGCGCGGCGACGGCCCGGTCAACGCCATCATCCCGGACTTCGAGGTGCCGTCGCAGTGGCGCTTCAACCTCGGCCTCGAGCACTTCTTCGCCGGCGACTGGCGGGTGTCGACCGACATCATCTACTCGAAGGTCAAGGACGAGGTCGACTGGAAGGACTTCCGCCTGCAGCAGACCAGCACGGCGCCGGACGGCCGGCCGATCTACAGTCCGCTCGCCGACGGTCGCAGCAGCTCGACGCAGGACCTGATCCTGGTCAACACCAGCAAGGGCGATGGCCTGGTCTGGACCGTCGACCTTCAGCAAGGAGTGGGTGACGGCGGCGGGCACGTTCGACTGGTACGCGGGCTACGGCTACCAGAACATCAATGACGTGAACTCCGGCACGAGTTCGACGGCCTCCTCGAACTGGGACCGGCAGGCGACCGAGGACCCGAACAACAACGGGCTGTCGATCTCGAACTACGAGATCAAGCACCGCTTCACCTCGGCGCTCAACTGGCGCAAGGCATTCTTCGGGGATGCCTTCACCTCGGCGGGCCTGTTCCTCGAGCGCCGCGCCGGCCGTCCGTACAGCTACACGTTTGCCAACGGCACGACGATCTTCGGCGACCCGCGCCAGGCCTCGCGCCAGCGTCAGCTGTTCTACGTGCCGGAGGTCAACGATCCGAACGTGGTGTACTCCTCGCCGGCGTTCCAGGCCTCGGTCAACCAGTTCATCGAGGAGAGCGAACTGCGCAAGTATCGCGGCAAGATCGCGCCGCGCAACGCCTTCAACAGTCCGTGGGTCACGACCATGGACCTGCGCCTCGCGCAGGAGATCCCGCTGGGTGTGAAGGACCTGCGCGCGGTGTTGACGCTCGACATCGAGAACCTGACCAACCTGATCAACAGCGACTGGGGTCAGTTGAGCCAGGTGCCGTTCGGATACGTGGCGCCGGTGCTCGATGCCAGCATCAACGCGCAGGGCCAGTACGTGTACCGGCCGGTGTCCGGTCAGACGGAGGCGCAGCGCGCTCGCAAGTCGCTGTCCGCGCTGCCGTCGGTGTGGCGCATGCAGCTCGGTTTCCGCATCGAGTTCTGAGCTCGGTCCGGCGACGGTCTGAAGGGGCGCGGCGCGCAAACGCCGCGCCCCTTTTTCATGCGGCATCCGACCGCCGGCCTGCGCGCCCCGCGTTCATGTCATGGACTGGACAAAAGCTGTACTTTCGGGTGAAGTGGCCAGACGAGGCGCTGCGGCCTCGGCTTATGGCACAAACGCCGTTGCTATACTGCCGCCCGCACGTTCAAGCGTGATGGATGTCATGAATCCGTCACCCCTTCCCTGGCGAAAACACAAACGGAACTTGAGATGACCGAGTCTTTGATGACCCGGGTTGCACGGGGTGACGATGCGGCGGTTGCCGAGATCATCGACCAGTACGGGTCGCTGGTCTGGGCGATTGCCCGTCGTCTCACCCGCAACCCTTCCGACGCCGAGGATGCAGTGCAGGAGATCTTCACCGACGTATGGCGCAGTGCGCACCGTTTCGATGCCAATGCAGGCAGCGAAAAGGTGTTCATCACGACCATTGCGCGCCGGCGGCTGATCGACCGCATGCGCCGTGTCGCCAACCGCGTGCAGATGGAGTCGGCGGACAACCTCGACGAGTTGGGATTCCACACGCCCGACACCGCCGCCGACGTCAGCGTCGAGGCCGAACAGGCCGCACGGGTGCTGCAGAAGCTCAGGCCCGAGCAGCGCCAGGTCATCGAACTCAGCGTGATGCAGGGCTTGTCACATTCGGAGATTGCGGCCGTTACCGGCATGCCGCTCGGTACGGTCAAGACATTCATGCGGCGAGGGCTGATCGAGGTGCGTGAATTGATGGGCGTGGCGGCGCCGACCGCCGTGAGAGGGCAGCGAAGCATGAACGCGCAATTCCTCCAGGACGAACGCATTGCCGATCTGTTGGTGCGCCAGGAGACCGAGGGTCTCGACGAGGCCGCCCAGCGTGAACTCGACAGCCTGCTGGGCGCGGCACCCGCCGCGGCACGTGATGCGCTCGCCGGTGCGGCGTCCGCCGTGACGCTCGCCGGCAATCTGCCACTCGAACCCCTGCCCGCGGCATTGCGCGAAAAGCTGATCGCCCAGGGTCGCGCGGCGGTGCGCGAAGCGGCCGCCGGCCGCGTCGTGTCACTGGCCGACCGGCGGCCGGCCTCGGCGCCTGTCGCGCAGCCTGCGGGCTCGCGGATGGGTTGGTATGCGGCGGCGGCCTCGCTGCTGCTCGCCGTGGCGGCCTGGTGGCCGCAGCTCGGCACCGAGCCTGCCCAGGTCGCAGTGACGCCACCGGTCGTGACGCCGGCCGAGGAGCGCGAGGCACTGCTCGCCGCCGCGCCTGAGGCCGTGCAGCGCACGTGGTCCGGCACGGAAGATCCCGCTTCCTCGGCGGTCGCCGGCGACGTGGTCTGGGATCCCGACACGCAGACGGGCTACATGCGTTTCACGGGTCTGCCGGCCAACAACCCGAGCGCCGAGCAGTACCAGCTGTGGATCTTCGACGGCACCCGTGACGACCGGTATCCGGTCGATGGCGGCGTGTTCGACATCCCACCCGGCGCGACCGAGGTGGTGGTGCCGATCCGTGCCCGTCTGCCGGTACGCAACGCGGCGTTGTTCGCCGTGACCGTCGAGCCGCCGGGCGGCGTGGTGGTGTCGTCGCGCGAGCGGATCGTGGCGTTGGCGCAGGTCGCCAGTAGCTAGGCAGCCGCCTGCGGGCGCCGGCCTGCCGCTGATGTCCGCGCCGCTCGCGCAGCTCGCTGACGCCGTACTGATGGTGCGGCCCGCGGCCTTCGGCACCAATCCGGAGACCGCGGCCAGCAACGCCTTTCAGGCGACCCAGCCGGCGAGCGCGGTCGACCGCCGCGCGGCTCTCGCAGGAGTTCGACCGCCTCGCTGCGGCACTCGAGGCGGCCGGCGTCGACGTCCTGGTGGTCGAGGACACCGCGGCGCCCGCCAAGCCCGACGCCTGTTTTCCCAACAATTGGCTGAGCCTGCATCACGACGGCACCGTCGTGCTGTACCCGATGCTCTCGCCTTTGCGCCGGCTGGAGCGGCGGGCGGACATCAGCCAGCTGCTGTCGGCCCGCGGCTTCAGGATCGGCCGGACCCTGGATCGCAGCGCGGCTGAACGGGAGGGCCGCTTCCTGGAGGGTACCGGCAGCGTCGTGTTCGACCATCGCGCGCGGATCGCCTACGCCTGCGAGTCTCCCCGCACCGACGCGCGCCTGCTGCAGGAACTCGCGACGGAGCTCGGCTACGTGGCGCACGTGTTCAACGCGTCCGGCCCGGCCGGCGAGCCGGTGTATCACACCAACGTGGTGATGTCGCTGGGCGAGCGCTTCGCGACGCTGTGCGCCGAGGCGATCGACGATACCGGCCAGCGCGCGGCGCTGCTCGGCCGTCTCGAGGCTGGCGGCCGCGAACTGGTGCTGCTCAGCCGCGAGCAGATGGGCGCCTTCGCCGGCAACATGCTCGCGCTGGCCACGCGCCACGGCGGCAGCGTGATCGCGATGTCGGCGACTGCGCGGGACGCGCTGACCAGCGCGCAACTCGCGCTACTGGAGCGCCACGGTTCGATCCTCGCGGCCGCGGTACCGGTCATCGAGCGGCACGGCGGCGGCAGCGTGCGCTGCATGCTGGCCGAGATCTTCCTGCCGCGCCGTTCCGCGCAGAACTGAGCCGCGCTGCGGTGCCGGCCCGCCCCGCCATGGCCTAGAATCGGGGAATGCGACTGCCCCGGACCCGCGACCGTGCTTGAACTGGGACTCAAGTCCCTGGCGCGCCTATCTGCTCGGCTCGCTCATGGGCGCGCTGGTCGCCGGCACGCTGCGCGGTGTCGACATCCGCGAGCAGGGCAGCGGCAACGCCGGCGGCACCAACGCGCTGCGCACCCAGGGCCTGGCGTTCGCGCTCGTCGTGGTAATCATTGATGTCGGCAAGGGCATGTTGGCGGTCGGCTGGCTGCCCGGGCTCGATATGCCAGGCGTCGGTCTCGACCCCGGCGTGTCGCGCGACTGGTTGGCCATGGCCTGCGCCGCCATGGTGGTGGTCGGCCATGTCTGGCCGGTGTTCCACCAGTTCCGCGGCGGCAAGGGAGCCGCGACGCTGATCGGCGCGGTGGCGGTGCTCGATGCCGCTGGCGCTGCTGCCGGCGATCGGGGCGTGGCTGGTCGTGGTCATGCTCACGGGCTACGTCGGTCTCGGCACCATGGTGGCCGGCCTGACGCTGCCGGCCTCGGCGGCGGGACTGGCCCACCCCGTGTCGCCGCCGTTGCTGGTCTTCACGCTCTTGATGGCGGGATTCATGGTCTACACCCATCGCGCCAATATCGAGCGCATGCGCGCCGGCACCGAGAGCCGCGCGCGGCGCCTGTGGCTGCTCGGGCGCGCCGGCCCGCGCCAGTGAGCACCCGCCTGGCAATCGTTCGCCGGCTGGCCGATGGCGCCGAGCACTCGGGCGAGGCGCTCGCGGCCGCGCTGGCGGTGAGCCGTGCCGCGATCTGGAAGCAGGTGCGGCAGCTCGATGACTGGGGGCTCGAAGTCGAGGCCCTTCCGGGCCGCGGCTACCGGCTGTCGCAGCCGGTCGACCTGCTGCAGGCCGAAGCCATCGGCGCGGCGCTGCCGCCCGCCGTGCGTTCCCGCCTGCGGCATCTGGTCGTCGAGGCCGAGCTGGATTCCACCAACGAGTCGCTGCTCGTACAAGATGATCTGCCGGCCGGACGCTTCGACGCGTGCCTGGCGGAGTTCCAGCGCCAGGGCCGCGGCCGCCGCGGCAGGAACTGGATCGCGCCGTTCGGCTCGGGGCTGTGCCTGTCGCTCAACTGGAGCTTCGCCGCGATCCCCGCCGATCTGCCGGCGCTGTCCCTGGCCGTCGGTGTCGCGCTGCGGCGTGCGCTGCGGCCAGCTCGGCGTCCGCGACGTCGCGCTCAAGTGGCCCAACGACGTGCTGCGCGCCGGGGCCAAGCTGGGCGGCGTGCTCATCGAGATGCGCGCCGAGTCCGGCGGTCCGGTCTACCTGGTGATCGGAGTGGGCCTCAACGTGCGGCTGCCGCGTGCGGCGGGTGCAGCCATTCAGGCGACCGGGCTGCGGGCCACCAGCCTGGCGGACGTGCCGGAGCTGGCGCTGCCGCGGCGCTCCGTGCTGGCTGCGACGCTGATTGCCCGGCTGGTCGAGGCGATCGATGAGTTCGGCGCCCGGGGCTTCGGCGCGTTTCGTGACGAATGGCAGGCCGCCGATGCACTCGCCGGGCGGCCGTCGCGGGTCACGTTCGGCAACGAAGTAATCGACGGCACCGCCCGCGGCGTCGACGTGGACGGCGCCCTGCTGCTCGAAACCGGCGGCAGGCTGCGCGCGCTTTTCGTCCGGTGAGGCGAGCCTCAGGCCGCTGCCGTGAAACTGCTCATCGACATCGGCAACACGCGCCTGAAGTGGGCGCTGAGCGAACACGGTCGGCTCGGCGCTCGCGGCGCCGTGGCGCATCGTGGCGTGGCGCCCGCGACGTGGACGGCCGCGCTGGCGGAGCTGCGCGGGCCGTTCGAGGCGATCCTGGTCGCAAACGTCGCGGGCACGGCGGTCGCCGCCGCGCTTCGACAGTGGGCGGCCGAGCGGCGCGCCCCCGAGCCCGAGTTCGTGCGCGCGGTTCAAGCTGCGTGCGGCATCCATAACTCGTACGATCGTCCCGAGACCCTGGGTGTCGACCGCTGGCTGGGCATGATCGGCGGCTGGGCGCGGGTCGGCGGACCGCTGGTCTGCGTCGCGGCGGGAACCGCGCTGACCATCGACGCCGTCGATGCCGGCGGGCGGCACCTCGGAGGGCTGATCGTGCCGGGCTACGAACTCATGGTGAATTCGCTGCTGCAGGGGACCCGCGAGATCGCGCCGCGCGCCGCGGCCGCTGCACCCGTTGCCGCCGGCATGTTCGGGCGCAACACGGCTGCGGCCGTCGAGCTTGGCGCCAGCCACGCCATGGGGGCAGTGGTGGAGCGGGCGGTTCGCGGCCTCGCGCCAGCCGGAGCAGCGCCGCGGGTGCTGATCGGCGGCGGCGACGCCGCCCGTCTGGCGGCGGTCCTCGGCCTGCCGCACGAGCGGGTGCCGGATCTCGTGCTCGAGGGGCTGGCCGTGTATCGCCGAGGGGAGCGGTTGAGCATGCGCGCACTGGTCATGCTGCTGCTCCTGGCCAACGCCGGCTTCTTCGCCTGGTCGCACTGGATTGCGCCCCCGCGCGTTACCGGTGTCAGTGCGCCGGTGCGCGCACCGGGCATTACGCTGGCCAACGAGGTGGGTCCGGAGACGAGCAGCGTCGCGTCGCCAGGTCCGGTGCTCGAGCCTGGCGTCAGCTGCGTCAGCGTCGGGCCGTTCCTCGACCTGACCGAGGCGGCCAGTGCCTCGACCAGCCTGCGCGGGCGCGGACTGATGCCGCGCCAGCGCGCCACCGAGGGGCTGGTCTGGGCGGGCTTCTGGGTCAAGCTCGAGGGCATCGCCGGCCGCGACGATGCCGAGCAGGTCGTGGCGCGCCTCAAGCAGGCGGGCATGGGAGACGCCTATGTCATGCCGTCGGAAGGGCGGGGCGTGACGGTCTCGCTCGGACTGTTTACCGAGCGGCAGCGTGCGCTGCGCCGCCTCGACGAGGTGCAGGCGCTCGGCTATCGCCCCACGGTCACTGAGCGGCAGCGCACCGGCACGGTCTACTGGATCGACATCGACGTGCGCGGCGCGGGGCAGGTTCCGGACCCGGCCAGCTTCGAGAGCGAGAGCGGGCGCATTCTCCGGCTCACCGTGACCCCCTGCGAGGCGGAGGGCCGCGACAGTCGCGCGGTGCCGGAGACCGATGGCGGCGGGATCCCGGGCTGAGGGCGTGATTCCCGGGCCGGGCGCAGTAAACTATCGCCCCTTGCGGCGCCGGGTTAGCTCAGACGGTAGAGCAGCTGATTTGTAATCAGAAGGTCGCGGGTTCGATTCCTGCACCCGGCACCATTTGCGCTTCCATCACCGGCACGCGTCATCCCCGGTCGGCGCACGACGCTCAGGACGCCGCTGCGCCCGACTGGGCGGCAGCCCGCTCGCAGATGTGGCGCGTCATGCACTTGAAGATGAACAGGTGCGCTGGCACGAGCGCGTACCAGTACACCAGTCCCCAGACGCCGGCGGGGTGCCAGTAGGCGGTGACGGTCACCTGCGTTCCGCCGCCGGCCAGCGGCTCGATGTCGAACTCCAGCGCGCCGCCGCCGGGTGCCTTCATGCCGAACACCAGTGTCAGGCGTCTTTCGGGCTCGACGCCGACCACGTACCAGGAATCGACGTGATCGCCGACGCGCAGCTCGTCCGGGTCGCGACGCCCGCGGTTGCGCCCCGGGCCACCGATCATCCAGTCGAGCGTCTCGCGCAGCCACCATAGCCAGTCCGCGCAGTAGTAGCGGTTGGCGCCGCCGATGCGCTTGACCACGTTCCAGACCGCCGCGGGCGACGCAGCGGTGCTCGCAGAACCACAGGCGCGCTTCGCGTAGAAGGCGTGCTCGCGGCGGTAGCCGCGCATCGGAAAGGCGCCCTCGGTCCAGCGGGCCTGCACGGCATGGTTCGCTTCGGCCTCGAACACGGCCCTGACCGCCTCGTCGAAATCGAGCAGGCGCTGCGGCACCAGCCGGCGCAACTCGGCGTCGTCGGCGCTGAAGTCGTGCTTGAGCCCGCCAATCAGCGCGCGCGCAATGGGAGTCGGCACCGCCGTGACCAGCGCCAGCCAGTAGGACGACAGTGTCGGGGTCAGCACGGGCACCGGCAGGATGTACGGCGGCCGGTGGCCGGCGATGACGGCGAGCCGGCGCATCATCTCGGCGTAGGTGAGCGTCTCGGGCCCGCCGGCGTCGAACGTGCGGCCGGCCGCCTCGGGCACCCGCGGCAGCCGCACCAAGTACTCGAGCAGGTTGTCGAGGGCGATCGGCGGGGACTTCGCCTGCACCCAGCGGGGCGTGACCATCAACGGCAGGTTGAGCACCAGGTCGCGCATGACCTCGAAGGCGGCGGAACCTGGCCCGACGATGATGCCGGCGCGCAGCTCGATGACCGGGACCGGGCCCTCGCGCAGCACCCGCCCGGTATCGCGCCGCGAGACGATGTGCTCGCTGTCGGCGTCGTCCGGCACGAGGCCCGCCCAGATAGACGATGCAGCGCACGCCCGCCTGCGCGGCGGCGTGGGCGAAATTGCGCGCAGCTTCCAGGTCGAGATTGCCGAAGCCGCGGCCCGCACCCATGGAGTGAACCAGGTAGTAGGCGACGTCGATGCCGGCCAGCGCGGGCCCGAGCGTGGCGGACTTGAGGGCATCGGCCTCGACGATCTCGACGCCCTCCCAGCCGCGCGCTTCGAGCACCTTGCGGGAGCGCGCGCTGGCGCGGACGGGCACCCCCTCGGCCAGCAGCCGCGGCACCAGATTGGTGCCGATATAGCCGCTCGCGCCAAACACCAGGCAGCGGCCGGCCGTCGCACTATCACTCATGGCGTCGAGCAGAAAGCATTGGGCGCGTCATTGCAAGAGAGGATATCGCGACCGGTCGTGGGGTAGAGTCGTCGAATGCCTACCGCATCGCTTGCCGATCCGCTGCAGCTGCCTTGCGGCGCCACGCTCCCCAACCGGCTGTGCAAGTCGGCCATGACCGAGGGGCTCGCCGATGCGCGACTGCGGGCAACCGCGCGCCATGCCGCGCTCTACAGGCTGTGGAGCGCGGGCGGGGCGGGACTGCTGATCACCGGCAACGTGCAGATCGACCGGCGGGTGCTGGAACGCCCCGGCAACGTTGCGATCGACGTCACCGATCCGGTCACGACGTCTCGCGAAGCCCGCGATCGCCTCTCGAACTGGACCGCCGCCGGCACCGCGGCCGGCAATCACCTGTGGATGCAGATCGCGCACGCCGGCCGGCAGTCGCCCCGCTACGTGACGCGCGAGCCGCTGGGACCCTCGGCGGTCAAGCTCGACCTGCTCGGCAATTACGCGCGGCCGCGGGCGCTGGAGGATCGCGAGATCCGCGACTTCATCGGGAGATTCGCCCAGGTCGCAGTGATCGCGCGCGAGACCGGCTTCACCGGCGTGCAGATCCACGCGGCGCACGGCTACCTCATCAGTTCCTTCCTGTCGCCGGTCACCAACCAGCGCGAGGACGAGTGGGGCGGGTCGCTCGAGAACCGCGCGCGACTGCTGATGGAGACCTTGCGCGCGGTGCGCCGCGCGGTCGGCGGTGACTTTCCGGTCGGCATCAAGCTGAATTCGGACGACTTCCGCAAGGGCGGGTTCAGCAACGAGGAGTGCGTGGCGGTGGTCGCGCCGGCTGAACGCGGAGGGCGTCGACCTGCTGGAGATCTCCGGCGGCACCTACGAGCAGCCGCGGCTGCTCGGCTTCGAGGGCAAGCGTGACAGCGTGGTGCCGATGAAGCCGAGCACGCGCAGGCGCGAGGCCTATTTCGCCGAGTACGCGCGCGCCATCCGCGCGGTCGCGACCATGCCGTTGATGATCACCGGCGGCTTCCGCACGCGCGCCGGCATGAGTGCCGCCCTCACGGATGGCGACTGCGACGTCATCGGGCTGGGCCGGCCGCTGTGCACGGAGCCGGACCTGGCGCGACGCCTGCTCGACGGCAGCACCGCGTCGGCCGAGCTGTGGGAGCAGCGGCTGGTCCTGCGCCAGCATGGCTGGCTGTCACCAACCAGTCCGCTGCTGCTCGCCAGGGTGTTGAACGTGCTCGGTGCGCAGGGCTGGTACTACCAGCAGATCTTTCGGCTGGCGGACCAGGGCCGCGCCGACACGACGCTCGGGCTGCTGCCGGCGGCCTGGGCCTATCTCAGGGACGAACTCGCGACCGCGCGCAGGATGCATCGGGCCCGCGCGCGCTAGACATCTCAGGCCAGAGACGGTTTCAGCACGCCGAGCAGTCCGGACGCCGCGACGCCTGCCCAGATCATGAGCACATAGGGCCGGCAGCGCGCCATGCCGTCGATCATCAGCCGGTCGCTCGCGGGTGTCGCCCCGGTGCTCGCCAGCGTCCGGAAGCCCTCCATGAACGGCGGCAGGTTGCGACGAATCATCAGGCCGCAGAAGATCAGGAAGGCGAAGATCACGAGCTTGGCCGCGAACCACTCGAGCCCGGCCAGCCGACCGGTGAGCTGCGAGTGCACGACCGAGGCGATGATCGAGCCGATCACGATCCAGCGGAACCAGACGTCGATGCGCGCCAGCGTCGCGCCGGCGGCTGTGCCCTGCTTCGCATGGACCAGATGGACCATCGCGATCCAGACCGGGCCGAGCAGCACGATCGCCGCCATCTCCCAGGGTGGGTGCCGGATGCCCATCAGCTCCGCGAGGATGCCGCCGACGGTGAGCATCAGCGCCATGCAGTAGCGCGGGATCATGTCCAGGTCGATGAAGATCTTCGCCGCCGTCAGGCGCGCTTCGCGCGACAGCGAGGGATTGGTGACGAACAGGCTGGAGTAGAAGACCCCGGCGTCGCCGCCCAGCCAGTAGACGAACAGCAGGATGTGCAAGAACAGGACCAGGCCGTAGGCCAGATCGACGCTTTCCATGTGAAGCCGCTCCCCGGGGCGCTTGCGCCGCGGGCGAGGTTAGCACGCGGCGGCTGCCCTCAACGCGGCGGCCGCGGGAAACGGCGGGCGTAGTCCCGCCAGCTGGCGAGGGGTTCCGGCAGGTCCGCGGCACGCGGCGACTCGTAGGCGCGCATGCGGTCGCTGCGGCCCAGCGCGGCGGCGTACTGCTCGACGGGCACGTAGTAGATGAAGGAAAGCAGCCGGTCGGCGAAGCGCCAGCGACCCGACTCGCGCCGGTAGCGGTCCTGGTACTGCAGCGCCGCAATCATCGTCACGCCGTTGCGGTGCACCTCGGCGTGGCTGCCGACGAGTCCCGTTGCGCGGTCCGCGTCGGCGGGGTCGAACTCGACGATGCAGTCATGCGTCCAGTGCAGCGAGAACTGCAGGGCCGCATAGCGTCCATGGAACGTCCTGATCACGGCCTCGCGCCCGTGGGCGTCGATCACGCCGTCGCTGGAACGAAAGCAGCCGTCCGCGGTGAACAGGTCCGCGAGCGTGTCGATGTCACGGCCGTCCACCACGTAGCCGTAGCGCGCGATGAGCTCGCGGATTGCCTCGCGGTCCTCGAGCCGCCTGACGCGCTCGGCCAGCGTCGCTTCCATGATCTTCCCCCCTTGCGGCGGCGCTGCCCGTTACAGGCGGGTCGCGCGCGGGTCGCCGCTTTGCACCTCGAAGCTCGCCAGTGTCGCGCGCCCGCTAGTCGGGTCGCGGATGTCGGCGATGCCGACGTAGTCGGCCTGCAGCCGGTCGGGCGTCAGCTCGCAGCGAATGTAGCCGCTGTGCGTGCCGTCGTGGTACTTGACGTGCGGGTTCAGGGGCAATTCGGCTGACTTGTCGGTGTTGCTGTTGGCGATGGACGAGGTCACCAGTTCCACCGCGACCGGCCGGCGGCGCGAATCCTCCACCTCGGCCAGGAAGAATGCGTGAATGTCCCCGCTCAGCACCACCGGGTTCGACACCTTGTGGCGGGCGAGCGACTCGAGCACGCGCTGCCTGGCGGCGGGATAGCCGACCCAGGCCTCGGTGAACAGCTCGGGCGACTGCGCGCTGCCTTCCATGAGGCCCGAGAAGAACGTGGTCTGTGTGAGCAAGTTCCAGCGCGCGCGGCTCGCCTCCAGCGTGCCGTCGAGCCAGCGTTCCTGTTCAGCGCCCAGCATGGTCCGCGAGAGGTCCTCCAGTTCGGCGGTGCACGCCGGCCGCGACCGGATCCACGCGTCGCCCGCCACCCGTGCCGCCCGGGCGCAGCTTGCGGCCGGCTTCGAGGTCGCAGCGCAGCACCGAGGCGACATTCGCGCAGGCCTGCGGCGAGCGGTACTGGCGCGTGTCGAGCAGGTGAAACCGCGCCAGGCGGCCCCAGTCGCAGGCGCCGTACAGCCGGACGTCGTTGCCCGGCAGCATGCGCGACGGCCGCACCGGCATGTGCTCGAACCAGGCCTGGTAGGCCGCGGCCCGCCGTGCCGGGAAGGCCGCGCGCACGCGCTCACCACCGCACAACTCGTCCTCGCTGGTCAGGCCGGCGTAGTCGTTGTCGACTTCGTGGTCGTCCCAGATGACCAGCCAGGGGCAGGCCTGGTGCGCGGCGCGCAGGTCGGGGTCGAGACGATACTCGGCATATCGCCGGCGATAGTCATCGAGCGTCAGCGCGTCGCGCTTGTCGAAGGCGCGCACGCGCTCATCGCCATAGCCGACCTCGTAGATGTAATCGCCGAGGGTCAGCATCAGGTCGGGCCGGTCGGCGGCCATGTAGCGGTAAGCCGAGAAGAACCCCTGCTCGTAGTGCGCGCAGGAGCCGACCGCGAAGCTGAGCGACGCGGGCATCGCATCAGCTGCCGGCAGGGTCAGCGCGCGGCCGGCCGCGCTCTCGTAGCGGCCGAGGCGGAAGCGATACCAGTACTCGCGCCCGGGCTGGAGCCCGCCGACCTCGACGTGCACCGCGTGGGCGAGATGGGGCCGGGCGAGGGCGATGCCACGGGCCAGCACGTCCGCGAAATCCGGGCGGGCGGCCACTTCCCAGGTCACTTCGTACATCACGTTGCCCAGCTGCCGCGGGTCGCTCGGATCCGGCACCAGGCGTGTCCAGATCACGAAGCCGTCCGGACCCGGATCACCCGAGGCAACGCCGAGCTGAAAGGGATCCGCGCTGAATCGCACCTGTGCCGCGAGGCGCTCCAGCGGCGCGAAGGCGAGTGCGGACGCGGCGATCGCGCGGCTGACGAACTGGCGACGTGACAGAGGAGGGGTCATGGCAGCCTCGACGGATGACCAGCGCCGGACGGTAGACGCTGTCGATGACATCCGCAACCGTCCGCTGGCGCGCTTGATCTGCGCCGGCGACTGGGCCACGCTTGCGCTCGCCGCGCCACTGGAGAACCCCCGATGCCCGTCACGCTGCAGCAACTCATCGCCCAGGCCGAAGCGGCCGTGCCGCGCATCGATCCCGCCGCCGCGCGCCAGCGCATGGCCGCCGGCGACGTGCTGGTCGTGGACGTGCGCGACGCCAGCGAGGTGGCCGCCTCGGGTCGCGTGCCCGGAGCCATCAATGTCCCCCGCGGCCTGCTGGAGTTCAAGATCGATCCGAGTTCGCCGGCGTTCGATCCCCAGCTACGCCCTGACCGCGCGGTCATCGTCTATTGCGGCACCGGCGGGCGCTCGGCGCTGGCCGGCAAGACCTTGAAGGACTTCGGCTTCGCTGAGGTCCACAATCTCGGAGGGTTCCGCGACTGGCTGGCGGCCGGCGGCGAGGTCGAGCGCTGAGTTCAAGCGGCGCGGGCGGCCCTCAGATGCCGCTGCCGGCGACGTGTCCGGTTTCCAGCGGTTCGGCCTGGTACACCCGCGAGCCGGGCGGCACCCCATGGGTCAGCCAGACGTTGCCGCCGATGACGCTGCCGCGGCCTATCCGCACCCGGCCGAGCACGGTGGCGCTGGCGTAGATGGTGACGTCGTCCTCCACGATCGGATGTCGTGGCAGGCCCTTCACCAGGCGCCCTTCGGCGTCGAGCTGAAAACTCTTCGCGCCAAGGGTCACGCCCTGGTAGAGGGTGACGCGGTCGCCGATCTCCGCGGTCTCGCCGATGACGACACCGGTGCCGTGATCGATGAAGAACTCGCGGCCGATGGTCGCCCCCGGGTGGATGTCGATGCCCGTCATCCGGTGCGCGTGTTCCGCGATCAGCCGCGGAATGAGCGGCACGCCGAGCACGTGCAGCACGTTGGCGATGCGGTAGCGCGTCACGGCATGCACGCCGGGAAAGGCGTACAGCGCCTCGACGGGGTCGCGGCAGGACGGGTCGCCGCGCCAGGCGGCGCGCGCGTCTTCAAACAGGCGCTGGCGCAGCTCGGGCAGCGCCGCCATCACGGCGCGCGCCGCGTCCCGGCTGGCCTCGACGCGCCCGCAGGCGTCGGTCTGGTTGCCGTCCAGCAGGCACTGGAACTCCAGCGCGAGGCGAAACTGCTCGGCCAGCAGCGGCTCGAGCTTGGCGGCCTCGCGGGCCGCGAAGACCTCCGCGCCGATGTCGCGGCTGGCGGGCGCGGCCTCGGGCACCAGCAGTTGATGCAGCCGCTCGATCGTGGCCAGCACGAAGTCGCGGTCGGGCAGCGCTCCGTGGCGCAGCGCCTCGAAGCCGCCGCCGGCGGGCGGGCGCAGCAGCCCCGCGGTCAGCGGGTCGCGCGCGAGCGACGCCGCTTCAGCTGTTGACGACGAGCTTGAGATCATTGGCGGGCGCTTCCTCGTACAGCCAGCTCGACAGGTAGCGCTCGCCGAAGCTCGGGATGATCACCACGATCAGCTTGTCGCGGTTTTCCTCGCGCGCGGCCACCTTGAGCGCGGCGGCCAGCGCGGCGCCGGCGCTGATGCCGACCAGCACGCCTTCCTCGCGTCCGAGGCGCCGCGCATGGTCGCCGGCCTCCTCGTTGCTCACCTGCACGACTTCGTCGATCGCCGAGGTGTTGAGTACGTCCGGAACGAAGCCGGCGCCGATGCCCTGGATCTTGTGCGGGCCAGGCGCGCCACCCGACAGCACCGGGCTGGCTTCCGGCTCGACCGCGACGGCCTTGAACGAGGGCTTGCGCGCGCGGATGACCTCGGACACACCGGTGATCGTGCCACCGGTGCCGACGCCCGAGATCAGGATGTCGACGGCGCCGTCGGTGTCCTGCCAGATCTCCTCCGCGGTGGTGCGGCGGTGGATCTCGGGGTTCGCCGGGTTGGTGAACTGCCCCACCAGCACGAAGCGCGCCGGATCGCTGTCGACGATTTCCTGGGCGCGGGCGATGGCGCCCTTCATGCCCTTCGAGCCGTCGGTGAGCACCAGCTCACAGCCGAACGCGCGCAGCATCCGGCGACGCTCCTGGCTCATGGTGTCCGGCATGGTGATGACCAGCTTGTAGCCCTTCGCGGCGGCGACGAAGGCGAGGCCGATGCCGGTGTTGCCGCTGGTCGGCTCCACCAGCACGGTGTCGGGGCCGATCTTGCCCTGCGCCTCGAGCGCCTCGATCATGCTGATCGCGATGCGGTCCTTGACGCTCGAGCAGGGATTGAAGTACTCGAGCTTGAGCACGATCTTGCCCGGAAGGTCGCGGCCTATCTTCTTGAGCCGCACCAGGGGCGTGTGGCCGATCGTGTCCAGAATGCTGTCGTAGATGCGTGCCATGTCGTTGTCCTCGGGAATGGGCCTGCGCCCGGCCTGGGCCGGAGACTGCTGCGGGGACTCTAGACCCGGCGCCCCCACACGGGAAATGTCCTCTGGCTCTCTGACGATGCCTGCCGGTTATTGTGCACCCGTTCGCCGGCGTGGCGCGGCGGCACTCAACGACGACGGGGCGCCGCGGGCCGCAGCGGCCGTGCCGGAAAAAGCGCGAAAAAAAAGGAGGGTGGCCGGGCCTTGCGGCACCGGTACCCCCCGACATGGAAATCTTGCACCACCCGGGTCAGGCGGTGCCGTAACTCTCCATCCGCAGGCCCGTACCCCCGTTCGATACGTGGGTGACGACCGCCTGGCGCCGGTGAATCTTGGTCACCGCGCCGAGGTTGATGGCAAAGGCCAGCTCGACGATAGAGCCCTTGGACAACCCGAGATTGCGCGTCTCGACGAATACGCCGTTGGCGCTCAGGTTCTTCGCGCGGCACAACGTGCCGCGGCGTCCCGGAACACTGATGTAGACAGTGGTACGCGCCCGATGACGCGTATGCAGTCGGCGTTCCATCTCCCGATCCCCGCTTTTTGTTCGTGGAGACGACCTCGGGGGGCAGTATGCCGAGGTCCGGCTGCCGTGGGAAGCGGACGGGGTGCGATGCCGGTCCACGATGTGGACAAGCATTAAAAATCAGATGGTTAGGTTAACTCGATCCGAGATGCTGCATCGCAGCAGACGAGGCCAAGCCAGTTCACTCGTCCTTGCGGCGGATCGCGAGTTGCTCGGGTGCGTCGATGCCCATCTTGATGCGCCGGCCCGTCCCGCCGAGCAGCGTGATCTGGATCGGCCCCGCGGCGAACAGTTCGGCCAGCGTCATCCTGCCGTCGGCTCCGTCAGCCGGCAGGATCACGATCGACTCGTCGGCGCGGCGTGTCAGAACGAGCATGGCACTCTCCGCGCGGGTCAGGCGCGCGCAATCGCGCGGGCCGAGCCGGCGGCGACTGCCGCCCCGGTCGGGCCGTAAACGGTGGTCTCGGGGCCTGCGCCGCGCAGCACGTTGACCGCCTGCTGTACCCGGCGGTGCAGCGACGCGACCACCAGGCCATTCGACTGATTCGCGGCGCGGCAGCGGCGCAGCAGGTCTCCCAGCGCGCGCCAGCGCTCGCCAAGGCCCCCGGCCTGATGCGGTGAGCCCGCGGCAAAGGCGGTGATCCAGGCATCCATCTCGGCCGGCCCGGGACCCGCGCCGATGCGTGCCGCCAGCTGCCGGCGGGCCTGCTCGTGCAGCTCGATCTCGGCCAGCGCGCGCATCTTGGTTGCCGTGGCGTCCGCCAGGGCCTGCTGGTCGCGCGCGCCGAGCGCCGCGGCCTCTGCGTTCAGGGCCGCCAGCAGGGCCTCGCCGGCGCGCATCTGCAGCGCCAGCAGTGATTCGAGTTCGGTAATGACTGCGCCGCTGTCCATGCGCGGGAGTTCCATCAGCGGCCGACGAGTTCGCGTTCGGCGGCGATGATTCGGGCGGCGACCTTGTCCGAGTCGACCTTGTACTCGCCGCGCTCGATCGACTCGCGGACGCTGGCTACCTTGGCGGCATCGACTTCCGGCGCGCTCGCTACGGCCTCGGACAGCCGCTGCAGCTGCCGGGCGGAATCGGTCAAGGTGACCTTGTCGGTCTCCGGGCTGCGCGCCGAGCCGCCTGCACGGTCCGTGCGTTCCGGGCCGGGCGCACGTGCGCCGCCGCCTGGCTGGACGGGCCGCTGGCTGATGCCGTCGATCTTGTTGCTCATCGCGTGTACTCCGGGGGCCCGAGGCTCCTGACCCAAATATCGGCAATTTCCCTGCGGACTTTAGCCTGCCACGTGCCTGGCGCCATTGCCCGTCCGCGGCCCGCCATTTTCGTTTCCCTGTGCATGGCTGTCGGCCAGACCCGGGCAAACTTGAATCCGGTCACAGAAACGGCACCTCGACCAGGTCGGCGGAGCGCACCACGCCTTCGACCTCGCGTCCGGACGACAGATTCCGGACCCGGACCCGCTGGTTCAGGCCGCCATTGGCCAGGACTTCACCCTTCATCTGTACCGAGACCGAGTCGTTCTGCGCGAGCAAGGTCACCGACTGGCCCCGCCTGACCAGCGAACCGGCGCGAACGCTGGAGGTGCTGAGCACTTCGCCGGCACCCAGCGCACGAGTGACTTCCAGGCCCAGCACATCCTCGACGCGCTGGAAGTAGGCGCTGCCCGTGGCGTGCAGGTCACGCTCGGTGAGCACCACGTCGCCGGCCGCCAGCGTGTGGCGGGCGGCGAGGGGCCGGGCGGCGACGGCGACGGGTCCGCGCGCGCTCAGCGTGACCGGCACGAACACGCGCCAGGCCGGCGCGGCGCACAGCACCTCGACCGTCAGCCGCCCGCCGGTCCGGGTGCCGGCGCTCGGCCGGGCCGCGAGCGGCCGCTCGCAGCGCGGCAGGCGCAGCCGGGGATCGACGCGCACTTCCTGCACCTCGACGCGGCTGGTGGCCGCCGCACTGAGGCGCAGCGCCTCGCTGCGCGCCGCGCTGGCGATATCGGCCGCGGGCTGCGTGCCGGCCGCCGCGGCCAGCGCCGCGAACAACAGGCCCGCGGCGCCGGCCAGTCGACGGGCGAGCAGCAGTGCGAAGCGATGGCGTGGCGGGCAGCGTCCCATGCGACACAGACTGCAACGGCCATGCCAACCTGCCCAAGGGTCGCAACTGATTGATTCCGCGCGGCCTCGATTGCGGCCGATTACCGGCACGCCGCGCTGGACGCGTCCGGTTTCCGACACCGTCAATGAACCGGCGATCAGCGGCCCGCCGGCGGCAACGGGTCGGCCGCTTGCCGCTGTGGCGGCGCGTTGTTGCCGCTCGCAGCCCGGGCGCGCCGCTCGGGTGCGCCGAAATGTGGCGAATTGCCGGGCATTAACGCCCGCCGCGTGACTTGGCACAGAGCTTGCTCATGGGTGGGAAGGGCCCTGTTGGGCCGGTTGCAGGGTCGAGATATGAGTTTTCTGGATGGCGTATTCGGATTGAGCGAGACCTCGCTGTTGCTGCGCGGCGAGCGCGCCGGCGTGCTGGCGGCCAACATCGCCAACGCCGATACGCCCAACTACAAGGCGCGCGACATCGACTTCGCGAGCGTGCTGGGCGGCCAGACGACGGGCGCGGCACTGCCGCTCGCCGCCACCCGGGCCGGCCATCTGCCGGCTGCCGACGCGCTGGCCGGCGGCGGTGAGCTCAAGTTCCGCATCCCTTTCCAGCCCTCGCTCGACGGCAACACCGTGGAGGCGCCGGTCGAGCAGGCGGCCTTCTCGGACAACGCCGTTCGCTACCAGGCGAGCCTGACCTTCATCAACCGCCGCATCGCGTCGATCCAGTCGGCGCTGTCGGGGCAGTAGGGCAAACGCCATGTCGCTTTTCAGCGTTTTCGATGTCGCCGGCAGCGCGCTCAATGCGCAGAGCATCCGCCTCAACACGGTGGCCAGCAACCTGGCCAACGCCGACTCCGTGGCCGGCGACCCGGCGCGCGCCTACCGGGCGCGCCAGCCGGTGTTTGAGGCGGTGTACCGGGAAGCGCGCGCCGGCGGTCCGGTCGCCGACGACGCGACCGCCGGGGTGCGCGTGCTGGGCGTCTGGGAGAGCCCTGCTGCGCCCGTGCGCCGCCACCAGCCGGGCCATCCGCTCGCCGACCAGGACGGCTATGTCTGGGCCTCGAACGTCAACTCGGTCGAGGAGATGGCCAACATGATCTCGGCCTCGCGCTCCTTCCAGACCAACGTCGAGGTGATGAATGCCTCGCGCGACCTGTTGCTCAAGACCCTGTCGATGGGCCGCTAGGCGCTCACGCGGAGACAACGATGGCCATTCCCAGCATCAACCCCGAATTCGAAGCCCTCGGCCTGTCGCGCGACCTGCAGCCGGCGCGCCAGACCTCGGAGGATCTCGGCGCCCAGGACTTCCTGCGCCTGATGATCACCCAGTTCCAGAACCAGGACCCGTTCAAACCGCTGGAGAGCGGCGAGTTCATCGGCCAGCTCGCGCAGTTCGGCACGGTATCGGGCCTCGCCGAGCTGAAGCAGGAATTCCAGGGCCTGTCGAGCTCGCTCGTTTCGAACCAGGCGCTGCAGGCCTCGGCCCTGCTCGGGCGCGAGGTGCTGGTGAACCGCTCGACCGGCTGGCTCGCCGCGGACGGCGAGTTCGGCGCGGCGGTCGAGCTGCAGGGCGCCGCGCAGCAGGTGCGCGTGCAGGTGCTCGCGGCCAACGGCACCGTGGTGCGCAACCTGGAGCTGGGACCGCAGGGAGCCGGCCTGACGCGCTTCGCCTGGGACGGCATCGGCGACGACGGCACGCGGATGCCGGAAGGCGCATACAGCATCCGGGCCCAGGCCTTCAGCGGCGCCGCGCAGACGGCGGTACAGGCGCTGATCGCGGCCCCGGTCGAGAGCGTGACGCTGGGCGCGGGCCAGGCGGGCCTGTCGCTGAGCCTGCGCGGTCTCGGTGAAATTCCATTCGGCGACGTACGGCAGATCGGCTGAGCCGACGCGCCTGATCCACACCTCACAGGAGTCAACAGATGCCATTCCGGATTGCCCTCAGCGGACTGAACGCGGCGACCTCCGACCTCAACGTGACCGCGAACAACATCGCCAACTCGAACACCACGGGCTTCAAGGCCTCGCGGGCGGAGTTCGCGGACGTGTTCGCCGCCGGTTCGCTCGACTCGGGCGGCGCGGCCATCGGCAACGGCGTGCGCCTGGCAAACGTGGCGCAGCAGTTCACCCAGGGCAACGTCGAGTTCACCAACTCGGGCCTCGACCTCGCCATCAACGGCCAGGGCTTTTTCACACTCGCCGACGGCGCCGGCCTGGCGTACACGCGCAACGGCATGTTCAGCGTCGATCGCGACGGCTTCGTCGTGAACTCGCAGTCGCAGCGGCTGCAGGTCTATCCGCCGGTGGCCACCGGCGGCTTCAACACCGGCTCGCTCACCGATCTCAGGCTGCAGACGTCGCAGAGCACGCCGAACGCCACCACCAGCGGCGAGGTCGTGGTCAACCTGCCGGCGGCGGCGACACCGCCGATCGTGGCGGTGTTCGACCCGGCGGACGCGCAGAGCTACAACCACTCGACCTCGACCGTGGTCTATGACTCGCTCGGTGCCGCGCACCAGGCGACCTTCTTCTTCGTGAAGACGGCTAACCCCAACGAGTGGAATACGGCGCTGACCATCGACGGCAACCAGGTGGGCGGCCTGCAGACGCTGCAGTTCTCACCGACCGGCCTGCAGACCGTGCCCGTCGGCGGCAACCTGGCGTTCCCCGCCTACGATCCGGCCAACGGCGCCAGCCCGCTGAACATCACATTCGATTTCGCGCAGGCAACCCAGTTCGGCAACCAGTTCGGGGTCAGCGCGCTGAACCAGGACGGCTACTCGTCGGGCCGGCTGACCAGCATCGACATCTCGGAGACGGGCGTGGTGTTCGCCCGTTACACCAATGGCAGGGCGCTTGAGCTCGGCCAGGTGGCGATCTCCAATTTCCCCAACCCGCAGGGTCTCAGGCAGCTGGGTGAGACGAGCTGGGGCGAGTCGTTCTCGTCGGGCGGGGCCATCCGCGGCGAGGCGGGCTCGGCCAGCTTCGGCCTGATCCAGGCCGGCGCCATCGAGGGATCGAATGTCGACCTGACCAACGCCCTGGTCAGCATGATCACCGCGCAGCGCAACTTCCAGGCGAACGCGCAGATGATCAGCACCGCCGACTCGATCACCCAGACCATCATCAACATCCGCTGATCCGGCGGCGAGCGGCGAGGCATAGAGCATGGACAGGATGTTGTGGGTGGCGATGACCGGCGCGGACCAGCTGATGGACGCGCAGGCCATGGTGTCCCACAACCTGGCCAACGCCTCGACCAGCGGCTATCGCGCCGACCTGCACGCCTTCTCGAGCTACGTCGTGCAGGGGCCGGGCTACCCGACCCGCGTCAACGCGGTCGCCGAGCAGATGGGATTCGACCCGCGCATCGGCACCGTGCAGGACACCGGCCGCGCCCTGGACGTGGCGGTGCGGGGACCGGGTTTCATCGCGGTGCAGGCCGCCGACGGCAGCGAGGCCTATACGCGCGCCGGCGACCTGCGCGTCAGCGCGAGCGGCGTGCTGGAGACCGCGACCGGGCTCGCAGTGCGCGGCGACGCGGGTCCGCTGACCGTCCCGCCGGCCAACAAGATCGAGATCGGCGGCGACGGCACCGTGTCGGTGGTGCCGCAGGGCCTCGGGCCCGAGGCGCTGTCGCGCCGTCGGCCGGATCCGGCTGGTGAATCCGCCGCAGGAGGACCTGGTCAAGGGCGCCGACGGCCTGCTGCGCCTGCGTGACGGCGGCGAGGCGCCGGCGGATGCCGCGGTGCGGCTCGCCAGCGGCGCGCTGGAATCGAGCAACGTGAACGTCGCGGAGGCGCTGGTCGAGATGATCGAGATCTCGCGGCAGTTCGAGATGCAGGTGCGCCTGATGAGCACGGCGAACGAGAACGACTCGGCGCTGCAGCAGTTGCTGCGCGCCGGCTGACGTCCGGTAGCGGACAGGAGAGAAAATGAACCTGGCACTGTGGGCTTGCCAAGACCGGACTCGACGCGCAGCAGACGCGCATGTCGGTCGTGTCGAACAATCTGGCCAACGTCAACACCACGGGCTTCAAGCGAGCCGCGGCCGGTGTTCGAGGACCTGCTCTATCAGAACGTGCGCCAGGTCGGCGCGCAGACCTCGCAGGACACGCAGTACCCCACCGGCATGTACCTCGGCACCGGCGTGCGCATCGTCGCCACCGAGAAGCTCTACAGCCAGGGCAGTCTGCAGCAGACCGGCGGCAACTTCGACCTGGCCGTGCAGGGCGGCGGCTTCTTCGAGGTGCTGCTGCCCGACGGCACCGCCGGCTTACACCCGCGACGGATCGTTCCAGGTCAACGCCGAGGGCGAGCTGGTGACGGCGAGCGGCTACCAGGTGCAGCCGCCGATCACGATTCCCGACAATGCGCTGAGCGTCACCGTCGGCGCCGATGGCACGGTCAGCGTCTCGACGCCGGGCAACCCCAGCCCGACGACCATCGGCCAGATCCAGCTCACCGACTTCATCAATCCCGCCGGCCTCGAGCCGCGCGGCGAGAACCTGCTGCTGGAGTCGGCCTCCAGCGGGCCGCCGTCGGTCGGCACGCCCGGGCTGAACGGTCTCGGCAACATCGTGCAGGGTTCGCTCGAGACCTCGAACGTCAACGTCGTCGAGGAGCTGGTCAACATGATCGAGACGCAGCGCGCCTACGAGATGAACGCGCGGGCGATCTCCACGGTCGACCAGATGGTCGGATTTCTGACGCAGAGCGTCTAGTGAGCGGCATGACCATGAAGCACGCCTCATCACCCGCCGTCATCTTTGCGCTGGCGCTGGTCGCCCTGCCATTGGCCGGTTGCGGTGCGCTCGGCTCCTACTCCGAGCCGATGCCGATGAACACGCCGCTGCCGCCGATGCCCGCCGCCGCGGTGCCCACCTCGGGGGCGATCTTCGCCGCCGGCACCGAGCTCGCCCTGTTCGAGGACCTGCGCGCGCGCCGCGTGGGCGACGTGCTCACGGTGGTGCTGCAGGAAGCGACCAGCGCGTCGAAGAGCGCCACCACCAGCACCCAGAAGCAGACCGACATCTCGCTGCCGGGACCGACCATCGGTGGCCGGGGCGTCACCGTCAACGGCACGCCGATCCTCGACACGTCGATCACCGGCGATCGCCAGTTCGACGGCGAGGGCTCCGCCAGCCAGAGCAACCGGCTGGTCGGCAACATCACGGTCACGGTGGTCGATCGCCTCGCCAACGGCAACCTGGTGATCCAGGGCCAGAAGTGGCTGAGGCTCAATCACGGCGACGAGTTCGTGCAGATCGCCGGCATCGTCCGCGCCGAAGGACGTGCGCGAGGACAACACCGTGACGTCGGACCGGGTGGCCGATGCGCGCATCAGCTACGGCGGGCGCGGCTTCGTGGCGAACGCCAACAAGCCGGGATGGCTGGACCGCTTCTTCAACTCGACCTACATGCCGTACTGAGGCCAGCCATGCGACGCATCATCCGTTGTCCGCCCGCCCTGCTCGCCGCCATCCTGATGGGCGTCGCGATGCCAGCCGTCGCGGCCGAACGGATCAAGGACATCGCGCAGGTCGCCGGCGTGCGCACCAACCAGCTGGTCGGCTACGGGCTGGTGGTGGGCCTCGACGGCACCGGTGACCAGACCAGCCAGGCGCCATTCACGACCCAGAGCCTGAAGAACTTCCTCGGCCAGCTGGGCGTGAACGTGCCCGCCAACGTCAACCCGCAGCTGAAGAATGTCGCGGCCGTGGCCGTGCACGCCGAGCTGCCGCCCTTCGCCAAGCCCGGCCAGACCATCGACGTCACGGTCAGCTCCATCGGTAACGCCAAGAGCCTGCGCGGCGGCGCGCTGCTGGTCATGCCGCTGCGCGGGCTGGATGGCCAGGTGTACGCGATGGCGCAGGGCAATCTCGTGGTCGGCGGCTTTGGCGTCGAGGGCCGCGACGGCTCGCGGGTGTCGGTGAACGTTCCCAGCGCCGGCCGCATTCCCAACGGCGCGACGGTCGAGCGCGAGGTGCCCACCGTGCTGGGCGGCGCCCAGTCGCTGACGCTCAACCTGAACACCGCCGACTTCACCACGTCGACCCGGCTCGCCGAGCGCATCAACCGCGAGTTCGGCGCCGAGACCGCACTGCCGCTCGACTCCGCCTCGGTGCGCGTGGCGGCGCCGGTCGACGTCGCGCAGCGCGTCGCTTTCATGTCGCTGGTCGAGAATCTCGAGCTCGACCCGGGGACGGCGCCGGCCCGGGTGGTGATCAATTCGCGCACCGGCACGGTCGTGATCGGCGCGAACGTGCGGGTCTCGGCGGCGGCGGTGACGCACGGTTCGCTCACCGTCAGCATCCAGGAGGACACGCAGGTCAGCCAGCCGGCGCCGTTCTCGGAGCGCGGCCAGACGGTCGTCGCGCCCGACACCGCGATCGACGTGACCCAGACGGGCAATCCCATGTTCCTGTTCGACCCGGGCGTGACGCTCGAGGAGATCGTGCGGGCGGTCAACCAGGTCGGCGCGGCGCCTGGCGACCTGGTCGCCATCCTCGAGGCCCTGCACCAGGCGGGCGCGCTGCGCGCGCAGCTGATCGTGATCTGAGCCATGAGCATCGATCGCCCCGAACTTCGCGCAAGCCTGCCGCAGCAGGCAGTGACCAACTTCGACGGCCTGCGCGACCTGAAGCTGCAGGCGGTCAACGACGCGCCCGAGGCATTGACCGCCGTCGCCGAGCAGTTCGAGGCGCTGTTTCTGAACATGATGCTCGACAGCATGCGCGCCGCGACCATCGACGGCGGGCTGGACGACTCCGGCGAGAGCGAGCTCTACCAGCAGCTGTTCGACCGTCAGATCGCGAGCGGCATCGCGGACGGACGCGGCATCGGCATCGCCCGCATGATCGTGGAGCAGCTGTCGCGGACGCTCCCGGCCAGCGAGGAAGCGTCGCCGGCGCCGCGCGGCGCGGCGGAAGCGGCGCCGGTCGCGCGGAACGACGCTCCGGCCTCGCCGGCGCAGTTCATCGAAGGCGTGCTGCCGCACGCCCGGCGCGCCGCCCGCGAGCTCGGCGTGCACCCGCTCGCCCTGGTCGCACAGGCGGCGCTCGAAACGGGCTGGGGGACCCGGCTGCCGGCGCGCGCCGATGGGTCCAGCTCCATGAATCTGTTCGGCATCAAGGCCAGCGGCGGCTGGGAGGGCGAGCGCGCGACCGCCAGCACGTTCGAGTTCGAGAACGGCATTCCGTCCCGGCGCCGCGAGGCCTTCCGCGCCTACGACAGCATCGAACAGTCCTTTGCGGACTACGTGCGCCTGCTCGGACGCAGCCCGCGCTATGCGCAGGCGCTCGAGGCCGGCCAGGATCCCGCGCGCTTTGCCGAGGCGCTGCAGGCCGCCGGCTACGCGACCGACCCGGCGTACGCGTCCAAGCTGCGCGCGATCCTGGCGAGCGGGCCCATGGTCGAGGCGCGCGAGCGTCTCAAGGACGGCGGCGGCGAGCCGATCACATGATTACCGCTGACGTAGCGCCGCAGGCGTCGCGCGTGCGGTTGCCGGGGGAATCGCGCATGAGAGTCGTACATGGTTGACATCCTGCGCACCGGCGTCTCCGGCCTGCTCGCATTCCAGCGCGGCCTGGCGACGACCAGCCAGAACATCGCCAACGCAGCGACCGAGGGCTACAGCCGCCAGCGGATCGAGCTCGGGGCGCGCGAGCCCGAACCGTTCGGCAGTGGCTTCATCGGCCGCGGGGTCGACATCACCACGGTGCGCCGGCTGTTCGATCAGTTCGCGGTCGCGCAGTTGCGCTCTTCCAGCTCCGAGCTCGGGCGCCTGTCGCAGTTCGCCGGGCTGGCGGGACGGGTGGACGACATCCTGGCCGATCCTGACGGCGGCATCGGCGCGACGCTGCAGGGGTTCTTCGCCGCCTGGCAGGACGTGGCCAGCAATCCGTCGTCGACCACGTCGCGCCAGCTGCTGCTCGCGCAGGCGCAGACGCTGTCGACGCGCTTCCGCGACACGCTCGCCCGGCTCGACCAGGTCGAGTCCGACGCCAATGGCGGCGTGCGCGCGAGTCTCGATGAGATCAACGCGATCTCCTCGTCGCTGGCGCAGCTGAACCAGGACATCCAGACGGCCCGCGGCATCGCCGGCGGCCAGCCGCCGAACGACCTGCTCGATGAGCGCGACCGGCTGCTCGGGCGGCTCGCCGAGCTGGTGAACGTGCAGACCGTCGAGGGCAACGACGGTGCCCTCAACGTCTTCATCGGCAACGGCCAGACGCTGGTGCTCGGCAACTTCAGCGCGCAGCTGGTGACCGCCAGCAATCCGCTCGACGCCAGCCGCGTCGACGTCCTCTATCGCGGCAATGGCGGCGCGGATCAGGTCATTACCTCGTTCATCACCGGCGGCCAGCTGGGCGGGCTGCTGCAGGTTCGCACCGAGGTGCTGGACCCGGCGCGGCAGCAGCTCGGGCTGGTCGCGACGGTGCTGGCGGACGCCATCAATTCGCAGCAGGCGGCGGGCATGGACCTGAACGGCCAGCTCGGCGCGGCCTTGTTCGCCGTGGCGCCGCCACGGGTGCTCGGCGCGACCAGCAACACCGGTTCCGCCACCGCCAGCGCGCTCGTGACGGATGCCGGCGCGCTGACCGGCGACGATTACACGCTCCGTTTCGACGGCAGCAGCTGGTCCGCGACGCGCGACTCGACCGGCGCAAGCGTGCCGCTGACGGGATCCGGGACGGCCGTCGATCCGTTCGTGATCGAGGGGCTCGCGGTCACCATCGGCGCCGGGGCGCTGGCCGGGGACCGGTTCTCGCTGCGCGGCACGCGCGACGCCGCCTCCAGCCTGCGCGCGGTGCTGACCGATCCGCGCGGCATCGCGGCCGCCGCGCCGATCCGTTCCGCCGCGCTGTCGACCAACCTCGGCAGCGGCGCGATCACCGCGGGCACGGTCGTAGATCCCGCGAATGCCAGCCTGCTGGCGCCGGTCGACATCCAGTTCCTGACGGCGACCACCTACAGCATCAACGGCGCGGGCTCCTTCGCCTACACGCCGGGCAGCGACATCGTGGTCAACGGCTGGCAGGTGCAGATCTCCGGCGCGCCGAGCGCGGGCGACACCTTCACTGTGCGCAGCAACGCCGGCAGCCCGGGCGACAACCGCAATGCACTGCTGGCGGCCGGGCTGCAGGCCTCGCGGATCATGCAGAATGGCACCACGGCCCTCGGCGACGGCATCATCAGCCTGATCGGGCGAGTGGGCACGCTGGCGGCCCAGGCGGACGTGCAGTTGACCGCCCAGACGACCATCCAGGCCAACGCCAGGGACGCGGTGCTCGCCCAGTCCGGGGTCAACCTCGACGAAGAGGCCGCGGACCTGCTCAAGTGGCAGCGCGCCTACCAGGCGGCCGCCCAGACGATCACCGTGGCCGACACCCTGTTCCAGACGCTGCTCGCCGCGACCCAGAGGTAACGGAGCATGCGCGTCGCTTTCCTGTCCGCACAAGCCGCCTTCCTGGATGCCGTCAGCCGCCAGCAGAGCGCGCTCGCCCGCATCCAGGAGCAGGTTGCGACCGGACGCAAGTTCACCAGCGCGAGCGACGACCCGGTCGGCGCGACGCAATCGCTGACACTCGACGCCGTGATCGCCACCAACGAGCGCTACGTCACCAACGGCACGCTTGCCACCAACCGGCTGCAGCTCGAGGAGGGCGCGCTGACCGGCGTCGGCGACCTGCTGCAGCGAGTCCGCGAGCTGACGCTGCAGGCTGCCAACGGCCCGCAGTCCGCCGAGATCCGCCAGTTGATCGCGGCCGAGGTGCGTGCCCGCCTCGACGAGCTGGTGGCGACCGCCAACACCCGCGACGGCAACGGCGAGTACCTGT
This sequence comes from uncultured Gammaproteobacteria bacterium, assembly GCA_963710135.1. GTDB lineage: Bacteria > Pseudomonadota > Gammaproteobacteria > Steroidobacterales > Steroidobacteraceae > SG8-30. The sequence goes on along the minus strand of CAVPYY010000003.1, from coordinate 32,145 downwards.
TCGCAGGAACCGCCACGGCGACGCAGCCGTTCGTCCGCAACGCCGGCAGCGTCGTCTACCAGGGCGATCAGGTGCAGCGCCTGGTGCAGATCGGGCCGGACCAATACGTGGCGGACAGCGACGCCGGCTCCTCGATATTCGAGCTGGTGCGCAACGGCAACGGCGTGTACGCCGTCGCCGGCGAGGCGGCCAATACGGGAACCGGGCGGGTCGCGCAGCGGGCGGTGACCGATGCCACGCAATACGACCAGGGCAGCTACCGGATCCAGTTCACGACAGCCGACGCCTGGCAGGTCCTCGACGCCAGCAATGCGGTGATCGCGAGCGGCAGCTACCAGGCCGGTGACGCCATCGAGTTCCGCGGCCTGTCGCTCACGCTCGAGGGCGCACCGGCCGCGGGCGACCAGTTCAACGTCACGCCCAGCGTCAACCAGAGCATGTTCAGGACGCTCGAGAACCTGCTCGCGACGCTGGAGCGGCCGGATGGCACGCCGGCGCGGCCGGGCCGTGCTGACCGACGAACTGGCGACGGCGCTGGACGATCTCGACCAGGCGATCGGCAAGGTGCTGGAGACCCGGGCGGGCATCGGCGCCCGGCTGTCCGCGATCGACAGCCGCACTTCCCAGATCGAGGACACCGCGGTCGAGCTGAAGCGTGCGCTGTCAGGACTGCGCGATACCGACTACGCCGAGGCCCTGACGCGCCTCGAGCAGCAGCTCACCACCATCGAGGCCGCACAAAAGGCCTTCACCCGCACCCAGAGCCTGTCGCTGTTCGACTATCTGTAGTCGATCGGCCGCCGTCCGGCGCCCGCTGGATTCGCCCCTAAAGTTTCCTGACCGGCTGCCGACGCGCGTCGCGGCGCCGGACTTTCCTGTGATGGACCGCACTTTCCGGGCAGATCCCCCTGCAGGCGGCCCTTAAAGAAATCCCGCAGCCGTCCGATACCGTGTCTGAGCGTGGTTGCCGGACCCCGGGTGGGGCCATCAGGCCGACGCGTCAGAGGCCCTCTGGGCCGGGAACTCAACCATTCAGGAGCTACTTAAATGACCGGGCAAGTAATCAACACCAACATCCTGTCGCTGAATGCGCAGCGCAACCTGTCGAGCTCGCAGTCGAGCCTCGCCACGGCGCTGCAGCGGCTGTCCTCGGGCCTGCGCATCAACAGCGCCAAGGACGACGCCGCGGGTCTCGCGATTTCCGAGCGTTTCACCACGCAGATCCGCGGCCTGAACCAGGCGATCCGCAACGCCAACGACGGCATTTCGCTGGCCCAGACGGCGGAAGGCGCGCTGGCCGAACTGAACAACAACCTGCAGCGCATCCGCGAGCTGGCCGTGCAGTCGGCCAACGCCACCAACAGCGCCTCGGACCGCGCCGCGCTGGACGCGGAAGTGCAGCAGCGCACGGCCGAGATCTCGCGTATCGCGCAGCAGACGACCTTCAACGGCCTGCGCATCCTCGACGGCACCTTCGGCACCAGCACCTTCCAGGTGGGCGCCAACGTGGGTGACACGATTTCGGTGAACTTCTCGCAGGGCGTGCGGGCCGACCAGATCGGCCAGATCGCCAACTCGACCGGCACGGCCGTGAGCGCTGCCGCGCTCACCCCGGGTGGCGTCACGCTGCAGGTCGGCACGGGCTCCGCAGTCAACGTCGGCGCGACCACGGCGGGCATCGCCGCGCGCGGCCAGACGGTCGGCAGCGCCTACGCCAAGGCCCAGGCCATCAACGCCGCCGGTGCGTCCGGCCTCACGGCCAGCGCCAACACCGCGGTGACCGGCGCCTTCGCCAACATCACCAACGGTAGTGACGCGGTCGGTACCTACAACCTCTGCCATCAACGGCGTGTCGATCTACTCCGGCGCCGGCAACCTGGCCGCGAGCCAGACGCTGACCATCAGCGACGTCACGACCCAGATCAACCTGTACTCCTCGCAGACCGGCGTGGTCGCGACCGCCAACGGCGGCAACCTGACGCTGACGTCGGCCGAGGGTGGCGACATCGTCGTGACGCAGACCGTCACCCTGGCGGCGCAGGCGGCGCCGGCACCGGCGCCGACGTCACCGCTGGTGGCGACCACCACCGGCACGATCTCGCTGAGCGCCTCGCAGAACATCACGGTGGGTGGTGCCGAAGTGGGCGCGATCGGCTTCAGCGCGGGTTCGATCGCGCTCGACACCCAGACCGTTGCCAACGTCAACGTGCTGAGCGCCAGCGCCGCGAATGACGCCATCCAGCGTGCCGACTCGGCGCTGACCACGGTCAGCAGCCTGCGCAGCCAGTTCGGCGCGGTGCAGAACCGCTTCGAATCGACGATCTCGAACCTCACCACGGTGAGCGAGAACCTCGAGGCCTCGCGCAGCCGCATCCGTGACGCGGACTTCGCGGCCGAGACCGCCGCACTGACCCGCGCGCAGATCCTGCAGCAGGCGGGCATCGCGATCCTGGCGCAGGCCAACGCGGCGCCGCAGAACGTCCTCGGCCTGCTGCGGTAATCGCGGCCGGCGTCCGAAGACGCAATGAGTGAAGCCCGGCCTCGCGCGCTGATAGCGCGAGGCCGGGCCCGATCCAGGACAGACACGGCGGCGCAGGGCAGGCGCCGCGGGCTTCAACCAGGCAGGACGCGGCACTGCAGAGCAGCCGCGTCTCGGCGTCGGGAAGCTCGCTTCCCGGCAAGGCAAGGCGATATGCCATACGACATTGCATCGGGCCTCGCGCTGGATGCGCGTGTGGTGCAAGGAAGCACATCGCGAACGCCGGTCCGCGTGTCCAGCGCGGGCGGCAGCGCCGTGCCGGCCGGCGGCAACGAATCGCCGCGGGTTGCGCCTGAGCGTCCCGCGCCGCCACCGCCGCCCGACTTCCAGCGGACCGTCGAAGCGCTCAATCGCTTCCTGCGCGAGACCGCCCGCAGCCTGCAGTTCAGCTACGACGAGTCGGCCGGGCGCACGGTCATCACCGTCGTCGATCCCGGCACCGGGCAAATCGTCCGGCAGATTCCGAGCGACGAACTGCTGCGCATCGCGCGCCTGATGGACGGCATCACGCCGCCGCGCCTGTTCGACGGACAGGCCTGATCGCCTCAAGACCGCGCTTCCGCGGCCGCTAAACCGGTCAGCAGATCGAGCGCTGGTACGGTTCTTGCTCGATCCGCTCGGGCTTCATCAAACGGTCAACCATGAGCAGCATCATCGCCGCCGGCCTCGGTTCCGGCCTCGACATCGACGGCATCGTGCGCCAGCTGGTGGCAGCCGAAGGCGCGCCGCAGCAGACCCGGCTCGGCCTGCGCGAGACCCAGCTGCAGGCCAAGCTCTCGGCGTTCGGCCAGTTCCGCAGCGCCATCGAGCAGCTGCGCCAGGCCGTGACTCCGCTGAAGAGCCTGCAGACCTTCCAGGGCCGGCAGGTGACGGTGGGCGACGAAGCGCAACTGGGGGTCACCGCCGCCGCCAACGCGCCGGTCGGACGCTATGCCGTCGAGGTGCTGCAACTCTCGGGCGCCCAGAAGCTGGCCTCGGGGCCGCTCGGCAGCGCCCAGGCTGCCGTTGGCGACGGCACCCTGACCCTCACTGCCGGCGGCACGACCTTCGACGTGGTGATCGACGGCAGCGCGAACACGCTGGCCGACGTGGCCAGCGCCATCAACGATGCCGCGGGCAACAGCGCCGTGCGCGCGACGCTCATTACCGCCGACGATGGCACGCGGCTGGTGCTGACCTCGCGCCAGAGCGGTTCGGCCAACACCATCACGGTCACGGCCAGCGGTGGCGACGGCGGGCTGGCGCAGCTCGCCTACGATCCTGCCAACTCGATCACCAACCTGACCCAGATCGTGGCGGCGCAGGATGCGCAGGTCAGCGTCGACGGCTTCGTCTACACCTCACCCGACGATGTCGTCACCGAGGTGTTGAGCGGCCTGACGCTGAACCTCAAGGCTGCCGCCCCCGGCAACCCGACGACGCTCGCCGTAGACACCGACCCGGAAGGCTCGTCGAGCAAGGTCGAGGCCTTCGTGCAGGCCTACAACAACGTAATCACTTCGCTGAAGTCGCTCACCTCCTACAACGCCGACACGCAGAGCGGCGGGCCGCTGCTCGGCGACTCGACGGCCCGCAGTTTCCTCAGCGCGGTGCGCAGCGAGGTCAGTCGCGCTGTCGGCGGTAGCGCCACGCTTGGCAGTCTCACCGAGCTCGGCATCACGACCGAACTCGACGGCACGCTTGAAATCGACTCGGGCCGGCTCAGTGAAGCACTGGGTGCACGCTTCGACGCGGCGGGGTTGTTCTTCAGCACTGCCGAGACGGGCCTCGCCGCCCGCCTGGACAAGTTGTTCGCGCAGTATGTCGATGGCAACGGCCTGATCAGCGCGCGTACCGACGGCTTGCAGGCCAGCATCCAGGACATCGCCGACGCGCGCGAGGCGTTGGCGGAGCGGCTGGTGCTGGTCGAGGCGCGCCTGCGCCGCCAGTTCACCGCGCTCGACACGCTGGTCGGCCAGCTGCGCAACACCGGCGATTTCCTCACTCAACAGCTCGGCAACCTGCTGCCGACCAACCAGCAGTCGACCCGCTAGCGGAGAATGAGCATGAATGCTTTCCAGGGAGCCGGGGCGCGTGCCTACCAGTCGGCGGGCGCGCATGGCCAGGTCGCCGCGGCCGATCCGCACGGGCTGGTGCTGCTGCTGCTCGACGGCGCGATCGAGCGCCTCGCGCTCGCGCAGGGGCAGATCAAGCGCGGCGAGATTGCGCAGAAGGGGGAAACCCTGTCGCGCACGCTGGCCATCATCGACACGCTGAACGCCAACCTGGACACCGCCAGCGGCGGCGAGCTCGCCGAGAATCTGCGCGGCCTCTACGACTACATGAGCCGCCGGCTGCTGGAAGCCAACCTGCGCAGCGACGTGGCCGCGCTCGGTGAAGTCGCGGGGCTGCTCAAGGAAATCCGCGCGGGCTGGCAGGCGATCAGCCCTGCCGCCCAGGCCCGCTGATGAGCGAGGCGGCGCTGCAACTGCCGGCGTTGACCGACCTCGAACTGGCGCTCGAGGTGTCGGGGCGTCTGCATGCCTGCGTGCAGGCTTCCGACTGGGCCGGCGCCGCCGGGCTCGAGGCCGAGCGCCGTCAGCTGCTGGAGCGCTATTTCGCCTCGCCACAGCCCGCGGCCGACTTGCCACGCGCCGTGGTGCTGCTCAAGGAACTCATCGCCCTGAACGATGCGCTGGTGGGCATCGCGGAACACGTGCAGCGCGGCCTCGCGCGCGAGGCCGACACGCTTGCCATCGGGCGGCGGGCGACGCGCGCCTATTCAGCCCATACACTCTAGGGTCCGGGTTACCGCTGGAGCTGACGTGAGCGCCGAGGTCGACTTCAACGAGGGGCTGAACTTCCGCGCGCAGCTGCCGTTCGAGTTTCGCGTGCTCGACGCCGAGCTGCTGCCCGCCACCCTGGCGCGCCTGAACACGGACAATCTGCAGGTGCTGCAGGCGGATGCCTCCATCGCGGAATCGACGCGGCTGGTCGACGCCAAGGACGACGAGCGTCCGTGGCTCGCCGACCTGGCGCGCCTCGAGTACAAACTCGATGTGCTGGTGGGCCTGGTCGCGCGGCTGCTGGCGCGCGACGCGCCCGTGCCGGCGAGCGTGGAGTTGCGTGTCTTCGCGCATGGCGTCGAGTGGGCGTCGCATGGCGAGCGGCCGGCGGTCGGCACTCGCGGCGTCGCCGAGTTGTACGTGAATCCTGCGTTCCCGCAGCCGCTGTCCCTGCCGGGCGTCGTCGTCGGACAGCGCGAGTCGGGCGAGCAGCATTGGACGCAGGTCGAGTTCGCAGGGCTGACGCTGCCGGTCATCGAGCTCTTGGAGAAGCTGGTGTTTCGACATCACCGGCGGCAGATCGCCGAGGCGCGCGGCGCTTCCGCAAAGGGCTGAGGCGAGACTCCGGCAAGCGCGCCCCCAGGAATCCCGGAACACCTGTAGGGGACTTAGGGGTTTCGCTTAACATAAAACCGGGTGTTGCAGGATGACCGCGGGCGACATCGTTTCTTTAGGATTCGAACCGTGCTGAATGGCTTGCGAAGTTGTTCAGTGGGTTAGCAGAAGAACCTAGAACAAAACGATGGATCTGCAAGAAGCAGGTCAACCACAGCGGGATGCCGTGACCGACACGAGAGTCGTAGTCATCGAGCCGGATGGGTCCAAGACCGCCTCCTGGGAGGCGGCGCTCCGCTTTCTCGACTACGACCCCATCATCGTCCCCGACGTCGGGTCGCTGGACTGGCCCTGTACGGCGCAGCTCGACTGGGTCGCCGTAATGCTCGGCGAGGCCAACTGCCGCGGCACGCTGCGCGAGTTGCTGGCGCGCCTGAAGGACTATCCGGCGTCGGTCCCGGTGGTCTGCTCCGGCTCCGGCGGTCGCGAGGCGGGACCGACCCAGTTGAGCCTGGACCTGCCGCTGAAGTACGCCCAACTGGCCTCGGTGCTGCAGGAAGCCCGGGCATTGCGCGCCCCCGCGGGGCAGCGGGCATGCGCGTTTCGTCCGGGCGGAACTTCGGCCGCCATCGCGACGGCCACGCGCCTCGCCGAGCAGGTCGCCGCCTTCGATACCAATGTGCTGATTCTCGGCGAGTCCGGCACCGGCAAGGAAATGCTGGCGCGGCATGTCCACGAGCTGTCGGGGCGTGCGGCGCGGCCGTTCGTGCCGGTCAACTGCGGCGCCATCCCGCCGGACCTCCTCGAAAGCGAGCTGTTCGGGCACGAGAAAGGCGCGTTCACCGGCGCGCTGACCGCCCGCATCGGTCGTTTCGAACTCGCCGAGGGCGGCACGCTGTTCCTCGACGAGATCGGGGACATGCCGGCCGCGATGCAGGTGAAGCTGCTGCGGGTCCTGCAGGAGCGGGTGTTCGAGCGGGTCGGCAGCAACAAGAGCCAGCGCTGCGACGTGCGGGTCATCGCCGCCACCCATCGCGACCTCGACGCGGCCATCGCCAATGGCAGCTTCCGCGAGGACCTGTTCTATCGCCTGAACGTCTTCCCGATTCGCATGCCGGCGCTGCGTGAACGGATCGCGGACCTGCCGGCCCTGGTCGCGCAGCTCGCCGAACGGCTGGACCAGCATCTCGGACGGCGTGTCTCGCTGACCGACGCGGGTCTCCGCGCGCTGTCCGGCTACGGCTGGCCGGGCAACGTCCGCGAACTGGCCAACCTGCTCGAGCGGCTGGCGATACTGCATCCCGGCGAGCGCATCGGCGTCGAGCATCTGCCGGAGAGGTATCGCGACGCCAGCACGCTTCCTGCGTTGCAGCCGCCGCGCGACGCTGAGGCTGCGGCCGGCCTGCCGAGCGACGGCCTCGACCTGAAGGATCATCTCGCGCAGCTCGAGGTGTGCATGATCCGAGAGGCGATGGAGCGTGCCGGCGGCACCGTCGCCGAGGCCGCGCGCCTGCTGCGCATGCAGCGCACCACGCTGGTCGAGAAGATCCGCAAGTATCGTCTCGAGATCCGCCCCGCCTGAGACCGCGCCGCGCGGTCCCGCCCGCACGACGGTTTTTTGACGCGCGGCTGGCGCCGCCGCGCCCCCTCTCGGCTAACTGCCTGTTTCGTATGGCGTCCATCCGTGGCATGGAATTTGCTGATAGCCCTGCAGGGCCATCTTCCGGAACACCATGTCCGCAGCACTCGATCCACGTCAGCTCAACGATGCGTTTCGCACCTTCAGTGAGCTGTCCGGCTCACTGGAGCAGTCGTACCGCGATCTCGAGGCCGAGGTGGCTCGCATGCGCGAGGAGCTGCGGCGTTCCCGCAGCGCGCGGGCGGCCGAGCACCGCGAGCGCGAGCGGATCGCCGGTCGGCTCGAGCGGCTGCTGACGCTGCTACCGGGCGGCGTGCTGCTGCTCGACGGCGACGATGTCGTGCGCGAGTGCAACGCGGCGGCGCGCGAGCTGCTCGGCGAGCCGCTGCAGGGTCACGGCTGGTCGGCCGTGTGCGAGCGAGCCATGCAGCGGGCGAGCGTCTACGGCGGAGACGTCGCCCTGGCCAGCGGCCGCCATGTTTCGGTCGCCCAGCGTCCGCTCGGCGATGAGCCCGGCCGGATCGTGCTGGTGACGGACGTCACCGAGGCGCACCTGGTGCGCGAGCTGATGGAACGCAGCCAGCGCCTGTCGGCGCTCGGCGAGATGGCCGCGCGACTGGCCCACCAGTTGCGCACGCCGCTGGCGGCGGCGCTGCTGTATGCCTCGCGGCTGGAGGCGGCCGAGATCGACCCGGCGCAGCGCGCGGACCTGGCCGGGCGCACCGTGGGCCGCCTGCGCCACCTGGAGCAGCTGATCAGCGACATGCTCGCCTATACGCGCGGCTCCGGGACCGGCATGGCGGACCTGTCGGTGAATGCGCTGCTCGAGGATGTGGCCCAGTCGCTCGCCGGGCGGCTGGGGCAGGGCGGGCGGCTGACCATTCGCACGCGCGCGCCGCAGCTGGTGGTCCGCGGCAATCGCGACGCGCTGGTTGGCGCGGTGGCCAACCTGGTCGTCAACGGGCTGGAGGCGGGCGGCGCCTGCGCCGAGGTCGTCGTCGAGGCCAGCCAGTCGCCCGATGGCCTGGCGCGCCTGACCGTCTCGGACAACGGACCGGGGGTGCCGGCGGACGTGGTGGCGCGCATCTTCGAGCCGTTCTTCACCACCCGCCCCACCGGAACCGGGCTGGGCCTCGCCGTCGTGCGTTCGGTCATCGCGGCGCACGGCGGCAACGTGCGCCTCGCCGACGGCGATGCGGGGGCAACTTTCGTCGTCGAGCTGCCGCAACGACGCGGCGACATACGCCAGGAGAGTGCATGAATCAGACCGACTCGACCGTGACGGTGCTGGTCGTCGAAGACGATGCGCCGCTGCGCGAAGCGCTTTGTGACACCCTCGCCAGCGCGGGCCACCGGGCGCTGGCGGCGGGCGATGGCCGCGAGGCGCTGGCCATGCTCGCCTCGGAACCGGTCGCGCTCGTCGTTTCGGACGTGCAGATGGAAGGGCTGGACGGGCACGAGCTGCTGCGGTCGATCAAGTCCCGCTGGCCGGAGCTGCCGGTGGTGCTGGTGACCGCTTTCGGCACCGTCGGTCGCGCGGTCGAGGCCATGCGCGACGGCGCCGCGGACTATCTCACCAAGCCGTTCGAGGCCCGGGCGCTGTTGGCGCTGGTCACCCGGCTGGCGCGGCCGCGCGAGGTCGCCGCGGGCCAGCCGCTGGCCGGCGATCCGCTCAGCCGGACGCTGCTCGAGCTCGCGCAGCGCATCGCGCGGACCGACGTGACGGTGCTGATCAGCGGCGAGAGCGGCACCGGCAAGGAGGTGTACGCGCGCTTCATCCATCGCAGCTCGGCACGGGCCGAACGGCCGTTCGTCGCGATCAACTGCGCGGCCATTCCCGAGAACATGCTCGAGGCGGTGCTGTTCGGTCATGAGAAGGGCGCCTTCACCGGCGCACACCAGGCGCATGCGGGCAAGTTCGAACAGGCGCAGGGCGGCACGATCCTGCTCGACGAGATCTCGGAGATGGGCCTGCTGCTGCAGGCCAAGCTGCTGCGCGTGCTGCAGGAGCGCGAGGTGGAGCGCATCGGCAGCCAGCGGCCGCTCAAGCTCGACGTGCGGGTGCTGGCGACGACCAATCGCGACCTGGCCGGCGAGGTGGCGCAAGGCAGGTTCCGCGAGGACCTGTACTACCGGCTCAACGTCATGCCGCTGCGGCTGCCGCCGTTGCGCGACCGCCCGGGCGACATCCTGCCGCTGGCGGAGCGGGCCCTGGCGCGCTGCGCCCACTCGGGCAGCCAGCCGCTCGAGCTCGACCCCGCGGCCAGCGCCACGCTGCTGGCGCACGACTGGCCCGGCAACGTGCGCGAGCTCGACAACCTGATGCAGCGCGCCGCGGTGCTGGCGACCGGGCGGGTGCTGCGCCCGTCGGAGCTGGTGTTCGAGCCCGGCGGCAGGCCGGCTCCAGTGGAGCCCGCGCCCGAGTCGGGTCTTGGCGCGAGGCTGCGCGATCGCGAGCGGCGCCTCATTCTCGACACGCTGGAAGCCGCGGGCAGCCGCAAGGAAGCCGCTCAGCGCCTCGGCATCAGTGCGCGGACGCTGCGTCACAAGCTGCAACAACTGCGGAAAGCCGGCCATGAAGTTCCATCGGCGAGGAGTTGAGCGATGACCGTCAGCAACATCGACGCGACCCGTCTCCTGCTCGAGATGCGCGCGCTGGCCCTCAAGGCCCAGCAGCCTGCCGGTGTGCCGGTGGCGCCACTGGTGGCCGGCACGGGCGGCGCCGCACCGGTCACCGAGTTCGGCGCGGCGATGAAGAGCGCCGTCAGCACCGTGAACTCGATGCAGCAGAACGCCGCCGGCATGGTCACCGCCTTCGAGGCGGGCTCGCCGGGCGCAGACCTGACGCGCGTGATGCTCGAGGTGCAGAAGGCCGGCCTGGCCTTCAAGGCGATGACCGAAGTGCGCAACAAGCTGGTGAGCGCGTACCAGGAAATCATGAACATGCCTGTTTGAGGCCGCGCCGGAGGACCTGAAGCATGGCCGAGACCGTCAGTCTGCCGAGTCGTACCCCGTTCGATGCCGGACCCGCCATTCGCCAGCTGGGCCTGCTGGTCGGCGTGGCCGCCGCCGTGGCGGCCGCGGTATGGCTCGTGATGTGGTCGCAGGGACCGAACTACTCGCTCCTCTACGGGCAGCTAACCGATCGCGATGCGGGCGCCGTGGTCGAGGCGTTGACCGCCGCGGGCATCGACAACAAGCTCGAGGCCGCCACCGGCGCGGTCATGGTGCCGGCCGACAAGCTGCACGAAGCGCGGCTCAAGCTGGCCGCCCAGGGCTTGCCGGAGGGTGACGGGCTGGGCATCGAGATGGTGCGTCAGCAGGAGGGCTTCGGCACCAGCCAGTTCATGGAGACGGCGCGCTACCAGCTGGCGCTGGAGACGGAGCTCGCACGCACGATCGTCAAGGTCCAGGGCGTGCAGAGCGCGCGCGTGCACCTGGCGCTGCCGAAGCAGTCCGTGTTCGTGCGCGATCGGCGCAGCGCCTCGGCGTCGGTGATGTTGCAGCTGTTCCCGGGACGACGGCTGGATCCGGGGCAAGTCTCCGCGATCGTTCACCTGGTGGCGTCCAGCGTGCCCGAGCTCGAACCGCCGCAGGTGACGGTGGTGGACCAGAACGGCACGCTGCTGTCGGCGCCGCGCGGCAACGACGATCTCGCCGCGACCGCACGTCAGCTCGAATACCAGCGGCAGCTCGAGGAAGGCTACGAGCGGCGCATCGAGGAACTGCTGACCCCGATCGTCGGCGCCGGAAGGGTTCGCACCGGTGTCACCGCGGACATCGACTTCACCATTGCGGAGCGCACCTCGGAGGACTTCGATCCGGCGCAGCAGATCGTGCGCAGCGAGCAGACCAGTTCCGACCAGCGCCCGGCGGGCGACATGGCACTCGGGATACCGGGCGCACTGTCCAACCAGCCTCCGCAGACTTCGGCCGCGCCGCCCGCGGCGGAGCAGCAACCGGCTGCCACCGGCGAGCCGGCACAGGTCGCCAGTTCGTCACGCGCGACCCGCAACTACGAGATCGGGCGCACCATCAGCCACGTGCGCCAGCCCTCGGGCAGCGTCCGTCGCCTGACCGTGGCGGTGATCGTCGACAACAAGCCGAGCCCCGACGGCGCGGGCGAGGCGGCGGCGCAAGCCTACAGCCAGGAGGAGCTCGACCGCCTGACGTCACTGGTGCGCGATGCCGTCGGCTACGACGAAGCGCGCGGCGACCGGGTGCAGGTGGTCAACACCGGATTCACGGCAGCGCCCGCCGTCGAGGCGGTCGAGGCCGCCCCGGCCTGGGAGAACCCGGCGCTGTGGTCGATCGCGCGCCAGGCGCTGGGCGCGGGCCTGGTCCTGGTGCTGGCCTTCGTCGTGCTCCGGCCGCTGATGAAGTCGATCACCCAGCCCGCTGCGCCCGGCGGCCAGTTCGCGCTCGCGCCCGGTGCGGGCGGTCTGCCGGAGGTCGCCGGCGACCGCGTGATCCTCTCGCAGGGCCGCCCGCAACCGAATTACGAGCAGCAGGTCGCCGCCGCTCGCAGCCTGATCGGGCAGGATTCCCGCAGGGCGGCCGAAGTCGTCAAGGACTGGGTGACCACCGATGGCAGATAGCAAGGCGGAGATTCCGGGGCCCGAGCGCGCAGCGATCCTGCTGATGTCGCTCGGCGAACAGGACGCGGCCGCCATCATCCGGCACATGGATGCCAGCGAGGTGCAGCGGGTCGGTCAGGCGATCGCGGCGCTGCGCGACGTGCCCCTCGAGCGCACCCAGTCGGTCGTCGCCAATTTCGTGCATGCGGTGGAGAACCGCGGCGCCGGGGGCGCCGGCACCCAGGACTTCGTGCGCAGGGTGCTGACCACTTCGCTCGGCAAGCAGCGCGCCGACATGTTCATCGAGCGGATCGTCGCGGGCGGCGACCCGGGCGCGGGAATCGACCAGCTGAAATGGATGCACCCGCGCCAGGTGGCGCAGCTGGTGCGCGAGGAGCATCCGCAGGTGATCGCCACGGTGCTCGCCCATCTCGATGGCGAGCAGGCCGCCGCCGTCGCCAACCTGTTGCCGGAGGCGCTCAGGTCCGACGTGCTGCTGCGCATCGCCACCCTCGACGAGATTCCGCAGAGCGCGCTCACCGAGCTTTCGGCGGTGGTCGAGCAGCGCGCCGCGGAGGGCACCACGTCGCCGGTCCGCAAGCTCGGCGGCACCAAGCTCGCCGCCGACATCCTCAACGGCATGGAGCGGGACTACTCCAGCGCGGCGATGACGCACATCGAGGAGGCCGACGCCGAGCTGTCGCAGAAGATCCGCGACCAGATGTTCGTCTTCGAGAACCTCATGGAAGTCGACGACCGCGGCATCCAGGCGATCCTGCGCGAGATCCAGTCGGACACCCTGGCGGTCGCGCTGCGCGGCGCCGACCCGGAAATCCAGGACAAGATCTTCCGCAACATGTCCAAGCGCGCCGGCGAGATCCTGCGCGACGAGATCGAGGTGCGCGGTCCGGTGCGCCTGTCGGAAGTGGAGGCCGCCCAGCGCGAGATCGTCGGCGTCGCCCAGCGCCTCGCCGAGGACGGCACCATCGCGCTCGGCGGGTCCGGCGGCTCGGACTTCGTCTGAGGCGGCCGCTGCATGGGGTCCCGGGTCATCGATTCCGCCCAGGCATCCGGCGCGCAACCGTGGGAAGCGCCGTCGATGGAACACAGCAGCGACCCGGTGGCGCCGCGCGCGGGCTCGCCGGAGGGCGGGCTGGTCACCGCCGGGGCGCTCGCCGACCTGCAGAAGGAGGCCTACGACGAAGCCTACCGCGCCGGCTACGCGGAAGGCCGCCAGGCCGGCGAACAGCACATCCGCGAGCAGGCCGAGCGGCTCGACAGCCTGATCACGGACCTGGCCCGGCCCTTCGAGCAACTCGACGCCCAGGTGGAGCAGGAACTCCTCGGGCTGGCGATGGCGCTGGCGAAGCAGATCGTGCGGCGCGAGATCCGCCTCGACCCGACGCAGATCATCGCCGTCGTGCGCGAAGCGGTCTCGACCTTGCCGGTCGCGGCGCGGGACGTGCGTGTCCATCTGCACCCTGAGGATGCCGCGATCATCCGCCAGTACCTGGCCCCGACCGAGAACGAGCGGGCCTGGCAGGTGGTCGAGGACCCCGTGATGATGCGCGGCGGTTGCCAGGTGCTCACGCCGACTTCACGCGTCGACGCCCGCCTGGAGACCCGGCTCGGCAAGGTGCTGTCCGACCTGCTCGGCAGCGAGCGTTCGGCCGACACGCGCAAGGGGGAGGCGCCGTGAGCGCCACGACACCGATCCAGGCCCGCCAGCAGGGCTGGGCACGGCGGGTCGCCACCTACCGCAGCGGCGTCGCCGAGATCCAGCCGCTGCGGGTCGAGGGCCTGCTGTCGCGCATGGTCGGCATGACGCTCGAGGCCGTCGGCTGCGAGGCCGCGGTCGGCTCGCGCTGCCTGGTGGAAGCGGCCGACGGTCGTCAGCTCGAAGCCGAGGTCGTCGGCTTCGCCGGCGAGCGCCTGTTCCTGATGCCGACCGGCGACATGCGCGGCCTGATGCCCGGCACCCGGGTGGTGCCTGCCAGCACGGCATCGGAGGCGCGGGTCGGTGACGACCTGCTGGGCCGGGTCCTCGACGGCTCCGGCAAGCCGCTGGACGGGCTCGGTGAACTGCGCGCCGGCGAGCGCCGCCCGCTGATGGGAACGCCGCTCAACCCGCTGCGCCGCCACGCCATCCGCGAGCCGCTCGACGTCGGCGTGCGCTCGATCAACGCCCTGCTGACCGTCGGCCGCGGCCAGCGCATCGGGCTGTTCGCCGGGTCCGGCGTCGGCAAGTCGGTGCTGCTCGGCATGATGACGCGCTACACCGAGGCCGACGTCACGGTCGTCGGACTGATCGGCGAGCGCGGCCGCGAGGTCCAGGAATTCGTCAACGACACGCTCGGTCCGGACGGGCTGAAGCGCGCGGTGGTCGTGGCGACGCCGGCCGACACGCCGCCGCTGATGCGGCTGCACGGCGCCTGGCTCGCGACCGCCATCGCCGAGCACTTCCGCGACCAGGGGCGCAAGGTGCTGCTGCTGATGGACTCGCTGACCCGCTTCGCCCAGGCGCAGCGCGAGATCGCGCTGGCGATCGGCGAGCCGCCCGCCACCAAGGGCTACCCGCCGAGCGTCTTCGCCAGGCTGCCGCAGCTGGTGGAGCGCGCCGGCAACAGCGACCGCGGGCCCGGCTCGATCACCGCCTTCTACACCGTGCTGACCGAGGGCGACGACCAGTCCGATCCGATCGCCGACGCCGCGCGCGCCATCCTCGATGGCCACATCGTGCTGTCGCGGCAGATCGCCGAGAGCGGCGTCTATCCGGCGATCGACATCGAGGCGTCGATCAGCCGCGCCATGCATCAGGTGGCCGAGCGCCACCATCTGGAGCTGGCCAATCGCCTGCGGCAGCTGTATGCCGTGTACCAGCAGCATCGCGACCTGATCGCGGTCGGCGCCTACAAGCGCGGCAGCGATCCCCGGGTGGACGCGGCCATCGACAACTGGCCGCGCCTGGTCGAGTTCCTGCGCCAGGACATGTACGACCGGGTCGGATTCCACGAGAGCATCGCCCAGCTGCACGGCCTGCTCGACAGGAAGCCCGAGAAGTGAGTGACCACGATCAGGCCCGGGCGCTCGCATCATGAGTCGTTCGACGCGCATGCAGCCAATCAAGGATCTCGCCGACTCGCGCGAGCGCGAAGCGGGCGTCCGCCTGGCCGAGGCGCAGCGGCGTGTCACCGAGCACGAGCAGAAACTGGCGCAGCTGACCAGCTATCGCGACGAGTACCTGGCGCGGACGCTGCCGGGCGTCAGCGGTACGGATCCGGTCAGGCTCGCCAACTACAGCGCGTTTCTCGACCGGCTCAACGAGTCGCTGCGCGTGCAGGAAGGGCTGATCAGCGACGCGAAGCTCGAGGCCGAGCGCCGGCTGCAGGAGTGGCAGTCGCTGAAGGTCGAGGCCTCGGCGCTGTCGCGCGCGATGGATCGTTTCCGGCAGGACGAACAACGCGACAGCGAGCGGCGCGAACAGCGCGACCAGGACGAGCGGGCGATGCAGCGCGCGGTGAAGCCAGAGGAATAGCCGCGGGGACGCATGGCATGCGGCTTGCAACGCATGGCCGTGATGAGCACTGCCCTGGTCAACGTGCTGCCGGCCTTGCCGCCGCCGCAGACGCCGTCCGTGCCCGCTACCCCCGGGCCCGTCACGCCGTTCCCGGCCTTTCTGATGGCGGCGATGCCGCTGTCGGCGGCGGATGGCGCGAGCCTGGACTTCGCACCGCCCGCCGACCAGGACGGCACGGCGCTGCCGCCGGACGGCAATCTCATGCCGCTGGCGAGCCCCTGGCTGCCGCCGGCGGTAGCGCCCGCGGTGGGCCCGTTGGTCGCATCGCCGCCGTCTGCCCAGCGGCCGGCAACGCTGCCGCCGGCGGTCGCGGCCGGTGCCCAGCAAGGCAGCCCCTTGCCGCCGTTGAGTCCCGCCGTCGCCGTGTCGACCGAGACGGCGGCGCCGTCGCCCGCTGCCTCCACGGCGCTGCCGACCCCGGGCGCCAACCTGCCGGCGCCCGCCGCCGTCCCGCCGCCCTCGCCCGAGGCCGTGCCCCTGCCGGGCAGTGTCACGGCGAACGAGGCGAGCCCGGCCGACGACCCGGTCGAGCTATCGCCATTGAACATGCCGCGCCGCGTCTTTGCGACGACCGTCCCGGCCGCGGCAGCCGCGCCCGCGGCCGGCGCCGGGCCTATGCCCGCACCGCCAGCCGCCGAGGCTGCGCTCGAGCCGGCGCGGCCAGCGCTGTCCGGGATGCTGGCCGGCGCGCTGGAGTCCGCCCAGCCCGAGGCGGACCCGCCAGGCGGGACTGCGGTCCTGACGGCGGCTGCGCCACCTGCGGAGCGGGCGCCGGCATCCGGCTCCGTGATGCAGTTGTCCAAGCCGGTCGGCAGCGAAGCCTTCCGGCAGGAGCTCGGCGAGCGGATCGTGTCGATGGTGGACCGGGACCTGGGCACGGCGCAGCTCAAGCTGAATCCGCCGCAGCTGGGCCCGATCGAAGTGCGCGTGCAGGTTGCCGGGGATCAGGCCAGCGTGTCCCTCTCGGCGCACAACTTCCAGGCGCGCGACGCGCTCGAGCAGGCCCTGCCGCGGCTCCGCGAAATGCTGGGCGGTCAGGGCTTCACCAGTGTCGACGTCAACGTCGCCCAGCATTCCTTCCAGGAACGGCCGGGGCGTCCCGACGTCTACCGCCCGCCGGCGCCTGACGACGGCATTGCCTTCGCGGATGCGCCGGCAAGCCCGGCGCGCGCGGCAGTGCGTTCAAGCCGGGCACTGCTCGACGCCTACGCCTGAAGCGGCTGGGTCATCCGGCTGCGGCCCTGCGCTACACTCCAGCCGGGCAGCGTCCGGGAGTGCTCTGCAGCGTGCGTCCGCAACTGGAACTTGGACAGATACGCGCAGCGGCCCGTCAGCTGGCGGGCCACGTGTTGCGCACACCGGTGCAGGAGCTGGTTGCGCCGGCGCTCGGCGAGTTCTTTGGCGAGGGCACCCGGGTCGTACTGAAGCTGGAACTGTTGCAACGGACCGGCAGCTTCAAGCCGCGCGGCGCGCTGCTCAACATGCTGCGCCTCAGTCGCGACGAGCTGGCGCGGGGCGTGTGCGCGATCAGCGCGGGCAACCACGCGATCGCCACCGCCTACGCGGCCAGCGTCGTCGGCACCCACGCCAAGGTGGTGATGATCGCCTCGGCGAATCCGTTTCGGGTGGCGCAGTGCCGGGCCTGGGGCGCCGAGGTGGAGTTTGCGGCGGACGCCCATGCCGGGTTCCAACGCGTCGAGGAACTGCAGATCGCGGAGGCCCGCCCGCTGATCCACCCGTTCGAAGGTCTGCTGACTGCCACGGGGACCGCGACGCTCGGGCTGGAGTTCATGGAGCAGGTGCCGGACCTGGATGCGGTGATCGTTCCCATCGGCGGCGGCGGCCTGTGCGCCGGAGTCGCCGCGGCGGTCAAGCTCATGAATCCGGACTGCCAGGTGTTCGGTGTCGAGCCCTACGGCGCCGACAGCATGTTCCAGAGCTTCGCCGCCGGCGAGCCGCGCTCGATCGAGCGTGTCGCGACCATCGCCGACAGTCTCGGCG
The DNA here is from genome assembly GCA_963710135.1 of uncultured Gammaproteobacteria bacterium. Taxonomy (GTDB): domain Bacteria; phylum Pseudomonadota; class Gammaproteobacteria; order Steroidobacterales; family Steroidobacteraceae; genus SG8-30. The sequence goes on along the minus strand of CAVPYY010000003.1, from coordinate 14,432 downwards.
CCCCGTATGCGTTGCCGATATCGTTCGCGCTGTGCCGCGACCACGTCGACGATCTCGTGCGCGTCGACGACCAGGCCATGATCGTGGCAATGCGGCTGCTGCTGGAGCAGGCCAAGCTCGCGGTCGAGCCGGCGGGCGCGGCGGCGACCGCCGCGCTGCTCGGCCCGCTGCGCGAGCGACTGACTGGCCGCAAGGTGGGCCTGATCGTCTGTGGCGCGAACATCGACGCGGCCAGCTTCGCGCGCCTGATCGCCTGAAGCCCTCCCGCCCCTGACAGCAGCAGGCCGTCTGCGGTAGATTGCGCGGTTCCTGCGGCGGGGCGATGCCGCGCGAGGCGAGGCTCAACGGCGTGACGTATCTGCAGCTGGCTGTCGGTCTGGCGCTGCTGCTCGGCAGCGGCGAATTCCTGGTGCGCGGCTCGGTAGGCGTGGCGCGCGCGCTGGGCGTGTCGCCGCTGTTCATCGGGCTGACCCTGGTGGGTTTCGGCACCTCCGCGCCGGAGCTGGTGGCGAGCCTGATCGCGGCGTTCCGCGACGCCCCCGGCATTGCCGTTGGCAACGTCGTGGGCAGCAACATCGCCAACATCCTGCTGATCCTCGGCGTGACCGCGGCGATCATGCCGGTGGCGGTTTTCCGGCAGGAGTTCCACCGCGACGCGCTGGCGCTGGCCATCGCCACGGTCATAGGCTTGGGCGTCATCCTGGTCGGCAGGCTGGAGCGCCCTTTCGGCATCGTCATGATCGCGGTGCTGATCGGATACATCGTCCTGACCTACCACGCCGAGAAGCGCAGCCATGACGCCGAGGCCGAGATGCACGAGCGCGAGACCGAGCTGCATTCGCCGAAGCCGGCCGGCCTGCTCAAGCCCCTGGCCGTGACCATCCTGTCGCTGCTTGGCGTCGTGCTGGGCGCGCGGCTGCTGGTGGACGCCTCGATCGTCATCGCGCGCGAGTTCGGGATCTCCGAGTCGGTCATCGGCCTGACGGTGGTGGCCCTCGGCACGTCGCTGCCGGAGCTGGCCGTGTCGGTGATCGCGGCAGTCCGTGGGCAGGGCGCCGTCGCCGTCGGCAACGTCGTGGGCAGCAACCTGTACAACCTGCTGTTCATCCTCGGCGCCACGGCGGTGGTGCGTCCGATCCCCGTGCCGGCGGACATCGCGCGCCTGGACGCGTGGATCATGGCTGGCGTGACCGCTTTGCTGTTGTTGTTCATGCTGCGCGGGCAGACCATCTCGCGCGGCATTGGCGTCACCATGCTGGCGGGCTACGTGGTCTACATCGGGACGATGCTGGTGTGATGGCCGGTCCCGGCGGCCGGTTGGCGCGATGATCTGGCAGGCGCTGTTCGATTACCTGCACTGGATGGCGATCGGCCTGGCCGCGGCCCTGTTGGTAGTCCAGTACTGGCTGCTGAAGCGGCCGGTCGATCGGATCCAGGCCCGCCTGCTGGGCGCGGCGGACATCGGCTGGCTGTTCGCCTTCATCGCCACCGCGGCCACGGGTCTCGCCCGCGCCCAGTTCGGCGCTGGCGCCCGCTATCTCGACGACCCCCTGTTCCTGCTCAAGCTCGGCGTGCTCGGCCTGGTCCTGGCCGTCTCGCTGCTGCCGACCCTGCAGTACATCCGCTGGAATCGCGAAGCCCGCTCGGCGCCTTCGTTCGCGCCGCTGACCGCGGAGGTCGAGCGTGTCCGGGCGGCGGTGACGCTGGAACTCGGCCTGCTGGCGGTGGTGCCCTGCCTGTCGGTGCTGGCCGGCAGTCCGTCCGGCCGCTAGCCATTCCGGCGCAACAGGCGCCGCCAATTTTCTGACGCCCGGCCGCGCTGGGTTGCCCAGGGATTGCTGCGCATCAGCCTAAGTCCCTGTCCCGTAAGCATCGATTCGGACCGGCACGCCGTGGCATGGAAATTGCTGAACCCCGTGTGAATCGCAGCACACACGAGGCGCAGCACATGGCCGACGAAGCGGAAGACACGGCGCCGCCAGCACCCCCCAAGGCGGGTATCGGCGGCAAGCTGGTGAATGCGGCGGGCATTTTCGTCCTCACGCTCGGCGCGGTCGTGGTCGGCGGCTTCATCAACGCCTCGCTGCACGCGCCGCAGGAGCTGATCGTCGGCGAGGACGGCCAGCTCACGCTCAAGCCAGAGCCGGTCGAGGAGAAGGGCGGCAAAGGCAAGCCGGCCGCCGGCGGGCCGGCGCTCTATTTCGCGATGGATCCGCCGCTGGTCGTCAACTTCGAGCAGGACGGTGCGGTGCGCTTCCTGCAGGTCACGATCGAGGTGATGGCGCGCGATCCGGAGGTCATCCAGGCGGTGCAGACCAACGCGCCGCTGATCCGCAACAACCTGATGCTGCTGATGAGCAACCTCACCGGCGACGACGTGATGACGCGAGAGGGCAAGGAAAAGCTCCGCGCCGACTCGCTCGCCGAGGTGGAATCCATCATCAAGCGCGAGACCGGGCACGGCGGCGTCGAGAGCCTCCTGTTCACCAGCTTCGTGGTGCAGTGACGTGACCGGCGAGCAGGCCGCCCCGGTCATCACGGAAGAAGAAGTACAGGCCTTGCTGGACCGCGCCGGTCCCGGCGGCGCCTCGCCGGCGGGCGTCCAGCCATTCGATCTCGCCGGTGGCCAGCGCATCACCCGCGGGCGCCTGCCGACGCTCGAGCTGCTGCACGAGACCTTCGCCCGGCTGTTCCGCGCCGGCGTCTCGGAGCTGGTCAAGCGCGAGGTGCAGGTGACCTTCCAGGGCGTGCAGCTGCAGAAGGCCGCCGACTACCTGAGCGCGCTGCCGCTGCCGGCCTGCCTGGAGATCGCCCGCGCCAGGCCGTTGGTCGGCCAGTTCCTGTTTGCCATCGATCCGCAGCTGGTTTTCCTGATGGTCGACGCCTTCTATGGCGGGCCGGGTCGCGCGGTGCCGCGCGCTCCCGACCGCGGCCTGACGCCCACCGAGAACCGCTTCGCGCGGATGGTGGTCAAGCAGGCGAGCGCCGATCTCGCGCAGGCGTGGCAGCCAGTGGCCGCGCTCGACTTCGAGCTCGTCAAGCAGGAGCGCAACGCGCACTTCGTGGACATCTGCGCGCCCGGCGACACCGTGCTGGTGAACCGCTTTCACGTCGAGCTTCCAAATGGCAGCGGCCCGTTCGACTTCGTGCTGCCTGCCGCCGCGGTCGAGCCAATGCGCGAGATCCTGGCGTCCAGCTCGGCGGTGCGGCCGCCGACCGGCAGCGGCACCTGGCTCAGGGCGTTCGGCGCGGGCGTGCTCGACGGGCAGGTCGAGGTCCGCGCCGTGCTGGCCGAGGCGTCGATCAGCCTCGGCGAGCTGGTGCGACTGAAGCCGGGCGACATGATTCCCATCGACGCGCCGCGTGAGGCGACCATCCTGGCGGGCGACGTACCGCTGTACACCGCGCGCTTCGGCGTCTCGCGAGGCCGCAATGCGCTGACCATCCACGCCGCCGTGCCGCCGCCGCGCGGACGCGGCTGATCCGGGCCTGCGCCCAAGGAGTCCCGAATGGCCAACCCGAATCCCGCTGCACCGAAGCCGTCGACTCCGCCCGACGAGGCCGCCGGCGCGACCGCGGAAGTCAATCTCGACCTGATCCTCGACGTCGGCGTGACGTTGGCGCTCGAGGTCGGGCGGGCGCGCATCAAGGTGCGCGACCTGCTGCAGCTCAGCAATGGCTCGATCCTCGAGCTCGACCGGCTCGCCGGTGAGCCGCTGGATGTGCTGGTCAACGGCGTGCGTGTGGCGCGCGGCGAGGTGGTCGTCGTCAATGACAACTTCGGCGTGCGCCTGACCGAGGTCGCCAGCCCGCGCGAGCGCATGGAGCCGGTGCGGTGATGCTGGCGCTGCGGTTCGTGCTGCTGACGCTCGCCGCCGCCGCGGCCGAGGCGGCCGAGCCGGCGGCTCGCTCGGCCGTGCCGGGCGGAACGGACCTGGCGCAGGTCATGCTGTCGCTGATCCTAGTGCTGGCGCTGATCGCCGGCATGGCCTGGCTGGCGCGCCGCCTGCGGCTCGCGCCGCGCGCTGCGGGCGACGGCATCCGTATCCTTGCCGACCTGCCGCTCGGCCCGCGCGAGCGGGTCGTGCTCATCGCGGTCGGCGACCGGCAGGCTCTCGTCGGCGTCAGCGGTGCCGGGGTGACCACGCTCGGCCTGCTCGATGCGCCGGTCGTTCTGCAGGCCGCGGCGGGTGCGGCTGCGCCCTCGCCCCTGGCCGAGCGCTTCCGTTCGATGCTGGACCGGGGTGGCGGAACATGATCGCGCGGGCCCTGGCGTTGCTGACGGCCGGCCTGCTGCCGGCCGCGGCCGTTGCGCAGGTGGCGGGCGGTGTGCCGGCGCTGTCGGTCACCACCGGCGCGGACGGCGTGCAGACCTACAGCGTCACGCTGCAGATCCTGTTGTTCATGACGGCGTTGACGCTGCTGCCGGCCATCCTGCTCAGCATGACGTCGTTCACCCGCATCGTCATCGTGCTGGCGATCCTGCGCCAGGCCCTGGGCACGCCGACGACACCGCCGAACCAGGTGGTCATCGGGCTCGCGCTGTTCATGACGCTGTTCATCATGTCGCCGGTGCTGACCGTGTCATGGAACGAGGGCGTAAAGCCCTACATGGACGGCCAGCTGGCCGCCGAGCCGGCCCTGGACGCGGCCATGAATCCACTGCGCGAGTTCATGCTGCGCCAGACGCGCGAGGTCGATCTCGCCCAGTTCGCGCAGATCGCCGGTCTCCAGGACCTGAACGGGCCGGAGAGCATTCCGATGACGGTGCTGATCCCGACGTTCATCACCAGCGAGCTCAAGACCGCGTTCCAGATTGGCTTCATGGTCTTCCTGCCATTCCTGATCATCGACCTGGTGGTGGCCAGCGTGCTGATGTCCATGGGCATGATGATGCTGTCGCCGATGCTGGTGTCGCTGCCCTTCAAGATCATGTTGTTCGTGCTGGTCGACGGCTGGTCCCTGCTGATGGGAACGCTGGCGGCGAGCTTCTATACGTGAGCGAGGAGCACTCATGACGCCCGAGCAGGTGATGACCATGGGACAGCAGGCCCTGACCGTCACGACGCTGCTGGCGGCGCCGCTGCTGCTGTCGGTGCTGGCCGCGGGCGTGATCATCGGCATGCTGCAGGCGGCGACGCAGATCAACGAGATGACGCTGTCCTTCGTGCCCAAGCTGCTGGTGATGGTGCTCGCGCTGATGGTCGCCGGCAACTGGATGCTCGGCACGATCATGGACTACACGCGGGCCCTGTTCGACTCCATTCCTTCGGCCATCGGCTGACGCGATGCAGCTCGACGTCACACAGATCACCGCCTGGCTCAGCGCCATACTCTGGCCGCTGCTGCGCATCTCGGGGCTGATGCTGGTGGCTCCGATATTCGGGGCGAATGTCGTCCCGGCGCGCGTGAAGATCGTCCTCGCGCTGGCACTGGCGCTGCTGGTCGCACCGCTCGCGCCAGCGCCGCCGGACTTCGATCCGCTCTCGGCGAATGGCGTGCTGGCGATGGCCATGCAGCTCGCCATTGGCCTGGCGATCGGATTTGCCGTGCAGCTGGCCTTCGATGCGCTGGTCATGGCCGGCCAGACGATCGCCATGACCATGGGTCTCGGCTTCGCCATGCTGGTCGACCCGAGCCGCGGTGGCAGCACGCCGGTGCTGTCGCAGTTCCTGCTGGTGCTGGGCCTGCTGATGTTCCTCTCGGTGGACGGCCATCTGGCGCTGATCAGCGTGCTGGTGGAGGGCTTTGCCGCGTCACCCTCCTCGGGCGGAGCGCTGACGCAGGATGATCTGTGGATGCTCGCCATGTGGGGCGGGCGCATCTTCGAGTCGGGCCTGGTGATCGCGCTGCCCGCGGTGATCGCGCTGCTCGCCGTGAATCTCGGCATGGGCGTGGTCAGCCGGGCGGCGCCGCAGCTCAACCTGTTCGCCGTCGGCTTCCCGGTGGCGATGATGTTCGGTTTCCTGGTGATCCTGCTGTCGCTGCCGGCCCTCAAGGACGCGTTCATCGCCCTGCTGGACGACGCTTTCGCGATGGCCCGCCAGGTGGCGGGCGGGGGCTGAGCGGATGGCCGGCCAGGAAGATCGCGACGACAAGACGGAACAACCCACGCCGAAGCGTCTGCTGGACGCGCGGCAGAAAGGGCAAGTGCCGCGCTCGCGCGAGCTGGCGGGGACCGCCGTGATGATGGTGGGCGCGGCCGCGATCCTGCTCGCCGGAGGGCATCTCGCCGGTGGGCTCGAGCGGATCATGAAGAGCGGCCTGGCCCTGCCGCGCGCGGCGCTGGAGCATCCAGAGGCGGTGCTCGAAGCGACCCTGGCAGCCGGTGCCCAGGCCGGGCTCGCGATCGCGCCGATCGTCGGCGCGCTGGTCGTGGTCGCGCTGTTCGCGCCGGCCGTACTCGGCGGCTGGGTCCTTTCTTCCGAGGCGATGACGCCCGATCTGAAACGGCTGAGCCCGCTCGCCGGGCTCAAGCGCGTGTTCGGGGTGCAGGGGCTGGTCGAACTCGGCAAGGCGCTCGGCAAGTTCCTGGTGGTCGGCAGCGCCGCGGCCGCAGTGGTCTGGTGGATGCTCGGGGACATGATCGCGCTCGGCTCGATGTCGGCACCGGCGGCGATCGCGCGCGGGTCCTGGCTGCTGGGCCTGGCGCTGCTGCTGATGAGCGCTTCGCTGATCGTGATCGCGGCGGTGGACGCTCCCTTCCAGGTCTGGTCGCACAAGCGCAACCTGCGCATGACGCGCCAGGAAGTCCGCGAGGAACTCAAGGAGACCGAGGGCCGGCCCGAGGTGAAGTCGCGCATCCGCGCCGCGCAGCGCGAGCTGGCGCGCCGCCGGATGATGCAGGAGGTCCCGACGGCCGACGTGGTGGTGACCAACCCGACGCACTATTCCGTGGCGCTGCGCTACCAGGCCGGGCGGATGCGCGCGCCGCGGGTGGTCGCCAAGGGCCGCGATTTCGTGGCGCTGGAGATCCGGCGCATCGCGCGCGAGCACGGCGTGCCGGTGTTCGAGGCGCCGCCACTGGCGCGGGCCATCTACGCCACCACCGAGCTCAACCGCGAGATTCCCTCGGCGCTCTATCTCGCGGTCGCGCAGGTGCTCACCTATGTCTACCAGGTGAAGACCGCGGGCTCCGACGCCTGGCGCATCCGCCGGCCTGAGCCGCAGGTCGACGAGGAGGCACTGGTCAGGTGAACCCACGCGGCATAGGCGCCATGTTGCTCGAGTTCAGCCGCAACGGCCTCGCGGTGCCGGTGCTGTTGCTGGTGATGATGGCGATGATCGTGCTGCCGTTGCCGCCACTGGTGCTGGACGTGCTGTTCACGTTCAACATCTCGCTGGCGCTGGTGGTCATCCTCGGCGTCATCTACGTCAGGCGGCCGCTCGACTTCGGCGTCTTTCCGACCGTGCTGCTCGGCGCGACGCTGCTGCGGCTCGCGCTCAACGTGGCGTCGACGCGCGTCGTGCTGCTCAACGGCCACACCGGGCCCGGCGCGGCCGGCGACGTCATCGAGAGCTTCGGCTCGTTCGTGATCGGCGGCGACTATGCGGTCGGCATCGTCGTGTTCCTGATCCTGGTGATCATCAATTTCGTGGTGGTCACCAAGGGCGCCGGCCGCGTTTCCGAGGTCAGCGCGCGCTTCACACTGGACGCCATGCCCGGCAAGCAGATGGCCATCGACGCCGATCTCAACGCCGGCATCATCACCAACCTCGAAGCGCAGCAGCGCCGCCAGGAGATCCGCGAGGAAGGCGACTTCTACGGCTCGATGGACGGCGCCAGCAAGTTCGTCCGCGGCGACGCCATCGCCGGCATCCTGGTGGTGTTCGTCAACCTGTTCGGCGGGCTGGCCATCGGCATGCTGCAGCACGACCTCGGGCTGGCCGAGGCGGCGCGCAACTATGCGCTGCTGACCATCGGTGACGGCCTGGTGGCGCAGATTCCGGCGCTGTTGCTGTCCGTGGCGACCGCCGTGCTGGTCACGCGGGTGTCGCGCTCCACGGACATGAGCGACCAGGTCGCCAGCCAGGTGCTGGGGCAGCCGCGCGCGCTCGGCGTCGCCGCCGCCATCCTGGCGGTGATCGGTGCCATCCCGGGCATGCCGCACTTCGCCTTCCTGGCAATGGCCGCCGTCTGCGGTGCCAGCGCGCTGATGACGCGCCGCCGGCTGGACCGCGAGGCGCTGGAAGAGCTGAGCAAGGCCGAGCCGGCCGCTGCGGCCCGTCCGGCCGCCGGCGAGAACCGCGAGCTGACCTGGGACGACGTCGAGTCGGTCGACCTGATCGGGCTGGAAGTGGGCTACCGGCTGATTCCACTGGTCGACAAGGCGCAGGGCGGCGAACTGATGGGGCGCATCAAGGGCGTGCGCCGCAAGCTCTCCGAGGAGCTGGGGTTCCTGATCCAGCCGGTGCACATTCGCGACAACCTGGACCTGCCGCCGACAGCGTACCGCGTCACCATCCTCGGCGTGCCGGTGGGCGAGTCGGAGGTCTTCCCGGATCGCGACCTGGCGATCAACCCCGGGCAGGTCGCGGCGCCGATCGCCGGAATCGAGACCAAGGATCCCGCCTTCGGCCTGGAGGCGGTTTGGATCGAGAAGACCCGCCGCGAGCAGGCCCAGACGCAGGGCTACACCGTGGTCGACGCGGGCACCGTGATCGCGACGCACGTCTCGCACCTGCTGCAGCAGCACGCGCACGAGCTGCTTGGGCACGAGGACGTGCAGCAGCTGCTCGACCGGCTGCAGAAGCAGGCGCCAAAGCTGGTCGACGACCTGGTTCCGAAGATCCTGCCGCTGTCGGTGGTCGTCAAGGTGCTGCAGAACCTGCTCGCCGAGCGGGTGCCGATCCGCAACCTGCGGACCATCTGCGAGACCCTTGCCGAGCACGGCCCCCGCATGCAGGACCCCCAGCAGTTGACCGCCGCCGTGCGGGTCGCGCTGGGCCGCAGCATCGTGCAGAACATCAGCGGCCTGCGGCAGGAGCTGCCGGTCATCACGCTGGACCCGAAGCTCGAGCAGCTGCTGCAGGACTCGATGCTGAGCGGCGACGGCAGCCCGGGCTTCGAGCCTGGCCTGGCCGACCGCATGCACCAGTCGCTGGCCGACAGCGCGCGGCGCCAGGAAATGTCGGGCGAGCCGGCGGTGCTGCTGGTGGCACCGAAGCTGCGGCCGTGGCTGGCGCGGCTGACGCGCCACAGCGTGCCGTCCCTCAGCGTCCTTGCCTACAACGAAGTACCCGAGAACCGCCGCATCCGCGTCGTCGCGGCGGTGGGCCGCTGAGCCGTCAGGGGAGTAGCCGATGAAGATCCGAAGATTTACCGCCGCCACCATGCGCGAAGCGCTCGCCAGGGTTCGCGACGAGCTCGGCGCGGAGGCCGTGATCATTTCCACCCGCCGAGTCGACGAGGGCCTGGAGGTGATCGCGGCCGCGGACTACGACGCCGCCCTGGTGGCGAGCACCATGAGTGGACTGGGCGCGCAGAACCGCATGCCCGCCGCCGCCGAGGCGCCGCCCGCGCCGCTCGAGGCCGCGCCGGCGCGTGGCTTCCAGTCCATCCTGGCCCGCGTCGCCGGCTCCAAGGCGGTGCCGCCGGAGCGCGCCGCCCCTGCGGCCGCGCGCACGCCCGAGCCGGCCGCAGCCAGCGCCGCGGCCGCTGCAACGCCGCGGGTCGTGTGGTCGCAGGACGAGAGCATCGTGGCCATGCGGCAGGAACTCGCCGGCCTGCGCAGCATGCTCGAGTATCAGCTGTCGCGCCTGGCATGGGACGACCTGGCGCGCCGCGAGCCATTCAGGGCGCGTGTGCTGCGTGACCTGAGCGCGCTCGACCTGGCGCCCGACCTGGCGCGGCGGCTGGCGAACTCGATGCCGGCGGTGACCAAGCCCGAGGACGCGACCCGGGTGGCGCTGGCGCTGCTGGTGCGACATCTGCCGGTCATCGACGACCGGCTCATGGAGCGGGGTGGGCGATTCGCGCTGGTCGGCGCCACCGGCGTCGGCAAGACCACCACGCTCGCCAAGCTGGCGGCCGGCTTCGCGCGACTGCACGGCGCGGGCTCCGTGGCCCTGATCAGCATCGATGGCTACCGCATCGGCGCGCGCGAGCAGCTGGCTGCCTTCGCCCGCATCCTGGGCGTGCCGATGCGCGTGGCCCGCCACCCGGCCGAGCTCGCGGCGGCGCTCGAGGCCTTCGGCAAGCGCCGGCTCGTGCTGGTGGACACGGCGGGTGTCGGGCAGCGTGACCTGCGGTTGCGCGAACAGGCGGCGCTGATCGGCTCGCAAGGCAAGGCGCTCAAACCGCTGCTGGTGCTGCCCGCGAACGCCGACCTGGCCACGCTCGACGACACGGTGCGCGCGCACAGGCCGCTGGCGCCCGCCGCCTGCATCCTCACCAAGCTGGACGAGACAGCGAGCCTCGGGCCGGTGCTGTCGGCGACGATCCGCGCCGCGCTGCCGATTGCCCGGCTGTGCGACGGCCCGCGCGTTCCCGACGACCTGCACGCCGCCGCGCCCAAGCGCGTCTGGCTGGTGCGGCGCGCGGTCAAGCTGCGTGCGCAGAGCGGGCGCAGGACCGACGAGCAGTATCTGGCCGACAACTTCGGAGGCGCGCGCGCCCATGCTTAAGCCACTCCCGGCGGGATCCGCCGCCCTGCAGTTCGCCGCGCCGGCGCCACGCCCGGTCAAGGTGATCGCCGTCACCGGTGGCAAGGGCGGTGTGGGCAAGACGACGGTAGCCAGCAATCTGGGCGTCGCGCTGGCGGCACGCGGGCGCAACGTCATGCTGCTCGATGCGGACTTCGGTCTCGCCAACATCGACGTGATGCTGGGCCTGGCGCCCCGCCGCAACCTGGCCCACGTGCTGGCCGGCGAATGCGGCCTGGAGGACGTCATCGTGCCGGGCCCCTGCGGGCTGCGCATCGTGCCGGCATCGTCCGGGCTCGGCCGCATGGCGGCACTTTCCAACCCGGAGCACGCCGGCATCATCCATGCGTTCAGCACGGTGGCGCGCGATCTCGAGGTGCTGCTGATCGACACCGCGGCCGGCCTGGCCGCCTCGGTCACCACGTTTGCGCGGGCCGCGCATCACGTCATGGTGGTGGTCTGCGACGAGCCGGCGTCCATCACCGACGCCTATGGCCTGATCAAGGTGCTGTCGCGCGAGCACGGCGTCAATCGTTTCTCGGTGCTGGCCAACCAGGTGCGCAGTCCCGGCGAGGGCCGTGAACTGCATCACAAGATTGCCCGGGTCTGCGACCGGTTCCTGGACGTCACGCTGGAGTTTGCCGGGCATGTGCCGCTCGACGAGTACCTGAAACGGGCGATACGCCGGCAGCAGGCGGTGGTCGAGGCCTATCCTTCCGCGCCATCGTCGCAGGCGCTCAAGATTCTGGCGGGCAAGGCCGATAACTGGGAAGTGCCGGGAGAGGCACGAGGCCACCTGGAGTTTTTCGTGGAGCGGCTGGTGGGTGCCAGCGCGCCGGCCACGGGCGCCTTGCAATGACTGCAGTGAAGCAATACCTGGAGACCGGCGCGGGTCCGGCGGCTGTGCCGGGCCTGGATCCTGAGGAGCTCGTGCTGAGTCACGCCGAGCTCGTCAAGCGCATTGCCTTTCATCTGGTGAGCCGGATGCCGCCGAGCGTCGAGGTCGACGACCTGATCCAGGCCGGCATGATCGGCCTGCTCGACGCGGGGCGGAACTACTCGCCGAGTCGTGGCGCCAGCTTCGAGACCTACGCCGGGATCCGCATCCGCGGGGCCATGCTCGACGAGGTGCGTCGCGCGGACTGGACGCCGCGCTCGGTGCACCGCGGCGTGCGCGAGATGACCGACGCCATCCGCCGCATCGAGAACGAAACCGGCACCGAGGCGCGCGCCGCGGAGATTGCCGAGGTGCTCGGCGTGTCGATGGAGGAGTACCACCGGCTGACGCAGGACGCGGCGGCCTGCCGGCTGTTCAGTTTCGAACAGATGAACGTCACCGGCGAGGACAACCCGATCGACCTTGCCGCCGACGCCGGGCCCGGCCCGGCGGAGGAAGCCGAGGACGAGGATTTCCGCGCCGCGCTGGCCGTGGCGATCGACGGTTTGCCCGAGCGGGAGAAGCTGGTGCTGTCCCTGTACTACGACGACGAGTTGAACCTGCGGGAAATCGGCGAGGTGCTGTCGGTGACCGAATCGCGGGTGTGCCAGATCCACGGGCAGGCGCTGGTGCGCGTGCGCGCACGCATGAAGGACTGGGTGGCGTCCCGGTGACGGGCCGCAACTGAAGCAGTATGGACATACTCTCCCTCTCAGGCGTCGCGCTGGCATTTCTCTCGCTGATTGGCGGCAGCATCCTCAAGGGCGCGGGCGTCAAGGGACTGCTGGGCGGCGCCGCGTTCGTCATCGTCGTGCTCGGCACGGTGTCCGCCATCCTGGTGCAGACGCCGCTTGCCACCTTCAAGCGCTCGCTGGCGATCGTCGGCTGGATCTTCAAGCCGCCATTCAGCAACCCGGGCGCCGTGATCGAGAAGATCGTCGAGTGGAGCAACGTGGCCCGCAAGCAGGGGCTGCTCGGCCTGGAGTCCTCCGTCGAGCAGGAACAGGACGACTTCATCAAGAAGGGCCTGCAGGCTTTGGTCGACGGCGGCGAGCCGGAGGCGATCCGCCAGGTCATGGAGGTCGAGCTCGAGACCCGCGAACATGCCGACACCCAGGCGGCCAAGGTGTTCGAGGGCATGGGCATCTACGCGCCGACACTGGGGATCATCGGCGCCGTGCTCGGCCTGATGGCGGTCATGCAGAACCTCAACGATCCGAGCAAGCTCGGCCCCGGCATCGCCGCGGCGTTCACGGCGACGGTCTACGGCATCGGTCTCGCCAACCTGTTCTTCCTGCCGATGGCCAACAAGCTCAAGGCGCTGATTCACCAGCAGAGCCAGGTGCGGCAGATGTGCATCGAGGGCATCATCGCCATCGCCCAGGGCGAGAATCCGCGCAACATCGAGTCCAAGCTGAACGGCTACCTGCACCATTGAGGAGCCGCCGTGGCGCGCAGGAAAAAGCACGAAGAGCACGTCAACGCCGAGGCCTGGGCGATTCCCTACGGGGACCTGATCACCCTGCTGCTGGCCTTCTTCGTGGTGATGTACTCCATGTCCTCGGTGAACGAGGGCAAGTACCGCGTGCTGTCGGACTCGCTGGTCGCCGCCTTTCGCGGTGCGCCGAAGACCGTCGCGCCCATCCAGATCGGCGACAAGGCCTCCGGCGGCAAGGGCGGTGGCGCGCAGCTGAGCGGGGCGTCGCCGACCGTGCTGCTGCGCATTCCCGACCCGCGACCGCTGCCCGAGGCCGCCGACGCCCGGCGTGAACGCTCGGCGCGCGCGGTCGCGGAGGGCGAGGGCCGCGATGCCCTGGAACGGATGGCCGGGCAGGTGCGTGCCGCGCTGCAGGGCCTGATCGACCTCGGCGACGTGCGGATCCGCGAGACCGAGCGCTGGCTCGAGGTCGAGGTCAACACCGACATCCTGTTCGCGAGCGGCGCCGCGGGCGTGGCAGACGCCGCGCTGCCGGTGGTCGACCGGCTCGCCGGCATCCTGGCGCCCTTCCCGAACCCGATCCGCGTGGAAGGCCATACTGACAACGTGCCGATCCGCACCTCGCAGTTTCCGTCCAATTGGGAGCTGTCCGCCGCCCGCGCCTCGAACGTGGTGCGCCAGTTCGCCCGCTCGGGCGTCGATCCCCGGCGCATGGAGATCATCGGACTGGGTGAGTACCATCCGCTGGCCAGCAACGGCACGGCGGAGGGCCGCAACCGCAATCGCCGGGTCGTGGTCGTCGTGCTGGAGACGGCTGGCGCGCAGGGCGACTATGCCGACCGCGACCGGCAGGAAGAGCCTCCGGGCGCGGTCGCGCCCGAGGCGGTGATGCCGGTGGCGGGGATCGTGCCGCTGCCGGCCGCCGGACTCCCCGGGAGTCCCCTGGCGGAGGGTGCGCTGTCCGGACCCTGAGGAGTGCGCGACATGGCAGACATCGAGCCCGTTGGCGTCACCTGGCCCGCCCGCCCGGTGCGCCCCGCCGCGGAGGAGGCCCGCCGCGAGCCATCCAGACGCCCGCCGCCCCGCCCCCGGGACCCGCCCGAAGCGCCTGAGCCGCCGCCCGACCGGGACGGCCGAATCGATGAGTACGCATGACAATCAATGAGTTGCAGCTTGCGCTGCTGGCTGTCGCCGCCGTCGTGGCGGTCTGGCTGGCGGTCCGCCTGGCCGCTGCCCACAGGCGGCTGGCCCGCCTCGAGTCTGCGCTGAGCGGTCTGCGGACCGATCTCGAAGCGGTCGGGAATGGCAGCCTCGCCGCCCTGGAACGCCTTGATCGGCTCGAACCGGTGGCTGAGCAGCTGGCGGAAAGGGTCGGCACGGTCGAGTCGACGACCCAGGCCAGGCCTTACGAAC
>CAVPYY010000002.1:0-563016 GCA_963710135.1 uncultured Gammaproteobacteria bacterium | reverse complement strand
CGCAACGCCGCCACCGTGTATGTCGAGCTGCCACTGCCCGGACGTGTCCTTTACTGCCGAGATGAGCGTATCCAGACCTCGCGAATAGTCCACATTCCCACAGTAAACGACGCTACGCCGCCTGGACACGTTCGCCGCGACCCCGGCAGACTCCCGGTGATGCTCCCGCTGACGCGCAGGCGGGATCGTCTCGGGAAATTCGAATCCGAGGTTGCTGATGAACAGCGCCTTACGCGATATCGTCGATCTTGACCACCTCGGATACTGAGCCATGCGCTCCCGAATGGGCAGGATGACCGTGTCAGCCAAGGCCGCCGCGATCAGCTCAAGCACATCAAAAGCGGCAGAAAGCATGCGCGACTCGAATACGGCCCCGTGATGATCGTAGACATCCAAGACCAAGCGGAAGGACTCACGGTGAAAAAGACGAAACAGCCAACTGATGATCCCAAGCTCGCAATTGACGGCCACTACCTGATCGTACTGCCCGCATTGCGCCCGCAGGACAGACCATGCCTGCCGATATCGCTGCAACCGACGCTGACCCCGCGCACCCACTGCCCCATGACGGCCTGCCGCTCTCGGTCTCTCAGACAGCTCGGATTCCGCCACGCCAGCAATGTCAACCACGCCTCCTGCCGCACGGACGTAGGTCGCGAGCCGCATGGCCCGCGAGTCCTGCTCTGTGAAGAACGGGGTCAGGATGGAGCGTCCGGCGAGCACCACTTCGTTCGTTCACTCGCCCCACACCGGTTGGCCTGTCAGCAGCGCCGCAAGGCGACGCGCGCGATGCCCATCGCCACCATGAACTGGATCAAGTACGCAGCCGCCAACGCCAGTCCCACACCGCGGGCACCGGCGTCAAGCATCGCAATTGCACCAACAACGAAAGTGGCAGCCGACAGAAAGTTTGCGCCAAGACCGAGCCACATGCGCCCCTCCGCGGCAATGGCCTGACCGACCGGAATACAGAGCGCTGCAAACGCCGCGGCGATGGCCACCAGGGCCAGCGCTGCCCCCTCCGACGCGAACGCGACGCCGTAGAGTCTCATCAGCTCACTCGATGCCATGACGATGCCCAACGACACGGGGAGAACTGCGACTGCGTACGCTGCCACCAGCGATCTCAGGATGCCGACTACCGTGTCACGTTGCCCTTGCGCCCCGGCATCACTCAGAATCGGAAGAATCACGCGGCCGACCATCTGTGGGACCATGCAGATTGCATGAAACCACTGCATGGCGACCGTGAGTACCGTCAGCTGCACTCCATCCGGAGCTGACCGGATGGCAGGCTCGCCTGGACAAACCAATGCGCAGGCGCAACCATCAATCCTGACAGCATCGAGGGTGCCGTGAACGCAAGCAGCTCCCGCAGTTCCGTCCTTCCGCCGTCTGCGGCTATATGGATCCCCCGTCGCGCGCATTCACGACGCAGCAGGAATCCGCTGGCGCCAGCCTGCAAGAGATAGGTGGCCACAAGCCCACCCACCGCCCCGACGGCGCCGAACCAGCTTGCCAGGAGGAGCGTAAGCCGGGCATTCCGAGACCGACACCCGACAGCATGGACAGCGCGCTTTCCCTCATGGCCTCCAGGCCGACCAAGGCGCCAGCCTGGAACGAATCGAGGGCGCCGAAGAACACGGCCACCGCTGCGAGCTGGATCAGTGGTGCAATGTCGGATCGCCAAATGCATGCTCGGCCAGATATGGAGACGCTGCAGCCATGCCGAAGGGCAACCACGATGCTGCTAACCAGCGCAGCATGTCGCAACACCCCCAAGACCCTACCAAGGCGTTCCAGTTCCGCCTCACGCAGGCGCGCTGCGTATCGGTGGCCGCGAGGCCTGGGCCAAAGCCGGCGAACACGAGGGCAGTCAAGACAGTGCTCTGCACGACTGCGAAGCGAGAGAAGTCTCGAGCGCCGACCAATTGGACGAGCAGGAGGGTCAGCAGCAGCATCAACAACCGCGAGCCCACGCCACCAAGCAGGCTCCATGCGCCGCCGTGCAGTAGCCGACGGGCGTGGGGTCGTTGGAGGAGCCGCGTCAGAGCGCCGCTCCAGACCCTCATGCCGAGAAGTCCGCGGGGAAGCTCATTGCGCGGCCGCGTCCCGCCGAAGAACCGAATCCGCGATAGATAGTGCCGCCCGGCCCGCTCCTTGCGGGCCAAACCGCGCCCTCCTATGCGAACAGAAGCCCGGATCATCTGGAAGGCGCTTGACGCCCGCGGGGACCTTCTCTTCGCCAGTAAGGTCAAAACCAACCACATCCGCCGTCACCGCATGCGATCGACGGCAATACCACCTCAAGCCGAAGACCGAAGCAGCAACCTCCTGCTCGTCGCCCTGCCGCCCGCACCACGCGGTAAGTGCCAGACTAGTCCGCCACAGCAGCGGGACGAGCGACGCAGAAGGGTATCGTGTCATTCGGCTGCCGATGCGCGTCGCGGGACACGCAGCAGTCTCACAAGGCCAGACAGTGCGATAGCGACGATGCCGAGCACGAGTCCGGAGAATACGCCGGCGGCAACGAACAGGACTGGCTTCGGACGAAAGTAATCATCGCGGTCCGGCGCCACAGCGGGATCAATGATGTGAAACACGTAGTCATCACGAGCGTTTGCAAGGGCCCGGCGTCTAACGTTAGCTTCGATCAATTTGTTGATGGACGCCTGAACCGCGACGACTGCATTTCGGGACAGCTCGGCGCTGAGCTGCTCAATGCTGCGAGTTGCTTCCGCGATATCGCGCTTGCGCAAGTCGTCGTTGACCCCTGCGACCATAAGGTTCGCCAGTTCCGCCGCCTCGACGGCGTCCGACCATATCAACTCGAGCGTGACAAGGCCAGTCCTGTTGTCGCGCCTGATCTGTCTAAGCTTCTCGAAACGACGGTAGCCGTCATACAAGCTGGGCTGTTTAGCAAGTCCCGCGCGCCACGCGCCTGCGGTTGAATCCCAGGCCTTGAAGAATAGCTGGGGTAGCAGCCCACGTTCCTCAATCAAGCCCTCGGTGAACTTACGGGATTCAAGTACCGCGATAGCCTCATCGACTCGACTACCACCGCCGCCCAGCCCGACCAGCGCCGCCAAACTGCCCGCCGGACCCAGCGCGGAGCCCAGGCTGTCCGAAAAGCCAATCTCTGCACTGGGCATCATCACAACCGTTACACGATAGACCGGATGTGTCAGCCACGCCGCGCCACCTCCCAACATGCCACCGATCAAAGCACCGATCAGCAAGACGTATTTCGATCGCCACAATAGACGCACAAGGTCTGCAACCTGTGACTCCGGTTGACTGGGTTGCATCACTGCATTCTCGTCAGAGATCGCGAACATCTTGGGCTGTCGCACATTGTCTCAGTCGCTTCTTCGCCATGCGTCCCAGGCTCAGAACGAATTCACCGCGGCCACTGCAACCGCAATGTTGTAGAGAATCTGCGTGACGCTGGTCCACAGCGTCAGCGGCCGGATGCGGTCAGCCTCGAGCGGCACCACGACCGTATCGCCCGGCCTCACATCCACCCGACTGCGGCTGAACCATCGTCCTCCGTCGTTCGCCACGACGCTGCCGTCCGCGCGCACGACGTAGATGCGCCCCTTGTCGGCGCGGGCGGTCATGCCGCCGCTCATGCTGATGTAGTCGTCGCGCCCGAGGTCCGCGCGGTAGAAGTGCGACGTCGCGTTCTGCACCTCACCCAGCACTGTCACTTCCTGCGACCGCTCCGGAATGATCAGCGTGTCGCCGTTGCGCAGCACGACGTCCCGCGAGCTGCCGGCATCCGCCGAAACGATGGCGGGCAGGTCGATGACCAGCCGACCGACGGGCCTGGCCGTCTCGAGCTGTGAGAGCAGCTGCTGGCCGACCGCCAGCGCCTGCGCGCCCTGGCTGGCATCGCCCAGCTGCGAGCGACTGCAGCGCCAGCGTCGCCAGATCCGCCTGCAGCCGGTCGGCGAGCGTCTCGAGCTGCTTGCGCTCCCGGTCCTTGAGGTCCTCGCGCGTGAAGACGGAGCCCTCGACGAACGCGAGCGACGTGAGTCCGCCGGCCCGCTCGATCACGGACTTGAGCGTCTCGCCACGACGGATGGGATACCTGCCCGGGAAGCGCACCTCGCCGCGCAGCTCGACGGTCCCCTGGTTGGCCCAGTCCTCGATGACCTGCACGTTCAGGGTGTCGTACGGCCGCAGCACGACGTCCGCGCCGCCCTCCCCGCGCCGTACCGCCGCGAGGTCGACTTCGATCAGCTCGGTCTGGCGCTGTACGCCGTCGCGCACTTCGTAGCGGGCGAGCTCCGCCTGCCCGCCGAATGCAGAATCTCTCAGCCCGCCGCCGGCGCGGATTAGATCGGCGAGAGTCATGCCGGGCTCGAGCGGATAGCGGCCGGGCGCACGCACCTGGCCGAACACGTCGACGACCTGCGCGGGCACCTCGGGCGTGCCCTGCCGCTGGATGTCACGCAGGATGGGCGCCACCGCGGACTCCCGCCCACCCTCACGATCGAACACGATCACCCGGTCGCGCGGCTGCAGCAGGGGATCGGCGTCGCTGCCGCGGGCGCGCCACGCGGCGGCCAGGTCGGCGGACAGCGCCTCGATGCGCCGCTCCGGGCCGATCTCGCGGCGAATCAGCACATAGCCGAGGTCAGCATTGGGCTTGAGTTCCTCGGGTGCGGAAATCACGTCGGTCAGCCGCATGCCCGGCCTGAACTGCGAGACGCCGGGGCGGAACACGTGCCCTTCCAGCGCGACGGCGTTCTCGAGCGAAGGCCGGATAGCGAACACGCGCAGCACGTCGCCGGTCTGCACCGGCATGGTCCGCGCGTTCGGCGTCGTGAGATCGAGGTCGACGACCGTCCGCTCGCGGCTCGCGTCGATGCGGGTGATGCGCGCGATGCGCGGGTCCGCCTCGGGTGTCAGGCCGCCCGCGAGGTAGAGCAGGTCGGCGGCAGTCGAATTGCCACCGAGCTCGTAGATCGCCGGGCGGCGCACCTCGCCCTCGATGCCGACGGTGCGGCCCACCGGCGGGATGAAGATGACGTCGCCGGGCAGGAGACGCACGTCGTTGCTGGTGTCGCCATTGAGCAGCACGTCGTACAGGTCGAGGCGGCGCACGATGCGCCCGTCGCGCTTGAGCTGGATGTCACGCAGCGAACCGATCGGCTTGACGCCGCCGCTCTCGAGCAGCGCGTTGGTGATGGTCGACAGTCCGCTGACGGTATAGGAGCCTGGCTGCTCGGCGTCGCCGAGCACGAACACCTGGATGCCGC
This sequence comes from uncultured Gammaproteobacteria bacterium, assembly GCA_963710135.1. GTDB lineage: Bacteria > Pseudomonadota > Gammaproteobacteria > Steroidobacterales > Steroidobacteraceae > SG8-30. The sequence goes on along the minus strand of CAVPYY010000002.1, from coordinate 557,749 downwards.
GCAGCTCGCCGATGGACACGGCGACCTGCACGCCGATCAGCTGCTCGGCCACGCGCCGTTCGATCTGCGCACGCACGGCGTCGAAGCGCTGGCCGGCGACGGCGATCGGGCCGAGCTCGGGGAAGTCGACCTTGCCGTCGCGGCCCACCGGCAGGGTGTAGCTGCCGGACTCCTTGCCGTAGAGCTGCACTTCGAGCGTGTCGCCGGGACCGACCACGTACTCCGCCGGGACGGGGACGTTGTCCGCGGGCTTCATCCCCTGCGCGCTGTCGCGGAACAGGTCGTAGCCGAAGGGCTTGAGCGCCTCGGTGCCCTGCGCGTCGAGCGGCAGCAGGGTGAGCGTGACGTCGAGCCCGCGCAGCGCCGGGTCGAGCTCCAGGCGCATCGTGGCCTCGCCGAGCGTCAGGCCCGCGAGCGCGATCGACGGCAGGCCGGGCAGCTGCAGCTCGCCGGCGCGATTCAGGCGGTAGGGATTGTTCTGGGCCGCGCGCTCGACGAGCTGGCCGGCGCGGGCCACGAAGGCCGGTTCGAGCGGCGGCGCACCGGCGGCCGGTTCGGGCACGGCGAGCTGCACCAGCACGGTGTCCCCGGCGCGCAGCGCCGGCTCGCCAGTGAACTCGGGGCGCACCCGCAGGTTGAGGTCCTCGGGCGGTGCGGCCTTCGGGACGGCCGGCGCGGTCTCCGGGGCGCCCTGCTCCGCCGGGCGCGCCGTCTGCCCCTGCTGCTTGAGCATCTCGTCGAGCAGCTGCTTCTGCGCCTCGGGCGGCAGGCTCTTGAAGATGGCGAGCTGCTCGGGCGTGGGCGTCTGGGCGCTGGACGACACGGCGACGAGCGAGGCCACGACCGCGCAGAGCGCGCCCAGCAGGGCGATGAGGCGGGGGCGAGCGTGCAGCGTCATCATTCGAATCGCCATGTCCAGTCCACGAATCCCCTCACGTCGCTGCCATCCTGCGCCGGCGTGCTGCCGCTGCGCTCCTCATACCCCAGCCCGACCTCGAGATCGCCACCCAGGAACGCCTGGCGGCGATAGACGTCCGCCGAGCGCAACTTTAGCGGAACCGGCGAGATGGAGTGCACTGCATTTGCCCCGGCACGGTTGATCTTGCTGTTCTGGGCGGCGAACTCCCAGCTCGAGCCGTCCGGGTTCACCAGCATCGCGCCGACCGCAATCTGCTCGCTGTCGCCGTCGATGGCGTGGCCGAGCGAGCGATTCCGGTACTGGTAGCCGTCGCTGTAGATGCTGTTGCGATAGGCGCAGCCGAACTCGGGCGGCGATTCGTTGAAGACGCAGGCGGTGTCCGCGTACTCGGCGTGCACGCGCCAGGAACGCTCGCCCCAGCCGCCCCAGGTCTCGAGGCCCATGAGCCCGAGGTACTTGCTGGGAAAGCCGCCCGCCTCGTCCTCGCCGATGGCCTGGCCATACAGCGCCACCGGCACCCACGGCACCGACCAGCGGAAATCGAACCCGGCGAGCTGGTTGCCTGGCTGCTGGTCGAGCGGCTGGTCGTTGTCGTTGCCGGTCAGCAGGTCCCAGAACGTGCTGAACCCGCAAGGGCGCCCCTCGCCGCACCACTGGGCGCTGCGACTGAGCCCGACCTCGAGCCGGTCATGCGGCTTCCAGGTGACGCGCATGGCAAAGAGGCGCGCGTCGGGCGCGTCGTTGCGATCGCCCTCGAACTGCGCGAGCGTGGCGTGCAGGCGCCATTGGCCGATCCAGGCGAGCCAGGGGGTCTCGAAGCCATCGGAGTAGTTGCGGTCGATGCTGATCGCGGGCATCGGCCGCGCGTTGCTGCCGAGGATCAGGCTGCCCTCCCAGCCCGGCCCCCACCAGCGGTCGACGTAACCCGCCGAGAGCATCCAGTTGCCGAGCGCCGCTCCGACGTAGGAGCCGTCCGGGCGGAACTCCTTGCCGTCGGCCGGATCGGCGACCACGGCACCCTGCAGCCGGAACGCAAACCGTTCGCCGGTGTACTGCAGCGCGCCCTCCAGCTCGCCCTGTTCGCGGGGGACGTCGGCGAAGCGCCGCAGCGTCATGGGCTCGGCCGAGCCTGCGACCCGGGCCGTGATGTCGAACTGGTCGAGTCGCGCGGCCTGGCGCGCCGCGCGCTGTACGCGGACCAGTGCCGCCTGCACATGTGCCGGTCGCGGTGTGTCGAGGGACTGCCCGTTCACGTCGCGCAGCACCTCGGCCCAGGACACCGGCCAGGCCGAGAGCGGTGCGCGCACGATGCCGGCGTCGGCCAGCAGCTGCAGGTCGTGGCGCAGCGCGGGATCACCCGGGGACGGCCCAGGGGTCGGCGCTCGCAGGCCGGGGCAGCGCCGCCAGCACCAGCATGAGGGCGAAAACCAACGGCGCGCGCTTCAGATACAAGGTCTACCCCGGGGCCGGACGCCCGCATTGTAGTGACACCACACGAGCCCGGCAAACCTTTCGGATCAGTAACTTAGCGAACGCTGCCGAAGCGTTTCGAGAGGCCGATGAAGCCGGTCACGCCGTTATCCGTCTCGCCCGTGTCGTCGACGTCGTCGTGCGTGGCGGCGAGCCTCAGCTGCAGCTCGGCCCAGCCGAAGTCGCGCCGGGCCCCGGCGGCCAGTTCGAAGCGCGTCAGCGGCGTCGCCGAAATGGTGTGGCGCGGGTCCGGCGCGCCGCCGGTGTTGATCTCGGCAAAGCGCGCGACGAGGTCATAGCGCCAGCCGCTGTCCTGCGACCAGACCGCGCCCGCGCTCCACAGCCGACCGTCGTTGTCGAGCGAGTGGCCGATGACCTCGCCGCGGTAGCGATAGCCCTCGGCAGAAGAAACGGGTCTGGTTGTAGGCGCAGTTGTAGACCTTGCCGGGGTTCTGCGAAGCGCAGGAGGTCTTGGCGTACTCAACGTACAGGCGCACGCCAGAGTCCCCCAGCGGCACCCGTCCGTCGACCCCGAAGGTCTTGAGCACCTTCTCGGGCAGGTAGTTCGACTCGTCCTCGCCGATCACCTGTGCATAGAGCGCGTACGGCGCGTTGCCGATGGGTGAAGACCAGCGCACGTCGAAGCCGGCCATCTGGTTGCCCGGCTCGTCCGCGGCCGAAACGTCCAGACCCACGTTGTCGTTACCGATCAGCAGGTCCTTGAACGAGGACCAGGTGCAGCGCAAGCCGTCGCCGCAGAACTGCGCCGTACGTGACACCGCGATCTCGAAGCCATCGAACGGTCGCGCGGCGACGCGGATGCCGAGGAACAGCGCGTTGTCGATATCGACGCGCTCCTGCTCCAACGCGCCCAGGAACAAGGTCGCGCGCCATGGGCCGATCCAGGAGAGCCAGCGGGTCTCGAACGGCGTGGAGCGCACCCGGTCGAGCGCCACGCCGGGAATGGGGCGGGTCTGGTTGGACCAGATCAGGCTGCCGTCCCAGCCCGGCCCCCAGTAGCGGTCCAGCCAGCCGGCGGACACCACCCAGTTGCCCCGCTGGCCTGCGAGGTAGGAGCCATCCGGACGCAGCGGCAGGTCGTCCTGCGGGTCGGCGTGCGCGGATACATCGAGGCGTGCGGACCACTTCTGTCCCGCCCAATCCTGGCTGACGCCGGCCAGCGCATCCGAGCGCGGCTCGGCCGCAAAGCCGTGCAGGTCGGCCTGTTCGCCGGCATAGGCATAGACGCGGAGCCCCCGGCCTGACTCGCAGTGACCCCGGACCCGCTCGAGCGCCGCGGCGACCGCCGCGCTCATGCGCTCCGTGGCCGCCTCGGGCAGCGCGTCGCACACGTCGGCGCGCGGAATCGGCCAGCCGAGTATGGGCAGATCGAGCGCGCCGGCATCGACCAGCGTGGTCAGGTCCGCGCGCAGCTGGATGTCGCCCGGGTCGAGCCAGCCCGAGGCCTGGGCCGGCGCTGAAGCGAGCGCGAGCGGCTGCCAGCAAGGCGCCGGTCGCAGGCGAGAATGGAAAGCGTCCGCACGATGCACGTCCTGTGCTTGAGGGAAGCGTAATTGTAGCCGAGCCGGCGCTTCAGCGGCGGCGCGCGATCCACTGGAGCAAGGGTGCGAGCTCTGCCGGCGCCTCGCCCGCTCGACTTGCATCGCGCACCGCCGGCAGCACGCTGTTGCAGACCTTCTTGCCAAGCTCCACGCCCCACTGGTCGAAGGGATTGATGCCCCAGGCGACCGACTGCACGAACACCTTGTGCTCATACATCGCAATCAGCGCGCCGAGCGTCCGCGGATCGACCTGCTCGACGGCGATGACCGTGACCGGGCGGCTACCCGGATGCACCTTGTGCGGCGTCAGGCGCGCAATGTCCTGCTCCGACAGGCCCTTGGCCGCGAGCTCGGCGTGTATCTCGGCCTCGCCGTAGCCGGCCATGAAGGCCTGCGCCTGCGCGAGGCAATTTGCGATCGCGAGTTCGCGCGAGGCCTCGTAGCCCGGCTCCGGCGCGACCGGCAGCACGAAGTCGAGACTGATGCCGCCGGTGCCCTGGTGCAGCAACTGGAAGAACGAGTGCTGCGCGTTGGAGCCCGGCTCGCCCCAGATCACCGGGCCCGTCGCCGAATCGACGGGTGTGCCATCGCGCGTCACGCGCTTGCCGAGGCTCTCCATCTCGAGCTGCTGCAGGTAGGCGGCAAAGCGCGACAGGCGCTGCGTGTAGGGCAGCACCGCGTGGCTGCCGCAGTTCATGAAGTTGCGGTTCCAGACCGCAAGCAGGCCAAGCAGCGCCGGCAGGTTGTCGCGCCATGGGGCGTCGCGGAAGTGCCGGTCCATGGCATGCGCACCGGCCAGGAGCGCCTCGAAATTGGTGGTGCCGATTGCGAGCTCGAGCGACAGGCCGATCGCCGACCACATCGAGTAGCGCCCCCCGACCCAGTCCCACATGACGAAGCGCGCGTCCGCGCCGATGCCGAAGGCGTCCATGGCCTGGGTGTTGGTCGAGACCGCCGCGAAGTGGCTCGGCACCGCCTGCTCGCCGAGACGCCCGGCAATCCAGTCGCGCGCCAGGTGCGCGTTGGCGAGCGTCTCCTGGGTAGTGAAGGTCTTGGAGCAGACCAGCACCAGCGTGCGCGCCGGATCCAGCTCCCCGGCCAGGTCCGCAAGCTGCACGCCGTCCACGTTCGAGACGAAGTGACAGCGCACATGCCCGGTGTTGAAGCGCCTGAGCGCCTCAACCGCCATGGCGGGACCGAGGTCACTGCCGCCGATGCCCACGTTGATCACGTCCGTGAAGCGCTCTCCCGTCGAGCTCTTGCGCGTTCCGTCATGGATCTCGGCGACGAAGCGGGCGCACTTGGCGCGCTCGGCCAGCACTTCGGCGTGCAGCGGTTTCAGGTTGGCGGGAAGGGCCGTCCCTGCCGGCACGCGCAACAGCGTGTGCAGCGCCGCACGGCCTTCGGTGTTGTTGACGATGGCGCCGTCCATGAGCCGCGCGACGTGGCCGCGCAGGTCGAGCGCATCGGCCAGCGCGACCAGGGCGTCGAGCGCCTTCGCATCGAGCCGCTGCCGCGTGAAGTCCAGCAGCATGCCGTCGAACTCGCGCGAGAAGTGCTCGAAGCGCGCGGGGTCAGCGGCGAACAGGTCGCGGACGGGGATTACGGCCAGTCTTTGGGCCTGCGCCTGCAGGGCGGACCAAGCAGCCTTTCGGTTAACCTGCGCTTCGTTCGAATGCATCGCTCAAGCCTCAGATCAGCCGGGCACACAGTCGGCGCGACAACGGGCGCTTGCAGGCCGCAGCGTGCCAAATGCTGGCACGCAGAACCGACATGGCTTTGCCAGCGGCCGAATCAGCGTCCCGACCCACGTTCCTCGAGAAGCGCCTCGAGGACCTGGGCTCCTGGGGCGGCGACCCGCATCCGTCGCAAATCTGCGAGAGACAACGGTCGACGCCTCGGCGGCAGCAGAATTCCCCGCTCCTCCAGTCTGGCAATGCGCGCGGCATGCTCCTCAAAGGCATGCAAGCCTGCCATGCGTGCCTTTGGTGAGACCCAACCCATGAACAGTGCGCGGCCGCCCGACCGCAGAGCTCTCAGGAATCTGCGCAGGTGACCGAATAGGTGAACGCGCCTCATCGGCAAATTATAACCGGAACAGGGATTGGCGCAGGCGGAATGCGGATAGCCGCACGCGAACGCCAGCCCTGCTCCAACTATCCGCTATCCGAGGTTAGTCACCTTCGGATCCGCCGGCCCGCGGTCGCCGTAGTACTCGAGGTACCAGTCCACGAAGTTTCGAATGCCGACCTCTATCGGCGTGTCGGGATGGTAGCCGACATTCCGTACCAAGCTCTCGCAATCTGCCCACGTGTCGGGTACGTCGCCCGCCTGCAGCGGCAAGAGGTTCAATTCCGCCTTGCGGCCAAGGCACTCCTCCAGCACCTCGATGTAGCGCCGCAACTCCACCGAGCGGTTGTTGCCTATGTTGTACAGGCGGTAAGGGGCTGTGCTGGTCGCCGGGTCGGGGTCGTCGCTGCTCCAGCCCGGATCGGGCTCGGCCACATTGTCCAGCGCCGCCACGACGCCACTGACGATGTCGTCAATGTAGGTGAAGTCGCGGCGGTGGTTGCCGTAATTGAAGACATCAATGGGCTTGCCGGCCAGGATGTTGCGGGTGAACTGAAAGAGCGCCATGTCCGGCCGGCCCCATGGACCGTATACCGTAAAGAAACGCAGCCCCGTGACCGGCAGGCGATAGAGATAGGCATAGGTATGAGCCATCATCTCGTTCGCCTTCTTCGTCGCGGCGTAGAACGACAACGGGTGGGCTGTGTGCTGGTGCACGGAAAACGGCATCTTGGTGTTGGCGCCGTAGACGGAGCTGGTCGAGGCGTACACGAGATGCTCGACCTCGTTGTTGCGGCAGCCCTCGAGCACGTTGAGCGTTCCGACCAGGTTGCTATCGGCATAGGCGTGCGGGTTCTGGATCGAGTAGCGCACACCTGCCTGGGCGCCGAGGTGCACGACCCGCTCGAAGCGCTCTCGGCGGAAGAGCGCTTCCATGCCGGGCCGGTCTACGAAATCCAGCCTGTTGAACCTGAATCGCTCGAAACGGCCGAGGATGTCCAGCCGTGATTTCTTCAGCGTTGGATCATAGTAGTCGTTGAGGTTGTCGATACAGACAACCTCGTCGCCGCGCTCCAGGAGGCGTCTGGCAGTGTGGAAACCGATGAAGCCGGCAGCACCCGTTACCAGAACCTTCACTAGAGCCTCCCGTCCACCTGGCCCTTTGGAAACACGTATTTGATGTCGTAGAGGACGTGGTTCTTACGTCCGAAGCGGCGAACTGCTTCGACCCCAAGCTCCGCGAACTCGCGATGCGAGACCGCCGCGACGATGGCGTCGTAGTGGCCGCGTTTCGGGTTGCGGATCGGCGTGATGCCGTATTCGTGGCGGGCCTCGAGGCGGCTGACCCACGGGTCGCAGACCTCGACCTTCGCGCCGTAGTGCTCGAGCTCGCGGACCACGTCGACGACCTTGGAATTGCGCAGGTCGGGGCAGTTCTCCTTGAAGGTCAGGCCGAGCACGAGGATGCGGGAGCCGGCGACGTGGATGCGCTTCAGATTCATCAGCCGCACGATCTCGGCTGCGACATACCCGCCCATGTTGTCGTTGATGCGCCGTCCAGCCAGGATCATCTCCGGGTGGTAGCCGATCTCGGTCGCCTTGTGCGTCAGGTAATAGGGATCGACGCCGATGCAGTGCCCGCCGACCAGCCCGGGGCGGAACGGCAGGAAGTTCCACTTGCTGCCGGCAGCCTGCAGCACCTCCTCGGTGTCGATGCCGAGCTTGTTGAAGATCATCGCCAGCTCGTTGATGAGCGCGATGTTCACGTCACGCTGGGTGTTCTCGATGACCTTGGCGGCCTCGGCGACCCGCAGGCTCGAGGCCTTGTGGGTGCCCGCCGTGATGATCGAGCCGTAGAGCTTGTCGACGAACTCCGCCGCCTCTGGCGTCGAGCCAGCCGTGACCTTCTTGATGGTCGTCAGTCGATGCTGCTTGTCGCCCGGGTTGATGCGCTCGGGGCTGTAGCCGACGTAGAAGTCGTGGTTGAACTTGAGTCCGGAGACGCGCTCCAGGATGGGCACGCAGACTTCCTCGGTGCAGCCGGGGTAGACGGTCGACTCGTAGATCACGGTGTCGCCGCGCTTCAGGACCTGGCCGACGCTCTCGCTCGACTTCTCGAGCGGCGTCAGGTCCGGGCGCTTGTAGCCGTCGATGGGCGTCGGCACGGTGACGATGAAGACCCGGCAGCGCTTGAGGTCCTTGAGGTCGGACGTGTAGCTGAGTCTCGCCGCAGACTTGAGCTCGGCGCGGTCGACCTCGAGCGTGCTGTCGCGCCCGGCCTTGAGCTCGGCGATCCGCTCGGGCTTGATGTCGAAGCCGATCGTCTCGTAGTGCTTGCCGAACTCCACCGCGAGCGGCAGCCCGACGTAGCCGAGACCCACCACGCCTATGCGGCACTGTCGCAGGCTCAAAGTCCGTTTCTTGTTGGTCACAGGTCGCTCCGATTCGAAATCCACACAATTGTGCCCAGTCCGGCATGACCGCACTGCGAACGGCAGCACATCCGCACGCGTTTTCGGCCAGGACTACAACAGATACAGCACGGCCAGCACCGCCGCCGACGTCATGGTGATCAGGTACGGCAGCGCCATCCAGACCATCTGGAAATAGCTCAGCCGGATCAGCGGCGCCAGCGCGGAGGTCAGCAGGAACAGGAACGCCGCCTGCCCGTTCGGGGTGGCGATGCTCGGGATGTTGGTGCCGGTGTTGATGGCCACCGCCAGCATGTCGAAGGCGCGCTGGTCGATCTCGCCGCGCTCGAAGGCACCCTTGATCTCGCCGATCCAGATGGACGCCACGAAGACGTTGTCGCTGATGGCGGACAGCAGCCCTGACGCGCCAAAGAGCGCGATGGCCTCGGCCTTGCCTTCGAGCGCCAGCACCCATGCGAGGATGGGGTCGAACAGGTGCTGGTGATGGATCTCGCCGACGATGACGAAGAACACCACCAGCAGCGCCGTGAAGGGCAGCGCGGCCTCGAAGGCCTTGCCGATGCGGCCTTCCTCGACGACGCCGGTGAACGACGTGGCGATGACGATCACCATCAGGCCGACGATGCCGACCTCCGCCCAGTGAAAGGCCAGCGCCACCAGCAGCATGATGGCGACGATCGCCTGGGTGATGATCACCTGGCGATGCTGCACGGTCATCTTCGAGGACTCGTGCTCCTCGAACTCGTGCATGACGCGCCGGACGTTCTCGGGCAGCTTGGCGCCGTAGCTGAACCAGCCGAGCTTCTCGACCAGGATGGTGGTCGTGAGCCCGGCGATGACGGTCGGCACGGTCACCGGCGCCATCTCGATCGCGAAGCGCACGAAGTTCCAGCCGGCCTGCTCGCCGATCAGCAGGTTCTGCGGCTCGCCGACCAGCGTGCAGACCCCGCCGATGGTCGTGCCCACCGCGCCGTGCATCATCAGGTTCCTGAGGAAGGCGCGGAACTCGTCGAGATCGCTGCGGTGCCCATCGAGCACGCCGTCGTCGCTGGTCTCGTCGTGCCCTTCCTGGTGATGATGCTTGCCGGACGCGACCCGGTGATACACGCCGAAGAAGCCGGCGACCACGATGATCATCACCGCCAGCACGGTCAGCGCGTCGAGGAAAGCGGAGAGCAGCGCGCCGGCGCCGGCAGAACATGAACGACAGCAGGGTCTTGGAGCGCACGCCGACCAGCAGCTTGGTGAAGGTGAACACCAGCATTTCCCGCAGGAAATAGATGCCCGCCACCATGAACATCAGCAGCAGGATCACCGGCAGGCCGACTTCGACCTCGTGGTAGATCTCGGCCGGCGTCACGAGACCCAGGATCACGGCCTCGATGGCGAGCAGGCCGCCCGGCTGCAGCGGGTAGCACTTGAGCGCCATCATCAGCGTGAAAATGAACTCGAACAGCAGCACCCAGCCGGTCACGACCGGACCGGCGAAGAACAGCACCAGCGGGTTCGCCGCCAGGAACCCGATGATGGTCAGCTTGTACCAGTCCGGCGAGTGCCCGAGAAAATTGTGCAGGAACGCCTGGGGCAGGTTTTGCGGGGTGGTCATGTCAGGACGCGCCGCCGCGGAACAGGACCTGCCCGCCGGAGGCCCGCGCCACGGCGTCGAGCGCGTGCTCGTGCGCCGCCAGTTCCTCGGGGGTCGCCCGGACCACCGGAATCGCGACGCCGCTGCGATCGATGTGCACGAAGTGACCGTGGGCCGCGGCCTGCTGGCCGGACTCCGCCTCGAGCGTCAGCGCGCCCTGCCCGCCGGTCATGATGAGATACACGTCCGCGAGGATCCGGGCGTCGAGCAGCGCGCCGTGCAGCTCGCGGTTGGAGTTGTCCACCCCGTAGCGCTTGCACAGCGCATCGAGGCTGTTGCGCTGGCCCGGGTGCAGGCGCCGCGCGAGCCCCAGGGTATCGAGCACCTGGCAGATCTCGGCCAGCGGCTTCAGGCCGCGCTCGAGCCGGTCGATCTCCGCCTCGAGGAAGCCGATGTCGAACGGCGCGTTGTGGATGACCAGCTCCGCGCCCTCGATGAAGGCCAGGAATTCATCGGCGACGGCCGCAAAGCGCGGCTGCCTGGCGAGGAACTCGTCGGTCAGGCCGTGCACCGCGAGCGCACCCGGGTCGACCGCCCGCTCGGGGCACAGATACCGGTGAAACGTGCGCCCGGACGGCCGGCGGTCCTTCAACTCGATGCAGCCGATCTCGATGACCCGATGGCCCTGGCTGACCTCCAGGCCCGTCGTTTCGGTGTCGAGAACGATCTGGCGCATGGGAGGGGATTGTAGCGGATAGCACTATCCGCCATCCGCTAGCTCATCAATTCCCCGATTCGCCAGCGCGTCCGCCCGCTCGTTCTCGGGGTGCCCGGTATGGCCGCGGACCCAGTGCCATTCGACCCGATGGCGGGCGGCCTGCTCGGCCAGCTGCTGCCACAGGTCCTGGTTCTTGACGGGCTTGCGGTCGGCCGTCTTCCAGCCGCGGGCGATCCAGTTGGGCAGCCACTCGGTGATGCCCTGGCGCACATACTGGGAGTCCGTGTAGAGCGCCACCACGCAGGGGCGCTTGAGCGCCTCCAGCGCGCGGATGGCGGCGGTCAGTTCCATGCGGTTGTTGGTGGTGGGATTCTCGCCGCCAAAGAGCTCGCGCTCGCGGCCGCCGGCGCGCAGCAGCGCGCCCCAGCCACCGGGTCCGGGATTGCCGCGACAGGCGCCGTCGGTATAGATCTCGACCTCGCTCACGTCCCGACCCGGGCGGACGGCTCCACCAGGCCGCCGGCAAGCACCTGCGGGCGCGGCCGGGCGCGCAGCCGCATCGGCGTCATGCTGAACACGCGCTTGCGGGCGACCAGCACGTAGGCGCCGGAGAGCCTGGGCCAGACGTGGCTGCCGCTCGCCTCGAGCCAGCGGCGCGGACGGCCGCTCTGCATGCGCGCAAAGGGCAGCGTGTACAGGAAGCGCCGGGCCGGGTCGACGTCGAAGCCGAGCAGCTTGAGCCAGTCGCACAGCCGTCGTTCGGACAGCACCCGCACCATGCTCGGCGGCCAGCCGCCGCGCGCGATCCGGTGACGCAGCGCCCAGGGCCCCAGCGGCTCGAAGCCGAGGATCACCAGCGCGCCCTCGCCGGTCAGTACGCGCTCGGCCTCGCGCAACACCTCGTGCGGATCGTCCTCGAACTCGAGCGTATGCGGCAGGATGACGGCGTCGATGCTGCCGCTCTGCACCGGCAGCGCCGCGGCATGCGAGCGGATGCCGGCACCCGCGTCGCCGCGCGCCGACAGCAGCGCCCGGCGCGGCGTGCGCGCCTGGTCGAGGAACAGTTGCGGCGGACCCCAGGCCCCGATCTGCAGGAACTGCTGGCCGAAGACGCACTCGATGGCGGCGCCGACGGCGGCGCTCTCCTGCTCGAGGAGCGCGGCCCCCAGCGGCCCTTCGAACCATGCGCTCAGTTTCGGGTAGTCCGGCAGCATGGGCGGGAGGATACCGTGTCGCGTCGCCCGGCGCGTACACCGACGGGGTAGCATTCGGGGAACCGTGACGGTTTAATAGCCGCGGGTCGCCGTGGGCCCGCGCGGACAACTCATCCTGGCCTGCTCATGCTGAACGTCACCCCGGTTCGCGCCTTTGCCGACAACTACCTGTGGCTGGTCCACGGGCAGGTGCAGGCGCGCCGGGTCGCTGCGGTCGATCCGGGCGATGCCCGGGCGATCCTGGCGGCGCTGGAGGCCGGCGGCCTGACTCTCGACACCATCCTGATCACGCACCACCATGCCGACCACGTCGGCGGGGTCGCGGAACTGGTCGAACGTACCGGCGCGCGGGTCTACGGACCGGCCCGGGAACGGCTGCCGGGCATGCCGCTGCCGCTATCGGGGGGCGACCAGGTCGCGTTGCCGAAGCTCGGCCTGACCTTCGACGTGCTGGACGTGCCAGGCCACACCGCCGGCCACATCGCCTACGTCGGCCACGGCGCGGTGTTCTGCGGCGACACGCTGTTCAGCGCCGGCTGCGGCCGCCTGTTCGAGGGCACGCCCGGCCAGATGCTGGCCTCACTCGACGCGTTGGCGTCGCTGCCGGACGACACGCGCGTCTACTGCGCGCACGAGTACACGCTCTCCAACCTGCGCTTTGCGCTGAACGTGGAACCCGAGAACGGCGACCTGCAGGCCTGGCAGGCGGACGCGGCGGCGCTGCGCGAGCGCGACCAGCCGACGGTGCCGACCACCATCGGCCGCGAGAAGCGGGTGAACCCGTTCCTGCGCGCGCGCGAAGCCGGGGTGCGGCGCGCGGCCGAGCGCCACGCCGGCCGCCCGCTCGCCACGCCGGTCGAGGTGTTCGCCGAGATCCGCCAGTGGAAGGACGGCTTCCGATGAGCCGCCGGCCGGGGCTGCCCGCCGCGTTCGCCGTGCTCGGCCTGGCCCTGCTGGCGGCCGGCTGCAGCGCGCCGACCCGGCCGGTGTCGTCGCTGCCTGAACAGGTGATCCAGAACGATCCCGCCGCGCGCGCCGCGCAGCGCATCCCGACACCGCTGCCGCTGCCCATCGAGACCGCGCCGCTGCACGACGAGCTGCCGCCCACGCCGATCGTGTTTCCGGACGTGCTCGAACGGATCCGGGCCGGCTACCAGCTGCCGGACGTCGACAACCGCAGCATCGACGTGCAGCTCGACTGGTACGTGCGCAACGCGGACTACCTGAACCGCGTGATGGAGCGCGCGCAGCGCTACCTGCACTACATCGCCAACGAAGTGGAGCGCCGCGGCCTGCCCATGGAGCTCGCGCTGCTGCCGGTGGTCGAGAGCGCGTTCAACCCGTTCGCCTACTCGCGCTCGCACGCCTCGGGGCTGTGGCAGTTCATCCCGAGCACCGGCAAGCGCTTCGAGCTCCGGCAGGACTGGTGGCAGGACCAGCGCCGCGACGTGCTGCTCTCCACCAACGCTGCGCTCGACTACCTGACGCTGCTGAACGACATGTTCGGCGGCGACTGGATGCTGGCGGTGGCCGCCTACAACGTGGGCAACGGCAGCCTGCGCCGCTCGATCGCCCGCGCCGAGGCGCTGGGCCGCGACACGGACTTCTTCTCGCTGTCGCTGCCGAGCGAGACGCGCGCCTATGTGCCGAAGCTGATGGCGCTGGCGCGGCTGGTGAGGAACCCCGCGGCCTACGGCGTCACGCTGCCCTACATCCCCGACGCCTCGTACTTCGAGGTGGTCGAGACCGGCGGGCCGGTGGACCTGCGCCTGGCGGCGGAGCTGGCCGGCATCGACGTCGAGGAGCTGCACGCGCTGAACCCCGGCTGGAGCCAGTGGGTGACCGCCCCGGACGGGCCGCATCGCCTGCTGATCCCGGCCGTCGTGGTGGATTCCTTCCAGGAGCGCTTTGCCGCGCTCGACCCGCCGGCGCGGGCCCGCCTGGCCGCCTACGAGGTGGCCAAGGGCGACACGCTGGACGCCATCGCCGGCCGCTACCGCGTGCCGGTGACGTTCCTGAGCCGCGTCAACGAGCTCGACGGCAGCGGGCTGAAGGCAGGTGCGACCCTGCTGGTGCCGGGCGGCGAAGTGTCGCCGCTGCGCTCGGGGCTGGTGCGCTCCGCCACCACCGTGCACCGGGTGAAGAGCGGCGAGAGCCTGTGGAGCATCAGCCGCCGCTACGGCATGAGCGTCGGCGAGCTGGCGCGCGCCAACGGCATCAACCAGAACTCGGTCCTGCGTCCCGGCCAGCGGCTGAACGTGCGCCCGCCCGGCGGGTCGGTGGCGAGCGCGCCGGGCCCGGCGACCCGCGAGATCAGCTACCAGGTCAAGCGTGGCGACACGCTCTCGGGCATCGCGCGGCGCTTTTCGGTGTCGGTGCGGCAGCTGCAGGCCTGGAACGACATGGGCACCCGCACCTGGCTGCGCACGGGACAGCGCCTGACGGTTCGCGTCAACGCCTCGCGCGACTTCGGCGGCTGACAGGCACACTCTGGAGATCCGTGACATGGGATTCCTCGCCGGCAAGAAGGTCCTGATCGTCGGGCTCGCGACCGATCGCTCGATCGCCTGGGGCATCGCGCAGGCGATGCACCGCGAAGGCGCCGAGCTGGCGTTCACGTTCCAGAACGACCGCATCAAGGACCGCGTCATCGACCTGGCGGGACAGGTCGGCTCGCAGCTGGTGATGCCCATGGACGTCAGCTTCGACGAGCAGATCGCGGAGGCGTTTGCGGGGCTGAAGAAAGCCTGGGACGGGCTCGACGTGATCGTGCACTCGGTGGGCTTCGCGCCGCGCGACGCGCTCACCGGCGGCTTCGTCGAGGCAACCACGCGCGAGAACTTCCGCATCGCCCACGACATCTCGAGCTACAGCCTGACCGCGCTCGCCGCCGCCGGCGCGCCGATGATGGCGGGGCGCGCCGGCTCGCTGCTGACGCTCTCGTACCTGGGCGCGGTGCGCTCGGTGCCGGCCTACAACGTCATGGGGCTGGCCAAGGCGAGCCTCGAGGCCAACGTACGCTTCCTCGCTGCCGACCTCGGCCCGAAGGGCATTCGCGCCAACGCCATCTCCGCCGGGCCGATCAAGACGCTGGCCGCCGCCGGCATCCCGGGCTTTCGCAAGATGCTGCACCACGTCGAGAAGGCCGCGCCGCTTCGGCGCAGCGTCACGACGGAGGACGTCGGCAATGCGGCGGCGTTCCTGTGTTCGGACCTCGCCGCGGGCATCACCGGCGAGGTGCTGTACGTGGATGCGGGGTATAGCCACGTGGGGATGAGTTTCGACGAGTAGCGGCAGGGCGCCGCCAAGAGCGGGTCGAGGACGACTGTAGGCCTCTTGCGAGCGACTTTGGGTTGCCGGAGCGAGCAAGAGGCTCTACAGGAGTAGAGAGACCCGCGCGGTGGTCGCCGTTCCTGCGGACGTGCCTCGCGGGGACAGTCCCCATGACGGTGCCGCGACAGGGGCCCCGTCCTCCGTTCGGGACAGCCCAGGCTCACGTGCCGCGACGGGGGCACGGTCCCGGCTCCAGTGCCGCCTCAGGGGACAGTCCCCTGCGGGGACAGTCCCCAACTCACCGCCACAACGGGGACAGTCCCCTGCGGGGACAGTCCCCGGGTCAGGGGTGGCGGCGGTCGAGGATGTTGTGCTCGCCTTCCATGTGGGCCACGATCACCGCGGCCGCGGCGTCGCCCGCGACGTTCACGGCCGTGCGGGCCATGTCGAGGATGCGGTCGAACACGAACAGCACGGCGATCGCCTCGGCCGGCAGGCCGACGGCCGTGAGGATGACCGCGATCGCGACCAGCGACGCCGCCGGGATGCCGGCCACGCCGATCGAGGTCACCAGCGCCAGCACCACCACGGTGAACTGCGTGAACAGCGTCATCTCGAGCCCGTAGGCCTGGGCGATGAAGATGACCGCCGCGCACTCGTACAGCGCCGTGCCGTTCATGTTGACCGTGGCGCCAAGCGGGATCACGAAGCTCGAGATCTTGTTCGACACGCCGACGCGCTTCTCCAGGCAGTCGAGCGTCACCGGCACGGTCGCCGACGAGGACGCGGTGGAGAACGCGGTCAGCAGCGCCGGCGCCATCGCGCCGAACATGGGCCGCGGGTTGAGGCCGGTGAAGACGCGGATGAACAGCGGCAGCGTGATGAACAGGTGAATGGCGAGGCTCGCCAGCACGCACAGCGCGAAGATGAACAACGGCTCCGCCGCAGACAGCCCCGCCTTGGCGACCACCCGCGCCACCAGGCCGAACACGCCATAGGGCGCAAGCGTCATGACCCACTCGGTCATCTTGGTCATGACGTCGAACACGCCCTTCCAGAACGACATCAGCACCTGGCGGTGCACGATGTCGATGCGCGTCATGAAGAAGCCGAACAGCAGGCTGAAGAAGATGATGGAGAGGATCGCGCCGTTGTTGGTCGCCGCCGCGAACACGTTCTCCGGCACCATGCGGATGAAGATCTCCACGATGTCGCCGGCGTCGCGATCGCCGATCAGCGCGCTGACCGAGGAGGTGTCGGCCTCGAGCGCCATCTGCTCGCCCGCCGGCTCCCCGCCGACGATGCCGGGGCGGACGATGTTGATGATCGTCAGCCCGACGATGATCGCCATGAGGCTGGTGCTGGCGTAGAACAGCAGCGTCCGGCCGCCGAGGCGCCCGAGCGCGTCGCTGCCGCCGATGCCGGCCACGCCGACGATCATCGACGAGGCGATCAGCGGCACGATCAGCATCTTGAGCGCGTTGAGGAACAGGGTGCCGATGAAGTCGAACACCGAGTAGAAGGTCACGCCGAGGATGCCGGCCTCTTCGCCGGCCAGCAGCCCGGCGGGCACCGCGAGGCCGATGGCGATGAGTATCTGCCAGTGCAGCGCCAGCCGGCCGGTGTCTGCGTTCTTCATGCGTTCACTCCCTCGCCGGCCCGAGGGCCTGCACGCCGCGCCCTCGCGGGCCCGGGATCGGTCACTCGAACAGCTGCGGGTTCACCTCGATCTTGGCGGCGGCGCGCAACTCGGTGAGGTACATCGCGCTGTCGCGGATGGTCGCGGCCTCGCGGGCCTCACGCATGGCCTGGGCCCGTTGCGCCGGGGCCAGCCCCAGCGACGCACCCGGGCGCACCGCGGCCAGGGCCCACACCGCCACGTCACCCGAGCCCAGCTCGACGGTGCCGTAGACGCGCGCCTCCTTCGGCGGTGGTGCCTTGAACACCGCCTGCGTCACGGCCGGCGGCGCACTCACCGCGTCGCGCTGCACGAAGCGCAGCCGTGTGCTCGGGTCGTCGGCCGTTTCGGCCGGTACCCAGTCGCGGGTGGTGTCTTCCCAGTTGGCGCCCTCGCGCAGCGACGCAGCCAGCGCCTCGGCACGATCCTGCGCCGCCTTGCGGGCCAGTTCGATCGCGAGCGCGGCGGTGACGTCCTCGCGCACCTCGTCGAGCGGACGGTCGCGCGGCGGCTGGTGGGCCACCACCTTGACGGCGACGATCCGGCCGGGGGCGAGCTCGACCGTGCGGATGGATTGCCCCGACAGGACATCCGGCTGGAACACGGTGGCGATCAGGTCCGGCGACCCGCCGAGCACACCGCCGCCGGTGCGCGTGAAACCGGGCACGGACTGGACCTCCAGGCCCATCGACTCCGCCACCCGCTGCAGGTCGGCGCCTGCCTCGAACGCTTCGGTGTCGAGCTGCTCCTGCAGGTCGCCGAACAGCTGCTCTGCCTCGGCGCGGCGATACTCCGGCTCGAGCTCGGCGCGCACCTCGTCGAAGCTGCGCTGGGCGCCGCCTTCGACGCCTTCCAGGCGGATGACGTGCCAGCCGAACTCGGTGCGCACCGGCTTGCTGATCTCGCCGGGCGCGAGCGACCAGACGGCATCGGCGAACGGCTTGACGAAGAAGGAGCGCTCGGACCAGCCGAGATCGCCGCCCTGCGCCGCCGAACCGGGATCCTGAGAGAGTTCCTTCGCCAGCGCCGCGAAGTCCTCGCCGCCCGACGCGCGCTGGTAGGCGGTCACGGCGCGGGCCTCGGCGCCGGCTTCGTCGCCACCCTCGGCGGTGATCAGGATGTGGCTCGCCCGGCGCCGCTCGGGCGTGGTGTAGCGATCCAGATGATCGTTGTAGAACTGCAGCAGCGCCTCTTCGGTGACCGCGACCTGCTCGGTCAGCGTGGCGAGGTCGAGCTCGACGAACTGGACGTTCGCCGTCTCGGCGGTCTGGTAATCCTGCGTGTGGTCCTGGTAGTAGGCCTCGATGGCGGCCTCGTCGGGCTTGGCAGCACCGAGGAAGCGTGACGCCGGGACCACCATCCAGCCGATCTCGCGCGACTCGCCGAGCAGCGCCTGGCGGCGCTCGAACTCCCCGGGCAGCACGAAGGCCGTGGCCGACAGGCCCCGATCGAGCTGGCGCGCGGCGACGAAGCGGCGCTGCTGCGCCTCGAAGGCGGCCGGCTCGAGGTTGACCGAGCGCAGCGCCGCGAGGTACGCATCGCGGTCGAACTTGCCGTCCAGCTGGAACTGCGGGATCCCCTTCAGGCTCTCGACGACGTCGGCGTCGCTCGCGCGGAAGCGCAGCTCGTCGGTGCGCTGGCGCACGAGCTCCTCGCTGATCGCGCTGTCGAGCACGTCCTGCTGGATCTGCCGTCGGATCTCCTCAGGCACCTCGCTGCCGCGAAACGCCGCCTGGTACTGCGAC
Organism: uncultured Gammaproteobacteria bacterium; assembly: GCA_963710135.1. GTDB lineage: Bacteria > Pseudomonadota > Gammaproteobacteria > Steroidobacterales > Steroidobacteraceae > SG8-30. The sequence continues at coordinate 539,083 of CAVPYY010000002.1, read as the reverse complement.
AGCTGCTGCTGGTAGGTCTGGCGGACTTCGGCGGCGTCGACGGGCTCGCCGTTGACCTCGATGCCCTGGGAGCCGGTCAAGGCGCCGACGCTGACGAACTCGACGCCCCAGAAGATGAAAACCACCGACAGGACGCCAAGGATGATGAAGGCAAAGATGCCTTTGAGGTTGTCGTGAATGGCCTGCAGCATGTCCCGTTCCGTTACCCGTTGATGCGTGGTGCGGCGCGCCAGATTGGCCCGAAAGCCGGGCGGTCGCGCCGCGAAAGGGCGCTAGGGTACCATGCGGGCCGGGTGCCGGCCGTGGGCGCCCGTCGGGGTGTGGGGCCGCTCGTTGCCGGCTCGGCCGGCCACGAAAAAGGCCGCCCGGAGGCGGCCTTCTTGCTGGAAGTGGCGGAGCGGACGGGACTCGAACCCGCGACCCCCGGCGTGACAGGCCGGTATTCTAACCAACTGAACTACCGCTCCACGGCTGGTGGGTGCTGCAGGTTTCGAACCTGCGACCTTCGCCTTGTAAGGGCGACGCTCTCCCAGCTGAGCTAAGCACCCGTCTGGCCGGCCGACCCGGCCCCTGGGAGGCGCCGAACTATACGGCATCGCCCGGGGGCTGCCAAGGACGGGGGCAGTGATCACCGATCACTGACTACCTTCTTCAGCGGCTCGCTGTCGGCAAACCCGGTTTCCCGGTCCAGCTCGGCGTGCATGCCGAGCAGCGTCGTCTCCATGTGCTGGCGCAGGCGTTCCAGGCCTTCGGCGTCGACCTTGGCCGGCACCTCGAAGGCCTCGCCGAAGCGCACGTGCACCTCGGCCCGCGGCCTGGGAATCACGCTGCGATCCCAGGAGGTCTTCCAGATCCAGGCATCGCGGGCCGACGCCGCGACCGGCATGACGAGCCCGCCGGTCTTCTGCGCCAGCGTCAGGATGCCGAGCTGGGCAGTCCCGCGGGGACCGCGCGAGCCGTCGACCGCGAGGCAGGAGCCGAGCGCCGGGTCGCCACGCTGCGCCTTGATCATCTCCACCAGCGCGCGCGCGCCGCCCTTGCCGGAGGAGCCGCGGGCCACGCGAAAGCCGAGCCCCTCCTCGAGCCGCGCCATGGCCTCGCCGTCGCGGCTTTGCGAGCACATCAGGATCCAGCGGCCGCGGCCGGGGCGGCTGAAGTAGTACAGCAGCGGGAAAGTGCGCGCGTGCAGGAAGGCGCCGACCAGCGGCCGGCCGTCGGCGGCGAGCCGCTGGTAGTGGTCGAAGTTGGGGGTGACGTAGCGCCAGGAGGCGCCAAGCCCCCGGTAAAGGCGCAGCACCACCGGCGGCAGCACGTTGTGCAGGAAGAACCGCCGGATCGGCTTGCGGCGTTTCAGGAAGCCTCTCCCGCCTCGCCCTTGCCCTTGCGCCCGCCGCTCTGGTGCGCGCTGGCGAAGCCGCCGCTGGCCATGGCGCCGACGATGGCGAGCTCGCCGGCCAGCGCCACCACGGCGCAGATCTCGGCGAACTTGCGCGCCTTGCCCGCGCCGGCGCAGCCAAGCATCGCCAGCGACTCCTGCGCCGTCGGCAGATGGGTGCCGCCGCCGACGGTGCCGACGATCAGGTTGGGCAGCGTGACCGAGCCGTACAGGTCGCCCTCGCGGGTGACCTCGAAGCGGGTGAGCGCCGTGGTGGCCTCGGCCACGCAGGCGACGTCCTGACCGCAGGCGATGAACAGCGCCGCCAGCGCATTCGCGACGTTGCCCTGCAGGCCGACCGCGCCGGTCTGGATGGCGCCGTTGGTCGCCTGGCGCCAGGCGCGCGCGGCGTCCTCGGGGCTGGCGCGCCAGTAGCGGCCGTACTGGCGGGCCGGGATCACCACCTCGGCGCTGGCGTTGCGCCCGCGCGGCGCGCGAAACGACATCGCCGAGGCGCGCTTGTCGCCCGACAGCACCGACTCGACCAGCCAGGAGCGCGGCTTCAGCGTGGTGGCCTCGAGCAGGGCCTGGCAGGCGGCCTCCGCGGCGGCGGTCACCATGTTCTGCCCAGCGGCGTCGCCGGTGACGAACTCGAGCCGCAGGTACACGGTGTTGCCGACGATGTGCGGCTGCAGGCCGATCAGCCGGCAGTAGCGCGAGGTGCCGGCGGCGGCGGCGGCCAGCAGCGTCTGCTGCCCGGCGACCCAGGCGGCGAACCGGCCGGCCTCGTCGAGCGAGGCGAACTCGAAGCACGGCGCGCGCTGCACCTGCTCGCTGGCACACAGCGCGGAGGCGCCGCCGCTGCGGTTGATGGCGTTGAAGGCGTGCTGGTAGGAAGCCACCAGCGTGCCCTCGCTGGTCGCGAGCGGCACGTAGAACTCGCCGGCGGCCGCCGCGCCGTTGATGTTCACCGGCCCGGCCACTCCCAGCGGGACGCGGGCGAAGCCGATGAATCCCTCGATGCTGCCCTTCAGGGTCGCCGGGTCGACCGGCGGCGCGTCGCCGGCAATCTGCTCGACCGCATAACCCTGCTCACGCAGGCGCTCGCGGCGGGCCTGGGCGGCCTCGGCGGAGCAGTCGGTCGTGGCCGGCAGCCGCTTGGCAGGGCGTGACGGGGGGGTGCTGTCGTCCGTTGAGGCCATTACCGACATTTTGCAGCAAGCCGCCGCCGAATGCGCGCCGCGGAAATGGTGACATTCTCTATTTTCGGGGCTCGCCAAGACCTGACGGGTCAAGGACTTAGAAAATAGAGAATGTCCCCTATGGGTCAGTGGGCCGCGAGGGGCTTGCTGCCGCGCTTGCCGCTGCGCCGCGGGCGGGCCGCCTTGCCGGGCGCGCCAGCGGCCGGCTTGATGCCCGGCCGCGGCGTCTCGACCAGCGCGATCTCGAGCACCTCGTCGATCCACTTGACCGGCCGGATCTCGAGCTTGCCCTTGATGTTGTCCGGGATCTCGACGAGGTCCTTCTCGTTCTCGCTCGGGATCAGCACCGTGGCGATGCCGCCGCGATGCGCCGCCAGCAGCTTCTCCTTGAGCCCGCCGATCGGCAGCACCTCGCCGCGCAGCGTGATCTCGCCGGTCATCGCCACGTCGGCGCGCACCGGGATCTTGGTCAGCGCCGAGACCAGCGCCGTGCACATGCCGATGCCGGCGCTCGGACCGTCCTTCGGCGTCGCGCCCTCCGGCACGTGCATGTGCACGTCGATCTTCTGGTGGAAGTCGGGGTCGAGCCCGAGCACGTCGGCGCGGCTGCGCACCACGGTCATCGCGGCCTGAATCGACTCCTGCATCACCTCGCCGAGCTGGCCGGTGTGACTGCAGCTTGCCCTTGCCCGGCACCACCGCGGCCTCGATGGTCAGCAGCTCGCCGCCGACCTCGGTCCAGGCCAGCCCGGTGACCTGGCCGATGTGGTTGGCCTCCTCGGCCTGGCCGTAGCGGAAGCGCTTCACGCCGAGGAACTTGTCGAGGTTCTTCGGCGTGACCGCTGATCGCCTTCTTGCGTCCGGCTCGAGCAGCAGCTCGCTTCACCACCTTGCGGCAGATCTTGGCGATCTCGCGCTCGAGATTGCGCACGCCCGCCTCGCGCGTGTAGTGGCGGATGATGTCGAGTGATCGCCGGATCGGACATCTTCAGCTCGTCCGTGCTTCAGGCCGTTCTGCGTCATCTGCTTGGGCAGCAGGTAGCGGCGCGCGATGTTGAGCTTCTCGTCCTCGGTGTAGCCCGGCAGGCGAATCACTTCCATGCGGTCGAGCAGCGGCGCCGGGATATTCAGCGTGTTGGCCGTGCACACGAACATCACCTCGGAGAGGTCGAAATCGACCTCGAGGTAGTGATCGTTGAACGTCGAGTTCTGCTCCGGGTCGAGCACCTCGAGCAGCGCCGACGACGGATCGCCGCGGAAATCCATCGACATCTTGTCGACTTCGTCGAGCAGGAACAGCGGGTTGCGCACGCCGATCTTGGCCATGTTCTGCACGATCTTGCCCGGCATCGAGCCGATGTAGGTGCGGCGATGACCGCGGATCTCGGCCTCGTCGCGCACGCCGCCGAGCGACATGCGCACGAACTTGCGGTTGGTCGCGCGCGCGATGGACTGGCCGAGCGAGGTCTTGCCGACGCCCGGCGGGCCGACCAGGCAGAGGATCGGGCCCTTGAGCTTCTTCACGCGCTGCTGCACCGCCAGGTACTCGACGATGCGTTCCTTGACCTTCTCCAGACCGTAGTGATCCTCGTCGAGGACCTTCTGCGCCTCGGCGATGTCGAGCTTGACCTTGGTGCGCTTCTTCCACGGCACCTTCACCAGCCAGTCGATGTAGTTGCGCACCACCGTGGCCTCGGCCGACATCGGCGACATCAGCTTGAGCTTGTTGAGCTCCGCGGTGGCCTTGTCCTTCGCCTCCTTCGGCATGCCGGCCTTGCGAATGCGCTTCTCCAGCTCGTCGATCTCGTTGGGCGCGTCGTCCATGTCGCCGAGCTCCTTCTGGATCGCCTTCATCTGCTCGTTCAGGTAGTACTCGCGCTGGCTCTTCTCCATCTGCGGCTTGACGCGGCCGCGGATGCGCTTCTCGATCTGCAGCACGTCCATCTCGCCCTCGATGAGCGACAGGATGTGCTCGAGGCGGTCGCGCACGTCCTGCATCTCGAGCACCTTCTGCTTCTCGGCCAGCTTCAGCGACATGTGCGCGGCGACCGTGTCGGCGAGGCGGCCGGGCTGCTCGATGCCGGCCAGCGAGGTCAGGATCTCCGGCGGAACCTTCTTGTTGAGCTTGACGTACTGCTCGAACTGCTGATCACGCTGCGCGAGCAGCACGTCGATCTCGCGCTCCTCGTAGGCGTCGAGATCCGGCAGCGGCTCGATCTCCGCCGCGAAGTAGTCGCCGGCCTCGATGTCGCGCACGTTGGCGCGCGAGGCGCCCTCGACCAGCACCTTGACCGTGCCGTCGGGCAGCTTCAGCAACTGCAGGATCGTGGCGACCGTGCCGATCGAGTACAGGTCCTTCGGCTTCGGGTCGTCGACATCCGCCTGCGTCTGCGCGATCAGCAGGATCTGCTTGTCGCGGTTCATCGCCTCGTCGAGCGCCACGATGGACTTCTCGCGCCCGACGAACAGCGGGATGACCATGTGCGGGTAGACGACGACGTCGCGCAGCGGCAGCACCGGCAGGCGCGTACCAACGGTGAAATCGGCCTTGGCGGGGGTATCAGTGCTCACGGCACCATCCTTTGTTGCAGCCGCCGCAGGGGGATGCGGCGGAGATAGCGGGTGGGACAAGCATACGACATGGGGGCGCCTCGCGATATCGCAAGCCGCTCACAAATCAGTCGGTTGGGAAATGGGGACATTCTCTATTTCGGCTCGCGGCGTCGGCCCGGGAAGGCCGCGGCGAGTCCGAAAATAGAGAATGTCCCCTGGTCAGTGCGACGCGCGTCGCGGCTCGGCGGCCGCCGCGGCGACCGGTGCTTCGTCGTTCTTGTAGACGATGTAGGGCTTGCTGTCGCCCGCGATCACGGTCTCGTCGACTACGACCTTGCCGACGTTCTTCATCGACGGCAGGTCGTACATGATGTCGAGCAGCACGTTCTCGAGAATGGTCCGCAGGCCGCGCGCGCCGGTCTTGCGCTCCATGGCGCGCCGGGCGACGGCGCGCAGGCCGTCCTCGCGGAACTCGAGCTCCACGCCTTCCATGTCGAACAGCCGCCGGTACTGCTTGGTCAGCGCGTTCTTCGGCTCCGTCAGGATGGTGATCAGCGCGTCCTCGTCCAGCTCCTCCAGCGTCGCGACCACCGGCAGGCGGCCGACGAACTCGGGGATCAGGCCGAACTTGATCAGGTCCTCCGGCTCGCACGTCCTTGAACACGTCGCTGCCCTGCGGCCGCTCGCTCGGGCTCTTCACCTCGGCGCGAAGCCGATGCCGCCCTTGGTGCTGCGCCGCTCGATGATCTTCTCGAGGCCGGCGAACGCGCCGCCGCAGATGAACAGGATGTTGCCCGTGTCGACCTGCAGGAACTCCTGCTGCGGATGCTTGCGCCCGCCCTGCGGCGGCACCGAGGCGATGGTGCCCTCGATCAGCTTCAGCAGCGCCTGCTGCACGCCCTCGCCCGACACGTCACGGGTGATCGACGGGTTGTCGGACTTGCGCGAGATCTTGTCGATCTCGTCGATGTAGACGATGCCGGTCTGCGCCTTCTCGACGTCGTAGTCGCACTTCTGCAGCAGCTTCTGGATGATGTTCTCGACGTCCTCGCCGACGTAGCCCGCCTCGGTCAGCGTGGTCGCATCGGCGATCGTGAACGGCACGTTCAGCAGCCGCGCCAGCGTCTCGGCCAGCAGGGTCTTGCCGCAGCCGGTCGGGCCGATCAGCAGGATGTTGCTCTTGGCGAGCTCGATCTCGTCCTTGTCGCTGCGGTGGCGCTTGTCGGTCGGGAAAGCCTGCAGCCGCTTGTAGTGGTTGTAGACGGCGACGGACAGGATCTTCTTGGCGCGCTCCTGGCCGATGACGTACTCGTCGAGGACCTTCTTGATCTCGTGCGGCTTCGGCAGCTTGTCGCGCGAGCGCTCCTGCTTCTCCTCGAGCTCCTCGCGGATGATGTCGTTGCACAGCTCGACGCATTCGTCGCAGATGAACACCGACGGTCCGGCGATCAGCTTGCGCACCTCGTGCTGGCTCTTGCCGCAGAACGAGCAGTACAGCAGCTTGCCGTCGTCGTGCTTGCCGCGGGTATCGTCCGCCATTCTTCGCTATCCTCGGGGCCGCCGGTCGTACCCGGCAGTTGCGTTATAGCATGCCACCGTCCGGCCTCAAAATCGCTTGGAGGCCGGGCACTTGCACGGGTTACGTCACAAAACCGGTTCAGTCCTTGGCGACCGGCGGGCGGCAGCTGGCCGCGGCGCTCGAGCACCGTGTCGATCAGCCCGTAGCCCTTCGCCTGCTCGCCGCTCATGAAGTTGTCGCGGTCGGTGTCCTGCTGGATCTTGTCGATCGGCTGGCCGGTGTGCTTCGAGAGGATCTCGTTCAGGCGGTCGCGCGCATCGAGGATCTCCTTGGCGTGGATCTCGATGTCGGTGGCCTGGCCCTGAAAGCCGCCCAGCGGCTGGTGGATCATGATGCGCGAATTCGGCAGCGCGAAGCGCTTGCCCTTGCTCGCCGGCGCCGAGCAGCACCGCGCCCATGCTGGCGGCCTGGCCGACGCAGATGGTGCTGACGTCGGGCTTGATGAACTGCATGGTGTCGTAGATCGCGAGCCCGCGCCGACACCGACCCGCCCGGCGAGTTGATGTACAGGTGGATGTCCTTGTCCGGGTTCTCGGACTCGAGGAACAGCAGCTGGGCCACGATCAGGTTGGCCATGTAGTCCTCGACCGGACCGACGATGAACACCACCCGCTCCTTCAGCAGGCGCGAGTAGATGTCGTAGGCGCGCTCGCCGCGCGCCGTCTGCTCGACGACCATCGGGACCAGATTGAGCGCCTTGGTATCCATGCTGGAGTTCATCCTGTGTGTGAGAGTTCTGACGCGTCGTCCGCGCCGAAGTTCATCAGTTCCTTGAAAGTGGAGGGCTTGTCGGTGATCTTGGCGTTGTCCAGGATCCGCTCCACGACCTGGTCCTCGAGGACCATCATCTGCAACTGGCGCATCGCGTCCTCGTTCTGCGGTGTACTGCTTGCGCGCGGCTTCCGGGTCGCCAAAGGTGCCGACCATGTCGTCGAGCCGTGGCCTGCACGCGCGCCGGATCGACGACGATGGAATGCTTGCGGATCACCTCGTTCAGCAGCAGCCCGAGCGCCACACGGCGCTTGGCACCCGCCTCGAACGGCGCGCGCGGGGGCAGCTGACGGGCGTTGGTCGCGCCCATGCGCCGGAGCGCCTCGATCTGCATGTCGCGGATCTCCTGCTCGACCAGCGACTGCGGCACTTCGATCGGGTTGGCGGCGAGCAGCGCGTCCATGACCTGTGCCTTGAGGCGGGCCCGCACGGCCTGCTCCAGCTCGCGCTCCATGTTCTCGCGCACCTCGGTCGCGCAGCGCCTCGACGCCGCCCTCCTCGATGCCGAAGGCCTTGCAGAACTCGTCGTCGATCTCCGGCAGGCGCTTTTCCTCGACCACGTTGATCTTGAGGGCGAACTGGGCGGTCTTGCCGGCCAGGTTCTTGGCCGGGTAGTCGTCGGGGAAGGACACATCGATGGTCTTGGTCTCGCCGGCGGTGGTGCCGCGCACGCCGGCCTCGAAGTCGGTGAGCATGCGGCCGGTGCCGAGCAGGAACTGGTGACCCCTCGGCCTTGCCGCCATCGAACGGCTCGCCGTCGAGCGTGCCCTCGAAATCCAGCGTGACCCGGTCGCCGTCAGCGGCGGGCGCGGTCCACGGCCACGAAATCCGGGCGCTGCTCGCGCAGGCTGTCGAGCATGCGCTCGACGTCGCCGTCGCCGACCTTGGCGGTCGGGCGGGTCAGCGCCATGCCGTCCACGCCCTTCAGCTCGATCTCCGGATAGACCTCGAAGATCGCGGCGTACTTGAGGTCACTGCCCTGCGAGGCGGCCAGCGGCTCGATGCGCGGCCCGCCGGCGGGCGTCAGCTTCTGCTGCTGCAGCGCCTCGGCGAAGGTCTCGCGGATCAGGTCGCCGACGACTTCCTCGCGCACCTGCGCGCCATAGTGCTTGCGCACCACGTGGATCGGCGCCTTGCCCGGCCGGAAGCCCTTGATCCGCGCCTTGCGGCCGACGGTCGACAGGCGCTTGTCCACCTGCTGCTCGACGCGGCTCGCCGGCACCGACACTTCCATCCGGCGTTCGAGGCCCTTCAGCGCCTGCACTTGAACCATCATCGTTATCCCAACCTCTGGAAGAATCCCGCGCGTGCCTCTAGCCGCTGCGGACTGGTGCGAAAGGAGAGACTCGAACTCTCACGGGTTGCCCCACTGGAACCTAAATCCAGCGCGTCTACCAATTCCGCCACTTTCGCACGCCGGAACCAGGAGTCCGCGGCACCCGCGTCCGCTGGTCAAGCCTTCAATTATAACGGATTACCGGCCCGCGTCTTGCTGCAGTGCGCGGTTAGTCCGGGTCCGCCGGCGGGTCGTCCGCGCCGGCCTTGCGCCGGCGGCGCAGCCGCGCGCGCCAGGCCAGCAGGTAGGTCAACAGGCTCGGCAGCACGAACGCCCCGGCGACCAGCAGGCTGACGGTGTCGCGGCCGCCGCGGATCCCGGCGTAGGTACCGCCATAGATGAGGAAGATGGTGACCACCGCGGCCAGGATCGCGCCGACTTTCAGCGCCGAGAGCGCCTTCTCCAGCGGCGTGGCCGTGGCCTGGTAGGCCGCGGCCGACGGCAGGTTGTAGGTCGGATCGCGAATGGGGTCGGGACGAGGGGTGGGTCGATCCATGGATTGGGCCTGCGGGATCCCGCCGCGACCCCGCCGAGCGGGGAAGCCGCTGGCGGGGCGGATGGTGGGCCATGTAGGACTCGAACCTACAACCTACGGATTAAGAGTCCGCAGCTCTACCAATTGAGCTAATGGCCCATGCTTCAAAGATGGGGCGAACGATGGGACTCGAACCCACGACGGCCGGAATCACAATCCGGGGCTCTACCAGCTGAGCTACGCCCACCATCGACAGCAAACAATTCCCGCGTCCGCGGCCAGCAGGTCTGGCGCGCCCGGCAGGACTCGAACCTGCAACCGCCGGCTTAGAAGGCCGGTGCTCTATCCGGTTGAGCTACGGGCGCACGGTGCTTCGCCCGCGGCGCCGTCGTTCCGGTGGTCGGGGCAGAGGGATTCGAACCCCCGACCCTCTGCTCCCAAAGCAGATGCGCTACCAGACTGCGCCATGCCCCGCCAGACGACTGCCGGATGCACCCGAACCTGCCTCTCGGCAAGTGCGGGGCCGCAAAGTGTACGGTCGCCACACACAGGCGTCAATTTGGGAAGCGCGCCGGTCACAGGCCCGCGGCCCGGCATGCGACAATCGCGCGCACCAGCCGAAGCAGCGGGGAGCGCGAATGGCGGCGCAGATCATCGACGGCCGGGCCATCGCCGCCGGGCTGAAGCGCGAGGTTCGCCTGGCGACCGACGACATGGCCGCGCGTGGACTGCGCCGGCCCGCGCTCGCCGTGGTCATGGTCGGCGACAATCCCGCGTCCGCCATCTACGTCCGCAACAAGCGCCTCGCCTGCGAAGAGGCGGGCATCCATCTCGGTCGACCACGACCTGCCGCACTCGACGACGCAGATCGAGCTGCTGCAGCTGATCGACACGCTCAACCGCGACCCGGGCATCGACGGCATCCTGGTGCAGCTGCCGCTGCCCGAGCACATCCGCCCGGCCGCGGTGATCGACCGCATCGACGCGCGCAAGGACGTGGACGGCTTTCACCCCTACAACGTGGGGCGGCTGGCGCAGCGCACGCCGCTCATCCGGCCGTGCACCCCCTACGGCATCATCAAGATGCTCGACAAGATCGGGGTCAACGCCAAGGGCCTGCACTGCGTCGTGGTCGGCGCGTCGAACATCGTCGGGCGGCCCATGGCGCTCGAGCTGCTGCTGATGGGGGCGACCGTCACGGTCTGTCACCGCTTCACCCGCCATCTCGACACCCACGTGCGCATGGCGGAGATCCTGGTCGCGGCGGTGGGCAAACCGGGGCTGATCCGCGGCGAGTGGATCCGCGAGGGCGCGGTGGTGATCGACGTGGGCATGAACCGGCTGCCGGACGGCACCCTGGTCGGCGACGTCGAGTTCGAGGCGGCCGCCGAGCGCGCGGCGTGGATCACGCCGGTCCCGGGCGGCGTCGGGCCGATGACCGTCGCAGCGCTGATGAAGAACACCATGGAGTCAGCGCTGAAGCGACTGGCCGACTGAATGGGGACAGACTGAATGGGGACATTCTCTATTTTCGGAGCCTGACCCGGGAAATGGGGACATTCTCTATTTTCGGCGCCAACCCTCGCGCAGCGTCAAAAATAGAGAATGTCCACGTTTTTTGGGGCTCGGGCTCATCCACCGAAAATAGAGAATGTCACCTACTTTCTGCGCCAAGTCGTGCCTTTTGGGCCGTCCTCGAGGATGACGCCGGCGGCGGCGAGCTCGTCGCGCAGCCGGTCGGACTCGGCGAAGTCGCGGGCGCGACGTGCCGCGGTGCGCGCGCTGATGCGCGCTTCGATCTCGGCATCGCTCAGCCCGCTGCCAGTGCTCTCGCCGGCGGTAAGCTCGGAGCGGGTCGCCAGCCACTCGCCGGGATCGTGCTGCAGCAACCCAAGCACGCCACCCAGCGCAACCAGCTCGGACGCGAGGGCCGCGGCGCTCGACGTCGTCACCCGCCGCCTTGGCGGTGTTCAGCTCGCGCGCGAGCTGCTGCAGCACGGAGAGCGCCTCGGGCGTGTTGAAGTCGTCGTCCATGGCGGCGGCGAACGGCGCGTGCCACTTGCCCTCCCCCGCCGTCGCGGGCTTGACGTCGCGCAGCGCCAGGTAAAGCCGCGACAGCGCGGCGTCGGCGTGGCGCAGGTTGTCCTCGTTGTAGTTCACCGGCCCGCGGTAGTGGCTGGCCAGCATGAAGGCGCGCAGCACCTCCGGGCGCAGCCGCGGCAGCACCTCGCGGATGGTGAAGAAGTTCCCCAGCGACTTCGACATCTTCTCGTCGTCGACGTTGAGGAAGCCGTTGTGCATCCAGACGTGCACGAACGGCGAGTCGCAAGCGGCGCAGGTCTGGGCGATCTCGTTCTCATGATGCGGGAACTTCAGGTCCATCCCGCCGCCATGAATGTCGAAGTGCTCACCCAGCAGCGCGGTCGACATGGCCGAGCACTCGATGTGCCAACCCGGACGGCCCGCACCCCACGGTGACTCCCAGGCCGGCTCGCCGGGCTTGGACATCTTCCACAGCACGAAATCGAGCGGGTCGCGCTTGTGCTCGCCGACCTCGATGCGCGCGCCGGCGCGCAGGTCGGCCAGCCGCTTGCCGGAGAGCCTGCCGTAGCCCGGGAACTTCGACACCGAGTACAGCACGTCGCCACCGTCCGCGACGTAGGCGAATCCCTTTGCCACCAGCGTCTCGATCATGGCGATGATCTGCGGCATGTAGTCGGTGGCACGCGGCTCGGCGTCCGGACGCAGGATGCCGAGCGCGTCGAAGTCCTCGTGCATCGCGGCGATGAACCGCTCGGTGAGGTCCTTCCAGGGCTCGCCGCGCTCGTTGGCGCGGCGGATGATGTTGTCGTCGATGTCGGTGATGTTGCGGACGTAGTTGACGCGGTAGCCGCTCGCCACCAGCCAGCGGCGCACCACGTCGAACACCATCTGCGAGCGCGCGTGACCGACGTGGCAATAGTCGTAGACCGTGATGCCGCAGACATACATGCCCACCAGGCCGGGCCTGAGCGGGCGAAACGGGGTCTTCTCCCCCGTCAGGGAGTTGTGGATCGAGAGCATCAGTTTGTTCCTGCCCCGGCGTGTGCCGCGAGGCGCATGCGCAGGCGTTCCGGGCCGAGGGCGGCGGCCAGTATCGCAAGTTCCGGGCCATCGCGCCGCCCGGACAGCGCGATGCGCAGCGGCATGAACAGCGCCGCCCCCTTCCGTCCGCTGCGTCGCTTGAGCTCACGCGCGAGCGCCGGCATGTCGGGCCCGGTCACCGCCAGCGCCTCGACCGCCTGCGCGAAGAAGGCGCCACCCGCCTCGTCGACGACCCGCTGGTCCTCCGCGGCGAGCCGCGGCAGCTCGCCGAACAGGACGTCCACCCACTGCGCGGCGTCGCCCGGGAACAGCACGTTGTGGCGCACCACCCGGGTGAGCTGGTCGCGTTGCGCCGCGGCCAGATCCGCCGGCAGTGCCGGCGCCAGCCAGCGCTCGAGCTCATCGTCGGCGAGGCGCTTGACCGTCTCGCGCTGCCAGTGCAGCAGCTGCGCCTCGTCGAAATGCGCCGGCGCGCGACCAATGCGCTCCAGCGCGAATTGCGCGGGCTGCTCCGCCGGCGCCAGCCAGTCGTCGACCGCGCCCGCGTGGCCGAGCCTGAGCAGGTAGTTCGACACCGCGGCCGGCAGGTAGCCGCGCTCCGCCAGCGCGCCGAGGCTGACGCTGCCGCGGCGCTTCGACAGCGGCGCGCCGTCCTCGCCGACCAGCAGCGGCAGGTGCCCATAGGCCGGCCGCGGCAGCCCGAGCGCATCGAGCAGCGCGAGCTGGCGCGGCGTATTGGCGACGTGGTCCTCGCCGCGCAGCACGTGGGTGACACCCATCAGCGCGTCGTCGAGCGCATTGCAGAAGAAAAACACGGGCACGCCGTCGGCGCGGCGGATGACGAAATCCCCGATGTCGTCGCTCGCAAAGTCCTGCGGCCCGCGCACCAGGTCGTCGAAGCGGATCCTGATCCCGGACGGCATCCGGAAACGCAGCGTGGGGACGCGACCCGCGGCCTCTTGGCGCGCGCGCGCCGCGGCATCCAGCTCGCGGCAGGTGCCTTCGTAGCGGGGCGCGCGGCCGGCGCTGACCTGGGTGCGGCGCGCCACTTCCAGTTCGGTGGCCGTGCAGTAGCACGGATAGGCCAGGCCGCCGCGCTCGAGGCGCGCATAGTGCTCCGCGTAGATCGCCGCACGCGCGGACTGGCGATACGGGCCCCGCTCGTCCTCGGCGCCGGGGCCGGCATCCCAGTCGAGGCCGAGCCAGCCGAGGTCGGCGAGCTGCGAGTCCAGGAAGGCCTCGCTGCTGCGCTCGGCGTCCGTGTCCTCCACCCGCAGCACGAAGCGGCCGCCCCGGCTGCGCGCCAGCAGCCAGGCGAACAGCGCCGTCCGGGCGTTGCCCAGATGCAGGCGCCCGGTGGGGCTGGGAGCGAAGCGGGTGACGACCGGATCCGGCATGGGGCCGCCAGTGTAAGGGATCGGGAGCGAGGCTCCCATGCCGACATCGGTTAAGATTGCGGCTCGCCACATCAGGCCGCCGGCATCCCGATGAAGACCTTGTTGACCGCCTTGCTGTTGACCCTGCCCCTCGCCGCCACGGCGCAGACGTCGTCGGCGCTGACGCCGCGGGTGCTGTTCGAGACCACTGCCGGCAACTTCACCATCGAAGTGGACGCCGTGCGCGCGCCGCTCACCGCCGAGAATTTCCTGCGCTACGTGCGCGACGGCTTCTACGACGGCCTGATCGTGCACCGGGTCGTGCCCAATTTCGTGGTGCAGGGCGGCGGCTACGACGCGAATCTGGTCGAGCGGCCGACGCGGGCGAGCATTCCCAACGAGTCGGGCAACGGCCTGTCCAACCTGCGCGGCACCGTCGGCATGGCGCGCAGCGACACGCCCCACTCGGCCAGCTCGCAGTTCTACGTCAACCTGAAGGACAACCCGGGACTCAACCCGCTGCCGAGCCGCTGGGGTTACACGGTCTTCGGCCGGGTGGTGGAAGGCCTGGACGTGATCGAGGCGATCTCGCACATCCCGACCGGCAGTCGCGGACCGTTCGGGGCCGAGCTCCCGCTGCAGACCGTAACCTTCCGCCGCGCCAGCGTGGTCGGGGAAGCGGCCAGGCCGGCGACGGCGCCACCTGCCGAGCCGACGGCCGAGCCGGCGGCTGCTCCGGGCGATGAACCAGAGGCTGCCCCGGGGGACGAGCCGGCGGCCGAGCCCGCGCCGGGCGGCAGCACGGAGGCGTCGGGCAGCGTGCCGACCGAGAGCCCGCAGAGCAGCGAGCCGGGCGCGGGAGCCGACGCGTCGCCGTGATCCGGCTCTTCGCGTCGGACCTGCACCTCGACCCGGACCATCCGGAGATCACCGAGCAGTTCCTCCGCTTTCTCGCGCAGGAAGCGCGGACGGCGGATTCGCTGTACCTGCTGGGCGACCTGTTCGAAGCCTGGCTGGGCGACGATCAGCCCGAGGCGCTCGGCGAGCAGATCGCCGAGGCCTTGCGCGAAACGGCCGCAAGCGGCGTCGCCGTGTACGTGATGCAGGGCAATCGCGACTTCCTGCTTGGCGAGCGCTTCTGCCGCCGCGCCGGCGCGCTGTTCCTGCCGGACCCGGTCATTCTCGACATCAATTCCGAGCCGGTGCTGGTCACCCACGGCGACGCGCTGTGCACGGGCGACGCCGCCTACCAGCGGCTGCGCGCGCTGGTGCGCGATCCCAGCGTGCAGCGCGGACTGCTCGCGCTCTCCGCCGGGCAGCGCCGCGAGCTGGCGCGCGAAGCCCGCGCCGGCAGCCGCGCCCATCTGGCGGCGGCCGACGAGTACATCACCGACGTCGACCCGCAGGCGGTCACAGCCGCGCTGCGCGCCGCCGGCGCGAGCACGCTGCTGCACGGCCATACGCACCGCCCGGACGTGCACCACTTCGAGGTCGACGGCCGCGCCTGCACGCGCATCGTCCTCGGCGCCTGGCACGACGCGGGCAGTTACCTGCGCTGGGATGAGGACGGCTTCGCGCTCGAGGTCCTGCCGCGCGCCTGAAGGCCTGCCGTCCGGTTCACCGTGGACTCCCCAGGCGGCTGTGCCCGGCGGGCTCCCTACTTCCGTGGCCCCTTCCTCCGTTCGGGAAGCCAAACTCACTACGGAAGGGGCCACGGTCGTCTTCGCCCGCCTGTGGAGCGAGAGCCCCGGAGAGGCATGCCTAGCCACGGGTGAGTGCCTGACCGGGGACAGTCCCCTGCGGGGACAGTCCCCGAAGCGCGGGTCGAGGACGACTGTAGGCCTCTTGCGAGCGACTTTGGCTCGGCGGAGCGAGCAAGAGGCTCTACAGGAGTAGAGAGACCCGCGCCGTGCAGACCGTTCCGCGGGGTGCCTTGACGCGGTGGCAACAGTCCCCGCCCAGTGCGCTTAGGGGACAGTCCCCGCCCGGTGCCGTTCGGGGACAGTCCCCAGGCGCGGGACAGTCCCCTCCGCGCCCAGGTCAGCCGGCGGCCCTGAGTGGAAGCGAAACTGGCTATCCGGCGTGCACGCCAGTTCCGCTTCGACTGCGGCGAGCGCCGCGAGGCGCGCGTCGGCGTCCAGGCCATGCCCATCCGCATGAGGCCGGGCGAGGTCGAGGTACAGCCGGAAGTGGCGGGCCTCCGACTCCTGCAGGCCGCGGTAGAACGCCGCCAGCTCCGGCTCCAGGCGCGGGATAAGGCCGGCGAACCGCTCGCAGGAGCGCGCCTCGATCAGCGCGCCGCACAACAGCAGGTCGAGACGGCGTTGCGGCTCGGCCGTGGCGAGCAGCGCGCGCAGTCCTTGCGCGTAGCGCGAGGGCTGCAGGCGCGCAAACGGAATCGCAAGGCGCTGCAGGTGCCGCTGCACCTGCTCGAAGTGGCGCAGTTCCTCGCGCGCCAGGCGCGACAGCTGGCGGGTGAGCTCGAAGTCCTCCGCATAGGCGAACATCAGCGCCATGGCCGTCGACGCGGCCTTTTTCTCGCAGTTGGCATGATCGAGCAGGAGCAGCCCGACACGGGTGGCCGCCGCGTCGAACCAGGCGGCGGGCGTCGGGGACAGCAGGAGTTCTTCGACACACGCGGCGTCGACGCCGCGCCAGGCAGGGTCAGATGGCGAGCACAGAGCTTTCTGCGTGGTCGCGTTCAAGTTGCTGGATGTCCTGCAGCAGGCGTTCCGCGGAAGCATAGCGGCGCGCCGGGTCCTTGGCGATGCAGTTGTGCAGGATCGGCTCGTAGCGCTTCAGCGCAATCGGCAGTTCCGGGATCGGATGGTTGGCGTGCTTGTAGATGACCTGCATCGGCGTGCCGGCCACGTACGGCTTACGCTTCATCAACATCTCGTAGAAGATGACGCCGAGGCTGTAGATGTCGCTGCGCGCGTCGACCTCGCGACCATGCCCCTGCTCGGGGCTCATGTAGTACGGCGTGCCCGAGATCTGTCCGGCCGCGGTCAGTTCGTTGGCGGCGCTCAACTGCTTGGACATGCCGAAATCGATCATCACCAGCGAGCCGTCCTCGCGGAGCATCAGGTTGCCGGGCTTCAGGTCGCGATGCAGGACGCCGGCCTCGTGCAGGGCCTGCAGCGCGCCCGCCATCTGCTTCAGCCAGCCGAGTGCCTGCTCGGGGTCGATGCCCGCCTTGATGGGTGCGCGCAGGTCGCCTCGGGGAAAGTACTCCATGGCGATGAACGCGTGATCGTCCGAGGCGCCGAAGTCGAAGATGCGCACGACGTTCGGATGGCGGATGGCCGAGGCGATCTGGTATTCGCGCAGGAAGCGGTCGAAGGTCTCGCTGCCGAACGGCCCGCTGTCACCGGAGAAGCGCAGCACCTTGAGCACCGACTGACGCTGGTCGGCGAGCGAGCGCGCCAGATAGACGCTCGAGTTGGGCCCGCTCGCCAGCTGCCGTATGTGCGCATAACCGCGGATCTTCAGGTCGCCGAACAGCGAGTCCTCGTCGAGGTCCGGGCGCTCCTCGGGCTCGACCCGGGCGACGACCGGCTCGGGCCGCTCGGCGGTCGCGATCCGGGCGTTCTCCAGCGACTCGATCAGTCGCGCATGATCGATCTTGCCCTTGCCGACGCAACCGGTCGCACCGGCCTTGAAGGCGGCGTTCTCCGCCATCGGCGTCGCTTCCTTGAGCAGGTAGACGATGGCCGGGAAGCCTGGGCGGCGGCTCAGGTCCGCCAGCCACTCGAGGCCGGCATCGCCCTCGACGTCCTCGTCGAGCAGCACCGCGTCATAGCCGGAGACGTGGAAGTCACGCGGCAGGCGGCCGCGCGTCGCGGGCTCATATTCCGCGACGGCGGGACAGTCGAAACCGGTGGCGATGTGGTGGGCCAGCAGCCGCCGGAACTCGGACTGATCGGCAATGACCAGTGCTCTGAGCGTCATGCGCTGATTTTACATACTGGGAGTGAGTTCCCGACTGTGACCGGGTTCTCGACGCAGACCCAGGACCAGGTCGCCCACATTGGTCCCCGTGGCCCCAGTGTGAACCAGGTCACCGGTTGCCTCGAGAAACGTGCCGCTGTCGGCCCCCTCGAGGCAGGCGGAGGCATCCATGCCGGCCTCGGCGCCCCGCGCGACGGTGTCGCCGTCGACCAGCGCACCGGCGTCGTCGGTGTTGCCGTCGGAGCCGTCGGTCCCGGCCGCCAGCATCAGCAGGTCGGGATAGCCCGCCAGCTGGCGGGCGGCCGCGAGTGCGAGGTGCTGGTTGCGCCCGCCGCGACCGGGGTGCTCGGGCAGGCGCACGGTCGTCTCGCCGCCGCCGACCAGCAGCTCGCTGCTGCCCATCGCCAGCCCGTGCGCGAACGACACGGCGGCCGCGACCGCGTCGCCCCGCAGACGTCCGTGCAGCAGCGCCACCGACAGACCACAGCCGACGGCCGCGCGCTCGACCGCCGCCAGCGCATCCTCCACCCGGCCGACGCACTCGAGCTGCCCGGCAGCCCGCCCCGGCGGCAGGCGCATGCGCCCGGCCAGACGCGCGATCCAGTCCGGCAGCCCGGTGAGGTCAACGGGGCCAGTCGCCGGGGCCAGCAGGCCGGAGCCGACGACGGCGGGATCATCCCCGGGAACGTCCGATATGAAGTAGCCCTCGGTGCGGCAATGATCGAACGCCGCGACCAGGCGGCCATCCTTCAGGCCGGACAGGGTGCGCCGTGCCCGGTTCAGGGCATCGATCTCGACGCCGTGCGTCATGGCCCATTCGTTCACCTGGCGCAGCTGCGACAGCGTCAGGCCCGGTGGCAGCACCTCGAGCAGACTCGACGCGCCGCCCGAGACCAGCAGCAGCACGCGCGCCCCCGGTGGTGTCGCCGCCGCGAACTCGAGCGCGGCGGCGCCGGCCTCGAGACTCCGGCTGTCCGGCAGCGGGTGACCGCCCTGCATGCAGCGGATGTCGGGATGGCGTTCCAGCAGGGGATCGAAGTAGTCGGCGCGCGACACCACCAGCGCGCGCAGCACGTGTGCGCCCAACGCATCCAGCGCGCCGAGCGCCATCGCCGCGGCGGCCTTGCCGGCGGCGAGCACGTGCACCGGGCCCGGTTCGCGGCCCGCCAGCGCCGCGCGCATGCGGCGCCGGCCGTCCACGGCCTCGAGGCCGCGGCGGTAGAACTCCAACAGGAGCACGCGGCGTGGATCCTCGCTGCGCGTCATGGGACGCGTGCCGTCACACGACGCGCGCGATGCGCCGTGCCTGCGGATCCTCGCGCCGCTTCGCCTTGACGTCGTCCGCGCGCTCGCGGACCAGGCGCCCGAGGTATTCCTCGGTCACGTCGCCGGTGACGTACTCGCCCGAGAAACAGGACGTGTCGAAGCTCTCGATGTGCGCATCGTCGTGGCGGCAGGCCGCCACCAGGTCGTCCAGATCCTGGTAGATCAGCCAGTCGGCGCCGATGATGCGCGCCACGTCGTCCTCGCTGCGCCCACCCGCGACGAGTTCGGAGGCGACCGGCATGTCGATGCCGTACACGTTGGGGTAGCGCACCGGCGGCGCCGCCGACGCGAAGTACACCTTGCGCGCCCCCGCCTCGCGGGCGATCTCGATGATCTGCGCGGAGGTGGTGCCCCGCACGATGGAGTCGTCGACCAGCAGCACGTTGCGGCCGCGGAACTCCAGATCGATCGCGTTGAGCTTGCCGCGCACCGACTTCTGGCGCATTTCCTGGCCGGGCATGATGAAGGTGCGGCCGATATAGCGGTTCTTCACGAAGCCTTCGCGGTACTTCACGCCGAGCGAAGCCGCCAGCTGCATGGCGCTGGTGCGGCTCGTGTCCGGGATGGGTATCACCACGTCGATGTCATGGTCCGGGCGCAGCCGCAGGACCTTGTCCGCCAGCCGCTCCCCCATGCGCATGCGCGCCTTGTGCACCGAGATGTTGTCGATGATCGAGTCCGGCCGGGCGAAGTAAACGTACTCGAATATGCACGGCGTATGGCCCTGGCTGGGCGCGCACTGATGCGTGTGCAGGTGGCCGCGCTCGTCGATGTACACCGCCTCGCCCGGACTGACGTCGCGCACCAGGCGGAAGTCGAGCATGTCGAGCGCGACGCTCTCCGAGGCGAGCATCCATTCCGGGCCGCGCGGCGTCTCGCGCCGGCCGAGCACCAGCGGGCGGATGCCGTGGGCATCGCGGAACCCGACGATGCCGTGGCCGACGATCAGCGACACTACGGCGAAGCCGCCGCGGCAGCGCTGGAACACCGTCTCCAGTGCGGTGAAGATGTCCTCGGGCGAGAGGCGCTGGCCGGTGCACTTCTGCAGTTCGCTGGCCATCACGTTCAGCAGCACCTCGGAGTCCGAGCTGGTGTTGAGGTGACGCCGGTCGTTGCCCACCAGCGCTTCGGTGAGCTCCGCGGCATTGGTGAGATTGCCGTTGTGGCCGAGGCCGATGCCGAACGGCGAGTTGACGTAGAAGGGCTGCGCCTCATCGGCCGCATCGCAGCCGGCGGTCGGGTAGCGCACGTGACCGATGCCGATGTTGCCCTCCAGCTGCACCATGTGCCGCTGGTGGAACACGTCGCGCACCAGCCCCGCTTCCTTGCGCACGCACAGTTCGCCTTCGCGCACGGTCATGATGCCGGCGGCGTCCTGGCCGCGGTGCTGCAGCACGGTCAGCGCGTCGTAGATGCGCTGGTTGACCGGAGACGTGCCCACGATACCGGTGATGCCACACATGTCTGGACTGCCCCTTTTCAGGAAGCCGAGTCGAAATACGGTCGCACGGCGGGTTCGGCGTAGCGCTCGAGCCAGTTGCCGGCGTATTCGGCATACGGCATGAGCGCCGAGCGCTGCCACCAGTTCTCGCCGTTCAGATCGAGCCCGCGACCCACCAGCACGAATATGCCGATGATCACCAGCGCCCGGACGGCGCCGAACAAGCCGCCGAGCACCCGGTCCGTGGCGGCCAGCCCGGCCGCGCTGCGGATGAGCCACGACACCAGCGAGCCGATCAGCGCGCCGAGCAGCAGGATGCCGATCAGCATCAGCACCCGCGCCGTCCACTCGCGAATTCCCGGGGCGTCGAGCACGCCACCGAGATACGGGTACAGCAGGTCGGCATGGTGCCAGGCCACCCACAGCCCGATCAGCCAGGCGAGCACCGAGATGGCTTCGCGCACGAAACCGCGCAGCAGCCCGGCGATCAGCGAGCCAAACAGCAGCGCGAGGAATGCGTAATCGAGGCCCGTCATGTCTGGAGTGTCCCGCCCGTCGACCGCTGCGAGTTTACCGCAAGCACGGGTCGCCCATGAGCCTGAAGGTCGCGCCGCTCAGGGGTGCGCCACCACGGCGGCCTGGTAACCGTCCTGGCGGAGACGCGCCGCGAGGCCGTCGACCCGCGTGCGCTCCTGCTCGGGCCCCACGCGGACCCGGTACAGCACGCGGCCATCGGAGCGGTACTCCAGCAGGAAGGCGCGGTAGCCAGCCTTCTTCAGGTCCGCCACGAGGCGCTCGGCAGCGTCCCGCCGGGACAGGGCGGCCACCTGCACGGCCCACACCCCGGCAGTCGCCGCGGGTTGCTCGGCGGCCGGTGGCGCGGGCGCCTCGACCGGCTGGTCACGTGGCGGCGCCGCGGCAGCGGGCGCCGCGGGGCGGGCGGGTTCAGGCTCTGGCTCGGGCTTCGGCGCGGGCGCTGTGGGGGTCCTGGGCTGCGGCTCGGGCTCGTCGAGGGCCGCGACGGGCTCCGGGTCCTTCGTCGCCGGCCGCAAGTCGATCTCGACGCTGCGGGTCGCGGCCGACGGTCCTGACGGATCGACGGCCGGCTCCCGTGGGCCGGTCAGGAGCGCGGGCACGATCAGCACCACCAGCCCCACGAGGATGACCGCGCCGACGAGCCGTTCCTGCGTCGTCTTGTCCATATGCGCCCGCAATTCTACAGCCTCGCGACGCGCGCGATGCGCCGGACGACGCGCCCACCCCGCCAGGGCTCAGGCGGACAGGCCGAGGAACTCCAGTGCCGGGCCGACGGTGTGAAACGAGCCGAACACCAGGATGCGGTCGCCGGGCCCGGCCTCGTCACGCGCCGCGGCGCAGCCGGCGGCGACGTCGGCGGACTGCGCGACCGGCGCCTGCGCGGCCGCCTGGATGCGCGCGGCAAGCTCGGCCACCGGGACGGCGCGCGGCCCGGCCAGGCCCACCGCGCGCCAGCTGTCGACCACCGGCAGCAGGCACTCGATGATCGCGGCAATGTCCTTGTCGGCCAGCACGCCGCAGACCGCGTGGGTCCGCCCCGAGGTCGGCCACTGCTCCAGCGTCTGGCGCAGCACGCGGGCGGCGTCGGGATTGTGCGCGACGTCGAGAACCCACTCCGGTGTCCCGGGGACCACCTGGAAGCGTCCAGCCAGCGAGACGCCGGCGAAAGCGCCGCGCACCGCCTCGTCCGGCACCAGCAGGCCGGGCTCGGCGGCCTCCAGCACGGCCAGCGCGGTGGCGGCGTTGGCGAGCTGCGCCACGCCCGCCAGCGGCGGCAGCGGCAGGTCGCCGCGTCGCGAGCCCGTTCCCACATAGTCCCAGCCGTCGGGCCGCTCGACGAAGTCGAAGTCCACGCCCAGCCTGCGCAGGCGTGCGCCGCGCGTCGCCGCCACGTCGCCGACGGAAATCGGCATGCGCCGCGAACCGAACACCGCGGGCTGGCCGTTGCGGAAAATGCCGGCCTTCTCGCGACCGATCAGCTCGACGGTCTGCCCCAGCCACTCGCAGTGATCGAGGCCTACCGAGACCACCGCCGCCACGTCCGCGTCGATGATGTTGACGGCGTCGAGCCGCCCGCCGAGGCCGACTTCCAGCACCGCCACGTCGATGGCGGCCCGCTCGAAGACCGTGAAGGCAGCGAGCGCATTCCATTCGAAGAAGGTGAGCGTCTCGTCCTCGCGCGCCCGGTCTATGGCGTCGAAGGCCGCCATCAGGGCGTCGTCGTCGGCCGGCTGGCCGTTGACGCGGACCCGCTCGTTGTAGCGAATGAGGTGCGGCGAGGTGAAGGTGCCGACCGTGTAGCCGGTGCGCCGCAGGATCGCATCCAGATAGGCGACCACCGAGCCCTTGCCGTTGGTGCCGCCGACGGTCAGCACCGTCGGCGCGGGTCGCCGTCGGCCCATGCGGCCGAACACCGCCCGCACCCGCTCGAGCCCGAGGTCGATCGGTTCGGGATGCAGGGTGTCCTGCCATTCGAGCCAGGCCGCCAGGGAGTTGAAGCGCACGCCGGCTCTAGTCCTGTGCCGGCGGGAGATTCATCAGCATGCGCAGCAGCGAGGCGATCCGGTCACGCTGGTCGCGCCGGTCCATGATCATGTCGAGCGCGCCGTGTTCGAGCAGGAACTCGCTGCGCTGGAAGCCCTCCGGCAGGGTCTCGCGCACCGTCTGCTGGATGACCCGCGGTCCGGCGAATCCGATCAGCGCCTTGGGCTCGCCGATGTTGACGTCACCGAGCATCGCGAGGCTGGCCGACACGCCGCCGGTGGTCGGATCGGTCAGCACCGAAATGAACGGCAGCCGCTCGCGGGCGAGCGCGGCCAGCGCGGCGCTGGTCTTGGCCATCTGCATCAGCGACAGCAGGCCCTCCTGCATGCGCGCGCCGCCGCTCGAGGTGAAGCACACCAGCGGCATGCGATGGCGGATGCAATGGTCGACGCCCTGCACGAAGCGCTCGCCGACGACCGAACCCATGGAGCCGCCGAGGAAGGCGAACTCGAAGGCCGCGGCGACGATGTCCTGCCCCTTCAGCTTGCCGGCCAGCACGACCAAGGCGTCGCGCTCGCCGGTGGCCTTCTGCGCGGCGGCGAGCCGGTCGCGGTACTTCTTGGTGTCCCGGAATCGCAGCGGATCGTCCGGGGCGACGCTGCCGGCGATCTCGACGGTGGTCTCGGGATCGAGGAAGTACGCCAGCCGGTCGCGGGCGCCGATGCGCATGTGATGCGAGCACTTGGGGCAGACCTGCAGGTTGCGCTCGACCTCCGGGCGGTAGAGCACCGAATCGCAGGTCGGGCACTTCATCCACAGCCCTTCCGGCACCGAGCGCGTGCGGCGCTCGGTCTTGATCCGCGAAGGAATGATTTTCTCGAACCAGGTCATGCATGGGTCCGCTGTGGCGCGAACGGCATCATATCCCAAGCGTTGCCGGATGGAACCGGCAGTCCGTGGACGTCGGGGTAGCGGATGCGCAGGAAGTACAGGCCGCCCGCCGGCGCCGTGATCCCGGCGAGCTTGCGCTCGCGGCCCGCGAGTATCGATGCGAACCAGTCACGATCGCGCTCACCGGTGCCGACCGCGATCAGCGAGCCGGCGATGTTGCGCACCATGTGATGCAGGAAGGCGTTGGCGGTCACTTCCATCACGACATACTGGCCATCGCGCTCGACCTGGATCGCCTGCAGGCGGCGCACCGGGGAACTCGACTGGCATTCCGCCGCGCGGAACGCCGAGAAATCATGCTCGCCGACCAGCAGCTGGGCCGCCTCGTGCATGCGGCCGGCGTCGAGCGGCTCGTGGATCCACGCGACCCGTGCGCGGCCCAGCGCCGGGCGCGTCTCGCGATTGAGGATGATGTACCGGTACGTCCGCGACAGCGCGGAGTAACGCGCGTGGAAGTCCGCCGGCACGGTCCTGGCCCAGGTCACGGCGATGTCGGCCGGCAGACGGGTGTTGGCGCCGAGCACCCAGCTGCGCAGGCTGCGGACCGCGTGGCTGTCGAAGTGCGCGACCTGACCGATCGCGTGCACGCCGGTGTCGGTGCGGCCGCCGCAGTGCACCGCCACGTCGTGATCGGCGACGAAGCCGAGCGCGCGCTCGACTTCCGCCTGCACCGAGGGACTGTCCGGCTGGCGCTGCCAGCCCGCGTAGGCGCTGCCGTCGTACTCGATGCCGACGGCGATCCGCTGCCCCGGGCCCGGCGAAGGCTTCACGCCGGCGCGGACGGCGGGCGGCGCCGGCCGGCCTCAGGCACCCGGCAGGGAATCGAGCAGTCGCTTCGCCTCCTGGCGCTGCGAGTTGCTGCCTTCCTTGAGCACTTCCTGCAGGATGCTGCGCGCCCCATCCGGGTCGCCCATGTCGACGTACGCACGGGCCAGGTCGAGCTTGGTGCCGACCTCGCTCATGGTCACCGGCTCCAGCTCGGACATCTCCGGCAGGTCCTCGAGCGCGACCCGCTCGGTGGCGGTGTAGTCGGCATCATCGTGGCCATTGCCGCGGCCCGCGGGCGTGGAAGTGTCGAGCTGCGGAGCGCGCATGATCCCGGTCTTGCCGGTCAGGTCGTCATCCCCGGCGCTTTCCTCGAAATCGCTCAGATCCAGGTCGATGGCGCTGTCGTCCAGCGAGCGGACGATCGAAGTCCCGCCCACGTCGTCGGCATCGTCGAGACCCGGCATCATCCGCGTCGGCTCGTCGAACCTGGCGATACGGGTCTCGTCGTCCGCGCCGATCGACTCGGCCAGGCGCGTGGAGTCGTCGAGGCTGTCGGCCAGCTGCGTGGCGTCATCGAGCCCGTCGGCGATCAGCGTTTCCTCGTCCTCGGCGTCCGCCGGTCCGCCCGCCAACGCCTCGAGGTCGCCGAGGTCGATGCCCAGGTCGTCCATCGGCATTTCCGCGGTGGAATCGGACGAGACGGGAGCACTGGAGAAGCGGCTGCGATCCACCTGTTCCTTGACCGTGGCGTCGTCGCGCAGCGGCTGCAGCTTGGCCTGCTCGACGGTCGGCTCGTCGTCGCGCGAACGCGCCTTCGGCATCTTCGCGGTCGGCGAGTCGCCCCACTTCAGCTTGGTGGTGAGCGAATCGCCGATCGGCAGCTCGGCGGTCGGCGAGTCGGCGGCCGGCAGCTCGATGGTCGGCATCTCGGCGGTGCCCTCGCCGAGCTTCGGCATCTCCGCCGTGGTCACGCGATCCTCGAGGTCGAAGTCCAGCACCTCGTTCTTGCCCGTCTCGGAGGCGCTGTCGGCGGCGCCCAGCGCGGCACCGAGGTCGAGGTCCATGTCGTCGCCGTCCGGCGGCGCCAGCAGTTCGAGGTCGATGTGGCCCTCGCCGCCTTCGAGATTCAGGTCGACGCCGGCACCGGCGCCACCCTTGGCGCCCTCGAACATCGACTCTTCCGGGGCCAGCTGGCGGCCCATGATCGCGATGCGCTCCCATTCCCCCGCATCGCCAGCCGACCGGCTGGAGTGCAGCTCGCTCGCCAGGTCGAGGAAGCTCGGCTTGTTGCCGGCGACGAAGTAGATCTCCAGCAGCTTGACCTTGTAGTCGCGCCGCTCGGGCTCCTTGTCGAGCGCCAGCTTGACGATGTCCGCGGCCTGGTCGTAGAGACCGTAGGCCATGTGGAAGTCGGCCTCCGCCATCGGATCGGCCTGGTCGAGGCTGATCGGCGCCTCGGCACTGAGCGTGTCCTCCATCGGCGCCGCCGCGGCCTTGGCCGGCTTGCGCGGCACCGGCTTGCGTTCGGTGGCCCCGCCTTCCTCGACATGGATGGCCGGCGTCTCGACGGTCGGCTCGGCCTCGCCCAGCGCCAGGGCACGCAGCCTCTGGGTTTCACTCGGGACGGGCGCGGTACCGGTGTCGAAGGTGCGCAGCGCCTCGTCGAGATCTTCCTCGCGCCGGCGGCGCAGGTAGCCGAAGGCGAACACGCCGCCGAGCAGCAGCGCAGCCGCGCCGAGCAGGTAGGTCCAGTTGTCCGTCAGGGCATCGAAGAACGAGGGCTCCGCAGGTGCGGCGGCCGGCTTGGCCTCGGCGGCGGGCTTCTCCTCGGGCTCGGCGGCCGCGGGAGCCTCCGGCTCCTCGGCCAACAGGGTCTCGTCGACCGGCGCCTCGCTGACCGGGGCCTCGGTCGCCGGGGTCTCCGCAGCCGGGGCCTCGGGTTCGGCGGCAACCGGCGCCTCGGCGGCAGCCGCAGCCGCCGCGGCGGCCTCTGCCTGCTGCGCGGCTTCGCGTGCCTCCAGTTCCTGCTGCAGCCGCGCCAGCTCGGCGTTCTTCAACTCGAGCAGGCGCTGGGATTCCTCGATCTCGCGGGCCAGGGCGTCGACGCGCGAGCCGACGTCGCCGCCGGCCGCGGTGGCCGCGCTCTCGCCCGCACCCACGCCGCCTTCGTCAGGCGTGACCAGGCGCAGTCTGCCCGCCTCGGAGGCGGCGGCCGCGCCGCGCCAGGCGGCCGTCTGCCGCGAAATCTCGGCCGAGGCTTCACCGCTGCCGATGCCGTCGAGCGTGCCCGCGGCCGGGGTGCGCAGCAAGGCGCCGGCGCGCAGCAGGTTGACGTTGCCATCGAAGGCTTCCGGGTTCTCGCGGAACAGCGCGAGCATCATGCGATTGACGTCGGCACGATTGCCGCCGGTCAGCCCGGCGGCAATGCCATAGAGCGTGTCGCCACGCTGCACGCGGTAGCTGTCCGGCATGTCGCCGGCGGCCGCGGGAGCGGGTCGGGCCGCCGCAGCGGCCGGTCGCGGCGGCGAGGTCGCCGCGCGCGCCGTCGTCGGAGCGGCCACCGGCGCCTGCGCGACCGTTTCCCGCGGCGTGAACACCGGCGGGTCCAGCAACACCGTGTATTCGCGCAGCAGGCGGCCGCGCGGCCAGTTCACCTCCACCAGGAAGGTGACGAAGGGCTCGCTGATCGGCGCGGCGGAGCTGACCTTGAGGACGCTGCGCCCGTCACGGCTCTGGCCGACGGAGAAGGTCATCGAGTCCAGGTAGCCGGGACGGTCCAGGCCGTAGCGCTGGAAGAGTTCGCGGGAGGCGAGCTGCGCGGACAGCGATCCGAGCTCGTCGGCGGTCGGCGCCACCAGGTCGATCTCTGCCGCCATCGGCTCGTTGAGCGACGAGTTGAGGCGGATATCGCCCAGTCCCAGTGCAAAAGCAGCCTGCGGCGCAAGCAGCAGCGCCGTTACGGCGGCACGCAGTTTCCAGCTCATCGTGACTCCCAAAACGGCCGGCGTCCTGACCCGAGAATCCCCCGGATGTGGCGCAGCGGGTGTGAAATCAATCACAAGTCCCTGATCGAACGGACTATAGCTTACACATGGCCATTTACCAAAATCTCGGAAGGCGTCACGCAATCGAAGAGAGACCGGGGCCTTTCGGGGCTTGACAGGGCGCCGCCCAAGCCTACCCGGCCCCGGTTCAGCGCATCGCCACCAACGGCGCGCCGTCCGCAGGCGGCAACCGTCCCAGTCCGGCGGCGGCGACCAGCGTGGCCAGCGCCGCCGCGGCGCTAGCCACCCCGAAGGCGGCAGCCGGTCCCGCCTCGCGCCACAGCCAGCCGCTGACCAGCGCGCCGCACAGCCCGCCGAGGCCGAAACCCACGCTGCCGTGCAGGGCTTGGGCACGCGCCGCGGCGCCCGGCGGGAACAACACCTGCGCCAACGATACGGTACACAGGTGGAACAGCCCGAAGCTCATCATGTGCAGCGTCTGCGCGGCGAACACCAGCGCGGCGTTGTCCGCGAACCCGCCGAGCAGCGCCCAGCGCAGTGCGGTCGCCGCCAGTGCGGCGATGGTGAGCGTACGCAGGCCGAAGCGGGTCACCAGCCTGGACGCCGCCAGGAAGATGGCGATCTCCGAGATGACGGCCCAGGCCCACAGCGCGCCGATCTCGAGGCCGCTGTAGCCGAGGCCTTCGAGGTAGATGGAGAAGAAGTTGTAGTACGCGCCGTGGCTGAACAGCATCAGGAACACGACGACCAGGAACGCGTGCACGCGCCGGTCGCCGAGCGCCGGCCCGAGCGGCGTCGCCGGACCCGCGTCGCCGAGCGGCGTCTCCGGCAGCCCCCGCAAGGTCAGCCAGGTAGCGCCGATCAGCAGTGCCAGGCCAAACGGCAGCAGGCCGAGCTCGATCGTCTCCAGCGCCTGGCCGGCAGCCACCGACACCACCACGAAGCCGATCGAGCCCCATAGCCGCAGCTGGCCGTAGCGCCGCCGCGCCGCACCGAGACGGGCCAGCACGTAGGCGTCGTAGATCGAGGCGACGCCGTTCCAGACCGCGCTGTAGACGGCGAGCCCCAGGGTCAGCGCCCACAACGGGCCGAGCCAGGGAAATGACAGCGCGCAAACGGCGGCGGCCAGCGCCGCGGCGCGCAGCAAGGCCAGCGGACGCCCGGAAGCGTCCGCAAAATGCGCGTAGACGGGCGGCCCGACCACGCGCAGGCCGGCGAACACGCCCATGGCGAAGCCGATCTCGACCGGATCGAAGCCGCGGCCGGCGAGATACGGCGGCCAGTACGGCACGAACAGCCCGAGGGTCGCGAAGTACCAGAAGTAGCCGGCCGACAGTCGTGCGGTGCCGCCCTGCAAGTCAGCGCGGGCGGGTGATGTCGGGCGTCGGCGACACGACGTCGCCGCACTGCGCGCGATGCCGCAGGTAGTGATCCATCAGTACCAGCAACAGCATGGACTCGACGATCGGCACGGCGCGCAACCCGACGCAGGGGTCGTGCCGGCCCGTGGTGACCACCTCGACCGGGTTGCCGGCGACGTCGATGGTCCAGCCCGGCACCTGGATGCTCGAGGTCGGCTTCAGCGCCACGTGCACGATGACGTCCTGGCCCGAGGTGATGCCGCCGAGCGTGCCGCCCGCGTGATTGGAGCGAAAGCCTTCTGGCGTCAGCTCGTCGCGATGTTCCGTGCCGAGCTGGCGCGCCACTTCGACGCCGTCGCCGATCTCCACCGCCTTCACCGCGTTGATGCCCATCATCGCGTGCGCGAGGTCGGCATCCACCCGGTCGAACATCGGTTCGCCCAGGCCCGGCGGCACGCCGCGCGCCACGGCGGTGACGCGCGCGCCGACCGAGTCGCCCTGCTTGCGCAGCGTCCAGATGTAGTCTTCCAGTTCCTGCACGCGCGACGGGTCCGGGGAGAAGAAGGGATTGTCGTAGGCGGAGGCCGGGTCGACCGGCGCCAGGTCGATCGGCCCCATGCGCGACAGCCAGCCGCTCACCGTCAGGCCGATGCGCTCGCGCAGGTACTTGCGGGCGATTGCGCCCGCCGCGACCGTCGCGACCGTGATGCGCGCCGAGGAGCGCCCGCCGCCCCGGTAGTCGCGAAAGCCGTACTTCTGCTGATGGGTGTAATCCGCATGCCCCGGCCGGAAGCGGTCCTTCACCTTGT
The DNA here is from genome assembly GCA_963710135.1 of uncultured Gammaproteobacteria bacterium. GTDB lineage: Bacteria > Pseudomonadota > Gammaproteobacteria > Steroidobacterales > Steroidobacteraceae > SG8-30. The sequence goes on along the minus strand of CAVPYY010000002.1, from coordinate 509,200 downwards.
CGTAGTCGCGCGAGCGCTGGTCGGTGTTCTCGACCACGAGCCCGATCGAGGCGCCGGTGGTACGCCCTTCGAACACGCCCGAGAGGATGCGGACCTCGTCCGGTTCCTTGCGCTGGCTGGTGAACTTCGAGGTGCCGGTGCGGCGCCGCTCGAGGTCGCCCATCAGGTCCTCGGGCGCCAGCTCGAGACCCGGCGGGCAGCCGTCGACGATGGCGCCCAGCGCCGGGCCGTGGCTCTCGCCAAAGGTGGTGACGGTGAACAGCCTGCCGAGAGTGTTGCCGGACATGTCAGTTTTCCTCAGTGCGCGGCGCCCGACAGGACCCGGCGATGGCGGCGAAGCTGTTCGCCGGTCAGAACGAATACGCCGCCTCCGCCGCGTTCGAACTCCAGCCATTCGAACGGCACGGCAGGCCAGGCTGCGCGAACGGTGTCCTCGGTGTCGCCGACCTCGACCACGAGGATGCCGGCGGGCTCGAGGTGCGCGGCGGCCCCGGCGAGGATCCGCCGCACGACATCGAGCCCGTGGCGGCCTGCCGCCAGCCCGATCTCCGGCTCGCGCCGGTATTCCTCGGGCAGCCGCGCGATCTCGGCGGCCGGCACGTAGGGCGGGTTGCTCACCACGATATCGTAGCGGCGGCCGGCGACGCCGGCGAACACGTTGGAGAGCACCGGCCGCACGCGCCCGGCCAGCCCGTGGCGGCGGATGTTGCGCGCCGCCACGGCGAGCGCCGCCTGCGAGATGTCGGCGGCATCGACTCGCGCCTGCGGCAAGGCCACCGCCGCGGCGATGGCGATGCAGCCCGAACCCGTGCCGATGTCGAGCACGGCGCGGACCTGCCGCCCCGCCACCCAGGGCTCGAAGGCGCGCTCGCAGAGTTCGGCGATCGGCGAGCGCGGCACGAGCACGTCCGCGGTCACCTCCATCTCGAGTCCGGCGAACCAGGTGCGCCCCGTCAGATAGGCGAACGGCGCGCGCGTCCGGATACGCCGCTCGACCAGCGATCGGGCCCGACGGGCCCCGGCGGGGTCGACCGCCCAACCGTAGGCGCGCGGCGCCTCGGCGTGCGCGATACCGAGCGCATGGAACACCAGCGCCGCGGCCTCGTCCAAGGGGTTGTCGGTCCCGTGACCGAAGCACAACCCCGCCGCGTCGAGCCGGCGCGCAGCCCAGTCGACCAGATCCCCGACATGCGGGGCTGGCGGTGGATTACGTGGGCTCGGCGCGCGCAGACGGGACATCGACTCATTCTAGCGGGTCCATCGCAGGGCCCCCGTGGGATAATCGCAGGCCGAGAACCGAGGCAGGAACAGAAGATGAATCGCACCCTCCGCATCCTGGTGGTCGCCGCGGTCGCCGTGGCCAGCGCCGCGGCCGGCGTCTGGCTCGCCCGCGACCGGCCGGCCGAGATTCCGACGCTGGAGCGGGGGCTGGCCTTCCCGACCGCGCGGGCGCTGCCCGCCTTCACGCTGCTGGACCAGGATGGCGCTGCGTTCGGACCGGGCAAGCTGCGCGGCGGCTGGACCGTGCTGTTCTTCGGCTTCACGCATTGTCCGGACGTCTGCCCGGCCACGCTGGCGACGCTCGCCGCCGCGCGGCGCCAGCTGTCCGACCTACCCAGCGCGGACCAGCCGCAGATCATGCTGGTGTCGGTCGACCCCGAGCGCGACACGCCTGCCCTGCTACGAAGCTATGTCGGGTTCTTCGACCCTTCCTTCACCGCCGCCACGGGTGACGCCGCGCAGATCGACCAGCTCACCCGGCAGCTGGGCGTCGCCGTGTTCCGCAGCGAACCCGACGAGCAGGGCAACTACACCGTGGACCACACCAGCACCCTGTTCCTGGTGAACCCCGCGGGTCAGGTCACCGCGGCGCTCAGCTCGCCGCACGAGGCGGACGTGATTGCGCGCGACATACGCCGCCTGGTGGCGGCGGCGGGTCGCGCATGAGCAGTTCATCGCGGGTCGCGGAGAAGCTCTTCGTCGGCATGCAGTACCTGCTGCCGCAGCACCTGCTGTCGCGCGGCATGCACGCCGTCGCGCGGGTCCAGGCACGGCCGGTGAAGAACGCCATCATCAGCACGTTCCTGCGTTTCTATGCGGTCAACATGGCCGAGGCGGAACACTCGGATCCGCACGCCTACCCGTCCTTCAACGCCTTCTTCACCCGCGCGTTGAAGCCGGGGGCAAGGCCGGTCGACACCGGGCGGACGGCGATCGTCTCGCCGGTCGACGGGCTGGTCAGCCAGGCAGGCCCGATCGAGCGCGACATGCTGTTGCAGGCAAAGGGCATCCACTACAGCGCTGAGTCGCTGCTGGGCGGCGACGCCGCGCTGGCGGCGAATTTCGAGGGCGGCGATTTCGCGACCATCTACCTGGCGCCCTTCAACTATCACCGCATCCACATGCCCTACGCCGGCACGCTGCGACGCGCGCGCTACATCGGCGGCGACCTGTTCAGCGTCAACGGCGCCACGGCGGCGAACGTGCCGGCCCTGTTCGCACGCAACGAGCGCATCGCCTGCGTGTTCGACACCAGCTTCGGGCCGATGGCGGTCGTGCTGGTCGGCGCGCTGTTCGTCGGCAGCATGAGCCTGGCATGGGCCGGCGAGGTGACCGCCGAGCGCACCCGCATGCTGCGCGAACTGCCGAGCACCGACCCGCTGGTCGCGCTGGACAAGGCAGCGGAACTCGGGCGCTTCAACATGGGCTCGACGGTGATCCTGATGTTCCCGCGCGGCGTGGTGCGCCGCGAACCCGGGCTCACGCCCGGCTCGCAGCTGCGCATGGGTGAACGCATCGCCACCCTGCAGGGTCCGTGACCACGGCCTGGCGGCCCACCGCGGCGCTTCACGTGCTGCGCGCCCGGGCGGCGATGCTGGCGGCGGTGCGTACCCATTTCGCGGCGACCGGTGCCCTCGAGGTCGAGACTCCGCTGCTCTCGGCGGCGGCGGTCAGCGACGTGCACCTCGAGTCGGTGCCGGCGGCCGTCGCCGGGGTCGGGCCGATGTTCCTGCACACCTCGCCCGAGTACCCGATGAAGCGGCTGCTGGCGGCGGGCATCGGCGACTGCTACCAGATCTGCCGCGTGTTCCGCGATGGCGAGCGCGGGCGGCAGCACAATCCCGAGTTCACGATGATCGAGTGGTACCGCGTGGGGGCCGGTCTCGAGACGCTGATGGACGACGTCGCAGCGCTGGTCGCGCTGGCCGTGCAGCCGCACCGGACGCTCGCGGCGCCACGCCGCGCGAGCTACCGCGAGGCCGTGCGGGCCGTCACCGGCATCGACCCCCTGGCGGCGCCGGCCGCGGACATCGAGAGCGCACTGCGGCGAGCGGGCGTCGCGCTGCCGGAGGCCGCCACGGCCGGGCGCGACGAACTGCTCGACCTGCTGGTCTCGGCGGTGGTCGGGCCCGCGCTCGGTCGCGACGCTCCGCTGTTCGTGCGGGACTTCCCGGCGTCGCAGGCCGCGCTGGCGCGGTTGTGCCCCGGCGACCCGTCGGTCGCGGAACGCTTCGAGCTGTACATTGACGGAATGGAACTGGCGAACGGCTTCCACGAGCTGGCGGATGCGACCGAACAGCGGCGGCCGCTTCGAGGCGGACCTGCAGCAACGCCGCCGGCGCGGCCAGCCGGAGCGTCCGCTCGATGAGCGTTTCCTGGCCGCACTCGAGCACGGCCTGCCCGACTGCTCGGGCGTGGCGCTCGGTTTCGATCGCCTGGTGATGACGGCGCTCGAGCTCGCCGGCATCGAGCAAGCCATCCCGTTTCCGGTCGAGACGGCCTGAGAGGGTGTCATGAGTTTCGCGACGTCAATGCCCGACTGGCAGGACCCCGGCAAAGCCTATGCAGACCTGCTGACCCAGCTTGGCGGCCTGATCGCCGGCGAGCGCGACCCGTGGGCGAATGCCGCCAACGCTGCGGCGCTTCTTTACAGCGCGCTGCCCGACCTGAACTGGGCCGGTTTCTATTTCCTGCGTGGTGGCCAGCTGGTCGTGGGCCCGTTCCAGGGACAGGTTGCCTGCGTGCGCATCGACCTGGGTCGCGGCGTCTGCGGGACGGCGGCGGCCGGGCGCCGCACCCTGATCGTCGCGGACGTGCATGCGTTCCCGGGGCACATCGCCTGTGACGCGGCGTCGAACTCGGAAATCGTGGTACCGCTGATTCGCGACGACCGCCTGATCGGCGTGCTGGATCTCGACAGTCCGCGCCTGGCGCGCTTCGGCAACGCGGATGCCGCCGGCCTCGAGCCGTTCGCGGCGCTGCTGGCGAGCGCCTGCGACTGGCGCCTGGCGGGCATCGACGGGTTCGACTGAAACGCTGCGGTGCGCCGCAGCCCGGGCTACTTGGCGCGGGCGATGTACTCGGCGCTGCGGGTGTCGACGCGGATGACCTCGCCGGTATTCAGGAACAGCGGCACCTTGACCACCGCGCCGGTTTCCAGCTTGGCGGGCTTGGTGCCACCGGTGACGGTGTCGCCCTTCATGCCCGGGTCGGTCTCGACGATCGCGAGCTCGACGTGCGCCGGCGGGGTGACCGACAGCGGCTGGCCATTCCAGAGCGTGACGATGCAGGTGATGCCGTCCTTCAGCCACTGGGCGTTGTCGCCCACGGCTTCCTTGCTCGCGGTGTGCTGCTCGAAGCTCTCCGGCTGCATGAAGTGGTAGAAGTCGCCGTCCGCATACAGGTACTGCATGTCGACGTCCACGACGTCGGCCGCCTCGACCGAGTCGCCGGACTTGAAGGTGCGCTCGATGGTCCTGCCGCTCCTCAGGTTGCGCACCCGCACGCGACTGAAAGCCTGGCCCTTGCCGGGCTTCACGAACTCGTTCTCGACGATCACATAGGGATCCTGGTCGAGCATGATCTTCAGGCCCGACTTGAACTCGTTCGTGTTGTAACTTGCCATTGCGTCCGCCGTGGGGGCCCGCACAATGGCGGGCAATGAGAGTCTGGAAGAGCCGCATATGATAGCCGCAAGCCCGCTTGCCGACCAGTCCGTGACCTGGCAGGACGCGCTGCGCGACGCCGTCACGGATCCCGGTGAGCTCATCGACCTCCTCGGCCTGGACCCGGCGCTGGTCGAACCAGCGCGGCGCGCGGCGCGGCGCTTCGGGCTTAAGGTGCCGCGCGGCTTCGTCGCCCGCATGCGCCATGGCGACCCGGCCGACCCGCTGCTGCGGCAGGTGCTGCCGCTCGGCATCGAGGAGGACGAGGTCGCGGGGTTCGTCAGCGATCCCGTCGGGGATCTGACGGCGCTCACCGGACCCGGGTTGCTGCACAAGTACCGCGGCCGGGCGCTGCTGATCACCACCGGCGCCTGCGGGGTGCATTGCCGCTACTGCTTCCGCCGGGAGTTTCCGTATGCCGAGCAGTCCGCCGGCGGCGCTCGCTTCGAGGCCGCGCTCGCCGCCCTGCGCGCGGACCGGTCCTGCCGCGAGGTGATCCTGAGCGGCGGGGATCCGCTGTCGCTGTCGAACGCGCGCCTGGCCGGCCTGACCGACGCGCTGCAGGCCATCCCGCATCTCAAGCGGCTTCGCATCCACACCCGCCAGCCGATCGTGCTGCCGGAGCGGGTCGACGCAGGCCTGCTCGAGTGGCTCGGCGGCCTGCGGTTGCGCACCGTCATGGTGGTGCACAGCAACCATCCGGCCGAGCTCGACGAGGCGACGGCGACGGCACTGCGCGCGATCGGCGCGCGCGGCGTCGCGCTCCTCAACCAGAGCGTGCTGCTCAAGGGCGTGAACGATTCGGCCGATACGCTGGAGGCCTTGAGCGAACGGCTGGATGCCTGCGGAGTCCTGCCCTACTACCTGCATCTGCTCGACCGCGTGCGCGGCGCGGCGCACTTCGAGGTCGACCCCGAGCGGGCGGTCGAGCTGGCCACAGCGCTCAGGGGCCGCTTGCCCGGCTACCTGGTGCCCCGCCTGGTACGCGAGGAAGCGGGTGCCGGATCCAAGACGCCCGTCGCGTAATGGCTGTCCGCACGGGTGCTAGAATGCCTCGGCCAGTACGGCTAAGTCCCTGTTCGGAGTGACAATTTTGAATCAGCCAGCCGCCGTGCCGATGATCGTCATGACGCGGCACCAGGACAACGTCGAGGTCATCAACAAGACGTTGCGCAACGCCGGCCTGCCGGCGCACGTCAACTGGCTGCCCGATGCGCGGGAGCTGGGCGACGCGCTGACGCAGATCCTGCCGCAGATGGTGATCATCTTCGCCGAGGAAGGCGTGGTCGACCTGAAGGCGGCGCTGGAGTTCAGGGCCCGCTGCGCCGCCGAAGTGCCGGTGCTGCTGGTGCACAAGGACGTCGACGAGGAGACGATCGCGCGGGCGATGCAGCTCGGCGCGCAGGACGCCGTCACGCTGGACAACCTGGACCGGCTGCGCCTCGTGGTCAGCCGCGAACTGCAGACCTACCGCCTGAACCGGGCGTTGTCCTCGACGCTCTCCGCGGCGAAGGAGTACCAGCGCCAGCTGCGCGACTTCATGCAGGGCTCGACCGACGCCATCGCCCAGGTGCAGGAAGGGATCGTGGTCGAGGCCAACCCGTCCTGGGTCGAGCTGCTCGGACACAAGTCGGGTGACGAACTGGTCGGCACGCCGCTGATGGATTCGTTCGAGCCCGACTCGCACACCGCCCTGAAGGGCGCCCTGGTCGCCTGTCTGCAGGGCCGCTGGTCGGACCACGTGCTGCGTGCCAGCGTGCGGCTGCCCGACGGCAGCGCCATGCCGCTCGAACTGCAGCTGGCGAAGTCGGAGTACGAGGGCGAACCGAGCGTGCGACTGTCGGTTTCCGCCAGCCACCGCGACGTCAAGGAAATGGAGCGTCAGCTGGCGGACGCCATTCACCGCGATCCGGCCACCGGCTTCCTGCACCGCGGCTTCTTCCTGGACGAGCTGCGCAAGCGTCTCGCCGAAGCGCCCAAGGGCGGCGTGCGCCACATCGCCTACGTCGAGCCCGACAAGCTCGAGGACATCCTGTCCGAACTCGGCGTGCTGAGCGCCGAGGAATTCCTGGTGCAGTTCGCGCAAGCGCTGCGCGAGAACCTGCAGCCGGGCGACCTCGCCGGCCGCTTTGCCGGCAACGGCTTCATGATGCTGCTGCATCGTGGCAACAACCGCGACATCGAAGCCTGGGCGGAACAGAGCGTCAGGCGCATCTCGACGCACGTGTTCCAGCTCGGCGACAAGTCGATCTCGACCACCTGCACGGTCGGGCTCGGGCTGGTGCCCCCGTCGCTGACGGATCCGGCGGGTCCCGCCAGCGACGCGTACCGCGCCAACCGCCGCGGCCGCGAGATCGGCGGCAACCGCGTGCACACGCTCGAGCACACCGATGCCCTGCTCAAGCAGGTCGACAAGGACAAGCTGTGGGTCCGCCAGATCAAGCTCGCGCTGATGGAGAACCGCTTCCGCCTGGTGCAGCAGCCGATTGCCAGCCTGCTGGGCGATGAGCGCAACATGTTCGACGTGCTGGTGCGCATGGTCGACGAGGCCGGCAATGAGCTGCTGCCCTCGGAGTTCATCCCGGTCGCCGAGCGCAACGACCTGATGAAGAACATCGATCGCTGGGTGATCGGCGCCTCCATGTCGTTCTGCGCCTCGCGCCGCCCGGGCGCGCTGTTCGTGCGGCTGTCGCGCCACACGCTCGCCGACGCCTCGCTGACCATCTGGCTGAGCAACCAGCTGAAGGCCTCGAAGATCGAGGCCCAACGAATCGTGTTCCAGGCGAGCGAGGAAGCCGCCAGCGTGCACCTGAAGGACACGGCTGCGCTGCAGGGCAAGCTCAAGGACCTCGGCTTCCGCTTCGCCATCGACGGCTTCGGCAGCGGCCGCGACACCGAAACGATGATGGGCCACCTGCAGCCGGACTTCGTCAAGATTCACGGCGGCCTGATGCAGGGCCTCGCGACCGACCTCGACAACCAGCAGCGCGTGCGCGCGCTGGTGGACCTGGCCCGGGCGCGCGGTGCGACGACGATCGCGGAGCGTGTCGAGGACGCCAACACCATGGCCGCGCTGTGGCAGCTCGGCGTGGAGTACATCCAGGGCTACTTCGTCAACGCGCCGGAGGAAGTCGTCCTCGGGCAGTAGCGCCGCACCCGCGGCAGACCGCCTGGACCTCGTGCCCGGCGGGCTCCCTGCTTCCGTGGACGGGAATTGGCACCAGTGGGGACTGGCTCCGCAGGCACCACCCTCATCGTTGCTCAGCCGTCCCAGCGGTGCCTGTCCCCTCCTGTGCCCGGCGGGCTCCCTACTCCCGTTGCCGGGAATTGGCACCAGTGGGGACTGGCTCCGCAGGCACCACCCTCATCGTTGCTCAGCCGTCCCAGCGGTGCCTGTCCCCTCCTGTGCCCGGCGGGCTCCCTACTTCCGTGGCCCCTTCCTCCGTTCGGGAAGCCAAACTCACTGCGGAAGGGGCCACGGTCGTCTTCGCCCGCCTGCAGAGCGAGAGCGCCGGTGAGGCATGCCTGGCCACGGGTGAGTGCCTGAGAGGGGACAGTCCCCGATGGGGACAGTCCCCGCCGCGGGTCGAGGACGACTGTAGGCCTCTTGCGAGCGACTTTGGCTCGGCGGAGCGAGCAAGAGGCTCTACAGGAGTAGAGAGACCCGCGCAGTGCAACCGTTCCGCGGGATGCCTTCACCGGTGGCAAGAGCCTGGAGGGGACAGTCCCCACATGGTGCAGCATTAGGGGACAGTCCCCGATGGGGACAGTCCCCGGCTCAGTGCCGCATCGGGGACAGTCCCCGGCTCAGTGGCGCATCGGGGGACAGTCCCCTGCGGGGACAGTCCCCGGCGACGCTTACGACTCGACGTCCAGCCGGTCGACCTTGCGCCAGCCGCGCGGCAGCAGCGCGCCGCGCTGGCCGCGTTCGCCGCGATAAGTGTCGAGGTCCTTCCAGGCGAGCGTCATGCGCCGTTCGCCGCAGCTGACGAGCAGCTTGCCGCCCTCAGGGACCACGGCCACCGCGGTCATCAGCTCCGCCCTGGCCTTCGCCTTCTTGCCCGGCACGCCGAAGATCAGGTTGCCGCGCCCCTTCTCCATCTCCGGAAGGTCCGCGACCGGGAACGCGAGCAAGCGTCCCTCGCTGTTGACCGCGCAGACCAGCGGATTGCCGTCGGCAGGCACCGCCGAGCTCGCCAGCACCTGCGCGTTCTCCGGCAGGTTGAAAACCGCCTTGCCCGCGCGATTGCGCGAACTCAGGCTCTCCAGGCGGGCGACGAAGCCCTGGCCGCCGTCGCAGGCGAGCAGCCATCGGTCGGCCGGCTCGCCGACCATCACCGCGGCGAACGTCGCGCCGTCCGGCGGATCGAGGCGGCCGGACAGCGGTTCTCCCTGGCCACGGGCGCCCGGCAGGGTGTGCGCAGCGAGGCTGTAGGCGCGACCGGTCGAGTCGACGAAGATGGCCTGCTGCGTGCTGCGCCCGCGCGCCGCCGCATGGAATTCGTCGCCGGTCTTGTAGGACAACTGCGCCGCATCGATTTCGTGCCCCTTGGCGGCACGCACCCAGCCGGCCTTCGACAGCACGATGGTTACCGGCTCGCTCGACACCAGCTCGGTCTCGTCGATGGCCTGGGCCGCGGCGCGCTCGACGATGCGGGCGCGCCGCTCGTCGCCATACTGCTCGGCGTCGCGCTCGAGTTCTTCGCGCACCAGCTTCTTCAGGCGCGCCTTGCCCGACAGCGTCTTCTCGAGCTGGTCCCGCTCGGCGGACAGCTCCTCCTGCTCGCCGCGGATTTTCATTTCCTCCAGCCTGGCGAGGTGGCGCAGCTTGGTCTCGAGGATCGCCTCGGCCTGTATGTCGGACAGATCGAAGCGCTTGATCAGCACCGGCTTCGGCTCGTCCTCGGTGCGCACGATGCGGATCACTTCATCGAGGTTGAGATAGGCGATCAGCAGGCCGTCGAGCACGTGCAGCCGGGCCTGCACCTTGCCGAGGCGCCACTCTAGGCGTCGGCGCACCGTCGCCTGGCGGAACTGCAGCCATTCCTCGAGGAGCGGCTTGAGGCCGAGGACCCGCGGCCGGCCGTCGAGGCCGATCATGTTCATGTTGACGCGGTAGCTGCGCTCGAGGTCGGTGGTGGCGAACAGGTGCGCCATCAGTTGCTCGACATCGACACGATTCGAGCGCGGCGTGATTACCAGACGGATCGGCTGCTCGTGATCGCTCTCGTCGCGCAGGTCATCGACCATCGGCAGCTTCTTGGCGCGCATCTGCGCTGCGATCTGTTCGAGGACCTTGGAGCCGGAGACCTGGTAGGGCAGCGCCGTGATGATGACCTCGCCGTCCTCGACCTCGTAGACCGCCCGGGCGCGGAAGGAGCCGCTGCCGGTCTCGTACATCGCCCGCAGCTCCGCCTTGGGCGTGATGATCTCGGCGCCCATCGGAAAGTCCGGGCCGCGGATGTGCTTGCACAGGTCGCGCACGGACGCATCGGGCTCGTCGATGAGGTGGATGCAGGCAGCGGCGACTTCGCGCAGGTTGTGCGGCGGAATGTCGGTCGCCATGCCAACCGCAATGCCGGCGGCGCCGTTCAGGAGCACGTTCGGCAGGCGCGCCGGCAGCAGCACCGGCTCATCCAGCGTGCCGTCGAAGTTGGGGGTCCAGTCCACCGTGCCCTGCCCTAGCTCTGACAGCAGCACCTGCGAGTAGGCCTTCAGCCGTGCTTCCGTGTAGCGCATGGCGGCGAAGGACTTGGGGTCGTCGGTGGCGCCCCAGTTGCCCTGCCCGTCCACGATCGGATAGCGATAGGAGAAGTCCTGGGCCATGTGCACCATGGCTTCGTAGCAGGCGGAGTCGCCGTGCGGGTGATACTTGCCGATCACGTCGCCCACCGTGCGAGCCGACTTCTTGTGCTTGGCGGTGGCGGACAGGCCGAGCTCGCTCATCGCGAAAATGATCCGCCGCTGCACCGGCTTGAGGCCGTCGGCGAGCTGCGGCAGCGCGCGATCGAGGATGACGTACATCGAGTAGTCGAGGTAGGCCTGCTCGGCAAAGGCCTTCAGCGGCCGCCGCTCGATGCCCTCGAAGTTGAGTTCCTGCTCTTTCATACGATCGCCAGATTTCCCTTCGACTCGAGCCATTCCCGGCGATGCGCCGCGCGCTTCTTGGCGAGCAGCATGTCGACCAGCTGGTCGGTCTCGTCCGCGGCCTCGATGGTCAGCTGCACCAGGCGACGCGTCTCGGGCGCCATGGTCGTCTCGCGCAACTGCACGGCGCTCATCTCACCCAGGCCCTTGAAGCGGGTCACGACCGGCTTGCCGCGGATGCCCTCCGCCGCGATGCGGTCGAGGATGCCCTGCCGCTCGTATTCGTCGAGCGCATAGAAGACCTGCTTGCCCACGTCGACCCGGAACAGCGGCGGCATGGCGACGTAGACGTGCCCGGCGGCGACCAGCGGCCGGAAGTGCCGGAGGAACAGTGCGCACAACAGCGTCGCGATGTGCGCGCCGTCCGAATCCGCGTCGGCGAGGATGCAGATCTTGTGGTAGCGCAGGCCGGACAGATTGGCAGAGCCTGGATCCACCCCCAGCGCGATGGCGATGTCATTGACCTCCTGCGACTGCAAGACGCCGGCCGGCTCCACCTCCCAGGTGTTGAGGATCTTGCCCCGGAGCGGCATGACCGCCTGGAACTCGCGGTCGCGGGCCTGCTTGGCCGAGCCACCGGCGGAGTCGCCCTCGACCAGGAACAGCTCGCAGCGCGCCGGTTCCTGCAGGCGGCAGTCCGCCAGCTTGCCGGGCAGCGCCGGGCCGCTGACGATGCGCTTGCGCGTGACCTTCTGCGCGGCCCGCACGCGCTCCTGCGCGTTGCCGATCGCGAACTGCGCGATGCTCTCGCCGGCCTCGGGATGCTGGTTGAGCCACAAGGCGAAGGCGTCCTTGACGACCCCCGAGACGAATGCCGCCGACTCGCGTGACGACAGCTTTTCCTTGATCTGCCCGGCGAACTGCGGGTCCTGCATCTTCACGGACAGCACGAAGCTGATCCGCTGCCAGACGTCCTCGGGGGCGAGCTTGAGACCGCGCGGCAGCAGGTTGCGGAACTCGCAGAACTCGCGCAGCGCCTCGGTGATGCCGGCGCGCAGCCCGTTGACGTGCGTGCCGCCTTCCGGCGTCGGGATCAGGTTCACGTAGCTCTCGGCAACCTGCGCTTCGGCGTCGGGCGCCCAGCACAGCGCCCACTCGGCCACCTCGGTGCCACCCTTGAGGCTGCCCGAGAACGGTTCGGCCGGCAGTGTGGCCACCTTGCCGAGTTCCTCGGCGAGGTACTCGGACAGATTGCCCGTGAAGAACCACTCGTCGGTCTCACCGCTCGCCTCGACGGTCAGGCGCATCCGCAGGCCGGGACAGAGGACCGCCTTGGCGCGCAGCATGTGCTTCAGGCGCGGCACCGAGAACGCGGCGCTGTCGAAGAACTTGGGATCGGGCCAGAACCGCACCGTCGTGCCCGACACGCCGCGCTTGACGCTGCCGACCACCTCGAGCTTCGAGACGGTCTTGCCGTCGCGGAAGGAGATGTTGTACTCCTGCCCGGCACGCCGCACCCAGCAGTCGAGGTTCTTCGACAGCGCGTTGACCACCGACACGCCCACGCCGTGCAGGCCGCCGGAGTACTGGTAGGTCTTGTCGGAGAACTTGCCGCCGGCGTGCAGCCGCGTGAGGATCAGCTCGACGCCGGGCAGCTTCTCCTTCGGGTGCATGTCCACCGGCATGCCGCGGCCGTCGTCCTCGACCGCCAGCGAGCCGTCCTTGTAAAGGGTGACCGCGATCAGCTTGCAGTGCCCGGCGAGCGCCTCGTCGACGCTGTTATCGATGACCTCGTGGGCCAGGTGGTTCGGACTGCGGGTGTCGGTGTACATGCCCGGGCGGCGACGCACGGGCTCGAGGCCCGAGAGGACCTCGATATCGGAAGCGTTGTAGGACGTGGTCATCGGCGCGGGGTGTCTCCTTGAAGCGCGCGCATTCTATCAGCCCGCGTGCGCCCGGGCGGGCTGCCGACCGTCGCGGCTTGCGCCTGATTTCCCTGAGCTTGCGTCGCGCCTGGCGGGCTCCCTGCTCCCGTGGCACCTTCCTCCGTTCGGGAAGCCAAACTCACTACGGCCCAAGTCATCGTTCAGCCGGCCTCGGCGATGCATTGGTTTGGTGCCCGGCGGGCTCCCTACTCCCGTGGCCCCTTCCTCCGTTCGGGAAGCCAAACTCACTACGGAAGGGGCCACGGTCGTCTTCGCCCGCCTGTGAACCGGAAGTGCCGCGACGGGTGCCAGCAACGGGGACAGTCCCCTACGGGTGACAGTCCCAGCGCGGGTCGAGGACGACTGTAGGCCTCTTGCGAGCGACTTTTGGCTTTCGGAGCGAGCAAGAGGCTCTACAGGAGTAGAGAGACCCGCGCAGTTGAGGCCGTTCCGCGGGATGCCTTCACCGGTGGCAAAGAGGCTGGAGGGGACAGTCCCCTACCGGGACAGTCCCCGCGCGGGTCGAGGACGACTGTAGGCCTCTTGCGAGCGACTTTTGGCTCTCGGAGCGAGCAAGAGGCTCTACAGGAGTAGAGAGACCCGCGCAGTTGAAGCCGTTCCGCGGAGTGCCTCGACGAGCCACCCGGAGGGGACAGTCCCCGCTGGCACGGCCGTCGCCGCAGGAAGTCCTTCAGACTGCGGGCCAGTCCCCGCGTTAGTCGAGGTCCGCGGCGAGCGCCTTGACCGACGTCGGGGACAGGTTGCACGAGTGCGCGTAGGCAGCATGGTCGATGCCCAGCTCGACCGGGGTGCCCGCCTTCACCGCCGAGCGCATGGCCGCGGTCAGCTCGAAGCGCAGCCAGTGGACCGCCGAGGTCTTCTCGGCGTTCTCGCGCTCCATGTCCTCATCGGCGACCGCGAACACGCGCTCGAAGCCCGCGACCTGCACGTAGCAGCGGCGCTCGACACCCTTGAGCCGCTCCAGCGCCTGCTTGCGCTCCTGCGGATCCGGGAACTCGATCAGGAAGGTCGCCTTCCAGTTGCCGCCGTCGGGGATCAGCGGGTTGTAGGCGTCGAGTTCGTCCTGGATGCCGTCCGGCTCGAAGATGCGCTCGACGCGGAGCATTTCCTGAACCTGATACTGAATCGTCAATCGGTCCTCGAACACCCAGGTGGTGTTCGGCCCGACCCCCACGGTGCGAAGCTTCTTGTGGTCCAGCACCCGATGCCGGAAGTCGCCGCGCTGGCGGGCGTACTGCTCCAGACTGAACAGGTCCTGCGGCCGCAGCGGGCCGCGAAGCACGATCTCGTTGCTGCTCATCGGACGTTCCTCAGATTCCGTACGCGTAACGCATCAGGCCGAGCGGGTGCTCCGGCCCGCGGCCCTTGTCGGCCAGGCCGTGGGCGATCTGGTCACCCGCCATCGGGCAGTCGCTGGCGTAGTGGTCCGCTGCGGCCGACTGCACACGCTGCACCACCGGCCGCGCGATCTTCACCGAGGCCTCGTGGAACTCGCTCTTCACGGCGTAGGTGCCGTTGTGCCCGGAGCAACGCTCGATCACTTCGATCGTGGTATCGGGCACCAGTTTCAGCGCATCGCGCGTCTTCAGGCCGATGCGCTGCACCCGCAGATGACAGGGCACGTGATAGGCCACCTTGCCGAGCGAATTCCTGAAGTCGGTGCGCAGCTTGCCGCCCTTGTGCCGGAGCATCAGGTACTCGAACGGGTCGAAGGTCCGCTGCTGCACCCGGCGGACCTGCTCGTCGTCCGGATACATCAGTGGCAGCTCCTGCTTGAACATCAGCGCACAGGACGGCACCGGCACCACGATGTCCCAGCCTTCCTCCACCAGCCGCGCAAGCGCCGGGATGTTGTGGCGCTTGAGCTTGTCCACGGCATCCAGGTCGCCCAGCTCGAGCTTGGGCATGCCGCAGCACTTCTCGTCGGCGAACGTGGTGACCGGAATGCCGTTGTGGTTGAACACCGCAACCAGGTCTTCGTTCATCTGCGGCAGGTTGCGGTTGCCGTAGCAGGTGGCGAACACCACGACCTTGCCACGGGTCGCGTCGGTGGCGACCGCTTCCAGGGCGGGCTTGCTGCGCGCGGCCTCGCGCTTCTGGAAGGAGCGCGAGTGATAGTCCGGCACCGGCGCATCGCGATGCACGCCGAGCGTGTTGTGCAAGAGCTTGCGGCCCAGCGTGCTGCGATTGGCGGCATTGACCATCTCGGACACCACCGGGATGCCGGCGAGGCTTCCGACCAGGTCGGTCGAGGTCAGCAGCTTGTCGCGGAACCGGGTCTTGCCCTGCCGGTGCTTGACCGCCTTGGCGCGCAGCATCAGGTGCGGAAAGTCCAGGTTCCACGGGTGCGGCGGCACGTACGGGCACTTCGACAGGTAGCACATGTCGCACAGGTAGCAGTGGTCGACGACGTCCCAATAGGCCGCCTTGGCAACGCCGTCCACCTCACCGGTCGGCGACTCGTCGACGTGATCGAACAGCACGGGAAACGCATTGCAGAGGCTGACGCAGCGCCGGCAGCCGTGGCAGATGTCGAAGACCCGCTCGAGCTCCTTGAACAGCGACCCCTCGTCCCAGAAGTCCGGGCTCTTCCAGTCCAGCGGGTGCCGGGTCGGCGCTTCGAGGCTGCCTTCGCGAGGGCCGCTCGTGGATTCGCTCACCGCCGCTACTCCCGTGGGGTTTCCTGAAACGAAAATGGGGCGGGCGACTGCCCGCCCCACGTGGCGTACCGTGCCGCAACAGCCGCGGCCATCAGGCCATCTGGTCGAGCGCCTTCTGGAAGCGGTTGGCGTGCGAGCGCTCGGCCTTGGCGAGCGTCTCGAACCAGTCGGCGATTTCGTGGAAACCCTCGTCACGGGCGGTCTTCGCCATGCCCGGGTACATGTCGGTGTACTCGTGGGTCTCGCCGGCGATCGCCGCCTTGAGGTTGTCCGAGGTCTGTCCGATCGGCAGGCCCGTTGCCGGATCGCCGACCTGCTCGAGGTACTCGAGGTGACCGTGCGCATGGCCGGTCTCGCCCTCGGCCGTCGAACGGAACACCGAGGCAACGTCGTTGTAGCCCTCCACGTCCGCCTTCTGGGCGAAGTAGAGGTAGCGCCGGTTCGCCTGCGACTCGCCTGAGAACGCGTCCTTCAGATTGCCTTCGGTCTTGCTGCCCTTCAGGTTCACGATGGATCCTCCTACACGGATGAGAAATTCGAGCCCGGAACGCCTGGCCGCGCCGTTTTAGACACGATCTAACACGGCGTTTGATGGTGCGCCGCGACCCCGGCCAAGTCAACCGCGGTGCCCTGCGCCGGAGCGCCCGGCCGTGACGCGTTGACCCCCGTTCCTGCAGATGTGTACCTTAGCGCCGATCGCCGGCCGAACAATCGCGACAAATAGCGTGAGCAAGAAAACCCGACCGGTCGACTTCGAGGCCGCCATGACCGAACTCGAGCAGATCGTCGAGCGGCTCGAACATGGCGATCTCGCCCTCGAGGACTCGCTGAAGCAGTTCGAGCGCGGCATAGAGCTGACTCGCAGCTGCCAGGAGGCGCTGAAGCGCGCCGAGCAGAAGGTCCAGGTCCTGAGTGCCCGCCCCGGCGCGGAACCCACCGTCGAGGATTTCGAGCCGGAAGGCGAGGACTGAGGACCCGGCATTGGCGGACCCGGGGATCGCCCAGCGACTCGAGCACTACCGGTCGCGCGTGGAAAGCGCGCTGCAGCGCTATCTCCCGCCGGCGGCGAAGACACCCGCGCGCCTGCACGAGGCGATGCGCTATGCGGCGCTCGGCGTCGGCAAGCGCGTGCGCCCGGCGCTGTGCTACCTGACGGGCGAGGCGATCGGCGTGGCGCCAGCGCTGCTCGACGGGCCTGCCGCCGCCGTCGAATTGATCCATGCGTACTCGCTGGTGCACGACGACCTGCCGGCGATGGACGACGACGACCTGCGCCGCGGCCGCCCGACCACCCATCGGGCCTTCGACGAAGCGACCGCCATCCTGGCCGGCGATGCCCTGCAGGTGCTGGCTTTCGAGATCCTGGCGGCCGACCCGACGATGCCCGCCGATCCGGCGGTCCGGCTGGAAATGGTCCGGCTGCTGGCCCACGGCAGCGGCACCGCCGGCATGGCGGGCGGGCAGGCGATCGACCTCGCCGCGGCGGGCCACGGCCTGACGCTCGCCGAGGTGGAACAGATGCACCGGCTGAAGACCGGGGCGTTGATCGAGGCCAGCGTCATGATGGCCGCGGCGGCCGCACCGACGCTTGCGGAGGCACGCCGCGCCGGCCTCGCCCGCTACGCCAGCGCCCTTGGCCTCGCCTTCCAGATCGTCGACGACCTGCTGGACGTCGAAGGCGACGAGAGCACCGTCGGCAAGCCGGTCCGTGCCGACGCCGCGGCCGCCAAGCCCACCTATCCGGCCATGGCCGGGGTGGACGCGGCGCATGCGCGGGCGCTCGCGCTGCGCGACGAGGCGCTGGCCGCCCTGGACGTGTTCGACGGCACCGCGGCCGGGCTCGCCGAGGTCGCCCGCTACGTCATCGACCGCCGCCAGTAGGGCGAGCGGCCCTGACACGGTAGACTCTGCCCCCATGAACCGCGAACAGCGATTTCCGCTGCTGGACCAGCTGGAGAGTCCGGAGGCGCTCAGGGCGCTGCCGGAGTCGGACCTGCCGCAGGTCGCGGCCGAGCTGCGCGAGTTCCTGATCCAGACCGTCAGCCAGAAAGGCGGCCATTTCGCGGCCGGGCTCGGCACGGTCGAGCTCACGGTGGCGCTGCACCATGTGTTCAACACCCCGCACGACCGGCTCGTCTGGGACGTCGGCCACCAGGCCTACCCGCACAAGGTGCTGACCGGGCGCCGCGACCGGCTGGGCAGCATCAAGGCGCACGGTGGCCTGGCGCCGTTCCCGTGCCGGGACGAGAGCGTCTACGACACCTTCGGCGTGGGGCACTCCAGCACCTCGATCAGCGCGGCGCTCGGCATGGCGATCGCCAACCGGCTGCAGGGCGGCGACCGGCGGGTGGCGGCCATCATCGGCGACGGCGCCATGAGCGCCGGCCTCGCCTGGGAAGCCCTGAATCACGCCGGCAGCCTCGACGTCGACCTGCTGGTGGTGCTGAACGACAACGACATGTCGATTTCCGAGAATGTCGGCGCCCTGTCGAACTACCTCGCGCGCCTGCTGTCCGGCAAGATTTACGGGCACCTGCGCGAGAACTCCAAGCGCGTGCTGCGCCGCATGCCGACCGCCTGGGAGCTGGTGCGCCGCTCGGAACTGCACGCCAAGGGCATGGTGCTGCCGGGCACCTTGTTCGAGGAAATGGGCTTCAACTACATCGGCCCGCTCGACGGCCACGACGTCGAGTCGCTGGCGGCGACCTTGCGCAACATGCGCATGCGGCGCGGCCCGCAGCTGCTGCACGTGGTCACGCAGAAGGGCAAGGGTTACGCGCCGGCGGAAGCCGATCCGATCACCTGGCATGGCCCGGGCCCGTTCGACCCGGCCAGCGGCCAGCTGCGCAAGGAAAAGGCCGCCGGCCCCAGCTATTCGCAGGTGTTCGGGCAGTGGCTGTGCGACATGGCCGAGCGCGATGATCGCATCATCGGCATCACGCCCGCGATGCGCGAAGGCTCGGGGCTGGTCGAATACGAGCGGCGTTTCCCGGATCGCTACTTCGACGTGGCGATCGCCGAGCAGCACGCCGTGACGCTGGCGGCGGGGCTCGCCTGCGAGGGCAAGCGCCCGGTGGTGGCCATCTACTCCACCTTCCTGCAGCGCGCCTACGATCAGCTGATTCACGACGTTGCACTGCAGCGCCTGCCGGTGGTGTTCGCCATCGATCGCGGCGGCCTGGTCGGCTCCGACGGCGCCACTCACCAGGGCGCGTTCGACCTGTCCTACCTGCGCTGCATCCCGAACATGGTGGTGATGGCGCCGGCTGACGAGAACGAATGCCGCCAGATGCTGTACACCGCGACCACGCTCGACCTGCCCGCCGCGGTGCGCTACCCGCGCGGCCAGGGCCCCGGTGTCGCGATCGAGGAAGCGATGCAGGCCCTGCCGGTCGGCAAGGCGCAGATCCGCCGCGAGGGCGACGGCGGGCTCGTCCTGTACGCATTCGGCGCGATGGTGGAAACCGCGGAGAAGATCGCCGCCGATTACGACGCGACGGTCGTGAACATGCGCTTCGTGCGCCCGCTGGACGTCTCGACCGTGCTCGAGACCGCCCGGCGCCACCGCCGGGCCGTGACGCTCGAGGACAACGCGATCGCCGGCGGCGCCGGCGAAGCGGTGCTGGCCTGCCTGAACGCCCACGGCCTGCAGCTGCCGGTGCTGACGCTCGGCCTGCCCGACCGCTTCATCGAGCACGGCTCCCGCAATGACAACCTCGCCTCCGCCGGCCTCGACGAGCCGGCGGTCCGCAGCGCCCTGGACGGCTTCTTTGCGCGTCCTGGACTGCGCCGTGTCCTGCCGGCCGGCGGCTGAGGCGGCCGGCCGCCGGGCATTCTGGTGTAAAGTAGCGGGCTAGCTGCAAACTGGCCCGCCCGGCCACCGGATCGCCTCGGGCCACCCGCGAGGCCGGACATTCCCCTGGACCCGCCATGACTTCTGCGACAGCCAACACGCCGGCCGACGCCGGCATCGAAGACGTACAGGGACGCGCCGACACGCGCCGCATCCCGATCAACAAGGTCGGCGTGAAGGACCTGTACCATCCGGTGCGCATCCGCGACCGCGCCGGCGGCGAGCAGCACACCGTTGCGACTTTCAACATGTCCGTGTACCTGCCGCACGACTTCAAGGGCACGCACATGTCGCGGTTCGTCGAGATCCTGCATCGCCACGAGCGCGAGATATCGGTGGAGTCCTTCCGCGCCATGCTGGGGGAAACGGCCGCGTACCTCGATTCCGAGGCCGGGCACATCGAGATGTCGTTTCCCTTCTTCGTCATGAAGAAGGCGCCGGTCTCCGGCGTCGAGAGCCTGATGGACTATCGCGCCATGCTGATCGGCGAGCACCGCGGCGGGCGCACGGAACTGCAGCTGCGGGTGACGGTGCCGGTCACCAGCCTGTGCCCCTGCTCAAAGGGCATCAGCGACTACGGTGCGCACAACCAGCGGTCGCATGTCACGATCACCGCGGAGCTGAACGACCACGTCTGGATCGAGGAGCTGATCGACATCGCCGAGCGCGAAGCGTCTTGCGAGGTCTACGGAATTCTCAAGCGCCCGGACGAGAAGCATGTCACCGAGCGTGCCTATGACAACCCCAAGTTCGTCGAGGACCTGGTGCGCGACATCGCGATGCGTCTGAACGACGACCCGCGCATCGACGCCTATACCATCGAGGCGGAGAACTTCGAGTCAATCCACAACCACTCCGCGTACGCGCTGATCGAGCACGACAAGCGCCACCGCGCGGCTGGCGGCTGAGGACAGGTGGTCAGGAGCCGCTGATCGCGGCTTCGCCCGACTGCAGCCGCGAGATCAGCGACTTCAGGAAGACCTGGTTGAAGCGCAGCTGGCAGGCCGGCGAGGACTGCTCGAGCAGCGTCGAGCTCACCTGCAGGATGGTCACGTCGCTGTCGGCGACGATCGAGGCCTGCCGCTTGGCGCCGCGGACGTAGCTGGTTTCGCCGAAGCAGCTGCCGGTCTCCAGCTTGCCGACGGCACGGCCATTGCGCTCGACCCGGCACTGGCCGGAGACGATCACGTAGAAGCGGTCGTCGATGGCGCCTTCCTTGACGATTTCCTCTTCGTTGCCGTACTGGTGCCAGGCGCCGGCGCGCAGCACCTCCCAGATCTCGGCCGCCGAGAAATCGTGGAAGAAGGCCAGCTTGCGCAGCAGCGCGAAGTGTTCCTGGCGGTCGATGCGGTGGGTGTTGGCGCGCAGCTGCGAATGCACCCGCGCCAGCGCGGCGGCGAAGTCCGCGCCGTTCTTGTAGCGCCGCTCGGACTCCTTGTGCATGACCGTGCCGAGCACTTCCTCGAGCTCCACCGGCACGTCGCGACGCAGGGTGTGGATCGGCGCCGGCGTCGCGTAGACGATCTGGTGCAGAAGCTTGGCGAGCGTGCCCGCCCGGAACGGCCGGAATCCGGTGAGCAGCTCGTACATCACCGCGCCGAGCGCATACAGGTCGGTCCGGCCGGTGATGTCCTGCGACTGCACCTGCTCTGGAGACATGTAGCTGGGCGACCCGGCAATGCCCTCGATGCGCGAGATGTCGGCATTGGCGAGCAGCGCGATGCCGAAGTCGATGATGCGCACGTCGCTGTCGGTGGTGAGCATCAGGTTGCTGGGCTTGATGTCGCGGTGGATGACCCCGCGGGAATGCGCGTAGTGCAGCGCCTTGGCGCACTTGAACATGATGCCGACGACGTCGTCGAGCGGCAGCAGGTTGTCGGGACGGGTGTAGGACGCCAGGGTGCGGGCGCCATGCACGAACTCGGTGACGATGTAGTAGAGACCTTCCTCTTCGCCCGCATCGTAGATCGGCATGATGTTCGGATGCTGCAGCATCCCCACCATGTGGGCCTCGGAGAGGAACATCTTGCGCGCCACCCGCACCCGCTCGGGATCGTCGTCGACGCCGACTCGATAGACCTTGATGGCGACGTCGCGCCCGTAGTACGGGTCGTGCGACAGGTAGACCGTGCCCGTCGAGCCGCGACCCACCTCGCGTATTACGTCATATTTGCCGAGTCGCTCCGGCGTGCGCGAAACGGCGCCGGGGCGCTGGACGATAGGAAGCGTTGCGACCAAAACGGCCCTGCCCTGTTCAAGTCTGTTGGGGAGCGTCCGTGGACGACCTCCCGAGGCTGGCCGCAAGCGTATTCGGTCAAATGCAGCGCAACAGTGATGCAGGTCCCGCTTCGCCGGGGGCTCGCCCCGCGCTACCCGAAGTGGTCGAAACCGTGACCGAGTTCGCGGCCGGGAGCACGCCCGTCGAGCGTGACCCCGGCTGCCCGCCTGGACGCTGCCGATGCGGGTGACCGGCACGCCGTCGACCGAGGGCGCGTCGACGCCCGCGGGCAGCGTGAACAGCAGCTCGTAGTCGTCGCCGCCCGCCAGCGCGAGATATCGGGCACGCTCCGCGCCGGCCACCGCGAGGAGTTCCGCGGACAGCGGCAGCAGGCTGGCATCGATGTCCGCCGCGACGCCGCTCGCCGCACACAGCTTGCCGAGGTCGCCGGCGAGTCCGTCGGAAACGTCGATGCAGGCGCTGGCACGGCCGAGCAGCGCGCGGCCGAGCGCGACGCGCGCCGTGGGCCGCCGGAAGCGCGACTCGAGGGCGGCGCACGCCTCCGCCGGCCCGGCCAGCTGCCGCTGGATGACCGCGAGACCGGCGGCGGCGTCGCCGGGCCGGCCGCTGACCCAGACCGAGTCGCCCGGCTGCGCGCCACTGCGGGTGAGCGCCGCGCCGCGCGGCAGAAAGCCGGTCACGGCGACCGAAATGCACAGTGGCCCGGCCGTGGTGTCGCCGCCGACGACGGCCACGCCGGCACGTCGCGCCAGCTCGTCGAGACCCGCCGCGAACGACTCCACCCAGGCCGGGTCGCCGGCGGGCAGCGTGAGCGTCAACAAGGCCCAGGCCGGCTCGGCGCCCATCGCGGCGAGATCGCTCAGATTGACCGCGAGCGCGCGGTGGCCCACGTCGGCGGCCGCCAGATCCATCGGGAAATGCCTGCCGCCGACCAGCGTGTCCGCGGCCAGCGCGAGGTCGGTATCGGCCGGCGGCCGCACCACGGCCGCGTCATCGCCCACACCGCGCAACACGTCCGGTCGCGGGGCGCCGAGGCGGGACAGGAAACGTTCGATCAGCTCGAACTCGCCGGCGGTCGGCATGGGCGGGACGCCGCTGGCGCCGTTCAGGCGGCGCCGCGCTCGGGCGCCCGATGCACCCGGGAGGCGCGATCGAGCACGGCATTGACGAACTTGTGCCCGTCGGTGGCGCCGTAGCGCCGCGCCAGCCCGACCGCCTCGTTGAGCACCACGCGATACGGCACGTCCGGGCGATGCATGAGCTCCCACAGGCCGACATAGAGCAGGGCGTGCTCCACCGGATCGAGCTGCGCGGGCGCCAGCTGGCTGTGGTGGGCGAGTTCCTGGTCCAGCGCAGCGGACTGGGTGCAGATGGCCGACAGCGCCGCCTTGAAGAACTCGGCGTCCGCCTGGGCGAAATCCGGGTCCTCGGAGAATTGCTGGTAGAGGTCCTGCCAGGGCTGCCCGCCGAGCTGCCACTGGTAGAGCGCCTGCAGCGCCAGCCTCCGCGCGGTGCTGCGGGTCCGCGACAGGCTCTGGCGCGCAGACGCCACGTCAGGCCTCCAGCCGGCGCAGCAGGTTGGCGAGCTCGATGGCCGCCAGCGCCGCGTCGGCGCCTTTATTGCCAGCCTTGCCGCCGGCGCGATCCATGGCCTGCTCGGCCGTCTCGGTGGTGAGCACGCCGAGGGTCACCGGCACGCCGGTCTCCTGCGCCACCCGGGCGAGGCCCGACGCGCACTCGCCGGCCACGAAGTCGAAGTGCGCCGTCTGCGCCGCGAATCACCGCGCCCAACGCGACGATCGCGTCGTAGTGGCGCGACTGGGCCAGGCGGCGCACGACCACGGGCATGTCGAACGCGCCCGGCACGCGTACCAGCGCGATCTGCTTGTCGTCGGCGCCGTGACGGCGCAGCGCATCGACCGCGCCACGCACCAGCCCCTCGACCACGGTCTCGTTGAACCGCGCCGCGACCACCGCGAATCGCAGGTCGCGGACCATGAGGTCGCCTTCGACTTTCCTGAGGTTATCCATGGCGCGAGTATATCAATCGACGTAGCCGCTCACCTCGAGCCCGAAGGCCGAGATGCCGAGCATCTGCTTGGGCGAGGACAGCACCCGCATGCGGCGCACCCCGAGATCCTTGAGGATCTGGGCGCCGATGCCGTAGGTGCGCAGCACCGTGCCGCCCTCCTGGGGATGCGCCGGGGGCTCGTGGCCGGCATCGAGACTCGCTACCGCCGCCATGATGTCGCGCGCCGACTCGTGCTGGCGCAGGACGATGACGATGCCGTTGTCTTCATCGGCGATGCGCCGCATGACGCCGTGCAGGGTCCAGCCCACCGTCTCGGTACGCACCCCGATCACGTCGCGCAGGGTGTCCTTCAGGTGCACCCGCACCAGCGGCGGCACCGGGCCGGTGATGTCGCCGCGCACCAGCGCGACGTGCACGGTGCGGTGCACGTGGTCCTCGTACCAGCACATGCGGAACGGGCCGAACTCGGTCTGCACGACCTGGTCGGCGACGCGCTCGACGGAGCGCTCCTTGTCGAGGCGATAGCGGATCAGGTCGGCGATGCTGCCGATCTTGAGATCGTGCGCCGCCGCGAATTTCTCGAGGTCCGGCCGGCGCGCCATCGTGCCGTCTTCATTGAGGATCTCGACGATCACCGCGGCCGACTCGCAGCCGGCGAGCCGCGCCAGGTCGCAGCCCGCCTCGGTGTGCCCGGCGCGGGTCAGCACCCCGCCCGGCTGCGCCATCAGCGGGAAGATGTGCCCGGGCTGGCGCAGGTCCTCCGGGCGCGCGTCCGGGCGCACGGCCGTGCGCACCGTGTGAGCGCGGTCGTAGGCGGAGATGCCGGTCGTGACGCCCTCCGCGGCCTCGATGCTGACGGTGAAGTTGGTGCAGATGCTCGGGATCGGTCTCGCTCACCATGAGCGGCAGGCGCAGCTGGCGGCAGCGGTCGCGGGTCGAGCGTCAGGCAGATCAGGCCGCGCCCGTAGCGCGCCATGAAGTTGATGTCCTCCGGGCGCACTTTCTCGGCGACCATGACCAGGTCGCCCTCGTTCTCGCGATCCTCGTCGTCGACCACGACGACCATGCGGCCGCGGCGCAGGTCGGCGAGCAGTTCCTCGATGTTGTGCAGTTCGGCCATGATTCGCCGCGAATGCGCCCGGCGGCGGGGCAATCCGGCATGTTACCGGCCGGCCGGTCCGCGCGCCACGGCGCCCGCCGGGGGCGCCTGGCGGGTCAGGATTTCGCGAAGATGACGCTGGCGAGGACGGCGGCGGCCAGCACGATCCGGTCGAGGAATCGGTTCAGCATGACTCTCCCCCCACGGCCAGGAACCGCCTGAGCAGGGCCCCGCGACCCGGCACCGGAACTCGAGGGGAGACGCAGCAAGAGCCGTGCCGGGATTCGGCAGTCGCATCCGGATCAGTGTGTTGGCGAGCGGTCCAGACCCGTGCGACCGTTTTCGCGGACCCGGCTGTCAAGTCGGTCGACAGCCGCAGGGTCAGCGCGCAGCGACCAGCCGTTCCAGGTAGCGAGCGATGATGTCGACCTCGAGGTTGACCGCGGACCCCACCCGCAGCGCACCGAGCGTCGTCACCTCGACCGTGTGCGGAATCAGGTTGACGCCGAACACGCGGCCCTCGACCTCGTTGACGGTCAGGCTGACGCCGTCGACCGTGACCGATCCCTTGGGCGCGATGTAGCGCGCGAGCGCCTCCGGTACCTCGATACGCAGCCGCCACGAGCGTGCCTCGGCGCGCACGTCGGCAACGGTCGCGATCCCGTCGACGTGACCGGTGACGTAGTGCCCGCCGAGCGCATCGCCCGCGCGCAGCGCCGGCTCCAGGTTCACCGCCGCCCCGGCGCCGAGGGCTCCGAGCGTCGTCTGCGACAGCGTCTCGCGCGAGACGTCGGCGGCAAAGGCAGCGCCCTCCAGCCGGGTGGCGGTCAGGCACGCGCCGCTGACGGCGATGCTGTCGCCGACCGCGACGCCGGCGAGGTCCAGTCCCCGCGTGTCGATGACCAGTTCCACGTCGCCACCGCGTGGCACGACGTCCCTGATGCGGCCGACCGCCGCGACGATACCGGTGAACATCAGCGCTTCTCCCCGGCCCCTGGATGCAGCGTCAGCCGCAGGTCCGGCCCGACCCGACGCGTTTCGACGAGGCCGAATTGCAGCCGGTCCTGCATGCCGGCAATACCGCTGAATCCCGCCAGCGGCCGCCCGTCGCCACCCAGCATGACCGGCGCCAGGTACAGCACCAGCTCGTCGACCAGCGCTCGGCCAGCAGCCGGCCCGCCAGCGTAGCGCCGCATTCGACGTGCAGCTCGTTGACTTCGAGCGCCGCCAGCCGCTGCATGACGGCGGCCAGATCGAGTCCCGCAGCGGCGGCGGCGACCACTTCGATGCTCGCGCCGGTGGCCGCCAGCTCCGCCGTGGCGGACGGGTTCGACCTGGTGGTGAACAGCAGCACTTGTCCGGGCGGCGCGAGCAGGCGCGCCGCGCGCGGCGTGCGCAACGCGCTGTCGAGCACCACACGCAGCGGCTGGCGCTGCTGACCGGCCAGGCGCACGTCGAGGCGCGGGTCGTCGGCGAGCACCGTGCCGATCCCTGTCATGATCGCCGAGGCGCGGGCGCGCAGCCGCTGCACGTCGGCGCGCGCGGCTTCGCTCGTGATCCAGCGGCTCTCGCCGCTCGCCAGCGCCGTGCGCCCGTCGAGGCTGGCGGCGAGCTTCAAGCGCACCCAAGGCCGGCCCCGCTCCAGGCGCGACAGAAAACCGCGGTTCTGCGCGCGCGCCGAGGCTTCCATCAGGCCGGCCGCAACCTCAATGCCCGCCGCGGTCAACAGCCGCGCCCCGCAGCCACTCACCCGCGGGTCCGGATCGCGCACCGCATACACCACGCGCCGCACGCCGGCGGCGATCAGCGCCTCGGCGCAGGGCGGCGTGCGGCCGTGATGCGCGCAGGGTTCGAGCGTCACGTAGGCCGTGGCGCCGCGGGCCCGCTCGCCGGCCGCCCGCAGCGCATGCACCTCGGCGTGCGGCTCGCCGGCCCGCTGGTGCCAGCCCTCGCCGACGACCTCCCCGCCGCGCGCGATCACGCAGCCGACGCGCGGGTTCGGATCGGTCGTGTACAGTCCGCGCGCCGCCAGCCGCAGCGCGCGCGCCATGTGGGCGGCGTCGATCGCCGTGAAGCTCACTTGCGGCCCCGCGAGCCGCGCCCGCTGCCCGGCAGCAGCGACAGCTGGCCCGTGGCGGGATCGCGGCGGCGCTGCTGATCGAGCTCCTCGATCTGTTCGCGGAACGCGTCGACGTCCTGGAACCGGTGATAGACCGAGGCGTAGCGCACGTAGGCCACCTCGTCGAGCTGGCGCAGCTCGTCCATGACGAGCTCGCCGATGGTGCGCGAGCGGACCTCGCGCTCGCCGAGGCTGCGCAACCGGTGGCAGATGCGCTCGATCGCCGCCTCGAGCTCCTCCAGGCCCACCGGGCGCTTCTCCAGCGCCTTCACCATGCCGGCGCGCAGCTTGCCCTCGTCGAACGGCTCGCGCGTCTCGTCGCTCTTGACCACCTGCGGCATGACCAGCTCCGCCGTCTCGAAGGTCGTGAAGCGCTCGCCGCAGGCCAGGCACTCGCGGCGACGACGGATCTGCCGGCCCTCGCCCGCGAGGCGCGAGTCGGTGACCTTGGTCTCGTCGTGGTTGCAGAACGGGCAGTGCATGGCCGGCCCGGCGATCCGCTGGCGTCAGCCGTACACCGGGAAACGCGCGCACAGCTGCTTGACCGCCTCGCGCACCCGCTCGATGACCGTCTCGTCGCCCATGCCGTCGAGCACGTCGGCGATCCAGCCCGCCGACCTGGCGCGCCTCGGCCTCGCCGAAGCCGCGCGTGGTGATCGCCGGCGTGCCGATGCGCAGGCCGCTGGTGACGAACGGCGAACGCGGATCGTTGGGCACCGTGTTCTTGTTGACCGTGATGTGCGCCCGGCCGAGCGCGGCGTCGGCGTCCTTGCCGGTGTACTCACGGCCGATCAGGTCGATCAGGAACAGGTGGTTGTCGGTGCCGCCGGACACGATCTTGTAGCCGCGCTCGATCAGCGCCGTCGCCATGGCGCGCGCGTTGGCGACCACCTGCTGCTGGTAGTCCTTGAACTCCGGCTGCAGCGCCTCGAGGAAAGCCACCGCCTTGGCGGCGATGACGTGCATCAGCGGGCCGCCCTGCGTGCCCGGGAAGATCAGCGAGTTGAACTTCTTGTGCAGCTCGTCGTTCGGCGCGCGCGAGGATCAGGCCGCCGCGCGGGCCGCGCAGCGTCTTGTGCGTGGTGGTCGTGACGACGTCGGCATGCGGCACCGGACTCGGATAGACGCCCGCCGCCACCAGACCGGCGACGTGCGCCATGTCGACCAGCAGGTAGGCGCCGACCGAATCGGCGATCTCGCGGAACCGCGCCCAGTCGACCACGCGCGAATAGGCGGAGAAGCCGGCGATGATCATCTTCGGCTGGTGCTCGGCGGCGAGCCGCTGCGACGGCCGTCGTAGTCGATCTCGCCGCTGGCGGGGTCGATGCCGTACTGGACGGCATTGAAGAGCTTGCCCGAGAAATTCACCTTCGCGCCGTGGGTCAGGTGGCCGCCGTGATCGAGGCTCATGCCGAGCAGCGTGTCGCCGGGCTTCAACAGCGCCAGGTACACCGCGGCGTTGGCCTGCGAGCCGGAATGCGGCTGCACGTTGGCGTAGGCCGCGCCGAACAGCTCCTTGGCACGATCGATCGCCAGCTGCTCGGCGACGTCGACGTACTCGCAGCCGCCGTAGTAGCGCTTGCCCGGATAGCCCTCGGCGTACTTGTTGGTGAGCACCGAGCCCTGCGCCTCGAGCACGCGCGGGCTGGCGTAGTTCTCGGAGGCGATCAGCTCGAGGTGGTCTTCCTGGCGCACGCCGTTCGGCCTGCATCGCCGCGGCCAGGTCCGGATCGAAGCCAGCGATCGTCATGTCGGAACGGAACATCCGGGCACTCTCCGCGGGGGCACAGGCAGGGCCGCCGAGTTTAACCGGCCAGCCCCTCGCTGGACACCGTTGCCGGCGGGCGGGACGGATTATTTCGGGCCCGGCGCCTCGATGAACGACTGCACCACCCGGGTCCAGGCGCGCGCGAGGTTGCGGCGGTTGTAGCCGCCGCCGCCCAGCCCAAGGATCCGGCCGGACGCATGCCGCTCGGCGACATCCGCCAGCCTGCGCGCGGCATGCGCGTGCGCCTCCTCGGTGAAGCGCAGATGGGTGATCGGATCGCCCTCGAGACTGTCGGCACCGCACTGGAGGATGACGAACTGCGGGGGATGCTGTTCGAGATGCGCCTCCACCTTCGGCCAGGCCTCGAAGAACTCGTCGTCCCCGGACCCCGGCGGCAGCGGCAGATTGACCTTCAGGCCACGCCCGGCGCCGATGCCGACCTCGCTGGCGGCGCCGGTGCCCGGATAGAGGAAGCGGCCGTCCTCGTGAATGTCGGCGAAGATCACGCCGGCGTCGTCCTCGAAGGAGTAGTAGACCCCGTCGCCATGGTGGGCATCGATGTCGACATAGGCGATGCGCGTCAGGCCGTGGCGGCGCTTGCAGGATCTCGATCACCACGCCGCAGTCGTTGAAGACGCAGAAACCGGCGGCATGCCCGCGGGAGGCGTGATGCAGCCCGGCGATCGGCACGAACGCGCGGCGCACCTCGCCGCGCCATGATGGCGTCCATGGCCACCAGCGCCGCGCCCACCACGTCGCTCGCCGCCTCGAAGACGCCGCGCCAGGCCGGCGTGTCGCCGGCGTCGAGGAATCCCTCGCCGGTCGCCGAGCGCTCGGCGACCAGCTGCACGAAGGCCGGCCGGTGGAAGAGCTTCCAGTTCCTCGCGGGTCGCCGGGCGGGGCGCGAGGCGCCTTGACCGAACCGAGCAACTCGTCGGTCTTCATCTCGCGGATGAAGGCGTCGTGACGGTCCGGGCCGAAGGGATGCCCCTCGCCGAAGCCGTAGCGCGCAATCTGCTCGCCGTAGACGAGTCCGGTCAGCGGCCGCTTACCCAGCTGCAAGGTGACTGCCTCCCCCCATGTTGTTTCGAGGTTATCACACGCCCCGGGGCGCGCCGCTGGCAGCAACGGCACCGCTTGACCGATAATCCGCGACCCCCCGACCGGCAGGCTGACGACAACGACATGGCCCAATTCATCTACACCATGAACCGCGTGGGCAAGGTCGTTCCGCCCAAGCGGCACATCCTGCGCAACATCTCCCTGTCCTTCTTCCCCGGCGCCAAGATCGGCGTGCTGGGCCTGAACGGCTCCGGCAAGTCGACGCTGCTGCGGATCATGGCCGGGCTCGACACCGAGATCGAGGGCGAGGCGCGCCCGCAGCCGGGCATCAAGATCGGCTACCTGCCGCAGGAGCCGCGAACTCGACCCCGCCAAGGACGTGCGCTCGATCGTCGAGGAATCGGTGCAGCCGATCAAGGACGCGCTGGCGCGCCTCGAGCAGGTGTACGCCGCCTACAGCGAGCCCGACGCCGACTTCGACAAGCTGGCCACCGAGCAGGGGCAGCTCGAGGCGCTGCTGGCCACCGTCGATGGCCACAACCTCGACCGCCAGCTCGACATCGCGGCCGACGCGCTGCGGCTGCCGCCGTGGGAGGCGTCGGTCGCGCAACCTGTCGGGCGGCGAGAAGCGCCGCGTCGCCCTGTGCCGGCTGCTGCTGTCCAAACCCGACATGCTGCTGCTCGACGAGCCGACCAACCATCTCGACGCCGAGTCGGTGGCCTGGCTGGAGAAGTTCCTGGAGCAGTACCCGGGCACGGTGATCTGCGTCACCCACGACCGGTACTTCCTCGACAACGTCGCCGGCTGGATCCTCGAACTCGACCGCGGCCACGGCATCCCCTGGGAGGGCAACTACTCCTCCTGGCTGGAGCAGAAGGAACGCCGCCTGGCGCAGGAGGAGAAGCAGCAGGAGGCGCTGCGCCGCACGCTGGAGCGAGAGCTCGAGTGGGTGCGCGCCAACCCGAAGGCCCGCCAGGCCAAGAGCAAGGCGCGCCTGCGCCAGTTCGAGGAGCTGTCGTCGGTCGAATTCCAGGAGCGCAACGAGACCAACGAGATCTACATCCCGCCCGGGCCCCGCCTCGGCGACCTGGTGATCGAGGTCGAGGGCCTGCGCAAAGGCTTCGGCGACCGGCTGCTGATCGACGGACCTGTCCTTCAGCCTGCCGCGCGGCGGCATCGTCGGCATCATCGGCCCGAACGGCGCCGGCAAGACCACGCTGTTTCGCATGCTGACCGGCGCCGAGAAGCCCGACGGCGGCGAGATCCGCATCGGTCCCAGTGCGCAGATCGCCGCGGTCGACCAGTCACGCGACTCGCTGAATCCGGATCACACGGTGTGGCAGGAAATCTCGGGCGGACTCGACATGATCCGGGTCGGCAACTACGAGACCGCGTCGCGTGGCTATGTGGGACGCTTCAACTTCCGCGGCTCCCAGCAGCAGCAGCGCCTGGCCGACCTGTCGGGCGGCGAGCGCAACCGCGTGCACCTGGCGAAGCTGCTGAAGAGCGGCGGCAACGTCCTGCTGCTCGACGAGCCGACCAACGACCTCGACGTCGAGACCCTGCGCGCGCTGGAAGACGCGCTCCTGAACTTCCCGGGCTGCGCGGTGGTGATCTCGCACGATCGCTGGTTCCTGGACCGCATCGCGACCCACATCCTGGCGTTCGAGGGCAACAGCGAGGTGGTCTGGTTCGAGGGCAACTATCAGGAATATGTCGAGGACTACCGCCGCCGCAAGGGCGTCGAGGCCGACCAGCCGCATCGGCTGCGCTTCAAGGCGCTGCACGCGTAACGGATTGCGCTACACTGGGCGTGAAGGGAAGGAGGCCTGCCAAGCGCCATGGCCGTCATGATCGATTCCAACAGCCGGCTGCACCATGACCACGATCATGGGCTCGCGCTGCAGTGCCCGCACTGCGACGTGCTGGCGCACATCACCCCGGTGTCGGTGCCCGACTTCAACCAGCTGCAGCTGTACAAGCCGAGCCAGGTCGGCGTGGTCTATCGCTGCGAAGCCTGCAACGCGCCGATCTTCCTGAAGTTCCCGGTCAAGGTGTACGCGGGCAGCCGGGTCGAGCTCAGCCCGTCGTTCGTCGAACTTGAGCGGCCGCGGGAGAAGTTCAGCTTCACGCACCTGCCCGAAGAGCCCGAGCGCCTGTTCAAGGAGGCGCTGGCCTGCTTCTCGGTGGGCTGCTACAACGCGTTCGCGTCGATGTGCCGGCGCACTGCCCAGGCGGTTTTCGCCGACCTCGGTGAAGCCGGCAAACTGCATCTCTACGACGAGGTGGCGGGCCTGCGCGGCATGGCGGAGATCGACGACGCGACCTTCTCGCTGGTCCGCAAGATCATCTTCGACAGCGAGCCGCGTCCGCCGATGCCCGAGCCCGACGCCTACCAGGCCGGCGTGCTGCTCGAAGTCATGAAGGATCTGCTCTACCAGGCCTACGTGCGCCGCGGCCGGCTGCAGCAGGCGATGATGGTCCGCCGGTATTTCGGTGAGGACACGAGCGGCAAGGTCACGCCGCTCGACAAGGCGCGCTCCTGACTCGCGGTCGGCTCAGCCCAGCCAGCGCCGCGCATTCCTGAACAGGCGCATCCAGCCGCTGTCCTCGCCGGCCCCGACCGGCCGCCACGAGTTCTGGACACTGCGGCAGACGCGTTCCGGATGCGGCATGGTGATGGTGACGCGGCCATCCGGGGTGGTCAGGCCGGCCACCCCTCCCGGTGAACCGTTCGGATTGGCCGGGTAGCGGTCAGTGACCCTGCCGTGGTTGTCGACGAAGCGCAGCGTGGTCAACGGCGCGGCGCGCTCGCGCGTCGCCGAGTCGTAGTACTCCGCCCGCCCCTCGCCGTGGGAGACCGCGATCGGCAGCCTCGCGCCGGCCATGCCGGCGAAGAACAAGGACGTCGAGGGGACGATTTCCACCATCGACAGCCGTGCCTCGAACTGCTCCGAACGGTTGCGGACGAAGCGCGGCCAGTCCTGGGCGCCGGGGATCAGCTCCTTCAGGGCGGCGAGCATCTGGCAGCCGTTGCAGACACCCAGCGTGAAGGTCGCGGGCCGCGCAAACCAGCCGGAGAACTCGTCGCGCATGCGCGGGTTGAACAGGATCGACTTGGCCCAGCCCTCGCCCGCCCCGAGCACGTCGCCGTAGCTGAAGCCGCCGCAGGCCACCAGCCCGTCGAAAGCGCCGAGCTCGAGGGCGCCGGAGATGAGATCCGTCATGTGCACGTCGACCGGATCGAAACCTGCGCGCTCGAAGGCCGCGGCCATCTCGGCCTGGCTGTTGACGCCCTGTTCGCGCAGCACCGCCACGCGCGGGCGCGCGCCGCGGGCGACCAGCGGCGCTGCCACGTCCTCGGCCGCGTCGAAGCCGAGATCCCAGCTGAGCCCCGGATCATCGACCGCGAGGCGCGCCTCCTGCTCCTCGTCGGCGCAGGCCGGATTGTCGCGCAGCCGCTGCATCAGCCAGGTGGTCTCCGACCACGCCGCGCGCAGCTCGGAGAGGGTCCTGTCGACGACCACCCGCCCGTTGCAGCAGACCTGCACGCGACGGCCGGCATCGAGGCGCCCGATGCGGCGCACGCTCTCCACACCCTCCCGGGCAAACATCGCCAGCGCATCGTCGAGGTCCGTGTCGCGCAGCTGCAGCACGACGCCCAGTTCCTCGCTGAACAGCGCGTCGTTCACCGCCTGTACGGGCCCGAGATCGATCGCCAGCCCGGTGGACGACGCGAAAGCCATCTCCAGCAGCGTCACGATGACACCGCCGTCCGAGCGATCGTGATAGGCGAGCACGCGGCCGGCATCGGCGAGCTCGCGCAGTGCCCTGCAGAAGCCCACGAGCAGCGCGGGATCGTCGAGGTCGGGCGGCTCCCTGCCGAGTTGGCCATAGACCTGCGCCAGGCACGAGCCGCCCAGCCGGTCGCGGCCAACGCCGAGGTCCACCAGCAGCAGCGAGGTCGCGCCACAGTCGGTGCGCAGCTGCGGGGTCAGCGTGCGGCGCACGTCACCGACCGGCGCGAACGCGGTGATGATGAGCGACACCGGCGCGATAACCGCGCGCTCGCGGCCCCCTTCCGTCCAGGCCGAGCGCATGGACAGCGAGTCCTTGCCCACCGGGATGGCGATGCCAAGCGCGGGACAGAGCTCCTCGCCGACGGCGCGCACCGTGTCATACAGCACGGCGTCCTCGCCGGGCTGGCCGCAGGCGGCCATCCAGTTCGCCGACAGGCGCACATCGGCCAGCTGCCGGACATCGGCCGCCATGATGTTGGTGACGGCTTCGCCGATGGCCATGCGCCCGGACGCCGGCCCGTCGAGCAGGGCCAGCGGGGTGCGCTCACCGAGCGCAATGGCCTCGCCCGTGTGGCCGCGGAATCCGGAGGCCGTCACGGCGACGTCGGCCACCGGCACCTGCCAGGGGCCCACCATCTGGTCGCGACTCACCAGCCCGCCGACGGTGCGGTCGCCGATGGTGATCAGGAACGACTTGTCGGCGACCGCCGGCAGGCGCAGCACGCGCTCCAGCGCCTCGCCGGTATCCACGGCGGCGGCGTCGAAGGCGTCGCCGCGCCGGGCGAGGCGCACCGCGTCACGATGCATCCGCGGCGGCTTGCCGAGCAGCACGTCGATCGGCATGTCGACCGGCTGGTTGTCGAACTGTGGATCGGCGACCTTGAGCCAGCCGTCATCGGTGGTCTTGCCGATGACCGCATACGGGCACCGCTCGCGCCGGCAGAGCGCGTCGAACGCGGGCAGCGCGTCGTGCCTGAGCGCCAGCACGTAGCGCTCCTGCGCCTCGTTGCACCAGATCTCGAGCGGCGACATGCCCGGCTCGTCGTTGGGCACCGCGCGCAGGTCGATGCGCCCGCCGCGATGACTGTGCGCAATCGCCTCCGGCACGGCATTCGACAGCCCGCCAGCGCCGACGTCGTGAATGAGCAGGATCGGGTTGTCCGCACCGAGCGCGGTACAGCGATCGATGACCTCCTGCGCGCGACGCTGCATCTCGGGATTGCCGCGCTGCACCGAGGCGAAGTCGAGATCCTCGGTACTGGCGCCGCTGCCGAGGGACGAGGCCGCCCCGCCACCGAGGCCGATCAGCATCGCCGGACCGCCAAGGACGACGACGTGCGCGCCGGCCGGCACCTCCGACTTGAAGACGTGTTCGCGGCGCAGGTTGCCGAGGCCGCCGGCGATCATGATGGGCTTGTGGTAGCCACGCACGACTCCGGCCGGATCGCCCGCCAGGCGCTGTTCGAAGCTGCGGAAATAGCCGGCCAGGTTCGGCCGCCCGAATTCGTTGTTGAACGCGGCCGCGCCGAGCGGCGCCTCGATCATGATGTCGAGCGCGGAGGCGATGCGCGGCGACTTCGCCGCCTCGCCCTCCCACGGCTGCACGCGGGAGGGAATCCGCAGGTTGGAGACCGAGAACCCCACCAGCCCCGCCTTGGGCCGGCCGCCGCGCCCGGTCGCCCCTTCGTCGCGTATCTCGCCGCCCGAGCCGGTCGCGGCGCCCGGGAACGGCGAGATCGCGGTCGGGTGATTGTGGGTCTCCACCTTGATCAGGATGTCGATCGGCTCGTCGACATAGCCGTACACCCCGCTGACCGGATCCGGGGCGAGGCGCGCTCCCGGCGGACCGGCGAGCACGGCGGCGTTGTCCGAATAGGCCGACAGCACGCCCTGCGGGCTGACCGCATGCGTGTTGCGGATCATGGCGAACAGCGACTTGTCCTGGGTCTCGCCGTCCAGGGTCCAGCTGGCGTTGAAGATCTTGTGGCGGCAGTGCTCGCTGTTCGCCTGGGCGAACATCATGATCTCGACGTCGGTGGGATCCCGTGCGAGCCGCCCGTAGGCATCGACGAGATAGTCGATCTCGTCCGCGGACAGCGCCAGCCCGAGTCTGCGGTCCGCCTCCACCAGCGCCGCGCGGCCGGTGGCCAGGAGCGGGATCGTCTGCCAGAGGCCGTGGCGCATGCGCCTCGAACAGCAGTCCCGCCTGCCCGGCGTCGGTCAGCACCGCCTCGGTCATGCGGTCGTGCAAGGGCGCGGCCAGCGCGCGCAGCGCGGCCTCGTCGAGTTGGCCGTCGAACTGCAGGGTAAAGGCGATGCCCCGCTCGATGCGGCGGACCGCGCGTCAGGCCGCAGACGTGGGCGATGTCAGTGGCCTTGGACGACCAGGGCGATATGGTCCCCGGCCGCGGCACGACCAGCAGCGGCTGTCCCGCCCGGGGGCGCTTGTCCTGCCCCGGCCCGTAATGCAGCAGCCGCTCGAGGACTTGCCTCTCGGCGTCGGTCAGCTCCCGCGCCAGGCTCACGAAATGCACGAAATGCGCCGCCAGCGCGCGGATCGCCGGCTCCCGGGCGCCGAGCGCGGTGAGCAACTTGTCGAGCCGGAACTGGGACAGCGCCGGCGGGCCGGCGAGCTCGAGGGTCAGGGAGGGTCCCGCCGCAGCAGTCGTGCTCACGGGCGAAATCAGCGCTTGGACCCGGGATCCACGCCGGCGGGCAGCACGGGCATGGGAAACTGCGCGACATTGCCGCCCTCGAAGTTGGTGATCTTGCTCACCCCCTGCTTGCGCACTTCGTCGATGCGCAGGATCGAGTGCAGGGGAAGGAAAGTGCGTTTCACCCCGGCGAACTCGGCCTTGATCCGCTCTTCGCCCGGATCCACCACGACCGAGCTGCGCTCACCGAACACCAGCTCCTCGACCTCGATGAAGCCGAAAAGGTCGCCATGGCTGACCTTGCGGGCATAGATCTCGTAAACCTTGCCCTGGTTGACGAAACTCACCTTGAAAATGTGACTTGAGGCCATCTCGTCCGCGCTGGCTGACCGCTAATGTGATCAGACTATTATAGGTCGTATCCTGGCCCCCGCGGGGGCCGGCAGACGCGGCCAGGATGGAACGGCGCGGCAGGTCGCGCCAGGACTTCGCCAGCCGGGCTGGCGACTTTGTACACGGGGAAGCGACGATGGCGCTGAAGCTTCGCATCGTCAATGACATGGCCCGGCGCACGGGTGCCGAGCCGCGCAGCGTATTTGGCGTCAATGGGGGCCGGATCGGCCGCCTCGACGACAACGACTGGGTGCTGCCCGATCCCAAGCGCTACGTGTCCGGACATCATGCCGAGGTCGAGCACCGCGGCGGTGAGTGGTACATCCGCGACCTGAGCAGCAACGGCACCTACGTCAACGACAGCCGCCGTCCGCTCGGTCCGGGCGGGCGTTTCCGCCTGTCCAATGGCGACACGATCCGGATCGGCGAGTACGAACTGTCGGTCGACATCACCACCGGCAACGATTTTCACCCCGATGAGTCGCAGGAAATCGACTTCGGTCATACGGTGCTGGAGGCGGACGATCCCGCGATGAAGTCACTGCTGGCGGGTGACGACACGGGCGAGGAACTGCGACCGCACGACGCCTACGGCCAGCCGCTGCCCGGCAACACGGACCGCATGCGCAAGGTCGCCCAGGCGAAGTCCGCCCAGCGGCCACCCGGCGCCGAGGGGCGTGACCTGTGGCCCGGCCTGGTCTCGTTCTGCAAGGGCGCCGGGCTCGACCCGTACGCGCTGCCGGCGGAGACGCGTACCGAGGTGCTGCAGCAAGCCGGCCAGTTGCTGCGCGAAACACTGCTCGGCATGACGGAGCTGTCGCGCACCCGCGCGGAGTTCACGCGCGAGGTCGGCATCGACGGCGAGCGCCGCGACGGCACGGGCCGCTTCCCGAGGACCACGGTGATCGAGGATGCGCTGGTGGAGTTGCTGTCCGGACAGGGGCAGTCCGGCGGCCGGGCCGTCGACGAGATTCGCCAGCAGTTCATACGGGCGCGGCATCACGAGGACGCGGTGTTGTCCTCGCTTCGCGCCGCGCTGCCCGCCATGCTCGAGCGGCTGGACCCGGATGAGCTCGAGCAGCAGTTCGGCCGCACCAACCGCGGTCCGGTCGCCGCAGAGACCTACGGGCGGTACTGGAGCCGCTTCCGGGAAATGCACCGCGCGATGCTGGCCGCCGGCGACAACGGCCTGCCGCCGGCCTTCACCGAAGAATTCGTGCGCGCCTATCTGGAGCGCACCCGCGCCGGCGAAGACCCCGCCGGTCGCAATCCCAGACGCTAAAAAAAGGGCGCCGGCTGGATTCCCAACCGGCGCCCCGTCCTCGACACTGGGTTACCGGACCCACTAGGCCCGGCTCCAGTCAGGTGTGCGTCAGGTGCCGCAGGCGGCGACCGTCGCGTAGTTGACGACCAGCGGCAGCGGCAGGGCGCCCTCGCTGCCGTTCGCCGCCGGATCGCGAGCGATCACGTCGAGCACGTCACCGCCGCTCAGCGGGAAGTTCTGGACTTCGATGGCGACGACGCTCTTGTTGCCGGCCGGCGTCACGTAGACGTCGTACAGACCCGGGGCAACGGAGAGGATGCCGCTGTCCGCGCCGTACGGGACGGCCGGAAGGCTCGGGGTGGTCGAGGCGGCGTTGAAGTCGGTGCCGTCCGCCAGCAGGTAGACGTCGACGTTACCGGTGCTGGGGGAAGCGTGCACGACCCGCAGCTTGGCCTCGGTGAACACGCTGCGCGTGCTGGTGATCAACGGCAGCGCCTGGATCGCGGGCGTGGTGAAGGCGAAGCCGGTCACGATCGCGGTCAGCTCGTCACCCTTGGCGGTGCTCAGGTCGAACTGCAGCGGCACGGTGGCCGGGTCACCCGTTGCGGTGACGCTGAGCCCGTAGTCGCCGGGTGACGGCACGGCCGGGATCTCGCAAGCCTGCGCGAACGGCAGGTTGACGGCGAGTGGCAGCGCCTCGACCGTGGCGGTCGACAGGACGTCCGCCAGGATGTCGACGGCCGGCGCGTCGGGCGAGGCATGCACCGCGACCACGGAGGCCGGGGTGTTGGCGTCGAGCAGCTGGAACGACGTGGTACCGTCCAGCGCGACCAGCTGGATCGGCGTATCGCCCGGCCCGGTGTTCTCCACCGCGGCGATCAGCAGGTCGGCGCCTGCCGCGAGCGGCAGCTCGCCGGAGTCGAACACCACCGACGCGGGATCCGTGTTGCCGGTGGTGGTCACGCGGATGCGGTAGGTGCCAGCGGGAACCTCGAGGCGGCCGGTGAAGTCCTGGAAGGTCAGCGCGGTGGCCACCGGGGTGCTGCTCGCCAGCGTGGCGGTGGGCGCCGTGACATAGACGTCCACGGCCGGCGCGTTCGGCGCCGCGTGCACCACCTGCGCACGGAAGCTGCCCTGCGTGATGAGCTCACCCGTCGGGTTCTCGATGAGCAGCGCGGAGATCGGCGTGGCCACCTGGCCGACGGCGATGACTGTGTAATCCGTGCTGAAGTCGAGCGGCAGCGTGGCGTCGATGACCGTGACGTTGCCGCCCGGAACGATCGCCTCGACCTGAACTTCGGTGGTCTCGGTCACCGGCAGGAAGCCGGAACCCTGCGTGTAGTCGACGCCCGCCAGCGCCTGCGCGCCGTTGACGATGATGTTGACTGCCGGCGCATCCGGGGACGCATGCAGAGCACGCAGCTGCGGAGCAGTGGCGCACTCGAGGAATTCTGTTGCGGTAACTTCGGAGGGATCCAGCGTACCGTTACGATTGGTGTCGAGACCGCTCTCGAACACCAGGCCGCCGCCCGGGCAGTCCGCATCGCCCTTGGGCAGCTGCCGCGTGTTTACCAGGGAATTGAGGCCATTGGCGCCACTTGCGCCATCCATACCATCCATGCCGTCATCGCCTGAGCAGCCTGCGAGCAGCACCGCGACAGCGATCGCTGGCGCAGCGAACACCACTTGTTTCATCGGATCCTCCTGTCTAGAGCACGGGGGACCATCCCCCGTTGAGAGGTCCGTTCGTCTCGGGTTCTGGGCTGGATTCACGCTGTCCAGTAAAAAGGGCCCCGGAGGGGCCCTTGTGCCTGCAAATGGCGGAGAGGGTGGGATTCGAACCCACGTGGAGCGTAATGCCCCCAACCGATTTCGAGTCGGTGCCGTTGTGACCGCTTCGGTACCTCTCCGGGTTTCGTGACGGCCGGCTCTCCGGCCGCAGCGGCGCGCGCTATTCTACACAAATGGGGCCCGCACAGGCGCAGCTACGCCGATCGCTGACCAGCGCCCGCCGGACCTTCAAGGTTGCGGCTGTCGCGGCCGTGGCGGCGCTGCTCGGCAGTGGCAGCGTCCCACCGACCCTGCTCGAACAGGTGCGGCTGCTCGGCGAACTGCGGGTGGTCACCCGCAACAGCCCGACCGCCTATTACCTCGGCGTCGAGGGGCCGGAGGGCCCCGAGTTCGACCTGGTCACCCGCTTCGCGGAGCGCCTGGCGGTGCCGGTGCGCTGGACGATCGTGCGATCCGGGGCCGAAGCGCTCGACGAGGTCGTGCACAACCGCGCCCACATCGCGGCGGCCGGCATCATCATCAACGAGGAACGGCGGGGACGAGTGGCCTTCGGACCCGTGTACCACGAGATCACCCAGCAGGTGGTCTATCGACTCGGCAGCCCGGTTCCCCAGACGGCTGCCGATCTCGGCACGGGACGGACCGAGGTGGTCGCGGGCTCCACGCACGCGAGGCGCCTTGCCGACCTCGCGCGCGACAACCCGGGGTTGTCCTTCGAGGAGGTGCCCAACCTCGATCAGCTGGATCTGCTCGCGCGCGTCTCCAGCGGTGCCGCGGACTTTTCGGTGGTGGATTCCTCGGAGTTCGCCATCGGCCGCCATTTCCACCCCGATCTGCGCGTCGCCTTCGAGCTGGAGGGCCGGCAACCCATAGCCTGGGCGCTGAACACACGGGATGACTCGCTGCTGGAGCGCGTGCGCGACTACTTCGGCGACTTGCATGGTGACGACGGCGTCGACACCATCCTGGCCCGCTACTACGGGCCCGCCGAGGGTTTCGATTACGTCTACTCGCTCAATTTCATTCGGCACGTGCAGGAGCGCCTGCCCGCCCTCAGGCCCTACTTCGAGGAGGCGGCGGCGGCGACCGGGTTCGACTGGCGGCTGCTGGCGGCGATCGGCTACCAGGAGTCCAAGTGGGATCCTGACGCCGTATCGCGCACCGGGGTTCGCGGCATCATGATGCTCACCCTCGATACGGCAAGTCGCGTGGGCGTGGCAGACCGCGCCGACGCCCGCTCGAGCATCGTCGGCGGGGCGGCCTATCTGCGCGAGGTGCTCGAGAAGATTCCCGCGCGGATTGCCGAGCCGGATCGTACCTGGCTCGCGCTCGCCGCCTACAACGTCGGCTTCGGGCATCTGGAGGACGCCCGGATCCTGGCTCAGCGCGACGGCGCCAATCCCGACTCCTGGCAGGACGTGCGCAAGTACCTGCCGCTGCTCGCGCAGGAGCGCTGGTACACGCAGCTGCGGCGTGGCTATGCGCGGGGCTGGGAGCCGGTGCACTTCGTGCGCAACGTGCGCCGCTACCTGGACGTGCTGGTATGGATGACCGGCGCGCCGGAGCGCGACGTGCGCCTGGCGGCAAGGACCCCCGACGAGGAGTCGCCGCCAGGCCGGTGAATACCAGCGCAGGCGCCCGGCGGGACCCGCCGAAGTTGACACCAGGATTATGCGACGGGGTTCACGAATTCCGCCCGGAACTGTGACGCGCTCGACACTCCTGCCGGGGGCTCCGCGGGGATCCAATACTCCCACGCTCACCTGCAAGTTCCCAGGATCACATCGTGAACACGAATACCCGACTCATCGCAGCGGCGGCAGCGGCCGCCCTGGCGGTACTCGCTGCCGCTCACCCCGCTACGGAGTCGGCCAACTCCCTGGCCGGTCCGCAGCCCACCGCCACGTTGTCCGCTCCGGGCCGCTACATCGTCCAGGCCGCCGACGCAGCGGCCGCTGAGCGACTGGTCAACGCGCTGGGCGGGCGCGTCACGCACCGCCTCGGCCTGATCGGCGCGGTCGGCGCCGAACTCACTGCCGAGCAGGCCGCCGCGCTGCGCGCCGCCGACGGCGTGCGGCAGGTGTTCGACGACGCACCCTTGCGGACGGCGAGCGTCTGCTCGGTCTCCGGCGGCGTGCGCGCGCTCCAGGACAAGAACTTCGCATGGACCTTCACCAACAGGGGCGCTTCCGTGGCCCGCGTCGGTGCCATCACCATGCGCTGGCCCTCCCTGAACACCAACCTGAAGAAGATCCGGCTCGGCGGCGACGAGATCTGGAACCGGGGCAAGGCCCCACCCTTCATCAACCTCGTTTCCGGCTGGCACGACGATGCCCGTCGTCGCGACGTGGCGCCCGGCGAGACGGTCGAACTGATGTTCGAGTTCGACTCGGACATTGATTACAACCAGGCCAACTACGAACTCTTCGTGGACTTCGAGCAGGGCTGCACGGTGGCCTTCGAGCCGCAGCAGACCGACTGCCGCGCGAGCGGCCTCGCGGACCGCAGCTTCGGCGGCAAGCAGATCAAGTGGCGGATTCCGAACGTCGGCACGGACTGGATCACGATCGGTGAGCTGGGCGTCAACTGGCCGGAGTCGAACGGCGCGTTGATGAAGGTGAAGGTCGGCGGTGCGGAAGTCTTCAAGGCGACACGCGTCGCGCCGGTGACTTCCATCGTCCAGCGCGAGTGGCTGAAGTCGATCGGCGACCGCCGCATCGAGCCCGGCAAGGATGTCGAGCTGATGCTGGAGTTCGAGAAAGACGTTTCGACGGATCAGCAGGCGCACGGAATCATCGTCGAGATGATGGAGGATTGCGCCGTCGAGTTCGCGCCGGACGCCAGCGCTCCGGGCGACCCGCAGGCCGACAAGAAGGCCCGCACGACCTACTACCCCATGCTCGTCGGTGCGGACCGGCTGCACGCCGACGGCATCACGGGCGATGGCGTGACCGTCGCCATCATCGACACCGGCGTCTGGTCGTCGGGTGGCGGCAAGAGCTGGATCCGCAAGTCTCGCGGCGGCGGGTCGGAGCGCATCAAGCGCGCCTACAACGCGATCGAGGACGTCGAGGGTGATGCGCCCAAGGCCGAGGACGAGAACGGCCACGGCAGCCACCTTGCCAGCGTGATCGCGTCGATGCGCATGGCGAACTCCGGCCGCGGGCGGGTGACGAGCAACGGTGTCGCGCCCGACGTCGACCTGGTGGTGGTGCGGGCCTTTGACCGCGACGGACGCGGCAGCTACCTCGATGTCATACGCGGCATCGACTGGGTGGTGCGCAACAAGAACGTGTACGGGATCCGCGTGCTCAACCTGTCGATGAGCGCGCCACCGCGCTCGCACTACTGGCAGGATCCGCTCAACCAGGCCGTCATGGCCGCCTGGAAGGCCGGCATCGTCGTGGTTGCCTCGGCCGGGAACACCGGGCCGGACGCGATGAGCATCGGCGTGCCGGGCAACGTCCCCTACGTGGTGACCGTGGGCGCCATGACCAACAACCTGACGCCGGCCAATCCGGCCGACGATTACCTGGCGACGTTCTCCTCGGCGGGACCGACCTTCGAGGGCTTCGTCAAGCCGGAGCTGGTCGCGCCCGGCGGTCGAGTGCTCGGCCTGATGAACAAGAACAGCCGCATTCCGAAGGATCACCCGGACTTCCACGATGGCGACGCGTACTACTACATGTCCGGCACGTCGCAGGCGGCCGCAATCGTCTCGGGCGTGGCGGCGCTGATCCTCGATGCGCAGCCCGCGCTGACGCCGGACGAGGTGAAGTGCCGCCTGATGGCTGGCGCGCGGCCGGCCACCAAGGCCGACGGCCAGCTGGCCTACAGCATCTTCCAGCAGGGCGCGGGACTGATCGATGCCTGGAAGTCGGTGCACTCCACCGCGACAGGCTGTGCCAATCAGGGCTTGTCCGTCGACGCGGATCTTGCCGGCACCATGCATTTCGGTGGACGCGCCAACCAGGCCTCGGACGGCAGCTTCTACCTGATGGGCATGAACGGTTACCGCTGGGATGGCCGCTTCTCCCGCGCCGACGGCTATCTCTGGAACAACGGCTACCTCTGGAACAACGGCTACCTGTGGTCCAACGGCTATCTGTGGACCAACGGCCAGCTGGGCACCAACGGCTACCTGTGGAACAACGGCTACCTGTGGAACAACGGCTACCTGTGGTCCAACGGCTACCTGTGGAACAACGGATATCTGTGGTCCAACGGCCTGAACGAGTCCATGGGGATCAACAGCTGGGTACCGCAGGAATGAGCGTGGCGGCGCTAACGTCCGGCACGGGCCCGACGCCCGGCCGCGTCGCGATAACTTGACGAGGATACGATGATGTTTGCACGAGTCTTGATGCTGAGCGCCGTCACCTGCCTGACCGCAGGCCTTGCGCCGGGCGTGGCAGCCGCCAGGACGATCGCTGACACCGGTCCCGTGGCCGTCTCGGAGGTCGCGCCCGCCGCCAACTACCTGGTGCGGGCCGCCAGCGCCGGGGCCGCCGCCGCGGCGGTGCGCGCCGT
The DNA here is from genome assembly GCA_963710135.1 of uncultured Gammaproteobacteria bacterium. Lineage (GTDB taxonomy): Bacteria > Pseudomonadota > Gammaproteobacteria > Steroidobacterales > Steroidobacteraceae > SG8-30. The sequence continues at coordinate 464,956 of CAVPYY010000002.1, read as the reverse complement.
GGGTGGACGCGTGGTCGGCACCCTCGAGATCATCGACAGCGTCGGGGCACACCTGACTGCGGATCAGGCGCAGCAGCTGGCCGGCACGCCGGGCATCGTCCTGCACGCCAACCGCGGGGTCGAGGTAAGCGGTAAGGGGTGGCGGCAAGGGCGGCAAAGAGACCGCCACCGTGGAGCCGGCCCCGCTGGACGCGGCGCCACCGGCTGCCGGCAAAGGCAACGGCAAGAAGAAAGCAGCAAGCACCGGTACGACTGCGCCGAGCGGCGGGTCGACCTCGACCAGCGGCGTACCTCGACAGTCAACTTGCAGGTGTTGGGTGACGCAGCCACGGCGCTGGTCAGTGATGCAAGCAGCTACTACAACAGTTCGCAGACGCTCACCGACGGCGACGGCGTGACGAGCTTCGGGCTGCTGTTCGAGACCAACTACCCGGCGCTGGTCGGCGCCCGCGACCTGCACGCCGCCGGCGTCACCGGCGCTGGCGTCACCATCGCGGTGCTCGATACCGGCTTCACGCCGCGCGACTACGACATGGACAAGTTCACCGGTCGCGTGCTGGCGGAAGTCACGTTCGCGGACGGCACCAGCGACGGCGCCGACGCCAGCGGCCACGGCACGCACGTCAGCTCGGTCGCGGCGAGCGGCGCCAGGAACCTCTCCGGCTCCTACTTCGGCGTCGCGCCACAAGCCAATCTCGTGGTGGTGCGCGCCTTCAATGCCGAGGGTCGCGGCACCTATCTGGACGTCATCGAGGGCATCAACTGGATCGTTGCCAACCGCAAGACCTACAACATCCGCGTGCTGAACCTGTCGTTCAGCGCGCCGCCGCAGTCGCACTACTGGGACGACCCGCTGAACCAGGCCGTCATGAAGGCCTGGCGGGCCGGCATCGTGGTGGTCACCTCCGCCGGCAACAACGGGCCGACCGCCATGACCGTCGGCGTGCCCGGCAACGTGCCCTACGTCATCACCACCGGCGCGCTCACCGACAACTACACGCCCTACGACCCGACCGACGACCGCCTGGCGTCCTTCTCCGCCGCCGGCCCCACCCATGAGGGCTTCATCAAGCCCGAGATCGTCGCTCCGGGCGGGCACATGGTGGCGGCGATGCCGAGGAACAGCTACCTCGCGAACCTGAAGCCCGGTTCGATGAACACCACCGACACGCTGTTCACGATGTCCGGCACTTCGCAGGCCGCCGGCGTGGTCTCGGGTGTCGTGGCGCTGATGCTGCAGAAGGAGCCGGGCCTGACCCCGGATCAGGTCAAGTGCAAGCTCATGGCCTCGGCCCGTCCCGCCATCAACGCCAAGGGCAAGCTTGCCTACAGCGTGTTCCAGCAGGGTGCGGGACTCATCAACGCGATCGCGGCGATCAACGCGCCGACGACGGACTGCGCCAACCGCGGCCTCGACCTCGCCGCCGACCTGGCCGGCACCGCCCACTTCGGCGGACCCGCCAACCGTGACGACGCGGGCAACTTCTACGTCATGGACATGCAGGGCTCCGAGTGGGGCGGCGCATTCGACGCCGACGGCTACACCTGGAGCCAGGGCTATACCTGGTCGCAGGGCTACACCTGGTCGCAGGGTTACACCTGGAGTCAGGGCTATACCTGGTCGCAGGGCTACACCTGGAGCCAGGGTTATACCTGGAGCCAGGGCTACACCTGGAGCCAGGGCTATACCTGGAGCCAGTCGGCACCCTGGGCTGCCGGTGCCGGTTTCGCCAGCGGACTGCTCGAGAAGATGTCCATCAATCGCTGGGTCGAGCACGAATAGTGTGACTCCGCGCACACGCGCGGAGGTGCCCTCGGCCGGGAGCGGCCACGCTTGGCCGCTACCACCCCGGTGACGCGGACGGGCGAACGAGCCCAGGAACGTCACAGCCTCCCAGGCCCGATGATTTCCGGGGTTTCACTGTCGCTATGGATGGGGCACCCTTGTTCACGGTGTTCGTGGACGGCTGCGCCCACGCCCGGACTGGACGAAGGAAGCCGCGCATGAGGCGAGGATTGATCGGGCATGACTTCTGACCAGGCCCTGATCCTGCTGCTGCTGGTGACCACGATGGCGTTGTTCATCTGGGGCCGCTGGCGCCACGACATCGTGGCACTCGCCTCGCTCGTGGCCTGCGTGGGACTCGGCCTGGTGCCGGGCTCGGCCGCCTTCGGCGGATTCGGGCACCCGGCCGTCATCACCGTAGCCTGCGTGCTGGTGCTGAGTCGGGCCATGCAGTCCACGGGTGCCGTGGACGTGCTCGCCCGCAAGGCGCTTCCGGCGGACGCGGGCCCCATGCTGACCATAGCGGCCCTCACCGGCCTCGGCGCATTGCTGTCGGCATTCGTCAACAATGTCGGCGCCATGGCCTTGCTGATGCCGGTCGCGGTGCAAGTTGCCGCCCGCCACGAGCTGACGGCCGGCAAGGTGCTCATGCCCTTGTCGTTCGGGACGATCCTCGGCGGGATGACCACCCTCATCGGGACGCCCCCGAACCTGATCGTGTCGGGGTTTCGGGCCGAGGCCGGCCTCGACTCCTTCAGCATGTTCGACTTCACGCCGGTGGGCCTGGCGGTGGCCGTGGCAGGCGTGCTGTTCGTCGCCCTGCTCGGCTGGCGACTGGTCCCGACACGCGAGCCGCAAGGCGTCGCCGGCTTCGAGACCGGGACCTACCTCACAGAAGTCCGCGTGGATGAAGACAGCGCCGCCGTGGGCAAGAGCATCCACGAGGTCGAGGGCCTGTTCGGCGACAGCGATGCGCAGGTCGTGGGCATGGTGCGCAACGAATTCCGCGTGATGGCGCCCAACGCCGCGCGGATCGTGCGGGCCGGCGACATCCTGATCATCGAAGCGGAGCCGGAGACCCTCTCGTCGGTGCTGTCGAACGCGGGGCTCAAGCTGGAAGAGTCCGTGGCGACAGCGACGAAAGACACCGACGACGAACAGCAGCCCGGAACGCAGAACAACAAGCAGGGTGAAGGGAAGGAGGAGCGGACCGACGAAGAGTCGACCAGCAAGGCCCGCCAGCCGTCCGAGATTGCGCTGCAGGAGCTGGTGGTCATGCCGAGCTCGGCCCTGATCGACCGCTCCGCCAGCGACGTGCAGATCCGGACCGTGTATGGCCTCAACCTGGTGGCCATCTCCCGCCAGGGCCGGCGGACCATCAAGCGCCTGCGATCGACGCATCTCAAGGCAGGCGACGTGCTGCTCATGCAGGGATCGCCCGACGGCCTCGCCGGCTTCGCCGCCGAAACGGGCTGTGTCCCGCTGGCCACCCGCGCCATACGCATTCCCGACAAGCGAAAGACGCTCATCGCCACCGCCACTATGGCGCTGGCGATTGCCGGGGCCGCCTTCGGCCTGATGCCCGCGGCGGTCTCGTTCACGGCCGGCGTGGTCGCACTGCTGATGTTGCGAGTCGTACCCGCGCGGCGCATGTACGACGCGATCGACTGGCCCGTCATCGTGCTGCTCGGCGCGCTGATACCGGTCGCCCAGGCGATGGCCGCGACGGGGGCGGCCGACCTGCGTGGCACAGTCCCTGCTGGAACTCGTCGCCCAGGGCAACGCCGTCGTGGCGCTGACGCTGATCCTGGTCGTGTCGATGACCCTTTCCGACTTCATGAACAACGCAGCGACCGCTGCCGTGATGTGCCCTGTGGCCATCAGTTCGGCGGACCAGCTCGGCGCCAGCCCCGACTCGTTCCTCATGGCGGTTGCCATCGGCGCATCCTGTGCCTTCCTCACGCCGATCGGCCACCAGAACAACACGCTGATACTGGGCCCGGGCGGCTTCCGCTTCGGGGACTATTGGCGGCTAGGCATCCCCATGGAATTGCTCGTCATTGCCGTCAGCGTCCCGCTGCTGCTGGTCGTCTGGCCGCTTTGATGACGTCTGGTGCCCCCGGCAACAGCCCGCGCGTGACCCGCCGAGCCGTGCCAACACCGATGCAGTGAGCGGCGTGGTAACGGTCCGCGAGCTCGAGTTCGTCATAGCTGGTTTGTGTGCGTTGCAACATCGCACCGAAGCGAGACGCTCTCGACGCTTCGGCAGCCGGGCGGCGTGCGACGATGTGAACATCTTAAACCCGTGGAGACCGCCACCGTGCCTGCCCACTCCCGCGCTTTCGCCTCGATAGTCTGTTCTGGCCTGCTGCTCGCTGCACCGACGGCCCTCGCCGCCGGCTACATCAAGTTCGACGGCGTCCAGGGCGAGGCCAAGGGCCGCGCCGCATCACCGGGTATCGAGATCGACTCGTTCTCATGGGGAGCGAGCAATGCGGGTTCCTCGAAACGCGCGGACGCCGCGCCTGCCGCAACGGTCCCGGACGAACCGACCGCGGCAGCAAGCCGCGGCGGCGGTGCCGGAAAGGTCTCGATGCAGGACCTCAGCGTCACCGGCGCGGTGTCTACTCGTGATGCCGCGAGCGGCCTGCCGACCGGCAAGCGACAGCACAAGCCGGTCGCCGATGTCACCGGCGATGGCCGGCCAGATGTCGTCGCCGCCGCGCCCGTCGACGGTGCGCTCGCGGAGTTCAGCTTCACCGCCGCGAGCGGCGACAGCGCCAACGGCGGCGAGCTCGCACGAGCGTGCGCCGGCGGCAAGCACTTCGACGAAGTTGTCATCACGACCGGCGGGAAGCGCTACCGCATCCAGGACTTCGCGGTGACCTCCTGCGAGCCCGCGTCCGCCGGCCGGCAATCGTACCGGGGTCGGGGGCACGTCACGCTGTTGAAGTGATGCCCGGCATGCCCTGCGGCGCCGCGCTGCGGCGGCAACGCAGCCCTGGCGCAACGGTAACTTGGCCGCACGGGCCACGAACAGCAAGGTATTGCGAAGTCCGTAGCGGTTAGCGTCGGGCGGCGAAGAAACGCTTGAGCAACGCGCCGCATTCGTCGGACAACACGCCGCCGAAGCAATCAAGCGTGTGGTTGAGCTCGCGTGCCGTGACCAGGTTGAAGGCGCTGCCGGCCGCACCCTGGCGTGGGTCCCAGGCGCCGAACACCAGCCGGTCCACCCGCGCGTGCACCATCGCGGCGGCGCACATCGGGCAGGGTTCGAGGGTCACGTACAAGGTCGTCCCGGCGAGACGGTAGGCATCCAGCGTTTGGGCGGCGGCCCGGAGCGCCAGCATCTCGGCGTGGGCCGTCGGGTCGCGCAGCGTAATCGGCTGGTTGTAGCCCTCGCCCACCACCTGGTCGCCACGGACGATGACGGCCCCGACCGGCACCTCGCCCGCCGCCTCCGCCCGGACGGCGAGGTCGAGCGCGAGCCGCATGAACTCGACATCGGACTTCATTGCGGCAACTCTGCCTGCCTGAGGCTCACCTCGAGCGCGGGCACTTTCTCGATATTGAGCGTGGCGGCGGCAATTCCGACCCGTACACCCGAAGCATCGATCTCCTCCAGCAGGCGCGTGAACAGACGATCCTTGGTGGCCCTGCGAGCCTTGTAGTCGACAACATAGCGCAAGGTGAACTCGACACAACTCTGGTTGGCGATGATGGTGACGCGCGGCAGAACGGTCGCGTGCTCGATCGGATAGCGGCGTGTGATCGCCTGCCAAGCTGTCTCGGCGGACCGGCCGTACGCGCCGACCACCTCTTCGGCAACACGCTCCATCAGCTCGCGAGCAAGGCGGTAGTCGCTGCCGTACTTGACCGGCAGCACGATCTCGTCCCACAGGAACGGGAACTCGCCGGAGTAGTTGAACACAGGCTCCTTGAACACGAAGCTGTTGGCGACGCGCACGATCCGGCCGTTGTAGGCGTCGCCGTGCACCCACTCGCCGATCTCCATGATCGTCGTGCGCAGGATGCCGATATCGATGACGTCACCCTTGATGCCGCCAAGCTGAACGCGATCGCCCACCTTGTAGAAACCGCCTGACGACAGGGCCAGCCAGCCGGCAAAGCTGGAGATGACCTCCTGCAGCGCGAAGGCGATGCCGGCGCCCGCGACGCCGAATGCGACCGTGAAGCCACCCAACCGGTCGCTGAAAACCAGCGCGACGAACAGGAATGCGACGAAGTAGCCAAAGAACGTCACGCTCTTGCGCGCCTGGTAACGAGTGGAGCTGTCGCTGACATAGCGCATCACGCCACGGCGCAGGCCACGCATCACCAGCAGGATGACGACGAGCCCGACGAGCGTGAACAGCAGCTTGCCGGTCAACGGGCTGACCAGCCAGTGATCGAGCAGCGAACGAAAGGTCGTCTCCACTGGCCGTTCTCCTTTGCCCGGCGGCTTCGCACCCAGTGCGGGTCGCCAGTCTTCCCTTTGCGCCGGGACGTTCGAATCCTGCCGCACGCCCTGCCATACTCGCGAATCGCCCAGAGCCCATGGCGGGCGATCAATGTCGGGGCCGGCCACAGCGGTCAAAGCCCGTTTCCGGCAGCAGGCCTCGCTGCAATCCTTCGCCCCCCCCCTCGCGCTGAGGCGACCTGCACGGCGACCGGCGGATTCCGGCGAACGTCTTGGTCAGCTATGATCCCGCGCCCCGGAGCATTTGGCTACCGCAGGCACGGGGCATGAGAACGGTACTGCGACAATGCCTCATTGCAGCGGCAGCCTGCGTACTCTCGGCCTGCGTGCCCGTTCTGAAGACCGTGCAACCGCAAGCCGACATCGTCGTCCAGGACCTCGACGGCCGGCCGATCGAGGGCGCGAGCGTTCATCTCGTGCGCACGACTTACCCGCACGGGCCGCGCGAGATCTTCGCGTGGAGCACCGGCGTCGACGGCATCGTCCGGATTCCGCGGCATAGGCAATGGGTCGTGCAGGTGCTGATCGTCGACGGTATCGTCTCCTTCGGATTCGGCCTGTGCGTCGACAAACCGGGTTTCCGGCCTTTCATCGTTGAATGGCCCGACTTTGCGGTACAGTTGATTGCGACACTCGAGCCAGCGGACGCGCCGCTTCTGTGTGCATGGCCTGAAGCCTCCCGGGGCCCGCCGATCGCCGTTCCCGCCGGCTGAGGCCGCCGCCGGCGCCCGCGAACCGTCCTGTTTCCCGCCGGCGCTGCGAGCAAAGGCCGAGTAGTCCGTGAGGCAGGTGCGCCCGACGATTCAGCGCGACTGGGACGCTATCTCCCGGCGCGCGGCCTCCCGATTACACCCTCAATGAATTGAGCGAGGCTGGTTGACGCTGAGCGTGACGCCACCCGATTTGCTACCAAGCCCGCTGCAACAATGACACGCAACTTCAAGAGGCAGAACAAGCAATGAGAATCGCCAGGAACTTGGCTGGGATCGTCATGGCCAGCGCCCTGCTCGGCACGTGCGCCCAACAGGCCAAGGAGGACCCGGCGGTCACGTCTATGCGGGCAGCCGTCGACTCGCAGAGCCAGATGCTCGCCGCGGTCAACACGTGGGTGGCGGCGTGGGACTCGGGCAACACGGACGGTCTCGACGCGATCACGGCGGCCAGGTTTTCGCGCAAGGCTCCCGACAAGAATGCCGACAGCCTGAATGAGTTCACGACCCTGATCGCCGACGTGCAGCGATGCCGCGGACGACCGGCCCGACTGGCGAAACGTTTGCCGCGGCTTCGCCAGCGCGATCGACTGACCAACCGCGTGCTTCTATCGCGGGTTGCCGTGGGCCGCTCTGCGAGTTCCCGGGCATGGATGCGCAGGACGAGCCTTTCCCGCGGAACATCGACCGGTCGAACAGCCTGGCGCGCTCGACCGCGCGCCGTCAGTTTTTCGGTGTGACCTTGAGCAGGCGCCCTGCACTATCGCCGCGCTCGTCCTCGAGCACCCAGAGTGCCCCGCCGGGCCCTTCGACCACGCTTCGTATCCGCGCGCCCATATCGTAGCGGCCGACCTCGCGCGCCTCGGCACCGTCGAGCGCAACCCGCACGATGGCGCGCGCCGACAGGCCGGCGATCAGGGCGTTGCCCTGCCAGCCTTCAAACAGAGCGCCGCGGTAGACGATCAGGTTGCCGGGCGAGACGACCGGCGTCCACCACAGCGCCGGCGCGCGGAACTCGGGACGAGCGTCGTGATCGGGAATCTCGCGGCCGTCGTAGTGGTCGCCGTTCGAGACCACGGGGTAGCCATAGTTCGCGCCCCGCTCGATGAGATTGAGCTCGTCACCGCCCGCCGGCCCCATCTCCATCACCCACAGCCGACCGCCGAGATCGAACGCCATGCCGAGCGGATTGCGGTGGCCGAGCGACCATATCTGCCCATACACGCCTTCATCGTCGACCAGCGGATCGCGCTCGAGGTAGTTCACGAAGGGATTGTCCTCGGGCACCGAACCGTCGTCGCGCAAGCGCAGGATCTTGCCGAGATTGGCCTGCATGTCCTGCGCCGGCGTGAACTTCTGGCGTTCGCCTGAGGCTATCCACAGAAACCCGTCCTTGTCGAACAGCAGCCGATGGCCATAGTGCCCAAAGCCCAGCACCTTCGGGTACTGGCGCCAGATGACCTCGACACCCACGAGACTGGCGCGCCCGCGATCGTCCTCCTGCAGCACGCCCCGCGCGAGAGCGGCGCCTCGCGTGCCGCCCACACCGCCCTCCGCATAGGACAGGTATACGAGCCGGTTGTCGGCGAAGCGCGGATGCAGCGCGACATCGCCGAGCCCGCCCTGGCCACCGTAGTCGACATCCGGAACACCCCTGACCGGTGAGGACTTCTTCCCGTCCTGCGTGACAATACGCAGTACACCCTTTTTCTCCGTCACCAGCATCCGGCCATCCGGCAGGAATGTCATGGCCCAGGGCTCGTCGAACGATGCGATCGGCTCGATCGTGAACGGCAACTCGCCGTCGGCCTGGGCAGCGCCCACGAGCAGGAATCCGGCCAAGGTCAATAGAAGTCGATGCATGTCAGTGTGCTCCGGTCACTCAAAACGGCGAGCAGGCAGAGACTCGCCAGACGTCCCCATCTCAACGCATCGATCATATGATTTCCACCAATTCTTTCAGCACGGGACAGGCGCAGCGGCACGCCCCAGCCTGTAAGCGCCCCGCATTCCCGCCCGATCGTCGCCCGCGACTGGCCCGTGTAATCGGTGTCATGGTGGACGTACAGCACGCTGCGTCGCGACCAGCTACTGGATCGGTTCGGCAAGGAATCGTACAGTCAGCCCATGCCCGACTCCACCACAATGAACCGCCTCGACGCTGGCCGCCTTTTGGCACGCGCCGGCCGGCCATCCTCCGGCGATGCAGCGCTTGCGCGATGGCGGTGCAGTCATCGTCGGCACGGAGAGGACGTGGTCTCACTGGCTATATGACGGTAAGCGTGCGGCATTCGAGGCATGTCTGACATCGGCCGAGGGCGGGTCAGCCGGCCTGCGGCACACGAGGGGGGCACGACATGAACTACGACGACTTCTACCGCCGGTCGATCGAAGATCCGGACGCCTTCTGGGCCGAGCAGGCCAAGTTGATCGACTGGCACAAGCCGTTCCAGCAGGTCTGTGACTACTCCAAGCCACCTTTCGCCAACTGGTTCGTCGGCGGACAGACCAATCTGTGTCACAACGCGGTCGATCGACATGCGGCGACGCACCCGGACCGCAACGCGCTGATCTGGGTCTCGACGGAGACCAACCAGGAAGTCATCTACAGCTTCGCGCAACTGCAGGCCGAGGTGCAGCGCATGGCAGCGATGCTGCAGTCCCTCGGCGTCGGCAAGGGCGACCGCGTGCTCGTCTACATGCCGATGATCCCCGAGGCCGCGTTTGCGATGCTGGCGGCCACGCGCATCGGCGCGGTGCACTCGGTCGTGTTCGGCGGCTTCGCCAGCCACAGCCTGGCCACGCGCATCGACGACGCCGAGCCGACCGTCATCGTCAGCGCCGATGCCGGCAGCCGCGGCGGCAAGGTCGTGCCCTACAAGGGGCTGCTCGACGAAGCCATCCGGCTGGCGAGGCACAAGCCCGCCAAGGTCCTGCTGGTCAATCGCGGTCTGGCCGACCTGCCCATGACGGCCGGGCGCGACGAGGACTACGCCGCGCTGCGCCGCCGGCACATGGACGCCAAGGTGCCCTGCACCTGGGTCGACAGCCACGCATCCCAGCTACACGCTCTACACCAGCGGCACCACGGGCAAACCCAAGGGCGTCCAGCGCGACACCGGCGGCTACGCCGTGGCGCTGGCGGCCAGCATCAAGCACATCTATCTGGGCAACGCCGGCGAGACCTACTTCTCCACCAGCGACATCGGCTGGGTGGTGGGCCACAGCTACATCGTCTACGGCCCGCTGATCGCAGGCATGGCAACGATCATGTACGAGGGCCTGCCGATCCGGCCCGACGCCGCCATCTGGTGGAGCCTGGTCGAGAAGTACAAGGTGACGTCGATGTTCTCGGCGCCGACGGCGGTGCGGGTGCTGAAGAAACAGGACCCGGCGGCGTTGAAGAAGCACGACCTGTCCAGCCTGCGGGCCCTGTTCCTGGCCGGCGAGCCGCTGGACGAGCCGACGGCGCAGTGGATTTCCGACTCGCTGGGCCGCCCGATCATCGACAACTACTGGCAGACCGAGACCGGCTGGCCGATCCTGAGCCTGTGCAACGGGGTCGAGCAAGCGAAGAGCAAGTTCGGCTCGCCAGGCAGGGCGGTCTATGGCTACAACGTCAAGCTGCTCGACGACAGCACCGGCGCCGAGCTGACCCGGCCGCACGAAAAGGGCGTGGTGGCGATTGAAGGTCCGCTGCCGCCCGGCTGCCTGCAGACCATCTGGCGCGACGACCAGCGCTTTGTCGACACCTACTGGAAGACCGTGCCGGGCAAGCTCGTCTACAGCACTTTCGACTGGGGCATCCGCGACGAGGACGGCTACTACTTCATTCTCGGCCGGACCGACGACGTCATCAACGTGGCCGGGCACCGGCTGGGTACGCGCGAGATCGAGGAGAGCATCTCGAGCCATCCCAACGTCGCCGAAGTCGCCGTTCTCGGGGTCGCCGACGAGCTCAAGGGCCAGGTGGCCATGGCCTTCGTGGTGTTGAAGGACCCGACCAGGGCGGCCGACGCGGCGGGGGCGCGCGAGCTCGAGGGCGAGATCATGAAACTGGTGGACAGCCAGCTCGGTGCCGTGGCGCGGCCGTCGCGCGTGCGCTTCGTGACGATGCTGCCCAAGACCCGGTCGGGCAAGCTGCTGCGCCGCGCCATCCAGGCCGTGTGCGAAGGACGTGACCCGGGCGACCTGACGACGATCGAGGACCCGGCCGCCCTGCAGCAGGTGAAGGACCTGGTCACCGGCGGCTGACACGGCGGTGGGGGTTGCTGCCGCTGCCCGGCGCGTGCTGTGCGCGCGCGCCCGTTGTGCGCTAGATTCCTGCACATGAGTTTGCCCTCCCACACCCTGCGGCTGGTGGAGAGGACGTTGTCCGCCTACTGCGGCCGCTTCTGCCCACCCGGGCGCCGCCAGCTGCGGCTCGGATTCGCGATGGAGCCGGCGGGAATTGTCCTGCACGAGCTACGCGATCGCTGCGGCGTAGCGGGCATGCCCCGCCCGGTGCCGGTCGCGCGCTTCCGCTACCGGCCGGCGACCGCGGACTGGCGGCTCGAGTACACGCCCACCGAGCCCCCGCGCTGGCGGCCCCACCCCGGCGGCGGGGAAAGCTTCGGCGCCGCGCTGCGCCGGTTCGACGAGGACGCGCTCGGCCTGTTCTGGGGCCGGATGAACGGCGCGTCGCTGCGCTGGTGCAGTCCACGCGGCCGGTGTCATGACTGCCGGGAGCGTCAGCAGGCAGCGCTCGGCTGGATGCAGACGCCGCAGCCGGCCGAAGTCGTGCCGCTGCGCCGCTGAGCGGGCTCGCCGTCATGGCGCGTGGGCATCCACCCGCGCCAATGGGCGCGAGCCGGGGCTCCCGCTCCCTAGTCGCCGTAGCTCACGATGCCACCGTTCGGCAGGAAGACGGCACCGGTGTTGCCGTCCGAAAAGCCGCTGGCGCCTGTGAGGCGTGACTGCCAGGTGTTGCTGCCACCTCCTTGCGCCTGTGCCGCCATCGCCGCGAGATTCCAGAGCGGCGGCCCGCCTTCGAACCCGGCCAGGCCCTCCGCCGTAATGAAATACCGACCGGGCATGATTGCGCCGGTGATCCGGGACAGCGACAGCACATCCTGGGGGTGCGGCTTCTGTCCGTTGACGAACACCCCGGTACCGCCGCCCGAGGCACCGGCCTCGAGCGCACCGCCAAGCGGCAGGCCGGGCGCGATCATGCCAAGCGTGGGCGAGCAGCGTACGCCCCACGCGCCGAGCACCGCGTCGTACCAGTAGTCGGCGTCGGGAATCCTGCCCTTCGGCGCCCACACACGCATGATATCCGCCGTGTCAATCTAGACCCGCGCGGTGCGGCACGCATCCGCAGGTCGTGCGGCTGGCCGTTCGGACTCCCCGATCCGGAGACGAACCGCCGCGACCGTTGTTTCGGCGGCGCGGGGACCATCGGCGCGCACAGCGCTCCCGATGACGCCCCTCAGTCGCCCTTCGGACCGTTGTGGCAGTCGTAGCAGCCGACCTCGCGGCCGGCCGGAACGTTCCGCGAGCTGCTCCAGCTGCGATCAGCCGCGGTGCGTGACAGCACGCTGCCGCGGTAGTCGAGGCCGTGGCACGCCGCGCAGGCCGGCAGCCCGCGCTCCGCCACGCTGCCGTGACCGCCGCGCGTCCAGCGCGAATCGGCCACCGGATGCATGCCGTGCGGTCCGCCGAGCGACAGCGGCAGGGTTCCGGTCGCGTGGCAGGCCGAACATTCCACCAGCGTGCCGGCATGACCCTGCAGCTGGCTGGCCGCGACGTTGTCGTTGTGGGCCGCATCGGCATTCGGCCAGATGGCGTGTGTGCTGTTGTGGCACCCCTCGCAGGCGAGCTCGCCATGACCCTTGCTGAAGCGATACAGCGCGCCCGGGTTTTCGGCAAAGCGCGAGCCCGTGGCCTTGCGCGGAGACGCGGCCGGGTCGGACGTACTGAAGGCCACCAGCGTGCGGATACCATCGGTGGCCATCAGCGATGCGTCGGCCAGCGTCAGGTGGCTGGCCGCGTCGCCGGTGTGGCAGGACTGGCAACGCGGCAGGTCGAGCCAGGGACGGCGCGGCGCGCCGTCATTGCGGCCGTCGATGCTGCCACCCGCAGCGAGCGCTGAACCCCCGCCGATGGCGCTCATGTTGCCATGGCAGTTCTGGCAGGTGACCGCATCGGTCATGGCGCCACGGAGGCACTGCGTGCTGCGCCCGGGATGACAGGTGTAACAGGCTTGCTGCGCCGGTGCCGGCGGCGTGCCTCCCTGGGATACCCAGCTGTCCGCGAGCGGCAGGCCGCCTGCGTCCCGCATTCGGCCGGCGTGGTAAGCGTGCATCGCGGCGGACATGGTCGGGCGGCCGGCCTGTGATGCGGACGGACCGGTACCGGCGAGGTCGAGGGCGGCGGAGTAGTGGCAGGCCGCGCACAGCACCGGGCGCGAGGCCATGAGCTGCGTGCCCATGCGTGCATCGTGCAGCAGCAGCACGTTCTCGCGGGACTGCAGCTCCAGGTCGGCAGCGCCGGACCAGCTGACCGCCGTCGAGCGCGCTGCGCTGCGCCCGGTCGCATGGCAATCCGAGCAGGTGGTTTCTTCGGAAACCGGCAGCACGACATCGAGGGTCGCGAGCGCCTGGCCGGTCGCCTTGTCGGTCGCGGTCAGTCGCATCAGCGGATAGCGGTTCGTGTTGCCGGCATCGTCGACCGGCACGACCGGGATGCCTTCGGCCTTGAACAGTCCGCTGGCCTGCTGCCAGCTGAAGCGGCTCTGCGCGGCGCCCGGGGCTTCGCCGGGCATGAACAAGCCCTTGAGCCCTTCCCCGGGTGCCAGGGTCGCGCCGTAGGCCTGCCGCGCATACTGCCAGAAATTGGTCTTGCCGCTGCTCGTGCTGTTGATCGAGCCATTGCGGTCGGCGACCGCCGAGTAGCTGAGCGTGACCCGGCTGTCGTCGAGAAGCGAAGGCCGGCCGTTCGCGTCGGTCGCGACGACCTGTGCATTCACCACGTTGTACGGCGGTAGGATCGTGAAGGTCGAGAAATCGGCGTCCACGCAGTGCATGCCGAGGTCGTTGGTGGCCAGGATCTTGAACGCGGGCGTCTGGCCGCCGCCACCGCTGCTGCCGCCGCCACCCCCGCCGTTGCCCTCGCCACCGCCGCCCCCGCCGCCACCGCCCCCGCCACCGCAGCCGGTCAGGGTCGCCATCGCCACGATCAGCCAGCCGGCGGCCACCGCCATGCAGACCCCTGTTCGACGCCACATGACACCCTCCTGGCCGACCATTCGGCGACTCCGTTCCTTGCATGAGTTGGACGGCGGGTATGGGCGGTATCAATCGCCGTTCGGCGCGATAGCCCGTGCCATAGCCGAATCAAGGTCGCGCCGAAAGGGTTGGTCAGCTGTGGATGGTGGCGGGCGAACGACTCGCCAATGGGGAAATCATCCGGCTACTCGCGCGGGATGCGCTGTGGCCTCCAGCGGGGTGCCAAGGCTTCGTGCTGGCCGCGTCCAATGGCCTTAGGCGAGTGGCGTCACTCCCACTCGATGGTCGCGGGCGGCTTGCCGGTGATGTCGTACACGACGCGCGAGGCGATCGACGATGCCGGACTCGGCGAGCAGGACATCTCCAGCATCCGCACCGGACTGATCGTCGAGTCCGGCGTTGCATCGACCGAGAACGTCCTGTTGTGTACCGATACCGCGAGGCAGAAGGGCCCGCGCAAGGTCGGTCCGTACATGGTGCCGCGTTGCATGAGTTCCGCCATCGCCGCCAATCTCGCGACCGCCTACAAGATCAAGGGAGTCAGCTACACCATTAGCTCGGCCTGCGCCACCAGCGCGCACTGCATCGGCAACGTCAAGGAGCTGGAGGCCATCAGGGAAGTCTTCGGCGACGCCAGCCCGCCCATCAGCTCGACCAAGTCACTGACCGGCCACGCACTCGGCGCGGCCGCGTGAACGAGGCGATCTATTCGCTGCTGATGATGGACAACGGCTTCATCTGTGCCTCGGCCAACATCGAGAACCTCGACCCGGCCGCCGCGGGTACATGGCTCATCGCGTGCTCCGCCAGTGCGGTGATGGTCAGTGACGGGTTGACGCCCGGGTTGGCCGGCATGACCGAACCGTCGCAGACCAGGAAGTTCTGGTAGCCGAACAGGCGGCTCCTGGAGTCCACCACACCCTTGCCCGGATCGGCACCGATGACGGCGCCACCCAGGATATGAGCCGTGGTGGGAATGTTCGCCCAGGCCTCCAGTACCATGCTCTGCGCGACACCGCCGGTCTGCTTCGCCAGCCACTTGGCGGCCTGGTTGCCGACCTCGATGAACGTCGGGTTCGGCTTTTCCGGATCCTGCTCGGTCGTCAGCGACACGCCGCCGAACAGGCCGCGCTTCGCGCGGAAGGCGATCGCGTTGTCCAGGCTCTGCATGACCAGGAACAACAGGCTGCGCCGCGACCAGCCGAAGGGCCAAAGCGTCCTGAGGAAGGTCACGGGATGGCGGATCACGTTGCCCAGCCAGGCCAGCGGCCGGGTGAGGCGGTTGCCGTCGCCGGTCAGCAGCGTGTACAGGAACGACATGAAGTCGCCGTGCCGGCCGTAGGTGACGAACTCGATGTGGGTGTCCGGTTTCGGGTGGATGCTGGCGCTGATTGCCACGTCGTTCCACGGCCGGCTCATGCCCTTGGGCAGCGTGATGGCCAGCACCGACTCGCTGTTGGTCCGCACCAGCTGCCCGAGCCGGTCGCTGATGTGCGGCAACGATCCCTCCAGCTTGCACTTCGCCAGCAGCTGGTTGGTGCCGAGCGCACCGGCTGAGACGACCACGCCCTTCGCCGTGAACACGCGCCGCTGCTTGCGGAACCATGCGCCAGGACGTTCGGTGGTCACCTCGTAACCGTCGCTGCCGTCGGCGGCGCCGAGCGGACGGATGTCCACCACCTCGCGCTCGGCGTGGATCGCCACGCCGTGCTTCTCCGCGAACCAGAGGTAATTCTTGACCAGCGTGTTCTTGGCACCCTCGCGGCAGCCCACCATGCAGGCGCCGCAGAAGGTGCAGCCGGTCCGCTCCGGGCCTTCACCGCCGAAGTAGGGATCGGCAACGGTCGTCCCCGGCTTGCCGAAGTACACGCCTACCGGCGTACGCCGGAACGTATGCTCGACGCCGAAGTGACGGCCAACGTCCTTCAGCAGCTTCTGGCCATCGCTCTCGCGCTGCACCTGGGTTACGCCGAGCATGCGCTCCGCCGTGTCATAGTGCGGCGCCAGTGCCTCAGCCCAGCTGCCAAGGTCCTGCCACTGCGGGTTGGTGAAGAACTGCGGCGCTGCGCGATACAGCGTGTTGGCGTAAACCACGCTGCCACCGCCCACGGCCGCGCCGCTGGCGATGAACACGTCCTTGAAGGGCGTCAGGCGGAAGATGCCACGTAGCCCGAGGAACGGCGCCCACAGGAAGCGGCCCAGGTCCCAGGTCGACTCGGCGTAGTCCTCGTCCCGGAACCGGCGCCCGGCCTCGAGGACCGCGACCTTGTAGCCTTTCTCCGCCAGCCGCAGCGCCGAGACGCTGCCGCCGAACCCGGAGCCGATCACCAGCCAGTCGTAGTCCATCGCCATCGGGTATCCCTTGCCCTGCGTCGTCAGTCCTGCGGCCCGGCCGCGGCGGGACTTTCGGCCGGCGGCGCCTGGACCTCGAGGTAGCGGATGGCGATGCCCTCAGCGCGCGCGCCCTGGTCGATGCCACCGCGCAGCGGCTTGATCGTCTGGTCGGACGTGGACTTCATGATCAGGGCGTCGGCGCCGCCGGTTCGCGCCCGGTTCTTCATGGGTTCGATCATTTCGACCCCCTTCTTCGAGCCGGCGATGGTCTGGCCGCCCGTCGCCGTGATGATGCACAGCTGCTCGAAGGGATGCCCCTGGGGCTCGAAGGCGAGCACCTCAATCGGCGCGTCCAACGAACGCGGCGGCGCTTGCTTCAGGACGGACACGCTGGTCTTGTCCTTCATCGCGACCTGGGCGTGAGCCACGGCGGCAAGCAGTCCGGACCCGCACAGGACTGCCAAGGCAAACGCGGTGGTGGTTGATGACTTGCTCACGATCTCATTACCTCTCTGAGCCTTCATTGTAGCGCGGCGTCGCGGCCGCCCGATCTAGCCCGGACCGCCGACGACTGCGGTCTTCGTGCCCGGCAGGATCTCGAAGGCCGGGTCGAACTGCACCAACATGCCTTGCAGCCGGCCGAACACGGCCGGGTCGCCCGGTTCCGCCAGGGACATGCCGATCCCGCCGGTGGACAGGAAGCCGACCAGGCCGAGGGCCGCGGCCCACTTCATTGACTGCTCTTCCACCGCACCCTCCTGGCTCCGCCTGACCCCCATCGACCGGCGATTCTGTACGCCAGGCGCGGATGCGTCCAATACATGCCACATCTGCAGGCCATGCAGATTCGGCATGAAACGAGCAATTCCAACGGCTGCGAGGCTGCCCCGTCTAAGCGGCCCGGGGAACCGCCACTCCGGCCGGCTCGGAGTGGCAGATGAGAGGGTCGAATGCAGCCAGCGCGGCAGCGGAACCAGCGCCCATGGCGATGATGATCTGCTTGCAGGGCACGGTCGTGGCGTCACCGACCGCAAAGACTCCAGGGACCGAGGTCTGGCCGCGATCGTCCATGACGATCTCGCCACGTGGCGACAGCTCGAGGGTCCCCTTCAACCACTCGGTACTAGGCAGCAGTCCGATCTGCACAAAGACACCCTCGAGTTCCAGCCGACGCGGTTTGCCCGTGTCGCGTTCCTTGTAGGCCAGGCCGTTGACCCTGCTGCCATCACCGAGCACCTCGGTAGTCTGCGTCGCACCCACGCCCCGGTGTGCTGGCGTCGGAACCACTCGGGACCAGAAGGATTCTGCTGTGCGTGGATCTGTTCATCGCTGCGGGCGTCTATCCGCACACGGAGCCCGCCGTCTATTCGCAATCCAACACATGCCGCTGGTACGCCAGCCGCTGCGACGCAGCTGCGGACGCAGGACCCCATGTGCGCGAGTCCGGATCCCAGACGCGTTGCGGGGAGCCTGCAGCGCCAGGATTCGGGGCTGCTCTAGCCGGGCGCGTGGATGCCGCGGGTGGAACGCGCCACCTTCCGACGTGAACGCATCTTCGGCCGGCGTCTGGGGCCTGCCGTGACCGCCAAGCGGGTTGTCTTCCATGATGACCTGCACTCCGGATATCTGCGACTGCCAGAAGAAAGAGATGGTCAACCGCAAGCCTACGCCCGGCACCGCGCTGCCACCGTGCGCGAGCGCACGGACGCACGAGCGCCACTGGAGTCGAGTGACTTAAGTTGGCTGGCGCACCGACGGCCGCCGCGCGGGCAACTAGTTTCACGCCACTCCTGCCCCTGCATCACCACGTGAGCATAGACAGGGGTCAACTAGAGCCATCATCCCGAGGAACAAGAGACATGAACCATATCAAGACCGACTCCAGTCGCAGCTACGGCACTGGCAACGGCCGCACGGCAGCGGTGAACATGCTAAGCGCCACCACGATTACCGGGGACGACGTCTGCAACCTGAAGGAAGAGAAGCTAGGGACCGTGCACGACATCATGCTGGATATCCCGACCGGCACGATCAAGTACGCCGTATTGTCTTCGGGCGGATTCCTCGGCATGGGCGATCGCCTTTTCGCGGTGCCGTGGAGCGCCCTGAAGCTGGACGGCGAACACAAGCGCTTTACTCTCGACGTTGATGTCGAGCGGCTCAAGGCAGCACCGGGCTTCAACAAGGATGAATGGCCGAACATGGCCGACTCCAGCTGGGGCTCGAGCATCGACTCGTACTACGCGGCACGATCGAATCACCCGAGGACCTGAGGAACGGCTGGACGGCGAGCGGGCGGAACCGCTCGCCGCATCCCCGCCGCCTCTCCGCCAGCAGGCTGTCTACCAGCCAGGAAGCAATTCATGCAAGACAAGACACCGGCATTCACTACCGATTCGAACCCAGCGGCCGTTGCGGCGATCAAGGAAGGCAGCGATCGTTTCGCCAGAACCGCGCACAGCGGAATCGACGCAGCGTCCCAGGCGGCTCATCCTGCGATCGACCGCTTGGCATCGGGCGCTCACAAGGCCGTAGACAGTGCCGACGACGCGGCCATCCACTCGGCGAAGGCGCTCGGCAGGGCCGGGGCCAAGGGTGAGGAGTTGCTCGCGGCAGGCACCAACTACGTGCGCACGCATCGGCTGCTCACGCTGGGCCTCGTGTTCACTGCGGGCTTTGTGCTGAGTCGCGTGCTGGCCTCGCGCCGGCACTGAGCGGCCGGCCATGGCCGACCAGGACAGCCCCGGGCCGGTGACCGGCCATGAGGACGTTCCCCCGTGAGCGCCCATGGCAGCGACGACGCTCGCCAGGCCGCATGGAGGGCCAGGATCTTCGACTTCGTGGCTTGAGAACGCGTCAGGCGCGGCGAATCGTTATCGTCTCGCGAACGAGACGTTGCAGCGTACGGTACCGCACAGACAGGCGGCGACAGGGATCACTACTTTCCTGAACAGGTCGCTCACACAGCCTGGAGCCAGGAACAATGTCGCGCCACGATATGGAGCGGACCCGGGAGCCCGGCAGCCCGCCTGCCTGGGCGGATACTGTCGAGTTGACCGAAGAACTCGACTGCGACGGCACGCTGTATCCAGCCCAACCGGAGGCCTCCCCGCCAGAGTTTCTCTCTGCGGCCGTTGCCAGTGGCTCGCCGCCTGGCCAATCGTCGCCGCTTGCGGACGCCGCGGTTCTGGCCGGCGTGGGCGATCGCGCAGATGAAGCCTCCCCGCTCTGTGCGCGCTACCTGCTCGGGCAGCCGCTGGGAGTGGGCGGCACGGCCGTGATCTCTCAGGCGCGCGACCTGCGGCCCGAGCACCCGACCGTTGGCGACCAGTTCGTCGCGATCAAGCACCTGCGCCCGGAGTTTCGCGACCAGCCCGGAAGCATTGCGCGCCTCAGGCGCGAGTTCCACCAGACACGGTCATTGTCACACCCCAACATCGTGCGGTTCTACGGCCTAGGATGTGACCAGGGCACCTGGTTCATTGCGATGGAGATGCTGACCGGAGAGGTCCTCGGTGATCGCATGCGACGCATGGAGCCGTCGGGCCTGCCGCCCGGCGAAGCACTGAGCATTGCGAGGGGCTGTGGCGCCGCACTGGAGTTCGCGCACGCCTGTGGTGTCGTACATGGTGACGTCAAGCCGGACAATGTCTTCGTCACGACAGCCGATGAAGTGCGGGTACTCGATTTCGGTTCTGCGGCATCTCTGCAGCAGTCAGTATCCGCGGAGGGCGCGGGCTGCGGGCGGATAGCAGCCTCGGCGACCCGTGCGTACGCCAGCCCGGAAGTCCTGGCTGGACAAGGCCCTGAACCCCGCGACGACGTCTTCAGCCTCGCCTGTGTCATCTACGAAATGCTTTCCGGGCACCACCCCTACGCGCGGCGCGGGGCGAATGAAGCCCGCGACGAAGGCGTGCAGATCGACCCGTTGCCTGGCCTTGGCGAGCAACAGTGGCGAGCATTGACGGCCGGCCTCGCCTGGAGCCGGGAACAACGGCCGGCCAACGTAAGCGAACTGCTGCGCGGCGTCGAAATGACTGCACCGCGCGTCCCGGCGCCGAAGTCTCGCCGTACATGGGGTCTTGCCGTCGCCGGCTCCTGCGTGGCGGGACTGGGCGTGTGGGGCGGACTCGTCGGTTTCGACCTGCCAAGCAGTGCCCAATTCAGGCCGCCGGATCCAGTGCCCGAAACGGCGACAGGAGCTTCGACGTCGGTCAATCCCGGCGCGCTGCTCGCTTCCGCAGGCCTGGCAAGTGCCGCGCCCCTGGCCGTTCCAGCGGCAGAGATACCGGCAGCGGCACCGGTCCGCAAACGCGCTGCGCGCGTCTCGTTTCAGGGAGACTCCATGACCGTGAGCCACCGGGCAGTCGCGGTGGCAGTACCTGTTCAGCGCAGTTCCAATCTCCGGCAGCGCGCAACGGTTGCCTGGCGCTTGAACGACGGCACGGCGGTTGCAGGTCGGGACTACGGCGGTCCGCGCACGGGAGTGACGCGGTTTGCGGAGGGGCAAAGCGTCAGCATGATCTATGTGCCGATCATGGCGCTCGCGGACGCCCCCACCGGCCTGACGTTCAGCATCGAGCTCAAGGCTACCGACGCCGCGGCAACTCCCGCGGCGCCGCGCCGCATGCTCATCACGATCATGGGTGACAGCTAAAGCGACCGTACCGTCCTGGCTGGAGTGCAAGGCCCCATGGCACATCCCTGTGCCCCGTCATTCCTCCATGCGCCGCAATGCACATCGTGTGCCGCTCACACATCCGTGTCCCGGTCACACTTCCCTGTGCCGGCCTTTCGAGCTCCCTCTCACCGAAAGCCGGCCACCCTGGACGGCAATTCCACTCATGCTATTCGGGTGACCCCTTTCAATTCGGAAGGTAGCAGCGCTGTGTGACGCGTTCTGTACGGCACCGCACACAAGTCTCCATCCCCGGCATGGTCACTGGTCGGCGGATAGGAAGTTCAAACCACCCCTCGAGACCAAGCCCCTGCGCTTGAACGGCTCGTGGTGAGCTGAAGCCTATCGCCGACAGCCCTTTCCCGATAGACGCGGCGTCCGAGCCGGCCCGCAGGACCGCACGCTGACTGCCTCGCACCCTGCCCGTTCCCCCGATCAGCCCTTGCCTGCCCCTGACCTGAATCCCGGCACGCACCGACCCAGGCCTGCCGCGTCAGCGGCCAGCCGATTCGCACTGCATCTTCAGGTTCACAGCAGACGCGACTGCACCGGCGGCACAGTCCTCGATCTCGATGCCAAACACGCGCTTCAACCGCCGCGCCCAACTCTCGCCACGTGACGGTGCGTCGGAGGCTCGTGCCGTGCGCTGCAGGCGCTGACGCAATGGATTCCCAGTCTCGGAGCGATCTTCGCGCCGCGCGTGGGCACCTTGCTGCATGCCGGCGCCGAGTTGCAGGTGCGCGTGTCATCGCGCGGACGTTCGGTACGGCCGATGACTACTTCGCTGCGCAGCAGCTACCCGCGTCGAGAATGCGAAGTTTCGCCGCCAGCGATTCAGCACCATCGCCGGTGCCGGCGGAACCCTCGTCAGCGGCAACCTCCTGCCCTACGCGCCGCGAGTCTTGCTGTCGCTGACGGTCGGCGCCCAGCTGCGCAGTGGCGTGTGCGTGCAGGCCGAGTGCATGAAGAACGGCGCGATGTTCACCGACGATCTGAACACCATAGCGATCACCGATAGCGGCAAGCGCGGCCGCATTCCCGGCTACTCGATCTGGAATCTGACGGCTCAGTACGATGGCGCCGCAGCGCCTGAGCGCTGTTTGCCACGGCCAAGTTGACCGTACCGACTGTACATCGCCGACCTCGGCCGCGTACTGATCCCCGGGAGTCCTCGGTTACTGCAGGCGGTTGAGCTTGCGGTTCTAGAGGCTCGCCGCACTTCTGTGCGATGTCGCCGTTGGCCGATGCCGCGAGTTGAATGCCTTGCAGCGAAGGCTACAGTAGACGGGCCCATCGCCGCCACTGTTTCGGGAGACCCATGGGCATATGGTTCACGGTGCTGCCTTGCTTGCGTTCGAGCTGCTGTACGCGGGTCTGCAGCGCAGTACGGATTGCGCTCTGGCGCGCGGTTCGGGCTCGGCGATCCTGACCACGATCGTCGCCGTTATCGAGGCGCTTCTTCGATACCGGCGCGTGCCTGAGCGCCGCGGCGGCGTGTCGCTGCTGCTGGCAATGCCGGTCGGATTCGTCACGTCGGCTGTTCGGCAGCGCTTCGTTCGCCGTACGCAACACGGTCGTACTACGACAAGCCGGCCTGGGAAGATGGCCTTCAACCAGAATCGGCCGATCAAGCTGGAATCTGACCTCGGGTCAGGCTCAAGGAATTGATGCAGCAGCGCGAGCGCTTCTTCGTCCGGCCGGCGCGGCACAGATCGACGAAGAGACCGTGCGGTCCGCACGATGCGGTCAGCCGATGAGCCCGCGGGTATGGATCGCCGAGACCTCCGCAGGCGATGAGCCCATGACCATGCGCACTGTCGAGCGGCCCGCGGCATCGTCGCAGCGGCGCGAACAGCGTGAACGCCTGCGCGGATAGGAAGTTCAAACCACCCCTCGAGACCAAGCCCCTGCGCTTGAACGGCTCGATGGTGAGCCGAAGCCTATCGCCGACAGCCCTTTCCCGATCGACGCGGCGTCCGAGCCGGCCCGCAGGACCGCCCCCTGAATGCCTCGCACCCTGCCCGTTCCCCCGATCAGCCCTTGCCTGCCCCCGACCTGAATCCCGGCACGCACCGACCCAGGCCCGCCGCGTGCGCGGCCAGCCGATTCGCACTGCACCTACAGGTTCACAGCAGACGCGACTGCGGCCGAATGCGGTTCACGAATCCCGCGATTCAGTCACCGTGAGTGACGCTTGCCGACGAAAGACAAACCTCGGTCGAGTTCGGCCGCTTCTTCCCGGAATCCCTGGGCCGCATCGATCCGCGCTTCCGCGCAAAGTGAAGCGCAGGCGCGCCCTCACTCCCACTCGATGGTCGCGGGCGGCTTGCCGGTGATGTCGTACACGACGCGCGAGACGCCCTTCACCTCGTTGACGATGCGCCGCGAGCACACGTCGAGCAACTCGTAGGGCAGATGCGCCCAGCGGGCGGTCATGAAGTCGACGGTCTCCACCGCCCGGAGCGCGATCACCGGCTCGTGGCGGCGTCCGTCGCCGGTCACGCCGACGCTCTTCACCGGCAGGAACACGGCGAACGCCTGGCTGGTCTTGTCATACCAGCCGGCCCTGCGCAGCTCCTCGATGAAGATGTGATCCGCCAGGCGCAGCGTGTCGGCCGCGGCGCGGGTCACTTCGCCGAGGATGCGTACGCCGAGGCCAGGGCCCGGAAACGGGTGCCGCTGGACCATCTCGGCTGGCAGGCCGAGCTCCACGCCGATGCGCCGCACCTCGTCCTTGAACAGCTCGCGCAACGGCTCGACCAGCCTGAGCTTCATGGTCTCCGGCAGCCCGCCCACGTTGTGGTGGCTCTTGATGACGTGGGCCTTGCCGGTCTTGCTGCCCGCCGACTCGATGACGTCAGGATAAATGGTGCCCTGCGCCAGGTAGTCGACGCCGGTCAGCTTGTGCGCTTCCTCATCGAACACCTCGATGAACAGCCGGCCGATGATCTTGCGCTTCCGCTCCGGGTCGCTGACGCCCGCCAGTTCGCGGAAGTAACGCTCCGACGCGTTGACGCGAATGACGCGCACGCCGAGGTTCTTCGCGAAGACGCGCATGACCTCGTCGCCTTCGTTGTGCCGCAGCAGGCCGTGGTCGACGAACACGCAGGTGAGCTGGTCGCCGATCGCCTTGTGCAGCAGCGCCGCGACCACCGATGAATCCACGCCGCCGGAGAGCCCCAGCAGCACCTTGCCCTTGCCCACCTCGGCGCGCACGCGCGAGATGGCATCCTCGACGATGTTGCCGGCGGTCCAGCTGGCGTCACAGCCGCAGATCTGCCGGAGGAAGCGCTCGTAGACGCGCGTGCCCTGCCGCGTGTGGGTGACCTCCGGGTGGAACTGCAGCGCGTAGTAGCGGCGCTCCTCGTCGGCCATGCCGGCGATCGGCGCGTCGGCGGTCGAGGCGATGACCTTGAACCCGGCGGGCAGCTCGACGACCCGATCGCCGTGGCTCATCCACACGTCGAGCAGGCCGTGGCCTTCCTCGTTGACCCGGTCCTCGATGTCCTTGAGCAGCGCCGAGTGCCCGCGCGCGCGGATCTCCGCATAGCCGAACTCGTGCACGTCGCCGGGCTCGACCTTGCCACCCAGCTGCGCGGCCATGGTCTGCATGCCGTAGCAGATGCCGAGCACCGGCACGCCAAGCTCGAACACCGCCGCCGGTGCCGCCGGCGCGCCGGCCACGGTCACCGACTCCGGCCCGCCGGAGAGGATGATCCCGCGCGCGCCGAAGCCGCGCACGTCGCCATCGGACACGTCCCAGGGGTGGATCTCGCAGTAGACACCGAGCTCGCGCACCCGGCGCGCGATCAGCTGCGTGTACTGCGAACCGAAATCGAGGATCAGGATCCGGTGCGCATGGATGTCGGCCACGTCAGCTGACCCGGTAATTCGGCGCTTCCTTGGTGATGCGCACGTCGTGCACGTGGCTCTCGCGCACGCCCGCGCCGGTGATGCGCACGAAGTGCGGCCGGGTGCGCATCTCGTCGATCGACGCGCTGCCGGTGTAGCCCATCGCCGCGCGCAGGCCGCCGGCCAGCTGATGCACGATCGACACCAGGCTGCCCTTGTAGGGCACGCGACCCTCGACACCCTCCGGCACGAGCTTCTCGAGCTCCTCGACGGCATCCTGGAAGTAGCGGTCGCTGGAGCCGTGGCGCTGCGCCATCGCGCCGAGCGAGCCCATGCCGCGATAGGACTTGTAGGAAGCGCCCTGGTAGAGCTCGACCTCGCCCGGCGACTCCTCCGTGCCGGCGAACAACCCGCCGATCATGACGCTGTGCGCGCCCGCGGCGATCGCCTTGGCCACGTCGCCGGAGAAGCGGATGCCGCCGTCGGCGATCAGCGGCACGTCGCTGCCGGCAAGCGCCGCCGCGACGTTGGCCACCGCCGAAATCTGCGGCACGCCGACGCCCGCGACGATGCGGGTGGTGCAGATCGAGCCCGGACCGATGCCGACCTTGACCCCATCCGCGCCGGCATCCACCAGTGCCTTGGCGGCCTCGGCGGTGACGATGTTGCCGCCGATGACCTCCACGCCGGGATGGGCACGCTTGACCTGCTCGACGGTCATCAGCACGCCGCGGGAGTGGCCGTGCGAGGTATCCACGACGATGACGTCCACGCCGGCCGCGACCAGCGCGGCCACCCGGTCGGCGGTGTCGGCGCCGGTGCCGACCGCCGCGCCCACGCGCAGCCGGCCGTGCTCGTCCTTGCAGGCGCGGGGAAACTCGCGCGCCTTCTGGATGTCCTTGACGGTGATCATGCCGCTCAGCGACCGGCGTCGTCCACCACCAGCACCTTCTCGATGCGGTGCTTGTGCAGCAGCAGCAGCACTTCCTCGCGGGTCGCGCTCTCGTTCACCGTCACCAGCCGCTCGCGCGGCGTCATGACGCTCGACACCGGCAGGTCGAGCTGGTCCTCGAAGCGGATGTCGCGATGGGTGACGATGCCGACCACCTTGTTGCCGTCGGCGGTAACCGGCAGGCCGGAGATGCCCTGCGCGCGGGTCAGCTCGATGACCTGGCGGATGGTCGCGTCGGGCCGCACGGTGATCGGATCGCGGATGACGCCGCTCTCGTACTTCTTGACCCGGCCCACTTCGCGGGCCTGGTCGGCGGCCGACATGTTCTTGTGGATGATGCCGATGCCGCCTTCCTGCGCCAGGGCGATGGCGAGGCGCGCCTCGGTCACCGTGTCCATGGCGGCGGAAACGAGCGGCAGGTTCAGGCGAATCCGCCGCGTGAGCTGCGTCGAGAGATCGACGTCGCGCGGCAGCACCTCCGAGTAGGCAGGCACCAGCAGAACGTCGTCGAAGGTGAGCGCTTCCTGGACAATGCGCATGGGAGAAAGCCCCGGGGCGGTCCGTAATGAAGCGCCACATTGTACGTCGCCCGGGCGCGGGATGGTAAGTCTTCCTCGATGCCGGGGCACGGCCACGACCCTTGCCTTAAGATGCGCCCATGCCGATCCAGCCGTCCGCACCCGGCACGTTCCCGCTGCGGGAACGCGACGTCTACACCGTTTCCCGCCTGAACCGGGAGGTCCGCGGCCTGCTGGAGGGAACCCTCGGGTCGATCTGGCTGGAGGCGGAGATCTCGAATTTCGCCCGCCCCGCCTCGGGGCACTGGTATTTCTCGCTGAAGGACGAGTCCGCGCAGGTGCGCTGCGCCATGTTCCGGCAGCGCAATGCCGGCCTCGGCATGGTCCCCCGGGAAGGGATGCGGGTGCTGGTGCGGGCGCGGGTCGGCCTGTACGAGCCGCGCGGCGAGTTCCAGCTGGTCGTCGACCACCTCGAGGAGGCCGGCGAAGGCGAGCTGCGCCGCCGGCTCGAGGTGCTGAAGCGGCGCCTCGCCGCCGAGGGGCTGTTCGACGCCGAGCGCAAGCGGCCGCTGCCGCCGCTGCCCGGGCGGATCGGGGTAGTGACCTCGCCCACCGGCGCGGCCTTTCGCGACATTCTGCACGTGCTGCGACGGCGCTTTCCGGCCATTCCCGTGCTGCTCTACCCGGTGCCTGTCCAGGGCGAGGGTGCGGCGGCGCAGATCGCCGCCGCGATCGCCGCGGCGGCCGAGCGGGCCGAGGTCGACGTGCTGATCATCGCCCGCGGCGGCGGCTCGCTCGAGGACCTGTGGGCCTTCAACGAAGAAGCCGTCGTGCGCGCCATTGCGGCGTGCCCGCTGCCGATCGTCACCGGCGTCGGCCACGAGGTCGACTTCACGATCGCCGATCTCGCCGCCGACGTGCGCGCACCGACGCCCTCGGCGGCCGCCGAACTGGTCGTGCCCGACGCCAGCGAGTGGCTGCGCAGCCTGTCCGGCAGCATGGCACGGCTGGCCGGCGCCTGGCGCCGCGCCGCCGCCCGGCGCGAGGAGGATCTCGGCTGGGTCCGCCGCCGGCTCGCGCAGCTGCATCCCGGCCTGCTGGTGGAACGCCAGGCGCAGCGGCTCGATGAACTGTGGGTGCGGATGGGCCGGGCCGCGCGGGTCCGCCTGGCCGAGGCCGGGCACCAGCTCGCCGCGCGCCGGGCGGAATTGCTCGGCCTGTCGCCGGCGGTGCGCCTGGCCGCCCTGTCGCGACGGCTCGACGTGCTGGACGCGAGGTTGCGGCCGGCCGTCGCGGCGCGCGTCGAGCATGCCAGCGCCGAACTGGCCCGCCTTGCCGGAACCCTGCACGCGGTGAGCCCGCTGGCAACCCTGGAGCGCGGCTATAGCATCACACGGCGCATCGCCGACGGCCGGCTCGTCGTCGACGCGGCAGAGGCCGCCGCCGGCACCGAGCTGGAGGTGCGGCTCGCGAGCGGCACCCTCGAGGCGCGCGTCACCCGCTCCCGCCCGGACTGACCGTGGCCGGGGTCCCGCCAGTCTGGTGCGCGCGATGAGGACCAGGCTGCGCAACGTCATGCCGCTGGTGGTGGGGCTTGGTCTCTTCATCGCCGCGCTGCTGGTCCTGCATCGCCTGCTGGGCGAATTCCGCGGCCACGAGATCCTGCCGAACTCCGGGCCGTTCCCGCCCGGGCGCTGGCGCTGTCGGCCGGGCTGGCGGCCGCCAGCTATCTGCTGATGACCGGCTATGACTGGCTCGCGCTGCGCCACATCGGGCGGCAGCTTGCCTATTGGCGCGCCGCGACGACCTCGTTCGCGGCCTACGCGGTGGGCCACAACGTGGGCTTCATGGCTCTGTCGGGCGGGGCCATCCGCTTCAGGCTGTATGCGGCCGCCGGTCTCGAAGCAGGCGAGATCACCACCGTCATCGCGTTCTGCTCGCTGACGTTCCTGCTGGGATCGGCGTCCCTGCTGGCCGCGTCCCTGGTCATCGAGGCAAACCTCGCCGGGTCACTGCTGCACGTCGGAGCGCCGCTCTCCCGCCTCGCCGGAACGCTCGTCGCCCTGGGCCTTGCCGGCTACTTCGCGCTGGTCGTCCTGCGCCGCCGGCCGATCGAGTGGCGCGGCCTGTCCTTCCGGCTGCCAACGCCGGGCATGACGCTGGCGCAGTTCCTGCTCAGCATCGTCGACCTGACTCTCGCGGCGGCCGTGCTCTACGTGTTGCTGCCGGAGCCGCACGGGCTGTCGTTCCTCGCGTTCGCCAGCCTGTATGTCGTGGCAATTACCGCCGCACTGATCAGCAACGTCCCTGGCGGACTCGGCGTGTTCGAGTCGGTCATCCTGCTGCTGATGCCGGAGATCCCGGCGCACAGCCTGCTGGGCGCGCTGCTTGCCTACCGGATCATCTATTACGTGATTCCCTTCGGAATCGCGCTCGCCGCCCTGGCCCTTCACGAGGCCCACGTGCACCGCGCGCGTCTGACCCGGGCCGTGGCGATCGCGCACGCCTCGATTTCGGCGGTCACGCCGGCCGTCGTGTCCGCCGGCACGTTCGTCGCCGGCCTGGTGCTGTTGCTGTCGGGCGCAACGCCGGCGCTGGCGGGACGCCTCGCGGTGCTGGACCGGATCGTGCCCCTCGAGGTGATCGAGCTGTCGCACCTGGCCGGCAGCGCCGCCGGCGTCGGATTGCTGATCCTCGCGCGCGGCCTCAGGCGACGCCTCGACGGTGCCTGGCACCTGGCGATGTGGGCGCTCGGCGCCGGACTGGTCGCGTCACTGCTCAAGGGCCTGGACTGGGAGGAGGCCTCGCTGCTCGCCGCGATGCTGGCCTTGCTGTGGACCTCGCGTGACGCGTTCTATCGGCGCGCGTCGCTGCTCGATCAACCGTTTTCCGCGCCGTGGATCCTGAGCGTGTTGCTGGCGCTCAGCGCCACCGCGTGGCTCGGGCTGTTCAGCTATCGGCATGTCGACTACGCGAGCGAGCTCTGGTGGCAGTTCGCGGCGGACGGCAATGCGCCGCGAATGCTGCGGGCCGGCCTGCTGGCGGTTCTGGTGCTCGCGGCCTTCGCGCTCGCCAAACTCCTGAGGCCCGCCCAGCCATCGCTCGATCTGCCATCGCGCGCCGAGCTGGCGCGCGCGGCGAAGATCGTCGCCGCGACGCCCGAGGCCGGTGCACACCTGGCCTTGGTCGGCGACAAGAAGCTGCTGTTCAACGCGGGCGGCACGGGCTTCGTCATGTTCGGCGAGAGCGGCCGCAGCTGGGTCTCAATGGGCGAACCCGTGGCGCCACCGGCTGAACGCGAAGCCCTCGCCTGGCAGTTTCGCGAATACTGCGACCTGCACGACGCCTGGCCGGTGTTCTACCAGGTGCCGCCCGAATCGCTGCCGTTGTACGTAGACCTCGGGCTGGCGCTCTCCAAGCTCGGCGAAGAAGCCCGCGTGCCGCTGGCGGACTTCTCGCTGGAGGGCAGCCACCGCTCCGGTCTGCGCCAGACGTGGCGCCGCGCGGGGCGGGATGGCCTGACCTTCGAGGTCGTACCGCCCGAGCGGGTCGCCGCGCTGATACCGCAGCTGCACGCGATCTCGGACGCCTGGCTGGCGAGCAAGGCGACGGCGGAAAAGGGATTTTCCGTCGGACGCTTCGACCCGGACTATCTGACCCGGTTTCCCTGCGCATTGGTACGCGCGGCGGACCAGCCGGTCGCCTTCGCCAATCTCTGGCCGGGCGGCGGCCAGGAGGAACTCTCCATCGACCTGATGCGCCATGCCACCGAGGCACCGGCGGCATGCATGGAATACCTGTTCGTGGAGACGATGCTATGGGGCCGGCAGCAGGGGTATCGCTGGTTCAGCCTGGGCATGGCGCCGTTGGCCGGGCTCGAGACCCACGCGCTGGCGCCGGTCTGGCACCGCCTTGGAACGTTCCTGTTCCGGCACGGCGAGCACTTCTACAACTTCGAGGGTCTGAGGCAGTACAAGGCCAAGTTCGATCCCGAGTGGCGGCCGCGCTACCTGGCCTCACCGGGCGGCCTGGCACTGCCGAGAGTATTGCTGGACGTGTCGTCCCTGATCGCCGGGGGCGTAAAGGAAATCGTGCGCCGCTGACGGGCCCCGGCCGCGCCGCTCCGCTCAGCGCTTGACGTGCCGCACCAGCCGCTGACGCTTGCGCTGCTGGCGCGGCGTGAGCACGTTGCGCCGGCCGGCAAAGGGGTTCTTCTCGCTGCGGAACTGCACGCGCAGCGGCGTGCCCGCCAGGTCGAAGGCCTTGCGGAAGCTGTTCGCCAGGTAGCGCTGGTAATCCTCGGGCGTGCGCTCGGCCTGCGTGCCGTGCACGACAATGACCGGTGGATTGCGCCCGCCCTGGTGGGCATAGCGCAGCTTGACGCGTCGCCCGCGCACCAGCGGCGGCTGGTGCTGCGCCATCGCCGCCTCCAGCACCCGGGTCAGCTCGGGCGTTGGCAGGGTACGCATCGCCGCCTCGTAGGCGGACTGCACCGACAGCATCATCTCGCCCACCCCGCTGCCGTGCAGCGCGGAGATGAAATGCACCGGCGCGAAGTCGAGAAAGCGCAGCCGCGTCTCGAGCTGCGAGCGGATCTCGGCGCGATGCTCGGTCGAAACGTGGTCCCACTTGTTGACCGCGATCACCATCGCCCGGCCGCGGTCCGCAACGATGCCGAGCAACGTGGCGTCCTGGTCCGCGACCGTTTCGCGAGCGTCGAGCACGCCAACGACCACGTGCGCGCTGTCCACCGCCTGCAGGGTCTTGATGACGCTGAACTTCTCGACCGGGCCTTCGACACGCGAGCGGCGCCGCACGCCGGCGGTGTCGATCAGCGTGTAGCGCTGGCCGTCGCGCTCGAAGGGCACGAAGATGGTGTCGCGGGTCGTGCCGGGCTGGTCGAAGGCGATCAGTCGCTCCTCACCCAGTAGCCGGTTGATCAAGGTCGACTTGCCGACGTTCGGCCGCCCGACCACGCAGACGCGGATGCCGGAGGCGTCATCTGGGCCTTGCACCTCGTCCGGATCGAAGGGCTCGACGTCGGCCAGCACCGCGTCGATCAGTTCCGCCACGCCCTGGGAGTGCGCCGCCGACACGGCCACGGGTTCGCCGAGGCCCAGTGCATGAAAGTCCGCGACCGCGATCTCGTCGTCGCGCCCCTCGGACTTGTTGACGGCCAGCACGGCGCTCTTGCCGCTCCGGCGCAGGACCTCGGCGACAAACCGGTCCGAGGACGTCAGTCCCTGGCGGCTGTCGACCACGAAGACGATGTACTCGGCTTCCTCGATCGCCTTGCGCGTCTGCTCGGCCATCGGCTGCTCGATGCCGCGCGGCGTCTCGACCAGCCCGCCGGTATCGACCAGGATGAAACGGTGGCGGGAGGTCCGGCCATAGCCGTACTGCCGGTCACGGGTGACGCCGGGCACGTCCGCGACCAGCGCGTCGCGCGTGCCGGTCAGGACGTTGAAAAGCGTGGACTTGCCGACATTCGGCCGGCCGACGAGCGCGATGACCGGCAGCATGGTTGCGGTCCGCCCGCCTCAGCCGCGCGGCTCGGCGCGGAATGCCGTGACCCGGCCGCCCTCTGTCTGGACCAGCACCAGTCCGTCCGCGACCACCGGCGCGTTCACCACCCGATCGCCCCCGGCGGACGAGCGCGCGAGCAGCGCGCCCGTGGCCACGTCGAGCCAGTGGACGTAGCCCTCGAAGTCGGCCACGACCAGCGCATCGCCGGTGTACGCCGGCGCCGTCAGGCCGCGCCGCAGCATGGCCTCCTGGCGCCACAGCTCGGTGCCGTCACGACGACTCAACGCGACGACGGCGCTGTCGGCGGTCGAGACGTAGAGCGCCTCCGGTCCAAGCGCCAGGCCGCGGTAGGTGGACAGGTCAC
Organism: uncultured Gammaproteobacteria bacterium; assembly: GCA_963710135.1. Lineage (GTDB taxonomy): Bacteria > Pseudomonadota > Gammaproteobacteria > Steroidobacterales > Steroidobacteraceae > SG8-30. Next base: position 432,491 of record CAVPYY010000002.1, on the reverse strand, counting down.
GCGCCCACCAGATCTGGCCCGAGCCGCGGGCCAGCATCGCCGCCCTGCCCTGATAGCCGGCCACGAACACGTCGTCGCCCGACACCCGCACGCTGGCATCGATATCGACGAGCCGCTCCAGCTCCGTGCGGCCGCGCGCCGGCGATACCGTCGCACTCCACAACAGCTCGCCATCGGCGACCGACAGCGCGGCGACCTTGCCGTTGTCGAATGCCGCGAAGACGGTGTCGCCGTCGATCACGGGCGCCGCCGAGCCGCGCAGTGACAGGCGCGGCACCAGCTGCTCGTAGGTCCATAGCGGGGCGCCATCCGCGGCATTGAGCGCCTGAATGCGGCCGTCGACGGTGTGCACGATCACCCGGCCGCGCCCGATCGCGGGCGCAGCCAGTACTTCGCCGCCGACCGCGGTGCGCCAGCGCTCGCTCCCGTTGGCCGCATCGAGCGCAATCACCATGCCGTCGAGGGCACCCACCGTGACCAGACCCTCGCCGAGCCCGGGGCCGGCGCCGAGCGGCTGCTTCAGCGAGCTGCGCCAGACCGAGCGACCGTTGGCGATCTGCAGTGCGGAGACTTCGCCGCCGTGACCCGCGATGTAGACCGTTTCGCCGGCGACCGCGGGCGCGAGCGCCGAGGCGCAGCACGTCGTCGCCGCCTCCCGCGCTGGTGCTCCAGGAACGGGTGACGGCGAGCGTCGCCTTGAAGTCCACCAGCTCCGCCGGTGGCTCGACGTTCTTCTGCTTGTTGCACGCCGCGAGCGCGACGGGCAGCAGCGCCGCCAGGAGCAGTGCGCGCTTCATGGCGCCGCCGGCACGGCAGCGGTCGACGCGTCCGCGCCGGCCAGGTCATCGATCTTCAGCTGCAGCAGCTGGCGATCGACCACACCGCCTGCCTCGCCCTCGGCGGCGGTCGCGGCCGCCTGGTAGGCGGTCAGCGCCGCGGCCCGGTCGCCCTTGGCCACCAGGATGTCGCCGCGCAGCTCCTGCAGCCGCGCGCCCACCGCCAGCGCCTTGGCGCCATCGAGTGTGGCGAGTGCGGCATCGTAGGCGCCCTGCGCCATCTGGACCCGGGCGAGGCGCGTTCTGGCCACCAGCGCGAGCTCGGGATCGCTCGATCCGTTCATCACAGTTTCGAGTTCGGTCGCAGCGGCGGGCAGGTCGCCGCCCTCGACGTGGACCCGCGCCAGCACCAGCCGGGCCTGGTCGGCGTAGGGCGTGCGGCCGTACTCGCCGGTGAGCTCGCCGGCGATGGCGATGCCCTGGTCGCGGTCGTTCGCGTCGAAGGCCGCGAGCATCGCCGTCACACGGTCCTCCGCGGCGCGCGCGCGCTCATCGAGATGGGCATTCCAGCCGCGCCAGCCGAACAGGCCGCCAATGCCGATCGCGATACCCGCGACCACCCACAGCCAGTTCTCCTTGATCAGCCGCTTCAGCCACTCCGCCCGCTCGTCGTCGTCCAGAAATTCATCGACCATCATGCTTCCCCATTGCGCCGGCCCGCTGCGGGCAGGCGCGACCTGATCCGTCCGGCCACCTCGGCCCAAGCAACCTCTTCCTGCGAGCCGTCCGTGCGCAGCGACTTCAGCGCCGCCACGCCGCGCTCGACCTCGGCTTCACCCATGATCAACGCCAGCGCCGCGCCGCTCTTGTCCGCGCGCTTCAGCTGGTTCTTGAAACTGCCGCCACCCAGATGGGTGGTGATGCGCAGTCCCGGGAGTTCGTCGCGCAGCCGCTCCGCCCGGGCGAGGCCGTCGGCCTCGGCGCGCTCGCCGACCAGCACCACGTACACGTCCGGAACGACGCCGGGAACTTCGACGTCCGTGTCACGCAGCAGCCCGGTGATCCGCTCCTCGCCGAGCGCCCAGCCTATGGCCGGGGTCGGCTCGCCGCCGAGCTGCGCCACCAGGCCATCATACCTGCCGCCGGAGCAGACCGCGTCCTGCGCGCCCAGCGCATCGGTGGTCCACTCGAACACGGTGCGCGTGTAGTAGTCGAGGCCTCGCACCAGCCGGGGGTTGACCTCGTAGGCCACGCCGCAGGCGTCCAGCCGCTGCAGCAGGCCGGCAAAATGATCGCGCGACGGCGCGTCCAGGTGGTCGGTGAGCAGCGGCGCCGCGTCGATCACCGGCCGCATGTCCGGGTTCTTGGAGTCGAGGATGCGCATCGGGTTGCCACCCAGCCGCCGCCGGCTGTCCTCGTCCAGCGCGTCGCGGTGACGCTCGAAGTGGCCGATCAGCAGCTCGCGGTAGACGCGGCGCGATTCCGGCGTGCCGAGCGAATTGACCTGCAGCCGCACCCGCGTGATGCCGAGCCGCCGCCAGAGACGGGCGGACATCAGGATCATCTCCGCATCGACGTCGGGACCCTCGTAGCCGAAGGCCTCGCAATCAATCTGGTGGAACTGGCGGTAGCGTCCCTTCTGCGGCCGCTCGTGGCGGAACATCGCCCCCGAGGTCCAGATGCGATGCTTCTGGTTGTGCAGCATGCCGTTGCTGATCGCGGCGCGCACCAGGCCCGCGGTCGCCTCCGGTCGCAGCGTGAGACTGTCGCCACCCTTGTCTTCGAAGGTGTACATCTCCTTCTCGACGATGTCGGTGAACTCGCCGATCGAGCGCTTGAACAGATCGGTCTGTTCCACCAGCGGCACGCGCACTTCCTGGTAGCCGTAGTCGGCGAACAGCTCGCGCGCCGTTCGCTCCAGGAACTGCCAGTAGGGCATGTCGGCCGCGAGTATGTCGTTCATGCCGCGGACCGCGGCCAGCGCCCGGTCGGTGCTCATGTGGCGCTCCCGGCGGCCGAGCGGCGCACCGCGCCCTCGCCGTCGATGGTGATGAGCGCGGCGCGGCGGATGATCATCCGTGGCGGAATCTCCACGGCATTGCCGGCCAGCGTGATGGTAGCCGCTGGCGCGTTGCCGAGCACCAGCCGCCAAGGGGCGGCGCCGCCGTAGCTGCGCACGGTACCCGCGGCCTTGAGCCCGAACTCGAGCTGCGCCCCGGAGGCATCGTAGATCTCCACCCACGACTCTTCGGCCAGGCTCAGGCGCAGCAGACCCCCCGCCGCCGGCGTGACCGCCGCCGTGGAGCCGGTCTCGACGGCCGCGGGCGCGGACAGTCCCGCCGCTGCCTCCGTGGCGTTGGCGTCTGCGCCTTCGGGCGGGCCGACCGGTCCGCTGCCGGCATCGAGCGGCACGTCCATGGGGGCGGTCTCGGTGACGGCCGCGGGGGGTGTTGCCACAACCGGCGCTTCGGTCGTGCGACTGCGCTGGTACAGCCACCAAGCGGCCGCCATCAGCAGCGCCGCCACGACGATGACCAGACCCGTCAGGGAGCCGCGCGGCCAGCGGAATCCGCTGCGGACCGGCGTGTGTACGCTGGTGGGGGGAATGAGTTGCTGCGGCTGGTCCAGCCCGTGCTCCGCTTCATAGGCGGCGAGCGCGGTCGCCGGCGCCACCCCGACCAGCGCGGCGTACTTGCGCAGGTGCCCCCGCGCATAGACCGAGGCGCCCAGTTCGCTCCAGCGCGCGGCATCCATGGCGTCGATCATGGCGGGTGTCAGCCGCAGTTCCTCGGCCACCTGCCCGACGCTCAGCCCGCGCGCTTCACGCGCCGACTTGAGCACGTTCGCTGCGGAAGGCGTCGCCGCGCCGTCGTCGGTCACGGCTGCTCCTGGCGTAGCACCTCGTCGACGACGCGCGCTTCGGGGGAATCGGGGAACTGCGACTTGATCTGCGCCCCGTAGTCAGCGGCGGCAGCGGCATCACCCATGGTGCGCTCGATCTGCACGCCGAGCATGAGGACATCGGGGGCGGCCGCGCCGGACGCCAGGTAGCGCTCCAGAAAGGCACGGGCCTGCAGGCCGTTGCCGCGCTCGAGCGAAACGCCCGCCATCTGCAGCAGCGCCTCGCGGTACTGGCCGCGCTGCGCCAGCGCCAGGCGGAAATACTCCTCCGAGCGCTCCAGGCGGCCCGCCCGCCGGGCGCAGACCCCGGCGTTGGTGTAGGCAACCTCGGGCGTCCGGTAGAGCGGGTTCTCGGCCGCCTTGAGGAAGATCGCCTCGCCGTCCTTGGGCTCGCCGTTGCGGCACAGGAAGGCGCCGAGGGCGTTCTGCGCCTCGGGATTCTTCGGGTCCAGGCGGATCGCCTGCCGATAGTGCTTCTCGGCACCGCGCGGATCGCGCATCTGCTCGTACAGGATCCCCGCTCCGAGCTGCACGCCGACGTCACGCGGATACTGCTGCAGGGCCTTCTCGACCTTGTCGCGGGCGATGGCCATCTGCCCCTGCTTGAGGTACTCGAGCCCCAGACGTACGTTGATGCGGGCGGCGTCGAGCATCGGATCGATGTCGGGCGCGCGTTGCTGGGCCTGGACAGGCATCGCGATGAGCAGCCCGAGCAGCGGCACGGCGAGACTCTTCATGACTGCACCGACAGGTTGACCAGCTTGGAACCGAGACGCACCTGCACGCGGTCGAGCACCCTGCCCTTCAGCTGGCCGCAGGCGGCGTCGATGTCGTCGCCGCGCGTGCGCCGCGTGGTCGCGATGATGCCGTGGGACAGCAGGTGCTCGCGAAATGCCGAAATGACCGGCTCCGGCGAACGCCGGTAGCGCGTGCCGGGGAAAGTATTGAACGGAATGAGGTTCACCTTGGCCTCGTGACCCTTGCAGCAGGCGCACGAGTTCCCGCGCGTGCTCGGGACGGTCGTTCACGCCGTCGAGCATGACGTACTCGAAGGTGATGTTGCGGCCGTTCTGCTTCTCGAGGTAGTGCCAGCAGGCGGCCAGCAGCTCCGCGGATGGGATGCCTGCGGTTGATCGGCACCAGCTGGTCGCGCAAGGCGTCGTTCGGCGCGTGCAGCGACACCGCCAGCGCCACGTTGCACTCCTCGGCGAGGCGGTAGATCTGCGGTACGAGTCCCGAGGTCGACAGCGTGACCCGCCGCCGCGACAGGTCGTAGCCGAGGTCGTCCATCAGGATCTGCATGGCCGGCACCACGCTGCGATAGTTGGCCAGCGGCTCCCCCATGCCCATGAACACCACGTTGGTGATCACGCGGTCGCCGCCCGGCTCGCGACCCAGCTCGCGGTTGGCCAGCCACACCTGGCCGACGATCTCGGCCGCGGTCAGATTGCGGTTGAAGCCCTGCTGGGCGGTGGAGCAGAACGTGCAGTCGAGCGCGCAGCCGACCTGGCTCGAGATGCAGAGCGTGCCCCGTCCGGGCTCCGGGATGAACACGGTCTCGATGGCCTGCTCGACACCGGTTGCGCCGGGCGCGCGCAACAGCCATTTGCGCGTGCCGTCCGCCGAGGCCTGCGCCGTGACGATCTCAGGCGGCCGCACCTCGGCGACTTCGGCCAGCTGCGCGCGGAAGTCCCGCGCCAGGTCGGTCATCGCGGCGAAATCGGCTTCGCCGCGACGGTACATCCAGTGCATCAGCTGGCGCGCGCGAAAGGGCTTGGCCCCGATCGTGGCCACGAAAGCCTCGAGCTCGGGCCTCGACAGCCCGAGCAGGTTCACCTTCGCTTGCGCCTGGACGGCCAAGACCGCATCCCGTCAGCGCGTGCGCGGACAGATGTCCGTGTCGCTGAAGAAATAGGCGATTTCGCGCGCCGCGTTCTCCGCGCTGTCCGAGCCGTGCACGATGTTCTCCTCGATGCTGTCGGCCAGATCGGCGCGGATGGTGCCGGGAGCGGCCTTCTTCGGGTCGGTGGCACCCATGATGTCGCGATGGCGGCTGACCGCGTCGTCGCCCTCGAGCACCTGGATCATCACCGGCCCGGAGGTCATGTAGGCGCACAGGTCCTTGAAGAAGGGGCGCTCGCGGTGCACCGCGTAGAAGCCCTCCGCCTGTGCCCGCGTCAGGTGCGTCATGCGCGCCGCGACGATCCTCAGGCCGGCCTTCTCGAAGCGGCTGTAGACGTTGCCAATCAGGTTCTTTGCTACACCGTCGGGCTTGACGATGGACAGCGTGCGTTCTGCGCCCATGAGTTCCTCAGTTTACGTGTCGGCCATTGAACGGACAGGCGCCGGACTCCGCCCGGCCGGCTGGCCGGCGGCCAGGCGCCATAAACCCGAAAGTGTATCCGGCAGGGCGCCCCTACGGCAAATGAAACGGCACGGAAGTGCCCGGCGGGAAAGGAAAAATCAGACGTTGAAGCTCTCGCCGCAGCCGCACTCTCCCTTGACGTTGGGGTTGCGGAAGCGGAAGGCCTCGGACAGGCCGTGGCGCACGAAGTCCACCTCGGTGCCATCGATCAGGCTCAGGCTCTCCGGGTCGACCACGACCTTCACGCCCGCGTGGTCGAAAACGTGATCGCCGGCCGCGATCTCGTCGGCGTAATTGACCACGTAGGCGTAACCCGAGCAGCCGGTCTTGCGCACGCCGAGACGCAGTCCGACACCACTGCCGCGATTCTGCAGGTAAGTGCGGACCCGGTCCGCCGCAGCTGGGGTGAGCGTGATCGCCATGGGGATTGAGGCCCTTCCTGGGTCGAGAGAGTTCCCGTGGATCTTAGCCGCTCGCGCGAATTTCTGCAGTGAGCAGCCCGCAGGCATCCTCAACCACCAGCAGCCGGCCCAGCCGGTCCGCGGGCGCGGCAAGGTCCGCGGCAAGCGCCATGGCGCTCACGGTGGGGCACTGCGCCGCTTGAACTCCCTCCATGGCGGCCGCGGCCAGGCCGGCGGCGGCGATGACATAGGGGCAACCCCAGGCCAGGAAGCGCACCTGCTCGACCCGTCCGCCGCGGACACACGCCTCGAAACGGACCCAGGCGCCGCGCTCGAGCGCCGCCGCCTCGCCGCTGCAACGACGGCCCTCGCAGGCCGCGAGCGAGCCCCCGTGAGGCGGGCGCAGGACCAGTTCCCGCACCCGTTGCGGATAGCCCGCCGGCTCGCTCAAGCGATGCGCTCCACGGCCCCTGGCGGCGCCAGGCGGCGCAGCCCTGCCACGGCCTCGACGATGGCGTCCGCCGCCCGCTCGACGTCCGCCGCCGTCGTGTCGCGCCCGACGCTGAGGCGCAGGGTGGCCTGGGCAGCGAGATCCGTGAGGCCGAGCCCGCGCAGCACGTAGGACGGTTCGTTGGTCGCCGAGTGGCAGGCTGAGCCGGTGGTGCAATCGACCACGCCGTCGAGGTGCAGCAACAGGCTCTCGCCTTCGATGCCGGGGAAGGTCACGCTGAGGATGCCCGGCACCGCAGGCTCGTCGGCCGCGTTGAATCGCACCTGCGGCACCTCCGACAGCCGCCTGCGCAGCTGCTGCCTGAGCGCGCGCACCCGCGGCTCCTCCGTCGCGAGTCCACTGCGGGCGAGGTCGCAGGCCGCGCCGAAGCCGACGATCTGATGGGTCGCCAGGGTCCCGGAACGCAGACCGCGCTCCTGCCCGCCGCCGAACAGCAGCGGCCGGAGCAGCGGCCGCGGATCGTCCCTGACGAAGAGCGCGCCGATGCCCTTCGGACCGCCCAGCTTGTGGGCGGAGAAGGCCAGCAGATCCGCACCCAGGGTCCGGACGTCGAGGGCGATCCGGCCGGCGGTCTGCGCCGCATCGACGTGCAGCAGGACGCCCGCTTCGTGACAGACCGCGGCAATCCCGGCGACGTCGTTGATCACGCCGAGCTCGTTGCTGGCATGCATGACGGAGGCGAGCAGCGTCTGCGGACCCAACGCAGCGCGCACCTGCGCGGGCGTGACACGGCCATCCGGGCCGGGGCGCAGCCAGCTCACGCGGCAACCCTCGCGCTCGAGCTGGCGGCAGGCGTCGAGCACCGCCCGGTGCTCGCTGCGTGACGTCACGATATGCCGGCGCTCCGGCGGCGCGGCCCGCGCCACGCCGAGGAGCGCGAGGTTGTCGGACTCGGTCGCGCCGGAGGTGAACAGTATCGACTGCGGGGCGGCTCCAACGAGTCGGGCCACCGATTCGCGGGCCGACTCGATCGCCGCGGCGGCCCGGCGGCCCGCGGCGTGCCCCGCCGACGGATTGGCGTGCGGGCCAGCAGGCCCTAGGCAAGCGGCCATCGCCGCCGCGACCTCCGGATGAACCGGGGCGCTGGCCGCGTAGTCCAGGTAGACCGGCTCCTGGCGCGTCATGACGCGGGACCGCCTTGCCGTGCCGCCGCCCGCTCCATCGCCGTGAGCATGCCGCGCAGGATCTGCACTTCCTTCTGGTCCGGCTCGGCGCGCGCCAGCAGCCGCTCGATGCGCCCGAGCACCCCGGGCGCGTTGCGTGCGTCGATGAAACCGATGGTCGACAGCGCGCGCTCGAAGTGCTCGCGCAGGCGCAGCACTTCCTCGACGGTCGCGAGCGGCGACTCCGGGCCGAGCGTGCGGGGACTCGGATTCGCGGCCATGCGGATCTCCCAGGTCACGATCTGCACGGCCTGCGCCAGGTTGAGCGACTCGTATTCCGGGTTCGCCGGAATGTTGAGCAGCGCGTGACACAGCGACAGGTCCTCGTTCGACAGCCCGTTGCGCTCGTTGCCGAAGACCACCGCGGCCGGCGCCTCGAGCGCGCGCTCGCGCAGCCGGGACGCCGCGGCGCGCGGATCGAGCACCACCCAGTTGGCGCTGCGCGGCCTGGCGCTGGCGCCGAGCACCAGTCCGCAGCCGGCCAGCGCCTCGGCCAGCGTGGCGCTGACCGTCGCGCGCGCCAGCAGGTCGTCGGCGCCGGAGGCGCGCGCGGTGGCCTGCTCGTGCGGGAACTGCTGCGGACGCACCAGCGCCAGCTCGGCCAGGCCCATGTTCTTCAAGGCGCGCGCCGCCGCCCCGATGTTGCCGGGATGGCTGGTATCCACCAGAACGATGCGAATCGATGTCATCACGCCACGCTCATGCCTGTTGCTGGTATTCTAGCCGCCATGCGCCGCGGCCCCGCAGGGGCGCCGCGGCGGCTCTTTACCGGAAATCCGTCATGCATCCTTTGCTGAACATTGCCGTGCGCGCGGCGCGGCGCGCCGGCGACATCATCGTCCGCAACATCGACCGCGGCCCGCGACTGGAAGTCGCCACCAAGGACCGCAACGACTTCGTCACCGAGGTGGACCGTGCCGCCGAGGCCGAGATCCTCTCGATCATCCGCAAGGCCTATCCGCAGCACGGCTTCCTCGCCGAGGAAAGCGGACGCTCCGGCGGCGACGAGGTGATCTGGATCATCGACCCGCTCGATGGCACCACCAATTTCATGCACGGCTTTCCCCAGTTCAGCGTCTCCATCGCCTGCGAGCACAACGGCCGCGGCGAAGTGGCGGTGATCTTCGACCCGCTGCGCAGCGAGCTGTTCACCGCCGAGCGTGGCGCGGGCGCGCAACTCGAAGGCAAGCGCATTCGCGTCAGCCAGCAGCGCACGCTGGACGGCGCACTGATCGGCACGGGCTTCCCGTACCGGGCCAACCTGAACTACGCCAAGCCGTATCTCGCCATGCTGGAGGTCGTCATGTCCGCGGCCGCCGGCATCCGCCGGCCGGGCTCCGCCGCCCTCGACCTGGCCTACGTCGCGGCGGGCCGCCTCGACGGCTTCTGGGAAATCGGGCTCTCGCCCTGGGATACCGCCGCCGGGGCGCTGCTCATCCAGGAGGCCGGCGGGCGCGTCGGCACGCTCACCGGCAAATCGTACGCGCAGGGCGGACACATCGTCGCCGGCAATCCGAAGGTCTACGCGGAGCTGCTGCAGGCGATCGGCCCGCACGTGCCGCCCGACCTCGCCGGCTGACCGCCGGCCTAGCCCTCGGCCGCGGCGTCCTCGCGCGGCCGTCGCAGTCCAACCGGCGCCGCGCGGGCGCGCACGCGGATGTTGACCATCTCGACGCCGATCGAGAACGCCATCGCGAAATACAGATAGCCCTTCGGGATGTGGGCGTCGAAGGCGTCGGCGATCAGCGCCACGCCCACCAGGATCAGGAAACTGAGCGCCAGCATCTTGATGGTCGGATGCCGGTCGATGAACTCGTTGATCGGGCCGGCCAGGAACATCATCACGCCGACGGCGATGACGATTGCCGCCACCATGATCTCGATGTGCTGGGCGAGCCCCACCGCGGTGAACACCGAATCCAGCGAGAAGACGATGTCGAGCAGCGCGATCTGCACGATCACCAGCATGAAGCTGTTCTTCGCGCTCACCTGCCGCGGCTGTTCCGGGCCCTCGAGCGCACCGTGGATCTCGCTGACGCTCTTGGCGAGCAGGAACAACCCGCCACCGAACAGGATCAGGTCCCTGCCGGACAGCTCCTGGCCGAGAACCGTGAACAGCGGCGCGGTCAGCCCGATCAGCCAGGTGATCGAGAACAGCAGCGCGATCCGGGTGAGCATGGCGAGGCCGAGACCCACGGTGCGGGCCCGGGCCTGGACCGCCTTGGGCAAGCGCGAGGCCAGAATGGAAATGAAGATGATGTTGTCGATGCCGAGCACGATCTCGAGCACCGTGAGCGTCAGGAACGACAGCCACGCCTGCGGATCGGTGAGCAATTCGACCATGATCCGCCTCCGCCCCGGCTAGGGCAGCTCGTCGACTTCGGCCTTCTTCTCAGGCGGCATCAGGTCGCGCTGCGACAGCCCGAGGTCGAGCGCCGCGGCGCCGGCGACGTAGATCGACGAGTAGGTGCCGATGATGATGCCGACGATCAGGGCGGTGGAGAAGCCGGTCATGGCCTCGCCGCCGAGCACCAGCAGCGACACCACCACGATCAGCGTCGTGACCGAGGTCATCAGGGTCCGCGACAAGGTCTCGTTGATGGCGGCGTTCATGACCTCGAGCGGCGTCGCCTTGCGCATGGACAGCAGCCGCTCGCGCACCCGGTCGAAGACCACGACCGTGTCGTTCAGCGAATAACCGATCACCGCCAGGATGGCCGACAGTACCGTCAGGTCGAAGGTCATCTGCGTGAGGGCGAAGAAGCCGACCACCAGGAACGGATCGTGCAATGCCGCCAGCGTGGCGCCCACCGCGAACTTCCACTGGAACCGCATGATCAGGTAGATCGAGATGAACAGCAGTGTCATCAACAGCGCGGTGGCGCCCTTCTCGGCCAGCTCGCGACCCACCTGCGGCCCGACCACTTCGTTGCGCCGGATCTCCACGCCACTATCGATGGTCCTGAGGGCCGTGGCGACCCGCTCGGTCATCTCCATGGCCGCGGCCCCCTCGGCCGGCGGCAGGCGGACCAGCACGTCGGTGGCCACCCCGAAGGACTGCACCTGAGCCGACCCGAGCCCGGCACCAGCGAGCGCCGCCCGCGTGGCGTCCAGATCGGCCGGGCCCGTGAAGCCCGCCTCCACGACGATGCCGCCGGTGAAGTCGATGCCGAAGTTGAGCCCGCGCACCGCCACCGCGACGATGGAACCGATGATGATCAGCGCAGAGAACGCGTACCACATCCGCCGCTGCTCCATGAAGCGGATGCGGGGAATCTTGCGGAAGAACTCCATTGCGGGCCCTCAGATCGCCAGCCGCTCGATGCGGCGGCGGCGACCGTAGATGAGCTGGATCACGGCGCGGCTGCCGAGCAGCGCCGTGAACAGCGTCGTCAGGATGCCGATGAACAGCACCACGGCGAAACCGCGGATCGGCCCGGTTCCGAAGGCGAACAGCATGACTGCCGCAATCAGCGTGGTGACGTTGGCGTCGATGATCGCGCTCAAGGCGTGTTCGAAGCCGCCGTGAATCGCCGCCATGGGAGAAGTGCCGTTGCGCAGTTCCTCCCTGATGCGTTCGTAGATGAGCACGTTCGCGTCGGCCGCCATGCCGACGGTCAGCACGATGCCGGCGATGCCGGGAAGCGTCAGCGCCGCGCCGAACAGCGACAGCGCCGCGGTGATCAGCACGACGTTTGCCACCAGCACCAGATTCGCGACCAGCCCGAACACACGGTAGTACGCGATCAGGAAAAGCATGGTCAGCACCATACCGATGGCCAGCGCCTTGAAGCCGCGCTCGATATTGTCACGCCCGAGGCTCGGCCCGATCAGGCGCTGTTCGACGATGTACAACGGCGCAGCCAGTGCCCCGGCCCGCAGCAGCTTGGCGAGCTCCTGGCCCTCGGCGGCGGTGAGCCCGGTGATCTGGAAGCGGTTCGAGAACACGCCGCGAATGGTCGCGACGCTGATGACATCCTCGCTGGAACGGTCGATCACGACCTTGCGACCGTCACGCTCGACCTGCTCGCGCTCCTTCTCGATGAACACCACTGCCATGGGCTTGCCGAGGTTCTCGCGGGTGGTGCGCAGCATCTCCTCGCCGCCGCGTCCGTCGAGGACGACATCGACCGCCGGCTCGCCCTGGGAAATCGTCGAGGTGGCGTCGATCAGCTGCTCGCCGGTCGCGATGACTTCGCGCTTCAGCAGGATCGGACTGCCCTGGCGGTCCTTGTACGAGCGCGTGCCGAGCGGCGCCCGCCCGCTGCGCTCGGCTTCGGCCGGACTGTTCACCGTGTCGACCAGGCGGAACTCGAGCGTCGCCACCTTGCCGAGCACCCGCACGACTTCGGCGGCGTCCTGGATGCCGGGCAGCTGCACAGCGATCCGGTTGAGACCCTGCCGCTGGATCACCGGCTCGGCCACGCCGAGCGCGTTGACCCGGTTGTTCAACGCCGTGATGTTCTGCTGGATGGCGAAGTCCTGGCGCTGGCGGATCTGGTCCGCCGTGAGCTCGGCGATCACCTGGCCGGGCTGACCCGCGCTGACCGCCAGCTGCGGGTCGAACTTCTTGATGGCGTCGATGGCCTCCTGCACCCGCGCCGGGTCACGCAGGACGATGCGCACCTGGGCGCCGCCGCCGGCCACCTCGTCATACTGGATACGGTCGTCGCGCAGCACCTTGCGCAGGTCCCGCTCCAGCACCTGCACCAGCTGGTTCACGGCCCCCTGCACGTCCACCTCGTAGACCAGGTAGATGCCGCCGCGCAGGTCCAGCCCCAGGCTCATCGGCTTGAGCCCGATTCCGGTCAGCCACCGCGGCGCCCGCGAGGCGAAAGTGGTGGCGATGGCGAATTGCCCTTCGTAGCGCTGCGCGATCAGGTCCCGCGCCTCGATCTGCCGCTCGACATCGGCGAAACGGATCCACGCGCGACCGTCCCCGTCCAGATAGACGTCCTCATGGACGATGCCCTGCTCGTCGAGCAGCCGCTGCAGTTCACCGGCCGAGGCCTCGGTGAAGACCGCCCGGTCCTTGCGCGACAGCTGCAGCGCGGCGGTCTCGCCGAAGAAATTCGGCAGGCTCAGGATGAGGGAAGCGAGAATGACCGCGAACACGGTCATGCTCTTCCAGAGAGGATAGTGGTGCATGCAGGGATCCCCGGGGCGAGCGAATCAACCCTTGATCGTGCCCTTGGGCATCAGCTGCGACACCTGGAACCGCTGTACCTTGATGGCTACGCCGTTGGCGACTTCCAGGGTGATGAAGTTGTCGCCCACCTCGGTGATGCGCCCCAGCAGGCCGCCATTGGTGACCACCTCGTCACCGGACTGCAGCTTGCCGACCATTTCCTTGTGCTCCTTCGCGCGCTTCGTCTGCGGGCGGATCAGCAGGAAATAGAAGACGACGAAGATCAGCACCAGCGGCAGCAGCTGCATCAACAGGCTGCCGCCGGGCGCGGCGGCGCCGGCGTCCTGGGCCAGGGCGGTGGTCACGAAGAAGTCCATGGTTGTCCTCTAGGATCTGGGGCGGCTTCAGCCAGCCCGGTGCAAACAGCCCGGAATTATGCCACAGGCCGCGGGGCGGCTTCGCGCGCTTCTATATGAGCGGCCCGCAGGCCGGCAAAACGCCCCTCCCGGATCGCCTCGCGGATCCGGCGCATCAGGTCCTGGTAGTGGTAGAGGTTGTGGATCGTGGCCAGCCGCGGACCGAGCATCTCGCCACACTTGTCCAGGTGACGGAGGTAGGCGCGGCTGTAGTGCCGGCAGGTGTAGCAGCCGCAGGCCTCGTCGATCGGGCGGGTATCCTCGGCGTAGCGCGCGTTGCGAATGTTGAGAACGCCACCTTCGACGAACAGATGGCCGTTGCGGGCGTGGCGCGTCGGAATCACGCAGTCGAACATGTCGATGCCGCGATACACGGCCTCGACGATGTCCTCGGGCCGTCCAACGCCCATCAGGTAACGGGGCTTGGCGCCCGGCATGGCCGGCACCAGCTCCTCCAGTACCCGATTTCGCTCTGCCTCGGGCTCGCCCACCGACAGCCCGCCGACCGCAAGCCCGGCAAAGCCGATCTGTTCCAGCCCCTCGAGCGAGCTGCGCCGGAGCGTGTCATGCATGCCGCCCTGCACGATCCCGAACAGGGTGCCGGAGCCACCGATCGCATCGTAGGCCTCGCGGCTGCGCGCCGACCAGCGCAGCGACAATTCCATCGAGCGGCGGGCGGTGTCCAGGTCGGCCGGATACGGCGTGCATTCATCGAACACCATGGCGATATCCGAGTCGAGCGCACGCTGCACTTCCATCGAACGTTCCGGCGACAGGAACACCTCGGCCCCGTCGACCGGGGAACGGAAGCGCACCCCCTCTTCGGTGACCTTGCGCATCTCGGCCAGGCTGAATACCTGGAAGCCGCCCGAGTCGGTCAGTATCGGCCTGCGCCAGTGCATGAAGTCGTGCAGCCCGCCGAAGCGCCTGATCACGTCCGTGCCTGGGCGCAGCATCAGGTGAAAGGTATTGCCGAGGATGATCTCGGCGCCGCAGGCCTCGACTTCCTCGGGCGTCACGCCCTTGACGCTGCCGTAGGTGCCGACCGGCATGAAGGCCGGCGTGGCCACCTCGCCCCGCGGCAGGGTGAGCCGCCCGGTTCGCGCCGCGCCGTCGGTGCCCTCGATCTCGAACTTCATGACTCACCGGCCGGGCGGCGCGCTGCCGGCGAGGGCGTCAGGAAAGTCGCGTCGCCGTAGCTGAAGAACCGGTAGCGCGCCGCGACCGCGTGGCGATACGCGGCCAGCACCCGCTCACGACCCGCGAATGCGCAGACCAGCATCAGCAGGGTGGACCCCGGCAGGTGGAAGTTGGTGATCAGGGCGTCGACCACCCGGAAGCGGAAACCGGGATAGATGAAGATATCGGTGTCCCCGTCGAATGGCCGCAGTTCGCCGCCCTGCGCCGCGGCCTCGAGGCTGCGCACCACCGTGGTTCCGGCGGCCACCACCCGCGCGCCGCGCGCGCGCGCCGCCTCGATGTGCTGCACGCACTCGGCACCCACCCGCACGCGCTCGGCATGCATGCGGTGCTCGCGGATGTCCTCGACGCGGACCGGCTGGAAGGTGCCCGCACCGACGTGCAGGGTCAGGCGGGTGATCTCCACCCCCCGGCGCCGCAGTGCGGCGAACACTGCGGCATCGAAGTGCAGGCCGGCCGTGGGGGCCGCCACCGCGCCGGGCTCGTCGGCGTAGACGGTCTGATAGCGGTCGCGATCGAGCGCCCCGGCCGGCCGCTCGATATAGGGCGGCAGCGGCATCTCGCCGTGCGCCTCGAAGTACGGCCCGACGTCGGTGTCGAACTCGAACTCGAACAGGTCCTCGCTGCGCCCGACCGCGGTCGCGCGCGCGTCGCCCGGCAGATCCACGACCGTGCCCGGTCGAAATCCCTTGCTGGCGCGCGCCTGGGCCAGCACCCGGCGCGGCCCGGTGACCCGCTCCAGCAGGATTTCGACCGCGCCGCCGGTCGCCTTGCGGCCCCGCACGCGCGCCGGCAGCACCCGCGTGTCGTTCAGCACGATCAGGTCGCCCGGATCGAGCAGTTGCGGGAGGTCGGAGAATTGCAGATCGCGCAGCGCGCCACTGGCCCCGTCGCAGGCCAGCAGGCGGCTGGCCGAGCGATCAGGCAGCGGCGACTGCGCGATCAGGCCAGGTGGCAACTCGTATTCGAAGTCCGCGCGGCGCATGGGCCGCGCACATTACCACGGGCGGGGCCGCTCAGCCGCCCGGCGGCGGCGCCGGCCGCGGGGCCGACGGGACCGGCGGCGACGGTGGCACCGGCGGCATGCCGCGGAAGATCGCGGTGCGCTCGGGTATCGTGACCTTCAGGGTCTGTCGCTTGCGCTGCCGCATGATCTGGACCTCGACCTGCTCGCCGGGCTCATAGGAGCCGAAAATTCGCAGCGCGTGGCTGGCGCCGGTCGGTTCGCGGCCGCCGATGCTCAGAATCACGTCGCCGTCCTCGAGACCGCTGCGGCCTTCGGACGGGCTGCGCACGACCAGCAGGCCCTTGTCCGTGCCGAAGTACTTGCCGAGGCTCGGCGTCAGCGACGCCAGTTCCATGTCCGACCACGGTCCGAAGGCCAGCCGCCCGAATCCGCGCGGGGGCATCGGCGCGTCGGGACCGTCGCCCATCCAGACCATTTCGTCCGATGCACGCGCCACCAGCACGACGCTGACCGGCTTGTCCCCGCGACGCAGCCCGAGATCCAGCTTCTGGCCGGGCTCGACCTCGCGCATGCGCCGGACCAGGTCGCGCCCCGACCCGACCTTGGCGCCGTCGACCGAAACGATGAGATCCCCGGCCAGGACGCCGGCCTCGGCGGCCGGCCCGCCCGGACTGACGCTGACCACCCGTGCCCCCGCGCTGCCCGGATCCGGCGCGCCGAGATTGACGCCGATCATCGCGCGTGACGGCGACCCGATACGGATGCGCCTGACCTCCTCCACGATCGGCCCGACCATGTCCACGGACAGCTCGGCCACTTCCTGGGCGGCCTCCTCGAGCTTGCGCTGCGCCTCGGCCAGGCGCCGCTCCTGCTCGGCGCGGTCCTGGTCCTCCGCCGGCGTCTGCGCCGAGACGGACATGGCGTTCAGTGCCAGCGCGAGCGCGGCGAAGGCGGGCGCGAATCGAAGACCTGTCGAAGTGCTCATCATGGTCTGCTCCTGCTGTTCGGGCGCGGCGAGGCTCAACGGTCCGCCACGGCGCCTGCGTAACGAATCTTCACCAGCGAATCCATCAGCGCGACCCGCTCCTGCCAGAGCTGTTCCGCGACTTCCGGTGCGTGCGGCTCGAATGACACTTCCGTCAACCTGTCGTCGAGCAGCGCCAGCCGATCCTCCAGTGCGATCGCGCCATAGGCCGTGCCGAGACGCGTGGTACTGCGCTGGGGCAGCTGCGTCAGCAAGGCCTCGAGCCGGGCGTTCTCGGCGACCAGCGCCGCGATCGCGCCATGCGCTGCCGCTGCAGGCGCTGGATCGGAGGTCACGATCGGCGCCTCGGTCAGCACCCGGACCAGCGAGCCCGCCACCACGACCAGCATCGCCGCCGCCGCCAGCGCCAGCGGTACCGGGCTGCGCGCGGGCTGGCGCGCGGCCCGCGCCTCGATGGCGTGCCACAGGCCCGGCCGGGGCTCGACCGCAGGCAATGCGGCCAGGCCGTCGGCGACCGCGCGGATCCTGCCCAGCTCGCGCTGGCAGTGACTGCAGCCGCGCACGTGCTCGGAGGGTTCTCCGCGCCCGGCGGCGATGGCGCTCAGAGTGTGGAAATCGGCGTGCATGTCGGTCTCATCTCTTGATCGATCGCTTGCCCGGGCTCGAGCGCACGGCGCAGCCGCGCATGTGCTCGCGCGAGCTGCGACTTGGAAAAACTGATGCTGCGACCCAGACCGGTGGCGATTTCCTCGTGGGTGTAGCCTTCGACATCGTGCAGCCAGACGACCGCTCGCGCGCTGGCCGAGAGCTGTCCCAGCGCCTGGTCCAGGTCCCGGCCCTGCTCGACCCGGCCCGCCTCGCCGGCGACGGCGAGCAGGTCGTCCGACGAGTCTTCCAGCCATTGCAGGCTGCGCTGCCAGGGTGAGCGCAGGTGCATCAGGCTGCGACGCACCGCGATGGAACGAATCCACATCGGCAGCGGCGCGCGGCCCTCGAATTTGCCGATGTGGCGGATGACGTCGGCGAAGGTCTCCTGCAGCAGATCCTCGGCGGCGGCGTGCTGGCGTACCAGGCGCAGGATCAGCGTGAACACGGCGCCGGAACAGGCGGTGTAGACCGCCTCGAGGGCAGCGGGCGCGCCCGCACGCGCCGCCGCCACCGTGGCTGGATCGATCGCGATGTCCGAAAAGCGGGCCATTGTCACCTTTGATGCGGCAGGTGACGAAAAGGTCGCAGCGACGCTCAATCCGCGCGCTGCGCCAGGGGCCGCCTGCCCCTGCGTGGGCCTGGTGCCGGGAGCGAGACTCGAACTCGCACGATGTTGCCACCGGTGGATTTTGAGTCCACTGCGTCTACCAATTCCGCCATCCCGGCCGGCGGGCGAAGTATAGGCGATGCGCTACATGGCGGGCAGCCGCGGCGCTTGGCATCGGGCCCGCCAGCGACGACAATCGCCCGCTCCCCTGCATACGGGCGGTTGTCCATGAAGTTTTGCCCGAACTGCGGCCAGGCGGTGGCGCTACGGGTGCCGGAAGGCGATCACCTGCCACGGTACGTCTGCGACGCCTGCGCCACCGTGCACTACCAGAACCCGAAGATCGTGGTCGGCTGCGTGCCGGAGCACGAGGGCCGGATCCTGCTGTGCCGCCGCGCGATCGAGCCGCGACTCGGCTACTGGACCATCCCGGCCGGGTTCATGGAAAACGGCGAAACCATGCAGCAGGGCGCGGCCCGCGAGTCCTACGAGGAGGCCCTCGCGGAGGTCGAGATCGGCTCGCTGCTGGCCATCGTGCATGTGCTGCACGCCCATCAGGTGCACGTCATGTTTCGCGCCACGCTGCCCGAACCGAAGTTCGGGGTCGGCGCGGAGAGCCTCGAGGTCATGCTGGTGGAGCCGGCCGAGATTCCCTGGGACGACATCGCTTTCCCGAGCGTGAGTTTCGCCCTCGAGCACTATTTCGAGGACCGCAGGCAGGGTCTGGAATCGCTGCATTTCACGGCGATCGACAAGCGCTTGCCGGGCCGCTGAGGCGGCCGTGATCCGCCTGCCTGCCTGTGGCAGAATACGCCGGCGCCGCGCCCGGGCAGGCCGGCGGAAACTGGACTAACCTGACCTCAGGAGCGCCGAGGATGACGTTTGTCGTCACCGAGAACTGCATCAAGTGCAAGTACATGGACTGCGTGGAAGTCTGCCCCGTGGACTGCTTCCACGAAGGCCCGAATTTCCTCGTGATTGATCCGGACGAGTGCATCGACTGCACGCTGTGCGAGCCGGAGTGTCCGGTGGAGGCGATCTTCTCGGAAGAGGAGGTGCCGCCCGGGCAGGAGGAATTCGTCGCGCTGAACGCCGAGTTGTCCAAGAAGTGGCCGGTCATCACCGAGAAGGGCGAGGCACCTGCGGACGCCGACGAATGGAAAGGCGTCGAGGGCAAGCTCGCCAAGCTGGAGCGCTGAGCGCGGCACGGTGCTCGCCGACAGAAACAGCAAGGCCGCCCCGGGGGCGGCCTTTTTCTTGTTGTGCGCAGGCGCCGGGCGGCTGCGTCCTCAGCCCTGGCCCTTCAGCGCCCGCAGGTGCTCGACCAGTTTGGGCGCCGGCATGTAACCGGCGATGTACTCCCCGTCCTCGGTGATGATGCCGGGGGTTCCGCGGATGCCGAGGTCACGGCCGAGCTGATACTGGCGGGCGACGGGCGTCGCGCACTTGGCGGCCGTGACGTTCTCGCCGAGCTTCGCCCGCGTCATCGCGTCGCGCCGGTCCGCGCTGCACCAGACGGCTTCGGCCTTGCGCCAGGCTTCGCTGCCGGGCCCGCCGCGCGGGTACATGAAATAGCGCACCCGCACGCCCAGCCTGTTGAGCTCAGCGATCTCGGCGTGGAGCTTGCGGCAATAGCCGCAGTCGATGTCCGTGAACACGCTGACCGTATACTTGTAGCCCTTCGGCGAGAAGACGATCGCCTGGTCGTCGCCGAACTTGTTGAGCAGATCCGCGCGCACGCCCTTGCGGCTGGACTCCGTCAGGTTGGCCTTCGAGGCCATGTCATAGATGTCGCCGTCGATGTAGAAGCGGCCGTCGGCGGAGACGTAGCCGACCTCCGTGCCCGAGGACACCTCGTACAGGCCGGGTACCGGACCCGGTTTGATCGAATCCGGGGTCATGTTCAGCCCGCTGGCGATGCGGGCGCGTACTTCCGCCGGCACTTCGTCCGCGGCGGACACCGCAACGACCGTAAGGGCCAGCACCGGGAAGACACCGGCTAGGATGATGTTTCGCATGACCGCGGCCTCGGATTAAAAGCATCGGACCGCTCGCGCGGCCCGGAGTTCAGCAGTGCCCGAAGTCTAGCAGACGGGTCACCCGCGCGGATGGTGCTGCGCGTGCAGGTCCTTCATCCGCTCGCGCGCGACGTGGGTGTAGATCTGCGTGGTGGACAGGTCGCTGTGGCCGAGCAGCATCTGCACCACCCGCAGGTCGGCGCCGTGATTGAGCAGGTGGGTCGCGAAGGCGTGGCGCAGCGTGTGGGGCGAGAGCTCCTTGCTGATGCCGGCCCGCGCCGCATAGCGCTTGATGATGTGCCAGAACGCCTGGCGCGTCATGCGATCGCCACGGCGGGTCGGAAACAGGTAGTCGGTCTGCCGGTCGAGCAGGATCTCGCCGCGCGGCCCCGCCATGAAGTCGGACACCCAGCGCACGGCCTCCTCGCCGAGCGGAATCAGCCGCTCACGGTTGCCCTTGCCGACGATGCGGATCACTCCCTGGTTCAGGTTGACCTGGCTCTGCGTCAGGTTGACGAGTTCCGACACGCGCAGGCCGGTCGCGTACAGCACCTCGAGCATGGCGCGGTCGCGGTGACCCAGCGGGTCCGTGACCGCCGGCGCGGCGAGCAGCGAGTTGACCTGCGACTCGCTCAATGACTTGGGCAGGGAGCGGCCGATCTTCGGCATGGCGATCTGCGCGGTCGGGTCCTCGGCGAGCCCGCCTTCGCGAACCAGGTGCCGGAAGAACCTGCGGAAACTGGACAGCTGCCTCGCCGTCGAGCGCGGCCGGGCGCCCGTCTCGACGCGCCAGGCGATGAAGGCGAGCAGGTCGTTGCGGGTCGTCTTGGTGATCGAAGTGCCGCGGCTGTTCAGCCAGCGCGCGAGCGCGGTCAGGTCGGCGCGGTACGCGGCCAGTGTGTTCGGCGACAGCCCGCGCTCCATCCAGACGGCATCGAGGAAGCGCCCGATCGACGGCTCGACCGGGTCCTCGGACGCCTCGGCGGCTGCCAGCGTCACTGCCCTCACGGAGGTGGAAGACTTCATTGCCGAGCTCATGCGTGCCAAACACTCCTCGAATCTGCCGGGCCGGAGGCCGCGGCGACTGGCGCGCGGGTATCCGGTGCTACAGAATGCCCGGCCAGTATCGGCCGCACCCCCGGCCTGCGACGTGATGAGCCTCACACATGCTGACAGGCATTAACATAAGCGGAACCAGTTCACGGAATGCGTTTCAGCCGGGATTTACCGGCTGATGTGGCGCGCGCCCGTGCGCCTGGCCTGGGGCGTCTACTGCTGGCTCGTCTTCACCGCGCTGCTCTGCGTGGCCATCCTGTTCGCACTGCTGATGCCGTCGCTCAGACTGCGACGCGATGGTTCCCGGGCCATGGCCCGGCTGTTCTTCAGGCTGGCGGGGCTGCCGCTCAGCGTCCACGGCCTGGACAGGCTCCCGACCACCCCCGCCGTGGTGGTCGCCAATCATTCGAGCTATGTCGACGGACCGCTGCTGTTCGCCGTCCTGCCCGCGCGCTTCGGGTTCGTGATCAAGAAGGAGGTCGTGAGTATCCCGCTGGCCGGTTTCCTGTTACGCCGGCTTGGTCACGAATTCGTCGACCGGCACAACCGCGCCGAGAGCGCCAAGGACGCACGCCGCATCCTCAAGGCCGCCACCGGCGGTGGGTCGGTGGCTTTCTTCCCCGAGGGCACCTTTTCGACGCGGGTCGGGCTCGCCAAGTTCCACAGCGGCGCCTTCGTCACCGCGACCCGGGCCGGCATGCCGGTGGTGCCGGTGGTCATCCACGGCGCCCGGCACGTGCTGCCCGCTGAGAAAGCGCTGCCGTACTGGGGGCCGCTGTCGGTCGAGTTCCTCGAACCCATCGAACCGCCCGCTGTCCGGGAAGCGGACGCGGTGCTGCGGCTCAAGCAGGTCGCGCGCCAGCGCATTCTGGAGCGCCTCGGCGAGCCGGATCTGGATGATGGCGGGTAGCGTATAGCGGATGGGCAGTAGCGCCAGCTTCAACCACTACCCGCTATCCGCTATCCCCTGTCCGCTATCCGCCGCTCACATATTCCGCCGGTACTGCCCGCCGACCGCGTACAGCGCGCCTGAAATGCGCCCGAGCGAAGCGACTTTCACCGACTCGATCAATTCCTCGAACACGTTGCCCCCGGCCGCCGCCGTGTCCTGCAGCCGCGCCAGCGCCGCCGCCTGTTCCCCGGCACGCGCCGCATTGAAGGCCCTGACCGACTTGACCTGATCCTGCTTCTCCTGCTCGGTCGAGCGAATCAGCTCGGCCACCTGGGTTTCCGCCTCGCTGCGCCGGTCCGGCAGGAAGGTGTTGACGCCGACGATCGGCAGGCTGCCGTCGTGCTTCTTGTGCTCGTAGTAGCAGCGACTCTTCCTGGATCTTGCCGCGCTGGTACATGGTCTCCATCGCGCCGAGCACGCCGCCGCGCTCCGACAGGCTCTCGAACTCGCGGTAGACCGCCTCCTCGACCATGTCCGTCAGCTGGTCGATGACGAACGAGCCCTGCCACGGGTTCTGGGTCTTGTTGAGACCGAGCTCGCGGTCGATGATCAGCTGGATGGCGACCGCGCGCCGGACGCTTTCCTCGGTGGGCGTCGTCAGCGCCTCGTCGTAGGCGTTGGTGTGCAGGCTGTTGCAGTTGTCGAACAGCGCATACATCGCCTGCAGCGTCGTGCGGATGTCGTTGAACTGGATCTCCTGCGCGTGCAGCGAGCGGCCCGAGGTCTGGATGTGGTACTTCAACATCTGGCTGCGTGGACCCGCCCCGTAGCGGTCGCGCATCGCGCGCGCCCAGATCCGCCGCGCCACGCGACCGATCACCGCGTACTCGGGATCCATGCCGTTGGAGAAGAAGAACGACAGGTTCGGCGCGAAATCATCGATCTGCATGCCGCGCGCGAGGTAGTACTCGACGATCGTGAAGCCGTTCGCGAGCGTGAACGCGAGCTGCGAGACGGGATTCGCGCCCGCCTCGGCGATGTGATAGCCGGAGATCGACACCGAGTAGAAATTGCGGACGTCGTGGTCGATGAAGAACTGCTGCACGTCGCCCATCATCCGCAGCGCGAACTCGGTCGAGAAGATGCAGGTGTTCTGCGCCTGGTCCTCCTTGAGGATGTCGGCCTGCACCGTGCCGCGCACGCTGCGCCAGGGCCTCGGCCTTGAGCCGCGCGTAGGTCCCGGCATCGACCAGCTGGTCGCCGGTCACGCCCAGCAGGCCGAGCCCGAAGCCGTCATTGCCCGCCGGCAGCTCGCCGCGGTAGCGCGGGCGCTCGCGACCTTCCGCAGATCTGCGCGATCCTGCGCTCGGCCTCCTCCCAGCGTCCGTTCGCCTTGCAGGTACCGCTCGACGTGCTGGTCGATCGCGGTGTTCATGAACATCGCCAGGATCATCGGCGCCGGCCCGTTGATGGTCATCGACACCGACGTCGAGGGCGCGCACAGGTCGAAGCCGGAGTAGAGCTTCTTCATGTCGTCGAGCGTGGCGATCGACACGCCGGAGTTGCCGATGCGGCCGTAGATGTCCGGCCGCTCGTCCGGATCCTCGCCGTACAGCGTGGTCGAGTCGAACGCGGTCGACAGCCGCGCGCGCCTTGTGCCCGCCGGCGACATAGTGGAAGCGGCGGTTGGTGCGCTCGGGGCTGCCCTCGCCCGCGAACATGCGCGTCGGATCCTCGTCCTCGCGCCGATACGGATAGACGCCCGCGGTGTAGGGGTACGCGCCCGGAAGGTTCTCACGCAGCAGGAACGCCAGCAGTTCGCCCCAGTCGCGATGGCGCGGGATCGCGATCTTGGGAACCCGCTGGTGCGACAGCGTCTCGGTATAGTTGTCGCCGCGCACCTCGCGGTCGCGCACCCGATAGCTGTACTGGTCGTCCGTGGCGCCGCGCGCCCGGCCCGGCCATGCCTTGAGCAGCGCAAGGCCCGGCGCGCCGACGGCGTCGAGCGCGGCGTTGTACTGTTCCCGCAGCCGGCAAATGCTGGCGTCGTCGCCGCGCAGGCTGGCGTCGGGGTAGCGGTCCAGCGGCTCGGGCAGCAGCGGATCCGCGAGCGCCTCGAGCGCGCGGTGCAGGCCATGGGCTCGGCTGGCGGCCTCCGCCGCGGCCTCGGCCTCGCGCTGCTCGCGGCGCGCGTTGTCGGCGATCTCGGCCAGGTAGCGGACGCGCTCGCCGGGCACCAGCGCCTGCCGTTTCGGCAGGCCGAGCGGCGCGAGCCCCTCGGGCTTCCAGGGCGTGATGCCGCCGCGCAGCCCGTCCAGGCGAGCGCAGAGCGCGGCGAACAGGCTGTTGACCCCGGCGTCGTTGAACTGGCTCGCGATGGTCGGAAAGACCGGCAGTTCCTCGGGCGGCAGCTGGAACAGCTTGCGGTTGCGCGCCACCTGCTTGCGCACGTCGCGCAACGCGTCCTCGGCGCCGCGCTTCTCGAACTTGTTGAGCGCGATCAGGTCGGCGAAGTCGAGCATGTCGATCTTCTCGAGCTGGCTGGCCGCGCCGTACTCGCTGGTCATGACGTACAGCGACACGTCCACGAGGTCGACGATCTCGGTGTCGCTCTGGCCGATGCCGGCGGTCTCGACGACGATCAGGTCGAAGCCCGCGGCCTTGCAGCACGCGAATGGTGTCCGCCAGCACCGCGCTGGTGGCGAGGTGCTGCGCGCCGCGTCGCGAGCGAGCGCATGAACACCTGCTCCGCCGCCAGCGCGTTCATGCGGATGCGGTCGCCGAGCAGCGCGCCGCCGGAGCGGCGCCGCGTCGGGTCCATCGCCACGACCGCCACGTGGCGATCCGGGAAGAACCGCACGACCCGGCTCAGCAGCTCGTCGGTGAGCGACGACTTGCCGGCGCCGCCGGTGCCGGTGATGCCGATCACCGGCGGGCGGTTCAGCGTCTTGCTGCTCGCGGCGCGGATCGCTTCGACCGCCCGCGGGTCGTCCTGCTCCAGCGCGGAGATGGTGCGCGCGAGCTGCTGGTGGCTGGCGGATTCGAGCGGCCGCAATTCGAAGGGCGGCCGCGACCAGCCGCGCACCCGCTGGAAGACGTCGTCGATCATGCCCTCGAGGCCGAGGCGCAGCCCGTCGTCGGGCGTGTAGATCTTCTCGATGCCGTAGGCCTCGAGTGCCTGCGACCTCGTCCGGCGCGATGGTCCCGCCGCCGCCGACCACGACCCGGATGTGCTCCGCGCCGTGCTCCCGCAGCATGTCCACCATGTAGCGGAAGTACTCGTTGTGCCCGCCCTGGTAGCTGCTGACCGCGATGCCGTCCGCGTCCTCCTGGATGGCCGCGCGCACGATGTCGGCGACGCTGCGGTTGTGCCCGAGGTGGACGACCTCGGCGCCGTGCGACTGCAGGATGCGGCGGATGATGTTGATCGCGGCGTCGTGACCGTCGAACAGCGACGCGGCGCTGACGAAGCGCAGCGGGGCCGCGCTGCGGGCGCTGTCCTGCTGCTCGCGAGACTCCTGGCGTGGCGCGGTACTCATCGGCGACCTCGTTCCAATTGATTGCCAATTGATTGAATTACAGAGACTTTCTTGAAGAAAACTACTATTGAGTAAATAACTACTACTTAGTATGATTGCGGAAGGTACCTACCGTCAACAGGCGCCCCATGACACGCAGCAACATCACGCCGGTCCCCGGCTCGCCCAGAGCAGGCACAGCCTGGCCATCACGCAAGCACCGCAACCACGCGGTCAAGCGCGAAGCCGTGATCCTGGCCGCCGCCAGGGCATTCAGCGAGCGCGGCTTCCACAACACGTCGCTGGACGACATCGCCGCGCGCCTGGGCATCACCAAGCCGACCGTCTATTACTACGTGGAGAGCAAGGAGCAACTGCTGTTCGAGTGCTTTGCCGCGGGCCTCGAGATGGTCCGCGACGGCATCCGCGCGGCCGAACAGTCGTCCGCGTCCGGCCGCGAGCGGCTGAACGAGGTGGTCCGCCAGTACGCGCGGGCGATCGCCTCGGACTTCGGCTGGTGCATGGTGCGCGCCGAAGACCAGGACCTGGGTCCGGAGCTTGGCCGGCAGATCAAGGCATTGAAGTCGGACATCGACCAGGGCATGCGCCGGCTGCTGCAACGGGGCATCAACGACGGCTCCATCGAGCCCTGCGACATCAAGCTGACCGCCTTCGCCATGGCCGGCGCGCTGAACTGGATTGCGCACTGGTATCGCGACCGCCAGCCCATGACCGTTGACGAACTGGCCGAGGCCTTCGTCGCGGTATTCGAGCGGGGCTTGCTGCCGCGCCCCTCCCCGTCGCGCCAGCGACCGACCTTAGTCGGGGAGACAGGCGTTATTTTGCAGGGCAAAATGCCGTCCGGTGACCCGGTCTGACGGGTCTCACGCCACACAAGGGACGCAGGAACATGCCAGAAAACGATTCCATCGTCATCGTCGCCGCCAGCCGCACGCCGATCGGCGCTTTCCAGGGCGTGTTCGCCGGCGTCACGGCGGTCGAGCTCGGCACCGCCGCCATTCGCGGCGCCTTGCAGGGCAGCGGCCTGTCCCCGGGCGACGTCCAGGAAGTAATCATGGGCTGCGTGCTGCCGGCCGGTCTCGGCCAGGGCCCGGCGCGCCAGGCCGCGCTCGGCGCCGGCATTCCCGCAACCGTCCCCGCCACCACGGTCAACAAGATCTGCGGCTCGGCCATGAAGGCGATCATGATGGCCGCCGACAGATCTGCGCACCGGCGACATCGACGTCGCGGTGGCCGGCGGGCTCGAGTCCATGACCAACGCGCCCTACCTGCTGCTCAAGGCGCGTGGCGGTTATCGCATGGGTCACGGCGAGATTCTCGATCACATGTTCTACGACGGCCTGCAGAGTCCGTTCGACGGCAAGGCCATGGGCTGCTTCGCGGATGCGACCTCGGCGAAGTACGGTTTCACGCGCGCAAATGCAGGACGCCTTCGCGACCGAATCGGTGAAGCGCTCGCTGCATGCCGTCGCGTCCGGCGCGTTCGCGTCCGAGATCACGCCGGTGACCGTCAAGACGCGCAAGGGCGAGACGGTCGTCGACCAGGACGAGACCCCGTTCAAGTGCGACGTCAGCAAGATCCCGGGCATGCAGCCCGCGTTCACCAAGGACGGCACCGTCACGGCCGCGAGTTCGTCGTCGATCTCGGACGGCGCGTCGGCGCTGGTGCTGATGCGCGAGTCCGCCGCCAAGGCGCGCGACATCAAGCCGCTGGCGCGCCTGCGTCGCCTACGCGAGCCATGCCCACGATCCCGAATGGTTCACCACGGCGCCGGTCGGGGCGATCCAGAAGGTGCTGGCGAAGACCGGCTGGCAGGCCGCCGACGTCGACCTGTACGAGATCAACGAGGCCTTCGCCGCGGTGACCATGGCGGCGATGCACGACTGCGGTCTCGACCACGCCAGGGTCAACGTCAACGGCGGCGCCTGCGCGCTCGGTCATCCCGATCGGCGCGACCGGCGCGCGCATCACCACCACGCTGCTGCACGCCATGCAGGCACGCGGCAAGCGCCGCGGCGTCGCCTCGCTGTGCATCGGCGGCGGCGAGGCCACGGCCCTCGCCCTCGAACTGGCCTGAGCGCCGGCGCCCTCAGCCGGCGGGGACGTAGCCGCGCGGAATGGAGTCCAGCAGGGCGCGCGTGTAGTCCTGCCGCGGGCTCTTGTAGATCGTGTCCGCGTCGGCGATCTCGACCACCTCGCCCTTGTTCATGACCAGCACTTCGTCGGCGATGTAGCGCACCACCGCGAGGTCGTGCGAGATGAACAGGTAGGCCATGCCGAACTCGTCCTGCAGGTCCTTCAGCAGGTTCAGCACCTGCGCCTGTACCGACACGTCCAGGGCGGAGACGCTCTCGTCGCAGATCAGCACGTCGGGCTTCATGGTCAGGCAGCGCGCGATGGCGATGCGCTGCCGCTGGCCGCCGGAGAACTCGTGCGGATAGCGCTGCAGCGCGTCGGCGGGCAGCCCGACCCGGCCGAGCAGCTCGCGGGCCCGCACCAGACGCTCGCCGTCGTCGCCACCGATGCCGTGCACGCGCATCGGCTCCAGCAGCACCTGCCCGATGGTGAAGCGCGGATTGAGCGATGCATAAGGATTCTGGAAGATGATCTGGATGCGGCGCCGGTAGGGCTGCATTTCCGCGTCGCTGAGTTCGAGCAGGTTGCGCCCCTCGAACAGCACCCGTCCGGCGCTGGCCTCGTGCAGGCGGATGAGCGTCATGCCCACGGTCGTCTTGCCGGATCCCGACTCGCCCACCACGCCGAGCGTACGTCCCGCCTCGAGGCGGAAGGACACGTCCTTGACGGCATCGAGGTACTCGCTGCGGAACAGTCCGCCGCCGATGCGGAAGCGCTTGCCGAGCCCCTGCACCTCGAGGATCGGTGAGCGGGTGCCAAGCGCCCGCGGGAGTTCGTCGCCGCTCATCTTGCCGCGACCTTCCATGAAGTCTTCGATCACCGGCAGCCGCCGCGGTCTGCGGTCGAGCGTCGGGCGGCAGGCGAGCAGCGCCTGCGTGTAGGGATGGGCCGGCGCCTCGAAGATCTGGCGCACCGGCCCGCGCTCCTGCACCTCACCGTGGCGCATCACCACGACTTCGTCGGCGATCTGCCCCACCAGCGCCAGGTCGTGGGTGATGAACAGCAGCGACATGCCATGCCGGTCCTTCAGCCCCGCGAGCAGTTCGAGGATCTGGCGCTGGATGGTCACGTCGAGCGCGGTCGTCGGCTCGTCGGCGATGAGCAATTTCGGCTCGCAGGCGATGGCCATCGCGATCATCACGCGCTGTTGCTGCCCGCCGGACATCTGGTGGGGATAGGCGGTGACGCGCAGGTGCGGATGCGGGATGCCGACTTCGTCGAGCAGCTCCACCGCCCGGGCCCGCGCCGCGCGCCGCCCGAGACCCAGATGCAGCCGCAGCGTCTCGCCGATCTGGTCGCCGACGGTCAGCACCGGGTTCAGCGAGGACATCGGCTCCTGGAAGATGACCGAGATGTCCTTGCCGCGAATGCCGCGCAGTTCGACCGGCTCGCAGTGCAGCAGGTCGATCTTGTCGTAGAGGATGCGGCTGCCCGGAGCGATCACCGCGTTCGGCGGCAACAGCCCGAGGATCGACATGGCGGAAACGGTCTTGCCGCTGCCCGACTCGCCGACCAGGGCAAGCGTCGAGCGCTCCGCGATGGCAAAGCTCACGCCCTTGACGGCCGGCTCGACCCGGCCCGCATCGCCGCGAAAGCCGATGCCTAGATTCTGCAGGTCGATGAGGGGCGCGTTCACGGGCTCATCACCTCAGCTTCGGATCGAGCGCGTCGCGCATGGAATCGGTGAGCAGGCTCACCGCGGTGACCAGCAGCGCCATGGCGGCACCGGCAACGGTCAGCTGCCACCACTTGCCCATCACCAGTTCGTTCTGGGCCTCGGCCAGGATCGTGCCCCAGGACACGACGTCGACCGGCACACCCAGGCCGAGGAACGACAGGATCACCTCGGTCTTGATGAAGGCCACGACCAGCAGCGAGAACTGCACCAGCACCACGTGGCTGGTGTTCGGCAGGATGTGCGCGAACATCCGCTGGGCGTCCGACACACCGATCGCCCGCGCCGCCAGCACGTACTCCCGCTCGCGGTGCTTCATGTACTCGGCCCGCATCAGTCGATAGATGCCGGTCCAGCCGGTCAGGCCGAGGATCATGATGATGGTCGTCACGCCACGGCCCAGCACCGCGGCGAAGGCGAGTATCAGCAGGATGTAGGGGATCGAGGTGAAGACGTTGTACAGCCACTCCAGCAGGTCGTTGACGCGCCCGCCCCAGTAGCCGGCCAGCGCGCCGAGCAGGGTACCGATCGTGGTCGCGATCAGCGCGGCGGCGAGTCCCACGAGTATCGATACCTCCGAGCCCTTGATGGTCTTGGCCAGCACGTCGCGGCCCCACTGGTCGCCGCCGAGCGGCAGCGTGCGGCTGCGCGCCGGCACGCTCTGGGTGACCTGTGCCGCGCGCTCCTGCCACTCGGCATAGCGCGGGGCCAGCGGATCGAGGTCCGACAGGTCCACCGGCACGCGCGAGCGTCCCGCCGCCGCACCGCCGGCGTCCGTCGCGGCCTCGTCCGTGCCGGGCGCGAAGGCCGGCCGCGCATAGGACACGCCGACTTCCTCCTCCCAGCCGGCGGCCACCAGCCCGGCCATCGAGGCCAGCATCAGCAGCAGGAAACCTGCCACGACCACCATGCAAGTGACGGCCACGTAGTCGCGTCGCAGCCGGCGCCAGGCGAGCGCCCACAGTCCCGGCGAGGCCTCCCGGGGAAGCCCCTCGCTCACTTGAAGGTCACCCGCGGATCGGCCGCCCGGTACAGCACGTCGACCAGCAGGTTGACCAGCATGGTGAGCATGGCCAGATACACCGTGATGGCCTTGATCACCGGGAAGTCGCTGCGATTGACCGACTCGATCACCTCGCGTCCGAGGCCGGGAATGGAGAAGAAGATCTCCAGCAGGAACGAGCCGACGAACAGCCCGGGCAGGGCGATGCCGACGTAGGTCAGGATCGGGATGAGTGCGTTGCGCAGCACGTGCCCCAGCATCACCCGGCTCTCGGTGAGGCCCTTGGCCGCGCGCCGTGCGGACGTAGTCCTGGCCGACCTCGTCGAGGACGAAGGAGCGATACAGCCTGAGCGACGGCGCCAGACTGACCAGCACCCCGAGCAGCACGGGCAGCGGCGCATAGACCGTGAGGTTGGTCCACAGGTCGTCGCTCCAGCCCTGCACCGGGAACCAGGCCAGTTCGAATGCCAGCAGCCACTGCAGGACGATGATGTACACGAGGAAGCTGATGGACATCGCGACGGTCGTGATCACCATGATCGCGCGGTCGGTGAGCGAGCCGCGCACCCAGGCCACCAGCAGCGCCAGGGTCACGGCCAGGAAGGTCTCGATCAGCAGCATCGGCACCATCACCGTCAGCGTCGGGCCGATCCGGGTCAGCAGCACGTCGGACACCAGCTGGTTGGTGGACCAGCTGCGCCCGAAATCGAACGTGAACACCTGCTGCACGAAGATCCACAACTGTACCCACCACGGCTCGTCGAGCCCCAGCTGGCGGCGGATGTTGGCGATCTGCGCCGGATCGGGCACCTTGCCCGCCAGCACCAGCGCGGGGTCGCCGCCGACCCAGTTGAACAGGATGAAGACCAGCAGGATGACGCCCGCGAGCGTGGGGATGGTCTGCCAGAGCCGCCGTGCGATGTAGGCGCCCATGCCGGTCACCTCGCCTGCGCGCGGCGGCGCATGGCGGGGTCGACGTCCAGCCACATCAGCCGCAGGTGATAGATCGGGTGCTTGAGATAGCCGAGCACCCAGGGGTAGTTCAGGTAGGTCCAGTTGCGGTACACCAGCAGCCGCCACGGCGCGTAGGCCAGCATCAGGCGCGTCATGTCGTGATAGAGCTGGTCGCGTTCCGGGCTGGCGGGCATCAACAGCGACTGCTCATAGAGACGGTCGTAGGCCGGCAGCTTGAAGCGGGTGTCGTTGAGATCCGGGGCATTCGGACCGTACAGCAATTGCAGGAAGTTGCCGCCGTCGGGCCAGTCGGCGCTCCAGGCTCCCGCCGCCAGCATGTACTTGCCCGCCTTGCGATCGCGCAACTGGTCGGAAAACTGCACGGCCCTCGCGGTCAGGCGTATGCCCAACCGTCGCAGGCACTTCTCCCACAGCGCCGCGTACTCGCGACCGATGCTGCCGGTGGTGTAGAGATAGTCGATCACCAGCGGCGCGCCGTCCGGCTGGTCGCGCCAGCCGTCGCCGTCGGCGTCCACCCAGCCGTACAGGTCGAGCAGCGCAATGGCGCGCGCCGGATCGTAGTCCTGCTGATCGGTGTAGAGATCCGGGTCGTAGCCGACCAGGCCCGGCGGAATCGGCCCGTAGGCAGGCAGCACCTGGCCCTTCTCCAGCACCGACATCGCCTGATCGCGATCGAACCCGAGCACCAGCGCCCGGCGCAGCGCGACCCGCTCCGGCGTGTAGCCGCCGACGACCGGATCCTCCATGTTGAACTGCGCGTACCACACCGCCGGGTCGACCGCCTGCTGGCGCTCAACGCCGGCCGCGGCGAGCGCGGGAGCCAGCTGTCCGCCGGGGACCGCCTGCTCAACGAACGACAGCGGCACCTCCTGGATGAGATCGTGATAGCCGCTCATGAAGGACAGAAACCGCGGCTGGTCCGTGTCCATCGGGTAGAGCTCGACCCGGTCGAGCTGCGGCAGCGTCTTGCCGCGCAGGCCCTCGACCGCGCGGCGGTGCTCGGGCAGGTCCAGGTTCGCGTAAGTGGTATCGAGCGTTGCGCCGCGGAAATCCGGGTTGCGCTCCAGCACGATCTTCTGGCGGCGGGTCCACTCGGCGAGCCGGAACGCACCGGTGCCGACCGGATGAGCCATGGTGTCGTCGCCGTAGGCCTCGATGACCTCCCGCGCAACTGGCGCCGTCTGCGGCAGCGTGAAGCGGTACAGGAAGGTGTAGTCGGGCTCGATCAGGCGCAGACGCAGCGTGTAGCGGTCCAGCAGCTCGATGCCCGGCACGGCGCGGTCATAGTCGAACTTGCCGGTCGCGAGCGCTTCCTCGTAGAGCGCATCCAGACCGACGATGTTCCCCTGGAACAGATAGGCGTAGGGCGCGCGATTGCGCGGATCGCGGAGCCGCTTGATCGAATAGGCGGCATCCGCCGCGGTGAGCTCGCGGCGCTTGCCGCCGAACGCCGCGTCCGAGGCGAAATAGATCCCCGG
Source organism: uncultured Gammaproteobacteria bacterium (assembly GCA_963710135.1). GTDB lineage: Bacteria > Pseudomonadota > Gammaproteobacteria > Steroidobacterales > Steroidobacteraceae > SG8-30. Next base: position 399,650 of record CAVPYY010000002.1, on the reverse strand, counting down.
CCGGATCCGGAACGTGTAGGTCCGCCCGCCATCCTCCGGCTCGGGAACGGACTCGACCACGCCGGGAATCAGCTTGACCGGCCGCGCAAAATAGTCGAACGACAGCAGCGACTCGAAGATCTCGCTGCACACCGCCGACGAGTACAGGTCGTCGACGCGCTGCGGATCGAAGCCCGTCTCGCCCGAGCGGAGCGCAAAGCGGATGACCTTCTGCTCGCTCGCCGCGGCGGGCTCGTCGGCCAGCAGGGGCCGGGCCCATGGCAGGGCCAGCAGGCAGGCCAGCAGTGCGTAGCCGGCGTGAGCCGGCCGCATTTCCCGCCTCAACGCGCTGGCGTCCGCAGCCGCCATCGGGCGTGGGTCGAATCATGGCGGCTGGCGCCTGGTGCGGACCGGCTCCGGGACATTCGCTACTCCACTGCACCCGGCGGAACAGCCAGCGGCCCGGGCGTGCCGATCCTACCGCCCGGAGCCACGCATTGGAAAGGCCGGGCGGCCGCGCGCCGCGGCGCTCACGGCGGATCGACGACGAACTGCCCGGGGAAGGGATTCGGCGGCTCGTGGGTCCGGCGCGCGCCCGGCACGATGCCGCGCGCCACCAGGTTCGAGCGCGAGTCGTAGAAGAGGCTGATGACCTCGGCCGGGGCCTGCGACTGCCGCTCGAAGCTCGTATAGCGCGCGTGGGAGTCGCGGCGCTCGCCGTGACCCGTGCCGAGTTCCTGGGCAGACTTCGCGGCCGCCGGCGCCCGCGCCGCGGCGTCTTGAGCCGACTCGGCGAGCTGCGATTCATCGCGCCGCGCCCGCTCGCGAAACAGCGCCACGCCGACGACGCCGACGTGATCCGGGCGGCCGGTGCGGGCCGCGTAGGAGTCCGGCAGCGCGGTGAACACGAACGCGGCGACTTCGTCGAGACTCTTGCGCCAGCCGTCGATCTCTACTCGCTCGCCGGGCGCCAGCACGTAGCCGCTCTGCGCAGGGGATGCGGTCGCGCCGGTGACCACGTTGACGCCATCGACGCTGGTGACCGCCAGCAGCCGCCCGGCGGAACGATTGCGGATCCGGATCTCGTACTCATGTCCGGGTTCGCCGACGACGTAGTGCCGGCCCCGGTGACGGTAGGTCTCCAGCGACTGGCCGGTCGCCCGGTCGAAGATCTCGACCTGCGCCAGGTCCGTCCGCGACTCGCAGGGACCGGCCGCCAGGGCACCGGCGCACAGCGCGATCACACCGATCAACAGCTTCATGGGCTTCTCCGAACAACGGCTTGTGTTGTCGGATCTAACGCCGCTCGGCAGCGGATGGGGTCGAGCAGTCAGCCGGCGCGGCTCAATCCGGCGGCTGCGCGGGCGTCACGGTCGTGTCGAGCGGCAGGCCGGCCTGCTCGAAACCGCGGCGGAAATCCTCGATGTGCCGCCGCATCCAGGACGCCGCGGCCGCTCCGTCTTGGTCGCGAACGGCGGCCAGCAGCGCGCGCTGCGCGGAGGCGATACGCCGGCGGGCCTGCGGCAGCCGGTCGATGATGACCGCGAGACCCGGCTCGACCAGCTGCACCAGCGGTTCGTTGACCAGCAGATAGACCGGATTGCCCGAGGCGCGCCCGATCGACCGGAAGAACCGCCCCACCAGGCCAACCGCCACCCCGGCGGCGCGCGGCCCCGACCCGAACGCTTGCACGACCGCCTCGAGCTCGGCGAGGTCCTCGTCGCGCCGCCGCGCCGCCGCCGCCTCGGCGATGGCGGGCTGCACCGCGAGCAGCGCCTCCCAGACGTCGCGAAACCGCGCGCCGTGCAACGCCAGCGCGTCGCTGACGCCGCCGCCGACCACGGCCACGCTCGGCCGCGACACGTACAGCTTCTTGCCGCCGTCGCGGCGGGTCAGCAGGCCTGCCGACTGCAGGTCGCGCAGCGCCTCGCGAACCGTCGAGCGATTGACCGCGAAAAGGCGCGCCAGCTCGGTTTCCGTCGGCAGCGATTCGCCGCTGCGCAGTTCCTGGTCGAGGATGCGGGAGCGAATCGCCTGGGCGAGCCGGAGATAGGCCGGTGAGCGATCCAGTGGCTCGAACATATCTGCGACCCTGTAGGCTTGATTGTCGGATTGTCGGACAATTATGATCGGAGCTCAAGCGGGCCGGAACTGCCCGCACCGGCCGCCGGGGAGATAGATGTTCGACCTCGATTTCGACTTCGGACTCGGTGATCGCGCCGACGAGATCCGCCACGCGGTACGCGAGTTCGCCGCCCGGCGCATCGCCCCGCGCGCCGTGGCCATCGACCGCGACAACCTGTTTCCCCGCGATCTCTGGCCGGAGCTCGGCGAGATGGGGCTGCTCGGCATCACCGTCGAGGAAGCGCACGGCGGCCTCGGCTTCGGCTATCTCGAGCACGTCATCGCGATGGAGGAAATCAGCCGCGCGTCGGGGTCGGTCGGGCTGTCCTACGGCGCGCACTCGAACTTGTGCGTCAACCAGATCCGCCGCTGGGGTACGGACGACCAGAAGCAGCGCTACCTGCCGCGGCTGGTGTCGGGCGAGCACGTCGGTGCGCTGGCCATGAGCGAACCCGGCGCGGGCTCCGACGTCGTCTCGATGCGCACACGCGCCGACCGGCGCGACGGAGGCTTCGCGCTGACCGGCAGCAAGATGTGGATCACCAATGGACCCGAGGCCGACGTGGTCGTGGTGTACGCGTCGCTCGACCCGGGCAGCGGCCCCAAGGGGCTCACCGCGTTCATCGTCGAGCGCGGCATGGCCGGTTTCAGCGCGGCGCAGAAGCTCGACAAGCTGGGCATGCGCGGCTCGGACACCTGCGAGCTGGTCTTCGACGACTGCCGCGTACCCGCGGCCAACGTGCTCGGCGAAGTGGGCGGCGGGGCCGCCGTGCTGATGAGCGGGCTCGACTACGAGCGGGTGGTGCTGGCCGGCGGGCCGCTCGGCCTGATGCGCGCCGCGCTCGACGTGGTGATTCCCTACGTTCACGAGCGGCGCCAGTTCGATCAGCCGATCGGCGAGTTCCAGCTCATCCAGGCCAAGCTCGCCGACCTGTACGCGACGTTCAATGCCAGCCGTGCCTACGCCTATTCGGTCGCGCGCGCCTGCGATGCCGGGCGCGCCACCCGCTTCGACGCCGCGGCGTGCCTGATGGTGGCTTCCGAGAACGCGGTGCGGGCCGGGCTCGAGGCCATCCAGGCGCTGGGTGGCAACGGCTACATCAACGACTATGCGGCGGGACGCATACTGCGCGACGCCAAGCTGTACGACATCGGCGCCGGTACCAACGAGGTGCGGCGCATGCTGATCGGCCGCGAGCTGTTCCGCGCCACGGCCTGACCCAGGGCGACAGGTTCCACCATGGCCATTCTGAAAAGCCGTCTAGACCTCCAGTCCAGCGCCGCCCGTGACAACCACGCCCACCTGGGCGCGCTGGTGGACGAGCTGCGCCAGGCGCTGGCCGAGGTCGCCCATGGTGGTGGCGACGCGGCCCGCGAACGGCACGTCGCGCGCGGCAAGCTTCCGGCGCGCGATCGCATCGAGACGCTGCTGGATCCGGCCAGCCCCTTCCTCGAGGTGGCGCCGCTGGCCGCGCACGGCCTGTACGGCGGGGACGCGCCGGGCGCCGGCCTGGTGTGCGGGATCGGCCGGGTCCACGGACGCGAGGTGATGGTCGTCGCCAATGATGCGACCGTGAAGGGCGGGACCTATTTTCCCATGACCGTTCGCAAGCACCTGCGCGCGCAGGAGGTGGCGCTGGAGAATCGCCTGCCCTGCGTATACCTGGTCGACTCGGGCGGCGCGTTCCTGCCGCTGCAGGACGAAGTGTTTCCGGATCGCGAGCACTTCGGCCGCATCTTCTACAACCAGGCGCGCATGTCGGCCGAGGGCATCGCCCAGCTGGCGGTGGTGATGGGCTCCTGCACTGCCGGCGGCGCCTACGTGCCGGCGATGTGCGACGAAACCGTGATCGTGCGCAACCAGGGCACGATCTTCCTGGGCGGGCCGCCACTGGTGAAGGCCGCCACCGGCGAGATCGTCGACGCCGAGTCGCTCGGCGGCGGCGACGTGCACGCGCGCACCTCGGGCGTGGTCGATCACCTGGCGGAGAACGACGCCCATGCGCTGGCCATCGCCCGCGACATCGTCCGCGCCAGCGGCGCCGACGCGGCGCCGTGGCTGGCGCAGCAGCCGCCGGCGGAACCGGCCTGCGACCCGCGCGAGTTGTATGCCGCCGTGCCGCGCGATCTGCGCGAGCCCTACGACGTCCGCGAAGTGATCGCGCGGCTCGTGGACGCATCCGACTTCCACGAGTTCAAGGCGCTCTATGGCAAGACGCTGGTATGCGGCTTCGCCCGGATCTGGGGCTATCCCGTGGCGATCGTCGCCAACAACGGCATCCTGTTCTCGGAGTCTGCGCTGAAGGGCGCGCACTTCGTGCAGCTCGCCAACCGCCGCCGGGTGCCGCTGGTGTTCCTGCAGAACATCACCGGGTTCATGGTCGGCAAGCGTTACGAGAACGCCGGCATCGCGCGTGACGGCGCCAAGATGGTCACCGCCGTCGCCTGCTCGACGGTTCCGAAACTGACCGTGATCATCGGCGGGTCGTTCGGCGCCGGCAACTATGCGATGTGCGGGCGCGCCTACGGGGGGCGCTTCCTGTGGACCTGGCCCAATGCACGCATCTCGGTGATGGGCGGCGAACAGGCCGCCAATGTGCTCGCGACCGTGCGTCGCGACGGCGCCGAAGCCCGCGGCGAGAGCTGGCCTGAGACCGAGCAGCAGGAGTTCATCGATCGGATCCGCCGCCAGTACGACACCCAGGGCCATCCGTTCTATGCGACGGCCCGCCTGTGGGACGATGGCGTCATCGATCCGCTGGACACGCGCCGTGTGCTGGGGCTCGCCCTGGCGGTGGCGGCGCGCGGCCCCGAGCCCGCCCAGGAACGCTACGGCGTATTCAGGATGTAGCCGCCGATGGCCGCCACCGACCAACTCGTACAAGTCGCGCGCAACGCTCACGGCGTCGCCACGCTTGCCATGAACCGGCCGGACCGCCACAACGCGTTGTCGGCGGGGCTGATCGATGCCCTCGGCAGCGCGCTCGCCGCGCTGGAGGCCGACCGCGCGGTGCGCGTCGTCGTGCTGGCCGGCCACGGCCCGACCTTCTGCGCCGGCGCCGATCTCGGCGAGATGCGCCAGGCCGCCGCGATGACCGAGGCGGACAACGAGCGCGAGGCGCTGCGCCTCGCGACGCTGCTCGAGCGCCTCGACGGACTGTCGAAGCCCACCGTGGCGCGGATCCACGGCAATGCCTTCGGCGGCGCACTGGGCGTGATCGCGGCCTGCGACATCGCCATCGCGGCGGCGGGCTGTGAGTTCGCGCTCACCGAGGTGAGGCTGGGGCTCGTGCCCGCGATGATTTCGCCCTACGTGCTGCGCGCCATTGGCGAGCGCCAGGCACGCCGCTATTTCCTCACCGCGGAGCGTATCGACGCGAGCCAGGCGGAACGGATCGGCCTGGTGCACGGCGTGGTGCCCGCCGCAGCGCTCGATGCGGAGATCGAGCGCCTGGCCGCGGCGCTCCTGCAGGGCGCGCCCGGCGCCCAGGGCGAGGCCAAGCGCCTGATCCGGCATGTGACCGGACGCAGCGACGCGGGTGATCGCGCGCTCAAGGAGCACACCGCGCGCTGGATCGCGCGGCTGCGTTCCGGCGCCGAGGGCACGGAGGGTCTCGAGGCCTTCCTCGGCAAGCGCCCGCCCGGCTGGAGATCCTGAGGTGTTCGGGCGTGTACTGATCGCCAATCGCGGCGAGATCGCCTGCCGGGTCATTGCGACCTGCCGGCGTCTCGGCGTGCACACGATCGCCATCTTCTCGGAAGCGGACCGTCACGCACGGCACATCCGTCTCGCCGACGAGGCCCACCCGGTGGGACCGGCGCCGGCAGCGCAGTCCTACCTCGACGGCCAGCGCGTACTGGCGGTCGCGCGGGCGACCCGCGCCGACGCCATTCATCCCGGCTACGGCTTCCTCTCCGAGAACGCGACCTTCGCCGCCGACTGCGCCCGCGCCGGCATCGTCTTCATCGGGCCGGGCCCGGCGGCGATCGAGAGCATGGGTCTCAAGCACCAGGCCAAGGCGCTGGTCGCCGCGGCCGGCGTACCGGTGGTGCCGGGCTACCACGGCGACGACGGCAGCGACGCGACGCTCGCGCGCGAGGCGGAACGGATCGGCTTTCCGCTGCTGGTCAAGGCGGTGGCGGGTGGCGGCGGCAAGGGCATGCGCGTCGTCAGGAGCGGGGCGGAGCTCGCCGACGCCGTCGCGGCGGCGCGCAGCGAGGCCAGCAGTTCCTTCGGCGACGCACGCATCCTGCTCGAGAAGTTCATCGAGCGGCCGCGTCACATCGAGGTGCAGGTGTTCGGCGACACGCACGGCAACCACGTGCACCTGTTCGAACGCGAGTGCTCGATCCAGCGGCGCTACCAGAAGATCGTCGAGGAGTCGCCCTCCCCGTTTCTCGATGCCGCGCTGCGCGAACGCATCACCCGCGACGCCGTGCGCGCGGCGGCGGCCGTGGACTACGTCAACGCCGGCACCATCGAGTACGTGGTGAGCCCGCAGGGCGAGCACTACTTCCTGGAGATGAACACCCGACTGCAGGTGGAACACCCGGTGACCGAGGCGGTGACCGGCCAGGATCTGGTCGCCTGGCAGCTGGCGGTCGCCTGCGGCGAGGCGTTGCCGTTGCGCCAGGAACAGATCACCCAGTCGGGCCACGCGATCGAGGCGCGGGTCTACAGCGAAGACCCCGCCCGTGGGTTCCTGCCCGCCACCGGCCAGGTGCGCCGGTTCGCGTTCCCCGACGAGGACGCTGGCTGGCGTGTCGACCGCGGTATCGACGATGGCGATCGGGTCGAGGTGCACTACGACCCGATGATCGCCAAGCTGATTGCGCGCGGCAGCGACCGCGCCGACGCGATCGCGCGGCTGCGGGCTGGCCTCGCCCGCACGGCGGTCTTCGGACCTGCGACCAATCTCGGCCTGCTGCGGCGGATCGCCGCGCACCCGGCATTCGCGGCAGGAGAAATGGACACCGGCTACCTCGACCGGCATCTGCCGGCGCTGCTCGCGCCCGGCGGGCCGCCGGACGCGGCCGCGCTCGCGGCCGTGGCCGACCACGTTCTCGCCGAGCTGGCCACGGCCGGGGCCGGGTCACCGTGGGCGTTGGGCGACGCCTGGCAGGCTGCGGGCATGGGAGCACTGACTCTCGGGCTGCAGACGCCGGAGTTCCTCAGGCTGCGGGTCCGCCGGCGCGGGCCGCAGGTGCAGGTGGACTGCAACGGGGCGCAGTTCGCGGCCACCGTCGCGCGCGCGGCCCACGACCTGCGCGTCGTCGAGGGCCCGCAGGGCACCAGCGAAGTCACGCTGCTCGCCGAGGGCGACCGCCTGGTCGTGACCTCGGAGTCCGGCTCGTATGACCTGCGGCGCGTGCATCCCTGGCCGTTCGACGCCAGCGACGACGAGGCCGACACCCATCCCGCGTCGCCGCTGCCCGGCCGGGTGATGGCGGTGCACGTCACTGCGGGCCAGGCGGTCGCGGCCGGTGCGCCGCTCGCAGTCGTCGAGGGCATGAAGATGCAGCACACCGTGCGCGCCGGCCGGGCCGGACGCGTGACCCGGGTGTGCGTCGCCAGCGGAGACCTGATCGAGGCCGAAACGATCCTGTGCGAGATCGCCGCCGAGTAGCCGCGATACCCGTTCGGCCGCTGACCGGACTGGCTCAAGCCACCATTGTTTTGCACCGCAAGACGCGCTAACGTCTTGTCCCAGCATGGCGTGTTGTAGCGGCGTTTGCGGTTGCAGCATACCTGCGCCGGTCCGGTTTCACCCTGAAAGAACCCAAGCGGGCGCCGGGGCATCCGGAAGACCAGCCTGTTTTCGACCGCCGAACGGGGGCTCACCGCATGGACATCAAGAACAAGGTCGTCGCCATCACCGGTGGCGGACGGGGTCTCGGCCGCGCCATGGCGCTCGCCTTCGCGGCGCGGGGCGGCCACGTGGCCTTGCTGGACCTCAACGAGGGCGACCTGCAGGACACGCGTCGCATGGTCGAGGCGCTCGGCGTCCGGGCCGGGACCTATGTCACCAACGTCGCCCGTGAGGACGACGTGGTCGCCGCGCTCGACGGCGTGGTGCGCGACTTCGGCCGCCTCGACGTGATGGTCAACAACGCCGGCATCACCAAGGACGGCCTGCTGGTCAAGTGCAAGGACGGGCAGGTCGTTGCCAAGATGACGCTGGACCAGTGGAACGCCGTCATCGGCGTCAATCTCACCGGTGTGTTCCTGTGCGGCCGTGAGGCGGCGGAACGCATGATCAAGCTCGGCAACGGCGGCGTCATCGTCAACATCTCGTCGATCTCGCGCGGCGGCAACCTCGGCCAGACCAACTACTCGGCGGCCAAGGCGGGTGTCGCGGCGATGACCGTAGTCTGGGCGAAGGAGCTGGCGCGATTCGGCATTCGCACCGGCGCAATCTCGCCGGGTTACTGCGCCACCGAAATCCTGGCGGCCATGAAGCCGGAGGTGCTCGAGAAAGTCACGGCGCCGGTGCCCCTGAAGCGGCTTGGTCAGCCCGAAGAGATCGCGCATACTGCGATCTACATCGTCGAGAACGATTTCTTCAACGGCCGCAGCATCGACGTCGACGGCGGCCTGAGGCTGTAGGCTGCCGCTCGAGCAGCCGACGAGAGGGGGGCACATGGACCTCGCGGCAACCCGGGCGGTCATCACTGGCGGCGCTTCAGGACTAGGCCTTGCGGTGGGCCGGCGCGTCATCGCAGCCGGCGGCAAGGCGACCTTGCTCGACGTGCAGGCCGAAGCCGGTGCAGCGGCCGCACGCGAACTCGGCAAGTCAGCCAGATTCATCGCCTGCGACGTGACCAGCGAGGCCGCGGTCGAGGATGCCGTCAATGCCGGCCGGGAAACCATGGGTGGCCTCAACCTCGCGGTGGCCTGCGCCGGCGTCGCGACGCCCGGCCGCTTGCTCGGCCGTGATGGCCCCCTCGAATCCCGTATCTTCGAGCGCGTGCTCAGCATCAACGTGGTCGGCACCTTCAATCTCGGTCGCGCGGCGGCGGCGGTCATGCAGCACAACGAGCCGGACGCCGGCGGCGAGCGTGGCCTGATCGTGCACACCGCGTCGGTGGCGGCCTACGAAGGGCAGATCGGTCAGGTCGCCTATGCCGCCTCGAAGGCGGCGGTGATCGGCATGGTGCTGCCGATGGCACGGGAACTCGCGCGCCTCGGCATCCGGGTCATGGCGCTGGCGCCAGGCATCTTTGCGACGCCGATGCTCGCCGGCCTGCCGGAGGACGTGCAGGCCTCGCTCGGCGCACAGGTGCCCTTTCCTTCACGCCTGGGGCGCCCGGAGGAGTTCGCGGACATGGTCGCAGCACTGGTTACCAACCCCATGCTGAACGGGTCGGCCATCCGCCTCGACGGCGCGATCCGCATGCAGCCGAAGTAGCGCGCGCAGCGCCGGCGCCCGCCGGTTCCGTATAATCGCCAACCCGCATCCAGGCCAATCGCGAGGTTTCCAGTGAAGCGCTACGGGCTCGTGCTGACAGGCGCCGTGCTGGCGGCCGCGCTCGCCGGCTGCGCCAGCCTGCCCGCGCCTTCGACCACGGCGGCGCCGGCCGGATTCGAGATTCCAGTGGAGTACTACCGGCTCGGCAACGGCCTGAAGGTCGTGCTGTCACGCGACAGCTTCGCGCCGACCGTCACCGTCGGCGTCTACTACCACGTCGGCCTGCGGCTCGAGCCGCGCGGCCGCACGGGCTTCGCCCACCTGTTCGAGCACCTGATGTTCCAGGGGTCGACGAATCTCGGCAAGAACGAGTTCAACCGGCTGGTGCAGGGCAACGGCGGCGTGCTCAACGGCTCGACGCGGTTCGACTACACGAACTACTTCGAGGTCATCCCGGCGCACACGCTGGAGACCATCCTGTGGGCCGAGGCCGACCGGATGAAGGGGCTGGCCATCACCGAGGAGAATCTCCGCAACCAGCAGGCCGTCGTGAAGAACGAGGTCAAGGTCAACGTGCTCAACCGCCCCTACGGCGGGTTTCCCTGGCTGGTCATGCCGCAGTACGCCAACGAGAACTGGTACAACGCCCACAACTTCTACGGCGACCTCGCGGACCTCGACGCCGCCACGCTGGAAGACGTGCAGGCCTTCTACGATACCTACTACGCGCCGAACAACGCCGTGCTGGTGGTGGCAGGCGACTTCGATCCTGCTGCGGCGCGCGCCTGGATCGAGCGATACTTCGGCGCGATTCCCTCGCGGCCGCTGCCGGAGCGGCCTGACATCAGCGAACCGCCCCAGACCGCGGAGAAGCGGCACTCGTATGTCGACGCGTTGGCCCCGCGGCCCGCCCTCGCGCTGGCCTGGCACGTGCCCGAGCGCGGCACGCCCGAGCATTTCGCCTTCGGGATCCTGGACCAGATCCTGCTGCAGGGCGAGGACAGCGTTCTCTGGCAGGCGCTGGTGCAGCGGCGCGGCTACGGCTCGTCGGTCAGCGGCGGCATCAACCTGCTCGGCAACATGTTCAACTACGACGGGCCAATGCTGTGGATCATGGCGTTGGTGCACGATCCGCAGGTCGACCCCGGCAACATCGTCGCGGACGTGGATGTCGAGCTGGACCGGCTGCGCCAGGAGCCGCCCACGAGCGACGAAATGCAGCGCGCCATGACCAAGATCCGCGCCGATCTCTACGATTTGGCGGGCAGCAGCACGCGCTTCGGACTGGTCGACCTGCTGGCCTCGTTCGCGCTGTTCGATGACGACCCGTCCGCCATCAATCGCATCGAGCAGCAGTTCCGGGCCGTCACGCCGGAAATGGTCAGCGAAGTGGTCCGCAAGTACCTGCGCCCCGGCAACCGCACGGTCCTGCAGGTCGAGCCGGGCCGAAGCGAGGCAGCACCATGATCCCGCGTTCCCTGCTGCTGAGCGCGCTGCTCGCGCTGGCTGCCCCGACGATACAGGCGCGCGAGCTGCCGCCGGCCCCCGGCGAGCCACGTGATTTCAGCCTGCCCGGCAAGACGACCGTCACGCTGGCCAATGGCCTTTCGATCACGTTCATCGAGTACGGCAACGTTCCCAAGGTGACCGTGCTGGCGGTGGTACGCACCGGCAATATCGATGACGGCGAGCAGACCTGGATCTCCGACGTCACCGCGGAAATGATGAAGGAAGGGACCCAGCGGCGCTCGGCGCGCGACGTGGCCCTGGCGGCGGCCCGCATGGGCGGCAGCCTGTCGGTCGGCGCCGGCGGGGAACAATTTACTGCGGGTCTGTCGGTACTCTCGGAGCACGCCGGTGAAGCCGCGTCGCTGGTTGCCGAAGTACTGCAGGACGCCCCTGCTGCCAGAGCGCGAGCTGCCCCGCGTCATCGCCAACTTCGAGCGCAGCCTGAGTGTCGCGCGCTCCAATCCCGGCTCCATCGCGAGCGCGGAGTTGTCGCACCTCGTTTATGGCGATCACCCGTTCGGGCGGGCGTGGCCGGAGCCGGCACAGCTTGCGGGCTACACCATCGACGATGTCCGCCGCTTCCACGCCGCAAACTTCGGCGCGGTGCGCACACACATTTACGTGGCAGGCCAGTTCGACCGGGCCGCGCTGGAGCGCGCGCTGCGTGCGGCCTTCGAAGACTGGCCGACCGGCCCGGCGCCGACGGACAACCCACCCGTGGCGGATACGCGTGCCCGGCTGGCGATGGTGGACCGGCCCGACGCCCCGCAGACGTCGCTACGCCTCGCGACCGTCGCGCCGGGGCCAGCCGACACCGACTACTTCCCGTTCACGCTGATGAATACGCTGCTCGGCGGCGGGTCGTTCTCCGCGCGCATCACCCAGAATCTGCGGGAAGACAAGGGCTACACCTACTCGCCATTCTCGTCGCTGAATGCGCGACGCGGCGCGGCGCTGTGGACATTTTCCGCGGACGTGACGACCGAACACACGGCGGAGTCGCTGGAGGAGGTGTATCGGGAGATACGCCGGCTGCAGGACGAGACGCCACCGGCCGAGGAACTCGACGGCATCAAGAACTACCGTGCCGGCATCTTCGTCGTCAGCAACTCGTCACCCGATGGCATGCTCGGCCAGCTGGCGTTCATGGACCTGCTCGGCCTGCCGGACGAGTACCTCACGGGCTGGGTCGCGAACATCTACGCGGTCACGCCGGATCAGGTGAGCCTCATGGCACGGCGCTGGCTGGACCCGACGCGTATGGCCGTGGTGGTCGTGGGTGACCTCGCGCAGGTGGCGGACGCGGTGCAGGCGCTGCCGGAACTCGGTGCAGCTGTGGTCGAACCGCAGCCGTGAGCGGCGGCGAGCACAGCTGCCGGGGCGACCCGTAATGAGCGATGAGGCTCCGGTGTGGCAGCCCTCGGCCATGCGGGTCGCCGACGCGGCGCTGACGGACTTCATGCAGTCGCTGCGCAACCGTGGTATTGACGCGGCCGGCTACCAGGACCTGTGGCAGTGGTCGGTCGATCATCCCGCCGACTTCTGGGCGGCAGTCTTCGAGTTCACCGGTGTGATTGCGGAGCGCGGCACGGCGGTGCTGTCCGACGGACACCTGATGCCCGGGGCCAGGTGGTTCGAAGACACGCGGCTCAACTTCGCCGAGAACCTGCTGCGGCATCGCGGCGCCGAGCCGGCGCTGATCTTCACCGACGAGCGCGGCACGCGGCGCGAGATCTCCCGCGACCAACTATATGCCGAGGTGGCACGCATCGCCGCGGGCCTGCGCGCCGCCGGCGTCGGCCCGGGCGACCGGGTCGCCGCGTTCATGCCGAACGTTCCGGAGACCGTGATCGCGATGCTGGCCGCGACCAGTCTCGGCGCGACCTGGTCGTCGTGCTCGCCGGACTTTGGCATCGCCGGCGTGCTCGACCGCTTCGGGCAGATCGAGCCGAAGGTGCTGTTTACGACCGACGGCTATTTCTACGCCGGCAAGACGCTGGATTCGCGTCCGCGGGTGGCCAGCGTGCTGGCCCAGCTGCCGAGTGTCGAGCGCGTGGTCGTGGTGGGCTACGTCGCGGCGCAGCCCGACCTCGGCATGCTGCCCGGCGCCGTGCCATTCGACGAATTCGGCGAGGCCGGCGTGGCGCTGCAGTTTGCCCGGCTGCCGTTCGATCACCCGTTGTACATACTCTATTCATCCGGCACCACCGGCACGCCCAAGTGCATCGTGCACGGCGCCGGCGGCACGCTCCTTCAGCACCTGAAGGAACACCAGCTGCACACCGACGTGAAGCCCGGCGACCGGCTGTTCTTCTTCACCACCTGCGGCTGGATGATGTGGAACTGGCTGGCGAGCGGGCTGGCCTCCGGCGCGACGCTGATGCTCTACGAGGGCTCGCCGTTCCACCCCGATCCCGGCGTGCTGTGGCGGATGGCGGTCGAGGAAGGCGTGACGCTCTTTGGCACCAGCCCGAAGTACCTGGCGGCGCTCGAGAAGAGCGGCCTTAGGCCCCGGGACCTCGGCAGCCTGGCGCGGCTGCGCACGATCCTGTCGACGGGCTCTCCCTTGGCGCCGGAGCAGTTCGACTTCGTCCGTGACGCCATCGGCGCGGAGGTGCAGCTCGCGTCGATCTCGGGGGGTACGGACATCGTCTCCTGTTTCGCGCTCGGCAATCCGCTGCTGCCCGTCTATCGGGGCGAGCTGCAGTGCCGCGGGCTCGGCATGAAGGTCGAGGTCTGGAACGAGCAGGCAGAGAGCCTGGTCGGGCAACGCGGCGAACTGGTGTGCGCCGCGCCCTTTCCGAGCATGCCGATCGGCTTCTGGAACGACGCTGATGGCGCCCGCTACCGGGCCGCGTATTTCGAGCGCTTCCCGGGCGTGTGGCATCACGGGGACTATGCGCTGCTGACCCGCCACGGCGGGCTGGTGATCCTGGGCCGCTCGGACGCCGTGCTCAACCCGGGCGGGGTGCGCATCGGCACCGCCGAGATCTATCGCCAGGTCGAGCAGCTCGACGAGGTGCTCGAGAGCGTGGTGATCGGCCAGGAGTGGGACAGTGACGTGCGTGTCGTGCTGTTCGTCAGGCTGCGCGACGGGCTCGAGCTCGATGAGGCGCTGAGCCGGCGCATCCGCGACCAGATCCGCCGCAACACCACGCCGCGGCACGTCCCGGCGAGGATCCTGCAGGTGCCGGAGATACCCCGGACGATCAGTGGCAAGGTCGTGGAACTCGCGGTGCGCGAGGTGGTGCATGGTCGGCCGGTGGCCAACACCGACGCGCTGGCCAACCCGCGCGCGCTCGAGTGTTTCCGCGACCGGCCGGAGCTCGGCAGCTGACAGCCCGCATGCGCAAGCCAACGCTGCCCGCGTTGTACGCCGCGGAGCTGGCGCGCCATGGCTATGAGCCGGACCCGTCGCAGCGGCAGGCCGTCGAGCGGCTGGAAGCGCTGCGCCTGGAGCTGAAGCGCTCCGCCGCTGCCCGGCGGAGCCTGGCCGCGCGGGTCCGCTCCAGGATGGGACGTGCCGGCGGACCCAAGGCGACTCCCGGCATCTACCTGTGGGGTGGTGTCGGGCGCGGCAAGACATTCCTGATGGATCTGTTCGAATCGTGCGCCCCCGTGCCGGCCAGGCGGGCGCATTTCCATCACTTCATGCGCGACGTGACGGAGCGGCTGAACGGCCTGCGCGAAACGCCCGATCCGCTCGGCCAGGTGGCTGATCAGCTGGCGGGCGAAGCGCGGCTGATCTGTCTGGACGAGCTGTACGTGAGCGACGTCGCCAACGCCATGATCATGGCCGCGCTGCTCGAAGCGCTGCACGACCGCGGCGTGACGCTGGTGTACACCTCCAACACGCCGCCCGGCGGACTCTACCCCGGCGGCTTGCAGCGGCAGCGCTTCCTGCCTGCGATCGCGCTGCTCGAGCAGCAGAACGAGATCATCCATCTGGACGGCGGCCGGGACTATCGGCTGCGGCAGCTGCAGCGCGCGCCGCTGTATGTCAGCACCAGCACCTACGACGCGGACGTGCTGCTGCAGCAGCGCTTCGCCGCCATCGCGGGACGCGACGGCGAGCCGGGGGGAACGCTGGACATCGACGGGCGCCCGATTCCGGTGCGGCGTCGGACCCATGATGTCGTCTGGTTCGATTTCGCGGCGCTGTGCGACGGGCCGCGCTCCGTCAACGACTACATCGAGATCGCCCGCAGTTTCCACACCGTCGTCGTCTCGGGCGTGCCCCGCTTCGGGCCAGCGCGGGACGACGAGGCGCGCCGTTTCATCGGGCTGGTCGACGAGTTCTACGATCGCGGCGTGAAGCTCGTGGTCTCGGCGGACGCCCCGCCCGACGACCTGTACCACGGTCAGCGCCTCGCCTTCGAGTTCCAGCGCACCAGCAGCCGGCTCACCGAGATGCAGAGCCACCTCTACCTCGAGCGCCCCCACCGCCCCTGAGGAGGGGTCAGACGCCACTCTGCCCCTGCTCTGACCCCAGCGGGGTCAGAGTGGTACACGAGCGGAACCCGAGTGGCGTCTGACCCCTCCGGAAATCAGATGACGCCGCGGCGCTCCTGGTCGAGCTCGATGGACTCGAACAGCGCCTTGAAGTTGCCCTCGCCGAAGCCTTCGTTGCCCTTGCGCTGGATGATCTCGAAGAAGATCGGGCCAATCGCGTTCTGCGTGAAGATCTGCAGCAGGATGCCGTCCTTGTCGGAGCCGTCAATCAGTATGCGGCGGCGGCTCAGCTCGGCGAGGTCCTCGCGATGCCCGCTCACGCGCGCGTCGACGCCCTCGTAGTAGGTATCGGGGCTGTCCTGGAACTCCACGCCGTTGGCACGCAGCGCATCGACGCTGCCGTAGATGTCGTCCGTGGCCAGCGCGATGTGCTGTATGCCCTCGCCGCGATACTCGCGCAGGTACTCCTCGATCTGGCTCTTGTCGTCCTGCGATTCGTTGATCGGAATGCGCAGCTTTCCGCAAGGACTGGTCAGCGCGCGGCTGAACAAGCCGGTCTTCTTGCCCTCGATGTCGAAGTAACGGATCTCGCGGAAGTTGAACAGCTTCTCGTAGAAGCCGGCCCACACGTCCATGTTGCCGCGGTGCACGTTGTGGGTCAGATGGTCGATGTAGGTCAGCCCCGCCGGCCGCACACCGGCCGGTGCCGCCACCGGAACGAAATCGACGTCATAGATCGTATTCTGGCCGTAGCGGTCGACGAGATAGATCAGGCTGCCGCCGATGCCGCGGATGCTGGGAATGTTGAGTTCCATCGGCCCGGCCGTGTCCGGGCCGGGCTCCGCCCCGAGCCTGATCGCCCGGTCGTACGCCATCCTGGCATCCTTGACCCGAAACGCCATGGCGCAGGCCGACGGGCCGTGCGCCGCCGCGAACTGCTGTCCGAAGCCCGCGGGCTCGGCATTGATGATGAAATTGATGTCCCCCTGGCGGTGCAGGGTGACGTTCTTGCGGCGATGGCGCGCGCTCACCGGAAACCCCATACGCTCGAACAGCGAGCGCAGCAGCTCCGGATCGGACGCGGTGTACTCGACGAACTCGAAGCCGTCGGTCTGCATCGGATTCTCGAACAGGTCGGCCATGTCGGGTTCCTCCACTGCATTCGCCGGCAGGCGGCCAATTAGTTACACTTGCAACCATTATAGCCACTGCAACACCGGCCACCGCAAGGAGCGCCCGACGTGCCTGCCCGCCCGCCGCCCCAGACCAGGCTCGAACTCGACCGGTTCCTGCCGTATCGCCTGTCTGTGCTGACCAACACGATTTCCTCGGCGATCGCGGCGGCCTATTCCGCCAGACACGACCTCAGCATCCCGGAGTGGCGGGTCATGGCGGTGCTGGCGCATTCGCCCGGACTGTCCGCCGCGCAGGTCGCCGCCAAGACCGGCATGGACAAGGTCGCGGTCAGCCGGGCGGTGTCGCGCCTGACGTCGGCAGGCCGCGTGCGGCGGCGCCCTGAACGAGACGACCGGCGCCGCTCGGCCCTGCAGCTGACACCGGCCGGCCGGCGGGTGCACGCCAGGATCGTGCCCTGGGCACTCGCCTACGAAGAGCGGCTGCTGGCGTCGCTGTCCGCCGGCGAGGCGGACCTGCTCGACCTCGTCCTGGCCAAGCTGGCGCGGCGCGCCGACGAGCTACGCCGCGACTCGCCGGACTGAGGACGTGAACGGCGCAACCGTCGACGTCACCGCGGCGGACGTATAATCACGCACGCTTCACCTGCGGCAACGCACAACGCACTGCAACGCTCACCCCAGGGGCTCCCATGTCAGGCAACATTCCTGCCGCCCGGCTCGCGCTGATCGAGGGTGTCGCCGCACGGGCCCGCAAGCTCCTCGGCAAGGACGCGCCGGCCTATCTGGCACCGTTCATCCGCGCCTACTACCACGGCGTCGCCGAGCAGGAAATGGCGGAGCGGCCCGCCGAGGACCTGGCGCGGATCGCGCTGGCGCACCTGTCCTCTGCCCGCGTGCGCCGGCCAGGCGAGGCGCTGGTCCGGGTGTTCAATCCGGATGCGAAGCGCGACGGCTTCACCACCTCGCGCACGCTGATCCTGGTGTCCGTGGACGACATGCCATTCCTGCTCGACTCACTGACCATGGTGTGCACCCAGGCCGGGATGACCGTGTGGTTCGTGGCGCACCCGGTGCTGGCGGTCGCCCGCGATCAGCGTGGCCGGATACGGTCGGTGGGCGAGTCCGACGGCTCGGACGCGCCGCAGGAATCGTGGCAACTGATCGAGGTCGACCGGGAGACCAGGCCGGATGCGCTCGACGCGCTCCGCGAGCGCCTGCTCGAGGCGCTCGACGACGTTCGCAGGGCCACGACCGACTGGATGGCCATGCGCCGCCGGGCCCGCGAGATCGCCGCCGAACTGGAGTCGGCGCCGCCGCCCACCGCCGCAGCGAACGAGATCGCCGAGATCCGCGCGCTGCTCGACTGGATGGACGACAACCACTTCACCTTCCTGGGATACCGCGAGTACCGCCTCAGGCGCGGACGATCGCGCGACGTGCTCGAGCCGCTGGCGCGCACGGGCCTCGGCCTGCTCAGGACCGGGCGCCGCGGACGGACCAGCAGCTCCACCACGCTCGAGGGCGAGATCCGGCGTTTCGCCAGGTCTCCGGAACAGCCGCTGATCATCACCAAGGCGAACACCCTCTCGACGGTGCACCGGGCGACCCACCTCGACTATGTCGGCGTGAAGCGCTTCGACGCCCGCGGCCGGGTCGTCGGGGAGCGGCGCTTCATCGGCCTGTGGACGTCCTCGGCCTACAGCCGCAGCCCACGCGACATTCCGGTGCTGCGCCACAAGGTCAGGCAGGTCGTCGCGCACTATGGGCTCGCCCCGTCCAGCCATGACGGCAAGGCCGTGATGCACGTGCTCGACGTCTATCCGCGAGACGAGCTCTTCCAGGCGAGCGTCCCGGAGCTCATCGACACCGTGCGCGGCATCGTCAACCTGTACGAGCGTGCGCAGGTCAGGCTGTTCGCGCGTCGCGACGCATTCCGGCGCTTCTATTCCTGCCTGCTGTACGTGCCGCGTGACCGCTACGACACCAGCGTCCGGCATCGCATCGAGGCGCTGGTCCGCGAGGCGATGGGCGGCCTGAGCATCGAGTCGCAGGTACAGCTGTCCGAGTCCGTGCTGGCTCGGGTCCACATGCTGGTACGCACCGACCCGGACCAGCGGCGTCGCGTCGACTTGCCGACGCTCGAAAGGCGCATCGCCTTCGAAGTACGGACCTGGACCGACCGGTTCCAGCAGGCGCTGGCCGAATCGCGCGACGAAAGCGGCGCGGCCGCCGTGTTCAAGAGATTCGCGCAGGCGTTTCCTGCGGCCTATCAGGAGGACATGACGCCGGAGAGCGCCGTCGCCGACGTCGAACACCTGCAAACGCTGGCGGTCGAGCCCTCCGGCCTGGTCATGAGTCTCTATCGCGCGGCGGGCCAGCCCGACCACAAGATGCAGTTCAAGATCTACCGGCGCGACCAGCCGATTCCGATTTCGGACGTCCTGCCGACCATCGAGAATCTCGGGCTGAAGCTGATCAGCGAGCGCCCGTACGAACTCGAGTTCGACGAGCGCAGCTGGTGGATCCAGGACTTCGAGCTGGAGCATCCGCGCAGCGTCAGCATCGATCTGGCGAGCGACGGGCCGCGCTTCCGCGACACCTTCGCGAAGGTCTGGATGGGCCAGGCGGACAACGACGGCTTCAACCGGCTGGTGCTCGCCAGCGACCTGACCTGGCGCGAAGTGGTCGTGCTGCGCACCTACGCCCGCTGGTTCGGTCAACTCGGCCTGCCGCTCTCGCAGGCCTACATGGAGGAAGCGCTGGCGTCGAACCCGCAGGCCGCCGCCGCGCTGGTGCGGCTGTTCATGTCGCGCTTCGACCCGGCGCTCAGCCCCCGGGCGCGGGCTGCCGCCGAGAAGCGGCACGTCGCGGCGCTCGACACGCTGCTCGCGGCGATCGAGAGGGTCGACGATGACCGCATCGTGCGCGCCTTCCGCACTGCGATACTCGGCACCTTGCGCACGACGTTCTTCCAGGTGGACGGGCACGGCGCACCGCGGGAGTACCTGGCCATCAAGCTGGACCCGCGTTCGATCGCGGAGACGCCGTTGCCGCGCCCGATGTTCGAGATATTCATGCACTCGCCGCGCGTCGAGGCCGTACACCTGAGGATGGGCAAGGTCGCGCGTGGCGGCCTGCGCTGGTCCGACCGTCGCGAGGATTTCCGCACGGAAGTGCTCGGCCTGATGAAGGCGCAGAACGTCAAGAACTCGGTGATCGTGCCGGTCGGCGCCAAGGGCGGCTTCGTTCCACGCCGGCTGCCGGCGGCGCGCGAGGAGATGCTGCGGGAAGGCACGGAGTGCTACCGGCTGTTCATTCGCGCGATGCTCGACCTCACCGACAATCTCGTCGACGGCAAGGTCGTGCCGCCGGTGAACGTCGTGCGCGCGGATCCCGACGACCCCTACCTGGTCGTCGCGGCCGACAAGGGCACCGCCAGCTTTTCCGATGTCGCGAACGCGATCGCCGTGGAGTATGGCTTCTGGCTTGGTGACGCCTTCGCTTCCGGCGGATCCGCCGGCTACGACCACAAGAAGATGGGCATTACGGCACGTGGCGCCTGGGAATGCGTCAAGCGTCACTTCCGAGAACTGGGCGTCGACATCCAGTCGCAGGACTTCACCGTCGCCGGGATCGGCGACATGGGCGGCGACGTGTTCGGCAATGGCATGCTGCTGTCGCGCCACATCCGCCTGCTCGCCGCCTTCAATCACCAGCACATCTTTCTCGACCCGGATCCGGACGCGGAGCAGAGCCACGCCGAGCGGGCGCGGCTGTTCGCGCTTCCCCGGTCGGGCTGGGACGATTACGACCGCAAGCTGATCTCGCGCGGTGGCGGTGTCTTCCTGCGCAGCAGCAAGTCGATACCGCTGTCGAGCCAGGCACGGCAGATGCTCGGCATCGACGCGGCGTCCGCTGCGCCACGCGAAATCATGCGGGCCATCCTCAAGATGCCGGTCGATCTGCTCTGGAACGGCGGCATCGGCACCTACGTCAAGGCCAGCGACGAGAGCAACGCCGAGGCCGGGGACCGCAGCAACGACGCCGTTCGCGTGGACGGGCGCGAACTGCGCTGCCGGGTCGTCGGCGAAGGCGGCAACCTGGGCATGACCCAGCGGGCGCGCACCGAGTTTGCCCTGGCGGGCGGCCGCCTGAACACGGACTTCATCGACAACGCGGGCGGCGTCAACTGCTCCGACGTCGAGGTCAACATCAAGATCCTGCTCAGCGCCGCGATGCGTCGCGGCAGCCTGCGCAGGAAGGATCGTGACCGGCTGCTCGCGCGCATGACGCCGGAAGTGGCGGCACTGGTCCTGCGGGGCAACTACCTGCAAAGCCAGGCCATCTCCGTGACCGAGGCGCACGCCGCGGAACGCATCTCCGAGCACGCCCACGTCATTCGCTCGCTCGAGCGCATCGGCGGACTGGATCGCGCCCTCGAAGCACTGCCGAACGACGACGAGCTGGCGGAGCGCCGCCGCCAGGGCCGCGGCCTCACCCGGCCGGAACTGGCCATGGTGCTCTCATACTCGAAACTCTGGCTGTATGACCGGCTGATCGAGTCCGACGTGCCGGAGGATCCGTATCTGAAGGGCGAAGTGGTTCGCTACTTCCCGGCGGCCATACAGAAACGATTCGCCCGGGACATCACCCGCCATCCCCTTCGCCGCGAGATCATCGTCACGGCGACCACCAACAGCCTGGTGAATCGCATGGGACCGGTCTTCGCCATTCGCGCGCAGCAGGATACCGGCAGCGATCTCGGCAGCATCGCCCGCGCCTACTCGATCGCCCGCGAGATCACCGACATGCGCGCGCTGTGGACCGCGATCGAGGACCTCGACAACCGGGTCCCGGCCGCGCTGCAGACGGAGATGAATTACCGCACCAGCCGGCTGCTGCGCTATCTCACCTACTGGGTGCTGTCTTCGCTGCGCGACGACCTCGACATCGAGCGCGCCGTGTCGCGCTTCCGGCCGGGCGTCAAGGAACTGCTGTCGGAGCTGCCCTCGCTGCTGTCCGGCCTCGAGGCCGAGCGCTACCAGCGGGAACTGCAGAAGCTGGAAGCGGACGGGGCTCCCCACGGACTGGCACGGCGGGTGGCGAGCCTTGGCGCCGCGCAGTCCGCCGTGGACATCGTCGCGGTCGCCGGCGTCCGGCCCACGCCGGTCACCCGGGCCGCCAACGTGTACTTCAGCGTCGGCGCGGCCACTGGCCTCGACTGGCTGCGCAACGGCATCGACCAGCTTCCGGTCGATGGTCACTGGCAGGCTATCGCACGTGGCACGCTGCGCGAAGAAGCCTACGCGCTGCAGCGGCGGCTGACTTCAAAGGTGCTGGCGGGCGATGAGCGCGGCGAGCCCGCGCGCGCGGTCGCCGCGTGGCTCGACGGCCGCGGCAGGGAAGCCGAGGGTCTGCGGCGCACCCTGCACGACATGCGCACTGCCGGCAACCCGGACTTTCCGACGCTGTCGGTGGCGCTGCAAAGCGTACGCCGGCTCGCGGCGGCCTAGAGTCATCGCAGCTATGCTATAAAGCGGCGTCCAGTTCGAGCGGAGCTGAGCGGTGCCCGGCAAGCTTGTAATGATTCGCCACGGCCAGAGCACGTGGAACCTGCAGAACCTGTTCACCGGCTGGACCGATGTCGAACTCACGCCGCTGGGCCGCGAAGAGGCCGGGCACGCCGGACGGCTGCTGAAGGCGGAGGGCTTCGAGTTCGACATCGCCTTTACCTCGGTGCTGAAGCGCGCGATCCACACGCTCTGGATCGTCCTCGAGCAGATGGACCTGGCGTGGATTCCCGTGGAGCGCAGCTGGAAACTCAATGAGCGTCACTACGGCGCACTGCAGGGCCTCGACAAGGCGCAAACCGTCGAGAAGCACGGCGCCGAGCAGGTCAAGATCTGGCGGCGCAGCTACGACATTCCGCCACCGCCGCTCGCGCTGGACGACCCGCGGCATCCGCGCTTCGACCGGCGCTACGCGTCGCTGGACGCGGCGGAGCTGCCCGCGACCGAATCCCTGAAGGACACCCTGGCGCGGGTGCAGCCCTACTGGGAGTCGCGGATCGCGCCCGAGCTGCGCGCCGGCAGCAATGTGCTGATCGTTGCACACGGCAACAGCCTGCGGGCGCTGGTGAAGATGCTCGATGGCATGAGCGACGCTGACATCGTCGAATTCAATATCCCGACGGGAATACCGATCCTCTACGAACTCGACGATCAACTGCGCCCGGCCGCGCCGCGGCGTTTCCTCGGCGACGCCGCGGCAGTGAAGGCCGCGGCCGACGCCGTCGCACGGCAAACCGAAAAGCGCTGAACCGGGCGGCGTCGAGCGGCCCGGCGGCCCCAGGGCCGCTCTTCAGCGCGGAAACACGGGTTTGCGCTTGCCGAGAAAGGCGTTGATGCCCTCGTTGGCCTCGGCGCTCATCGCCTGCCTGGCAATGGTGCGGCTTTCGTCCTCGAGCTGGGCCTCGAGCGACGCGTTGCTCTGCATCAGACGCTTGGCGTGACCGAACGCCTTCAGCGGGCCGGCAGCCAGCCGCCCGGCCAGTTTCTGGGTCTCCCCCATCAGGTCGGCGTCGGCGACGACCTTGTTCACCAGACCCCACTCCAGGGCTTCCGCGGCGCTCAGCGCCCGGTTGGTCAGGACCAGTTCCAGCGCGCGCTTGCGCCCGATGGTGCGCGGCAGGAAGTACGAGGTGCTGCCGTCGGGCGTCAGGCCGACGCCCGTGTAGGCCAGCGAGAACTTCGCGCTCTCGGCGGCGATGGCCAGGTCCGCCATCGCCACCAGACCGACGCCCGCGCCGGCAGCCGTGCCGTTCACGGCGGCGATCACCGGTGCATCGAGTCGGGTAAACACCTGGATCGCGGCGTGGAGATCCAGGGTCAGCTCCCTCAGGTACTCTTCGATTCCGTTCGCCGCGCCCTGCATCATCCCGCCCAGGTCGCCGCCGAAGCTGAACGCCTTGCCGGCGCCGGTGAGGATCACCGCCCGGACACCCTGCTCGGTCCGACAGCGCGCGGCCGCCGCCTTCAGGTCACGGCCGAACTGCAGGTTCATCGTGTTGGCCTGGTCGGGACGGTTCAGCGTGACCATGGCGACGCCATCGGCGAGTTCGAAATTGACGGTGGAATTCATTTACTGCTCCGGCCGGCCGCTACGGCGAGTGGGTTCAGGCGGCAGGGGCCCGCGAGTCACGCAATTCCCTCAGCTTGTCCTCGAGGTAGCTCAGCACCCGGCGGTCTCGCTCGTTCTCCTTGTGCACCAGGAAACTGATCGCCATGCCCTCCAGGACGTAGCGGGTCAGGTCCAGCGCCACGTCGAAGTTCGGGTCGTCGACCTGCCACTCCGTGAAGACCTCACGCGCCGTGCGGTGCCATTCCTCCTCGAAGGCCTCCTGGGCCGGGCGCAAGATCGCCGCCAGCTCCGGGTCGGTCCGTGCAGCCACCACGAGCTCGAAGAACGCGACGAACATCGGATGACGGACATGCCGCCAGTAGGCGTCGAGGTTGGCGTGGACGCGGTCGCCTTCCTGCGGCGTTCGCTGCACGGCCCGGCGAAACGCCTTGAGACGCTTGTTGTGCAGGTACTCGACCGCCGCGCGGACGATGTCGATCTTCGAGGGGAAGTGATGCAGCATGGCGCCGCGTGACAAGCCGGCCTTCTCGGCGATGGCGGTCGTGGTCGTCCGGGCATAGCCAAGATCGACGAAACACTTGATCGCGGCCTCGACGATCAGGTTGCGGGTGGCCGCGCTTTTCTGCGCCTGCCAGCCGGACGGCTCCTGAGTGTCTTCGTCGCTGCGGGTAGCCATGATTTCGAGTGTCCTCTGCCGTCCGTGGATGGCGCGCCGGCAGGCCAGCCAGCCGGCCCGATCGCCATCCGCGCAAGCATGTCGGCGCTGTCTGAAAAAGTCAAAGATGATTGAAACCGACAAGGCTGACTGCTACCGTCGCGACACTCCGGCACATCTATTGCGGGAATGGAGCAGATCATGGGACGTGTACAAGGCAAGGTTGCGATCGTGACCGGTGGCGCGCAGGGGCTGGGCCAGGCCGACTGCGAGGCACTCGCGCGCGAAGGCGCCAGCGTGGTCATCACGGACATCAACGAGCAGGCGGGGCAGGCGCTGGCCGCGGCGCTCAATGCCAAGCGTGCGAACTGCGCCATGTTCGTGCGTCACGACGTCAGCGACGAGGCCCAATGGAAGTCGGTCATCGACGCCACGGTCAAGAAGTTCGGGCGCCTCGACGTGCTGGTGAACAACGCCGGGATGGTCATTCCCAACACCCCGGAGGGCACCACACTGGAGGAATTCCGCAAGCACCTCACCGTGATGTGCGAAGGCACCTTCCTCGGCTGCAAGCACGCCATGCCGGTCATGGCCAAGACCGGTGGTGGCTCGATCATCAACGTCGCGTCCGTGGCCACGGTGCTCGGGTATCCGGTGTTCTTCGCCTACACCGCGGCGAAAGGCGCAGTGACGGCCATGACCAAATCGATCGCGGTCTGGTGCCAGATGCAGAAGTACGACATCCGCTGCAACTCCATTCACCCGGGCGCGACCGATACCCCCATGCTGGCAGCCGCCAACAAGGCGCTCGGCATTCCGGACGACTTCTACGCGCAGAGTCCGGGCGGCCTCGGCAAGCCCGAGGACGTCGCCAACGTGGTGGTGTTCCTCGCATCCGACGAGTCGCGCTACATCAACGGCACCGAGCTGCTGCTCGACAACGCCGCGACGATCCAGTAGGCGAATACCCGGGACTCCGACGGCGCGCGCCCCGGAGGGGAGAGTCCCCGCCGCGGGTCGAGGACGACTGTAGGCCTCTTGCGAGCGACTTTGGCTCTCGGAGCGAGAAGAGGCTCTACAGGAGTAGAGAGACCCGCTCCGCTACCGCCTATCCGCAAAACGATTTGGCAGGCCGCAGATGCGCCGTGCCCGGCGAGCTCCCTACTTCCGTGGCCCCTTCCTCCGTTCGGGAAGCCAAACTCACTGCGGAAGGGGCCACGGTCCGCGCTCGCCTGTGGCGCTTTCGCCTGATTCGTTGAGCGTCGATACGGAGGGGACAGGCACCGCTGGCACGGCCGTGCCGCAGGAAGCCTTGAGACTGCGGTGCCAGTCCCCGCGGGTCGAGGACGACTGTAGGCCTCTTGCGAGCGACTTTTGGCTTTCGGAGCGAGCAAGAGGCTCTACAGGAGTAGAGAGACCCGCGCTGCTGCGACCGTTACGCGCGGTGCCGCGACGGGTGCCACAACGGGGACGGTCCCCTGCGGGGACAGTCCCCACCTCGGTGCCGCATCGGGGAACAGTCCCCTGCGGGGACAGTCCCCACGTCAGTGCCGCATCAGGAACAGTCCCCGCGGCAGCGGCGCGCTGGGCTTACTCGTCCTCGGCGATCGTGAACTCGAGCCCGTCCATGGACTCCTCGAACTGCACCTGGCAGGACAGCCGCGAGGCGCCGGGCCGGAAGCCTTCCAGTTCCTGGAGCAATTCCTTTTCGTCCGGCTGCGCCGCCGCGACCCGCGTGGCCGAATCGGGGGTGAGATAGATGTGGCAGGTCGCGCAGGAACACATGCCGCCACAGATCGCCGCGACGCCCCACTCGAAATCGCGCAGCGTTTCCATGATGCTGACGCCCGCCTTGCCATCGATGCGGTGTTCCACCCCGTCCCGGTCCGTCACCACCATTTGCGCCATCCGTTCAATCTCCAGTTCTGGTGTGCGCCGTCAGCCACAGGAATGCCGGGCGTAGGCGCCAAAGGGGCGCCATCTTGCTCGACCGGCCGCGCCGTCGCAACCCGCAACCCGGCGCCGCGTTGCGCCCGAATAAAAAACAGTCATGACTGTTTGTTAGAGGCCGCCCGATCTCTTATACTCGGAGGGCGCTGGCGACGGCGCACGGTGCCGGAGTTCCCCAGCGCCGCCTGCTCGCCTGTGACAGGAGACGCAACGATGGATCTGGGTCTGCGCGGAAAGAAGGCCGTCGTAACGGGCGCCACCAAGGGTATCGGCCGGGCGATCGTGGACACGCTGGCGGCGGAGGGCTGCGACGTCGCGCTCTGCGCGCGCAGTGAGGACGAGGTCGAACAGGCGGTCCGCGAGGTCAAGTCCTCCGGCGTCAGCGTCGTCGGCGGCGCGGTCAACGTGCGGGACGCCGATGCCTACAAGGCCTGGCTGGAATCGGCGGTTGCCGAGCTCGGCGGCTGCGACATATTCGTCCCCAATGTCAGTGCCGGCGGCGGCATGGACTCCGAAAAGAACTGGTGGAAGAACTTCGAGATCGACGTGCTGCACACGGTGCGCGGCTGCGAGACCCTGATGCCGCATCTGGAGAAATCCGGACACGGCAGCGTGGTGATCATCAGCTCCACCAACGCGCTCGAGACCTTCTACGTGCCCATGGCCTACAACGCCATGAAGGCGGCATTGATCACTTATTCCAAGCAGTTGTCGCAGTTCGTCGGCCGCAAGAACGTGCGCGTCAACAGCGTCTGCCCCGGGCCGATCTACTTCGAGGGCGGGGCCTGGGAGATGATCAAGAGCACCAACGCCAAGATGTACGATGCGACGCTCAAGGCCATGCCCAATGGCCGCTTCGGCGCGCCGGATGAGGTCGCGCGGCTGGTGGCCTTCCTGGCGAGCCCGGCCGCCTCGATCATCACCGGCTCGAACATCGTCGCCGACAACGGCTTCACCAAGCGCGTGCAGTACTGAGCCGATGCTGCCACCGCGGGTCAACGTCGCGCTGGTGGTCGGTGGCCGGTATCACGACATGGACTTCGCGCGTCTCGAGCTGCTGAAACTGCTCGGGGAACAGGAGCGCTACCGGACGCGGGTCTTCGAGAGTTACTCCGACATCGACGCCATCGTCGCAGCGGATGTCCTGCTCACCTACACCGTGGACGTGGTGCCGGACGAAGCGGCCGCCGCGCGCCTGCGCGACTGGGTGAGCGCCGGCCACCGCTGGTTCGCCCTGCACGGCACCAACTCCATCCTGAAGTGGTCGAAACCCGACAAGGCGTGGCAGGCGCCACGCACGGCGCCGCTGTTCATGCAGACGCTCGGTAGCCAGTTCCTGTCGCACCCGCCGATCGCACCGTACCGGGTCGAGGTGACGGCGCCGGAGCATCCCCTGGTCGAGGGGATCGACGCCTTCGACGCGGACGACGAACTGTACCTGTCGGAACTGCATCCCCCGCTCGAAGTGTTGCTGCACACCCACTGGAGCGGCGAGACACCCCTGTTCGTCGACCGGGACTGGCGCGAGCCCGCAGCGCGCCCGATCATGTACATCAAGCGGACCGGAGACGGGGAAGTCCTGTACCTGACGCTCGGCCACGCGCGCGGCCGCTACGACATGCAGCCGCTGATGGAGGAGTATCCGGACATCGAGCGCGGCAGCTGGAAAACGCCCGCGTTCTACGAGTTGTTGCGTCGCGGGATCGCGTGGTCCGCGCGACGCCCGGAGGATGGAAATGGCCGTTGATCCCAAGCATCTGCCGGACGAGGAGTTGCTGGAGCGCTCGCGCGCGCCGGCGTTCAAGCCCGTGCGGCGCGTGCCGCCCGAGCAGAGTCCCGAGACGCCCGCCGCCAAGGCGCCGGACCCGGATCTCGGGCACGACTTGATTGCCAAGGAGCGCTACACCTCGGCCGAGTTCATGCAGCTCGAATGGGAGCGGGTCTGGACCAAGGTCTGGCTGCTGGGCGGGCTCGAGTCGGACCTCGCTGAGCCCGGCGACTACATCTGCACCGACATCGGCAAGGAATCGATCCTGATCGTGCGGCAGCAGGACGGCGGCGTGCGGGCCTTCTACAACGTCTGCCTGCACCGCGGCAACCGGCTGCGCCCGGAGGGCACCTCGAGCGCCGAGACCTTCAAGTGCCAGTACCATCACTGGGAGTACGAACTCGACGGCAGCTTCAGGCGCATCCCGGATCTCGATACTTTCCCGCAGGGCGCCCCGCCCTGCCGCGGCCTGGTCGAGGTGAAGTGCGACACCTGGGGCGGCTTCGTCTGGTTCAGCCTGAATCCGGACGCCGAGCCACTGGCCGAATACCTGGATCCGGTGCCCGCGCACCTCGATCCCTACAACTTCCCCAAGATGGCGCTGACGCGCGACATCACCGTCGAATGGGACTGCAACTGGAAGACCTCGGTCGACGCGTTCAACGAGAGCTACCACGTGCAGGGCATCCACCCGCAGCTGATGTACTACCTGCACGACCTCGACATACAGATCGACTGCTACGAGCGCCACAACCGCTACCTGATCCCGTTCGCGACCTGGAGCCCGCGGGTGCGCAAGCCGCCGTCGATCCCCGATCCCATCAAGGTCATCATGAAGACGGCCGGGATGGACCCTGCCGACTACGACGAACCGCTGGCCAACATCCGCCGCGACGTGCAGCAGTTCAAGCGCGAGCACGGCCCGGAGCAGGGCAAGGACTATTCCGGCTGAACGACGACCAGCTGACCGACGACTACCACTACCTGATCTTCCCGAACGTCACGCTCAACGTGCACGCCGACGACCTGATGCTGTTCCGCCAGCGACCGCATCCGAGCGACCCGAACAAGATGCTCTACGACATCTGGACGTTCGAACTCGTACCGGACGGACAGGAGCGCCCGCGCCGGCCCCGCCACCAGCACTTCCGCCACGGCGACAAGTCCATCGGCCTGGTGCTCGACCAGGATGCCCAGAACCTGCCCGGCGTACAGGCCGGCATGCAATCTGCCGCGTTCAAAGGCCTGTGGATCGGCTCGCAGGAGCTGCGCATCCGCCACTTCCACAAGGTGCTGAGCGACTACATCTACGGACCGGGCGAGAAGCCCGCTGACGCGATCTGATCGATTCGCCAGCCAGCGCCGGCCCGCTGCGAATAAACAAGCACGATTGCTTGTAACCGTCAGAGTTGACCGTTTTTCACGGGTGCCGTAGAGTGCGGGAATCGAAGCCGCTGGCCGCCAGCGCCCCACCCGCCGGAGCCGAACCGCCGTGCCACTGACGCGTGACCAGCTGCTGCAGAGCTACCGGCAGATGAAGACCATCCGCGAGTTCGAGGAGCGCCTGCACGTCGAGATCCAGACCGGCGAGATCCCCGGCTTCACTCACCTCTACTCCGGCCAGGAGGCCGTGGCCGTCGGGGTCTGCGAGCACCTGAGCGATGCCGACTGGATCGCCAGCACGCACCGCGGACACGGCCACTGCATCGCCAAGGGCTGCGACGTGCCGGGCATGATGCTCGAGATCTACGGCCGGCGGGACGGACTGTGCAAGGGCAAGGGTGGCTCGATGCACATCGCCGACATCGACAAGGGCATGCTCGGCGCCAACGCGATCGTCGGCGGCGGCCCGCCGATCGCAGTGGGCGCCGCGATCGCCTGCAAGACGCGGCGGGACGGGCACGTCGCGGTCGCCTTCGGCGGCGACGGCAGCTGCAACCAGGGCACGGTCTTCGAAGCCATGAACATGGCCGTGGTGCTGCAGGCGCCGGCGATCTTCGTGTTCGAGAACAACGGCTACTGCGGAGCACACCGGCGCTTCCTACGCGGTCGGTTCGCAAGGACATCGCGGCGCGCGCGCGCGGCTTTCGGCATGCCCGCGCGAAGCCTGCGACGGCGCCGACTTCTTCGCCGTCTACGAGGCCGTGGGCCGGGCCGTCGAGCGGGCGCGCAGCGGCGGCGGTCCGAGCACCATCGAGGCGAAGATCACACGGTTCTTCGGGCACTTCGAGGGCGACCCGCAGCTCTACCGCGCCAAGGACGAGGTCGCCCGCCAGCGGCGAAACCATGGACTGCCTCAAGAACTTCCGCGCGCGGGTCGTGGCCGAAGGCTGGCTGACGGATGCGGAGCTCGACGCTGTCGACGCGGAAGTGCATGACGCTGATCGACCGGTCAGTGGCGGCCGCGCGCAGCGCCCCGCCGCCGGCGGACGCCGACGCTGCTGACCGACGTCTACGTGTCCTACTGACTGGCGGCAAGGGACCACGACATGCGGCAGCTCTCCATGCGCGATGCGATCAACGAGGCCCTGCACCTCGAGATGGCGCGCGATCCCCGCGTCATCGTCCTCGGCGAGGACGTCTCCGGCGGCGCCGGCGGCACTTCCGGCCAGCGCGACGCCGCGGGCGGCGTGTTCGGCGTGACCAAGGGCCTGCTGCCGAAGTTCGGCGAGGAACGGGTCATCGACACGCCGATCTCCGAGAGCGCCATCATCGGCGCCGCGAACGGCGCCGCGCTCGCCGGCCTGCGCCCGGTCGCCGAACTGATGTTCGCCGACTTCCTCGGCGTGTGCTTCGACCAGATCTTCAACCAGGCCGCCAAGTTCCGCTACATGTTCGGCGGCAAGAGCACCTGCCCGATCGTGATCCGCACCGCGACCGGCGCGGGCATGAACATGGGGGCGCAGCATTCGCAGTCGATGTACGCCCTGGTCACCGCAGTGCCGGGGTTGAAGGTCGTCGTGCCGTCGAACGCCTACGACGCGAAGGGGCTGCTGCTCACGGCGATCCGCGACGACGATCCGGTCGTGTTCTTCGAGCACAAGGCGCTCTATCCGACGGAAGTGCGAAGTTCCGGAAGGCGACTACACCATTCCGTTCGGCGAAGCGAACCTGGTGCGCGAGGGCGAGCACGTCACCGTGGTCGCGATCGGCCGCATGGTCGCGTTCGCGGAGAAGGCCATCGATGCGCTGGCAAAGGACGGGATCACCTGCGACCTGATCGACCCGCGCACGCTGTCGCCGCTCGACGACGAGACCATCTACGAGAGTCTCGAGACCACCGGCCGGCTGGTCGTCGTCGACGAATCGCCGCCGCGCTGCTCGCTGGCCGCGGACATCGCCGGAATGGTGGTCAGCAACGCCTTCCACACGCTGAAGGCACCCGTTATCCAGGTGACCCCGCCGCACACGCCGGTGCCATTCGCGCGCGAGCTCGAGCGCGCATATGTGCCGGGCCCGGCGCGGATCGAGGCGGCGATACGCCAGGCGCTCAAGGACTGATCAGGTGGCCAGGATCCAGCCGATCACGATGCCGAAATGGGGCATCGAAATGCAGGAAGGCACCATCACCGCCTGGTCAGCGGAACCGGGCCAGCACGTCGAGAAGGGCGCCGGGCTGCTGGACGTCGAGACCGAGAAGATCGTCAACGCGGTCGAGAGCCCGGTCAGCGGCACGTTGCGTCGCATCGTTGCGCAGGGCGGCGACACCTGTGCGGTCGGCGCCCTGATCGCGGTATTCGCCGACGCGGATGTGACGGAGCCGGAGATCGACGCCTTCATGGCCGGCTTCAAACCGGCCGATGCGTCGTTCGAGCCCGAGGAGTCGGCTGCTGCCCCGCCACCCGCGGCGATCACCGCGCCGGCGACGGCCGCTGGCGATACCGCCGTCAGCCCGATCGCCCGGCGCCTCGCGGACAAGCTTGGCATCGACCCGACGGTGATCCACGGCACGGGCCGCAATGGCCGGGTCTCGAAGGAAGACGTCGAGGCCTTTGCGAGATCGAAGGGCCTGCTGCAGGATCAGGATACGCCGCCGCGGGCGGTCAATACGCCGACGCGCGAGCGCATGACGTCGATGCGCCTGACCATCGCGCGCCGCCTCAGCGAGTCCAAACAGTCGATCCCGCACTACCGGCTCGCCGTCGACGCCGACGCCAGCAAGCTGATGGCCCGGCGAGCGAGCCTCGCCGTGGAGGGAACCCGCGTCTCGCTGAACGACCTCCTGACCCGCGCCTGCGCGCTGGCGCTGGTCGCGCATCCGAGGGTCAACGCGCAGTACCTCGGCGATGAGGTGCTCAGCTTCCCGCATGCCGACATCGCGGTGGCGGTCTCGACCGACGCGGGACTGGTCACCCCGATCGTCAGACTGGCCGACACCAAGGACGTGGCACAGATCGCCGCCGAGGTCGGTGAGCTTGCGACCCGGGCCCGCGTCGGACGACTGACGCGCGAAGAGATCACCGGCGGGACGTTCACGCTGTCGAACCTGGGCATGTTCGGCGTCGACCGTTTCGATGCCATCATCAATCCGCCGCAGGTCGCAATACTCGCGGCGGGCGCCATCCGCGATCGGGTGGTCGCCCGCGATGGCCAGACGGCGATTGCGCCGATGCTGAGCCTGCAGCTGTCGTGCGATCACCGGGTGGTCGACGGCGCCGCTGGCGGCGCCTTCCTGGACACGCTGCGCCGCACGATCGAGGCGGCAGAGACCCTATGAGCCGCTGACTGGCCGGCCGTACTTCCTGCACAGGACGATGCCGATGAAGCACATACCCTGCCTGTTGCCCCTGCTCCTGGTAATCGCCGTGAGCGGCTGCGCCCGTGACCTGCGCCCGGCCGCCGCAACCGCCGCCGCCACCCACCCCGGCCAGCCTGCCTACGAACGCGCGTGCGCAGACTGCCACGAGGGCGGCGTGGCCAAGGCACCACACAAGATGTTCCTGCAGATGATGGCGGCGGACGGAATCCTTGCCGCAATGACCGGCGGGATCATGAAGCGCCAGGCCGCCGAGCTCAGTGACGCCGAGCGTCGTGCCGTCGCCGAGTACCTGTCGGGCCATTCGCTCGACGAGGCCGTCGCGGCATCCAGCGCCCCGGTTTGCACGGGCGACGCGGCACGATTCGATCTGGGCCGGCCGCCAGCAAAGGCCGGCTGGGGAGTGACGCGCGAGAACCAGCGGTTCATTCCCGCCGACGTCGCCGGGCTGGCCGCAGCCGATCTGCCGAAGCTGGAGCTGGCGTGGGCCTTTGCGTTCCCCAATGCGCAGCGCGCGCGGTCGCAGCCGACCGTCGCCATGGGCGCCGTCTTCGTCGGCAGCCAGAATGGCACGGTCTACGCGCTGGACAAGCGCACCGGCTGCGTTCGCTGGACCTTCCGGGCCAGCGCGGAAGTGCGCACGCCCGTCATCATCGAGGGCTGGGATGCCGCCGGCAGCCCGCCGAGCGCGCCGCTCGCTTACTTCGCCGACATCATCGCGCGCGTCTACGCCGTCGACGCGATTACCGGCGAGCTGCGCTGGGTCGTCAAGGCCGATAGCCACCCGAACGCGACCGTGACCGGTGCGCCGGTCCTGTACGACGGGCGTCTGTACGTGCCCGTGTCGTCACTGGAGGTCACCTCTGCGGCCGATCCCGCCTACCCCTGCTGCAGCTTCCGCGGCTCGGTGCTGGCGCTCGACGCCGCGAGCGGCAAGACGGCCTGGAAGGCCTACACGATCGACGAGCCGCCGGTGGAGGTTGGCAAGACCAGGGCCGGCACGCCCATCCTGAGCCCGTCCGGCGCGCCGGTGTGGAACAGCCCCACGATCGACGTCGAACGCGGCCTGCTGTACGTGGGTACCGGCGAGAACTACTCGTCGCCTGCCAATGACCGCAGCGACGCCTTGCTTGCCTTCGAGCTGGCGACGGGCAAGCTCGTCTGGCACCGCCAGAAGACGGCCGGCGACGCCTGGAACGTCGCCTGCATGATGCTCGACAACCCGAACTGCCCGGTGGAGAACGGCCCGGATGTCGACTTCGGCGCCAGCACCATCGTCGCCCGCGACGTGCAGGGTCGCGAGCTGCTGCTGGCGGGCCAGAAGTCCGGCGACGTCTTCGCCCTGGACATCGCGGCCGCGGGCAAACCCGTTTGGCGCAACAAGGTTGGCCGTGGCGGCATCCAGGGCGGCGTGCATTTCGGCATGGCTCTGGACGGCCAGCGGTTGTTCGTGCCGATTTCCGACATGCGGGACGAGCATGTCGAGGGCAAGGTCTACGACGAGGAGGCCCGCCCGGGGCTGTACGCGCTGGACGTCGCGACCGGCGCGTTGCTGTGGTCGCAGCCCGCAGACGATGTCTGCAGGGGTCGCCAGTTCTGCGAACCGGGCATCTCGGCGGCCATCACTGCAATCCCCGGCGCGGTGCTGGCGGGACATATGGATGGCCGCCTGCGCGCCTACGATTCCAGTAGCGGCCAGGTCCTCTGGGAGTACGACAGCACAGTGCCCGTCAGGACGGTGGACGGAACCACGGCGAGTGGCGGTTCCTTCGGCGGTGGCGCGGGACCGATCGTGCAGGATGGCATGCTGTTCGCCGCCTCTGGTTACGGCATTTATTTCCACATGCCCGGCAACGTGCTGCTGGCTTTCGCAACCAGGCCCGAGTAGCGGGCCGGACGGTCGGTCAGTGCGGCAGCGACGCCTCCGATGCGTGCCGCCGGACACGGGCCATCAAACGCCGGCGGGTCGCCGCCAGCTCGTCGCTCTCGCCCGCCTCGAGCCTGCGGCGAAGCTCCAGCCAGGCGAGCCAGACTGCCTCGAACAGCCAGCGCCCGCGGTCGAGTACGCCGGGCGCGATCGCCGCGCCGCCAGCGGCGTAGGCATCGAGCAACAACGCCGAGCTTGCGGCATCCAGGTCGTGGTACGCGGCATAGCCGGCCAGGTCCATGACGCGATGGCCCACTCCGGCGTACTCCCAGTCAATGGCCAGCAGACGGCCCGCTGACTCCAGCAGATTGCTGTGGTGCAGATCGTTGTGACACAGGACCGCCGGGCCCATCGAGCGCAGCTCGTCACGAATGACGGCGGCGTTGCGGGCGGTGCGCTCGGACACGATGCCGCGCAGGCTGCCACGGTAGCTGCGCAGGCTCTTGGTGAAGTCCACCTGCCTGAGGCCGGACGGCAGGGTCAGGCCGTGCAGGCAGTGCCATCCATGCGGCGACCCGGCGGATCGCCTCGCCGGACCTGGCGTACCCGGCGGTCCAGGCCGTCGGCCCCGCATCCTGCGTAACCAGCAGTCCGCCCTCATGGTCCTCGAGGAGGATCGCGGGCGCGAGCCCGGCTTGCGCGGCCAGCCGCTGGATCTCGCACTCGCTCTGACGCGCCACCAGGTACTCGGCGTCGTACTGACCCGCGAGTCTCACGATCACACTCGCCCCGGCGGCCTGCGCCCGATAGACGTGGTTGCGCGAGCCGCCAGCCAACCGCTGCACGGCCGGGCGGGTCATGCCGACACGACGCGCCGCCTCGCGGACCTGCTCCTGCAGCCGCGCCTCGTCAGCCATGCTGTGCTGCAAGTGAAGGAGCACGATGCCACTGCCACCAGCCGGCAACCGCCATGGCGGCGAAGGTCAGGTAGAGCAA
Source organism: uncultured Gammaproteobacteria bacterium (assembly GCA_963710135.1). Taxonomy (GTDB): domain Bacteria; phylum Pseudomonadota; class Gammaproteobacteria; order Steroidobacterales; family Steroidobacteraceae; genus SG8-30. Next base: position 363,909 of record CAVPYY010000002.1, on the reverse strand, counting down.
TGCCGTGAAGGCCAGACCCTGCGCGAGGAATAACCCGGCCAGACCGCAGTCGATGACTATCCACCAGAGCCAGGCCGCCGCCACGCGCCGGATCATCATCCAGGTCGCGGCGATGCTGGCCCAGGTGCCGAGCGCATCGGCCCAGGGAGCAGCGGAGTCCGTGTGTGCCGCCAGCAGCGGCGCAGTGATGACCGTTGCAATGGCGCACAACAGCAGTGCCCAACCATGCCTGCGGAGCCGCCAGACGCGCGAGCCCAGCTGGCCGGCCGGAACCGGCTCCCTGCCCCAGCTGACCCAGCCGCTGACCGCGAGCCCGACATACAGGCACTGCAGGCCTGCCTGCAGGTAGAGCCGTGCGTCCAGGAACACCAGCAGGTACAGCGCGGCACTCAGTCCGCCCGCCAGCCAGCAGGCGCGAATCTGGCGGATGGCCAGCACCACGTACACGAGGCCGATGCCGACCGCGGCCAGTTCCACCCAGCCGGTCGACGCCAGCTGGCCGGGGACCGCTGCCAGAATTTCGGTAATCGTCTCAGCCACCGCCGCCCAGCACCTTCATCACGAACACCGCGCGGGGCTTGCCCTGCAATGTCACCGCCATTTCCTGCTGCAGTGCTTGCATCACCAAATCGTAGTCGCCGCTGACTTGGGTGCTCATCGAGTTGGTCACCACGCGCAGGGCGTCGTGCTTACCCAGCCGCTCGATGAAGCCGTGGATGGGCGGAATGAAATCCTCAGTCAGCGGATACAGACTGAGCTCGACCGCAACATGCATGCCCGTGCCTCCTACAGTTTCCAGTTCACCGTCACGCCCAGCTGGCGCGGATCTCCGAGTCGCAGATAGAGCTTCGCGGGGAAGATCGGCGGCTCGTTACCGAAGAAGAACCCTCGGACCGCGTAGCGCTCGTCCAGGGCATTGCGCAGCCAGACGTGCGCTGACCAGCGCGCGCGCTCGTATCCACCGCGCAGATTGATCAGCGTATAAGCGTCCGACCGCTGGTCATGACCCACGTCAAAATAGAAGGCCGCGCTGCCGCCGGCATCCACGCGCAGCATCCAGCCGGCCGGATGTCGCCAGTCCGCCGCCAGCGAGTACTTCCAGCGCGGCGCGTGCGCCCACTCGCGGCCGTCCAGCTCGCGCGTGCCATCCGAGTAGCCCAGGTATGCGGTGTCAAGGAGCGACAGCGTGGAGGACAGCTGCCAGCGCTCGCCGACCTGCCAGCGCAGCGACCCCTCCAGTCCATAGGCGCGGCCGCGCGCGGCGTTGTCGGTGAAGAAGACGAAGGTGAGCGGATCCTGGGGATCGAGCTGCACCGAGGTCGCCACCTGCTGCGCCTGCCGGCGCAGATAGAAGAGACTGACGTCTCCGGACAGTCCGCGGGCGGTATCGATCGCCTTGATGCCCGCCTCGGCGCTCCAGGCGAACTCCGGGTCGAACTGCAGGCGCTCGGCGGGAACGGCGGCACCAATGTTGAAGCCGCCCGCCTTGAAGCCCCGGGACAGCGAAGCCCAGGCGTTGGTCGAGTTGGTCAATTCGTGAACCAGGGAGATCTGTCCGCCCCACATCCGGTCCCGGGGCGCGTAGTCGGCGCCATCGCTGTCGCGGTACTCGGCCGAGCGCTGCTCGAGTCGCAGGCCGGCGCTCAGAGTCGTCCCCGCGGCCAGCCGGCGCGAGGCCTCGCCGTAGGCGGCAAGCGTCGTGGCCCGGTACTCGCTCGTCAGGGAGCGATCGAACCTGTCGGTCAGGTACAGGCCGTCATCGAGCTGACGATTGCCCTCCTCCAGGCGTAACCCGTACAGGCCGCCGATCCAGCCCCACGGCCCGCTGTCCTCGCTCTGCAAGCGCAGATCCTGGCTCAGCGAGCTGCGGTCGCGCAGCGTGCTGGAGTAGAAATCGTAAGGCCCGGCGGCGCCCCAGTCCCGGTCATTGCCCCAGTCACCGTCGAAGCTCGCCTCGATGGCCGAATCAGCCCAGGTGCTGATGCTCTGCAGCGTGATCGCAGCCGGCAGCTCGTACTCGACCGCCAGTGCCATGCCGGTCGAACGCTGCGCATCCCTACCGGGACGATCGGACAGTGTCCGTACGAGTTGTCGATCGCGAACGCGTCATAGCCATTGTCGAGGTCGACATGCATCAGGTTGAGATCGACGCTCAACCCCGCCGTCGGCTCGAGTCGCGCGCGCGCACGCAGCGTCAACTCGTCCCGCCGATTGGTGTCGTCACGACCCAGAAACCGGTTCTGGCGGAAGCCATCGCTCCGCGTGCGCTGCGCCACCAGTCGCCAGGCGGCGTCCTCGCCGGCGCCGGCGGGCAACGCATCGCCCGCCACGATGCCGAGGCTGGCCAATCCGTCGCCGCCGGCGGACGCCTCGAGACCCAGTTCACGGACCGGGCGAGGCTCGCGGGTCTTGACCTTGATTAGCCCCGCGAGGGCATTCGCCCCGAAACGCGTGCCCTGCGGGCCCCGCAGTACCTCGACTTGCTCGACGTCGAACAACGTGGCGACCATGCCGATGCCGCTGAAGTCGATCTCGTCGACCAGAAACCCGACAGAGGGATTCGGCGCGCCCTGGTACTGCTCGAGTTCACCGATACCACGCAACTGGAAGTAGCGCGGCCGGGAACTGGCTCCCGCCCAGGACAATGACGGGATCTGCGTGAGCAGCTCCTCGAGATGCTGCACCGCGGAGTCCTCGACGGTGCGCGTGTCGAGCACCGAGACGCTCACCGGCAGATCGATCGCCGCCGTGTCGCGCAGGCTCGCGGTGACCACCACTTCCTCGAGCGTCACGCTGGAGGAAGCGAATGCCGCGGGCGCCGACAGCCCGAGCCCAAGAGTCAAGATCACGACCGACGCGCGCAGCAATGCTGTGGCGCCGCAGGGGCCGGGTGGCAAGACAGGCTGGGAGATTCCGATCACGCCCGCTCCCTCCGCCGGTACTAACCGGATCAGGTTCAACGGGTTCACCGGTGAGCTCGATACGAGCGGCCGGTGTCTCAGGTCCAGTCAGACCACCCCAAGGCGGGACCGATGCTAGCGGTACCCACGCCATGCCGCAAGGCGGCCGGTGCGGTACGGTGCGGCGGACGCTAGTCGACCGAGGCGCGGGAACCGGTGTTGATGACGACGACGCCGGCGACGATCAAGCCGATCCCGATCAGCGCAGGCGCATCGAGACGCTGATCCAGCAACCACCATGCGATCAACACGATCAACGCGGTGCCCACACCTGCCCAGATCGCGTAAGCGACTCCGACGGGTATCGTCCTGAGCGCGAGTGACAGGCAGTAGAAGGCCAGCGTGTAGCCGGAAACGACCAGTGCCGAGGGACCCAGGCGCGTGAAGCCCTCGGCCGACTTGAGTGCCGCCGTGGCGATCACTTCGGCAATGATGGCGATCCCCAGCAGTATCCACGAGTTCACGGCAGCCCCCCCGCACTCACGATTGAGCAGACTATACGCCGAGACCGCAATTCCGGAAGAAAAACCCCCGCGCCAACCGAGGGGATAGAGGGGTGGTGGCGCGAGGGGTTGCACCGGCAATGCCAGGGGCACAAGGCCGACAACCCTTAGAGAATAGGCATCGCCGCAGTGCCGGTCGCGCCGCCCGCGTCGCCGTCTGGCGACAGCCGCCTGGGCAGCATGCGCATCGGCTATCCTTGCCGCCCATGCAGTTTGCCATCGACTTCCTCACCTATGTCGCGGCGACCGTCGGTGCGCTGCTGCCGATCGTCAATCCGTTCTCGGCGGTGGGCCTGGTGGCCGGCATCACTGCGCATCTCAGCGAAGAAGAGCGGAGCGATCAGATCCGCAGGGCCTGCGTCTACATGTTCGCCATCCTCGCCGTGTTCCTGGTGGCGGGTGGCCTGATCATGAACTTCTTCGGGATTTCGATTCCCGGACTGAGAATCGCTGGCGGGCTGGTGATCAGCTTCCTGGGGTTCCGCATGCTGTTTCCGGAGCGCGAGACGCTGTCCGCCGACGCCCGCGCCGAAGCGATGTCCAAGCAGGACATTTCGTTCACGCCGCTGGCCATGCCCAGCCTGAGCGGCCCCGGGTCGATCGCGGTGGTGATCGGCATGTCCTCGACCATGCACCACGACCGGGGCTTCCAGTTGCTGCTCGACTATGCCGCCGTGCTGGTCGGCATCGGGCTGACCGCGCTGGTCTCCTGGCTGGTGCTGCGCGCGACCGGACGCCTCAACCGCCTGCTCGGCGCCAACGGCATTGCCGCTTTCGCGCGCGTGATGGGCTTCCTGCTCATCTGCATCGGCATTCAGTTCGTCATCAATGGCGTCGTCGAGATCGCGAAGAGCACCGCACCCGCGGCCTGAGCCGGGTCCGGCCCGTGTCGTTCAAATGGCCCGCAGCGCCTGGTTGAAGTCCGCGACCAGGTCGTCCGGATGCTCGATGCCGATCGATACCCGGATCATGTTGTCGGTGATGCCCAGTTCCGCACGGCGCTCGGGTTCGATGTCGGAGTGGGTCATCGCCGCAGGATGCGAGGCCAGACTCTCGGTACCGCCAAGACTGACGGCGAGCTTCACCAGCCGGAGCGCATCCAGTACCCTGAAGGCCTCGGGCTCACCGCCCTTCACGCAGAACGAGAACGTCGCACCAGGCGCGAGGCACTGGCGCGCGTACAGGCGGCCGTCGGCGCTGTCGGGCTCCAGAAAACCCAGATAGGAAACGCTTTCCACCTTGTCGTGGCCGCGCAGGAACTCCGCGACCCGTCGCGCGTTCTCCACGGAGCGGGTGAAGCGCAACTCCAGCGTCTCGAGGCTGCGCATCAGCAACCACGCGGTGTGCGGGTCGGTCATGGTGCCGAAGATGGTGCGCATCAGATGAACGGGCTCGAGCGCCGCCGCCGAGCCGACACAGGCCCCGGCGACCACGTCACTGTGCCCACCAACGTACTTGGTCAGCGAATAGACCACGATGTCGCAGCCGTGCTCGAGCGGCTTCTGCCACAGCGGACCCAGATAGGTGTTGTCGACGATGACCAACGGCCGCGATCCTTGCGACCGGCCGATCTGGTCGGCGAGCAGCGCGCAGTCGGCGAGGTCCACCAGGCCATTGGTCGGATTGGCCGGCGTCTCGACGTAGATCGCCGCGACACGGCCTGCCGCCCGCGCCGCCGCCACCGCTTCGCGCCTCGTCTCGGGGCCGGAGCCCGATTGGAAACCGAAAGTGCGGATGCCGAACTGCGGCAGCACCTTCTCCAGCAGGTAATCGCTGCCCCCATAGACCGGCCCGCTGTGCACCACCACGTCTCCCGGCCGGCAGCAGGCGAACAGGCAGGTCGAAATGGCGGCCATGCCGCTGGAGAACGCGAGCGCTCGCTCGGCACCTTCCCAGATGGCCAGGCGCCCCTCGAGTATCTCGAGATTGGGATTATTGAGCCGCGAGTAGATCAGTCCGATCGATTCCTGCGGCGCGGGCTCGCGCAGTCCGTAGGCCAGCTCGAAGAACCGCTTGCCTTCCGCCGCCGAGCGGAATACGAAAGTCGAGGTCTGGAAGATCGGGCACTTGACGGCGCCCTCGGAGAGACCGGGAAAGTACCCGAAGCCCATCATGAGCGTCTCGGGATGCAGGCGCTGCCCGCCGATCTCCGTAATGTCGCTGTTGATCCAGGTCATGGCGGCCGCTCCAGCAATTCAGTGACCGGCATTATCCGCCTCGCGGCGGCTCGCCGCGACCGGCACGCGGGATTCAGATCTCGAGTTGCTCGCCGAACTCGATGACCCGCTGCGGCGGCAGACCGAAGTGACGCGCGGCGGGCTGCTCGTTGCGCATCATCGCGGCGTACAGCCGCTTGCGCCAGCGCGCCATGGCGCTGCGCCGTTCCACCAGCAGATGCTGGGTGCTCAGGACGTAGATCGTCTCGGCCGGTTCGAAGGTCAGGCCGGAGGACTCGGCCTCCCTGAGCAGCCCCGGCACGAATGGCGTCTCCATGAAGCCGCAACGGGCCACCATGCGGTAGATGCCGCTGCCCAGCTCCTTGACCTCCACACGGCTGCCCTTCTTGAGCCGGGGCTCGTCGGCCGTCTCCACCGTCAGCAGCACGATGCGCTCGCGCAGCGCCCGGTGGGTCTCGATGACCCGCTGCAAGGCGCGCGGCACCGCGCCCAGGTCCTGCTCGAGGTAGACGGCAGTGCCGGGCACCCGATGCAGTCCCGGCTGGGCCACGGCGGCCAGCAGCGACCGCAGCGGCATCTGGCGGCGCGAGGTCAGGTTCAGGCGCAGCGCGCTGCCCTGGTACCAGGTCCACATGAGCAGCATGAGGCTGGCCGAGGCCACCAGCGGCAACCAGCCACCGTGCGGGATCTTGAGGCTGTTGGCCATGAGAAAGCCGAGATCCAGGATGACCGCCAGCAGGATGGCCACCAGCATCAGCCGCTCCCGCCGGCGCTCACCGCGCCACAGCAGGATCGACACCAGCACGCTGTCGATCAGCATCGCCGAGGCGATCGCCACCCCATAGGCGGCAGCCAGGGCATCGGACGAGCCGAACGACAGCACCAGGCCGAGCGTCGCCACCAGCAGGATGCGGTTGGCAGCCGGCACGTAGACCTGCCCCACCGATTCGGCCGAGGAATGCACGATGGTGAAGCGCGGCAGCAGGCCGAGCTGCAGTGCCTGGTGCGCGAGTGAGAACACCCCGGTGATCACCGCCTGCGAAGCGATCACCGTCGCGGCCGTCGCCAGCAATACCAGCGGCGCCAGCGCCCACTCCGGCGCGAGCAGGTAGAAGGGGCTGGAGACGGCATCCGGGTCGGACAGCGCCAGCGCGCCCTGACCGAAATAGTTGAGCGTCAGCGCAGGCAGTACGAAGAAGTACCAGGCCAGGCGGATCGGGCGCGCGCCGAAATGGCCCATGTCGGCGTACAGGGCCTCGCCGCCGGTGACCGCCAGAAACACCGCAGCCAGCACGATCAGCGCCTCGCCACGATGCACCCACATGAACTCCAGGGCATAGCGCGGGTCGAGCGCCAGCAGCACCACGGGTTCGCGGACGATCCACAAGACACCCAGCAGCGCCAGCACCGAGAACCACAGCACCATGACCGGCCCGAACAGCCGCCCGACGGTGCCGGTGCCGCGCTTCTGCATCGCGAACAGGCCAAGCAGGATCAGCACGACGATCGGCACCACGAGCGTGCCCAGTTCGTCGTTGGCCACGGCGATGCCTTCCACCGCGGACAGCACCGAGATGGCCGGCGTAATGGCTCCATCGCTGAAGAACAGCGCGGCGCCGAGGACCCCAAGCGCCACGACCACGCTGCGCGGCAGCGGCGAGCGACCGCCGAGCACCAGCGCCATCAGGGCGAGCACGCCGCCCTCGCCGCGGTTGTCGGCCCGCAGCATGATGCCGACGTACTTTACCGAGATCACCGCCGTCAGCGACCAGAAGATCAGCGACAGCAGGCCGAGGACGTTCTCGGGCGTCGGGACCACTCCGTGCACGTCGTCGAAGCAGGTCCGGAACGCGTACAGCGGGCTGGTGCCGATGTCGCCGAACACCACGCCGAGCGCCGCGATCGCGAGCTTGCGGATCGCGCCGGGCGTGGTGGCCGTGGGGGTATGCGACAAGATGCGGACCGTTCCGACCGGGAGCTGCCGATATTACGCCGCCGGCACGGAAGCCGGGCGGACGACGGCCCGAAAAGCGGTCAGATCACGAAATCGTAGAACTGCAGGTCCATCTCGCCATCGACGCATTCCATGATGGGCGGGATCAACCTGTCATGGAAATCCGTGGCCATGTGGGTGTCAAAGGCCGCCTTGTCGCGGAAACGGGCGTAGTAGACGTATTGCCCGGCCGTTTCCACCGGCTTCAACACGTCGTAGGCGAGGCAGCCGGGCTCCTGCCGGGTGAGCTCCGACAGCTCCTTCTGCAGCCTGAGGAAATCGGCTTCCCGGCCGGGCTTCATCTTGAGCTTGGCGATAAAGCAGAACATCAGGGCCTCCGTGGTCGTGCTCAGCCCAGGCCGAGCTCTTCGATCAGCTGCGTGCGCAGCCTGAACTTCTGGATCTTGCTGGTGGACATCGGCCACTCGGTGACGAATCGCACGTGCCGGGGCACCTTGAAGCCCGCCATTTCCTTGCGGCAGAGATCGACGAGTTCCTGTTCGGTGACCGTCGCATCGGCCTTGCGCTCGATGAACGCCGCGGGCACCTCGACATAGCGCACATCCGGAATGCCGACCACCTGCGCCAGCTTCACGCCGGGATGCTTCTGCAGGCAGGCCTCGATCTCCGCCGCCGCCACGTTCTCGCCGCCGACCTTCAGCATGTCCTTGAAGCGGCCGTGGAACATCATGGTGCCATGCTCATCCAGCGAGCCGATGTCGCCGGTGTGATACCAGCCATCCGCGTCGATCGCCTCGGCGGTCTTCACCGGGTCCTTGTAGTATCCCTCGAGCGTGCTGTAGCCCCTGACCAGCACCTCGCCGCGCTGGCCGGGCGCCGCCTCCGCGCCGGTATCCGGATCCACGATACGCACGCTCAGGCCCGGAAGCGGCCGGCCGAGGCGATTGATGCGTTGCTCGAGCGGATCGTCGAGACGGCTGGTCGTCACGGTGCCGGCGGTCTCGGTCATGCCGAAGGTGCCGACCTGCACGGTGTTCGGCATCACCTTCATCATTGCTTCAGCTATGCCCTTGGGCTGCACGGCGAAGTTCGAATTCATGAGGCGGATGCGCGACAGGTCGGTCTTCTCGAAGTCCTTGTGATAGATCAGGTCGGACATGATGGTGACGAAGCAGGGATAGGTCGCCGTCGCCTTCTCGCGCTCCAGCATGTGCAGCGCCACGCCGGCGTCGAAGTAGCCCATCGTGACGTAGGCGCCGCCGACGTCGAAAGTGGCGATGAGCGGCAGGATGGCCGCGATGTGGAACATCGGCAGCGGCGACCAGAAACGGTCCTGGTGGCCCAGCTGGTAGCGGTGCCGGCCGAGCGCTATGGAGTTGCGAACGATCGCCTCGTGCGTGAGCAGGCAGCCCTTGGGATTGGCGGTCGTGCCGCTGGTATAGAGCATGATGCCGGTGTCGCGCACGCGCACGCTCAGCCGCGCCTGATGAACCTCGTCTTCCGCCACGTCCGCCGCCAGCTCCTCGAAGCGGCGCTGCGACACGAATCCCGCAGGCGCGTCGCGACCCATCAGCACCACGTTGCGCAACCGCGGCGCCTCGGGCAAGGACAGTGCCAGCGGATCACGCGCGCCGGCCAGGCTCGGCAGGGCCTGGCCGAGCCGCTCGACGAAGTTCACGTGCTCGGCGATGCGGTCCGTGGTGACCACGGTGACCAGATCGCCATTCTCGATCACGTAGGCGAGCTCGGCGGGCTTGTAGCGGGCGTTGATCGGCACGATCACGCCGCCAGCGAGCGCGATGCCGAACATGATCTCGACGAAGTCGAAGGAGGTCGGCATCAGCAGACCGACGTGGTCGCCCGGCCGCACACCCACCGCGCGCAGCGCGCGTGCCCAGCCGAGGGACCGCTGGGCCAGCTCACCGTAGGACAGCCTCGCCTCCGGGAACACGATGGCGTCGGAGTCGGGATACCGGTCGGCCGCGGTCAGCAGCAGGTCACCGATCGTGGTGACGCTGATGCGCATGTCCCGCAGGGTTTCGCTTTTCACGTGCAGGTGTCCGTCAAGGGGCCTCGAACGGGTCGAGATACTCGCGGACATAGGGGCCATCCAGACAGTCGATGATGCCGGGGCCCATCTCCGCCAGGACGGGCGAGTTCATGTGGGCCTGCTCGGCCGCCTCGCTGGCGAAGGATTCGATGACGGCATAGCGGCGCGGCTCGCGCAGCTTGAAGAATTCGTAGTAGACGGTGTCGGGCTCGGTAGCGCGGACCTTCTCGGTGAGCTGCTCGCAGAGGCGCACGAAATCGCGCTCGCGCCCTTCCTTGACCGTCATCCTCGACACGAACGTGACTTTCGGCATGACTCCCCCCGGGCCGTGTTCGCCCGGGCCACCGGGCATCTCCATGCTAGCCTTGACGGGCCGAAAAATAAACAGTCATGCCTGTTTCTTTTAGGGCGGCTGGGCTAAAGTCCAGGCGTTCACACCGGCAAGCGGCGGATGGCACGCATGACGCAGGATTGGCATCGGATAGTCGCGCTGGAGGAGGTCCCGCAGGGCAGGATGCATGCTGTCGAGATCGGCGGGCGCGACCTCGTGATCTGTCACAGCCGCGACGGCTGGTTCGCGCTCGACAACGTCTGCACCCATGCCTACGCCCGCATGCACGAAGGCCGGCTGCGGGGCTGTCGCATCATCTGCCCGCTGCACGGCGCGTCCTTCGACATCCGCGACGGCACGGTGCTCGGCGCGCCTGCCACGGCGCCGCTGTCGACCTATCCGCTGCGCATCGTCGACGGCCATGTCGAGGTCGCCCTGCCCGCCTGAGTCGGCTCACTTCGAGATTCTGACCGGCCGCTCGCCCTGCCACTCGGCCGCGGCCTGTTTCATGTAGCCGAAGGCCGCGCGCATGGCCTCGGTCTGCTCGATCAGTTCGAGCATGGTGCCGCCGTGGCTGACCGTATCGACGTAAGCGAAACGCTGGCCGATCGCGGTCTCGCCGCGCTGCAGCACGCGCCCCGCCCAGCCGTGCAGGGCCAGCGCGGCGTCGAGGTCGTCCACCAGCGCGCCGACGTGCTGCAGTCCCTCCGGCGCCGCGGCGAGATGGTCCAGGTAGATGGACGGCGCATCGTTGTGCTGCTGGACGAGCTCGATCTGCTGCTCGCCCGTATAGGCGATCGCCACGGTCATGTCGATGGGGCTCGGCCGGCCGCGATACTCGCAGGTCTTGAAGGCGATGTGCTCCATCACGAAGAACGGCCCGACCCCGAGCACCTGCGACCAGTGTTCGGCGGCGGCGCGCCAGTCGCGCACGACATAGCCGTTCTGCATGATCGGTCCGACGAAACGGCTCATGGCGGCGCTCCCCTGGTCACGGCGTCGAGATGCGGCAGCCGGGCCATCAGCGTCTCTGGTCGAAGCGCTTGCCGACCATGGCCGAGGCGATGTTGACCTTCTGGATGTCGATCGCGCCGCCGGCGATGCCCCAGCCCCAGGAGTCCCGCAACCGCCGCTCCATCGGATACTCCCGCGAATAGCCGTAGCCGCCCATCAGCTGCACGGCATGACCGCAGACCTCGCGCGAGATCTCGTTGGCGAAGCACTTGGCGACCGACGAGTCGAGTATCGAGGGCAGTCCCTTCTCGGCGTTGGCTGCCGCGCGCCAGATCAGCAGGCGTGCCGCATCGACCCGGATGCGCATCTCCGCCAGCTTGATCTGCACCGCCTGGAACTCGACGATCGGCTTGCCGAACTGGCGCCGTTCCTGCACGTAGTCCAGCACGTCGTCGAGCGCCCCGGAGGCCTGCGCCAGCGCCATCGTGGCATTGCCGCAGCGCTCCAGATCGAACGCCTCCATCAGCTTCTTGAAGCCGCCGGCCGGTACCACGATGTTTTCCGCTGGCAGCTCGCAGTTGTCGAAGTAGATGTCCGAGGACGGCACCCCGCGGAACCCCATCAGCCGCTCGCGGGCGCCGAAGCTCATGCCCGGCGTGCCCTTGTCGACGTAGACCGCGCCGATGCCGCGCGGTCCCGGTTCGTCGGACAGGCGGCAATAGACGACATAGCCGTCGGCGTGGCCGCCGCCCGAGCACCAGCGCTTGGTGCCATTCAGCACGACCCGATCGCCGCGCAGCTCGCCGCGGGTGGTCAGGTCGGTCAGCGCCGAGCCGGCGTTCGGCTCGGACATCGACACGGCGACCATCTTCTCGCCCCGGCACACCGCCGGAATCACCCGCTGCTTGAGCGACTCCTGCGCGAAGTGCTCGATCGCCCGCACCGGGCCGACGCAGGACTCGAACACCGGAAAGGCCACCGCGCCGGAGATCTTGGCCAGCTCCTCGATCACCAGCAGCGCCTCGACGTTGCCGAGTCCCAGCCCGCCGTAACGCTCGGCGACGTTGATGCCCAGGAACCCCATCTCGGCGAAGCCGCGCACCACCTCTGCGGGCGGCGCCTCGTCCTCCTCCTCGCAGCGCCGCGCCACCTCCGGCAGCTTCTCCAGCGCGTACTTGCGCGCCGTCTCCTGCAGGGCCGACTGTTCTTCGGTCAGGCTGAAGTCCATCACATGCTCCCGTTCAGGTGCCAGGCCCGGCGGTTGCGCCAGGACTTTCGTGTGTCATTATCGCCCGCGCCAGTCCGCGCTGAAGGTGGCCGCCATGTCCGACGATCGTCCCATCCTCGAAGGCATCCGCGTGCTCGATTTCGGCCGCTACGTCGCCGGGCCCTACTGCGCGACCCTGCTCGGCTATCTCGGTGCGGAGGTCATCCGCGTCGAGAAGCGCGAGGGCAGCGAAGACCGCTTCATCGCCCCGGTGTGCGACGGCGGCGAGGGTGGCGTGTTCTTCCAGACGTCGTGCAACAAGAAATCGCTCACGCTCGACCCGTCGTCCGGGCCAGGGCGGGAGATCACGCGCCGCCTCGTGGCCACGGCTGACGTGGTCATCGCCAATCTGCCGCCCCGCACGCTGGCCGCGCTCGGCCTCGACTACGAGAGCGTATCGGCCATCAGGCCCGACATCATCCTGGTCACCCAGACCGCGTTCGGTGAAACGGGTCCCTACGCCAGCCGCGGCGGCTTCGACGGTGTCGGGCAGGCCATGTCCGGCGCGATGCACATCTCCGGTACGCCAGGGCATCCGGTGAAGGCCGCCGCCCCGTATGTCGACTATTCCACTGCCGTGCTGTGCGCATTCGGCACGCTCGCCGCGCTGATGGAGCGCGCGCGCTCGGGGCGTGGCCAGCATGTCCAGGGCGCGCTGCTCGCGACCGCGCTGGCGGTGTTCGGCTCGCACCTCATCGAGCAGGACGTGACCCGAATCGGTCGCGCCGGCACGGGCAATCGTGTGCAGACCTCTGCGCCCTCGGACGTCTTCGCAACCCGCGACGGCTTCGTGCTCACGCACGTGGTCGGCAATGGCCTGTTTCGACGCTGGGCGCGGCTGATGGGCGATGAGCAGCGCTGGACCGACGACCCGCGCTACGCGACCGATCAGTCCCGCGGCGACCACAGCGAGCCGATCCTCGAGCGCATGCGCGAGTGGTGCGCCGGGCGCAGCACCGCCGAGGCGATCAGCGAGCTGGAGGCCGCCGGGCTCCCGGCGGGCCCGGTCTACACGCCGCAGCAGGCACTCGACGATCCGCAGGTCGCGGCCTTGGCCATGCTCAAGGCGGTCGGCGACTATCCCGGGCTGCCGCGTCCCGCACGCGTGCCCGACCTGCCGATCCGCTTTTCGCGTTCGCCCGCGGGGATTCGCGAACGTCCGCCGCTGCTCGGTGAGCACACCGATGCGCTGCTCGCCGGTCTCGGCTACAGCGTGGAGGAAATCGGGGATCTGAGGAGTCACGGCGTCGTCTGAGCGTCAGGCCACCGGCCTGAGCCGGTAGCCGAGGCGCGGAAAGTGCACGACGACCTGACCGGTGGCCGCGTGCGTGCGCCGCACGGCGAGTTCTGCGGGCGTCGCCACCACCAGTTCGCCGCGCACGGCGCCGCGGCGCGTGTCGTCGGGCTCGATGTCCACAAGCGAGCCGGCCGCGAGCCCCGCGGCGTCGAGCGGGTTCACGTCGATCTCGACGAGCGGGACCGACTTGCGCGCGATCTCGTGCGCCGCGCGCGCGCTGGTCGCCACCCGCGAACCTTCGCCGATCGCGAGCATGCGCTGTTCCCAGCGCGCAAGCGCCGGCATTCCGTCCAGCAGCTGGACCGCGAGGTCGGGAAAACTGCCACGCGAGAGCCATACGAACGGATACGCCTGGATATCGGCCAGGCCGGCCGCCGTACCGCAAAGGAAATCCCTGCCGTCGCCAAGCTGCCGCTCCAGCAGGTCGGCGTGCGCCCGGAACTGCGACTTGGCGTGCTCGAAGTCCTCGCCCACCGTCGCGAAGTCGATGTCGGGAAACAGGTACTCGCGATCCTTGCGGAACTCGGCGGGCCACTGCGGCAGCGTCAGGGCGAGTGCCAGCTTGAGGCCGGCACGAAAGAACGCATCGCTCCACCGCACCAGCATCAGTTCCGTTCCGGCGCCCGCCGGGAACAGCGTGGGGCCGTCGAGCCTGCGTTCCAGCTCGCGCGCGATCAGCTGCGAGTCGATATACACGTCGGCGCCGGCCTGCAGCACCGGTGTGCCGCGATAGCCGCCGGTCAGCACCTCCAGATCGTCCTTCGGCGGCATCATGGGTGTCTCGACCCACTGCCACGACGCACGCTTGATCCCCAGCATGCACAGCGCCTTCTGGGTGAACGGCGAGGCGTCGTAGCTCCACAGGATCAGGTCGCTCATCGCTCTTCCTCCTTGGCGTCCGCGACGCCACCCAGCGTCGCGGCAGTCTGGCCGTACAGGTAGCGGTAGCCCTCACGGTCGGCGTGGCGCTCGTGACCCAGCTCGCGCGCGCGCTGGACGGCGGGCCGCGCGGCGATGGCATCGAACCAGCGCGCCACGTTGGGGAAATCCGCGAGATCCTGCCCCTGGCGCTCCCAGGTCACGGTCCAGGGCCAGCAGGCCATGTCCGCGATCGAGTAGTCCCCGGCGACATAGGGCGAGCGGGCCAGGGCGCGATCGAGCACGCCGTACAGCCGGTTGCACTCGTCCGTGTAGCGCTTGATGCCGTAGGGCACCTGCTCGGTGGCGAAGGCGCGGAAATGGTGCGCCTGTCCCGCCATCGGGCCGAGCCCGCCGACCTGCCAGAACAGCCATTTCAGCACCGCGTAGCGGGCGTGCAGCCCGGCCGGAAGAAAGCGCCCGCTCTTCTCGGCGAGGTACATCAGTATCGCGCCCGACTCGAACAGCTCGAGCGGACCGCCCGGTGCATCGGGATCGACCAGCGCCGGAATCTTGTTGTTGGGCGAGATCGCAAGAAACGCCGGATCGAACTGGGCGCCGCGCGTGATGTCCACGGGGACGACCTGATAGGGCAGGCCGCACTCTTCCAGGGCGATCGCGATTTTCAGGCCATTCGGCGAGGGATAGAAATACAGCTGCAGCACCCGGACGACCCCTCAGGCGACGCGTTCGACGCGGTAGCCGAGACGCGGGAAGTGCACGACCACCTCGCCGGTCTCAGGCGTCCAACGTCGCAGCGCCACCTCGTGCAGACGCAGCGTCACCAGGTCGCCCTCGACCGGCACACGGCCGTAGTCGTCCGGCGTGACCGTGACGCGCTCGCCGGCCGCAAGGCCGAGGGGGTCGGATTCGTCCACGCCGAGCGCCGGCGCGGGCGTCGCAGTGCTGGCGATTTCCAGGGCTGCCGCCGCGTCCAGCTCGCTGCGCGAACCGTGGCCGAACCCGAGCATGCGCGCTTCCCAGGCCCGCACGGCCGGGCAGTGCTGCAGCAGCTGATCAGCGTTCGCGATGTTGCCGCGCGCCATCCACAATGGAAAATAGGCGTCGATGTCGGCAAAGCCCGGCTCTTCACCGAGCACGAAGCGGCGGCCGTCGGCCAGCATCTGCTCCACCAGGTCGAGGTTGGCGCGGAACTGGCTGTACATGTGCGGGACGTCCGACTCCAGGCGGTCGAAGTCCATGAAGTTGAAGAACGCCTTGCGATCCTCGATGACCTCGCCGGGAATCATCGACTTGTTCAGTCCCATGGAGAGCGCGGCACCCGGGTCGAAGAAGCTGCGGTCGCTCCACGCGGCCAGTGCCAGCGCGAGGCCCGAACATCCGGGCGCCAACAGCGGCGGCTTCGGGAAACGCCGCTCGAGTTCACGGACGATCAGGCGGGTGTCGCAGTACACGTCGGCACCGACCTGCAACACCGGGACCTTCCGATAGCCGCCCGTCAGCGGCATCAGTTGTGGACGCGGCAGGACCATCGACAGCTGCACCGACCGCCACGGCAGCCGCTTGATGCCGAAGGCCAGGCGGACCTTCTCGGCGAAGGGCGACGGGTCGTGATGATGCAGAATGAGGTCGGACACGAGCTCCCTCGCGGCGGCACTTCAGGCCTCATGAACTCTACACGGCGGCAGCAGAAAAAAACAGTCAGGCCTGTTTCTTTTTAGCCGGGGGCTTTCTATACTTGGGCTTGCGGCTGGGGGTCGGCCGCGCCTCAGCGAGCGCGCTGGTTGGCGACGCGCGGACCCCAACCATCGTTTGCCGGGGGAATCGGACATGGACGCAATGACCGTAGAACGGCTGAAAGCCGGCATGCGTTACGAAGCGGACCGCAGCGGCCCGCCCGAGGGCTTTCCGAAACTGCCGGTGATCCCCGGCGGGCGCTACACGGATCCGGCCTTCCTGGCGCTGGAGCACGAGCACCTGTGGCGGAAGTCCTGGCTGTACGCCTGCCACACCGACGAGATCCCCGAATCCGGCAGCTTCTATCTGTTCAAGCGCACCGGCTCCCCCATTCTCATCGTCCGGGGCAAGGACGGAGTCGTTCGCGCCTTCTACAACACCTGCCGCCACCGCGGCGCACCGCTGGTGAAGGACTGCAGCGGCAAGGTGGAAGGACTGGTGTGTGGCTACCACGGCTGGACCTACAGCCTCACCGGCGAACTGGTGAACCTGCGCGACAAGCGCGACTTCCCCGGACTCGACATGTCGGAGCACTCGCTGGTCGGCGTGCGCTGCGAGCTGTTCGGCAACTGGGTATTCGTCAACGAGGATCCCGCGGCCCAGCCGCTGCTCGAGCACCTGGGCGTGATCCCGGAGTACCTCGAGCAGATCCAGCCCGCGCAAGTCCGCTTCGTCAGTCGCAAGTCCTATCCGGTCAGGTGCAACGTCAAGGTCCTGCTGGACGCGTTCCTCGAGGTCTATCACCTCAAGTCGATCCACACCAAGACGGTCGACCGCTTTCTCGACCACCGCGGTACCAGCATCACGCTGTGGCCGCATGGACATTCCCTGATGCTGACGCCGAACCGTCGGCCCGACTGGGAAGACCCGGGCACCAAGGGCATGCGCCGCATCGAAACCGCCACGGAAATCACGCGCAGCAACAACCCCTCCTACAACTTCTATCCGAACCTCGTGACGCCGGTGGACGCGACCGGCAACCCGTTCATCCTCTTCTGGCCTGCAGGGGACCGGGAGATGGAAATCGAGGTCGTGTGGTTCGCGCCCGACTGGGGTGGCGGCGAGATGCACCCGCTGTGGGAAACGCGCCTGTCGAACTTCGAGCGGATTCTCGAAGAGGACACGCAGTTCGCCGTGCAGATCCAGGAGTCGATCGAGTCCGCGGCGTTTCGCGGCATCACCCTCAACTACCAGGAGCGGCGCATCTACCACTGGCACGAGGAACTCGACCGGCGCATCGGGGCCGAGCGCATCCCGGCGCACCTCAGAGTCGAGCCCCGCATCGAGCCCTGGATCAGCCGCTGACATGCCTGGCGTCGCCTCAATCGGGGTGCACATTCCGCGACTGCGCCTGGCGCGGTCGACGATCGGCGCCGCGATGGGCTGGCTGGGTCCGGACCAGGGCGACGTGCAGGGCGAACGCAGCGCCTGCAACTGGGACGAAGACAGCCTGACCATGGCCGTGGAGGCGGCACGGGCCGCGCTGCCGGCGAGCGGCAACGTACGGCGCGTCTGCCTGGCGTCGACCACTCTCCCGTTCGATGACCGCAGCAACGCCGGGCTGCTCGCCGCCGCCATCGGCCTGGACGAACAGGTGCGCGCGCTCGACCTCGCCGGCTCGCAGCATGCGGGCACCGGCGCGCTGGCGCAGGCGCTGGCGGAGAGCGCGACCGCGGGCGCCGGCGCCGGGCTGGTGGTCGCCGCAGATCGTCGCATGACCCGTCCCGGCAGCGCCGAGGAGCGGCGCTACGGCCATGGCGCAGCGGCATGCGTGGTGGGCGCAGCAGACGGCATCGCGGCGCTGCTCGGCGCGAGCCACGTCAGCGCCGACTTCGTCGATCACTATCGCGCGGCCGGCGAGCGCTTCGACTACTCGCTCGAGGAACGCTGGGTGCGCACCGCAGGCTGGCTGGAGCTCGTGCCGCGCGCGATTCGGCCGCTGCTGAAGGACGCCGGGCTGCAGCCGGGCGCGATTGACCGGCTGCTCGTCCCGGCTCCCGCGTCCGTGGGCCGCCCGATTGCGGCTGAACTGGGGATCCGGCCCGAGGCGCTGCAGGACCCGCTGGAGTCACGCTGCGGCAACATCGGCTGCGCGCACCCGCTGTTCATGCTGGCGGCGGCGCTCGAACAGGCCGCCCCCGGCGAGCTCGTGCTGCTGGTCGGCTTCGGCCAGGGTGTCGATGCGCTGCTGTTTCGCGTCACGCCGGCGATCGTGGACCGGCGTCCCGGGCGCGGCGCCAGCACCGCACTGGCCTGCCGCCGCGAGGAGACGCGCTACACGCGCTTCCTCGCCCACTGCGGCCTGCTGCCGGTCGATCTGGGGCGTCGCGCCGAACGCGACAATCGCACCGCCCAGACCGTGCTGTGGCGCAAGCGGGACGACATCACCGCCTTCACCGGGGGCCGCTGCGCCGCCTGCGGCGCCGTGCAGTTCCCGCGCTCGCGGGTGTGCGTCAATCCGGCGTGTCGCGCAACCGACACCCAGGCGCCGCACCGCCTCGCCGACTCGACCGGACGCATCAAGACCTTTACCGAAGACTGGCTCGCCTACGCGCAGCGCCCGCCACTGGTGTATGGCAACGTCGAGTTCGCCGAAGGCGGCAACGCGTTCATGGAGTTCACGGATTTCGAACCGGGCGAAGCCGCCGTGGGTGCGCCGGTCCGCTTCGTGTTCCGGCTGAAGGACATCGACGGCACGCGCGCCTTCCGTCGCTACTTCTGGAAGGCCGCGCCCGCGGAGGTCGCCTGACATGGCCAGCGGCATCCGCGACAAAGTGGTGATCCTCGGCATGGGTTGCTCGCGCTTCGGGGAGCGCTGGGACTGCGGAGCTGACGACCTGATGGTCGAGGCGTTCGGCGAGGCGATTGCCGACGCCGGCATCGAGCGCGACCAGATCGAGGCGGCATGGCTCGGCGTGTTCTACGACGAGCAGAACGTGTCGAAGTCGGCCCTGCCGCTCGCGATGGCGCTGCGCCTTCCGCAGATTCCCGTCACCCGCGTGGAGAACCTCTGCGCGACCGGCACGGAAGCGCTGCGCGGCGCCGTCTATGCGGTGGCCGCCGGCGCCTGCGACATCGCGCTGGCGATGGGTGTGGAGAAACTCAAGGACACCGGCTTCGGCGGCCTGCCGGAGCGGACCAAGGGCACTTTCGAGGACCTCTGGCAGCCCGGTTTCACGCCGCCCGGCGCGTTCGCGCAGCTGGCCGCCTCCTACGCGGCGAAGCACCGGCTGGACATGAGGGACCTCAAGCGCGCCATGGCGCACGTCTCGGTGAAGAGCCACGACAACGGCGCCGCGAATCCCGAAGGCACATCTGCACAAGCGGCTCACAGAGCGCCAGGTGCTCGATGCGCCGATGGTGGCCTGGCCGCTCGGCGTCTTCGATTGCTGCGGCGTATCCGACGGTGCGGCTTGCGCAATCGTGACGACGCCGGAGAAGGCACGCGAGCTGGGACGCCGCGATGTGGTCGCGGTGAAGGCGCTGCAGCTGGTCCCGTCGAATGGCGTCGAGCTCTCGCACGATTCCTGGGACGGTGCCCACACGCCGACCACCCGCGCAGCGGCCCGGCGCGCGTACGCCGAGGCCGGCATCAGGGACCCGCGCGCCGAAGTGGCGGTCATGGAGGTGCACGATTGCTTCTCCATCACCGAGCTCGTGCTGATGGAGGACCTGTTCATGTCGGACGAGGGCCGCGCGCCGGCCGACATCCTCGACGGCGCATTCGATCGCGACGGACGCAATCCCTGCCAGACCGACGGCGGATTGAAGTGTTTCGGCCACCCGGTCGGCGCCTCGGGCCTGCGGATGGCCTATGAGGTCTATACCCAGCTCATGGGCCGTGCGGGGGAGCGCCAGCTCGCCTCACCCGCCGTAGGACTGACCCACAATCTTGGCGGCATACCCAATCGCAACGTCGCCAGTGTCGCGCTGTTCGGGCTTCGGTCCGTCTGAGCGCCTGTTCCAGGAAACCAGACCATGCCACTGACGAAGACCGCGCTGACCGAGCCATCCAAGGGCGACGAACGCTGGGGTTTCACCGACGAGGAGCTGGCCAGCCACCCGCACGCTTTCCGTGACGATCTGCTGAAGGACCAGGTGTGCCTGGTCTCGGGCGGCGGCAGCGGGCTCGGACGCGCCATGGCCTACCTGCTGACGCGCCTCGGCGCCCAGGTGATGATCTGCGGCCGGCGGCAGGAGAAGCTCGACGAGACCGCGGCCGGCGTGCGCCGCCTGTTGGGGCGCGAGGTGGGATGTCGCGCCATGACGATCCGCAGTCCGGAGCAGGTGCAGGAGCTCATGGCGGAAACAACCGACCGCTATGGCCGCCTCGACCTGCTGGTCAACAACGGCGGCGGGCAGTTTCCGCAGGCGGCGATCGACTACTCGGTCAAGGGCTGGAATGCGGTCATCGACACGAACCTGAATGGCACCTGGTACATGATGCAGGCCGCCGCGCGTCACTGGCGCGAGGCCGGCAGGCCGGGCTCGATCGTCAACATCGTCGCGAACGTGTGGCGCGGCATGCCGCAGGTCGCGCACACCGCCGCGGCGCGCGCCGGCGTGATCTACGCCAGCAAGTCCGTCGCGGTCGAGTGGGCGCCGCTCGGCATCCGCGTCAACTGCGTGTCGCCCGGCTCGGTCGCCACCGAAGGCTTCAACGTGTACCCGCCCGGGGCCGCCGAGGAATTCTGCAATGCGAACCCGCTGCGCACCTGCGGCGACGCCTTCGACATCGGCCAGGCGGTCGTGTACGTCGGCGTGCCGCAGACCGGCAAGTTCATCACCGGCGAGGTGCTGGTGGTCGATGGCGGCAACCAGATGTGGGGCGACGTCTGGCCGGGCGGTATCCCCGACTGGTTCCGCATCCCCAATCGTTAGGAGGGGTCAGACGCCACTCTGGCACCACTCGAGTACGGGTCAGACGCCACTCTGACCCCGTCGCGCCGCAAACCCGGGGCATTGGTCGATTTTTGACGGGGACAGAGTGGCGTCTGACCCCGTCGGGAGATCGTGATGGTCGACACGTTGTTCACCCGCACCCCCCGGGAAGGGCTGCCGGAAGGCTTCAAGCCCGCCTGGGACATGCTCAACAAACTGACCGGCGAGCCCGCCTTCATGGAGGTGTTCGCGCAGGCGCCCGAACTCGTGAATCTCGTGATGAACGAGTTCTACATGAAGGTTTTTTTCGGCGGCAAGGTTGAGCAACGCTATAAGCAGCTCGTGCGCCTGCGCCTGTCGATCGTCCACGGCTGCCGCACCTGCAACAAGCAGAACGTGCCCGGCGCCCTGGAGGCCGGCATCAGCCAGTCGCAGGTTGATGCGATGATTGCCGGGAACTACGCCGATGGCCCGTTCACCGAGGCGGAGCTGGCGGTGCTCGACTACGCCGACCAGATGGTCTTGACGAACATGAATGGCGACATGTCGCCGGATCTCTTCAGGCGCCTGCGCAACAACTTCAGCGAGGCGGAGATTCTCGAACTCGGTGTGGTGGCAGCCATCATCGGGGGGATGGCCAAGCTGTCGTTCATCCTGAACCTGGTGGAGAAGGAAGACTACTGCCCATTCGTACCTGAGGCGTCAGGACCTACCCAAATCACATCGCGAACATGAGCCGATTTCGCTGACCACCTTCGGTTGCGTGTGCCCGAGTGGCGTCTGACCCGTACCCGAGTGGTGCCAGAGTGGCGTCTGACCCCTCCTAGAAGTTGATGATGGCGCCGCCGTCGACGTGCAGGCCGTGGCCGGTCACGAACTTCGCTTCGTCCGAGGCGAGGAACAACGCCGCGGCGGCCACGTCCTCTGGGTCGCCGATGCGGCCCATGGGAGCCTTGTTCTCCCAGTACTTGCGGAAGTTCTCGTCCGCCATGAACGGCCTGGACATGCCTGTCCAGATTGAACCCGGCTGCAGGTAGTTCACGGTGATGCCGTAGCGGCCGAGATCGACGGCCATGCCCTTCGAGAGCCCCGCCACGGCATGCTTGGACGTGCCGTAGATGGACAGCGACGGGCCCGCCATCTCCGACATGATGGAGCCGAGATTGATGATCCTGCCGCCGCCGCGTTCACGCAGCACCGGCACGGCCTGACGTGCGATGCGGAAGTACGAACGCACGTTGACCGCCATGATGCGGTCGAACTGCTCGTCGGTCAGCTCCTCGAACTGCCCTGCCACGACGATGCCGGCGTTGTTGACCAGGATGTCGAGTCCGCCGAAGCGCTGCACGGCTGCCTGCACCAGGCACTCGGGCGCGTCCGCCTGCGTCGTGTCGAGCTCGACGCAGGCCGCCGACGGCTCCGCACCGAAGAGGGCCAGAAGCGCGGAACCGGGCAGATCCCCGACCACGCACCGCGCTCCTTCGGCGATGAACAACCTGGCGATCGCCTCGCCGATGCCGCTGGCGGCGCCGGTCACGATGGCCACCTTGCCGGCCAGTTTCCCCGTCGTGCCCATCATGAACTCCTGACTCCAACAGGAAGGCCGGCTTGCGCCGGCCTTCCCTTGAACAACCGGTCGAGGCCCGCCCTCAGCGACCGAAGTTCATCCCGACCTCGATGCCGAAGTTGATCGGCGGACCGAACTGGCTGTGGGTCCACAGGGTCGCCACCGACTGGCTGGCGATCCGGTAGCGCTCATCCGACAGGTTCTTGCCGAACGCCCGCACGAAGTACCGGTCCTTGTCGTCCGTATAGGTGACCGACAGGTTGAGCAGGGTCTTGGCGTCGAGATACGCGTCGAACTCGCGCCCGGCCGCGGCGATGTAGAACAGGTTCTCGTCCTCGTAGTACACCTCGCCGGTGATGTCGAGCGTACCGCTGGCCAGGTTGAGCACATAAGTGCCCGACAGGGAACCGCTGAACTCCGGCGAACGCGGGACCGGCAGGCCAGAGAAGTCCCCGGAGAACGGCAGGATCTGTCCACCCGTGGTCGGATCCGTCAGACCCGGCTGATCGATCACGAACTTGTCGTACTTGGCGTCGAGATACGAGGCCGCCGCGCGCACGCGGAACGAGTCCGTCACCAGCGCCTGGAACTCGAGCTCCAGGCCCTTCACGTCGACCTTGGCCGCATTGTAGAAGACGGTTTCCTGGAACTGCGTGCCATTGGCCTCGGTGATGATGTTCACCGCGCGCTGCGCGTCGTCGTACTTGGCGATGAACACCGTCGGGTTGAACCGCATGCGGTTGTCATCCGAGGTGAACTTGAAGCCGAGCTCGTAGTTGGTCGCGAACTCCGGGTCCACCGGGCGGGTCAGCGTCGGCACCAGCAAGCCGCTGGTGCCCGTCTGGTCGTTATAGCCGCCGGCCTTGTAGCCGCGCGACACCGTCAGGTACGAGAACCACTGGTCGTTCAACTGGTACGAGCCCGTCACGCGCCAGCTCGGCTCGCTCCAGGTCTCCTTGAGGTTGTCGAAGCCCGGCGTCGAGGCATCGACGATCGTGCCGCCGGGATAGCGGGTGAAGTTGCCGGCCTGCAGCGGATCGGTGAAATCGTCGACCGACAGGCTGCCGTTGGCCAGGTTGTCATCCAGCAGGTCGAACGGCACCTGTGTGCGGCCGGCCCACTGGCGCTTGTCCTGGGTCCAGCGGAAGCCGGCGCCCAGCTGGAACTTCTCGGTCACGTCATAGTTGACGTCGACGTAGCCCGCGATCGAATCCGAGTCCTGCTGGTTGCACAGGATCTGCGGCGTGCTGTTCAGGAACTGCTGCGGCAGGCCGAGGCCGCCAAAATCGGTGATCAGGTCGACGAAGCCCAGCACCTGCACCACGCAGAACTTCGCGTCGTTCGTCTGCTGGAAGGCACCGACGACGTAGTTGAACGGACCGTCGAACTGCGAGGCGAGGCGCGCCTCGAATTGGCTGGTCTCACGCGTGGTATCGCGGGTCGCATCGAACAGCGACAGCGGCTGGCCGGTGATCGAATTGACCGGCGCGGCGCCCGTGTAGGTGTTCGGCAGGTGCTCGTCCTGATTGCGGTAGCCGGCATTGGCGAACAGCATGTACGTGCCGAGGTCCCACTCGAGGTTCAGGTAGGCGCCGTCGACGTCGATCTTCTGGCCCTTGTCCATCTCGAGCAGCGAGTCGTTGCGCTGCGTGGACGCCACGTTGTCGAGTGGCTCGCCCGACGGACGCGTGAAGCCGAGGAAGTTCCAGAGATAGGGGCCGGTCGGCGGCGTGTCGTTGTAGGACGGCACCGCGTCGGAGCGGTCCTTCATGTACTCGTACTGCAGCAGGAGCGTCGCCGAGTCGCTGATGTTCCACTGCGCCTTGAGGCGGCCATTGAACACGTCGTCGCCGCCGGTCGTCTCGCCGGTGCCGGTGCCGACCTGCCCGGTGATGCCCGGAATGTTGAAGGGCACCCCGTTGGCAGCGTTGAAGGTATTGATCGGGCCGTAGTCCGCGCCGAGCTTGTAGTAGCCGTCGGACTTGGAGAACGAGCCCACCAGGCGTACCGCGAAGACATTCTCGACCAGCGGGATGTCGACCGAGCCCTGGTAACGCTGCGCGTTGAAGCTGCCGTAGCTGGCCCGCAACTCCGCCTGCGTGCTGTCCATGTTCGGGCGCTTGGTACGGATGTTGACCGCGCCGCCGGTGGTGTTCTTGCCGAACAGCGTGCCCTGCGGCCCGCGCAGCACCTCGACGCTGCTGATGTCGAAGGTGTCGAGAAGCTGCGTCTGAACGCTAGGCACGACGAAGTCGTCGATGGTCACGCCGACCGGCGAGTCCTGGTAGACGATGATGTCGGTGAGCCCCACGCCGCGCATGGCGAACGACGCGGCGTTGAACGCCGTGATGCGCGACGCCGAAAAACCCGGGACCGACGAGGCCAGTCCGGAAATGTCCTTGGCGACGAGGCGGTCGATGTCCGCGGCGGTCACGGCCGACACCGACACTGGCGTCGTCTGGATGTCCGTCTCGCCGGCCTGGCGGGTCGCGGTAACCATCACGGCGTCAAGGGCCGGTGCGCCCTCCGCGGCTTCCGCCGCCGCAAGCTGCGGCAGCGCCGCTGCCGCGGTACCCGCCGTCAGCGCGGCACGCACCACCAAAGAGACCGCTCGCCTCAGATCGCTCGACATGGGTCACTCCCCCTTCAAGATGATGTGAATCACAGTCTCCCGTGGAGCCGGGCATCTGCGTGTCCGGTACTCATCGCGGGTCTGCGCAGAGTGTACGTATCCTCCGCAAAAAAAATCAATCTATCCTGTTTTTTTCTTACCGCAGCGCAGCAGGCCGCGGGCATGAACGCCACACGATGCCCGGCGAAACGCCGCCCAAGTCATTGCATTGACATGAAATGTTGCTCACACACGACATTCCGCGCTGGAGGTTTCACGGTAGCCATGCCGGTGCCAGGTTCGATGGCGCCCCACCCCTGGCGGACCCCGAGGTTCGACGAAGACCGGATCCAAAATAAACAGTCTTGACTGTTTCTTTGGCGTGCTTGCGATATAGTTTCAAGCGGCGGCCGGCGCGCGCCTGAACCACTCAGCGACTGAGCAAAGAGGTCCTGCCATGAGCTTCGACTATCGCGTCAACCCCGACGCCCCCGCGGATTCCCTCGAGGCCAAGCAGCCGCCCGTCGACAACGGGCTCGACATCCCGGATCCGTCCCGGTACCACACCGCCGAGTTCATGAAGAAGGAGTGGGAGCGCCTGTGGCCGCGGGTGTGGCTGCTGGCGGGCGTCACCTCCGACATCCCGGAGGACGGCGACTACTTCACCTTCGAGATCGGCCACGAGTCGATCCTGGTGGTGCGGCAGGCAGACGGCGGCATCAAGGCCTTCTACAACGTCTGCCCGCATCGCGCCAATCGCGTCGCACTCAACGAATTCGGCAGCGTCGGGCACTTCACCTGCGCGTTTCATGGCTGGCAGTTCGAGTGCGACGGCAAGCTCAAGTGCATCACCGACGAGGACACCTTTGCGCCGCAGCTGATCGCGCATCGCCCATCGCTGAGCGAGGTTCGCTGTGACGCCATCGGCGGTCTGGTGTTCGTCAACATGGATGGCAAGGCGCCGCCGCTGCAGGACTGGATCGGACTGCCGGCGGGCTACATCGAGAACTACCAGATCGACAAGATGCACGCGGTGCGCCATGTGCGCAGCACCTGGAACGCGAACTGGAAAGTGGGCGTCGACTCCTTCTACGAAACCTATCACCTGCCGCACATCCATCCGCAGACCCAGGGCGTGATGGAGGACTTCAGCCAGTACGACCTGTACCCGAACGGCTTCAGCCGCATGATCGTACCGCTGTGCGTGAAGAGTCATCGCCTGGCCGACCAGGAAACCGTCGACGCCGGCCTGCAGTTCATGATGCAGGACGCCGGCATGGATCCCGCCGGCTTCAAGGGCAACGCGCGGGAGGTGCGGGCGGCGGTGCAGAAGTCCAAGCGTGCCCGCGCCGAGCGGCTGGGCCTCGACCACTACCGCAATCTGACCGACGGACAGCTGACCGACAGCTGGGCGACCGGACTGTTTCCGAACGTGCAGATCGGCATGCACCCGGAGGGCGTGTTCATCATGCGCTTCCTCCCCCACGCCGACGACCCGCGCAAGTTCTACTACGACAACATCACCATGTTCAGGCACGTGGACGACCCGTCGTATTTCGTTCCGGCCTGGATGGGCCTGCCCAAGGGCACGGACGTCACCGGCCAGACACGTCCGGCGATCGAGCACGTGCCGGAGGGCGCCAAGCCGGACCTCGGCGAAGTGCTGGACCAGGACGTCGAACTGGTTGCCGCAGTTGGCGCCGGCTCGCGTTCGCGCGGTTTCCGCGGACCGCTGTGGAGCGAACAGGAAGTGCGGGTGCGCCACTTCCACCGCGAGCTCGACCGTTACCTCAAGGGCGAAAAATAGGCCCCGACGCCCTGGCCGGCCCGGGCGATTGATTCCGGTCCCGGCCTACGTCCAACCCCATAATTGCTGCCCGGCCTGGCGCGCGATCGCGCGCGCCGGGCGTCTTTGCGCCTCCGGAGTCCGGCTTGAATCCGAATACCCTCCCCTCTCCTGACCCCGTGCCCGGACCGGCCCACAGCCGGTTCCTGCCCATCGCCGTGCTGGCCGGCGCGTACCTGGCCTTCGGCCTGGTCGTGCGCCTGGTCCTGTTCGCCCGTTTCGGGGTGGCCCAGGGCGTGCCCGTGGCGCACCTGCCGCTGCTGATCGCCGGCGGTGTGGTCAACGACCTGGTGCAGTCGCTCTACATGCTGGCGCCGCTGGCCCTCTACCTGCTGGCCATGCGCGACCGCTGGTTCCGCAGCCGCGTCAATCAGCGGCTGCTCGCGGCCGCGACCTTCCTGACAATCTTCGCGCTGGGTTTCTCGGCAGCCGCCGAGTTCTTCTTCTTCGAAGAGTTCGACGCCCGCTTCAACATCGTGGCCGTCGACTACCTGATGTTCCCGACCGAGGTGGCCGGGGATGTCTGGGCGGAGTATCCGGTGCTGTGGGTGTCGGGATTCGCGCTGCTCGTGGCCGCCCTGCTGACCAGGCCGCTGATGCGCCTGATGTCGGGCAGCTTCCTGCACAGTGTGCGCCTCGCGCGACGGCTGCCGCTGTTCCTGGCGTACGGTATCTGTGTGGCGCTGGCCGCATTCTGGTACCGCACCGACGAGCTGTCCTTCGCCGCCAACCGGGTCGAGAACGAACTGGTGCAGAACGGCA
Organism: uncultured Gammaproteobacteria bacterium; assembly: GCA_963710135.1. Classification (GTDB taxonomy): domain Bacteria; phylum Pseudomonadota; class Gammaproteobacteria; order Steroidobacterales; family Steroidobacteraceae; genus SG8-30. The sequence continues at coordinate 336,133 of CAVPYY010000002.1, read as the reverse complement.
TGAGCAGCTTCTTCCGCGCGCTGGCCACCAGCGAGATCGACTATCACGCCTACTATCCGGTGGCCGATTCCCGGGACAACTTCGCGCTGCTGGCAGAGCGGCTGGCCGGCGACGGCGGCCGGTTCACCGACCTGGCGGACGGACGGCTGACCCGCTCGCACGCCGCGCGCCCGGACGGGCTGGGCCGTTTGAACGTCGTGGTCGTCTCGAGCGAGTCATTCGGCGCCGAGTTCAGCAAGCTCCACGGCTCGGAGCGCGACCTGACCCCGGAATTCGACAAGCTCGCCGCGCAGGGCATGTGGTTCAGCAACGCCTACGCCTCGGGAACCCGGACCGTGCGCGGTCTCGAGGCGATCACCGCGTCGTTCCCGCCGATTCCCACGGTCTCGATACTGCGCCGACCGGGCAACGAGCACATCGCCAACTGGGGCGCCGTGATGCGCGACCTCGGCTATGACGCCAGCTTCCTGTACGGCGGCTACGGTTACTTCGACAACATGCGCTACTTCTACGCGCAGAACGGCTTCGAGGTGCTCGACCGCTCGGACATCCACGAACCGGTCCGCTTCGAGAACATGTGGGGCGTCAGCGACGAGGATCTGTTCGACCTCGCGCTCGGCCACTTCGACGCCAAGGCCGCCGCGGGCGTGCCCTTCTTCTCGATCGTGATGACCACGTCCAACCACAAGCCATTCACCTTCCGGGCCGGTGTCCCCGGCGTGCCGGAGTCGGGCGGAGGACGCAAAGCGGGGGTTCGCTATGCGGACTTCGCGCTGGGCTACTTCCTGACCGAGGCAAAGAAGCACGCGTGGTTCGACAACACCGTCTTCGTCATCGTCGCCGACCATGGCGCGCGCGTTTACGGCAAGGCGGAGATCCCGCTGCGCACCTATGAGATTCCCCTGCTCATCTACTCGCCCGGCCATATCGCTCCGCAGGAGGTCGAGACACTGATGGGCCAGGTCGATATCGCGCCCACGGTGCTGGGGCTGCTGGGCCTGCCGTACGAGGCGCCATTCTTCGGCCAGGACGTCCTGCACACGCCCGACGCCGAGCGGATCGCGCTGTTCAGCCACAATCACGATATCGCGATCTACCGTGACGGACGGCTCACGGTGCTCGGCCTGAACAGCCCCTCGCGCACCTTCAGCTACGACCGCGCCACCGACAGCTATGCCCCGCTGCCGCTCGATCGCGAACAGGAGCGCCTGGCGATCGCCTACTACCAGACCGCCTACGAGCTGTTCAGCCGTCACGCCTACTAGCGCCGACCGGGCCCAGTCGGCCGGACTCACGCACGACCCCCTTGACCAGGTGCAGGCGGTGGCTGACAACCGCCGGCAGGTCGTCGCGATGGTGTACCGCCATCACCAGACGGGTGCCGCGGCGCGCGAGCAGTTCGAGTGCGCGGCGCAGCGCCGCGCGCCGCCGTGGATCAAGGCCCGTGAACGGCTCGTCGAGCAGCAGCAGCTGCGGCTCGTGCACCCACGCGCGTGCGATCAAGGCGAGGCGCAGCTCGCCATAGGACACCTCGCGTGCCCGGCGTCCGGCCAGCGAAGCGAGGCCGACACGACGCAGCGCACGCACCGCCGCGAGGCGCTCCGCGCGCGACATCGGCCGATCCAGACCCACCGTGCCACGCAGACCGCCCACCACGAGCGCGGCCAGCGTCGAGCGCGGCTCGTACTCCGCCTGCAGCTCCGGCGAAACGAAGCCGATCGCCGACCGGATCCGGTCGAGCGGCGTGCCGCGCGCCACGCCACGGCGGCTGATCCGCCCGCCGAGCGCAACGGGATAGGCGCCGTGCAGCACCCCGAGGAACGTGCTCTTGCCGCTGCCGTTCCGCCCGGTCACCGCCCAGTGCTCGCCGTCGCGCAACGCCCAGTCGATGCCCCGCAACGCCAGCCGGCCCTCCCGGTACACGCTCGCGCCAACCAGTTCGATGTAAGGCGGCTCGCGGGTGCCGGCCTCGCGCGTCCGGGCTGCTCGCACCGGCCTCGAACCGCCGAGCCGGGCGATCGCCTGCCGCGGTGACACCCGGCGCAACCGGCCGCGCTCGATCCATGCGCCGTGAGACAGCCCGGCGGGGACATCCTCGGGACGGTGCGCCGTCAGCAGCAGCGTGACTCGCGTGCGCACGATGCCCGCCAGCACGCGCGCCAGCGCGTTGCGATGACCCGCGTCGAGTCCGTTGAAGATCTCGTCCAGCAGCAGCAACCGCGGGCGTGCGGCCAGCGCCCGGGCGACCAGCGCCAGCCTGCGCTGCCCGTAGGAAACCTCGAGCACCCGCCGCTGCCGCTCGGCATGCAACCCGACGCGCCTCAGCAGCAGGTCGACCCGCCGCCGCTGCGCGGCATCGGGCCGATCGAGCGGAATGTCGGTGCCGAACAGGCCCGTCGCCACGACCTCGTCGATGCGGTGATTCCAGCCATGCCGCGCGTAGCGATCCTGCGACTCGGCGCCGAGGTAGGCGATGCGTGAGCGCACTTCCACGAGTTCGAGCTCGCGACCCGACCCATCGAGGTATCGCCGGCTCTCGCGCCCGGTCGGCGCAGGCCAACGCACGCCGGCCAGCAGCTTCACCAGCTGGGTCTTGCCGGCGCCGTTCGGACCGCACAGCAGCCACTTCTCTCCCGGCGCGACGACCAGCGAGGTCTCCTGCAGCACCCTTCTGCCACCCAGGTCGAGCGCGCAGTTGCGAAGCGCAACGCCCAGTCCGGGCATGTCAGCGGCCCGCGGCCCACGCCGCGCTCGAGTCCGGCTCCACGCCACCATGCCGGGTCGCGCGCCCGGCACGCTCGAGCCGGATGAGATGCGCCAGCAGGGTATGCCGCGCAAGCTCGTGCAGCGCCGGATCGACATCCGCGTACACCCGCCGCACGAGTTCATCGAGTTCGCGCGCCTGCTGGTCGAGCGCCGCGACGATGCGCGCTTCGCGTGCCAGCCGATGGGCAACCAGCTCGTCGATCACGGCGACCGGGTCGTCGAGCATCGGCCCGTGGCCGGGCGCGATGCGTGTCAGCGGCAGGGCACGGAGCCTGGCCAGCGACTCGAGGTAGTCGTTCATGTCGCCGTCGGGCGGCAGTATCACCGGCGAGACGTGGCCGAGGATATGGTCGCCGGTGAACAGCACGCCACTCTCCTCGGCCAGAAAGCACAGGTGATTCGAGGCGTGACCCGGGGTCGCGATGCAGCGCAGGGCGACGCCATCGATCAGGATGCGCTCGCCGTCCGCCGGCTCGGCGTCGGGGCGGAAGCGGCGATCCTGGCGTCCGTCGTCCGGCGCCCGGCGCCCCACCACCACGGCGCCGGTTGCCTCGCGCAGCAGGCGGGCGGCCGGCGAATGATCACGGTGGGTATGGGTCACCAGGATCCAGCCAATGCGGCCCCCGCCGGCCGCGACCAATGCTTCGACATGCGCGGGTTCAGCGGGACCGGGATCGATGACCGCGAGTTCGCGCTCGCCGACCAGATAGCTGTTGGTTCCGGGTCCGGTGAGAGGACCCGGATTGGGCGCCACGACGCGGACTATCGCGGGCGCGACACGCACGGCGGCGCCTGGTGTGAAATCGTCGGTCATGCAGTGAGGCCCGCCAGCCACTCGTCCCACAGCAGCGCGGCCTGACGCTCCAGCCTCGGCCCCTGCGCCAGCGCCTGGCCACGGAGTTCCGCGGGCGCGATCCCGGCGCCGCCGAGCTCGACCGCATGACCGATGAGCCACCGCTCGAGCGTGCCGGATTCGGCCTCCGGATGGCACTGCAGCGCCAGCACTCGCGGGCCGCGCGCAAAGGCCTGGTGAGGGCAGGCCGGCGTCGAGGCAAGCAGCGCGCATCCCGCCGGCAAGTCGAACGTGTCGCCGTGCCAGTGCAGCACCTGCGCCAGGGCCCCGTCCACGTGCCGCAACGGCGAGGCAAGCCCCTCGGTCGTCAGCAGCAGTGGCGCGTAGCCGATTTCCCGCTCGCGCGCCGCGTAGACTCGCGCGCCGAGCGCCCGCGCCATGAGTTGCGCGCCCAGGCAGATCCCGAGCGTCGCGCGCTCCCCGGCGATGCGGTGCTCGAGCATCGCCGTCTCGGCCTCCAGCCAGGGATAATGCCTGTCGTCGAGCGCACCGATCGGACCGCCGAGGACGATGACCAGGTCGGCGGCGGAAGCCGCGTGCGGGTCGTCGATGCCCGCCTCCAGGTACCGCACCTGGTAGCCGGCGCGGCCCAGCGCCGGACCCAGCGTGCCGAGATCCTCGAACGCCACGTGGCGAATCACAGTGGCGCGCCGCATGCCCACTCCTGTTGCCGGCCGGATTCCAGCCTCGCCGGGACGCGAGGCGCTCTGGACAAAGCGGTAAGATACCGGCACTCAGCCGGATCATCCATTGCCGTCCATCCTGCCCAAGCTCGATCTGTCCAACCTCAGGGGCGACCTGTTCGGCGGCGTCACCGCCGCGATCGTCGCGCTGCCGCTGGCGCTCGCCTTTGGCGTCGCCTCCGGCGCCGGTCCGGTCGCGGGCCTGTACGGCGCGATCTGTGTCGGCCTGTTTGCATCGCTGTTCGGCGGGACGCCGTCGCAGATTTCCGGCCCCACCGGACCCATGACGGTCGTGGCCGCCACGATCTTCACCGCCCATGCCGGCAATCCGGCGGTCGCCTTCACCATCGTCATGCTGGCCGGCGTGCTGCAGGCCGTATTCGGCGTGCTCAAGCTGGGCCGCTACATCAACCTGGTGCCCTACCCCGTCATCTCCGGCTTCATGTCGGGCATCGGCGTGATCATCATCGTGATGCAACTCGATCCGCTGCTCGGGCACGCCGCGCCGGCGAGCGTCGTCAATGCGCTGACCGTGTTCCCCGAGTACCTCATGCATCCCGGCGTGCACGCGCTGTCGGCCGGCGCGGTGGCGCTCGCGATCTGCCTGTTCACGCCGGCGGCCATCAACCAGCGGGTGCCGGCCACCCTGCTCGCGCTGCTGGCGGGCAGCCTGCTGGTCGCGCTGGCGCTGCCCGAGGCGCCGGTATTGGGGCCGATACCCAGCGCGCTGCCCACGCTGGTGATGCCGACGCTGGACTTCGGCCTGCTCAGGGAGGTCGTGCCGCCGGCGCTGGTGCTCGCCGCCCTCGGTTCGCTCGACAGCCTGCTGACCTCGCTGATCGCCGACAACGTGACGCGTACTTTCCACGACTCGGACCGCGAGCTGGTGGGCCAGGGAATCGGCAACGTCGCGGCCGGGCTGCTCGGCGGCATCCCCGGTGCCGGCGCGACGATACGCACGCTGGTCAACATCCGCTCGGGCGGACGCACGCCGCTGTCGGGGATGACCCACGCGCTGGTGCTGCTGGCCGTCGTACTCGGTCTCGGTCCGCTTGCCGCGCACGTGCCGCATGCGGTGCTTGCCGGGATCCTGATCAAGGTCGGGATCGACGTCATCGACTGGCCGTACCTGCGGCGGATCCGGCGAATGCCCGTGTCCTCGACGGTATGCATGCTGACGGTGCTGCTGCTCACCGTGTTCGTCGACGTGATCACCGCCGTGGCGGTCGGTACCGTGATGGCTAGCATGCTGTTCGTCAAGGAAATGGCCGATCTGCAGAGCCAGTCGATCCGCACCATCACCGATCACGAGAGCGGCGCCGCGATCCTGGATCCTGCGGAGTCGGAGTTGTTCGCCAGGCTGGCCGGCCGCGTGCTGCTGTTGCACCTGTCCGGCGCGATGAGCTTCGGCGCCGCCAACGAGATGACCCGGCGCATGTCGGTGGCGGTCAGCTACGACGCCGTGGTCATCGACATGCAGGACGTGCCGGCGCTCGACGTCAGTGCCGCGCTGGCGCTCGATACCATCGTGCAGCGTGCCCGGGCCGCCGGGCAGCTCGTGGTGCTTTGCGGTATCCACAAGCCCGTGGCCAGGATCCTGGTCCAGGTCGGCCTGAACGCGACCCTGAAGGACTTCGATCACTATCGCACGCGGCTCGAGGCCCTGCGCCGGGTCGAGGAGCTGACGCCGCGCACGGCCGGAACCTGACGGGCCCGCGACGGTCCGAGGGTAGTCGGGTCGCCTGACGCGGCCCCGCTGGGCTAGACTCCGGTGTGCAGCCGCCGTCCCAGCCTGCGGCCCCGTGATCACCCTTGAACTGGCCGAGGAACCCTGACCCATGAAGATCCAAGCGCTGGCTTGTGCCACCCTGCTCGCCGCGTCCGCCGCCACTGCGCAGGCGGCCTGCATCTATCCGCGCCCACCGGAAAGCATGCCGGACGGACGCACTGCCACCTACGAACAGATGGTGGCGACACAGCAGCTGGTGAAACAGTTCGATGCGGACGTTGCGGCCTATAACGCTTGTCTCGACATGGAACTCAAGGCGATCCTCGCCAACCCCGAACTCGACGACGCGCGCAAGAAAGAGCTGGCCGACATGCAGGCCAAGAAGAACAACGCGGCGGTCGACGAAGTGCAGAGCGTCGCGGATCGCTTCAACGAGCAGCTGCGGGCGTTCAAGGAAGCGAACAAGAAGGACTGACCGGATCCCATGCTGACGCCGGCCGAGGCCGAGGCAGCCATCGCGCTCGAGCTGCCTGGACTGCCGGACGAGCTGGTGCCGCTCGGGCAGGCGGCCGGGAGGGTGCTGCGTCAGTCTGTCCATGCCGAGCGGGATGCGCCGCCCTTCGACCGGGTCGCCATGGACGGTATCGCGGTCGCCAGCGAGCGCATCGCGGCGGGCGCGCGGCGTTTGCGGATTGCCGGCGTGCAGGCTGCCGGCGCGCCGCCACTTAGCCTCGATGATCCCGCCTCGGCCTGCATCGAGGTCATGACCGGTGCCGTCCTGCCGCGTGGCTGCGACGCCGTCATCCCGGTGGAAGCGTTGCGGCGGGAAGACACCAGCGTGGTGCTTACCACCGATGCAACGGTCAAACCACAGCAGCACGTGCACCGCAGGGCCTCGGATGCGCGCGCCGGCACACAACTGCTCGGCAGCGGCGCCCTGCTGCGCGGACCGGAGATCGCCGTGGTGGCGTCCGCCGGGCTCGCCGCGGTGCGCGTCGCGTGCCGACCGCGGGTCGCCGTCGTCTCGACCGGCGACGAGCTGGTCGCGCCGGGAGGCCCGATCCTCGATCATCAGGTCAGGCGGTCCAATCCGCAGGCGCTGGCGGCCGCGCTGGTCCAGGGCGGCGGAGCAGTGGTCGAGGACTTCCACGTCCCGGACGATCCTGGGGCTATCGCCGACTGCTTGCGCACGCGGCTCGCTGTCGACGACGTGCTGGTATTGTCGGGCGGGGTCTCGGCCGGGCGCTTCGATCACGTACCCGACGTGCTGGCAGGCCTCGGGGTGCGGCGCGTCTTTCACAAGGTCGCCCAGCGGCCCGGCCGTCCCATGTGGTTCGGCGTTTCGCGGGACGGCAAGCCGGTCTTCGCGCTGCCGGGCAATCCGGTGTCCGTGCTGGTCTGCCTGGCGCGCTACGTCATCCCGGCGCTGTGGCGCATGGCAGGCGCCGCCGCGGTGCCCACCGAGATGGTCGCGCTCGCCTCGCCGGTCAGCTTCCAGCCGGCGCTTGCCTGGTTCCTGCCGGTGAGCCTGCAGTACGATGGGAGCGGCCGTACCTGGGCGCTTCCCTGCCCGACGCGGGGGTCCGGGGACTTCAATTCGCTCGCCGGCACGGCGGGCTTCATCGAGCTGCCGCCGGGTCCGGCCACCCACGAGCGCGGCGTGCCGGCGCCCTTGTACAGGTGGTAGGCAGATGTCGCAGACGCAACAGTCCGGGATCGTGGGGCTCGAGCCTGCCGCTCGTGCGCGCGACACGCTGGGCCGGCCGCTCCGCGATCTGCGCATCTCGGTCATGGACCGCTGCAACTTCCGTTGCCCGTACTGCATGCCGCGCGAGACGTTTCACGACGACTACCGCTTCCTGCCTGCCGCAGCGCGGCTGTCGTTCGACGAGATCGTGCGCATCACCCGCCTCGCCGTGGTAGCTGGCGTCCGCAAGGTCCGCCTCACCGGCGGCGAGCCACTGCTGCGTTCCGGCATCGCCGACCTGATCGGAGAGCTGTCCTCGCTGGCTGGCGTCGAGGACCTCGCACTGACGACCAACGGCGTGCTGCTGGCGCAGCATGCCGCGGAACTGAAGGCCAACGGCCTCAAGCGCGTGACCGTCAGCCTCGACAGCCTCGACCCCGAAGTGTTCCGGCGGACGAGTGGCGGCTTCGACGGGCTGGAGCGCGTGCTGGACGGCATCGAGGCCTCGCGCGAAGCGGGCTTGACGCCGATCAAGATCAACGCGGTCGTGCAGCGCGGCGTCAACGAGGACAGCGTGCTCGGCCTGGTCGAGCGCTTTCGGGGCACGGGTGTGATCGTGCGCTTCATCGAATACATGGACGTCGGCAACCGCAATCACTGGTTGCCGGACCGGGTGGTGCCATCGCGCGAACTCAAGCGGCTGATCGAGTCGCACTGGCCGCTCGAAGCGGAGGCCGGCAGCTATCGCGGCGAAGTGGCGGAACGCTATGTGTTCACGGACGGCGGTGGCGAGGTCGGCTTCATCTCCTCGGTATCGCAGCCGTTCTGCGGCGACTGCACCCGTGCCCGCCTGTCCTCGGAGGGCGTGCTGTACACCTGCCTGTTCGCGACGCAGGGCACCGACCTGCGCGGCCCGCTGCGCGCCGGCGCGGATGACGCGGCCTTGCTGGAGCGCATCCGCGGCGTCTGGCGGTTGCGCGAGGATCGCTACAGCGAACTGCGCCAGGCGGCGGGCGCAGATCAGGGAACGCGCAAGATCGAGATGTATTACATCGGCGGCTGAAGATGACTGAGCTCACCCATGTCGACGAGGATGGCAAGCCGACGATGGTCGACGTCTCGGGCAAGGCCGTGACCGCGCGCAGTGCGACCGCCATTGCCCACGTGCGTCTGCCGGCCGCCGCCGCGCGCGGCGCTGCGCGGCGCCGGCTTCACCACCAGCAAGGGGCCGGTGTTCCAGACGGCGATCGTCGCCGGGACCCTGGCGGCGAAGCGCACCCACGAGCTGATCCCGTTCTGCCACCCGCTGCCGCTCGATCACTGCACGCTGGACGTCGCCATGGATGCAGCGGGCACGGTCGTGATTCGCTGCCGCGTTGCCGTGCAGCATCGTACGGGGGTCGAAATGGAGGCGCTGACCGGAGCCTCGATCGCGGCCTTGACCGTCTATGACATGTGCAAGGCGTTGTCGCACGACATCGTCATCACCGAGACCCGTCTGCTGGAGAAGACCGGCGGCAAGCACGACTACCACTGGCGGGACGACGAGCCGTGAGCAGTCTCTACGGACTCGTGCTGGCGGGTGGCCGGTCGTCGCGCATGCGGCAAGACAAGGCGGCGATCGCCTGGCACGGGCGGCCACAGCTGGAAATCGTTTACGAGATGGTCGCAGCCTGCACCCGGCGCGCCTACGTCTCGGTGCGGCCCGACCAGACCGCGGATCCCCTGCGTGCGGCACTGCCGAGCATCGTGGACGGCCGCCAGGGCGCAGGGCCCGATCGCGGGCATCGCGGCCGCCCAGGCGACTCACCCGGAGGCGGCCTGGCTGGTGCTGGCCTGCGACCTGCCCTTCCTGCGGCTACCGGTTCTCGAGCACCTGCTCGCGCATCGCGACCGGGGCGCGCTGGCGACCGCCTTTCGCAGTGCCCACGACGGCCTGCCCGAGCCGTTGTGCGCGATCTGGGAACCCTCCAGCCGCGCAGCCGTGCTCGACGCGATCGCCGCGGGTCGTCACTGTCCCCGCAAGCTTCTCCTCGCGCACGGCGCAACCCTCATCGAGCCGCTCGACTCCGGCGCGCTCGACAACGTCAACACTCCCGAGGAGCGGGCGGAGGCGAGCCGACGCCTCGGGCGCGAGACGGGGGGCGCCGTCTGATGCCGACGGTGCGGGTCAAGTACTACGCGCTGCTGCGCGAGCAGGCCGGCCGCAGCGAGGACCGCGTCAGCACGTCGGCGCCCGACGCGGCTGCCCTGTACCAGGAGCTGGCAAGCCGATACGGCTTCACGCTCGCGCGCGAGCAGCTGAAGGTGGCGGTCAACGCCGAATTCTCGGATTGGTCGCGGCCGTTGGCCGAGGCCGACGAGATCGTCTTCATCCCCCCCGTGGCCGGCGGATGAGAACCTTCGAGTTCAGTCACGCCCCCCTGCAACCCGCGGCTCTGCAGGCCTCGCTTGCGGACGTCGCCGCCGGCGGCTACGCCTCGTTCGAGGGATGGGTGCGCAACGAGAACGAGGGCCGCGCCGTCCAGCGCCTCGATTACGAGGCCTTCGAGGAACTGGCGCTCAAGGAAGGCGAGCGCATCGTGGCCGAAGCGGTCGCGCGCTTCGGGGTCCGCGGTGCGCGCTGCGTGCATCGGCTCGGCGAGCTCGCGCTCGGTGAACTCGCGGTCTGGGTCGGCGTCGCCAGCGGCCACCGCGCCGAGGCCTTCGCCGCCTGCCGCTACGTCATCGACGAGGTCAAGCAGCGGGTCCCGATCTGGAAGAAGGAGCACTATCTCGACGGCGACTCCGGCTGGGTCAACTGCGAGCGCTGCGCGGCGCCGCCGACGCTCTCGCAGCAGGGTGGGCATGTCCACCAGCACGGCGCGGTGCCGCGCTACGACTACTCGCGGCAAATGGCGCTGAAGCAGGTGGGCGTGGCGGGACAAAGACGACTGTCCGCGTCGACGGTGCTGGTCGTGGGTGCCGGCGGCCTCGGTTGTCCGGTCCTCTCGTCGCTGGCGGGCGCCGGCGTCGGCACCCTGCGAATCGTCGATGCGGACGTGGTCGAACCCAGCAACCTGCCGCGGCAGCCTCTCTATGCATTGAGCGACAGCGGCCAGCCCAAGGCCCGGGTTGCGGCGCACCGGCTGGCCGCGCTCAATCCGGAGATCCGCATCGAACCGCTGGTGACGCGATTCGACCAGGCGAACGCGGCCGAACTGGTCGCGTCCGCGGATGTCGTGGTCGATTGCAGCGACAACTTCACCACCAAGTTCCTGGTGAATGACGCCTGCGTGCGGGCAGGCAAACCGGCAGTGCTGGCGAGCGTGCACCAGTACGAGGGTCAGCTGCAGGTGGCGAGACCCGACCAGCGGGGGCCGTGCCTGCGCTGCGTGTGGCCCGAGGCGACGGTCGATGGGCTGGTCGGCAACTGCGCGGTGAGCGGGGTGCTCGGGCCGGTGCCGGCCGTCCTCGGCGGAATGCAGGCGATGGAGACCCTGAAGATACTGCTCGACCTGCCGGGCCAGTTGCGCGATGAGGTCATCGTGCTCGACCTGCTGACGCACGAACAGACCCGCATCCGGGCGCGCCGCGCCCCGGAATGCGGCGACTCCGGTTGCGCCCGGCTGCCGGCGTTGCACAGCGCCACTGTCGAGCGGCTGCAGGTGGCAGTGCCGCTGCGCGACGCCAGCGCGGCCGGCTACCGCATCATCGACATTCGCGAACCAGATGAGACCGCCAGCAATCCATTGTGCGTGGCAGCCGCGCTGCAGTGGCCGCTGGCGCGCCTGCTGGCCGACGGGCCACGCGACCTGGATCACCGCGGGCGGTATCTGCTGGTCTGCGCCAGAGGCGTTCGCAGCCTGGCTGCCGCCGAGTGGCTGCGGTCCCGCGGCATCGCCGGGGCATTTTCGCTGTCCGGCGGCGTCGAGGGCGATCCAGGCCGCTGACCGCAGCGCTCCGGCCGCTCAGGCGGTCGCAGCGGCGGCGATGCGCACCCGATTGCGCCCGGACCCCTTGGCGTCGTACACGGCCGCGTCGGCCCGGGCGATCAGGTGCTCGCCCCAGACGCCGAGCGTGTCGCTGGCGGCCACGCCGATGCTGCAGGTGAGGCGGATCGGCCTGTCGAAACCTTCGACGGTGAGATCCGCCACGCGCTGGACGATGCGCTCGGCGATCGCGTGCGCGGCGTTGGCATCGGCGCCGGTCAGCACGACCACGAATTCCTCGCCACCCCAGCGACCGATCACGTCCGACTGGCGCAGCTCCGCCTGGATCGGGGCGACCACCGCCCGCAGACAGGCGTCTCCCGCGAGGTGCCCGTGCGCATCGTTGATCTCCTTGAAGTGATCGAGATCGATGAACAGCAGCGCAATCGGCAGGTCACGCGCCTGGACGCGGGCACAGGCGGCGTCGAGCCGCTCCAGGACGGAGCGGCGATTGAGGACGCCGGTCAGCGAATCGGTCTCGGCGCGGCGCTCGGCGGCCGTCAAGGCGCGGCGCTGCTCGAGCAGCCGGTCGGCGACGCCGAGTGCGACCAGCACGGCGGCCGCGACCATCGCCAGCGGCAGGCCGTAGTGCAGCCAGGACGGCTCGGCATCGCTGAACAGGAAGGTGGCGGCGGTGGCGGTGGTGGCCACTTCGAGCAAGGCCCAGGCGAGCAGAAACCAGCCGGCCGCGCGGCTGCCGCGACGCCAGGCGAGGAAGGCCACCACCACGGTGAACAGCGCCGCGCCGAGGAACAGCACGTTGCCGAGCGCCGCGACCCAGCCGCCCCAGCCCACCACGTGGGCGGCATTGGCGAAGGCGAGCACCACGAAAGCGATCGCAAGCCAGCCGAATACGGCGTACTCGCGCGGCGAGTAGCGGCGCAGGTCCGCCATCTCGCGCACGAACAGGCAGGCCGCGGCACCACTGAGCGCGGCCGGCACATTCCAGGCATGCGCCATCAGGGGTAGCGCCGCCCGCAGTACCGGCCAGTCGAATCCCTGCCCCGACAGGTACGTGACATACAGCGCCTGCAGCGAGAACAGCGTTGCGTAGATCAGGAAGATGCGGTCGGGCAGGACGAAGAAGATCAGCAGGGCCGCGCACGACATGGCGAGCAGCGCGCCGAACGCCATGGCGACCACGCGCGCATGATTGCGTCCCTGCTGCAGCACGGTCTCGAGAGAGGTGACCCCGAGTTGCAACTCCTCGGCGCCCGCGCCGGCCGCCTCGACCCGGACGTAGAGGGGCTCACGCAGGGCCGCGCCCTCGGCGGGCAACAGGAACGCAACGTCCTCGACGCCGCGGAATCCCGGCAAGGTGGTCGCGGCCGGCAGGCCTGCAGCAGCGGCCCCGCCCGCGAACACCTCGAGAGCAAGATGGCGGCCCTTGCGCACGCGCAGCACGGGCACACCGTCCACGTCGCCGGCCTGGCCGGGCAGCAGGCGCAACCAGAAGACCGGGCCCTGCCGGCGCGCCTCGCGATAGTCGAAGGGCGCGAAACGATTGTCGAGGGCACCGCTGACCACGGCGTCCCGGTCCGCGTCGCCGGACTCCCCCGCGAGCACGCCGACCTGCATGGACGACGCCGCGGTGGATGCCGACAGCGGCATCGCCCCGAGGTACACGAGCGCGCCCAGCAGCCAGACGATTGCCTTGCCGCGCATCAAGCCCCGCTGCCTGATTCGACCGCGCACCTAGCCCGGCCTGACCTGTCCGCTGCCAAGCACCACATACTTGTAACTGACCAGCTGCTCGAGTCCCACCGGTCCGCGGGCGTGAAAACGGTCAGTCGAGATGCCGATTTCCGCGCCCATGCCGAACTCGCCGCCGTCCGCGAACTGCGTCGACGCATTGTGCAGGACGATCGCGCTGTCCACCTCCTGCAGGAAGCGCGCCGCCGCGGCCTGGTCTTCGGTGACGATGGACTCGGTGTGAGCGGAGCCATACTTGCCGATGTGCGCGATCGCCTCATCGAGGCCCTCGACGACCTTCGCAGCGATGATGGCGTCGAGATACTCGGTGTACCAGTCGTCCTCGCTGGCCGCCCGCACCCGCGGATCCACTGCGCGCACCAACGCGTCGCCGCGGACTTCGCAGCCGGCGTCCAGCAGGGCCGCGACGATCGGTCGCGAGATGCGTGGCGGCGCAACCGCGGTCGATCAGCAGCGTCTCGGCGGCTCCGCAGATGCCGGTGCGGCGCAGCTTGGCGTTCAGCACGATCTCGCGCGCCATGTTCAGGTCGGCCGCCCGGTCGACATAGACGTGGCAGTTGCCCTCGAGATGCCCGATCACCGGCACGCGCGCGTCCTGCTGCACCCGCGCGATCAGGCTCTTGCCGCCGCGCGGCACGATGACGTCGAGGTAGTCGGTCATGCCTTTCAGCATGTAGCCGACGGCGTCGCGATCCTGGGTGGGCACCAGCTGGATGGCGGCCTCGGGCAGCCCCGCCGCGGTCAGGCCCTCGGCCAGGCAGGCGTGTATGGCACGGTTCGAGCGCACGCTCTCCGAGCCGCCGCGCAGGATGGCCGCGTTGCCGGACTTGAGGCAGAGCGCGCCGGCGTCGGCGGTGACGTTCGGGCGGCTTTCGTAGATGATGCCGATCACGCCGAGCGGCACGCTGCACGCGGCGGATCAGCAATCCGTTCGGGCGCCGCCACTCCGCCAGCACGCGGCCGACCGGATCAGGCAGGCCCGCGACCTGTTCGAGCCCGGCGGCCACTGCTTCGAGCCGCGCCGCGTCGAGGCGCAGCCGGTCGAGCAGCGCACCCGACAGCCCGCGTTCGCTGGCGGCTGCAAAGTCCTCGTCGTTGGCCTGCAGTATCGTCGCGGCATCACGCCGCACCGCGGCGGCGGCGGCGCGCGAGCGCCGCGTTGCGGGCAGCCGTATCGGATCTGGCGAGCACGGCCGCGGCGGCAACGGCCTGCTCGCCGAGACGCTGCATCAACTCGCCGATCCGGCTCATGCCTGCTTCACCCGGGTCATGGTGCTGCGCTCGACCACCAGGTCGTCGCGATGGATGATCTCGTCGCGGCCCCGGTAGCCGAGAATGGACTCGATGTCCGCGCTGCGCCGGCCCATGATCCGCCGCGCATCGGCGCTGGCGTACGCCGACAGGCCGCGCGCCAGCTCGCGTCCGCCGGGATCCAGCACCCGCACGGCGTCGCCGCGCTCGAACTCGCCGCGCACGTCCGTGACCCCGGCCGGCAGCAGGCTCTTGCCGCGCGCCAGCGCCTCGGCCGCGCCCGCGTCGATGCACAGCGCGCCAGCCGCCTGCAGCGTGCCGCCGATCCATTGCTTGCGCACGACCACGGGCTTCTCGTGCGCCAGGAACCAGGTGCAGGCCGCCCCCTGCTCGATCGCGGCGAGCGGGTGCGGCACGCGCCCGGAGGCGATGCACAGGTGACAGCCGGCGGCTACCGCGATGCGCGCCGCGGCGATCTTGGTCACCATGCCGCCCGAACCCACCGCTGTCGCGGGGCCGGACGCCATGGCCTCGATCGCCGGCGTGATCTCCGCCACCTCGGGCACGTGCCGGGCGCCCGGCTCGCGCGTGGGGTGCGCGGTATACAGGCCGTCGACGTCGGACAGCAGCACGGCGCAATCAGCCGTGACCATCTGCGCCACCCGCGCGGCGAGGCGATCGTTGTCGCCATAGCGGATTTCCGCCGTGGCGACGGTGTCGTTCTCGTTGATCACCGGGATGGCGCCGAGGCCGAGCAGGGTGAGCAGCGTGGCCCGCGCATTCAGATAGCGGCGGCGCTGCTCGGTGTCGCCGATGGTCAGCAGGATCTGCGCGACGGTGAGATCGTGCCGCTCGAGCACTTCTTTCCAGGCATGCGCCAGGCGGATCTGCCCGACCGCCGCGGCGGCCTGGCTCTCCTCCAGCCTGAGCTTGCCCGCCCCCAGGCCGAGATGCCGGCGCCCCAGCGCGATCGCGCCGGAGGACACCAGCACGACGTCCTGCCCCCGCGAGCGCAGCAGCGCCACGTCCTCGGCGAGGCTCTCCAGCCAGGCCCTGTTGAGCCGCCCGCTGGCCGCATCGACCAGCAGCGCCGAACCCACCTTGATGACGACGCGGCGCGCGCCAGCCAGTCGCGACGAGCGCAACGCGTGGCTGGACTTGCCCATGGTCAGTCGCCGAACAGCTCGGCCGGCAGCGCCATCACCGGTCCGGTTCCCGACTGCAGCGCGTCCAGGTGGGCCTCGGCGCGCGGCAGGAGCCGCGCGAAGAAGAAGCGCGCCGTGGCGAGCTTGGCCTCGTAGAAGCCCGGATCGGCCGGCTTGTTCTTCTGCGCCGCGAGCGCGACCGCCGCAACCTTGGCCCAGCACCAGCCGAGGCACAGATGTGCGGTCAGCTGCAGGTAGTCCACCGCCGCGGCGCTGACTTCGTCCGGATCGCGGGCGGCGCGGGCCGCCACCTGCTCGGTCGCTTCGCTCCACTCCTTCAGCAGTCCGGCCAGCCGCGGCACGAATTCCGCCATTTCCTCGTAACCGGCGTGGTTCTGGCAGAAGGAACCGATCAGGCCGCCGAGCAGCCGCGCCATCTGCCCGCCGGATCCGAGGACCTTGCGGCCCAGCAGGTCGAGCGCCTGGATGCCGTTGGTGCCCTCGTAGATGCAGGCGATGCGCGTGTCGCGGTAGAACTGCTCCACGCCCGTCTCGCGAATGTAGCCGTGCCCGCCGTGGATCTGGATCCCGAGGCTGGTGACCTCGACACCCATGTCGGTGACGAACGACTTCACGATCGGCGTCAGCACCGCGAGCAGATCCGCGCCGCGCGCGCGCTCCTGGGCATCCGGGTGGTAGGCGGCCTTGTCCATCTGCATGCCGGCCAGGTAGGTCAGCACGCGCGCGCCCTCGACGTACGCCTTCTGGGTCAGCAGCATGCGTCGCACGTCGGCATGCTCGATCAACGGGTCCGCCGCTGCATCGGGCGCCGCGCCACCGCGCGGCGAGCGGCCCTGGCGGCGCTCGCGGGCGTAGGCCAGCGAGGCCTGCCAGGCGCGCTCCGCCTGCGCGAGACCCTGCAGGCCGACCCACAGCCGGGCATGGTTCATCATCACGAACATGCACTTCAGCCCGGCATTCTCCTCGCCGATCAGCCAGCCCTGGGCGTCCTGGAAATTCATGACGCAGGTCGCCGAGCCGTGGATGCCGAGCTTCTCCTCGAGCCGGCCACAACTCACGCCGTTGGCGGCGCCGGCCTTGCCGTCCGCATCCGGCAGGCGCTTCGGCACCAGGAACAGGCTGATGCCGCGCGTGCCGGCAGGCGCGTCGGGCAGTCGCGCCAGCACGAGATGCACGATGTTGTCGGCAAGATCGTGCTCGCCGCTGGTGATGAAGATCTTGGTGCCGTTGATCCGATAGCTGCCGTCACCGGCAGGCTCCGCCCGGGTGCGCAGCAGGCCGAGGTCCGTTCCGGCGTGCGATTCCGTCAGGCACATGGTCCCGGTCCACTCGCCGGCCACCATCTTCGGAAGATACAGGGCCTTGAGTTCGGCCGGCGCGTGCCGCTCCAGGCACAGCACCGCGCTGTCGGTCAGGCCGCTGTACATCTTCCACGACATGTTGGCGGACACCAGCAGCTCGCCGACCGGTCCGCCGAAGCTCTCCGGCAAGCCCTGCCCGCCGAACTCCTCCGGCCCGCACAGCGCGGCCCAGCCGTCGTTGACGAACTGCTGATAGGCCTCGCGAAATCCGGGCGGCGTGGTGACCACACCGTCGTCGCCGAGCTGGACACCGATCCGGTCACCCGGCTCGTTGGTCGGGGCGACGACACCCTCCGCGAAGCGCGCCGCCTCCTCCAGAACGCTGTCGATGAACTCCGCATTGAGGTCGGACCGGCCGATCTCGGCATAGTGATTCGAAGCGTGCAGAACCTCGTGCAGGGCGAAGCGGATGTCTCGAAGGGGGGCGCGATAGGGATACATGATTCAGGCGTGTCCGTCGGTCTTGAGTTGAGCCATTGATTCTACTTGACCGCCGCCTCCGGGCGCAGCGCGGTCCTCCACGGCTCAGGCCCTGGTTCAGGCCGCCGGACGGACCCGCACCAGCAGCAGGTCGCTCGGGATCCGGTCCAGCAGCCGCTCGGCCGTGCTGCCGAGCACCGCGCCCTGCAAGCGGGAACGGGAGACCGAGCCGACCACCAGCACGTCGATCCCGTTGGCCGCGGCGTAATCGGGCAATGCGCTCAGCACGCTGCCTTCGAGCAGCTCCGCCGACTCGGCCGCCAGTGGGTGCGGGCCGAGCAGCGCCTGCAGCGCCTCCCCGGCAGCCATCCGCAGCCCTGCCCCGCCGGACACCTCTAGCGACGGGTCCAGCGGTTCGAAGACGTGCACCACCGACACCCTGGCCGGCAGCCAGCGGCCGAGGGCGCTTGCGGCGCGCAGGATCGCATGGTCCAGGACAGAAGCCGGATCATCCGGGTGCCCCGGATCCACCGCCGCGGCAACCCGCAATGGCGCCTGCCAGGGCGCGGGCTTGACCAGCAGCAGCGGGACCGGACAGGTACGCAGCAGCTGCCAGTCGCTGCCGGTGAACAGGCTGCGGCGCAGACCGCCCGACCAGGCGGTGCTCATGAGCACGAGATCGGGCCGACACAGGCCCACTTCGCGCAAGATTCCCTCGTGGCGCGGCGCGTCCCAGGCCGCCTCGATCTCGACGTCGAGACCGCGCGCCCGCAGCGGCGCGGCGAGCTCCTCGAGCCAGGCACGCAGCTTCCTCAGAAAGGCGACGCGCGCGGCGGCGAGCGACTCGGGGCTGAGAAACAGCCGCGCGACCAGGCGCGGATCGTGGTCGCAGCAGAACAGGCGCAGCGTCGCGCCGCTGCCCGCGGCAATGTCCGCCGCTTTCGCCAGCAGGGCATCCGCATCGGACTCCCGATCGAGTACCACGAGGGCTTTGTGGAGCTGTTGCATGATCCGGCCTGCCGCGTCTGTGACCTCGGTCCCCGAGCGTCCTGTTCACGTACAGGATAGCGCTTCGCCACAGGCTCGCGGGCGCCGGAATCCGCGGAAAATCGCGCGGCCGTGGAATTCACCTATGTTTCATCATGCGAAGCGAAACGTACGATTCCGACTGCCGGCGGGCCACCAGTCCAGGGCCACGGCTTGACCACTTCATTCAGGTCACGGGGACATCAATCAATGGAACGGGTCGAGACTTACAACGACAAGGTCGTGCGCCAGTTCGCCATCATGACCGTCGTCTGGGGCATCGTGGGCATGCTGGTCGGCGTCATCATCGCCGCGCAGCTGATGTGGCCGGCGCTGAACTTCGACGTGCCGTGGCTCACCTACAGTCGCCTGCGTCCGCTGCACACCAACGCCGTGATTTTCGCGTTCGGCGGCTCGGCGCTGTTCGCGACGTCCTACTACGTGGTGCAGCGCACCTGCCACGTCCGGCTGTTCGCCGACAAGCTGGCCGCGTTCACCTTCTGGGGCTGGCAGCTGATCATCGTCGCCGCGGCCATCACCCTGCCGCTCGGCATCACCACGTCCAAGGAGTATGCCGAGCTCGAGTGGCCGATCGACATCGCCATCGCCGTGGTCTGGGTGGTGTACGCCATCGTCTTCTTCGGCACGCTGGCCACGCGCCGCGTCAAGCACATCTACGTCGCCAACTGGTTCTTCGCCGCCTACATCATCACGATCGCGGTGCTGCACATCGGCAACAGCGCCGCCATTCCGGTCACCCTGACCAAGTCGTACTCCGCCTACTCGGGCACCGTCGACGCCATGGTCCAGTGGTGGTACGGCCACAACGCGGTGGGCTTCTTCCTCACCGCCGGCTTCCTCGGCATGATGTACTACTTCGTGCCCAAGCAGGCCGGGCGGCCGGTCTATTCCTACCGCCTGTCGGTGGTGCATTTCTGGGCGCTGATCGCCATCTACATGTGGGCAGGCCCGCATCACCTGCACTACACGACGCTGCCGGACTGGGCGCAGACGCTCGGCATGGTCTTCTCGATCATGCTGCTGGCCCCGTCATGGGGCGGCATGATCAACGGCATCATGACGCTCTCCGGGGCGTGGCATAAGCTGCGCACCGACCCGATCCTGAAGTTCATGATCGTGTCGCTGTCGTTCTACGGCATGTCGACCTTCGAAGGGCCGATGATGTCGATCAAGACGGTGAATGCGCTGTCCCACTACACCGACTGGACCATCGGGCACGTGCATTCCGGCGCGCTCGGCTGGGTGGCGATGATCTCGGTAGGCACCATGTACGCGCTGATCCCGCGGCTGTACGGCCGCACGGAGATGTACTCGACACGCCTGATCGACGTGCACTTCTGGACGACGACGATAGGCATCGTGCTGTACGTGGCCTCGATGTGGATCGCCGGGGTGATGCAGGGCCTGATGTGGCGTGCCACCAATCCGGACGGCACGCTCACCTACACCTTCGTCGAGTCCCTGGCCGCCACCTACCCGTTCTACGCAGTGCGTCTGCTGGGCGGTCTGCTGGTGCTGTCGGGCATGTTCCTCATGCTCTACAACGTGTGGAAGACGATCGCAGCCGGGTCGTCGAGCCGGGATGTCCCCGTGATGGCGCCGGCGGCGGCCTGAGGTACGGACATGAAACACGAAGCAATCGAGAAGAACGTCGGCCTGCTGGGCGTGCTCACCGCCGTGGCGATCAGTTTCGGCGGGCTCGCGGAAATCGTGCCGCTGTACTTCTCCGGCCAGGTAACGGAACCGGCGCCGGGTATCGAGCCCTACACGCCGCTGGCGCTGGAAGGCCGCGACATCTACGTGCGCGAGGGTTGCTACGTCTGCCATTCGCAGATGGTGCGGCCCTTCCGCTCGGAGACCGAGCGCTATGGCCACTACTCGCTGGCAGGCGAGTCGGTCTACGACCGGCCCTTCCAGTTCGGCTCCAAGCGCACCGGCCCGGACCTGGCGCGGGTCGGCGCCCGCTATTCGGACGAGTGGCACCGGATCCACCTGCTCAACCCGCGCGACGTGGTCCCGGAGTCGAACATGCCCGGGTTCCCGTGGCTCGATCGCAAGGTGCTCGACGGCTCCGGCACCGCCGCAAAGATGCGCGCCCTGCGCACGCTGGGTACGCCGTACACCGACGAGCAGATCGCCTCCGCGGCGGAGCAGGTCCAGGGCCGCACCGAGATGGAAGCGCTGATTTTCTATCTGCAGGGCCTGGGCGTAGCGTCCCGGACCTGGAACTGAGTCGATGGACGAGGGCACGCTGCGCGGCCTGGCGACGCTGGTTGCGCTGCTGGCATTCGTCGGGGTGATCTGGTGGGCCTGGAGCGGCCGGCAGAGCCGCAAGTTCGAGGACGCCGCGCGCATGCCGCTGGAAGAAGACCAAGACCGGAACGAGGGTAAGTGAGATGACTACGGGCTGGACCCTGTTCATCGTGATCGTCACCGCCATCAACGTGATTGGCGCGATCTGGCTGCTGCTGGCGACCTCGCGGCGGGCCCCGGGCGAAATGAGGCCCGGCGCCGAGACCACTGGTCATACCTGGGACGGCGACCTGAAGGAATTCAACAACCCGCTGCCGCGCTGGTGGCTGTGGCTGTTCTACGGCAGCGTGATCTTCGCGCTGGGCTACCTGGTGCTCTATCCCGGACTCGGCAACTTCGCCGGCACGCTGGGCTGGTCCCAGGAGAAGCAGTGGCAGGAACAGGTCGCGGCGGCCGAAGCCGCCGCGGCGCCGGTGTTTCAGCGTTTCGCCTCGATGAGTATCGACGACCTGAGCAAGGACCCCGACGCGATGCGGGTTGCGCGCAACCTCTACGCGAACAACTGCGCCATGTGCCACGGCTCGGACGCGCGCGGCGCCACTGGCTTCCCCAACCTGACCGATGCTGACTGGCTGTACGGTGGGGACGCCGACACGCTGCTCGCGACACTGACCTACGGGCGCAACGGCATCATGCCGCCCTGGGGCGAGGCGCTGGGTGAGAGCGGCGTCAACGAGGTGGCCTCCTACGTGCTCACGCTGTCCGGACAGCAGGCCCCCGAGGCGCTCGCCGCGGCGGGCAAGCCCAAGTTCGAGATGTATTGCGCAGCCTGCCACGGCGTCGACGGCAAGGGCATGCAGGCGCTGGGTGCGCCGAACCTGACGGATGACATATGGATCTATGGCCCGGGGGTGGAAGCGATCCGCTACGGCATCGTCAATGGCCGCAACAACATGATGCCGGCGCAACTCGAGGCGTTGGGCGAGGACCGGGTGCGATTGCTCGCGGCATACGTGATGAGCATTTCGCCGCGGCCCGCGCCAGCGCCAGCGCCCGCGGCGGAACCGGCGGACAGCCTGCCGGCCGAGCCGGCCGGAGCCACGGATGCGACCGGCTGACGGCGCGCCCGAGGACCTGCCGGAGCCTGCCCCGGTCGTCTGGAGCCAGTTTGCCCAGGATACCGCCATCGTCCTGTGGCCGGCGTTCCTGGCGGCGGCCGTGGCCACCATGTTCTTTTTCGCTTTCTTCGATCCCGCGGTGTTTGGCGAGGGGGCCGTTCCACCGCGCTGGCTGACCCACCGGATGGCCGGTTATGCGGTCGGCTTCTTCTTCTTCTGGGCCATCGCCACGCTGTCGAGCGCTGTGACGCTCTACCTCGTGCGCACCGCTGGGCCCAGCCGAAGTTCATGACACAGCAAGCAAGGTACCGAGAGCGATCGTGAAGTCACCGGCGCAGGACGCGAGCGGCCCCAGCTCCTTCTACGAAGCCCACAAGAAAGTCTACCCGCGAGAGATTTCCGGACGCTTTCAGCGTCTCAGGCTGCTCGCGGTGTGGGCGCTGCTGGGACTGTACTACCTGCTGCCCTGGATCTCCTGGGACGGCCGCCAGGCCGTGCTTTTCGATCTGCCGGCCCGCAAGTTCTACATCTTCGGGCTGGTGCTGTGGCCGCAGGATTTCTTCTACCTGACGTGGCTGCTGATCATCGCGGGCCTAGCACTGTTCTTCTTCACGGCGCTGGCCGGACGCCTGTGGTGCGGTTATGCCTGCCCGCAGACGGTCTGGACCGAGGTATTCATCTGGATCGAACAGCGTTTCGAGGGCGATCGCAACAAGCGCATCAAGCTGGACCGCGGCCCCTGGACCCGGGAGAAGCTGCTGCGCAAGGGCGGCAAGCACGCCGTCTGGCTGTTGTTCGCGTTGTGGACAGGCTTCACCTTCGTCGGTTTCTTCACGCCGATCGAGCAGCTGGCGGGCAAGATCCTGAGCTTGTCGACCGGACCCTGGGAAACGTTCTGGGTGCTGTTCTACAGCGGCGCCACCTGGGCCAACGCCGGCCTGATGCGCGAGCAGGTGTGCAAGTACATGTGCCCCTACGCACGCTTCCAGAGCGCGATGTTCGACCGCGACACGCTGATCATCGCCTACGACGAGGGCCGCGGCGAGCCGCGCGGACCGCGGGCGCGCAGCGTCGATCCGCGGGCCGCCGGGATCGGCGACTGCATCGACTGCCAGGCCTGCGTCCAGGTCTGCCCGACGGGAATCGATATCCGCAAGGGACTGCAGTACGAATGCATCGCCTGCGCCGCTTGCATCGACGCCTGCGACGACGTGATGGACAAGGTGGGCTACCCGCGCGGCCTGGTGCGCTACACCTCGCAGAAGGCGCTGGAGGGCGCCACGGCCCACGTCGTGCGGCCGCGGATGATCGTGTATGGCGCGCTGCTGACCGCGCTGGCGATCGGTTTCGTGGTGTCGATCTCCCTGCGCACACCGGTGGGGCTCGACGTCATGCGCGACCGCAACGCCCTGTATCGGCCGCTGGCGGACGGCAGTATCGAGAACGTCTATCTTCTCAGGATCCTGAACAAGGACACCGCGCCGCACCGCTATGTGCTGGCGGTCAGCGGCCTGCCCGGCATCGTCATCGAGACCGATGCCGATGAACACGCCGTCGGGCCCGGCGAGGTGTACACGCTGCCGGCCCGCGTGCGGGTGCCGGCGGCGGCGGCGAGCGGTGGCCACGAGATCCGCATCGAGGCGCGCGCGGTCGACGAGCCCGGCCTGATGGCGGCGCGGGCCGCCCGGTTCCTGGGACCCTGAGGCCATGACCGACCATTCCAGCAACACCCGGCGATCCTGGTTTCACGAACCGTGGATGTGGCTCGTGGTCGCGCTGCCCGCCGCAACGGTGATTGCCGGCTTCACGACGCTGTTTCTCGCCGCCCGTGGCAGCGACGAGCTGGTGCGCGACGACTTCCGCAAGGATGGGCTCGCCATCTATGCCGATCCGGCGCGGGATGCCGCGGCGGTGGCCGCCGGCGCCAGCGCCCGGCTGCAGATCGACCCGGCCGCGGCGGTCGTCCGGCTGGACGTGAACCTGGAACGCGGCGAGCTGCCGCGAGAGATGCTGCTGGTGCTGTCGCATTCGACCCGTGCCGAGTTCGACCGCATGGCCAGGCTCGCCGGCCGTGACGGCCACTACCAGGCGGCGCTGGCAGGACTGCCGGCGGGTCGCTGGTATGTCGAGGTGACGCCGCCGGACCGGGCCTGGCGGCTGCGGGGCAGTTTCGAGGAGGCCAGCCCGGTCGTCGACCTCGAAGCAGCCGGGACGCCGTAAGGCGGTGGCCGCGCTGACGCCCTGCTACCACTGCGGCGAGCCGGTCCCGGCCGGTCTCGAGCTGGCGGTCCGTCTCGGCGACACGGACCAGCCGATGTGCTGCCTGGGCTGCAAGGCGGCCGCGGAGTTCATCCGCGACGCCGGACTCGCCGACTATTACCGCTTCCGCGACGCGCCGGCCCCGCGTCCCGATGAGACCCCGGAAGACGCCTGGGTGACCTACGACCGCCCGGAAATCCAGCAGCGGCTGGTGAAGACCAGTGGCGATGTCCATTCCGTCAACCTGCTGCTCGAGGGCATTCGCTGCGCCGCGTGCAGCTGGCTGGTGGAGCGGCGGCTGGAGCGAACCGCTGGCGTCACGGCAATCCAGGTCAATCCCGCCTCGGGACGCGCCCGGCTGGAGTGGCGCGCCGGCGGCGCACGACTGTCCGCGCTGTTGCGCGCCATCCAGTCGCTCGGGTATCGGCCGCACGTGCTCGGCGCGATCGACATCGTCGAGGTCGCGACCCGTGAGCGGCGCCAGGCGCTGAAGCGCCTCATCGTCGCGGGCTTCGGCATGATGCAGGTGATGATGTTCGCGGTGGCGCTGTATGCGGGCGCTTTCGACGGCATGGACCCCGTGCTCAAGCAGTACCTGCGGCTGGTCAGCATGATCGTGGCCACGCCCGTGCTGGTTTACGCCGGCCGGCCGTTCCTGGAAGGCGCATGGCGGAGCTTGCGCGCGCGCCAGCTCGGCATGGACGTGCCGGTCAGTATCGCCCTGCTGCTGGCCTACACGGCCAGCACCTGGAACACGTTCGACGGCAGCGGCGAGGTGTATTTCGACTCGGTGACCATGTTCGTGTTTCTGCTCTCGATAGGGCGCTTCGCGGAAATGAGCGCGCGGCACCGCGCCGGCAGCACCAGCGACGCCCTGGTCCGGCTGCAGCCGGCGCTGGCGACGCGGCTGGAACAGGGCGTCGCGCGACGCGTGCCGGTCGATGACCTCGAGCCGCTCGATGAGCTGCTGGTCCCGGCCGGGGAGCCGTTTCCGGCGGATGGCCTGCTGTGCGAGGGCGAGACGGCGGCGGACGAGTCGCTGCTGACCGGCGAGTCGGCGCCGGTCGCGAAGACCACCGGCGACGCCGTGATCGGCGGCTCGATCAACACCACGCAGCCGGTCCACATGCGGGTGACCGCGACCGGCAGCGACACCGTGCTCGCCAGCATCGTCCGGCTGCTGGAGCGCGCCCAGACGGAGCGGCCGGCCATCGCCCGGCTGGCCGATCGCTGGGCGACCTGGTTCGTTGCGGCGGTGCTGCTGGCGACCGCCGGCGTGGCGTCGTGCTGGATGTGGCTCGACCCCGCGCGCGCGTTCGAGGCGACGCTGGCGGTGCTGGTGGTGACCTGCCCCTGCGCCCTGTCGCTGGCGACGCCGACCGCCATCACGGCCGCCACCGCTGCGCTGGCCCGCCGCGGGCTGCTGGTGACCCGGGCGGACACGCTCGAGGCGCTGGCCGCGGTCACCCACGTGGTGCTCGACAAGACCGGAACCCTCACCGAAGGCAAGCCGGCGGTCGGCAGCTGCCGGCCGCTCGGAACGCTCGACGCCGATGACTGCATGCGGATCGCGGCGGCGCTCGAACAGTCGTCGGCGCACCCGCTGGCACGGGCTTTCCGGGCCACGGCCGGCCCACTGCCGCCGACCAGCAACGTCCGCGCACACGCCTCGCTCGGTCTCGAGGGCGTCGTCGATGGGGCTGTGCATCGGATCGGCCGGCGGGACTGGGTCGCGGAGCTGGTGGGGTTGCCGGCTCCGCCCGGCACTGACCGCGGCCTGTACCTCGGCAGCGCCGGACGGTGGCTCGCCGTGGTGACCATCGACGATGCGCTACGCGCCTCGGCGGTCGCCGCCGCGGACGATTTGCGCGCGCTGGGCCTGGAGCTGGTGATCGCCAGCGGGGACCATGCCGAGGCGGTCGGCAGCGTCGCCAGCCGCATCGCGGCCCGCGACTGGCACGCCCGGCTCGGGCCGGCCGACAAACTGGCTTTGATCGAGCGGTTGCGCAGGTCGGGCGCGCGCATCGCGATGATCGGCGACGGTGTCAACGATGCGCCAGTGCTGGCCGCGGCCGACGTGTCGATCGCCATGGGGGCCGGCGCGGCGCTCGCGCAGACCAGCGCGGATGCCGTGCTGATGCAGAGCGACCTGCGCGGTCTCGCCGATGCGGTGGGCACGGCGCGACGCACGGTCGCGGTCATCCGCCAGAATCTCGCCTGGGCCGTGCTCTACAACCTCGCAGCCCTGCCGCTGGCGGCGCTGGGACTGATCCCGCCATGGGCCGCGGCCATCGGCATGTCGGCCAGCTCGTTGCTGGTCGTCGGCAATGCCCTGCGCCTGCGCTCGGACCCGCCCGCCGGACCTCAACCCGAGCGCCAGGCGATCGGCGCGGAGGTCGCCGCGTGAGCGTCGTCTACATCCTCATTCCGCTCGGCCTGGTGCTGCTCGCGGCGGGGGCCTGGGCCTTTTTCTGGGCGGTCGGCAACGGCCAGTTCGACGACCTCGACACCCCGGGCTGGTCGGTGCTGGTGGACGAGCAGGCGCCGCAGCCCGCCGGCGAGGGCAAGCCCTCCGCGAAAGCGGCAGCGACCAACACGGAGCGCAACGACTCATGCTGATCGACGTTCCCTGGCCCACCCTCGCGGCCGGGCTGACGCTCGGCGTGGCGGGCAGCGTGCACTGCTTGGCGATGTGCGGTGGCATCGCCGCAGCGGCGGGCAGTCGCGCGCAGGCCGCGGGTCCGGCGTCGCGGCCGCTGGCCGCCGGACTGACCTTCAACGGCGGCCGGCTCGCCGGCTACGTGCTGCTCGGCGCGGCGGTGGGCGCCATCGTTGGCGCCACGCTCACCCAGCTGCCGCTTCGGCCGATGGCGATCACCTTGCGGCTGGTGGCCGCCTTGCTGATGGCCGCGCTGGCGCTACAGCTCCTGACGGGCCGCGACCTGCTGCGGCTCGAGCGCATCGGCGGGCAGCTTTGGCGGCGGGTGCAGCCGCTGGCGGGCAAGTCGCTGGCGTTGCCCGGCACCCTGCGCTTCGCGGTACTCGGCATGCTGTGGGGCTTCCTGCCCTGCGGACTCGTCTACTCCGCGCTGGCGCTGGCGGCGGCGACGGGCAGCGCAGCCGGGGGTGCCTTGACCATGCTGGCATTCGGGGCCGGCACCCTGCCCTCGATGCTGGCACTGACGCTCGCCGGCAGCCTCGCCTCACGTCGCCTGTCGGGAACCCGGCTGCGCTTCTCCGCCGGCCTGCTGATGCTGGTCTTCGCGGTCTGGACGGGTCTCGGGCCGCTCGCGCCACACGCCGGCCACGGCGACGCAGGGGCTGGCGCGACCGACCACGCGTCGATGCACCATCATTGAGATCGCGGATTCAGCCGGCAAACTCGGCACAGCGGATACAGCGATCGGATTGCGGCAGCGCCTTCAGGCGGCGCTCGTCGATGGCCTCGCCGCAGACGGCGCACTCGCCGTAGTGCCCGTCATCGATTCGCTTGAGCGCGCGATTGATCTGCGCAATCTCGCTCGCGGTCGTCACGCTCAGACCGGCCAGCACGCCGTCATTCTCCATCTGCACGACCTGCTCGGCGAAATCCTGGTCCAGCGGACCCTCGGCACGCGTCATGTCGGCGTGCACCTCGCCCGCGCGCACGAGCAACTCCCGCTTGCGCTCGACCAGCCTCCTGCGGATTTCCGCGAGATCCGTCACGGCGCCCTCACTGTGCCAGGCTTTCCCCCTGTCCGATGGTGCGACAGTCGGTGACCCGGGCCTATGCGTAGAGGCTCTTAAGGGCATACGCACCCTGCGCAGGCGCTGCGGCAGGACGTGCAGGGCGCAGGCCGCAATCGAGGCTGGCCGGCCCCCGGTTCCGGGTTCACGCAACGGCGTTGCCAGCGGTGCGCCAGCCACCTAATATTCGAGGCGTCCCAGAGTTCCGAATCCGCAGTATCCGCAAGAGAGGGCGCCCGCATGGGCAGAGAACACGATCCGGTGCGAGGCCAGTGGTACGAGAACCTCGAGGACCAGGACGTCTTCGTCGTCCTGTCACTGGACGAGGACGCGGAACTGGTCGAGATCCAGTACTCCGACGGCGATATCGAGGAGCTGGACTACGACACCTGGAAGGAACTCGACCTGGAACTCACCGAGCAGCCTGAAGGGTGGACGGGCGACGAAGGTGACGACGAGGACGAAGACGACGACGAAGACGACTGGGACGACGACGACGAGGACGAAGACGACGACGATTGGGACGACGACGAAGAAGAGGATGATGGCGGCCGCTACGGCGACCGCGACGACTACTGACCCGCGCAGCCGCGCGACTTGCCGTGATCGCCACGAGGCGATACGGCCCCGCAGCCGCGGTTCGCGGCAGCAGCGATGATGGGCCACCCACAGTGAACCAGTCTGCCGGACAATGTCCATTTGGTGGATCCATCGCCGAGCGCGAATTGCGCGCGGTGCTCGACGCTGCGGTAGACGCCGTGGTGATCATCGATGCGGACGGCCGCATAGAGACCTTCAACCGCTCGGCGGAAAGGCTGTTCGGCTTCCAGAGCATGGATGTGCTGGGCCGCAATGTCAGCATGCTCATGCCCGAGCCGTTTCGCAGCCAGCACGACGGCTACATCCGCCATCACCTGGAAACCGGTGAGAACCGGATCATCGGCAAGGGCCGCGAGGTCGTGGCCCAGCGCAGCGACGGCTCACTGTTCCCCATGGCGCTGGCCGTGGGGCGCATCGAGGGCACGGTGCCGGCCCGGTTCGTCGGCTTCATCCACGACATCACCGACCGCAAGCGCGTCGTGGAGGCCCTGCGCCGCGAGCGCGACCGCGCGCAGGCCTATCTCGACCTCGCCGAGGTGATGATGCTGGCGCTCGACAGCCGCGGCACCATCTCGCTGGTGAACCGCAAGGGCTGCGAGATTCTCGAGTGGCCCGAGGACGATCTGGTGGGTCGCGGCTGGTTCGACACCTGCCTGCCGGACGAGCTGCGGGCGGAGACGAAGGCGATGTTTGCGCGCTTCTTCGAGGGGACCGCCTCGCCGGCCCATTACGCCGAACACGAGATCGTCACCCGCAGCGGCAAGCGCAAGCTCATTGCCTGGCGCAACGTCGTGCTGCGCGACGAGCGTGGGCTGGTCAGCGGCACGCTGTCCTGCGGCGAGGACATCACCGAGCAGCGCCGCGCCATCGAAGCCCTGCGCAAGAGTGAGCAACTGCTGCAGGACGCGCAGGCGATCGCCAGGCTGGGCAACTACGAGGTGCGCCTGCCTGACGGGCCGGTGTACTGGTCGCAGCAGATGCATCGCATCGTCGGCACCGACCCCGACGGACCGCCAATGCGCTTCGACGAGTATGTCAGCCGTTCGGTGCACGCGGACGATCGCAGGCGTTTTGTCGCGGAGTGGGACCAGCTGGTCAAGGCGCGGCGGCCGCTGGACATGGAGTATCGCCTGGTCCGGCCCGACGGCAGCGTGCGGCAGATCCATGCCATCGCGCGCATCACGCGCGACCCGCTCGGTCACGACCAGGTCGTCGGCACGCTGCATGACATCAGTGAACGCAAGCTGGCCGACGAGGAGATCCGGCAGACGCAGCAGCGGCTGACCCAGTTCGCCCGCCTGTCGACCATGGGCGAAATGGCCGCCGGTCTGGCCCACGAGATCAACCAGCCGCTCACCGCCATCACGAACTACGCGCAGGCGCTGTCGCGGATGCTGGCGAATCCTGGCGCCCTGGACCCCGAGGATACCGAGCTGGCGCTGTCGCAGATTTCGGCCCAGGCGCTGCGGGCCGGCGAGGTGATCCGGCGCCTGCGGTCATTCGTCAAGAACCGAGAGTCGCGCGCCGAGCGCATCGATCCGGCCAGACTCATCGGCGACCTGATGGTGTTCGCGGAGCCGGACACGCGGCTGAATGACATCCGGCTGAATGTCGCCGATTTCGGGACCTTGCCAGCCGTCTCCTGCGATCCGGTTCAGATCCAGCAGGTGCTGCTGAATCTCATCCGCAACGCCATCGACGCCACCAACGAAGCACCGGGACCGCAGCGGGAGATCATCATAGCCGCCCGGCTCGACGAAGAAGGCGCCATCGAGATCAGCGTGGCGGACCACGGGCCCGGGATCCCGCAACAGGTCGCCGAGAACCTGGGCAACCCGTTCTTCACGACCAAGGCGTCCGGAACGGGGCTCGGCATCGCCATTAGCCGCTCGATCCTCCGCGCCCATGGCGGGCAACTGTCTCACAGGCCAACACCGGGGGGCGGCGCCACGGTATTCTTTACCCTGCCCGCGATCTCAGAGGTGGAGCGATGAAGGAAAAGCCGGCGACCGTGTTTGTAGTGGATGATGACGAGGCAGTCCGCACGTCATTGCGGCTCCTGCTGAAGTCGGTGGGGTTGCCGGTCGAAACCCATGCCGCGGCGCAGGAGTTCCTCGACCAGTACGACCCCGACCGCGCGGGATGCCTGGTGCTGGACATCCGCATGCCGGGCATGAGCGGTCTCGAGCTGCAGCAGCAACTGAATGACCGGCATTCCATTACGCCGATCGTGTTCATTACCGGCCATGGCGACGTACCGATGGCCGTGGAGGCCATGCAGGCCGGAGCGGTCGATTTCATCCAGAAGCCTTTTCGCGACCAGGATCTGATCGATCGCATCAACCGGGCGCTGGAGAAGGATCGCGAGATGCGCAGCTCCCTCAAGGAGCGCGACGAGATCCGCCGCCGCATGGGGCAGCTCACGCCCCGTGAAGGCGAAGTCCTCGAGCTGGTGACCCAGGGCAAGGCCAACAAGGTCATCGCCGGCGACCTCAACGTCAGCCAGCGCACCGTGGAAATCCATCGGGCGCGGGTGATGGAGAAAATGGGTGCGAACTCGCTGGCGCATCTGGTGCGCATGGTGATCGAGGCACGCCGGGAGAACTGATGGCGGCGATCCGCGGCGAATTCTGGGCCGCGGCCCTTCCGCTGTAGGGGTTTCCTCTTATTCTGCCGTCGCGGAGTCGGCCGGGATACTGCCCGCATCCCGTGCCGCACCGTCCGCTGACCCTGCGGCCAGTTTGCAACGTGGCTGCCATGGACCGTCAGCTGTGCCGCTACCAGTCGTTTGCTTGATCGATGAGGACTCGGCGCTCAGACGCCGGATCGCCGACTCGCTGGGTCCACTCGGCACGCGTATCCAGGAATTCGCCAGCGGAGCGGCCTGCCTGGCGGCCCTGCCCGAAGATCCGCTGTGCGTGATCAGCGACCTGCGACTGCCCGACATGAGCGGGCTCGACGTGATCAAGGCCCTGCGCAGCCGCGGGATCGTGACGCCGGTCATCCTGCTGGCGGATGACGGCGAGGTTGCGACGGCCGTCGCCGCGATGCGGGCCGGCGCCATCGATTTCCTCGAGAAACCGCACGTCGAGCGCTTGCTGGTCTGGCACGTCCGCCGGCTGGTCGCCGCGCGGTCCGAGGACCGGCACATCGCCGCGGATCGAACGCGTCCCGCCTAGAGCGGCGGGCGCTTGAGCTTGTGCAACAGGCCCGCGAGCTGGCGCTCGCGCTGCGCGATGCGCCGCTCGACGTCCCGGCCGAGCGCCGCCGCCAGACTCGCGCCCGGTGGTTCGCCGAGTCTGGCAAGCCACTCGCCGGCGAGCACCGCGTCGTGATGGTCCCCCAGGCAGGACTGCAGGGCCTTTAGCGGTTTCACATAAGGCCGCGGCTCGATCCCGAGCAGCGGCAACAACGCCTCACTGGCGTAGCGTGCATGTTTGACCGCAAGACGCAGTTCGTGCAGCGCCTCGGCCCCAGCCTGCGGCGCATGCCGGCCCTGCTTGCTGAGACGGCGCCAGCGACGCTCGAGCAGGGCCGCCAGCTGGCGCGGCGCCAGCGTCCGCGCGCTGATCAGCTGCCCGGCGGCGAGTGATCGCTGCAAGCGGTCGAGCCTTTGGCGCCAAGCCGTCGACGCAGCCCGCTCCCGCAAACGTCGCCGCGCGGTGGCGCGGGCCTGCTCCAGTGCCTCGATCAGGTGCCGGTGCAAGTCCGATTCGAGGGTGCCCGCCTCGCCGGCCAGCTCGAGCAGCCAGTCCCGGCGCACGTCCGCTTCGCGGACTTCCTCCAGGTCCCGCGCCAAGGCGCGTAGCTCGCGTCGACTGCGCTCCAGCAGCGTGGCGTCGACCACCGGCCGCAGGGTGCCCAGTACCGAGCGCAGCGCTCGCGCCTGGACGCGCGCCTGATGCACATGCGCGATGGACTGGTCGGCCACGGCAGCCGCCAGTTCGCGGCGAAACCGCGCATGCCGGCGGCGAATCAACGCGCCCAGCGCGGCCGGGATCTCCGCCGGGCGTCGCAAACTCACGATTGCGGGGTCAGCGAGTGCTCGAGACATGCCACGCGCCGCGCCAGGCGCTCACGCTCCTCGAGTAGCTCGACCACGAGCACGGCGGCTGCGGCGTGGATTTCGAGGTCCCGTCGCGAGGCGCAGCGCGCGCGACAGTCTGGCCGCATCCTCGCTGGTGAACGGCCCCGCCACTTCGCGCTGTTGGAACAGGCCCAGTTCGCTGTGCTCTGCCACGACCGACACCTCGATACCGAGGGCATCGCACAGCTGCGCCAGCCGCAGCGCTGGCGACTGGTCCGCCAGTACGTCACGTGGCATGGCGCTCACCGAACTGTTCGCGCGGGTCGAACTCCATCTCGCGGCGCATGCTCTCGTACAGAGCGCGTGCGGCCGGAGTGTCGGCGGGCGGCAGGACGATCTGCAGCACGACATACTGATCGCCCGCCGGCGTGCCGGGCAGGCCGCGACCCTTGAGCCTGAGTTGCTGTCCGGCGCGACTCCCCGGCGGAATCTTCAGATCGACCGTGCCGCCGAGGGTCGGCACCTTGACGGTGGCGCCGAGCGCGGCCTCCCAGGGGGCCACCGGCAGGCTCAGGCTGACGTCGCGACCCTCGACCGTGAACCAGCGGTGCGGCGCCAGGGTGATACGCAGGTACAGGTCGCCGCGTCCGCCACGGCCCGCGCCTTGCGCGCCCTGACCGGCGAGGCGAATCGTCTGTCCCTCGGTGACGCCGGCGGGTATGCGCACATTGAGCCGCCGGGTCCGCAGCTCGATGCGGCCGTCGCGCGACTCCGGGTGCTTGAGTTCGATCGAGCGCGTCGTCCCTGCATAGGCGTCCTCCAGCGCAACCTCGATCCTGGCGTGATGGTCCTCGCCGCGCCGATCGAAGCCGCCGCCGGGCTGGCCCGCGCCGAATGGCGTGCCTGCGCCGAACAGCTGCTCGAAGAAGTCGCTGAAACGCCCCGCGCCGCCGGCCCCGGAAAACTCGAACCCGCGCCCCCAGTCCGGCGGCGGCCTGAAGTCCTGGCCGCTGCGGTAGTCGCTGCCGAGCTGGTCATAGGCGGCGCGCTTCTCCGGGTCTTTGAGGACCTCGTACGCCTCCTGCAGCTGCTTGAACTTCTCTTCGGCGTCCGGCTCCTTGCTGACGTCCGGGTGGTATTTGCGGGCCAGGCGCCGGTACGCCCGCTTGATGTCGTCGGCCGCTGCGTCGCGCGCAACGCCGAGCACCGAGTAGTAGTCGCGATATTCCATCTGGCACCGGCACCCTGTCTGCTTTCAGCTGCTACGTGGCGTAGTGTCCACCATTTTTCAAGCCGGTGGCGAAGCCCGCGACCGGCCGTCAGGCCATCGGCCCGGCGCCTCGGGCCGAACCCGCCGGGCGGCGGGCCGCCTTTGCCCGGCTGGCCGGGGCGCTCGCCGTGCTACTTCAGCGCGGTGATGCCCAGCATCTTCAGCACGTACTTCTCGTAGACCGGCGTTATCGAGCCGACGCGCACCTTGCGCATGAAGTACTTCTCGAACGCGATCTTGGCGAGGTGCACCCAATAGCCCTCCCGGGCCCAGGTCACGTTGCGCGGCGGGATCTGCGGCAGCGCCACGAAGGCCGCTCCACTGTCGCCGAAGTCCGCCAGGCACAGCGCGTTCCAGGTCGCCTTGGCGGTGGCCGGGCGTCCCGCCAGGTCGGCCGCGATGTTCTCCGCGATGGCGCTGACCATCGACTCGATCATGAAGCCCGTCTTCGGGGCCCCGGTCGGCACCGGGGTCACCTCGACGGGCGGAATGGCGATGCAGACGCCCGCCGAAAAGATCTGCGGATACTTCTTGCTGCGCTGGTGTTCATCCACGATCACGAACCCGCGCGGGTTGCACAGCTCCGGCACCCCGGCCACGGCGTCGACGCCCTTGAACGCGGGCAGGATCATGGCGTAGTGAAACGGCAGCTGGTGTTCCTTGCGCAGCTTGCCCTCCTCGTCCATTTCCTGGACGCTGAGCTGGCCGTCCGTCGCAGCCGTCACCCGGGCATTGGCGATCCACTTGATGTGGCGCTGCCTGAACTCGGACTCCATCAAGCCCTTGCTGTCGCCGACGCCGCCGAGCCCCATGTGGCCGATGTAGGGCTCGCTGCTGACGTAGGTGATGGGCACGCGATCCCGCAGCTTGCGCTTGCGCAGGTCTGCGTCGACGATCATCGCGAATTCGTAGGCGGGACCGAAGCAACTGGCGCCCGGCGCCGCGCCCACGATCAGCGGACCGGGGTTGGCCAGGAACTTCTCGTAGGCCCGCCACGCCCGCTCGGCATGATCATGGGTGCAGATCGACTGCGTGTAGTGCTCTGGCCCGAGTCCCGGCACCTCCTCGAACGCCAGCTTCGGGCCTGTGGTGATCACCAGGTAGTCGTAGTCGAGCGCCCGGCCGTCGCCCAGCGTGATGCGCCGCGCCGCGGCGTCGATGGCGGTCGCGTGCTCGGGCAGGAACTCGACACCCTTGCGATCCAGCGGCCGCTGCAGCTCGACCCGGGTCTGCTCGCGATTGCGCCAGCCCACCGCGACCCACGGGTTGGAGGGCGTGAACTCGAAGTACTGCGAACTGCCCACCAGCACGACGCGATGCGTGCTGTCGAGTTTCTTGCGCAGCTCATAGGCCGTAGGGACTCCGCCGAGGCCGGCGCCGAGGACGATGACTGTTGCCATGGGATGCCTCCCGTTGCGGTGAGCCGCTCAGGCTGCCGCGGGGCGGCGCCGGCGGTAGCTGTAGTACAGGATCGGTATGACGACCAGCGTCAGGATCGTCGATACGAAGATGCCGAAAATCAGCGACACGGCCAGGCCGTTGAAGATCGGGTCGTCGAGGATGAAGAAGGCGCCCAGCATCGCCGCCACCGCGGTCAGGGCGATCGGCTTGGCGCGCACCGCGCCGGCGCGAATCACCGCGTCCGGCAGGGCGCGACCGGCGGCCAGCTCGACATTGACGAAATCGACCAGCAGGATCGAATTGCGCACGATGATGCCCGCCAGCGCGATCATGCCGATCATCGACGTCGCCGTGAACGGCGCTCCCAGCAGCGCGTGTCCGGGCATGATGCCGACCAGCGTCAGCGGAATCGGCGCCATGATGATCAGCGGGACCGCGTAGCTGCCGAACTGCGCGACCACCAGCAGGAAGATCAGTATCAGTCCGACCGAGTACGCGAGGCCCATGTCGCGGAACGTCTCGTAGGTGATCTGCCATTCACCGTCCCACTTGATGGCGAAGCCGGCGGTGGTCTCGGGCTGGCGCGTGAAGAACTGGGCCACCTCGCGCCCGGCCGGCCGCTCCGCGTCGATGCGCCCGACCAGCTCGAACATGCCGTACAGCGGGCTGTCCAGCTCGCCCCCGCCGTCGGCGGACACCCAGGCGTAGCGACTGCCGTCCTTGCGGTAGACGACCGGATCCAGCGCAGCCTGCCGGACCTCGGCGATCTCGCTCAGGGCGATGGTGTCGCCCGTCGCGGTACGCATGCCGAGTGACAGCACGCGATCCAGCGAGGCCTTTTCCGACACCGGCAGCTCGAGCCGCACCGGTATCGGGTACTTCTCGGTTCCGGCCCGCACGAAGGTCGCGTCCAGGCCGCCGAGGGCCATCGCCAGCGTCTCGGCCACGGCGTCCTGCGACACCCCGAGCATCGCCGCCTTGCGCCGGTCGACCGTCACGATGTAGCGCTCGGCATCGGACTCGAGGCTGTCATCGACATCGATGATGCCGGGCGTGGTGTCGAACAGGCGGCGCACCTCGCGCGCCAGCTCGCGCTGCGAGGCGTAGGAAGGCCCGTAGATCTCCGCCACGATCGGCGCCATGACGGGCGGACCCGGCGGCACCTCGACGACCTGCACCGAGGCGCCGTGGCGGCGTCCGACCTCGGCCAGCGCCGGGCGAAGGTCGCGGGCGATGACGTGGCTCTGCCGGTCGCGATGGTGCTTGTCGACCAGGTTCACCTGCAGGTCGCCATACTCCGGACTGGCCCGCAGGTAGTACTGTCTGACCAGGCCGTTGAAGTTGATCGGTGCCGCGGTACCGGCGTACGCCTGGTAGTCGGTGACCTCCGGGACCTTCCGGACTTCCTCGGCCAGCTCCGCCAGCACCGCCGCCGTCCGCTCCACCGGGGTGCCCTCCGGCATGTTGAGCACGACCTGGAATTCCGACTTGTTGTCGAACGGCAGCATCTTCAGCACCACCCACTTCAGACCCACCAGGCTGACCGCCGCGACGATCGCCAGCAGCGTGGCGGCGTACAGGCGGTGACGGTTGCGGCGCGCGTTGTCGACCGTCAGGAACGGCTCGAGCACACGGCGAAAGAATGGCTCGAGCGGGGCATGGCCGGCGCCGTGCGCGCCGCCGTGGGCGGAAAAGTCCACGCCCGCCAGCAAGCGGTTCGACAGCCAGGGGGTGAACACCAGGGCGACCGCCAGCGAGATCAGCATGCCCAGGCTGGCGTTGATGGGGATCGGGCTCATGTAGGGGCCCATCAGGCCGGTGACGAACGCCATCGGCACGAGCGCGGCGATGACCGTGAACGTGGCCAGTATGGTCGGCCCGCCGACCTCGTCCACCGCCGGCGGGATCGCCTCCAGCAGTTTCTTGCCGCCGAGCGCCATGTGGCGATGAATGTTCTCGACCACCACGATCGCATCGTCCACCAGGATGCCGATGGAGAAGATCAGCGCAAACAGCGACACGCGATTGAGCGTGAAGCCCCACGCCCAGGACGCGAACAGGGTCGCGGCCAGCGTGACCACTACCGCGGCGCCCACCACGATCGCTTCGCGCCAGCCCAGCGCGAACAGCACCAGCAGCACGACCGAAGCGGTCGCGAATCCCAGCTTCTGGATCAGCTTCTGGGCCTTGTCGTTGGCCGTGGCGCCATAGTCCCGCGTGATGGTCGCTTCGATGCCCGCGGGAATGACCACGCCGCGCAAGGCGTCGAGACGCTCGACTACCCGCCGCGTGACATCGACGGCATTCGTGCCAGCCTGTTTCGACAGCGCAACGGTGACGGCCGGCGATTGGTCGGCGCCGACGCCGCCGGCCTTGGCCGCAGGGCCCTTCCCGGTCCAGACGTACTGCTCTGGCTGGTCGGGACCCGCGGCGACCCGCGCGACATCCTCCAGGAAGACCGGCCGGCCGTCCTGCACGCTCACCACCAGCGAAGCGACATCGTCGCGGGTCGCGAGGAACTCACCCACCTGGACCGGCGCGTCCTCGCCGCCGCCCACGACGCTGCCGGCATGGCGCACCACGTTGGCGGCGCTCAGGGCAGCGGCAAGGTCGCTGGCGGTCAGCCCGAACGCGGCCAGCCGCTCGGCGTCGAACTGCACGGATACGACGTCGTCCGAGCCGCCGATGGTATAGACGTTGCGCGCGCCGCTGACGCGCTTCAGTTCGCTCTCCACCGCGTGCGCGACGCGGGAGAGCTCGTAGGCGCCGACGTTCCGGTCCCGCGACCAGAATGTCACGGTCACCACGGGGACGTCGTCGATGCCCTTCGGCTTGATCATCGGCTGCAGCCAGCCGAGGTTGGCCGGGCGCATGTCGAGGTTGGAATACACCGCGTTGTACAGGCGCAGGATGGCCTCGTTGCGCGCCAGCCCGACCTTGAACTCGACCGTCAGCACCGCCACACCGGGGCGCGCGACCGAGTACAGGTGCTTGACGTCGCCGATCTCGGCCAGCACCTGTTCCATCGGCTCCGCGATCAGGCTCTCGACCTGCTCGGCGCTCGCGCCCGGGAACGGCACGATCACGTTCGCCATGGTCACGTCGATCTGCGGCTCTTCCTCGCGCGGCGTCACCAGCACGGCGAACAGGCCGAGCAGCAGGCCGGTCACGGCCAGCAGCGGCGTGAGTTGATTCGTCAGGAAGTGGCTGGCGACACGCCCGGAGAATCCGAGGCCCGTGTTCATGACGCGTCGTTCGCGCGCTCGACCGCCAGGGTGGCCGCCACCGGATCGGCCGCGACCCGCTCCCCGGCGGACAGGCCTGCGAGCACTTCGACGTCATCGCCGAGCCGCCGCCCGATGCGCACCTGCCTGAGCGACACGGCCCCGCCCTCGCTGACCACGTACACGCCGGTCACCTCGCTGCGACGCACCAGCACGCTCGACGGGACCGTCACCGCAGGCGCCGCGCCGAGCGCAAACCCCGCCTTGGCGAACATCCCCGGATACAACTGCTCCGCACCGGCCGGCAGCTCGACCCGCACCCGCACGGTGTTGGCGCCGGAGGCGGCCGCCGGAAACACCGTCAGCCCTTCGCTGTCGATCACCCTCTCGCCGACGTGCACGCGCGCCCGGCCAAGTTGGCGGATCCGCTCCGCGAGCGACTGTGGGACGTCGACGTTGACCCGCAGCGCACCGGGCGCCGCGATCGCGGTGAGGGGCTGGCCCGGCACGACCGCCTCGCCGACATCGACGTGGCGGGCCGTCACCACCCCGGCGAAGGGGGCGCGGATCTCCGTGTAGCGGAACTCCTGCTCGGCTGCCGCGACGCCCGCCCTGGCTGCGGCGAGGCGCGCCTCGGCGCCGTCCCGTGCCGCCGTCGCTCGCTCCAGGTCGGCCTGCGACAACAGCCGCTCCTGGAACAGCTTGCTGGTTCGCTCATAGGTCGAGCGCGCCTCGACCGCCATCGCCTGCGCTCCCGACAGGGCCTGGCGCGCGGCATCGAGACCGGCACGCTGCTCGACCGCGCTCGAGACGCAGGATCAGCTGGCCGCGCGCCACCGGCGCATCCACGTCCCGCTCCAACGCAACCACGCGGCCGGTCGTCTGGGCCGCCAGCGTGGCCTGCTGGACAGCCTCGATGAGCCCGTCGAACAACCGCTCTTCGCCAGCGGCGCCGCCACCGACGACCAGGGTCTCGAGCCCGGCACCCGCGTCCGCCGGTTCCGCCGGGGGCGGTGATTCCGAGCAGGCCGAGACCGCCGCCAGCGCGGCGACGGCCGCCAGCAACCTGGCGTCCGTCGTCAACCGCCGCAGCTCGGGCAAGCGATCCATCAGCTGAACGCGCATCCAGCCTTCACGCCCAGCCTGCGGAAGATCAGCGCGGCCGGGCAAAAGCCCGTGAACGCCGACTGCAGCAGGTTGGCGCCGACGAATGCCGTGAACCACAGCCATAGCGGGCTGACAAAATGAGCGAGCACCAGACTGATCAGGATCATTGAACCCGCCAGCGCCAGCACCGCACGATCGATAGTCATGATTTTGACCTCGGTGGTCTGAGTGTATGCACTGCAGGGTAGTCCTGCTTCCGTACCCACCTCAGTAACCAAAGTCACCCGCTCAACCGTCGAGTCCCGCTGCCCCGGCACGCGCGCGGATCCGGCTCAGGATCGACGGATCGGCGGCCAGGTCGCTGGCCCGCCACAGGGACCAATAGCCGGTGCGGTAGCGAAAGACCTGCTCCACAAGGGCTTCGCCACGCTGGCGCGGGTCATCGCGCGACTCGACCAGCACGCGCGAAGCCGGCCGTTTGGCGAAAGCCGGCAACTGCCCGGGCGCCATGAGTTCGCTCACCGGCTCCACCAGACGCCCCGCATACCCCAGTTGCCCGTGGTAGTTGCCGTAATACCCGACGGCAACTCCCGACTGCTGCAGCCGCGCCACGACCGCGGCGGCGTCGCCGACACCATAAGCCCGGCCGGTCGGGGAAGTCAGCCCGACAGCGGTGAGCACCGTCAGGGTCACGAGCGTCGCCAGGCACAGACGGCGCAGGCTCGCCAGCGGCCGCGGGTGGCGCTGCCAGACCGCGAACAGGACCATCAGCAGTGGCGCCAGCCCCCACAGCGGGCTCACCCCATCCAGCCAGCCGCGATGCCAATCGCCCGCCGCGAGGCCACCGGCCAGGATGGCCGCCGCGACCGCCATCCAGGGCAGCAGCGCCAGCAGCCGCCCGAACCGGGATGGCATGGCCGGCGACCGGCCGAGGCCCCTGGCGACGAGCAGCGCCACCGGCGCCACCACCGGCAGCAGGTAGTGCGGCTGCTTGCCGCTGATCGCGCTGAAGGCCAGGAACACCGGCAGGAACCAGGCCACGCAGAAGCGGGCGGCGTCATCGAGACGGCTCACGGCCGCCACGGCGGCGCGCCATGCGGTGCCCCACAAGGTCCACGGCAGCAGCACGAGCGGGAACACCGGCAGGTACCACCACCAGGGCCGCTGGTGCGCGAAGCTCTGGGTGACCCGCTCCGCGGTCTGGCTCCAGAGGATCATGCGGGTGTACTCGGGTCCGCCCGCCAGGGCCGCAGGTACGACCCAGGCAAGCGCCACCGCCGCGCCGAGCACGATGCCGCCGAGCAGTCCGAGATACCAGCGTCCGACGGAGGCGCGTGCGGCCGGGCTCCACCAGGGCCCGGCCAGCGCCGGCAGGACCAGGTGCACCAACGCGACCGGTCCCTTGGTCAGAATGCCGAGGCCCAGCGCGGCGCCGAACAGCAACCAGCCGCGGCGCCGGCCCTGGCCGGCATGCAGCAGGCCGAGCGCGCCCACCAGCACCCACAGCGTCAGCAGCAGATCGAACATGATCAGCGTGCTGAACAGCACCCACACCAGCGCGCCGGCCGCGAACAACACCGCGGCTTCCGGCAGTTCCTGCTCGTCGGGCCACAGCCGGCGCGCGATCTGCGCCAGCATGAGCAGCGCGGCGGTGCCCACCAGCCACGGCAGCAGCCGCGGCCACCAGTCGCCCGCGCCGAATACGCCCCAGCCGGCGCCGATCAACCAGAACAACAGGGGCGGCTTGTGGGTATACAGGTCGCCGTTGAGGTGCGGCACGAGCCACTGCCCGGTCGAGAACATCTCCCAGGCAACGGTGAGATAGCGGGTCTCGTCGATCGCCAGCGGCACGCGTGTGGCCAGCGTGACGGCAAGCAGCAGCAGCCAGGCAATCGCCGGCGAGATCCGTTCGAGCCTAGGCATTGATGTCGATCCCTTCCGCCCGCGCGGAAGCCGACGTCACGTCAGTCACCCGGCTCGGACGAACCGGTGAGGCGGCGGACCGCCGGCGGACTCAGGATCATTGCGAGCAGCGCCCCGACGCTTCGATGCGCCTCGATGGGATGCCTGAGTGGCTTGTCCAGAAACAGCCGGTACCGGTTGCGGCGCCCGTCGCGCACGCGCTCCACCACGCCGCCCTCCTCCAGATCGGAGACGATCTTCTGGACGGCCCTTTCGGTGATGCCAACACTCAGCGCCACGTCCCGCAACCGGGCCTCGGGGTCGCGCGCCAGGCAGATCAGCACATGCCCATGATTGGACAGGAACGTCCAGTGACGCGCCTCCGGCTCCGCCGCCGCGCCGGCGCCGCGGCGACCGGCCGGCCCGGACGCCCTGGAATTGGCCTGTTCCCCCGAGACTGGCGCGCCCATCTGCCTCACTCCCGATGTCACTTGACCCGGTATCCTATTAGTGAACTACAATACGCGAACTCCCATTCGCGCGTTGGATTTTGCCAACCCGGGTTCAAGAGAGGATTATCACATGCCGGCCCGCCCGGGCGGTGCTGGGGTTTTCCGACATTCCGAACCTGGGGGAAGGCTGCTGATGGGCCCGGCGCCGGATCACGCGAAACGGTCCGGCGGCCGCTTGAAACAGCCTCGGCCGGCCCCATTGCTCGCCCGTCGGGCCGTTTTGTCGGCGGCGCGCCCGAACCGATCGATTGCTGCCCGGTCTGAGACTCCGCTGGTCAACTCGAGGACAAGGTTTCCATGAAGCGCATCCTGCTGTTCCTGATCACCAACTTCGCCATCCTGATCGTGGCAAGCCTGACGCTCAGGTTGCTCGGTTTCGAGCCGTGGCTGAACCAGCAGGGCATCAACTTCACTTCGCTGCTGGTGTTCGGCGCGCTCATCGGCTTCGGCGGCGCCTTCATCTCGCTGGCCATGTCCAAGTGGATGGCGAAGAAGATGATGGGCGTGAAGGTCATCGACAAGCCGGCCAACGAGATCGAGAACTGGCTGGTCGAGACCGTCCGCCGCCAGGCGCAGCTCGCCGGCATCGGCATGCCGGAAGTGGGCTACTTCGACTCGCCGGAGCCGAATGCGTTTGCCACCGGCGCCAACCGCAACAACGCGCTGGTCGCGGTATCCAGCGGCCTGGTCAACCGCATGTCGCGCGAGCAGGTGGAGGCGGTGCTGGGCCACGAAGTCAGCCACGTCGCCAACGGCGACATGGTCACGCTGACGCTCATCCAGGGCGTGGTGAACACCTTCGTGTTCGTGTTTGCGCGGGTGATCGGCAGCATCGTCGACAAGGTCGTGTTCCGCAACGAGAGCGGGCACGGTCCGGCTTTCTGGATCACGACCATCGTCGCGGAACTGATCCTCGCCTTCCTCGCGACCATGGTGGTCATGTGGTTCTCGCGCCAGCGCGAGTTCCGCGCCGACCACGGCGGCGCAGCCCTGGCGGGCCGGCAGAACATGATTGGCGCGCTGGAAGCGCTGAAGCGCAGTCAGCCGCATGCGCTGCCCGAGCAGATGGCCGCCTTCGGCATCGCCGGTGGCATCGGGCAGGGCCTGAAGAAGCTGTTCATGAGCCACCCGCCGCTGGATGAGCGTATCGCCGCGTTGCGCGCTGCGCAGATGCCGTGACCGGGGCGGGGCCCCGCGCCCCTCTCTGCGCACACTGGTCGTCGTCCTTGGCGACCAGCTCGACCCGGCATCGGCCGCGTTCGACGGCTTTGATGCGTCGGCCGATGCAGTGTGGATGGCAGAGGTCGCCGAGGAGAGCGAACACGTCTGGTCGCACAAGGCGCGCATCGCGGTCTTCCTGTCGGCGATGCGCCATTGCCGTGATCGCCTGGTCGCGGACGGACGCCGGGTTCATTATCGTGAGCTCGACGACGGCGCGGCGACCCTCGGCGGCTGTCTCGCGGAAGACCTGAAGCGCCTGCGTCCCCAGAGCATCGTGCTGGCGGAACCGGGCGACTGGCGCGTTCGAGAGGCCATTCTTGGCGCAGCCGATTCCGCCGGGATCGCCGTCGAGATCCGCCCCGATCGCCACTTCCTGTGCTCGACCGCCGAGTTCGAGGAGTGGGCGTCCGGCCGCAAGGAGTTGCGCCTCGAGTATTTCTACCGCTGGATGCGCCGGCGCACCGGCCTGTTGATGGTCGACGGCGAACCGGCAG
This sequence comes from uncultured Gammaproteobacteria bacterium, assembly GCA_963710135.1. Lineage (GTDB taxonomy): Bacteria > Pseudomonadota > Gammaproteobacteria > Steroidobacterales > Steroidobacteraceae > SG8-30. The sequence continues at coordinate 292,372 of CAVPYY010000002.1, read as the reverse complement.
GCGGCGCCTGGAATTTCGACAAGGACAACCGGCAGACCTTCCCGCGCAGTGGCCCCGACGGACTGCGTGCGCCGCGGGGTTTCCCGCCGGATGCGACCACGCGCGAGGTCCTGGCGCTGGTCGAGCGGCGATTCCCCGCACATCCGGGCTCGCTCGCCGCCTTCGACTGGCCGGTCACGCCGGAAGAGGCGCGCCAGGCGCTCGACGACTTCATCGCGCACCGCCTCGGGCACTTCGGCCCGTTCCAGGACGCGATGTGGACCGGGCAGCCCTGGCTCTACCACAGCCGTCTGGCGGTGGCGCTGAACCTGAAGCTGCTGTCGCCGCGGGAGGCCTGCGCCGCCGCCGAGCGCGCCTGGGCCGAAGACCGGGCCCCGCTGCAGTCCGTCGAGGGCTTCGTGCGCCAGATCCTCGGCTGGCGCGAGTACGTCCGCGGCATCTACTGGCGTCACATGCCCGACTACCTGGAAGGCAATGCGCTGAATGCCGGGCAGCCGCTGCCCGGCTTCTTCTGGACCGGCGACACCGACATGGCCTGCCTCGCGGACACGCTGCGCCAGACGCTCGATTTCGGCTACGCGCACCACATCCAGCGGCTCATGGTGACCGGACTGTTCGCATTGCTGCTCGGCGTCGAGCCGCGCCGCGTGCACGAGTGGTACCTGGCCGTGTACGTCGACGCCGTCGAGTGGGTCGAGGTGCCCAACACGCTCGGCATGTCGCAGTATGCCGACGGCGGGCTGATGGCTTCCAAGCCCTACGTCGCCACGGGCAAGTACATCGACCGCATGAGCAACTACTGCGCGGGCTGCCGCTACGACCCCGGCGAGCGCAGCGGCGCGAAGGCCTGCCCGTATACGACGCTCTACTGGGACTTCCTGCTGCGTCACGAACAGCGCTTCCGCGCGCACCCGCGGCTGCGGCTGCAGGTGCGCAACCTCGACAAGCTGGATGAAACCACCCGCCGCGCGATCCGCGAACAGTCGGACAGGTTGCGATCTCGATTCGCACAGGCGTGAGTCACTGATGCCCGGAACCAGTCAAGCCCCCTCGATCCTGTGGTTCCGCCGCGACCTCAGGCTCACCGACAACCCGGCGCTGGCCGACGCGCTGGCGACCTCGTCGACGGTCATCCCGGTCTATGTGCACGACCCGCAAGCCGAGGGGCCGTGGGCGGCGGGCGCCGCCAGCCGTTGGTGGCTCGATCACAGCCTGCGCGCGCTGGCCGGGCAGCTCGAAGGGCTGGGCAGTCGCCTGGTGATCCGCCGCGGCGCCGCACTGGAAACGCTGACCGCGCTCGCCAGTGAGACCGGCGCGGCGTCGGTGCACTGGAACAGGCTGTACGAGCCGGCCATCGTGGCGCGCGACAAGCAGGTCAAGCACGGGCTCGGCGAAGCCGGACTGCACGCGTCCTCGTCGAATGGTCACCTGCTGCTCGAGCCGTGGACGATCGCCAATGGCAAAGGCGACCCGTATCGGGTGTTTACGCCTTTCTGGCGCGCCTGCAGCGCGCGCCTCGGCGAGTTGCCGCGACCGCTACCGGCGCCGGATCGGCTCCCCCGCGTGCCGCCGGTCATCACCGGCCTCGCCCCGGCGGAGCTGGAGCTCGCCCCCGAGCATCCCTGGACCGCAGGATCGGAGGCAGCCTGGACACCGGGCGAACGCGGCGCCGAGCGGCAACTCGCGCGATTCGTGGAAACGCGCTGGCCAGCTATCACACCGGGCGCGACCAGCCGGACCGGAGCGGGACCTCGCGGCTGTCGCCGCACCTGCATTTCGGCGAGATCTCCCCCGCCAGGTGTTCGCGGCCGTACACGCCGGCGTGGCGCCGGACCGGCCCGGCGCCGAGGCGTTCTTGCGCGAGCTCGGCTGGCGCGAGTTCGCGCATCATCTCCTCTATCATTTTCCGCACACGGCCGATGCGCCGCTCGACGCGCGCTTCGACGGCCTCGAGTGGCGCGAGGAGCCCGAGCAGCTGCGTGCCTGGCGGCGTGGCGCAACGGGCTATCCGATCGTCGACGCCGGCATGCGCGAGCTGTGGGAGACGGGCTGGATGCACAACCGCGTGCGCATGATCACCGCCTCGCTGCTGACCAAGAACCTGTTCATGAACTGGCGCGTCGGCGCGCAGTGGTTCTGGGACACGCTGGTGGACGCCGACCTGGCCAGCAATACGCTCGGCTGGCAGTGGGCGGCCGGCTGCGGGGCCGACGCCGCCCCCTACTACCGGATCTTCAACCCGGTGCTGCAGGCGGAGAAGTTCGACACCGATCGCAAGTACATCCGCCGCTGGGTGCCGGAACTGGCGCGCCTGCCGGACCGCTACATCCACCGGCCCTGGGAAGCGCCATCCGAAGTGCTCGAAGCGGCCGGGGTCAGCCTGGGACGGGACTACCCCCGGCCGCTGGTCGACCCGCGCAGCAGCCGCAACGACGCCCTCAAGCGCTTCGAGGCCCTGAAACGAGGATAGACTCACGCGAATCCGCCCCACGGGGCCGGACGAATGGTCCAGTACGATCGGGCGCCCGGCGCCTCCTGTGACCAGACTCATGGAGTGTCAGCGATGATTGTCGTCAGGAAACTGTTGTTGCCCCTCGCCGCTGCCGCGGTGCTGGCCGCCCCGGCCGCCTCGGCTGCCGAACTGCCGAGCCTGGTTCGTGTGGGTGAGCCGACGCTGACCCAGGTCGGCAAGGGACGGCTGACGTGGCTCGGTTTCGGCATCTACCAGGCGAGCCTGTGGACCCCGAGCGGCAGCTTCGAGGACTTCAAGCCGGGCGAGCCGGTGGCGCTGTCGCTGTGGTACGAGCGCCGCTTCAGTCGCGCCCAGCTGTTGGAGATCACCACCGGCGAGTGGGAGCGCCTGGGGCTGGCATCCGCCGAACAACGCGCTGCCTGGGCGCGCCAGCTGGACGCGATCTGGCTGGACATGGACAAGGGCGATAACATGACGGCCGTCGTCACGCCCGGGGGTGCGACCCGCTTCTACAACCAGGATCGGCGCATCGGACGGATCGAAGATCCGGAGTTCGGTCCTGCCTTCCTGAGCATCTGGCTGGACTCACGGAGTGCGGTGAAGGACCTGCGCGGCGAACTGCTGGGCCGCACCTGAGGGCTGGCGCCGTACCGGATTCGGTGCGGCTGACGGCAGCCGGACATCACATATCGGCAACGATGCCCCCGGGGGCTCGCGGCAGGAGAGTATTGAGTTCTCATGGCGGACAACTCCACGAGCGCTACGCGGCTGCCCTGGCACCGCAACCTGATCCGCTGGTTCGCCGCGGACCACGCCGAGCAGCCGCCGCCGGAGAATCCGGGTGCGGTCGACTGGGCGCGCATCGTGCCGTTCATCGCTGCATGCACCTGGCGTGTCTCGCCGTGATCTGGGTCGGGCGTCAGCGCCGGTCGCGGTCGGCGTCCTGCGTCGCGCTGTACTTGCTGCGCATGTTCGCGATCACCGGCTTCTACCACCGCTACTTCTCGCACCGCAGCGTTCAAGACCTCGCGCGCCGGCCAGTTCCTGTTCGGCGCTGCTCGGCGCGTCCGCCGTGCAGCGCGGGCCGCTCTGGTGGGCCGCGCACCACCGCCATCACCACGCCACTCCGACGAGCCGCGAGCGACGCCCACTCGCCGCGTCAGCAGCGGCTTCTGGTCGAGCCACATGGGCTGGTTCCTGACGCGCGACGGCTTCCGCGCCGGATCTGACGCCGCGTGCGCGACCTGCTGCGCTTCCCGGAGCTGCGCTGGCTCGATCGCTTCGACATCGCTCGTGCCGGTCGCTGCTCGCCGTGGGCGCTGTTCGCTGCTCGGCGAGCGTGCTCGCAGCGCTGGCGCGCCCGGGCTCGGCACCGACGGCTGGCAGATGCTGGTCTGGGGCTTCTTCATCTCGACCGTGGCTGCTCTACCACGGCACCTACACGATCAACTCGCTGTCGCACATGCTTCGGCAGGCGGCGCTACGAGACCGGCGACGACAGCCGCAACAACTGCGTTGCTCGCGCTGCTGACGCTCGGCGAGGGCTGGCACAACAACCACCACCACTACCCGGGCTCGGCGCGCCAGGGCTTCTACTGGTGGGAGATCGACATCACCTACTACGGGCTCGAAGCTGCTCGCCGTGGCTCGGCATCGATCTGGGACCTGCAACCGGTTCCCGGCGCGAAGTGCGCGGACGCGCGGCCGGAACCTCGCGCCGTGAGGGTCGCGATCGTCGGCGCCGGCATCTCCGGACTCGTCGCGCCGCGCAGGCCTGCGCCGCGACGCCACGAGGTCACGGTGTTCGAGGCGCGCGACTGGATCGGCGGCCACACGCACACGGTCGACGTCGAGGACGACGGCCGGACCATCGCCATCGACACCGGCTTCATCGTCTTCAACGACTGGACCTACCCCAACTTCATCGCGCATGCTCGACCGGCTCGGCGTGCCGTGGCAGCCCTCGAACATGAGCTTCAGCGCTGCAGTGCGAACGCACCGGGCTCGAGTACAACGGCACGTCGCTCGAACTCGCTGTTCGCGCAGCGACGCAACCTGTTCCGGCCGTCGTTCCTGCGCATGATCCGCGACATCCTGCGCTTCAACCGCGAGGCGCCCGCTTCCTGGAGTCGGGCGACGAGTCGACCACCCTCGGGGAGTACCTCGACGCGCGGCGATTCAGCGGCACGTTCGTCGAGCACTACATCGTGCCGATGGGCCGCGCCATCTGGTCGGCCGAGGCCGGGGCGATGCTCGGCTTCCCGGTGCGCTTCTTCGTCGACTTCTTCCGCCGAACCATGGCTTCCTGTCGATCAACGACCGGCCCGTCTGGCAGGCGGTGCGCGGCGGCTCGCGCGAGTACGTGCGCGCGCTGACCGCGCCGTTCGCGCGCTCGATCCGGACCGGCGACCCGGTGCGCGTCGGTCGGCGCGGCTGCCGCAGCGAAGTCATCGCTGCGCACCGGGCCGGCGAAGTGCGCGCTTCGACGCACGTGATCCTCGCCTGCCACAGCGACCAGGCGCTGCGCGATGCTGGAGGATCCGACGCCGGCGGAGCGCGAGATCCTCGGCGCGTTCCCCTATCAGCAGAACGAAGCCATGCTGCACACCGACACAGTCGGTGCTGCCGCGCCGCCCGCTGGCGCGGGCCGCCTGGAACTATCATCTGCGCGATCGGCAGGGACTCCGGCGTCGCGCTGACCTACGACATGAACGTGCTGCAGTCGCTCGACACCCGGCGTCGGTACCTGGTCGTCGCTGAACCTGGCGGACGCATCGATCCGTCGCAGCGTCCTCGGCCGCTACAGCTACAGCCACCCCGTCTACACGCCCGCCGGCGTCGCGGCGCAGCAGCGCCATCACGAGATCAGCGGCGTGAGTCGCACGCTTCTACTGCGGCGCCTACTGGCGCTACGGCTTCCACGAGGACGGCGTCGTCAGCGCGATGACGGCGCTCGAGCCATTTCGAACGCTGGGAACGCGATGCAGACGCTGCCTCTACGACGGGTGGGTTAGGCACCGGCGGCACGCGCCGACCGTGACACGAGTTCCGCTACCGCCTGTTCATGGTGTACCTCGATCTCGCGGAGCTGCCCGCCGCCTTCGACGGCCAGCTGGTTGTGGTCGGCGCGCCGGCCGGCGCTGGCCTGGTTTCGCCGCGCGGACTACCTCGGCGACCGGCCGAGCTGCCGCTGCGCGGAAGCGGTGCGGCGGAGAGTCGAGTCCGAGACCGGCCGAGCGGCCGCGGGCCCCATCCGCTGCTGACGCACCTGCGCTACTTCGGCTACTGCATGAATCCGGTGAGCTTCTACTACTGCTTCGACGCGGCGGTCTCGCGGTCGACGCACGATCGTCGCCGAGATCAACAACACGCCCTGGGACGAGCGGCACGCGTACGTGCTGGCGACAACGGGTGCCGAGCAGGCTGGGGCCGCGCACCGGTGGACGCTTCGGCAAGGCGTTCCACGTCTCGCCGTTCCTGCCCATGGACATGAGCTACGACTGGCGTTTCTCGGTGCCGGGCGACCGGCTCGCGGTGCACATGGAGAACTTCCGGGAAGGGGCCCGCGTGTTCGACGCGACCCTCGACCTGCAACGCGAGCCCGCCACGGCTTCTTCGCTCGATCGCGCGCTGCTGCGGTACCCGTTCGTCACGGCCAAGGTGGCGATGATGATCTACTGGCAGGCGCTCAAGCTGCTGCTCAAGCGCACGCCGTTCTTCACTCATCCAGCAAAGCTGCCACCGCCGGCGCGCCGCGACGCGCACTGAGACGATCATCGAGAAGCCCATGATGAAGCCGACCATCGTTCCCGCACCCGCGGCCCTCGCGACCGCCCGGGCCACTCCGGGCCCGATCCAGGGCCTCGGCCGACGCGCCCTGCTGGCTCAACTCTCGCGCCTCGCCCTGGGGCAGCTGACGCTCGAGGACGGCGGCGTCAGGCATGTGTTCGGTACGCCCGGCCCGGACTGCGACCTGGCGGCGACCATCAGGATCGCCACCCCGCAGTTCTGGGCGGACGCCGCATTCGGCGGCACGGTTGGTGCTGGCGAGTCCTATATCCGCGGCGACTGGAGTTGCGACGACCTGACGTCGCTGGTGCGCATCATGGTGGCCAACCGCGACGTGATGAACGGCATGGACTCCGGCTTTGCGCTGTTCAGCGCGCCGCTGCGCCGCATCCTGCACTGGCTGAACCGCAACAGCCCGCAGGGCAGCCGCCGCAACATCGCCGCGCACTACGATCTGGGCAACGATCTGTTCCGTCTGTTTCTCGACCCGACGATGTCGTATTCCTGCGCCATCTTCGAGACCGCCGACACCTCGCTGCACGATGCCTCGATGGCGAAGTTCGACGCCGTCTGCCGCAAGCTCGATCTCAAGCCGGGCGAGCACCTGCTGGAGATCGGCACCGGCTGGGGCGGCCTCGCGGCGCACGCGGCCGAGCGCTACGGCTGCCGCGTGACGACCACGACGATCTCCCGCGAGCAGCACGACCATGCGGCGGAGCTGTTCGCGCAACGCGGCCTGGGCGAGCGGGTGACGCTGCTGCTCGACGACTACCGCGACCTGCAGGGGCGCTACGACAAGCTCGTCTCGATCGAGATGATCGAGGCCGTCGGCGCCAGGTACCTGGACACCTACATGGGCAAGATCTCGGCGCTGCTCGAGCCGCAGGGCGCGGCGCTGATCCAGGCGATCACCCTGCAGGACCAGTTCTACGAGGAAGCGCTCAGGTCGGTCGACTTCATCCAGCGCTTCATCTTCCCCGGCAGCTTCATCCCGTCGGTGACCGCGATCGTCGACGCGGCGCGCCGCTCACCGACATGAAGCTGTTCCACCTCGAGGACATCGGCCCGCACTACGCGACCACGCTGCGCCATTGGCGCGAGCGCTTCATGGCGCGCCTGCCGGAGGTGCGCGGCCTCGGCTATCCGGAAGAGTTCATCCGGATGTGGGAGTTCTACCTCTGCTACTGCGAAGGCGGTTTCCTCGAGCGGCAGCTCGGCGACGTGCACCTGCTGTTCACCAAGCCACGCTGCCGGCGACCGGCCATGGCCACGCTCCGGCCCGCCTGAGGCGCTACATCGACGTGTAGTTGGGGCCGCCGCCGCCCTCGGGCGTGACCCAGTGGATGTTCTGCCGCGGGTCCTTGATGTCGCAGGTCTTGCAGTGGACGCAGTTCTGCGCGTTGATCTGCAGCCGCTGGCCGCCTGAGCCGTCGTCGACGTATTCGTAGACGCCGGCGGGGCAGTAGCGCGCCTCCGGCCCGGCATACAGCGCCAGGTTGTGCTTCACCGGCACCGTGGCGTCCCGCAGCGTCAGGTGCACCGGCTGGTCTTCCTCGTGGTTGGTCCCCGACAGGAACACCGACGACAGGCGATCGAAGGTCAGCGTGCCGTCGGGCTTGGGATACTCGATCCGCGGCATCTCGGCCGCGGGCCTGAGCGACTCATGGTCGCTGCCGCCGTGCCTGAGCGTCCAGCCGACCAGCGCGCCGAGCCCCAGATCGTTGAGCCACATGTGCAGGCCGCCATGCGCCGTGCCCGTCCACATGCCCCACTTCAATCCCGGCTTGACGTTGCGGACCTTGTAGAGGTCTTCGTAGACCCAGGACTTGCGGAACGCCGCCGGGTAGTCGGTCAGTTCATCGTGCCGCCGGTCCGCGGCGATCGCGGCGTAGGCCGACTCGGCCGCCAGCATCCCGGTCTTCATCGCGTTGTGCGAACCCTTGATGCGCGGCAGGTTGACGAACCCGGCGCTGCAACCGGCCAGCGCGCCCCCGGGGAAGGCAAGCGCCGGGACCGACTGCAGGCCGCCCTCGTTGATGGCGCGGGCGCCGTAGCTGAGACGCTTGCCGCCCTCGAAGAACCCGCGGATCGCCGGGTGGGTCTTGAAGCGCTGCATTTCCTCGAACGGCGACAGCCACGGGTTCTGGTAGTTGAGATGCACGACGAAGCCGACCGAGACCAGGTTCTCGCCGTAGTGATACAGGAACGAACCACCGCCGGTGCGCGGGTCCAGCGGCCAGCCCTGGCTGTGGATGACCAGCCCTCGCCGGTGCCGCTCGGGCGGGATCTCCCAGACTTCCTTGATGCCGATGCCGTACTGCTGCGGATCGACGCCGTCGCGCAGGTTGAAGCGGGACATCAGCTGCTGGGACAGCGACCCGCGACAGCCCTCGGTGAACAGCGTGTAGCGGGCATGCAGCTCCATGCCCGCCGCCCAGCCGGGCTTGCGCTCGCCATTGCGGTCGACGCCCATGTCGCCGGTCGCCACACCACGCACGGCGCCATCCGGCGTGTACAGCACTTCCGCCGCGGCGAAGCCCGGATAGATCTCCACGCCCAGGGCTTCCGCCTCGCGGGCCAGCCAGCGGCAGATGTCGCCGAGGCTCGCGATGTACATGCCGTGGTTGCTCATCAGCTTCGGCAGGAGCCAGTTCGGGATCTGCCGCGCCGTGTCCTCGGTCAGCAGCAGGAAGCGGTCCTCGGTGACCGGTGTGTCGAGCGGCGCGCCCCGCTCCTTCCAGTCCGGCAGCAGCTCGTTGATGGCGACCGGATCGATCACGGCCCCCGATACGATGTGCGCGCCGACCTCGGAGCCCTTCTCCAGCACGCAGACGCTGACCTCGCGACCATCCCGGGCAGCGAGCTGCTTGATGCGTATCGCCGCGGCAAGGCCGGCCGGCCCTGCGCCCACGATGACGACATCGAATTCCATCGATTCACGTTCCAAGTCAGAAACCCCTTCTAGCCGGCCGACCGCGGCGTCGGCTGCGAATACCGAAATTGTACATGGACCGGGGGACCCCTACAGTCCGCTATGCCTCGCGGATCCTGTCGTCCGCGCACCGGGAACCGCAATGGGCGCGTCCGCGATGACTGTCCTGATGCTGACGTCGCTGCTGGCGTTCTGCCTGCTCGCCTGGCGCAAGCTCGGCATCGTCAGCGCACTCCAGCCCGAACCGCGTACCGACCACCCCGGCGCACGGCTCTGGGGCGTGCTCGTCGATGGTTTCCTGCAGCGGCGCATGCTGCGGCTGGAATGGAAGCCGGGGCTGATGCACACCGTCATCTTCCTCGGCTTCATGATCCTGCTGCTGCGCAAGCTGCAGTTGATCGCCATCGGCTATGACGAGTCCTTCGCGGTCGCGAACACCGCCGGCGGCCTGTTCGCCACGCTCAAGGACATGGTCGAACTGTGCGTGCTGGCGGCGGTCGGCTATGCGCTGTATCGCCGTCTGCTGGCCCGGCCCGCCCGGCTGGAGCCGAACCGCGAGGGGCTGCTGGTACTGTCCCTGATTGCCGTCATCATGGTCACCGACCTGCTGTTCGACGGCTTTCGCTTCGCGCTGCTCGCGCCGGGCGATCCGGGCATCGCGCACGAGCGCGCCTGGGCGCCGGTCGGTCGCCTGCTCGGTGACCTGTTCGCGGCGCTGTCCCCGGCGCTGCAGCACGCCGGGTATCAAGTCTCGTACTGGACGCAGATGCTGACCGTGTTCGGCTTCCTGGTGCTGCTGCCGACCGGCGAGCACTTCCACATCGTCACCGCGCTGCCGACGCTGTTCTTCAGGCGGCTGGGTCCCTCGGGCGTGGTGCCACAGGCCGACCTGGAGTCGGTGATGCGCGACGACGCGTCCGACCAGCCAATGCGCCTTGGCGTGGCGACCGCGGCGGATCTGGTCTGGAAAGACGCGCTCGACGCCTTCACCTGCACGGAGTGCGGGCGCTGCAAGGACGCCTGCCCGACCTTCCTGACCGGCAAGCCGCTGTCGCAGAAGTGGGTGCACGACGACCTCAAGCATCACCTGCTGGCGCGCCGCGCGGACATCGTCGGCGATGTGGCTTCCCGCGAGTCGCTGCCGCCGCTGATCGGCGAAGTGATCCGCGCCGAGACCCTGTGGGCCTGCACCACCTGCGGCTATTGCGAGGCGGCCTGTCCGATCTCGCTCGAGCACCTGCCGAAGTTCTTCCGCATGCGCCAGCACCAGGTGATGATGGAAGGCTCCTTCCCGTCCGAACTCAAGCCCGTCTTCCACGCCTACGAAGTGCAGAGCAACGCCTGGGGCCTGCCCGCCGACACCCGGGGCGACTGGGCGCGCGACCTGGACGTGCCGGTCATCCAGGAGGGCGCGCAGGCGCGCGACTTCGACTGGCTGTTCTACGTGGGCTCCGCCCAGTCCTTCGATCGCCGGGCGCAGCGGGTCGCGCGCGCCTTCGTGGAAATTCTCCGGGAAGCCGGCGTCAGCTTCGCCATCCTCGGCCCGCGCGAGACCTCCACCGGCGAATGCGTGCGCCGGCTGGGCAACGAGTTCCTGTTCCAGGAGCTGGCCGGGCAGCTCGTGGCCACGCTCAACGGCGCAGGGGTGACCCGGATCGTCACCTGCGACCCGCATGCCTTCAATTCGCTGAAGAACGAGTATCCGGCCTTTGGCGGCCAGTGGGAGGTGGTGCACCACACCCAGTTGCTCGCGCGGCTGCTCGCCGAGGGGCGCATCAGGACCCGGTCATCCGAGACCCGCGTCGTCTTCCACGACCCCTGCTATCTCGGCCGCCACAACGCCGAATTCGAGGCGCCGCGGGCCGTACTCGGGCACGTGCTGGCCGACAGCCTGCTGGAGATGCCCCTGAATCGCACCCGGTCCATGTGCTGCGGCGCCGGTGGCGGCCGCATGTGGATGGAGGAAACGCTCGGCAGCCGCATCAATGTGCTGCGCGCCGAACAGGCGCTGGCGTGCGCACCGACTGCGATCGCCACGGCCTGCCCGTACTGCACGACCATGCTCGAGGACGGGCTGAAAGCCAAAGGGGCCGACGAGGACGTCAGGGTCCTGGATGTGGCGGAACTGGTGGCGCGCGCCATGGTTCGCTCGGGCGCGTGTACGCCCCCGGGCCACGCGCTACCATCGGCGGGTGACTGAAGGAAGGACATCGCCGCTGACCGTCGACACCCTCGAGCGGCTGAAGGCGCTACTGGGGCCCGGCGGCTATCTCGATCGCGCCGACGAGATTGCGCCCTTTCTCCGGGACTTTCGCGGGCTGTATCGCGGAGCGTCCCCGCTCGTGGCGCTGCCCGACTCGACCGCGCAGGTGTCGAGCCTGGTGCGATTCTGTTCGGAGCACCGCATCGCGATCGTGCCCCACGGCGGCAATACCAGCTACTGCGGCGGCGCCACGCCGGACCAGGCCGGCCGCGCGATCGTGCTGTCGCTCCGGCGCATGCGCGGCATTCGCGAGCTGGACGCCGCCAACTACTCCATTACCGTCGAGGCCGGCTGCGTGCTCGCCGCCGTGCATACCGCGGCCGAGAGCGCCGATCGCCTGTTTCCCCTTTCGCTCGGATCCGAGGGAAGCTGCACCGTCGGCGGAACGCTGTCCACCAACGCCGGCGGCACCGCGGTGCTGCGCTACGGCATGATGCGCGACCTGACGCTCGGCCTGGAAGTGGTGCTGCCGGACGGCAGAGTCCTCGACCAGTTGCGCACGCTGCGCAAGGACAATACCGGCTACGACCTCAAGCAGCTGTTCATCGGCGCCGAGGGAACGCTCGGCGTCATCACCGCGGCCTGCCTCAGGCTCTTCCCGAGACCGCGCGGCTACGCCACCGCGTTGGTAGCGCTCGACTCCCCTGCCGCCGCCGTCGAACTGCTCGGACACCTGCGAGGCGCGCTGGGCGACAGCCTGACCACCTTCGAGCTCATGCCGCGCATAGCGATCGAGCTGACCTGCCGGTACATCGAGGGCGTCGCCGACCCGCTGGACGGCGCCTTCCCGTGGTACGTGCTGGCGGAAGTGAGCCTGCCCCAGAGCGACTCCGACCTGTCACCGCGCCTCGAGACCGCGCTGGCCGCCGGCATCGACAGCGGGCTGCTGCGCGACGCCGTGCTGGCCGCGTCGCTCACCCAGCGTGAGGCGCTGTGGAAGCTGCGGGAGAACATCCCGGCCGCGCAGACGCGCGCGGGCTACAGCCTGAAGCACGATGTCTCGGTGGCAACCAGCCAGCTGCCGGACTTCATCGAAGCAGGCGGCGAGATCGTCCAGTCACTGCTGCCCGGAACGCAGCTGGTCGCCTACGGCCACCTGGGCGACGGCAACCTGCACTTCAACGTCAGCGTGCCGGCGCAGCTCGTCGCCGAGGCGACCGCCACCCGGGGCGCCGAGCTGCGGCGCGCGCTGCACGATCTGGTCGCCCGGCGGCGCGGCAGCTTCAGTGCCGAGCACGGCATCGGCCAGCTGAAGGTGGACGAGCTCGAGCGCTACGAGGACCCCGTCACCCTGCAACTGATGCAGACGGTCAAGCGGGCGTTCGATCCGCTGGGAATCATGAACCCCGGCAAGGTCCTGCGCGACGGCTGACGCGCCGCCGGCAGCCGCAGGCCGGCGCTTCGCTGTGCGACAATCGGAGCGGTCGCTTCACCGGGAACAGATCATGACAGCCACTGCACCTGCCTGCATCGGCGGCCTGTACGAGGCCTGCGTCGGGGTGCCGGACCTGGTCTCCGCCATCAGCTACTTCGAGCGTTTTGGCTGCCGGGTCGGGCCGATCGGCGAACTGGACGCCCGCGCGGCCGAACGGCTGTATGGCCACGACTCGGCCCTGCGCTCGGTGCGCCTGTACCACCAGGAGGCCGACCACGGACTGGTGCGGCTGATGCAGTGGCAGCAGCCGCGCAATGCCGGCCTGGGCGTGGCGGACAACCTGCGCTGCATCGGCAGCCGCTGGGGCGTGCGCCTCACCGCGAGCGTCATGGACATTGCCAATCATGCCCAGCGCGCCGCCGAGCTCGGCGAGTCCCTGACGCTCATCGATCCTGTGCTGGCGGTCATCGGCGAGGTGTCCGGCGCGCGCGCCGCACGCCCGTTCCGCGATCCGGTAGTGGGTGTGCGCGAGATGGTGCTGCTGCAGGCCCACTACCGTCAGGTTTTCTTCCAGCGCTTCGGCTACGACAGCCCGCTGTACGGCAACATCAACCCGCACTGCCTGTTCCGGACCAGTCAGCACACGCATTTCGGCATGATGATCGTCAATGACGACGCGCAAGTGCTCGATTTCTACGACAAGGTCCTCGGGCTGAAGCGCTGGTTCGAGGCCGAGGTGCCCTACGAGAACGCCACCGGGTCACGGCCAATCTTCGGCCTGGAGGAAGGCGAGACGCATTGGATGGTCGACTTCGACGATCCGCGCTCCGGCCACGGTCTGGCCGAGCGGCGCTCGGGGAAGCTCAAGATCGTGCGCTTCGCGAGCGCCAGCCGGCTGCCCGATCACATGGAACGTTCGCGGCCAGGCTGTCTCGGCTACTCGCTCTACACCTGGCGGGTCAACGATGCCGAGGCCATGCAGCGGCGCGTGGCGTCATCCGGCGCGAGCGCCGTGAGCGACCTGTGCGCCGACGAGTTCGGCGCGCGCGCATTCAGCTTTACCGCGCCGGACGGATACCCATGGATGCTGCTCGAAGCGGCCTGAGCCGGCGCGGCACCGCCACGGGCGACGCTGGCGGCCGCAAGCCCGGCCTGGCGCTGCCAATCTCGTCGGTGCGACTGCTGCTGCGTGACTTCCGCGACGAGGACGAGGCGGCCGTGCTGGAGTGCCGTTGCGATCCGCGGGTCACGCGCCATCTCCCCTACGGGCCGCGCGACGCCGATTCCGCCCGCCGGCACTTGCGCGAGCTGCTGCGCCAGCAGCAGGATCCGCGGCGGCAGGCCTGGGAACTCGCGGTCGTTCAGCACGGCGACGGCGCCGTGGTCGGCGCCTGCGACCTGACGTTGAGCAGCCCCAAGGAGGCGGAGATCGGCTACGTGCTGGCCCGCCGCTACTGGGGCCAGGGCTTTGGCACGGAAGTGGCGACCGCACTGATCGATGCCGCGTTCGACGGCCTGCGCGTCGAGCGCGTGACCTCGACCGTCGCAGTCGCCAACAGGCGATCCTTACGCGTCATGGAAAAGGCCGGGCTGGACTGGGACGGCACCTCGCGGCGCCACGCCCAGGTGCAGGGCAGGTGGTGGGACGTGCATCTCTACTCGATTTCGCGGGAGGCCTGGCGACAGGCCGGCACGCAGCGCCCGGAAACTTGATGCCGACCGGGGCGGCCTGCACACTCAGCAGCGGCCGGGGCGGCTGGTGCGGATCGTTCCATGCGTAAGGCGCATTTGAGGTGGCTGGCGACACTGGCTGCCGTTACCAGCCTCTATGCCCTCGCGGGCTTCGTCGGCATGCCGCGTTTCGTCCAGCATGAAGTGACGCGCGTCTTCGCCGAGACCTACGGCCGCGATGCGCGCCTGGATCATGCCCGCTTCAACCCGTTCACGCTGGAGTTCGAGGCGACCGGCTTCAGCGTTGCCGGGGCCGCGGCCGGGCCGGCGCTGGCGTTCGAGCGGCTCTACATCAACTTCGAACTCGCCTCGCTCTGGAACCGCGACTGGACCTTCAGGCGTATCGCGCTCGACCAGCCGTATGCGCGGCTCGTCCGGCACCGTGACGGCTCGATCAACCTCGTCGAGCTGTTCACGCGAGCGGCTGGCGCGTCAGCGCCCGCGGATCAGCCCGCCGCCCTGCCGCCGCTGCGAATCGGCGCGTTCCAGGTCGATCGCGGACGGATCGACTTCACCGACGAGACCACAGAACAGCCGTTTTCCACCTCGCTCGCGCCCATCAGCTTCGAGCTGGACGACTTCCGCACCGAGGGCAACGCCAACTCGTTTCGGCTGGTATCTGGCTCGGACCTCGGCGCGGGATTCGATTTCGCCGGCTCGCTGGCGCTGGACCCCATCGCGGCACGCGCAACGCTGCACCTGTCGCGCGCACCGGTCACCGCGCTCGGCGACTACCTGGGCAGCCTGCTGCCGATCGGGCTGCGTGCCGGCGAGGTCGACCTGCAGATGGACTTTGCGGTTGCGATCCCGGCATCCGGACTCGCCGCCACCTTCGACGTCAGCCGGCTGAGCCTGAGCGGACTGGAGCTGCTCGGGGCCGGCCAGGACACCGCGTGGATCTTCCCTTCGATACTGGTCGCGGACACCCATATCGACCTGGTGGCACGCTCGGTCGAGATCGGCAGCATCGAAGTCCGCGAGCCGGTCATGCCGGTCTGGCGCAGCAGCGACGGCCTGGTCGCCCCCGGACTGCAGCCCGCCGCAACTGCCCCCCAGCCTGCGGTGGCGCTCCCAATGGAGGGAGAGCAGCCGGCAGGGAGTGCACCGGCCTGGCGGGTCTCGATCCCGTCGATCACCATCGAGGACGCCAGCGTCCCGTTCGAGGATCGCACTCTTGAACCTGCCGCGGCTCTTGGCATTGCTGTGACGCAGCTCACCATTGAGGGATTCAGTCAGCCGGCCACTGGACCCGTGACGGCAACCGCCACCATCGAGTCGGCGGCGGGCGGCCAGCTCGAGTCGCGCGCGACCGTGAGCGCCGGGCGGGATGCCCTGACCGCCGATTGGCGCGTCGCAGGCCTGGAGCTGGCCCCGGCGCAGGCCTACCTCGACCGCGACACGGACCTGTTGCTCGACCGGGGCAGGGTGAGCGGCACCGGGCAGCTCGAGGTCGACGGGCTTGGCCGCGACCCGCGGGTCGAGGTTGCCGGCGACCTGCAGATCGACGGCCTGCACACGCGTGACCGGACGCTGAAGCAGGACTTCATCAAGTGGAAGTCCCTGTCGCTCACGCAACTGCGCTACGGCAGCTCGCCCGCCTCGCTCTCGATCAAGGAAGTCGTGGCGGAGGAGCCCTATGTCCGGCTGATCCTGGCCGCGAGCGGCGTCACCAACATCGAATCCGTGCTCGATCCGGCTGCCGCCGCGGCAAAGGCGCGGCAGCTGGCAAGCGAGAGAACGGGCGCGTTGGATGCCGTGGCGCGCGGCGACGGCGCCGGGGCGGCGACCGCAGCCACCGCGACGACCGCGCCACAGCCGACGATGTCGACGCGCATCGCAACAGTGCGCGTCAACGCGGGAGAGCTCGCCTTCGCCGACTACACGCTCGAGCCGAACTTCGCCATTGCCATCGAGCAGCTGCAGGGAACCGTCGAGGGCATGTCGTCGGCGCCCGGTGCCCTCTCGACGGTCGCGCTCAAGGGCGAGGTGGATCGCTACGCGCCGGCCGAGATCACCGGGCAGATGAACCTGCTCGCCGCGGACAGTTTCCTGGACATCGCAGCCAGCTTCCGCAACATCGAGCTCACCGCCTTCAACCCGTACTCGGGCAAGTTCGCGGGCTACCGCATCGACAAGGGCAAGCTGTCGATCGAAACCCGCTACAAACTGGAAGAACGGCGGCTGGAGGCCAATCACAACATCGTCATCAACCAGCTGCAGCTGGGTGACAAGGTGGCTTCTCCCGACGCGGTGTCGCTGCCGCTGAAGCTCGCCATCGCGCTGCTCAAGGACAGCAACGGCGTCATCGAACTCGACTTGCCGGTCTCCGGCTCTCTCGATGATCCACAGTTCAAGCTCGGCCCCATCATCTGGAAGGCACTGCTCGGACTGCTCACCAAGGCCGTTACGGCGCCATTCGCCCTGCTTGGCAGCCTGTTCGGCGGTGGCGAGGATCTCTCCTACGTGACGTTCACGCCGGGGTCGGCCGGGCTGGACGATGCGATGACCACGAAGGTCGATGCGCTGCGCTCCGCGCTGATCGCCAGACCCGCGCTGAACCTGGATATCCCGGCGACAGCGGTCACGGGCCTCGATGCGCAGGCGCTCACCGGGCAGCGGCTGGAGCAGGCACTGCAGGCCGTGGGGAAAGAGCCGCCCGCCAGCGGTACCGGGCAGGCATGGCAAAGCGACCGACCGGAGTACCTGCGGCGACTGAAGCTCCTGTATCGCAGCGACACCGGAGTGAGGGCGCAGATACCCGAGCCGCCGGCAGCCACCGACGATCAGCCGGGCGTCGATCCTGTCGAGCACGAGATCGCCTGGCTGGAGCGCGCGCTGATCGCCAGCCGTGTTCCGACTGCCGACGAGATCGAGGCACTCGGGCAGGCGCGGGCCGCGGCCGTGCGGGACCTGCTGCTTGCCGATGGCGCGGTGGATCCTTCGCGTGTCTTCATCGTGCGCGGCGATCAAGCTGCGGGCGACGAGCCCCCGGGCGAAGACGCCGGGGTGCGGATGACGCTGTCGCTCAAGTGAGCCTCAACGCGGTGGCCGGGGTCCCGCGTCATCCTTCCACGCCTCGTCATCTTCGTCGATCTGCTCAGGTGTCCGCCAGCCTTCAGGCGGCGGCGGCGGTGGCCTGGCATTGCGCGAGCTCCACAGGAACAGCAGCTGGCCGATCAGGTAGGCCAGGACCAGCCCGGTCACGATGAGTGCCAGTTTCACGGCCGGCTCGCACTGAGGTGTGAGTGAGAGTCCATGCCGTCAGGCCTGCTTGCCGGGGTCTGGAGGACTCGACGCCTGCCAGCCGCCCACGCGCTCCCGGATGAGTCCCTCCTGCGCGACGCTTGCGACCAGCGTGCCGTCGCGCGCGAAGATCTGTCCTCGCGCGAAGCCGCGGGCGCTCGAGCGGCTCGGGCTGTCGATGGAGTACAGCAGCCATTCGTCGACGCGCACTTCGCGATGGAACCAGATCGCGTGGTCGATGCTGGCCATCTGCAGTTCGAAGAACGGCTGACCATGCGGAAGATTGGCGGTATCGAGCAGGTGGTAGTCGGACACATACGCGAGCAGGCAGCGTTGCAGCGCCTGGTCCGCCGCGACCTTGTCGACCAGCCTGAACCAGACGTGCTTGACCGGCTCGCGCTTCTCCGGCTTGCGGTAGTCGGGCGGACGCACGTGGCGGAACTCGAACGGCCGGTAGTGCTCGAAGAAACGCCGCACCTTCTCCGGTACGCGCTCCAGCACCTCGGCCTTCAGGTCCTCCACGTCGCGCAATTCCTCGGGTGGTGGCACCTCGGGCATCTCGGCCTGATGCCCGACGCCTTCTTCCGGCGCGTGGAACGATGAGGACATGGTCAGTATCGGCTGGCCGTGCTGGATGGCGACCACGCGCCGGCTGGTGAAGCTGCCGCCATCCCGGCTGCGCTCCACCTGGTAGACGATCGGCGCGTTGAAGTCGCCACGGCGCAGGAAATACGCGTGCAGCGAATGCACCAGCCGGCCCTCGACCGTGCGCGACGCGGCGACCAGCGCCTGGCCGAGCACCTGCCCGCCGAACACCTGTGGCGAGCCGATGTCGCGGCTGATGCCTCGAAACAGGTTGACCTCGAGACGTTCGAGATCCATCAGCCGCAGCAGTTCGTCGAGCCGTCCATCCATCCTTGAAGAGTACCCGTCGCGCGGGGGCCGGCGCAGCGCTTTGTGGCCGCGCGAGCGCCCCGATTGACTGGCACCCGGCTGTTTCGCTAAGATTTCACCAGCGCCGATTTGAGCCTCCGCTTGCGGGCGCGTTAGAAATACAGCTAAAGCGAGCGAAGCACGACCTGCTCCGCCCGTGTGGCCGAGCGGGTTTTTTTGTGTCCCGCTCCTCCCGCAAGCATCCGGCGACGGCGCTGCCCGAGTCCCATACGGCCGGGCCGGCGATTCCATTCGAGGCGGGATGCAGATGTCTGACGTGATCGTTCTGAAGTTCGGCAGCTCGGTGCTGCGGGAGCCGGCGGACCTGCCGCGGGCAGTCGACGAGATCTACCGGCACGTGCGCGAAGGCCGGCGCGTGGTGGCGGTTGTTTCCGCGTTCGCGGGTGTCACGGACCGGCTGATGGAGCGCGCGCATCAGGCTGGCGGTGGCGCTGATCCCTGGGCGCACGCCGCGCTGGTCGGCTCCGGGGAGACCGAGGCCGCCGCGATGCTGACGCTGGCGTTGTCGACGCACGGCGTGCCGGCTCGCTTGCTGCCACCCGAACAGCTCGCGCTGCAGGCGCAGGGCGACCCGCTCGACGCCGAACCCTTCGATGTCGACGACCAGACGCTGATCGAGCATCTGCGGCAGGTCCCGGTCGCCGTGGTGCCCGGCTTCGTGGCGCACGATCCGTCGCGGCGGACGGTGTTGCTGGGCCGCGGCGGCTCCGACTACACGGCACTGTTCCTGGCCAAGCGGCTGGGCGCACCCTGCGTGCTGCTGAAGGACGTCGATGGCCTGTACGAGCGCGACCCGGCGCTACCGGGCCCGGCGCCCTTGCGGTTCGCACACGCCACCTGGGACGACGCGCTGCGCGTCGCCGGAAAACTGGTGCAGCCGAAGACCATCCGTTTCGCCCACCTGCACCGGCAATCCTTCAGCGTCACCTGCCCCGGGGCGGCCGACGCGACGGTGGTCGGCCCCGGACCGTCGCGACTCGAGGCGGCGGCCTGCCCGGCCGCGCTCAAGGTGGTGCTGCTCGGGCTCGGCACGGTGGGGCGCGGGGTCTACGAGCGTCTGCGCGCGCAGCCGGAGCGCTTCGAGGTCCTGCGCATCCTGGTGCGGGATCCGGCCCGGCACGTCGCGAGCGGGGTCCCCGCGGGACTGCTGACGGCGGATCTCCGCGAAGCCCTTGCGGTGCAGGCCGACGTCGTGATCGAGGCACTCGGCGGCGAGCTGCCGGCCCGATCCCTGTTACTCCAGTTCCTGGACCGGGGTGCACGCGTCGTGACGGCAAACAAGGCCGCCGTCGCACCCGCCTGGGAGCGCTTCGACCCCTACGCTCAAGGCGCGACGCCGCGCCTGCTCGCCTCCGCCGCGGCCGGTGGCGCCGTGCCGGTCCTGGAGACGCTGGCGCGGCTCGCGGCGGGCGGACGCCGGATCCGCGCCCTGCGCGGTGTTCTGAACGGCACCTGCAACTACCTGCTCGACCGGCTGCAGCAAGGCAGCGCCTTCGAGGAGGCGCTGGCCGAGGCGCAAGCCCTCGGTTTCGCGGAACCGGATCCGACTTCCGACCTGTCGGGACTCGACGTCGAGCACAAGCTGCGACTGTGCGCAGCGGTTGCCTTTGGCGGCCTGCCGATCGACGTGTATCGCCAGGGCCTTGAACGGCCCGACGCGATCCCTGCGGCCAGCTCCGGCAAGCGCGTCAGGCTGATCGCCGAACTGGCGCGCGCCAGCGACCGCGTGGTCGCCAGCATCGCGCCCGCCGCGCTCACCGACGGGGACTTCCTGGCGGGCGCCCGGGGCGAGGAGAACCGCATCGAAATCGAGTGCGAGGACGGCACCGTCGTGCGCCTTGCGGGGCGCGGTGCCGGCCGCTGGCCGACGACCACGGCCGTCATCGGGGACTTGTGGCAGTTCGCCCGTGACCGGCAGAACGCGCCCGCGGCAAGGCCCGCGGCGCTCGGGCGCACCGGCTGACGTCCGCCAGCCCGGTCAGGTGTCGGACACGCCCAGCCGTTGCTGCATGATCGGGCTGGTCGTCGTGTACTGCAGGAACTGGCGCTTGCCGGGGTAGACGTGCGCCTGCACGCCGAAGGCGGCGAGCGCCGCCTCGTGGAAGCCCGACAGGATCAGTTTCTTCTTGCCCGGGTAGGCGTTGATGTCGCCGATCGCAAAAATGCCGGGAACACTGGTCTGGAACTTCTCGGTATCGACCTTCAACGCCTTCTTCTCGAGCTCCAGCCCCCACTGCGCCACCGGCCCGAGCTTGGGATGCAGGCCGTAGAAGGCCAGCACGTGATCACAGGTGATCTCGCTGGTCGAGCCGTCGGCGACGTTGATCGTGACGCCGGCGAGGCGGCCATCCTTGAGCGTGAGCCCGCCGACCTGTCCCGTCAGGTGACGAACCTGCCCGGCCTCGGCCAGCTCGAGCATGCGCGCCACGCTCGCCGGCTGCGCGCGAAATTCCGGGCGGCGATGCACCAGCGTGACCGACTTCGCCTTGCCCGCGAACTCGAGCGTCCAGTCGAGGGCGCTGTCGCCGCCGCCGAGGATCAGCAGGTCCTGACCGTGGTACTGCTCCGCGCGGGACACACGGTAGTGCAGCTGCTTGCCCTCGATCTCGGCGGCCCCCTCCACCCCGACGCGGCGCGGCTGGAAGGAACCCAGCCCAGCCGCGATGATGACCGAGCCCGCATCGAAACGCGTGCCGCGCGAGGTCGCCACGGAGAAGCGGCCACCTTCGCGCGGCGTGACTTCGGTGACTTCCTCGCCCAGATGGAAACCTGCGCCGAACGGCTTGGTCTGCTCGAGCAGGCGATCCACCAGCTCCTGCGCACCGCACACCGGCAGCGCCGGAATGTCGTAGATCGGCTTGTCCGGGTAGAGCTCGGCACACTGTCCGCCCGGGTGCTTGAGCGAGTCCACGATGTGACACTTGATGCCAAGCAGGCCGAGCTCGAACACGGCGAACAGGCCGGCCGGCCCCGCGCCGACGATTACACATTCCGTCTCGATGGCGTCTGGCTTTTGCGCAGTATCGTTCACGATCCAACCTCGATGACCGGGGCCATTCGCGTGGCCCGTGAAAGCCGCGCATTGTAGCCGAATGATGTGCCCGGGCCGATAATCGGGGCCCCATTTCCGGAGCGTGGGCGGATGCCTGCCGACCTGACACCCGCTTCGCGCCTGCCGGCCGTGCGCCTTCGCGCCGACGGGCAGCGCGAGGTCGACATGCGCGCGGTGCTGGCCCTCGCCCTGCCACTCGTGCTCAACAGCTCCGTGCAGGCGGTGCTGAGCCTCACCGACACCTGGTTCATCAGCCGGATCTCGGTGGAGGCGACCGCCGCCATGGGCGCCGTCTACTGGCTGGTGGTGCTGTTCATGGTGCTGTTCGGCGGCGCCACCATGGCCGTGCAGACGCTGGTGGCACAGTCCTACGGCGCGGGACGCCTGCATCGCGCCAGCCAGGCGATGTGGATGGGGATGTGGGGCGCGCTGGCGACCCTGCCTCTGTTCGCGGGGGTGGTCTTCGCCGGGCCACTGGTGCTGGGGCCGTTCGGACTCGCGCCGGGTATCGAGACCCTCGCGATCGAGTACTGGCAGCCGCGACTGGCCGGCGGCCCGCTGGGCGCTGCGCTGTGGGCGCTCTCCGCGTATTTCAACGGCATCGGCCGTACGCGCATACCCATTCTGGTCACGCTCGCCGTCGCCGGGGCCAACGTCGTGCTGAACGAAATACTGATCTTTCGTCTCGGCCTCGGTATCGGCGGTGCGGCCTGGGCCACGACGCTGGCGCAGGGCATCGGCGTGGCCGTCGGGCTGGTCCTGGCGCTACGAGTCGATCGCGCGCGCCTGCGCCCCGACCTGACCTGGCGACCGCAGCTGGCCGTGATCGCGCGACAGCTGAAGCTCGGCATCCCGATGGCTGCGACCGGCAGCGCGGACCTGCTGGCGGCGGCGCTGTTTCAACTGATGCAGGTGCGGATCGGCGCGGTGGACGGCGCAGCGACCCAGATCGTCATGATGTTCACGTCGCTGGCCTATATGCCGGGCTTCGGCTTCGCACTGGCCGGCACGACGCTCGTGGGACAGGCGATCGGCGCCGGCGATCGCGACTGGGCGGCAATCCTCGGCACACGGGTCATCGGCATCGTGTCGACCTTCATGGGCGGACTCGGCATCGTGATGGCCGTGATGGGCTCGTTGCTGGTCCCGCTGTTCGTGAATGACGCGGACCCGGACGCAGCGGCCGTGGTCGCCCTGACCACGAAACTGCTGTGGATCGCCGCGCTCTATCAGTTCTTCGATGGAATGAATTTTGCCTCGACCTTCTGCCTGCGCGGCGGCGGCGACGTGCGCTTTCCGGCCGTCCTGGTATTCGGCATGGGCTTCGGGCTGTTCGTGCCGCTCAGCTACCTGCTCACCTTCGCGCCAGGACAGGGTTGGTTCGGGGGCCCCGGTGTCGGGCTGGGATCGACCGGCGGCTGGATCGCCCTGGCGACCTACGCCGTGCTGGTCTCCATCCCGATGTACCTGCGCTGGCGCCGCGGCGCCTGGCGCCGGATCCGGCTGCGCTGAAACCGCACGGGGTCAGTCGTAGTCGCGCGCGACCCGGAATCCCAGGTCGCTCTGGCGCAGCCCGGCGACCTCGCTGTCCCGCGCCGCGGCCCGCGCCACGGCCGGCCGGCTGTTCCAGGAGCCCCCGCGCACGGCGCGCAGGGCGCAGCCGCCCTGCCAGGTCCAGGCCCGGCCGTCCGGCGGCCGGCCGGCGTAGCTCGCCGTGAAGCAGTCCTGCACCCATTCGCGCGCGTTGCCGATGATGTCGTAGACGCCGAAGGCATTCGCGCGGTAGCGGCCCACCGCGGCCAGCAGCGGCGCACCATCGCGGCAGTTGGCATTCGGCCAGGGAAGATCGAGCGCGTCGATTGCGTCGATGTCGTAGGTGTTGGCGTAGTCGCAGGTCTGCGACACGTCGGCCGCTTCGTAGGAATCGCCCTCGCTCCAGAAGCGCGGGAACGCCGTGCCGCCGCGCGCCACGTACTCCCACTCCGCCTCGGAGGGCAGCCGGTACTTGCGCGAACTCCGGCTCGACAGCCACTCCGCATAGGCGCGCGCGTCGGTCCAGTTGACGCACACCACCGGCGAGTCCTCGGCGGGAGGCAGCGCGAACCCGGGATCGCGCCAGCTGCGGTCGCGGTCCTCGATCCACTGCCCGTCCATCCAGACACGGCAGCCCAGGGGCGGCTCGTAGCCCGTCGCCTCGACGAAGCGGCGAAACTCGCCGACGGTGATCTCGCGCGCGCTGACGTAGAAGGGCTGACTGATCGCAATGCGCACCGGCGGCGTCTCACCACTCGCAGCGTCGACTTCACGCGCGTTCGACGCCGTGCCCATGGTGAACACGCCCGGCGGCACCAGCGCCAGCTCGGGACACTCCGCACAGTCCGCGGCGGCACGCGGCGGCGCTGGCTGGGCATGCGCCGGAACCGCGGCCAAGAGCGCCATGACCAGCAATGCCCGGCGCATCATCGACGCACCCTGCGTGGCGCGTCGTCGTCGAGCTCCAGCACGACGCGAAAACCTCCGGCATCCGCGCGCTCGCCGGCGTCACCCTCGTCGCGTGCCGCGACCCGCGACAGCGACGGCGGCGAGATCCAGCTGCCGCCACGGCGCACCCGCCGCGCGCAGCCACCCAGCCAGGTCCAGGCACGGGCGTCGGTCGGCCGCCCCACATAGCTTCCGGTCGAGCAGTCTTCGGTCCACTCCCACACGTTGCCGATCATGTCATGCAGGCCGAACGCGTTGGGCTCGAACAGGCCCACCGTGGCGACGTCGGGCTGGCCATCCCGGCACGGGGCGTGCTCACGGCCCAGCCGGTACTGCGCGCGTGCGGACAGATCGTAGGTGTTGGCATGGGCGCAGGCTTCCGCCGCCTCGTCGCCCCAGGGGCGCAGCGCCGTCGACCCGGCCCGCGCGGCATATTCCCACTCCGCCTCGGACGGCAACCGATAGGGCTGCGAGGTCTTCTGCGCCAGCCAGCGGGCATAGGCCTGTGCGTCCGCCCAGGACACGCAATTCACCGGGTGGCGGTCGTCGACCGCGGCGGGCCGGCCTGGCTCGAGCCAGGTGCGGCGGGCATCGTCGCTGAAGCGGCCCAGCCGGTCGTCCCAGGACCGGCAGCCGGGGCCGATCTCGTAGCCGGAACTGCGGATGAAGGCCGCGAACTCGCCGCGGGTCACCTCGAAGCGGCCCATGGCGAACGGTTTGCCGATGCGCATCACGGTGATCTGCGACTCGCCGGGCGTGCTGGCCGCCGCCGGGTCCGCGGTACCCATGACGAACTGCCCGGCCGGCACGATCACCATCTCGGGACAATCCGGACAGTCGCGAAAGACCTGCGCGGACGACGCAGCATCCGCCGCGCCGGCCGGCCCCGCGGACAGCACGGCCACCGCGAGCGGCAGCAGCAGCCGGGCGTCAATTCGCATCGTCGGTCGACCTCGCGTCCTGTCCAGGCCGGCGAAGGCTGTCACGATCGCCGATGCAGGGTCAACCGGCGCCGCACTCAGCTCAGCCGGATGGGCAGGTAGATCTGCGCCGATCCACGCTGCACCAGCAGCGCGACGGTCCTGGTCGACTCGTCGACCTGGCTGCGCAGCTCCTGGACGGTGCTCACGGGCTTGCCATTGACCGCCAGCACGATGTCGCCCGGGATCACGCCGGCGAGCGCCGCGGGTCCCTCGACGTCGAGCACCACCAGGCTGCCGTCCGTTTCGGCCTGTTCCCGTTCCGCCGGCGCCAGCGGCCGGACGGCCAGCCCCAGTCTGCCGCCCTCCGAGGCGCCTGGCTCGTCGACCTGGGCCACGCGTTCGGCCTCGAGTTCGCCGACCTTCACGGTCAGCCTGCGCTCCTTGCCGTCGCGCCAGACCGTGATCTCGCACTGGGTACCCGGCTTGATGGCGGCGATGATCGACGGCACCTCGCCGGAGCGTTCCACCGGCTGGTCGTCGACCGCGAGGATCACGTCGCCCGCCTTGATGCCCGCCTTGTCCGCCGGCGCGCCGCGCTCCACGGAACTGACCAGCGCCCCGCGCGGGCGTTCCAGTCCGAAGGAATCCGCCAGTGCCTGGTTCACTTCCTGGATGCTGACGCCGATCCTGCCGCGCTCCACCTTGCCGTTGGCGACCAGCTGGTCCTTCACCTGCACGGCGAGATCGATCGGTATGGCGAAGGAAACGCCCTGGTAGCCGCCGGTCCGGCTGTAGATCTGCGAGTTGATGCCGACCACTTCGCCACGCAGATTGAACAGCGGCCCGCCGGAGTTGCCCGGATTGACGGCCACGTCCGTCTGGATGAACTGCGTCAGCGAATCCCCGGGCAGCGAGCGCGACTTGGCGCTGACGATTCCGGCGGTCACCGAGTTGTCGAAGCCGAAAGGCGAGCCGATGGCGACCACCCATTCGCCGACCTTGAGCCCGTCGGGATCACCGAGGCGCACGGCGGGCAGTCCTTGCGCGTCGATCTTGAGGACCGCCACGTCGGTGCGCTCATCCACGCCGATCACCTTGGCCGAGTATTCGCGCCGGTCGGTCAGTCGCACCGTCACGGCCGATGCGCCGTCGACGACGTGGGCGTTGGTCAGGATGAAGCCGTCGTCGCTGACGATGAAACCGGAGCCCTCGCCGCGGGCCGGCGGGCGGCTGCGCCCGGGACCGTCGCCGAACCCGAAACGGTTGAAGAAGTCGTGCAGCGGGTCATCCGGAGCGTTGCCGGGCACGTCACGACCCGTGGCCACCCGGCCGACGGTTGCCACGTTGACGACCGCGGGGCCGAAGCTGTCGACCAGCGGGCTGAAATCCGGCAGGCCGATCGAGTTCAGCGGCATGGGTGGGGGCGGTACCGCCGCCGGTGACGACGACTGCGGGGCCGGCTGATCCTTGGCCACTGGCGACGCGGACTGTCCGCAGCCCGCCAGCACCAGCGAAAGTGTCATCGCGGAAACCGCCATCAGCGTGAATCGACCCGTAAACATTGCTGGAATCCCTTGCCGCCAGACGGCGGCCGTCGACTTGTCCGGAGTCACCTGCATGAGGCTCGAGGCATCTTCCGCCTCTGGGTGGCTATGACAACGGCATGCGGGTCAAGTTGCATGGCGCAGCGCATGACCGGCCCTGACGTCCGCGCTATAGTCGCACGACATGACGCGGCCCGCCGCTCCTTCGACTCTCCTCATCGCCCTGATACTGGCCGCCCCGGCCGGTCCGGCGGCGGCTGCGCCGTTGCCGGAGCGGCCGCAGGCCGTCATTCGCCAGCAGCTCGTGCCCGACGATGCGGTCACCGTGGTTGTCCGCGATGTGGCCACGGGCGACAGCCTGGTGGAGATGAATCCAGGCGTCGCGCGCAACCCGGCCTCGGTCATGAAGCTGCTGCCGACATTCGCCGCGCTGGAGCTGCTCGGCCCTGCCTATACCTGGAAGACACGCGCCTGGGTCGACGGTCCGATCGAGGGTGGCGTGCTGAAAGGCAACCTGTACCTGCAGGGCGGCGGCGATCCATTGCTGGTGATCGAGCGCTGGTGGCGGTTCGCGGCGAGCCTGCGGCAGGCTGGCATCAGGACCATCGCCGGCGACGTGATCATCGACGACACGTATCTCGCGCCCATTGACGAGGACCCGGGCGATTTCGACGGCCGCCCCTGGCGCACCTACAACGTTCAGCCCTACGCGCTGCTGGTCAACTGGCAATCGGCCGAATTCACCGTCCGCCCGGACGAGGAGCGGGTTCACATCGACGTCGCCATTGACCCGTTCCCGGCCAACCTGACGGTCGAGAACCGGCTGCGGGCCACCGATGGGCGCTGCGTCGGGCGCAACCGCAGCTTCAGCCTCAATGCCGCAGACGGCGATCCCGACCGGATCGTCGTCAGCGGGACGGTGTCGGTCCGCTGCCCGCCGCAGTCGGTCCGCCGCGTCATCATGCAGCCCGCGGACTACGCCTTCGGTACGTTTCGAACGCTGTGGGAGCAGGTCGGCGGCCAGCTGGAAGGTGGACTCGTGCGCGCGCCGGTGCCGCCCTCGGCCAGGCTCGTGCTGACCCAGGAGAGCCCGACGCTCGGCGAGATCGTGCGGGTCACCAACAAGTTTTCCAGCAACGTCATGGCCAGGCTGCTGGTCCTGACGCTGGCCGCGGAACGTGCCGGCACCCCGGCGACCGTCGCGGCGGGCGAAGCCGTGATCGGCGAGTGGCTGCGCGCGAGCGGCCTCGCGTTTCCCGACCTGGTCGTCGCCAATGGCTCCGGACTGTCCAGGCAGGCCCGCTTCACGGGCGACAACCTGGCGCGCCTGCTGCGCGCGGCGTGGCAGAGCCGCTACGCGCCGGAGTTCCTCGGCAGCCTGCCGCTGGGCGGTCTCGACGGAACGCTGCGCGAGCGTTTCTCGCGACTGGACAATCCCGGCCGCATCCGCATGAAAACGGGCACGCTCAACAGCGTCAGCGCCATCGCGGGCTTCGTCACCGGCAAGTCCGGCCGCACCTACACCGTGGTGGTGATGGTGAACCATCCGGGGGCGCAGAATGGACCCGGCGAGGCCATCCAGGGCGCCGTGATCAGCTGGGTGCTCGACCAGTAGCCGGCCGCTAGTGTCGCCGCTCCGCGTAGGCGCGGAACAGCCGGCCGAAGACATGCTGCCAGCCCGGTCCATACTGGTTGCGCAGGATGGGCGCGATCTCACCCAACGCCTCCCAGCCGCCGTGGCGCAGCCGGGCATGGCAGCGGCCTGCCGCCGCCGTATCGAAGCTCACCTCGACCCACTGCGCGGAGGCTGCCTCGCGGTCCGGGTGCCAGGTAAAACGGATGCGCGACCCCGGGTCGAGCGCCACGACGTGGCCCCAGACGTGCTCGGTGCCGTCCGGGGCGATCTCGTAGAGCCGGCCGCCCGTCCGGGCCTCCAGCAGGCAGCGCGTCGTATCGGTCCGCGAGAGCGAGTGACTGGATACCGGCCACCAGTCGGCGAAGCCCGCCGTGAAGCGATCGAAGGCGGCTGCGGCGCTCAGCTCGAGATCGAGCTCGATGACGATGGGCGACAGGTCAATGGGGTCATGCATCGGGGCAGGTCGCGCGGCGTTCGACGCCTGCAGTCTGCCACGGGCGTGGCCCGATCGCCGCACTTCGGCTGTTGCGGATGACCCACGCCGCCGTCCGGCCGAGACTCCGTTGGTCAGCAGGAGGCCGGTGATGGAAATCTGGAAAGAGCTGCTCACCACCGACGTGGGGCTTGCCAGCCTGGCGGTCATTCTCTTCATGGTAGGCATGGGGTTCTACCTGTGGCGGATGATCGCGAAGAAGATGCGCGAGTCTGACCGGCGCTGACCGGGCTGCCCCGCCGCGGGCGCGGCCTGCTAGATTAGTCGCCCGATCCTCGCACGGAGCCGTCCTCGATGGCGTCGAGCGCACCCGACCCCAGCCTGCGCGTGCTCATCGACTCCGCGCTCGACATCATCATGGTCATTGATCCGACCGGGGTGATCACTTTCGTCAATGCCGCCGTCCAGCGCGTGCTGGGCTACCGCCCGCAGTCCGTGATCGGGCAACGCGCCCTCGACTACGTGCATCCGGACGACCGGGGTGCGCTCGAGGCAGCGTTCGCCCGGACCGTGCAAGGCGGCGCCGGGCAAAGCCATTCCGGCAGCTACCGGATCCGCGCCAAGACCGGCGAGCATCGCCAGATCGAGGCGCTGGCGACCAACCAGCTCAGCGACCCGGCGATCCGCGGCATCAGCCTGATCGGCCGCGACGTCAGCGTCCAGTCGGAGATCGAGGCACTGCGCAGCCGCGTCAAGTCGCGGCGCCGCCTGATCGCCAGCGTGGCGCGGGTCGGCACCTGGGAATGGGATCCCGCCACCAACCAGCTCGACGCCGAGGACGAGGTGCGCCAGCTGCTGCGTCAGCATCCCGGGCAGCGCTGGGAAGGCATGCGGCAGTTTGCCGAGCGCCTGGTGCCGGAAGACCGCGGCATGTTCGAGCAGAGTGTGCGCAACGTGCTGGGTGAAGCCGGCGAGGGGCAATGCATGGTGCGCCTGACACTCGCGGATGGCTCGCGCCGATGGCTCTACATTTATGCGCGTCGCGTGACGGACGGCACCCAGCCTGCCGGCCTCGTGCAGGGCCTGGTCATGGACGCCACCCGGCAGCAGAACCTCGAGGCGGAACTCGGCGCTCAGCAGCAGCTGCTCAGCCTGGCCAGCTGGGGGGCGGATCTCGGCGTATGGACCTGGGCACCTCTGGAGCAGCGGATCGTCCTGGATGCGCGCTGCCGCGCACTCCTGTGCCTGCCGCCCGAGACCGGCGGGCTCAGCCAGGCCGAGTGGGTGGCACGCCTGCACCCCGATGACGCACCCGGGATCCTGGCCCAGGAAGCCGAGCTGGTCGCCGGCAGGAGCGACGTGCTCGAGTATGCCTACCGGGTCAAGGCGCCGGACGGAACCTGGCGCTGGGTGATGGACCGCGGGCGCGTCACGAAACTCGACGCCGAGGGCCGGGTGTCGGCCATCACCGGCATCACGCTCAGTTTCGACGAGACCATGCAGCGCGAGCAGCGCCTCGCCGAGCAGCGTCTGCGACTGGATCTCGCGCTGGAGGCATCGCAGCTCGGCCTGTGGGACTGGGATGCCGAGGGGCGCGAACTGTACGCCAACGCGCGCTACGAAGAGATCTGCGGGCTGGCCGCGGCCGAGGTCAGGCATCGTGCGGACCTGTTCGTGCAGCGCGTGCATCCGGAGGACCGGCCCGCGCTGATCTCGGACCTGCTCGCCTGTCTCGCCGGACGCCGCGAAGCGCTCGACTTCGAGGGGCGCCTGCTCACGCCGCAGGGCAAGCTGCGCTGGGTCCGGCTGCAGGGCCTGGTGGCGAAACGCGCCGAGAACGGCCAGCCGCTGCGACTGATCGGGACCATCGCGGACAACTCCGATCGACAGTACCGGCAGCAGCTGGCGAGCATCGGCGAGGAGGTCGCCGGCGTGGGCACCTTCGAGTACGACGTCGGCGACGATCGCTTCCACTGGAGCGCGGGGACCTATCGGATCTTCGGCGCGGCGGCGGATTTCGTCCCGCTCGAAGGCCTGACCGGCAGTCTGCTGGCCTCGCCCAGCCGCGCCCGGGCCGAAGCGGCGTTTCGCGATGCGGTGCGCCACGGCAAGCCGTTCGACCTGGATCTGGAGGCGCGACGCCTCGACGGCACGACACTCTGGATCCGTCAGATCGGGCGCGCCGAGGAGTTCGAGGGCCGCGTGGTGCGGGTGTACGGTATCGTGCAGGACATCACCGCCCGCAAGGCGCTGGAAGCCGAACTGCTGGAGATTTCCAATCGCGAACAGCAGCGCCTCGGCAGCGAGCTGCACGACGGCCTCGGCCAGGAATTGACGGGCCTCTCCCTGCTGGTCCGCAGCCTCGCACAGGAGGTCGCCGCGACCAGGCCCGACCTCGAGGAGCAGTTCTCGCAGGTCGGCGCACTGCTCTCCGATGCCATCAAGACCACCCGTTCGGTCGCGCACGGCCTGGCGCCGGTCAGCCTCGACCGCGGCGGCCTGGAGGGCGCGCTACAGGTGATGACGGCGCAATCGAGCACGTTGCTCGGCACACCGATCGAGCTGCAGTTGCAGCTGGGCGAACCGCTCCGTCTCGGTGAAGTCGCCGGAAATCACCTGTATCGGATCGCCCAGGAGGCGATCAGCAATGCCGTTCGCCACGGGCACGCCAGCTCGGTGCAGGTGCGTCTGGCCGCGTCTCCGGGCGAGGTGACGCTGGAGATCTGCGACGACGGCTCGGGCATCCCGCCCGAGCCCGAGCGCGGTACCGGCCTCGGCCTGCGCAGCATCGCCTACCGCGCGCAGAGTCTCGGCGGCAGCTCGTGGATCGAGCGCCGCACCGAAGGCGGAACGCGCGTCCGCATCAGCTGCCCGCAGCCCACGACGTCCGCTTGACTGCGCGACGGTCCCGGCAGCTGCTATTCTCCGACGCAGGATGAGCGAGCCCGTCACGGCCCTGATACAACCGCGCCCGCGCGATCTCGGCGGCTTCTCGGTGCGCCGGGTGCTGCCGGCGGCGCGGCAGCGCATGGTGGGGCCGTTCATTTTCTTCGACCACATCGGCCCGGCCAGCTTCGAGCCGGGCACGGGCATCGACGTGCGGCCGCATCCGCACATCGGGCTCGCAACGGTGACGTACCTGTTCGAGGGCACGCTCGATCACCGCGACAGCCTCGGGAATGCGGTCACGATCGAACCCGGCGCCGTCAACTGGATGACCGCGGGACGCGGCATCGCTCATTCCGAGCGCACCGGACCGGCACCGCGCGCGGCCGGGCATCGCATCCACGGCATCCAGTCGTGGGTGGCCCTGCCGCGGGCCGCCGAGGAGGTGGAGCCCGACTTCGTCCACTATCCGGCCGCGAGCCTGCCGCGCTTCCGGCGCGACGACGCCGACGTATGCATGATCGCGGGCACGGCGTGGGAGCTGGCCTCACCGGTCAAGACGGCCAGCGCCACGCTCTATCTCGATGTCTCGCTGCCGGCCGGTGGCACGCTGCGGCTCCCGGGCGGGCACGACGAGCGGGCCGTCTACGTCGCGAGTGGCAACGCCAGGATCGGCTCCCGCGCGCTCGCGGCGGGCGACATGGCGCTGCTCGACGCAAGCGCCGACGTCGTGCTCGCGGCCGCGAGCGACGTCCGCGCCATCGTTCTCGGCGGCGCCGCAGCCGACGGGCCCCGGCACATCTGGTGGAATTTCGTATCGAGCTCGACCGAGCGCATCGAGCTCGCCAAGCGCGACTGGGCGGCCGGCCGCTTCGCCAAGGTCCCCGGCGAGCACGAGTTCATTCCGCTGCCGGAGACCTGAGCGCCGCTCAGTCCCGGTAGCGCGACGCGGCCTCCGCCAGATCCCGGGCGACCCGTTGCCGCAGTGAGGGCGGCGCCAGCACCTCGACGTCGCTGCCGTACCTGAGAACGTCCATGACCAGTTCCGGCTCCTGGCTGTACGGGACCTCAAGCACATACGAGCCGTCGGGCTCGTAGCGGCCGCGCTGCTGCGAGTGCCAGACCTCGTCGGCGACCCAGCGTGCCCGTGCGGCGGTGAAGCGCAGCACGGCGCGCTGGGTGTCCTCGCCCGAAAAGATGCCGTAGCCTGCGCGCAGCACCGCGTCGAGACGATCGTCGTCGACTTCCCGGGCCGGCTCTTCGAGCGCCTGCGCGGCGCGGATGGCGTCCACCGCGAAAATGCGCAGGTCGTTGCGGGTGTGGCACCAGGCATCGAGATACCAGTTGTAGCGATAGTGCACCAGCCGCTGCGGCGAGACGACGCGCAGCGACTCCTCGCCGGTCTGCCGGCGCAGGTGCCGGATCCTGACCTGCCGTCGCTCCAGCAGCGCGAAGGAGAGGCTCTCGAAGATCTCGCGATTCACCCGCCGCGTGCCCATCGGCAGGACGCGGATGCGCTTGCGTATCTCGTGATGCCCCTTGTCGCCACTGTCGAGCAGCTTGCGCAGCCTGGCTCGAACCGGCTCGAGCTGCCGTCCCAGCAGGCCTGGCTCCAGCTGTTCGAGCAGATGCTCGATCTCGAGCAAAGCGTAGATCTCGGCCGGACTGAACCAGACGCCGGGCAGCTCCTCGGCGCCCGCGTCCGCGTCGAGCAGGTAAGCCTGGCGCTCGGCCGACCAGATGATGGGCACATTGAGACGATCGCGCATGTATTCGATGTCGCGCTTGAAGGTGGAGTGCGAGATCTCCAGGTCCTGCTCGATCTCGCGCCGGGTCAGCGCTCCACGCTCGACCAGGCGCCGCCGGATTCGATAAAACCGCTCGGTTCTGTCCATGCGGACTATATAGCCCAACCGCGCCCGGCAGGCATCATCGGCGGCCGGTGAATTTCGGCTTTTCCCCTGTCATTCGACCGGCGCCGGCCGCTAGGCTCGTCCGACACGCCACATCGGAGATTCCGCATGAACCTGGAGAAGGTAGTCTTCGGCTTCTTCATCCTGCTGGCCGCGACACTGAATTTCGGCTTCGTGCTCGGCGACATCGACAATCCGGCGCACCATGCCGCGCCGGAGCTGTTCGCCGCGGTGGTGGTGAACATCATCGCGACGCTGCTGAAGTTCGGCGACCGCACCCAGCTCGGCGCGGTTCACCTGGCGACCAGCCTGGTCGCGGTGCTGCAGCTCTTGGCGGCCACCCTGCTGTGGTTCTTTGCGGCGCGCACCGCGGACGGCGCCATCGCGCCGGTCTACATGGCGGGCATCGTCTCACTCGCGGCTGGCGCCGTGTTCGCCAATGTCGTATCGGTGGCGATGCTGGTCGCCGAAACCCTGATGCTGCGGCGGTGAGCCCGACGTGGCGCCGGCTGCGGCCAGGCACAGCAGGATTGCCGGGATGAACAGCGTGCTGCTGCTGACGATGCGGCGCCTGCGCTGGCCGCTGATCGTGCTGGTCGGCGTCTACGCAGTCGGCATGGCCGGCCTGGTGCTCATCCCGGGCGTCGACGCGAACGGCGAGCCGACCCAGGTCGGCTTCTTCCACGCGTTCTACTTCCTCAGCTACACCGCCAGCACCATCGGCTTCGGGGAGCTGCCCGGCGGCTTCTCGGACACGCAGCGTCTGTGGGTCACGTTCGTGATCTATCTGTCCGTGCTGGCCTGGGCCTACACGATCGGCAGCCTGCTCACGCTTACCCAGGACACCGCCTTCCGCCATGCGCTGGTGTCGTCGCGATTCCGCCGCGCGGTACGCCGGCTGCATGAGCCCTTCTACATCATCTGCGGCTATGGCGAGACCGGCGCGCTGGTCTGCCGTACGCTGGACCGCTGGGGACTGCGCTTCACGGTGCTCGACACCGACCGCGACCGCGTCGAGGCCGTGGACCTGGCGCAGTACCAGAGCGACGTTCCGGCGCTGGCTGCCGATGCCCGACTGCCCGAGAACCTGATCGCGGCGGGACTGGAGAACTCCGCCTGTCGCGGCGTGCTGGCGCTGACCGACGACGACAACGCCAATCTTGCCGTGGCGATCAGCGTGCGCCTGCTGCGCCCGTCGATCCCGGTGCTCGCCAGGGCGATGTCGCGCGCCGTCGCCGACAACATGGCATCGTTCGGCACCGACCACATCGTCAATCCCTTCCAGATATTCGGCGAGACGCTGGCGACCGCGCTGTCCGCGCCGGCCACCTATCGCCTGCTGCTGCGCCTGACCGGCCTGTCGCGGCGCGCGCCGACCGCGGAGCACTCGCCCCCGCACGGTCACTGGGTGGTCTGCGGCTATGGCCGCTTCGGCCGCGAAGTGGTCCGGGCCTTCGACGGCGAGGCGCTGTCCGTGACCATCATCGATCCGGCCGATCCGCCGGAGGGCAACCGGCAATTCGTACCGGGTGTCGGCACCGAGGCCGAGCCGCTGCGCAGGGCCGGTATCGAGCAGGCGGTCGGCATCGTCGCGGGCACCGACGACGACGTGAACAACCTGTCGATCGCGGTCACGGCGCATGAGCTCAATCCCGGGCTGTACCGGATCGTGCGCCAGAACCTGCGCGCCAACCGCCGTCTGTTCGAGGAGTTCGACGCGGAGATCACGGCGGTCTCGGCGGAACTGATCGCCGGGCGCTGCCTGGCGATCATCTCGACACCGCTGCTCGCGCCCTTCCTGGAGCGGGTCCGCGAGCAGCCGGAGGCATGGGTGCAGGAGCTGGTCGGCCGGCTGGACGACTTGTGCCAGCAAGGATCGTTCGCGACCTGGAGCGTGCTGGTCCAGCCTGCCGACAGTCCCGCGATCGCCGCGACCCTGGCAAACGGCAAGGGCGCGGTGCGCCTTGCCGACCTCGGCCAGACTCCCACGGAGCGCAGCGCGCCGCTCGCCTGCCTGCCGCTGATGCTGCGACGGGCCGGCCAGAACATGCTGCTGCCTGCCCCGGCCACCGCGCTGCAGTTGGGCGACGAAATCCTGTTCGCGGGCCGCCCCGCCGCGCGCGCCGCGCAGCAAGTGACCCTCGCCAACGTCAACGTGCTCGACTACGTACGCACCGGCCGCGATGTTCCCGGCGGCTGGATCTGGCAGCGGCTCACCGGCCGCTCCACCTGAGACGGTGCCGTCAGCGCGCCAGCGCGAGCCTGAGCAGCCGGCTGCTCTTGCCGGTGTCGGTCAGCACGTAGACCGCTCCGTCCGGGCCTTGCTCCACGTCCCGCACACGCTCACCGATGGCGATCCGCTCCTCGTGCGTCACGCTGCCCGCCGCGGACAGTTCCAGACGGGCGATCTGCTGGGCGGCGAGAGCGCCGACCAGCAGGTTGCCGCGCCAGGCCGGAATGGCCGCCCCGTCATAGAAGACCATGCCGGACGGCGCGATCGAAGGCACCCAGTAGTGCAGCGGCTGTTCCATGCCGGCCTTGGACGTGCCCTCGCCGATCTTCGGCCCGTGATACTCCCGGCCATAGGTGATCACCGGCCAGCCGTAGTTGCGACCTGCCCGGGCGATGTTGATCTCGTCGCCACCGCGCGGGCCGTGCTCATGCGTCCACAGTTCGCCCGTCACGGGATGCAGCGCGGCGCCCTGGAGGTTGCGGTGGCCGTAGGACCAGATCTCGGGCAGCGCGCCCGCCCGGCCGACAAACGGGTTGTCGGCAGGCACCGACCCGTCGCTCGCGATGCGGACGAGCTTGCCGAGGTGCGTACCGAGATCCTGGGCGCTGTCGCGCTGCGAACCGCGATCGCCGAGCGTGATGAACAGCGTGCCGTCCCGGGCAAACACCAGCCGCGACCCGTAGTGGTGACGGCTGGAGATCTTCGGTGTCTGGCGGAATATGACCTGCACGTCCTGCAATCCGTCGCCGCCCAGCCGGGCGCGCGCCACGGCGGTGCCGGCCTTGCCGTCGGCGGGCTCGGAGTAGGAAAGGTAGATGATCTGGTTGGCGGCGAACCCCGGATCCAGCGCGACGTCGAGCAGACCACCCTGTCCGACGGCTTCCACGGCCGGGACACCTGCCAGCGGCGCGGACAGCTGGCCGTCCGGCGCGACGATTCGAAGCCGGCCCGGCTTCTCCGTGACCAGCAGCCGCCCGTCAGGCAGGAAGGCCATGCCCCAGGGCGCCTCGAGCCCCTCGACGACCGTCTGCACGGCAACGCGCCCGCGCTCGGTCTCGAGCGTCCTGCCGGCATCATTCGAACGCTCGCCGGCGCAAGCCGACGAAGCGAGGGCGACCCAGGCCGCCAGCATCACGAGTATCTTGGTCATATCAGAATCGGCTCCATGAACATTCGACAGGACTGCAGGCGATGACACTCGACAGGTCCGCATGGCGCATCGACAAGGCCGGCTCGCTCGATCGCCTGCGTCGCGTCGATGAACCCCTGGCGCCGCCCGCCGCCGGCGAAGCGCGCCTGCGGGTCGAGGCGATCGGCTTGAACTTCGCCGACATCCTCGCCTGCCTGGGACTCTATTCCGCCACACCCTCGGGGCCGTTCATACCGGGCCTGGAGTGCGCTGGCACCGTCGAGGCCGTCGGGCCGCCGGCTGCGGAACGTGAATCATACCCGCCGATCTCGGTGGGCGACCGGGTTGCGGTGGTCACCCGCTTTGGCGGCTATGCCAACCGCCTGAATTTCGACACCCGCTACGCGATCCCGTTCCCGGCCGGCTTCAGCGCCGCCGAGGCGGCGGCCTGGCCCGTGCAGGGACTGACCGCCTGGTACGGCCTGATCGAACGCGGCCGGGTCCAGGACGGCGAATGCGTGCTGGTCCAGTCGGCGGCCGGTGGCGTCGGACTGCAGGCGCTCGACATGCTGGCGGCCAGCGGCGCGCGGCCGGTCGCCGTGGTCGGGGACGAGACCAAGCGCCGCGTCCTGCAGGACCGCTGCGGGCTCGATCCGCGGCAGGTCGTGCTGCGCAGCGGCGCCGGCTACCCGGCGCGACTGGACGCGGCACTGCAGGCCGTCGGCCGGCGCGGCTTCGACGTCGTTTTCGACGCGGTGCTCGGCGAGAGCTTCCGCGCCGCGTTCGACCGTCTCGCCCCGGAGGGACGCTATGTGCTGTACGGCGCGGCCGACTTCATGCCGCGCGGGCACCGGCCCAACTACGCCGCGCTCGCCTGGCGCTATCTGCGCCGCGCGCGGCTCGATCCGCTGGCGATGATCTCCGCCAATACCAGCTTCATCGCCTTCAACCTCATCTGGTTGTGGGAACAGGTCGGCCGCATGCCGGCGGCACTCGACGCGCTGGCGGGACTGACCACCCGCCCGCCGCATGTCGGGGCGAGTTTTCCCTTCGATCGCGCGCCGGAAGCGATGCGGCTGCTGCAGTCCGGCAGGACCATCGGCAAGGTGGTGCTCGAGCTGCCCGCGAACGATTGACGACTGCCCGGCGCGCACGCGCCGCGACCGCCGCCGGCGGCCGCTAGCCGTTGGCCTCGACAGCTCAGAGGCGGACGCGGACCTCGCCCTTGACGACCTTCACGGGGTAGGTCTTCAGCGCCTTTTCACCGCGCACGATGTTCAGCAACTGGATGCCCGGCGGGAAATTCGCCCAGTCGACGACTTCGCCGGTGCGGATATCGAAGCGTGCCCGGTGGAACGGGCACTGCACCTTGCAGCCATCCACGATCTTGCCCCGGGCCAGCGGCGCGAACACGTGGGTACAGTTGGTCTGGGTCGCATAGAAGCCATCGGCGAGGTGGAACAGCAGCAGATCCTGTCCGCCGACGTTGAAGGCCTTCATCTTGCCGACGGCCAGCTCGTCCTCGCGGCAGATGGTGTGTGTCGTGGGCATGTCCGTTACTCCCGGATTGGCGGCCGTTCAGTGAGCCAGTACGCGCGATACGATGTAGCCGCCGGACTTGGGGTCGTGCTCGATCTCCAGCAGCTTGCGATCGCGCGCCTCCTCCAACAGCTTTCCGAAGGTCTTGAAGCCGTGGTAGGTCTCGTTGAAGCCGGGCTTGCGACGTTTCAGCGCCTGCTTGACCATCGAGCCCCACACTTTCTCCTCCGAGTCGCGCTCTTCCAGCAGGTCCTCGATCATCTCGATGACCAGATCGAAGGCCTCCTGCTTGCGCTCCTCGTCCGCCGATGGCGGGGTCTCGGCCGCCTTCTTGGTGGTCTTGGCCTTGCGCCGGGTGCTGCGCGCCTGCTCGGAGTGGCGCGCCAGGTCGTCGTAGTAGATGAACTCGTCGCAGTTGGCGATCAGCAGGTCGGAGGCGGAGTTCTTCACGCCGACGCCGATGACCAGCTTGTTGTTCTCGCGCAGCTTGCTGACCAGCGGCGAGAAATCCGAGTCGCCGCTGACGATGACGAACGTGTCGACGTGCGACTTCGTGTAACACAGGTCCAGCGCATCGACGACCATGCGGATGTCCGCGGAATTCTTGCCCGACTGCCGGACATGCGGAATGTCGATGAGCTCGAACGCGGCCTCGTGCATGGCGGCCTTGAACTCCTTGTAGCGCAGCCAGTCGCAGTAGGCCTTCTTGACCACGATGTGGCCCTTGAGAAGCAGGCGCTCCAGCACCTTCTTGATGTCGAAAGCCGAGTACTTGGCGTCACGCACTCCCAGCGCGACATTCTCGAAGTCACAGAACACGGCCAGGATGCGGGTGTCGGGATTGATGCTCATCGGATCTCCGGCGCCCGGCGGGCGCCTGTCGTTACCTATTCGCCCAGTTTACGCTGCAATGCGTCGAGGGCGAGCCGCATCTCGGCGAGCTGCTGCTCCAGTCCGGCGACCCGCGCCTCGAGGCCTGCCGCGGCGCGGCCGCGGCGCGGAGGCCGCGGCCGTTGCCCCGCTGCTGCCTGCCGCGGGCACGTGGGTGCTGGGCCCCGTCCTGGGCGGCCTCGGCGTGCGGACCGGAGAACAGGTGCGCATAGCGGGACTCGCGCCGCCCGGGCTCGCGCTCCAGGCGCACGACGAACGGGCCATCTTCCCGGCTCGCCAGGGTGTCCAGCACGGCCTGCACCTCGTCGACATGCCCGAACGGGTGCATGCGGCTGGCCCGCGTGCGCAGCTCCCCGGGAGTCTGCGGCCCCCGCAACAACAGCTCGCAGACGATGGCGAGTTCGGCCGGCGAGAAGCGCAGGCTGCCGAAGGCCGTGTTGCAGAACAGCTGCCGGTACTTCGGGACGCGACTGCCGAAGCCGGAGCGGTCCACCGCCAGCGCCCGCCGCGCCAGGTCGTCGAGCGTCCGCTGGACAGTCCGCGCATCGAGATTCATGACCGGGTCGCGGTTGCTCTTCTGGTTGCAGGCGTTCACCAGCGCGTTCAACGAGAGCGGATACTGATCCGGCGTGGTGATCTCCTTCTCGATCAGCGCGCCGATGACGCGGGCATCTTCTGCGGAAAGCTGGATCTTCAATTCGGCGGGTCCTTGGCAAGGCGGATCGCTCATTGTCGCAAAGACGGGCGCCCTGCGCCGAATTGGTGCAACTGGCAGCACCCTGCCCGGCAGGCGCGCGCCGGCTGGCCCCGTTGCGCTGTGCACTGGACAGCCGCCGTGCGGCGGGCGCCGACGCGTACTCGTCGGCAATCCGCGCCTGCCTGATTGACGCCGTGCAGTTAAACTCCGCGGACCATGAATGCCACCCTGCCCCTGCCCCTGGATGACCTGCCGCCGCAGCCGGCGCCGCCCGCGCGCCTGCGCGAGATTCCCTACAACTACACCTCGTTGTCGGACCGGGAGATCGTCATCCGGCTGCTGGGGGAAGACGCCTGGCGCCTGATCGAGCAACTGCGGGCGGAACGGCGCACCGGCCGCTCGGCCCGCATGCTCTACGAGGTGCTCGGCGACATCTGGGTGGTCCGGCGCAACCCCTACCTGCAGGACGACCTGCTCGACAACCGCCGCCGCCGGCGCCTGTTGATCGATGCGCTGCACCACCGGCTGGCCGACATCGACCAGCGGCGCGACGCTTCGGATACGACGCGTGACAACCGGGTCAAGGAGCTGCTGGAGGCCGCGGCCCGCGCCGTCGACGCCTTCGAGGCCGACTTCAACCAGGTCGCCGCGCTGCGCGCCAGGGCGAAGCGCGTCTTCGGCCGGCAGACCCGCGCCGACAACATCCGCTTCGACGCCTTTGCGCGCGTCTCGCACGTCACCGACGCGACCGATTGGCGGGTCGAGTTTCCGCTCGTCGTGCTGTCGCCCGACACCGAACGCGAGATTCCCGGCCTGGTACGCGCCTGTATCGAACTCGGCCTGACCATCATCCCGCGCGGCGGCGGCACCGGCTACACGGGCGGGGCGATCCCGCTCTCGCCGCTGTCGGCCGTCATCAACACCGAGAAGCTCGAGGATCTGGGCGAGGTCAGGCGCGAGCTGCTGCCCGGCGTGGCCGGCGAGGTGGCGACCATCTTCACCGGCGCCGGCGTGGTGACCATGCGCGTGTCCGAGGCCGCGGCGGCCGCGGGACTGGTGTTCGCCGTCGACCCGACCTCCGCAAGCGCCTCGTGCATCGGCGGCAACATCGCCGTCAACGCGGGCGGCAAGAAGGCGGTGCTGTGGGGTACCGCGGTCGACAATCTCGCCTGGTGGCGGATGGTGGACGCCGAGGGCAACTGGCTCGAAGTCGAGCGGCTCGAGCACAATCTCGGCAAGATCCACGATGCGCCGTCCGCGCGTTTCCAGCTGACCTGGAAAGACGGCCGCAAGCGCCCCGAGAAGGCCGCGGTACTTAAGACCGAGCGGCTGGACATCGACGGCAGCCGTTTCCGCAAGGCCGGCCTCGGCAAGGACGTCACCGACAAGTTCCTGGGCGGGCTGCCCGGCGTGCAGAAGGAGGGCTGCGACGGATTGATCACGGCGGCGCGCTGGGTGCTGCACCGCATGCCCGCGCACACCCGCACGGTCTGCCTGGAGTTTTTCGGGCAGCCACGCGAGGCGGTGCCGTCGATCGTCGAGATCAAGCGATTCCTCGACGGCGACGCCCGCCACAGCGGCGCGATCCTCGCCGGGCTGGAGCATCTCGACGAGCGCTACCTCAAGGCGGTCGGCTACACCCCGAAGTCGCGGCGCGGCGCGCTGCCGAAGATGGTGCTGATCGGCGATATCGTCGGCGACGACCAGGAAGCGGTGGCGCGCGCGACCTCGGAGGTGATCCGCATCGCGAATGGCCGCTCCGGCGAAGGCTTCGTCGCGGTCAACGCGGACGCGCGGCGCAAGTTCTGGGCGGACCGCTCGCGCACCGCCGCCATCGCGCGGCACACCAACGCGTTCAAGATCAACGAAGACGTGGTCATTCCGCTCGACCGGCTGGGCGAATACACCGACGAGATCGAGCGGATCAACATCGAACTGTCCAACCTGAACAAGCTGCAGCTGCTCGACGCACTCGAGGAGTACCTGCGCGGCGAGCTCAAGACGGCCGCGGGCGAGGACAACGAGCGGCTGCCGGCGGCAGAGGTGCTCGGCGACCGGCGCGAGCAGGCGCTCGCGATCGTGCGCGAGGTGCGCGAGCGCTGGTCCTGGCTAGATGCCAACCTCGATACCCGCCTGGCGCACGGTCTCGGCTCGCTGACGCAGAGGATTTCCCCGGCGCTGGCGCAGCAGCTGGCCGAGCGCGCCGCCGCCGAGCCTCGCCTGACGGTGTTCCAGCTGATGCAGGAACGGACCTTGCGGACGTCCTGGAAAGCCGAACTGCGCGCCCCGATCGAGCGCCTGTTCGCCGGGGCGGCCTTCGTGCCGGTCATCGAGGGCCTGCGCGCCACACACCGCAAGGTCCTCAAGCGCCGGCTGTTCGTCGCCCTGCACATGCACGCCGGGGACGGCAACGTGCACACCAACATTCCGGTCAACTCCGACGACTACGAGATGCTCAATCTCGCCAATCGCACGGTCGCGCGCATCATGGCCATCGCGCGGCGGCTGGACGGGGTGATCTCAGGTGAGCACGGCATCGGCATCACCAAGTACGAGTTCCTGACCGAGGCCGAGACCGCCGACTTCCGCCGCTACAAGGAGCGTGTCGATCCGGCAGGCCACTACAACCGCGGCAAGCTGCTGCCGGGGGCGGACCTGGCACGGGCGTATACGCCGAGCTTCAACCTGCTCGGGCACGAATCGCTGATCATGCAGCAGTCGGACATCAGCTCGATTTCCGACGCGGTGAAGGACTGCCTGCGCTGCGGCAAGTGCAAGCCGGTGTGCGCCACGCATGTGCCGCGCGCCAACCTGCTGTACTCGCCGCGCAACAAGATCCTGGCCACCTCGCTGCTGGTGGAGGCGTTTCTCTACGAGGAGCAGACCCGCCGGGGCGTCTCCATCCGCCACTGGGAAGAATTCAACGACGTGGCGGACCACTGCACCGTCTGCCACAAGTGCCTGAATCCCTGCCCGGTCGACATCGACTTCGGCGACGTCTCCATGGCCATGCGCGACCTGCTGCGGCGCATGGGCAAGCAGCGCTTCAATCCGGTCAAGTCCGCCGCGATGTTGTTCCTGGACACCACCCGGCCCGAGACCATCAAGCTGGCGCGCAGCCTGATGGTCGGCGTGGGCTACCGGGTGCAGCGCTTCGCCCATCAGGCCTTGAAGACCGTGTCACGGGCGCAGACCCGCCGGCCGCCGGCAACCACCGGCAAGGCGCCGATTCGCGAGCAGGTCGTGCACTTCGTCAACAAGAAGATGCCCGGCAATCTGCCGAAGCGTACCGCGCGCGCACTGCTCGACATCGAGGACCGCAACTACGTGCCGGTGATCCGCGATCCGGTGCGCACGGCGGTCGACTCGGAAGCGGTATTCTACTTTCCGGGTTGCGGCTCCGAACGGCTGTTCTCGCAGGTGGGTCTCGCCACCCAGGCGATGCTCTGGCACGTCGGGGTGCAGACCGTGCTGCCGCCCGGGTATCTATGCTGCGGTTACCCGCAGCGCGGCGCCGGCGAGTTCGACAAGGCCGAGAAGATCATCACCGACAACCGCGTGCTGTTCCACCGCGTCGCCAACACGCTGAACTACCTGGACATACGCACGGTAGTGGTCAGCTGCGGCACCTGTTTCGATCAGCTGCAGGGCTACAAGTTCGAGGAGATCTTTCCCGGATGCCGCATCGTCGACATCCACGAGTTCCTGATGGAGCGCGGCGTGCGGCTGGAGGGCGTGACGGGCACGCGCTACATGTACCACGACCCCTGCCATTCGCCGATGAAGACCCACGACCCGCTCAAGGTGGTCAACACGCTGATGAACTCGGGGTCGAACGGCCGCATCGAGAACAACAACCGCTGCTGCGGGGAGTCCGGCACGTTTGCGGTGGCGCGTCCAGACATCGCGACCCAGGTGCGCTTCCGCAAGGAGCAGGAAGTGGTCAAGGGGGCCGACGCGCTGCGCGCAGACGGCTTCGACGGACCGGTCAAGGTGCTGACCTCCTGTCCCTCGTGCCTGCAGGGCCTGGCCCGCTATGGCGACGATGCGGCGATCGAAGCCGACTACATCGTGGTGGAAGTCGCCCGCCACGTCCTCGGCGCCGACTGG
This sequence comes from uncultured Gammaproteobacteria bacterium, assembly GCA_963710135.1. Classification (GTDB taxonomy): domain Bacteria; phylum Pseudomonadota; class Gammaproteobacteria; order Steroidobacterales; family Steroidobacteraceae; genus SG8-30. Next base: position 248,145 of record CAVPYY010000002.1, on the reverse strand, counting down.
ATGGCGGAGTACGTGCGCACCGCGAATAACGGGGGCATCGAACGCGTCCTCGTCTAGAAATAGGGACACAGAAGGACATTCTCTATTTCCTTGAAAAAATAGAGAATGTCCCCATTTCGGTCAGTCCTCGGCTGCCTGCGGCTTCCAGGCCGCGGTCAGTTCCTGCAGCGTGCGCGGCGGTACCGGGTCATAGTGGCTGAGATCCAGCGTGTAGCTGCCCTCGCCGCCGGTCAGCGCCTTCAGACGCGTCTGGTAGTCGGTCAGCTCGGCCAGCGGCACGAAGGCCGACACGGCGATCCGGTCGCCCGGCAGGGTGTCGCTGCCGTTGATGCGGCCGCGCTTGGTGGCCAGGTCACCGGTGATGTCGCCGATCGAACCGGACGGCGCCGTGATCTCTACCTTTACGATCGGCTCGAGCACCGTCGGCCCGGCCTTGGCCACCGCCTCCATAAAGGCCTTCTTGCCCGCGGCCACGAACGCGACTTCCTTCGAGTCGACCGAATGGTGCTTGCCGTCGTAGACCGTCACGCGCAGGTCCTGTAGCGGATAGCCGGCGATCGCCCCGCCCTCCAGCACCTGCCGGACGCCCTTCTCGATGGCCGGGATGAACTGGTGCGGTATGGCGCCGCCGACGACCTCGTCGACGAAGTCGAAGCCCGCGCCGCGCTCCAGCGGCTCGATGCGCAGATAGACTTCGCCGAACTGCCCGGCCCCGCCGGTTTGCTTCTTGTGACGATGATGGCCCTCGGCCGGGCCGGTGATCGTCTCGCGATACGGGATGCTCGGCGGACGCGTCTTGACGTGGACGTTGTAGCGTTCGGTCATGCGCTCGAGCATGACCCGCAGGTGCAGCTCGCCCATCCCGTACAGCACGGTCTCGTTCACCGCCGGATGATGTTCCACCCGCACGCACGGATCCTCCGCGACCAGCTTGTGCAGCGTGTCCGCCAGGCGCTGCTCCTCACCGCGCCGCTCGGGCTCGATCGCCAGCCCGAGCATGGCCGGCGGGAACTTGATCGACTTCAGGTGATGGTTGTCCTCGTCGTGCGAGTCGTGCAGCACGGCGTCGAAATGCATTTCGTCGAGCTTCGCGAGCGCGCAGATATCGCCCGGAATGGCCTCGGGGACCTCGATCATGTCCTTGCCCTGCTGCCGGTACAGGTGCGCGATCCTGACCGGCTTGCGGGCGTCGCCGACGAACAGCTGCGCGCCTGCCTGCACCCTGCCCTGGTGCATACGGAAGATCCCGAGCTTGCCCACGAACGGGTCGATGGCGATCTTGAAGACGTGCGCGACGACGTGGCGGTCCGCATCGGGCCGCACCTCGACGCGAACGGCCTTCGAACCGTCGCCTTTCAGGAAAGGCGGTGGATTGCCTTCCGCCGGGTTCGGCATCAGCCGCGCGATGACGTCGAGCAGCTCCATGATCCCGGCGCCGGTCTCGGCCGAGACGAAGCACACCGGTATCAAGTGCCCTTCGCGCAGCGCCTCCTCGAACGGATCGTGGAGCTGCGCCGGCTGCAGTTCCTCGCCCTGCTCCAGGTACAGCGCCATGAGGTCTTCATCCACCTCGACGACCTGGTCGATGATCTCGGTATGCGCCGCCTCGACGGAGGAGAAATCGGTCTCCCCGCCGGTGTTCTGGAAGAACACGTCCACCACGGACTTGCCGCGCTGCGCGGGCAGGTTCACCGGCAGGCACTCCTTGCCGAACCGCTCGCGCAGCTGCTCGAGAACTTCCCCGGGACGCGCGTCCGGATGGTCGATCTTGTTGACGATGAGCAGCCGGCACAGGCCGCGATCGCGGGCGAAGTCCATCATGCGCTGGGTCATCGCCTCGACGCCCGCCACGGCGCTGACCACCACGGCCGCCGTCTCGACCGCCTCGAGAACGCTCAGGCTGCGGCCGATGAAGTCCGGGATGCCCGGCGTGTCCAGCAGGGTGACGTGCGTGCCTCCCGTCTCGAGGTGGCAGATCGCCGAGTCGAGCGAGTGCTGCATGCGCTTTTCCTGCGCGTCGTAGTCGCATACCGTCGTGCCGCGCTCCAGACTGCCCTTGGCCGGGATCGCCCCGGCGGCATGCAACAGCGCTTCGGCCAGCAGCGTCTTGCCCGCGGCGGCGTGCCCGACGAGGGCGAGATTGCGGATGTCTGCGGTGGTGTAGCCCATGGCTGGTGATCCCCCGATCGCGTGATTTCACTGGGTTTTCGGCAGGATAGCACCGTCAATTCTGGCGGCGTCGTGGTAGACCGACATTGCCAAGTCGGCCCAGGGCGACCGGGCCGGCGCGTGGTCCGCAGGCGCCCGGCCGGTCAGCGCAATGCCCTGAAGAACTCCCAGGCAATATCGGCGCCGTCGACGTCCCGGTTCACCGGCCCGATCAACGCCGTGGGCAGGTATTGACGGCCTGACGGCCAGGTATGGCCGCCGCCGTTGATCCGCAGCAGCACCACCGGCGAGCCGTTGCAGTCCGCCCAGCGCGTGAGGTGGACGTCCATGCCGTCGTCCACCGGGTCGAGGACCGCGCGCTCCAGACTCGCCGTACAGCCGTTACGCCGGCGCCAGAGGTCGACCGTCGCATCCGAAGACAGTACCTCGCCGCGCTCGCGACGAAATACCGTTATTGGCCCGCCGTCGTAGGGGACGATCGGATCGCGGGTGCCGTTGGCCAGCAGCAGCGCCACGGCGGGCCCCTGCCGGCAGTCATCTTCGAGGAATCCTGGCAGGGGCATGGCGAATGGGGCGATGGCGCGAATCCGTCCGGGCAGCCGGCAGGCCAGGAAATAGGACGCCTGGCCGCCGCGGGAGATACCGGTGGCGAACACGCGCTGCGGATCCACCGGATAGGCCGCGGCCACGCGCTCGAGCACCGCCTGGAAGTAGCCCAGATCGTCCGCCTGCCCGTCACGCGAGTCGGGGTCACCGGCGTCAGCAAACTGCCACATCCGATCGACCGCCCGGGGATACACCACGTAGAAGCCATCGCGGTCCGCCAGTCTCTCGAACCGATGGCGAGTCATCTTCGCCATGCCGCGGTCGGTACCGCCGCCTCCATGCAGCACCAGCACCAGCGGCCGCGGGGACTGCATCCGGGCGGCGTTGTCCGGGACGTACAGCAGATACTCGCGCTGTCTGCCATCGAGCTCGAATCGCTCGCGCACGAGCTCTGCGGCCGCACAGGGCATGCACAGCATCGTGATCAATGGCGCGAGCAACAGGCGAAGTGCAGTCACCGGTCGTTACCCCCCTGTGCCGTGGCGAGCCGGGCCGCGGGCGCGACGTCGCCGGCGTGCCCGATCAGCTCGCCGCTGGAACTGGTGGCGGGAGGCGTGCCGACGAATGGCGTCTTCTGGTCGCCGGGCAGCGGTGCGCGCCGGCCGATGCGGTACAGCGCGTAGATCGCCAGGGCGAGGTGCAGCCCGGCGAGCGCGGGCAGGAACACCTCGTTGCCGAGCGCCTGCATCAGCCCCGCCACCAGCAGTGGCCCCAGGCAGGCGCCCGATCCATTCAGCAGTATCAGCGTGCCGCTCGCCCCGATCATCTGGCCGGCCGGCACCTGGTCGTTGACGTGCGCGACGGTCACCGAGTAGAGCGTCAGGCTCATGCTGCCGTACAGGGCGATCAGGGCGAAGAACAGCAGGGAAGACCAGTCGGCGGCCCACCAGGCACCCAGTGCGGCGATCGCGGCCAGCAGGCAGGCGCCGACCACGACCTGGCGGCGATCCATGCGGTCCGACAGCCGCCCCATCGGCAGCTGGGTGATACAGGCGGCGAGAATGGCGACCGCCATGAAGATCGAGACATCGCGCGTCGAGAATCCGCGCTGCGCGGTGTAGATGGCGCCGAGCGCGAACAGGCAACCGGACACCATGCCCGAGACCGTCACGCCGACCACGCCGAGCGGCGAGCGATGCATCAGGTCGCGGACGCGGACCCGCTGCGGCACCGAGAACTCCGGGGCGTGCGCGGCGGTCAGCGCCATCGGCACCAGGGCCACCGAGATCAGCACCGACACCAGGATGAACAGGATCGTGCCACCCGGGTCGGCGACGTTCAGCAGCAGCTGCCCGAGCCCGAGCCCGGCGTAGCAGATCACCATGTACAGGGCCAGCAGCAGGCCGCGATGCTCGTTGCCGACGCGGTCGTTCAGCCAGCTCTCCGCGACCACGTAGATGCCGGCGAAGCAGAACCCCGACGCGATGCGCAGCAGCGTCCACACCACCGGCTCGACGAACACGCCCTGCAGCAGGATGACCACCGAGGCGAGCGAGGTGAGCGCCGCGAACACCCGGATATGGCCGACCGAGCTGACCAGCTTCGGGGTCAGGATCGAGCCGCCGACGTACCCGAGGTAGTAGGACGCCATCACCAGCCCGGCGACCGCGGTCGAGAAGCCCTCGATGCTGGCGCGCAGGCCGACGAGCGTGCCCTGCAGGCCCGCTCCGAGCATCAGCAGCGCCATGCCGGCGAGCAGGGTCCAGGTGGCGGTAAGGGCAGTACGCATGGGTGGATCCGGAGGGCCGGCACTATATCAGTGCCTCACGGGATCGTGAGTGTCGAACCCCGCGACGCCCTCAGGAATGCGTCGGCCGGCTGCTATAGTTGTCGCTGTTCTTCGACTTCAAGGGGCAGCATCGTGCAGGCAACGGACATTCTCGGACAGCTTGGCGGCCTCAAGGCCGTGGCGCGCGAACTCGGCGTGAACGAGGCTCAGGCCGCGAGCGGCGCGGCGGCGCTGCTGCCCGCGATTCTTGGCGGCTTCAAGAAGCAGGCGCAGGCGCAGCCAACGGGCCTCGATGGCGTGATGGGCATGGTGGGCAAGCTCGGCGGCTCGGGGCTGCTCGACGACGTGCTGGGTGCCCAGCCGACGAACGTCGCGCGCGGCAACGACGTGCTCGGCCAGTTGTTCGGCAGCAAGGACGTGAGCCGGGCAGTCGCCCAACAGGCGGCAGGCCAGACCGGCCTCGATCCGGCGCTGCTGAAGAAAATGCTGCCGATGCTGGCCATGCTGGTGAGCGGCTACATGGCGAAGCAAGGTGCGGCGGCACCGGCGCCGCGCGCGCGCCAGAGCGGCGGGCTGGGCGGCCTGATCGGAGGACTGATGGCGGGCGGCGGCTCGGCGACCAAGGCGCCCGGACTGGCCGGCATGCTCGATCTCAACGGCGACGGCAATCCGCTGGACGACATCCTCGGCATGATGGGCGGCGGCAAACGCTGAGGCGGGCCGCCAGGCAAGAAAAAAGGGTCCTTCGAGGACCCTTTTCCCGTTCATTGGCGCGCCCGGAGAGATTCGAACTCCCGACCTCATGGTTCGTAGCCATGCACTCTATCCAACTGAGCTACGGGCGCATTTCCTCGATCATCGACTGGCGGAGAGAGAGGGATTCGAACCCTCGATGAGCTTTTGGCCCATACTCCCTTAGCAGGGGAGCGCCTTCGACCACTCGGCCATCTCTCCGGGTTCAATCCCCCGGCTTCCCGGAAGGGCCGCAAATGATACTGACCGGTCTCCGACCGGTAAAGGGCGCTGGTGGGAGCGGCCCTCAGCCGAGGGCGGAGGCCTTCAAGTCCGGCTGGTCATCGGCCGGCGCGTCACCGCCCTGCTCGGAGCGGATGCGCTCGTAAATCTCCTCGCGGTGGACGCTCACGTTGCGTGGCGCCTCCACACCCAGGCGAACCTGGTTGCCCTTCACCCCGAGGACGGTCACCGTCACTTCGTCCCCGATCATCAGGGTTTCGCCAACGCGCCTGGTGAGTATGAGCATCCCTGTTCTTCCCGCAGCACGACCGCTGACTGTTTAGGCTCCGTCAGATGCTATGAGCCAGATCGGACGAACTCTCTAAGGAATTCCCCTAATCCACTTGTCTGGAATCTACGAATTTTCTCGATTTTAAACAAGTAGTTGGGCGGATCGCTGCTGCGCCGAAACCCACCATCCGGGCTCCTGCCGAGAGAATATCGATGGGAATCAGGGGGCTAGTCCGGCAATGCCCCCGACACCGCGGGTGCCGCGGGCGCCCCGAGGCCGTAGGCGGCGTGCAGCGCCCTGACCCCGCGCTCGAGTTCCGATTCAGCGATCAGCACGCTGATCTTGATCTCGGAAGTCGACACCAGGCGGACATTGATCTGCTCCGCACCCAGCGTGTCGAACAGCGTCGCGGCCACACCGGCGTGCGAGCGCATGCCGAGACCCACCACAGCCAGCTTGGCGAGGCGCGCGTCGGTGGCCAGCGTGGCGCCGGCGAATCGCGTGAGCGCAGATCCCGCGGCCGCCACGGCAGCGGCATGATCCGCGCGCGCGACGGTGAAGCTGAGGTCCACGCAACCCTGCCGCGGCGCGTTCACGACGATCATGTCGACCTCGATGCCGGCATCCGCCAGCGGGCGCAGCAGCGCATGCGCCACGCCCGGCTGGTCGGGCAGCCCGCTGACCGTCAACAGCGCCTCGTCCCGGCTGAAAGCGATACCGGAGACCAGTGGCGATTCCATGGCCGCATCCTCGTTGGTGATCAGTGTTCCGGGTCCCGGCTTGAAACTCGACAGCACCCGCAGCCGGATTCCATACCGTGCCGCGAACTCGACGGCCCGCAGGTGCAGCACGCGCGAGCCCTGACCGGCCAGCTCGAGCATCTCCTCGAAGCTGATGCGCTCGAGGCGCCGCGCATCCGGCACGACGCGCGGGTCAGCGGTGTAGACCCCATCGACATCGGTGAGTATCTGGCACTCGTCGGCGCCGAGCGCAACCGCCAGGGCGACTGCGCTCGTGTCCGACCCGCCGCGCCCGATGGTCGTCAGGGAGCCGTCCGGGGCCCGGCCCTGGAAGCCGGTCACCACCGGCACGACGCCGGCGCGCAACGCGTCGTGCAGGGCGCCTGTTTCCAGTCCGGTGATCTTTGCCCGGCCGTGCTGGGCGGTGGTCTGTAGCGGAATCTGCAGGCCGTTGTAGGACCGCGCCGCGCAGCCGCGCTCGACCAGCGCCATCGCCAGCAGCGAGCAGGACACCATTTCGCCGGTCGCCAGCAGCGCATCGAGTTCGCGCGCCGCGGGCTGCCCGCACAGGCTGCGCGCCAGGTCGAGCAGGCGATCGGTCGAGTCCCCCATCGCCGAGGCGACGACGGCCACGTCATTGCCCTCGCGGCGTCGCGCGTGCACCTGCTCCGCCACGGCGCGGATGCGCGCCGGCGAGCCGACCGACGTGCCGCCGAACTTGAGGACCAGCAAGGGCATGGAGCGGAAGGATAGCCGCTATCGGGCGTTGGCGAGCCTCTCGCGCACCATGTCGCCCACGCTGGCGAGCGCCTCCCCCAGCTTGTCGGGCTGCGTGCCGCCGGCCTGGGCGAAGTCCGGCCGGCCGCCGCCCTTGCCACCGACCTGCGCGGCCACCTTGCCGACGATCTCGCCGGCCTTGACGCGCCCGGTCAGGTCCGCGGTGACGCCGGCCACCAGGATCACCTTGCCGTCCTCGGTCGGCGCCCCCAGCACGATGATCGCGCTCTTCAACCGGTCCTTGAGCCCGTCCACGGCCTGGCGCAGCGCCTGCGAATCGGCGCCCTCGACCACCGCCGCGACGACTTTGGCGCCGTCGACGTCGACCGCCGCCGCGCCGAGATCCGTGCCCTGCCCGGACGCCAGCTTCGACTTGAGTGCCGCGAGGTCCCGCTCGAGCTTCTTCTGGCGTTCGAGCAGCTGGCGCACCTTCTCCTCGACGTCGGCGGGCGTGCCGCGCACCAGTCCGGCGACCTGGCGCAGGGTCGCCTCGTTGGCGGCGTCGTGATCGAGCGCCGCCTCGCCGGTGACGGCTTCGATGCGCCGCACGCCGGCCGCGACGCCGCCTTCGCTGACGATCCGGAACAGCCCGATGTCGCCGGCGCGGCTCACATGGGTGCCGCCGCACAGCTCGGTGGAGAATTCGCCGATCGACAGCACGCGGACCACGTCACCGTACTTCTCGCCGAACAGCGCCATCGCGCCGGCGCCGAGCGCCTCGTCGTAGTTCATCAGGCGGATGGCGGCCGGCGCATTGGCGCGGATCTGGGCATTGACCAGCCGTTCGATGCGCTCGATCTCGGCCGCGCTCAGCGGCTGGGTGTGCGAGAAATCGAAGCGCAGCCGGTCGGGCGCGACCAGCGAGCCCTTCTGCGTGACGTGCGTTCCGAGCACCTGACGCAGCGCGGCGTGCAGCAGGTGCGTGGCCGAATGGTTCAACACCGTGGCCTGCCGGGTGGCGGCATCGACACGCGCCGTCAGGCGATCGCCGCCCTTGAGGGTGCCCTGGACCAGCGTGCCGACATGCGTGTGGGCCTGGCCGAGCTTGTGGGTGTCGGACACGCGGAACTCGACCCCACGCTTGCCCAGCGTGCCGATATCGCCCACCTGTCCGCCGCTCTCGGCGTAAAAGGGCGTCGCGTCGAGCACCACCTCGCCGGACTCGCCGACGGCGAGCGCCTCGACCTCAGCGCCATCACGCAGCAGCGCCAGCACCGTGCCCTCGCCTTCGAGCGCGTCGTAGCCGCAGAACTCCGTCGCGGCGTCGACCTGCAGGGCGGCGGCCGCGCCGGTCTTGAAGCCGCTCGCCTTGCGGGCCCGCTCGCGCTGGGCCTCCATGGACCTCTCGAAGCCGGCCTCGTCGATCGCCAGGCCCCGCTCGCGGGCCACGTCCGCGGTCAGGTCCACCGGGAAGCCGTAGGTGTCGTAGAGCTTGAAGACCGTCTCGCCGGGGATCTGCCGACCCTTGAGCGCCGCGATCTCCGACTCGAGCAGGGCCATGCCCGAACTCAGCGTCTGCGCGAAGCGTTCCTCCTCCTGGCGCAGCACCCGCGCCGCCACGTCCGCGCGCTCGATCAGCTCCGGATAGGCCGCGCCCATCTGGTCGGCCAGCACCTGCACCAGACGGTAGAAGAAAGGCTCCGTCTGGCCGAGCTTGTGGCCGTGGCGGATCGCGCGCCGGATGATCCGGCGCAGCACGTAGCCGCGGCCCTCGTTGGACGGCACCACGTCGTCGACGATCAGGAACGTGCAGGCGCGGATGTGGTCCGCGATGACCCGCAGCGAGGGGCTCTCGACCGTCTTCTGGCCGGTCACGTCCGCCGCAGCGGAGACGAGGTTGCGAAACAGGTCGATGTCGTAGTTCGAGTGCACGCCCTGCATCACGGCGGCGATGCGCTCGAGACCCATGCCGGTGTCGACCGAAGGCTTCGGCAACGGCGTGAGCCGGCCGTCCGCCGAACGCTCGAACTGCATGAACACGAGGTTCCAGATCTCGACGTAGCGGTCGCCGTCCTCGTCGGGCGAGCCTGGCGGGCCGCCCGGGATCCCGGCGCCGTGGTCGTAGAAGATCTCGCTGCACGGCCCGCAGGGGCCGGTGTCGCCCATCGCCCAGAAGTTCGACTTCTCGCCGAGACGCGAGAAACGCTCGCCGTCGACGCCGATCTCCTTCAGCCAGATGTCGGCCGCTTCGTCGTCGTCGCGAAAGACGGTGACCCACAGCCGTTCCGGCGGAATGCCGAGCGTGCCAGTGATGAACTCCCAGGCGAAGCCGATGGCTTCGCGCTTGAAATAGTCGCCGAAGCTGAAGTTGCCGAGCATCTCGAAGAACGTGTGATGCCGCGCGGTATAGCCGACGTTCTCGAGGTCGTTGTGCTTGCCGCCGGCGCGCACGCAGCGCTGCGAGCTGGCCGCGCGGCTGTAGCTGCGCCTGTCCTGGCCGGTGAACACGTCCTTGAACTGCACCATGCCGGCGTTGGTGAACAGCAGGGTCGGGTCGTTGCCGGGGACCAGCGAGCTCGAAGGAACGACCGTGTGGCCGCGCTCCTCGAAGAACCGGAGGAAGGCCGAACGCAGCTCGCTGCTCGACAGGGTCTTGCGACGTGATGTGGTGGTAGTCATTCTTCCAGCCCGATGTCCGTTCCCAACGCCGCGCGGACCTGGTCCCCGCTGAAGCCCCGGTAGCTCAGGAACCGCGCCTGCCGCATCCGCTCGGCGTGGTCGGCCGGGACCCGGTCGCCGAAGCGCCGCCGCCTGAGTTGCGCGCACCGCTCCGCCCAAGCCGCGTCCGCGGCATTGATCGCCGTCGCCACCACCGGGTCCGCCACGCCGCGCTGGCGCAACTCCTGGGCGATGCGCAGGGGACCCTGCCCGCGCCCGGCGCGAGCCGCAACGAAATGCTCCGCGAAGCGGGCGTCGTCGACGAACCGCTCGCCGCTCAGTGTCGCCACGACGTCGCCGGCGACGCCGGCCGGCGCGCCGCGTTCGACCAGGCTCGCGGCCAGCTCTCCCGCCGCGTAGTCGCGACGGTTGAGCAGCTTGAGCGCCGCAAGCCGCACGGCCGACGGTTCGTCAAGCAGCCGGGGCGTGGCCCCGCGCGGCTTAAGCGTCCGCCGCCTCACCACCGGCCGCCGCGCTGGGCGCCGCCCGCCGCGAAGGCATGAGCTTGGCGCGCAACGCCGCGTCGATCTCGTCAGCCACCTCCGGGTTGTCCTTCAGGTACTGGCGCGCGTTGTCCTTGCCCTGGCCGACCCGGGTGCCCTTGTAGGAGTACCAGGACCCCGACTTCTCGATCAGGTCGTTGGCGGCGCCCATGTCGATCAGCTCGCCCTCGCGGGATATGCCCTGGCCGTAGAGGATCTCGAACTCGGCCTGACGGAACGGCGGCGCGACCTTGTTCTTGACCACCTTGACGCGCGTCTGGTTGCCGACCACTTCCTCGCCGTTCTTGAGCGCGCCGATGCGGCGGATATCGAGGCGGACCGAGGAGTAGAACTTGAGCGCGTTGCCGCCGGTCGTGGTCTCGGGGTTGCCGAACATCACGCCGATCTTCATGCGGATCTGGTTGATGAACACCACGGTGGTGTTGGAGCGCTTGATGTTGCCGGTAAGCTTCCTGAGCGCCTGCGACATCAGGCGCGCCTGCAGGCCGACCTGCATCTCGCCCATCTCGCCCTCGATCTCGGCCTTGGGCGTGAGCGCCGCCACCGAGTCGATCACGACGATATCGACCGCACCGGAACGCACCAGCATGTCGGTGATCTCCAGCGCCTGCTCGCCCGTGTCCGGCTGCGACACCAGCAGGTCCTGCAGGTTCACGCCCAGCTTCTCGGCATAGGCCGGGTCCAGCGCGTGCTCGGCGTCGACGAACGCCGCGGTACCGCCCATCTTCTGCGACTGCGCGATGGCCGACAGCATGAGCGTGGTCTTGCCCGAGGATTCCGGCCCGAAGATCTCGACCACCCGGCCGCGCGGCAAGCCGCCGACGCCGAGCGCGACGTCGAGGCCGAGCGAGCCGGTGGAGATGACTTCGATATCGGCCGGCGTGGTGCCGTCGCCGAGGCGCATCACCGAACCCTTGCCGAACTGCTTTTCGATCTGACTCAGGGCCGCCGTGAGCGCCTTCTTGCGATTCTCTTCCATTGCATTCCTTCCCTTCGCGGAGTTCGCGATTATTTCACATCCGATCGGCCGCCGCCGTGCTGCGACTAACTGACGCAACGATGCCGAATCTGCTTGCCAGGGATTCTGCGACCGTGGGTGGGTCAACACGCGACCCAGGTCAGGGTACAGCCAGCGGCCAGCGGGTCAGCACGCGGTAGTGGACCCCCGCCGGGGCCGACTCCGAGCGCACCAGGGCGATCTCCCGGACCGTCCAGACGACCGGTTCGGGCAATGATTCCAATACGTTGGTAGCGACTTTTCGGGCCAGGGTGACGTGCGGGCGGTAGGGCCTGGGGTCCGCCTCGAAGCCGTGCGGCGCCAGGAGCCGCCACAGTCGTGCGGCCAGGGCCGCCCCGGCCGCGTCCGGATCGGCCGCTGTCGCGACCAGGACAGCGTGCTTGCGCCAGGACATCACCCGGTCGAACACGAACGTCAGCGGCCGCCCTGCAAGCTGCGCGCCCGCATCCTGGACGGCATCGAGGCGGCTGGGGTCGACATTGCCGAGGAAGGCGAGCGTCACGTGCAGGTTGCCGGGCGCGACCGGACGCCCGCCGCAGGCCAGGACCGCGGAGCGGCTGGCGGCGAGCAGCGCCTGCCGGGTGGCGTCGGTGGGCCAGAACGCGAAGAACAGCCGCTGGACGCCCTGCGGGTCCGCGCTCATTCCGCCAGCAGGCCTTCGAGCGCCGCCGCCACGGTGCGCCGGCGGATCGCATCCCGCGACCCCCGGAACTGGAAGCGGCGGGCCTGGACTTCGGTGCCAGACCCGCCACGACGTGCCCAGGCGATCCAGACGGTGCCGACCGGCTTGTCCGGCAGGCCGCCGTCCGGGCCAGCGATGCCGGTGACGGCGACCGCGAGCCGCGCTCGCGCGGCCGCCAGGGCACCGCGCGCCATGGCCAGCGCCGCCGGTTCGCTGACGGCGCCGTGGCGCTTCAGCGTGCCGGCCGGCACCTTCAGGTCCTGGCGCTTGGCGCGGTTACTGTAGGTCACCCAGCCCCGCTCGAACCAGGCGGAGCTGCCGGGACGGTCGGTGATCACCTTGGCGAGGTAGCCGCCGGTGCAGGATTCCGCCGTCGCCAGCGTGCCGCCGGCGGCCAGCACCCGGCGGGCCACCCGGCCCACGAGCCGGGCCAGGACGGCGTCCGTGGGAATCGACATCGCTCAACCCGTCCGGCGCAGGGAGGCGAAGTCCGGCGGGCGCTTCTCGAAGAATGCGGCGACCGCTTCGCGCACTTCCGCGCCACCAAGTCGCGCGCCGAAGACGGCGCCCTCGGCCGCAATGGTCTGCTGCACCTGCTGCGCCTGCGCCGACTTCATCAGCCGCTTGCTTTCGCGCACGCCGTCAGGCGGCAGCTCGTTGAAACGCGCAGCGATTTCCCGGGCGAAGGCCGCGACCTGCTCCGGCGCCACGACGTCGTTGGCGAGCCCCATCGCGACCGCCTCCTCGGCGGTGAACGGCTTGCCGAGCAGCAACAGCTCCGCCGCGCGGGCGTGCCCGAGACGCTGTGGCAGGAGCAGGCTCGAGGCGAACTCCGGCACCAGGCCCAGGCTCACGAATGGCAGCGACAGCCTGGCGCCGGCCGCGACGTAGACCAGGTCGCAGTGCAGCAGCAGGGTGACGCCGATGCCCACGGCGTGGCCCGTCACCGCGGCGACGACTGGTTTCTCGAAGCCCGCCAGGGCCCGCATGAAAGCGAAAACCGGGGCGTCCTCGGTCAGCTCGCCCTGGCCGAGGAAGTCGTGGAGGTCGTTACCCGCGGTGAAGACGCCGGGATGACCGGTGATCAGCAGGGCGCGAACCGAGTCGTCGGCCGCCGCCGCCGCGAGACCCTCCGCCAGGCGGGAGTACATCGCCTGGGTCAGCGCATTCTTCTTCTCGGGACGGTCGATCAGCAGCGTGGCGACGCCGTCGTCCACTTCGTAACGGATACCCATCTTGACCTCCGCAGCGTGTACCGCGCGCTGCTCGAGGAAGTCTAGCGCAGGCACAGCCGTACCGCGGCTTCGACCCCTTGTTAAACTGATGGTTTCCAGCAGCGGCCCTGCCGGCTGCACCGTGAAGGACGTCGATGCCCATTCCCAGCGTATTCCAGGACCGCCTCGTGCTGCCGCTCATCGGCGCACCCATGTTCATTGCGAGCTACCCGGAACTGGTGATCGCGCAGTGCCGGGCGGGCGTGCTGGGCACCTTTCCGTCGCTGAACGCGCGCACGCTCGAGACGCTCGACGAATGGCTGGCCCGCATTGCCGAGGCCACGGCGCCGGAGGCAGGCCGGCGCATCGCGCCTTTCGGCATGAACCTGATCCTGCACCCGTCGAACACGCGCCGTGACGACGACCTGCGCCTCGCCGCGGCGCATCGGGTGCCGCTGGTCATCACCTCCGTCGGCAAGCCGGACCGGGTGTGCGACACGGTGCACGGCTACGGCGGGCTGGTCTTCCACGACGTCATCTCCATCAAGCACGCGAAGAAGGCGCTGGAGTGCGGGGTCGACGGGCTGATCCTGGTCTGCGCGGGCGCCGGGGGGCACGCGGGCACGCTCTCGCCCTTTGCGCTGGTCGCGGAGGTGCGCGAGTTCTTCGACGGACCGCTGGTGCTCTCCGGCGCGATGTCGAGCGGCAGCGCGCTGCGCGCGGCAGAAATCATGGGCGCCGACTTTGGTTACATGGGCACGCGCTTCATCGCCACCCGCGAGGCGCATGTCCCGGACACACAGAAGACCATGATGGTCGAGTCCCGCGCGGCGGACATCGTCTACACACCCGTGTTCAGCGGCATCAACGCCAACTACCTGCGCGGCAGCATCGTGCAGAGCGGCCTCGACCCGGACGCCCTCGGAGCCGGCGCCGGCCCGTCCAAGGACCTGTTCGATCCCGCCAAGGTCGGCGCACGCGCGTGGAAGGACATCTGGTCGGCCGGTCACGGCGTTGGAACCATTCACGACGTGCCGACGGTTGCCGAGCTCGTCGAGCGGCTGGTGCGCGAGTATCGCGCGGCCGTCGCGCTGCCGTCGGCCTTCGCCTGACCACGGCTGCCGCCATGGCCCGCAAGTCTCCTGCCGGCGCGACCAAGCCACTGTTCGATGAGGGCGCCGCGCACACGCCGATGATGCAGCAGTACCTGCGGCATCAAGGCCGGGCACCCGGACGTGCTGCTGCTGTATCGCATGGGCGATTTCTACGAGCTGTTCTACGACGACGCGCGGCGGGCCGCGAAGCTGCTCGACATCGTGCTCACCCAGCGCGGCGAGTCCGGCGGCGCGCCCATCCCCATGGCGGGCGTGCCGGTGGACAAGCTGGACACCTATCTGGCGCGGCTGGTGCGCCTGGGCGAGTCGGTCGCGATCTGCGAGCAGGTCGGCGAAGTGGGCAAGGGCAAGGGGCCGGTCGAGCGCGCCGTCGTGCGCGTGGTGACGCCCGGCACGCTCACCGACGAGGCGCTGCTCGAGGAACGCCGCGAGACCCTGGTCGCGGCCCTCGCGGCGGACGGGGACGCCTTCGGCCTCGCCTGGCTCGACCTGAGCGGCGGGCGCTTCAGCGTCCTCGAGGACGCGGGCCGCGAGGCGCTGGCCGCGGAGCTGGCACGGTTGCGGCCGGCGGAGCTGCTGGTCGCCGAGAATTTTCCCGCGGCAGCGCTCGGGCTCGACGCGAGCGCGGTGCGCGAACGACCGCCCTGGCAGTTCGAACTGGACGCGGCACGCCGGCAGCTGACCGGGCAGTTCGGCGTGCGCGACCTGGCGGGCTTCGGCTGCGAGACGCTCGGGAGCGCCGTGCGCGCGGCCGGCGCGCTGCTCGCCTACGTGCGCGAGACGCAGCGCTCGGCCCTGCCCCACCTGACCGGACTCACGACCGAGACGCGCGACGCGGCGCTGCTGCTCGATGCCGCGACCCGTCGCAACCTCGAACTCGACGATAGCCTGTCGGGCAATGCCGCGGCCACGCTGGCCGGCGTGCTCGACCGGACCGCCACCGCAATGGGCGGGCGCGAGTTGCGCCGCTGGATGCGCCGGCCGCTGCGCGAGCGCGCCATGCTGGAGCGGCGTTATCACGCCATCGGCACGCTGATCGATGCGGGCAAGACGGAGCCCCTGCACGACGTGCTGCGCGGCATCGGCGACGTGGAGCGGATCATCGCGCGCGTTGCGCTGCGCAGCGCGCGCCCGCGCGACCTCGCCGCCCTGCGCGACGCGCTCGGCGCACTGCCCGCCCTGCGACGCGTCATGGCCGGGCTCGACTCGCCGCTCATCGACGAGGCGCGGGATGCGCTGTCGATCCGCACCGACCTGCATGGCCTGCTCGCGCGCGCCGTCGTCGAGTCACCACCGCATCTGCTGCGCGAGGGCGGCGTGATCGCCGCGGGCTACGATCCCGAGCTCGACGAACTGCGAACCCTCTCGACGGACACCGACGCGTGGCTGCTGCGCTTCGAGGACCAGCGAGCGCAAACGCACCGGACTCGCCAGCCTGAAGATGGGCTACAACCGGGTGCAGGGATTCTTCATCGAGATCCCGCGCAGCCAGGCCGCCCAGGTTCCGCCCGAGTATCACCGGCGCCAGACGGTCAAGAGCGCCGAGCGCTTCATCACGCCGGAACTGAAGCAGTTCGAGGACCGGGTGCTCGGCGCGCGCGACCGCGCGCTGCAGCGCGAGCGCGAGTTGTTCGACCAGCTGCTCGACCAGCTGACCGATGCGCTGGTCGAGCTCAAGCGAGCGGCTGGTGGCTTGATGACCGTCGACGTGCTCGCCAACCTGGCCGAGCGTGCCGTGACGCTCGATTACACGCGCCCGCAGCTCACCGACGAGCCGCGGCTGGCGATCGAAGCCGGGCGACATCCCGTCGTCGAGGGCGCCCTGGACACGCCGTTCGTGCCCAACGACATCGATCTCGACGATGCACGGCGCATGCTGGTGATCACCGGGCCGAACATGGGCGGCAAGTCGACCTACATGCGCCAGACCGCGCTCATCGTCGTCCTGGCGTGCATGGGGAGCTATGTGCCGGCCCGCGCGGCCACCATCGGCCCCATCGACCGGGTCTTCACCCGCATCGGTGCCTCCGACGACCTCGCCGGGGGCCGGTCGACGTTCATGGTGGAGATGACCGAGACGGCGCTGATCCTCAACAGCGCGACCGACTCCAGCCTGGTGCTGATGGACGAGATCGGCCGCGGCACCAGCACCTACGATGGCCTGTCGCTGGCCTGGGCGACGGCCAGCCACATCGCGCGGCGGGTGCGGGCGTTCACGCTGTTCGCGACCCACTACTTCGAATTGACCTCGCTGGCGGAGGAGATCCCGGAAGTCGAGAACGTCCACCTCGATGCGACCGAGCACGGCGATACGCTGGTGTTCCTGCACGCGGTCAAGCCCGGGCCGGCGAGCCAGAGCTACGGGCTGCAGGTGGCACAGCTCGCCGGCGTACCGCGGGAGGTCATTGCGAGCGCCAGGCGCTATCTCGAGAAGCTGGAGGGCGCGAAGAGACCTTCCGGCGGAACGGATGAGCCGGCGAACCCCGTCGCCCAAAGCGATCTGGAGCTGAGGCCCGCCGCGCAGCCCAGCGCAGCCCTGGAGCTCCTGGCCGGCACCGATCCCGATCTGCTGACGCCGCGCGAGGCGCTGGCGCTGCTGTACGAGTTGAAGTCGAAGCTTTGAGACGCTTCGCCGCACGACTGGGGACGCGGCGGATATCAGGCCTCGGCAAACTGTCCCGTGTGCAGGAATGCCGCGACGTCCTCGGCAATGCCAGTCGAGAACAACATGCCGGTGTGCGTTACCGGGCGCACGACACGCGCCTTGGCACCCGGCAGCTCGGTCTCCTCCACCGCCACCGTTCCGTCGTTCGGCTCCGGCAGGCGCGCCACGATCCGGCCGATTCCCGCCGACGTCGATCCCGCGATGACGCCCAGCTCGCGTGCCTGGGTCCAGCGCCGTCCGCCCGGCGAATCGACGATCTCGCCCAATGCCAGGGGACCGAGCAGCGAGGGCCCGATCGCCCAGCTCGCCACGCTGCGCGCGGCGGTACTGCCGGCCACGGGTGAGCCCATCAGCACCACGCGCCCGGACGGTTGGTCCGGGAACAGCTCGAACAGCTTGAGCACCATCAGGCCGCCGAGGCTGTGACCGACGAAATGCACGGGACCGCGAAGTGCGGCGGCCTCCTCAGCGAGGCGCTCCGCGACCTGCTCGGCGGTGGAGTGGAGAGTCGGATAATTGAACGAACGAGCGTCGAAACCCTGCTCTTCGAGCCGGTGGCGCAGCCACCAGGTTCCCGCGCCGTTCATCCACAGGCCATGAACCAGCAGTACGCTCGGGCGTGGAACTTCGGCGTCTTCGTGCGACACTAACGAATAATACCCCGCCAACCCAATTCAAAGGAGAACACGAATGTCCCAGGCCGGTACGAATATCGCGACACTGCACGGCAGCAAGGCGCCCTTCACGCTTCCCGCCCTGCCCTATGCCGACAACGCGCTGGATCCGGTGATCAGCTCGAACACCATCGGCTTCCACTACGGCAAGCATCACAAGGCCTACGTCGACAACCTGAACAAGCTGGTCGCGGGCACCGCCCACGCCGACAGCTCGCTGGAGGCGATCATCAAGGCGACCGCCGGCAAGCCGGCTGAGGCTGGTGTCTTCAACAACGCGGCGCAGGTGTGGAACCACACGTTCTACTGGCACAGCCTGAAGAAGGGTGGCGGCGGCAAGCCCGGCAAGGCACTGGCCGACATGATCGACCGCGACTTCGGGTCCTTCGACAAGATGAAGGAAGAGTTCGTCAAGACCGCGGTGGGCCAGTTCGGCAGCGGCTGGGCGTGGCTGGTCGCGAAGGACGGCAAGCTCTCGTTCGCCAAGACCGCCAACGCGGAGACACCGATGACGCAGGGCCTCAAGCCGCTGCTCACCATCGACGTGTGGGAGCACGCCTACTACCTGGACTTCCAGAACCGCCGGCCGGACTACGTCAACGCCGTGCTGGACAAGCTGATCAACTGGGGCTTCGCCGAAGCGAACCTCGGCTAGGAGGGGTCAGACGCCACTCTGTCCCCGCTCGTGGAGGGGTCAGACGCTACTCGGTCCCCGCGGTGGGGTCAGAGTGGCGTCTGACCCCTCCTACTGCCTTACCCGGATGTGCAGTTCCTTCAACTGCGCCTCGGCGATCTCGGTCGGCGCCTCGGTCAGCGGACACCACGCCGACTGCGTCTTCGGGAACGCGATGACGTCGCGGATGCTGTCCGCGCCGGCCATCAGCATCACCAGCCGGTCCAGGCCGAAGGCGATCCCGCCGTGCGGCGGCGCGCCGTAGGTCAGCGCGTCCAGCAGGAAGCCGAACTTGGCGCGGGCCTCGTCCTCGCCGATGCCGAGCAGCTCGAACACCGCGCTCTGCATGGCCTGCCGGTGGATACGGACCGAGCCGCCACCGACTTCCGAGCCGTTCAGGACCATGTCGTAGGCGTTAGCGATCGCCGCGCCCGGCGCCTGGCTCAACGCCGCCGGATCCGGATTGACCGGTGAGGTGAACGGGTGATGCATGGCCGCCCAGCGCTTCGCGTCCGGATCCCACTCGAACATCGGGAACTCCACGACCCACAGCGGCCGCCAGCCGGCTTGCACCAGGCCCATGTCCTGGCCGACCTTCAGTCGCAGTGCCCCGATCGCGTCGTTCACCACGCGCGCCTTGTCGGCGCCGAAAAAGATCAGGTCGCCGCTCGCCGCCCCGGTCCGCGACAGGATGCCGGCAACCGCCGTGTCCGACAGGAACTTGAGGATGGGCGACTGCAATCCCTCGCGTCCTGCCGCGACATCGTTGACCTTGATGTACGCAAGCCCCTTGGCGCCGTAGCGCGCGACATAAGCCGTGTACTCGTCGATCTGCTTGCGCGTCAGCTCGCCACCCCGGGGCACCCGCAGCGCCGCGACGCGACCCTCGGCGTCCGCCGCCGGGCCCGCGAACACCTTGAAGTCGCAGTCGCGCACCAGGTCCGCGACGTCCACCAGCTCGAGGTCGATGCGCAGGTCAGGCTTGTCCGAGGCGTATCGGCGCATCGCCTCGGCATAGGTCAGGCGCGGGAACGGATCGGGCAGCTCGACCTTCATGACGGTCTTGAACAGCGACCGGATCAGGCCCTCCATGAGGTCCATGATCTGCGACTGGCTGAGGAAGGACGTCTCGATGTCGAGCTGCGTGAACTCGGGCTGCCGGTCCGCGCGCAGGTCCTCGTCGCGGAAACAGCGCACGATCTGGTAGTAGCGGTCGAAGCCGCCCATCATCAGCAGCTGCTTGAAGATCTGCGGCGACTGCGGCAGCGCGAAGAACTTGCCTGGATGGGTGCGGGACGGCACGAGGTAGTCACGCGCGCCCTCCGGAGTGGCCTTGGTCAACATCGGCGTCTCGATGTCGACGAAACCCTCCGCATCCAGGTAGCCGCGCATGGCGCGCGTCACTGCATGACGCAGGCGCAGGCGCTGCTGCATCACCTCGCGCCTGAGATCGATGTAGCGGTACTTCAGCCGGACCTCTTCGCCCGCGTCCTCGTCGAGCGAGAACGGCGGCGTGGCGGCCGCGTTCAGCAGCTCCACCTCCGCGGCCAGCAGCTCGACCTGGCCCGAGCGCAGGGTTGTATTGGCCGTTCCCGCCGGGCGGCGGCGGACCCGGCCGGTGACGCGCAGGCAGTCCTCGCGGCCGAGATGCTCGGCGATGGCGAACGCCTCGGCCGTGTCCGGATCGACGACCACCTGCAGCAGACCGTCGCGATCGCGAAGATCGACGAAGATGACGCCGCCATGGTCGCGCCGGCGGTGCACCCAGCCGGCGACACTCACGCTTGCGTCGATGAGCGACTCATCGACCTGACCGCAGTAGTGACTACGCATATGAGACAAGAGCCTGATTCAGCGAAAGAAAAACCCGCCGCGCGGGCGAGTTTGCAGCCTTGATTTTAGGGCGCGACGAGGACGGCTGGCAAATGGACGGCTTCCGGCGCCGACTCAGCGCTCCACCGGCGGCCGCCCGTTCGGCCAGGGCGGCACCACGACCCCGAGCGTAAAGATCAGGCGCATGGCCTCATCCACGTCCATGTCGAGGGGAATGATGTCGTCCTCGGGAACCATGATGATGAACCCGCTGGTGGGGTTGGGCGTGGTCGGAATGAACACGCAGTACAGGCGATGCCCGGTGCGGTGCGAAGGTTCCGGCAGGTCGTCCCCGGACTGGAAGCCGAGGCTCCACAGGCCCTGGCGGGGATACTGCACCAGCAGCACCCGCTTGAACGCCTTGCCCTTGTCCGAGAACACCGTCTCGGTGAACGTCTTCGCGCCCGAGTAGATGGAGCGCACGATGGGGATGCGGTGCATCAGCCCGTCGCCCCAGGCCACGAACTTGCGTCCGACCAGGTTGGTGACGAGCACGCCGGTGATGATCAACAGGATGAGCGCGAGCAGCAGGCCGAGACCCGGAATCCCGAAGCCGAGCACCGCCTCCGGCCGCCACTGCGCCGGCACCAGCAGCATCGTCTGGTCCATCAGCCCGACCAGGAAGCGCAGGATGAAGACCGTGACGACGATTGGCAGCCAGACCAGCAGTCCCGCCACCAGATAGCGGCGCAGGCGCTGCGCGGTACTCAGCGACTTGACCTCTACCTCGTCGGTCACGGGCAGGCGCTCACTTGCGGGCCTTGGACCGGGCAGCCGGCTTGCGCGCGGCGGTCTTGGCAACCGGCTTGGGGGCCGTCTTCTTCGCGGCCGGCTTCGCTTTGGCCGTGGGCTTCTGGACGGCCGGCTTGTCGGCTGGCTTTTCGACCGCCTTGTCTTCCTTGGCCGCTGCGTCCGGCTTCTTGTCACTCTCAGAGCCGGCCTCGGCCTTTGGCGCATCGTCGCGCTCGCCGGCCAGGTTGCGCTTGCTATCGGCGTCTGACTTGAAATCGGTTTCGTACCAGCCGCCGCCCTTGAGACGGAAGACCGGGGCGGACATCAGGCGTGACAACGTGTTGCGACCGCATCCCGGACACTTGCGCAGCGGCTTGTCCGTGACCTTCTGCAGCTCCTCGTGATGACGGCCACAGTTCGAGCAGGTGTATTCGTAGAACGGCATGCCGGCAAGGCTCCATGGACTGGGGACGGATCCGCAGATCGGGGCAAACGGCGCGCATTCAAGCCCGGGTCGCGACCCCGTTGCATTATGCCGCAGTGCGCGCCCCGGCGCGGTTACTTGGTGAACCGCAGTCCGCTGTCCTCCGCCGTCACCCGGATGACGTCGCCTGGCCCGAAGCCGCCGCTCAGGATCTGCTGCGCCAGCGGGTTCTCGAGCTGCTGCTGGATGGCCCGCTTCAGCGGCCGCGCCCCGTACACCGGATCGAAACCCGCTTCGCCCAAGCGCCGCAGGGCCGCCTCGTCGATCTCGAGCCCGATATCCCGGTCGGCAAGGCGCCGCCGCAGGTAGCCGGTCTGGATGACGACGATCCGCTGGATGTCCTCGATGCTGAGCGGATGGAAGACCACGATGTCGTCGATGCGGTTGATGAACTCGGGCCGGAAATGCTGGCCGACGATCTCCAGCACCTCGGCCTTCATCTGCTCGTAGTTGGCCTCGCCGGAGAGCTCCTGGATGCGCTGCGAGCCCAGGTTCGAGGTCATGATGATCACTGCATTGCGGAAATCGACCGTGCGGCCCTGGCCGTCGGTCAGGCGGCCGTCGTCGAGCACCTGCAGCAGCACGTTGAACACGTCCGGGTGCGCCTTCTCGACCTCATCGAGCAGGATCACCGAGTACGGGCGACGCCGGACCGCTTCGGTCAGGTAACCGCCCTCCTCGTAACCGACGTACCCCGGGGGCGCGCCGATGAGCCGCGCCACGGAGTGCTTCTCCATGAACTCGGACATGTCGATGCGAACCATCGCTTCCTCGGTGTCGAACAGGAACTCCGCCAGCGCCTTGCAGAGTTCCGTCTTGCCGACGCCGGTCGGACCCAGGAACAGGAACGAGCCGTTGGGGCGATTCGGGTCGGCGAGCCCTGCGCGCGAGCGGCGGATGGCGTCGGCGACCGTGCGCACGGCTTCCGCCTGGCCCACCACGCGCTTGCCGATCGCCTCCTCCATGTGCAGCAGCTTGTCCTTCTCGCCCTCCAGCATCTTGGACACCGGAATGCCGGTCCATTTGGAGACGACCTCCGCGACCTCCTCGTCGGTCACCTTGTTGCGCACCAGCGTCGCCCCTTTCTGCTCGGCTTCGCTGGCCGCCTGCAGGCGCTTCTCGAGCTCGGGAATCCGCCCGTACTGCAGCTCGGACATGCGCGCGAGGTCGCCCGCGCGGCGGGCCGCCTCGAAGTCGAGCCGCGCCCGCTCGAGTTCTTCCTTGATGTGCGCGGCGCCGGACAGCGCGGCCTTCTCGGCCTTCCAGATCTCCTCCAGATCGGCATACTGCTTCTCGAGGTCGGTCAGCGACTCCTGCAGCTGCTCGAGGCGCTTGCGCGAGGCCTCGTCGGTTTCCTTCTTGAGCGCCTCGCGCTCCATCTTCAGCTGGATGATGCGCCGGTCCAGGCGGTCCATGGCCTCGGGCTTGGAGTCGATCTCCATGCGGATGCGCGAGGCGGCCTCGTCGATCAGGTCGATGGCCTTGTCGGGCAGCTGGCGGTCAGTGATGTAGCGGTGCGACAGGGTCGCCGCGGCGACGATCGCCGGGTCGGTGATTTCCACCTTGTGGTGGACCTCGTAGCGCTCCTTCAGGCCGCGCAGGATGGCGATGGTGTCCTCCACGGACGGCTCGTCCACCAGCACCTTCTGGAAGCGCCGCTCCAGCGCTGCGTCCTTCTCGACGTACTTGCGGTATTCGTCGAGCGTCGTAGCGCCCACGCAATGCAGCTCGCCGCGCGCCAGCGCGGGCTTGAGCATGTTGCCGGCGTCCATGGCGCCCTCGGCCTTGCCGGCGCCGACCATGGTGTGCAGCTCGTCGATGAACAGGATCACCTGGCCTTCCTGCTTGGCCAGCTCGTTGAGGACGCCCTTCAGGCGTTCCTCGAACTCGCCGCGGAACTTGGCGCCCGCGATCAGCGCGCCCATGTCGAGCGCCAGCACGCGCTTGTTCTTGATGCCCTCCGGCACCTCGCCGTTGACGATGCGCGCGGCGAGCCCCTCGACGATCGCGGTCTTGCCGACACCCGGCTCGCCGATCAACACCGGGTTGTTCTTGGTGCGCCGCTGCAGCACCTGGATGGTGCGGCGGATCTCGTCGTCGCGCCCGATTACCGGGTCGACCTTGCCGGCCGCGGCCCGCGCGGTTAGATCGACGGTGAACTTGTCCAACGCGCCGCGCGCCTCCTCGGCATTCGGGTCGCGGACCTTCTCGCCGCCGCGCAGGTCATCCACCGCCTTGTCGAGCGAACCCTTGACCGCGCCCGCGTCCTTCAGCGCCTTGCCCAGCGCGCCCTTGTCGTCCGCGGCCGCGAGCACGAACAGCTCGCTGGAGATGTACTGGTCGCCCTTCTGCTGCGCCAGCTTGTCGGTGACGTTGAGCAGCCGCCCCAGGTCATTGGAAAGATGGACCTCGCCCGGCGTGCCCTCGACCTTCGGCAGGGCGTCGATGGCCTTCAGCAGGCCGGAGCGCAGCACCGCGACGTTGACGCCCGACTTGTCGAGCAACGGGCGGACCGTGCCGCCCTGCTGGTCGACCAGCGCCAGCATGACGTGCTGGGGCTCGATGAATTGATGGTCGCGGCCGACCGCCAACGACTGGGCGTCGGCCAGCGCCATCTGGAACTTGGAAGTTAGGCGGTCCATGCGCATGGGCGTGTCCCCGGGGGATTCTGGTGGGCTCAACGGGGAGGTGGGGCCGCAACCGGGCCATTTCAACGGGGACCGGCCCCCTCCCGCTAGTGCGCAAGCGAGTGCGAGATGTAGATCACCGCCATGCCCAAGACGATCAGCGTCACCTGCTGCAGCGAGGTGCGTGCATCGACCCGCCGGTGCAACCCGGGAATGAGATCCGCCACCGCGACGTACAGGAAGCTCGCTGCGGCAATCGCCAGGGCGTATGGCACGAACTCCAGCGCCTGCGCCAGCGCAAAGTAGGCGACCACGGCACCGATCACGGAGGTCAGGCTGACCGCGACATTGAGCACCATGGCGCGGCGCCGGCTCATCCCGCCGTGCACCAGGATGGCGAGGTCGCCGATCTCCTGCGGGATCTCGTGGGCGAAGACGGCGATGGCGGTGACGATGCCGAGGTGGATGTCGGTCATGAAGGCGGCCGCGATCAGCACGCCGTCCAGCGCGTTATGGAAACCGTCGCCCCACAGGATCAGCGTGGCGGATGCGCTGTCACGGTGGTGATCGCGTGGCGCGTGCGCTTCGCAGGGGTCGTCGTGGCAGTGCCGCCAAAGCACCATTTTCTCGAGCACGAAGAACAGCATGATGCCGAGAAGCAGCGCCGCGCCAACCTTGTGCGTGTTGCCCTCGCCGGCGCCTTCGATGGCATGCGGCAGCAGCGCCAGCAATGCTGCGCCGAGCAGCGCGCCCGTCGCAAAGCTGACCAGGTGCGGCAGCAGCGCGTGCCGCCGCGGTTCCGGCAACAGCAGGAAGGCACCCGCCACCGTGGCGCTGAGCGCACCGCTCAGCACGGTGAAGGCGAGAATGAGTAGCAGCGTGTCCAAGCGATCTCCACAGGGGACTGTCCCCGCCGTAGGGGACTGTCCCCGCCGTAGGGGACTGTCCCCGCAGGGGACAGTCCCCTGCGGGGACAGTCCCTTAGGCTACACCAGCGGTCAAGCGCCGCCGCACGCTACTCCATCCAGATCAATGCCGCCATCCGGCCGGTCATGCCGTCGCGGCGATACGAGAAGAACCGTCCGGGGTCGGCAACGGTGCACTGACCGCCGCCTGCCACCTGGGAAACCCCGCATGCCGCGAGGCGACGGCGCGCCAGCGAGAAGATATCCGCCAGCCAGCGCCCCCGCTCGCCGGGCCGGAAATCCGCCACTGCGGCGGGATCGGCCGCGATGAACTGCTCACGAACCTCCTCACCGACCTCGAAGGCCTCTGGCCCGATGGCCGGGCCGAGCCACGCCATGAGCGAAGCGGGCTCCACCGCCAGCGCCTCGACGGTGCGCTCGATCACCCCGGCCGCCAGGCCGCGCCAGCCGGCGTGGGCGACCCCGACGACGGTGCCGGCACGGTGGGCAAGCAGCACCGGCAGGCAGTCGGCGGTGAGCACCGCGCACACCTCGCCCGGCGCGCGGGCCAGGGCAGCGTCCGCGCGCGGCCGGCTGCCGCGCGAGTAGCGGGCGATGGCCGTACCGTGGACCTGCTCGAGCCACATCGGTGGCCCCGGCAGGTGCAGGCTGGCTGCGACCCGCACCCGATTGGCCGCGACGGCCTCAGCGTCGTCGCCGACATGATCACCGAGGTTCAGCGAAGCGAAGGGCCCGCCACTGACTCCACCGCGCCGGGTGGTGATGATGGCGCGCACGCCGGCGGGCGCCGGCCATTCCGGGACGATGAAATCCAGTTCGTTCATGGCCGCTGCGCGGCTGCCGCCGTATCGTCGGCCAAGGCGCGCAGCAGCAGCTGCATGTCGGCCGGAAGCGGCGCCTCGAACCCGCACTCCCGTTCGCTCGACGGGTGCACGAACGCGAGTCTCGCGGCATGCAGCGCCTGCCGGCGGAAGCCCCGCAACGCCGCGTCGAGGGCGGCCGTCGCGCCCTTCGGCACCGCCAGCCGGCGCCCGTAGACGCTGTCGCCGACGATCGGATAGCCGATGTGCGCGAGGTGCACCCGAATCTGGTGGGTGCGGCCGGTCTCGAGGTTGACCCGCACGTGGGTGTGCGCGCGAAAACGCCGGATGACCCGGTAGTGAGTGACGGAAGGCCGCCCGTCCGAGCGCACCGCCATGCGCACGCGATCCACGGGATGGCGTTCGATCGGCGCGTCCACAGTGCCACCACCGGTCATCACGCCGTAGCAGATCGCCTCGTATTCGCGGCTGACCTCGCGGGCCTCGATCATCCTCACCAGCGCGGCATGCGTTTCAACGGTCCGCGCCACCACCATCAGGCCACTGGTGTCCTTGTCGAGCCGATGGACGATACCGGCTCGCGGCAGCGCCGCCAGCGACGCGTCGTGGGCCAGCAGCGCGTTCTGCAGGGTGCGGTCCGGGTTGCCCGCGCCGGGATGCACCACCAGTCCCGGCGGCTTGTCGACCACGATCAGCGTCTCGTCCTCGTACACGATCGACAGTGCGATGGGCTGCGCCGCGACCGCGGTGGTCGCCTCGATCTCGGCTTCGATGCGGATCCGCTCGCCGCCGGTCACCAGGTCGCGCGGCCGGGGCAGCTGCCCGTCGACCCGGACGCAGCCGCTCTCTATCCAGGCCTTGAGGCGGCTCCTGGAGTACTGCGGAAACAAGGCCGCCAGGGCCTGGTCGAGACGCCTCCCGGCGGCCTCGGCAGGCACGTTGGCGTCAAGCACGACAGGGGAGGAACTCATCGGGGATCCGGGGGTCTTTCCGCTATACTGCGTCGTTGCCAATCGTGGGGTCCAGTGTCTTGTCATTTCCGCGCCCAGCGCTGATCGTCGCGCTCTGCCTTGCCCTGACCCTCAGCGCCTGCAAGACCGGGCGTGAGGATGATATCGGTCCCAGCGCGCCGGAACAGATCTACGACCGCGCCTACCGGAGTGTGAGCAGTGGCGACTTCAACAACGCCATTCGGCTGTACGAGGCGCTGGAGGCCCGCTTTCCGTTCAGCGAGGAGGCGCGTCAGGGCAGGCTCGACATCCTCTACGCCTATTACAAGGCCCGCCAGACCGAGTCCGCCATCGATGCCGCGGACCAGTTCATTCGCGAGAACCCGACCCACCCGCGCGTCGACTACGCCTGGTACATCAAGGGACTGGTGAACTTCGAGCGCAACCCGAACCTGGTGGAGCGCTGGTTCCGCGCGGACCTGACCGAGCGCCCCCCGCAGGAAGCGCGCGCGTCCTTCCAGGCCTTCCAGACGCTGGTCGAGCGCTACCCCAACAGCCTCTACGCCAACGATGCCCGCCAGCGCATGATCTTCCTGCGCAACCGCCTGGCCGACTACGAAGTACACGTGGCGGACTACTACCTGCGCCGCCGCGCCTACGTGGCGGCCGCCAGCCGCGCCAAGTTCTGCATCGAGAACTACGACGGCGCGCCGGCGGTACGCGAGGCGGTCGACGTGCTGGCTTCGTCCTACGACGGCATGGGGCTCGAAGACCTCGCCAGCGAAGTGCGCAGCGTCTACGCGTTCAACTACGGCGACACGCGCCCGCGCCGCAAACAGTCCGATCCCTGGTGGAAGGTCTGGTAGCGCGTCCTCAGTGATCGCCCGGGCGATATCCTGAGGTGATCGGGTAACGCCAGTCCCGGCCGAACGCCCGGCCGCTGATGCGCACGCCCGGAGGCGCCTGGCGGCGCTTGTACTCGCTGCGCTTGACCATTTCTAGCACCCGTACGACCGTGTCACGGTCGTAGCCCTGGTCGATGATTTCCCTCACCGACAGGTCTTTTTCGATGAAGTCCTCGAGAATGGGATCCAGCACTTCATAGGGCGGCAGCGAGTCCTGGTCCTTCTGGTCCGCGCGCAGTTCCGCCGACGGGGGCCGCTCGATGATGCGCAGCGGTATGACCGGCGAGCGCGCGTTGCGC
Source organism: uncultured Gammaproteobacteria bacterium (assembly GCA_963710135.1). Taxonomy (GTDB): domain Bacteria; phylum Pseudomonadota; class Gammaproteobacteria; order Steroidobacterales; family Steroidobacteraceae; genus SG8-30. The sequence continues at coordinate 220,060 of CAVPYY010000002.1, read as the reverse complement.
CAGCGCGCCAGCCGATACACCTGCAGCTTGCTGCAGTCCTTGAGTGGCGCGAAGCCGCCCGCCATGTCGCCGTAGAGCGTCGCATAGCCGACCGCCATCTCGCTCTTGTTGCCGGTGGTGAGCAACAGCCGCCCGGTCTTGTTGGACAGCGCCATCAGGAGCATGCCGCGACAGCGCGCCTGCACGTTCTCCTCGGTGGCATCCGCCGGCAGGCCGGCGAACTCGCCCGCGAGCGTCGCCAGGGTCGCCTCGAACATGGGCTCGATGGGCAGCACGGAGTACTGCACGCCTAGCCCGGCGGCCATCGCCTCGGCGTCCTCCAGCGACATGCGCGAGGTGTAGCGCGAGGGCATCATCACCACGCGCACGCGCTCGGGCCCGATGGCGTCGACCGCGAGCGCCAGCGTCAACGCCGAATCGATACCACCCGAGAGCCCGATGATCGCGCCGGGAAAACCGTTCTTCTCGACGTAGTCGCGCACCCCGAGCGTCAGCGCCCGGTAGACCGCCTCGTCCTGCGCCGGCGGTTCATGGACCTTGCCGCGCCAGGAAATCGTTCCCCCAGCGGTACGGGCAAGCGTCGCAACGCTGATGCCGGCCTCGAAGGCGCAAGCGCGGTGAACGATGTCCCCCGCGGCGTCCACGACGAACGACTGTCCGTCGAAGACGAGCTCGTCCTGGCCGCCGACCAGATTCACGTAGGCGAAGTGCAGCCCCGTTTCGCGGGCGCGCCCGGCGAGGGTGGCCTCGCGGCGCGCACGCTTGTGCAGCTCGTACGGCGAGGCATTGGGAACCAGCACCAGCTCCGCGCCCTGTTCGCGCGCCTGCCGGGCCGGCCCGGGCTGCCAGACGTCCTCGCAGATGAGCACGGCCGTGCGGATGCCGCGAAGATCGAAACAGGTCGCCTGCGAGCCCGCCTGGAAGTAGCGCTTCTCGTCGAAGACCTGATAGTTGGGCAGCAGCTGCTTGCGGTGGTTGGCGACGATCTCGCCGTCCGCCAGCACCGCGGCCGAGTTGAACAGCGCCTCGCCGTCGTACTCAGGATAACCCAGCACGACGTGGATCCCCCGCACCGACTTGCGGATCTGCTCGAGCGACGCCGCGATGCGATGGCGGAAGCCGCGGTGGAACAGCAGGTCCTCGGGGGGATAACCGCTGAGCGCGAGCTCGGGCGTCACCAGGACGTGGGCGCCGGCCTCGCGGGCGGCGGCCGCCGCGGCGATGATGCGCTCGGCATTGCCCGGTGCATCGCCGACGACAACGTCGAACTGGCCGAGAGCGACGCTCAGGTCCATGGTGTCGCTGGATCTGCCAGGCGCGTCGCGCCCGCCCGTCATGGGCTCAGCGCTTGGCGCGGCGGCGCGCCGCGGGCTTGCGCTTCGCGACGGCACGGCCTTTCGCTTTGGCGGCAGCCCGGGACCTGGGCTGCGCCTTCGCCGTGGCCTTGCGCCGGGCAGCCGGCTTGGCCGCCGCCTTGCGCTTGACGGGTTTCCGCGCCGCAGGCTTGGCGGCGGCCTTGCGCTTGGTTGCGGACTTGCGCGCGCGCCGGGCGAGTTCCGCCTTCATCGCCGAGCCGAGCTCCGCTGGCGAGCGCACGGTACGCACCCCGGCGGCCTCCAGCGCCGCGAACTTGTCGGCCGCGGTGCCCTTGCCGCCGGCGATTACCGCGCCCGCATGGCCCATGCGCTTGCCGGCCGGCGCCGTGACGCCGGCGATGTAGGCCACGACCGGCTTGGTGACGTGCCGCTTGATGTACTCCGCCGCGGCCTCTTCGTCCGCGCCGCCGATCTCGCCGACCATGATGATGCCGTCGGTCTTCGCGTCCTTCTGGAAGAGCGCCAGCACGTCGACGAAGTTCATGCCGCGCACCGGGTCACCGCCGATGCCCACACAGGTGCTCTGACCCAGATTGAGCCGCGTTGTCTGGAACACGGCTTCGTAGGTCAGCGTGCCGGAGCGCGACACGATGCCGATGCGCCCGGGCTGGTGGATGAAGCCGGGCATGATGCCCACCTTGCATTCCCCGGGTGTGATCACTCCCGGGCAGTTCGGCCCGACCAGGCGACAGTCGCGACCGGCGAGTGCCGCCTTGACCTTCACCATGTCGTTGACCGGAATGCCTTCGGTGATGCACACGATCAGCTTGATGCCCGCGTCGGCCGCTTCCAGGATGGAATCCGCGGCAAACGGCGCCGGCACGTAGATCATGCTGACGTCCGCACCTGTCTCACGGACCGCGTCGGCAACGGTGTTGAACACCGGCCGGTCGAGATGGGTCTCGCCGCCGCGTCCCGGCGTCACGCCGCCGACCAGCCTGGTGCCGTAGGCGATCGCTTGCTCGGAGTGGAAGGTACCCTGCTTGCCGGTGAAGCCCTGGCAGATCACCCGGCTCGACTTGTTGACCAGAATGCTCATCGTTGCATGTCCTTTGAGGCGACGCCGGCTCAGGCCTTGCCGGCCAGGCGCACGGCCTTGGTGGCGGCATCGGTCAGGTCGGCCGCGGTAGTGATGGCGAGCCCGCTGTCGGCGAGCTGCTTGCGAGCGATGTCCGCGTTGGTGCCCTCCAGGCGCACGATCACCGGGATCTTGACGCCCACGTCCTGCACCGCCTTGACGATGCCCTGCGCGATGACGTCGCAGCGCACGATGCCGCCGAAGATGTTCACCAGGATGGCGCGCACCTTCGGGTTGGAGAGAATCAGCCGAAATGCCGCGGTGACCCGCTCGGCCGTGGCCGTGCCGCCGACGTCGAGGAAGTTGGCCGGCGAGCCGCCGTGCAGCTTGATCAGGTCCATGGTCGCCATGGCGAGGCCCGCGCCATTCACCATGCAGGCGATGTTGCCGTCGAGCGAGACGTAATTGAGGTCATGGCGCGCCGCCGCGCTCTCCATGGCGTCTTCCTGGGACGGGTCGCGCTGGGCGGCGAGATCGGCCTGGCGGAAAAGCGCGTTGTCCTCGACGTTGACCTTGGCATCCAGCGCCACGAGGCCGCCGTCGGCCGTGACGATCAGCGGGTTCACCTCCACCAGCCCGAGGTCGCGCTCCAGGTACAACTTGTACAGGCCGCGCGCGATCTTCTCGAACTGCTTGACCTGATCGCCCTTCAGCCCCAACCCGAAGGCCAGCTCCCGGCACTGGTAGCTCTGCAGGCCGGCCGCGGGGTCGACGTCGGTCTTGAGGATCTTCTCCGGCTGGGTTGCCGCGACTTCCTCGATGTCCATGCCGCCGGCCTCGGAGGCCACGAAGGCGATGCGGCCCGTGTCACGGTTCAGCAGCAGGCTCAGGTAGAGCTCACGCGCGATGCGGCTGCCGGACTCGACATACACCAGGTTGATCGGCAGTCCCTCACCGCCGGTCTGCTTGGTGACCAGCGTCTTGCCGAGCATGGATACCGCCGCCGCGCGCACTTCTTCAGGCGACTTGCAGAGCTTCACGCCGCCCGCCTTGCCGCGACCACCGGCATGGACCTGGGCCTTGACCACCCAGACGTTTCCACCCAGCGCCTTGGCGGCCTCGACGGCCTCCTCGGCGTTGGCGGCGACACGCCCGGTCGGCACCGGAACGCCATAGTGGGCGAACAGCTCCTTGGACTGGTACTCATGCAGGTTCATTGGACATTCCCGAAGGGCAGATGAAGAAGGGCGGGCAGGACTGCGGCACGCCGCCGGACCGAGAGCCCGCTATTCTGGAGGAAGGACCCCCGCGAGGCAAAAGTGCCCACCCGTCGAAACGCCCCGCCGGGGCCTGCATGGTAGAGTCGCGGCCCAGGTACAACTTGCAGCACGGGCCCGGCGACGGTGAATTTTTCGCGCGACATGGAACGGATCCAGGGTGATCCCGAGCTCGCCTGGCGCGTGTTGGGCCTGCTGAACCTGTACCGGCTTCTGCTGCCCACCGTAATCGGCCTGGTGGTCGCGATGCTGCCGGGCAGCGAATCGTTCGCCTCGGTCGCGCCCAAGCTCTTCTGGTTCGCCCTGGTCGGCTGGTTCATCGCCGGCATCGGCTGCATCGCGATGCTGAAGACGCGCCGGCCCGACCTGCAGCTGCAGGCCTACGCCCATATCGTCATCGACGTGGTGGCCGTCACGGTGCTGGTCTTCGCCAGCGGCGGCGTAGCGAGCGGTCTCGGGCTGCTGCTGATCGTGCCGGTCGGCGGCGTGAGCCTGCTGGTCGCCAACCGCACGGCCTTCCTGATCGCGGCGGTTGCGGCCGTCTCGCTGCTGTCCCAGCAGGCCGTATTGGTCGCCACGCGTATCGATGACGTCACGAGTTTCACGCAGGCGGGACTCCTCGGCGCCATCATTTTCATCGTCGCGCTGGCGGCGGCGCCGCTCGCCAACCGCATGCGGGAGAGCGAGGAGAAGGTCCGCGAGCGCGAGATCGACCTCGCGAATCTCGCCGAGCTGTCTCAATACGTGGTCGAGCGCCTGCGCGAGAGCATCGTGGTGGTCGACGCAACCGATCGCATCCGCCTCATCAACGAGTCGGCCATGCAGATACTCGGCCGGGGCAATGCCAGGAACGGCGCCCTGCTCGGTGAGGTCTCGCCCCAGCTCCTTTACCAGCTCGAGACCTGGCGGCAGAACCCGCAGGAGGACTTCGCCGGCTCGACCATGGTGGCGAGCGACGGGGCGCGCGAGATCTATCCGCACTTCGCCTCGCTGGGCGGCACGCAGCCAGCACCGGTCATCATCTTCCTGGAGGACCTGAGCGCGGTCTCGGCCAAGTTGCAGCAGAGCAAGCTGGCCGCCCTGGGTCGCCTGTCGGCCAGCATCGCGCACGAGATCCGCAACCCTGTCGGCGCCATGAGCCATGCCGCGCAGCTGTTGTCCGAGTCCACCACGCTGTCGGACGGCGACCGGCGCCTGACCGAGATCATCCGCAAGAATGGCGCCAGGGTCAGCACCATCATCGACAACGTCATGCAGCTCTCGCGGCGCGAGGAAACCCGGCCCGAGCGCATTCCGCTGGCGACCTGGGTGCGCGACTTCATCGACGAGTTCCGCGATACCGTGGAGCTGCCCGAGTCGAGGTTTGCGCTGATCCTGCCCGAGGACGACATGGAAGTCCGCGTCGATCCGACACAGCTGCACCAGATCCTCTGGAACCTGTGCGACAACGCCCGCAAGTACGGCCTCAAGGACGACCAGTCGCGCATCGAAGTCTCGGCCGGCAGGCTGTCGGGCAGCGCGCGCCCCTACCTCGAGATCGCGGATCGGGGCGCGGGCATCTCGCCAAACGCGGCCTTCCGGATCTTCGAGCCGTTCTTTACCGAGCACGCCGGAGGCACTGGGCTGGGCCTCTTCATTTCGCGCGAGCTTGCCCAGTGCAACGGCGCGCTCTTGACTCACGAGCACCGGCCCGGAGGTGGTAGCATCTTCCGGGTCGTTTTCGCTGACCCGCTGCGTTGGGAACAGGCTTAAGCCCAGGCGTATCCGCATCGCATGACCGACCGCGCCACCGTCCTGATCGTCGACGACGAACCCGACCTGTGCGAGCTGCTGGGCATCACGCTCGCGCGCATGGACCTCGAGTCGAGCGCGGTACATGACCTCGAGGCCGCGCGCCGCGAGCTGAAGCGCAACACCTACGACCTGTGCCTGACCGACATGCGCCTGCCCGACGGCGACGGGCTGACGCTGGTGGAATGGATGCAGGAGCACGCCCCCGCGACGCCGGTGGCGGTCATCACCGCGCACGGCAACGTCGAGGCCGCCGTGCGCGCGCTGAAGGTCGGAGCATTCGATTTCGTCTCCAAGCCGCTCGACGTCAGCGACCTGCGCAAGCTGGTCAACCAGGCGCTGAAGCTCTCACCCGAGCGCGCGGCAGAAACTGGAGCCGGCCCAAGGCTCCTCGGTCAGTCCGCCGCCATGGAGCGGCTGCGCGAGATGATCGCCCGGGTGGCGCGCAGCCAGGCCCCGGTGCACATCTCCGGGGAGTCTGGCACCGGCAAGGAACTGGTGGCGCGGCTCATTCACGACAGCGGCTCCAGGCGGGACGCGCCGTTCGTACCGGTGAACTGTGGCGCCATTCCGTCCGAGCTCATGGAAAGCGAGCTGTTCGGCCACAAGAAGGGCAGCTTCACCGGCGCCGTGGCCGACAAGCCGGGCATGGTGCAGGCGGCCGAGGGCGGCACGCTGTTCCTCGACGAGGTGGCCGACCTGCCGCTGCCGATGCAGGTCAAGCTGCTGCGCCTGATCCAGGAAAAGACGGTCCGCCCCGTGGGCGAGCAGCGCGAGACCGCGGTGGACGTGCGGATCCTCTCCGCGACCCATCGGGATCTCGCCGAGCTCGTCGCAGCGGGCAAGTTTCGCGAGGACCTCTACTACCGCATCAACGTCATCGAGCTGCGGGTGCCCGCGTTGCGGGAGCGCCTGAGCGACGTGCCGGAGCTGGCCGAGACGACACTCCGGCGCCTCGCCGCGCGCATGGACATGCCGGTTGCGAAGCTCGCGCCCGAGGCCCTGGAGCGCATCAAGACCTACCGCTATCCCGGCAACGTGCGCGAGCTCGAGAACATCCTCGAGCGCGCCATGACGCTATGCGTGGACAACGTCATCGAGCCGGGCGACATCGAGCTGCGTCCTGCGCCGGGTGGGGACGAAGATGATGCCGAGGATGCCGCGGCCGGCCTCGGCGATCACCTCGAGGACGTCGAGCGGGACGCCATCATGAAGGCGCTGGAGCAGACCCGCTACAACAAGACCGCGGCCGCCAAGCTGCTGGGCATTTCCTTTCGCGCGCTGCGCTACCGGATCAAGAAGCTCGGGATCGAGTAAGCCGTCGCTTGGGCGGGGTTTGCCCTTCTACTGGCACTGAAGGCCGCGCCTCGGTGACGCGCCACGTCACTTTGTGACACGGCCTGTCAGTAGAGGTCCGTAAGGTGGGCCGGCCCGGCGCCCCGGGCCCAGATCATTCTTATATAAAACAATAAGATATGCGAACCACGGAGCTTGGCACGCAGCTTGCTTACTGTCGCCCGACGGCGACAAAGTGCGCCGCCGACCTTTGTCCCCTCAAGGAGTTTATGAAGATGAAGACGATTCAGAAGGGCTTTACGCTCATCGAGCTGATGATCGTGGTTGCGATCATCGGCATCCTGGCCGCGATCGCGATCCCGGCCTATCAGGACTACACGATCCGTACGCAGGTGTCGGAAGGCATGACGCTAGCCGGCGACCTCAAGGCAGCCATTGCGGAGACCTACGCTCAGACGGGTGTCTGGCCGGACTTCGCTGACCTTAACTTGACCGATGCCGCTGGCACCGCGCTCGACGCGACCGCCAAGCAGGGCCGCTATGTTGCCTCGATCGACGTACAGGCCGGTTCAATCGAAATTGCATTTGGCAACGCCGCGAACGCAGCCATCGCCACCGAGACGCTCGGAATCCGCGCTTGGGTCAATGCTAATGGCGACGTGGTGTGGCAGTGTGGCAATGCTACGGATCCCGCCAATACCGTCAATACGGACGGTGCGGGCGGCGCTTCCGGGGATGTGGACACCACCATCCTCGACAAGTACATGCCGGCTTCTTGCCGCACGAACTTCGGTGCGTAACGCGTGAGCGCTGTAGCGGACTTGGCCGCTGGCTAGGTCCCAACACTGGTTGCTCGATGGCGAAGCGGTCCACTCCGAAAGGGGTGGACCGCTTCTTTCTGTTCCGCCCTGTGAAGGTTCGACGAGCGCTTCACTGGGGCAATCGCCGCCTGTACCGCTAGCTAGCCAAGAGAACCTCAATCAAGGCCCTAATGCGACACGGATCGCGAATTCGCACGGGCACGTTGCTACTTGCCCTGTAACGGATAGACTTATGTCTCATCTGGGATATACAGAGAGTCGTGGCCGCAGAGCATGAACGAACCAGCTTCAGCAGCGAGTGGCGGCGCGCGCGCGCATGCACTGGGCGGCTTGCCACAACGCCTGGTCCAGGACGGCCTGCTGGACGAGGCCGCCATGGTCGAAGCCATGGCCTCGGCCCGCGAGAAGAAGGTCCAGTTCGTCTCCTGGCTGGTGACCCAGAACCTGGCCTCCGCGCGTGACATAGCGATTGCCGCAGCTCAGGAGTTCGGCGTCCCGCTACTGGACCTCGACGCGGTCACCATCGACCTCGACACGGTCAGGCTGGTCAGCGACAAGCTCCTCTCCAAGCACCGGGTCCTGCCTCTCGTCCGTCGTGGCAAGCGTTTGCACGTGGGCGTGTCGGATCCCACCAACCTCCACGCCATCGACGAGATCAAGTTCCAGACCGGAATGTCGATCGAGGCGGTCGTCGTCGAAGACGACAAGCTGCAGAAGTACGTCAACAAGAGCATCGAGCAGGTCGACACCTCGATGCCTAGCCTCGGCACCGACGACGACTTCGATCTTGAGAACCTCGATGTCTCGGCCGCAGAGGACGAGGTCGACTCAGCCGTCGGTCGTGACGACGTCGAGGACGCGCCGATCGTCCGCTTCGTCAACAAGATCATGCTCGACGCCATCCGCCAGGGTGCGTCGGACATTCACTTCGAGCCCTACGAGAAGTACTACCGCATCCGCCTGCGCATGGACGGCGTGCTGCGGGAAGTCGCGCAGCCCCCGGTGCAGCTCTCGCCCAAGCTGTCCGCGCGCCTCAAAGTCATGTCGCGCCTCGACATCGCCGAACGCCGCGTCCCGCAGGACGGGCGCATCAAGATGCGCTTGTCGAAGAACCGCTCCATCGACTTCCGCGTGAGCACCTGCCCCACGCTGTTCGGCGAGAAGATCGTGATGCGTATTCTCGATCCGAGCAGTGCCATGCTCGGCATCGACGCGCTGGGCTACGAGCCGTTCCAGAAAGACCTGTACATGAAGACCCTGGCGAAGCCCCAGGGCATGATCCTGGTGACTGGCCCCACCGGCAGCGGCAAGACCGTGTCGCTGTACACTGGCCTGCACATCCTCAATACCGAAGACACCAATATTTCGACCGCCGAGGATCCGGCGGAAATCGTGTTGCCCGGCGTCAACCAGGTGAACGTCAACCCGAAGGTCGGGCTCACGTTCGCCTCTGCCCTGCGCGCCTTCCTGCGCCAGGACCCGGACGTCGTGATGGTCGGTGAGGTGCGCGACCTCGAAACCGCCGAGATCGCCATCAAGGCGGCCCAGACGGGCCACTTGGTGCTCTCGACCCTGCATACCAACGACGCGCCCCAGACCCTTACCCGCCTGGTGGACATGGGCGTGAAGCCCTACGCGATCGCGACCTCCGTGAGCCTGATCATTGCCCAGCGGCTGGGGCGGCGGCTTTGCAACAACTGCAAGGAGCCGTTCGACCTGCCCAAGGAGGCGCTCTTGAAGGAGGGTTTCACCGAACAACAGGTCTCGACGCCAGATTTCCGCATCTACAAACCCAAGGGATGCAGCCAGTGCAACGAGGGCTACAAGGGCCGGGTGGGCCTGTACGAGGTCATGCCGGTGACCGACTCCATCGCCCGGATTATCCTGACCGGCGGCAACGCCCGGGACATCAAGGACCAGGCTCGCCAGGAAGGGGTCTGGGACCTGCGGACTTCGGGCCTCAAGAAGGTCATGGACGGGGTGACGAGCCTCGAAGAAGTCAACCGCGTCACAGTTGACTGACCCCCCGCCGGGTTAGCATTTGGGGCGTTTTCACTTAAGCAGGGCAAGGACACATGGCACAGGCCGCCGCGCTCGCGAAGAAGGAAATCCCCTGGCAGTGGGAAGGCACGGACCGCAAGGGTAACCGGGTCAAGGGCCGGTCGCTGGCCGCGAACGAGACCGCGGTCCGGGCGGAGTTGCGCCGCCAGGGACTGGTGCCGGTCAAGATCAAGAAGCAGCAGAAGCTCTTCTCCAGCGGCGCCAAGATCACGCCTGAGGACATCGCGATCTTCAGCCGTCAGCTGTCTACAATGCTGGAGGCGGGCATTCCGCTGGTGCAGGCCTTCGAGATCGTCGGTGTAGGCCATGAAAAGCCGTCGATGCAGAAGCTGATCCTCGACATCAAGTCCCAGATCGAGGCTGGCTCGACGCTGCACGAAGCCTTGGCCAAGCACCCGCTCTATTTTGACGACCTGTTCGTCAACCTCGTCGAAGCGGGTGAACAGGCCGGTGCGTTGGAGAGCCTGCTCGACAAGGTCGCGACCTATAAGGAGAAGACCGAAGCGCTGAAGAAGAAGATCAAGAAGGCCTTGTTCTATCCAGCGGCAGTGCTGGCAGTCGCGGTCATCGTGACCCTGATACTGTTGCTATTCGTGATTCCGCAGTTCGAGTCACTGTTCAAGGGTTTCGGGGCTGACCTCCCGGCGTTCACCCGCATGGTCATCGACTTGTCGCAGTTTCTCCAAGAGAATGGTTGGTGGATGGGCGTTCTTGTCGTTGGTTCAGTCATCGGATTCGGATACTTTCACAAGCGTTCTCGCGCGATGCGCCAAATAGTTGATCGTGGAATGCTAAAGTTGCCCATTGTTGGCCCCATTCTTGTCAAGGCGGCGATCGCTCGGTATGCGCGGACGCTTGCTACGATGTTCTCCGCCGGCGTGCCTCTCGTCGAGGCGATGGACTCTGTCGCCGGCGCGACGGGAAATATCGTCTACGAGGAAGGCGTATATCGCATGCGCGACGAGGTCGCGACCGGTCAGCGACTTCAGCGTGCCATGGAGAACACTGGGCTGTTTCCGAACATGGTCATCCAGATGATCGCGGTCGGCGAGGAATCAGGGTCTCTTGACGCCATGGCCTCCAAGGTCGCGGACTTTTACGAACTCGAGGTAGACACAGCCGTGGACAGCCTGTCGAGCCTCCTCGAGCCGTTGATCATGGCTATCCTCGGCGTGCTCGTTGGCGGCCTCGTCGTCGCCATGTACCTGCCGATCTTCAAGCTAGGTGCGGTGATCTAATACTGCTGGCGTAAGCAACTCACCGAAACGCCGCGCTCGTCGCGGCGTTTCCTCGACAGGGACCTGGATCGCCAATGAACCTCGTCAGCACCCTGCAAGGCAGCCCGCTGGCGTTTGCCGCGGTCATGTTCGTCTTCGGACTGCTGATCGGCAGCTTCCTGAACGTCGTGATCCACCGCCTGCCGCTGATCCTGGAGCGGCAGTGGCGGGCGCAGTGCGCGGAGATCGAGGGACGCACCACGGACGACACCGCCGAGGTGCTGACGCTCGCCACCCCCCGTTCGCGCTGTCCGGCCTGCAAGGCGCCGATCGCGGCCTGGCAGAACATCCCGCTGGTGAGCTGGCTGCTACTGCGAGGCCGCTGTGCCCACTGCAGTGCGCGCATCTCGCTACGATATCCGCTCGTCGAACTGGCCACCGGCGTGGCCAGCGCCTTCGTCGCCTGGCACTTCGGCTTCGGCGTGGAGGCGGGCTTCGCGCTGGCCATTACCTGGATCCTGATCGCGCTCACCGGCATCGACGTCGACCACCAGCTGCTGCCCGATCTGCTGACCCTGCCGCTGCTTTGGCTGGGGCTGCTGGCGAGCCTCTGGCACGATCCGGCATCCGGCCATGCGCTGCCCGTCGGTCCGCGCGACGCCATCATTGGCGCCGCGGCGGGGTACCTGTTCCTGTGGGGCGTCTTTCATGCCTTCAAGCTGCTAACCGGCAAGGAAGGCATGGGCTACGGCGACTTCAAGCTGTTCGCGGCGCTCGGCGCCTGGATGGGCTGGCAGATGCTGCCACTGATCCTGCTGCTCTCGGCCGGAGTGGGCGCAGTAGTAGGCATCGCGCTCATCGTCATCCGCGGCCGCGACCGCAATATTCCCATTCCCTACGGCCCGTACCTCGCGGGTGCCGGCTGGATTGCCATGCTGTGGGGCCCGCAGATCATGGGCAGCTACCTGGCCGTCTCGGGACTGCGCTGAAGCGATGAGCCGGCCGCTCAGGATCGCACTGACCGGAGGCATCGCCAGTGGCAAGAGCGCCGTGGCGGACCTGTTCGCCGGTCTCGCGCGTGCCGGTGATCGACTCCGACGTGATAGCGCGCGAGGTCGTCGCACCCGGGCAGCCGGCGCTCGCCGCCATTCGCGCCGCATTCGGCCCTGCCGTGGTCAGCGAGGACGGCCAGCTCGACCGCGCCGCCCTGCGCGACATCGTCTTCGCCGATACGGCGGCCCGCCGCCGGCTGGAAGAGCTGCTGCACCCGGCGATCCGCGCCCGCATGGACGCGTTGTCGGAAGCGGCCGACGGTCCCTACCAGATCCTCGTCATTCCACTGCTGGTCGAAACCGGGCGGGCGGACGACTTCGACCGCGTGCTCGTCGTCGACTCGCCGGAAGACCTGCGCCTCAAGCGCCTGCTGGCCCGCGACGGCGGCTCGCCCGGGCAGGCGCGCGCCATCGTGGCAGCGCAAGTCAGCCGCGAGGCACGCCTGCAGGCCGCCGACGACGTGATCGTCAACGACGGCACGCTCGAGGATCTCGGCCGTCGGGTCGCGGAGCTGGACAGCCAATACCGCAAACTGGCCGTTGCTGAGGGGTGAGGCCGGGGGTGCCGCACTAGGGGACCGTTCCCGGCGCCGTGCCGTATCTGGGGACAGTCCCCTGCGGGGACAGTCCCCGAGGCACGCCTCGCCAAGGTGACAGCCTCTCGCGCGGGTCGAGGACGACTGTAGGCCTCTTGCGAGCGACTTTGGCTTCGGCGGAGCGAGCAAGAGGCTCTACAGGAGTAGAGAGACCCGCGTAGCTGCGAGGCGTTCCGCGGACTGCCGCAATGGGTGCCACGCCGGGGACAGTCCCCTGCGGGGACAGTCCCCACGTCAGTGCCGCATCAGAGGGCAAGTCCCCTGCGGGGACAGTCCCCACCGCGGGAGGGACAGCCCCCGGGGCCCGCCAAACCGCGACCTGTCGCAAACTCCCGGCATCAGGGCTGTTTACGCCCACGGACCCCTGCCGCAGAATAGCCGGATGTTCGAGCCCATGGAGGCACCCTCAGCCGCCGGGGCACCGGTGGTCTACGAGCAGCCGCTCAACGAGCGGATGCGCACCCTCCTGCGCCTCGAGTTCCTGTGGAACCAGGCCGTTTTCCACGCCGAGTCGCCGAGCGAGTGGTCGAGCCGCGCGGCGGTGGGCAGCGTGCTCGAAATGCTGGCGGTGACGGCGCGCGGCGATCCGCGCGGCGACGTGCTGAAGGACCTCGAGCGCCAGATGCACCTCATCCGCGACTACCAGAACCGCCCTGGCGTCGATGGTGCGCGGCTTAGGGCCGTGCTGGCCGCGCTGGTGCGCCGGCGCGAGGAGCTCGCGGCCACCGGCAGCCAGAGCCTGCAGCCCCTGCGCGACTCCGACTTCCTCAACGGCATCAAGCATCGCAGCGCGATTCCTGGCGGCACCTGCGCCTTCGACCTGCCCGACTACTATCACTGGCTCAACGAACCGGCCGACGTGCGCGTCGAGGACCTGCGTGGCTGGCTCGACCGCATGCGCCCGCTGTGCGAAAGCGTGGCGGAGCTCCTGTGGATCACGCGCGAGAATGCCCGCCCCCGCCACGAGATCGCCAAGGGCGGCTCGTTCCAGATCGTCTTCGAGCGCGACAGCCCGGTGCAGCTGCTGCGCATCGAGCTGCCGGCCGGCTCGAGCCTGTTCCCGGAGGTGAGCGGCAGCCATTATCGTTGCAGCATCCGCTTCCTCAACTGGTCGAGCATCGAGGCGCGGCCGGTGCAGCCGAATGCAGACGTGCCGTTCGTCCTCACCAGCTGCAGCTGACCGGTGAGCCGGCCGCGCGTGAAGTGCCCGGGCTGCGGGCGGGCGATGGAATGGGACACCACCAACCGCTGGCGTCCATTCTGCAGCGAGCGCTGCAAGCTGATCGACCTCGGCGCGTGGCTGTCGGAAGAGCACGCCATCCCCGGTGAGCCGGCACTGGACGTGACGGACGAAGAATCGAACGACCTGCCCTCGCGGCGCCACTGAGTCCCCCCATGCACCCCGAGTTCTGGCACGAGCGCTGGCAGCAGGGGCAGATCGGCTTTCACCAGCCCGACTACCATGCCGCGCTGCTGCGCTACTGGCCCGGCCTCGGGGCGACGGGGCGCGTGCTGGTGCCGCTGTGCGGGCGCAGCCTCGACATGGCCTGGCTCGCGGCCCATGGGCACACGGTGACAGGCGTCGAGCTGAGTCCGATCGCCGCCGAGGGGTTCTTTACCCACGAAGGCCTGGTGCCAGCGGTCGCGGAGCTCGGCGCGTTTCACCGTTACTCGGCCGGGACGCTGGAAATCCTGCAGGGCGACTTCTTCGATCTCGACCCCGCGGAGTTCACGGACTTCGGCGCCTGGTACGACCGCGCGGCGCTGATCGCGCTGCCGCCGCCGATGCGGCTGCGCTACGCCAGGCGCATCGCCGAGCTGCTGCCGCCGGGGTCCGCCGGGCTCTTGATCGTCCACGAGTACGACCAGAGCCGGATGAGCGGCCCGCCCTTCTCGGTGGAGGTCGCCGAAGTGCAGCAATTGTTCGGCGCGGACTTCGACATCGAGCTGCTCGAGCGTCGCGAGCTGATCGCGGAATCGCCTCGGTTCGCCGAGCGCGGGCTCGACAGCTTCGTCGAGGTCGTGATGGCGCTGCGCCGCTGAGCCGCCGGCTACCTTCGAGCCGCTGGAGGAGCATCATGTCTTGCCGCCCCGCTCTCCTGCTCGTCGCAGCGCTGGCGCTGGCGTCGACCGCGGTGGCCGAGTCGCTGACGGTCGAGCGGCTGTTTGCGGCGCCGGACCTGCAGGGAGCCAGCCTGCGCAGTCTGCGGTTCTCGCCGGACGGCAGGCTGGTGACCTTTCTGAAGCCGCGCGACGGTGATCTCAACGCGCTCGATCTCTGGGCCTACGACGTGGTGCGTCGCGAGCAACGGCTGCTGGTCGATGCCCGCTCCCTGGTGGACGGCGAGCGCACGCTGTCCGCGGAGGAAGAGGCGCGCCGCGAGAGGCAGCGCATCGCCGCCCTGCGCGGCATCGTGCAATACGAATGGGCGCCCGACTCGAAGGCCCTGCTGTTCCCGCTGGATGGCGATCTCTACTGGTACGACCTGCGCCAGACGCCGGCGCGGGCGGTCCGTCGGCTGACCGCAACAGCCGCGTTCGAGACCGACCCGAAGATCTCGCCACGCGGGCGCTACGTCAGTTTCGTACGCGAACAGAATCTCTACGTGCTCGACCTCGCGACCGGCGCGGAGCGGCAGCTGACGCCCGACGGCGGCGGCCTGGTCAGCTATGGCATGGCCGAGTTCATCGCGCAGGAGGAGATGGACCGGGACACAGGCTACTGGTGGTCGCCGGACGACCGCCACCTCGCGCTCACCCGGGTCGATGAGGCCCCCGTCCAGGAAGTCGAACGCTTCGAGGTGCTGGCGGACGGCTTCACGGTCTACCGTCAGCGCTATCCCGCCGCCGGCACGGCCAACGCGCGAGTCGAGCTGGGCATCGTCCCGGTGGAGGGTGGCGACGTCCGCTGGCTCGACCTGGGTGACGACCCCGACGTCTACCTGGCCCGGGTGCAGTGGTACCCGGAAGGCGATCGGCTGCTGGTTCAACGACAGTCCCGCGATCAGCGCACGCTCGACCTGCTCGCTTTCGAATTGGCCGGCGGGGCGTCCCGCACGCTACTCACGGAGCAGCGCGATACCTGGGTGGAGCTGCATGACGACCTGCACTTCCTGCCCCGGAGCAGGCAGTTCATCTGGGCCTCGCAGCGCAGCGGTCACCGGCATCTGTACCTCTACACGTACGACGGCCAGCTTCGACGGACGCTGACCGCGGGAGACTGGGACGTCGAGGGAGAGCGCAAGCAGCCGGGCGTCGTGGCGATCGACGAAGACCACGGCCGTGTGTTCTTCATGGCGACAGAGAAGACTCCGCTGGAGCGCCACCTCTACGCGGCGCGGCTGGACACGCGCAGCCCGGCCGAGCCGTTGCGCATTACCCGTGCCGACGGCTGGCACAGCATTGTCATGGGTCCCAAGGCGCGACGCTTCGTGCAGGTCTACAGCGACCCCTCGCAGCCGCCGCAGGTCTCTCTGCATCGCAGCAACGGCACCCGGATTGCGTGGATCGAGGAGAACCGCCTGGGCCCGAAGCATCCCTATGCGCGTTATCTCGACCAGCATGTCGCACCCGAATTCGGCACGCTCGAGGCAGAGGATGGCGCCACCCTGTACTGGCAGCTGTATCGCCCGCCGGGCTTCGACCCGGCGGCCCGGCATCCCGCCATCGTGATGGTGTACGGCGGGCCGGGCGTGCAGACCGTGCAGCGGCGCTGGGGCGACCGGCGCGGCGGCATGACCGCACAACTGCTGGCGCAGCAAGGCTACGTCGTGTTCGCCCTCGACAACCGCGGCTCGGGCAGCCGCGGCGCGAGATTCGCAGACTCGATTCATCTGCGCATGGGAGACGTCGAGGTGCGTGACCAGCGGGCCGGCGTGGCGTTTCTCGCCGGCCTGCCCGGGGTCGACCGCGAACGTATCGGCGTCTACGGCTGGAGCTACGGCGGCTACCTGGCACTGATGCTGATGCTGAAGGCGCCCGAGACGTTCCGCGCGGGCGTGGCCGGCGCTCCCGTCACCGACTGGCGTCTCTACGACACCCATTACACCGAGCGCTACCTCGGCCGTCCGCAGGATCAGCCGGCCGCCTATGAGGCAGCCAGTGTCCTGCCGCGCGTGGACAGCCTGGAAGGGCGCCTGCTGATCATTCACGGCATGGCCGACGACAACGTGCTGTTCACCCACACCACGGCCGTCATCGACCGGCTGACCAAGGCGGGACGCCTGTTCGAGGTGTTGCCCTACCCCGGCGCCAAGCACGCCGCGCTGACCTTCGCCGAAACCGGCCGCCACGGCTGGCACACGATCCTCGATTTCTTCGACCGCACACTCGGGAGCGAGGTCGCGGCGCCGTGAGCGCGCCCGTGAACCGACGCTGGGTGCTGGCCTCGCGGCCTGCCCCGGACGTGCGCGAGGAGAACTTCCGGCTCGACTCGGCCCCAGTTCCCGAACCCGGCGACGGCGAGTTCCTGGTCCGCACGCTGTACCTGTCGGTCGCGCCGGTGATGCGCATGTACATGCTGGACGGTGCCGGCATCGAGAAGCCCCTGGAGATCGGGCAGACCATGCGCGGGCGCGGCGTTGGAGAGGTGGTGAAGTCACGCCATCCCGGCTACGCGGTCGGCGACGTCGTGCAGGGCAAGCTCGGCTGGCAGGAGTACGCGATCAGCGACGGCTCGCCCTACTTCATGATGTACAAGGTCGGCCAGCGCGTGGCGCCCTTATCGACGGCGCTGGGTGTGCTCGGCATGACCGGCTTCACCTCCTACATCGGCATGACGCGGATCGGGCAGGTCAAGGCGGGCGAGACCGTGGTCGTCTCCGGCGCCGCCGGCGGCGTGGGCTCGGCGTGCGGCTTCATCGCGCAGAACCTCGGGGCCACTGCCATCGGTATCGCCGGCACCGACGAGAAGTGCCGGTTGCTGACCGAGCGGCTCGGCTATGTCGGTCGCGATCAACTATCGCCGAGAGGATGTCGCCCAGCGGATCGCCGAACTCTGCCCCGCGGGGGTCGACGTCTTCTTCGACAACGTCGGGGGCGAGATCCTCGACGCCGGCCTCACCCACATCAATCGCTATGCCCGCGTCGTGCTGTGCGGCCGCATCTCCGAGTACCTGAAGGGCGACGACGAGAAGTACTGCCTGCGCAACTGGTGGCGCGTCGGCAAGCAGCGCGCTGGCATGCAGGCTTTCTTCATCTATGACTACGAGCGGGACTTCCCGGCCGCGGAGGCGCAGATGGCCGCGTGGATCGCCGCGGGCCGCATGACCTACCTCGAGGACCGCCTCGAGGGCCTCGAGCAGATGCCGCGCGCCCTGATGCGCCTCTATGAGGGCGCCAACGTGGGCAAGCAGGTCGTGCGCGTCGCCGCGCCGACCCTGGCGCACGAGCCCGGCGCCTAGCGCAAGCATCGGTCTCGGCTCCACCGCGACGAGTTGTGCCCGGCGGGCTCCCTACTCCCGTGGCCCCTTCCTCCGTTCGGGAAGCCAAACTCACTGCGGAACGGGCCACGGTCCGTCGGTCCGCGCCCGCCTGTGGCGCTTTCGCTTGATTCGTTGAGCCTCGATGCGGAGGGGACAGGCACCGCTGGCACGGCCGTGCCGCAGGGAGCCTTGAGACTGCGGTGCCAGTCCCCGCGGGTCGAGGACGACTGTAGGCCTCTTGCGAGCGACTTTTGGCTTCCGGAGCGAGCAAGAGGCTCTACAGGAGTAGAGAGACCCGCGTTGCTGCGAGCCGTTCCGCGGCGTGCCTCAATGGGTGCCACAACGGGGACAGTCCCCTGCGGGGACAGTCCCCAGGTCAGTGCCGCATGAGGGGACAGTCCCCGATGGGGACAGTCCCTGAGTTCAGGGCTTGCGGGCGTTTGCCTCGTCGAAGAACTCGATCGGCAGCGGGTCGGCGGACTGGAAGATCAGCGCCTTCTTGCGGAAGAAGCGGGTGAATCCCGCCGGGCCCATGCGCGAGCCGCCAAGCCCGGACCACTTGAACGAGTTCTTCTCGCACTCGTGCATCACGCCGGTGAGCGAACCGTCGTTGATGCTCACCCCGCCGGCATCGAGGCGGCGCGCGATCGCCTCCGCCTCGGCCTCGCTGCCCGCGATCACCGCGGCGGAGAGGCCGTACACGCCGTCATTGGCGAGCGCCACCGCTTCATCCTCGGTGGAATACTTCATCACGGGGATGACCGGGCCGAATGTCTCGTCGCGCATCAGCTTCATGTCGTGATTCACGTCGACCAGCACGGTGGGCTTCAGCCACTTGCCGCCATGGTCCTCGACCTGGCCGCCGCACAGCACCCGCGCGCCCCGGGCCACGGCGTCGTCGATCTGCTCCTGCACCACGTCGGCCTGGCGTCCCCAGATGAAAGGTCCCAGTTCTCCCGAGTGCAGGTCCGGCCAATTGATGCCGACGCGGCTGGCCTTCTGCACGACGAGCGCCACGAACGGTTCGTACACCGATTCGTGCACGTACACGCGCTCCAGCGACTGGCAGGCCTGGCCGGTGCTCAGCACCGACGCACGCACCACCGCCGTCGCAGCCTTCTCCAGATCGGCGGTCGCGGTAACGATGACCGGGTCCTTGCCGCCCAGCTCGAGGAAGGCGGGGATGAAGGCGCGCGCCGCGGCCTCGCCGACGATGCGCCCGGTCCGCACGCTGCCCGTGAAGCATATGGCGTCGACCCGCGGCACCATGGCCGCACCCATCTCGCCGGCGCCGGCCTGGATGGCCAGCACCTGCGCCAGTTCGGGAACCTCCTCGATCGCCGGTCGCAAGGCGTCGGCGAAGCGCGGCGTGACTTCACTCGGCTTGATGATGACGGCCGAGCCCGCCAGCAGCGCGGGCACGGCGTCGATGAACGACAACACCAGCGGGAAATTCCACGGGCTGATGACGCCGACCAGGGGAAACGGCACCCACTGGTTCCGGAACCGGATCGTCGGTACCTGGGTGGAGCGGCCCTCGACCTCCTGGATCAGGCGCGGCGCCTCGCGACACCAGCGCTCGATGGCGCTCACGGTCGAGCTCACCTCGCTGTCCGCCAGCAGGTAGCGGCCCGTGTCCCGGCACAGTGCCTGGACGATCGGCTCCCGGTGCCGCTCGATGGCCTCCTTGAAGCGCCGCAATACCGCGACCCGGGCCCCGATGTCCTGGTCGCGCCAGGCGGGCTGGCCGGCCCGCAGGCGCGTGCACAGCGCCGCCAGCTGCTCCGGACCGGGCGCGTCGACGTGATAGTCGATCTCGCCCGTACGCGGATTACGAACGTCGATCACCGGCATGAACAACCACTCCTGGAAACCGCCACGCCCAAACCGCCGGGACTCTAGACCGGGCCGACCGCGCAGCCGTGGGCACCCACGGCACGCAGCTGCGGCAACGCCGACATGTCGCGATACCACCCGACGTAAACCGGGATGCCGATATCACGGCACAGGGCGGGCAGCTCTGTCGCCGGCTTCTGCCCCGGCACGACCACCACGAAGTGCGCGCCGGCCCGCGCCGCCCGCCGCGCCAGATCACAGGTGCCGACCATCACGCCGACCAGGAACGACCCCTCCTGATCGACGGTGAGCGCCTCGCCGGACCACGGCAGGAGCACCCCGTCCGCCCCGCTCATGGCCGCCGTATACGCCGCGTCGGCGCCGCTCGATGCCACCAGGACGCGATGGCCGCGCGCGCGCGCCACGCGCACGGCGTCGCGCTGGTCGTCGGTGCTGTGGGTGATGTCGCCAGCCCGCCAGATGAAGGTCGTCGGCGCGTCCTGGCGCAGCGCGGCGGTCGCCAGCTCTCCAGGCCCGGACAGCATGCGCGCCGCGCGCGGCAGCCGCAGGGCGGTGACGATCGGCCGGTCGGCCTGGATGAGTTCGCGGTTGGACAACTGGTCGAGCTCGATCCACTCCAGGGCCTGGCCGTCGAGCCCGCGCGGCTGACCCTGGTAGGAAGTCACCTGCCAGACGTCGAGCAGCACGCTGCGATCGTGGTACTCGTGCCGCACCTTGATCAGCGGCACCGCCGCGCCGAGCTCAACGCCGAGCTCCTCCGCCAGCTCGCGCTTGAGCCCCTCCAGCGGCTTTTCGCCCGGCGCCAGCTTGCCCCCGGGAAACTCCCAGCGTCCCGCCAGATGCTTGCCCGGTGGGCGACGCGCGATCAACACGCGACCCTCGGCGTCAAACAAGGCGCCGACCATCACGTGCATCGTGGGTCGCTGGCTCATTCCCTGATGACCATTCCTCCGCGCCGCCAACCGCGCGCGGCGTCAGCCGCCGCCGGCCTGTTGCAACGCGCCGTGACAGTGCTTGAACTTCTTGCCGGAGCCACAGGGACACGGCTCGTTGCGTCCGACCTTGCGGTCGCCGCGGACGAACGGTGTGACCGGCGGCGGCGGCGCCGCCTCGCCTGCCACCCGTTCAGCGGGCTGCTCGTCGGCGGCCGCGCCGGCCAGCGCCGGCGGGGCCGCGTGCAGCGCCTGCATCTGGCGCTGCAAGCGCAGCTGGCGCTCGCGCTCCTCGCGCTCGATCTCTTCCTCGGTGCGCACATGCAGCCGCTGCAGCAGCACCACCGTCTCGCGCTTGATGCGATCCAGCATGGAGCTGAACAGCTCGAAGGCCTCGCGCTTGTACTCCTGCTTGGGATTCTTCTGCGCATAGGCGCGCAGGTAGATGCCCTGGCGCAGGTAGTCCATCGCCGCCAGGTGCTCGCGCCATTGCCCGTCGAGCTGTTGCAGCATGACGGCCTTCTCGAGGTGGCGCATCACCGGTTCGCCGACCTGCGCGACCTTGGCCTCGTACTGCGCCTCGATGGCGCCGAGCACGCGCTCGGCCATGGCCGCCGCGTCGCGGCTGGTGTCCTCGGCGGACCATTGCCTGAGCTCCACCGCGACACCGAAGTCGCGGGCGACCTCCTGCTCCAGCGACTCGAGATCCCACTGCTCCTCGACACTGCCCGGCGGCACGTGCGCCGCGACGATGCCGTCCACCACCTCCGCCCGCAGGCCGCGAATCACGTCGGCCATGTCGTCCGCCGACATGATCTCGGTGCGCTGCTGGTAGATGACCTTGCGCTGGTCGTTGGCGACGTCGTCGTACTCGAGCAGGTTCTTGCGGGCGTCGAAGTTGTGCGCCTCGACCTTGCGCTGGGCGCGCTCGATCTGGCGTGTCAGCATGCGGCTCTCGATGACCTCACCCTCGCGCATGCCGACGGTCTTCAGCATGGACTTGGTTTTCTGCGGGTCGCCGAAAATGCGCATCAGGCTGTCTTCCAGCGACAGGTAGAAGCGGCTCGAGCCCGGGTCGCCCTGGCGGCCCGATCGTCCACGCAGCTGGTTGTCGATGCGCCGCGATTCGTGGCGCTCGGTGCCGATGATGTGCAGGCCGCCGGCGCCCACCACGGTGTCGTGCAGATGCTGCCACTCGCTGCGCAGCTGCGCGATGCGCGCATCACGCTCCGCGGGATCGAGTCCTTCCTCGGCGCGCACGTGCTCGGCCTGCTTCTCGACGTTGCCGCCGAGCACGATGTCCGTGCCGCGGCCCGCCATGTTGGTCGCGATGGTCACCGCACCCGGCCGGCCGGCCTGCGCGACCACCTGTGCCTCGCGCTCGTGCTGCTTGGCATTCAGCACCTGATGAGGGATGCCGTCCTTCTTGAGATGCGTCGCCAGCAGCTCGGAGGTCTCGATGGACGTGGTGCCGACCAGCAC
The DNA here is from genome assembly GCA_963710135.1 of uncultured Gammaproteobacteria bacterium. Taxonomy (GTDB): domain Bacteria; phylum Pseudomonadota; class Gammaproteobacteria; order Steroidobacterales; family Steroidobacteraceae; genus SG8-30. The sequence goes on along the minus strand of CAVPYY010000002.1, from coordinate 197,861 downwards.
CGGCTGCTGGCGCTTCTGGCAGTCGCGGATGTCCTCGAGGATCGCGTCGAACTTGTCCTTCTGGGTCAGGTACACCAGGTCGGACATGTCCTTGCGCACCATCGGCCGGTGAGTGGGGATCACCACCACCTCCAGCCCGTAGATCTGCTGGAACTCGAAGGCCTCCGTATCGGCCGTGCCGGTCATGCCGGACAGCTTGGTGTAGATGCGGAAGAAGTTCTGGAACGTGATCGAGGCAATGGTCTGGTTTTCCTCGCGGACCCGGACCTTCTCCTTCGCCTCGACCGCCTGGTGCAGGCCATCCGACCAGCGCCGCCCCGGCATGGTGCGGCCGGTGAACTCGTCGACGATGATCACCTCGCCGTTCCTGACGATGTACTCGACATCGCGGCGATACAGCGCATGCGCCCTGAGCGCGGCGTTCAGGTGATGCATCAGCCGGATGCTGGCGGCGTCGTACAGGCTCTCGCCCTCGCCCAGCAGGCCTGCCTGCTGCATCAGCTCCTCGGCCTTTTCGAAGCCCTGCTCGGCGAGGTGCACCTGGCGGGTCTTCTCGTCGGCCCAGAAATCGCCCTCGCCCTCCTCGCTGTCCTGGCGCACGAACCGCGGCACCAGATCGTTGATCTTCATGTAGAGCTCGGTGCTCTCGTCCGCCGGGCCGGAGATGATCAGCGGCGTGCGCGCCTCGTCGATGAGGATCGAGTCGACCTCGTCCACGATGCAGTAGTTCAGGCCGCGCTGCGCGCGGTCCTCGAGCCGGAACGCCAGGTTGTCGCGCAGGTAGTCGAAACCGAACTCGTTGTTCGTGCCGTAGGTGACGTCGCAGGCATAGGCCTCGCGCTTCTCGGCCGGCGTCTGGCCAGCCTTGATCACACCGACGGTCAGGCCCAGAAAGCGGTAGATCGGGCTCATCCAGTCGGCGTCGCGCTGCGCCAGGTATTCGTTCACCGTGATGACGTGAACGCCCTTGCCCGGCAGCGCATTGAGGTACACCGGCAGCGTCGCGACCAGGGTCTTGCCCTCACCGGTGCGCATCTCCGAGATCTTGCCCTGGTGCAGGGCGATGCCGCCGATCAGCTGGACATCGAAGTGCCGGAGGCCGATGGTGCGGCGGGACGCCTCGCGCACGGTGGCGAAGGCCTCCGGCAGCAGGTCGTCCAGCGACTCCCCGGCGGCGAGCCGTTCGCGAAAGCGCAAGGTCTGCGCCTGCAGGTCATCGTCCGACAGCGCCTCGAGACGGTCCGCGAACCCGTTCGCGCGGCCGACGAGTGCGCCGTACTCCTTGAGCAGCCGCTGGTTACGGCTGCCGAACAGCTTGCTGAAAACGTTCCACACCGGGCAATCCTCCGGGTCGGCCTTGAGGGGGTGCGCCGTTCAGGGCGCAGGCCGAAAACCGGGCATTATACGGCTCTGATCGGCGCGACGGGGAATCGCGGCCGCCGCGCTCAGCGCCGCACGAAAGACATGGGATTGACCGCCCGCCCGTCGCGCAGCACCTCGAAATGCAGGTGGGTGCCAGTCGATCGTCCGGTCGAACCCATCAACGCCACCGGATCGCCGCGCCGGACGGTCTGGCCGGCTTCCACCAGCAACGTCGAATTGTGGCCGTAGCGGGTCACGTAGCCATTGCCGTGGGTGATCTCGACCAGCCTGCCATAGCCGCCGTCGGTTCCGGCATAACTGACCACGCCATCCGCCGCCGCCAGCACGCGGGTACCGGGCGCCCCAGCGAAATCCAGGCCCGCGTGGAAGGTGTTCTCGCCGGTGAAGGGGTCCGGACGCTTGCCGAAGAAAGAAGATATGTAGCCGGACTCGACCGGACGTCCGCCGGGAATGATCTGGCGGGCGACCTCGCGCGAGAGGATCAGGGTCTCGAGCGCGGCGAGCTGCCGGCTGCGATCGGTGACCGCGCCGTCCAGTGAATTGAGCAACGCGTCCAGGGCCGGCACCACCGGGCCTTCGCCAGTCGCTTCCTCGGTCTCGGGACCGCCGATCGCCGGGGCCGTGTCGAAGTCGAACTCCCCGGCGTCCAGGTTGGCCACCTCGGTCAGCCGCTTGCCCAGCGCGTCGAGGCGGATCAGCCGGGCGTGGGCCTGGCCGAGGCGCACGGCCAGCGCGCCGACCTGATCGTCCAGCACGCGTCGGGCGTCTTCGATGGCGGAACGCTGCGACGCCAGATCGGCCGACCAGCCCTGAATGTCGTCCAGCACGGCCCTTTCCGCCTGCTTCTCGCCCAGCTGGGCTCCAGCCAGGAAGGCGGCGGCCACGACCGTGATCAACGCGCCAGCGGCGATGCCCATCGCACGCGGCTGCGTCAAATCGATGCTGGACAGCAGTTTGCTTGACTTGAACCCCATGGGGCAGGTCCTCTTGAGGCTCCGCGGAGCCGATGTTTCATCGCCGGCAGGCGGGTGTACGTCTCATGGCGAGCGGCCAGAGCCTGCTTGCCTTACCCTAGTCCGAACTGCGGGGCGGTCGGCGGGCACTTCGGCCACGCACCCTCAATCCCCGGCCCAGGCGGCCGGCAGGGCGCAAGGTGCCAAAAAAAGCCATGTAGTTCAAGCACTTTCGCCACCGGCAGCGTGAAACCAGGAGACAAGATGCCCCAAAAACCGACCTCAGTCAGTGACTTGCTTGGCAAACCTGGCGGTGTACTTGAAAGGCTCCGAAATGGTGCAGGCGAGGCGGACAGGGTCCTCAGCGCGGTCAGGCAGGCGCTGCCTGGGGAACTCCGGGAGCGGGTCTGGGGGGCCTCCGTCCGGGAGGGCACGCTGACCCTGCTGGTGACCTCGGCCTCCTGGGCCACCCGCATCCGCTACCGGGCACCCGCACTCAGGCAGGTTCTGGGCGCCGACCTGGGTGTCGACCTGGAACGGGTCGCCGTGCGCGTCCGGCCGGTGGGGACCGGCGCGCGGCGCTGACGCGAAGCCGCCTCAGCCGGTGGCCGCGAGCGCCTCGCCGTAGGAAATGGGGGAGGCCGCCGGCTCGGCGAACGTGACCTCCTCCCAGGCCGTGGCGTCGGCCAGCAGCGAGCGCAACAGCTTGTTGTTCAGTCCGTGGCCGGACTTGTAGCCGGTGAACTCGCCGATCAGGCAGTGGCCCAGCAGGTACAGGTCGCCGATGGCGTCCAGGATCTTGTGCTTGACGAACTCGTCCTCGTAGCGGAGCCCGTCCTCATTGAGGATGCGGTACTCGTCGAGGACGATGGCATTGTCCATGGTGCCGCCGAGCGCCAGATTCCGGGAGCGCAGGTACTCCAGGTCGCGCATGAACCCGAAGGTCCGCGCGCGGGAAATCTCGCGCAGGAAAGCCGTGGTCGAGAAATCCATGCTGGCGCGCTGCCCGTGGCGCCGGAAGACCGGGTGCTCGAACTCGATCTCGAAGTTGACCCGGAAGCCCTCATAGGGCTCGAACCGCGCCCACTTGTCGCCGTCCCGCACCTCGACCGGCTTGCGGATGCGCACGAAGCGCTTGGCCGCCGACTGCTCGTCGAGACCCGCCGACTGCACCAGAAACACGAACGGCGCGGCGCTGCCGTCCATGATCGGCACTTCCGGACCCGAGAGTTCGACGAACGCATTGTCCACGCCGAGTCCGGCCAGCGCCGACAGCAGGTGCTCGACGGTGGACACTTTCGCGGCGCCATTCGCCAGGGTGGTGCCGAGGGTCGTCTCGGTGACGTTGGTGGCCCGGGCAGGGATATCCACCGGCGGCTCGAGGTCCGTGCGGCGGAACACGATGCCGGTATTGGGCGGCGCAGGACGCAGCACCAGCAGCACTTTGCTGCCGGTATGCAGACCGACGCCGGTGGCCCGGATGGGGCTCTTGAGGGTACGTTGTTTCAAGCTTGAACCTTGAGTGCCTCAAGGGAGAGACACGGCAGCCGTCCGCCAGCCGGACGGCTGCTTGTCACAACCCGGTAATTTAGCATAGCGCCCACCCTGCCACCGCACGCTGCGGAGGAAAATGCGAACTGTGGCAAGGTGGCGCTGGCTCATGCGCGGCGCGTCGGCCCCGGTGCCGACTCGGGCCCGGACTCCCGGTACACCGGGCGCAAGCGCTGCGACGACCCGGCGCGAACCAGTCGCGCCTGGGCCCGCCGGCAGCGCATGGCATCGGCGCCGCGCTCGCGTCGCGAGGTCATCGCTCAATCCGCCTGGCGGCGCAGGAACGCCGGAATGTCCAGCACGTCCTCGTCGCTCGCGTCGACCCGGAGCCCGTCGCCCACGGCCCGCTGCCGCTGACGAACGTTGGCCGGCGCCTCGTAGCGGCTGTAGTCCGGCGCGGCCGGGCTGGGGCTGCGACCACCCACCACCGCGACTTCGGGGCGACGCCGGCCGGCCGGCAGAATCGTGCTGAGCGGCGGTGCCGCCGTCCGCAGGTCACTGCGATTGAGGCCGGTCGCCACGACGGTGACGCGCAACTCGCCGTCCATCTCCGGATCGATCACCGTGCCGACCACCACCGTGGCGTCCTCGGCAGCGAACTGCTTGACCGTGGTGCCCACTTCCTCGAACTCGCCGATAGCCAGGTCGAGACCCGCGGTGACGTTGACCAGGATGCCCTGCGCACCCGCCAGATTGATGTCCTCCAGCAGCGGGCTCGACACCGCCATCTCGGCGGCGAGGCGCGCGCGGCTCTCGCCCGTGCCAAAGCCGGTGCCCATCATCGCCACACCCGTCTCGGCCATCACGGTCCGCACGTCGGCGAAGTCCACGTTGATGAGACCCGGCCGCGTGATCAGCTCGGCGATGCCCTGCACCGCGCCCTGCAGGACGTCGTTGGCCTGGCGGAACGCATCGAGCAGCGTGGTGGAACCACCGAGCACCGCCAGCAGCTTCTGGTTGGGGATGGTGATCAGCGAGTCGACGTACTTGCTGAGCTCGGCGATGCCATGGTCGGCGATCGCGGTGCGCTTGGCGCCCTCCATCACGAACGGCTTGGTGACCACCGCCACGGTCAGGATGCCGAGCTCCTTCGCCACCTGGGCGACCACCGGCGCGGCTCCCGTGCCGGTGCCGCCGCCCATGCCGGCGGTGATGAACAGCATGTCGCAACCCTCGATCAGCTCGATCAGCCGGTCGCGGTCTTCCATGGCCGCCTGCCGCCCGACTTCCGGGTTGGAGCCCGCGCCCAGGCCCTTGGTGATGTTGCAGCCGATCTGCAACGAGGTCTTCACCTTGGAGTGCTTCAATGCCTGCGCGTCGGTGTTCACGCAGATGAAGTCCACGCCCTCGATACCGCTCTGCGACATGTGGGAAACGGCGTTGCCGCCGCCGCCGCCGACGCCGAGCACCTTGATCACAGCCGTCTGGCTGTATGAGTCCATCAGTTCGAACATTTGGTCGTCTCCTCCGCTAGATTGACCGTAAATCGCCTTGGGGACCGGGCCCCTCGAATTCGCATTGCCGAAATCAGAAATACCCCTGGAACCATGACTTCATTCGATCGAAAACCGTCTTGACGCCCTGGCCCACGATGCGCGGGGCCGGCGCCGTCGCATTGGCGCGGCCGTACAGCAGCAGACCGGTGCCGGTCGCATGAATGGGATTGCGCACGACGTCGATGAGACCGGTGACGCCGTGCGGCACGCCGAGGCGCACGGGCATGTGGAAGATCTCTTCAGCGAGCTCCACCGCGCCCTCCATCTTGGCGCTGCCACCCGTGAGCACCACGCCCGCGGCGATCGATTCCTCGAAGCCCGAACGTCGCAGCTCCTCGCGGATCAGCGAGAACAGCTCCTCGTAGCGGGGCTCGACGATCTCGGCCAGGGTCTGCCGCGCCAGGCGCCGCGGCGGCCGGTCGCCGACGCTCGGTACTTCGATGGTCTCGTCCGGGTTGGCGAGCTGCGACAGCGCGCAGGCGTAGCGGATCTTGATCTCCTCCGCGTAGGGCGACGGCGTGCGCATCGAGACCGCGATGTCGTTGGTCACCTGGTCGCCCGCGATCGGGATGACGGCCGTGTGACGGATTGCGCCGCCGGAGAACAGCGCGATGTCGGTGGTGCCGCCGCCGATGTCGACGATGCAGGCGCCCAGTTCCTTTTCGTCATCGGTCAGCACGGCGAAGCTCGACGCCAGCTGCTCGAGCACGATGTCCTCGACCTCGAGTCCGCAGCGCTGCACGCACTTGACGATGTTCTGCGCCGCGCTCTCGGCGCCGGTCACGATGTGCACGCGCGCCTCGAGCCGCACGCCCGACATGCCGATCGGCTCGCGGATGCCTTCCTGCCCGTCGATGATGAATTCCTGCGGCAGGACGTGGAGGATCTTCTGGTCGGCCGGAATCGCCACGGCCTGCGCCGCGTCCATGACCCGCGCCACGTCGCCCGCGGTGACCTCCTTGTCCTTGATCGCGACGATGCCGTGCGAGTTGAGGCTCCTGACGTGACTGCCGGCAATGCCGGTGTAGACGGAGCGGATCTCCACACCCGCCATCAGCTCGGCTTCCTCGACCGCGCGCTGGATGGACTGCACGGTGGAATCGATGTTCACGACCACGCCCTTCTTCAGGCCGCGCGACGGGTGCGAGCCGAGGCCGATGACCTCCAGGCTGCCATCCGGGTGCAGCTCGCCCACCAGCGCCACCACCTTGGAGGTGCCGATGTCGAGACCGACGATCAGGCTGCGATCACTGCGCTTAGGCATCTGAGTCAATGTTCCCTGGACTTTGTGTGGCGGCCGCGCGCCCGGCGGCAGGCGTGGCGCCGCGGCGCCAGCCAACCGAAAAGCCGCTCGAGTACCGCATGTCGACGTGATCGATCTCCGCCGCCCTGCCGGCGATGACCTGCGCCGCGACGCGCAGGAAGCGATCCATGCGCTCGTCCACCTGGCTGCGTCCGAGCCTGACCGTCACGCCATTGGAGAGGCGCAGGTCCCACGCGCCGCGCGCGTCCACGGACATCGCCGCGAGGCGCAGGCCGAGGTCCAGCAGCCGGCCCTCGGCGGCGAGATAGCGCTCGGCCACGATGGACTCCGATCCCGGCGGGCCGCGCAGCTGCGGCAGCTCGGGGGGCAGGTGCCGCGAGCCGGTCATGAACAGCTCGCCGCGGGTATTGAGCAGGCCGTCCTCGCCCCAGCGCGCGGCCGGAATCTGCTCCACGACCTCGATGACCACTTCGTCAGGCCAGCGACGCATGACGCGGGCGCGGTCCACCCACGCCAGGCTCTCGACGGCTTCCCGCAGCCGGCCGAGATCGACCGTCATCAGGCCGCCTTCCAGCGAGGCGCGCACCGCCTGCTCGACCTCGACCGCCGTGACGCGCTGGAAGCTGCCCTCGAGCCGCACCTTGTTGATCGGCTGGTCGAGACCGGCGCGCAGCAGACCCGCGAGCAGGGCGACCGACGCGACGCCGATGGCCAGCTGGGCGAGCAGGCGCCAGTCGACCTCGGGCAAGGCGAAGCGCGCCCCGGCGGGCGTCTTGCGGCGATTTTTCCTGCGCAGCAGCGTCATGCGTTTAGGCCATCTCTCGGGCGAAGCTCGTCTCGAGCACGCGCCAGACCAGTTCGTCGAAGTCGATCCCGACCGCGGCGGCCGCCATGGGCACCAGGCTGTGATCGGTCATGCCCGGCACCGTGTTCACTTCGAGCAGCTGCGGCACGCGGTCCGCACCCATCATGAAATCGACCCGGCCCCAGCCGCGCGCGCCCACCATCGCGAAGACGGCCAGCGACACGCGCTTGAGCGCCGCCTCCTCGGCATCGGTCAGCCCGGCGGGAATGTGGTAACGCGTGTCGTCGCTCAGGTACTTGGCCTGGTAGTCGTAGAAGGTGCGCGGCGTCTCGATGCGGATGACCGGCAGCGCCTCACCCTGCAGCACGCCGACGGTCAGCTCCTCGCCGCGGATCCACGGCTCGGCAATGACCACCGGATCGAGCGCCGACGCGGTGCGCCAGGCGCCGGCAAGATCCGCCTCCGCCTCGACCCGCGACATGCCGACACTCGACCCCTGGGTCGCCGGCTTGATCGCCATCGGAAAGCCGAAGTCCTGCGCCGCCCGCAGGCAGTCCTCGACGCCGGCGAGCACCTTGAACGGGGGCGTGGGAATGGCGCACGCGACCGCCAGCTGCTTGGTGCGCAGCTTGTCCATGGCGACCGCGGAGCCGAGCACACCGCTGCCCGTGTAGGGCAGCCCGAGCCACTCGAGCGCACCCTGGATCGCGCCGTCCTCGCCGCCGGGGCCATGCAGCGCGATCCAGGCACGGTCGAAGCTCTGCTCGAGCAGCGCGGCGAGCGGCGGACCGGAAGGATCGAACGCATGCGCGTCGACCCCGCGGCGCAGCAGGGCGGCGAGGACGGCGTTGCCGCTCTTCAGCGACACCTCGCGCTCGCTGGAGCGCCCGCCCATCAGCACCGCGACCTTGCCGAACGCGCCCGGCTCGGTGGTGCGCCGGTACTCGACGCCGCTGGACCTCAGGCCCTTCATGCCGTCTCTCCCACGATGCGGACCTCGGTCGACAGGCGAACTCCGTGCTCGCGCTCGACCGTCTGCTGCACGTGCCGGATCACTGCTTCCAGGTCGGCCGCGCGGGCATTGCCGCGGTTGACGATGAAGTTGGCGTGCTTGGTCGACACCATCGCGTCACCGACGCTGAAGCCCTTGAGTCCGGACGCCTCGATCAAACGGGCCGCGTGATCGCCCGGTGGGTTCGTGAACACGGATCCGCAGCTCCAGTCGCCGATCGGCTGGCTGGCGAGGCGACGCTCCAGCAGCGCGCGGATGTCGCCAGTGCTCGCGCCTGGGCGGGCTTCAAATGCCAGGGTCGCGGCCACGAACCATTCGCCCGCGACCGGCGCAATGACGCTGCGGTAGCCGATCGTGTACTCGGACGGCGCGCGACGGCGCAGTTCGCCGCGCCGGTCGATGGTTTCGACTTCGGCGACCTGGCGCCAGGTCTCGCCACCCCAGGCGCCGGCATTCATCGCCAGCGCACCGCCGAGCGTGCCGGGTATGCCGGCGAAGAACTCGGCGGGCCCCATCTGCCAGCGCACGCACTGCCGGCCGATGCGGGCGCAGGCGACCCCGGCCTCGGCGCGCACCGTCGCGGGTCCGGTACGCTCCAGCGACGACAGCGCGCCGTGCACGCACACCACCGCTCCGCGGATTCCGCCGTCGCGCACCAGCAGGTTGCTGCCGAGCCCGACCCAGGTCAGCGGCACGTCGTCCGGCAGCGCGCGCAGGAACGCGGCGAGGTCGGCAAGATCCTCCGGTACGAACCACAGGTCGGCCGGACCTCCCACATGCCAGGAGGTGTGGCGCGACATCGGCTCGTCGCGCAGCACGCGGGCCTGGAATGGCGGCGACAGCGCGACGGCGTTCATGCGCCACTCCCTGCGCGCAGTCGCGCCGGCAAGTCATGCGCGACCGCGCCGATGCTGCCCGCACCCATGGTCACGATGACGTCGCCGTCCGCGATCACACCGTCGAGCGCATCGGCGAGCCCGAACACGTCTTCGACGAACACCGGCTCGACCCGGCCGCGCGAGCGCACCGCCCGGCACAGCGCCCGGCCGTCGGCATTCGCGATCGGCTCTTCGCCGGCGGGATAGACCTCGGTCACGAGCAACGCATCGACGTCGGACAGCACCTGTCCGAAGTCGTCGATCAGGTCGCGCGTGCGGGTGTAGCGATGCGGCTGGAATGCCAGCACCAGCCTGCGTCCCGGCCAGCCCTGCCGCACCGCGTCCACGGTTGCGGCGATCTCGGTGGGGTGATGACCGTAGTCGTCGACGAGTTCCACCTCGCCGGCCGCGGTACGGATCGAGCCCAGCCGCTCGAGGCGCCGGCCGATTCCCTGGAAACCCGCCATCGCGCCCTGGATGGCCGGGTCGGCCACGCCCAGTTCGGTGGCGACCGCAATCGCCGCCAGCGCATTGAGGACGTTGTGCACGCCCGGCAGGTCGAGCTCGATTGCGAGCGGCGAGCGGCCCTCGCGCAGCACCGTGAAACGGGAGCGGTGACCGGCCCGCTCGTGGTTCGTCGCGCGGACATCGGCCGCCTCGCTGAAGCCATAGGTGAGCACGGGCCGGTTGACGTCGTCGAGGATCTCGCGCACCTCGGCGTCGTCGATGCACAGCACGGCGAGCCCCCAGAACGGCAGGTTGTGCAGGAAGTCGACGAAGCTCTGCCGCAGCCTGCCGAAATCGCCGCCGTGGGTGCCGAGGTGGTCCTTGTCGATGTTGGTGACGATGGAAATCACGGGCTGCAGGTGCAGGAACGAGGCGTCGCTCTCGTCGGCCTCCGCCACCAGGTAAGGGCCGGCGCCGAGCCGGGCATTGGTGCCGGCGCTCTTCAGCTGCCCGCCGATCACGAAGGTGGGGTCGAGCCCGCCCGCCGCCAGCACGCTGGCGACCAGGCTGGTGGTGGTGGTCTTGCCGTGGGTGCCGGCGACGGCCACGCCCTGGCGGAAGCGCATCAGCTCGGCCAGCATCTCGGCACGCTGCACGATCGGCACGCGCGCCTCGCGCGCGGCGACCAGCTCCGGATTGTCGGCGCGCACGGCGGTGGAGACGACCACGACGTCCGCTCCCGCAACGTGGGCGGCGTCGTGCCCGGCGAATATCGTGGCGCCGAGCCGCGCCAGCTGCGAGGTGACGGCATTCGCCTTCAGGTCGGATCCCTGCACCTCGTAGCCCAGGTTGATGAGCACCTCGGCGATCCCGCCCATGCCGGCGCCGCCGATGCCGACCAGGTGGATCCGGTGAATGCGCCGCATGCGATCGCTCATGCGCGCCCCTCCGCGGCCGCGAGGCACAGGTCCGCCATGCGCTCCGCCGCATCCGTCACGGCGGCGGCGCGCGCCGCCTCCGCCAGCTGCAGCAGCCGGGGACGTCCGCCCTGCAGCAGCGAACCGAGCTCTGCGGCCAGCCGCTCGGGGGTCAACTCGGCCTGCGCAATGCGGATCGCGCCGCCGGCCGCGACCAGGTACTGGGCGTTGCGGGTCTGATGGTCGTCGACCGCCGCGGCGAAGGGCACCAGCACGGCGCCAAGCCCGGCGGCGGCCAGCTCCGAGACGGTCAACGCGCCGGAGCGCGCGATCGCGATGTCGGCGCCGGCATAGGCGTCCGCCATGTCCTCGATGAATTCGCGCACGTCGGCGTCGAGCCCGAGCTCACGGTAGAGCGCCGTGGTCGTCGCGGCCTGCCCGGCGCCGGCCTGATGCAGCACCACGGGCCGCAGCGAAGCAGGCAGCAGCGCCAGCGCACGTGGCACGGTCTCGTTCAAGATCCGGGCGCCCTGGCTGCCGCCGAAAACGAAGACCCGCAGCGTGCCGGCGCGTGCCGCGAAACGCTCCCGCGGCGGCGCAATCGCGCTGATCACCCGGCGCACCGGATTGCCGACCGTGACGACGTCAGGACGCGCGCCAAAGCTGCCGGGAAACGCCTCGGCAACCGTCGAGGCGAGCCGTGCGAGCCAGCGATTGGTCATCCCGGCGACGGCGTTCTGCTCATGGATCACGAGCGGCGTGCGCGTCATCCAGGCCGCGACGCCCCCCGGGCCGGAGACAAACCCGCCGCAACCGAGGACCACGGCCGGACGCACCCGGCGCACCGCCGCCAGCGACTGTGCCACCGCGCGCAGCAACCGGAATGGCGCCGCCAGCCAGCGCGCGAAGCCGTGGCCGCGCAGGCCCTCGACCTCGATCCACTGCACGTCGATGCCGGCGGCCGGCACCAGGCGTGCCTCGATGCCGCGACGGGTGCCCAGCCATACGACGTCGCACTGCCGCTGGCCGAGGACGGTCGCGATGGCGAGCGCCGGGAAGACATGCCCGCCGGTACCACCCGCCATGATGAGCACCGGCCCGTTCATGACTTGCCTCGCGCCGGCGACACCCGGCCGGACGCCATGACTTCGTGATGCACGCGCAGCAGCATGCCGAGCCAGCCGAGGGTGACCAGCAGACTGGAGCGGCCGTACGAGAGGAGCGGCAGGGTCAGGCCCTTGGTCGGCAGCAGGCCCATGTTCACGCCGATGTTGATGAACGCCTGCAGTCCCAGCCAGATGCCGAAGCCTGCGGCGATGCACGCGTGGAATGGCATGCCCGCCTCGGCGCCGAGCCGCGCCAGGCGCAGGCTGCGCAGCACCACGACCAAAAACAGCAGCAGCACGCCGACGACACCGATCAGCCCCAGTTCCTCCGCCAGCACCGCGAACACGAAGTCGGTGTGGGCCTCGGGCAGGTAGGACAGCTTCTGGACGCTCGAGCCGAGCCCGACCCCGAACCACTCGCCGCGGCCGATCGCGATCAGCGACTGCGTCAGCTGGAAGCCGCTGTCGTAGGGATCCGACCAGGGATCCATGAATGCGGTCAGGCGCCGCACCCGATAGCCCGACGTCAAGGTCAGCGCCGCGATGCCGGCCGCGCCGACCGCGAGCACGCCGACGAAATCGCGCCAGCGGGCGCCCGCCAGGAACAGCACCAGCGAGCCGGTCGCCAGCAGCACGACGGCGGCGCCGAAGTCCGGTTCGAGCAGCAGCAGCAGCGCGGCCACGCCCAGCACCGCCAGCGGCTTGAAGAAACCGGCGGAGGTCTCGGTCAGGGACTGCTGGTAGCGCACGGCGTAGGCCGACAGGTAGACGAGCAGCAGCACCCGCGCCGCCTCGGAAGGCTGGAAATTGACCGGCCCGACGCGAATCCAGCGGCGGCTGCCGTTCACTTCGTGCCCGATGCCCGGGATCAGCACCAGCAGCAGGAGCACCAGCGCGACGGCGAGCAGCAGCGGAGCGGTCCGCTCCCAGACGGACATCGGCACGGTCAGCATGAATGCCGCAACCACCATGCCGAGCGCCGCCGAGAGCAGCTGGCGCTCGAGGAACAGGAAGGGCGCGGCGGCCTGCCGGTCGGCCATGGTCATGGACGCCGAGGTGACCATCACCAGCCCGAGCAACAGCAGGCCGAGGCTCGCGGCCGTCAGCACGGGGTCGATCACCAGCCGCTGCTGGCGACCCGCGGAACGCGAATAGGCGAGTGCGGCAGCGGAGGTCATGCCGAGAGCCTCCTTACCGCGGTCGCGAAGACTTCGCCGCGATGAGCGTAATCGCGGAACATGTCGAGGCTCGAGCAGGCCGGTGACAGCATTACCGTGTCGCCGGGTTGCGCGGCACGGCGCGCCGCCGTCACCGCCTCCTCCATGTCGGCAACCTGCTCGACCTCGCAGGTGCCCGCGAGCGCCTTCGCGACCAGCGGGGCATCGCGGCCGAGCACCACGACGCGGCGGACCTTGTCACGAAAAGCGCCCGCCAGCGGCGCGAAGTCCTGGCCCTTGCCGTCGCCACCGGCGATCAACAGCAGCGGCCCCTCGAGCCCCGCGACCGCGGCCAGCGTCGAGCCGACGTTGGTGGCCTTCGAGTCGTCGATCCAGCGGATCCCGTCCGTCTCGGCCACGAACTGCGCGCGATGCGGCAGCCCGGTGAAGCGGGCGAGTCCGGCGAGCGCAGCGGCCCGGGGTATGCCGCAGGCGTCCGCCAGCGCGAGCGCGGCGAGCGCGTTGGCGGCGTTGTGCCGGCCACTGATGCGCAACTCACGCAGCGGCAGCAGCGGCTGCCCGCCGGCCGCCAGCCAGTCGCCGCCCGGCTCCGGCAGCAGGCTGTAGTCAGCGTCCTGCTGCACCAGGCTGAAGGTCACGGCGCGCTGGCCGGGCCGGGGCATCCCGCGGACGAGTTCATCGTCGAGATTCACCACGGCGGTGCCGCAGCGGTCATAGATGCGCGCCTTGGCCGCGCCGTACTCGGCCAGGTCCGCATAGCGATCGAGGTGGTCGGCGGACAGGTTCAGCACCGTCGCCGCCTCGAGCGCCAGCGAACGCGTCGTCTCGAGCTGGAAGCTGGAAAGCTCGAGCACGTACAGCTCGGCCGGCTCCCCGGCGAGCAGTTCCAGTGCCGGACGGCCGATGTTGCCGCCGACCTTGACGTCGACGTGGCCCGCCTCCGCCATCTCGCCGAGCAGCGTCGTCACCGTGCTCTTGCCATTGGTGCCGGTGATCGCGACGGTCCGGCCCGTCACTTCGCGGGCGAAGATCTCGATGTCGCCGACCACGTCGATGCCCTGCTCCTGGGCGGCGCGGAGGATCGGCTCGCGCAGCGACACGCCCGGCGACACCACCACCTGGTCTGCCCCCTGCAGCAGCGAGCTGTCGAAGCCGCCCAGCGCGGGCGTCACGTCGGGCGCGAGCCGACGGAGTTCCGCCAGTCCGGGCGGCGCCGCGCGCGAGTCGGTCACCCGGATCTCGTGCCCGCGCGCCACCAGGTGACGCACGCAGGACACGCCGGTGCGCCCCAGCCCGACGATCAGGCTGACCGGGCGTTCGGAAGCATCGCGCCTGCCGGATGTCTTGCTGGCCATCAGCGTAGCTTCAGTGTCGCGAGCCCGATCAGGACCAGCACGAAGGAGATGATCCAGAAGCGGACGATCACCTTCGGCTCGGCCCAACCCTTGAGCTCGAAGTGGTGGTGGATGGGAGCCATGCGGAACACGCGCTTGCCGCGCAGCTTGAACGAGGCGACCTGCACCATGACCGAGACGGTCTCGAGCACGAAGATGCCGCCCATGATGGCGAGCACGATCTCCTGCCTGACGATGACCGCGACGACGCCCAGCGCGGCGCCGAGCGCCAGCGCGCCGACGTCGCCCATGAACACCTGCGCCGGATAGGTGTTGAACCACAGGAAACCCAGGCCGGCGCCGACCAGGGTCGCGGTGAAGATCAGCATTTCGCCGACGCCGGGAACGTACGGGATCTGCAGGTAGCTGGCGAAATTGACGTTGCCGGTCACGTAGGCGAAGACACCCAGGGCACCACCGACCATCACGCACGGCATGATGGCCAGGCCATCCAGGCCGTCGGTCAGATTGACCGCGTTGCTCGATCCCACGATGACCAGGTAGGTGAACGCAACGAATGCGAAGGCGCCCATGGGCACCATCACGTTCTTGAAGAACGGCACGTACAGCGAGGTCTCGGCGGGAGTCTGTGCCGTGTACCACAGCGCCAGCGCGGCGCCGAAGCCGGCCAGCGACTGCCAGAAATACTTCCACCGCGCGGCGAGACCGCGCGGATCGCGGATGACCAGCTTCAGGTAGTCGTCGTAGAAGCCGATCAGGCCGAAGCCGAGCGTCACCGCCAGCACCACCCACACGAAGCGGTTCGACAGATCCGCCCACAGCAGGGTGCCCGCCGTGATCGCGACCAGGATCAGCGCGCCGCCCATGGTCGGCGTGCCGCGCTTGCCGAGGTGGGTCTGCGGCCCGTCGCTGCGCACCACCTGGCCGATCTGTTTCTCCGTCAGCCGGCGGATCATCCACGGCCCGACCAGCAGCGAGATGGCCAGCGCGGTGAGCGCGGCGAGGATGGCGCGCAGCGTGAGATAGCCGAAGACCCGGAAGCCCCCGTAGATCCCGCTCAGCCAGTCGAAGAATGCCAGCAGCATGCGCGACCTCAGTGACCGTTCGACACGGCGCGGCCCGGCTCGGACAGCGCGTCGACGGCGCGCTCCAGCCGGTTGACCCTGGAACCTTTCACCAGCACTGCGACGCCAGGCCGCAGTGACGCGTCGACGGCGGCCAGCAGGCTGTCGAGGCCGGCGTGCCATTCAGCGCCGCGGCCGAAGGCCTCGACGGCATGCTGCGTGCCGGCACCCGTCGCAAACAGGCGCGCGACGCCGAGACTGCGGGCCGCACGGCCGACCTCCGCGTGGCCAGACGCCGTGTGTGCGCCCAGCTCCGCCATCTCGCCGAGCACGAGCCAGCGCTCGCCCTGCAGGCCCGCTAGCACCTCGAGACCGGCGAGGGCGGACGTCGGGTTGGCGTTGTAGGAGTCGTCGATGAGCCAGGCGCCGTGGCGCGCGGCCTTCAGTTGCAGGCGCCCGCGCACCGGCTGCACGGTGGCGAGCCCGGCGACGATCTGCTCGAGCGTCGCGCCGCAGGCCCAGGCGGCAGCCGCCGCGCCCGCCGCATTGCGGACGTTGTGGCGACCGGGCAGCGACAGCCTGACGGGCGCGCTGCCGGCCGGCGTGTTCAGCACGAAGCGGCTGGCCCAGCCCTGCCCGTCGATGCCGAGCTGCAGGTCGGCCGCCACGAAATCGGCGGCGCCCTCGACCGAGAATGTCAGGACGCTGCCAGCGGCCGCTTGCTCACGCCACAACGACGCGAATTCGTCGTCCGCATTGATGACTGCGGTGGCCGCCGGGCCGAGGCTCGCGAACAGTTCGCCTTCGGCGCGCGCCACGCCTTCCAGGCTGCCGAAGCCTTCCAGATGCTCGGCTCCGGCGTTGGTCACCAGACCGACGGTGGGTCGGGCCAGCCCGGCCAGCGCGGCGACCTCGCCGGGATGGTTGGCGCCGATCTCGATCACGGCCGCGCGATGCCGCGCCTCGAGCCCGAGCAGCGTCAGCGGCACGCCGATGTGATTGTTGAGGTTGCCGCGAGTCGCCAGCGTCTCGCCGCGCCGGGCCAGTATCGCAGCGAGCAGCTCCTTGCTGGTGGTCTTGCCGTTGCTGCCGGCCACACCGGCGACCGGGATCGTGAACTGGCCGCGCCAGGCGCCGGCGGCGTCGGCCAGCGCGCGCAGCGTGTCGTCGACGATGACCTGCGGCACGGGCAGCTCGAGCTCGCGTGCGACCACTGCCGCCACGGCGCCCCGCTCCACCGCGGCCGCGGCGAAGTCGTGGCCGTCGAAGCGCTCGCCGCGGATGGCGACGAACAGGTCGCCGCGGTTGAGGGTGCGCGAGTCGATCGACACCGCGCCGAACGTCATGTCCGGGCCAGCCAGCCGGCCACCGGTCGCCGACACGATGAAGGACAGGCTGCGGTTCATGACGCTACCCCGGCGCAGCGGGCGACCCACTCGCGATCGCTGAATGGCAGCGAGTCCTGGCCGACCAGCTGCTGCGACTCGTGGCCCTTGCCGGCGACGACGACGATGTCGCCCTCGCCCGCCGCCGACAGCGCCGCGGCAATGGCCCGTCCGCGATCACGCACGACGTTGGCGCGGGCGGGATCCCGCATCCCCCCGAGGATCATCGTGATGATTCCTTCGGGATCCTCGGTGCGCGGGTTGTCGTCGGTCACCCAGACCGAGTCGGCAAGCCGCTCGGCGATCTCGCCCATGGGCGCGCGCTTGCCGGCATCGCGGTCGCCGCCGCAGCCGAATACGACCAGCACGCGCCCGCTCGCGTGCCTGCGCGCAGCCAGCAGCACCTTCTCCAGCGCGTCCGGGGTGTGCGCGTAGTCGACCAGCGCCAATGCGTCGTTTGGCAGCGGCACCGCCTCCATGCGGCCGGGCGGCGGCGTCAGCCGCGACAGCGCGTCGATCGCGTCGTCCGGGTCATGTCCCCAGGCGAGCAGCACGCCGAGCACGACCGCAATGTTCTCGGCATTGAATTCGCCGATCAGCGGCGTGCAGAGCCTGCGCGTTCCGAAGCTGCCGGCGAGCTCGAGCTCGAGGCCCTTCGGCGTGGCGACCACCGCCGTGACGTCGAGGTGGCGCGCGGCATCGACCCGCGGCTTCGCGCCGACGCTGACCGCGGTGAGTTCGATACCGGCGGGCAGCTGTGCGGCGAAACGCCGGCCGGTCGCATCGCCCACGTTGATCACGGCCTGCGAGACGCCGGCCAGCGAGAAGATCCGCTGCTTGGCCGAGGCGTACGCCTGCATGCTGCCGTGGTAGTCGAGATGATCGCGGCTGAGATTGGTGAAGGCGGCCACTTCGATGCGCACGCCGTCGAGCCGGCCCTGATCGAGCGCGTGGGAGGAGGCTTCCAGCGCGACCCGGGCGGCGCCGCGCGCCTCGAGGGCCGCCAACAAGCGGTGTGTGCTGATGACGTCCGGGGTGGTCAGCGTGCCGGCGTCGACCTGCGGCGGAAAGCCCGCGCCCAGCGTGCCGACATAGGCGCTCGGCGAGCCGAGCCGGCCGGATGCCGCGGCCAGCAGCCACGCGCAGGTGGTCTTGCCATTGGTGCCGGTGACGCCGGCGATCGACAGGCGCGCGCTGGGCTCGCCATAGTAGCGATCCGCGATCGCGCCCAGCTGCCGCTTGAGCGCGGGCACCGCCACCGCCACGACGCCGGGCGGCAGCGCGGGCGCCGGCGCCTCGGCGGGATCCCACAGGACCGCCCGGGCGCCATTGGCGAGCGCCTGCGCGACGAACTCGAGGCCATGGCGCCGCGTGCCGGCGACGGCGACGAACGCCTCGCCGTTCTGCACGGCACGGCCGTCGAGCGAGAGACCGGCAATGCCCACCGCGGGCGCGGCCGCGATCCCCTCGAGCAGCTGGTCGAGCGGCATCGCGCTCGTCATGGCGCCGCCTGCACGACTGTCGCCGGCGTCACCCCGGCCAGATCGTCGGGCGCAACACCCATCAGCCGCAGCGCGCCCGACGTGACGCTCGAGAAGACCGGCGCCGCCACGTCGCCGCCGTAATACAGGGCACCGCTCGGCTCGTCGATGATCACGATCGCCGCGAGGCGCGGCCGCGTGGCGGGCACGACGCCCGCGAACACCGCCGTGTAGCGGTTCTGGGAATAGCCGCCGTCGACCGCCTTCCAGGCCGTGCCGGTCTTGCCGGCGACGCGATAGCCCGGCACACGCGCCTTGAGGCCGGTGCCGTCGGGACTGACCACGCTCTCCAGCAGGCGCACCACGTCCCGCGACACCTTCTCGCTGAACACGCGCTCGCCGGCGACCGGGCCGTCGACGCGCTGGAAGGTGATCGGGCGTCGCACGCCGAAGCCGCCCAGCGTCGCGTACGCCTGCGCCAGCTGCAGCGGCGTGACCGACATGCCGTAGCCGTAGCCGAGCACCGCGAGCGGCGCGCCGCGCCAGTGGCTGGGGTTGCTGAGCAGGCCCGCCGACTCCCCGGGGAACCCGGTGTCGGTGACCTGACCGAAACCGAAGGCCTCCAGGGTGGAGTGAAACTGCACCGGGTCGAGCTTGGTGGCGATCATCGCCATGGCGACGTTGCTCGAGCGCGCGAGCACGGTATCGAGCCCGATGCGCCCGAGGTTGTGCTTGTCCTGGATCCGCTTGTTGCCGACGGTCACGAAGCCCGGCGACGTGTCGATGAACGTGTCGATGCCGAACTTGCCCGAGTCGAGCGCGGCGGCGACGACGAACGGCTTGAGGCTCGAGCCGGGCTCGATGATGTCCGTTGCGCCGCGATTGCGCAGGCGGTCGCGGCGGCGCAGCTCGGCCCGGTCGTTCGGATTGAACGACGGCTGGTTCACCATCGCCAGCACTTCACCGGTCTGCACGTCGATCACGATGACCGAGCCGGCGCGGGCATTGTGCCGCGCGACCGCGGCCTCCAGCTCGCGATGCGCCAGATACTGGACCCGCAGGTCGATGCTGGTGACCAGGTCCTGTCCGGGGCGCGGGGCGCGGATGCTCTCGACGTTGCCGATCACCCGGCCACGCGCGTCCTTGATGACGCGCTTCAGCCCGTCCTCGCCGGCCAGCGTGCGGTTGTAGGCGAGCTCGAGGCCCTCCTGTCCCGCCTCGTCGAGGTCGGTGAAGCCCAGCACGTGCGCGGTCACTGCGCCGTTGGGATAGTAGCGCTTGTATTCGCGCAGCAGATCGACCCCCGGGATCTTCAGCGCCTTGATCTCGGCGGCGTCGGCCGGACTCATGTGCCGCTGCACGTACAGGAACTGGCGCGACAGGTTGCTGGTCACCCGCTGCGCCAGGTCCTGCGGGTTGAGGCCGAGCGCCTTGGCCAGGCGCTTGATGTCCTCGGGCGTCTGCGCCAGGACCTGCGGATTCACCCAGATGGTGTCCACCGGCGAGCTGACCGCGAGCGGTTCGCCGAGGCGGTCGAGTATCGTGCCGCGGTGCGCGGAAATGACCGCCTCGCGCAGGTAACGCTTGTCGCCCTCGCGAGCCAGGAACTGCTGATCGATCACCTGCAGGTGCACGGCGCGCGCCGCCAGGGTAACCGCGAGCAGCGCCAGCCCGACGATCACGATGCGGCTGCGCGAGCGGAACCGCGCGCCGTCGAACTCCGCATCACCGCGCCGCTTTCTCATGGCGTCACGATCCGGACCTGGGCCGGCTCCGGGAGCGTCATGTCGAGCCGGTCGCTGACCACGCGCTCGACGCGCACCGGTTGCGACACGTAGCTCTGTTCGAGCCGCAGCTTGGCCCACTCGATGTTGAGTTCGTCGCGCTCGGCCGACAGCTGCTCGAGCTCGGTGAACAGGCTGCGCGCTTCGTGCCGCACGAACACCACGCCGACCGCCATGGCGAGCACGCCGCTCCACAGCAGCGGCACCACGATCCACAACAGGCGCCGGCTCATGCCAGCCGCTCCGCGACGCGCAGCACGGCGCTGCGCGCGCGCGGGTTGGCAGCGATCTCGGCGGCGCCCGGAAACTGCGCGCGGCCGACGAGACGCAGCCTGGCGCGCGCATGCGCCGGCACGTCCGGCAGGCCCGCCCAGGGCGCCTGGTCCTGCGCCGCACTGCGCAGCGCGCGCTTCACCATGCGGTCTTCGAGGGAATGAAAGCTGATGACCGTGAGACGACCGCCGGGCGCCAGCGCGTCGATGGCCTGCGGCAGCGCCCGTTCCAGCTCCGCCAGCTCCTCGTTGATCTGCATGCGCAGGGCCTGGAAGGTGCGGGTGGCGGGATGCTTGCCGGGTTCGCGCGTCGGCACCGCTTCGGCAACGATCGCCGCCAGCTCGCCGGTCGTCGTGATCGGACGCTGCTGGCGGCGCTCCACGATTGCGCGCGCGATCCGCCGCGCGAAGCGCTCCTCGCCGTAGCGCGAGATGACCAGCGCGATGTCCCGCTCCGTCGCGCGCGCCAGCCATTCGGCAGCGCTCTCGCCGGCGTGCGGGTTCATGCGCATGTCGAGCGGACCGTCGCGCAGGAAGCTGAAGCCGCGGGCCGGGTCGTCGAGCTGCGGCGAGGAGACGCCGAGGTCGAGCAGGATGCCGTCGGCCTTCCGGCCAGTGGCCGCGACGATCTCGCCCAGCTCGGAGAACGGGGCGTGGACGATCGTGACTCGTGGGTCGGCACCCAGCGATTCCTTCGCAGCGGCGACAGCCTGCGGATCACGATCAATGGCCAACAAGATTCCCCGCTCCCCCAGGCGCGCGAGGATTGCCCTCGCATGACCGCCTCGCCCGAATGTCGCATCGACGTAGAGTCCGTCCGTTCTGGCGCAGAGCGCCTCGATCACCTCGTCGATCAGGACCGGCCGATGCGATCCGGCCCCGTCGACCCCGCGCGCATCCGCAGTCACGGCGCGCGGGCGTTACAGGGACAATGAGCCGAGCTCCGGCGGCAGCAGCTCCGCCGAATCCTCGGCGCTCAGCCACTCGTCGCGGCGCTCGTCCCAGCGCTGCTCGTCCCATAGTTCAAAGCGGGCTCCCTGGCCGATCAGGATTGCGTTGCGATCGAGATGCGCGAACTCGCGCAGCTTCGGCGGCAGCAGGACGCGGCCGTGACCGTCGAGCTCCAGGTCCGACGCATGACCCACCATCAGGCGCTGCAAACGCCGCGCCTGCTCGTTCAACGTCGGCAGACGCATGAGCTTGCGCTCGATCTCTTCCCAGTCGGGCAGCGGATACACCAGCAGGCACTGGTCACGGTCCACGGTCACCACCAGGCGTCCCTGGCAGCGTTCCTGCAGACGCTCCCGATACCGGGTCGGCATGACCATCCGGCCTTTGGCATCGAGCGTCACTTTGTTGGCACCGCGAAACACGTTTCAGGAACGGGATCTGATCCCATTTCCTCCCACTTTTTCCCACTTGGCGCCACTATAGGCAGCGGGACGCCTCCGGTCAACGGCTTGGGCAAAAAAAAGTTCTTCCGGGTCAGAGACTTAGGGGCGAACGTTCAAGGACGTGACGGGGTTCACGCTTGCTCAAAGAATCAGGAACTTAGGAGACTAACTTCGCGCGGCTTATCAGAGGAAGCACGGAAACCCCCTTCGAGGGGGCTCGTGACGGCGGCGTGCCGGCGAACGGGGGGAAAAGTGGGAGTCGGCCGATAAGCCGGGTTCTGTCGTGGGCAACCATTCCTCTGGGATGCACGTCACCGTGCACCTCAAGCGGCCTACCCGGAAGCTCGCGCGGGCCGCGCGATGCGGCCTTGCGGCCGCGTGCTTCCCTATTTGGCCTTGCTCCAGGCGGGGTTTGCCGTGCCACTTCCGTTACCGGAAGCGCGGTGCGCTCTTACCGCACCGTTTCACCCTTGCCGTCGCGCGATTGCTCGCACGCTTGGGCGGTTTGCTTTCTGTTGCACTTTCCGTGGGCTCGCGCCCCCCAGGCGTTACCTGGCGCCTCGCCCTCTGGAGCCCGGACTTTCCTCCATTTTCCAAAGGAAAACAGCGGTTGCCTGGCCGACTCCCGCAAGCACCATAGGCGCTATGGGTCCGTCATTCAAGGCGATTCGCCGGTGGCGCCGGCCAGTGCCATGGCGCGCTGATAACAGGTGTTGCGACGCTCACCGGTCAGGCTCGCGGCAATGCCGGCCGCTTGCGAGACCGGCAGCGTCTGCAGCAGCACGCCGAGCACGCGGTCGAGCTCCTGCCCTCCACCTCCCGGCCGCGCAGGCGCGCCGGCCACGGTGCAGACGATCTCGCCGCGGCGCATGTCCGCGTCCGCAGCGACGCGCTCCGCCAGCTCGCCCAGCCGGCCGTGATAGACGCTTTCGTACAGCTTGGTGAGTTCACGCGCGATCGCGGCCTCGCGGTCCGCGCCGAACGCGGCGGCCATGTCGGCCAGGCAGTCCGCGAGACGCTGCGGCGCCTCGTAGAAGACCAGCGTGCGCGGCTCCGCCGCCAGCTCTTGCAGGCGCGAGCGCCGCGCCGCGGGCCGGGCGGGCAGAAAGCCCTCGAAACAGAAGCGGTCCGTGGGCAGCCCGGCCACCGACAGCGCCGCGACCGCGGCGCAGGGACCGGGCACCGGGCTGACGGCGACGCCCGCCGCCAGCGCGCTGCGCACGAGCGCGAAACCCGGGTCGCTGACCAGCGGGGTCCCCGCGTCGCTGACCAGCGCGACGGACTCTCCCGCCAGCAGGCGCGCGACCAGCGCCGGCGCGCGGCCGGACTCGTTGTGCTCGTGCAGCGACAGCAGCGGCCGGTCGATCCCCAGATGGGCCAGCAGCCGCCCGGTATGGCGGGTGTCCTCGGCGGCCACCAGGGCCACCGCCGCGAGCACTTCGCGGGCCCGGGCCGAGATGTCGGCCAGATTGCCGATCGGCGTCGCGACGACGTAAAGACAGCCGGCCGGCATCTCTATAATGACGCTCCAGGCCGCACAGCGCGGCGTCCCGATCCTCGCCAACGCGGTACTCCGATGCAAGCTTCACCTGGATTCCTGCGGCCGCTGGCCGCCTGCCTGCTGGCGGCAATGCTCGCCGCCTGCCAACCCCTGTCGAGCGGCCTGCCGGATTCCGGCCAGGCAGCCCAGACCCGCGCCGAGCGGCTGGCCGCCCGCGGCGACCACGCCGGCGCCGCGGCGGCGTACGAACAGGCGGCGCCGCTGGCGGCCCCCGGGCGGGCCAACGCGCTGTGGCTGGCGGCGACGCGCGAGTGGCTGACCGCGGGCGACGCGTCTGCCGCGGGACGCGCGCTGGCGCGGGTCGCCACGCCGCTTTCGCCCGCCGACGCCCGCGAGCAGGTCCGCCTGGCCGCCGAGCTATCGCTGCTTGCGAATCAACCGGCGCGCGCGCTCGAACAGCTGGCCGCGCTGCAGGGAGCGGACGATCCGTCGACCCTCGCGGTCCGCGCCCGCGCACTGTTCGCGCTCGGCCGCACGGAGGAAGCGGTGCGCACGCTGGTTGAACGCGAAGCGCGTCTGGCGGGCGACACACAACGGCTGGCGAATCAGCGGCTCATCCTCGACAGCCTGGCCGCCACTGCTGCCCGCGGCAACAGCCTGCTGCCCACCGCGGGGGCGAGCCCGGTCGTCGCGGGCTGGCTCGAACTGGGCCAGATCACCAGCCGCGCCCAGCAGAACCCGGTCGGCACGGCCGGACGGCTGGAAGCCTGGCGGAAGCGCTACCCCGCGCATCCGGCGAACGCCGGGCTGGTCCCCGAGATGGTCGCCCGCTATCGGCCGGGACTCGCGGCCGATTCGCAGGTGGCGCTGCTGCTGCCGTTGTCGGGCCGCGCGCGGGCTGCGGGCCTGTCGGTGCGCGACGGGTTCCTGGCCGCCTACTACGAACAGCCGCAATCCACGCGCCCGCGGCTGCGCTTCTACGACGTCGCCGCAACCGACGCGCCGAGCGCCTATCTGGCCGCCATCGCAGAGGGCGCACAGCTCGTCGTCGGGCCGCTCACGCGCGAGGAAGTGATCAAGCTCGCCGAAGTGGCGGACGGCAGCGCCACCACCCTGGCGCTCAATTTCCTGCCGGACGGCACCATCACTCCGGATCGCTTCTACCAGTTCGCCCTCTCGCCGGAGGACGAAGCGCGCGCTGCCGCGCGGCGCGCCGTGGCGGACGGCCTGACCGCGGGCCTCGCCCTGGTGCCCGCCAACGAGTGGGGCCAGCGGGTGTTGACCGCCTTCCAGGCCGAGCTCAGCGCGGCCGGCGGCAGTTTGCTGGCGCGCAGCGTGTACGCCTCCGGCACGACCGATTTCCAGCAGATACTCGACCAGCTGCTCAGCCTGCGGGCGAGTCCCGAGGGCGGCGGGCGCAAGGCCTACCGTCCGGACGCGCAGTTCATATTCGTTGCCGCGCAACCCACCGCCGGCCGGCTGATCCGCACGCAGCTCCGGTTCAACTACGCCAGCCGCCTGCCCGTCTACGCCACCTCGGATATCCATGAACTCGGCAGCAGCGGCAATATCGACCTGGAAGGCGTGATGTTTCCGGAAATGCCCTGGGTACTGGATACCGCGGGCGTCACGGCCAGCGTCCGCGCAGGTCTCGAGCAGACCTGGCGTGAACGCTCGGATTCGCGCAGCCGGCTGTTCGCATTCGGCTATGACACCTTTGCCCTGGTGTCGGAACTCGGCCGGCAGCGCGGCGCGCTGCCGCAACCCGTGCCCGGCGTAACGGGTCAGCTGCAGGCGGATGGGGTCGGGCCGCATCCACCGCACGCTCGAGTTCGCGCGCATCGAAGGGGGCAAGGCCGTGGCCTGGCCGCCGGGAGCGGGCGCGACGCGATGACGGAAGCGCGCCACCTGCGCGCGGGACGCGACGCCGAACGGGCGGCGGGTGCATTCCTGGAACGCGCCGGCTACGAGATTCTGGCGCGCAACGTGAGATTCCGCTGCGGCGAGCTCGACATCGTGGCGCTGGATCAAGGCGTGCTGGCGCTGGTCGAGGTGCGCTACCGCTCCCGCCGGGACTTCGGCGGCGCGGCCGCGAGCATCACCGCCACGAAACGCGCGCGGCTGACCCGCGCCGCCCAGGCACTGCTGCAGCGCCGGCCGGCGCTGGCGCGGTTGCCGGCGAGATTCGACGTCGTGGAAGTGGGCGGTGAGCCGGAGAGGCTCGGCTGCCGGCTGATCAAGGGCGCATTCGACGCCTGCCGCGAACCCGCTGGCCGCTACTTGACCACGCGCAGCTGTGGCTTGCGGACTCCCGGCGAGGAATCATCCGGCGGCGTCGGATCACCGAGGTCCGCTTCATCCTGGAACAGCATGCCCTCGCCGGTTTCCCGCGCGTAGATGCCGATCATGGCGCGCGGCGGCACCCTGACGCCAAAAGGCGTCCCGCCGAAGCGCGCCGAGAACTCGATCGCGTCGTTGCCGAGCCGCAGGCCCTGGGTCGCCTGCCAGCTGATGTTGAGCACGATCCTGCCGTCCTTGACGTAGGCCGCCGGGACCTCGGTTCCCGGGCAGGAAGCGTCGACGACCAGATGGGGGGTCTGGCCGTTGTCGGTCATCCATTCGTGCATGGCGCGAACCAGATAGGGCCGGCGCGAACTCGGGCCTTCTGTCACTGCATCCCCCCAGGGCAACGCACCACGGGTGCGTTGCCCGGCACGCGGGCCGCGCCCGGCCCGCAGTCGATCGCCGCTACTTGACGTCCTTCCAGTATTCCCGCTTCAGCAGCCAGGTCAACAGCCAGAACACCAGCAGGAAGGACACCACCCAGACGCCCATCCGCTCGCGCTTGGCCTTGATCGGCTCGCCGACGTAGTCGAGAAAGTTGACGGTGTCGAGCACGAACTCGTCGTACTGGGCAGCAGTCAGCTCCCCGGGCGTGCCCGGGACCACGCCGACGATGTGCTCGACCGTCTTGCCGTCGACCGTCTTCAGCTCCACATCCGCCTTCTGCACGCCCTGCAGATGCGCCAGCACGTGCGGCATCGCGGTGTTGGCGAGCGCGAGGTTGTTCACCCCTGTCGGCCGCGACGGGTCCTCGTAGTAACCCATGAGGAACGTGTACAGGTAATCGAGGCCGCGGCTGCGGGCGATCAGCGACAGGTCTGGCGGCGCGTTGCCGAACCAGGCCGCCCCGTCTTCACGCCGCATGGCCGATTTCATGGTGTCGAAGGCGCTGCCGCCGGTGAACATCAGGTACTGTTCGAGCTCGTCCTCGCCGATGCCCAGATCCTCGGCCATGCGGTTCCAGCGCATGTACTGCGCCGAATGACAGCCCATGCAGTAGTTCACGAAGTTGCGGGCGCCACGCTGCAGCGATGCCTCGTTGTGGATGTCCGTATCCGCGTGCATCAGTGGCACGCTGCTCGCGGCGAGGACGGCGGTCGGCAGCAGCAGCGCGGCGGCGATGGCCGCAAGCCTCTTAATGAGCATGGTAGGTCACCCTGTCCGGCACTGGCTTGTTCTTGTCGATCCGCGAATACCACGGCATCAGCAGGAAGAAGGCGAAGTAGTAGATCGTGCCGATCACGGACAGCGTCTTGTACGGCTCGGCCGGGGGCTTCAGCCCGCAGATCGCCAGCACGATGAACCAGAACACGAACAGCGCCAGCGCCACCTTGTAGATCGGACCGCGATAGCGGATCGACTTTGCGTCGGACCGGTCCAGCCAGGGCAGGAAGAACAGGATCATTACCGCCCCGCCCATCACCAGCACGCCCCACACCTGCGTCCCGAGGAAGGCCGGCACGGCGCGCAGCATCGCGTAATACGGCGTGAAGTACCACACCGGCGCGATGTGCGCGGGCGTCTGCATCGGGTTGGCCAGCTCGAAATTCGGCTTCTCCAGGAACAGCCCGCCCATGGTCGGCGCGAAGAACACCACCGCGCAGAAGATCACCAGGAAGGCCGCGAAGCCCATGATGTCCTTCACGGTGTAGTACGGGTGGCTCCAGATGCCGTCCACCGGATTGCCATCCTTGTCCTTGTTCTTCTTGATCTCGACACCGTCGGGGTTGTTCGACCCGACCTCATGCAGCGCCAGCAGGTGCGCGACCACCAGGAACACCAGCACCAGCGGCAGCGCGATCACGTGCAGCGCGAAGAAGCGGTTCAGCGTGATGTCCGAGATGAAGAAGTCGCCGCGGATCCACTCCTGCAGATCGGGTCCGATGACCGGCAGCGTGCCGAACAGCGACACGATCACCTGCGCGCCCCAGTAGGACATGTTGCCCCAGGGAAGCAGGTAGCCGAAGAAGGCCTCGCCCATCAGGCACAGGTAGATCAGCATGCCGAAGATCCACAACAGCTCGCGCGGCTTGCGGTACGAGCCGTAGAGCATCGCGCGGAACATGTGCAGGTAGACCACGACGAAGAATGCGGATGCGCCGGTCGAGTGCAGGTAGCGCAGCAACCAGCCCCACTCCACGTCGCGCATGATGTACTCGACGGAACCGAAGGCCTCGGTCGCCGACGGCTTGTAGTTCATCGTCAGGAAGATGCCGGTCACGATCTGGATGACCAGCACCGCCAGCGACAGCGAGCCAAACAGGTACCAGAGGTTCAGGTTCTTCGGCGCGTAGTACTGTCCCCATTGCTCGTTCCACAGGCGCGTGAGCGGGAAACGGTCGTCCACCCAGCCGAGCAGACCCTTCGAGCCGCCTCCTGCGGCGGCGCTTGCAGCACCCTTGGACATCATGCAGCCCTCGCCTGGTCGGCCCCGACCAGGATGTGATTGTCGTCAACGAACGTATATGGCGGCACCGTCAGGTTGGTCGGTGCCGGCATGCCGCGGAAAACGCGTCCGGCCATGTCGAACTTCGAGCCATGGCACGGGCAGTAGAAGCCGCCCGGCCAGTCGGCGCCGAGTTCGGCATCGCCCGCCGTGAAGCGCATCGAAGGCGCGCAGCCGAGGTGCGTGCAGACGCCGAGCACGACCAGGAATTCAGGTCGCATGGCTCGCGATTCGTTCTTCGCATAATCCGGCTGGATCGACGCGTTCGACTCGGGATCGGCCAGCAGCGGATCGACCGTCGGCAGGCGCTGGACCATGTCTTCGGTGCGGCGCACGACCCACACCGGCTTGCCGCGCCACTCGACCTTGAGGATCGCGCCGCTCTCGAGCTTGCTGATGTCGATCTCGATCGGCGCGCCGAGCGATTTGGCGCGGGCGCTGGGTTTCCAGGAGGCGAGAAACGGTGTCGCGGCGAACGCGAAGCCCACTGCGCCGGTCACAGCGGTGGCAGCGGTCAGCAGTTGACGGCGGCCGTGATCAACGTGGTCAGTCATCCTGTCACCCCTGTAGGGATTGTCGACGAATGTGGTGGCGAGGTCGTGCGCGAGGAACCCGTCGCAACCTCGACTTTGCAAGCCCAAAGAGCGGGGCGAAGTATACACCGGCTCGCAAATTGGGTAATGCGTTGCAACAATAGGTCGGGCTGGAGGTCGTTCAACATGCGGTCCGCTCAACGATGGGTGCTCTGGGTCGGCTCCGGAGCACTTGTTGGCCTGTCATTTGCCCTATTCGTCGCCTGGCTGCGTCCGGATCTGCTGCCGGGCCGCGGCGAAGTTCGCGTGCAACTGGACAGCGCGGCGCCGGCTGCGGCCCCGGCGGTCGCCGTCCCGGACGAACCGGCCCCGGCCGCCGCCCCGACGCCGGCCGAACCCGCCGCCGGCGTGCCAGCGGACCGGCCCGCGCGGGAGTTCGTCGAGCTACGCCGAGGCGGTCGAGCTGTCCGCGCCGGCGGTCGTGAACATCTATACCGAGCGCGTCGTCCAGGTGCCGCAGGCGCGCGGCCTGCCGCGGGAACTGGCCCCGTATTTCGGCGACCTGTGGAATTCCTACAGCGATCGGGTGCAACGCAGCCTCGGCTCGGGCGTGATCTACGATGCCGCCGGCCACGTCGTCACCAACTACCACGTCATCGACGGCGCCACGCAGATCAGCGTCCAGCTGCGCGACGGCCGTGAGTCGCCGGCGACGCTGGTGGGCAGCGACCGCGACACGGACATCGCCGTCCTCAAGGTGAACCTGGACAAACTGCCGCACATCGCGCTCGGGCGCTCCAACCGGATGCGGGTGGGCGACCCGGTGCTCGCGATCGGCAACCCGCTCGGTCTTGGACAGACGGTGACCCAGGGCATCGTCAGCGCCACCGGCCGCGCGCGTCTCGGCGTGTCCACCTTCGAGAACTTCATCCAGACCGATGCCGCGATCAACTTCGGCAACTCCGGCGGAGCGCTGGTCGATGCGCGCGGCGAGCTGGTCGGCATCAACACCGCGGTGATCGCGCGCAATGCGGGCATCGAGGGCATCGGTTTCGCGATCCCCGTGGACCTGGTGCGCGGCGTCGTGGACGCGATCCTGCGCGATGGCAGGGTCGTGCGCGGCTGGATCGGCATCCAGCCGAAGTCGATCAAGCCCGAAGACTGCCGGCAGTTCGGCTGGCCGGAAGGCTCGGTGATCGTGGCAGGCGTCTACCGCAACACGCCGGCCGCCACCGAGGGCCTGCGGGCGGGCGACGTGATCACGGAGATCAACGGCTCGCAGGTGAACGGCGCCGAGGATGTCCTGGCACGCATCGCGGCATTGATCCCCGGGCAAGCGGCGCGCCTGACGATCCGGCGCGGCCCGCCGTTCGACGGCCAGGTGCGCGAACATTCGGTCAGCATCCCGGTGATCGCGCGACCCGCCCAGGCCGCCGCCACGTCCTGACCGCGGCAGGCATCGGACGCCGCATCGACGCCGTGCCCGGCGGGCTTCCTACTTCCGTGGCTCCTTCCTCCGTTCGGGAGGCCAAACTCACTGCGGAAGGGGCCACGGTCCGCGCCCGCCTGTGGCGCTTGCGCCTGATTCGTTGAGCCTCGATACGGAGGGGACAGGCACCGCTGGCACGGCCGTGCCGCAGAGAGCCTTGAGACTGCGGTGCCAGTCCCCGCGGGTCGAGGACGACTGTAGGCCTCTTGCGAGCGACTTTGGCTCGGCGGAGCGAGCAAGAGGCTCTACAGGAGTAGAGAGACCCGCGCAGGCGCGAGCGTTCCGCAGCCTGCCTCAACCGGTGGCAAGAGCCTAGAAGGGACAGTCCCCTGCGGGGACAGTCCCCACGTAAGTGCCGCATCGGGGGACAGTCCCCTGCGGGGACAGTCCCTAGACGCGCGGGCCCGGGACCCGCTTGATGCTGGCGCCGAGCTGCCCGAGCTTCTCCTCGATGCACTCGTAGCCGCGATCGATATGGTAGATGCGCTGGACCGCGGTGGTGCCCTCCGCGACCAGGCCCGCGACGACCAGGCTGGCCGAGGCCCTGAGGTCCGTCGCCATGACCGGCGCGCCCGAGAGCCGCTGGACGCCGCGGATGATCGCCGTCGGCCCCTCGATGCGCACGTCCGCGCCGAGCCGGCGCAACTCCAGCATGTGCATGTAGCGATTCTCGAAGATGGTCTCGACCACCGTGCCCACACCGTCCGCCACGGTATCGAGCGCCGCGAACTGCGCCTGCATGTCGGTCGGAAACGCCGGATAGGGCGCCGTGCGAATGTCGACGGCGCGCGGCCGGCGCCCGCCCATGTCGACTTCGATCCAGTCCGCACCGGCGCTCACCTCCGCACCGGCCTCCCTGAGCTTCGCGAGCACGGCGTCCAGATGCTCCGGCCGCGCGTTACGCGCGCGCACCCGGCCGCCAGTGATCGCGCCGGCGATCAGGTAGGTTCCCGCCTCGATCCGGTCCGGCAAGACTTCGTAGCGGCAGCCGTGCAGGCGCTCCACGCCGTCGATCACCAGCGTGTCCGTCCCGACGCCGCCGATCCGTGCCCCCATGGCGATCAGGCAGGCGGCCAGGTCGGTCACTTCCGGCTCGCGCGCCGCGTTCTCGATGACCGTGCGCCCGTCGGCCAGCACGGCCGCCATCATCAGGTTCTCCGTGCCGGTCACCGTCACGGTATCCAGCACGATGCGCGCGCCCTTGAGCCGGCCGGCGCGTGCGCGGATGTACCCCGACTCGATCTCTATTTCCGCGCCGAGCGCCTTGAGGCCCTCGACGTGCAGGTTGACCGGGCGCGCGCCGATGGCGCAGCCGCCCGGCAGGGAAACGTCCGCACGGCCAAAGCGGGCCAGCAGCGGTCCCAGCACCAGGATCGAGGCGCGCATGGTCTTGACCAGATCGTAGGACGCGACCGGCTCGTTCAGTTGACGCGCGTCGATCTCGACTTCCATCCGGTCGCCAACCGTCACGCTCACGCCCATGCGGCCCAGCAGGGCGATCATGGTGGTGACGTCGTGCAGATGCGGCACGTTGCCGATGTTCACCGGCCCCTCGGGCAGGATGCCCGCCGCCAGGATCGGCAGCGCCGCATTCTTCGCGCCGGAGATCCGCACTTCGCCCTCGAGGCGGGTGCCACCGGTGATCTGTAGCTGGTCCACGCGCGTGCCGTCAGCCGCGGCCGCGCGCAGCCCACTCGTCGGGCGTCGGCGTATCGAGGGAAAGCGCGTGGATTTCGCCGCCGACCGCCGCGCCGAGCGCGGCATAGACCAGCTGATGACGCTTGATGGTGCGCAAGCCGTCGAACTGCGGCGCCACCACCAGGGCTTCGAAATGCACGTTGTCTTCAGAGCGCACCTGGACCCGGGCCCCGGGCAGCGCGGCGAGGATCCTGTCGTTGACTTCGTCTGCGGTCATGTTGCTTGCCGTGGCGGGTGAGACCGACATAGTAGGGAAATCCGCCGCCCACAGGGAGGGGCTCGCCGGGCGGCGCAAACGCGCCGCAGCCGATTCGTGGATCTTGGGCGGCTTCCGCAGGTGTATCATCCGGAATCCGCGGCTATTACCGATGCCATGGCACGCCCACTGACAGAATCCGCCGCTGACGATCGGGTCGTCGAAGCCGGCCGCACCGCACTGACGATCGAGGCCAGCGCGGTGCAGGCCCTCGCCCAGCGCCTGGACGCCTCCTTCGCGGTGGCCTGCCGCATCTGTCTCGCTTGCCGTGGCCGGATCGTGGTGACGGGCATGGGCAAGTCCGGGCACATCGCCGGCAAGATCGCCGCAACACTCGCCAGCACCGGTTCACCCGCGTTCTTCGTGCACCCGGGCGAGGCGAGCCACGGCGACCTCGGCATGCTGACCCGTGACGACGTGGTCCTCGCGCTGTCGAATTCGGGCGAAACGGCGGAGATCCTCACCATCCTGCCGCTCATCAAGCGGATGGGGCTGCCGCTGGTTGCGATGACCGGCCATGCCGGCTCTACGCTGGCCCGCGAAGCAGACGCCCATCTCGACGTCTCCGTGCCGGCGGAAGCCTGCCCGTTGAACCTCGCGCCGACCGCCAGCACCACCGCTGCGCTGGCGATGGGCGATGCGCTCGCCGTCGCGCTGCTGGACCTGCGTGGGTTCACGCCCGAGGACTTCGCCCGATCGCACCCGGGCGGCACGCTCGGACGCCGCCTGCTGCTGCGCGTCCGGGACGTGATGCGGACCGGCGACGCGCTGCCACAGGTGCAGGCTGCCACGCCGCTGGCGGCCGGGCTGCTGGAGATGTCGCGCAAGGGCCTCGGGCTGACCGCGATCGTCGACCAGGCGCAGCACGTGCTGGGGATCTTCACGGATGGCGACCTGCGGCGCGCACTCGACGGGCAGCTGGACGTGCATCGCACGCTGATGAGCGACGTGATGACGCCCAACTGCAAGACCATCGGCCCGGATGAGCTGGCCGCCGAGGCGGTGCTGTTGATGGAACGCCACCGCATCACCGGACTGCTGGCCGCGGACGAGCAAGGCAGGCTAGTCGGCGCACTGAACGTCCACGACCTGCTGCGCGCGGGGGTGATGTGAACGGCCCCGGCGCGATCCCGGGCCGGATCGACCTGCTGGTACTCGACGTCGACGGCGTGCTCACCGACGGCCGCCTGTGGTTCGGTGCCGGCGGCGAACAGATGAAGGCGTTCCACGTCCGCGACGGGCTCGGCATCAAGCAGCTGCAGCGGGCCGGCATAGGCGTCGCCGTGATCTCGGGGCGACGCAGCGCCGCAGTCACGGCACGAATGCTGGAGCTGGGGGTCACAGAGGTCGTGCAGGGCGCAGCGGACAAGGAGGCAGAGCTGAACGCGCTGCTTGCCCGAACGGGCGTGACGGCCGAACGCGCCGCCTGCCTGGTGGATGACCTGCCCGACCTGCCGATGATGCGGATGGTCGGTCTCCCTGCCGCGGTGGCTGACGCCCATCCGCAGGTCCTGGCGGCCGCGCGGCACGTGACCACGCTCCCGGGGGACAGGGGGCAGTGCGCGAATTCTGCGACTGGCTAATGGCCGGACGGGACTCACCGCCATGATGGGGCGGATCATGCTGCTGGTTGCGCTCGGCGCGCTGGCGTTCCTGGTCGTGCAGTTCACGCGCGAGGACGGCAGCTCGGGCGAAAGCTCGCGCAGCGCCGAGTCCACCGGCTATTACGTTCGCGAGGCCGAGGTCACCGAGTACGGAGCCGATGGCCGCGTGGCCCTGCGTTTCACTGCCGATTCCGCGGTGGAGATACCCGCCCGGGAGGAGATCCTGCTGAACAAGGTGGACGTCGAGTACTTCGCATTGCCCCGCCAGCGCTGGACACTCACCGCGGCGACCGGCCGCGTGCCCACCGGTAGCCGGCAGGTCGAACTGGAAGGCGCGGTGACCATGCGCGGTGAACGCGATGGCGAGGCTCGCGCCGCGATCGTCGAAACCGATCGCCTGACGCTCGACACCGCGAGCCAGCGGGCGTACACGGATGCGCCGGTCACCCTCGCCTTCGGCGACACACGTCTCGGCGCCATCGGCATGGACGCCAATCTGCTCGCGGAAACCCTACGGCTGGAGGCAGGCGTCAATGGCCGCTTCGCTCGCTAGGCTTGCGCTCGCGGTCCTCGCGCTGGCCGGCGCGGCCCAGGCGGCGGATCGCTCGACGCTGCCGATCGCCGTGGAGGCGGACTCCAGTGATTTCGACTACAAGAATGGCGTGCTCGTATTCGAGCGAGTGCGCATCGTGCAGGGCGACGCCCGGGTCGAGGCCGGTCGCGCCACGGCGACCGGGCTCGAGTTCGAGAACAGCACCTGGCAGCTGACCGGCGGCGTGCGCATCACCGTCACCGAGGGCTCGCTGCAGAGCACTTCCGCCAGTGTGCGATTCCGCAACAACCAGATCACTGGCGCGGAGGTGGAAGGCGCGCCCGCGCGCTTCGAGCAACGCCGCGGGCCCGATACCGCGCAAGGCCGCGCCCAGCGCATCGACTACGACCTCGCGACCGGCCAGGTCCGGTTGCTCGGCGACGCCTGGCTGTCGGACGGCCGCAATGAGATCACCGGTTCGACGCTCGTCTACAGCATGCACGAGGAGCGGGTTCTCGCCGAGGCCGCCGCCCAGGGCGGCCAGCCGGTGCGCATCATCATCAATCCGAAAGCCCCGGCAGAAAATCCGCCACAGCCAGCGCCGCCGGCTGCAGAGCCGGCCCCGTGAGCACGCTGCGTGCCGTGAATCTCAGCAAGGCCTTCCGCAAGCGCAAGGTGGTTGCGGATCTGTCCCTCGAGATTTCCAGCGGCGAAGTGGTCGGCCTGCTCGGCCCCAACGGCGCCGGCAAGACCACGGCCTTCTACATGATCGTCGGCCTGATCGCCTGCGACGGCGGCCGGATCGAGCTCGACGGCGTGGACATCACGCGTCTGCCCATGCATGCGCGGGCCCGGCGCGGCCTCGGCTACCTGCCGCAGGAAGCGTCCGTGTTCCGCAAGCTGTCGGTCGCCGACAACATCATGGCCGTGCTCGAAACCCGTCCAGGACTCGATGCCGAGGCCAGATCCGGCAAGCTCGAGAACCTGCTCGACGAGCTGCACATCGGCCACATCCGCGACAGCCTCGGCATGAGCCTGTCCGGCGGCGAGCGGCGGCGGGTCGAGATCGCCCGCGCGCTGGCCGCCGATCCGGCCTTCATCCTGCTCGACGAACCGTTCGCGGGCGTCGACCCGCTGTCCGTCAACGACATCCAGCGGATCGTCCGGCACCTCGCGGATCGCGGCATCGGCGTGCTGATCACCGACCACAACGTGCGCGAAACGCTCGGCATCTGCGGGCGGGCCTACATCGTGAACCAAGGCACGATTCTGGCCTCCGGGAGTGCGGAAGACATCCTTGCCAATCCCGACGTCCGCGAGGTCTACTTGGGACAGGATTTCCGTCTCTAGGGACCTCGCCTTCCCGCATGATGAAGCCAAGCCTGCAGCTGCGTATCGGGCAGCAGCTCACCATGACGCCGCAGCTGCAGCAGGCCATCCGGCTGCTGCAATTGCCGGCTCTCGAGCTGCAGGCGCAGATCCGCGAGGCGCTCGAGAGCAACGTCATGCTCGAGGGCGAAGACGAGCCGGACATCGATGCCGCCGAGGCGCAATCCGAGGCCGAGGGTGACCCACCGGACGATCCCGAGCTAGGTCCCCCGGAGCCCACGGTCGAAATCGGCGAGGACTGGCCGGAGCCGACTGTGGCCGTCTCCGAGGCGCCGTGGTCGGGCGGCGACGACGACCGGATCATGGGGCTGGCGGACGAGTCCGGGCAGACCCTGATCGACCACCTGCTGTGGCAACTCGAGCTGGCCCATCTCGATCCCGTATCGGTCATGATCGGCCGCGCCATCATCGACGCGATCAACGACGACGGTTACCTGAGCGAGAGCCTGGAGCAGATCGCGGAGACCTTGCGGCCCGAGGTCGAAGCCGGCCCGGACGAGCTCGAGGCCGTGCTGGCCGTGATCCAGCAATTCGACCCGGCCGGGGTGGCGGCGCGCTCGGTGGCGGAGTGCCTCTGCCTGCAGCTCGGCCAACTCGATCCCGACACGCCCGGCCTGGCCACGGCCCGGGAGCTCGCCGGTTGCCATCTCGAACTGGTCGCGGCGCAGCAATTCGCGGCGCTCAAGCGCCAGCTGCATTGCTCGGCCGAGGACCTCGACGTCGCGCTGGCGCTGGTACGCGCTTGTCATCCGCGACCCGGATCGGCCATCCAGCCGTCGCGCACCGAATATGTCGTGCCGGATGTGTTCGTCCGCCGCAGTCCGACCGGCTGGATCGTCGACCTGAATCCGGCGTCACTGCCGCGCGTGCGCCTCAACCAGAGCTATGCCGGCCTGATAACCCGCGCGCCGGATCACGCGGTGTTGCGCACGCAGCTGCAAGAGGCGCGCTGGCTGCTGCGCAGCCTGGAGATCCGCAACGACACGCTGCTCAAGGTGGCGCGTTCCATCGTGTCCCGCCAGTCGGCCTTCTTCGAGCACGGCGAGGAAGCGATGGAGCCGATGGTGCTCAAGGACGTCGCCGAGGAAGTGGAGATGCACGAGTCGACCATTTCCCGCGTCACCACCGGCAAGTACATGCATACCCCGCGCGGCGTCCTCGAATTCCGCTACTTCTTCTCCAGTCATGTGTCCGGTGACGGCGGCGCGGAGGTCTCGTCCACCGCGATCCGTGCGAAGATCAAGAAAATGATCGCCGCGGAGAATCCGGAGGAGCCCTTGTCGGACAATCGCATAGCGGAGGTGCTTTCCGGCGAGGGCGTGCAGGTCGCGCGCCGCACGGTGGCAAAATACCGGGAGGCCATGGGGATCCCTTCTTCAAGCGATCGGCGCCGCCTGCCGGTCCGCTGAATGCCAGCAACGAGTTAACCAGTTCAGGAGCAATGATCATGCAGCTGACTCTCACCGGTCACCACATAGACATCACGCCGGCGCTGCGCGGATACGTCGAGAAGAAGCTCGAGCGCATCGTGCGCCACTTCGACCAGGTGATCGACGTTCACTGCGTCCTGACGGTGGAGAAGTTGCGCCACCAGGCGGAGGCCACGCTCGGTGTCAGCGGGGCCACCATTCACGCGGTGGCGACCGAGAACGACATGTACGCCGCCATCGATGGGCTGACCGACAAGCTCGACCGGCTGGTGAAGAAGCACAAGGAAAAGCTCACCGACCACCACGCGGCCGAGGTGGCGCGCCGGCGCGGCTGACGCCGGCGACAGGCTCGCGGCCGTTGGCCCGCACCACGCCGACCGCGTAGGATCACGCCGTAGCCGGCGGTTGTCCGGCGTCATGCGGGTCCTTCTCCCATGCAGCGGCTGCTCGTTGTCAGCGGACTCTCCGGGTCCGGCAAGAGTGTCGGGCTGCACATGCTGGAGGACCTGGGCTGGTTCTGCACGGACAACATCCCGGCGGGGCTGGTGCGCGAGCTGGTCTCGCACACGCTGCAACAGGATGAGCCCCTGTATGACTACGTGGCAGTCGGGCTCGATGCCCGCAATCGCGCCGACGAGCTGGCGCTGATTCCCGAGCTGATTCGGGACCTGCGACGCAGCGGGCTGCGCTGCGAGATCGTCTACCTGCACGCCGACGACAACGTGCTGCTGCGGCGCTTCGCCGAGACCCGGCGCCGCCATCCGCTGGCCGGTCCCGGCGTCAGCCTCGCCGAGGCGCTGGCGATCGAGCGCCGCCTGCTGCATCCGCTGGTGGACGTCGCCGATCTCGTGGTCGACACCTCCGCGATGAGCGTGCATCAGTTGCGCGAACTGGTGCGCCAGCGCGTGCAGGCCGGCCGTGAAGCACGGCTCGCGATCCTGTTCGAGTCCTTCGGTTTCAAGTCGGGCATCCCGGGCGATGCGGATTTCGTGTTCGATGCCCGCACCCTGCCGAACCCCTACTGGGACGCCGAGCTGAAGCCCTATACCGGCCTGGACGCGCCGGTGCAGCGCTTCCTGGAAGCGAAGCCCGAGGTGCAGGCGATGATCGATGACATCGCGGGATTCCTGGAGCGCCGCATCCCGGACTATGAGCGCAACAATCGCGGTTATCTGACCGTCGCCATTGGTTGCACCGGCGGCCAGCACCGCTCCGTCTACCTCGCCGAAAAACTTGCCGCCCACTTCGCCGCCAGCCGGCCCCAGGTGCTGGCGCGGCACAAGGAGCTCTCCGGCAGCGGCTGAGCGCAGCGCTTGGACCCGACCGGGGCGGACCGCTAGACTCGCGCGGCATCCGCCCTCCTGGAGCCAGCCGCGTGGCGAACGTTTCCGCACCCATCCGCAGCGACCGTTCCGCCAAGCTGGCGGCGCTGCGGGCTGCGCTGGATTCGGGCACCCTGCGCGGCGCCCAGCGCATGGTCAATGCGCTGCATCCCGCGGAAATCGCTCATCTTCTGGAGTCACTGCCCCCGGCGCAGCGTGAACTGACCTGGGAGCTCGTCGACGAAGAGCTCGACGGCGACGTCCTGATCGAACTGTCCGAGGACGTGCGCGCCGAACTGCTGCGCGAAATGGAGACCCACGAGATCGTCGCGGCCACCGAGGGCCTGGATGTCGACGATCTCGCCGACCTGCTGGCCGAGCTGCCGGAGGCGGTGACGCAGCAGGTGCTGCGGTCGATGGACCACCAGGACCGGTTGCGCCTGACCTCCGTGCTCGCCTACGAGGAGGACAGCGCCGGCGGACTGATGAACACCGACGCGGTGACCGTGCGACCGGACGTCACCATTGGTGTCGTGCTGCGCTATCTGCGCATGCGTGGCGAACTGCCGGAACGCACCGACTGCCTGTTCGTCGTCGACCGCAATGATCGCTACCTCGGCGTGCTGCCGGTCACCCGCCTGCTGACGGAGCCCGAGGAGCGCACGGTCGCGGCATTGATGGACTCCGATGTCGCCGGCATTTCGCCCGAATCGCCGGCCGGCGAAGTCGCGCGCCTGTTCGAGGGACGCGACCTGCTGTCCGCGGCGGTGATTGCGCCGGGGGGGCGGCTGCTCGGCCGGGTGACCATCGACGACGTGGTCGACGTGGTGCGCGAGCAGGCCGAGCATCCGCTGCTGGCCGCGGCGGGCCTCGAGGACGAGGAAGACGTCTTTGCCGGCGTGCGCAAGAGCGCGCGACGCCGCGCGCTCTGGCTCGGCATCAACCTCGTGACGGCCTTCGCCGCCTCGTGGGTGGTCGGACTGTTCGAGGCGGCGATCGACCAGGTCGTGGCGCTTGCCGTGCTCATGCCCGTGGTGGCCAGCATGGGCGGCATCGCCGGCACGCAGACCGTGACGCTGATCATTCGCGCCATAGCCCTCGGGCAGGTCGACGAGTCCAACGCCCGCTGGCTGTTCTTCAAGGAACTGGGCGTGGGCGCGGTCAACGGCGCGATCTGGGCCACGGTGGTGGCGCTGGCGACCTGGGCGTGGTTCGGCACCTGGAAGATCGCCGCGGTGATCTGCGCCGCCATCGTGATCAACCTGGCCGCGGCCGCGGTGGCCGGGGTGCTGATCCCGCTGGCGCTGAAGCGCATGCGCATCGACCCCGCGCTGGCTGGCGGCGTGATCCTCACCACGGTCACCGACATCGTCGGTTTCGCCGCGCTGCTAGGTCTCGGCGCGATGTTCCTGCTCTGACGGCGGCTCGATACCGAGGAACCGGCATATCTCGTCGCGCCGCGCGGTGGCGTCGTCGTGACCCATCTGCATCAGCCTGCGCGTGTAATTGCTCTCGAACAGCAGGTAGGACAGGAGCTGCCCCCCGGCCGGGTTGGCCGCGCCCATCGTCCTGAGCAGCGCGCGCACCGAACGCGGCATGTCACCGGCGTGTTCCGCCGCCACCGCCGACAGGTCGCCGTGCGGCAGTAGCAGCAGGCTCTCCACCCGCCTGAGACCAAGCGCCGGGGCGGATCCGGTCGGAGCGGCCAGCAGCGAGTTGATGCGCTGCAGGCGCTCCAGATCGGCGTGCAGTCCCTCCATGAAGAGTGTGTCGAGCATGAAGCCGAAGACCTGGCCGAAGCTCGGCGGGCCGGCAACCGCCGCGCCCACCGGCGCGCGGCCCGGCTCGCGCGCGCCGATGATCAGCAGCCGCTCGGCACCGAGGTGCACCGCCGGCGAGAGCGGCGTGATCTGGCGCATCGCCCCGTCGCCGAAATGACCGCCCTCCATGCTCACTGCCGGAAACAGGAATGGAATGGCGGAACTGGCCATCAGGTGATCCAGGGACAACTCCGCCGCCACACCGCGCCGCCCGGCACGTTCCCAGCCCGGCACCGGCGCGGCGGACTGGACGAAGGAAACGGACTCGCCGCTCGCGAAACTGGTGGCGGTGATCGCGAGCGCTTCCAGCGCACCCTGGTCGAGCGCCTGGCGGATGCGGGCGAAGTTGACGCTCCATTCCAGCAGGCGGCGCAGCGGGGCATTGTTGAACAGCGCGCGGGGCGGCGGCAGGAGCCAACCACCCGATGTCAACGCGACCATCAGGTGCGCGCCGGAGCGCAGCATGCTCGGCGCGTCGGTGCTGAAGACCTGCTCCGACCGAAAACTGCGCCAGACCCGATCCAGCGCCACCGTGCCGCGGCGGAATCGCTTGGCATAGGAAGCGAGAACGGCACCGACAATGGCGCCGGCCGAGGTCCCGCAGACGATGCGGAACGGGATCGGGCTGCCCGGCGGGTACCAGCTCGAAATCGCCTTCAACGCCCCGACCTGATAGGCCGAGCGCGCCCCGCCGCCGGGCAGGACCAGGGCCAGCTTGCCCTGCCCTTCCGCCGTGGAGGAGGCAGCTGGCGCGGCGCCGCTCACCCGCGGGAACCCGCGCCCGGCCCGGCTGTCTTCATGTATGGTTGCACGCTGCTATTCTAGGTCAACTGTCCCCTTCGTCTGGAGTCCGCCCCATGATCGCCACGTTTCGTGCCGCAGGACTTGCTGCGCTCGCCTCGGTCGCCCTGGCCGCCCCTGCCCACGCCCAGGAGTCCCCGGCGGTCGGTGCCGAAGCGCCCGCCTTCCGGTTGCAGGACCAGGCCGGCAAATGGCATTCCCTGTCGGACTATCGCGGCAAGTGGGTCGTCCTGTACTTCTACCCGAAGGACAACACGCCAGGGTGCACGACCCAGGCCTGCGAGCTACGCGACAATATCTTCGCGTTCCGCGAGGCAGGCGCGGTGATCCTCGGCGTCAGTGTCGACGACGTCGCCTCCCACAAGGAATTCGCCGAAGAGCACAGCCTGCCCTTCGACATCCTGGCCGACTCGGAGAAGAAGGTTTCGGCCAGCTACGGCGTACTGACCAAGTTCCTCGGCATGATGGAACTCGCCCGGCGCGACACCTTCATCATCGATCCGCAGGGCCGGATCGCCAAGCATTACGTCAAAGTGGACCCGGACGGCCATTCGGAAATGGTCCTCGCGGATCTGCGCAAGCTGGGAGCCGGCGCCAAGCCGGCCGCCCGCAAGGAAGGCTGAGCTCCGCGGGGCCAGCCGCGCATGGCCGAGCACCGGTTTTCCGGTTCCGACACCTATGTCGCGACCGATGAGCTGACCCTGGCGGTCAACGCGGCGGTCACCCTAGGGCGGCCGCTGCTCATCAAGGGCGAGCCCGGCACCGGCAAGACCCAGCTGGCGCAGGAAATCGCGCGCACGCTCGAGCGGCCGCTGTACGAGTGGCACATCAAGTCGACCACCAAGGCCCAGCAGGGACTGTACGAATACGACGCCGTGTCGCGGCTGCGTGATTCGCAGCTGGGCGACAGCCGTGTCCAGGACATCGGCAACTACATCGTCAAGGGCACGCTGTGGCGCGCCTTCGAGAGCGAGCAGCAGGCGGTGCTGCTGATCGACGAGGTCGACAAGGCCGACATCGAGTTCCCGAACGATCTGCTGCGGGAACTCGACCGCATGGAATTCTACGTCTACGAGACGCGCGAGCTGATCCGGGCCCGCAATCGCCCGATCGTGGTGATCACCAGCAACAACGAGAAGGAGCTGCCGGACGCATTCCTGCGGCGCTGCTTCTTCCACTACATCCGATTTCCCGAGCGCGACACGATGCAGAGCATCGTCGACGTCCACTATCCGGGCCTCAAGAAGGCGCTGCTCAAGGACGCACTCGAGGCGTTCTACCGCATTCGCGAAGTACCCGGGCTGCGCAAGAAGCCTTCCACCAGCGAGTTGCTGGACTGGATCAAGCTGCTCGTCGCCGAGGACATACCGCCGGAGGCCCTGCGCAGCGACGACCAGAAGAGCTCGTTGCCGCCGCTGTACGGTGCACTGCTGAAGAACGAGCAGGACGTGCACCTGTTCGAGCAGCTGGTGTTTCTCCACAGGCGCGCGAACCGCCCGTCCTGAGCGCCGGCGGGGCGAGCCGTGCTGATCCGCTTCTTCTACATGCTGCGCGAAGCCGGGGTGCCGGTGTCGCTCACCGAGTTTCTCGCGCTGCTCGAGGCGCTCGAAGCGAGGATCGTCGACCTGTCCGCGCAGGACTTCTACTGGCTGGCGCGCACCGTCCTGGTCAAGGACGAGCGCTTCTACGACCGCTTCGATCGCGTCTTCGCCGCCCACTTCAAGGGCGTCGAGGATGCCTTCCGGACGCTGGTCGCGGACGTTCCGGAGGAGTGGCTGCGCCGTACCTCCGAGCTGTTCCTGAGCGACGAGGACAAGGCACGAATCGAAGGCCTGGGCGGCTGGGAGAAGCTCATGGAGACGCTGCGTGAGCGCCTCGCCGAGCAGCAGGAGCGCCACCAGGGAGGCAGCAAGTGGATCGGCACCGGCGGCACGTCGCCATTCGGCGCCTACGGCTACAACCCTGAAGGCGTGCGCATCGGGCAGGATGGATCGCGCCACCGGCGGGCGGTCAAGGTGTGGGACAAACGCGAGTTCCGCAATCTGGACGACTCGGTGGACCTCGGCACCCGCAACATCAAGCTCGCGCTGAGGCGGCTGAGGAAGTTCGCGCGCCAGGGCGCCGCCGACCAGTTCGACCTGGACGGCACCATCGACTCGACCGCGCGCAATGCGGGCCTGCTGGATATCCGCATGGTGCCCGAGCGGCACAATGCGGTGAAGGTGCTGCTGTTCCTCGATGTCGGCGGTTCCATGGACGACCACGTCCGCGTCTGCGAAGAGCTGTTCTCCGCCACGCGCACCGAGTTCAAGCACCTCGAGTACTTCTATTTCCACAACTTCGTGTACGAGTCGCTGTGGAAGGACAATCGCCGGCGGCATGCGGAGCGCATCTCGACCATGGAAGTCATGCGCACCTACGGCACCGACTACAAGCTGATCTTCGTCGGCGACGCGACCATGAGCCCGTACGAGATCCTCCAGCCGGGCGGCAGCATCGAGCACTGGAACGAAGAGCCCGGCGCGGCGTGGGTGCGGCGGCTGCTGGCGTCCTATCCGCACCACGTGTGGCTCAACCCGGAGCCGGAGGAGCGCTGGGACTGGACGCCCTCGGTGAAGATCACGCGCGAGCTCATCGACGAGCGGATGTTCCCGTTGACGCTCGACGGCCTCGACCGGGCCATGCGCGCGCTCAGCTAGCGCGCCCGGCGCGCGCTCGCCGTCCGGCGGGCTCCCTACGCCGAAGACCTGCGCCCGTTCCCGGAGTACGCGTCGCGCCTGGCGGGCTCCCTACTCCCGTGACCCCTTCCTCCGTTCGGGAAGCCAAACTCACTACGGAAGGGGCCACGGTCGTCTTCGCCCGCCTGCAGAGCGAGAGCCCTGATGAGGCGTGCCTGACCGCGGGTGAGTGCCTGATCGGGGACAGTCCCCTGCGGGGACAGTCCCCGCGCGGGTCGAGGACGACTGTAGGCCTCTTGCGAGCGACTTTGGCTCGGCGGAGCGAGCAAGAGGCTCTACAGGAGTAGAGAGACCCGCGCAGCTGCGAGCGTTCCGCGGGGTGTCTTCACCGGTGGCAAGAGCCTGAAGGGGACAGTCCCCTGCGGGGACAGTCCCCGCCGCGGGTCGAGGACGACTGTAGGCCTCTTGCGAGCGACTTTGGCTCGGCGGAGCGAGCAAGAGGCTCTACAGGAGTAGAGAGACCCGCGCAGCTGCGAGCCGTTCCGCGGGGTGCCTTCACCGGTGGCAAGAGCCTGAAGGGGACAGTCCCCTGCGGGGACAGTCCCCGCAGTGGTGCCTAGGGCACGAGCGTGAGGACGTATTCGGCGGGCCCGGGGAGGAACGGGGTCGGTTCGCCGCGAACCCAGGCATCGTGGCCGGCGCGGTAGAAGGGCGAGAGGAAGTGTCCGCTCTGCCCGCCCGGCATGTGGAAATAGCCCTCCGCCTCGAGCCCCGGCTCCACCGCGAAGCGCTCGGACGCGCCGAACACCGGCGTCTGCACCCGCGGCATCGACCAGTCGCCCGACATCCGCGTCGCCGGCATGT
Organism: uncultured Gammaproteobacteria bacterium; assembly: GCA_963710135.1. GTDB lineage: Bacteria > Pseudomonadota > Gammaproteobacteria > Steroidobacterales > Steroidobacteraceae > SG8-30. The sequence goes on along the minus strand of CAVPYY010000002.1, from coordinate 153,430 downwards.
CGAGCAGGGGCGCCAGGACGGGCAGCGCCGCGCTGAGCGGATGGCGCATCCGGGTGGTGTTCGCCAGGCCCCAGACGCAGCGCTCGAGCCGGGCACATTCGCCATCGCCGGGCCGGATGACTTCCGCCGCGGCGTCGGCCAGCCAGGCGTCCCAGTCGTCGAAGCGCGGGTCGAGCAGATGCGCTGGCCGCGCCGCGACCAGTCGCCAGGCTGCGTCCGTGAAACCGGCGGGCACGCGGAAACGGAAGTCCGGGTAACGCTTGCGGGCTTCGACGGTGAGCATCTGGTAGGCGCGATTCGTGACGACCTGCTCGAACTCGCGAACGAGCCGGTAGCCGGCATCGTCCGCGTCCGCCCTGCCCGTCCAGCCCTCGACCAGCGCAGCGGCAGCCGCCTGCCCGCTACGACGCAGTGTCGCGAGCAGCAGGCCCTGCCACTGGCTGAGATAACGCGCCTCGTCATCGAGATGGATGTCCAGCATCGTGCGCGGCCCGGCCGCCTGCACTGCAGCCAGCCGATCGCGGATCTGCATGGCGCGCGCCGGGTGCGCATAGCCACCATCGCCGATGACCGCCAGCAACTCGCCGCCGACGACGCGCGTGTTCGCCGTCCAGGCGCTGCCCTCCCAGGGATCGACGATGTGCGGCTGCTGCTCGCGCTCGACCCATCCGGTCCAGCCGACGCCCGGCGCGGCCCAGGAGGCGGGCCGCGAAGGGTCGAAGCCGGAGCGCACCGGGATGCGCCCGGCGATGGTCCAGCCGATGCGACCGCTCGCGTCGCCGATCAACGCGTTCTGCGCGGGTATCCCCGCCGCTGCGGCAACGCGAATCGCGGCGTCCAGATCGCGCGCCGTCTCGAGCTTCAGCAGGTCGTAATTGACCGCCTCGATCCGGTGCGCGGTCCAGGCCAGCGCCGTTTCGCGCCCCGCCGCATCCTCGCCGATCACCGGGCCCCAGATGGTATCCCTCACCTGCAGCTGGACGTCATCGCCGTCGGCGACCCGGATCACTTCGTCATGAAGCTCGAATCCGGCCGGACCCTCTGCCGTGAGGTACTGCCCGCCGGCTGCCGGCTCGATCACCACGAGGTCCTGGTAGTCGCCATAGCTGTTGGTGTAGCCCCAGGCTACGTAGCCATTGCTGCCCGCAACCACGGCCGGCGCGCCCGGCAGGGTCACGCCGGTCACGTCGATCCCTTCGGCGGCGGAGACCAGCCGCGCTCGGTACCAGGTGTTCGGCACGCGCAGGCCCAGATGCATGTCGTTGGCGACCAGTGCTCGCCCGCTCACGGTGCGCTCACCGGACAGCGCCCAGTTGTTGCTGCCGACCATCGCCGCCGGCGCCGCTGGCGCGAAGGTCAGGCGCAGCGGATTGACCGCGACCGGCGGCGCGGACTCGAACAAGGCCGGATCGACCTGGCGCAGGTCGTACTCCCCGGCCGATGGCAGGGGAGCCACGGGCAGCACGCTGCCGTCCAGCGCCGCCTGCCAGGCTGGGTCGACGGAGCCCATGAAATCAAGCAGCGCACCCGGCAACACCGCTGCGAGCCGGTCGGCCTGTTGCTCGAGACGCGCCTCGGTGCCCTGCAGATCGATCCACATGCTGTAGAGAACCAGCACGGAATCCTCGGGGAGCCAGGGCCGCGGCGTCATGCGCAGCAGCAGGTACTCGGGGGGCGCGCCCCCAGCGCCGCGAGCCCGGAGTTGACGCCCTCTGTGTAGGCCTCGAGCAGCGCGCGTTCCGCCGCCGGCATCGCAGCCAGGGCGGCTTGGGCCCGGCTGCGGAACCGGTGCAGCCGCAGCCGCAGGTCGACGCCGAGCAACGTGGACCCGAGCAGCTCGGACAGCTCGCCGGCCGCCGCACGGCGCGTCAGATCCATCTGGAAGAACCGCTCCTGCGCGTGCAGGAATCCGGTCGCACGGGCGACGTCGCTCCTGTTGCGACCGCGGATCAGCGGAACGCCGGCCGCATCGCGCTCGATCACGACCGGTGCGGCGAGTCCGGCGAGCGGCAGCTCGCCGTCGAGATCTGGCAGGCTCGCGCGCATGCTCAACCAGATGCCGAGGACCACTACGACCAGCGCGAAGGCCAGCACCACCAGCCCGCGCACCAGGACACGTCCCGACTTCATGCCTAGCGCGTGACCTTGACGATCTTCATCGAGTTCGTGCCGCCCGTCACGCCGGACAGTTCGCCCTTGGTGACGATGATCAGGTCGCCTTCCCTGACCAACTGCAGTTCGAGCAACAACTCGAAAATCGCGGGGTAGAGGATCTCGGGCATCGTGTGGGTCACGTCGAACGCGATCGGATACACCCCGCGGTACAGGGTCACGCGGCGGCGGGTCATTTCCAGGCGCGTGAACGCGTAAATGGGAATGTCCGAGCGAATGCGCGACATCCACAGGGTCGTCGAGCCCGATTCCGTCAGGGCGACGATGGCTTTGACGTCCAGGTGATTGGCCGTGTACATCACCGCGGTCGCGATCGCCTCGTCGGTGCGCTTGAACTGCTCGTTCAGCCGCTGCCGGTCACGGCGATAGATCTGCTGCCACTTCTCAGCGCCGACGATCACCTGAGCCATTTCCTTGACGACCTTCACCGGGTACTTGCCGACGGCGGTTTCAGCGGAAAGCATCACCGCGTCGGTGCCGTCGATGACGGCGTTGGCGACGTCCGAGACCTCCGCGCGCGTGGGCACGGGATTGACGATCATCGACTCCATCATCTGCGTGGCGGTGATCACCGGCCGGTTGCGCGCCCGCGCCATCCAGATCATGCGCTTCTGCAGCCCGGTGAGCTCGGCGTAGCCCATCTCCACACCCAGGTCGCCGCGCGCCACCATCACCGCGTCGGTGGCCTCGATGATCTGCTCGAGGCTGTCGATCGCCTCGCTGCGCTCGATCTTCGCGACGATGCGCCCCTCGCCGCCCGCAGCGCGCAGCAGCGTCCGGGCTTCGCGGACGTCCTCGGCATTGCGCACGAACGACACCGCCAGGTAATCGACGCCGAGGCGCGCAGCGGTGCGGATGTCTTCCCGGTCCTTGTCGGTGAGCGCGCCGGCCGACAGCCCGCCACCCTGCTTGTTCAGGCCCTTCTTGTCGCTGAGTTCACCGCCCAGCGTCACCCGCGTCACGACGCGCGTCCCCTCGATCGCCGTGACTTCCAGCGCGATCAGGCCGTCGTTGAGCAGCAGCGTGTCGCCGGCCCGCACGTCGGCCGGCAGCGCCCGGTAGGTGACGCCCACTGCCGCGGCAGTGCCCGCTTGCGGATCCATGGCAGTGTCGAGCGTGAAGACGTCGCCCTCGGCCAGCGTGACCGGGCCCTCGGCAAACCGCTCGATGCGGATCTTGGGGCCGCTGAGATCGCCCAGAATCCCGACATAGCGCCCCGCCGCGTCGGCCGCGTCGCGCACCAGGGCGATGCGACGCGCATGATCGTCCTCGGTGCCGTGCGAGAAATTGACCCGCACCAGGTCCGCCCCGGCGCGAATCAGCGACGTCAACACCTTCAGGTCGTCGGTCGCGGGCCCGAGGGTCGCGACGATCTTGGTACGGCGTGGCATGAGCCCTCGTTCTGTTGTCCGCCCGGACACCGGTCCGGGACGTGGATGGACGAGAGCCTAAACTATCAGACGCGGCGCTCTCCGGCGCGCTCTTCCAGGACCGCGACCGCGGGCAGGGTCTTGCCCTCGACGAACTCGAGGAACGCCCCGCCGCCGGTGGAGATGTAGGAAATGCCCTCCGCCACGCCGTACTTCTCGATGGCCGCCAGCGTGTCGCCGCCGCCGGCGAGCGAGAAGGCGGCCGAGCGCGCGATGGCCTCGGCGAGCGCCTTGGTGCCCTCGCCGAACTGGTCGAACTCGAACACGCCCACGGGCCCGTTCCAGATCACGGTGCCGGCGGTGCTGATGATTCCGGCGAGGCGTTCCGAGGTGTCGGGACCGATGTCGAGGATCATTTCGTCGGCCGCCACGTCCGCCACGTCCTTGACGTCGGCTTCGGCGGTCGCCGAAAACTCCGTGGCCACCACGACATCGCTGGGGATCGGGATCTCGACGCCCTTCTCCCTGGACTTCTCCATGAGGCTGCGCGCGATGTCGACCATTTCGGCCTCGTGCAGCGACTTGCCGACCGGCAGGCCAGCCGCCGCCAGGAAGGTATTGGCGATGCCGCCGCCCACGATCAGCTTGTCGACGATGCCGAGCAGGGCCTCGAGCACCGTGAGCTTGGTGGATACCTTCGAACCCGCGACGATCGCGACCAGCGGCCGCGCCGGCTTCTGCAGGGCGGTCTCGAGCGCCACCAGCTCCCCCATCAGTAGCGGGCCCGCGCAGGCGACCGGCGCAAACCTGGCGACGCCGTGCGTGCTGGCTTCGGCCCGATGCGCCGTGCCGAAGGCGTCCATGACGTAGACATCGCACAACGCCGCCATGCGCCGCGCGAGTTCCTCGGCGTCCTTCTTCTCACCGCGATTGAAACGAACGTTTTCAAGGAGCACCGCCTCGCCGGCCGCGACCTCCACCCCGTCCAGCCAGTCGACTGCAAGCGGCACCTTGCGGCCGAGCAGCTCGGAGAGTCGCGTCGCCACGGGCTCGAGCGACAACGCCGGATCGTGCTCGCCCTCCTTGGGCCGCCCCAGATGCGACATGATCAGCACCCGCGCCCCGCGCTCGAGCGCCAGGCGCAGCGTCGGCAGCGCCGCGCGGATGCGGGCGTCGCTGGTGATCACTCCGTCCTTGACGGGGACATTCAGGTCTTCGCGGATCAATACCCGCTTGCCGGCCAGGTCCAGGTCGGTCATGCGCAGAACGGGTGCCATCGTGCTCTCCCTGGAGCCGGCCAGCCCGTCCCGGGCCCGACCGGCCGTCGTACAGTTACTTTGCGATCACGCGAGCCATCTCCAGCACCTTGCAGGAGTAGCCCCACTCGTTGTCGTACCAGGACACCACCTTGACGAAGGTGCTGTCGAGCGCGATGCCGGCGTCGGCGTCGAACACTGAGGTGCAGCTCTCGCCGCGGAAATCCGTGGCCACCACCTTGTCTTCGGTATAGCCCAGCACGCCCTTCATCGGGCCCAGCGAGGCCGCCTTCATGGCGGCGCAGATCTGCTCGTAGGTCGCTTCCTTCTTGAGCTCGACGGTCAGATCCACCACCGACACGTCCGAGGTCGGCACGCGGAAGGCCATGCCGGTAAGCTTCTTGTTCAGTTCCGGGATGACCTTGCCGACGGCCTTGGCGGCGCCGGTCGACGAAGGAATGATGTTCTCTAGGATGCCGCGGCCACCCCGCCAGTCCTTGTTGGAAGGACCGTCCACCGTCTTCTGGGTGGCGGTCGCCGCGTGCACCGTGGTCATCAGGCCACGCTTGATGCCCCAGGTGTCGTTGAGCACCTTGGCGACCGGCGCCAGGCAGTTGGTGGTGCACGAGGCATTGGAGATGATCGCCTCGCCCGCATAGGCCGCGTGGTTCACGCCGAAAACGAACATCGGCGTATCGTCCTTCGAAGGCGCCGACATGATCACCTTCCTGGCGCCGGCGGCCAGGTGCTTCTCCGCCGTCTCCTTGGTCAGGAACAGGCCGGTGGCCTCGACCACCACATCGGCCCCGACCGCCTTCCAGTCGAGCTGCGCGGGATCCTTGATCGCCGTCAGCCTGACCTTGCGGCCGTTGACCACGAGCGTGTTGCCGTCCACGGCGATGCTGCCCTGGAAGCGTCCGTGGACCGAGTCGTACTGCAGCATGTACGCGAGATAGTCCGGCTCCAGCAGGTCGTTGATGCCGACGATCTCGATGTCGGGAAAGTGCTTCGCCGCGGCGCGGAACACCATGCGCCCGATGCGCCCGAATCCGTTGATGCCTACCTTGATCGTCATCTCAATCCCCTTCTATCCTGAATCCGAGAACAGGCTGCCGCGAGCAACTGAAGACTCGTGGTCAGCGGCTTGAAACGCGTCGGGCGGCGGTAATCACCGCCTCCACCGTGAAACCGAAATGCGGGAACAGGTCCTTGGCCGGCGCCGACGCGCCGAAGCTGTCCATGCCGATGACCGCCCCCTGTGGACCGACCCAACGCCACCAGCCTTCGCTCACACCGGCCTCGATGGCGACCCTGGCGGTCACGGCCGCGGGCAGCACCTGCTCCCGCCAGCCGGCGTCCTGCCTTGCGAACACCGACGTGCTCGGCATCGAGACGACGCGCAGCCGGCGCCCCTCGCTGGCCAGCACCCGCGCCGCCTCCACCGCGAGGGCCACCTCGGAGCCGGTCGCGATCAGGATGCACTCCGGTTCACCCGCGCAGTCCTGCAGCACGTAGCCGCCGCGCCGGATGGCGTCGACCGCATCGGCATCGCGCGCCTGGTGCGCCAGCGCCTGGCGAGTCAGCACCAGGCAGGTCGGCCCGTCACGCTGCTCGAGCGCCGCGCTCCAGGCGGCGTAGGTTTCGACCGTGTCGGCCGGCCGCCAGACCGTCATGTTCGGGATCAGCCTGAGCGAGGCCACATGCTCCACCGGCTGGTGAGTCGGGCCGTCCTCTCCCAGGCCGATCGAGTCGTGGGTGAGCACGAAGATGCTGCGCAGGCGCATCAGCGCCGCCATGCGCAGCGCGTTGCGGGCATAGTCGGAGAACACCAGGAACGTGCCGCCGTAGGGGATGAAGCCCCCATGCAGCCCGATGCCATTCATGATCGCCGACATGCCGAACTCGCGCACGCCGTAGTGCAGGTAGCGGCCCTGCGGCTGCGCAGCAGAGAACTCGCTCGTACCCTTGATGCGGGTATTGTTCGACCCGGTCAGGTCCGCCGATCCCCCGAGCAGTTCCGGCACCAGTGGCCCGAATGCGTTCAGCACCGCCTGCGAGCTCTGGCGCGTGGCGACATTGCCACCCGCTTGCTGCGCCGCGCGCGTGAGCGTGGCCGCTTCCGCGAGGAAGCCGGCGGGCAGGTCCCCGGCAAGGCGCCGCTCCAGTTCCGCGGCCAGCGCGGGATGCTCGGCGCGATAGGCCTTGAACGCCTTCTTCCAGCGGTTCTCCGCGCGCTTGCCCTTGCTGCGGGCATCCCAGGCGCTGCGGATGTCTGCCGGTACCTCGAACGGCGGGTACGGCCACCCGAGCTGGACCCGGGCCAGTGCGACCTCTTCGTCACCGAGCGGCGAGCCGTGCGACTCTTCCGTACCCTGCTTGTTCGGTGCACCGAAACCGATCACCGTCTTGCAGCAGATCAGCGTCGGCCTGGCGGTCTCCCGCCTGGCCTTGCGGATGGCCTTGCGGATGGCCTCGGCGTCGTGACCGTCGACATTCCTGATGACCTGCCAGCCGTAGGCCTCGAAACGGCGCGGCGTGTCATCGGTGAACCACCCCTGCACCTCGCCATCGATCGAAATGCCGTTGTCATCGTAGAAGGCGATCAGCTTGCCGAGCCCCCAGGTGCCCGCCAGCGAGCAGGCCTCGTGGGAAATGCCCTCCATGAGGCAGCCGTCTCCCAGGAACACCCAGGTATGGTGATCCACGATCTCGTGACCCGGACGATTGAACTCGGTCGCCAGCAGCTTTTCCGCCAGGGCCATGCCGACCGCGTTGGCCAGTCCCTGGCCGAGCGGACCGGTGGTGGTCTCGATGCCGACGTCGGGCTCGCGCTCCGGATGGCCGGCGGTCTTGAATCCGAGCTGCCGGAATCCGCGAATGTCGTCCAGAGTCAGCGGATAGCCGGTGAGATGCAGCACCGAGTACAGCAGCATCGAGCCGTGGCCATTCGACAGCACGAAGCGGTCGCGATCGGGCCACTCCGGGTGGCCCGGGTTGTGCTTCATGAAGTCGCGCCACAGCACCTCGGCGATATCCGCCATGCCCATGGGCATCCCCGGATGGCCCGACTTGGCCCGCTGGACCGCGTCCATGCTGAGCGCGCGAACGGCGTTGGCGAGGTCGCGGCGGCTTGGCATGGGATCTCCCTGGTAGGAAAAGTCGGCGGGACGGGTGGATCGCGAGCCCCTGATTGTCCCCGATCACGGCGGGCAGGGGCAACGCGGTAGATACCCGGAGTCCGGAGGACAGGACAGCCTTTCCCAAGTGTTTGCTATACTTCGAAGTCTTTGAATCAGCCTCGTCAGGACCGCATGGCCACCTCCTATCTGTTCACCTCCGAATCCGTCTCCGAAGGGCACCCAGACAAGGTCGCCGACCAGATCTCGGACGCGGTGCTCGACGCCATCCTCGCCCAGGACAAGCACGCCCGCGTGGCCTGCGAGACCCTGATCAAGACCGGCGTGGCGATCGTGGCCGGCGAAGTCACCACCAACGCCTGGGTTGATCTCGAGGAGCTGGTCCGCGGGGTCATCAAGGACATCGGCTACACCTCCTCGGAGGTCGGCTTCGACGGCGCCACCTGCGGCGTGCTGAATCTCATCGGCAAGCAGTCCCCGGACATCAACCAGGGTGTCGACCGCAAGCGTCCCGAGGACCAGGGCGCCGGCGACCAGGGCCTGATGTTCGGCTACGCCTGTGACGAGGCCCCCGAGTTCATGCCGGCTCCCATCTACTACTCGCACCGGCTGGTCGAGCAGCAGGCGCTGGTGCGCAAGTCCAAGCGCTCGCCCCTGCCGTGGCTGCGGCCCGACGCCAAGTCGCAGGTAACGCTGCGCTACGACAAAGGCCAGGTCGCGGGACTCGACGCCGTGGTGCTCTCGACCCAGCACGATCCGGGCGTGTCGCAGCGCGAGCTGCGGGAGGGGGTCATGGAGTACATCCTCAAGCCCGTCCTGCCGAAGGCGTGGCTCGATGCGCTGCCGGCCAAGCGCGTCCACATCAACCCGACCGGCAAGTTCGTCATCGGCGGTCCGGTGGGCGACTGCGGTCTGACCGGGCGCAAGATCATCGTCGACAGCTACGGCGGCTCGGCCCGCCACGGCGGCGGCGCCTTCTCCGGCAAGGACCCGTCCAAGGTCGACCGCTCGGCCGCCTACGCCGCACGCTATGTCGCCAAGAACATCGTCGCCGCGCGGCTCGCGGCGCGCTGCGAGGTGCAGGTCTCCTATGCCATCGGCGTGGCGCGCCCGACGTCGATCACCGTCGAGACCTTCGGCACCGGCCGTATCTCCGATGAACGGCTCGAGAAGCTGGTGCGCGACCATTTCGACCTGCGCCCGTGGGGCATCATCCAGATGCTCGACCTGGTGCGCCCGATGTACCGCGCCACCGCCGCCTACGGCCACTTTGGCCGCAAGCCGGAGCGCATGAAATACGAGTGGACGGATCGCACCGGGAAGAAGCCCGTGCAGCGCTCCGAGTCCTTTACCGCTTTCAGCTGGGAGAAGACGGACAAGGCCCGCGAACTGCGCGAGGCCGCCCGCTTGAAGTAACAGGCTTTTCCGGTCCGGATGCTCCGGGCCGGCCCGGGATTCCGAGGAGCGCTGCAACGGGGATTGCCCCTGCCAGGCTCGGGATCCGGGTGACTCAAGGTCAACGGCGCTCTTCGTGATCAGGAGACTGAACATGAATGCTGTCGTCGAAACCAAGTCCGCTCAGGACTACTTTGTGAAGGACATCTCGCAGGCCGCCTGGGGCCGCAAGGAGATGTCGATCGCCGAAACCGAAATGCCGGGGCTGATGGCCCTGCGCGCCGAGTACGAGGGCTCGCAGCCCCTGAAGGGCGCCCGCATCGCGGGCTCCCTGCACATGACCATCCAGACCGCGATGCTGATCGAGACCCTGAAGGACCTCGGCGCCGAGGTGCGCTGGGCTTCCTGCAACATCTACTCGACCCAGGACCACGCCGCAGCCGCGATCGCGGCGGCGGGCACGCCGGTGTTCGCCTACAAGGGCGAGTCGCTGGAGGAGTACTGGGAGTTCACCCACCGCATCTTCGATTGGCCGGCCGACCAGCCGGCGAACATGATCCTCGACGACGGCGGCGACGCGACGCTGCTGCTGATGCTCGGCAGCCGCGCCGAGAAGGACCTGTCGGTGGTGTCGAAGCCGACCAACGAGGAAGAGGTCGCCCTGTATGCCTCCATCAAGCGGCGGCTCGAGAGCGAGCCGGGCTGGTACTCGAAGCGCCTCAAGCACATCCGCGGCGTGACCGAGGAGACCACCACCGGCGTCAAGCGTCTCTACGAGCTGGCGCGCGACGGCAAGCTGCCGTTCCCGGCCATCAACGTGAACGACTCGGTGACCAAGGCGAAGTTCGACAACCTCTATGGTTGCCGCGAGTCGCTGGTCGACGGCATCAAGCGCGCCACCGACGTCATGATCGCCGGCAAGATTGCCATCGTGGCGGGGTATGGCGACGTCGGCAAGGGCTGCGCGCAGTCCTTGCGCGGCCTGGGGGCGACCGTGTGGGTCACGGAAATCGACCCGATCTGCGCGCTGCAGGCGGCGATGGAAGGCTACCGGGTCGTGACCATGGACGACGCCTGCTCGCAGGCCGACATCTTCGTCACCGCTACCGGCAACCTGAACGTGATCACCCACGACCACATGCGCCAGATGAAGCACCAGTCGATCGTGTGCAACATCGGGCACTTCGACAGCGAGATCGAGATCGCGTCGCTGCGCAAGTACAAGTGGGACAACATCAAGCCGCAGGTCGACCACGTCGAGTTCCCGGACGGGCGCCGCATCATCGTGCTGGCCGAAGGCCGGCTGGTGAACCTCGGCTGCGCCACCGGGCATCCGTCCTTCGTGATGTCCAACTCGTTCACCAACCAGGTGCTGGCGCAGATCGAGCTGTTCTGCCACGGCAAGAAGTACGAGAACCGCGTCTATGTGCTGCCCAAGCACCTCGACGAGAAGGTTGCCCGCCTGCACCTGGAACGCATCGGCGCCAAGCTCACCGAGCTGACCGCCGAGCAGTCCAAGTACCTGGGTCTCGCAACCGAGGGGCCGTACAAGCCGGATCACTATCGTTATTGATCGGGTTGTTCCGGGATCAACACCAGGCGGCCGCCCCACGGGGCGGCCGTCTGGCATCTGGGGCGGCTGAAGTCTCTGCTAGGATCACCGGATGACGTCCGCGCCCCGCGCCCGCCCGCGCAGCAAGCCGGTCCGGCTGCTGCAGTTCACCGACCTGCATCTGTGCGGCGAGCCCGACGGCCGCGTGCGCGGCATCAGGACCCTCGAGACCTTCACCGCCTGCCTGCAGCACGCCAGGGCCCACCACTGGCCGGTCGATGCCGTGCTGCTGACCGGCGACCTGGTGCAGGACGACACGCGCGGCTACCTGCAACTGGCAGCCGCGTTCCAGCGCCAGCGCATTCCCGTGCATTGCCTGCCCGGCAACCATGACCTGCCCGAAGAGCTGGAGGGCCTGCTGGCGCGCCGTCCGTTCGCGCAGTTGCCGGTCGTGCACTATGCCGGCTGGACGCTGTTGCAGCTCGACTCCACCGTACCGCAGGCCACCCATGGGGAGCTTGCCGCGCACAGCCTGGCGTTCGTCGATGACACGCTTGCCCGCTATCGCGATACCCACGTCCTGGTGAGCCTGCACCACCCGCCGGTGCCGCTGGGGAGCCGCTGGATGGATGCCATCGGCCTCGTGAATGGCAACGCCTTGCTCGAGGTGCTGGGTCGCCACGACAACGTCCGCGGACTGCTCTGGGGGCACGCGCACCAGGCCTTCGACGGCATGCACGACAACGTCATGCTGATGGGCACGCCGTCCACGTGCTTCCAGTTCACCCCCGGCAGCGACGATTTCGCGATCGACACGCGTCCCCCGGGATACCGCTGGCTGCACCTGTATCCCGATGGGCGCATCGACACCCGCGTCGTCTGGCTACCGGAGGAATCACGCCCATGACGCGCCTGCTGCAGGTCGCTTGCTGTGCCGCCGTACTGGTCTTCCAGACGGCACACGCCGACGGTCCGCCGGTGTGGTCCATCGAGGGACGGAACAACACGGTCTACCTGTTCGGCTCCATCCACGTGCTCAAGCAGGGCGACTTCGCCCTCGCCGGCGCACTGGAGGACGCCTACGAGGACGCCGAAGCGGTGATTTTCGAGGTCGATCTCGACGATCTGTCGCCGGCCGAGATGGCGGCGGTGACCGCGGCGCGCGCGATCGATCCGGACGGCCGGACGCTCGAGGACCTGCTGGGGCCCGCCTACGCAAAGGCCAGCGAGCAGGCCGCCGCGCTCGACATCGACCTGGCGGCGCTGGCGCCGTTCGAGCCCTGGTTCGCCGGACTCACCATCGTGTCCATGACGCTGATGCGGGACGGATTCGCCGCGGAGTCCGGCGTCGAGCGCACGGTGCAGTCACGCGCCGCCCTCGACGGCAAGCCCATTTCCGGACTGGAAACACTGGACCAGCAGCTGGCCGTGCTGGACGGCATGACCGCGGCCGAACAGAGCGAGTTCCTGCTGCAGTCGCTCGCCGAGGCGGAACGCTCGCGCGAGGCCGTGGAGCAGCTGGTAGCGGCGTGGCGGGCCGGCGACCAGCCTGCCCTCGCCCGCGAACTCAAACAGGAGTTCGAGGGCGCCGAGGATCTCTACCGGGCGCTGATCGTGGAGCGCAACGAGCGGTGGGTCGAGCAGATCCTGGACCTGCTCGACGACGAGGAGGACTACCTGGTCGTGGTCGGCGCGCTGCACCTCGTCGGCGAGGACGGATTGCCGGCACTGCTCGAGGCGCGCGGCCATGACGTGCAGCTTCGCTGACGGCGCGGCGCCGGGTCGGGAGCGCGCGGCGCCGTTACTCGCCGAATCGATAGCCGAAGCGGGCGATATCGTCGGCGTACAGGTGCGCCACGTGCTCGGCGGTGGCGTCGTCGTAGTAGGCCGTGTACTTCGCATGCCGATGCACGTTGACGTGCGGCAGCCGCAGCGGATCGGCGCCCGGGAGATTCAGCTCGCGCCCCAGCGCCGGCAGGCGGCTTGCGGCATCCTCCAGCCGGATGACCTCGTCGACCAGTTCATTACCCTCGCCGTCACCGACAAAGGCCGCGATCGACCAGGTTCCCTTGCGCCGCCAGCCGTGATGCGGCTTGCCGCCACCACCCTTGCCTGAGGTCTCGATTTCCCGCACCCAGCGGCGGAACCCCTCGATGTCCGGTTCCAGGCCGCGGCCGCGGACCTTGCGCGAAATGTAGTTGGCGACGTCCCGCACACGCCCCGGAAAGCCGCGATCCAGGATCGCGGCATACACCGACACCAACCGCGCCCACGGATTCCGCACGAACGTGAATTTGTAGTAGCCGTCGAAATCCCAGCCGCGCTCGCGGAAGATGGCGCGCAATTCAACCGGCAGGATGTGGTCGTAAAAGGGAAAATCAGGCGTGCGCTGGCGCAGCCGCACGCACTGGATGTCGGAGAACGGGTCGAGCATCAGCCGCACGCTTTCCGAGCCCGTCTTCGGGTTCGAGAAAAAGATGAACTTGTACCGGTGAGAGATCCGCAAGGGCAGGCCCGTCCTGGCGCGCGTCGCGTGATTCTAGCGAATGGCGGCAGGTAGCTGGCGGTGTATCCTATTGGGCCCGTTAATCCCGGAATTGCGGCGCCGTCCGGGCGCCTGAAGGAGTCTCCGCGTGTCGTTGTTCGATGAAGCCTGCAAGGTCATTCCGGGCGGTGTGAATTCGCCGGTCAGGGCATTTCGCGGCGTGGGCGGCGAGCCGGTGTTCTTCGAGCGGGCCTCGGGCGCCTACGTCGAGGCGCAGGACGGACGCCGCTTCATCGACTACGTCGGCTCGTGGGGGCCCATGATCCTTGGGCACGCCCACCCCGCGGTGATCCGCGCCGTGCAGGAAAAGGCCGCCAACGGACTTTCGTTCGGGGCGCCCACGGAGATCGAAACGCGGCTCGCGCGACGGGTCATCGAATTCGTGCCCTCCATCGAGTTGATTCGCATGGTCAGCTCGGGGACCGAGGCCACCATGAGCGCCATCCGGCTGGCGCGCGGGTTCACCGGCCGCGACCGCATCGTCAAGTTCGAGGGCTGCTATCACGGTCATTCGGACTCGCTGCTGGTCAAGGCCGGCTCGGGGGCCCTCACGCTGGGGGTACCGACCTCGCCCGGCGTTCCGGCGGCGCTGGCGCAATTCACCACGACCCTGCCCTACAACGACATCAAGGCCCTCGAGCAGTGCTTCGATGCTGTCGGCGGCGAGCTGGCCTGCGTGATCGTCGAGCCGATCGTCGGCAACATGAACTTCGTCGCGCCGGCGCCGGGCTTCCTGCAGCGCATGCGCGAGCTGTGCACCGCGCATGGCGCAGTGCTCATCTTCGACGAAGTCATGACCGGCTTTCGCGTGGCGCGCGGCGGTGCGCAGGAGCTGTACGGCGTGAAGCCGGATCTCACCACGCTCGGCAAGGTGATCGGCGGCGGCCTGCCGGTGGGCGCCTTCGGCGGCCGCCGCGACATCATGGAGCGACTGGCGCCGCTGGGGCCGGTCTATCAGGCCGGCACGCTGTCCGGCAATCCGGTCGCCATGGCCGCCGGGCTGGCCACCCTCGAAGGCCTGGCCGAGCCTGGCTTTCACGAGCGGCTCGGCCAGCGCACCACGCAGCTGATGCAGGGGCTGGAGCTGGCCGCCCGCGAGGCGGGCGTGGAGTTCGCCACCGGCCATGTCTGCGGCATGTTCGGCATGTACTTCGCGCCGGCCGCGCCGACTTCCTACGAGCAGGTGATGGCCTGCGACGTGGCGCGCTTCAGGCGTTTCTTCCATGCCATGCTGGAGCAGGGCGTGTACCTCGCCCCGTCGGCCTACGAGGCGGGATTCATCTCCGGCGCCCACGGCGACGCCGAAATCGAAGCCACCCTCAAGGCCGCCCGCGGTGCCTTCAAGGCAGTCGCCGCGGCGGGCGCGGGAGCCTGAGCGCGTGAAGAAGCCGTCCCGCGACGACCCGAGCAAGCCGAAGCAGGACGGCTACGACTACAAGAAGCAGTTCTACCAGAGCGACGAAGTCGCCCAGGACTACGACCAGCACCGGTTCACGACGCCGCGCCGCCAGCGGCGCAACCGGCGCGAGTGGGAAGCCGTGCGCCGCGCCCTGCAGCATGCGGAGGGCACCAGAACCATCCTCGACATGCCCTGCGGCACCGGCCGCTTCACCGGACATCTTGCGCGCGAGGGCTACCAGGTCATCGGCGCGGACATCTCGGTGCCGATGATGCGCCAGGCGCAGGCCAAGCCGGAACTGGCTGACCCCAAGATACTCGGCTACGTGCAGGCCGACGCCGAACACATCCCGCTGGCCACCGGCGCCGTCGACTGCGTCATGAGCATCCGCTTCATGTTCCACGTCGATCCGGCCACGCGCCGGGTCATGCTGCGCGAGATGGGCCGGGTCTCACGGCGCTGGCTGGTGGTCGACTACCGGCACCGCTATACGCCGCGCTGGCTGATCTGGCGCACCGCCACTGCGCTCGGACTCACCCGCCGGCCCTTCGAGCGGGTATCCCGGCGCGGCCTCGAGTCGGAGTTCTCCGACGCCGGGCTGGTCATCAAGGGCGTGTTCCCGGCGCGACGCGGGTTTTCGGACAAGTGGATGGTGCTCGCCGAGACGCCGGGCGACCTGCGCCAGCGCGTGATGGAGGCGGCCCGAAACGGCGACTTCGCCGACCTCGAGCTGGGCCAGCGGGCCGGCGAAGGCCGGCGCAGCGAGGTGTACGAAGCGCGCTGGCAAGGCCAGGACGTGGCCGTGAAGGTCTACCGGCCGGCCGCCATCGCCCGGCACCTGCGCAAGACCGGCCGAGCGATCGCCGAATTCGAGTTCGAGCGCAACCAGGCCCTGCACGGCATCAGCGGCGTCAGCCGCTATATCGCCAGACCGTTCGGCTACGTCGTCGGGGACGACGTGCAGTTCATGGTGCAGCAGCGCGTCACGGGACCCTTGTACTACCACTACGTCCAGCGCCACGGCGTGCCGCCCGGCTTCCGCCGCCACCTCGAACGCCTGGTCAGCGGCTGTCACGCCGCGGGCGCCTACGACCTCGACCTTCACGCCATGAACGTGATGGTCGAGCCGGCGGAGGACGGCGAACTGATTCCGCGCCTGTTCGACTTCAACCTGATTCCCTTCACGATGCAGGCCCGCAATCCCTTCATCACGCTCGGCATGCGGCTCGGGCTCCTCAGGCCGGAGTCGCGCGACCGGCGCCGACTCGAGGGCTTCGACGACTTCCGGCGAGTGGAAAGAAAGCACGTCGGGCGCTACGTCCATCGCCAGCCGGAGGGCAGCCCCGCGCCATGATCAACCCCACCCTGCTTGTGCTGCTTGCCTGCCCGCGCTGTCGCGGGCCTGTCGATCCCGTGGCGGGTGGCGACTGGCTGGCCTGCCGCGCCGACGCGCTGGCCTTTCCCGTGACGGACGGAATCGCCTGCCTGGTGGAAGCGGCCGCGCGGCCGCTCGCGGAGGTCACCCCGACGGAGAGTCGCTAGAGACCTCAGGCGTCGGGCTGGCGGATAAGCGGCGCGATGGCTTCGAGCCGCGCCAGCGGATCGGACAGCTCCAGCAGCACCTGCTTGTCCGGCGTGGCGAGCGGCAGCAGTTCGGCCAGCCGGTGTCCGACCCACGCCGCGTCCTCGAAATCCCGCGTGACGCGCGCGTACAGGTCGCCCAGCTCCGGCAGTATCCGCCGCAGCACGTCGGCGAGATGATGAAACTCGACGGGCAAGGGGGTGGCGGGCTCGGCGGCGATGGCTTCCACGCGCCCGACATTGAGGCCGTCTTCCTGACGCCAGGCGTCCAGCACCCTGAAGCGCTCGCGCCCCACGCAGGTCAAGCCGAGCAGGCCGTCTTCGAGGCGGTCGAAGTCGACGATGCCGGCCTCCGTGCCGACCTGCACGAAGCGCGACGGCGCGCCCGCCTCGGCACCCCGCTCGATGAGCACCACGCCGAACCCCGATTCCTCGCGCATGCAGCGGCGCACCATGTCGACATAGCGCGTCTCGAAGATCCGCAGCGGCAGCGGACCGCCGGGAAACAGCACCGTGCTCAGCGGAAACAGCGGCATTTCGCGGACGGCTGCCGTCATGGGCCGGCCGGTTCGGCGGGTTCCGGATCCTCGCCCCAGCGCGGCATCAGCTGCTGCGCGATGTCCGAGATGGTCGAGCACCCGTGCCACCACGTAGTCGACCAGGTCTTCGACCCGCCGCGGCCGGTGATAGAAGCCCGGATTGGCCGGCAGGACCAGTGCGCCGGCCTCGGCGGCCGCCAGCATGTTGCGCAGGTGAATGACCGAGAATGGCGTCTCGCGCGGCACCAGCACCAGCGTGCGGCGCTCCTTGAGCATGACGTCCGCGGCGCGATCGATGAGGTTGCGGCTGGCGCCGGTGGCGATACTCGACACGGTGGCCATCGAGCAGGGGCAGACCACCATCGCGCGCGGCGCGCCGGAGCCGCTCGCGACGCAGGCGGTCCACTCCTCCTGGCCGTAGGCGCGCAGCTGGCCAGGCCTTGCGCCGAAGCGCTCGCTGAAATGACGCGCGATATCCAGCGGACGGCCGGGCAGTTTCTCGTCCGTCTCCGAACCGATGACCACCATGGCCGGCTTCGACAGCATCAGATGGACGTCGACGTCCGCGGCCAGCAGGCATTCGAGCAGCCGGATGCCGTATTGCGCGCCGGAGGCGCCAGTGAATGCCAGCGCGATCGCGTCGCGATCTGCCGCAGCGGTCATGGCGAAAGCCGCCCGGCCGTCCGCGACCGCAGTGCGTCGAGCAGACGATCGTGCAGACCGCCGAAGCTGCCGTTGCTCATGATCACCACCTGGTCCCCGGATACCAGTTCGGCCGCGATCTGCCCGGCGAGTTCCCCGAGGTCGTCCACGACGCGCGCCTGCGGGCCGATCTGCCCGGCCACCTCGCCCAGGTCCCACCCCAGGTCAGCGGGCCGGAACAGCCAGACCCGATCGGCGAGAGCCAGGGACCCGGCGAGCTCGTCGCGATGCACGCCCCGCTTCATGGTGTTGGAGCGCGGCTCGAGCACCGCGACGATGCGCGCCATGCCCACCCGGCGGCGCAGCCCGGCGAGCGTGGTCGCAATCGCGGTCGGGTGGTGCGCGAAGTCATCGTAGATGGTGACCCCGTCGACCGCGCCACGCAGCTCCATGCGGCGCCGGACGCCCTGGAAACGACCGAGCGCCGCCACGGCGTCGGCCGGCGCGACGCCCGCGTGCACCGCAGCCCCGATGGCCGCCAGCGCGTTGCTGACGTTGTGCTGGCCGATCAGCGGCCATTCCAGGTCGCCGACATGCGCACCGTTGTGCAGCACGCCGAACGCAGAGCCGTCCTCGCTCGCCAACCGCGCACTCCAGTCGGTCGCGGCACCTGGCTTCGCGCTGAAGCTCTGCCGCGGCGTCCAGCAACCCATGGCCAGCACCGCGTCCAGGTGCGGCTCGTCGGCGTTGCTGAGGAGCAGGCCGCCTCCGGGCACCGTGCGCACCAACAGGTGGAACTGCCGCTCGATGGCCGCGACGTCGGGATAGATGTCGGCATGATCGAATTCAAGGTTGTTGAGCACAGCGGTGCGGGGCCGGTAGTGCACGAATTTCGCCCGCTTGTCGAAAAATGCCGTGTCGTACTCGTCCGCCTCGACGACGAAGTGCCTGCCCTGGCCGAGCCGCGCCGAGTGCTCGAAGTTGCCGGCCACGCCGCCGATCAGGAATCCCGGCTGGAGGCCGGCATCTTCGAGGATCCAGGCAATCATGCTGGTGGTGGTCGTCTTGCCATGGGTGCCCGCCACGGCAATGGTCCAGCGTCCCGCCAGCACGTGCTCGGCGAGCCACTGCGGTCCGGAAGTGTAGGCCAGCCCGCTGTCCAGCAACTGTTCGATCAGCGGATTGCCGCGGCTCATCACGTTGCCGACGACCACCACGTCGGGATTCAGTCGCAGCTGCGCGGGATCGTCGCCCTCGATCAGCTCGATGCCGAGCGCCTCGAGTTGCGTGCTCATCGGCGGATAGACGTTGCGGTCCGAGCCGGTGACGCGGTGCCCGGCGGCCTGCGCGAGCGCGGCGACGCCACCCATGAAGGTGCCGCAGATGCCGAGTATGTGAACGTGCATTCAGGCCCCGTCCGGAAACAGCCTGGTCAGGACCACGACATTGATGACGATGTAGGCGATCGCCACCCCGAACGCCGTGGCCGGCCCGATGTCGAGTGCCGCACGGACGATATGGCTGATCACGAAGGTGTACCAGACGATGACGGCGGTCGATGCGGCCCATACCGCGAGCGCGATCGCATAGTTGCCCTCCGCGGCCGGCTTCAGGGCGAGCAGCACGATGACGATCGGCGCCAGCAGGGCCGCGGCGCCGAGCGCCGCGCTGACGGTCTGGTTGAGCCGGTGCCGTCGCCCGGTCAGCGACAGCAGCAGCCAGAAGACGGCATAGGCGAGCGCGAGATCCGCCGCCGTGCGCGCCAGCAGCAGGTCGCTGCCGAAGATCATCCACGACTGGATTGCGCTGGTCAGCGCATAGGCGCCGGCCGCCAGCAGCAGCACCTGGCGCGAATCCGGCAGATGGCTGGGATCACTACGCCACAGGGTGATGTCCCAGAAGGTCTTGAGCAACGCCGTCATCGTCCCGCCTTGGGATGCGCGCGACCGGGGGTCATAATGGCGCGCTTTCGCGAATTGTAGCCATACGGCGGGGTGATCGTGACCGACAAGCTGTTGCAGGATCCCGATGCCTTCGCCGAAGCCATGGACCGGCTGCCCGCCGGCCCGGTCGCCATCGACACCGAATTCGTGCGCGAGCGCACTTACTTCGCGCATCTGTGCCTGATCCAGGTTGCGGCGGGCGGCGAGATCCTGCTGGCCGACCCGTTGGCGCTGCCGGACGTCTCGCGCCTGGCAGCGCTCCTGGTCGCACCCGACCGGCCGAAGGTCGTGCATGCGGCGCGCCAGGACGTGGAGGTGCTGCTGCCGTCGACCGGCGTCCCGATGGCCCCATTGCTCGACACCCAGGTGGCCGCGGGCCTGCTCGGACATCCCGCGCAGGTGGGCTACGCCGAGCTGGTGCGGCGCCTGCTTGGCGTCGAGCTCGCCAAGGGCCACGCACGGACCGACTGGACCGCGCGACCGCTCTCGCCCGCGCAGCTCGTCTATGCCGCCGACGATGTCCGCTATCTCGGCGCCGTCATGGACGCACTCGGCGCGCAGCTGGAGCAGACCGGCCGGTTGGCCTGGTTCGAGCAGGACTGTGCCCTGCTGTCGGATCCGGAACTCTACCGGCAGGAGCCGGAAGACGCGTGGCAGCGGCTGAAGGGCCTCGAGCGGCTGAGCCCAGCGGCCCGCGCCGCCGCGCGCGCGCTGGCCAGGTGGCGCGAGAACCGCGCAGTGCAGCGCGACCTGCCGCGCGGCTGGATCCTGCCGGACGAGGCCATCCGCGCGCTGGCGGAGGCGCGTCCCGCCAGTGCCGCGGCCCTCGCCAGCGTGGAGGCCTTGCCGGCGCGCACCGCCGCGAGATTCGGCAGCGAGTTGCTGGCGGTGCTGAACGAGGCCCGGCCCGAAGCCGTGGATTTCGAAGCCGGCGGTCCGCAGGAGCGCCCGACCCCCGAGCAACAGGCGCAGATGAAGCGCCTGCAGGCGACGCTCAAGACGGCGGCCGAAGAGCTCAACATCGTGCCCGAAGTGCTGGCGACACGCCGCGACATGGCGGCCATGATCCGCGGCGCGCGCGACGTCCCGACGCTCGGCGGCTGGCGCCGCGAGGCCATCGGCGAGCGGCTGCTCGCCGCCCTGTAGCGCTCAGCGCTTCAGCTTGCGGGTGACCCGGCGCACGGCCCGCTTGGCGCGGGTCTTGGCGGACGGGCGCACGGCCTTCTTGACCTTGGCTGCAGCCTTGCCCACCGTCTTACGGACGGCCTTCCGCGCGGACTTCAGCTTGCTGGCGGCGCGATCGGCCAACGTCGGCTTGACCACCCGGCGCACCGCCTTCGTGGTCTTCTTCGCCGTACGCTTCACGGCGGTCTTGGTCGAGCGCGCAGCCTTGCGCACGGTCTTGGTCGGGGACGTCTTCACGGGTTTGGCCTTGGGTTGCTTGCGGGGAGTTGTCGGCTTGGTCCTGGCGGCCGCGCGCTCCGCGGCCAGGATCACGGCTTCCAGACGTCCGAAGACGGCGTCGAGTTCACCCTCCGCGGCCACGACCTTGAGCAGCTTGCGCGCCCGATAGTAAGCCACCAGCGGGCGCGTCTGGGCCTCGTACACCTCGAGCCGGTTGCCGATCGTCGCCTCGTTGTCGTCGGGCCGCTGGAACAAATCGCAGGCCTTGTCCGGCGGGCACGCGCTGCTGCGCTGGTGCGGATTGGTATGGATGTTGAACACCCTTCCGCAGCTGCGGCAGGTGCGCCGGCCAGTGAGGCGCTGGAACAGCGCGTCGTGGTCGATGTCGAGCAGCACGACCGCGTCGAGCGGCTTGCCCAGCTTGCCGAGCATCAGCCCCAGCGCGTCCGCCTGGGCGACGTTTCGCGGAAACCCGTCGAGGATGAAGCCGCGTGCCGCATCCGGCCGCGCCAGGCGCTCGCGGATCATGGCCAGCACGATCTCGTCGGCCACCAGCTTGCCGGCATCCATCGCAGCCTTGGCCGCCAGCCCGAGCTCGGTGCCGCGCGACACGGCGTCGCGCAGCAGGTCGCCGGTGGACACCTGCGGCACGCCGTACTTCTGCACCAGCCGCTGGGCCTGGGTGCCCTTGCCGGACCCGGGGGCCCCGAGCAGTACCAGTCTCATCCGCATCCCCTTCACGACTCGTGCGGCCGTTCCCGCGGGCCGCCAATCCTGCACCGCGCGCCTCGCAGCGTCAAACCAGCTGGCCGCCCTGATCGGCCACAGCCGGCGGCTCCTGGCCCGCTTGGGATATCCTTTGTGTCCGGGGAATCCGTTTCACCGCCTCGCAAAGGACCACCGTATGCCCGCCCGCAAGACCCCGTCCGCCCGCCCCAATGCCTTCTATGCGCAGTCCGGTGGGGTGACCGCCGTCATCAACGCGTCGGCCGCCGGCGTCATCGACGCCTGGCGCAAGCAGAAAAACCGCGTCGGCAAGCTTTACGCGGGTCGCGACGGCATCGTCGGGGCGCTGACCGAGGACCTGATCGACACCGGCAAGGAGAGCGCCGCCAACGTGCGCGCGCTGCGCTGGACGCCGTCGGGCGCCTTCGGTTCCGCGCGCTACAAGCTGAAGGACCTCGACAAGGACCGCGCCAAGTACGAACGGCTGATCGAGGTGTTCCGCGCCCACGACATCCGCTATTTCTTCTACAACGGCGGCAACGATTCCATGGACACCGCGCACAAGGTGTCCCAGATCGGCGACCAGATGGGCTACCACGTCACCTGTGTGGGCATCCCCAAGACCGTCGACAACGACCTGCCGGTCACCGACTGCTGCCCGGGGTTCGGCTCGGTCGCCAAGTACATCGCGGTGTCCACGCGTGAAGCGTCGCTCGACGTCGCGTCGATGGCGCGCACCTCGACCAAGGTGTTCATCCTCGAGGTCATGGGGCGCCACGCCGGCTGGATCGCGGCCGCCGGCGGCCTGGCTGCGCGCAGGGCCGGCGAGCCCCCGCACATCATCCTGTTCCCCGAAATCGCCTTCGACGCCGAGACGTTCCTGGCGCGGGTGAAGACCTCGGTTGAAAAGCACGGCTATTGCGTGGTGGTCGCCTCGGAGGGCACCCGCGACGCCGAGGGCAAGTTCCTGGCGGACATGGGCACGCGCGATGCCTTCGGGCATGTGCAGCTCGGCGGGGTGGCGCCCACGCTCGCCAACATGGTCAAGGAGCGCCACGGCTACAAGTACCACTGGGCGCTGGCCGACTACCTGCAGCGCGCGGCGCGACATATCGCCTCGAAGGTCGACGTCGAGCAGGCCTACGCGGTCGGCAAGGCCGCCGTCGAGTTCGCGCTGGCCGGCCAGAATGCGGTGATGCCCGTGATCGTGCGCAAGGCGTCGCGGCCCTATCGATGGGCCATCGGCTCCGTGCCCATCGCGGAGGTCGCCAACAAGGAAAAGATGGTGCCCAGGCACTACATCACGCCGGACGGCTTCGGCATCACCGCGGCCTGCCGCCGCTACCTGCAGCCGCTGATCGAGGGCGAGGCCTACCCGCCCTACAAGGACGGGCTGCCGGACTACGTCAAGTTGACCAACGCCAGGGTCAAGCGCCGCCTGAAGGGCACTTTCGTGATATGATTCGGCGGTTTACCGGGGCCCTCATCGGCCCCCGGCAACCTCAAATCACAAGAGATCCCGCTGGGAGGTCCGTCCGATGTTCGATCTTCAAACGTCACTCTGGCTCGCGATTGCGGCCGGCGTGGTTGCCATCCTTTACGGCGTATTCATGGTCCGCTGGATCGTCGCGCAGCCCGCGGGCAACGCGCGCATGCAGGAGATCGCCGCCGCGATCCAGGCCGGCGCGCAGGCCTACCTGAACCGCCAGTACTCCACCATCGCCGTCGTCGGCGTGGTGCTGCTCGTCATCCTCGGACTCGCCCTCGACTGGTACACGGCCATCGGCTTCGCGCTCGGCGCGATCCTCTCGGGCGCCGCCGGCTACATCGGCATGAACGTCTCGGTACGCGCCAACGTGCGCACCGCCCACGCGGCGAGCGTCGGCCTCAACCCGGCGCTGCAGGTGGCGTTTCGCGGTGGTGCGATCACCGGCATGCTGGTGGTCGGCCTCGGCCTGCTCGGCGTCGCCGCCTACTACGGCATCGTGCTGCAGATGACCGGTGACTCCGACAAGGCGCTGCACGCGCTGGTCGGCCTGGCCTTCGGCGGTTCGCTGATCTCGATCTTCGCGCGACTCGGTGGTGGCATCTTCACCAAGGGCGCGGACGTCGGCGCGGATCTGGTCGGCAAGGTCGAAGCAGGCATCCCCGAGGACGACCCGCGCAACCCGGCGGTGATCGCCGACAACGTCGGCGACAACGTCGGCGACTGCGCCGGCATGGCGGCCGACCTGTTCGAGACCTATGCGGTCACCGTGGTCGCCACCATGCTGCTCGCCGGCCTGATGATGAAGGAGATGGGCGAGGCCGCGGTGCTGTATCCGCTGGTGCTGGGCGCCGTCTCGATCATCGCCTCGATCGTCGGCACCTTCTTCGTCAAGGCGAGTGACGGCGGCAAGATCATGAACGCGCTGTATCGCGGCGTGATCGTCTCCGGCGTGATCGCGGCCATCGCCTACTACCCGATCACGACCTCGATGTTCGGTGATGCGGCAATGCCCATCTATTTCTGCGCGCTGATCGGTCTCGGCCTTACGGCCGCCTTGATCTGGATCACCGAGTACTACACGGCCACCGAGTTCGCGCCGGTGCGCTACGTGGCAGCCGCGTCGCAGACCGGCCACGGCACCAACGTCATCGCCGGCCTGGCGGTATCGATGAAGTCGACAGCGCTGCCGGTGCTGTCCATCTGCGTGGCGATCTGGGCGAGTTTTCAGCTGGGCGGCCTGTACGGCATCGCCATCGCGGCCACGGCCATGCTCTCGATGACCGGCATGATCGTCGCGCTCGACGCCTATGGTCCGATCACCGACAACGGTGGCGGCATTGCCGAGATGGCGGGCCTGCCGAGCGAAGTGCGCAACATCACCGACGCGCTCGATGCGGTGGGCAACACCACCAAGGCGGTGACCAAGGGCTATGCGATCGGCTCGGCCGGCCTCGCCGCGCTGGTGCTGTTCGCCGACTACACCCACAACCTCGAGATCGCCGGCAAGCTGCAGGTGTTCTCGCTGTCCGATCCGGCGGTGATCATCGGCCTGTTCATCGGCGGCCTGGTGCCCTACCTGTTCGGCGCCATGGCGATGGAAGCCGTGGGCCGCGCGGCGAGTTCGGTGGTGGTCGAGGTACGCCGCCAGTTCAAGGAAATCCCGGGCATCATGGAAGGCACCGCCAAGCCGGATTACTCGCGCGCGGTGGACATGCTGACCAAGGCGGCGATCAAGGAAATGATCGTGCCCTCGTTGCTGCCGATCCTGGTGCCGGTGATCGTCGGCTTCGGCATGAACTTCCTGCTCGGCCCCGGCGCCGGCATCCGTGCCCTCGGCGGCGTGCTGATCGGCACCATCGTCACCGGCCTGTTCGTCGCCATCTCGATGTGCACCGGCGGCGGCGCCTGGGACAACGCCAAGAAGTACATCGAGGAAGGCAACTACGGCGGCAAGGGCTCGGAGACCCACAAGGCGGCCGTGACCGGCGACACCGTCGGCGATCCGTACAAGGACACCGCGGGCCCCGCCATCAACCCGCTGATCAAGATCATCAACATCGTGGCGCTGCTGCTGGTGCCGCTGCTGTAGGCATGAGGAGGGACTGTCCCCAAAGGGGACTGTCCCTCCGCCTTGTCGGACTGTCCCCGAAGTGGACTGTCCCTCCTAGACCGACACAAGGCCCCGGCTGACCGGGGCCTTTTTGCGTCTGGACGCACTGCTGCCGACCCTCCGGGGGACTGGCCGCCGCGGCGGCGGCGCTCCGCGCAGTCGATTCGGTCATCGCGGGGATGCGTGGGGCGCGCCGGGGACACCTGCCTGATAGGCTATCGGCGCAAAACTTCCGAAGTTCCCCACTTCAGCGAGCACCCATTACATGCCCGTCCAACACAAGCGTCTCGGTGGCCACGGCGCCCTGGTCAGCAACCTCTGCCTGGGCACGATGAACTTCGGCTGGGTCACCGACGAAGCGGAGAGCTTCCGGATCATGGATCGGGCGCTGGAGCTCGGCATCAACTTCTTCGACACCGCCGACGTCTACGGCTGGGGCGTCCAGCACGGCACGACCGAGGAGATCATCGGCCGCTGGCTGGCGCAGGGGGGCGGGCGGCGCGACGCGGTGATCCTCGCCACCAAGGTCTATAGCCCGGTCAAGCGGAAAGACAACCGGCCCGAGCCGAACGCCGACGGGCGCGGGCTCTCGGCCGTCAAGATCAGGAAGCACTGCGAGGCCAGCCTGCAGCGCTTGCAGACCGACTGGCTCGACCTCTACCAGATGCATCACGTCGACCGGGCCTGCCCCTGGGACGAAACCTGGCAGGCCTTCGACGTTCTGCGGCAACAGGGCAAGGTGGTCTACGTCGGCTCGAGCAACTTCGCTGGCTGGGACATCGCAACCGCCTGCCAGGAAGCGGCGCGGCGCGGCATCAGCGGACTGGTGAGCGAGCAGAGCCTGTACAACCTTAACAGCCGGATGATCGAGCTGGAGGTGATTCCCGCCTGCCGCCATTACGGTCTGGGTCTCATCCCGTGGAGTCCGCTGGGCGGCGGCCTGCTGGGCGGCGCGCTCGGCAAGCTGCGCGCGGGCCGGCGCACCGAGGAGCACGTCGCCAAGCAGGTCGAGAAGCACCGCGGCAGACTGGAGCGCTACGAGGCGTTGTGCGACGAACTCGGCGAACAGCCCGGCGCGGTGGCACTCGCCTGGCTGCTGCACAACCCGGCGGTCACCGCGCCGATCATCGGGCCGCGCACGCTGGAGCAGCTGGAGAACACCGTCCGCGCCACCGAGATCGTGTTGGCCGAGGATGTCTTGAAGCGGCTCGACGAGATCTTCCCGGGCCCCGGCGGCGCGGCCCCGGAAGCCTATGCCTGGTAGTCGCGGGCGCCGAAGTACCCGCCCGGGAGCGTCGCTGACGCCGCTCCGGATCGTGCCACCCGTTCGCCACCGGGCAATCGGACACGGTAGGATGCGGACATGACCCTTCGACGGACCGTAGTGCCCCTGCTCGTGCTGTCACTCGCCTCGGGCCTCGCCTCCGGCCAGGCCCCCGATCCGGCCGCGGAGCGGGCGCGGCTGGCCAATGAACGCATCCAGATCGAAGCCGAGCGGCGGGCCCAGGAAGAACTCGCGCGGCAGCAGCAGCAGGGCACCCGTCCGGCGACGGCCCCGGACGCCGAGCCACCGCGGCCTGCCCGCTCCCCCGCGACGCCACCACCGCCGACCGCGGCAGCCGCGGAGCCACGAGGCCCGGTGGGCGACATGGAGCGCACCCAGCGTGGGCTGCAGCAGCTGCGCGAGCTCGGCCAGCTGAAGGACGCCGGCTACCTCACCGACGAAGAATTCCAGCGCATCAAGCAGCGCATCCTCGACAGCCAGTTCTAGGCTGCACGGGGCCCGCCCCGGACGGACCGGGCGGCCGTTCGGGGTGCCAAACCCCCTCCTCCGGTGCTCGGCTGACAGCGCTGTCAGCATAGGATAGTATTTTCGTGTCTGCACCTGGCTGCGGCGCTGCCCGCCCTGGCCGGCCATGATGGGATAAGAATAAAGGCGCAAGCCTTTGGGGGAGCGATTTGGCCTTGGGATTGAAGCGCGTGTCGGTCGCTTGGCTGGCTGTCGCCTTGGCCGGCCAGTTTCCGGCAACCAGCCACGGTGAGTCGGCCCATTACGAAGGGCGAACCCAGTACCGGGCGCCCCGAGCGGCCGTTGCGCCGGTGATCGACGGGGTCGCCGACGAGGCGACCTGGCAGTCGGCGGCCTGGCAGGAGATCTCCCATCGCTGGCTCGGGCCGGAGTATTCCGCCAAGGACTTCCAGGGGCGCTACAAGGTCGTCTGGGCGCCGGACCGCATCTACCTGCTGGCGGAGATCGTCGACGACATCCTGATCGACACCCACCGCGACCCGCTGGTGCAGTACTGGGACGACGACTGTCTCGAGATCTTCCTGGACGAGGACTACTCCGGCGGCGAGCACCAGTACAACCACAACGCGTTCGCCTACCACATGTCGCTCGACAACCGCGCCATCGACATAGGCACCGACCGGCGCCCGCGCGACTACTCGCATCACGTCGAGAGCCGCTGGAAGCAGTCCGGCGACAAGGTCATCTGGGAGCTCGCGATTTCGGTCTATAGCGACCAGTACGTCGATGACCGTGACGACAACGAGCCGGTCCGGCTGACGCCCGGCAAGATCCTGGGACTGATGGTCGCCTACTGCGACAACGACGGCAGCGAGTTGCGTGAGAACTTCATCGGCTCGGAATCGGTGCCGGACGGACCGACGGACCGGGGCTGGATCGACGCGGGCCTGTTCGGGTCGCTCGTGCTGGCCGAGTGAGCAGGCGGATGACCCCATGAACCCGGGCGCACGAGTCCAGACCGCCACGGCAGCCGGCGTCGCCGGCGAATTCGTCGACATGGCGGGCGAGCGTTTCTATGCCATCCGGCATGTCGACCGCATGCCACCGTTCCTGGTGAGCGTCGTTTCCAGCACCGACCACTGGCTGTTCGTTTCGTCCATCGGCGGGCTGAGCGCGGGCAGGATGTCCCCGGATACCGCCCTGTTCCCGTACATCACGGTCGACAAGATCCACGAGAGCGGCCTGCACACCGGCCCCAGGACCCTGTTGCGCACGAAGGCCGCCGGCCAGTTGCGCGTCTGGGAGCCCTTCAACCGCGAGCAGGACCGCGCCTTCGAAGTCAGCCGCCACCTGTACAAGAGTGTCGCGGGCAACAAGCTGTGCTTCGAGGAGATCAACCACGAGCTGGAGCTGGCGTTCCGCTACACCTGGCTCACCAGTGACGAGTTCGGTTTCGTGCGCCGCTGCGAGATCCGCAACACCGGGCGGACGGCGCGCACCGTGGAGCTGCTCGACGGCCTGCAGAACATTCTTCCGGCGGGCACGCCGCGCTTCACGCAGGCCAACTCGAGCAATCTCGTCGATGCGTACAAGTGGACCGAGCGCCTCGAGGGCGGACTGGTGCTGTACACGCTGTATGCGGGCATCACCGATCGTGCCGAGCCCAGCGAGTCCTTGAAGGCCAACGTCGCCTATTGCCTCGGGCTCGATGCGCCGACCACGCTGGTGTCGTCCGCGCAGCTCGGCGGTTTCCGCCGCGGCCGGCCGCTCATGCCCGAGGACCATACCCGCGGCGTCCGCGGGGCATTCATGGTGGCGCAGACGCTGGACCTGGCGCCCGGTGCCACCGCGCAGTGGCAGATCGTCGCCGACCTCGAGCTGAGCCAGGCGCGCGTGGTGGCGCTGCGCCGGCGACTGGCCGACCCCGCCGCGCTCGCCGCAGCGATCGAAGAGTCCGTACAGCAAGACTCAGACGATTTCGGTCACCTGATGGCGGCCTGCGACGCCGTGCAATGCACGGCCGAGGAAAACGTCGCGGTGCATCACTACGCCAATGTGGTGTTCAACGTGCTGCGCGGCGGCTGCTTCCCCATTCACTACCAGGTGTCGTCGCGCGATTTCAGCGAGACCCTGCGGGCGTTCAACAAGGTCGTCCACGGGCGGTCGCGGGCGCTGCTGGATTCGCTGCCGGAGACCCTCGAGTTCAGGGAGCTGCTGGCGTCGGTGCGTCAGAGCGGCGACCCGCAGCTTGCCCGCCTCTGCCTTGAGTACCTGCCGCTGGCCTACGGCCGTCGCCACGGCGACCCCAGCCGTCCGTGGAACCAGTTCAACATCAGGATCAAGGACCGTGACGGCCGGCCGGTGTACTGGTACGAGGGCAACTGGCGCGACATCTTCCAGAACTGGGAAGCGCTGGCGTTCAGCTACCCGGATTTCACCGAGAACATGATCGCCAAGTTCGTCAATGGCTCGACCATGGACGGCTACAACCCTTACCGGGTCACCAAGACCGGCATCGACTGGGAAGTCGAAGATCCCGAGGACCCGTGGAGCTACATCGGGTACTGGGGCGACCACCAGATCATCTATCTGCTCAAGTTCCTGGAGCTGTCGCAGGACTTCCATCCCGCACGGCTGGCGGCGCTGCTGCACGAGCCGCTGTTCGCCTATGCCAACGTCCCGTACCGGATCCGGCCCCTCGCTGCCCTGCTCGACGACCCGAAGCACACCGTCGACTACGACCAGGCACTGGCGACGCGGATCGAGCACCTGGTCGAGACCCTGGGCGCCGACGGCAAGCTCGTGCTCGACGAGCACGGCGAGGTCTACCAGGTCACCTTGCTCGAGAAGCTGCTGGTGCCCCTGCTCGGCAAGCTCGGCAACCTGGTGGTCGACGGCGGCATCTGGATGAACACCCAGCGCCCCGAGTGGAACGACGCCAACAACGCGCTGGTCGGCCAGGGCCTGTCCATGGTGACCCTCTACTACCTGCGCCGCTACGTCCGCTTCCTGCAGTCGCTGCTGGCGAGCGAGGGAGAGCCCATCGAGCTGTCGAACGAGGTCGGCCAGTGGCTCGGCGAGAGCGGCGCGGCATTGCGGCAATTCCGCAGCGTGCTGGCGCGCGATGAGGTCACGGGCGAGCAGGCGCTGGCGCTGCTCACGGCCCTCGGCGAAGCGTCCAGCCGGTACCGGGAGAGCGTCTACGAGAACGCGCGCATGTCGGGCAAGTGCCGCATCGATCCGGACCTGGCCCGCGGGTTCCTGGCCGACGCGCTCGCCGCGCTCGACCACAGCATCGGCAGGAACCGCCGCGAGGACGGTCTCTACCATGCCTACAACCTGCTCGAACGCGCGCGCGATCGGATCACGACGGATACCCTGTATCCGATGCTCGAGGGACAGGTCGCAGCGCTCAGCTCCGGCGCCATCCCGCCGCGCGAGTCCGTGGCGCTGCTCGAGTCGCTGTTCGGCAGCGAGCTGTACCGCGCGGACCAGCAGAGCTTCATGCTCTACCCGGACCGCGAGCTGCCGGGCTTTCTCGACAAGAACCGGATTCCTGACGCGGCGGTGAGATCGATCCCGTTGCTCGTGGCACTCACGGCGGCCGGCAATGCGCAGATCGTGGTGCGCGACGCCGACGGCTGCTACCGGTTCAACTCGGACTTCCGCAACGCCCGGGACCTCGAGGCAGAACTGGGCCGGCTGGACGAGCGCTACGCGGCCCAGGCCGCGGCGGCCCGCGAGCCGCTGACATCGTTGTTCGAGGAAGTCTTCGATCACCAGGCCTTCACCGGACGGTCGGGCACGATGTTCGGTTTCGAGGGCCTCGGCTGCATCTACTGGCACATGGTCTCGAAGCTGCTGCTGGTGGTGCAGGAGATCTACTTCGCCGCCCTCGACGGCGGCGCCGAGGCGCCGGCCGTCAGGCGCCTCGGGGAGCTGTACTATCGCGTCCGCGCCGGCCTCGGCTTCAACAAGACGCCGGCCGAGTACGGCGCGTTCCCGACGGACCCCTACTCGCACACGCCCGGCCACGGCGGCGCCAGCCAGCCGGGCATGACCGGACAGGTCAAGGAAGAGGTGCTGACGCGCTTCGGCGAGCTGGGAGTTCGCGTGCGCGACGGCCGCGCCCGTTTCCAGCCGGCGCTGCTGCGGCCGCAGGAACTGCTGCGGCAGCCACGCAACTTCCGCTACCTCGACGGCGCAGGTGTCTGGCAGGACCTGCCGGTGCCTGCAGACGCGCTCGCCTTCACCTGGTGCCAGGTTCCGATCGTCTATCGCCTCGCGGGAGACCGCGGGCCCGGACTCACGCTCACCCTGGCGAGCTCCGAGCAGCGCCACTATCCCGATGCCGTCCTGTCCGCCGACGACAGCGCCCTGCTGTTCAGGCGTTCGGGGCAAATCAGGCAGATCGTCGTCGACCTTCGCCCCGACCAGCTCTTTGCGCACTGACCCAACGAGACTCACGCCATGTCGAACGTTTACCAAAGAAAGATGTCGCTTGCCGGAGTCAATGTCGACGGACTGTCGGCCGACGAGTTGCGTGCGCTGGTCCGACGGATCCTCGAAGCCGGGATCCACGGACTCTGCTTCAGTCCCTATATGGAGGGCCAGGGACCCGGCGATCCCGTGGGCGAGGCGCAGATCCGCGAACGCCTGTCGATAGTGCAGCCGTATGCGAAGTGGATCCGCACGTTCTCCTGCACCGACGGCAACGAGCTGATTCCCGCGGTCGCGAAGAGCCAGGGTCTCAAGACCCTCGTCGGGGTCTGGCTGGGGGAAGACGGCAAGCAGAACGAGGCCGAGATGCAGAACGCCATCCACCTGGCGCGCGACGGCCAGGCCGACATCCTCGGCGTCGGCAACGAGGTGCTGCTGCGCGGCGACCTGGTCGAGGACGAGCTGCTCGAGTTCATCGAGCGGGCGAAGGCCGCCGTGCCGGGCATCCCGGTCGGCTATGTCGATGCCTACTTCAAGTTCGTCGACTATCCGCGCGTCAGCGCGGCCTGCGACGTGATCCTCGCCAATTGCTACCCGTTCTGGGAGGGCTGTCCGGCGGAGCACGCGCTGCTGTACATGAAGGAAATGTACCGCCGCGCAGTACGCGCGGGGCAGGGCAAGCCGGTCATCGTCAGCGAAACCGGCTGGCCCGGCGTCGGCTCGCCCACCGGCGGCGCGATGCCGTCCTTCGAGAACGCCGTGAAATACTTCGTCGACACCTTCCGGTGGGCGGAGGAAGACGGTATCGACGTGTTCTACTTTGCCGCTTTCGACGAGGCCTGGAAGGTCGCGGCCGAAGGCGACGTGGGCGCGTACTGGGGCCTGTGGGACAAGGATGGCAGGCCCAAGTATGTTTGATGTGCCGGTCGGCGGGCCCGATGGAGCAGGACGCCAGCGCCTGATCCATGGCAACGCCATCTGCTACTCCGGCTACCGCGAGGGGCAGAGCCCAGTGACCCGCAGCTATCCCTCACGCGACCAGATCCGCGAGGACCTGCAGATCCTGGCCAGGAACTGGCGCTACCTGCGGCTGTACGACTGCAGTCCGCACGCGCAGACGGTTCTCGAGGTGATCCGCGAGGAGGCGCTGGACTTCAAGGTGATGCTGGGACTCGACATGGCGGCGGAGATGAGCAACCCGCACTGTCCCTGGGGCGCGCATTTCAGCGACGAAACGCTGGCCGCCAACCGCGAGGCCAATGCGGCCGAAGTCCATCGACTGATCGAGCTGGCGAACCGTCATCGGGATACGGTCTTCTCCGTGTCGGTGGGCAACGAGGCCAGCGTCGAGTGGACCGACCACATGGTGCCGGTCGACGCCCTGATCGCGTACGTCAACGAAGTGAAACGCGCGGTCCGGCAACCGATCACCTTCTGCGAAAACTACGTGCCCTGGACCTACAAGCTGGAGCCGCTCGCCGACGTGCTCGACTTCATCGCCGTGCACACCTACCCGGCCTGGGAGTACCGCTCGATCCACGACGCACTGGAGTACACCAAGCAGAACTACTACTCGGTGGTCGGGCACTATCCGGGCAAGCCGGTGGTGATCACCGAGGCCGGGTGGACCACCGCCGCCAATGGTCGCGGCATCGATCCGCACAACGCGTCCGAGGAACTTCAGGCCAGTTACTACCGGCAGCTCATGGACTGGACCACCGAGGCGCAGATCCTGACTTTCGTATTCGAAGCCTTCGACGAGCCCTGGAAGGGTTCCGACGACCCGCTGGAGCCCGAGAAGCACTGGGGACTGTTCAACGTCGACCGGACGCCCAAGCTGGTGATGACGGACCTGTATCCGGACCTCGTTGGATCCTGACCGGGAGAGCCGGCAAGAGCGCCGCGCAGAGGCTTGGTCAAACCGTGATGGGGATGTTGGGGATGCAAGGATGCCGAGGGTCACGATAGACGACGTCGCCGAGCTGGCAGGCGTATCGATAAAGACCGTGTCGCGGGTCGCCAACGGCGAGCCGAACGTGCGCCAGTCGACCCGGGAACGGGTGGAGCGCGCCATCGCCCAGCTGGACTATCGTCCGAATTTCTCCGCCCGCAGTCTGGCCCGGCAGCGTTCCCACCTGATCGTGCTCGTCTATGACGACCCCGGCCGATACGAGTCGCCGAGCGCCGCCTACGTCAACCGCCTGCAGCATGGCGCGCTGCGCGCCTGCCGCCAGCGGCACTACGAGCTGCTGATTCACCCCTGTCTGTACGATGCGGCGGATGTCCGGGGAGAACTCCAGGACCTCGTCGGCCGGGTGCGTCCTGACGGCGTCATCTTTGCGGCCCCATTGTCCAACATGCCCCACATGGTGCAGGCGATCGCGGAGACCGGGACGCCACTGGTCTGTCTGTCACCCGGGAACGGCACGCTGGATGGACGGGCGGTGGTCACCAACGACCGGGAGGTCTGCGCGGAAATGACGTGCTACCTGGCCTCGCTCGGGCACCGCAGAATCGCGTTCGTGTCCGGACATCCGGACCACACGGCTGTCGGCAATCGGCTGCGGGGATACGTCGACGGCCTGCAGCAGAGCGGCCTCGAGTACACCGAGAGCCTCGTCGTGGCCGGAGACAACTCCGTCAAGTCCGGTGAGGCCGCGGCGAAGTCGATGCTGGCGCTGCAGCACCCACCGACCGCGATCTTCGCGGCCAACGACGATATGGCGGCAGGGGTGCTGCGCATCGCCCTGCGTCAGGGACTCCGCATTCCCCAGGACCTGTCGATCGTCGGCTTCGACGACAGCGCGCTCGCCACCCACGTCTACCCTGCGCTGACCACCATCCGCCAGCCGCTGGCGCGCATGGCCGAGCGAGCCGTGCTGGCCCTGGTCGACGGCGCGGACGACTCCGGATCGGATACCGCGATGGTGGCTTCCAGCCTGGTCATCCGGGACTCAACCGGGCCCGCGCCCCGTTGAATCCCATCAGCGAATGAAGCGGATGCTGTCGAGGTAGACGGTCACGGGGGTGGCCCGGCCGGTCAGGGTGACGACAAAGCCGGTGCGGATACGAGCCAGGTCCTCGCCCTTCAGCGGCACGCGGTAGCGCCGCCAGTCCCGGGTCAGCGTGATGCCGTCGATCTTGACGACGGCGGAGTCGGGAAAGGCGCGATCCCGTTCGATGAGGCCCACGCCGAAACTCACCCGCTCGCCACCGTACTCGCCGCGCGCCCACAGCTCGAGCGCCGTGGCGCCACGCAGATCGTGGCCGCCGTCCTGCTCACCCCAGTTGTTGGGCGGATCCTGCCAGGCGATACCCGCCCAGCCGGACTTGCCCTCGTAGCGGATGCGTACCGCCCTGTCGCCCTCGTGCACCACGGCCTGCTGGTCACCGTCGAGCGTCAGGTGCTCGGTGCCGCCCATCCATCCGGAGGGCACCCAGGGCATGCCCTCGAAACCCTCCTCGTAGACGGCGACAGGCATGCGGGGTCTGGCTGCTCCACGCACCCGTAGCGGCAGGTTGGCGGTGCCGGCCCTGCCGCTGTCGTCGTAAGCGTACAGGAACAGGCGATAGGGCCCGGGCTCGTCGGGCATCCGCAGACGCACGCCGGTCGCGACCAGAGTCGACGATCACGCCGGCGATCTCCGGTGGGCTGCGCTTGAAGTCGCCGCCGGTCTGGTACTCACCCGACTCCGGCCGCAGCGCCCAGCGGACCCGGACCTCGCCGCCGTCGGGATCCGTCACCGTCGAGCGTACGGCGACGATTGCTCCGGGATCGACCTCGGCCGGACCCTCGACCACCAGCGGCGCGACGACGGGCGCGTGCCCGGTGCCTGGCCGGCCGGACCACAGCTCAGTCATCACATCGACCGCCGCGGTGGGTGACCCATCCGGCAGGAACATTCCCAGCCAGGTCTCGGTGCCCTCCATCTTGTGGCCCCACAGGAAGGCATAGGAGCCGAGTGCCAGACCCGGCGCATCCAGAATCGCGGTCTGGTAGGTCTCCCGGTAGAACCGCGCCTTCTCCTCGCTGGTCGGCTCGTACGGTGCGCCCCACTCGGTCCGCGCAGTTTCCCAAGGTCCCGGCGGTCCGAATTCAGTCAACACGAAGGGCTTGGTCGCGCCTCCAGCGCGCAGCAGCTCCGGGACCCGTCCGGCCGCCGCGTAGGCGTTGACACCATGTATGTCGATCGCCGGACAGCGCCGGTGCACGAAGTCGATCCGCTTGCCATGCACGAACGCGGTGACGGTCATG
Organism: uncultured Gammaproteobacteria bacterium; assembly: GCA_963710135.1. Classification (GTDB taxonomy): domain Bacteria; phylum Pseudomonadota; class Gammaproteobacteria; order Steroidobacterales; family Steroidobacteraceae; genus SG8-30. The sequence continues at coordinate 117,725 of CAVPYY010000002.1, read as the reverse complement.
GTGGGGTGGTTCGGATCGAGTTCCTTGACCATCGCCGCGACCTGGTTGACCGCAGCCCAGACGGCCGGGTCGTCGCCCTCGGCAAAGCCCTCCATCTCGTTGCCAATGCCCCACAGAAGGAGCGCAGGATGATCGCGGTAGCGCAGCACCATCTGCCGGGCCCGCTCGAGCTGTGCCGCGACCTGCCCGGCGTCGGAGTAGTCGAAACCGTGACGCTCATGGCCGAGCCAGATGCCGACGGTAACCGTCAGGCCGAGGGCCTGCGCATCGTCGAGCAGGCTACCGACATCGCCGCCCCAGGTTCGCACCGAGTTGGCCCCGGCGGCGGCCAGTGCCTCGAGCGACGCGTCGCCGCCTGCCCCGCGGATGAAGTACGGCTGGCCGCCACGCAGCAGCTGCCAACCCTTCTCCGTCTGCCGTAGCTCCACGGTAACGGGTTGTTGCGCGACCGCCGGCGGCGGACTGACCGCCCACACCAGAAGCGCGGCGGCAAGCAGGGTCCGCCGCAACGAATGGTCCCGGAACCGGCTCAGCCGCGGTTCACGAACACCAGCCCGTCAGTGTAGTTGGGCGGGCTCGCGGGACGGTAGGTGTAGCCCCAGTCGAGCAGCAGCGACTGCACCAGCAGCGGGTCGCCCGGAACCAGCCGCGCGAAACCGGTCGCATCGGTTCGATACAGGTTGTCCGCGGTCAGCTCGTTCAGCCCGACTGAGAACGGCACCGGCTCGCCGGTGGGACTGACCGCCGGACAGCAGGTGAACACCGTCACCGAGCCAAAGAAGTTGTCGAGTACGGACCGGTACGCCTTCAGCGCCTGCGCCTGGATGATGGGATCGCTGTTGTAGTTCCACAGCTCGTGCAGCGCCAGCGCGGTATAGAACTGGTTCTCGCCCGAAGCGCGGCGCGCGAGCGCGGTCGCCCAGAAGTAGTAGCGCGCCTTGGCACCGATGCGACCGGCCGGAATGGAATTGAACAAGGCGAACTTGTTGGTCGCGTTCGGGTTGTTGATGTCGAACTCGAGGATCGCGATCTTCGAGAACGGATTCTCGGGATCGTCGAGGATGCACTGCTCCGTGAAGATGCCGACGTCCTCGCAAGCGAGGTTCACCAGCGTATCGGTGGGCAGGATGATGGCGTTGATGATCTCGCCGTCGCCCGCGCCCGGCTCGCCCGCGCAGCCGGCCACCATGGCCGCGGAGGCGCTCAGCAGCACCGTCGCCAGCAGGCGGCCTGGATTGCGGCGACTGGTCTTTCGAAGTCCGTTGCTCATGTCAGTATTCTCTCCGCCAGTGCCCAGCGCTTGCTAGAAGCGATAGGTGAAATATGCGACGACGAGGAACAGGTGGTCATTGAGACCGCCCAGATACTCGTCATCCGGTGAGTTCTCGTCGGTCGTCCGGAGGGTCGCCCGGATGCCGATCTTGCTGGCGCGCTCTTCGTCCATGCGCGAGCCAAGCGTCCCCGCACCGTTGAGGAGATACGCGTAGTCGATCCGGTACTGCTCCGGGTAGGTGATGTTGAACTGCCGGTAGAAGTCATACGGACCCCAACTGTCCTTCATGAAGTAGCCGGAGATCAGGTGCCGGCGATTCAGTACCGCCTTGCCGTGGATCTCGAAGAAGTCGCGGGCGCCGCCGGTGGGATCGCCGGTCGATTGCTCGAAACCCCTGACCACCCTGGCAATGAACCGGGCCTTCGGACTCGGGTTGAAGACCATCCTGCTGGTGACCGCCCAGACGTCCTCCGCCGGGCAGTCCCTGGCCGAACGACGCGTTCACGCCGGTCGGTTCGAAGAAGAACAGGTAGGCGTCCGTCGGCGTCGGGAACTCGGTGTAGGTGCCGCCGACGTTGAAAGCGAACCTGGCATCCTCGCGCCAGTCGTTGTCCCAGTCGTAGAACGGCGTGGCGCCGGTCGGGTCCCAGGTCAGGAACATCTCCGCCGATCGCGCTTCGCGATTGCCAAGCACCGCGAACGGATCGGTATCCCGGGTGCGCGGGATCAGGCCGGGATTCAGCGTTCCGTCCGGCGTGATGGAGGGCAGGATGAACGGGTTGGCACCGACCAGATTGTCGCGGTACATCACCCGCGGATAGAGCATGAAATTGCCGAAATGCATGATCATTCCGGCCTCGTACTCCTCCTTGTTTCCCAGGCCCGAGTAGGGCAGCCGGCTCGGATCGCTGACGCCGAAGGTCTTGAGCGGATCGCCGCCGTCCGCGACCAGCCCGGCGTGATGGGCGGAAACGTAAGTTTCGGCACCCAGCAGCGAGAAGGACAGCTTGGCCTTCAGGCCCAGTGTGTCCTCGAACTTGATCTCGTCCCGGTAGATGTTGCCGGCGTCGTCGATGCGCGTGTAGACCTCGTCCACCTTCTCGGTCGCCGCCATGATGCCGCCGACTTCGAGCTTGTAGCCTTCGAGCGGCTCCATCGTGGCATAGAGCGTCGTCTGCCGTGACTGCCGCTCGGTCGCCTGGGTCGCCGATGCGCCCTGCCCCTGTCGGGAGACGTCCTCGGAGTGAATGAGGCTCATGCCGACCTTGCCGACCTCGAAGTCGTACTTGAGCACGGCCTTGGGGTTCGCCCCCCAGTACACCTCCGGGCCTCCGAGCAGGGTGAAGCCTTCGAGCGCACCCTTGCCGCGGATCTCGACGCCCTCTGGCGCCTTCGCGTCCCAGACGTCTATGCCAGAGATGTCGGTTGCCTCGCGCACCAGTCCGAAGAAGTCGCCCTTGTAGCCCCAGTGGAACCGGGGCGTGTGGTAGAACGCTTCCGCGTCGAACAGCTCGCCACGATAGGTGGCGCTGAAGTCATAGATCTCGACCCGCTCGCGATCGTTCAGCGTGACCTCGCGCGTCTCGAAGGCGTCGCCGACCAGCTGCTCGGTCCGGATGGTGAGCGGCAGGCCGCGGTCGCCGTAGGAGAACTCGAGCGGCCGCTTTTCGGCGACGTTGCCCAGCACGTTGAGCGAGAACTGTCCTTCGAGGTTCTCGTTAGGCTGGAAGGCGAAGTCGAGGAACAGCATCTGCCCATTGGAGAACTCGATGGCATCCTCGCCATTGATGCGGATCTCCTCCTCGGTGCCGCGGAAGGCGAACTCGCCGCGGATGTCGCCGCCGGTAAACTGCAGCTTGCGCCGATTCTCCCGGCTGTCCGCCTTGAGCTGACGGACATCGCCACGCAGTTCGTAGAGCCCGACGTCCATGTTCGCGAACATGGCGTTGATCCGGTTCTTGCCAGCGGTGTACGGATCCATGGCGAAGACTTCGGCCAGCACGTCGTAGGCCATCCTCGGCCTCGCCTCGTACACGCCGTCCGCGTTGGGCAGTCCGAGCGCCGTGACGCCGAACCACTCCTCGTTCATGTTGTTCTTGCCCTCGGCCCAGTCGAACAGATAGGCCTGGTTCGACCAGGAGGCATTGGTGTCCTGCTTGTCCAGGTTCTCGATCTGCAGGTACTTCCACCACTCGTCGCGCCACTCGAACACGAACCCGCCGATGGCATTGCCTTCCTCGCCGTTGCCATAGGCCTTGTTGTACATTTCCTGCCACTGTTCCTTGAGCACCAGCGCCTGTGAGCGCTGATCCTCCTCGAAGCGGCGCGCGTTGAAGGCGTCGCTGCCGAACTCGAAGAACACGACGGGCATGTCCAGCTTCTTCTGGACCTCGGACCAGAGGTTGGTGAAGCTCGTGCCGCGGTAGACGTTGCTGCCCAGCAGGTCCATGTCGGTGCACAGTTCGGCGATCAGGTCGATGTACTGGATGTCGCCATTGACGATCGTGAACGGGTGGTTCGGGGCGATCTGCTTGCCGGCGGCCATCACCTCGTTGAAGAGGCTGTACAGGTAGCGAGCCTTGGCGGTGTTCTGCTCGCCCTCGGGCAGGTTCTCGATCTCGAAACTGGACCACGACAACCCGTAGTTGCTCTCGTTGCCGAAGGCGAACATCAGCACGCCCGGGACGTCCTTGTAGGTCCTGACGATCTCGAGCGTGTCCCGCTTGCAGCGTCTCGCGGGTGAGCGGATCCGAGTAATCCGTGAATGGCACCCACTTGCCGCCGATCGTGTAGCCATAGCGGCCCATGAGCGGGTTGATCACCGTCATGATGCCGTGTTCACGGTAGATGTAGCTGACCCACTGCGGCGGAATGGTGCTGAAGCTGCGGATCGCGTTGATGCCCGCGGCCTTCATCAGACCGAAGTCGTAGTCGAGGACCTTGCGGATGAAGTCGTCGGACTCGCCCCACAGGTTGTAGGTGTAGTTCTGGCCGCGCGGGGAATACCCCCACACCATGCCCTTGACGTAGAAGTCCTCGCCATTGACCTGGAGCTTCCAGCCCTTCTCGTCCTTGTAGGTCGTGACCCGGTCGGCCTGTGCCTCGGCGCCAATTGGTGCCGCCGAGCGCCAGCGCGACGATCAGTAGGCTGCCGGCCTGTGTCATCCGCTGGAGGAAAGTTGAACCCGCCATAGTGACTACTCTTTGTTCTCTGAGTTGATTTGCCCAGGCCATCCCAGACCGCAATGTCTCACTGGAGACCGGTGCACCCAGCCGGGATCACGGACACTGCCCGCCATCCAGCAACACGATGTCATCGAAATAGACCACGTTGTCCTGGGTGCGTGCCGCAAAGTCCGGGAACACGATGAATCCCGTGATGTCCGCCGATTCGGGCTCGCCGATCTTGCCCGAGAAGTCGAACGTCAGCTCCTCCCACTGGTTGGTCACCGTGTTCGGTACCTTGATCTCGCCTGTTGACGCCTGGCTCCCGGTCTCGAACTTGATGCCCACGTCGCTGATCACCGGCTTCCACACCTTGATCTTCACGCAGCTGTTGGTCACGTTCAGCGTGAAGGTCGGCAGGTCGTTGGTGATCGTCCCGGCGAACGGCTGCCCCCCGACGCGCGCCGTGAACTGCGCCACGGTCGCGGACGTATTGGCTCCGGTCGCATCGGGGTTCGCCAGGAAAGTCACCGCGGGGTTATCGCCGTTCTCGAACACGTTCCAGGTGAAACCCTGACCGAGTCCCGACGGCTCAAAGTCGACCGGACCGATGGCTGCTCCACCGCCGCCGCCACAGGCGGTGCCGGCGAGGAACCGGATGTCGTCGAAGTAAATGACGTTGTCCTGGGCCCGCGCCGCGAAATCCGGGAACAGCACGAAGCCTGTGATGTCCGTCGATTCGGGCTCGCCGATCTTGCCCGAGAAGTCGAAAGTCAGCTCCTCCCACTGGTTGGTCACCGTGTTCGGTACCTTGATCTCGCCTGTTGACGCCTGGCTCCCGGTCTCGAACTTGATGCCCACGTCGCTGATCACCGGCTTCCACACCTTGATCTTCACGCAGCTGTTGGTCGCGTTCAGCGTGAAGGTCGGCAGATCGTTGGTGATCGCGCCAGCGAACGCTTGGCCGGCCGGACGCGCCGTGAACTGCGCCACGGTCGCAGACGTGTTGGCACCCGTTGCGTCGGGGTTCGCCAGCAACGCCACCGCCGGGTTGTCGCCGTTCTCGAACACTGTCCAGGCGAAAGTCTGACCGAAACCGCCTGGCTCGAAGTCGACCGTGGCGATGCCGGTACCGCCGCCCCCGCCGCCAGCGCAACCGCCGGTGGTCTGTTGGATGTCGTCGTAGTAGAAGACCCAGTTGTCCGGATCGTTGCCGGCATCGCCCGCGACACCGAGGTCGAAGATGACCGTGATACCCGTGACCGGCGCAACTGCCGTGGCACCGGTGAAGTCATAGCAGAGCTCCTGCCACTGACTGCCGCCGTCATGGTTGTCGCTGCGCTCCTGGTTCAGGCCCTCGAGCTTGAACAAGACGGGAACCAGCCGTTGTGACCACACCTTCATCGTTACCGTCTCGCCCTGACTCCAATCGATCCCCGCGGGCAGGGCCAGCGTGCTGCCACCGAACACCGCACCCGCGAACTTCTCCATCCGCACGACCTGGGCGCTGGTGTTGAGGCCGTTCGGGTCAGGATTGGCGATCACCGTGGACACGCCACCGCCGAAGCCGCCGTCGGGACCGAAATCGAACTGCGCCGGGTCTCCCTCGAAGTCCACCGTAGTCGGTGTACCGCCACCGCCGCCGCCGCTGCACTGGGTGCCGGCGAGGAACTGGATGTCGTCGAAGTAAATGACGTTGTCCTGGGCCCGCGCCGCGAAATCCGGGAACAGCACGAAGCCTGTGATGTCCGTCGATTCGGGCTCGCCGATCTTGCCCGAGAAGTCGAAAGTCAGCTCCTCCCACTGGTTGGTCACCGTATTCGGCACCTTGATCTCGCCGGTGGATGCCTGCGACCCCGTCTCGAACTTGATGCCCACGTCGCTGATCACCGGCTTCCACACCTTGATCTTCACGCAGCTGTTGGTCGCGTTCAGCGTGAAGGTCGGCAGGTCGTTGGTGATCGTCCCGGCGAACGGCTGCCCCCCGACTCGCGCCGTGAACTGCGCCACGGTCGCGGACGTATTGGCTCCGGTCGCATCGGGGTTCGCCAGGAAAGTCACCGCGGGGTTATCGCCGTTCTCGAACACGTTCCAGGTGAAGCCCTGACCCTGACCGGCAGGCTCGAAGTCCACCGGTCCGAGACCGGTACCGCCGCCCCGCCACAGCTAGCGACCTGCTGGATGTCGTCGAAGTAGAAGGTCCAGTTGGCCGGATCGGCAGTCGCATTGCCATTGACGCCGAGGTCGAAGATGAAGGTTATCGCCCGGGTCGAAAGGCTGGCCGTGTCGCCAGCAAAGTCAAAACATAGCTCTTCCCAGCTGCCGCTGCCGCTGTGGTCCAGCGTTCTTTCCCGGTCATCGGTCTGCGATGACGGATCCGGGCCCTCGAACTTGAACAGCACCGAAACCTCGCGGCTGGCCCAGACTTTCATCTTGAAGGCGGCGCCCTGCGCAAAACCCAGTTGCCACCGAGCGCCAGCGTGCTGCCGCCAAACACCTCGCCTGCGAACTTCTGCATCCGCGCCACTTGCGCGCTGGTGTTGATGCCGCTCTGCTGCGGGTTGGCGATCACGTCCGACGCGCCGCCGCCAAAGCCTCCGTCCACGCCAAAATCGTAGTCCGCGGGATCGCCTTCAAAATCCACCGGGAAGGACAAGACCGGGACGCCGCAGTCGGCCACTTGCTCGATCTCGTCGAAGTAGAAGGTCCAGCTGGCGGGATCGGTCGCGGCCGCGCCGTTCACACCGAGATCGAAAATGATGGTGATGCCGGTCACGGCGTTGCCGGCAGTGTCACCGGTGAAGTCGAAGCACAGCTCCTGCCAATTGGCGCCGCCGCTGTAGTTGAGCGTCCGCTCCCGGTCCAGCCCTTCGAACTTGAACAGCATCGGCACGGCGCGGGTGGCGCGGACTTTCACCTTGAAGGCCTCGCCCCGCGTGAAGTCTATAGCCTCGGGCGGTTGCAGCGTGCTGCCGCCGAACACTTCGGCCGCGAACTTCTGCATGCGGGCGACCTTGTCGCTGCTATTGATGCCGCCGGGAGCCGGATTGGCGACGACTGACGCCACGCCGCCTGCGAAATCAGCGAATGTGAACGGGCCGCAGCCGTCCTCGAAGTTGATGCTGTTGCAGGTCACGGGCGGCGGCGGCGGGGCAGGCGTGCCGAGAATGGGTGTCGGGCCCTCACCCGTACCGAAGCAGCCCGCCAGCAGCATGACCGGCAACAGCAGGGCGGGACGGAGCGATGGACTCATCGAGGCGTTGGCTTGCATGGTCTGATTCTCTGAATTACTGGCTGGCTGCTCAGGGCTCGCCCGAATACACCCGGACCCAGTCCACTTCCATGGTCACCGGCAGCTGGGTCGCACCGCTCGGCGGTCCGGGGAAGCGGCCGCCGACCGCGACGTTCAAGATGATGTAGAAGTTCTGGTCGAACGGTGCGGGGAACGGTGCCGCGGTCGACGACCACGAGTTCTGCACGGCGTACAGCGTGTCGTCGATGTACCAGCGGATTTCGGTGGCGTCCCACTCGAGTGCGTAGGTGTGGAAGTCCTCGGTCACGTCGACCGATGGCGTGTAGCGTGTCTCGGAGCGGAGGTTCGCGGGGAACTCGCCACCGTAGTGGATGGTGCCGAAGATCCGGTTGCCGCCGGTGCCGTCGAGGTTGACCGCCTCGACGATGTCGATCTCACCGCTCGCCGCCCAGCGGCCATAGGGACTGTCCTGCGCCAGCAGCCAGAAGGCCGGCCAGACGCCCTGCCCCGGCGGCATCTTGATGCTCGCCTCGATGCGCCCGTAGCGGAAAGCGAAGCGGTCGCGGGTATTGATGCGGGCGGAGGTGTAGTTGTAGCCGTTGGCCGTCTCGCGGCGTGCGGTGATCTTGAGCTTGCCGTCGCTCAGTTCAGCGTTGTCCGGCAGGTACCACTGCAGCTCGTCGTTGCCCCAGCCGATCAGGTCGGGCCCGTACTGGGAACCGTCCCCGGTCTCGAAAAACCACACGGCCGGATCGAGCTTGGCGGCATTGAACTCGTCGCTCCAGACGAGTGTCAGCGTCTCGCCGGGCGCAACCTCGTCGTTGTCGGCAACGACCAGGGTGGGGTTTGAGATATTGAGATTGGTGCGGGTGGTGGTGTCGGCCGCCGGGATTGTGGCGATCTCGCTCAAGGACTGGGGCCGGTCCCCTTCCGCACAGCCCGCAACAAGCAGCGCGATGGCCAATGTGAAGCCGCAATGGCGCGGCAACGCTGGTGCTCGACTCATGCCCCCCTCCCGACCACTCTGATGCGCAGCCATGGCGGCTGACGCGTTCTTGTGGGTTAGGAATAGCAAGACATGACAGCGTTGTCAAACTTGCGGGCACGAGCCGGTGGACCTGTTGCGCTAGGCCAACAAGTCCACCGGACGGGGCGCACCGAACTGGTGCGAAAGGAGCTCGGGCCGGAGCGACCGGCTAGCGGTCGCTACTGGGTCGACGCGCAGCAACCGGGCGCGAAATAGCGGGCCAACAGGGCCTCGACCTGGCGCGACGACTGTTCTTGCCCGTCCCGGTGCTCCGGGCTCGACTGCCGCAGGCGGGCATCCCAGGCCTTGTTGATGCCGCTGTCCGCAACGGCCGGCACCATGGCATGCGAGCTGACAACCCCGATCCCGCGCAGGCTGAACGCGAAAGGGTCACGACGAAGCTTGGTGTCCGAATTCATGGTCAATCTTCCTTCAGGAGCGTAGTGCTCATCTTCTGGCGGAACCCCCGTGGGCTCCCGACGCCGCACACGATACGGGTGACCCCGCAGGCCCTCAAGCGAGTAAAACTCAGTCCAGAAGTGAAGAAAGCTCAGCCGGATTTGGGGAACTTCTTGCCGAAAATTCAGAGTGGATCCCGGAAGTTGTCCAGGATCCAGGTCCTCAGCAGGGATACCGCCGGGTCGTCGGCCCGGTCCTCACGGACGACCAGGTAATAGCTGACTTCGGCCACCAGCGGCTGTTCGAACAGCCGCACGATGCTGCCGTACTTGAACCACAGGTCGGAGATCGGCACCGGCACCAGCGCCGCGCCGAGCCCCCGCTCGCAGGCCCGGACGACCGCGATCATCGAGTCCAGCCGGGTGGTCTTGCTGGTGGCCGGCAAGGCGATGCCCGCGGAGCGGGACCACTGCTTCCACGCCGTCGGGTAGGTCTCGTGGATGATCAAGGGGAAATCGCTGACGATGCGCTTCTCCCGGACCTCGAGACCCTTCCTGAAATCGGGCGAGCCGGCCGCCACCAGGGTCAGCGGGAACAGCAGGTCGGACGGCATGCCGGCCGGCGGCGTGCGAAACAGCCGGATCGACAGATCAGCGTCGGCCGGATGGGTCTCCGGCGTTTCGTCGCTGGTGCCCACCTTGATGTCGATCTCCGGATGCGCGGCGGTGAACTCGCTGAGCCGCGGCACGAAGTACTCGCTGGCAAAGAACGGTTGTACCGACATGCGCACGGCGCTCGGCCGAAAGCCCTTCTTGTAGCGCGCCACCACGGTCTCGAGTTGATCGATCAGCGGTCCGGCCTCCTCGAACAGCGCACGTCCCACGTCGGTCAAGCTCAGGTCACGGCTGTTGCGATCGAACAACGTCTCGCCCAGCTCCTGCTCCAGGCTCTTGATCTGGTGGCTGACGGCTGACGGCGTGATGAACAGCTCTTCCCCGGCGGTCCGGAAACTTTCATGCCGGGCGGCGACGCAGAAAGTGCGCAGCGCCCTAAGCCCGACGTTGGATCTCTGGACCACCCGGACTACCTGCGCATCACGAGCTTCGGACTGCGGTCGACGAAGAACAGGCCCCAGTGCTTCTCGGCCCCCTGTGGGTCGGCCGGGTTGCCCTTCCACGGTTCGTCGAAGGCCTCGAAGAAGAATACGGTGACGTTGTTCTGCGTGGCCCAGTCGCGAATCTCGCGGTAGTAGCGCGCCTGGGCTACCTCGCTGGCGCGCTCGCCGAACTCGCTCGCGGTGGTGGCCCAGCCGGCCTCGAGGATCGCAATCGGCTTGTCCGGCAGCGCGGCGCGCACGCCCTCGAGGTTCTCGATGGTGTAGGCCAGCGCCTCGTCGATGGTTTTCTCCTCCCACGCGGGGTAGGTGTGGATCCCGAGGAAGTCGACCGCCGCGGCGAGCGGGGCGCCATCCTGAATCCACCACAGGTAGTTGTCGGCGACCGTGACCGGCTGGTCGATCGCCGCCTTCACGCGCTCCACGTAGGCGATGACCTGCTCCAGCGGCACCATGTGGTCGTTCCAGTCGACCAGCGCCTCATTGCCGACATTCACGGCCACGACGATGTCCGCGTACTGGCGCGCCAGCTCGATGCCGCGGTCCACTTCCGCGACATTGGCCAGTGTGTTGGCCGCCAGCTCCTCGTCCGGTATCGGCTCGTCCAGCCAGGGGCAGCCCTCGTGATTGCTGATCTCCGCGCGCAGCCAGATGCCCAGCAGGACCTTGATGGGCAGCTCGTGCTCGCGAATGACCTCCAGGATGGTCACCGATTTTTCGCTGACGTCGTACAGGCGGATCAGCCCGAAGCCGTGATCCGCGAGGATCCGCAGATCCTCCAGGATCTCGTCCCGGCTCGGGTTCGAGGCGCCCTCGCCGAGGTCGGGATGCTGCCCCTTGCGGTATCCCGAATACGCGAGCGCCATCACCTGCCCGGCGAGCAGTGCCGACGCCGGCTGCTCGAGGCCGGGCGTGCCGGGGGACGTGCCGTCCTCGGCACCCGCCGCAAAGGGGCCGGCCAGCAGCAGCGCGGCCAGCGTGAGCAGGGGGACTCGATTCATTTCAGCACCTCCTCGCGTGCAGCGGAATGAGCGTCATCAGGACGGCAGGATACGGAAGGCGGCGCCGAGCTGTGTCTCGGAGCTGCCGCCGATCCATGCCTGGAACTCGCCCGGCTCCACCAGGAGCGTCATGTCACGGCCGTAGAACGCCAGGTCATCGGTGTGCAGCCGGAAATCGACCACGACCTGCTGGCCCGGATCGAGCCGCACGCGCCGAAAAGCCTTGAGCTCCCGCACCGGCCGCGTGACGTTGCCGACCAGGTCGCGCACGTAGAGTTGGACGATCTCATCGGCCCGGACGTCGCCGGTATTGCGCAGGTCGGCACACACGTCGATCCACTCACCGCGCCGGATCCCGGTGGCGCTGACGCGGATGTTCGAGTACTCGAAACTCGTGTAGCTGAGGCCGTGACCGAAGGCGAACAGCGGGGTGTATCCGGCATCGAGATGAAAGGCGGTCATGCCGAGCGACAGCTGCTTCGCCTTGGGATCGATGTCGTCGATGTGAACGACGCTGTCCGGCGTGGGCGGCTTGCCAGTGTTCTTCTGGCTGTAGTAGATCGGCACCTGGCCGACCATGCGCGGGAAGCTGACGGGCAGTTTGCCCGACGGCGACTCGACCCCGAACAGCAGATCGCAGATCGCGGGACCACCCATCGTGCCGGGGTGCCAGGCGAACAGGATCGCGTCCACCTGGTCGACGATCTCCGTGAGCGTCAGCGGCCGTCCCGCCAGGATGACCAGGATGACGGGCTTGCCGGCGCTGCGGACCCGCGCCAGCAGCTCGGCCTGCGCGCCCGGCAGGCTGATGTCGGCGCGGCAATGGGCCTCGCCCGACAGGATCGCCTCTTCACCCAGGAACAGGATGGTCGCATCCGTGTCGGCCGCCAGCGCCGCGGCTTCTTCAAACTGGCTGGTGTCCCGGCTGCGGGTGGTCTCCATGGCCCGCAGATGACGCACCTCGAACCGGCCGCCCGCGAGTTCGCGGATCGCCTGCAGCGGGGTGACGCTGAGCCCGGGATCACCGTCGAACACCCAGGTGCCGAGTTGCTCGTCCGGCGCGTCGGCGAGGGGGCCGATCACCGCGAGCGACCCGAGTCGCTCCGGCGACAACGGCAGCACACGGTGCTCGTTCTTCAGCAGCACGATGCTCTGCAGCGCCGCGTCGCGCGCGGTGCGCAGGGCTTCCCGCGCTGCGGCCTGCGGCAGGGGTGCTGGCCTGTCCAAGGCATTCTCGAACAGCCCGAGCTGGAATTTCAGGCGGAGTATCCGGCGCACCGCGGCGTCGATCAGGCCCGCATCGACTTCGCCGTCGTGGACCAGCGCCGCCAGGTGCGCGATGTATGCATCGCCGTGCATTTCCATGTCGACGCCGGCGGTCACGGCCTCGCGCGCGGACTCGCGATCACTTGGCGTCAGGCCATGTACCGCCAGCTGGCGCACGGAATCCCAATCGCTGACCACGAAGCCGCCGAAACCCCACTCATCCTTGAGGATCTTGCGGACCAGGCGCTCATTGGCCGTAGCCGGGACGCCGTCGACTTCGCTGAACGAGGTCATGATGGTGGCAACACCCGCCTCGACTGCGGCCTTGAACGGCCGCAGCTGCACGTTGCGCAGCTCGTTCTCGGGGACATTGGTGGACGCATAGTCCCGGCCGCTCTCGACGACGCCGTATCCCGCGAAGTGCTTGGCACAGGCGGCGATCGCATCCGGCCGACTGAGCTCCGGCCCCTGGAAACCTTGCAGCATCGCCACGCCGAGGACGCTGGCGAGATGAGGGTCCTCGCCCAGGCTCTCCGCAATGCGCCCCCAGCGCGGATCGCGGCAGACGTCGACCATCGGCGCGTACGTCCAGTTGACACCGGCCGCCGCGGCCTCGCGCGCGGCAACCCGGGCCGCCTGTTCGACCAGAGCAGGGTTCCAGGTGGCCGCCTGACCGAGCGGGATCGGCATGACCGTCCGGAAGCCGTGGATGACGTCGCGCCCGACCAGCAGGGGAATACCGAGCCGGCTCTCCTCGACGGCAATGCGCTGCAACTCCTGGACGACCCCGGCGTCGACTTCGTTGAGCACACCGCCTACCCGCCCCCCACGCAGCGCCTCGGCGAGGTAGTCGTGGATGTAGCTGTCGCCAACATTCGCCAGACTCATCTGGCCGATCTTTTCCTCCAGGCTCATGCGCGAGAGCAATGCCTCGACGCGCTGGTCGAGATCCTCGTTCCGTCGTTGTGATTCGACCAGGCTGGTGCTCACGGACAACTCGCTGGGTTGGCCGGACGGCCGTTGCTAGGCATCCCCGCGCAGGTTCCCCGCTGCGACCAGGGCGCATGGCGCGGGACGCGGCGATTCGTGTGGATCGCATTGGCCCCGGCAATGGGCGAAGATTATTCGCAAGGTTTGACAGCGCTGTCAATGTGTCACAGGATGGCGATCGGGGGAGACAGCAAGCGGAAACACAAGAACATGAGCGAGTCCGCGCATTACACCACCGCGCCTGAAGACCGCATTCCGTTCGGCCAGAAGCTGATCTACGGGCTCGGGGCGTTCGTCAACAATCTGCTCGCCGGCGCGATGGGCGGCATGATCATCGTGCTCAACCTCGGCCTCGGCATGAACCCGGCGCTGGTCGGGCTGCTGGGCGCGCTGCCCCGCCTGACGGACGCGCTGACCGATCCGCTGATGGGCTACATCTCCGACCACACGCGCTCCCGCTGGGGCCGCCGCCGGCCCTACATCTTCGTCGGCGCCATCAGCCGTCGGCGATCATCTACGCGCTGTTGTGGCAATTGCCCGCCGACAAGAGCGAGATGTTCTACTTCTGGTACTTCCTCAGCGGCTCTTTGATCTTCTATCTGGCGTACACGGTCTATGCGACGCCCTGGGTCGCGCTCGGATACGAACTCACGCCGGATTACCACGAGCGCACCCGCCTGATGGGCGTGCAGAATTTCATCGGCCAGCTCGCTTACATCGTGGCGCCGTGGTTCCTGTGGATCATGCAGAACCAGGACTGGTTCGACGACATGGCGAGCGGCGCCGCCTCGCTCGCCATCGTCATCGCGGTATTCGTGGGAACGGTCGGCATCCTGCCCGCGCTATTCCTGCGCGAGCGGTTCAAGGCAAAAGCCCTGGTCGTCGCTGAGGACGGGCAGCAGCCGGCCGCCACGGAGGCTCAGGCCGGCAGTGCGCTGATGCGCAACATGACGGACTTCTTCCGCGGCTTCCTGCTCACGCTCAAGTTCGCCCCGTTCCTCAAACTATGTGCGGCGACCTTCCTGGTCTTCAACGGCTTCATGCTGATCGCCTCGTTCCAGTTCTACGTGATCATCTACTACGTCTTCGGTGGCGACACCGACATGGGCGCCAAGTACGCGGGCTACTCCGGGACGATCGGCGCCGTGTCCACCTTCGTCGTCATCGTGATCGTCACCTGGCTCGGCACGAAGATCGGCAAGCGGCGCGCCTTCTTCGTGGCCACCGGCATCTCGATGCTCGGTTACGCCCTGAAGTGGGTCTGCTACAACCCCGACGATCCCCTGGCTACTGCTGCTCCCGGCCCCGCTGATGGCGTTTGGCCTGGGCGGTCTCTTCACGCTGATGCCATCGATGATCTGCGACGTCGTCGACATGGACGAACTGGAAACGCACGAACGCCGCGAAGGCATGTATGGCTCGATCTTCTGGTGGGTGGTGAAGCTGGGCATGGCCGCGGCGCTGGCCGCCAGCGGCTTCCTGCTCAATGCGACGGGTTTCGACGTCGGCCTCGAGGGACACCAGACGGCGCGCACGATCGTGCTGATGCGGATGTGCGACGCCTTCGTTCCGTTCGCGACCTCCGGCCTGGCGATCTGGATCATCGCCAGCTACTCGATCACTGAAGAGAAGGCGCACGAGGTCCGCAAGAAACTGGAGGCCCGGCGCGGATCGGCCTGACCCGGCGGCGTTCGACGGCCGCCGCCCCAAGAACGACCCCTGTCCGGTCTGCGGACAAGTTCCCGCTGTCTTTCCGGACGCTGTGCCGGCGGCTATATTACCGCCCCTTTCTGGCCACGACCGTCGTCTCCCGCGCAGCAGTGCCTCGCCGGGAGCAAGCGAGGAACTCCCATGCACGAGCGCATCCGCAAGCCAGTCGCCTGCCTGTTCTTCACCCTCGTACTCAGCGCGCCGGCCGGTGCCGCCCCCGACGGCGATGCGGGCAAAGACGCCAAGCAAGACGCCCCCAAGACCATCGCCGAGCTGGTCAAGGACAGCGAGCGCATGGACGGGCTGTTCACGCTGTTCCGCGACAAGAAGTCCGGCCAGGTCCGCATGCTGATCAAGCCCGAGCAGGTCGGCCAGGAGTTCATCTATCACGCCCAGGTCACCAACGGCGTGCCGCAGGCGGGCTTCTCGGTGCGCGGCGTTTACCTCATCGATGACGTCGTATCCGTCCGGCGGCACTTCGATCGCATCGAGTTCGTGTCGGAGAACACCGCGTTCTATTTCGACCCGGCGAGCCCGCTGGCGCGCGCCAGCGACGCAAACCTGATTCCGTCGCTGCTCGCCGTGGAGAAGATCGTCGCCGAGGACCCGAAGACCGGCGAGATCCTCATCGAGGCGGACAAGGTCTTCCTGAGCCAGAGTCTGTACCAGATCAAGCCGACGCCGGACCCGGACGCCGATCCCAAGACCACCTACAGCCTCGGGGCGCTGAGCGACAGCAAGAGCAAGATCCTCGGGCTGCGCAGCTATCCGCTGAACTCGGACATCGAGGTCGAGTACGTGTTTGAGGATCCGGCGCCGCGGCGCGACCTGCTGCGTGGCGCCGACGAGATCAAGGATCCGCGCAACGTCGCGATCCGTATCGTGCACACGTTCATCGCCATGCCGGACGACTCCTACACGCCGCGGCGTTACGACCCGCGGATCGGCTTTTTCGGGCAGCGCGTCAACGACATGACCTCCGACAGCGCCACGCCCTATCGCGACGTCATCAATCGCTGGAAGCTCGTGAAGAAGGATCCGACGGCCGCCGTGTCCGAGCCGGTCGAGCCGATCGTCTGGTGGATCGAGAACACCACGCCGCTGGAGTGGCGCGACGTCATCCGCGACGGCGTGCTGGCCTGGAACTCGGCCTTCGAGAAGGCGGGCTTTCGCAATGCCCTGGTGGTAAAGGTGCAGCCCGACGACGCCGACTGGGAGTCGGGTGACATCCGCTACAACGTGCTGCGCTGGGCATCCTCACCCGCGCCGCTGTTCAGCGGCTACGGCCCGAGCCTGGCCAACCCGCGCACGGGCCAGATCCTCGGCGCGGACATCATGCTCGAGCACGCGTACGTCACGCGACATCTGGCTTACGTCCGGGCGGTGCCGGCCGGGGTGGCGCAGCCCGACGGCCTGCAGTGCTCGGCGGGGCACGCCATGAAGCTCGGGGTGATGCTGGGCCGCAGCCTGGCCGCGGCCGTGAATATGGGTGGCGACGCCGAGCAGCAGATGCTGCGCGAGGCGCTCATCAACCTGGTGCTGCACGAGGTCGGTCACACGCTCGGTCTCATGCACAATTTCAAGGCCACGCAGATGGCCACGCCGGAGCAGCTGTTCGACCCGGAGTACGTGGCCAGGTACGGCGTGTCGGGCTCGGTCATGGACTATCCCAGCCTGAATTTCGCGCCCCCGGGCCGGACACAGACCCGCTACTACGACGTCGCACCGGGCCGCTACGACGACTGGGCCATCGAGTACGGCTATTCGCAGGCGCTAGCAGACCCCGCGGCGGAGCACGCGCGGCTGCAGACGATCCTGGCGCGTGCCTCGGAACCCGGACTCGCCTTTGGCAACGATGCGGACGACATGCGCAGCGACGGCAGCGGCATCGATCCGCGCATCAACATCTTCGACCAGAGCAGCGACCCGGTACGCTACGCGGCCGACCGCGTGGAGCTGCTGAAGGCCTCGCTCGGCACGCTGACCGCGCGTTTCGGCGGGCCCGGGCAGTCGCGCCAGGAGCTGCGCGACGCCTTCCAGCTGGTGATGTTCGAATGGCGGTTCGCCTCACAGGTCATGGCAAGGCAGATCGGCGGGGTGTACGTCGATCGCGACTGGTCGCAAGCCGCCGCGGGCAAGCCCTCCTACACGCCCGTGAGCCTCGCCACGCAGCGCGCCGCGATGCAGGCGCTCGCGCGCGATGTCTTCGCGCCCGACGCGTTTCCGGTGCCGGCGGAACTGTACGCCTCGCTGCAACCGCAGCCGCGGCTGTTCGACCTGTACGGCGGCACGGAAGATCCGAAGATTCACGACCTGATCCTGCGCATCCAGACCACCGCCCTGAACCATCTCACCCACCCGGTCGTGCTCGAGCGCATCACCGACACGCGCCTGTATGGCAATGAATATCCGCTGTCGGCCGTCATGACCGACCTGACCGACGCGGTGTTCCAGGCCGACCTGGCGAGCGACGTGAATACCTTCCGGCAGAACCTGCAGCTGGAATACGTCAAGCGGCTGGCGGCGGTGGTCACCGAGGGCGCGAAGAAGGGCTACGACGGGCCGAGCCAGTCGATGGCACTGCACGAGCTCGAGCGCCTGCGCAAGGCGCTCGGCAAGAAGCGCGGCGGCAACCTCGAGACCCGTGCGCATACCCAGAACCTGCTGCTGACCATCGATCGGACGCTCGACGTCAGCGCCTGAGAGTGCCTGTTGCAGAGGACCGGCCGGTGCCGCGCGGCATCGTGGCGCCGGCCGCGCCATGCAGGGCGCGATCCCGTCCGGGTGGGCGTGCGCGCATTGAAGATGGGATTGCCCGGCGCTTTCCCGTAATCTCCGCAGCCGATGGGTAGCTATTTCCTTCGTCGCCTGCTGCTGCTTCCGCCCACCCTGTTCGGCATCACCATCCTGGTGTTCCTGATCACGCGCCTGGTACCGGGTGGCCCGCTCGAGCGGGCCATCATGGAGGCGCAGGCCGCCAACATGAGCTCGGGCATGTCGAGCTCGGTGGGCCAGGGCATGGCGCTCTCCGAGGACCAGCTCGAGCAGCTGAAGCAGTACTACGGCTTCGACAAGCCCTGGATCGTCAGCTACGGCGAGTGGGTCGGCGAAGATCGTGCAGGGGGACCTGGGCACTTCCTATCGCTACAACGAGCCGGTGTGGGACGTCATCAAGTCCCGTTTCCCGGTCTCGCTGTTCTACGGGCTGGTGACACTGGTCATCACCTACGCCGTGTCGATTCCACTCGGCGTGATCAAGGCCATCAAGCACCGCACGACGATGGACAACATCACCTCGATCATCATCTTTGCCGGCTACGCCGTTCCCGGCTACGTGCTCGGCTCGCTGCTGCTGCTGTACTTCTCCGTGCAGCTCGAGTGGTTCCCGATCGGCGGCTTCACCAGCCTGTACTTCGACGAGATGGGCGCCTGGGAGAAGGTCAAGGACATCATCCACCATGCGGTCCTGCCGCTCATCTGCTACCTGATCGGCAGCTTCGCGGTCACCACGCTGCTGGTGAAGAACAACCTGATGGACAATCTCGCGGCCGACTATGTGCGCACCGCGGTCGCCAAGGGCGTGAGCTTCCGCCGCGCGGTGACCGGGCATGCGCTTGCGCAACTCGATGATTCCCATCGCCACCACCTTCGGGCAGAACGTCACGCTGCTGGTGACTGGATCGTTCCTGATCGAGACGATCTTCGACATCAACGGCTTCGGCCTGCTTGGCCTTTCGGCGATCTTCGACCGCGACTATCCGATCGTCATGGGCGTCGTGCTGCTGTCGAGCTTGCTGCTGCTGATCGGCAACATCATCTCGGACATCCTGGTGGCGCTGGTGGACCCGCGCGTGCGCTTCACATGAGCCCGACGTCGTGAAGCTCAACCCACTCACCGTCGCGCAAGCTGCGCCGCTTCCGCGAGCTGAAGCGCGGCTACTACTCCTTCTGGCTGCTGCTCGGCCTCACGGTGCTGTCGCTCGGCGCCGAACTGCTGGTGAACGACAAGGCCCTGGCCGTGCGCTACGAGGGGCAATGGTCCTTCCCGACCTACGCCGACGTGAAACTCGGCGCCGAGTTCGGCCTCGACGGCGCGGCGGCGCGCAGTCCCGGTCGATTACCGCGATCTCAAGGCCAGATTCGCCGCGGAAGACCAGGGCAACCGGGTCATCATGCCGCTCGTTCCGTTCGGCCCGTTCGAGAACAACGCCTACGACGGCATCCTGCGCGCCACAGCGCCGAACGCGGAGCTCGGCCACTATCTGGGCACGGATTCCACCGGACGCGACATCCTGGCCCGGCTGTTCTACGGCTTCCGCACCGCGATCCTGTTCGCCGCGGCCTTCACGGCGCTCACCTACCTGATCGGCATCACGCTCGGCTGCATGATGGGCTACTTCGGCGGCAGCTTCGACCTGCTGGTGCAGCGCCTGATCGAGATCTGGTCGAACATCCCGTTCCTGTACATGGTGATCATCATCTTCTCGGTGATCCCGGGGACCTACAGCACCCTGGCGCGTATCGCCATCCTGCTGACCATCATGGTGCTGTTCTCCTGGACCTTCATGACCTACTACATGCGCACCGAGACCTATCGCGAGAAGGCGCGCGACTACGTCTCCGCGGCGCGGGTGCTCGGCGCCGGCAGCGCGCGGATCATCTTCCGGCACATCCTGCCGAACACGATATCCACGATCGTCACCTTCATACCGTTCACGGTGATCGCCGCCATCACCTACATCACCGCGCTGGATTTCCTCGGTTGGGGCCTGCCGCCGCCGACGCCGAGCATCGGCGAGTTGCTGAAGCAGGGCACGGCCAGCCTGACCACCGCCCCCTGGATCGTCAGCTCGGCGTTCGTCGCGCTCGTGTTCATCCTGACACTGGTGACCTTCATCGGCGAGTCGATACGCGAAGCCTTCGACCCCAGGAAATTCACCATCTACCAATGACCGGTTCCGCGAAATGGAGGCAAGAAATTCGATGCAAACCCTGAGCGCAAGACTCCTGGCGCCGGCCGCGCTGGCCGGGCTGCTCGCGGCCTGCGGCGGCGGCAGTGATGGCAGCGCCGAGCAATCGGTGCGTGACAACACCGCCGAAGTGCAGGAGTACTACCAGACCAAGGTGTCCCTGCCCGCCGCCGTGCGCGAGGCCTTCGAGCGCGGCGAGATCACCCAGGAAGAGATCGACGCGCGCACGGCTGCCGGCGAGTTTCCGAAGTTCTTCCGCTACGCGACGCTCGATGATCTGCCGGCCGGCCTCGACTGGGACGACGGCATGGACCTGCCCGAGTTCGCGTCGCCCGAAGCCAGGAAGGGCGGCACGCTGTACTACTGGATCGACGACTTCCCGCGCACCCTGCGGACCATCGGCCCGGACTCGAATGGCAGTTTCCGCACCTACATCCTCGACGACAACGTCATGTGGATGGCCCGCCGCCACCCGAACGACACCTCCATCGGCCCGACTGGGTTCCGCTACTACCCCGGCGTCGCCAGGGCCTGGGCCGTGGACCGCGACAGCAAGCAGGTCTTCGTGCGCATCGATCCGGACGCGCGCTGGTCGGACGGCGAGCCGATCACCGTCGACGACATATTCTTCAGCTTCTTCTTCTACCAGAGCAGCTACGTGCGCGCGCCCTGGTACAACAACTACTACAACCGCAATTTCACCCACGTAACGCGCTATGACGACCTGACCTTCGCGGTCGGCCTGCCGGAAATCAAGCCGGACGTGACGACACGCGCGCTCGAGTACTCGCCCATCCCGGCGCATTTCTACAAGGAAGTGGGCGACGACTTCCCGGAACGCTACCAGTGGCGCTTCGCGCCGATCTCGGGGCCCTACGTGGTGCGCGACGAGGACATCAAGAAAGGACAGTCCATCGCGCTCACCCGCAACAAGGACTGGTGGGCCCGCGACAAGAAGTTCTGGCGCTACCGCTTCAATTTCGACCGAATCCACTTCAACGTGATTCGCGACACGCCCAAGGCGTTCGAGGCCTTCAAGAAGGGCGACCTCGACCTGTTCACGGTCACCCTGCCCGAGTACTGGTACGAGAAGCTGCCGAATGACGACCCGCTGGTGCGGGACGGCTACATCGCCAAGTCCGTCTTCTACAACCAGATCCCGAGGCCCACCTACGGCCTGTGGATGAATTCGGCCCGGCCGCTGCTCGACAACCGCGACATCCGGGTCGGCATCCAGTACGCCACCAACTGGGACCTGGTGATCAAGGAGTACTTCCGCGGCGACTACACCCGCATGCGCACCACCGCCGACGGCTACGGCGAGTTCACCGAGCCGAGCCTGCAGCCACGCGGCTATTCCGTCGACAAGGCGCTCGATGCGTTCGCGCGGGCCGGCTTCAGCAAGCGGGGCCCGGACGGCATACTGGTCAACGACGCCGGCCAGAAGCTCTCGTTTACGCTGACGACGGGCTACGACAACCTGCGCGACGTGCTCACCATCCTGCGCGAGCAGGCCGCCAAGGCCGGTCTCGAGTTCCGCATCGAGGTGCTCGACGGCACGGCGGCCTGGAAGAAGGTCCAGGAGAAGCAGCACGACATCCAGTTCAGCGCCTTTGCCGTGTCGCCGGAAATGTATCCCCGGTACTGGGAGACCTACCATTCGGTGAACGCCTTCGACCGCGCCTTCCTGGCCGACGGTTCGCCGAATCCGGACCGCAAGCCAAAACCCAACACCAACAACCTGCAGAGCATCGCCATTCCCGAGCTCGACGCCATGATCGAGGCGTATCGCGCCTCGGGCGACGTCGACGAGATGAAGCGCCTGGCCTTCGCGATGGAGAAACTCCTGTACGAGGACGCGTCGTTCTCGCCCGGCTTCGTCGTGCCCTTCTACCGGGCGGCCTACTGGCGCTGGGTGCGCTGGCCGGAAGGCTTCAACGCCAAGGTGTCGAGCACCGCGCTGGAGCTGGGGCTCGGCTGGATCGACGAGGACCTGAAGAAGGAGGTCATCGAGGCCCGCAAGTCCGGCAAGACCTTCCCGCCCATGATCGAAGTGTATGACCAGTATCGCGACCAGTAGCGGTCGCGGCGAGATCCTGCTCGAGGTCGAGGATCTCGCGGTCGAGTTCGACACCGAGGCGGGCCGGGTGCGCGCGGTGGACGGCGTCAGCTTCCAGGTGCGCGCGGGCCAGACGCTCGGCATCGTCGGCGAATCCGGCTGCGGCAAGAGCGTCACCGCCCTGTCGATCATGCGCCTGCTGCCGCGGCCCATGGGACGCATCGTCGGCGGCCGCGTACTGTTTCGCGGCCAGGACCTGGTCACCGTGCCAGACGAGACCCATGCACAAGGTGCGCGGCGGCCAGATCGGCATGATCTTCCAGGAGCCGATGACGGCGCTCAACCCCGTGCACCGCATCGGCCGGCAGCTCAGCGAGACCTTCCTGACTGCACCAGGACGTGACGCCGCGCACGGCGCTCGAAACGCTCGATCGAGGTGCTCGAAGAAAGTCGGCATTCCCTCGCCGGAGATCCGCGTCAGCGAATATCCGCACCAGCTGTCGGGCGGCATGCGCCAGCGCGTGGTGATCGCCATGGCGCTCGCCTGCAAACCGGCGCTGGTCATCGCCGACGAGCCGACCACGGCGCTCGACGTCACCATCCAGGCGCAGATCCTCGAGCTGATGAAGTCGCTGCAGGAGGAGATGGGCATGTCCATCATCCTGATCACCCACGACCTCGGCGTGATCGCCGAAACCTGCGACGACGTGCTGGTGATGTACGCCGGGCGCGTCGTCGAGCAGGGTTCCGCGGCGGAGGTGTTCCACCGCCCTGCGCACCCCTACACCCGCGGACTGCTGGAATCCATTCCGCGTCTCGAATATCCGCGCAAGATCGCGCCTCCGGACCATCGAGGGCATGGTGCCGGGGCTGAAGGACCTGCCGGCCGGCTGCCGCTTCAACAATCGTTGCCCGCACCGCCAGGATCGCTGCACCAGCACGGCGCCGCCGCTGGAAGCGGTGCAGGCGAGCCATCGCGTCAGCTGCCATCGCTGGCGTGAACTCCCTGCCTGGGCGGAGCCCGTGACATGACCGCGCCGCTGCTCGAGATCGAGGACCTGCGCATCTACTTCCCGGTGCGCGGCGGCGTGTTCCTGCGCGCCCGCGCGCAGTGCAAGGCGGTCGACGGCGTGTCGCTGTCGATCTGGCCGGGCGAGACGCTGGGGCTCGTCGGCGAGTCCGGCTGCGGCAAGTCCACGCTCGGCAAGTCCGTGGTGCGGCTGCTCAAGCCGACCGGCGGACGCATCCGCTTCGAGGGCACCGATCTCGCCGGCCTGAGCGTGCGCGCGCTCAAGCCGTTCCGGCGGGAGATCCAGATGATCTTCCAGGATCCGGCCGAATCGCTCAACTCGCGCCTCACCGTGGGCAGCATGCTGGAGGAGCCGTTCATCATCCACGGCATCGGCGATGACGCCTCGCGGCGCGACAAGGTGCTCGAACTGCTGAAGATCGTCGGCCTGCAGCCCTCGGCGATCGACCGGTTTCCCTTCGAGTTCTCCGGCGGGCAGCGCCAGCGCATCGGCATCGCGCGCGCCATTGCGCTCAATCCCAAGCTGATCATCTGCGACGAGCCGGTCTCGGCGCTCGACGTCTCGATCCAGAGCCAGGTGCTGAACCTGCTGCTCGACCTGCAGGAACGACTCCAGCTCAGCTACCTGTTCATCGCCCACGACCTGGCGGTGGTGAAACACGTCTCCGACCGGGTGGCGATCATGTATCTCGGCCACATCGTCGAGACCGGCGATGGCGACGAGGTCCATCACCATCCGCGGCACCCCTACACCCGCGCGCTGATCTCGGCCATTCCGCAGCCCGTTCCCGGCCGGTCGCGCCAGCGCCAGATCCTGAGCGGCGAGGTGCCCTCACCCATCGATCCACCGCCGGGATGCCCGTTCCAGACGCGCTGCGCGCACGTCCAGGCGATCTGCCGCGAGCAGCTGCCGCCGCTGCGCACCGTGGCCGGCAGCGGCCGCGCCGCGCACGCGGTTGCCTGCCACTTCGACCTCTAGTCCGCTCCCGCCCACCGCCTGGGCCAGTCCCAAGGCCCTGAATTGGGACGAAATTTCCGCTCGCCTGCTGATTCTCCGCCATCCTTCCGGACTGGCGGCCATTGTTTTGCGATGCAACAATGGCCCGGTAGTGTCTGGGACCCGTCACCTGCTTGGCCGCACCGTCGTGCGGTCTGGTAGCGTACGGGGCGGGAGTCGAGCCTGTCCGGGGAGATCGATGGCGACGAAACCTAGAGAAGCGCCGCGCACGGTGGCGAGGGGACCGGTTGCGGTCACGCCTCCCACCGCCGAGGTGAACACGCTGCGCACCGCCGCGGACTGGCAGGCCGCCAACGCCGCCTGCCGCAAGGATCCCGGCGGGTTTCACGGGGCGGTCGCGAAACGCGAACTGCACTGGTTCGACCCGGACGTCGGCGCCCACGGCGCCTGGATCACCTTCGACGACGCGAGCGGTGGCTGGCGCGGCTTCGACGCACGCAGCGGCGAGGCCGTCGCGGCGGACTACCCGGAGCAGCACGAGCCCTGGGATCGTGCCTTCGACGACAGCGAGGCGCCCTTCTACCGCTGGTTCTCCGGCGGCCTGCACCAACGCCGGCTTCAACGAGCTCGACCGCCACGTGCTCGCCGGTCACGGCGACGAGGCGGCGCTCATCTTCGAGGGCGACCGCTGGGACCAGTCGCGCGACGGCGGGCGCGGCGGGCCGGTGGTGTCGTCGCGTCATCAGCCGCAAGCGGCTGCTGCTGGAAGTCGCCAAGTGCGCGCTCGGCGCTGCGCGCGCTCGGGCTCTGTCGGCCGGCGACCGCATCGCGCTCAACCTGCCGAACATCCCGGCGCAGATCTACTGGACCGAGGCGGCCAAGCGCCTGGGCATCGTCTACACGCCGGTGTTCGGCGGCTTCTCCGACAAGACGCTGTCAGACCGCATCCACGACGCCGGGGCGCGCGTCGTGATCACCGCCGACGGCGGCTTCCGCAACGCGCAGATCGTCCCCTTCAAGGACGGTCTACACCGACCCGGCGCTCGACGACTACGTGCCGGCGGACGTGGCCGTGGCCCGCGTGGCCGATGCGCTCGACGACGTCGCCCGCTCTCGACATCCCCGCGGCCGCAGGTGGCGCGAGGCGATTCTCGAGGCCGCCGGCGAAGCGGTCGCCGGCGAGATCACCGTGGAGCGCTCGCGACGTGATGCGCGGCGTGGGCGGTGCGCTGGACGTCGCTCGCCGAGCCGGGGTGCTCGACGCGCCGACGCCAGCCGCGTGCGCACCGCCATCGCCTCGCGCGCTGGTCACCACGCCGCCGCGCGTCGAGGCGCGTGGTCGTGGTGCGCCACACGGCGCAGGCCGACCTGGCGTGGCGCGCCGGGCGCGACCTCTGGGCCCATGAGCTGACCAACGCGGCGCTCGCCGAGCTGCACGCCAATGCCCGCAAGTCCGGCGCGCCGCTCGGGCACAGGCCGATGCCGGCCCGAGGCGCTGCAGGCCGAGCTGCTCGCGCTGCCCGACCGCGAGTTCGTCGCGCGCGCTGTGGGCGAGCGTGCCGCCGCTGCCGCTCGACGCCGAGTTCCCGCTGTTCTTCATCTACACCTCGGGCTCCACCGGCAAGCCCAAGGGCGTGGTGCACGTGCACGGCGGCTACGTCGCCGGCATCGCGCACACGATGCAGCGTGGCGTTCGACGCGCGCCCGGGCGACGTGATCTACGTGGTGGCCGATCCGGGCTGGATCACCGGCCAGAGCTACATGATCGTGCGCAGCGCTCACCACGCGCGTGACCAGCGTGCTCGCCGAGGGCGCGCCCGTGTTCCCGCAGCGCGGGCCGCTTCGCCGTCGATCATCGAGCGCTACGGCGTGACGATCTTCAAGGCCGGCGTGACGTTCCTCAAGACGGTGATGACCGACCCGGAGAACGCCGCGGACGTGCGCGCGCTACGACCATGCGCTCGCTGCGCGTGGCGACCTTCTGCGCCGAGCCCACCTCGCCCATCGGTGCAGCAGTTCGGCATGGAGCTGGTCACGCCCTGGTACATCAACTCCTACTGGGCCACCGAGCACGGCGGCATCGTCTGGACGCACTTCTACGGCAACGGCGACTTCCCGCTGCGCGCCGATGCGCACACCTATCCGCTGCCCTGGATCGATGGGCGACGTGTGGGTCGCCGACGGCGCAGCCCGACGGCGAGGGTCGCGTGCCGACGCGACGGCCGTGCCGGGGCGCGACGAGAAGGGCGAGATCGTCATCGCGGCGCCCTACCCCTACCTGGCGCGCACGATCTGGGGCGATGCCGCAGGCTTTCGCCGTCGACGGTGCCCGCGTGGCGCCGGGCTGGAGGGCGACTTCGCAGCGCTACGCCAGGACCTACTGGAGCCGCTGGAAGGGCACGCTCGGCCTACACCCAGGGCGACTTCGCGGTCGCGCATGCCGACGGCGGCTTCTCGCTGCACGGGCGCAGCGACGACGTCATCAACGTCTCGGGCCACCGCATGGGCACCGAGGAGATCGAGGGCGCGATCCTGCGCGACAAGCAGCTCGACCCGGACTCGCCGGTCGGCAACGTGATCGTGGTGGGCGCGCCGCACCGCGAGAAGGGGCTGACGCCGCTGGCCTTCGTGAAGCCGGCCCCCGGCCGCGCGCTGACCGCGGACGACCGGCGGCGCCTGATCGAACTGGTGCGCCAGGAAAAGGGCGCGGTCGCGGTGCCGGAGGATTTCATCGAGGTCGCGCAGTTCCCCGAGACGCGCAGCGGCAAGTACATGCGCCGCATGGTGCGCGCGCTGGTGGAAGGCGCGGACGTCGGCGACACCTCGACGCTGCGCAACCCGGAGGCGATCCCCGAGCTGCGCGCAGGCGATCGACGACTGGCAGTCGCGCCAGCGCGTCGCGCGACGAACAGCGGATCTTCGAGCGACTACCGCTACTTCCGCGTGCAGTACCACGCGGTCGCGCCCGGCACGGCCGCGTGGCGCTGGTCACGGTCACCAACCCGCCGGTCAACGCGCTGAACGAGCGCGCGCTCGACGAGCTGACACGTCGTGGTCGAGCACCTCGTCGCGGCGCGACGACGTGGCGGCCGTGGTGTTCACCGGCGCAGGGCACGGCGTCCTTCGTGGCCGGCGCCGACATCCGCCAGCTGCTGGAGGACGTGCACACGCCTGGACGAGGCGCTTCCCGCTGCCCAACAACGCGCACCTGGCGTTCCGCAAGATCGAGCGCATGAACAAGCCGTGCGATCGCCGCCATCAACGGCGTGGCGCTGGGCGGCGGCATGGAGTTCGCCCTGGCGTGCCATGTGCGGCATCGCCGAGCCACGGCGCGCTGTTCGGCCAGCCCGAGATCCGCCTCAACCTGCTGCCCGGCTATGGCGGCACCCAGCGCCTGCCGCGTCTGCTGGCCGATCGCGGCGGCACCGACGGCCGCTGGTGCGATGCGCTGGAAATCGATCCTCGGCGGGCGCAGCATCGACGCGCGACGCAGGCGCGGCCGACTGGGCGTGCTGCGACGAGCAGTCGCCAGCGACGCCGCAGGACGTGGTCGCGCTCGCCCGGCGCCTGGTCGCGCGAGTACGTGCGCGCGACGGTGAGGACGGCGCCGCTCGGCCAGCGCCTTTGCCGAGCGCCGCGGCCGGACCGCGGCCTGGCGCGGCGCCGGCCCGGATCGACCTCGACGACGGCATTGCAGGACCCCGGCAGTGCAGCGCCTGCTCTCGACAGGCCGAAGCGCGTGGGTCGCGGTGCGACGTGCCGCGCGCATGCTCGATGCGGTGCGCACCGGCTGGACGCAGGGACTGCCGGCGGGCCTCGCGCGCGAGGCGCGGCTGTTCGCCGAGGCGGTGGTCGATCCCGACGGCGGCAAGGCCGGCATCCGCGCGTTCTTCGACAAGCGAGCGCGCCGCTGCCCACGCGGCGCGGCGTGATCGCTGGTCGCCGAGCGTGACCGGCCGGCACTCGAGGCGCGCGGCGAACTGCTGCCGGTCGGCAGCGCCGTTCTTCCCGGGGCTTCACGCCGATCCCGGCCTGGCAGTACGGCACTGCGGCGTCGTCGCGCGATCCCGGCGACCGGTGCGCCGCGCACGGTGAGCCGCGCGACGTCGAGCAGCGAGCTGGTCGTCCCCGTGCCGAGCCCCGGGCCCAACGAAGCGCTGGTCTACGTGCTGGCCTCCGAGGTGAACTTCAACGACATCTGGGCGATCACCGGCATTCCGGTATCGCCCTTCGATACCACGATCGCGACGTGCAGGTCACCGGCTCGGGCGGCGTCGGGCTGGTGGCCGCGCTCGGCAGCGAAGCGCCGCGGCGAAGGGCGCGCTGCGCGGTCGGCGACCTGGTCACCATCTACTCCGGCCAGAGCGACCTGCTCTCGCCGCTCGCCGGGCGCGATCCGATGTACGCCGGCTTCTCGCATCCAGGGCTACGAGACGCGACACCGGCAGCCACCAGCAGTTCCTGCTGGTGCAGGCGCCGCAGCTGCACCCGGTGCCGCCCGATCTCACGCTGGAGGCGGCGGGCTCGTACGTCCTCAATCTCGGCACCATCGTGCGCGCCCTGTTCACCACGCTGCAGATCGAGCCGGTGGTCGCACGATGTTCGTCGAAGGCGCCGCGACCGGCACCGGGCTCGAGGCGCTGAAGAGCGGCGCTGCGCGACGGGCTGTGCCGGTCACCGGGCTGCGTGTCGAGCCCGAAGCGCGGCCGACTTCGTCGCGCGGTCACGGCGCAGTGGGCGCGATCAACCGCAAGCGATCCGCGCTGGGCTGCAGGCTGCTTCACGCCGGTGCCCGACGAACCGGCCGAGGTCGCCGCCTGGGAGGCGCGCCGGCGAGCCGATCTGCTGCGGCGTTCCGCGAGCAGCACGGCGGCAAGCTGGCCGACTACGTCGTCTCGCACGCCGGCGAGCAGTCCTTCCCGCGCTCATTCCAGCTGCTGGCCGACGGCGGCACGCTGACCTTCTACGGCGCGTCCACCGGCTACCACTTCACCTTCGTCGGCAAGCGCGGCAGCGCCAGCCCGGAGGAGATGCTGCGCCGCGCCGGCTGCGCGCCGGCGAGGCGGTGCTGCTGTACTACGGCGCCGGGAGCCTGCGCGCGCGCGAGCGACTGCTCGACCCGGTCGGCCTGGAGGCGATCGAGGCGGTGCGCGCCGCGCGGCGCGCGCGCTGGTCGTGGCGACCGCCACCGACGCGCAGCGCGAGTTCGTGCAGTCGCTCGGCTTCGGCGATGCGGTGCGCGGGCGTGGTGTCGCTCGAGGACATCGCGCCGCCGCGACGGCGGCGGACTTCGACTGGCCGGACGACCATGCCGCCGCTGCCCGACGCCAAGCGCGATATCGGCGGCGTTCAAGGAGGCGGTGCGCGAGCTATCCAGGACCGCACCATGAAGCCCTTCGGCGCGGCGGTCGGCAAGCTGCTGCGCAGCCGCGACAACCCGCGCGGCGCTCCCGACCTGGTCGATCGAGCGCGCCGGGCACGACGCGCTCGGCGGTCAGCACCTCGCTGGTGAAGCCGTTCACCGGCCGCGTGGTGTACTGCGAGGAGCTGCGCCGGACGACGCTACACCTTCTACGCGCCGCAGGTCTGGATGCGCCAGCGTCGCATCCTGCATGCCGACCGCCACCATCCTCGGCACGCACCTCTGCAACGCCTACGAAGTCACGCGGATGAACGAGATGATCGCCGCCGGCCAGCTCGAGGTGACCGCGCCCACCGTCGTGCCCTGGGACGGAGCTGCCCGAGGCGCACCAGGCGATGTGGGACAACCGCACGCCGGCGCCAACTACGTCGTCAACCACGCGCTGCCCGGCACGGGACTGCGCAGCCGCGACGAGCTCTATCGAGGCCTGGGCGGCGCAGAGGCGGCGGCGGAAGACGACAGCCATGGACCGACCGAAGCGGCGCACTCGGCGCGAAGACGGGACGGCTGGCCGGCAAGGTGGCGCTGATCACCGGCGCCGGCGGGCAACATCGGCGAGACCTGGTGCGCCGCTACCTCGAGGAAGGCGCGCACGTCGTCATGGTCGGGCGCAACCGCAAGAAGCTCGACGACACGCTGGCCGCGATCCAGAAGCAGATCGGCCGCACCGCCGGCGAGCGCGCTTCATCCGTGCCGTTCGACGGCGCGGATCCCGGCCAGGCGCGCCTGGGCATCGAGAAGGTCATCGAGAAGTACGGGCAGCATCGACATGCTGGTCAACAACGCCGGCTCGGCCGGCCCGAAGCAGCCGCTGCGGCGAGGTGCCGCTGACGCGTGAGGAAGCTCGAGGCGCTGCGCGCCGGCGGCGCCAACGACACCGAGACCGTGCGCGACGCGATCGCGCAACCTGTTCGGCATGACCTGGAACATGTGCCGCGCGGCGGCGCCGCACATGAAGTCCGGGTCGCACGATCATCAACGTCTCGACCATCTTCTCGCGCACGCACTACTACGGCCGCGCGCGCCTACGTCGTACCGAAGGCGGCGCTGAACACGTTCTCGCGCCAGCTGGCGCTGCAGCTCGGGCCGCGCGGCATCCGCGTCAACATCGTGTTCCCGGGGCCGATCGAGAGCGAGCGCATCCGCACCGTCTTCGCCGCCATGGACGGCTGCAGAACGTCGAGCCGGGCACCACCGCGAAGGAGTTCTTCGGCACCATGGCCCTGGCGCGTCCGAGCCGGACGGCGAGCCGGCGCAGACCTTCCCCACGCATCGACGACGTCGCCAACACGATCGTGTTCCTCGGCAGCGACGAGTCGGCGCGCCTTCAACGGCGCACGACTTCGAGGTCACGCACGGCATGCAGGTGCGGCAGGAGTCGCGCTCGACCTGCGTGTCCCGCCCGGAGCTGCGCACGGTGGACGGCAGCGGCGCCACGCGTGCTGGTGGCCGCCGGCGACCAGGTCGCCGACGCGCTGGACATGGCCCGCGTGCAGGCCGCGGTGCGGCGCGGACGTGCTGCTCGGACTCGGCTCGGAAGAGGGCGTCAGCGCCGCGCAGGAGCGCGCTCGGACGCGACAGGCCACGATCGCGCGCATCGACCCGGTGCTGTTCGACCGCAGCCGCGCCGGCACGCTGGCGGATGTGCTGTCCGCCTCGCGCGCCAAGGCATCCAGGCCGACGGTGCCGCTGCACGGCGCGATCGTCCTGCCGGCCTACGGCGCCTGGCGCTTCCGCGGCCGCTTCGCCGAGGTCAGCGATACGCGACGTCGACAACTTCCTCGACGACGAGCTGTGCGGCGCGATGTCGCGTCGCGCGCGAGCTCAACGCGCTTCTGGAAGGCCACGGCGCCGGAACTGCGCGCGCGCCGCGCGTCGTGTTCATTTCCAACGGCGACGACGGCGCCGGCAACGTCTACGCCGACATCCTGCGCGCGGCGATCGAGGAACTGATGTCGCGTCTGGCGCGACGAAAGCGAGATGCAGACGCCGTGCCGGCGACCGCGCCGTCGCGGAGTGGTCCAACCAGATGATGCGCTGGGCCAACCCCGAGGCCGGAGGCGCTGCCGTTCGCCGCCGGCCAGGCGGCGCGGCTGCTGTTCACTGAAGCGCCGCATCCCGCAGATCAACCTCTATGTGCCGCTGAGCATCGTGCGAGGCCACCGGCTCGCAGCGCGCCGGTGCTCGGCTGGATCGAGAACGCTGATGGGGCTGCACCTCGGCAAGGTGCGTGCTGATCACCGGCGGCTCGGCCGGCATCGGTGGGCAGCTGGCGCGACTGCTGGCGATCGGCGGCGCGCGGGTGATGATGACCGCACGCGGCGCGACCGCGCTCGAGCAGCACGCGCGACGCGCATCGTCGCGAGCTGGAGGACATCGGCTACTACCAGCCGCAGGACCGCGTGCAGGTCCTGGCCGACGTCGACGTGGCTGACGAGGCCGCGCTGGCGCACGCGCTCGACGACACGCTGAAGGCCTTCGGGCGCGTCGACTACCTGGTCAACAACGCCGGCGTCGCGGGCGCCGAGCAGATGGTCGTCGACATGGACCCGGACGCCTGGCGCGCCACCCTGAATGCCAACCTGGTCTCCAACTACTCGCTGATCGAGAAGATCGTGCCGCTGATGAAGGCGCAGGGCTCCGGCTACATCCTCAACGTCAGCTCCTACTTCGGCGGCGAGAAGTACATCGCGGTGCCCTATCCGAACCGCGCCGACTACGCCGTGTCCAAGGCGGGGCAGCGCGCGCTGGTCGAGAACCTGGCGCGCTTCGTCGGTCCGGAGATCCAGATCAATGCGATCGCGCCGGGGCCGGTCGAGGGCGAGCGCCTCAAGGGCAAGGACGGCAAGCGCGGGTCTGTTCGCGCGGCGCGGCAAGCTGATCGCGGGAACAAGCGGCTCAACCAGCTGCATGGCGCCGTGCTGCGCGCGATGGAGGCTGGCGCGGTGCTCGACGAGATCCTCGAGGCCATGGCGCCAACGACGTGGGGCTGCTGGCGCATTCCGCGTCCGCGCCCGAGACGCTGCGCAAGCTCGCCGCCCGGTTCGGCGGTGACGGCGACAGCGATGCCGAGCAGGAGCATTCCTCGGTTCGCTTCCTGATGACGCGCGCCATGGCGCTGCGCCTGGTGGCCCGGCTGCGCAACGGCTGCATGCTGACCGACGCAGGCGAGCATGCCCGCGCCGAGCGCCTGGGCCGAGAGCCTGCCAGAACCCCCGGAGCCGTTCATCGATCCGGCCGTCTGCGAGGCCGACGCGGAGAAGATCAGCAACGGCGTGCTCGGCATGCTGCACCTGCGACGCATGCCGACCGAGACCGACGTGGCGCTGGCCACCGTGTTCTTCCTGGCCGACCGCGCCATCTCCGGCGAGACCTTCGAGCCGTCCGGCGGCCTGCACCAGGAGCGCACGATCACCGAGCGTGAGCTGTTCGGCAGCGCCAAGCAGGAGCGCGTGCAGCGCATGGAAGGCGAAACCATCTGGCTGATCGGCGAGCACATGACCGAGCCGCTGGCCGCCTCGGCGCGACTGTTCCTGTCGGAGGCACAGGTGGGCAGCATCGTCATGATCACCCGCACCGCCGAAGCGGGCGAGGCGGTGCGCACCGCGCTCGGGCGCGCGCTGGGCCACGACCGCATGAGCTACCTGGCGGTGGGCGACGACATCGAAGCCGGACTCGACCAGGCGTTCCACACGGCCGGCAAGCCGGCGGCGGTGATTTCCACGCCGTTCGGGCCGATCCCGCATGCGCTGTTCGGCATCGACGGCCGGGATCACCTCGACGCCGCGGGCTTTGCCGCGCTGGTGGAGGCCAACCTGACCCACCATTTCCGCGTCGGCCGCAAGGTGTCGCTGTTCAAGGGTACGCGCCTGATCCTGGTCTCCCCGGACGTGCCCGTCGGCGGCACGCTGGCGCAGTTCGCCATGGCGAACTTCGTGAAGACCACCCTGCATGCCTTCACGGCGACGCTCGGCGTCGAGAACGAACGCCTGTACGCGGGTGTGCCCGTCAACCAGGTGAACCTGACGCGGCGCATGCGCAGCGAGGAGCCGCGCGACGCGGCGGAACAGGCGGAGGAATACCGTCGCTTCGCCCACGCCGTGCTGCTGGCGGCGGCGCCGATCGTCGAAGCGGAGGAGAGCCGCTACCGTTCGCGCATCTACCGCGGCCTCGCCATCACCGTCTGAGGCGCGACCCCGGCCCATCCGGGATGACCGAGGGGCCGGGCACGGTCGGCTGGCCGACAATCCGCCCTTCGCCCGCAGGCATGAACTGGACGCGATGATCCGCAAGCTGTGTCTCCTGGTACTGGTGCTGGCTGCCGCGCCATGCGTCCCCGCCGCGGCGACCGAGGGCGGCGGCAGCGTCTATCCCTACGGACTGAATACGCTGGCGAGCGGCATCCTGCCGAGGCCCGGCCACTACCTGTACAACTACAATTCCTACTTCACCGCGGACGTCACCACCGACAATGGCGGTGACGCCGTACCGATCGACTTCCAGGTCGACGTGCGGGTCCACACCCTGCGCTACCTGGGCGTCGCGGAGTCCGTGAAGTTCGCCGGCGGCACGCTCGGCTGGCTGGTGGCGCAACCCTGGCTGTTCGGCGACGCCGAGGTGGGCCCGCGC
Organism: uncultured Gammaproteobacteria bacterium; assembly: GCA_963710135.1. Lineage (GTDB taxonomy): Bacteria > Pseudomonadota > Gammaproteobacteria > Steroidobacterales > Steroidobacteraceae > SG8-30. The sequence goes on along the minus strand of CAVPYY010000002.1, from coordinate 83,459 downwards.
GCGGAGCGCCGGGACGGACCCGGCGACACGACAGTGGGACTGATGCTCGGCTGGCACGCGCCGACCCGCCACATGATGACCGGCGTCGACGTCACCCTGCCGACCGGCGCGTTCTCCGCGACCCGGCTGTTCAACCCTGGTCGCAACCAGTACGCCGCCACCTTCTACTACGCCGTGAGCGCCTCGCTGGGCGCGCGCTTCGACTCCAACCTGCGGGCCAATCTCACGCTCAATGGCGAGAACCGCGCCAACGGCTATCGCTCAGGTCCGGAGGCCGGCCTCGAGGGCTCCATCAATCTCCGCGTAGGACCGCGCTGGCTGGTCGGGCTCAATGGCTACCTGCATCATCAGATCGGCGCGGATGAACTGGACGGCAGAGAGGTGCCCATCGACGGGCGGCAACTGCACGTGCTGGCGCTCGGTCCGCAGGTCGCCTACAGGGGCGATGGCTGGGGCGTCGCCGCCAAGTGGCAGCGCGAAACCGGGGCGCGCAACAAGGCCGAAGGCGACAAGTACTGGCTACAGCTGTTCTTCGCGCTCTGAGCCGACTGGGCGCACGAACCGGCGCGCGAGAACGACCAGAGCCAGCGCGCCGACGTTCATGAGCAGCGCGTAGACGACGCTCGGCACCGCCAGCGCCGGAGCCGCCAGCACCGTGGTGGCGATGAAGATGCCGAGCGCGGCGTTCTGCAGGCCGCACTCGGACGCGATGGCGATGCCGTCGCGACGATCCAGCCTGAACACCAGCGCCAAGGCGACGCCCGCCAGCATGACGACGAGGTTGAGGCTGGCCGCCGCCGGTCCCACGCTGCCTAGGTTGGCCAACAGCGCCTGGCGCTGGCTGACGAAGGTGGCGATCACGATCAGCACGAACAGCGTCGTCGCGACGCGCCCCAGCACCCGCTGCAGCCGGTCGGCCGTGATCGGCCGCCAGCCACGCAGCAGCATGCCGGCGACCACTGGCACGGTGGTGATCAGGAACACGCTCTTCACCAGTCTGGCTACCGACAGCTCGATCTCGTTGTCGGCGCCGAGGAACAGGCTGAGCGACAGGTTGACGATGAGCGGCACCGAGACCAACGCGACCAGGCTGGTGATGGCCGTCAGTGTGATCGACAACGCCGCGGTGCCCCGCGCGAGGTGGGTGATCAAGGCGGAGCTCGCGCCGCCCGGGCAGGCACCGAGGATCATGAGCCCCACTGCCATCTCCGGCGGCAGACGCCAGGCGACCGCCAGCGCCCAGGCGGCAAGCGGCAGCAGCACCAGCTGGCCGAGCAGCCCCGCCAGCACGGCGCGCGGCTGGGCCACGAGGCGCGTGAAGTCAGCAGGCACCAGCGTGACGCCCACCGCGAACATGATGAAGGCGAGCCCCAGCGGCAGCAGCACGCCGATAATGGAGCCCGTCAAAGCAATAGCCCGATGGCGAGCAGCGCGCCGAACGCCAACTGCGCGAGTCCGGTACGGCCGAGCACGGCGTTGAGCGCGGCACCCTGCCGACGACGCATCGCCACGACCAGGTAGAGGCTGACCGGCAGCGCGAGGAAGGCCAGAATCGCAGCCGGCCGCGACGGCTGCCCGAAGAACACCAGCCACAGCGGCAGCGCGAACGGCGCCAGCAGCAGCAGCGCATAGAGAACGCGCGCCCGCCCCGGGCCGATCCGCACCGCCAGCGTGCGCCGGCCGACGGCGAGATCACCGGCCAGGTCGCGGTAGTTGTTGAGCAGCAGCACGGCGGCGGCCATCGAACCGATGGCCAGGCCCATCGGCAGCGCCAGCGCCGACCAATGCCCGGCCTGCAGGTACTGGCTGCCGCTGACCGCGACCAGGCCGAAGAACACCAGGACGAACAGTTCGCCCAGGGCCGTGTACGACACGGGTCGCATCCCGCCCGAATAGGCCCAGGCGGCCGCGATCGAGAACAAGCCGATGCCGAGGATCACCACGCCACCCGACCAGACCAGAAACAGTCCGAGAACAGACGCCAGCGCGAAGGCCGTCCAGGTCATGCGCCGCACCTCGCCGGGAGAGGCCCAGCCTGCCGCGGTGACCCGCAGCGGGCCGGTCCGGTCCGGCCGGTCATTGCCCCGTTCGAAATCGGCGACATCGTTCTGCAGGTTGGTGCCGACCTGGATCAGCACGGCGCAGGCCAGCGTGGCCAGAAACACCAGCCAGCGCGGGGCGGCGCCCTCACTCCAGGCCAGTGCGGAGCCCACCAGCACCGGCGTCACGGCCATGGTCAACGTCCGCGGTCGTGCGCCCGTCCACCACAGGCGCGCCCGAGAAATCCCGGCCGCCCGGGGTGGTGGTGCAGCCGGACCGTTCATCGTGCGGAGGCGACCCGCCAGATGACGTTGCCAACGTCGTCGGCCACCAGCAGCGCGCCGGAGGCGTCGAGGGCAACCCCGACCGGGCGTCCGTAGGCCTCGCCGCGCTCGCTCAGGAATCCGGTGAGCACGTCGACCGGCTGGCCGGACGGCTTGCCGCTCTCGAAGGGAACGAAGATCACCTTGTAGCCGCTCGGCGGGTTCCTGTTCCAGGAGCCATGCTGACCGACGAAGACACCGGCCGCGAACCGCGACGGCAGGGCGGCCGGCTGCTGCGCGAACGCCATGCCCAGCGACGCCGTGTGCGGGCCGAGCGCGTAGTCCGGCACGATAGCCTGCGCCACCAGGTCCGGGCGCTGCGGCTCGACCCGCGTGTCGACATGGTCGCCGAAGTAGCTGTAGGGCCAGCCGTAGAAGCCGCCGTCCACCACGGAGGTCATGTAGTCGGGCACGAGATCGCTGCCGAGTTCGTCACGCTCGTTCACCGCGACCCACAGCATTCCGCTCTCCGGCTCCCACGCCAGGCCGTTGGGGTTGCGCAGACCCGTTGCATAGAGGCGCTTCGTGCCCCGCGCCGGATCGATCTCCCACACGGCGGCGCGCCCGGCCTCGGCCTCCATGCCCCGTTCGCCGATGTTGCTGTTGGAGCCGACCGTGACGTACAGCCGCGCCCCATCTGCCGAGGCCAGCAGGTCCCGCGTCCAGTGATAGTTCACGGGACCGGCAGGGAGGTCCGTGACACGCTCGCCCGGTGCCGGTGATCCGCGTCTCCCCCGCCGCATAGGGGAAGCGCAGCACCGCGTCGGTGTTGGCGACGTACAGCCACTCGCCCACGAGCGCCATGCCGAACGGCGAGTTCAGGCCTTCCAGAAACGCCGTGCGCAGCTCCGCGACGCCGTCACCATCGGCGTCACGCAGCAACGTGATGCGATTGGCGCTCGGCACGCCGGCACCGGCGCGCTTCATCACCAATCCCGCGATCCAGCCCTTCAGTCCACCCGACGCGCCCTCGCCTTTCGGCGGCGCATTGCTCTCGGCGACCAGCACGTCGCCATTGGGCAGCACGTGCAGCCAGCGCGGATGGTCGAGCCCGGTGGCGAAGGCGGCCACGTCCAGGCCTGCTGCCGCGACGGGCGTGACGGCTTCGGGCCAGCCCCTGGCGGGCGCGATCCGCACCGTCGGGACGAGCGACTTGACCGGTGGCGGCAAGGTGGGATCGGGACCCGTGCCTTCGGACACGGCGAGCTTCGCGGTGTCGCCGCAGGCGCCGAGCAGCAGGACCACGCCGACAGCCCATGCGGCGCGGGCGGATGACTCGAATGAACGCAATGACGCGGTTTCCATGGTGGGTGCGAGACCCGCAGTTTACCGCGGGCTGGCCAGCACCTGCGCCCAGTAGATGCCGTCCCGGCTGCGCGTATCGACTGCAAAGGCCACGCCCATGTCCTGGAAGCCGGGGCTCATGATGTTGGCGCAGTGGCCGGGGCTCTCGAGCCATCCCGCGACGACCTCTGCAGGATCGGTGACGCCCGCCGCGATGTTCTCCGCCACGCTCTTCCAGGTGTAGCCGGCGCGGGAGACCCGCACCGCCGCCGAACTGCCGTCGCTGCCCTGGTGATCGAACAGGCTGTTGCGCGCCATGTCGCGCGCGTGCCCGAGTGCGGCCGCGGTCAGCCGCGGCGACGGCCGCAACGCCGGCGCGGCATCGAATGCTTGCTGGCCGCAGCGCCGTGGCGTGGCCCGGGCGCGGTTCACCAGCTCCAGGACGCGCTCGGCCATGGCGCTCGCGTCTTCGCTCGCCGGCAAGGCCTGCGGGCGGGCGAGCACGAACCAGACGTCGTCCCCGCGCTGATGGACGCCGAGGTCCACGAGGTCTGGCCTGAGCAACGTGGCGCAGTAGCGCTGCTCGAGAATCCGGGCAAGCAGCTCGGTCCGGGTGGCCGTGACGTGTATCGAAGCCGCATCCTGCGCCCGATAACCGCCGCGCTCGGCCTCCCGCAGCGCCGCCGCCAGCCGCCCGCCGCGCGACCATCTGCGCGCCACGTCGTCGAGTGCCGGGCTGCGCCGTAGCGGACGCGACAGGCCAGCGGCACCATCGCAGCCCGCCGCCCGCACTGCATCCACGATGTCGCGCGCATCGGCTTGCGCGGCGGGCGCCGCCAGCACGCCGGCCACCAGCAGGAGGCTCAACACGGCGCCGCGTTGCCGCCGCCGGCAACGCCATCGCAAGGACGCAACAAGGACCTGGCTCTCACTTTGGGCATTCAAGGACAGCAACGTCGGTGCCGATATCTAAGCATAAGCCTCGAACAAGGAATGGCCGCGCCGGGAGCCGCGTGAATCTTCCGCGATCGAGGCCGAGGCCAGGAAGCTTATGCCATGATTCGCCGCCGCGCCGCAGGCCAAGCGCCACTCGCCCTCGCGGCATGGGCGTGCGCGGCATGCCTGCAGGTTCCACAAGCCTCCGCGGAAGTGGCACAGCAGATGCTGTTCAACCCGCTTGGCAATGAGGCGGGCCTCTCGCAGGGCCGGGTGATGTCGATCGCGCAGGATGCCAGCGGCTACCTGTGGCTCGGCACCGAAGACGGCCTGAATCGCTATGACGGCAGCGAGCTGCTGCATTTCCTGCGGGATCGCAACGACCCGGCGAGTCTTCCCAGCAACTGGATCTCTTCGCTGGCCCTGGACCGGGAGGGCCGCCTGTGGATCGGCACCGACGGTGGCGGGGTGGTCTGGAAGGGGCCGGGCGAGACGACCTTCCGCCCGCCGGTCAATACGGCCGGCCAGGCACTGACGGACCCGCAGGGGCGGGTGCGATTCGTGCATCCGGACGCTGACGGGCGGGTGTGGATCGGCACGCGCAGCAGCGGCCTGAAGGTCATCGACCTCGGGAACGACACCGCGCGCGAGTACCGGCACGATCCGACCGATCCGGCCTCGCTGAGTGACGACTCGGTGTTCGCCATGGCACGCGATCCCAACGGCCTCGTCTGGATAGGCACCCAGGGCGGGCTCGATCGCCTCGACCCTGCGACCGGCCGCATCGTGCCCTTTGGAGCGCGGCTGCGGGAGCTGGCGGGCGCCGCGGCGGACATGCCGGTGACGGCGCTGCTCATCGACGCTCGCGGCACGCTGTGGGTCGGCACCCCCCAGGGGCTGGCGCGCTTCGACATGCCGTCCAACAGGCTCGACCTGCTGCGTCACCGAGGCGGGGATCCGGCGAGCCTGCCCGACAACCGCATCAACGTGATCTTCGAGGACGACGAGCAGCGTCTGTGGGTGGGTACGGCCGACGGGCTGGCCCTGCTCGACCGGCGCACGGATCGATTCACCACCTTTCGCCATGACCCAGCCGATGCCGCGAGCCTGCCGGACAGCGACGTCGTGCAGATCTTCCAGGACCGCAGCGGCCTGCTCTGGGTCGGCACCAAGAGTCGCGGGGCCGCGAGCTGGAATCCCCGCTCCTGGTCGTTCGGACACCGGCGGCTTGGATCGTCCGGGGCGGACAATGTCTCGAGCTTCGCAGAGGACAGTCGCGGCACACTCTGGATCGGCTCCTACGGAGCAGGCCTTTCGTCGGTCGACCGACAGACGGGCCGCGTAACGACCTGGCTGCACTCCCCGGATGATCCCCAGAGCCTGGGCGACAATTTCGTCATGGCACTGGCGGTGGACGACCGGGACCGAATCTGGCTGGGGACCATGAACGCGGGCGTCGAGCGCCTGGATCCGGCCACCGGCCGGATCAAGCGCTTTCCGGCCGGCAACGGCCGGAGCGGCTCGCTCGCCGCCCCGGGCGTGATGTCGTTGCTGAGGGACTCGCGGGGCCGGATCTGGGTCGGCACCTTCGGCGGCGGGCTGTGCGTGATCGACGGCGCGACCGACGCGGTCAACTGCTATCCCGTGCAGCACGGCGATGCGCCGGGCCTGTCCAGCGACCGCGCGACTTCGCTGGCCGAGGACCGGGCCGGGCTGATCTGGATCGGCACCGACGGCGGCGGCCTGAACGTGCTCGACCCGGCATCGGGGCGGATCGCCCACGCCCAGCACTCCCAAGGCGATCCGTCCTCGCTGAGCGCCAACACCATCTATTCCGTCCACGTCGACGAGCGCGGCCGATTGTGGGTCGGCACCCGCGGCGGCGGCCTCGACCGCGTGGACGGGGCGCCCTTCGTGCAGAAGCCCTTGCGGTTCCGGAACTACTCGGAAGCCCAGGGACTGCCGAACAGCACCGTCTACGGGATCGAGTCCGACGCCGGCGGCGCCCTGTGGATGAGCACCAACCGGGGACTCGCGCGATTCAACCCGGACAGCGAGTCCTTCCAGGTGTTCCGCCGCAGTCATGGCCTGCAGGGCGATGAGTTCAACTTCGGTGCGCACTACCGCAGCGTCAGCGGCGAGATGTTCTTCGGCGGTGCCGCGGGCTACAACGCCTTCTATCCCGAGCGGCTGCGCTTCAACGAGCGTGCGCCGCAGGTCGTGCTGACACAGTTCCTCAAGTTCAACGAGCCGGCGGACCTGCGCCCGAACGCCGCAGGCAAGCCCGAAGTCGAGCTGGGCTACCGCGACGACGTCATCACGTTCCGCTACGCCGCGCTCGACTTCGCCGCGCCCGCGGAGAATCGGTACGCCTACATGCTCGAGGGCTTCGACCGTGACTGGGTCGATGCCGGCAACTCCCGCCAGAGCACGTACACCAACCTCGACGGCGGCCGCTATGTCTTCCGGGTCAAGGCCGCCAACAGTGACGGCCACTGGAACGAAGAGGGGTTGTCCCTGCCCGTCGTCGTGCAGAAGCCGCCCTGGCTGCGCTGGTGGGCGTACCTGCTCTACCTCGCGGCCGCTGCCCTGGCGATGTACGCCATCTGGGCAGCACAGCAGCGCAAGCTCGAACGCGAAGCCGCCTACGCCCGCCGCCTCGAACAGGAGGTGGCCGCCAGGACCAACGAAATCGCCTCCCGCAACGAGCAGCTGCAGGCGGTCAACGCGCGGCTCAAGGAAGCCAGCGTGACCGACCCGTTGACCGGCCTCGGCAACCGGCGCTGCCTGCGCGAAGTCGTGCAGGAACTGGTGTCGCCACGAGGCGGGCCAGCCGATCCCCAGGCATCACCACCGCGTTTCGTGTTGATGATCGTCGACCTCGACCACCTCAAGCCAATCAATGACCAGCACGGGCATGACGGCGGGGATCGCGTGCTCATCCAGATCGCCGAGATCCTCCGTCAGCTGTGCCGGGCTACCGATCGCATCGTCCGCTGGGGCGGCGACGAGTTCGTCGTCCTGTGCCGCGACGCGGACCTCGACAGCGCGGCGATCCTGGCCGAGCGCATCCGCGCCACCGTGGCCAAGCGCATATTCCGCGTGGATGAAGGCGTGGTCGCGCGCACCAGCTGTTCCATCGGCTTCGCGCCCTTCCCATTCGTCGCGCAGGCGCCTGCCAGCTACAGCTGGGAGCAATCGTTGAGCCTGGCGGACTGTGCCCTGTACCAGGCGAAGGAGTTCCGCAACACCTGGGTCGGCTGGGCCGGCAAGGCGCGGGCGGCCGGCATGCCACAGCTGCTCGAGGCGGTCGAGACCGAATCGGCGCGGCTCGAGGCCGAGGGCTACCTCGAGGTCCGCCGGCAGCCGCCGATCGGCGACGACACGGTGGACCGCCTGCGCGCGCTGCGCGGGCCGGGCGACCGATGACCGGCGACTCACTCATCCAGGCGCTGCCGGATCTCGTCACGTTCATCGGGCGCAATGGGGTCATCACCCGCCACGTCGGCGGGCGCGGGCTCGCCGGCTCCGACGGCGCGAACAACCTCGAGGGCAAGCGCCTCGAGGACGTCTGGGGCGAGGAGGCGGCGCAACTGCTACGGCAGATGATCCGCCGCGCCCTGTCCACACGCGAGCAGGTCGACGGCCGATTCGTCGACGGGGCCCGCCGTTTCGAGGCCCGGGTCGAGCCGAAGGGCCCCGAGCGGGTGCTCTGCGTCATCCGCGCCATGCAGTCCGCGGGCGGCACGGCACGCGCCAGCCAGGAGTCCCCCGAAGAGGCCCACATCGAGCGGCGCGGCTTCTTCAAGCGGTTCCAGCAGTCGGTCGCGGACGCGGCGATGCGCGAACGGCCCCTGGCCGTGTGCATGATCCTGCTGCAGGGGCTGAACGACATCGGCCGCATCATCGACTTCTCGATCAGCGAGAAGGTGGCGACGTCCGCCATGCGCCGCCTGCAGCAGGTGACACTGGCCGGCACCGAGACGCCGACGTGGTACCTGGGGCAACTCGCCGAGGGCCTGCTTGCGGTGGTGATGGAGGGGACGTCGGATCGCGAGGTGCTGCGAGCACTCGGCCACGCGCTGTGCGATTCGCTGGCCGAGCCGGTCGAGATCGGCGACGCCACTTTCCAGCTGTCGCCCTGCGGTGGCATTGCGCTCCTCGGGCAGGACGCGAAGCAGCCGCAGGCGCTGCTCGAACACGCCCGCGCCGCCATGCTCGAGGCGCGGCGCTCGGCGATCCCCGACGTGCGCTTCTATTCGGATACCCTGCGGATGCGCCCGCTCAGCCGGCTGGACTTCGAGCGCGAACTGCAGGAAGCGATCGCCACCGATCAACTCAGCCTGCGCTACGCGGCGCGGCACGAGCTTGCCACGGGCAAGCTCATTGCCGTCCAGGCGTACCTGCGCTGGCCGCATCCGCTGCGCGGCGACGTACGTCCGGCCGAGTTCCTGCCGGTCGCGGAGAGCACCGGGCTGTCGACGCCGCTGTCGCGCTGGGCGCTTGGACGCTTGCGCCGCGACCTGCCGGCGCTGCACGAACTCGTCGGCCCGGCGGTGCGCATCTCCTTCGGCGCCCTGCGCCACCATCTCGCATCGGACACGCTGGCCGTCGACGTGGAGGAACTGCTGCGCTCGGGCGACCTGGCACCGGGCACGCTGGAACTGCGCATCGCCGAGAAAGTGGTCGCCGGGCTCGAGCTGCCCGACCGAACCCTCGGGCGCCTTGCGGATCTTGGCGCGCGACTGGTCATCGACGAATTCGGACGCGGCTTCACGTCGTTTGCCAGATTGGTGCACCTGCCGTTCCAGGCGCTGCAAGTGGACCGCAGCTTCGTTACCAGCATCGACGAGGATCCGGCTGCACTGCGGCTGTGCCGGGCGGCTGCGGGCCTGGCGCGTGAGTTCGGGCTGGAGCCCATCGCGTCCGGCGTGGACAGCGACGAAGACCTGCACCGCATGCGTGAAGCGGGATTCGAACAGGGGCTCGGCGACCGCTACGGGCAGCTGGCCGCCGGCAACGTCGAACAGGCGCCCATCCGCGCGCTGGCCTGAACGCGCACGGCAGCCCGGCTAGCGGGGTGCGGTCACCACCGTCTCAACACCGCCGGGGCTGGCGTGTCGCCGCACGCTGCCTCCCAGCAGCCGCACGCGCTCCCGCGCCAGCGGGCTGACCTCCGGGACCGGCTTTGGCGCGCCCCGCACGCGGGTACCTCGGAACGACTCCACCCGCGCCGCCAGAGCGTCGTGCTCACGACCGAGACTGACGCGCACAGTCGCCACGTCCCGATCCCGCAGCGCATCGCTGACCAGTTCCTCCAGGAGCTCATGCCAGCACAGCGCCAGGTCCGGGTCCAACCGGGTGCGCTTCCAGCCCGCGCCGTCCACGGTCACGGACCCGTCCTTCCCGAACTTCCCGGAGAGGTCGGTGCGCGAGTCGCGGCAACGCATCGCGCAGAGCGCCCGAGCGATCACTGGCGGGATCCAGCTCGTAAGCCAGTGAGCGCATGTCCTTGACCACCGAGCCGAGGTCGGCGACCGCCGCACTCACCTTGCCGGTGCCGTTCGCCGACGTCGGCATGGTCGCCAGCAGCGCGTGCAGCGTGTAGGCGACGCCTGCCACGCGCTGGCTGAGGTCCTCGCGCAGACGCTCGCTCCAGCCGGCACGCTGACGCTGCGCGTCCGCAAGCAGCGCGCGTTCGCCGTCCCGTCTCGTCCGTGATGTCATGGGTCGCGATCAGCACCCCATGAGCAGGGCGATTCCCGCCGAGGCGCGAGCCGCGCATCTCGATCCAGCGCGGCGCGCCACCGCGGCCCGCCAGCCTGAGCGGCACGAAATCCCGTCGCCTGCCGTCGAGACAGTCATCGAGCAGGTAGCGGTCGCTCTTGGCGATGAAGCTCGCCAGCGGCCGGCCACGCATTCGCGCCAGCGGACGACCCAGGATCTGCTCGGCGTCCCCACGCGCGTCCCGCACCCGACCCTTGCCGTCGAGCAACAGCACGGCGAAACCCAGCGCCCGGCCGAGTGCACCGAGATCCTGGGCGTCGAGAACATGAGCTGTTTCAGAGTTGCGTGGCATTTGTTCGTTCGCGGCGCTGCGGACCGCGCATGAGCGTGTGTACGAATGCTAGTGCCTCGCGGCTGCGATGGACTCACCGAATCCATTTGACATGCGGATTATCGGCCCCACGCCGCAGAACGCGACCCGCATCCCGCACCCCGATTTAACGGCTGGATTACGTGACGCGGCTCACAAGAAATCGCCGGATCTGTGACGCCGTCACGGCGCGCGCTCGGGTCGTATCCGTGTCCAATGCTCCCACGCGCCGGCCACAGGCCGCCGCGCCGGATACGGAACCGTCGGGAGTCACTGTCATGTTCAAGTCCACCTGGATCAACCGCCTCGCGATCGTACTGGTCGCCTTCGGCAGCCTCGGCGCCAACGCCGACACGCCTGCCGCCGACACGGCCAGCTACATCGTGCAGGTGCGCGACGGACGCTCGGCCGCCGAACTGATCGAGAGCGCCGGTGGCACGGTCGAGCACGAACTGCCGATCATCGACGGCGCCAGCGCGCGGCTCACGGCCGAGCAGGCCGCGATCCTCGATGCCGAACCCGGTGTCGAGGTCATGCAGGACCTCGCGGTCAAAGCGATGGGCGGGCCGATGCTCGATACCAGCCAGCGCGTCCTGATCGGTGCCGACAAGCTGTGGGCGCAGGGCTTCGACGGCGCCGGCGTCACGGTGGCCTTCATCGACACCGGCGTCTGGTACAGCTGGGGTCCGATCAAGAACAACACCAGCGGCAACAACCGCATCCTCAGGATGTACAACGCGATTACCAACAAGGAACAGAACACGCCGGACAAGAGCGGCCATGGCACGCACGTGTGGAGCATCATCGCCAGCTCCAACATCTCCGACACCGGCCAGCCGCAGGGCATTGCGCCGAACGTCAACATGGTCGCGGTCGACGCTTTTGACGACGACGGCGGCAGCTCCTACTCGACGGTCATCAAGGGCCTCGACTGGGTCCTGGCCAACAGGACCAGTACAACATCCGGGTGCTCAACCTGTCGTTCGGCGCCACCCCGCAGTCGTTCTACTGGAACGACCCGCTGGCCCGCGCCGTGATGAAGCTGTGGCAGGCCGGGGTCGTGGTGGTGGCCTCCGCCGGCAACTGGGGCCCGAACGCCCAGTCGATCACCGTGCCGGGCAACGTGCCCTACGTGATCACCGTCGGCGCCATGACCAACAACTACACCCCGAGCAATCTCAACGACGACCGGCTGGCGTCGTTCTCGTCCACCGGCCCGACCTACGAAGGGCTTCGTCAAGCCGGAGCTGGTCGCCCCGGGTGGCCACCTGATCGGCATCATGGACGACGGCAACCACCGGATCGCCAAGCAGCATCCGGAGTACGCCACCGCCAACGACCGCCTGTACACCATGTCGGGTACCTCGCAGTCCGCCGCGGTCGTCTCCGGTGCGGTGGCGCTGCTGCTGCAGGCCAACCCGAGCCTCACGCCCGACCAGGTCAAGTGCAAGCTGATGGGCTCGGCCCGGCCGGCGCTCGACGGCAGCGGCAAGCTCGCCTACAGCGTGTTCCAGCAGGGCGCGGGCCTCATCAACGTCTATGACGCCGTCTACAGCCCGGCCAGCAACTGCGCCAACCAGGGCCTCAACATCGCCCAGGACCTGGCCGGCACCAAGCGCTTCGGCGGCCCGGCCCGGCAGAAGGCCGACGGCACGTTCTACGTGGTCGACGCCAACGGCCAGGCGATCAACCAGCAGGGCTACCTGTGGAACAACGGGTATCTGTGGAACAACGGGTATCTGTGGAACAACGGCTACCTGTGGAACAACGGCTACCTGTGGAGCAACGGGTATCTCTGGAACAACGGCTATCTGTGGAACAACGGCTATCTCTGGAACCAGAGCTTCAATCCGTCGACCAGCTCGTTCACCGGCGTCAACCACTGGGTCGAACAGGAGTGAGCCGCTACCGGGTCCGCGGCAACGGCCGCGGGCCCGGCGCCTCGCCCCGACCCGCATACATGAACCCTCAGTTCACAGGAACACTCGCCATGAACACGCAATTGGCACGCTGCAAGCTGGAGATGTACTTCCCGGACCAGGGGTCGATCACCCTGTCGGCCTGCCTGCCACTCGACCGGCTCGGTATCGGCGACCTCGACATGGACGAGCTGGCGCGCCGCTGCATGGGCTCGCTGCTCGACGGGCTCGGCAAGATGGGGCTCAGCCGCGACAGCGTCGTGCGCACCCGCATCCGCGCCAGCGAGCTGGTGCCACTGACCGCGCTGATCGCGGCGCGTGACGCGGCGCTGCAGCGCGGCCGCGCCACCCACACGATCGTGCTCGACTCGGACCGCCGGCACGACGCGCTGCGGGCCGAGTTCGATGTCTGCACCGACCTGCTGGCCGGGCGCGACCGCATCAAGCGCGACGCCAGCGGCTATCGCGCCCTGCCTTGCTGAGCGGGATGCTGCCGGCCCAATTTGACCGAAAGATTATGAGCACCGCGTCACAAAGAACCGTGGACTCTGTGACGCCTGTCACAGCGCGGGGTGCCGCACACCTGTCGTCCAATGTCGACAGTTTCAACAGGAGTTCGTCGATGTCCCACTCACTCGCGTTCCACGTCTCGCAGCTGACGCGCTCCAGCGTGCTCGTGCTGGCCGGCGCCGTGCTCGCACTGGGCAGTCGCTCCCTCGGCCGAAGCCGCGCCGCCGACGCGCGCGTCCGCGCGCTCGGCCGAGTGGGTCGACGTCGTCGTGGTCTACAACCGCATGCCCGACGCAAGCGAGGACGCGCGCACGCGCGCCCTCGGTGCGCTGAACGGCCGCGGCTTCGACACGGTCCCGGCACGCAGCATGCGCCTGCCGAAGCGCGCCCTCGACCGGCTCCGCGCAGGACGCGACGTGGCAAGCGTCTCGGAGGACGGTTTCGTCACCGGCATGATGGCCTCGCGCTATGGCACGGCCAACGCGCCGGCGCCGTTCACCTACAACGACGGCTTCAATGGCGCCGGGGTCGGGGTGGCCATCATCGACTCGGGGGTGGCGGTCCACGGCGATCTCGCCAACTTCCGCCAGTACGACTTCACCAACGGCCAGTATCCCCGCCCGACCATCAGCTCCGGCCGGATCTCCAGCTTCAACAGCCAGTCGCGGGTCGATCCCTATGGCCACGGCACGCACGTGGCCGGCGTCGTGGCGGGTGGCGGCGACAACTCCTGGGGCTATGAGCACGCCGGACTGGCGCCCGACGCCAGACTGCTGTCGCTGCGGGTGCTGGACGGCCAGGGCCGCGGCCGCACGTCGGATGCCATCGCGGCGCTCGACTGGCTGCTGACCTACGGCCGCTACTTCGATGTCAAGGTCGCCAACCTGTCCTTCGGCAAGGCGGTCGAGGAGTCCAACACCACCGATCCGCTGGTGCTGGCGGCCGAGCGGGTCTGGGACGCAGGCATCACCGTGGTGGTGTCGGCCGGCAACTACGGCCGCGATGGCCACATGACGATCACCAGCCCCGGCAACTCGCGCAAGGTCATCACCGTCGGCTCGCTGACCGACAAGAACACGGGCTCGAACTTCGCTGACGATTTCGTCTCGACCTACTCCTCCATGCGGCCCGACGCTCATCGACCACGTGCTCAAGCCCGACCTGGTCGCCCCCGGCAACCGGCTGATCTCGACGACGCCGGCCAGCGCCAGGCTGCGAACCGATCTGGCCAGCCGCGTCGTGAAGTGCAACACCTTCTTCTGCAACAGCGACTACATCGAGCTGTCCGGCACCAGCATGGCCGCGCCGATGGTGGCGGCGACCGCGGCGCTGATGCTGGAGAAGGAGCCGACCCTGACGCCGGCCACCATCAAGGCACGGCTGATGCGCTCCGCCCGCAAGGTGTCGGTGGACCCCACCGCGGCCGGCGCCGGCGTGCTGGACATCAATCGCGCGATGAACCAGACGGGCTCCGTTGCGGGTGAGGCCCTCTCGCCGCTCATGGCTCGCTCCGAGGCGGGCTCGGTGATCCTCATTGAAGACACCGCGCGCCTGTGGGGCAGCCCGACCTGGGGCGCGGGCTACCTGTGGAACAACGGCTACCTGTGGAACAACGCCTACACCACGGCTGACGGCTACCTGTGGTCGGACGGTTACCTCTGGAACAACGGCTACCTGTGGTCAACGGCTATCTGTGGAACAACGGCTACCTGTGGTCGGACGGATACCTCTGGAACAACGGCTACCTGTGGGACAACGCCGTCAGCAACTACGACCCGCTGTACGGCACCCAGGGCAGCGTGATCAAGCTCAACGACGACTGAGCGGGAATCGCCAACATGAACCGCGCCAATAGCACCCTCTATCCGACCGCTACCTTGAAGCATGGAGCACACGAAATGACTGCGCGAAACCTGATCCTCTGCGCCGCACTGGCCGCTACGCTCGGCCTGTCTGGCCTGCCGGCACGCGCCGAAGGTGGGCCACTGGCCGCGCCGTGCGCCGCGGCCATGGAAGCGCGCGGAGTGAACTACCTGGTGCAGGGCGGCAGCGCCGCGCAAGCCGCCAGCGCAGTATGTGCGGTGGGCGGTCAGGTCGCTGCCGCGCTCGACATCATCGACGCAGTCGGGGCGGTACTGACGGCCGAGCAGGCCGAACGGCTGGCTGACCTGCCCGGCGTTCGGCTGCACGCCAACCGCGGGGTCGAGGTAAGCGGTAAGGGCGGCAAGGGCGGCAAAGAGACCGCCACCGTGGCGCCGGCCCCGCTGGACGCGGCGCCACCGGCAGCCGGCAAAGGCAACGGAAAGAAAGCAGCAAGCACCGGTACGACTGCGCCGAGCGGCGCGTCGACCTCGACCAGCGGCAGTACCTCGACAGTCAACTTGCAGGTGTTGGGTGACGCAGCCACGGCGCTGGTCAGCGATGCAAGCAGCTACTACAACAGGTCGCAGACGCTCACCGACGGCGACGGCGTGACGAGCTTCGGGCTGCTGTTCGAGACCAACTACCCGGCGCTGGTCGGCGCCCGCGACCTGCACGCCGCCGGCGTCACCGGCGCTGGCGTCACCATCGCGGTGCTCGATACCGGCTTCACGCCGCGCGACTACGACATGGACAAGTTCACCGGTCGCGTGCTGGCGGAAGTCACGTTCGCGGACGGCACCAGCGACGGCGCCGACGCCAGCGGCCACGGCACGCACGTCAGCTCGGTCGCGGCGAGCGGCGCCAGGAACCTCTCCGGCTCCTACTTCGGCGTCGCGCCACAAGCCAATCTCGTGGTGGTGCGCGCCTTCAATGCCGAGGGTCGCGGCACCTATCTGGACGTCATCGAGGGCATCAACTGGATCGTTGCCAACCGCAAGACCTACAACATCCGCGTGCTGAACCTGTCGTTCAGCGCGCCGCCGCAGTCGCACTACTGGGACGACCCGCTGAACCAGGCCGTCATGAAGGCCTGGCGGGCCGGCATCGTGGTGGTCACCTCCGCCGGCAACAACGGGCCGACCGCCATGACCGTCGGCGTGCCCGGCAACGTGCCCTACGTCATCACCACCGGCGCGCTCACCGACAACTACACGCCCTACGACCCGACCGACGACCGCCTGGCGTCGTTCTCCGCCGCCGGCCCCACCCATGAGGGCTTCATCAAGCCCGAGATCGTCGCTCCGGGCGGGCACATGGTGGCGGCGATGCCGAGGAACAGCTACCTCGCGAACCTGAAGCCCGGTTCGATGAACACCACCGACACGCTGTTCACGATGTCCGGCACCTCGCAGGCCGCCGGCGTGGTCTCGGGTGTCGTGGCGCTGATGCTGCAGAAGGAGCCGGGCCTGACCCCGGATCAGGTCAAGTGCAAGCTCATGGCCTCGGCCCGTCCCGCCATCAACGCCAAGGGCAAGCTTGCCTACAGCGTGTTCCAGCAGGGTGCGGGACTCATCAACGCGATCGCGGCGATCAACGCGCCGACGACGGACTGCGCCAACCGCGGCCTCGACCTCGCCGCCGACCTGGCCGGCACCGCGCACTTCGGCGGACCCGCCAACCGTGACGACGCGGGCAACTTCTACGTCATGGACATGCAGGGCTCCGAGTGGGGCGGCGCATTCGACGCGGACGGCTACACCTGGAGCCAGGGCTATACCTGGTCGCAGGGCTACACCTGGAGTCAGGGCTATACCTGGTCGCAGGGTTACACCTGGACGCAGGGCTACACCTGGAGCGCAGGGCTATACCTGGAGCCAGGGCTACACCTGGAGCCAGGGCTATACCTGGAGCCAGTCGGCGCCCTGGGCTGCCGGTGCCGGTTTCGCCAGCGGACTGCTCGAGAAGATGTCCATCAATCGCTGGGTCGAGCACGAATAGTGTGACTCCGCGCACACGCGCGGAGGTGCCCTCGGCCGATAAGAAGGAGAGTCCTCGGGCAGGTCCGCCGCCCGATCCATACCCACGGCGCAGCCGGGAACGAGAGCATGACGCGGCCGCTTGAAGCACTCTGCCTGCTGTTGGCCGCCTGGCTCGCCGCGGTCGCGCCCGCGCTTGCCACGCCGCCAATGGTCTTCCGGCACCTCGACACCGAGGACGGCCTGCCGCAGAACACCGTCATGGCCACCCTGCAGGACTCGCAGGGGTTCATCTGGCTGGCGACCGAGGACGGGCTCAGCCGGTACGACGGTTACGAGATCATCCGCTACGGACGCGAGCGCAACAACCCCGATGGACTTGCCTCGAGCTTCATCTGGGCCCTGCAGGAAGACGCCGCCGGCGACCTGTGGCTGGCCACCCGGGACGGCGGCGTCGCGCGCTGGTCGCGCCAGACCGACCGCTTCACCAGCTTCCGCCACGATCCTGCCGATCCGGCGTACGCTCTCCAGCGATTCGACCCGGCAGCTGCTGATCGACCGGTCCGGCATGGTCTGGGTCGGAACGGTCGGCGGTGGCCTGAACCAGATCGATCCGGCGACCGGCCTCATACGCCAGTTCCGGCATGACGAAGAGCGCGAGGACTCGCTGGCGAGCGACGTCATTACCGCGCTGCATGAAGACCGTGACGGGGAGCTCTGGGTGGGCACCGCCGAGGGCCTGCACCGGCTGCTGCGCGACAGCGGCACGTTCCGCCGCTATCGGGCCGGCACGGGTCGCTCACAGCATCTCAGCAGCAACAAGATCTCCGCGGTGGCCTCGGACCGTGACGGCACCCTGTGGGTGGGGACCTTCGATGGCGGCCTGAACCGCTTCGATCGCGCGCGCGATACGTTCACGGCGTATCGGGCCCGTACCGGCACGACCAGCGGCCCGGCTTCGGATGAAGTCCGCGCCATACTCACCGACTCGGCCGGCCGATTGTGGATCGGCACGGCGAAAGGACTCGACCTGCTCGAGCGCCAGGAGGAGTTCACGCATTACGGGCATGACCCGCTCGACCCGAACTCACTCGCCGACGACTACGTGATGTCGCTGTATGAGGATCGCAGCGGGCTGCTCTGGGTCGGGACCCGGGCGGGCGGGGTCAGCCGCTGGAACCCGCGCAGCTGGATCTTCGGACATCAGCGCCCGGCATGGCTGGACCAGTCGTACGTGATGAGCTTCGCCGACGACACCGCCGGGTTGCTGTGGATCGGCACGCTGGGCAACGGCCTGCACCGCTTCGATCCGGAGACGGGCGCCCACTCGACACTCGACGAGTTCGTCGAGCGCCGCGAAGTCCTCGCCGATCAGCGCGTCATGTCACTGCTCACCGACCGGGCCGGCAACCTGTGGATCGGAACGATGTCGGGCGGTCTCACCAGGGTTTCCCCGGACCGCCGCACGACCAGCTGGCGCGCGAAACCCGGCGACCCGCGTGCGCTGTCCGTCGACGGCGTCATGTCGATCCTCGAAGCACGCGACGGACGCATCTGGCTGGGCACCTTCGGCGGCGGCGTCAACATCGTCGATCCCGGGTCCGGGACCGTGCGGCAGATCGCCTACGACCCGCGCAACCCGGGCTCGATCAGCGCACCGCGTGCGACCTCGCTGGCGCAGGATGCCAGCGGGCTGCTGTGGGTCGGAACCGAGGGTGGCGGTCTGAACCTGTTCTCGGAGGCCGGACAGCTGCTGCAGGTGTTCCGGCATGCGGCAGACGATCC
The DNA here is from genome assembly GCA_963710135.1 of uncultured Gammaproteobacteria bacterium. Taxonomy (GTDB): domain Bacteria; phylum Pseudomonadota; class Gammaproteobacteria; order Steroidobacterales; family Steroidobacteraceae; genus SG8-30. The sequence goes on along the minus strand of CAVPYY010000002.1, from coordinate 64,726 downwards.
GGAGAGCCTTTCAGCCGACACGGTGTACGCACTGCATGTCGACGCCGCAGGTCGGATCTGGGTGGGCACCGAAGGCGGCGGCCTGGACCTGGTAACAGGCGATGTGCGGCGACCCGACACCGTGCGGTTCAGGAATTTCGCGAAATCCAGCGGCCTTGCCAGCGACACGGTCTACGGGATACAGAGCGATCCCAGCGGCAAGCTCTGGCTCAGCAGCAATGCGGGGCTGACCCGTCTCGATACGGACACGGGCAGCAGTACTTCTTACCATCGCGAACAAGGCCTGCAGGGCGAAGAATTCAACTTCGGCTCGCATTTCCAGACCCGCAACGGCTGGCTGGCGTTCGGCGGTGCGGACGGTTTCAACCTGTTCGACCCGACCCGCCTGGACGGTGAATTGCGTGCGCCACAGGTGGTGCTCACCGGCGTGGAGGTCATGAACCGGCCTGCGGCCACCTCGAGTCCCTATCCCGAGCTCCGCGAGCTGAAACTCGGCCATCGTGACGACGTGGTCTCCTTCGAGTTCGCGGCGCTGGACTACACCGCGCCGGACAAGAACCGCTATGCATATCGGCTGCGCGGTTTCGACACGGACTGGATCGATCTCGGCACCAGGCGGCGTATCAGCTACACCAATCTCGCCGCAGGCCGGTACGTCCTCGAAGTGCGGGCCGCGAATCCGGACGGAGCCTGGAGCCCGGCGCCACTGTCGCTGGCGGTCGAGGTCAAGCCGGCTCCCTGGGCCACCGTCTGGGCGAAGGCCCTGTACGCGCTGGCGATCGGACTGATCGTGTTCAGCGCCTGGCGCGTCCAGCGCCGCAAGCTGGAACTGGCAGGCCTGGCGCAGCAGCGACTCGAGCAGGAAGTGGCTGACCGGACGGTCGAACTGCGCGAGCGCAACGAGGAGCTGGCCCGCGTCAGCCGCGCGAAGAGCGACTTCCTGTCACGGATGAGTCACGAAATCCGCACGCCGATGAACGGCGTCATCGGCATGGCAGACCTGTTGCGGCGCACCGAGCTGTCGCGGCGGCAATCACAGCTGGCCTCGACGATTCACACGTCGGCGCGCTCGCTGCTGCAGATCCTCAATGAGATCCTGGACCTGGCGCGGGTCGAATCGGGCAAGTTGACCCTCGAAACCGCGGAGTTCGACCTGCGTGAGGCCATGGAAGAGGCCGCCGGTACGTTCGTCGCGCAGGCCGAGGCCAAGGGCCTCGAGCTGACCGTGTCGCCACCGGTCGAGGCCGACTGCCGGATTCTCGGTGACCCGTTGCGGACGCGACAGCTGCTGCAGAACCTGATCGGCAATGCCATCAAGTTTACGCATGGCGGCGAAGTCAACGTCACAGGCAGCATGAGGGAAACGCCGGACGGTCCGGCGTGGCTCGAGATCGCGGTCCAGGATACCGGCATCGGCATGACCGCCGAGACGCAGCAACGCATCTTCGAGCCCTTCTCGCAAGCGGATGAATCGACCACCCGGCGCTTCGGCGGGACTGGCCTGGGCCTGTCCATTTGCCGGCAGCTGGTCGAGCTGATGGGCGGCACCCTGTCCGTTCGCAGCGAGTCCGGGGTCGGCTCGACCTTCACGCTGCGGCTGCCGCTGCAGCGCGCTACCGCGGGTGCCGCCGCCCGTGAGGCGCCCCTGTCCGGCGTCAAGGCTCAACTGGCCTGTCGGCGCGTGGGACTGTCACGCGCGGTGCTGCGCCAGGCCAGTGCCTGGGGCATGGAGCTTCACGAAACCGAGGTCGTCTCGCGAGACGCCACGGAGCCCGCCGCGCGCTCGAGCGCCCCGCTTTGGATCGTCGACGCGGACAGCCAGGCGCCGATTCTCGAAAAACTGCAACCGCGCCGCCAGGGTGACCGGGCCGGGCCGGTCGTCGTGCTGGCCAATACGACGACGGCGGCCCGACTGCGGCTGGAAGAGCGCTTCGGCGCGGATTGCGTCGTCGGCAAGCCGTTCCGCTACGAAACCCTGCTGCGGGCCCTGTCGCGAGCCGCCGGAACGCCGCTCGATGAGGCGACGGCGGACGCACCGGCAGCTGGCGACGCGCTCGTCTTCTCCGGCCATGTGCTGGTGGTGGAGGACAATCCTGTCAACGCCGCGGTCGCCGAGGGGATGCTTACCGAGCTCGGCTGCACCTGTACCCTGGTCGAGGGCGGCGGCGCCGCCGTGGCCCGCGCCGCGGCGCAGCGCTTCGACGCCATCCTGATGGACCTGCACATGCCTGATCTCGATGGTTTCGAGGCGACCCGGCTGATCCGCAAGGCCGAGACCGATCGCCGCACGCCGATCATCGCGCTGACCGCCGACGCCGCCGGATCGCATCGCGACCTGTGCCTGAGCGCGGACATGGACGACTTCCTCGGCAAACCCTTTGCGCTGGAGGAACTGCAGCGGACGCTGGGCCGCTGGCTGACCCCGCTGGCGACTGTCCGGCACCCCGCGGGCTTCGAGCCAGCCGCTGCCGCGGGAGTGCTCGACGGCGCCGCCATTGCGCGCATCCGTGCCCTGTCGCGCCCGGCGCGGCCCAGCCTCCTGCCCAAGGTCATTTCGCTGTTCGTGTCCAGCTCCTCGGAACAGCTGCGGGCGCTGCGCGCCGTGCTCGATCGGGGCGATCTCGAGGCGGCCAGCGGCATTGCGCACTCGCTCAAGGCGGCCGCGGGCAATGTCGGGGCCAGCGAGCTCGCCCGCCTGGCCGCGTCACTCGAGCGTGCCTGCCAGCAGGGAGCGCAGCAGCGCGCCACCGACCTCGCCGACCAGATGGCCGATGCGCACCCGGCGGTCCTGAGCGCCCTGCAGCAGGAAGTGCTGCGGGAGACGGCATGAGCGAGCACGCCGCACATCGCCCCGTCGCGCTGATCGCCGACGACGACGAAATGACGCGACTGATGCTCAGCGAGGCCGCCGAGCAGGCGGACCTCGAGGTGATCGCCGCACCCGACGGTGCAAGCGCGCTGGCGATCGGCCAGCGCACCGAGTTCGCCATCGCCATGCTGGATGTCGAGATGCCGGGCATGGATGGCTACGCCGTGTGCGAGATGCTCAGGAAGTCCGCCCACGCGCGCTTCGCCCCGATCGTGATGATCACCGGTCATGACGACGCGCCCTCGGTGGACCGGGCCTATGCGGCTGGCGCGACCGACTTCATGCCCAAGCCGCTCAACTGGCCGCTGATCCCGCATCGCGTGCGTTACCTGTTGCGCAATGCCGAGTCGCTCCGGGCACTGGACCATCGTGAGGCGGAGAATCGCGTGCTGCTCGAGTCCATTCCGGACCGCATTCACCTGCTGGACGCGGCCGGACGGGTACGCCGCGTCCTGCGCTCCGGGGCTGGCTTCGTCGCCACAGAGGCCGAGTCGATTGGCGGGCTGGTGCCGGCGGAGGAAGCGGACGTGGCGCGTCACCACGTCGTGGCCACCGCCCAGGATGGCGTGGCCCGCAGCCACGAATTCAGCGAAGAGGCTCCGGACGCGAGCATGCGGCATTTCGAGATGCGCTACTTTCGTTGCGGCACGGGTGAGGTCATGGCCATGCGCCAGGACGTCACCCGCCGTCGCGAGCAGGAGGAAATGATCAGGGAACTGGCCTACTTCGACTCCCTCACCGGTCTGCCCAACCGCCAGAGCTTCGTCGAGCGCGTGACCGGACATCTGGCCGAGGCCGGCGACGGCCTCGCCGAGGCCGCGATACTCTACCTCGACCTGAATGGCTTCAAGCGCGTCAACGACACCTTCGGCCACGCGGTTGGCGACAAGGTGCTGCGCGGCGTCGGCATCAAGCTGCAGCAGTGCCTGCGGCGGCAACCGCCGATCGGCAGGAATGCGGAGCTGGCACGCTTCGGCGGGGATGAGTTCGTGCTGTTCCTGCAGAGCGACGCCGCGCAGCCCAGCGCCCTGAGCGTCGCGCACCGGATCAACGAGGTCTTCTCGGCGCCGCTGACCATCGAGGGCCGCGACTTTTTCGTGACGCCGAGCACCGGCATCTCGCTGTTCCCCGAGCATGGCGGCGACGTCGACGCTCTCCTGAAGCATGCCGACACCGCGATGTATCAGGCCAAGGCTGCGGGCGTCTCGAGGCGAGCGGTGTATTCGCCGGCGATGAGCGCCCGCGCCCAGGAATGGCTGACCCTGGACGCGCACCTGCGCAAGGCTGTCAGCGACGAGATGTTCGAGCTGTACTACCAGCCCAAGTTCAGGCTGAGCGACGGCCGGTTCGCGGGCGCCGAGGCGCTGCTGCGCTGGTTCCACCCCGAGCTCGGAGAGATCTCGCCCGGACGTTTCATCCCGCTCGCCGAGGAAAGCGGTCTCATACTGGAACTGGGCGCGTGGGTAGTCAAAGCGGCCTGTCGGCAGTTGCGCAACTGGCGCGATCGCGGCATCGAGATCGCACTGGCGATCAACATCTCGGGGAAGGAGTTCATGCACGGCGATCCAGCCCGCGCCCTGCGCGAAGCCACCCGTGCATCGGGCATCGATCCGCGCTGGCTGGAGATCGAGATCACCGAGTCCGTCCTCATCAGCGACTCGGCGCGGATACAGAACGGGCTGGGAGATCTGCGCGACCTGGGATGCCGCATCGCGCTCGACGACTTCGGCACCGGCTATTCCTCACTGGCCTACCTGAAGCGGTTTCCGCCGGATTCGCTGAAGATCGACCGCAGCTTCGTGCAGAACGTGCATCGCGACCACGGCGACGCGGCGATCTTCGAGGCCATCCTGACGCTGTCGAAGAGCCTCGACCTGGAGGTCGTGGCCGAGGGCGTGGAGGAACCCGAGCAGCTCGAGTGGTTGCGGCAGCGCGGCTGCACACTGGCGCAGGGATTCCTGCTGGCACGCCCCATGCCGGCTCACCGGCTCGAGGCCCTCCTCGACGACGGCCAGCGCAGCCAGGTCCTGGTCCCGGCGGGAGCTGCCTGACCCGCTCTCTGCGCGCGCCGGCTGGATCGTGGCCCCGGGGGGCGCTAGCCTAGCCGGCAGGGGTGTCGGGGGGATCCGGGATGCGCTTCGCCTGCCGGCTGGCGGCACTGCTGCTGTCGCCGTCCATCACGCTTGCCGCCGACATCCGGCCGGACGGCGTCTTCGTGCAGGGCGGCGCCGGCGACCCCCATGTCGGGCAGCTGGCTGCCGGCGCGGTCTGGGACTGGCCGTGGCCCAGCCGTGTGATCGGCGATGAACGCTTCGACGCCCAGGTCGAGGTGGCAATCGGACGCTGGCGGGTCGAACGGCCGGCGACGCAGGAATCCAACCTGCAGGTCGGCATCACCCCGACCCTGCGCTATACCTTCCAGCCAGCGCAGCGCAAATCGTGGTTCCTCGAAGGGGGAATCGGGGTGAATTTCATCAGCCCGACGTACCGCAACGGGGGCATCCGCTTCAGCACGGAATTCAACTTCGGCGATCACTTAGCGCTCGGCTGGCGCAACCGGTCCGGCTTTGTTCAGGAGATTTCGCTGCGCTTCCAGCACTTCTCGAATGGCGGAATCCGCACCCCCAACCCCGGCGAGAACTTCCTGCAACTGCGTCTCACCAGCCGCCTGCGCGAGCCGGACTAGCGCGGCAACCGCCGGAAACCGTGCCGAGCCGGCCGTATTCACGTATGGTGGGTGGTTACCTCCCGCGCCCGGCAATCCGGCCAAGCAGAGCTTCATGGATCCCACATCGACGGATAACGCGTCCCCCGCCTTTGCCGATCTCGGTCTCAGCGAGGCCGTGCTGCAGGCATTGCGCGAGGTCGGCTACGAGTCGCCCTCCCCCATCCAGGCCGCGACCATCCCCGTGCTGCTCGCCGGCCGCGACATGCTCGGCCAGGCGCAGACCGGCACCGGCAAGACCGCCGCGTTCGCGCTGCCGATACTGAGTCGCCTCGAAGTCCGGCCGGGTCCACCGCAGTGCCTGGTGCTGGTGCCCACCCGCGAACTGGCCATCCAGGTCGCCGAGGCATTCCAGCGCTACGCCTCGCACATCAAGGGTTTCCACGTGCTGCCCGTCTACGGCGGGCAGAGCTACACGCCGCAGCTGATGAGCCTCAAGCGCGGCGCCCACGTCGTGGTCGGCACCCCAGGCCGGATCATCGATCACATGAAGCGCGGCACGCTCGAGCTCGGGCAGCTCGCCACCCTCGTGCTGGACGAGGCCGACGAGATGCTGCAGATGGGATTCGTCGACGCCATCGAGTGGATCCTCGAGCAGACCCCGGCCGAACGGCAGATCGCGCTGTTCTCGGCCACCTTGCCGGCGCCGATCCGGCGCATCGCGCAGAAGCACCTGCGCGATCCGCAGGAAGTCACCATCCGCAGCAAGACCAGCACCGCCACCAACATCCGCCAGCGCTACTGGATCGTCAGCGGCGTGCACAAGCTGGACGCCCTGACCCGCATTCTCGAAGCCGAGCCCTTCGATGCCATGCTGGTGTTCGCGCGCACCAAGCAGTCGACGCTCGAGCTGGCCGAGCGCCTCGAGGCCCGCGGCTTTGCGGCGGCCGCGCTCAACGGCGACATGCAGCAGAAGGACCGCGAACGGACCGTCAGCCGCCTCAAGGGCGGCAAGCTGGACATCCTGGTGGCGACCGACGTGGCGGCCCGGGGCCTCGACGTCGAGCGCATCGGGCACGTGGTCAACTACGACGTGCCCTACGACAGCGAGTCGTACGTGCACCGCATCGGCCGCACCGGCCGCGCAGGCCGCAAGGGTGAGGCCATCCTGTTCATCACGCCCCGCGAACGCAACATGCTGCGCTACATCGAGCGGGCGACGCGCTCGCCGCTCGAGCCGATGGAGCTGCCGACGATCGCGGACGTCAACGAGCAGCGCGTCGCGCGCTTCCGGCAGCGCATCACGGAAGCCCTGGCGGCGGGACTGGGCGAGCCGTTTCGCAGCCTGATCGAGGAGTACGAGCGCGAACACAACGTGCCGGCGACCGATATCGCGGCGGTACTGGCCAGCCTGCTGCAGGGCGACAGTCCGCTGCTGTTGAACGACCGGCCCGATGAAGGAGCGCGCGCCGAGCGCGCCAGGACGGATGCCGCGCAGCCGCGTGCCGGGCGCCCGGAGCGCAAGCCGAGGGCCACGGGGCAGGCGCCCCGGCCAGAGCGGCTGGCGGACGAGGACACCGCCACGTTTCGCATCGAGGTGGGCTACGTGCACGGCGTGAAGCCCGGCAACATCGTGGGCGCGATCGCCAATGTCGCCGGCCTGCAGGGGCGGCAGATCGGGCATGTCGACATTCGCGAGGATCACACTTACGTCGGCCTGCCCCAAGGCCTGCCGGACCTGGTGATGCGCCAGCTGAAGAAGACCCGCGTCGCCGGCCAGCCACTTCGGATCGCGCCCGCGGGTGAGGTGCCGCCGAAGTCACTGCGTAAACCGCCGCGCCGTCCGCCCGGGCCGAAGCGACAGCGGTCCTGAGACGCGTTCCGACACCACGGTGACGAGTACCGGTGACAGGCAACGCCGCCGACATCAGGCGAACGATCGTACGGTGTAGGATGTCCAAGCCCCAGACCGTGTCACCTGATAACAACTAAGCTTAGAACGGAGTCACTAGATGAAAATCGTTCCCATTTCGATGCTGGCGCTTGCGGCCGTGCTCTTTGCCGCAACCCCCGCGCAAGCGGGCGACGCCGCGGCCGGCAAGACCAAGTCCGATGCCTGCGTGGACTGCCATGGCGACGACGGCAAGGGCGACGAGGACAATCCCTCCATCGTCGGCATGTCGGTCGCCGACTTCACCAAGGCCATGGTGGAGTACCAGGACGGCACGCGCACCGACGACAAGATGATGGTCAAGGCGGCCAAGAAGCTGAGCGCCGCGGACATCGCGGACCTCGCGGCGTACTACGCCACGCTCTAAGCCGGCGGCTGCGCGCGCCGGTCCGCGACCTGCCCCCGGCCTGGCTTCGCCCGGCCGGGGGTGTTTCACGCCCGATCTGTCCGCCGCCCCATCCTCGGCGGCGCGCCGTTCGCGGCCTATCTCACCCCACCCTGCACGGGATTGCGTCAATCCACATTGACGCCGCCTGGTGTTAGGCTAGGCTGACACCTAGCCATTCAAAGCGGGGCGAGCCATGCGCATCTTATTGATTCACCCGAACTACCACTCCGGCGGTGCCGAGATCGCCGGCAACTGGCCGCCGGCCTGGGTCGCCTACCTGACCGGCTCGCTGCGCAAGGCCGGCTACACCGACGTGCGCTTCATCGACGCGATGACCAATCACCTGACCGAGGACGACGTACGCGCGATCCTGGTCGAGGAACAGCCCGACGTGGTCGGCCTGCACCGCGATCACGCCGTCGATCTACAAGGCCGAGCGGCTGCTGCAGATCGCCAAGGAGGTCCATCCGGACATCGTCACGGTGCTCGGCGGCATCCACGCCACCTTCATGTACCAGCAGGTGCTGACCGAGGCGCCCTGGATCGACGTCATCGTGCGCGGCGAGGGCGAGGAGATCTTCACCGAGCTGGTCAGCGCCGTCGACGACGGCCGCTGGCCCGCCGGTCGCAACGACATCCGCGGCCTCGCCTACCTCGACGGCGACAGATCATCGCCACGCCGGCAGCGCCCACGGTGAAGGACCTGGACGGCATCGAGCCGGACTGGAGCATCCTCGAGTGGGACAAGTACATCTACATCCCGCTCGGCAAGCGCGTCGCGATCCCGAACATGGCGCGCGGCTGCCCGTTCACCTGCACCTTCTGCTCGCAGTGGAAGTTCTGGCGCGACTACCGGATACGCGACCCGAAGAAGGTGGTCGACGAGATCGAGACGCTGGTGCGCGACCACGACGTCGGCTTCTTCATCCTCGCCGACGAGGAGCCGACCATCAACCGCAAGAAGTTCATCGCAGTTCTGCGAGGAGCTGATCGCGCGCGACCTCGGGATGCTGTGGGGCATCAACACCCGCGTCACCGACATCCTGCGCGACGAGGAGCTGCTGCCGCTCTACCGCAAGGCCGGCCTGATCCACGTCTCGCTGGGCACCGAGGCCGCCGCGCAGCTGAAGCTCGACCGCTTCAACAAGGAAACCACGATCGAGCAGAACAAGAAGGCGATCCAGCTGCTGCGCGAGGCCGGCATCGTCACCGAGGCGCAGTTCATCGTCGGCCTCGAGAACGAGACCGCGCGAGACGCTGGAAGAAACCTACCGGATGGCGCGCGACTGGAAGCCCGACCTCGCCAACTGGGCGATGTACACGCCCTGGCCCTTCTCCGACCTGTTCCAGGAGCTGGGCGACAAGGTCGAGGTCTTCGACTTCGAGAAGTACAACTTCGTCACGCCGATCATCAAGCCCGAGGCGATGGACCGCGCCGAGCTGCTCGACCGGGTGATGCACAACTACCGCCGCTTCTACATGAAGAAGGCGCTCTTCTCGTATCCCTGGGCAGGCAGCGGCGAGCGCCGGCGCTACCTGCTCGGCTGCCTGAAGGCCTTCCTGAAGAGCGGCTTCCAGCGCACCTTCTACGACCTGGGCCGGGTCAACTACTGGGGCCCGCAGTCGAAGAAGAAGGTCGACTTCCACTTCGACGCCACGCGCAAGCGTCCCGAAGGAGAGCCCGGTCGAATGGCGGCCGAAGCACAACCGCAAGATCCGCGGCGAGAAACAGGCCGAAATCATGGCCTGCGGCGGCGGCAGCGAGCAGCTCTCCGATGACGAGCTCGAGGCGCTGACGGCGAAGGCCAAGGCCGCGCGGAGTGAGCGCGAAGCGACCTCGTCGCTGTCCTGAGGGCGCGGACCTACCCGAGCCAGGCGTAGCCGACGGCGGCGCCCGGCTCCGGGTAGCTGATGCCCAGTGATCCGTCGACGGCTTGTTCCAGGTCGAGGACCCACTCCGTGCCCGGCCAGCGCAGTTCGAGCGAGCGATCGCACGGCGAATAGGCCGCCGTGTACAGCGTCCCGAAGCCCCGGTCGAACGCAAGCGAGTACACGGGGGGCCTGAGAAATCCGGCGATGAACTGCTCGCGGGTCGGGCTGCCGCGACTGAGCTCGTTGAGCAGCACCCGCTCGCGCTCCACCGAGGCGGTCGCTGCGGCGTGCGTGGCCCACTCGACCCTTTCCTGGTGATTGGTCGCCACCGCCGCGCGCGACACGTACGCCCGCCGGTCGGGGCCGAGGTAGACCGTCGCCCATTCGCCGTGCCGGTCCAGCGCGGTGACGTTGTAGGCCATGTGGCAGGGAATGCGCTTCAGCACGGCCATCGCCTGCTGCACCGTGTCGCAGGTCTCGAGCACGTAGCGCAGGATGATCGGGACCCCGAAGCCGTCGCCCACGACGCGCCGGCCACCGAACGTCAGCGAGACCGCCAGGCCGGCATCGTTGATGCCGTCGAGCAATCCTCCGAGGCAATCGCTCATTCCCATGACCCGGCGTCCCAGCCAGCGGGTCCTGAGCACCACCGCGTCGAAGGCGGCGGGGCTGTAGTCGTAGTTGCGCACCAGGAACGAGGGCGAGCCCTGCCAGACGGCCTGTGAGCAGGCGGTCAGGTAGGCGGGCGGGCAGAACAGACTCAGGAATCGCGCCTCGAGATCCCCGCCACCCGCCAGCTCGCACAGCTCGTGGTACACGGGCAGCAGTTCGGGCATGTGCTTCTTGATGGCGCGATGGCACTGCAGGTAGGTCGGCCGGTCCTTCAGCGACTCACCGAGGTACCAGGCACGATGATGCGGCCATAGCCGATCGAACAGCGCGCGCCAGCGGGGCCCGGGCCGGTCCTCGGTGATCAGCTCGAAGTTCAGGCTCACGTCGTTCGCATGCCGCGCTGTCGGTCTTCAGAGGATCTTGAACTGGCGTTCCGGCAGCGCCGTCGAGGCGTGCAGCGGACGGCCACCGTACATTCCCCGGATCGCGTGGATCCAGCGCCGCGCCCGTTCGGTGAGGTCGAACTTGGGCGTCATGACCCGGCCACGCAGCACCAGGATCCCCAGGTCCGCGCCCTCGTAGCGGTAGTCGCCGGGCTTGAGGATCCTCAGGAAGAATGCCTCGCGCTCGGACTCGACCGCGCGACGGTGATAGTCAAAACGGCTGTAGCTGACATTGCCGTCGTCGCCCATGCGCCAGATGCCGGTTGCCGGGGCATCACTCAGCACGTCGACGGTGTTCTCCGTGTGCTTGATCACGATCTGCGACCAGTTGTCGATGTTCTCCCGGGCAGCCCAGCGGGCATTCAGCTCGTCGATGTCGAGATCGAACGGCATGCCGGAGAACTCGAGCAGGTGGAACAGGAACAGCGGCGCGTCCGCGTGCGCGAAGGCTGCGTGATTGGTCATCGAGCTGGCACCGGTGATCCGCGGATTGAGCTCCCCGAGGTAGATCTCACCCGACTTCAGGTCGGTGAGAAAATCGAGCTCGAAGTAGCCCCGGTACCCCTCCTTGCGCAGCTGCTCGCCGAACTTGAAAGTGTAGTCCCGCGCCTTGTTGCGGACCCTCTGCGTGAACGCATCCGGGAAGATCTCGTTGCCACACCAGCCGCCGCGGTACGGCGTGAGCTCAGAGAAGCCGACCAGCTCGGTCATCAGCGGGCCGACGATGGTGCCATTCTTGGTGGCGCAGGCCTCGATGGCGGACCCGCGGCAGCGGATGCGCTTCATGATCTTGATCTCGCCCTTGCCGACGATCTCCGACTGGTGGGCGCGGAAGTCCTTCTCCGACTTGATGAAGAACGTCGTGTGACCACTGTCGCCATAGGCGGACTGCAGCACCAGGTCACGTCCGAGCCCCGCGTCCGTCGCGAGCTTGGTGAGATGCTTGTAGTCCTTTACCTCGGACAGGGTGTTCGGCACGCTGGGCACGCCCGCCTTGTCGCCGATCCTGACGGTTGCAATCTTGTTGTCGACGCTGTTGCGGAGCTTCGCCTTGGGGAACCACACCTGGCAGCCCAGCTCGCGGGCCAGCTTCTCGGTCTTCTCGTCGAACATCAGGAAGACCAGCTTCGGCTTGCCGCCGCGGCCCTCGATCCTGTCGATGACCGCCTTGTGCTGCAGCAGGTAGTTGTTGATGTCCTCGATGGACTCGAACTCCGCGTGCGGCATTTCCGGCGGGCAATAGACGTTCGGATGCTTGCCGTCGTAGCAGTCGATGTAGTTGATGTACTTGAAGTTGCGCACCCACTCGTCGATGCCAAGCAGGTTGAAATTGGTTGCACTGACGAAGTAGATCGGCGTCTCGTTGCGATGAAAGTAACGCCGGATCTCGGAAATGTTCTTCAGCTTTTTCTTCGAATCCATGAATCGGTCTCCTGATCGTCCAGACCCGCTCGTGCTCAGGCTGCGGCTGGCCTGCCGGCAACGAGGGAATCGAGCGCCGCTTGTGTGAAGACGCGCAGGCCGAGTTCCGGCTGGTAGCCGTGAATCTCCTTGACGTCGAGGGCGCGCATGAAGGCCAGGATCCCGCTGGAGATCACCTGGCCGGGCACCAGGATCGGGAATCCCGGCGGATAAGGGATGATGAACGAGGTGGACACCAGTTCGCGTCCCGCCGCCATGGCCTGCTCCATGCTGCCGTCACTGAGAGAGAAGTACTCGCATTTCGCCTCGTCGTAAGCCAGGAAGAACGCGGAACGGATATCTCCCTCGGTCGTCTTGCTGCCGTCCTGGGCGCAGAACGCCGGGTGGAAGCAGCTGAAGTCAGGCAACGGCGGCAATTCCTGCATCAGCGAGCGGACCTTGTTGTCGAAGGCGCGCCGCTCCATGCCGCCCGCGTCGTCGAGCCGCTCGTCCAGTTCGCGCGCGATGTCCACCAGCACCTCGATGAGATAGGCGATGGAAGAACGCGTCGTGCCGATGTTGGTCATCAACAGCACGGTATTGCGCGAGGTCTTGTTGACCTGGATGCCGTGGCGGTCCATCAGCACCGCGGTCTTGAACGTGTCGCCGTCGTAACCCGTGCCGCCGACCGCGAGCGTGATGCGCGACGGATCGATCGCGAACTCGTCCTCGGACCAGGCGTCCCACATCTCGCTCCAGGCGCCCTCGTTGTCGAGGTAGGAGTCGACGCCGGAAGGGCGGTACTTGGCGGGAATCATGTCCCGCACGTTCAGCACCCGGAAATACTTGCTGATCAGCGGGTGCGAGTTGACGGTCTTGCGCACCGCCATCGCCGTCTCGACCTGCTTCTGCACCAGCTCGAGCCCCTCCAGCTCGACCTGTCGCCGCCCCAGGTCCAGCGAGGCCAGGATCTGGTAGTTCGGCGAGGTCGAAGTGTGGGTCATGTAGGCCTCGTGGAAGGCCTGCGCGACCTCGCCCTTGAAGTCCTGGTCCCGCACGTGAATCATCGATCCCTGCCTGAGCGAGGTCAGCGTCTTGTGCGTCGACTGCGTGGCGTACACCCGGATCCGGACCTTGTCCGGGTCGGGCAGCAACGGGGTCCTGGCGAGCTGTTCGACACCGGTGTCACGCAACGCCTCCTGCTGCGCCTCGTAGCGTGCGCGGTACTCCGGCGTGCGGTAGCGATCGCGCAGCAGCTCGGCGCAGTGCATGGCCGTGCGCTGGCGATAGATCGTGCCGAAGCGCGCAAACGCGAACCAGGCCTCGTCCCACAGGAACACCAGGTCGGGCTTGATCGCCAGGCATTCCTCCATGACCCGCTCGACGTTGTAGACGACGCCATCGAAGGTGCAGTTGGTCAGCAGCAGCATGCGCACCCGGTCGAGCTTGCCCGCCGCCTTCAGCTCCAGCAGGCGATGCTTGATTTCGGTGAGCGGCACCGCGCCGTACATCGAGTACTCATTCAACGGATAGCTGTCGAGATACACCACCTGCGCGCCGGCCAGCACCATGCCGTAGTGGTGCGACTTGTGGCAGTCGCGGTCGACCAGCACGATGTCGCCGGGTCGAACGATGGCCTGCACCACGATCTTGTTGCAGGTCGAGGTGCCGTTGGTCGCGAAATAGGTGCGATCCGCGCCGAAGGCCCGGGCGGCGTACTCCTGCGCGCGCTTCAGGACCCCGGTGGGCGCCAGCAGGGAGTCGAGGCCACCAGAAGTCGCGGAAGTCTCGGCGAGAAAGACGTTGATGCCGTAGAAGTCCAGCATATCGCCGATCCAGTGGGAGCGGGCGATGGACTTGCCGCGGCTGATCGGCAGCGCGTGGAACACGCCCGTCGGGCGGCGGGAGTACTGCTTCAGCGCATTGAAGAAGGGCGTCTCGTAGCGCGAGTCGACACCGCGCAGGATGTTGACGTGCAGCTCGAGGAAATCGTCCTGGTTGTAGAACACGCGGCGGCAGCCCCGCAGTTCCAGGCCCGCGATCGCCTCGACCGACTCATCCGTCACCAGGTAGATGTCGATTTCCGGCCGGATCTGGTGAATCAGCCGGCACAGCTCGATTTCCCAGGTATCGGGGTCGTAGCTGTCGAGATCCCGATTGCCGATGCGGCGGAGATAGCGGCGCAGGAAGGGAATCTCGTTGCGCGACTTGAGCTGCAATCCCGGGCGTATGACCACGCTCTGGATGTTGAAGTTGAACAGCGCGCCGATCAGCGCATCTTCCAGGCTCGGCACGAACACCGGCTCGTACACGAAGCGGTCGTCCGGGCGGCGCGCCTTGCGCAGCGCGCGGCGCTGTGCGTCCTCCTGCGAGGGCGACAGCGAATCCACGATCAGGACCTCGAAATACGGGGGCGCGCTGGCGTCGTCCGCGCGTTCCTCGCCGAGCTCTTCCTCGAGCGCCGCGTGGTCGTCGTCGTGCTCGCCGCCACGGTCCTTGCGCCGGCGGAACGAACCGCTGACCAGTGCGCGCACGATCAGCGAGACATTGCGCGACAGTTCGTCGTAACGCCGCCGCTCCAGCATTTCCCACAACGACTGCCAGACCGCGCGACTCGGGAAAGCCCAATAAAACTCGATGGGCTCGAGTGCGGCGAGCAGTGAGCGCGCCCGCCCCTCCAGCACGGCCCGTTCGCTCTCCGGGGCGGCGGCGAGGCGCGCGCAGGCGGCCTTCAGGCTGGTCCAGCGGTCGCTTCTGAGCTGCGAGGCGCTGTAGTACTCGGTCAGCGTACTGCGGTGCTTTTCGGGAGTCGTGTCGTTCACGATCCTGCTCCCCGACCGGCGCCCGGCGCGCTAACTGCCGGGCTTCTTCGGCATCTCCAACGGCCCGAGTGTATTGAGATAAGCGGCGGATTCACTCGAACCATCATACACGGAAAGGCGGAATTCCCGGTCCCGGAAGCTCTTCAGTGTCTGCCCCAGGCCTCCATGCAGGCCTCTTTCGCGCTGGCGCCGCACCAATTCGAGATCGATCTCGATAGGAATCGTCTCGTCGGCGCCACCGGCCTGGTACAGCACCACACCCGACGGATCGACCACCGTCGAACGCCCGAAGCCGCCCGGGCCGAGGCCGTTGATGTCGAACACGTAGCACTGGAACTGCGCCGCGGTCGCACGCGCGATGGCCGTCTCTACGGAGCGGTCGATGGTGCCGGTCAGCACGGGATGCAGCAACACTTCGGCGCCCATCGAGGTGAGCGTCCGGGTGGTTTCCGGCAGCCACATGTCATAGCAGATCGACAGGCCGAAACGGCCCACGGACGG
Organism: uncultured Gammaproteobacteria bacterium; assembly: GCA_963710135.1. GTDB lineage: Bacteria > Pseudomonadota > Gammaproteobacteria > Steroidobacterales > Steroidobacteraceae > SG8-30. The sequence continues at coordinate 49,202 of CAVPYY010000002.1, read as the reverse complement.
AACGTCGAATACGCAGAACTCGGTGCCGGCCGCGACACCCGCCTCGTAGGGCCTGAACGGCACCATCTTGCGGTAACGGGTAATGACGCTCCCGTCTGGCGCGATGACCGGCGCGGTGTTGTAGATCAATCCATCCGGCGCGCGTTCGAATATCGAGCCGGGAATCAGCCAGATCCGATGCTTCGCCGCGGCGCGCGCCAGCGCCTCTTCCTCGGGTCCCGGCAGCGGTACCGGGTGGCTGTGCACAGGGCCGCACAGCGCGAGCTCGCTGAACAGCACCATGTTCACCCAGGGAAACCTGGCCATAAGGATGTCGAGCCGGTGCAGCACCGCCTCGAGATTGGAACGGAACGCAGGCACGTGCATCTGCACGCCGGCGATAGCGAAAGGAGTCATACGCGGAGTCCATCAGACGACCAGGGTGATCGCGGGTTTCATTCTCAAGGTAATGCGCCGCAGCGGCAAGGACTGGCCGTGCCCGGCGCAGCGGGGCGCCGTGCCGGGCCCGGGCGTAGAATCGCGGCGTGACCCCACAGGACGGCACCGCCGGAACACGGCTGATTCTCGAACCCATCGGCACGCTGTACAGCGCCCTGGGCACGCGGGTGGACGCCCCTCGACAACCGGCCGCGGGCCAGGCCGGCAGCGCGCGCATCGAGCTCTTTGCGAAGCGCAACTTCGAGCACGCGCTCGATGATCTCGAGGGCTGGGAGATGATCTGGGTGGTCTTCTGGTTTCACCTCAACCCGTCGTGGCGGCCCAAGGTGCTGCCGCCGCGCAGTACCACCGGCCGCAAGGGCGTGTTCGCCACGCGTTCGCCGCATCGCCCGAATCCCGTTGGCATCTCCGCCGTGCGGCTCCTCGGCGTGGACAACCTGACGCTGCATCTCGGCGAGGTGGACATCCTCGACGGCACGCCCGTGCTCGACATCAAGCCGTACGTCCCCTACTCGGACGCGCACCCGGGCGTGCGCAGCGGCTGGCTGGACGACGCGCAGCCAGCGCGCGCCGGCGCGCCCGCGGATCCGGTCGCACCGTACCAGGTCGAGTTCGATGCGCTGGCCGCCGCGCAGGCGGCCTGGATCGAGCAGCGCACCGGGCTCGACCTGCGCCAGCGAGTACTGTCGACGCTCGCGGTCGGCCCGCAGCCGCATCCCTACCGGCGGATCCGCAGCACCGCCGGCGGATATCGCCTGGCAGTCAAGGACTGGCGGGTCGCCTTCAGCCTGGCGGGGCGCGAGGTCAAGGTCCTGCAGGTGCTGTCGGGCTACCGGCCGCGCCAGCTGGCCATGCCGGCGGCGACCGCCGATGATCCGGTCCAGGCGCATCGGGAGTTCGTTGCCGTCTGGCCGGACAGTCCCGATAGCTGAAGCCCGATCACGCGCTTCCGGTTATCCTCCCCGGCACCCCATCGAGAGACCGACCCTTGCCAACCGATCACATCGACCCGGCCCTGCTCGCAGCGCTGCCGAAGACGGACCTGCACGTACACCTGGACGGCTCGCTGCGGCTACCCACCCTGATCGAGCTGGCGCGCGAGCAGACTGTCGCGCTGCCCAGCACGACCGAGGGCGGTCTGCGCGAGCGGGTCTTCAAGGAGCGTTACGCGAGTCTCGGCGAGTACCTCACCGGCTTCCAGTACACGGTCGCAGTGATGCAGACCGCCGCGGCGATCGAACGCGTCGCGCTCGAGCTGGCCGAGGACAACCAGGCGGAGGGTGTGCGCTACCTCGAGGTTCGCTTTGCGCCGCAGCTGCACGTCCATCCCGGACTCGACACGCTGCAGGTGATCGCCGCCGTCGACAGCGGCCTGCGCCGCGCCCGCGACACCTTCAACCGCCGCCCTGCGATCCTGGCCGGCACCGAGCCGCCATTCGAATACGGCATCATCTGCTGCGCCATGCGCATGTTCACCGGCGCGTTCAGCCACTACTACGGGACGCTGTTCGCGGCGCACCCGTATGCGCGGCCCAAGCACGTCTATGCCATGGCCTCACTGGAGCTCGCCCGCGCCGCCGTCATCGCGCGCGACCAGCTCGGCCTGCAGGTGGTGGGCTTCGATCTGGCCGGCGAGGAGGCCGGCTACCCGGCGGGCGATCATCGCGCGGCCTACGATCATGCGCACCGGCACTTCCTGAAGAAGACGGTTCACGCCGGCGAGGCCTACGGGCCGGAATCGATCTTCCAGGCGATCACCGACCTGCACGCGGACCGCATCGGCCACGGCACCTATCTGCTGCAGCCGGACGCCATCAGCGACCCGGGCATCGACGATCCGCTGGACTACGTCGAGCGGCTGGGCAACTACATCGCCGACCGGCGCATCACGCTCGAGGTGTGCCTGACCAGCAACCTGCAGACCAACCCGCAACTCGAGCGGCTCGAGGATCACACCTTCAGCGTGCTGCGCGCGCACCGGCTGTCGACGACGATCTGCACCGACAACCGCCTGGTCAGCAATACCACCGTGACCAACGAGCTGGATCTGGCGGTGCGCCACCTCGGCCTGACGCGCGCCGACGTCAAGTCGATCATCATTTACGGGTTCAAGCGCAGCTTCTTTCCCGGCAGCTACCAGCGCAAGCGCCAGTACGTGCGCCAGGTGATCGACTACTACGACTCGGTCGTGGCGGATTTCGAGCGCCGCAGCGGCCGCATTCAGTGATGCGTGACGACGCGCTCCAGCTCATACCCCATCACTTCGCGCGACTCGGGATCGATGATCGGACGGCCGCGGCGCAGCTGCAGGGCGCGCATGGCCCGCCGCACCCCCGTATCGTCCAGCGGTAGCTCTTCGACGCTGACATTGCCGCTGAAGTCGCGCACCACGACCGTGGGATGTTCGACGCCGTCGTCGTCGTAGACGGCAACCAGCACTGCGAGTTGTTCGTGGTCGGACATGGCACTCTCCGCCGCGTGATCAGCTTCTGTAACGCTGTTACAGCAAGCGGCGTGCCAGCAAGAGCAATATCATTAAAATCAGCCAGTTGGGCCGGTGATGCCGCGGGGCCGGGTGACGCCGTGCGTCACAATCGGACGCGCCGGGCGGGCGCGTCACGACGCCGTCAGGCGGCCGGGCGCAGCGGCTCGGGGCGTCCGATTATGTAGCCCTGGGCGAAGTCGATGCCCATGCCGCGGATCGCGGCAAGGGACGCCTCGTCTTCGACCTGCTCCGCCACCAGCCGGAAGTTCAAAGTCCGCGCGAGACGCACGATCCCGGCGACGATCGCCTGGTTGACTGCGTCCTTGGACAGATTCTGCAGGTAGGAACCGTCGATCTTGAGGAAGTCCATCGACAGGTTGCGCAGCTGCGTCACCCCGCCGAGATCGTTGCCGAAGTCGTCGAGCGCGAACTGACAGCCCATGCCGTGCAGCACGCCAATGAAGCGGCGCGACATTTCCGGATTGGCGGCGACCGAATTCTCGGTGAGTTCGAAACACAGCTGCGCCGGACGCACGCCGGTGCGATCCAGCGTTTCCACGACGAATTCCAGGAACGCCGGATCCGCCAGCGTCTGCCCCGACAGGTTGATGGCCAGGCTCTTGCTGTCGGGCAAGCGGATCGCCCCGCTGGCGAGCGCGGCCAGCGCGGTCTGCACGACCCAGCGATCGACCAGGGACATCAGGCGATAGCGCTCCGCCGCCTGCATGAAGTCGGCCGGCACGGCGGCGACGCCCTTGTCGTCGCGCAGCCTGAGCAGGACCTCCATTCCCGGACCGTTGCCGGCATTCGCCGAGGCCTCGATGATCGGTTGCACGAACAGCTCGAAACGGCCGTCGCGCAGCGCGACCTGCAGCCGCTGCAGCCACTGGATCTCGCCCGAATGCCGGGCCACCGCCTCGTCGCGCGCCGAGTAGACGTGCACCTGTCCGCCATTGCGCTGCTTGGCGACGTAGCAGGCGGAGTCTGCCGCGGCCATCACGTCCTCGATCTCGCCGCTCTCGCGCCCGACCTCGACCAGCCCGACGCTGACGCCGACGCTGAAGATCTGGTCCTTCCACACGAAACGGTAGTCGTTGATGGCGCGGCAGACGTCGGCGCCGATCTGCTGGGCCTTCTCCAGCGGACAGCCGATGAGCAGCACGCCGAACTCGTCGCCGCCGAGGCGCCCCACGGTGTCCGAATCGCGCACGGCATCCTTCAGCAGCGCGGCGACCTCGCGCAGCATGTTGTCGCCTGCCACGTGCCCGCAGCTGTCGTTGACCGCCTTGAAGCGGTCCAGATCCAGGTAGCACAGCACGTGCCCGGCTTCGCCGCCGTGGGCGGTCTCCACCGCATCGGCGAGGCGGCGCTCGAACTCGCGGCGATTCACCAGACCGGTCAGCGCGTCGTGGCTGGCCTGGTACGACATCTGCCGCGTATAGCCGCGCAGGTCGGTTACGTCGTGCAGCACCACCGCCACGCCGGCGATCTCGCCACGCTCCGCGCGCATCGGCGCTGCCGACAGCTCGATGCTGTACTCGGCGGCCGTGGCATGCGTGATCATCAGCGCGCGGCGGCCGAGCCCGACCCGCGCAGCCCGCGACAGGCTGTGTCGCACCGGATCCGGCAGCGCCCTTCTGTCGTGCTCGTCGACGAAGCGGACCAGGTCGGTGAGCTGCTTGCCGAGCGCATCGGCCAGGGTCACGCCGACCAGCTTCTCGGCGGTGCGGTTCATGTAGTCGATGTGCCCCTGGAAGTCGGTGGTCACGACACCGTCGCCGAGCGAATCCAGCGTGAGCTGCGCCCGCAGTCCCTTGGCGGAGCCGCCGCCCGCGGCCGGCGCCGGCAGCATCTCGAGGGCCGTGAACAGGATGAGTCGCTCGCTGCCGAGATCGAAGGTCGTGCCGCGGAGTTCGAGCCTGGACAGCTGTCCGTGCGCGTCGACGACCTCGACTTCCGTGAGCTCCGAGGCCGGCTGGCCGGCGAGCCGACGACCGACATTGGCGGCGACCAGTCCCGCATACTCCGGGGCAACCAGGCTGGCGAGCTGACTGCCCGGGACCTCGGCGGGTTCACGACCGAGCAGTGCGCACATGGCCGGATTGGCGGCCTCGATCCGCTCGCCGTGAACCAGCACCGGTTCGTTCACCGAGGTCACCAGCGCACGCAGGAACGTGCGCCCCGACTCGGCAGTCCGGCCCGATGCGTAGGCGCGCGCCGCGCGCGCAAAGCGATCGCCGAGGGAACCCTCGGCGGACTCGGACGCGTCGAAGTCGGCCGAGCTCGCGCGCGCCGCATCCTCCATGGATTCGGCAATCCTGGCCGCGCGGTTCATCGCCGTCCGCTGCGCGATGACCACCCCGATCAGGACGGTCGCGAGCAGCGCCAGCACCACGCTGGCGATTGCAGGATCGCTCATGCCGCTGTGTATCCCCTCGACTGCTGCCGGAGCTCGTCACCCCGGCTCCCGCTGAGACTTTCTTTGTTCGTGTCCACCGGGCTGTCCGCAGCATATCGCACGGTGGTGGAGCGACCTGCCATGATTCACCATAATGGCAGCTGGCTTTGCCTTGTCGGCCCGGCGGTGAGCCCTTACCCTTGCTGCCCGCGTCGCGACCCTTTCCATTTCGGTAGCACCATGAATACCAGCCTCGAAAGCGCCCGTCGGCAGATGATCGATCAACAGGTCCGCGCCTGGGAGGTACTGGACGATCGGGTGCTCGAGACGCTCGCCGCGGTGCCGCGTGAACGGTTCGTCCCGGACGCCTTCCGCGAGGTGGCCTTTGCCGACACGGCGATTCCACTCGGTCACGGCCAGCACATGCTTGCGCCCAAGCTGGAGGGACGGATCCTGCAGGCGCTGGCCGTCACGCGTGGCGACGAGGTGCTGGAAGTCGGGACGGGCAGCGGGTTCTTCGCAGCCTGCCTCGCCAGGCTTGGCACTCGCGTTCACTCGCTGGAGTTGTACGAGGACCTCGCGAGCTCCGCTCGACGGGCGCTGAAGGCGAACTCGGTGACCAATGTCACTGTCGAAACGGCGGATGCGACCAGACTCGACACGGTGGATCGGTACGACGTGATCGCCGTGACGGGTTCGCTGCCCGTGTACGACCCGCGATTCGAGCGGGCCCTGCGCCCGGGCGGGCGCCTGTTCGTGGTGGTCGGGGAAGGCCCCGTGATGGAGGCCCGGCTGGTCACCCGGCTGGACGGAGATGAAAGGGTGCGGCGCGGTTTGCTGGAGACCAGCATCGATCCGCTGGTGAATGCGGTGCACGCTCCCCGCTTCCGCTTCTGAGGTTGCCATGATCGAGGAAATGAGTCCGGCAGAGTTCGTGCGCCGACGCGATGCCGGCGAGGACCTGCTGCTGCTCGACGTTCGCGAGCCGCACGAACTCGCCATCGCCGCCATCGCCGGGGCCATGCACATTCCGATGGGCGAGATTCCCGAGCGGCTCGGGGAACTCGAGCCCGCGCGCAAGACTGTCGTGCTGTGCCGGTCCGGCGGCCGCAGTCTTCAGGTCGCCCGATTCCTCGAAAAGCACGGCTTCGAGCACGTTGCGAACCTGTCTGGCGGTATCCTGCGGTGGGGTCAGGACGTCGATCCGAGCCTGCAGGCTTATTGAACACGTTCGCTAGCGAGCGACTTGATCCACCGTATACTAGTGATATAGCATAGTAGAACACTATATCTCACTCCGAACCGACCTTTATAGGCCTCGTATGAACATCCGACCGCCCCTCCGCTCCGCCCTGCTAGCCGCCGGCTTGTTGTTCGCTTCAGGCGGCGCACAGGCCGCTGATCTTGCCGACGTCTACCAGCGTGCGCTGCAGAATGACCCGCTGATTCGCGAGGCAGAGGCCAATCGCCTGGCCGCGCTGGAGTCGAAACCACAGGCGCTCTCGGCCCTGCTGCCCCAACTGAACGCGGGCGCGGGGTACGACTCTTCCGAGACCGACGGGTCGCGGACCTTCTTCGCCGACGACGGCAGCGGCGGCTTCGATATCCGTTCCATTGATTCGAAGAGCGACTCCGACACCACCAGTTGGGACGTCACGCTGCGCCAGAGTGTATTCCGATGGGAGAACTGGGTGACGCTCAGGCGCGCCGACAAGGAAGCCGCGCAGGCGGAAGCCGACTACCAGGCGGCCCAGCAGAACCTGATCCTGCGCACCTCCGAGGCCTACTTCAACGTGCTCGCCGCGAAGGACACGCTGACGGCGGCGGAGGCAACCTATGAGGCGCTGGGACGCCAGCTGGAGCAGGCCGAGAAGCGCTTCGAAGTCGGCTTGATAGCGGTCACGGACGTGCAGGAAGCGAAGGCCGCCTACGACCTCAGCACGGCCGAGCTCATCCAGGCGAAGCGCGCCCTGGCCACGCAGCGGGAATCCCTGCGCGAACTGACCGGCGACACGTTCGACACCCTCGCGCGTCCCGGCGACGAAGTTGCACCGACCGCGCCGGATCCGGCGGACGAGGAGGTCTGGGTCGATCGCGCCATGGACCAGAACCTGGCGCTGGTGTCGAGCCGACTGGCCGCCGACATCACCCGCGACGACATCAGCTTCCAGCGCGGCGGTCACTACCCGAGTGTCGACCTGGTCCTGTCGCGTTCCTATCGCGACATCCAGTCGACCATCACCTCGGAAGGAATCGATCGGCCGAATGACTCGGACGGCAATGACACGACCATCAGCCTGCAGTTGACGGTCCCGCTGTACTCGGGTGGCGCCACTTCGTCGCGGGTGCGGCAGGCCGAGTACCGCCACCGCGCCGCGCGCGAGCGTCTCGAACGCACGGCGCGCGAAACCGAGAGATCCACGCGCGACGCTTACCTCGGCGTCATGTCGGAGATGGCCCGGGTGCAGGCGCTGAAGCAGGCAGTGGCGTCCGCCAAAGTGGCGCTGGAAGCCACCGAGGCGGGCTACGAGGTAGGTACTCGCACCACCGTCGACGTGCTCGACGCGCGCCGCCAGCTGTTCAATGCGGAAACCAACTACGCCCGCAGCCGCTACGATTACCTGATCAACACGCTGCGGTTGCGGCTGGCGGCCGGCTCGCTCGAACCGACCCAGATCGCACGAATCAATGCCCAGCTGAACGAGACCGTCACGGTGCGTTAGGGGTCAGGGGATTCCTGCGGGCGTGGCGGTTGCCGCCCGCTCCAGCCGGTCGCGCACGGCATCCCAGGCCTCGCCCGCAGGCACCTGTTCGACCAGGATGAGGTCCGCCCCACGGCCGTCCAGCTCGCGCAAAGCGGCGTACAGGTCGTGGCCATACGGACTTGGCTCTACGGGCATTTCGCGCCAGAGCGCCGCCTGCGTGCCGGGCGGGCGAGTGCGCCGCGCCAACACCGCGCACTGGCCGTGCGCCGCGGCGAGCAGCGTGTCCAGGCGCTCCGGCGGCACCAGCACGAGCGGCGTCGTCGGCGCATAGTGCGATGCCATCGCGCCGGGCACGCGCGGGGCGCCGGCCGCGACCGCGTCGAGGGGCCCGACCACCGCCTCCAGCTCGGCGCGCGTGATCTGGCCGGGCCGCAACAGTGCGACGCGGCCATCGAGACAGGAAACGATGGTCGATTCCAGGCCAACCTCGCAATCGCCACCGTCGAGAATGAGATCCACCGCGCCATCCAGTTCGGCGCGCACGTGCTCGGCGCGGGTCGGGCTGATCCGGCCGTAGCGGTTCGCCGAGGGCGCAGCGATGCCGCCGCCGAATGCAGTGAGCAGCGTCCGCGCCAGCGGGTGAGCGGGCACGCGCAGGGCCACGGTCTCCTGGCCACCCGTGACCTGGTCCGGCACAGCGCGCGCGCGCGGCAGGACCAGTGTCAGCGGCCCCGGCCAGAAGCGTGCGGCCAGCCGGCGGGCCGCCTCCGGAAAATCGGCTGCCCATTGATCCAGTTGCTCGACGCCACCCAGATGAACGATCACCGGATGGGTGGCCGGTCGGCCCTTGGCGGCGAAGATCCGCGCCACCGCGGCAGGATTCGCGGCGTCGGCGCCCAGGCCGTAGACGGTCTCGGTCGGGAATGCGACCAGCCGACCCGCGCGCAGCAGCCGCACCGCTTCCTGGATTCGGGGATCAGCATTCATCGTGGGATGATATCCGCCATCCATCAGCCGCCGTCGGCGGCCAGCCCGTTGCACAGGGCCGGCGCGTACGGGCTTCCCTCGCCAGCCTGGTTAGCCTGCAGCAATGTCGCGGCGACCGCCGCCTCGAGTGCAGTGCCGGTGGCCAGCTCGGCTGCTCTCGCGGCCTCGCGCTGCGCCGCGGCCACACAACCCGTATCCAGCAACGCCTGGGCGAAATTGTTGCGCGCCGCGATGTTGCCCGGGCCGAGGCGCAGCGCCTGCCCAAAAGCGTCCAACGCGGCGCGAATTTCGCCCTCGGCATAGAGGGAGTTGCCGATGCCGAGCCAGACCAACGGCTCGTCCGGCCAGCGCGTCGCAGCGGCGCGCAACGCGCGGCGCTCGGCCGGCGCATCGACACCGGCAAGGCTCGCCGCGGCCTGCAGATACTCGAGCGGCGTGGCCGTGGCGGGCAGCGTGCCCGGCTCGACCACCACCATCGACCAGCGCCCGCCCCGCTCCCAGGTGGCGACGAAACGCGACCAGCGCATCCCAAGCCGCTCATCGCGGCCCGAGCGCAGGATCGCCTCACCCCGCGTCGCGTCGTAACCGATCAGCACGGCGTAGTGATAGAACGGCACGCGTTCGATGCCCAGGTTCTGCAGCACCACGACGGGGTGACCGGCCGCCAGCTCCCGCAACATGGCAACGGGCTCCGCAGCCAGCAGATACGGCAGGCGGCCGTGGCGCCGGGCGGCGCCGAGCATCTCGGCCTGCAGGCTCCCCTGGCGCTCGGGCAGGTAGAGCTGCGGCGCAAGCGACTGCGGCGCCACTGGCCGCCCCGACGCGCCGAGCGCCATGGCCAGTGCCGCGGGACCGCACTGGTGCTCGTCCTGCGCGAAGAATGGCGTTGCGTCCAGTTCGAGTCGCGGCGCCGCTTGCTCGGGCAGCAGGTCTCCCAGCGGGGTCACCGCCGCACAACCGGACAAGAGCGAGAGCAGCGCCGCGGTGGGCAGCGCTGCCCGGGTCACGGCACCTTCTTGAAGATGTCGATGGTCCCGGTGTACTCGAGCAACAGCAGGACCAGGAACACGATGCCAATGATCGCCAGGACTTCGCCGCCGGCCGGCGCCGACTCCAGCCGCGCGGCCAGCGTCTGCAGCTCGGCATCGGTCAGCGCGCCGAGGCGGCCGTCGACTTCGGCCGGATCGACGCCGAGTGCGACCATCCTGTCGCGCACGTCGTCGCGCGCAAGCCCGGCCCGCACGGTGTCCAGCGTGGTCGCGCGCTGCTCCACGGCGACGGCCTCGGCCGTGCCGATCATCCCGGCCTCGGCGACGGGAATCGCGAAGGTCGACAGCAGGCTCATGGAAACGAGCGCCACACAGGCGCGGCGCAGCAGTTCAGTCAGCATGGTATGTTCCTTGAGGGGTGCCGGTGGGTGCCATGCCCGAAGTGTAGTGGCTGGCAGCCTGAGCAATCCAGTGCATCCGGCCCGCGGTTCAATCCACGGCGCTACGCTCCCAGGCGTCGCCCACGCGCCGCAGCTGGTAGGTCGGCCAGTAATGGTCGTCGAGCTTGAGCGTGATGACGTCCACGGAGTCGTTCCAGCTAACCATTTTCAGCCGCAGCGAGGACCGGTCCGGCCGTCCCGCGACCGCGGCGAGGAACGAATCGAGGTCCGGTGTGGGCACGCCATCGACCTCGGTGATGCGCCGCCCGGCCCAGAGCTGATAACGGCTCGCCGGCGAGCCGTACATGAAGAACGCGACGAACACGCCGTCGGAGGGGATGCCCCGCTGGGCGGCCATGGCGCGGTGCGGCGCGTGCAGCGTGGCGCCCGCCCAGACCAGCACGCGCTCGACGTCGCGCCCGTCGAGCGCCATCGTCGCCAGGTCGAATTCCAGTTCCCCGCCACTGCGCCACACCGTGACCCGCACGCGCTCGCGCTGCACGGCGCGATCCACTTCCCGGAAGCTGTTCACGATCTCGCCGTCAATCGCCAGCAGCAGGTCGCCCGGTCGCAGGACGGCGGCTGCCGGCGTGCCCGCCACCAGGCGGGTCACCGACAGCACCTCGCGGCGCGACGGGCTGTGCGCCTCGACCCGCCGCACCCACTCCTCCGCGAGACCGAGGCGCCGCGCACTGGCCAGCGAGCGCGCCTCGAGTTCCGCCTCGAGGGAATGCAGCGGCGTATCGTCACGAACGTGGCCCAGCATCTCCTGCACGATGCCGATGGGCACACCCTGGTTTTCCTGCTGGATCTGCCGGCCGGCCTCGAAGGCGAAGCTCGACCACAGCGCCAGCACCCGGCCGCGCTCGTCGGCGATCACACCGTCGAACTCGGTGGGACCGTTGACCAGCCGGATGGTCGACAGGTTGGACTCGCGGAACTGCAGCGTGCGCGACAGCGGGAAGTTGACCGGTTCCAGCGAACCCACCTCGCTGCGCTGGGCGAACAGGCGGTTGTCGGGCTTCAGCCCGACCACACTCACCACTTCACCGGGAGCCAGCTGTCGATCCAGCATGCGCGCGGCGCGGACCGGCGTGTCGCCGATCGCCGCGGGATCGTAGGCGAGCATTGCCAGGTTGTGCTGCGGATGGATCCAGGCGACCCGTGCCGGAACCTCCAGCGTGCCCGCAATGGTGATGCGAACGTCGCCGAGCGCCACCGGCACGGTATTGCGGTCCACCGCGACCAGACCGCGCTCGGCGTCGACGATCACGCCCGTGCCGAAATAGTTTCTCTCCGTGACCCCGGCGATGGAGTACGGCATGTTGAACGTGACCAGGACCAGTGACGGCGCCAGCGCGTCGAGCACGCGGTCGCCCGTGACCGCGAACCGGGTGCTGGCCGGCGGCTGGGCTTCGGGAACCGGCGGCGGGTCCAGCGACTGGCACGGCCATTGGCCGAGCCGGTCGTCGCGATGGCAGGTTCTCGCGGGGAACCAGCGGCGGTCGATGCGCACCGACTGCAGCTGCGGCGAGCGGATGTCCTCCAGCGTGAAGTATCTGACGGTCACTTCGCTGGCCGTCGGGCATGCCGGCGAGGATGCGCACGCCGTCTTCGAGGCCGGCGACCTCCTGCCCGTCCAGCTCCACGATCACCGCGCCGCGCGGAATGCCGGCCGGGCCGAACAGGTAGCCCGGGTTGGCCACGAACAGTCCGCGCACCGGCACGTTCATGTGGCGCGCCATCTGCCAGGACAGCGTGTGCACCACGCTGTCGCCGATCTCCAGATAGGCGCTGGGCATCACGGTCGTACAGATCGCCGACGCCGAGCGTCTGGCTGACGATCTGCCCGCCGCGCTCCACCTCGATCTCGATCTCGCTGCCGACCGATCCATCGAGGGTGTCCGCCAGCGCGTCGAAGTCGGCCAGCGACTTGCCGCCGACCCGGATCAGCACGTCGCCCGGAGCGAGGCGCCCGTCGGCCGGCGAGCCCGGGCTGGACCTCGGTCACCACCAGCAGTCCGGTCTGGCGCGGGAACTCGCGCCGCGCCCGGGCTTCGGTGGAAGGCTGCAGGCCGAGGCGGCGCAGCTCGTCGTAGGGTGCGTAGCGGAAAACGGTCTGCAGCGTGCCTCGCGGCACCGGCTCGCCGGCGCGCAGATGCGCCAGCGCGCGCACCACGCGATCCAGCGGCAGGTAGAAGCTCGAGGCCGCGCCGGACGAGCCGCCGGCGTTCAGCGCCACGACGCGCCCCTGGACGTCGATGACCGGCGAGCCCGAGGAACCACCGGAAGTGCCCGAGGCCGCCTGGTAGTAGAAGGTGTTGAAGTCGTTGTACTTGCCGACGCCGTAGTTGGGCGCATCGCGGTCCAGCCGCGCCAGCGTGCCGGCCAGGATCGACAGCTGCTCGCCGGCGTCGTTGCCGACCACCCGGATCTCGGTGCCGACCTGCGCGCCGCGCGGATACAGCGGCAGTTCCGTGGGCTTGATGAAGCGGAGCTTGGAGGGATCGTAGCGATAGAAGCCGAAGTCGTGCACCGGGTCCCGATACACGGCTCCAGCTCGACCTCCTCGCGGTTGAGGAAGACCGCCTGGGCGGTCACCGGCCCCGCGGTCACCACGTGCCGATTGGTCAGGATCAGACCCGCGCTCGGCGTCGACCACGAAGCCGGTGGCCTGCGACGACGTGTTCCATTCGGTGTCGAACGCGCGGGTCGCGTCGATCTGGATGGTGACCACGCCGCTGCTGATGCGCTCGAGCGTAGCCGCCCAGCCGCCGTTGTTCTCGACGGCGTCCGCGGCCGGGCGACAGACCGACCAGCAGCGCCGCAGCGGCGGTGGCGAGGACTCTGTGCATGAATCAGGTGAACCTGTAACCAAAGGCGGCGTTGAAGCGATCGCCGAACTCACCCAGCGTGAACCGGTGGTGCTGCGTGCCGGAGTGCGCGATCTTGATGGCGCCCAGCAGCGACGCGATCCGGCCCGTGGTGGGCCAGTCGATGTCGTTCATGAGCCCATACAGCAATCCGGCGCGGTAGGCGTCGCCGCAGCCGGTCGGATCCACCACCCGCTCGGCGCGCACCGCCGGTACCTCGAAAGTCTTGCCCTGTGCGTGAATGACCGACCCCTCCGCGCCACGCGTCACGATGTAGGCCCGCACCCGGGCGGCAATCTCGGCGGGCGACAGACCGAGACGCTCCTGCAGCAGCTGTCCCTCGTAGTCATTGACCGTGATCCACGCCGCCTGTTCCAGGAAGGCCGAGAAATCTGCCTGGCTGAACAGCGGCATGGCCTGTCCAGGATCGAAGATGAAGGGGATGCCGGCGTCGGCGAACTGCGCGGCGTGCGTGATCATGCCGTCGCGGCCGTCCGGTGCGAGGATCCCGATGCTGACGCCCGCGTCCCGCGGCACGGCGACCGACTGCGACCGGTTCATCGCGCCGGGATGAAATGCGGTGATCTGGTTGTCGTCGAGATCCGTGGTGATGTAGGCCTGCGCGGTGTACTCGTCCTCCAGCACGTTGACGAATTCGCCGGACAGGCCATTGTCGGCCATCCAGCGCGCGTAGGGACCGAAGTCATGCCCCACCGCGCCGCAGGCCAGCCCCTCGCCGCCGAGCAGCTTGAGGTTGTAGGCGATGTTGCCGGCGCAGCCGCCGAAGTAACGCGTCAGCTTGGGGGCCAGGAACGACACGTTCAGCATATGGATGCGGTCGGGAAGAATGTGGTCCTTGAACCGGCCCGGGAAGACCATGACCGTGTCGTAGGCCAGCGAACCGCAGATCAGCGCCGTCATCGAGACTCCTAAGCGTCGCAGTCGACGCGCAACCTTACCCGCCGCACCGCTTATCCGCCAGCGAGCCTGCCGATGGGCCCGTGGCCGCCGCCTGGGGTTCCCGGAGTCCGCGTCGTGCCCGGCGGGCTCCCTACTTCCGTGGCCCCTTCCTCCGTTCGGGAAGCCAAACTCACTGCGGAAGGGGCCACGGTCGTCTCCGCCCGCCTGCGGCGCTTTCGCCTGATTCGTTGAGCCTAGATACGGAGGGGACAGGCACCGCTGGCACGGCCGTGCCGCAAGGAGCCTTGAGGCTGCGGTGCCAGTCCCCGCGGGTCGAGGACGACTGTAGGCCTCTTGCGAGCGACTTTTGGCTTGCCGGAGCGAGCAAGAGGCTCTACAGGAGTAGAGAGACCCGCGCAGTCGCGACCGTTCCGCGGGATGCCTTCACCGGTGGCAAAGAGCCTGGAGGGGACAGTCCCCTGCGGACAGTCCCCGGCTCTGTGCCGCATCAGGGACAGTCCCCTGCGGGGACAGTCCCCGCCGCGTGCGCATCACAGTCCCCGATGGGACAGTCCCCAGGGGGTTACGGCCAGAGGACGAGCAGCCAGTTGACGCCGAGCAGCACGAACGACGCGAACACCGCGGCCGAGCCGAGGTCCTTGGCCAGCCCCGAGAGCGTGTGCCGCTCCGCGCCGATGCGGTCGATCGCCGCCTCCACCGCGCTGTTCAGCAACTCGACGATCAGCACCAGGATCATCGGGCCCGACCAGCAGCGCACGCTCGATCCCATTGGTCCCGAGCCACAGCCCCAGCGGGATCACCACCACCGCGAGTGCGCATTCCTGGCGGAACGCGGCCTCCTCACGCCAGGCGCCGAGCAGTCCTCGCCAAGTATTGCCGAACGCATTGAAGATGCGCGTCAGGCCCGTCGGCTTGACCCGGCCGGTATTCATGCGGCGGCCGGTTTCCAGGTGAGATCGAGCTGCTTGGCCGCACGCACGTCGTCGAGCCGCCGCACCGGCGTGGTGTAGGGCGCTCCCTTCACCTTGGCGGCGTCGGTTTCGGCTTCGGCCTTGATCGCGATCATGGCCTCGACGAAGCCATCCAGCTCCTCTTTCGACTCGGTCTCGGTGGGCTCGATCAGCAGGCACTCCGGCACCAGCAGCGGGAAGTAGGTCGTCGGGGCGTGATAGCCGTAGTCGAGCAGCCGCTTGGCGAAGTCCATGGCGGTGACGTCGTGGTCCTTGGCCTGGCGCTTCATGGTCAGGATGAACTCGTGGCTGGCGCGCCGCGTGGGATAGGCCGCGTCGAAACCGGCCGCCTTCAGGCGCGCCATCAGGTAGTTGGCGTTCAGCGTCGAGTACTCGGCGACCCGACGCATGCCCTCACGGCCGAGGATGCGCATGTAGACATAGGCGCGCAGCAGCACGCCCGCGTTGCCCATGAAGCCGGACAGCCTGCCGATGGACTGCGGCAGGTCGCGCTCCTCGAGCCAGCGATAGCCGTCATCCTCGCGGCCGACGACGGGAATGGGCATGAACGGCTTCAGCCGGTCCGATACGCCGACCGCACCCGAGCCCGGCCCGCCGCCGCCATGCGGCGTGGAGAACGTCTTGTGCAGGTTCATGTGGATGACGTCGAAGCCCATGTCGCCCGGACGCACCTTGCCGAGGATCGCGTTGAGGTTGGCGCCGTCGTAGTACAGCAGCCCGCCCGCGCCATGGACGACCTTGGCGATCTCCATGATGCTGCGCTCGAATACGCCGAGCGTGCTCGGATTGGTGAGCATGATGCCCGCCGTGTTCGGGCCGACCGCCGCCTTCAGGGCGGCGAGGTCGACGTCGCCATCGGCGCCGCAGGGAATCTCGCGGACCTTCATGCCGCACATCGTGGCGGTCGCCGGGTTCGTGCCGTGCGCGGCCTCGGGCACGATGATCTCGTTGCGCGCGAGATCGCCGCGCGAGCGGTGATAGGCGCGGATCATGGCGACACCCGCGAACTCGCCCTGTGCGCCGGCCATCGGCGTCAGCGACACGGCCTTCATGCCGGTCACTTCCTTGAGCATCTCCTGCAGCTCGAACATGCAGGCCAGGAATCCCTGGCCGGTCGAGGCCGGTGACAGCGGATGACGGCCCAGGAACTCGGGCAGCATCGCGTAGCTGTTGCACGCCTTCGGGTTGTACTTCATCGTGCACGAGCCGAGCGGATAGAAGTTCGTATCGATGCTGAAGTTGAGCTGCGACAGACGCGTGTAGTGGCGGACGGCCTGCAACTCTGAGACTTCCGGCAACAGCGGCGGCCGGCGCCGGCGCAGGTGCTCGGGCACCTCCGCCACGACCGGCGGCTCCGGCGGCTGCTGCGAGGTGGCGGCGCGTCCGGGACGCGAAATGTCGAAGATCAGCGGTTCGCGGGTCTGCATGATGTGCTCCTCAGGCGGCCGCGGCGCGGGTCAGCGCCTCGCCCAGCGCGGCCGCGTAGCGCGTGATGTCTTCGCTGGTGCGGGTCTCGGTGGCGCATACCAGCAGCGCGTTGCCGAGCTCGGGATAATGGCGCCCGAGATCGTAGCCGCCGACGATGCCCCGCTGCGCGAGCGCGTCGAGCACCGGCCCGACCGGCCGGTCGAGGCGGATGACCGCCTCATGGAAACGCGCGCCTTCGAATGCGACGCGTACGCCCTTGACCCGCTCGAGGGCCCCCACCAGTTCCTGCGTGCGCGCCATGCAGGCGCTCGCCACCCGCGCGAGACCGACGGGACCGAGCAACGCCATGTAGATGGTCGCCGCGGTCATCAACAGGCCCTGGTTGGTGCAGATGTTGGAGGTGGCCTTGCCGCGACGGATGTGCTGCTCGCGCGCCTGCAGCGTCAGAGTGAAACCCGGGCGTCCATCCAGGTCCACGGTGCGGCCCACGATGCGCCCGGGCATCTGCCGGACGTGCTCCATCCGGGTAGCCAGGAAGCCGAAGTAAGGTCCGCCGGAGGAGAGCGGGACGCCGAGCGGCTGCCCCTCACCACAAGCGATGTCGACACCCTTGCTGCCCCATTCGCCGGGCGGCTTGAGCAGCGCCAAGGACGTCGGGTTGACCACGGCGATCATCAGCGCGCCCTTGGCGTGCGCCCAGTCGGTGATCTCATCGACCTCTTCCAGCTGCCCGAAGAAGTCCGGCTGCTGCAGCACGACCGCCGTGATGTCCTGGTCGGCATACCCGGCGAGTGCGGAAATGACCGTGCGCCCGGTCCGGGAATCGTAGGGCAGGATCTCGAGCGTCACGCCCTGGGTCGCGGCGATCGCCTCCGTGCACTGCACGTAGGTCGGGTTGACGTTGCGCGGCACCAGGATCCGCGAGGACTTCGACTTGCGATTCGCCCGCACCGCCATCAGGCAGGCTTCGGCCAGCGCCGAGGCGCCGTCATAGAGCGAGGCATTCGAGACCTCCATGCCGGTCAGGCCGGCAATCATGGTCTGGTACTCGTAGATCGCCTGCAGCGTGCCCTGGCTGGCTTCCGCCTGGTACGGGGTGTAGGCGCTGTAGATCTCGCCACGCGTGGTGATCGACCACACCGGGGCGGGAATGTGGTGCTCATAGGCCCCCGCGCCGATGAAGTTGAGCGGCCGTCCGTCGCGCGCGGCGCGCTCCGCCATCAGCCGGCCCACCTCCATCTCGGACAGGGCCGCCGGCACGCCGGCCAGCGAGTCGATCTTGAGCGCGGCCGGGATCTCGTCGAACAGCGCGTCGATGCCCGGCGCGCCGATGGTTTCGAGCATCGCCCGGACGTCTTCGTCGGTGTGCGGGATGTATGCCATGTGTGTCGTCCTCCGGTCCTTGCGGGCTCAGTCCCTGGCGGCGAGCTCCGCCGCGTACTGCTGTGCGTCCAGCAGACTCGTTACTTCGTCGGGAGTGGCTGGCTTGATTCGCGCAATCCACCCCTGGCCGAACGGATCCTGGTTCACCAGCTCCGGCTGCGTGGCCAGCGCGTCGTTGCCGGCCAGCACCTCACCGGCGATCGGACAGTAGACGTCCGATGCCGCCTTCACCGATTCCACCACGGCGAAGGTGTCCCCCGCCGCCATCTCGCGGCCTGCCTCGGGCACCTCGACGAACACGAGGTCGCCGAGCGCGTCCTGCGCGTGGTCGGTGATGCCGATCTCGACGCTGCCATCGGGCAGCACGCGCACCCATTCGTGGCTCTTCGTGTAACGCAGGTCTGCCGGTACGTTGCTCATGTGTTGCTCCCCCGCTCTGCTCGAACGGACTTTCTGATGACGGTCTAGATGTCGATGACGGCCTTGCCGTGACGCACGAAGGGCGGCTTGACCACCCGGGCCGGCAGCAGCCGGCCGCGGATGTCCACTTCGACGCGCTCGCCCGTTGCCGCCGGCACGCGCGCCAGGCCGATCGAGCGCTCCAGCGTCGGCGAAAAGGTTCCGCTGGTCAGCTCGCCGTCGGCGGCACCGGCGACGACCACGCGCTGGTGGGCGCGCAGCACGCCACGGTCTTCGAGCACCAGGCCGACCAGCTTGCGCGGCACGCCGGCGGCCTTCTGCGCGACCAGCGCCGCCTTGCCGATGAAGTCGCGCTCGCCGTCCAGCACCACCGTCCAGCCGAGACCGGACTCGAGCGGCGTCACCGTCTCGTCCATGTCGTTGCCGTACAGGTTCATCCCGGCCTCCAGGCGCAGGGTGTCGCGCGCGCCGAGACCACAGGGCTTGACGCCCGCTGCGACCAGCGCGCCCCAGAACCCGATGACGTCCGTGGCCGGCAGGATGATTTCGAAGCCGTCCTCGCCGGTGTAACCGGTGCGGGCGACCATCATGGCGCCGCAGTCGGTGGCGAAGAAGACCTCGAGCTCGAGCGCGCGCTCGCGGCAGCTCTCGGGCAGGCAGGTTGCCGCCAGCCGGCGTGCCTCGGGACCCTGCACCGCGACGATGGCGAGATCCGGCCGCGGCGCCACCGCCACGTCGAAGGCGCCGGCGTGGGCCCTGATCCAGGCGATGTCCTGGTCGGCAGTGCCCGCGTTGACGACCAGCCGGTAGCGGTCATCGGCCAGGAAATACACGATCAGGTCGTCCAGAACGCCGCCGTCCTCGCGGAGCAGGCAGCTGTAGAGCGCCTTGCCGTGCGCCTTCAGTCGCGCCACGTCGTTGGCCAGCAGGTGGCGCAGGAAGTCGCGCACCCGCGCGCCGGTCAGATCGACCGCACGCATGTGGGATACGTCGAACATGCCGGCGGCACGGCGCACGGCATGGTGCTCGTCGATCTGGGAGCCGTAGTGCACCGGCATGTCCCAGCCGCCGAAGTCGACGGTGCGCGCACCCTGCGCAAGATGTGTCTCGTAAAGCGGCGTCCGCAATCCCATCTCGACGATCTCCGCGACCCGCAGGACGCACAAAAAAAAGGGGCGGCGGACCCGCTGGATGGATCCGCCGCCCCTCTGTCCGTGAACCTGAGAGATTGGGTGCCGGGATTGCTCCCGGTGCCGCTCCCCTTCGGTGGGCCCGGTGGGGCCACTCTCCAGAGCCCGCGAGACCCTGCCGTTCTGATGCCTGAGCGTTTCCGGGCGGGTTGCGCCTTCGGCGCCGCGCTGTCGCGGACTCTCCGGCGGGGTCTTGTCGCGGGACCCGCAGTCTATCGCGTCCGCAGCCGTCACGAAACTTCAGTCGCCGTCGCCCGCCCGGCGCCCGCACGGTATCGACTATATTGATGGCCGGAGCGGGAGCTGGAGCGCAGGGCACAGTCATGAACAGCCGGTCTCTTGGTCGTCGTCTGAGCAGTTTTCTCCTTTTCCTGTCGGCAGTTACGGCCGCGACCCCGATGCTGCCAGCGGCCGCGGCCGGCGACCCGGTCGCTGACCTGGACGGGCTGTTCGCCCGCGAGTGGGAGCGGCGCAAGGCCGAGGATCCGACCTGGGCCTCGGCACTCGGCGACAAGCGCTTCAACGACCGCTGGCCCGACCGCTCGCCGGCAGCCATCGAAGCCAGTCATCAGGCCGACCAGGCCGATCTCGCCGCCCTGCTCGCCATCCCCCGCGCGGCGCTGCCGCCAGCCCGCCAGCTCGACTACGACCTGTTCCGCCACGAGATGGAGGAGCGCCTCGCGGAGCACCGGTTCAAGCCCTGGCTCTACCCGATCAACACGCGCGGCGGCATCCAGACCGAGCACCAGTTACTGGAGCGCCTCAGCTTTACGACTCCGGCCGACTGGCAGGACTGGCTGGCGCGCCTGCGTGCCTTCGGCGCCTACATGGACCAGACGATCG
Source organism: uncultured Gammaproteobacteria bacterium (assembly GCA_963710135.1). Lineage (GTDB taxonomy): Bacteria > Pseudomonadota > Gammaproteobacteria > Steroidobacterales > Steroidobacteraceae > SG8-30. Next base: position 28,731 of record CAVPYY010000002.1, on the reverse strand, counting down.
CCCTGCTGGAAACGGGCGCCCGCGAGGGACGCACGCAGCCGCGGGTCATCATGGAACGGGTTCCCGCGCAGGTGCGCCGTCAGCGGGTCGACGATCCGACGGAGAGCCCGTTTTACCGGCCCTTTGCGAACCTGCCCGGGTCGATGCCGGCTGCCGAGCGTGAACGTCTGGCAGCGGACGCGCGAGCGGCGATCAGCGACGTCGTCGTGCCTGCCTACGCGCGGCTCGAGGCGTTCCTCGACGAGCGCTACCTGCCCGCCTCGCGCGACAGCGTCGGCATTTCGGACACCCCGGACGGCCGCGCCTGGTACGCCAACCGCGCGGCCTACTTCACCACGACCTCGCTGACCCCGGACCAGATCCACGAGATCGGACTGGCCGAGGTCGCGCGCATACGCGGCGAGATGGATGCCATCATTCAGCAGGTCGGCTTCGAAGGCAGCTTCGCGGAGTTCCTCCAGTACCTGCGCACTGCGCCGCAGTTCCGCTACACCAATCCGGACGACCTGTTTCGCGCCTACCTGGCGATGGCCAAGCGCATCGACCCGCTGCTGCCGCCATTGTTCGGCAAGCTGCCGCGCACGCCCTACGGTGTGCGGCCCATCCCGGAAGGCATCGCGCCCGATACGACCACAGCCTATTACTGGCCGCCGTCGGACGACGGGCTACAGCCCGGCTGGTACTACGTGAACCTGTACCGCCCCGAGGAGCGGCCGACTTACGAGATTCCGGTGCTGTCGATCCACGAGGCCGTACCGGGACACCACCTGCAGGTCGCGCTCGCCCAGGAACTCTCCGGGGTCCCGCCCTTTCGACGCCATGCCCTGATCACCGCCTTCGTCGAAGGCTGGGCGCTGTACAGCGAAAGCCTCGGCGTGGAGATGGGCCTCTACGACGACCCGTACGACCGATTCGGCTACCTGACCTACGACATGTGGCGCGCGGTGCGGCTCGTCGTCGACACCGGGCTGCACGTCAAGGGCTGGACGCGTCAGCAGGCGATCGACTACTTCAGGACGAACGCGCCGAAGTCCGAGCTCGATATCGTCAACGAAATCGACCGCTACATCGGCTGGCCCGGCCAGGCGCTGGCCTACAAGATCGGGCAGCTGAAGATACGCGAGCTCCGCAGCGACGCCGAGCGCGCACTCGGCCCGCGCTTCGACATCCGCGCCTTCCACGACCTGGTGCTCGGCGCCGGCGCGCTGCCATTGCAAACGCTCGAGGCGCGGGTGCGCGCCTGGATCGCGGAGCAGGCCGCGCAGGGCTGAGCGGCCGGTCAGGGCGCGAGGCGCGCGGCGTGCCAGTCGAGGTGGTCGGCCACGAAGCTCGCGATGAAGAAGTAGGAGTGGTCGTAGCCCGGCTGGCGCCGTAGCGTCAGCGGAATGCCCGACGCCGTGCAGGCCGCCGCCAGTCGCTCCGGCTTCAGCTGCTCGACCAGGAACTGGTCGGCCTCGCCCTGGTCGACCAGCAGCCCCGGCAGGCGCGCGCCGTCTTCGATCAGCGCGCAGGCGTCCCACTGGCGCCAGCTTGCCGGATTCTCGCCGAGGTAGCCGCACAGCGCCTTCCTGCCCCAGGGACAGTCCATCGGCGCCGAGATCGGCGCGAACGCCGACACACTGCGGTACTGCGCAGGATTGCGCAGCCCGCATACCAGCGCACCGTGACCTCCCATGGAGTGGCCGAACACGCCGGCGCGGCGCGGATCGATCGGGAAGCGCGCCGCCACGAGAGCTGGCAGCTCGCGCGTCACATAGGAATACATCCGGTAATGAGACGACCACGGCGCCTCGGTGGCATCCACGTAGAAGCCGGCCCCGGAGCCGAAGTCGTAGGCGTCGTGCTCGCCCGGCAGGTCGGTGCCGCGCGGCGAGGTATCCGGCATCACCAGCGCCAGCCCGAGCTCGGCGGCGCGACGCTGCGCGCCGGCCTTGACCGTGAAGTTCTCCTCGGTACAGGTGAGGCCCGCCAGAAAGTACAGCACCGGCACCGCGCCCTGCGCGGCCGCGGGCGGCAGGTAGACCGCGAAGCGCATCGGCGTGCGCGTCTCCCCGGAAGCATGCCGGTAATAGCCCTGCATGCCCCCGAAGCTGCGGTGCTCAGCCAGCGTCTCGAGGGTCATGTCAGTAGACCACCACCGAGCGGATCGACTCGCCGCTGTGCATCAGGTCGAAGGCGTCGTTGATCTTCGGCAGCGGCATGACGTGGGTGATCAGGTCGTCGATGTTGATCTTGCCGTCCATGTACCAGTCGACGATCTTCGGCACGTCGGTGCGGCCACGCGCGCCGCCGAAGGCGGTGCCCTTCCAGACGCGCCCGGTCACCAGCTGGAACGGCCGGGTGCGGATCTCCTGACCCGCACCGGCCACGCCGATGATGATCGATTCGCCCCAGCCGCGGTGGCAGCACTCCAGCGCCTGGCGCATCAGGTCGACATTGCCGACGCATTCGAAGCTGTAGTCGGCGCCGCCGTCGGTGAGTCCCACCAGGTAGGGCACCAGATCGCCCTCCACTTCCGTCGGGATTGACGAAATGGGTCATGCCGAACTTCTCGGCCAGCGCCTTGCGCCGGGGGTTGATGTCGACCCCGACGATCTTGTCGGCGCCGGCGAGCCGCGCGCCCTGGATCACGTTGAGGCCGATGCCGCCGAGCCCGAACACCACCACGTTGGCGCCGGGTTCGACCTTCGCCGTGTTGATGACCGCGCCGATGCCGGTGGTGACGCCGCAGCCGATGTAGCAGACCTTGTCGAAGGGCGCGTCCTCGCGGATCTTGGCCACGGCGATTTCCGGCAGCACCGTGTAGTTGGCGAAGGTCGAGCAGCCCATGTAGTGGTGGATGCGGTTGCCATTGATGGAGAAGCGGCTGGTGCCGTCGGGCATCACGCCCTGGCCCTGCGTGGCGCGGATCGCCGTGCACAGGTTGGTCTTCCGCGATGTGCAGGATTTGCACTCGCGGCATTCGGGCGTGTAGAGCGGAATGACGTGATCGCCCTTCTTGACCGACTTCACGCCTGGGCCGACATCGACCACCACGCCGGCGCCTTCGTGGCCGAAGATCACGGGAAACAGCCCTTCGGGGTCGGCGCCGGAACGGGTGAATTCGTCCGTATGGCAGATGCCGGTGGCCGCGCATCTCGACCAGCACCTCGCCGGCCTTCGGCCCCTCGAGCTGCACGGTCTCGATCACCAGCGGCTTGCCCGCTTCCCAGGCGACTGCGGCCTTGACGTCCATCCTGCGTTCTCCTCGAGCCTGCCGCCCAGCGCGGCGCGTGACTCCGAAGTCTACGCGACCCGCCCGCAAGGGTGGCCGCCCGGCCGTTTTCCAGCGCGCTGCCGAAGCCCCTACAATAGGCGCAGTCACCAGAGCCCGAGCACGCATGCCATTGCCCACCCGCCGCCGTTCCGTCGCCGTCAAAGTCGGCCCCGTCACTGTCGGCGGCGGCGCGCCGATCGTGGTCCAGTCCATGACCAACACCGACACGGCCGACATCGCCGCCACGACGCAGCAGGTGAAAGAGCTGGCGCGGGCCGGCTCGGAGATCGTCCGGGTCACGGTGAACAGCGACGAGGCCGCGGCGGCGGTGCCGCACATCGTCGACCGGCTGCTGGCGGCCGGGGTCGAGGTGCCCATCGTCGGCGACTTCCACTTCAACGGCCACAAGCTGCTGAAGGCCCATCCGGCCTGCGCAGAGGCGCTGGCCAAGTACCGCATCAATCCGGGCAACGTCGGCCGCGGCAGCAAGCGCGACCCGCAATTCGCCGAGATGATCGAGTTCGCCTGCCGCTACGCCAAGCCGGTGCGCATTGGCGTCAACTGGGGCAGCCTCGACCAGGACCTGCTGACGCGCATGATGGACGAGAACTCGCGCGCGGCCGAACCGAAGGACACGCTCGAGGTGCTGCGGGAGGCGACGGTCGTGTCGGCGCTCGACAGCGCCAGCAAAGCCGAGCAGCTGGGCCTGGCGCACGACGCGATCGTCATCAGCACCAAGGTGTCGGGCGTCCAGGACCTGATCGCGATCTACCGCACGCTCGCCCAGCGTTGCGACTATCCGCTGCACCTCGGCCTTACCGAAGCCGGGATGGGCTCAAAGGGCATCGTCGCGTCCACCGCCGCCCTGGCCGTGCTGCTGCAGGAGGGCATCGGCGACACCATCCGGATTTCGCTGACGCCCGAGCCGGGCGGCGATCGCAGCCGCGAGGTCATCGTTGCGCAGGAAATCCTGCAGACCATGGGTCTGCGGGCATTCCTCCCGATGGTCATCGCCTGCCCGGGCTGCGGGCGCACCACCAGCACCTATTTCCAGCAACTCGCACAGGGCATCCAGGGCTATATCCGGGAGCGCATGCCGGAGTGGAAGCGCGAGCGCGAGGGCGTCGAGGACATGACCGTCGCGGTGATGGGCTGCGTGGTCAACGGCCCCGGCGAGAGCAAGCACGCCAACATCGGCATCAGCCTGCCGGGAACCGGCGAGCGCCCCGTCGCGCCCGTCTACGAGGACGGGGCCAAGACCGTGACGCTCAAGGGCGAGCGTATCGCGGAGGAGTTCCAGGAACTTGTGGAGCGCTACGTCGAGCGCAGCTATCGCAGCAGGGAGACCTCATGACCGCACTCAAGGAACGCCGCTGCCGCCCCTGCGAAGGGGGCGTCGAGCCCTACACCGCCGCCCAGGCCAAGGCGCTGATGGCCCAGCTGCATCCGGACTGGCAGCTGGTCGAGGAAGGCGAGGCCATTCGTCGCGAGCTGAAGTTCGCCGATTTCTACCGCACCATGAGCTTCGTCAATGCCCTGGCGCATGTGGCGAATGTCGAGGACCACCACCCGGATCTCGAGGTGGGCTACAACTACTGCAAGGTGCGTTTCTCGACCCACGCCATCGGTGGTCTGTCCGAGAACGACCTGATCTGCGCGGCGAAGCTCGATACCTTGATCGCCTGAGCGCATCCGGCCCGGGCACCGGTGCCGCGGCGGGCGCTGCCAACGGAGGTCCATCGCCATGACCGAGACCAGGCCCGTCGAGCCGGATCCCGAGGCACTGCCCTTCGTCGCGCCCTGCCGGAAGCTGTCCGCCGGCGCGCCGCTCGGCTGGGTGCAAAAGGGCTGGCGGGACTTTCGCCACGCGCCGCGCCAGAGCCTCGGCTACGGCCTGGTGATCGCCGCGCTGTCGTGGCTGGTGACCGCGGCGGGTTTGCGCCTCGGCAGCTACTGGGCGGTGCTGATCCTGTTGTCAGGCTTCGTGTTCGTGGCCCCGGTGCTGGCGCTCGGCCTCTATTCCATCAGCCGCCAGCTCGGGCAGGGACTGGCGCCTTCGCTGTCGCGCTGTTTCACGGAGCAGCGGCGCAGCCTCGGCACGGCCATGGTGTTCGCGCTCGGCCTGCTGGTCGTGTTTCTCGTCTGGGCGCGGGCGGGATCGATGGTGCACGTCTTCTTTCCGGTCGAGGCCACCCCGGACCTGCGTCAGCTCAGCACGTTTCTCGCCATCGGGTCGCTGGTCGGCTCGCTGTTCGCACTGCTGACCTTCGCGTTCAGCGCCTTTTCGCTGCCGATGATCTGCGATCGCGACGCGGACGCGGTCACCGCCATCGTCACCAGCGTCAATGCCGTCTTGCGCAACAAGGGCGCGATGGCGGTGTGGGTACTGCTGATCGTCGGACTCACGGCGCTGGGCTTCGCGACGGCACTGCTCGGGCTCGCGGTGACCATCCCCGTGCTCGGATACGCCACCTGGCACGCTTATCGCGAAACCATCGACGCGAGTGCCTGGCCCGCGAACCCGCCCTCGGCTCCCTGAGCGTCAGGCCGGCCGGAACGAGTCGACCCGGGCCCGCTGCCACTGCTCGCGGTACCAGGGATCGCGGGCACCAGCCTCGAGCTCGCCCGGCTGCAGCAGACCGTAGAGACGCGATAGGTCGGCCGACTCGCCGCGAGCTATGCGCTGGTTGATGTGCGCCGGGCGCAGGTCCGCGGGTGAGTCGAGCCCGGTGGCCGCCACCAGATCCATCAGTGCCTCGACCGTGCCGGCCTGGTAGCGCGCGACGCGCTGGGCCTTGTCCTCGATATCGAGTCCGCGCTGGCGTAGCGGGTCCTGGGTCGCAATCCCGGTCGGGCAGTGGCCCGTGTGGCAGCGCAGCGACTGCACGCAGCCCAGCGCAAACATGAATGGCCGCGCCGCATTGCACCAGTCGGCCCCGAGCGCCAGGGCGCGCGCCATGTCGAAGCCCGAGACGATCTTGCCGCTGGCGCCGATCCGCACGGCATCGCGCAGGCCGGATCCGACCAGGGCGTTCTGCACGAACACCAGCCCGTCGCGCAGCGGTGTGCCGACGTTGTCCGAGAACTCCTCGGGCGCGGCGCCGGTGCCTCCTTCCTTGCCGTCGACGACGATGAAGTCGGCGAAGATGCCCGTCTGTTTCATCGCCTTGCACAGTGCCAGGAATTCCCAGGGATGCCCGACGCACAGCTTGAAGCCGACGGGCTTGCCGCCGGACAGTTCGCGCAGGCGGGCGATGAAGTCCATCATCTCGAGCGGCGTGGAAAACGCCGGGTGCCGCGCGGGCGAGACGCAGTCCTGGCCGGCTGGCACGCCGCGCGTAGCGGCAATTTCGGCCGTGACCTTGGCGCCGGGCAGCACCCCGCCATGGCCCGGCTTGGCCCCCTGGCTCAGCTTGATCTCGATCATGCGGACCTGCGGATCCCGCGATTGCTCGGCAAACCGCGCCGGATCGAAAGCGCCGTCCGCTTGCCGGCAACCGAAGTAACCGCTGCCGAGCTCCCACACCAGATCGCCGCCGTGCCGGTGGTAGGGACTGATGCTGCCTTCGCCGGTGTCGTGCGCGAATCCGCCGAGCCGGGCGCCGCGATTTAGCGCCTCGATGGCGCGTGCCCCCAGCGAGCCGAAGCTCATGGCGGAGATATTCAAGAGCGCGCTGTCGTAGGGCTGTGCACACTGCGTGGAGCCGATCCTCACCCGTCGCGCCTCGCTGCGCGCGGCCGGCGCGATGCCATGGTTGATCCACTCGAAGCCGGGTTGGTACACCTCCGACTTGGTGCCGAACGGCTCGACCGCGTGCTCGCCCTTCGCGCGGCTGTACACGGTACTGCGTTGCTCGCGACTGAAAGGGGCCGCGTGCAGGTCGTCCTCGATGAGGTACTGGCGGACGAACGGCCGCAGCGATTCGAAAGCCCAGCGCAGCCTTCCGACCACCGGATAGTTGCGCATCAGGGTGTGGCGCCGCTGCAGCAGGTCCCAGCTGCCCACCACGGCGAACAGCCCCGTGAACAGCCACAGCCACAACGGGGCTCGCCCGGCCGACCAGGCATATGCGCCAGCCGCGGTCGCCAGCAGTGCAAACAGATAGGTCAGGTACCGCATGCGCTCAGCCTGCTCCCGGCCTCGATGAAGCCCCTCGACGTGACCGGCACGCGTCGCTGCAGTAGCGGACCTGTTCCCAAACCTGCTCCCAGCGCTTGCGCCAGCTGAACTCGCGGCCACAGACGGGGCAGGTCTTGTGTGGCAGATCCCGTTTGCGAACCCCGCGCATGAGCTCCCTCCGGCCGGCGCTCAGGCGATGCGGACGTCGCGCGCCAGCGGCGTGGGCACGTCCCCGGCCAGCCCCATGGCCCGCTCCATGAGCGCGCGCTTGGCCGGCCCGACGCGATCGACAGTCTCGAGGCCAGCACGGCGGATGCGCGCGAGCGCCGGATGGGAGGTGCTGAACAAGCGCTTCAGCCCGTCGAGCAGCGCCAGCGCCGGCAGGTTCTCCGCCTTGCGCCAGCGCTCATAACGGCGCAGCAGGGCATGCTCACCGGGATCACGACCGGCCTGCAGGCCCTCGCCCAACACCTGTACCAGCGCGGCCGCATCCATGAACCCGAGATTGACGCCCTGCCCCGCCAGCGGGTGCACGGTGTGGGCGGCATCGCCCACCAGGGCCAGACGATGCCGGGTGTACTCGCGCGCGTGCGCCAGGCGCAGCGGAAACGCGGCTCGCGGCGTGGCCGGGACCAGCGTTCCCAGCACGCCGGCAGACGCTGCAGTCACCGCCTCGCCAAAGGCGTTATCGTCGAGCGCGACCAGCCGCGCAGCCTCCTGCGGGGAGGTCGACCAGACCAGCGACACCCGCCCGTCCGCCAGCGGCAGCAGCGCGAGCGGCCCGCTCGGCAGGAATCGCTGCCGGGCGGCGTGCCCATGCCCGATCTCCGGCACAAGATGCGCCACGACGGCATGCTGATCGTAGTCCCACCCTTCAGTCTCGATTCCAGCCAGGCGACGCACGGCAGAGTTGCCGCCATCCGCCGCGGCGACCAGCCTGACGCTCAGCTTGCGCCCCGTGGCGGTCAGTACGCCCGCATCCCGCTCACGCAGTTCCAGCGACTCGATCCCGTCACGCAGCAGCGTCACGCCGTTGTCGATCGCAGCGGCGATCAGCGCGGCCTGGACGCTGCGGTTCTCGACGATGTGCCCCAGGTCGGGTTCGCCCAGCGACGCGGCGTCGAATTCGATGGTGCCCGTCCCGCCGGGCTGCCCGTCGGCGTCCCAGACGATCATCCGCTCGTAGGGTGCGGCGCCGCGCGCGCACACCCGCTGCCAGGCGCCACAACGCTCGACCAGCCGCTGCGAGGCGCGCGACAGCGCGGACACGCGCAGGTCCAGCGGCGCATCCGCCGACGGGAAGGTCGCCGGCTGCGGCTCCAGCAGCGCAACCCGCAGCGAGCGGGTCGACGGGTAGACGCTGCACAGCGCCGCCAGCCCGGCGCCGACCATGCCGCCGCCTGCCACCAGCAGGTCGAAATCTGCCTTCATGCCAGTGGCAGCCCGCGGGCCAGACGCGGCAGGCGCCCGGCGAGGCCCATGGTGACGCGCGCAAAGGACTGCTTCGCCGGTGTCGCCAGGTCGAACAACAGCATGCTGGCCGCGCGCGCGGCGCGCACCGGCAGCAGCGGGTTGCCGAACAGTCGCACCAGCCCGTCCGTAAAGGCGATGACCGTGCGCCGGTCCGCACGGCGCCAGCTCGCGTAGCGCCGCAGTACGGCCTCCGCGCCGGGGTCGGCCGCGCCACCGGCGGCAGCGATTTCATCGGCGATCACTTCGGCCAGCGTCGCCACGTCGCGCAGCCCCAGGTTGAACCCCTGCCCGGCGATCGGATGCAGCCCCTGGGCGGCGTTGCCGATGATCACCGCGCGCTCGGCGACCTGTTTCTCCGACCGCGTCAGCGACAGCGGGTAGGAGAAGCGGCGGCCGACGCGCGTCAGCCGACCCAGCCGGTAGCCGAACCGATCCTGCAGGGAGGCGAGGAACGCGGCGTCGTCGAGCGCCATGGTCGCCTCGGCATCAGCCGGCGCCAGCGTCCACACGACCGTGCAGCGTCCGTCCGCGAGCGGCAGCACGGCGATGGGCCCCGCCGGGGTGAAGCGCTCGTACGCGGTGAAGTCATGAAACTTCTCCGTGACCACCGTCGTGATGACCGCGTGCTGCGCGTAATCCCAGACGCTGGCGTCGATGCCGAACGCCTCGCGCACGACCGAGCGGGCACCGTCCGCGGCCACCACCAGCCGGGCGTCCAGCCGGCCGGCCCAGGCTCCCTCGACGGCGAGCCCGACGCGTTCGGCGCCGCGATCGACCGCGGTGACGCGCGCAGGGCAGAGCAGCTCAACGCGCGGCGCCTCCCGGCATAGCTCCTGCAGCGCCGCGCCCAGCACCCGGTTCGCCAGGGTGTAGCCGAGCGACGGCACGCCCTGCTCTTCGGCCGACAGTCGGGCGAAAGCGAACTGGCCGCGATCGGAAACATGGATGTGGCGGATCGGCGTCGCTTCGGTCGCGACCGCAGGCCAGGCGCCGATGCCCTCGAGTATCCGGCGGCTGCCGTTCGAGAGCGCCGTGCTGCGCTCATCGAAGCTTGGCTGCCCGGAGTCGCCCGCCGGCACGGGCTCGATCACCACGACGTCGAGCGGCAACCTGCCGAGCGCCGCGGCGAGCGACAGGCCCACCATGCCCCCGCCGACGATCGCAACGTCGCAGACTCTCGCAGTGCCGTCTATCGTCATGATCGGGTCAGTCTAGCGCAGTGGCGCGAAGCGGCCCCGCCTCACGCCGCCTGTATGAGCCGTTCGATCTCGTCGGCATCCGAGGGCACCGCCGCCGTCATGACCTCGGGGTCCCCCTTGGTCACCACCACGTCGTCCTCGATGCGGATCCCGATGCCGTGCCAGGCCTTGGGCACGCCCTTCGTTCCCGGCGCGATGTAGATGCCGGGCTCGACGGTCATGACCATCCCCGGCTCGAGCAGGCGCCAGTCCTCCCCGACCTTGTACTCGCCGACATCGTGCACGTCCATGCCGAGCCAGTGACCGGTGCGGTGCATGAAGAACTTCTTGTAGGCCTCGTCCTTGATCAACGACGGGACGCGGCCCTTCAGCAGCCCGAGCTTGACCAGCCCCTGGGTGACGACCTTGACCGCGGCCTCATGCGGCTCGTTCCAGTGGTTGCCGGGCCGCGCCTTATCGATGGCGGCGCGCTGCGCGGCCAGGACGACCTCGTAGACCGCACGCTGCTCGGGCGAGAAACGGCCGTTCACCGGGAAGGTACGGGTGATGTCGGAAGCGTAGAAATCGTATTCGCAACCGGCATCGATCAGCAGCAGGTCGCCGTCGCGCATCTGGCGGTCGTTGGCGTGATAGTGAAGGACGCAAGAGTTCGGCGCCGCTGCCAACGATCGGGTGATAGGAAATGTCGGCCTTGCTGCGGTGAAACTCGTGCAGCAGCTCGGCCATGACCTCGTACTCCATGCGACCCGGCGCGGCCAGGCGCATCGCCCGGCAGTGCGCCTCGGCCGCGATGGTCGCCGCGCGACGCATTGCGCCCAGCTCGGCACGGCTCTTGAACAGCCGCATGTCGTGCAGCAGGTGATCGAGCGCCACGAACTCCTGGGGCGTGTGCAGGCCGTGCTTGGCCTGGGACCGCAGGGTATTCACCCACCCCAGCACATGCTGGTCGAACTCGTGGTTCACACCCATGGTGTAGTACACCCGCGAGCACCGCTCCATCAGTCCGGGCAGGATGTCGTCGATGTCGCCGATCGGAAAGGCGTCGTCCGCACCGTACTGCTCGACCGCGCCCTCCGGGCCGGCGCGGGCGCCGTCCCAGGTTTCCCGGGTCGGATCGCGGTCGCGCACGAACAGCACGAACTCGCCCTGCGGCCGCCCCGGAACCAGCACCGCGACCGCCTCGGGCTCGGCGAAACCGGTGAGGTACTGGAAATCGCTGTCCTGGCGGTAGTGGTACTCCACGTCGCTGTTGCGATGCTTGACCGCCGCGGCGGGGAGGATGGCGATACCGCCCCGCCCCATCATTCGCATCAGCTGGCGCCGGCGTCGCTCGAATTCGGTCTTCTTCATGTGTCTCCGCCCCGCTCAGGGGCATTCAGTGTGTTCGTGCGCTCGTCGTAGCGGCCAGTGCACGGCGCCCGGCAAGGTCCTCGTAGACGAGCTGCACGGACGCGCGCACGAACTCCACCAGCTCGGCGTAGTCGCCCTCTGCCTCTTCGTCCGACTCCTCGTCCCCGATTCCGGCCCGCGCGATCTCGCTGAAATCCTGGACGACTTCATTCACTTCCGCGGAGGCGTCGGCCAGCACTCCGGCCCGCCCGAGCGCATACAGGAAGCCACTGCACCAGCTGGCGAGCGCGCCGACGCGCTCGGACAGCGGGCCATCGTCGGCGGGCAGCAGCGGGGCGAACGACAGGTCGTCACCCGCCAGCGAGTCCGCCGTCTCGCGATGCACCGACTCGAGCAGCTCGAAGATGCCGGCTCGCACGGCATCCGGGCAGTCATCGGACAGAATCTCGGCCACCCACTCGGCCAGCGGATAGACGGGCTGACCGCAGAGCCCCCCGCTCAGGCAGCCGTGCGCCTCGGCAGCGTCAATATCGGCCGACGCGTCGTCGAGGCGGCTGGAAAACTCTGAAAAGCTGACGATCGACATGCTTCCGGCGGGATTCTGCCCGGGCTGGCTATCCTACCGTGGACGCCGGGGCGAGGTAACCAGCAGCGCGTTGACCGCGTGTTTCACCCGGTCCCATAATGCCGTCATGGAACAGGCACCGAAGGCCATGGTCGATCAGGAGCTCAAGCGGCTGGAACGCCGCATCGACGAGCTCGTGTCCATCCTGGGCCAGCTCAAGGACGAGAATCGCGCGCTGCGCCAGCGGCAGGACAGCCTCACCTCGGAACGGGCAGCGCTGCTCGCCAAGAACGAGCAGGTGCGTGCGCGGGTCGAGGCAATGATCGGGCGGCTGAAGTCCATGGAGAGCGGGGCATGACCGGGGACATCAACCGGGTGAGCATCCGCATCCTGGAGAAGGAGTACCATGTCGCCTGTCCGGCCGAGCAGCGCCGCGCGCTGCAGGACTCGGCCGACATGCTGAATGCGAAGATGCGCGAGATCCGCGACAGCGGCAAGGTCGTGGGACTCGACCGGATCGCCGTGATGGCGGCGCTCAACATCACCAACGAATTGCTGCAGGCGCGGGTGCGCGACGATTCGCTGGAGACGGACGTGACCGGCCGCCTGCGGTCGCTCAGGGAGCGCGTGGAGTCGGCGCTGGCTCGCGGTCAGCAGCTGGAATTGTGAAACAAGCGGCGTGTCCCCGACCGGGGCGCGCGACGATTTGGCGCCGCCTGCGGTGTTCGATACGGGCCTGGGTACCTCTCGACCCTAACGTAAAACACCCAGGGGCCTGGCCCAGCGGCAGCATTGTGCAGATCCGCCGAGAAGCGGGAAGCCTTAGCTGTCGTGGCCTGCCCCACCTGTTGCTCCGTGTCGAGAGCAACGGTCCAAAACGGCACAGGCGGGTGGCGCCTCCCCTTCTTCCTGCCGGAGTGGCGTGAGCGCGGTCAGCGGCCAGGCGGACCGGGCCGCGCTGCGCCGGTCGCTCAGGGCCCGGCGCGACGCGCTCGACGCAAAGACGCGCCGCGCGGCCGCTGACGTGATCGCCCGCAGCGTCGATTCGCTGGGCCTGCTCGGTGCCGGCCGGCGGGTCGGGATCTACCTGCCGCTCGGCGGCGAAGTCGACACGCGCCCGATCCTGGACCTGGCACGGCGCCGCGACTGCCGCGTGTATGCCCCGGTCATCACCAGTTTTCTGCGCCGCAGCATGCGCTTCGCACCGCTGCGCCCGAATCGTGTGCACACCAACCGCTGGGGCATCCTGGAGCCCGACCGGCGCGACACGATTCACGGTCGCTGGCTCGATGTGGTGATCACTCCCTGTGTCGCCTTCGACGCCGGCGGAGCGCGGCTCGGTCTGGGCGCGGGCTTCTATGATCGTCACTTCGCCTTCCTGCGCTGGCGGGTTCACTGGCGCCGCCCGCTGCTGGTGGGCGTGGCCTATGAGTGCCAGCGTGTCGAGGCGCTGGCGCAGGCGCCGTGGGACGTGCCGCTCACCGCTGTGGTAACGGAGCGACACATTTACTGGCCGACGCCGTCGGCATGAACGGAATGTTGGAGAGCGCAGGATGAAATACTGGTTGTTCAAGTCCGAACCGGACACTTTCAGCATCGACGCCCTGGGCCGGTCGCCGCAGCGAACCACCCGATGGGACGGAGTGCGCAACTACCAGGTGCGCAACATGATGCGTGACGAGATGAGCAAGGGCGACCTGGGGTTCTTCTATCACTCGAGTTGCGCCGTGCCGGGAATCGCGGGCGTCGTGAAGGTCGTCGGGGAAGCACGACCGGACCCGACTGCATTCGACCGGAAGAGCGAGTACTTCGATGCGGGCAGCGACGCCGGCAATCCGCGGTGGCTCGCGGTGGACGTTCAGCTCGTGCGCAAGTTTGCGCAGCCCGTCACGCTTACGGCACTCAAGGAGCACGCCGCGGGCAAGCTGCAGGGGATGCAGGTACTGCGCCGCGGCAATCGGCTGTCGATCACTCCAGTCAGCAAGAGCGAGTGGGACTTCATCATCAAGCTTGCTGGTGACTGAATTCCCGAAGCGCGTTTCGCACGGGGAAAATAGATGTTTGCGGCGCTCGCATCGCGCGAGCGAATTGCCGCCATCGACGCACCGGCATTGATGAGCGATGACGTGGACCCGCCGACGCATCGCGTCGCGTCGCATCGCTCAACCGAATCGCATGCTCGCGCGCGCATACCTCTTGCTTGCAATCCCGTCAACCATGTATATACTCGCTCCCCGGATTAACCCGACATGGAGATCCAACATGGCGACGAAGAAGAAGGCTGCTAAGAAGAAGGCGACGAAGAAGAAGGCTGCCAAGAAGAAGGCAGCGAAGAAGAAGTAGGCCTTTAGCAGTCGGAACGGCGGTTGGCTGTTCGAAAGTTCACCAACCGCCCGTTCCAAATGCTTCTGACTGTGCCCGCGTAAGCGGGCACAGTCGTATCCGGGATCCACTGATCGAGCCATCCATCGCATGAGCACCCAGGAACGCAAGCGGCAGGCCGCCCTCGCTGCACTCGAGTTCGTCGAGGAAGGAATGATCGTCGGTATCGGCACCGGCTCGACCGTCGCCTTCTTCATCGAGGCGCTCGGCAGCGCGAGGAAGCGGGTCGCCGGGGCGGTATCGTCGTCCGAGGCCAGCACGGCGCAGCTTCACAAGGCCGGTATCGAGGTCATGGACCTCAACAACACGGGTGACCTGGCGTTGTACGTGGACGGCGCCGACGAGGCGACCGCTCACCTGCAGCTGATCAAGGGTGGTGGCGGCGCGCTGACCCGGGAGAAGGTGATCGCGGCGGCGAGCCGCCGGTTCGTCTGCATCGTCGACGACTCCAAGCTGGTCGGCGTGCTCGGGCGTTTCCCGCTGCCGGTCGAAGTGCTGCCGATGGCGCGCTCGCTGGTGGCGCGGCAACTGGTGAAGCTCGGCGGCCAGCCGGTGTGGCGCGAGGGCTTCGTCACCGACAACGGCAACGTGATCCTCGACGTGCACAATCTGGAGATCCTCGACCCGGCGGCGCTGGAGACCGAGATCAACCAGCTCGCCGGTGTGGTCACCGTCGGGCTGTTCGCGCGCCGTCCGGCCGACATCCTCCTCGTCGCCGGCGCCGACGGCGTCCGGCGCATCGAACGCTAGCAGACGCTTCGCCGCGGCACGCGGCATCGACGCCGCGCCTGGCGGGCTCCGACGCGGACGGACACCGCCGGGGACTGGCACCGCGGGCACGACGTTGCTTGTGGCACGACCTCACGAGCGGTGCCTGTCCCCTCCTGTGCCCGGCGGGCTCCCTACTTCCGTGGCCCCTTCCTCCGTTCGGGAAGCCAAACTCACTACGGAAGGGGCCACGGTCGTCTTCGCCCGCCTAGGCAGCGAGAGCCTCGATGAGGCGAGCCTGGCCCAGGGTGACTGCCCCTGGCGCGGGTCGAGGACGACTGTAGGCCTCTTGCGAGCGACTTTGGCTTCCGGAGCGAGCAAGGGGCTCTACAGGAGTAGAGAGACCCGCGCAGTTGCGAGCGTTACGCGGTGTACCTCAACAGGGGACAGTCCCCTGCAGGGACAGTCCCAGCGCGGGTCGAGGACGACTGTAGGTCTCTCGCGAGCGACTTTGGTTTCCGGAGCGAGCGAGAGGCTCTACAGGAGTAGAGAGCCCGCGCAGTCTGCGAGCGTTACGCGGTGTACCTCAACAGGGGACAGTCCCCTGCGGGGACAGTCCCCAGCGCGGGTCGAGGACGACTGTAGGTCTCTCGCGAGCGACTTTGGTTTCCGGAGCGAGCGAGAGGCTCTACAGGAGTAGAGAGACCCGCGCCGCTGCGAGCGTTCCGCGGGGTGCCACGACGGATGCCAGAGCGGGGACAGTCCCCTGCGGGGACAGTCCCACCTCTCTGCCGCTACGGGACAGTCCCCTGCGGGACGCCCACGTCGGTGCCGCAGCAGGGGACAGTCCCTGCGGACAGTCCCCCCGGACGCAAAAAGGCCAGCCCGATGGGCTGGCCTCTTCGCGTTGATGGCTGGGGGACTAGGATTCGAACCTAGGTTGACGGAGTCAGAGTCCGTAGTCCTACCGCTAGACGATCCCCCAAAAGCGGGTCGAGGGTCCTGCGATCAGCGCTTGCTGAACTGCGTACCGCGACGGGCCTTGCGGCGACCGACCTTCTTGCGCTCCACCTCACGGGCGTCGCGCGTCACGAAGCCGGCGGCGCGCAGCGGCTTGCGGAGATTCTCGTCGTACTCCAGCAGTGCGCGCGTGATGCCGTGGCGAATGGCGCCGGCCTGGCCGGTCACGCCACCGCCCGCCACGCTGACCGTGACGTCGAACGTGTCGACCAGCTGCGTCAGCTCCAGCGGCTGGCGGACGATCATGCGACCCGTCTCGCGACCGAAGAACTCGTCGAGCGTGACGTCCGTTGACCGTGATCCGGCCACTGCCGGGCTTCAGGAAGACCTTCGCGGCGGAGGTCTTGCGGCGTCCGGTCCCGTAATTCGTGTTGGCAGGCATCTATCTTGTTTCCTGGTGTCGCTGGCGCCGGCTCAGGCGAGCTCGAGCGGCTTGGGCTGCTGCGCGGCGTGCGGGTGCTCGCCGCCCGCGAAGACATGCAGCTTCCGGTACATCTGGCGGCCGAGAATGGTCTTCGGCAGCATCCCCTTGACCGCGTACTCGATGGCTCGCTCGGGATGCTCGTCGAGCAGCTTGCCGAGCGCGACCGTCTTCAGGTTGCCCATGTAGCCCGTATGACGGTGATACTTCTTGTCCGCCAGCTTGTTGCCGGTAACCGCGATCTTCTCGGCATTGACCACGATGATGTAGTCGCCGCAGTCAACGTGCGGGGTGTACTCCGGCTTGTGCTTGCCGCGCAGGCGAAACGCCACGGCGGAGGCAAGCCGGCCAAGGGTCTTGCCCGCGGCGTCTACTACGAACCAGTCGCGCCGGACACGCTCTGGGCTGGCAAAGGTCGTCTTCATGTAAACCCCTGAACGGGTCGGGCTCGGGAAAGGGCGGGAAGTTTAAAGAAGATACGGGCCCAATGCAAAGCCGGTCGACGCGCTGGCAGGCCGGCGGGCACGCCGGCACCCGGCACATATATAATGTCCGCATGGCCGACCGCTCCCTGACCCCCCTCGACCAGCTGCTGACCCGAGCCGACGGGGCATTGCGCGCCATGTTCGGTCAGCCCGCCGCCGCGCGCCCCAATCCGGGAGCGGGGCTGGTTGACCGCCTGGCGGACAGTACCGCCCGAGCGCATGTGGCCGGCCTGATGCGCATCAATCACGCCGGCGAGGTCGCCGCCCAGGGTCTCTATCACGGTCAGGCCATGACGGCGCGGCGACCCGAGATCCGGGCGGCAATGGAACACGCGGCACGCGAAGAAGGTGATCACCTGGCCTGGTGCCGCGACCGCCTCGACGAACTCGGCGCCCGGCCGAGCCTGCTCAATCCCGTCTGGTACGCCGGCTCGGTCGCCATCGGCGCGCTCGCCGGCACGGCAGGCGACCGCTGGAGCCTGGGATTCATGGCGGAGACCGAGCGGCAGGTCGAAGGTCATCTCGAGGATCATCTCGCCCGATTGCCGGGCGAGGACGCGCGCAGCCGCGCCATTCTCCAGCAGATGCAGCGCGACGAGGTCGCGCACGGACAGGCGGCGATGGCCGCCGGCGGCGCGGCGCTGCCCGCGCCCATTCGCGTGCTGATGAAGCTGGCATCGCAAGGTCATGACCAGCGCCGCTTACCGGCTCTAGCCGCCGCCGCGGCCGGCGCAGCAGCGGCCTTCGGTGAGGAATATGTCTTGCAGCATCAGGGGACGCTGTAATAAAAGGGCGGGGTTGCTGCGCACAAACGGGGAGCTGGGGAAACATGGAAGACGTGGTCAAGCCGCTGACGGACATACCGGCGATCAACCGGTTTCTGAGTTATTGCCGTGTCCGGACGGTTCCATCCAAGACGGTGCTGATTCACGCCGGCGACCTGCCGGACGTTCTCTATTACATCGTCCGCGGCTCCGTCGAGGTGATGATCGAGGACGAGGAAGGCAACGAAATGGTCCTCGCCTACCTCAACAAGGGCCAGTTCTTCGGCGAAATGGGCCTGTTCTCGGATACCCAGCAGCGCAGCGCCTGGGTGCGCACGCGAACGCACTGCGAACTCGCCGAGATGACCTATCCCCGCTTCCGCCAGATCGCTGCGGAAAGTCCGGGACTGGTCTTCGAACTGGCGACACAGCTGGCCACGCGGCTCGATCGCACCAACCGCAAGCTCGGCGATCTCGCCTTCGTCGACGTGACCGGCCGGGTCGCGCACGCGATCATGGACCTGTGCGGCGAGCCCGACGCCATGACCCACCCGCAGGGCATGCAGATCAAGGTGAGCCGCCAGGAGCTTTCGCGGCTGGTCGGCTGCTCGCGCGAGATGGCCGGCAGGGTGCTGAAGGTGCTGGAGGAGCAGGGCCTGCTCACCGCGCACGGCAAGACCATCGTGGTGTTCGGCGCCCGCCCGAAGACGCGGACCCGGCCCATCGCGGACGCCTCCAAGGTGGGCACCGCGGCCGGCTAGGCCGGCCTCGCGCCGGCCCTTACGACCGGGCGGCCACCGCCCGCCGCATGGCGCTGATCGTGGCCGCGTAATCCGTCGAGCCGAAGATCGCGCTGCCGGCCACGAAAGTGTCCGCGCCCGCCCGCGCGATCGCGCCGATGTTGTCGCTCTTGACCCCGCCGTCCACTTCCAGCCGGACCGGACGCCCTGCCGCATCGATGCGCTGGCGCACCGCGGCGATCTTGTCGAGCGCGCCCGGTATGAACTGCTGGCCGCCAAACCCCGGATTCACCGACATCACCAGCACCAGGTCGACCAGTTCGAGGGTGTAGTCGAGCCAGTCGAGCGGCGTCGCGGGATTGAATACCAGCCCCGGACTGCAGCCGTTGTCGCGAATGATCTGGATGGTGCGGTGGACGTGCTCGCTCGCTTCGGGATGAAAGCTGATGCGGGTCGCCCCCGCACGCGCGAAGTCGGGGATGATGCGATCGACCGGCCGCACCATCAGGTGCACGTCGATCGGCGCGGTGACACCGTGGCGCCGCAGCGCCTCGCACACCACCGGGCCGATGGTGAGATTCGGCACGTAGTGGTTGTCCATGACGTCGAAATGCACCCAGTCCGCGCCGGCGGCCAGCACCGCATCGACCTCCGCACCGAGCCTGGCGAAGTCAGCGGAAAGAATCGATGGTGCGATGACGGCTGGCTGCATGGTCTGTGCTCCCGGTCTTCCTGGCGGTTCACTCTAACCGAGCCGGCCCCGGCTAGCGTATGCCGCGCACCTCGCGAACGCGCTCGTAGGCCGCCTGGATGGCCTGCGTCTTCTGCTTGGCCACTTCCATCATGGATTCCGGCAGGCCACGCGAGACGAGCTTGTCCGGGTGATTCTGGCTCATCAGTCTGCGATACGCGCGCTTGATCTCCGCATCGCTGGCTTCCGCCGTGACGCCGAGCACCTCGTAGGCTTCCGCCAGCGGCTCGACGCGTGGCGGCGGCCGGTAACCGTCTCCCGGCGAGGGGCCTGGCCCCTGGCGGGCAAAGCCGGCGCCGTAGCCCTGCAGCCTCAGCAGCGCTTCGAGGTGGGCGAACTCCAGACCGGACACGCCCAGCGCCTGCGCGATCCGGCTGACCAGTCCCCGCGTGCGCCCCTGCATGCCATTGCCGAGCAGCGCCGCCCTGATCTGCACCTCGAGGAACACCCGCAACAGATCATGGCGGCGCCCGCAGGCGCGGGTCAGCTCGCTGAGCGCCCTTTCGATGTCGAACCCGGGCGCCTTGCCTTCGCCGAAGAAACCGATGGCCTCACGGCGCTGCTCTTCATTGAGGCGCAGCTCCCGGAAGATCTCTCGTGCGGCGGCGATCTCCTGCTCGGAAACCCGCCCGTCCGACTTGGCCACGTAGCCCATGACCTGGAACGCGGAGCGGAAGAAGACCGCGCGAATGGCGGCGAGATCGCCGGTCGGCGTGGCGTCGTCGTCATCCTGGGCGACACGCTCGTCATAGGCATGGCCGATGACCAGGCCGATCGCGGCACCAACCGGCCCGAGACCGGTGGCAAGGCCGAGCAGCGCGCCGACCACCTTGCCGGCCCACTTCATGGACTGTCCTTGACCGTTGTGCAGCCGGGTTGCAAGATCACGCGCTTCCTTGGGAGCGGCCGTAATGTTAGCAATTCACCTGCCGCGCCGCCGCGACACCGGGGCACTCGCGTGCCGCCTGAAGCCGTATTCGAGACGCGCCTGTCGGGCCTGCAGAGGATCCACCAGGGCAAGGTGCGCGACATCTATGCGCCTGGACGCGCGGCACATGCTGATCGTCGCCACCGATCGCCTGTCGGCATTCGACGTGGTGCTGCCGGATCCGATCCCGGGCAAGGGCCGGGTGTTGACCCAGTTGTCCAACTTCTGGTTCGAGCGCACCCGCCACATCGTCGCCAATCACCTCACCGGACTGCATCCCTCGCAGTGGATCGCCGATGCCGACGAGCTCGCGATGCTCGAGGGTCGCGCGGTCGTGGTGAAGCGGCTGCAGCCGCTGCCGGTCGAGGCGGTCGTGCGCGGCTACCTGATCGGCTCGGGCTGGAAGGACTATCAGGCCAGCGGCCGGGTCTGCGGCATCGAGCTGCCGGCCGGTCTGCGCATGGCGGATCGCCTGCCGGAGCCCTTGTTCACGCCGGCCACCAAGGCGGCGGTCGGCGAGCACGACGAGAACATCGGCTTCGAACGGGTGACCGCGCTG
Source organism: uncultured Gammaproteobacteria bacterium (assembly GCA_963710135.1). Taxonomy (GTDB): domain Bacteria; phylum Pseudomonadota; class Gammaproteobacteria; order Steroidobacterales; family Steroidobacteraceae; genus SG8-30. The sequence continues at coordinate 8,010 of CAVPYY010000002.1, read as the reverse complement.
ATCGGTATCGAGCATGCCCGGCGAATTCGCGAGCTGTCGCTCGCGCTGTACGCGTTACGCCGCGGCGCATGCGCTCGAGCGCGGCATCATCATCGCCGACACCAAGTTCGAGTTCGGTCTCGACGAGTCCGGACAGGTGCTGCTGATCGACGAGGTGCTGACGCCGGACTCGTCGCGGTTCTGGCCCGTGGACACCTGGGTACCGGGCTCGAGCCCGCCGTCCTTCGACAAGCAGTTCGTGCGCGACTATCTGGAGACGCTGGACTGGAACAAGCAGGCGCCCGGTCCGCGGCTGCCCGCCGCCGTCATTCAGGGCACGGCCGACAAGTACGCCGAAGCGGTGCGCCGCCTGACGTCCTGACCGGCCCTCAGCGCCGCCGGGGGCTGTCGCCCCGCCACTCGAGGATCGCCGCCTGCAGTGCGCGCACCCCGTCGGTCAGCGCCGCAGGGCCCGGCTGCAGGATGATCGACGACTTGATCTCCCGCATGGCGCCGTGACGCACCGCCGGAATGTCCTGCCAGCCCGGACGCGCCGCCACCCGCTCCGGCCGGAACTTCTTGCCGCACCAGGAGCCGAGGATGATGTCCGGCGCCCGGCGGACCACTTCCAGCGGGTCGGCGATGATGCGATCCCGGCCGAGACCCTGCGCGGCGAGCTCGGGAAAGATGTCGTCGCCGCCGGCGATGCCGATCAGCTCGCTCACCCAGCGGATCGCGGAGATCTGCGGCTCGTCCCACTCCTCGAAGTAGACCCGCGGCCGGCGTTCAAGACCCGCGGCGATGGCCCGCACTTCGGCGAGCCCGGTCTCCAGGCGCGCCACCAGCGCGGCGCTCTTCCCTTCGCAGCCGATCATGCCGCCGAGCATGCGCATCATGCGCAGGATCTCCTCGACCGAGCGGTGGTTGAACACGTGGACCTCGACGCCGCGCCGCACCAGTTCCGCCGCGATGTCGGCCTGCAGGTCGGAGAAGCCGAGCACCAGGTCCGGATCGAGTTCCAGGATGCGCTCGATCCGCGCGCTGGTGAAGGCCGACACGCGGGGCTTCTCCTTGCGCGCCCGGGGTGGCCGCACGGTGAAGCCCGAGATCCCGACGATGCGCCAGTCCTCGCCCAGCAGATAGAGCGTCTCGGTGGTCTCCTCCGTGAGGCAGACGATTCTCGACGCGTAGCCGTCGCGAGTGCGGGTCATGGCACGACTGTAGCGGTCCTCGGGCGTGCTGCCCAGCACGGTTCCCACTACACGAATTGCACAACGCGGCAGCGCTGTGCCACGCTGACTCCATGGCCGTTTCCCTGCACCCGATTCTCAGGCTCGAACGGCTTCTGTTCGAGCCGGAGCACCAGCCGGCCATCCCGCTGCTCCGCCGCCTGATCGGGCCGCTGCGCTACGTCTACGCCCTGCTGCGTGATCTGCTGAAGGGCGAGCTCAATCTGCGTGCCATGGGCCTCGTTTACACCACGCTGCTGTCGGTGGTGCCGCTGGTCGCCTTCGCCTTTGCGGTGCTCAAGGGCCTCGGCGTGCATCGCGACCTCGAGCCGCTGCTATACGAGTTCCTGCGCCCGGTCGGCGAGCAGGCCTACACGCTGACCGCGCAGATCATGGCGTTCGTCGACAACACCCGCGGCGGCGTGCTCGGCTCGCTGGGACTGGCCTTCCTGCTCTACACGGTCGTCAGCACGGTGCAGAAGATCGAGGAGAGCTTCAACTTCGCCTGGCATGTCGAGCAGCCGCGCAGCGTCGTCCGGCGGGTGAGCGAGTACCTGAGCCTGATGGTGGTCGGACCGATCTTCGTGGTGGTGGTCCTCGGGCTGTTCGGCGCGATGGCCGACCTGCGTATCGCGCAGTGGCTCATGAATCACGAACCCTTCGGCACGATGCTGGCCAGCCTCGGCCTCGCGGCGCCTTACCTTGTGGTCGCGACCGTCTTCACGTTCCTCTACATGTTCGTGCCCAACACCCGGGTGCGGCCCAGGGCCGCCATCGCCGGGGGCATCGTCGCAGGCCTGCTGTGGGCAGCGAGCGGTGCGCTGTTCACGCAGATCGTCGTGGCCTCCACCCGCATGGTGGCCATCTACGCGGGCTTCGCCATCTTCCTGGTGACGCTGATCTGGGTGTACCTGAGCTGGATCATCCTGCTGGTGGGCGCCCAGCTGTCCTTCTACGTGCAGAATCCGCGCTACCTGCGCGCGGGCCAGGCGCAGATCCGCATGACCAGCCGCCTGCGGGAGCGGCTCGCGTTGTCCGCCATGTTCCTGATCGGCCGCACCTTCGTGAAAGGCGGCGCGCCCTGGCGGCTGAAGGAGCTGGCGGAGCGGCTCGAGGTGCCGAGCTCGGCGCTGGCGTCGGTGACCGAGTCACTGGAGACCGCCGGGCTCATCGTGGCGACCGAGCGCGAGCAGCTCATCCCGGGACGCTCCCTGGAGCAGATACCGGTGCACGGCATCCTGACCGCCGTGCGCGACGAGCAGCAGTACCAGTCCTGGCTGCTGGCCCGGGCCCGGACCGAGCCCGACGCGGACGCGGTGGCGGACGCGGTGGAAGCGGCGATCCGCGAGCGAACGCGGGATCAGTCGCTGCACGACCTGGTCACGCGCGGGGTCTGAGCGGCGCGGGCTCAGTCCCCGGCGATGGTCATCTCGCCGACCAGTATCGATCCCGTGCGAATGCCGCCGCGCAGGTCGATGTCGCCGCCGACGGCGACGATTCCCGCATACATGTCCCGCAGCTGACCGGCAATCGTGATCTCGTGCACGGGATAGGCGATCTCACCGCCCTCCACCCAGAATCCCGCGGCGCCGCGGGAGTAGTCACCGGTGACGGTATTGACGCCCTGTCCCATGAGCTCGGTCACCAGCAGCCCGGTGCCCAGGCGCGCGAGCATCGACGCAAAATCGCCGCTGCCGCCCAGCACTTCCAGATTGTGTACCCCGCCCGCATTGCCGGTCGTCTCGAGGCCAAGCTTGCGTGCCGAATAGGCGTCGAGCACGTAGCCGGTCAGCACGCCGCCGACCACCAGCTCGCGGTCAGCGGTGGCCACGCCGTCGTTGTCGAAGGGCGCGGAGCCGAGTGCCCGCTTCAGGTGCGGCTGCTCGACCATGGCGAGCCACTCCGGGAATAGCCGCTGGCCCTTCGCGCCCAGCAGGAACGAGCTCTTGCGGTACTGCGGCCCGCCGCGAATGGCGCTGACGAAGTGCCCGATCAGGCCACGTCCCTGCTCGGCCGAGAACAACACCGGCGCCCGGCGGGTCGCCAGCTTGCGTGCGCCCAGCCGCGCGACGGCGCGCTCGGCGGCGCGGCGGCCGACCTGCTCCGGTGGCTCGAGTGCGGCGGCCTCGCGGGCGGTCGTGTACCAGTAGTCACGCTGCATGTCGTCGTCCTGCTGGCCGAGCACGACGCAGCTGACGCTGTGGGTGGTAGAGGGATAGCCGCCGACCATACCGTGGCTGTTGCCATACACCCGCAATCCGGCATGCGTGCTGACCGATCCCCCCTCTGAATTCCTGATGCGCGGATCGTGCGCCAGCGCCGCCGCCTCGGCGCGCCGCGCAATCCCGATGGCCTGCTCGGCATCGATCTCCCAGGGATGGGAGAGCTCGAGATCCGGAATCGCCACCGCCATGCGGGCTGCGTCCGCGAGACCGGCAAATTCATCCTGCGCCGTGAAGCGCGCGATCGACAGCGCCTTTTCGACGGTGGCGGTGACCGCCGCGGGCGAGAGATCGCCCGTGCTGGCCGAGCCCTTGTGCCCGTCCACGTAGACCGTGACGCCCATGCCCCGGTCGCGCTGGTACTCGAGCGACTCGACCTCGCCGAAGCGCACCGTGACCGACAAGCCGGTGTCGGCACTGACCCCCGCCTCGGCCTGGGCGGCGCCGCCACGCCGCGCCTGCTCGAGTGCGCTGGCGACCACGGCCTCGAGTTCGGGCCGTCCCAATGCTGTCCTGGCCGGCATACCGGTCATCACTGACTCCACGTCCGGTGGGGCATGCATTGTAGCGACCCCGGGCGGATCGCGCGGCGGGGCATGGTAGGATTGCAACATGCGCCGTCGCCAGCTCCCCGGTGAGCCCGAACCACCGACCAAGGGTGAACTCAAGCGGCGCGCGCACTCCCTGCAGGAACTCGGCGAACAGCTGATCGAGGCGCCCGACGCGCTGCTCGACGACCTGTCGCTGCCCGAGAAATTGCGCGATGCCATCGACCTGGCGCGGCGGATCACCAGCCGCGCGGCGCTGCTGCGCCAGAAGCAGTTCATCGGCAAGCTGATGCGCCACCTGGACGACGCGCCCATTCGCGCCGCGCTCGAGGCGCGCGCGGCCGAACGCCAGCTGGACGCCCTGCGCCACCGCCGCGTCGAGCAGTGGCGGGACCGGATCCTCGAGGAGGGCGACGGAGCCGTCGACAGCCTGTTGACCGAGTATCCCGACAGCGATGCGGCGACCGTCAGGCGCCTGGCCGCCGAGGCGCGGGCCGAGCGCACCGCGGGCGCCCCGGCGCGTGCGGCCCGCCAGCTGTTTCGGGTGATCAATGCGACGCTGAACGCACAGTGACCACCGTGGCGACGGCAGCGGCCGGCTCGCGCCGTGCTAGGATTCCGTGATGAAGCCGCTGGTCGGGATCATCATGGGCTCGTCTTCCGACTGGGAGACGATGGAACACACCGCTGCGATGCTCGAGCAGCTCGGCATCCCGCACGAGGTGCGGGTCGTATCGGCGCACCGCACGCCGGACCTGCTGTTCGAATACGCCACCGGCGCGCGCTCCCGCGGAATCGAAGTGATCATCGCCGGTGCCGGCGGTGCCGCGCACCTGCCTGGCATGACCGCGGCCAAGACCTCGCTGCCGGTGCTCGGCGTGCCGGTGCAGTCCAAGGCGCTGAACGGCCTCGACTCACTGCTGTCGATCGTGCAGATGCCGGCCGGCATACCGGTCGCCACGGTGGCCATCGGCACCGCGGGCGCACGCAACGCGGCGCTGCTCGCCGCCGCCATCCTGGCAGGCCGCCACCCCGCGATCGGCACCGCCCTCGAGGCATTCCGGGCCAGCCAGACGGATGCCGTGCTCGCCCGTCCCGACCCGCGCGGAGACTGAGTCTTGCGCATCGGCGTGATGGGTGCCGGCCAGCTCGGCCGGATGCTGGCTCTCGCCGGCGCTCCGCTCGGCATCGAGTTCCTCATGTTCGACCGCTCCGGCGACACGCCGGGAGCGCAGGTCGCGCCGATCATGGTCGGCGAATTCGACGACCTGCCGCGACTGCGGCGCTTCGCGCGGCAGGTGCGACCTGATCACCTTCGACTGGGAAAACGTGCCGGTCGACTCCGTCGCGCGCGCTGCGGGGCCTGAGCCGGATCGCGCCGCCAGCCGCGCGCGCTGGCGGTCGCGCAGGACCGGCTCAGCGAAAAGCGCCTGTTCAGGCGGCTCGGCATCGCCACCGCGCCGTTCGCGGCGGTCGATTCGCTGGCGAGCCTGCGCCGCGCGGTCGGCACCATCGGCCTGCCCGGCGTGCTGAAGACACGCCGCCTCGGCTACGACGGCAAGGGCCAGGCCTGGCTGCGCTCGGTCGCGGACCTCGAGACGGCCTACGCCCGCTACGCGGGCCAGCCGCTCATCTACGAGGGCAAGGTACGCTTCTCGCGCGAGGTGTCGATGGTCGCCGTGCGCGGCCGTGACGGCGCCATGGCGTTCTATCCGCTGGCCGAGAACGTCCACGATGACGGGGTGCTGTCGGTCACGCGGGCACCCTACCGCCACCCGGCGCTGCAGCGCGCGGCGGAGCGCTGCACCCGCGCCGTCATGGAGCGGTTCCGCTACGTCGGGGTGCTGTGCATCGAGTTCTTCGTCGAGAACGGGCGGCTGGTCGCCAACGAAATGGCGCCGCGGGTGCACAACTCCGGCCACTGGACCATCGAAGGCGCCGAGACCAGCCAGTTCGAGAATCACATCCGCGCCCTCGCCGGGCTGCCGCTCGGCAGCACCCGGCCGCGCGGCGACGCCGTTATGGTGAATCTGCTGGGGAGCATGCCGGACGCCGCCACGGTGCTCGCCGTCGAGGGCGCGCATCTGCACGATTACGGCAAGACGCCGCGACCGGGGCGCAAGCTGGGGCACGTCACGCTGATCGCCCGCAGCGCGGCGGCGCGCGAACGCGCTGCCCGCGTCCTGGCCCGTCTCGCCCGGCGGGACTAGCCCCGGGCAGGGTTGTGCTAGCCTGTCGATCGGGCCCGGGGCGGGTCCGGGGCGATGGAACGCACACCCGCCACGGGACGGGGCCTGACCGCGGATGACCAGGGATCGATGTACCTCGAGCACTTCAACCTGAAGGACCTGCCGTTCCGGCTCAGCCCGGATCCGGCCTTCCTGTACCTGTCGAAGCACCATGCCCGGGCCAAGGCCTACATGGAGTCGACCATCTGGTTCACCGACGGCTTCGTGGTGATCACCGGCGAGGTCGGCTCCGGCAAGACGACGCTGATCGAGACCTTCCTCAAGGAACTCGAGAAGGACGTCGTCGTCGCGCAGGTCAACCAGACCCAGGTCTCGGCGCTCGAGTTCCTGCAGGGCGTGCTGGTGCAGTTCGGCTTCACGCCGTTCAAGATGCGCAAGGCCGAGCTGCTGGCGACACTGAACCAGTTCCTGGTCGAACAGTACGCGGCGGGCCGCAAGGTGCTGCTGATCGTCGACGAGGCGCAGAACCTGTCGAATCGCGTGCTGGAGGAAATCCGGCTGCTGTCCGGCGTGGAAACCACCAAGGAGAAGGTGCTGCGCATCATCCTGGCCGGGCAGCCCGAGCTGAATGCCAAGCTCGACTCGCCCGACATGGTCCAGCTGGTGCAGCGCGTGCGGCTGCGCTTCCATCTGACCGCGCTGTCGGAGGACGACACTCGCGCCTACGTCCTGCACCGGCTCGATGTCGCCGGCTCCCATGGACGCGAGCTGTTCACCGAGGAGACCTTTCCGATCATCTATCGCTATTCGGGCGGCGTGCCGCGACTCGTCAACTCGCTGTGCGACACGGCGCTGATGGGCGCCTTCGCGCTCGAAAAGACCCTGATCGGGCCCGCCGAGATCGAAGCGGCGATCGAAGAGCTCGGCTGGGTCGAGTTCGCCGCCCGCACCAACCAGGTGACCAGGTTGGAGCTGCCACGATCCGGACCGGCGGGCGGCGCGACCGTCCTGGCGCGCCTGATCATCGCCCACGACGGGCACCTGGTCGCCGAGCGCGCGTTGCGCGCCGGCACGCTGATCATCGGACGCACGCCGGAAAGCGACCTGCAGATCGACAGCAAGTTCGTCAGCCGCGAGCACTGCCGCATCGTCACCGGCGAAACCGGCAGCGTGCTCGAGGACCTTAACAGCACCAACGGCGTGTACGTGAAGTCCAAGCGGGTCCGCAAGCATCACCTCAATGACGGCGACATCATCGTGCTGGGCAGGCATGAGCTCATGTACGTCGACGAGCGGGCTCGCCACGGCATCGGGACCACCGGCACTGAGCTGCCGCAGCTCGCCGAAGGCGATGTCGAGATGGCCGCCGAAGACGGCGCGCGCTGGGAGGCGTGATCCGGACCGCCGTCGAGGCCCTCTTCGTGGTTCCCGGGCCAGCCTAGTCCTCGTCGAGATCCGCGCCGTAGCGGCGTTTCTGCAGCCGGTAGTCGCGCCGCTTCAGGATCACCACCAGGCCCCCGACCAGCGCCAGCAGGCCGAAGCCCATCACCGCGTCGGACCAGCCTGGTTCGCGCCAGAAGAAAGAGAAAGCCAGGGCGCCCACGCCCAGGCCCATGTAGACGTACGGCAGCGTTTCGTAGATGGGCCGGGAAACTCTCACGACTCGAAGCCCGCCCGAGCAGCCGGGACGACGGCACCGCCGTGGGACCATCCGCCCGACATCAGCCCGTACCACCTACGGTGAGCGCGTCCACTCGCAGGGTCGGTTGACCGACGCCCACTGGAACGGTCTGGCCCTCCTTGCCGCAGGTGCCCACCCCTTCGTCCAGCTTCAGGTCGTTGC
>CAVPYY010000001.1:0-81939 GCA_963710135.1 uncultured Gammaproteobacteria bacterium | reverse complement strand
CAGGCGATCGAGGCCGTCCGGCGCGGGGCCGGCCGTGACGATCTGGTCCGGCGGTTCACGCTGAGCGCCGCCGAGGCCGACCTGATCCTCGCGATCCACCGGCCGGCCCGGCGCTGACCCCGGTTCGCACCTATATATGTGTGTTTTCCGGGCGGCGCCGGCCGGGCCCGGGTCGTGCGGGGCCGGCCCGCCCCGACATTGCAGCGCAACACCACGTTGACAGTTTGCCCGGGTACGCCGAAAATACGCGGCTCATTTGCCGGAGGGGTACCCAAGCGGCCAACGGGGGCAGACTGTAAATCTGCTGGCTCATGCCTTCGTAGGTTCGAATCCTACCCCCTCCACCAGTTCGATCGATCCGGCGGTGCGACGTCAATGGCGACTCGCGCGCTCGTGTTCAGGGAGCGAGAGTGCGGGTGTAGTTCAATGGTAGAACCTCAGCCTTCCAAGCTGATGATGTGGGTTCGATTCCCATCACCCGCTCCAGTCGGCGTGACGGAGTGAGGGCGAGGCCGGGAAGTGAAGGGACGATGCCCACGTAGCTCAGTCGGTAGAGCACGTCCTTGGTAAGGACGAGGTCACCGGTTCGATTCCGGTCGTGGGCTCCAGACGACAGGTGCGGCCGCAGGGCCGCGGCAAGTGACGGGATACAGGCGGAGTCCACCAGGGCTCCATGGCGAAAACAACGACGATCTCCTCGAGGTGACCCGTGGCTAAGGAAAAATTCGTACGCAGCAAGCCGCATGTGAACGTTGGGACGATTGGTCACGTGGACCATGGGAAGACGACGTTGACGGCTGCGTTGACGAAGGTGATGTCGGAGACGTACGGCGGCGAGGTGAGTGCGTTCGACCAGATTGACAAGGCGCCGGAGGAGAAGGCTCGCGGCATCACGATTTCGACGGCGCACGTGGAGTACCAGTCGGCGGAGCGGCATTACGCGCACGTGGACTGTCCCGGGCACGCGGACTACGTGAAGAACATGATCACGGGCGCGGCGCAGATGGACGGTGCGATTCTGGTGGTGTCGGCGGCGGATGGCCCGATGCCGCAGACGCGCGAGCACATTCTGCTGGCGCGGCAGGTGGGCGTGCCGTACATCGTGGTGTTCCTGAACAAGTGCGACATGGTGGACGACGCGGAGCTGATCGAGCTGGTGGAGATGGAAGTCCGCGAGCTGCTGGCGAAGTACGAGTTTCCTGGCGACGACACGCCGATCGTGAAGGGTTCGGCGCTGAAGGCGCTGGAGGGCGACACGGGCGAGCTGGGCGCGCCGTCGATTGTGAAGCTGGTGGAGGCGATGGACTCCTACATTCCGACGCCGGTGCGGGTGATCGACAAGCCGTTCCTGATGCCGATCGAGGACGTGTTCTCGATTTCCGGTCGTGGCACGGTGGTGACGGGTCGTATCGAGCGCGGCATGGTCAAGGTCAACGACGAGGTCGAGATCGTCGGGATCCGGCCGACGACGAAGACGACCTGCACGGGCGTGGAGATGTTCCGCAAGCTGCTGGACGAGGGTCAGGCGGGCGACAACGTGGGCGTGCTGCTGCGCGGCACGAAGCGCGAGGAAGTGGAGCGTGGCCAGGTGCTGGCGAAGCCGGGCTCGATCACGCCGCACACGAAGTTCGAGTGCGAGGTGTACGTGCTGACCAAGGAGGAGGGTGGCCGTCACACGCCGTTCTTCAAGGGGTATCGGCCGCAGTTTTATTTCCGCACGACGGACGTGACGGGGATGGTGCAGTTGCCGGACGGCGTCGAGATGGTGATGCCTGGCGACAACATCAAGATGACGGTGGAGCTGATTGCGCCGATCGCGATGGAGGAAGGGCTGCGCTTCGCCATCCGCGAGGGTGGCCGCACGGTCGGCGCCGGCGTGGTCTCGAAGATCCTCCAGTAGGCGGAACGCATGGAGCGCTCCCGTTCGAAGCGGCCTGACGGCGCTTCAACGGGAGCGGGAGAGGGGTGATCGCGCGGCCCGACACCTGGATGTCGGGCCGGGCCACGGTAGCGGCGGTACGCCAGGCAGCGACCGCCGGGGCTACAGCGAAGCGATTGCGTTGAAGTGCTGCAAGTCACTTCGAACGCGATCGCGAACTGCGGTAGCAAACGAGGCGGATCGCGTTAGGGCAGTAGCTCAATTGGCAGAGCGGCGGTCTCCAAAACCGCAGGTTGGGGGTTCGATTCCCTCCTGCCCTGCCACCCTCCGAGGGGGTGGCGGCAACGGACGAAGTGACGGGTACACATGAGCGAGCAGGCCGAAAAGGGCGGGTCCGGAGTCATCGACACCGCCAAGCTGGTGCTGGCGGTCGCAACGCTCGTGGCGGGCATCGGCGCCTACTACTGGTTTGCGGAGGCGCCGACCGCGGCCCGCATCCTGATGGTGCTGGCCGGGCTGGCCCTCGGCGCCGGATTCCTGTTCTGGTCGGCCCAGGGCCAGGTGATCTGGCAGTTCGTCCAGGGTTCGCGCATCGAGCTGCGCAAGATGGTCTGGCCGACGCGGCAGGAAACGCTGCAGACCACGCTGGTGGTCTTCGCGTTCGTGCTGTTGCTGGGCGTGTTCTTCTGGCTGGTGGACATGCTGCTGGCCTGGGCCACGCGGCATCTGACGGGACAAGGGGGCTGATGCCGTGGCACTGCGCTGGTACGTCGTCCACGCCTACTCGAATTTCGAGCACAAGGTTGCCGCGAGCCTCAAGGAACGCGTGAAGCTGCACGGGCTCGAGCACAAGTTCGGTGAGGTGCTGGTCCCCACGGAAGAAGTGGTCGAGATGCGTGAGGGTCAGAAGCGCAAGAGCGAGCGCAAGTTCTTCCCGGGTTACGTCCTGGTCCAGATGGACATGGACGACGAGACCTGGCACCTGGTGAAGGAGACCCCGAAGGTGCTCGGCTTCATCGGCGGCACGTCGGAAAAGCCGACGCCGATCACGGAGAAGGAGGCGAACGCCATCCTGCGCCGGGTCGAGGAAGGGGCCGAGAAGCCGCGGCCCAAGGTGCTGTTCGAGCCCGGCGAGATGGTGCGCGTCACCGACGGGCCGTTCAACGACTTCAGCGGTGTGGTGGAGTCGGTGAACTACGACAAGAGCCGGCTGCAGGTCGCGGTGCAGATCCTGGGCCGCTCGACGCCTGTGGAGCTGGATTTCGGACAGGTTGAGAAGGCGTGATTTTCGGATAGCGGATAGCGGATAGCGGATAGCGGCAGAGCGTGTTGCCGACGGTGGCGCTGCCCGACTATCTGCCAGTCACCATCCGCCACTAACACGGGGAGCCTCGCGGCGCTTGCACCCGTAAGGAGTCGACATGGCGAAGAAGGTACAGGGCTACATCAAGCTCCAGATACCTGCTGGCGCGGCCAACCCGAGCCCGCCGGTGGGTCCGGCGCTCGGTCAGCAGGGCGTCAACATCATGGAGTTCTGCAAGCAGTTCAACGCTGCGACGCAGTCCATCGAGAAGGGCCTGCCGATCCCGGTGGTCATCACCGTGTACGCGGATCGCAGCTTCACGTTCATCACCAAGACGCCGCCGGCGTCGGTGCTGCTGCGCAAGTCGCTCGGTCTCGACAAGGGCTCGGGCACGCCGAACACCAAGAAGGTGGGCAAGGTGACCCGTGCGCAGCTCGAGGAGATCGCCAAGACCAAGATGCCCGACCTGACCGCGGCCGATCTGGATGCGGCAGTGCGCACCATCGCCGGCAGCGCCCGCAGCATGGGCGTCGACGTGGAGGGTGTGTGACATGGTAGCCGTAGCCAAGCGACAGAAGGTCTGGCAGGAGCGTCTCGTGCCGGGCAAGCAGTATTCCATCGACGAGGCCCTGGCCTTGCTGAAGGAGTTCGCCACCGCCAAGTTCGACGAATCGGTCGACGTCGCGATCAATCTGGGCGTGGATGCGTCCAAGTCCGACCAGCAGGTGCGCGGGTCTACGATCATGCCGCACGGCATCGGCAAGACCGTGCGTGTGGCCGTGTTCACGCAGGGCAAGAATGCCGACGCCGCGCGTGAGGCCGGGGCCGACATCGTCGGTCTCGAGGACCTCGCGGAGAAGGTCAAGCAGGGCCAGATCGACTTCGACGTCGTCGTGGCGAGTCCGGACGCCATGCGCGTCGTCGGTCAGCTCGGCCAGATCCTGGGGCCACGCGGGCTGATGCCGAACCCGAAGGTGGGCACGGTCACCCCGGATGTCGCGACGGCCGTGAAGAACGCGAAGGCCGGCCAGGTGCGCTACCGCTGCGACAAGGGCGGGATCATCCATTGCACGATCGGCAAGGTGAAGTTCGAGCCTGGCGCGATCAAGGACAACCTGCAGGCGCTGATCGCCGACCTGCAGAAGGCCAAGCCGTCGACGTCGAAGGGCGTCTACGTCCAGCGGATAACGCTGTCGTCGACGATGGGTCCCGGCATCGCCGTCGATCGGGCGACGCTCGGGCTGTAACGAAGAAGATTTGTCGCCGGGCGGATCTTGCGATCCGGCCGGCGTGAGCCGCGGGCACGGGCCCGCGCATGGGCCGGGTCGCCGCGGGGCGCCCCGGGCCATCGAAGACCGCAGGCGGGGCGAAGTGCCTCTTAATGGTCGCCTGCGCAGATGGTGGTACCCGAGTCAGTGACAACTGGTGAAGGTCGCCATCCGCCGGTCCAGGTGGACCGGCACGCCAAGGCCGCCCAGCGGCCGAAGGCGAAAGGGTCGGCGTGAAGGGATGCGCGCCGTGTTGTTGACCTTGAGCCAGGAGTAACCGATGGCACTTACGCTTGAAACGAAGCAGGCGATGGTGGCCGAAGTCCACACGGTGGCGCGCGATGCGCTGTCGGTCGTGGCGGCGGAGTACCGTGGCTTGACGGTCTCGCAGATCACCGGACTGCGCGCCAAGGCGCGCGAGTCGGGGGTCTATCTGCGGGTCGTCAAGAACACGCTAGCCCGCCGTGCGGTCACCGGTACGCCGTTCGAGTGCATCTCGGGCAGCCTCAAGGGTCCGTTGATTCTGGCGTTCTCCAAAGACGATCCAGGCGCTGCCGCCCGGGTGGTCAAGGATTTCGCCAAGAGCAACGACAAGCTGGTTCCGACACTTGTGTCGATAGGCGGGCAGGTGCTGCCCGGCTCCGACATCGAGAAGGTCGCGAGCCTGCCGACCCGTGACGAAGCCCTCTCGATGCTGCTCGGCGTGCTGATGGCGCCGATCTCGAAGTTCGTACGCACGCTCGCCGAGCCGCACACCAAGTTCGTGCGGACCGTCGCTGCGGTCAAGGACCAGAAGGCCGCCGCAGCAGCAGCGTGACTACTCTGCACTGATTCAGAAAACCACTTAACCGGAGATGACCAAAATGGCCGCCAGTAAGGAAGAAATCCTCGAAACGATCTCGAACATGACCGTCATGGAGATCGTCGACCTCGTGAAGATGATGGAAGACAAGTTCGGCGTGACCGCCGCCGCGCCGGTGGCGATCGCCGCCGCGGGCGCCGCGGGTGCGGCTGCACCGGCTGCCGAGGAGCAGACCGAGTTCACCGTGACGCTGACCGCCTACCCGGCCGACAAGAAGGTCGGCACCATCAAGGTGATCCGCGAGATCACCGGCCTGGGCCTGAAGGAGGCCAAGGATCTCGTCGAGGGCGTGCCGAGCGCCGTCAAGGAAGCGGTCAGCAAGGCCGACGCGGACAAGATCAAGAAGCAGCTGGAAGAAGCCGGCGCGACGGTGGCGGTCAAGTAAGGGCCTCCATGCGAGGGCACACGGCCCCGCAGGCTGCATCGTCGCGATGCGGACTACCCGGCTCCCGCAGGGGAGCCGGGCCGTCCGTCGTTCGCGGCGCCGCAGCAGAGTTGAATATTGCACGAGCCGCACCGTCGGTGCGGTTCCCCGGCGACGCGGGCCCATGGCCCGTGCGCGCAGTCTGAGCTAGAGGGCGACGCGATGGCCTATTCGTTCACCGAGAAGAAGCGCATCCGGAAGAACTTCGGCAAGCGGCCGAGCATCCTGGGCGTCCCCCCGTTGCTCGCGATCCAGACCGAGTCCTACGCGCAGTACCTGCAGCTCGACGAGTCGCGTGCGCTGCACGCCGCCCTGCAGGCGGCCGAATCGGCGGGCCAGCAGTCGGCCTCGGGCCAGCTCCTGTCCGAAGCGGATGAGCGCGAGATCATCGACCGTCACCTGCAGAAGGCCGGTCTGCACGCCGCCTTCAAGAGCGTGTTCCCGATCAAGAGCTACTCGGGCAATGCCGTGCTCGACTACGTGTACTACTTCCTCGGCGAGCCGGTGTTCGACGTGAAGGAGTGCCAGTTGCGCGGCCTCACCTATGCCGCGCCGCTGCGCGTCCGCCTGCGCCTGCGCATCTTCGACAAGGAGTCGCCGGGCGGCACCCGCGTGAAGCGCGCGATCGAGCAGGAGGTGTACCTCGGCGAGCTGCCGCTCATGACCGAGAACGGCACCTTCATCATCAACGGCACCGAGCGCGTGGTCGTCTCCCAGCTGCACCGCAGCCCGGGCGTGATCTTCGATCACGACAAGGGCAAGACCCACAGCTCCGGCAAGCTGCTGTTCCAGGCGCGGGTCATCCCCTATCGCGGCTCCTGGCTGGACTTCGAGTTCGACGCCAAGGACTGCGTGTTCGCCCGCATCGACCGCCGCCGCAAGCTGCCGGTGACGATCCTGCTGCGCGCCCTGGGCTACAGCGACCAGGAGATTCTCGACCTGTTCTTCGACAAGAACCGGTTCTTCATGTCCAAGAAGCACGGCGTCGAGCTGGAGCTCAAGCCGGAGCGCCTGCGCGGCGAGACCGCGATGTTCGAGATCCGCGCCGGCGACACGGTCATCGTCGAGGAGGGGCGCCGCATCACCGCCCGCCACGTGCGCCTGCTGGAGGAAGCCCGCGTCGCGCGCCTGTCGGTGCCGACCGACTACCTGCAGGGCAAGATCCTTGCGCACGACGTCGTCGACACCGGCACCGGCGAGATCCTCGCCAAGGCCAATGACGTGCTTACCGTCCAGTCGGTCGACCAGCTGATCGAGGCCGGTATCGAGGAGATCTCGACGCTGTACGTCAATGATCTGGACCGCGGCCCCTACATCTCCGACACGCTGCGCATCGACCCGACGCGTACCCGTCTCGAGGCGCTCATCGAGATCTACCGCATGATGCGTCCCGGCGAGCCGCCGACCAAGGACGCGGCCGAGAACCTGTTCCACAACCTGTTCTTCAACTCCGAGCGCTACGACCTGTCGGCGGTCGGCCGCATGAAGTTCAACCGGCGCGTGCTGCGCCAGCCGCCCGACGGCCTGTCCGAGAAGGACACCGACAGCTGGCTGGAAGAGCCCGGCATCCTCTACGACGGTCACTACTTCCAGCTGTTCACCGAGCAGCGCAAGGACGAGTCGGCGCGCGCGCTGTACGACCAGTACGGCTTCGAGCTGTCGGACGTCATCGACGTGCTGCGCACGCTGATCGCCATCAAGAACGGTGACGGCAAGGTCGACGACATCGACCACCTCGGCAATCGCCGCGTGCGCTGCGTCGGCGAGATGGCCGAAGTGGCCTTCCGCATCGGACTGGTGCGCGTCGAGCGCGCGGTCAAGGAGCGCCTGACGCTGGCGGAGAGCGAGGAGATCAATCCGCAGGACATGATCAACGCCAAGCCCGTCGCCGCCGCGGTGAAGGAGTTCTTCGGCTCCTCGCAGCTGTCGCAGTTCATGGACCAGAACAATCCGCTGTCGGAGGTCACCCACAAGCGCCGCGTCTCGGCGCTGGGCGAGGGCGGCCTGAAGCGGGAGCGGGCGGGCTTCGAGGTGCGCGACGTGCACCCGACCCACTACGGCCGCGTCTGCCCGATCGAGACGCCGGAAGGCCCGAATATCGGGCTGATCAACTCGCTGGCGGTCTACGCGCGTACCAACAAGTACGGCTTCCTGGAGACGCCGTACCGGCGCGTGCGCAACGGCCGGGTCACCGACGAGGTGGATTACCTGTCCGCGATCGAGGAGAGCGAGCACGTCATCGCCCAGGCGAATGCGTCGCTGGACGCCAAGGGTGCGTTCACCGACGACCTGGTCTCGTGCCGCCACCAGAACGAGTTCACGCTGATGCCGCCCGAGCGCATCGCCTTCATGGACGTCTCGCCGCGACAGATCGTCTCGGTCGCGGCAGCGTTGATCCCGTTCCTCGAGCACGACGACGCCAACCGCGCGCTGATGGGATCGAACATGCAGCGCCAGGCGGTGCCGACGCTGCGCTCGGCCACGCCGCTGGTGGGCACGGGCATCGAGCGCACCGTCGCCACCGACTCGGGCGTCACCGTCGTGGCGCGCCGCGGTGGCGTGGTCGACTCGGTCGACGCGTCGCGCATCGTGGTGCGCGTCAATGAAGGCGAGGTCACGGCCGGCGAGCCGGGCGTGGACATCTACAACCTCACCAAGTACACCCGCTCCAACCAGAACACCTGCATCAACCAGCGTCCGCTGGTGCGGGTCGGTGACCGGATCGCGGCGACCGACGTCCTGGCCGACGGCCCGTCGACCCACCTCGGCGAGCTGGCGCTGGGCCAGAATATGCTGGTCGCCTTCATGCCGTGGAATGGCTACAACTACGAGGACTCGATCCTGGTCTCGGAGCGGGTCGTCGAGGAGGACCGCTTCACGACCATTCACATCGAGGAGCTGACCTGCGTCGCGCGCGACACCAAGCTGGGCGCCGAGGAGATTACCGCGGACATCCCGAACGTGGGCGACTCCGCGCTGGCCAAGCTGGACGAGGCCGGCATCGTGTTCATCGGCGCCGAGGTCCGCGCCGGCGACATCCTGGTGGGCAAGGTCACGCCGAAGGGCGAGACCCAGCTCACGCCGGAAGAGAAGCTGCTGCGCGCCATCTTTGGCGAGAAGGCGTCGGACGTGAAGGACACGTCGCTGCGCGTGCCCCCGGGCATGGACGGCACGGTCATCGACGTGCGCGTCTTCACCCGCGACGGAGTGGAGCGCGACTCGCGCGCATTGTCCATCCAGAAGTCCGAGATCGAGCGGGTCCGCAAGGACCTGAATGACCAGCGCCGCATCCTCGAGAACGACCTGTTCTCGCGCCTGCAGTCGGAGATGCTGGGCAAGGTGGCCGCGGGCGGCCCGCACAAGCTCAAGGCCGGCACCGAGGTGACCGCCGAGTACCTGGAGTCCGTGCCACGCGAGGAGTGGTTCGAGATCCGCCTGCGCGACGACGCGGCCAATGCCACGCTCGAGGCGGCGCGCAAGCGCCTGGCCGAGCAGCACCGCGACTTCGAGAAGCGATTCGATGCCAAGAAGGCCAAGATCACCGCCGGCGACGACCTGGCACCGGGCGTGCTGAAGATGGTGAAGGTCTATCTGGCGGTGAAGCGCCGTATCCAGCCGGGCGACAAGATGGCGGGCCGCCACGGCAACAAGGGCGTCGTGTCCACCATCGTGCCGATCGAGGACATGCCGTACCTCGCCGACGGAACCCCGGTCGACATCGTGCTCAACCCGCTGGGCGTGCCTTCGCGCATGAACATCGGGCAGATCCTCGAGACGCACCTGGGCTGGGCGGCGCGCGGCCTGGGGCTCAAGATCGGCCGCATGATGGAGGCGCAGAACGCGCTGGTCGAGCTGCGCAAGTTCCTCGAGACGATCTACAACTCGACGGGCGGCCAGCACGAGGACATCGCCTCGTTCAGCGACGCGGAACTGCTCGAACTGGCGCGCAACCTGTCGGACGGCGTGCCGATCGCGACGCCGGTGTTCGACGGCGCCAGCGAGGCCGAGATCAAGCGGCTGCTGGAGCTGGCGGACCTGCCGACCAGCGGTCAGACGAACCTGACCGACGGCCGTACCGGCGAGCAGTTCGACCGGCCGGTAACCGTCGGCTACATGTACATGCTGAAGCTCAACCATCTGGTCGACGACAAGATGCACGGGCGCTCCACCGGGCCCTACAGCCTGGTCACGCAGCAGCCGCTGGGCGGCAAGGCGCAGTTCGGCGGGCAGCGTTTCGGCGAGATGGAGGTCTGGGCGCTGGAGGCCTACGGCGCTTCGTACACGCTGCAGGAAATGCTGACCGTCAAGTCCGACGACGTGAATGGCCGAACGAAGATGTACAAGAACATCGTCGACGGCAATCACGCCATGGACGCCGGCATGCCGGAGTCGTTCAACGTGCTGGTCAAGGAAATCCGCTCGCTGGGCATCAACATCGAGCTCGAGCAGGAGGGCTGAAGCAATGAAAGACCTACTGAAGCTGTTCAAGACTCAGCCTACGGTCGAGAATTTCGACTCGATCCGCATCGGGCTGGCCTCGCCGGAAATGATCCGGTCGTGGTCGTTCGGCGAGGTGAAGAAGCCCGAGACCATCAACTACCGGACCTTCAAGCCGGAGCGTGATGGCTTGTTCTGCGCCAAGATCTTCGGGCCGGTCAAGGACTACGAGTGTCTTTGCGGCAAGTACAAGCGCCTGAAGCACCGCGGCACGGTCTGCGAGAAGTGCGGTGTCGAGGTCACCCAGTCCAAGGTGCGCCGCGAGCGCATGGGCCATATCGAGCTGGCCAGCCCGACCGCGCACATCTGGTTCCTGAAGTCGCTGCCGTCGCGCATCGGCCTGATGGTCGACATGACGCTCAGGGACCTGGAGCGAGTGCTGTACTTCGAGGCCTTCGTGGTCGTCGATCCCGGCATGACGCCGCTGGAGCGCGGCATGCTGCTCACCAACGAGGGCTATCTCGAAGCGCTCGAGCAGCACGGCGACGAGTTCGACGCGCGCATGGGCGCCGAGGCGATCCTCGAGCTGCTCAAGACCATCGACCTGCAGGCCGAGGCGGTCAAGGTCCGTGAGGAAATGGGTGGCACCACCTCGGAGACGAAGCTCAAGCGGCTGTCCAAGCGCCTGAAGCTGATCGAGGCGTTCCTCGAGTCCGGCAATCGCCCGGAGTGGATGGTGCTGACGGTGCTGCCGGTGTTGCCGCCCGACCTGCGCCCGCTGGTGCCGCTCGACGGCGGCCGTTTCGCGACGTCGGACCTCAACGACCTCTACCGGCGCGTCATCAACCGCAACAACCGTCTGCGCCGCCTGCTCGAGCTCTCGGCGCCGGACATCATCGTGCGCAACGAGAAGCGCATGCTGCAGGAATCGGTCGACGCGCTGCTCGACAACGGCCGCCGTGGCCGTGCCATCACCGGCACCAACCGCCGGCCGCTCAAGTCGCTGGCCGACATGATCAAGGGCAAGCAGGGCCGGTTCCGCCAGAACCTGCTCGGCAAGCGGGTCGACTATTCCGGCCGTTCGGTCATCGTGGTCGGCCCGACGCTGCGCCTGCACCAGTGCGGTCTGCCGAAGAAGATGGCGCTGGAGCTGTTCAAGCCCTTCATCTTCCACAAGCTGCAGCTGCGCGGCCTGGCATCGACCATCAAGGCGGCCAAGCGCCTGGTGGAGCGCGAGGGCCCGGAGGTGTGGGACATCCTCGAGGAGGTCATCCGCGAGCATCCGGTGCTGCTGAACCGCGCGCCGACGCTGCACCGCCTGGGCATCCAGGCGTTCGAGCCGGTGCTGATCGAGGGCAAGGCCATCCAGCTGCATCCGCTGGTCTGCGTCGCCTTCAACGCCGACTTCGACGGCGACCAGATGGCCGTGCACGTGCCGCTGTCGCTCGAGGCCCAGCTGGAATCCCGCGCGCTGATGCTGTCGTCGAACAACATCCTCTCGCCGGCCAACGGTGACCCGATCATCGTGCCGTCGCAGGACGTCGTGCTCGGACTGTATTACATGACCCGTGAGCGCGCCGGAGCGCGCGGCGAGGGCATGATGTTCGCCGACCGGCAGGAAGTGCACCGTGCCTACGAGGCGCGCACCGTCGACCTGCATGCCAAGGTCAAGGTCCGCGTCCGTGAGTACGTCATGGGTGAGGGTGGCGAGCTGCACGAGATCCGCCGGCTGGTCGACACGACCGTCGGCCGTGCGCTGCTGTTCGAGATCGTGCCGAAGGGCCTGACGTTCGAGCTGATCAACCAGGACATGACCAAGAAGCGCATCCTGTCGCTGATCAACACCTGCTACCGCACGCTGGGTATCAAGGAAACGGTCGTGTTCGCCGACCAGCTCATGTACACGGGCTTCTCGTATGCGACCCGCGCCGCGATCTCGATCGGCGTGGACGACATGATGGTGCCGCCGCAGAAAGCCAAGATCCTCGGTGGCGCCGAGAAGGAAGTGAAGGAGATCCAGGACCAGTTCGAGTCCGGCCTGGTGACCAACGGCGAGCGCTACAACAAGGTCGTCGACATCTGGTCGCGCACCAACGACCGCATCGGCAAGGCCATGATGGACCAGCTGCGCGTCGAGGAAGCCGTGGACTCGCGCGGCGCCAAGGTGCAGCAGGCGTCGTTCAACTCGATCTTCATGATGGCGGACTCCGGCGCGCGCGGCTCGGCGGCGCAGATCCGCCAGCTGGCCGGCATGCGCGGCCTGATGGCCAAGCCGGACGGCTCGATCATCGAGACGCCGATCACGGCGAACTTCCGCGAGGGCCTGAACGTCCTGCAGTACTTCATCTCGACCCACGGCGCCCGCAAGGGCCTGGCGGACACGGCGCTGAAGACCGCGAACTCCGGTTACCTGACCCGCCGCCTCGTCGACGTGGCCCAGGACCTGGTGGTGACCGACGTCGATTGCGGCACGGAGAACGGCCTGCTGGTGACGCCGATCGTCGAGGGCGGTGACGTCGTCGAGGGTCTGGGCGAGCGGGTGCTGGGCCGCGTGGTGGCCCGCGACGTGCCCAGGCCGGGTACGGAGGAAGTCCTGGCGCCGGCGGGAACACTGCTGGACGAGAAGTGGGTGCAGCGCCTGGAGCAGGCCGGCGTCGACGAAGTGAACGTCCGCTCGCCGATCACCTGCGACATCCGTTATGGCGTCTGCGCCATGTGCTACGGGCGCGATCTGGCGCGTGGCCGCCTGATCAACATCGGCGAGGCGGTCGGCGTGATCGCGGCGCAGTCGATCGGCGAGCCGGGCACGCAGCTGACCATGCGCACGTTCCACATCGGTGGCGCGGCCTCGCGGGCCGCGGCGTCGTCCTCGGTCGAGGTCAAGAGCCAGGGCACGCTGCGCTTCCACAACGTCAAGGCGGTGCGCCACGAGAAGGGCTATCTGGTCACGACCTCGCGCTCCGGCGCGATCGGCGTCATCGACGAGTTCGGCCGCGAGCGTGAGCGCTACAAGATCCCCTACGGCGCCATGGTCAACGCCGGCGAGGGCGACAGCGTCGTTCCCGGCCAGGTCGTGGCGAACTGGGATCCGCACACCCATCCGGTGGTCACCGAAGTGGCGGGTCGCCTCAAGTTCCAGGACTTCCTGGACGGCGTGACCGTGCAGACGCAGCTCGACGAGGTCACCGGACTGTCGAGCATCGTGGTGCTCGATCCGAAGCAGCGCGGCGCCGCCGGCAAGGACCTGCGGCCGACCATCAAGCTGGTGAGCGCGAAGGGCAAGGAAGTGACCTTCGCCAACACCGACATTCCGGCCGTCTACACGCTGCCGGCGGGCGCGCTGGTCTCGCTGGAGGACGGTGCCACGGTGTCGGTGGGTGACGTCATCGCGCGCATCCCGCAGGAGTCCTCGAAGACCCGCGACATCACCGGCGGTCTGCCGCGTGTCGCCGACCTGTTCGAGGCGCGCAAGCCCAAGGAGCCGGCGATCCTGGCCGAGGTGTCCGGCACCGTCAGCTTCGGTCGCGAGACCAAGGGCAAGCGCCGGCTGGTCATCACGGGCGAGAACAGCGAGCGTTACGAGGAGCTGATCCCGAAGTGGCGCCACCTGAACGTGTTCGAGGGCGAGCACGTCGAGCGCGGCGAAGTGATCGCGGACGGCGAGCCGAATCCGCACGACATCCTGCGTCTGCAGGGCGTCACCGAGCTGGCGAACTACCTGACCCGTGAGATCCAGGACGTCTACCGGCTGCAGGGCGTGAAGATCAACGACAAGCACATCGAGGTGATCAACCGGCAGATGCTGCGCAAGGTCGAAGTGCGCGAGCCGGGCGACACCGCGCTGCTGCGCGGCGAGCAGCTCGAGCGCGCACGCATGCTGGAGATCAACGACCGCATGCGCGCGGCGGGCAAGCAGGAAGCCGTGGTCGAGCCGATGCTGCTCGGCATCACCAAGGCCTCGCTGCAGACCGATTCGTTCATCTCGGCGGCCTCGTTCCAGGAGACCACCCGCGTGCTGACCGACGCGGCGGTGCGCGGCATCAAGGACGACCTGCGCGGGCTGAAGGAGAACGTCATCGTCGGCCGGCTGATTCCGGCCGGCACCGGGCGGTCCTTCCACGCCCAGCGCAAGCGCGACGCGGACGACCATCGCGGCTTCCTCGAGGTCGGCGGATCGCTGCCGGAGGGCGAGGAGGGTGCCGGCGAGGCGGCCGAGGCCGCCGAGCCAGCGGCCGGCGCCGAGTAGGTCCCGGGCCGTATCGGTTGCATGGCGCCCCCGCCGAGGGGGGGCGCCACGCCGCCCGACCGGCGGCGGGAGTCCGGGGCTTGGGCGGCTAACTAGTGGTTTACCGGGGGGTGTCGGGGGGATTTCTTGACACTTCTGGGCCCGGTTCCTACAATCGCCGCCCTCTCCACCCGGCCGAAAGTACCGCGCCGGGAGAAGATTTACAGGTTCATCCGGGCCGCCTTGGTGCGGCCCGGTGCTTCATGCGCCCGGGAATCCGCCCGGCCGCTGCGACAGACGGGATCCATGGCATGGCGACGACCAATCAGCTGATCCGAGGCGGCCGCCGTGCCGCCACCATGAAGTCGAAGGTGCCGGCGCTGCAGAGCGCGCCGCAGAAGCGCGGCGTGTGCACGCGCGTCTACACCACGACGCCGAAGAAGCCGAACTCGGCGCTGCGCAAGGTGGCCCGCGTGCGTCTCACCAACGGCTTCGAGGTCACCAGCTACATCGGCGGTGAAGGCCACAACCTGCAGGAGCACTCGGTGGTGCTGATCCGCGGCGGCCGCGTCAAGGACCTGCCGGGTGTGCGCTATCACACCGTGCGCGGCACGCTCGACTGCGCCGGCGTCAACGACCGCAAGCAGGGTCGCTCGAAGTACGGCGCCAAGCGCGCGAAAAAGTAATCAGGAAGGTAGAGAGTCATGTCACGTCGTACTCAGGCGCCGACCCGCACCGTCCTGCCGGACCCGAAGTTCGGCAGCCAGACGCTGGCCAAGTTCATGAACATGGTGATGTCGGACGGCAAGAAGTCAGCCGCCGAGCAGCATCCTCTACGGTGCGATCGACCGCATCGCCGAGAAGACCGGCCGTCAGGGCGAGGCCGCGCTGGAGCTGGTCACGCAGGCGCTCGACAACGTCAAGCCCGCGGTCGAGGTGAAGTCGCGCCGCGTCGGCGGCGCGACCTACCAGGTGCCCGTCGAAGTCCGCACCACCCGTCGCCAGACGCTGGCGATGCGCTGGATCATCGAGGCCGCGCGCGCGCGCAGCGAGAAGTCGATGGCCCACCGGCTCGCGAACGAACTGATGGAGGCCGCCGAGAACCGCGGCGCCGCCGTGCGCAAGCGCGAGGACACGCATCGCATGGCTGACGCCAACAAGGCCTTCGCGCACTACCGCTGGTAAGCGGGCAGGCCCAGAGCAGGATTTGACGAGGACATCATGGCCCGCACCACCCCGATCGAGCGCTACCGGAACATCGGTATCTCCGCGCACATCGACGCCGGCAAGACCACGACGACCGAGCGTGTCCTGTTCTATACGGGCGTCTCGCACAAGATCGGCGAGGTGCACGACGGCGCTGCCGTGATGGACTACATGGAGCAGGAGCAGGAGCGCGGCATCACGATCACCGCGGCGGCGACCACCTGCTTCTGGAACGGGATGGACAAGCACTATCCCGAGCACCGCATCAACATCATCGACACCCCGGGGCACGTCGACTTCACCATCGAGGTCGAGCGCTCGCTGCGCGTCCTCGACAGCGCCGTGGCCGTGTATTGCGCGGTGTCGGGCGTGCAGCCGCAGTCCGAGACGGTCTGGCGGCAGATGAACAAGTACAAGGTGCCGCGCCTCGCGTTCGTCAACAAGATGGACCGCGCTGGCGCCAACTTCCTGCGCTGCGTCGACCAGATCCGCACGCGCCTGCAGGGCAATCCCGTGCCGATCCAGCTGCCGATCGGCGCCGAGGACAAGTTCGAGGGCGTCATCGACCTGATCCGCATGAAGCAGATCTGCTGGGACGACGAGACCCAGGGCATGCGCTTCGAGTTCCGCGAGATTCCGCCGGCGATGCTGGAGGAGTGCAAGACCTGGCGCGCGAAGATGGTCGAGGTGGCGGCCGAGGCCAACGAGGAGCTGCTCAACAAGTACCTCGAGGAAGGCGACCTGACCGAGGCCGAGATCCGCCGGGGCCTGCGCGAGCGCACGATCAGGAACGAGATCTGCCTGGTCACCTGTGCGGCTCCGCCTTCAAGAACAAGGGCGTGCAGGCGGTGCTCGACGCCGTGATCGAGTTCATGCCGTCGCCGACCGAAGTGCCGGACGTCCGCGGCCAGACCGAGACCGGCGAGGAAGCCTCGCGCAAGTCGAGCGACGAGTCGCCGTTCTCCGCGCTCGCGTTCAAGATCCTGAACGACCCGTTCGTCGGCAACCTGACGTTCTTCCGCGTCTACTCGGGCGTTCTCAACTCGGGCGACCAGGTCTACGTGCCGAACAGGTCGCGGAAGGAACGCATCGGACGCCTGCTGCAGATGCACGCCAGCGAGCGCAACGAGATCAAGGAAGTTCGCGCCGGCGACATCGCCGCGGCGGTCGGGCTCAAGGACGTGACCACCGGCGACACGCTCTGCGACGTCGACAAGGTCATCATGCTCGAGAAGATGGAGTTCCCGGAGCCCGTCATCTCGGTGGCCGTCGAGCCCAAGACCAAGGTCGACCAGGAGAAGATGGGCCTCGCGCTGCAGCGCCTCGCCAAGGAAGATCCGTCCTTCCGCGTGCACACCGACCAGGAGTCGGGCCAGACGATCATCTCCGGCATGGGTGAGCTGCACCTGGAAATCATCGTCGACCGCATGAAGCGCGAGTTCAAGGTCGAGGCCAATGTCGGCAAGCCGCAGGTCGCCTACCGCGAGACCATCCGTGGCAAGGTCGAGCAGGAAGGCAAGTTCGTGCGGCAGTCGGGCGGCCGCGGCCAGTACGGTCACGTCTGGCTGCAGTATCGAGCCGACCGAGGAAGGCAAGGGCTACGAATTCGTCAACGAGATCGTCGGCGGCGTCGTGCCGCGCGAGTACATCCCGGCGGTGGACAAGGGCGTCAAGGAAGCGATGCTGGGCGGCGTGATCGCCGGCTACCCGATCGTCGACGTCAAGGTCACGATCTTCGACGGCTCGTACCACGACGTCGACTCGAACGAAATGGCGTTCAAGATCGCCGGCAGCATGGCCTTCAAGGAAGGCTTCGCGCAAGGCGAAGCCCGTCCTGCTCGAGCCGATCATGAAGGTCGAAGTCGTGACGCCGGAAGAGTACTCCGGCGACGTGATCGGCGACCTGAACCGCCGCCGTGGCCAGATCCAGGGCATGGAAGACGAGCTCGTCCGGCAAGGTCATCACCGCCGAGGTGCCGCTGGCCGAGATGTTCGGCTATGCGACGACCGTGCGCTCGATGAGCCAGGGTCGCGCGACCTTCACGATGGAGTTCTCGAAGTACCTGGAAGTCCCATCGAGCGTCGCCGACGCCGTAATGAAGAAGGCGTCCTGAGGGAAACCCTCGTCCGGACCATATTGACAACAAGCGCAGGAACACCGACATGGCCAAGGAAAAATTCGTACGCAGCAAGCCGCACGTGAACGTGGGGACGATTGGTCACGTGGACCATGGCAAGACGACGCTGACGGCGGCGCTGACGAAGGTGATGGCGGAGACGCACGGCGGCGAGTTCAGGCGTTCGACCAGATCGACAAGGCGCCGGAGGAGAAGGCGCGCGGCATCACGATTTCGACGGCGCACGTGGAGTACCAGTCGGCGGCGCGGCACTACGCGCACGTGGACTGTCCGGGGCACGCGGACTACGTGAAGAACATGATCACGGGCGCGGCGCAGATGGACGGCGCGATTCTGGTGGTGTCGGCGGCGGACGGCCCGATGCCGCAGACGCGCGAGCACATTCTGCTGGCGCGGCAGGTGGGCGTGCCGTACATCGTGGTGTTCCTGAACAAGGCGGACATGGTGGACGACGCGGAGCTGCTGGAGCTGGTGGAGATGGAAGTCCGCGAGCTGCTGTCGAAGTACGAGTTTCCTGGCGACGACACGCCGATCGTGAAGGGTTCGGCGCTGAAGGCGCTCGAGGGCGACACGGGCGAGATGGGCGTGCCGTCGGTGGTGAAGCTGGTGGAGGAGATGGACCGCTACATCCCGGTGCCGGAGCGCGGTGATCGACAAGCCGTTCCTGATGCCGGTCGAGGACGTGTTCTCGATCTCCGGTCGCGGCACGGTGGTGACGGGTCGCATCGAGCGCGGCATCGTCAAGGTGAACGACGAAGTCGAGATCGTCGGGATCCGCGCCGACGACGAAGACGACCTGCACGGGCGTGGAGATGTTCCGCAAGCTGCTGGACGAGGGTCAGGCGGGCGACAACGTGGGCGTGCTGCTGCGCGGCACGAAGCGCGAGGAAGTGGAGCGTGGCCAGGTGCTGGCGAAGCCGGGCTCGATCACGCCGCACACGAAGTTCGAGTGCGAGGTGTACGTGCTGACCAAGGAGGAGGGCGGCCGTCACACGCCGTTCTTCAAGGGCTATCGGCCGCAGTTTTATTTCCGCACGACGGACGTGACGGGGACGGTGCGAGTTGCCGGAGGGCGTCGAGATGGTGATGCCTGGCGACAACATCAAGATGACGGTGGAGCTGATCGCGCCGATCGCGATGGAGGAAGGGCTGCGCTTCGCGATCCGCGAGGGTGGACGCACGGTCGGCGCCGGCGTCGTCTCGAAGATCCTGCAAGTAATAGTGGCAGTAGTGCCCGGAAGAGTCCCGTTCGGACCGGGCCGCGAGCAGCGGCCGGTCAATCCGGGCATGGATCTAGGCAATCAAGACAATGGCTACCAGTCAGAACATTCGCATCCGCCTGAAGGCGTTCGATCATCGCCTGATCGACACCTCGGCCCGGGAAATCGTCGAGACCGCCAAGCGCACCGGCGCCACGGTGCGCGGGCCCGGTGCCGCTGCCGACCAAGATGGAGCGGTTCACGCTGCTGGTCTCCCCGCACGGCGACAAGGACGCGCGCGACCAGTACGAGCTGCGCACCCACAAGCGCCTGATGGACATCGTCAACCCGACCGACAAGACGGTCGACGCGCTGATGAAGCTGGAGCTGCCGGCCGGCGTGGACGTGCAGATCAAGCTGAACTGAGCGGCCGGGCGGCTTGCGCCGCCCGCTGGGGCCGCTATACTAGGCGGCTCCCTTCGGTCTCCGACGGGCGCCAGGCCGATGCCTTGGCGCCGCGGTTTTTGCGGGATCGGGAATGGTCGGGAAGCCTGACGCCCACGTGGCGGACGGCGGGCCCGGATACAAGACGCAGCCCCGGCCAATCGCAGCCGGTGTGGTGTAAAGAGGACAAAGGTCATGACCATTGGTCTGGTCGGCCGCAAGTGCGGCATGACGCGTGTGTTCACCGAGGCGGGCGAATCCGTGCCGGTGACGGTCATCGAGGCGCTGCCCAACCGCGTCATGCAGGTCAAGGACGAGGAGCGCGACGGCTATCGCGCGATCCAGGTCACCGTTGGCTCGCGCCGCGCTTCCCGCTTGAGCAAGCCCGTCGCCGGGCACTTCGCCCGTCAAGGGGTCGAGCCCGGCTCCACCACCGTCGAGTTCCGCCTCGCCGACGGCGAGGGCGACGACCTCAAGACCGGCGCCGAGCTCAAGGTCGACCGTTTCCAGGTCGGCCAGATGGTCGACGTCAGCGGGACCACGATCGGCAAGGGCTTCGCCGGCATCATGAAGCGTCACGGCTTCGCCGGCGGTCCGGCCAGCCACGGCGCTTCCGTGGTGCATCGCGCGCCAGGCTCGATCGGCCAGCGCCAGACGCCCGGCCGCGTGTTCAAGGGCAAGCGCATGTCCGGCCACATGGGCGTCGTGCGCCGCACCGAGGAGAACCTCCGGATCGTCGAGGTGGACGCCGAGCGCAACCTGCTGCTGGTCAGCGGTGCCGTGCCGGGCGCAGAGGGCGGGTCGGTGGTGGTGCGTCCGTCGGTGAAGGCCGCGCGCAGACGCGACGCAAGTACGTCGCGCCCTCCAAGACCGCAAAGAAGTGAACCGAGGCTCCCGCTAATGAAGCTCAAGCTGGTTAACGGCGGAGCCAAGGGCTCCGAGATCGACCTCAACGACGCGACCTTCGGCCGTGAATTCAACGAGCCGCTGGTGCACCAGGTGCTCACCGCCTACATGGCTGCCGGTCGCGCCGGCACCAAGGCGCAGAAGACCAAGGCCGAAGTGCGTGGTGGCGGCAAGAAGCCCTGGCGCCAGAAGGGCACCGGCAGCGCGCGCGCCGGCTCCATCCGCAGCCCGATCTGGGTCGGTGGCGGCCGCGCCTTCGCCGCCAAGCCGCGCAGCTACGAGCAGAAGGTCAACCGCAAGATGTACCGCGGCGCCATGCGCTCGATGCTCTCGGAGCTGATCCGCCAGGAGCGCCTGGTGGTGACCGACGCGCTGGAGCTCGAGGCGCCGAAGACGAAGATGCTCGCCGGCAAGCTCAAGGAGCTGGGGCTGGGCAGCGTGCTGATCCTGGTCGAGGCCTTCGACGAGAAGCTGTTCCTGGCCTCCCGCAACCTGCCCGCCGTGCACGTGCTGCCGGTGGCCGGGCTGGATCCGGTCAGCCTCGCCCGCCACGACAAGGTGCTGGCGACGGTCGGCGCGCTGAAGATGCTCGAGGAGCGGCTCGCATGACGACCACGACAATCGACCGCGGGCCCTCCAAGGAGCGGCTCATCAACGTGCTGATCGCCCCGCACGTTTCGGAGAAGAGCGCGCGCGTCGCGGAGCAGGGCGACCAGTACGTGTTCCGCGTGCGCACGGACGCGACCAAGCCGGAGATCAAGGCGGCGGTCGAGTTCATGTTCGAGGTCAAGGTTCGCACCGTGCGGGTGGTCAACCAGCAGGGCAAGAACAAGCGCTTCGGCCGCTTCGAAGGCCGGCGCTCTGACTGGAAGAAGGCGTACGTGCGGCTTCAGGACGGCCAGACCATCGAGCTTGGCGGCGCCGAAGCGCCGTAACGGGCGCCTGGCGAGAACGGAAGGCATAGAACGATGGCACTCAAGAAGCTAAAGCCGACGTCCCCGGGTACGCGCTTTCAGGTGCGTCCGGACCGCTCCGAGCTGCACAAGGGCAAGCCCGTGCGCAGCCTGACGGGCGCGCAGAAGTCCACCGGTGGGCGCAACAATTCCGGCCGCCTGACCACCCGTCACAAGGGCGGCGGCCACAAGCAGAAGTACCGCGTGGTCGACTTCCGCCGTGACAAGGACGGCGTGCCTGGCCGCGTCGAGCGGCTGGAGTACGACCCGAACCGCACCGCGTACCTCGCGCTGGTGCTGTACCGCGACGGCGAGCGCCGCTACATCCTGGCTCCCAAGGGGCTCAAGGAGGGCGACGACGTGCAGTCCGGCCCGGAGTCGCCGATCAAGCCCGGCAACGCCATGCTGTTGCGCAACGTGCCGGTCGGCTCGATGGTCCACAACATCGAACTGAAGCCCGGCAAGGGCGGCCAGCTCGCGCGCGCGGCCGGCAACTCGGCGCAGTACACCGGCCGCGAGGGTGGCTACGCCATGCTGCGGCTCAAGTCGGGCGAGACCCGCAAGGTCAGCGTCGACTGCCGCGCCACCCTCGGCGAAGTCGGCAACGACGAGCACAACCTGCGCACCTTCGGCAAGGCCGGCGCGAAGCGCTGGCGCGGCATCCGCCCGACCGTGCGCGGCGTGGTGATGAACCCCGTCGATCACCCGCACGGTGGTGGCGAGGGCCGCTCCGGGCAGGGTAACCCGCACCCGGTGTCGCCGTGGGGCTGGCACACGAAGGGCAAGAAGACGCGCAAGAACAAGCGGACCGACGCGCTGATCGTGCGTCGTCGCAAGTAAGGAGCCTCGGACACCATGTCACGTTCGTTGAGGAAGGGCCCGTTCGTCGATCTGCATCTCGCCAAGAAGGTGCAGGTGGCGCGCGACAAGAATGACCGTCGCCCGATCAAGACCTGGTCGCGCCGCTCGATGGTCCTGCCCGACATGGTCGGGCTGACGATCGCCGTGCACAACGGACGCCAGCACATCCCGGTCCTGGTGACCGAGAACATGGTCGGACACAAGCTGGGCGAATTCGCCCCGACGCGCACCTTCAAGGGGCACTCGGGTACGAAGCGGGTATCGGAGTAAAGGCCATGCAGGTTTCAGCCAAGTTGCGCCACGCGCGCATCTCGCCGCAGAAGTGCCGCCTCGTCGCGGACCTGGTCCGCGGTCAGCCGGTCGGCCATGCGCTGCAGGTGCTGGCATTCACGCCGAAGAAGGGCGCGAAGCTGGTCCGCAAGGTGCTCGAGTCGGCGATCGCGAACGCCGAGCACAATCTCGGCGCCGACGTCGATGAACTGAAGATCGCGCGGATCGAGGTGGATACCGCGCCGGTGATGAAGCGTTTCCATGCCCGCGCCAAGGGCCGCGGCAACCGCATCGTCAAGCGCCTGAGCCACATCACGGTCACGGTGGCCGACGGGTCGGCGGGCTGAGGCCCGGCAGTACAGGAACGGAGCAGCAGATGGGCCAGAAAGTAAACCCGATAGGCATTCGGCTCGGCATCACCCGCGACTGGACGTCGCGCTGGTATGCCGACTCCAAGACCTTCCCGGCGAACATTCATTCGGACTGGATCGTGCGCGACTTCCTCCGCAAGAAGCTCGCCGACGCGTCGGTCAGCCGCATCCACATCGAGCGCGCGGCCCGCAAGTCCAGCATCACCATCCACACGGCGCGTCCGGGCATGGTGATCGGCAAGAAGGGCGAGGACATCGAGAAGCTGCGCGGCGAGGCGGCGAAGCTCATGGGCATGCCGATCGGCGACGTGCGCCTCAACATCGCCGAGATCCGCAAGCCGGAACTGGACGCCCAGCTGGTCGCTGAGAGCATCGCCCAGCAGATCGAGAAGCGCGTGATGTTCCGTCGCGCCATGAAGCGCGCGGTCACCAACACCATGCGCAGCGGCGCGCTGGGCGTGAAGGTGCGGGTCGCCGGACGCCTGAACGGCGCGGAGATCTCGCGTTCCGAGTGGACCCGTGAGGGCCGCATCCCGCTGCACACGTTCCGCGCCGAGATCGACTACGGCCTGGCGGAGGCGAAGACGACCTACGGGATCATCGGCATCAAGGTGTGGGTGTTCAAGGGCGAAGTGTTCGAGCGCGAGGAAGTCATCGATATCCCCGCGCCCGAGGCCGAGGCCGCAGCCCCGGCGGCTGCCGAGCCGGCGGCCGGTTAAGGGCGGAGTGACTGAATCATGATGCAGCCAAAGCGCACCAAGTTCCGCAAGCAGCACAAGGGCAACCTTGCTGGCACTTCCACGCGCGGCAGTTCGGTCGCCTTCGGTGACTTCGGTCTGAAGGCCACGGGACGCGCCCGCATGACCGCCCGCGAGATCGAGGCGGCCCGTCGCGCCATGACCCGCTACGTCAAGCGCGGCGGCCAGATCTGGATCCGGGTCTTCCCGGACGTGCCGATCACCGCCAAGCCGATCGAGGTCCGCATGGGCAAGGGCAAGGGCAACGTCGAGTACTGGATCGCGAAGGTCACCCCCGGCAAGGTGCTGTTCGAGATCGAGGGCGTCCCCGAGGCGACCGCTCGCGAGGCTTTCAGGCTGGCGGCTGCCAAGTTGTCTGTTTCGACGGCGTTCGTCAGGCGCCAGGTGCTGTGATGAATACCAAGGAATTGCGTGGCAAGAACGAGGCGGAACTGAAGGACGAGCTGATCAAGCTGCGGCGCGAGCAGTTCAACCTGCGCATGGCCGCCGCGACCGGCCAGCCGGCCCGTCCCGACCAGCATGGCAAGGTCCGCAAGAATGTGGCCCGGGTGAAGACGGTTCTGGGCGAGCTCGCGCGCGGCAAGCGCGCCGGGAGTAAGGCGTGATGTCCGAGAATACTGCAGCCGCTGGCCAGGCCGAACAGGCCACGCGCACCCTGACCGGGCGCGTCGTCAGCAACAAGATGAACAAGACGATCACCGTCGTGGTCGAACGTCTGGTCAAGCATCCGACCTACGGCAAGTTCGTGCGGCGCACGACCAAGCTGCAGGCGCACGACGAGAACAACGAGTGCAACGAGGGCGACACCGTGGCGATCACGCCGTGCCGGCCCCTGTCACGCCGCAAGTCCTGGACACTGGTACGCGTCGTGGGACGCGCGCCGGTCGCCTGAACGCTGGGAGGATTTTTCAATGATCCAGATGCAGACCCGGCTTCAGGCCGCCGACAACTCCGGCGCAAAGGAGCTGATGTGCATAAAGGTGCTGGGCGGTACCCGGCGCCGCTACGCGAGTGTCGGCGACGTCATCAAGGTGAGCGTCAAGGATGCGATTCCGCGTGGCAAGGTGAAGAAGGGCGAGGTCTACGACGCCGTGGTCGTGCGTACGCGCAAGGGCGTGCGGCGCGCGGACGGCTCACTGATCCGCTTCGACGGCAATGCCGCGGTCCTGCTGACCAACAAGCTGGAGCCGATCGGCACGCGCATCTTCGGGCCCGTGACGCGCGAGCTGCGCACCGCCCAGTTCATGAAGATCATTTCGCTCGCGCCTGAAGTGATTTGACGGCTGAGGACAGGCGATGAACAGGATACGAAAGGGTGACACGGTCGTCGTAACGGCCGGCCGCGACAAGGGCCGGACTGGCGCCGTCATCAAGGTCCTCGACGACGACCATGTCGTGGTCGAGAACGTGAACATGGTGAAGAAGCACCAGAAGCCGAATCCGAACCGGGGAACGCCCGGCGGGATCGTGCAGAAGGAAGCACCGCTGCACGCGTCGAATGTGTCGCTGTGGAATCCGGCGACCAAGAAGGCGGACAGGGTGGGCTTCCGCAAGCTCGAGGACGGCCGCAAGGTGCGCTTCTTCAAGTCGAACGGCGAAGTTGTGGACGTGTGAGCGTGGAGAACGTGATGGCTTACGAAGCCAGGTTGCAGAAACACTACCGCGAGGTCGTCTCGCCGAAGCTCAAGCAGGAGCTCGGTCTGGACAACGTCATGCAGGTGCCCCGCATCACCAAGATCACGGTGAACATGGGCGTTGGCGAGGCGGTTGCCGACAAGAAGATCATGGATGCTGCCACCGGCGATCTGGCGAAGATCACCGGGCAGAAGCCGTCCGTGCGGCTCGCGCGCAAGTCGATCGCGACCTTCAAGCTGCGCGAGGGCCTGGCGGTCGGTTGCAAGGTCACGCTGCGCGGCGCGCGCATGTACGACTTCCTCGACCGGCTGATCAGCATCGCGATCCCGCGCATTCGCGACTTCCGCGGAGTGAATCCCCGCTCGTTCGACGGCCGTGGCAACTACAGCCTCGGCGTCAAGGAGCAGATCATCTTCCCGGAGATCGCCTACGACCAGATCGACCAGGTGCGCGGGATGGACATCACCATTTCGACGAACGCCGGCAACGACGCAGCGGGACGCGCGCTGCTCGATGCCTTCAACTTTCCCTTCAGGAAGTAGCAGATGGCCAAGACCAGCATGATCGAGCGCGAGACCCGTCGTGCGAAGACGGTGAAGAAGTACGCTGCGAAGCGCGCTCAGCTGAAGGAGCAGATCCGCAGCCCGAAGTCTTCGCAGGAAGAGCGGGCCGCCGCGGTCGAGGCGCTGCAGAAGCAGCCGCGTGATGCGAGCGCCTCGCGGCAGCGCAAGCGTTGCGCCATCACCGGTCGTTCGCGCGGCAACTACCGCAAGTTCGGCCTCGGGCGCGTGAAGCTGCGCGAGGCGACCATGCGGGGCGACGTGCCTGGTCTCCGCAAGGCGAGCTGGTGAGGACTGATCAATGAGCATGACTGATCCGATCGCGGACTTCCTGACCCGCATCCGCAACGGGCAGGCGGCCAGCAAGGCCGAGGTGACCGTGGCGTCATCGAAGGTAAAGCTGGCGATTGCCCGCGTCCTCAAGGACGAGGGCTACATCGCGGATTTCGGCACCAAGGAGGCCGGTGGCAAGGCGTCGCTGACTGTGGCGCTGAAGTATCACCAGGGCCGGCCGGTGATCGAGCGGATCGAGCGCGTTTCGCGCCCTGGTCTGCGGCAGTACCGGGGCAACCAGGACCTTCCGAAGGTGCTGGGTGGTCTCGGCGTGGCGATCGTGTCGACCCCGAAGGGTGTCATGACCGATCGCGAGGCCCGGCGTACTGGCCAGGGCGGCGAGGTGCTCTGCGTGGTGGCCTGATGGCCCGCGCAGACATCTGAACAGAGGTCTTGAGGTCATGTCTCGAGTAGCCAAGAAGCCGGTGGATCTGCCGAAGGGCGTCACCGCAACGATGGCCGGCAATGCGGTCACGGTAAAGGGCGCCAAGGGTTCGCTCACGCTGGCGCTTGCCAGCGGGGTGACGGTCGCGCAGGAATCCCAGCAGCTGCTGGTCAAGGTAGGCGAGGGCAAGGACGCGGCGGCGCGCGTTCCCGTCGCCGGCGCCACGCGCGCGCACCTGGCGAACATGGTGGCGGGCGTGACCAGCGGCTTCGAGCGCAAGCTGGAGCTGGTCGGCGTCGGCTACCGCGCGGCGGTGCAGGGCAAGTCCCTCAACCTGACGCTCGGCTTCTCGCATCCGGTCAGCTATCCGGTGCCGGAAGGCATCACCATCGAGACGCCGACCCAGACCGAAGTCGTGATCAAGGGTATCGACGTGCAGAAGGTCGGCCAGGTGGCCGCAGAGATCCGCCGCTTCCGCCCACCCGAGCCTTACAAGGGCAAGGGCGTGCGTTACGCCGGCGAGAAGATCTCCTTGAAGGAAGGCAAGAAGAAGTAACCGTCATGGCACAGCTCAGCAAGAAAGACACGCGGCAGCGGCGCGCCAGGCGAGGCCGGGCCAAGATCCGCGAAATCGGCGCGGCGCGCCTCACGGTCCACCGCACGCCGAGGCATATCTACGCCCAGGTGACCAGCGCCGACGGCGCCACCGTGCTTGCGGCAGCGTCCACGCTGCAGAAGGACGTGGCCGAGGGGCTGAAGGGCACCGGCAACGCCGCGGCAGCCGCGGCGGTGGGCCGCGCGATTGCCGAGCGCGCCAAGGCGGCCGGCATCACCGCGGTCGCATTCGACCGTTCCGGGTTCATGTATCACGGCCGCGTCAAGGCGCTGGCCGAGGCGGCTCGTGAAGCCGGCCTCTCGTTCTGATTCAGGGGAAAGGCAATGGCACGAGTTGAAAGGGGACAGCCCACCGACGACCTGATGGAGAAGCTGGTCACGGTCAACCGCACCGCGAAGGTGGTGAAGGGTGGCCGGCAGTTCGGCTTCACGGCGCTGACCGTCGTCGGCGACGGCGCGGGTCGCGTTGGTTACGGCTATGGCAAGGCGCGCGAGGTCCCCACCGCCATCGCCAAGGCGATGCAGCAGGCCCGCCGCAACATGGTGTCCGTATCGCTGCGCAACGACACGCTGCACTACGCGGTCAACGGCCGGCACGGCACGACGCGCGTCATCGTGCAGCCTGCGTCCGACGGTACCGGCGTGATCGCCGGGGGCAGCATGCGGGCCGTGTTCGAGTGCGCGGGCGTGCGCAACGTGCTGGCCAAGGCCTACGGGTCGCGGAATCCGATCAACGTCGTGCGCGCCACGTTCGACGCCTTCGCGAGGGTGACCTCGCCGGCCGACATCGCGGCGAA
The DNA here is from genome assembly GCA_963710135.1 of uncultured Gammaproteobacteria bacterium. GTDB lineage: Bacteria > Pseudomonadota > Gammaproteobacteria > Steroidobacterales > Steroidobacteraceae > SG8-30. The sequence continues at coordinate 54,110 of CAVPYY010000001.1, read as the reverse complement.
GCGCGGCAAGACCATCGAAGAGATTACGGGCTGAGCTCATGGCTACCACACAGATCAAGGTCACCCTGAAGGGCAGTCTCGCGGGACAGCTGAAGAACATTCAGTCCTCCGTGCGTGGGCTGGGCCTGCGGCGCATCCGCGATTCGCGGGTCGTGGCCGACACCCCGGAGAACCGCGGGATGATCCGCGTCGCGCAGCACCTGCTCGTGGTCGAGCAGGTCTGAGGAGAGCAGCAACATGCGTTTGAACACCGTCAAGCCCGGCGCGGGCAGCAAGAAGCCGCGACTGCGCGTCGGCCGCGGCGCGTCCGCCGGCCAGGGCAAGACCTGTGGCCGCGGCGGCAAGGGCCAGAAGGCGCGCAAGGGCGGTTACCACAAGGTCGGCTTCGAGGGCGGCCAGATGCCGCTGCAGCGCCGCCTGCCGAAGGTCGGTTTCCGCTCGGCCATGAAGCGGACCCGTGCGGAAGTCACGCTGACCGACCTCACCAAGATCAAGGGTGACGTCATCGACCTGGCGTCGCTGAAGGCCGCGAGCATCGTGCCGATCGGCACCGAGAAGGCGCGCATCATCCTGTCCGGGAAGATCTCCCGCGCGGTGACCGTGGCCGGACCGGCCGTGGTCGCGACCAAGGGCGCGCGCGCGGCGATCGAACAGGCCGGCGGGCGCATCGACGAGGGCGCGGCGGCCTGAGCGGCCGCGCGCAGAGGAACCGAACTTGGCCACCCCGATCTCGAACCCGGCAGCAGCACTCGGTGAAGCCACGCGCTTTACCGAGATGCGCCATCGCCTGCTGTTCCTGCTCGGCGCGCTGATCGTCTACCGCATCGGCACGTTCGTGCCGGTGCCCGGGATCGACATGGCCGCCATGGCGCGCCTGTTCGACCAGCAGGAAGGCACGATCCTCGGCCTGTTCAACATGTTCTCCGGTGGCGCGCTGTCGCGACTGTCGATCTTCGCGATGGGCGTGATGCCCTACATCTCGGCCTCGATCATCATCCAGATGATGGCGGTGGTGGTGCCCTCGATGGCGGCCATCAAGAAGGAGGGCGAGGCCGGGCGGCGCAAGCTGACCCAGTGGACCCGCTACTTCACGTTCGTGCTGGCGCTGTTCCAGGGACTCGGCGCGGCCACCGCGTTCGAGAACCAGGGCGTTGCCCTCACCGGCGGCGCGCCGTTCATCGTCACGGCCACGATCACGCTCGCGGCGGGAACCATGTTCCTGATGTGGCTCGGCGAGCAGATCACCGAGCGCGGCATCGGCAACGGCATCTCGATGATCATCCTGGCCGGCATCGTGGCGGGGCTGCCGGCGGCCATCGGCGGTACGCTCGAGCAGGTCCGCTCCGGTGAAATGAACCCGGCGTTCGCCATCCTGCTGCTGTTGCTGATCGGCGTGGTGACGGCGTTCTGCGTGTTCGTCGAGCGCGCCCAGCGCCGCATTCCCGTGAACTACGCCAAGCGCCAGGTCGGGCGGCGCATGTACGCCGGCCAGACCAGCCATCTGCCGTTCAAGATGAACATGTCGGGCGTGATCCCGCCGATCTTCGCCTCGTCGCTGCTGCTGTTCCCGGCCACGTTGACCAGCTTCTTCGCCACCGGCGCGGCCGAGGGCGGCTGGCAGGTGATCCTGCAGAACATCTCGGCGGCGCTGGGCTACGGCCAGCCGCTGCACATGGTGATCTACGCGGCCCTGATCATCTTCTTCTGTTTCTTCTACACCGCGCTGGTGTTCAACTCGCGCGAGACGGCGGACAACCTGAAGAAGGGCGGCGCGTTCATTCCCGGGATCCGCCCCGGCCAGCAGACCGCCGAGTACATCGACAAGGTGCTGACCCGCCTGACCGTGTGGGGCGCGCTGTACGTCACCGCGGTGTGCCTGCTGCCGGAGATCCTGATGGCCTACGGCCGGGTCCCGTTCTATTTCGGCGGCACGTCGCTGCTCATCATCGTGGTCGTGGCCATGGACTTCATGTCCCAGCTGCAGGCACACCTGATGTCGCACCAGTATGAAGGCTTGATGAAGAAGGCGAACCTGCGTGGCTACGGCCGCTCAGGGGCGCCGCGCTGAGGAGCCGGCCGCGGCCGCTGCTCCGGGAGTAGAGAGATGAAGGTACGTCCATCGGTCAAGAAGATCTGCAAGAACTGCAAGATCGTGCGTCGTCGCGGGGTGGTCCGGGTGATCTGCTCGTCGGACGCCCGGCACAAGCAACGCCAGGGCTGATGGCGTTGAGGTGAGGTCGTTTTTCACGTATACTGCTGCGTTTTCCGCGGCTTAGGGGTCGGTTGAAATGGCGCGCATCGCCGGCATCAACATCCCGGTGAACAAGCATGTTGTCATCGGGCTTACGCATATCTACGGCATCAGCCGTCCGTCCGCGCAGGCGATCTGCAAGGCGTCGGGTATCGAGCCTTCGACGAAGGTTCGCGACCTGACCGAAGCGGAGGTTGGCGCATTGCGCGCCGCCGTCGCACGCCTGACGGTCGAGGGCGACCTGCGCCGCGAGAATGCCATGGCCATCAAGCGGCTCATGGATCTCGGTTGCTATCGCGGCATCCGCCACCGCAAGGGGCTGCCGTCGCGTGGCCAGCGGACGCGCACCAATGCGCGCACGCGCAAGGGTCCGCGTCGCGCCGCAGTGAAGTCCAAGGCGCAGCCGGGCAAGCGCTGACAAGCGTCCGGCGCCAACACAGTCTCTAACGGGTATCGATCAATATGGCCGACAAGCAGGCAGGATCCGCCGCCAGCAAGGCGCGCAAGAAGGCGAAGCGTCAGGTATCTGACGGCATCGCGCACATTCATGCGTCCTTCAACAACACCATCGTGACCATCACCGATCGCCAGGGCAACACGCTGTCCTGGGCGACCTCCGGCGGTTCGGGTTTCCGCGGTTCGCGCAAGAGCACGCCGTTCGCGGCGCAGGTTGCCGCCGAGAAGGCCGGTACCGCGGCGCAGGACTACGGTCTGCGGACCGTGGAAGTGCGGGTTCGCGGCCCAGGCCCGGGCCGCGAGTCGGCGGTGCGCGCGCTCAACGCCTGCGGCCTGAAGGTGTCCAGCATCGAGGACGTCACGCCCATTCCGCATAACGGTTGCCGCCCGCCCAAGAAGCGGCGCGTCTGAGGTCCAACGAGTCATGGCGAGATATCTCGGTCCCAAGTGCAAGCTCTCGCGCCGCGAGGGCACCGACCTGTTCCTGAAGAGCGCGGTCAAGCCCCTCGAGAGCAAGTGCAAGCTCGAGGTGCCGCCGGGCGGCGTCAAGAGCGAACGCCGCACGCGCCTGTCGAACTACGGCCTGCAGCTGCGCGAGAAGCAGAAGCTGCGCCGCATGTACGGCGTGCTGGAACGGCAGTTCCGCAACTACTACCAGAAGGCCGCCGGCCGGCCCGGCTCGACCGGCGAGACGCTGCTCACCTATCTCGAGGCACGCCTCGACAACGTGGTGTACCGCATGGGCTTTGCCGCGACGCGCGCCGAGGCGCGCCAGCTGGTGAGCCACAAGGGCGTCACGGTGAACGGCGAGATCGTCAATATCGCATCGTATGCGTGCAAGGCCGGCGACGTCGTGGCCGTGCGCGACAAGGCACAGAAGCAGGCTCGCGTCGCCGCGGCGCTTGCTATGGCGACTCAGGTCGGGCTGCCCGACTGGGTCGAAGTTGACGAGAAGAAGCTGTCCGGAATCCTGAAGTCGCTGCCTGATCGCGACCAGATCCTGCCGGACATCAACGAGAACCTCGTCGTCGAGCTCTACTCAAAGTAATAGGTGACGGTCATGCAAGGATCCGCCACGGAATTCCTCAAGCCCAAGTCGGTCAAGGTTACGGCCTCGGCGCCGCGTCATGCGCGCATCGTGATCGAACCCTTCGAGCGCGGCTTCGGCCACACTCTCGGCAACGCGCTGCGGCGCGTGCTGCTGTCCTCCATGCCGGGCTGCGCGGTCACCGAAGTCGAGATCGACGGGGTGCTGCACGAGTACACCAGCATCGAGGGCGTGCAGGAGGACGTCGTGGACGTCCTGCTGAACCTCAAGGGCATCGCGCTCCGGATGCATGCCCGCAATGAGACGGAACTCAGGCTGCACAAGAAGGGCCCAGGCCCGGTCACTGCGGGTGACATCCAGACCGACCACGACATCGAGATCGTCAATCCGGACCTGGTGCTGGCCACCTTGACCAAGGCGATCGACCTGAACATGACGCTGAAGATCGAGCGTGGCCGCGGCTACCGGCCCGCGGTGCAGCGCATCGAGTTCGAGGAGCAGACCCGCCCCATCGGCCGCCTGCAGCTGGACGCGTCGTTCTCGCCGGTCAAGCGCGTCACCTACGCGGTCGAATCCGCGCGCGTGGAGCAGCGCACCGACCTCGACAAGCTGATCATCGACATCGAGACCAACGGCACGATCGACCCGGAAGAGGCGATCCGCCGCGCCGGCGGCATCCTCAAGGACCAGCTGACCGTGTTCGTGGAGCTCGAAGGGCAGGGCGAGCAGGTGTCGCAGTCCTCCGGCCCGCTGCCGGATCCGCTGCTACTGCGCCCCGTCGACGAGCTGGAGCTGACCGTGCGCAGCGCCAACTGCCTGAAGGCGGAGAACATCCACTACATCGGCGACCTGGTGCAGCGGACCGAAGTCGAGCTGCTGCGCACGCCGAACCTCGGCAAGAAGTCGCTCACCGAGATCAAGGAAGTCCTGGAGAGCCACGGGCTGACCCTCGGCATGCGTATCGAGGGTTGGCCGCCGGCCAGCCTGCGCCGCGAAGACGAGCTGCGCTCGGCCTGAACTGAATAGTCGAGGAATCGAGGACCATGCGTCACCATCTTTCCGGACGGCAGCTGTCCCGCAACAGCTCGCATCGCAAGGCGCTGATGCGCAACATGGCGACGGCATTGCTGCGCCATGAAACCATCCGTACGACGCTGCCCAAGGCCAAGGAGCTGCGCCGCGTGGTGGAACCGCTGATCACGCTCGGCAAGAAGGACAGCCTCGCCGGCCGCCGGCGCGCGTTCTCGCAGCTGCGCGACGACGCCATCGTGACCAAGCTGTTCGAGGACCTGGGCCCGCGCTTCGCGACACGCGCGGGCGGCTACACCCGGATCCTCAAGATGGAGGAGCGCCCGGGCGACGCCGCGCCGATGGCGTTGATGCAGCTGGTAGAAGGGACCGCCGAGGTCACGCAGCCGGAGCCGGAAGGCGAGCCCAAGAAGAAGCGCGCTGCGCCGAAGAAAAAGGCTGCTCCGGCCGCCAAGAAACAGGCGGCGGCGAGCAAGGAGTCCAAGCCACGCACGCGCAAGAAAGCCGCCGCGGGCTGAGTGACGCCTGCCCGGGTGTGCCCCGTGAGCGTCCAGGTTGATTGAATCCAGAGCCGGGACCGGGTCCCGGCTTTTCGTTTTGTAGGGAGGAGAAAGGTATGAGTCTGGCATCTGAGTTCAAGGAATTTGCGATGCGCGGCAACGTCATCGACCTCGCGGTCGGTGTCGTGATTGGTGGAGCCTTCGGCAAGATCGTCTCTTCGATGGTCGATGCCATCATCATGCCGGTCGTCGGCGCACTCACCGGCGGCGTCGATCTGTCCGAGATGGCGGCGAATATCGGCACCGAGGAAATTCCAGTGCTGATCAAGTACGGTGCCTTCATCCAGGCGTCCGTGGACTTCCTGATCATCGCGCTGGTGATCTTCATGGCGCTCAAGGGCATCAACAAGCTGAAGAAGCCGCCGGTGCCGGCCGCGCCCGCCGCGCCGCCTGAGCCGCCGCGCGAGCAGGTGTTGCTCGAGGAAATACGCGACCTCTTGAAGCAGCGCTGAGACCGGCTTCGCGGCGGCGGGCTCAGCCTGCCGCCGCGAACGCCTCCCGCGTGAGATTGCGCGGTCCACCCTCCAGGGCGACCACGTTGTCCTCGATGCGGATCCCCCCGAACGGCCGCAGGCCCTCGACACGACGCCAGTCGATGGCGTCCCTGAGCTTGCCGCTGGCCGCTGCCGCCAGCAGCGAATCGATGAAATAGATCCCGGGCTCGATCGTCACCACGCAGCCGGGGGTCAGGTCACGGGTGAGCCTGAGGTACGGGTGCCCCGCCGGGCGCGGGCGCTCGGCGCCGCTGTCATCCGCCATCAGGCCGCCGACGTCGTGCACCTGCAGCCCGAGCAGATGGCCGATGCCGTGCGGAAAGAACACGGCGGTCGCGCCGCGGGCCACTGCCTCCTCCGCGCCGATGCGCAGCACCCCGCCGTCGGCGAGCAGGGTCGCGATCTCGCGGTGCGCGGCCAGGTGAATGTCGCGATAGTCCACCCCGGGCCTGACCTGTGCGGCCAGGCGCCGTTGTGCGGCATCCAGCCCCTCGAGGAGATCGGCAAAAGGCCCCGGCCCCGACGCGTAGGTGCGGGTGACGTCGCTCCCGTAGCCCGCCCAGGGGGCACCAGCATCAATCAGGAATGACCGCCCATCGCCCTGCCGTGCCCGCTCGAGACGCTGATAGTGCAGCACCGCCGCATTGGCGCCGATCGCCACGATGCTGTTGTAGGGCAGTTCCTCCTCGCGCACCGAAGCGGCCCGGCAATAGGCCAGGTGGATGTCGTACTCGGAGGCGCCCTCGCGATAGGCCGCCTCCGCCGCCCGGTGCGCGGCCGCGGCGCGCCGGTTCGCCTGTGCGAGGCACTCGATCTCGTAAGGCGTCTTGGCAGCCCTGAGGTAGTCCAGGCGGGTCAGCAGCGCCACCGGGTTGGCGTCCCCCAGGCCACTCCAGGCGGGGTGCGGCTCCCCAAGGATGGCCAGTCTGGCGTGCGCCGGCAGCAGCCCGCCAACGTCTTCCGGGGCACTGATGACGGCGACGTCGAACTCCCTGGTCCAGGCACCGGCGGGAATCGGGGGCGGTTTGTGCCAGTAGTCCGCGGGCTGATAGAAAATGAGCCGTGGCCGGTCCGCGCCCGGCCAGGTACAGCACGTGGCAGCCCGGTTCCGCTTCCGGCACCCACAACTTGAACTGCGGATTGGCCTTGAACGGATAGTGCATGTCGTCGCCGAACTGCAGCGGGGGGAGTCCCGACGGGACCAGAACGCCGTCGAACTCGCTGTCGGCGAGCACCCGGTCGACCCGGGCGCGGACCGTGGCGATGTGCTCCGTGAACAGCGTCGTCAATGCCTCGTTCATGCCCGATTCTCCAGCCGTGCGGCGAGGGTAGCGCAGCGCCGGACCTGGGTCATCCGCGCCGGGGGTCTCGCGGCCCACTCATGTTGCACCGCACTCCGTGGAACATGCAGCCGAAAACCGCTAGAATATCGAACTCTCGGCCTGCGACAGTCCACCCTGCGGGTGGTCGGCGCAGCCGGGAAGTCGAGCTTCCCTCTGTCACTAAAGAAAATCCGGGGTACTGATGATGAATGCGAAGATTTGGGGTGCCGTTGCCGTGGCGCTCGTGCTGGGCGCGTGCGGTGGCAAGAAGGACGCGGCTGCGCCGGCTGAGGACGCCGCCAATGCCATGGAGCAGGCCGCGAGCGATGCGACGAGCGCGGCCGGCGAAGCGTCCGATGCGATGGGCGAGGCCGCTGACTCGGTCGGCGAGGCCGCCAGCGACGCCGCTGACGCGGTGGGCGAGGCTGCCAGCGATGCCGCCGATGCCACCGGCGAGGCCGTGGATGAGGCCAAGGACGCCGCTGCCGATGCGATGAACAAGTAAGAACTACTTCTTCATGGGCTGACGAGGCCGGGCGGTCGGCGCGGGTTCTCCGCGGGTGGCCGCCCGGCCTCTTTGTCATGGCGCACTCATGATCACAGTCACCTTGCGCGATGCCCGCGAGTCCAGGCCCGACCGCGACTGGATCGAGCGGGCCTATCTCGAATACATCCGGGACCTGTCGGACGGCCAGACCGGGGTCTTCCCGGCATTGACCGTGACGGGACAGGCGAGCAACGAGCTGCTGCTGCCCTGGTTTCGCGATCCCAATGCCATGCCGCTGGTGATCCTCGGCGATCGTGAGCCGGTCGGTTTCGCGCTGGTCGAGCACGCCGCGGCCGCGGCCGGCCGGGCCGGCTTCCGGCTCACGGACTTCTTCGTGCGCAGCGAGTCGAGGCGCCGCGGCATCGGCCGCGCGGCCGCCAACTTGATCTTCGATCGCTTTCCCGGGGACTGGACCGTTTCGGAGCCCATGCGGCACGCCGGGTCCGTGGCGTTCTGGCGGCGGGTGATCGGCTCGTACACGCGCGGCAAGTACCGGGAGCGCTTGAGCGACGGAGACGTGGTGCACAGTTTTTCGAGTCGGCCGCCCTCCGCCTGACCCCTGCCGCGCGACGGCTCAGTCCTTCCCTGAACGCCGGTTCCAGGCCTCAAGTCGCGGCGCCAGTCGCCGACAACCTTCGGTAGTAGACCCAGATGGTGCCGTCCCGCGGGGCAGGCGCGAGGATTCGACATGTCCCGACTTCAAGCCGTCGACGCAGCCAATGCGGGTCAGCTTTGGCAGATCGCGCTGACGCAACAGCTCGCCGCGGACCTGAAGAACGGCAAACTGGACCTGCCGTCGTTTCCCGACGTGGTCTTGCGCATCCGCAAGCTGCTTGCGGACGAGAAATCGACCGCTGCGGAGATCGCGGCTGTCGTGGGTTCGGAGCCGGCGCTCGCGGCACGCCTGCTGCGCCTGGCGAACTCGTCGGCGCTGAACGTCTCCGGCACCCCGGTGAACGACCTGCGCTCGGCCATCACCCGCATGGGGGCCAATCTCGTGCGCAGTTGCTCGCTGTCGTTCGCGATGAAGCAGCTGCAGCAGTCCGAGCAGTCGAGGGCCATCGCCGCCGATCTCAAGCTGCTGTGGGAGCGCTCCACGCTGACGGCGGCCGTGTCGCGGTTCATTGCGGCGCACACCCGGCTGGTGAATCCCGACGAGGCGATGCTGGCCGGCCTGCTGCATGCGATCGGCAGGCTCTACATACTCACGCACGCCGGCCGGCACGTCGACCTGGCCGAGTATCCTGACGCCCTGGCGCAGGTCATGCTGACCTGGCACCCGTCCATCGGCAAGGCGATTCTCGAAGGATGGGGGCTGCCGCCGGCGATTTGCGACGCGGTTGCCCGCCAGGAGGAGATCGACGCGGGTCCGCGTGGGGCGCAGCCTGGCCTGGCCGACGTGCTGGCTGCCGGGCTCGTGGTGGCGGACTACATGGAGGATCCGGACGGGCTGTCGCTGGTGGTGGAGGGCTCGACCTGGTTCGCGGGTCTTGGCCTGGATGTCGAGACCTGCCGCGCGGTGCTGGTGGATTCCGCCGACGAGATCGCGAGCCTGCGCCAGGCCCTCGACGGCTGAGTGCCACTCGGGACGGGATCGAGCGGGCCAATGCAGCACGAGGCACAAAAGACAGGAGAGTACGGCGGCGTTGCCTTCGCCTTCGTCCGCCGGCTGGCGACGGAACTGTCGAATGGCCGGCTGGAGTTGCCGTCCTCGCCGGAAGTCGTCGTGCGGGTGCGCAACGCGCTGAACGACCCCAACGTCAACGTCGCCGGCGTGGCCCGGGTAGTGGGCAGCGAACCCGCCCTGGCGGCCCGCATCATGCACCTGGCGTCATCCGTCGCCATGAATCCGGACGGCCGCCAGATCACCGACCTGAAGCGCGCCATCACCCGCATGGGCTTCAACAACGTTCGCAGCACGGCGATGGCGTTCGCCGTCGCCCAGCTGCGCCAGGCGGCGAAGCTGAAGCAGGTCAAGGAGCGCCTCAGCGAGATCTGGGTGCAGAGCACCATGGTCGCGGCGATCTGCTACTTCGTCGCCAAGCGCCAGCCCACGATCAACGCCGACGAGGCCATGCTGGCCGGCCTGATGCACGGCATCGGCAAGCTCTACATACTCGGGCGCGCCGATTCGAACGCCGAGCTGCTGGAGGACACGGCGAGTCTGGCGCAGGTGCTGCGCGACTGGCACGCGAGCATCGGCAAGGCGATCCTGGAGGCCTGGGGCTTCCCCGAGGAAGTGGCCTCGGCGGTCGGCGATCAGGACGACATCGACAGGTCGGCAGGCGGCCAGGTGGATCTCACCGACGTGCTGACGGTCAGCATCATGATCGCCGACTACGCGGCCCACCCCGCCGATCTGGAGCTCAACATGCAGGGCGTCCGGGGTTTTCGCCGCCTGGGGCTCGACGGCGAGGCCTGCAACCGCATCCTGCAGGAATCCGAGCGGGACATTGCGGATCTCCGGCGCGCGCTCGGCGCCTGAGCGGCGGCGCCCTGCGGGTCAGTGGTGGCCGCCGTGGCCTGCGTCCTCGGAGCCGGCCGTGGGCGCGACGACACGCGCATTCACGGTGAGCGAACCGGCCAGCTCGAACTTCAGGTTGAGCGGGATGGTCTCGCCTTCCTTGAGCGGCGCCTTCAGCCCCATCAGCATTACGTGCGTGCCACCGGGCTCGAGCACGACACGCTCCTCGGCCGGCACGTGCAGCGGGTCGATGCGGCGCATGCGGACCACGTCGACGTCGCGGACCGTGGCATGCACCTCCGTGCGGCTCGCGCGCGGCGAGGACACGGACAGCAGCCGGTCGGAACGGCCCGCGCGATTGTCGATGACGAGATACACCGCGCCGACCGTCGCGCCCGGCGCGGTGGCGCGGGCCCACGCGCCCTCGACCTTGAGCGGCGCCCGGGCCGCGTCGGCCGCCAGCGCCGGTGCAGCCACCACCATGGCGGACACCAGCAGGCTCGCAATGACAGCACGCATGAGTCTCTCTCCTCGTTGATTCCGTTCAGGCCCGCTTGCGGGGGCGGCTGCGCTGGCGCTCCAGCAGGGGTGCGAGATACCGGCCGGTATAGGAGTTCGCCGACCGGGCGATGTCCTCCGGGGTGCCCTCGGCGATGACCATGCCGCCACCGTCCCCGCCCTCGGGGCCCAGGTCGACCACCCAGTCCGCGGTCTTGATGACGTCCAGGTTGTGTTCGATCACCACCACCGTATTGCCCTCGTTACGCAGCCTGTGCAGGACCGCGAGCAATTGCTCGACGTCGTGGAAATGCAGCCCCGTGGTCGGCTCGTCGAGGATGTACAGCGTCCGACCGGTCGACCTCTTGGAGAGTTCCTTCGCCAGCTTGACGCGCTGCGCCTCGCCGCCCGACAGCGTGGTCGCGTTCTGGCCGAGGCGGACATAAGACAGGCCGACATCGAGCAGGGTCTGCAGCTTCGTGGCGACGGTCGGCACGTTGCGAAAGAAGGCCAGCGCATCCTCGATGGTCATTTCCAGCACGTCGTGGATGCTACGACCCTTGTAGTGCACCTCCAGCGTCTCGCGGTTGTAGCGCTTCCCCTTGCAGACGTCGCATGGCACGTAGACGTCCGGCAGGAAGTGCATCTCGACCTTGATGACACCGTCTCCCTGGCAGGCCTCGCAACGCCCGCCCTTGACGTTGAAGCTGAAACGTCCGGGCTGGTAGCCGCGCGAGCGGGACTCCGGCGTCGTCGCGAACAGCTCGCGGATCGGCGTGAACAGGCCGGTGTAGGTGGCCGGATTGGAGCGCGGCGTACGGCCGATGGGGCTCTGGTCGATGTCGATGACCCGGTCCACCTGTTCGAGTCCGTCGATCCGCTGGCAGGGAGCCGCGTCCAGGCTGGAATCGTTCAGGTGCACGGCGACGTGACGGTACAGGGTGTCGTTGACCAGCGTCGACTTGCCGGAGCCTGACACCCCGGTGACGCAGGTCATCAGGCCCAGCGGAAACTCGACGGTCACGTCGCGCAGGTTGTTGCCCGTGGCGCCGACGACGCGCAGCGCGGGCTTGCGGTCCCGCGGCGTGCGCTCGGCCGGCACCGCGATGCGGCGTCGCCCGGACAGGTACTGCCCGGTGATCGACTCGTCGTTGGCCTGCACCTCGGCAGGCGTGCCCTGCGCCACGATGGTGCCGCCGTGCACCCCCGCGCCGGGGCCGAGGTCGAGCACGTGGTCCGCCTGTCGGATCGCGTCCTCGTCGTGTTCGACCACGATCACCGTGTTGCCCAGATCCCGCAGCCGGTGCAGCGTGTCCAGCAGGCGCTGGTTGTCGCGCTGGTGCAGCCCGATGGAGGGTTCGTCGAGGATGTACATGACCCCCACCAGGCCCGAGCCGATCTGGCTGGCAAGACGGATCCGCTGTGCCTCGCCGCCGGAGAGGGTTTCCGCGCTGCGGTCCAGCGTCAGGTAGTCGAGACCGACGTCCACCAGGAAGCCCAGCCGGTCGCCGACCTCCTTGACGACCTTGGCGGCGATTTCCCCGCGCCATCCTTCGAGCGTGAGTCCGGCGAAGAACGCCTGCGCGCGCCCGACCGACATGGCCGACACCTCCGGCAATGCCCGCGAGCCCACGAACACGTTGCGCGCGGCCCGGTTGAGGCGCGCCCCCTCGCACTCCGGACACACCTGGTTGCCGAGATAGCGGGCGAGTTCCTCGCGAACCGACACCGACTCCGTTTCGCGGTAGCGCCGCTCGAGATTGGGAATCACGCCCTCGAACTTGTGCTGGCGGCGCACGGTGCGGCCGCGCGAGTCGAAGTAGCGGAACTCGATCTCCTCGGCCCCGCTGCCGTACATCAGCACCTGGCGGGAACGCTCGGGCAGATCCTGGTACGGCGCCTCGGCGTCAAACCCGTAGTGCTGCGCCAGCGCCAGCACCATCTGGTAGTAGTAGGCGTTGCGACGGTCCCAGCCGCGCACGGCGCCACCGGCGAGCGACAGCTGCGGCTGGGACACCACCCGTGCCGGGTCGAAGAACTGCTTGACGCCCAGGCCGTCGCAGCTCGGGCATGCGCCGGTGGGATTGTTGAACGAGAACAGCCGCGGCTCCAGTTCGGTCAACGAATAGCCGCAGACCGTGCAGGCGAACTTGTCCGAGAACACCAGTTCCTCGCGCTCGGGCTCTTCGAGGAAGGCGATCCGGGCCACGCCTTCACCGAGCCTCAGCGCGGTCTCCAGTGACTCGGCGAGGCGCTGCGCGAGATCGGGACGGACCTTGAAGCGGTCCACCACGGCTTCGATGGTGTGCTTGCGCCGCAGGCCGAGCTTGGGCACCGCGTCGAGTTCCAGGATCTTGCCGTCGACGCGTGCGCGGACGAAGCCACGGCCGCGCAGTTCCTCGATGACCTGCAGGTGCTCGCCCTTGCGTTCCTTGACGACGGGCGCGAGCAGCGCGAGTGGCGTGCCCTCCGGCAGCTTGAGCACCTGGTCGACCATCTGCGTCACGGTCTGCGCGGAGAGATCGAGATTGTGGTCCGGGCAGCGCGGGATGCCGGCGCGCGCATACAAAAGGCGCAGGTAGTCGTAGATCTCGGTGACGGTACCCACCGTCGAACGGGGGTTGTGCGAGGTCGACTTCTGCTCGATGGAGATGGCCGGCGACAGGCCGTCGATGGAGTCCACGTCCGGCTTCTCCATCATCGACAGGAACTGGCGCGCATAGGCGGAGAGGGACTCCACGTAGCGGCGCTGGCCCTCGGCGTAGATGGTGTCGAACGCGAGCGAGGACTTGCCCGAGCCGGACAGGCCCGTGAACACGATCAGCCGGTCGCGCGGCAGATCGAGGTCGAGGCCGCGCAGGTTGTGCGTGCGCGCACCGCGGATGCGTATGCTCGGCGTGCTCATGGTCCGGACCTGCCGCGGGGGGTGAGCCGACTAGCATACGCGGGGGCGTCGGTGCGGGGCAAAGGGCGCGGGCGGCCGGATTCGGCGGGCGGGCGCCGTCCAGTACCCGGAGTGCTCCCGCCTCTCTGCGGGCGCCTTTGTGCGCCAACGCAGCGGATACAGGGCGGTGTCACCGGCCCCCACCCCGGACTACAATGCGGGACTCAAGAGCCGCCATTCCCACGGACAGGCGGCCGGCACGACACGGAATCGAGGTGAAGGTCATGGCACGAGGCGTCAACAAGGTCATTCTGTTAGGCAATATCGGGCAGGACCCCCAGTCGCGCGCCATGCCTTCCGGCAAAGCCGTGGTGAACCTGCGGGTGGCCACCAGCAAGCAGTGGCGCGACAAGCAGACGGGGGAAAACAAGGAAGCCACCGAGTGGCACACCGTCGTGATGTTCGACCGGCTGGCGGAAATCGCGGCCGAATACCTGCGCAAGGGCTCGCAGGTGTACATCGAAGGTGAATTGCGCACCCGCAAATGGCAGGACAAGGAGGGCCAGGATCGCTACTCCACGGAGATCGTGGCCAACGAGATGCAGATGCTCGGCAGCCGTGGTGGGGCGGCGGGCGGCTCCGGCGGCGGCCAGGACCGCGGCGAGTCGCGCTCGAGCGCGCCGGCGGCCAGCGCCGGGGCGGGCGGCGGCGGCCGGGACGACTTCGACGACGACATCCCGTTCTGACGCCGGGCCCACGAGCCTCAATCAAATCAGCGGCTTATGTGTTTGCGGGCCACCTCGCCGGGGGCTCCGCCAACTACAATCGACGGCTCAAAACCGCTAACCTACGAGACCCTGTCCCGGCTCCGGAACCCAATGAGCGGTCGCCTGTACATCTCGACCTTTGGCTGCCAGATGAACGAATACGACTCCGCCCGGATGGCGGACGTGCTGCGTGAATCGGCGGGGCTGGAGCTGACGACCGATCCGGAGCAGGCCGACGTGGTGCTGCTCAACACCTGCTCGGTGCGCGAGAAGGCGCAGGACAAGGTGTTTTCGCACCTCGGCCAGTGGAACCTGCTGAAACAGCGCAAGCCCGGCCTGGTGATCGGCGTCGGCGGCTGCGTGGCCAGCCAGGAGGGCGACGGCATCCTCGAACGGGCGCCATTCGTCGACCTGGTGTTCGGTCCCCAGACCATCCATCGGCTGCCGGAGATGCTGACCGGGCTCAAGCGGGCCGGGCTGCCGCAGGTGGACGTGTCGTTCCCCGAGATCGAGAAGTTCGACCGTCTGCCGGCGCCGCAGGCCTCCGGCGCCGCCGCATTCGTCTCCATCATGGAGGGCTGCAGCAAGTACTGCAGCTTCTGCGTCGTTCCCTACACCCGCGGCGAGGAAATGAGCCGGCCGTTCGCCCAGGTCATGGCCGAGGTCGAGGCGCTGGCGGCTCAGGGCGTTCGCGAACTGACGCTGCTCGGGCAGAACGTCAATGCGTATCTGGGCGTCATGGACGACGGCATGCCCTGCGATCTGGCGACGCTCATCCGCTTCGTGGCGCGCATCGACGGCATCGAGCGCATCCGCTTCACGACCTCGCATCCGCTGGAGTTCACCGACGCCCTCGTCGACGCCTACGCCGACGTGCCGAAACTGGCGGACAGCCTGCACCTGCCGGTGCAGAGTGGCTCTGATCGCATCCTGTCGCTGATGAAGCGCGGCTACACCGCGCTCGAGTACCGGCAGAAGATCCGTCGTCTCAGGGCGGCTCGCCCTGGCCTGTGCATTTCGTCGGACTTCATTGTCGGCTTTCCGGGCGAGACCGAGCGCGACTTCGAACAGACGCTCAAGCTGATCGCGGACGTGGGTTTCGACCAGTCCTTCAGCTTCATCTACAGCCGGCGGCCGGGCACGCCGGCCGCGAGCCTGCCCGATGACGTGCCGCGTGAGGTCAAGCTGGAACGCCTGCAGGTCCTGCAGCGACGGCTCGACCAGCAGGCCCGGGCGATCAGTCGGGGCATGGTCGGGAGCATCCAGCGGGTGCTGGTGGAGCGGCCTTCGAAGAAGGATCCGCGCCAGCTCGCAGGCCGCACCAGCAACATGCGCTGGGTCAACTTCGACGGGCCGGCCGATCTCATGAACCGCTTCGTCGACGTTGCCATTACCGAGGCGATGCCGAATTCGCTGCGCGGAAGACTGTTGGAGCCACTCAGCCCGAGCCGGGGCCGCGCCGCGAGCGACCTGAGTCCGGCTTGAGTACCAGCGTGCAGCGCGATGTGTCGTTCGAAGGCGCCGGTAACGACCGGCTGGCCGCCGTCTGCGGTCCGCTCGACCAGCACGTGCGCCAGATCGAGGAGCGGCTGGGGGTGGTCATCCATCGCCGTGGGCCACATTTCGTCGTCGAGGGCGCGCAGGCCGCCACCGGCGCGGTGGTGCTGAACGCCTTGTACGCCCGCTCCGGGGAGGGCGGGGTGACACCCGAGGACGTGCACCTCGCGCTGCAGGAGGCGGCCATGGAGGGTGTCGCGGCGCCGGACGCCCTGGCGGTCCATACCCATCGCGGCCAGATCCGCGGCCGCGGCGCCAACCAGGCCGAGTACCTGAGCAATATCCGCAGCCACGACCTGACCTTCGGTATCGGCCCGGCCGGCACCGGCAAGACCTACCTCGCGGTGGCGTGCGCCGTCGAGGCGCTGCAGCGCGACGCCGTCCGCCGGCTGGTGCTGGTGCGACCGGCCGTCGAGGCGGGCGAGCGGCTCGGGTTTCTGCCGGGCGACATGACCCAGAAGGTCGATCCCTACCTGCGGCCGATCTACGACGCGCTGTACGAGATGATCGGTTTCGAGAAGGTCGGGCGCCTGCTGGAGCGTCACGTGATCGAAGTGGCGCCGCTGGCGTTCATGCGCGGCAGGACGCTGAACGAGGCCTTCATCATCCTGGACGAGGCGCAGAACACGACCGTCGAGCAGATGAAGATGTTCCTGACGCGCATCGGCTTCGGCTCGCGCGCCGTCGTGACCGGCGACATCACCCAGACCGACCTGCCCAGTCACCGCCAGTCCGGGCTGAAGCATTCCATGGATGTGCTGGCGCGGGTCCCGGGCATTGCCTTTACCCTGTTCACGGCCCGCGACGTCGTCCGCCACCCGCTGGTGCAACGCATCGTGCAGGCCTATGACGCCAGCCCGCCTCCTGGAGAGCGCCGGTGACGGCCGCGGTCGCGGTGCAGTATGGAACCCGCCGGCCCTGGGCGCCGGGGGTGCCGACGCTGCGGCGCTGGGCCGCCGCGGCGCTCGCCGATGCGCCGGCGCGCGCGACGCTGGGGGTGCGCATCGTCGGCGCTGCGGAAAGCCGCCGGCTCAACCGCCAGTATCGCGGCAAGGACCGCCCGACCAACGTGCTGTCCTTCCAGGCGCCCGAGTGGCCGCAGGCGGCGGGCCGCTTCCTGGGCGACCTGGTCATCTGCGCGCCGGTGGTGGCGCGCGAGGCGCGCGAGCAGCGCAAGCCCCTGCGTGCGCACTGGGCGCACATGGTGGTGCACGGCTGCCCTGCACCTGCTGGGCTTCGATCACGAGCGTGCGCGCGCGGCGCGCGTCATGGAATCCCGTGAAGCCGGCATCCTGGCGAGCCTGGGTTACGCGGATCCCTACGAGGCGGGGCACGATGAGTGACGAAACGGTCCGGACTGGCTGGTTGCGGCGACTGGTGGGCGGCGCCGAGCCGCGCGACCGCCCCGAACTCACTGCGCTGCTGCGCGAGGCCGGCGAACGCGGTCTGATCGACGAGGACGCGCTCGGCATGATCGAAGGCGTCATGGCCGTCGCCGACCTGCAGGTCCGCGACATCATGGTGCCGCGCTCGCAGATGGTGGTGGTGGAGCGGGACAACCCGCCCAAGGAGCTGCTGCCGATCATCGTCGAGTCCGGCCACTCGCGCTTCCCGGTCATCGGCGAGGATCGCGACCAGGTGATCGGCATCCTGCTGGCCAAGGATCTGCTGCGTTACTTCGGCGAGGGCGGCGATGCGAACTTCGACATGCGGGAGGTGCTGCGGCCCGCGGTGTTCGTTCCCGAAAGCAAGCGGCTGAACGTGTTGCTCAAGGAGTTTCGCGTCAGCCGCAACCACATGGCGGTCGTCGTCGACGAGTACGGCGGGGTCTCTGGCCTGGTCACGATCGAGGACGTCATCGAGGAGATCGTCGGCGATATCGAGGACGAGTACGACATCGAAGAGGACCAGACGATCCGCCGCGAGGGCGAGCGCCAGTTCACCGTGCATGCGCTGGCGCGCATCGAGGACTTCAACGAATTCTTCGGGACCGAATTCAGCGACGAAGAGTTCGACACCATCGGCGGGCTGGTCATGCATCAGTTCGGCCGCCTGCCCAAGCGTGGCGAGGCCGTTGCGATCGACGGTTTCGAGTTCCGTGTCCTGCGCGCCGACCGGCGCCGCATCGACCTGCTGCGGGTGGTCAGCCCGCGTGACGTGACGCCGCCGCAGGGCGGCGCGGACTGACGTGGCCGCACCGCGGCTCGCGGCGCTGGCGGATCGCTACGGCATCTGGTTCGCGCTCGCCGCGGGCGCGACGGGGTCGCTGGGGTTCGCGCCGACCGGGCTGTTTCCGCTCGCCATACTGTCGCCGCTGGTGCTGTTCCTGCTGTGGGAGGGACGCCGCCCGGCGGTCGCCGCGCGTCTCGGATTCGCCTACGGCGCCGGCTTGTTCCTGGCGGGCACCTACTGGATCTACACGGCCGTCCACGTCTTCGGCAAGGCGCCGATCTGGCTCGCGCTGTTCCTGATGCTGGGGCTGGTGGCGATCATGGCCACGTACTACGCGCTGCTCGGCGCGGCGGCGGCGCGCTATGCCCCCGGGCGCGGCGCCGTCCGCTGGCTGCTCGTGCTGCCGGGCGCGTGGACCCTGATGGAATGGCTGCGCGGCTGGTTGTTCAGCGGGTTCCCGTGGCTGGAAACGGGCTACGCGTTCAGTGATGCGCCGCTCGCTGGCTTCGCGCCGCTGGGCGGCATCCACCTGGTGACGATGGCGGCCATCGTGACCGCTGGCGCGGCGGTGACGCTGTTGAACGGCGAGGGCCGCGAGCGGGCGGTCGCCGCCATGCTGGTCGCGGTGTTATGGGTCGGCGGCGCCGCGCTCGACCAGCGCAGCTGGACACGGCCGTCAGGCGAGCCGTTTTCCGTCGCGGTCGTGCAGGGCGCCGTGCCCCAGGATCTCAAGTGGCAGGACTCGCATCGCGCCGAGACCCTCGCGCTGTACCGGCGCATGACCGACAAGGTGCTCGGTACGCGGCTGATCGTCTGGCCCGAGGCGGCGCTGCCGGCGCTGGCCCACGAAGTGGCACCGTATCTGGCGAGCCTCTGGGAGGCAGCCGGGGCGCGCGGTTCGGACCTGATGATCGGCCTGCTGCGCTATGACCCAGACAACCGGCGCTACTACAACGGGCTGCTGGCGCTGTCGGGCGACGAGGCGGGCTGGTACTACAAGCGGCGGCTGGTGCCATTCGGGGAGTTCTTCCCCGTGCCGGATTTCGTGCGCAGCTGGATGCGCCTGATGAGCCTGACCTACGTCGACATGACGCCGGGCGACGACAACCAGCCACCGCTGCAGGCGGCCGGACAGAAGGTCGGCGTGACCATCTGCTACGAGGACGCGTATGGCTCGGAGCAGCTCGCCGTGCTGCAGGAGGCGACGCTATTGGTGAATGTCACCAATAACGCCTGGTTCGGCGATTCCACCGCCCCTCATCAGCAACTGCAGATGGCGCGCTTCCGGGCGCTGGAGGCGGGCCGCTATCTAGTGCGCGCGACCTCGAACGGCATCAGCGCCATCATCGGTCCGGACGGCGCGGTCATCGCGCGCGGCGTGCAGTTCGTGCCGGACATCCTCGAGGGCAGCGTCGTGCCGTATTCCGGACTGACGCCGTATGCGAGGGTCGGCAACTGGCCGGTGCTGCTGCTGGCCGGGCTGCTGGTCGCCCTGGGGATATTCGGGATACGGCGCGGTCCAGGCGTGCCGCCGCCCGGCGGCGAAGTCGTCTGACCCCGATCGCGCTGTCCGGGCGTTCGCCCGGTTTCAGGGGTGCTCGACCAGCACGAAGCGGAACGGCTCGTCGCCGACCTGCAGGTCGACCATGACGGGCTCCGGGTTGGCGGTGTCGGGCAGGGCGATGCGCACGCGCTTCGAGCGCGTGGCTCCGGGCTCGAGCGGCGCTGTTCGTGATGCCGTGGCGGTCGAGGCGGCTGCCGGAGCGTGGGCTGCGGCATGACCGTAGCCGCTCGGGCCGGCGGCGAGGATGGCGCCGATCTCCCGGGCCGCGGCGCTCTGGTCCTGGCGCAGCTCTGCGTCGCTGGCGGTCCTGAGCCTGGCTGCGCCGCAGTGGGCCGAGACGGCGTCATTGGCGATGGCGACAGGCTCGGTTCCCTGGTTCTCGACCCGCAGGTCCAGCCAGCCCGCGTCGCGGCCTTCCGGCGAATAGGCCAGCGACACCGCCGAGTCGGTGCCGAGCGCTACGGCTACCTGCTGGCCATCCACGACCGCTATCGTCTGTCCGGACTGGGCGACGGGTCTGAAGTCCCGTTCGGCGGCGAACGCCATCGTGGCGCAGCCCAGCGTCAGCAATACCGCGACTCCCGTTCTCATGGTGCCTCCAGGTCCGCGAATCCGGTGCGGGACCCGACCAAGACTGTCCGCCTTTCCGGCCCGCGATGCCGTGTTCGCCGTCGCATTCGGGACAGCCGCTGGCGGCACGCCCGGCAGCCCCGGCCGAGCGGAGTGGCGGATTTCGCGAGGGAAATCACGTTTCGGTGAGCTGCGGCGAGCGCCCTTCGTATTGGGCGCGGCGATTGCATCCGCCGTGTTACGTCAGCTCTTCACAGTCTGCGTCTGTTGCGCATAGGACCTCCGCACTGCGAGCAGCGCGAAGGCGGCCAGTGGGGCAGCGACACCCACGATCCAGGCTAGCGAATCATCGATCCGCATCTCATCACGATAGATGCGGTCGTTCAGGAAGCCCGTCATGAAGGATCCGAGGCCGATCCCGGCCAGATTGATGACGAACAGATACAGTGCCGACACTTGTCCTCGAAGCCGGTTCGGCGCCGCCGCCTGCAGGCTGGCGGCCGCGGCTGCAAACGGGAAGCTCGACGCGAACATGAAGGCCGCGAACCACGCCAGGGCGAGGGGTCCACTGTCCGCCTGCGCGGTAAGGATGCCGAGAGGTGCGATCGCCAGCGCGCTGAGGATGCCCGGCCAGATCTCGGCGTCGGCGATTCCGCGGCGGCGCAGGAAGTCTGCCAGCACACCTCCCGTGTAGATGCCCGCGGCTCCGCCGACGGCGAGGATCACGCCGAGCGGTGTGCCGAACTCGCGCGGGGTCATGCCGTGGATGCGTTCCAGGTACGGCGCCATCCAGAACGCGACCGCATTGAACGCCAGTGCGAGCAAAGCGAAACCCGCAAAGTGTCCCGCGAACAGGCCGGCGCGGCTGCGAAAGAAGGCCGCCACCTCGGGGAGCGGCACCGACGGACGAGCGTCGGCGGTAAGCCCGCGTCGCAACGGCTCGCGAAGTGTGCGCACCCACAATGCGACGAGCAGCCCAGGCAACCCGACCACCAGGAAGGTGACATGCCAGGCGGCCAGTTCGCCGATCACGGGTACCTGGAAGGGCGGCCGGCCGGACAGTTCTCCGACGACCGCGCCGCCGATGATTGCAGCGAGGCCGATGCCGAGATAGACGCCCATCGAGTACACACCCATCGCCCGGCCGCGTTGCTCGGGCGGGAAGTAGTCCGCCAGCATGGAGTAGGCGGCCGGGCTGAGCGCCGCTTCGCCGACGCCGACCCCGACGCGGGCGGCGAATAGTTGCCAGTAGCTCTTGGCTATGCCGCAAGCCGCCGTGGCCAGGCTCCAGGCGAATATCCCCCATGCGATGATGCGGCGCCGGTCTCCGCGGTCGGCCAGCCGGCC
The DNA here is from genome assembly GCA_963710135.1 of uncultured Gammaproteobacteria bacterium. Classification (GTDB taxonomy): domain Bacteria; phylum Pseudomonadota; class Gammaproteobacteria; order Steroidobacterales; family Steroidobacteraceae; genus SG8-30. Next base: position 32,580 of record CAVPYY010000001.1, on the reverse strand, counting down.
CATGGGGATACCCACGAAGGTATAGAACACGGCGAACGCGAAGCCCTGCAGCAGTCCGATCTGGGTATCAGTAACGCCGAGATCGGCCTTGATCGGGCCCACCAGCATCGACAGGATCTGCCGGTCGATGTACGAGAGCGTGTAGGCCACCATCAGTACGCCGGTTGTGTACCAGGCGTACGCGGGGCGCGGCCAGGGCGGCTGCATCAGTAGTTCGGGGTCGGCGGCAGGGGCTGGCCGAAGGGCTTCAGCGCATCGGGCAGCACCGGGCGATGTGCGGGCGTCCAGGTGAAGGGTTTCTTCTCCGTGGCGAAGTGGTTCACCAGCGGGCCACCGATGGTGCGCACGAACAGGTTGTAGCCGGTGTCGGTACCGGACGGACCGTGATAGACGTCTTCGCGCCACCAGGCGTAGCCGCCGCGCCGCATGCGCCCGAGATCTCCCCAGACGTAGTCGCCTTCGAGCACGTACAACTCCTCGACCATGGGGTGGGTCCACTGCGGCTTGGCCATGCCCGGCGGCACCCGATGTGGCGGCGAGCAGTAAAGGAAGGATACCTCGCCCGTGTAGGGGTCGGTCCGCAACGGCTTGATTGCCACGCCCTTCGCCAGCTGCGGGTCCACCAGACCCGGATCCCAGTCCATGCAGAGAGGATCGACGTATTCGACCAGCAAGCGGTCGTCGAATACGCCGGCACCGGGCACGCCGGCTACGCTGCGCGGTTCGCCGTAGAACATGGTCAGCAGCACCGCTCCATGGCTGGACCTGGCGCTCTCGCGAACGAAGCCGGCAGGCAGGAAGCCATAGGAGTGGGCGGCATAGCGCCGTCCGTTGATCTCGATCTCGCCCTCGAGGACAAGGAACTCCTCATGTGCGGTCAAGTGCTCGCGGCGTTCCCGCGACCAGCCCGCCGGGTAGCGGACGATTGTCGTCGCGCTGCCGTCCTGGTCATCATGCGACAGCAGCTTGCTCGACACGTCGGGGCGGTCCGGGCCAGGCAGGCCCGGCCGCCACGGCAGCATTTGTGACTGGACGAAGCAGATATGCGGACGAGCCATGGCAAGTGTCCCTCAGAAACGGTACGTCGCCTGGAGGCCCCAGCTGCGTCCCGGCGCCGGATAGCCCAGCGCATTGCCGATCTGGAAGACGTCCAGCGCCGGATCGGACGTGGACGTGAAGCGTACGCCGTTGTGGAAATATTCCTCGTCGGTCAGGTTCTTGCCGTAGGCCGCGACTTCCCAGGTGCCGGTGGCGTCGAACCAAGCCACGCGCGCATCCAGCAGCGTGATCGCCTCCTGTCCCACTTCGGGCTCGTTGATCTGTGTGAAGAACAGATCGTCCTGGAAGCTCAGCTGGCCGAACAGGACCACGGAACCGGCCGCGCCCAGCGGTATGTCGTAGCGGGCCGTCGCGTTGACCTTCCATTCCGGTGCATTGATCAGGCGGTTGCCGCTGGCGTCGAACGGAATCAGCGGTCGCGTGCAGGTCGTCGCCGGCGGCACGGGCGTGCAGGGCTGGCTGCCGAAGGCGGTGAGGAACTTGTCGTACTCCGCGTCGAGATAGGAGACGGCCAGACCCAGCTCGAGCCTGTCGGTCGCCTTGGCGAGGGCCTCGATCTCGATGCCCTGCACGGTGGCCTCCGCGGCATTCGTGATGAACGTCAGGTTGTTCAGGAACGTCGACACCTGCAGATCGGTGTAGTCGTAGTAGAAGACCGCCGCGTTGAGCCTGATCCTGTCGTCAGCCAGCTGCGACTTGACCCCGGCCTCGTAGGCCCAGATGAACTCCGGGTCGTACACGGGATTGGAGGGCTGCAGGCTGTTGTAGCCGCCGGACTTGAAGCCGCGCGTGGCGCTCGCGTAGTACAGCACGCTGTCGTTTAGGCGGTACTCGAGCCCCAGCTTCGGCGTTGTGGCATCCCAGCTTTCCGACGCCTGCCGCGGCGTGCCGACTGGTGTGACCGGGCCGGGGCTTTCGAGGCCGAGCACGTCGAATACGAGCCCGAATCCGGAAAAGTCGTCCTTCTCCTCGTCGCTGTAGCGAACGCCCGCGGTGAGGGTGAGCTGCTCGGTCAGCGAGTACGACAGTTCGCCGAACAGTGCCCAGGCCGTGGTCTCGCTCTCCGACGGGATGATGAAGGAACGGGCCGGCACCAGCGACGCGCGCACGAGTCCGAGACCGCCAGTCTTGGATTCCTCGAAGTAGTAGGCGCCGATGATCCAGCGCAGGCGTTCCGAGCTGGAGGAAAGCCGCAATTCCTGTGACAGCTGGTCGGTGTCGTACTTGAAATTGGAGCGGGTGATGTCGATCTCGGTGCCGTCGGTGTTGAACAGGAAGTCGCTCTTGTAGTCCTTGTAGCCAGTGACGGATGCCAGCGACAGTCCGTCGCCGAGCTCCCAGTCGAGGTTGAGTGTCACACCCGACGAGTCCCAGTCGAAGAATGTGGGCAGGTCGTTGCGTTCCTTGGTGATGGACCCGGTCGGGACGGCGCCGAGTGTCTGGGCGAGTCCGAGGTTGTCGCGCGGGATGACGCTCGTGTTGCCGTTGGAGAATTCTGAGTACTCGCCGATCAACGTCGCCTTGAAGCTGCCGCCCGGCGCATACTGCAGGATTCCCCGAAAAGCGCGGATGTCGTTATCGTCGAGCTTGTCCCCGCCGCGCGGGTCCAGGTCCTCGGTGTAGCCGTCGTCCTTCATGTAGCGCCCGGCCAGGCGGAACCCCCAGGCATTGTTGATCGGGCCGCCAAACGCGCCCTCCAGTTCGATCCGGTCGAATTCGCCGAAGCCGGCCGTCGCATAGCCCCCGAACTCCGCGCCCGGCATCGCCGATATGAGGTTGATCGCGCCGCCGGTGGCGTTGCGGCCGTACAGCGTGCCTTGCGGGCCGCGCAGGATTTCGACGCGGTCTATGTCCAGGAACTGAGTCAGACCCATGTTCGTACGCCCGAGGTACACGCCGTCCAGATTGACCGCGACACTCGGGTCCGCGCCCACGCCGAAGATGTTGGTGCCGACACCGCGGATATAGATCTGCGCTTCGCCGCCCGCCTTGCTGAAGGCGAAGGAGGGGGTCTGCACGGCGAGCCCTTCGATATCGCTGATTGCGAGGCTGCGAACGAGGTCACCCGAGTAGGCCGTCACGGCGATCGGTACGTCCTGCAGTGACTCGACCCGCTTGGACGCCGTCACCACGATTTCTCCGAGAGCGGTCAGGCTGACCTGCTGATTCTGGGCGTCGGCGGCCGGCGAGAGGATCAGCGCTACAGCGGCCGCCAGCGGCGGGAAACGGGTGATGTGGCTCATGGGGCGGCTCCTTGGCAGGGTGTCTGGGCGACGAAGGTCCGTCACGCGGGAAGAACGACTGATGCGTGATTGGGCCGAATGATGAAAGATGTTTGCGTGACATGGCAAGCCCGTCCGGGGTTGCCGGACATGGCTCGATAGCCAGCGGTTCTAGCCAGTAGCAGGCCAATCAGGCCCGATGTGCAGAGCACCTGTCCGGGCTTGATGTGCTTCCCGGGCTTGTGCATCATTAATGTGCTAAATGAGTCGCAAAAGAAAAACTAATGCCAGCGCTGCTTGACCCGACCGACCTTCAGATTCTCGCTTTGCTGCAGGCGGACGCTTCGTTGACCGCGGCCGATATCGCGCACCGGGTCGGTCTGTCGCAGTCGCCTTGCTGGCGCCGGGTTGCCCGGCTGGAGCGCGAGGGCTGGATCCGGCGGCGGGTCGCCCTGCTGGACCGGCACAAGCTCGGGCTGGGCATCATCGTCTTCGTGCAGATCAAGCTGGCTCGCGGCGCACGCAAGTCGCTGTCGCAGTTCGAGTCCGCGATGCGCAGTTTCCCCGAGGTCCAGGAGTGCTACATGTTGATGGGTGAAATCGACTTTCTGGTCAAGGTCGTGACGCGCGACGTGCCTGCCTACGAGGTCTTCCTGCGCGACAAGCTGTCGCGCATTCCCGCCGTGCGTGACGTGAAGTCGAGCATGGCCTTGACTCCGGTGAAGGAGTCGACGGAGTTGCCCCTCGACCTCGTCGAGGGCTCCACGAAGCCCTCATGACTGACCGCACCACCCTCGATCACGTCGGTCTGGTGGGGCGCGACCTTGATGCCCTGCTGCAGGCGGCTGCCGGCCTGGGATTCGCGCCAACGGCGCCACGCGAACTCTACGGTCGCGACCCCGCCACCGGCCGCGCGGTCTCGCTGGAACAAACGAGCGCCCATCTCGTCTTTGCGCAGGGGTACGTCGAGCTATCCGCCGTGCACAGCCATTCCGACAGGCATCATCTGGCCCGCTATCTGGATCGCTACGCGGGCTTGCACATACTGGCGCTCGGCGTCGTGGACATCGCCGCGGCGCAGCGGCGCTGCGCTGCTGCAGGACTGGTGACGACGGCCGTGGCCAGTGCCTCCCGTGCGATCGAGTACGGCGATCGCCATGGTCAGGCGCAGTTCGAGTGGTTCATGCTTGCCGATACGGACTCACCGGAGGGCTTGACCTGCTTCGTACGCCACCTGACACCGGAGCTGGTGTTCCAGGAGGCGGTGCAAGCACATCCGAATGGCGTGGTGTCGCTGCAGGCGATTCATGTGGTGACCCGCGATCCCGCAGCCGAGAGCGAGCGCTGGTCCGCCCTGACAGGAGCACGCGCGGTGGCCGGATCGTCAGGCTTCGCATTCGATCTTGGCGACGGGCGGCTGGAGTTGCTGACGCCGGGGTCGTACGCCGAGCGCTTCCCTGGCGCCACTTCCCCTCCTTGCCCTGGATTCGCCGGGATCACGGTACGTTGTCACGACCCGCAGGCAGCCCTGGCCGTCGCCGGCCGGCAGGGCATGGCGACCCAACTGCTGCCATCGGGTGGCTTCTATGCGCTGGCGGCGGGATGCCTGGTGGAGTTCATCGGCTAGGCCCGAAGCCGGCAGGTCGGGTATCCTGACGAGCTCGATCACCGACCCCTGAAGCCATCATGCAGGAACGCTACGATCCCGCCGATATCGAGGCCGCCGCCCAGCGCTACTGGGACGAGCACCGCTGCTTCGAGGCGCACGAGGATCCCGCCAGGCCGAAGTACTACTGCCTGTGCATGTTCCCGTACCCGAGCGGGCGGCTGCACATGGGGCACGTGCGCAACTACACCATTGGCGACGTGCTGGCCCGCTACATGCGCATGCGCGGCATGAACGTGCTGCAACCGATGGGCTGGGACGCCTTCGGCCTGCCGGCCGAGAACGCCGCCATGGACAACAAGGTGCCGCCGGCGCGCTGGACGCGCGACAACATTGCGGCCATGCGCCGGCAGCTCAAGTCGCTGGGATTCGGCATCGACTGGTCGCGCGAACTCGCCACCTGCGATCCGGACTATTACAAGTGGAACCAGTGGCTGTTCCTGCGCATGCTCGAGCGCGGCATCGCCTACCAGAAGACGGGAGTCGTCAACTGGGACCCGGTGGACATGACGGTGCTAGCCAATGAGCAGGTGATCGACGGTCGCGGTTGGCGCACCGGCGCGCTCATCGAGAAGCGCGAGATCCCGATGTACTACCTGCGCATCAGCGACTATGCGGAGGAACTGCTCGGGGCGCTGGATTCGCTGCCCGACTGGCCGCAGCGCGTGCGCGTCATGCAGGCCAACTGGATCGGCCGCAGCGACGGCGTCAACATCGCCTTCCCCTACGAGCTCGACGGCGAGCGTAGCGAGCTGCGGGTGTTCACCACCCGCGCGGACACCTTGATGGGCGTGACCTTCGTGGCGGTCGCGGCCGAGCATCCGCTGGCCCTGCACGCGGCGGCGAGGGACCCCAAGGTCCGTGCATTCGTCGATACCTGCCGGCGTGGCTCGGTCATGGAGGCCGACATCGCCACGCTGGACAAGGAAGGCGTCCCGACCGGCCTGTTCGTCGAGCATCCGCTGACCGGCGCAAAGATCGAAGTGTGGGTCGGCAACTACGTGCTGATGGCCTACGGCGAGGGCGCGGTGATGGGCGTGCCCGGGCACGACGAGCGGGATTTCGCCTTTGCGCGCAAGTATGGCCTGCCGATCGTGCAGGTCATCGACGTCGAGGGCCGGACTTACTCGACCGAGGCCTGGGAGCCGTGGTACGCGGACTACGGGCGCTGCGTCGCCTCGGGCGCGTACGACGGTCTCGACTACCAGGCCGCCGTGGACGCCATTGCGCGCGACCTGGAGTCGAGGAATCTTGGCCGTAAGCAGGTCAACTGGCGCCTGCGCGACTGGGGAATCTCGCGACAGCGCTACTGGGGCTGCCCGATTCCGCTGGTGCACTGCGCGGACTGCGGCGTGGTGCCGGTGCCGGACGACCAGCTGCCGGTGATTCTCCCCGAGGACCTCGTTCCGGACGGCTCGGGCAACCCGCTCGGCAAGACGTCGTCTTTCGTCGAGTGCCGCTGCCCGAAGTGCGGTGGCGCCGCGCGGCGCGAGACCGACACCATGGACACATTCGTCGACTCGTCCTGGTACTACTTCCGCTTCGCGAGCGCCGGCAACGATGCCGCGATGGTCGACCAGCGCGCCGCCTACTGGCTGCCGGTCGACCAGTACATCGGCGGCATCGAGCACGCCATCCTGCACCTGCTGTACTCGCGCTTCTGGACACGCGTGATGCGCGATTGCGGCCTGACCGAACTGGCCGAGCCGTTCCAGGCGCTGCTGACCCAGGGCATGGTGCTGAACGACATCTATTTCCGGAAGTCGGATGCCGGGCGCATCAGCTACTTCAATCCGGCCGATGTCGAGGTCGGTTACGACGACAAGGGCGCGCGGACCGGGGCCGTGCTCAAGGCCGACGGGCAGCCGGTCGAATACGACGGCATCGGCACCATGTCGAAGTCGAAGAAGAACGGTGTCGACCCGCAGGCATTCGTCGACCGCTACGGCGCCGACACGGCGCGCCTGTTCATGATGTTCGCCGCGCCGCCGGAGCAGACCCTCGAATGGTCCGACGAGGGAGCCGAAGGGGCTTTCCGCTTCATGAAACGCCTGTGGAAGGCAGTGCACACCCACGTCGCCACCGGACCGGTCGTGGCGCTCGTCCCGGCCGGGCTCGAAGCCGGCCAGCGGGACCTGCGCCGGCTGGTCCACCAGACGCTGGCGAAGGTCGGCGACGACATCGGCCGCCGCCGCACCTTCAACACCGCGATCGCGGCGACCATGGAGCTGCTCAACGCCGTCGCACGCTTCGAGGATGCTTCGCCGCAGGGGCGCGCCGTCGTGCAGGAAGCGCTCGACTCGGTGGTGCTGATGCTCTCGCCGATCGTGCCGCATGCGGCGCACGCGTTGTGGAACGCGCTCGGACACGCCGGCGCCGTCGTCGATGAGCGCTGGCCCGAAGCCGACCCGGCCGCACTCGAGCAGGACAGCATTGAGCTGGTGGTGCAGGTCAACGGCAAACTGCGCAGCCGCATCACGGTACCGGCCGGCGCGACGGACGAAGTGGCGCGGGCGGCGGCGCTGGCGGATTCGAACGTGCAGAAGTTTGTCGCGGAGCAGCCCGTGCGCAAGGTGATCCACGTGCCCGGCAAACTCGTCAACGTGGTGGTCTAGCCATGCGTCGCGCCCTCTGCGTGCTTGCGATGGTGCTGCTGGCGGGTTGCGGCTTCCAGCTGCGGGGTGATACCCGGTTGTCGCCGCGCATGTCGCAGCCGTATCTGCAGGCGCCCGACCGCTACTCGCCGCTGTATGCCGAGCTGACGGCGGCGATGGTCGCGGCGGGCGCGGTGCTCGCGCCGACCAGCGCGGCGGCGTCGGCGACGGTGCGGCTGCATCGCGACGAGACCGGCCGCAACATCCTGTCGATCTCCGCCCGCAACACGCCGCAGGAGTACGAGGTGTACTACACGGTCGAGTACTCGGTGGTGGCGGATGGCCAGGAGATCCTGCCGCGCCAGGTGGCGACGCTGACCCGCGACTACGCCTACGACGAGACGGCGGTGTTGGCCAAGGAGCTCGAGGAATCCGACATCCGCGCGGCGCTCGCGCGTGAGCTCGCCTCGCTGATCACGCGCCGCCTCGCGGCATTGTGAGCGCCCGCGCGCCGGGGGCCCGGGCGCCGGCGGTCGCCCTGCTCGGGGAAAGTGCCTGGGGCGCGCCGGTTGCCGCGCTGCTCGGCCGCTACCGCCTGACCATTCGTTTGCACGCCCAGGGCAGCGCGCTGCCGGGCTCATACTGGGGCGCGCCCGAGGCCGGGCTGGTGCGCAACGTCGTGCATGCCCGCGAGGACACTCCGGTGCACTCCGTGTTCCACGAGGCCTGCCACTATGTCTGCATGAGTCCCGCGCGCCGCGCCGGGCTCGACACCGATGCGGGCGGGGACTACGAGGAAGAGAACGCCGTGTGCTGCCTGCAGATCGTGCTGGCAGACGAGCTGCCGGGTTTCGGCCGGTCCCGGATGTGTACTGACATGGACGCCTGGGGCTACACCTTCCGCCTCGGTTCCGCGGCGCGCTGGTACGCCGAAGAGGCGGACGACGCGCGCCGCTGGCTCGCCGGGCATGGAATCCTCGACGGTCACGGCCGCCCGACCTGGAACTGCCGCGAAGCTTGAGTCGCGGCGGGCGCGGCGCGACACTGCCGGGCATGGAACGCTCCGTCCTCGACATCTTCAAGATCGGCATCGGCCCCTCTTCCTCGCACACCATGGGCCCGATGCTCGCCGCGCGCCAGTTCGTGCTGGCGCTGGCCGACCAGGGTCTGCTCGAGCGCACGACCGAGGTATTCGCGCAGCTGTACGGCTCGCTCGCGCTGACCGGTGTCGGCCATTGCACCGATCGCGCGATCCTGCTCGGACTGGAGGGGCACGACCCGGCCGGGCTCGATCCTGCGATCGTCGAGCCGACCATCCGGCGCATACGCGACAGCGGGCGGCTGCAGGTGGCCGGGCGCCACGAGATCGCCTTCGACGAGCCCATGAACCTGCTGTTCCATCGCGACCAGATCCTGCCGGGCCACTCCAACGGCATGCGCTTCGCGGCCCGCGACGCGGCCGGCGAGACGCTGCTCGCGGCGGAGATGTACTCGATTGGCGGCGGTGCGGTGATCAAGGCGGGCGAAGACCCCGCCGCGGCGCTGGCGGCGGACGCCAGGGCGTTGCCATACCCCTTCGACAGCTCGGCCGAGCTGCTGGCCCTGTGCCACGAGCACGGCCTCGACATTCACGAGCTGACGTTGGCCAACGAGTGCGCGCTGCGCCCGCGGGCCGAAGTCGAGGGCGCGCTGGCGGCCGTCTGGCAGGTGATGCAGGACTGTGTCCAGCGCGGCTTCAGCGCCAGCGGTCTGCTGCCCGGTTCCCTCAAGGTGCGCCGGCGCGCACCGCGCATGGAGCGCATGCTCGAATCCGAGTCCAAGGCCGGACGCGCGGACGCCATGGAATGGGTGAACGCCTGGGCGCTCGCGGTCAACGAGGAGAACGCCGCGGGCGGCAAGGTCGTGACGGCGCCGACCAACGGTGCGGCCGGCATCGTCCCGGCCGTGCTGCACTACTACACGCGGCTTTGCCACGGCGCGGACGACGCGGGCGTGCGCCGGTTCCTGCTGACCGCCGGCGCGATCGGCCTGCTCTACAAGCGCAATGCGTCGATTTCCGGCGCCGAGATGGGTTGCCAGGGCGAGGTCGGCGTCGCCTGCTCGATGGCGGCGGCCGGACTGGTGGCCGCGCTCAACGGCACCAGCAGCCAGGCCGAGAACGCCGCGGAAATCGGCATGGAGCACAACCTGGGGCTGACCTGTGATCCGGTGGCCGGACTGGTGCAGATCCCGTGCATCGAGCGCAATGCGATGGGCGCGGTCAAGGCCATCAACGCGGCACGCCTCGCCTTGCGCGGCGACGGCTCGCACAAGGTGTCGCTGGACCAGGTGATCGCGACCATGCGCCAGACCGGGCACGACATGGCGTCGATCTACAAGGAGACGTCGCGCGGCGGACTCGCGGTCAACGTGCCGGAGTGCTGAGGCTCAGCGGCGACGGCGCGCGAACCGGTCGGTCGCCTTGATCAGCTCGTGGGTGATGCCGGGCTCCAGCGCCGAGTGGCCCGCGTCCGGCACCACGTGGAAAGCCGGCCTCGGGCCAGGCCTGGTGCAGGTCCCAGGCCGACGTCATCGGGCAGACCACGTCGTAGCGGCCCTGCACGATCACCGCCGGGATGTCGCGGATGCGCTGCGACGTCGCGCAGCAGCTGGTCGTCGTGCTCGAAGAAGCCGCCGTTGACGAAGTAGTGGCACTCGATGCGCGCGAAGGCCAGTCGGCGAAGTCGTCCCGCCGCCGAATTCGCGGTGATCTGCTCGGGTCGGGATAGCAGGTAGCTGGTCGCTGCCCTCCCAGATCGCCCAGGCGCGCGCGGCTGCCTTGCGCAGCCGCGGCGACTGCGGCTGGTCAGGCGCCGGTAGTAGGCGCGTCATCAGGTCGCCGCGCTCGCCGGCCGGAATCGCCGCGAGGTAGCGCTCCCAGGCGTCCGGGAAGATGGCGCTGGCGCCCTCCTGGTAGAACCACTCGAGCTCGCTTGCGGCGCAGCATGAAGATGCCGCGCAGCACCAGTTCCGTGACGCGCTTCGGGATGGGTCTCGGCGTAGGCCAGCGCCAGCGTCGATGCCCCAGGAACCGCCGAACACCAGCCAGCGCTCGATGCCGAGGTGCTCGCGCAGCTTCTCGATGTCGGCGACCAGGTCCCAGGTCGTGTTGTGCTCGCAGGCTCGGCGTGGGGCCGGCTGCGGCCGCAGCCGCGCTGGTCGAACAGCACGATCCGGTAGCGCGCGGGATCGAAGAAGCGCCGCGCGACGGGCATCGGCGCCGCCGCCGGGCCCGCCGTGCAGGAACAGCGCCGGCTTGCCGTGGGGTTGCCGCACTCCTCCCAGTAGACCTCGTGGCCGTCGCCCACCGCGAGGTGGCCCATGCGGTAGGGCTCGACAGGCGGATACAGCTTCCTGCGGCGCGGTGATCGGGTCGGTCTTGCCATGGCGACATCCTGTGGCGGCCGTGGACGACCGCTAGAACTTGTACTCCTCGGCGACCGTGCCGGCCAGCGTGTAGGCGGCGGCGCCGAGGCTGGTGCTGCGGGTCTTGGTGGTCATCTTGCCGGTGATCCAGTAGGCGGAGTACATGGAATCGAGGCTGATGCCCTTGTTCATGATCACGTAGACCATCTGATTCGGCGGCGGCGGCGGCACGTGAATGCAGGCGCCGAAGTACGGCACCAGGAAGAACTCGGTAACGAGCCCCTTGTCGTCCAGCTCCAGCGGCACGATGAAACCCGGGATCTTGATGTCCTGGCCTTCGAGCTTCGGGTTGACCTGGAAGTTCATGACCTGCATGGACGCCAGCGCGGACGAGTCCCCGCTCAGGTAGTCGTGCGCAGGCGGCGGCGGCGCCAGATCGTACTGTCCGCGCTGATCCTCGGGCACCAGGTCGACCCAGTCGATCGCCCGCGGGGCGGCGAGCGCCTGGGCGGCGAGCACCAGCATGGCAATCCCGGCAATGAACCGACTTCGCATCTCAGACCCTCAAAGCCTTATGGACAATCCGTCAGCCAGGGAATTCCGGTAAGCGCGCCAGGCCGGAATGAGCCCCGCCAGCAGTCCCGCGCCGACCACCGCGCCGCCGATGGCCAGATCGTAGCGGCTGGGGGCGGCGATCTCCATGAACAGGCCGAAATGCTGCGCGAGCATCGGGGCCGCGAGGGCGAGCACCGCCCAGGTCAGCGCCGACCCTAGCAGTACGCCGGCCAGCGCGAGCAGACCCGATTCGAGCACCAGCAGTGCGAAGACGTGCGCCGGCCGCGCCCCGACCGAACGCAGGATCGCCATTTCGCGCCGGCGCTCGTTGAGGCTGGTCAATAGCGCCGTCAGCATGCCGATCAGGCCGGCCAGCACCACGCAGGCGGCGATCACCAGCAGCGCCGTGTCGGCGACGCCGACCAGTTGCCATAACTGCTGCAGGACTACCCCCGGCATGATCGCCAGCAGCGGCTCGCCGCGGTAGTCGTTGAGGGCGCGCTGCATCTGCAGCACCGCCGCGCGGGACTTGAGTCCGACCAGGAACGCGGTGATCGAAGCCGGCGTGAAGTCGCCGCCGTCGCCCGCGCCAGGCAGGCCGGCGCCCGGCGCAGGCATGCCGCCTTGCCAGCCTTCGTGAATCGCAGTGATTGCCTCCACGCTGACGTGGACCGTCCGGTCCACCGGTGTGCCGGTGGGCGCCAGGATGCCCGTGATCCGGAACGGATGGTCGTCGTGCTCGGCAAAGCTGACTTCGCCGAGGCCATGGGCGATGGTGATCTCGTCGCCCAGCGAGTAGCCGAGCTCGCGCGCCACCTGTGCGCCGACCACCGTGTCGTGCAGGTCCGCGAACGGCCCGCCGGCGGTGAAGGACAAAGCCTTTTTGGCGCCGAAGCGGTAGTGCTCGAAGTAACCGGTGGACGTGCCCATGACGCGGAAGCCGCGATGGGAATCGCCGAGGGACACGGGGATGGTCCAGGCCACGTCCGGATGCCGGCTGACCAGCTGATAGCTGTCCCACGATACGTTGGCGGTTGCGTCGCCGACGCGAAACACCGAGTACAGCAGCAGGTTGATGGGGCCGCTGCGCGCGCCGACGATCAGGTCCGTGCCGGAGATGGTGCTGGCAAAGCTCTGCCGCGCCTCGGTGCGAACCTTCTGCACGCCCAGCAGCAGCGCGACGCTCACGCCGATCGCGAACACCGTCAGCGCCGCCGTGACGCGCCGGTTCCATAGACTGCGCGCGGCAAGGCCGAGGAGCGGCGTCATGCGGACACCGCATCGGGCCTGGCGCGATTCAGGTCCGGCAGCGACAGCTGGCGGTCGAACAAATGGCCGAGCGAGGTGTCGTGGCTGACGAACAGCAGGGTCGTGCCGGCCGCGTCGCACTCCCGCATGAGCAGTTCCAGGAACGACTCCCGCGAATCGGCGTCGAGCGAGGAGGTGGGCTCGTCGGCGATCAGCACGTCGGGGCGCCCCAGCAGCGCGCGGGCCGCGGCCACGCGCTGCTGCTGCCCGATCGACAGCTCGTTGACGCGGCGCGTCGACATGCCGGCATGCGACAGCCCGAGTGCGGCCAGCAGCCGTTCGGCTTCCGGTCCCAGCGGCCCCGCGCGTCCGGCGCGATACGCGGAGAAGCGCGCGGCCAGCGTCACGTTGTCGACCACTGACAGATAGGGCAGCAGATTGAACAACTGGAAGATGAATCCCACGTGATCCGCGCGGAACCGGTCCCTGGCCGCGGGCGCGAGACGGTCGAGCCGCGTGCCGAGCAGGCTCACATGGCCGCCCTGCGGCACCAGCACGCCGCCGATCACACCGAGCAGCGTGCTCTTGCCGCTGCCGCTCGGCCCCCGGAGAAAGACGCGTTCGCCGCGCTCGACGCGCAACATGGGAACGTCGAGCACCATGCGGCCAGGCGACCAGGCGTAGCGCAGCTGCTCTAGCTCGATCGCGGCTTCTGCCATGGTGTCCTGACCCTAGCGGAGGGCCAGGCGGCCGCGCGCGTCCGCGATCCGCGCGCTCGACTGGCCCCGGTCCGTCAGTGCCACGACGTTCAGCTCAACCCCGGCACTCAAGGCCCCGGAGAAATCCAACTGCAGGAAGCCGAGTTCCCGCGGCACCTCGCAGTCGAAGGCCCAGCGCGCCGCAAAATCCGCGTGCTCACCGGCGGCGGGCCAGGGCGCCCGCACGTCGATCCCCGCCACCCGGCAACGCGCGGCGGCCGGCATCGCAAACAGCTGCCGGTGGTCACGCAGCGCGGCCGTTGCGCGTGTCACCGCGGCGCGGTCCGCGTCGCTTGCCGGCTCGTGCTCGAAGCCGACCACGTCATGGGCAGGAGCAGTCAGTTCGACCGTGAGGCGTGAGCCGTCGACCGCCACGGCGAGGTCGGCCACGCCGTGGGTGTGCACCCCGTGCTGCACGGTCTTGTCGTGGGCCGCCGCCGGGCAGGCGGACACGGCGAGCGCGGCGGACAGCAGGGTCGAACGGATCTTCATTTGGCGGCTCCAGTGTGCACCGGCGGTCCGGATGCGTCACGCATCGGACCGCCGGCAGGGTCCCGGGTTCAGCGCCCGAAGTCGAATCGCACGCCGGCCGCCAGCGAGCGCCCGGGGAGCGGCACCGAGTCCTTGAGCGGCGAACTGTGGACCCGCGCATCCTCGTCGAGCAGGTTGCTGCCGCGCAGGAACAGGAACGTGGAGCCCTGGCTGCCTCCCGGGCGCCAGCCCAGTTCGACACCGAGCAGGGTATAGCTGTCCGTCGGCAGCTCGTCCGCTGCTACGCGATCCTGCTTCAGGCTGTGCCGCGCGCTGATTTCGCCGCGCAGGCCGTCGCGCTCGTAGATGAGCTGCCCGCCGACGCGCAGCGGCGGGATGCGCGGCAGGTCGCCGCCCGCGTCGAGGCGGCCGCGGACCGCGTCCGCGGACAGGCCGACCGACCAGCCGCTCGTGCCCAGCGGCAGAGACGCGCTGGCTTCCACGCCGTGGAAACGGGCGTCCTGCTGCAGGTACTGGAACACCGGCAGCTCATCCTCGACCGCGCCGGTCGGCGACAGGTACATATAACCATCATAGCGTGACACGAACGCGCGCAACTCGCCGGAGACGACGCCAATTGATCCCCGCAGCCCGACGTCGACCTGCAGGCCACGCTCGGTGTCGAACGCCGCATTACCGATCTCGAACTGGCCGGTGGCCGCATGGGGGCCGTCCGCGTACAGCTCCGTGGAACTGGGATGACGCTCGCTGCGCGAGAACTGCGCCACCAGGTCCAGGCTGTCCGACAGCGGCCGGATCAGGCCGAGCGACAGGTTGACCGCCGTGCCGTCGTAGCCGGCGACTTCTCCGCCATCGACTTCCTGACGGTCGACCCGGGCGCCGAGTTCCAGCGACCAGCCGGAGAAGTCCCGCTGCTCGAAGATGAAGGCCCCGAACGAACGCGTCCGCGTATCCGGCACGAAGGCTTCCTCGCCGACTGCCGCCAGCGTGACCTGCTGCCACTGCACGCCAGCGGTCCCGGCGAAACCCCAGCCCAGGTCGTGGTCGAAGGCGGCACGCAGTTCGCGCCCGTCGACCTCATACAATGTGCCGACTTCGCCGCCCGGCTCGATCTCGGCGTGCTGGTAGTCGTTGGCCGCCGCGCTCAGGCGCAACAGGCTGCCGTTCGCAAACGAGCGTCTGAGCGCCAGGTCGACGCGGTCCTGGACCAGGTCGATGAATACATCTTCTCCCGGAATGCCGTACTGAGTGTCGTAGCGGCTGTAAGCCAGCCCGGCCAGCCAGACGTCGCCGACGTAGGTCACGCCGATGCCGCCCGCGCGGGTGTCGGTCCAGGAGTTCGGCAGGGTGCCGCGGGTCGTATCGGGTTCTTCACCTGCCGCCAGTTCCTCCTGCCGCAGCCGCCGCGATTCGGCGAAACCGGGAATGGAGTAGTCGCCGGTCTCGCGCCAGACCCCATCGAGGTGCAGCGCGAACTGTCCGAACCCGGCATCGAAACGGCCTGCCGCCGCGCGCTCCTCCAGTGCGGTGTCGCCACGCACCTCGAGCACGCCTTCAGGCTTGTCCGGGACCTGTTGATGGATGCGATTGGTGACGACATTGACGACGCCGCCCGCGGCGCCGCTGCCATAGAGCAGCGTCGCCGGCCCGCGAATGACCTCGATCTGGTCGGCGAGCGCCGGGTCGATGGCGACCGCGTGGTCCTCGGACAGGCCCGAGGCGTCCAGGGTGGCCAGTCCGTCGGTGAGCACCTGAACGCGGTCGCCGCCCAGCCCGCGGATGACAGGCCGGGACGCGCCGGCACCGTAGAAGGTGGAATGGACGCCAAGCTGCTGGCCAACGGTCTCGCCGATGGTGGGGGCGGTCTGAAGCGTGAGTGCGTCGCCGCTCAGGACGCTGGTGGGTTGCGCCGTACTGAGCCGGTCTTCCGCCAGCGGCGTCGCGGTGACCACGATTTCCTCGAGGTTGCTGTGCGCCGCCGATTGGGCCGCCGCGGCGGCGGTGTACAGGGCGGCGATAACGGCGCCGCCCACAAGGGTGTACCTGTGCATGAGTTCGTTCCTGCAGTAATGCTGGGCGCGAGGCCGCGCCCGGGGCCGGTCCTGCGCCGTGGCGCAGGCCGCTATTGCCGTCGGACTAGAGCAGCGGCGGGGCGCGCGGTCCGTGCGCCGTCTGGCGGCGTTGGGCAGGGATCTCGAACGGTTGCGCGGATGCAAGCCGGATGCGGGTGGCCGCTGGCCGCTGTGGCAGGGCGACGGCGGCGGGGGGCGCAGCCACCGGGGCGGCCAGCGCGACGCACAACGCGCAGTCGGTCGCACGGTGATTGTGCGGCGCACCGCCTTCATCGTGATGATGCGCCAGCGCGCCGAGCTGGCCCCATAGCAGCACGGCGCCCGCCAGCCAGACGAGGCGGCGGGACAAACTGATGCGCCGGAGGGTCGGGACCTTCATCCGTCGGAAGCCTGCTGCGTGCCGTTCAAACGGAAATCATAGCATCGGACGCCGCGGCCGCAGAAGGCTCTGGCCTACCAGCCGATACCGTAGTCCTCGCCGTGGTGGCTCGAGCCGCCCCACAGGGTGCCGTGCTCGGGGTCGAACCAGATGGCGTTCAGCGGGCCGGACGTCCGCGAGCGCGTGCCGACCTTGTAGCCCATGCCGCGTAGTTCCTCCTGGACCCACGGCGGCGTGGCTTCGTTGACGTCCAGCCGGCCGGGCTGGGTCTCGTGCTGGTCGAAGGAATCCCGCAACTGATAGCTGTAGATGTTGGCCGCTTCGGCGGCCTGCTGCACGGTCATGCCGAATTCGACCATGTTGAGGAACATCTGCAGCAGGTTCTGGTCCTGACCGTCGCCGCCCTGGACGGCGAACGCCAGCCACGGCTTGCCGTCCTTCATCGCGAGCGTCGGGGTGAGCGTGACGCGTGGGCGCTTGCCGGGCGCCACCACGTTGAAGGGACTCTCCGCCGGGTCGGTGACGAAGCTCTGCATGCGCTGCGACAGCCCGATGCCGGTGTTGCCGGCGATGAAGGCCGGGATCCAGCCACCGCTCGGCGTGACCGATACGACCCAGCCCTCGCGATCCGCCGCCACCACGCTGGTAGTGCCCGTCACCGGCTGGAAGGCCGGTGCGCGGGCGCCGGTTGCCGCTCAGCCTGGCGGTCGAGGCCCAGGCCGCCCGCTCACGTTCGAACGGGTTGGTCTCGCCCTGGAAAGGGTACGGGTCGCCGGGTGCGGCGTCTGCGTCGTTGCGCTCGAAGCCGATCAGCCTGGACCGCTCGCGGGCATACTCTTTCGACAGCAGTCCCTTGACCGGCTCCACCGGGGGGAAATAGGTGTCGCCGTAGTAGAAGTCGCGATCTGCGAAGGCGAGGTTCATCGCCTGGTAGAGCGTGTGGATGTAGCGCGCGCTGTTGTAGCCCATCGCCTTGAGGTCGAAATTCTCGAGGATGTTGAGCGCCTGCAGCATCACCGGGCCCTGGGTCCAGACGGTCAGCTTGTAGACGTCGATGCCCTTGTATTGCGTGTGCACCGGCTCTTCGATCTGCACCGTCCAGTTGGCGAGGTCTTCCGCGGTGAACAGGCCGCCCGCCGCGCGGTGGGCGCGGACGATCTCGGCGGCGATGTCGCCGCGGTAGAAGCGATCGAGTGCGGCCAGGATCGCGCTCTTGCGATCCTTGCCGGCCGCGAGCGCCTGCCGCTCGGCGTCGACCAGCTTGCGCAGCGTCGCGGCGAGCTCCGGCTGGCGAAAGATCTCGCCCGCGCGCGGCGCCTCGTGGGCGTCGCCCAGGTGCGGCAGCATGACGCGGGTGGAATCCGGCCACTTCTTCAGCTCCGCCTTGTTGCGCTCGATCGAGGACACGGTCTCCTGCTCGATCGGATAGCCGTCCGCCAGCGTGATCGCGGGCGCCAGCACCTCGGCGAGGCTGAGTTTCCCGTACTCGGCCAGCATCACCATGATGCCGCCGGGCGTGCCGGGCGTGACCGCCGCCAGCGGCCCGTACTGCGGTGGATAGCGCAGCCCTTTGCCCTGATAGAACTCCGGCGTCGCGCCGCTCGGCGCGACGCCGAGCGCGTTGATGCCGATGACCTTGCCGGTGTGGGGGTTGTAGATCAGCGCCTGGGTCTCGCCGCCCCAGGACAGCACGTCCCACATCGTGGCGGTCGCGGCGATCATGGCGCAGGCCGCGTCCACCGCGTTGCCGCCCTGCTGGAAGATCATTGCGCCGGCGGTGGCGCCGAGCGGCTTGCCGGTGATCGCCATCCAGTGCTGGCCATGCAGTGGCGGCTTGAAGGTCCGCTGGGCGTCGGCGGCGCCTGGCGCCATGCCGGCGATGCCCGCGACCGCGGTCAACAACAGCGTCGGCACCGCGCCGGGGCCGGTCTTGGATGGTCTGCTCATGGCGTTCTCCTCGACAGTGCCCGAATCCTACAGGACCCTGGCCGCGCCGGTCTCGACGGGCCTTCGGGCAGCCGGTGGCGCTCCGCCGTTGCCGGTCCGATAATCCCTGCAACTTCCCGAGAGCGGCACCGATGCGAATCAGCGGCGATCAACTGGCCCGACAGCCCGACTCGGCCTCGGCACAGGCGTGGCTGGTGACGGGCGACGAGCCGCTGCTGGTGGGCGAGGCAGCGGATGCGATCCGCGCGCGGGCGCGCCGGGCGGGCTTCACGGAACGCGAGACCTATTTCGTCGAGCGCGGCTTCGACTGGTCGACCCTCGCCGGCGCCGGCCGGGCGCTGTCGCTGTTTGCAGAGAAACGCGTGATCGAAGTGCGCATGCCCGCGCCGCGTCCGGGCGTGCAGGGTGGCAAGGTGCTGGCGGAGCTCGCCGCCGATCCGGGGCCCGACACCATGTTGCTGGTCATCACGGGCCGGCTCGAGCGGGAGGGCCTGGCGAGCGCGTGGTGCAAGGCCTTCGAGCGTCACGGCACCGTCGTGCAGATCTGGCCGGTGGAGATCGACGCACTGCCGCGCTGGATCAGCGCCCGGGCCCGCGATCGCGGCATCGACATCGACCGCGATGGCTCGCGCCTGCTGGCCGAGCGCGTCGAGGGCAACTTGCTGGCAGCGCACCAGGAGATCGAGAAACTGGCCCTGACCCATGGTGCGGGCGCCATCGACGAGGAGGGTGTCGCTACGGCCGTCGCCAACAGCGCCCGCTACGACGTCTTCCAGCTGGGCCAGGCCGCGCTGGCCGGCGACCTGCCGCGCGGGCTGCGGATCCTGGAAGGGCTGCGGGCGGAGGGCACCGAGCCCACGCTCGTGCTCTGGTCGCTGTGCCGCGAGCTGCGCGGCCTCGCCGATGTGCGCAGCGGACGCCCGCCGCCGGGCTTCGGCCGCATGGCCGAGCGCCGCGGCCAGCTGCTGCGTAGCGCCGTGGAGCGGCTGCAGGGCCGGCCGTTCGGGCCGCTGTTCGCCGAGGCGGCGCGAATCGACCGTTCGATCAAGGGGCTCGGTCCGGGCGATCCCTGGGACGGCTTCGCCCTGTTGATGTCGCGCATGGCCGGAGTGTCCCTCGACCTCGGGCGCAGCGCCTGAGATGTCGCGGCCCCTCGGCATTTTCGGCGGGACATTCGACCCCATCCACTACGGGCATCTGCGCGCCGCCCACGAGCTGGCAGGGCTGCTCGGCCTGGAGAGGGTGCTGTTCATTCCGGCGGGGGACCCGCCGCATCGCGATGCGCCGCAGGTGCCGGCGGCGCTGCGACTCGCGATGGTCGAGGCCGCCATCGCCGACGAGCCGCGCTTCGCGGCCGATGCCCGCGAGCTGTCGCGCCCGGGCCCTTCCTATACCGTGCTGACGCTGGAGGAACTGCGGCGGGAGCAGGGCGAGCGGCCACTGGTCCTGCTCATGGGCATGGACGCCTTTCTGGGCCTGCCCGGATGGCATCGCTGGACCGCTCTGTTCGATCTCGCGCATGTGGCCGTCGCCCATCGGCCCGGGGCCGGCAATCCGGCCGATGGAGTGCTGTCCGCGCTGCTGGAACGGCGCGGAACGCGCGACCCGGCGCGCATCGCCACGACGCCGGCCGGGTGCCTGCTGCTTCACCCCGGCACGCAGCTCGACATCTCCTCGACGGACCTGCGGGCGGGGCTGGAGGCCGGTCGCGACCCGCGCTACTTGATGCCGGACGCGGTGCGTAGGATCATCCTCGATACGGGCGCTTACGCCCGCAGAGGTACACACGAGGGATGAGCGACACGCAACGCCCAGCAAAGCGAAAGACCCCCCGCAAGACCGCCAAGAAGACCGCCACCAAGACCGCCGTGCGCCGGACCGCCGGCAGTTCTCCCCGCAAGAAAGCGCCCAGCAAAGCCGTCCCCGCTGACGTCGCCGTCGCGGCGCTGGAGGACATGAAGGCCGTCAACGTCAGGATCATCGACGTGCGCAAGCTCACCGATGTGGCCGACACGATGATCATCGCCACCGGCACGTCCGACCGGCACGTGAAATCGATCGCCGGCCGGGTCATCCAGATGTGCAAGGACGCGGGTATCCAGCCCTATGGCGTCGAGGGCGAGCGCGACGGCGAGTGGGTGCTGGTGGACCTGCAGGACGTGCTGGTCCACGTGATGCTGCCGCGGATCCGCGAGTTCTACGGTCTCGAGAAGCTTTGGGACGTGCGGCCCGCCCGGCGCGAGGCGGCGCTCGTCTGACGCCGCGGCGGCGGCCATGCGTCTGAGGCTCGTCGCCGCCGGGACCCGCATGCCGGACTGGGTCACCGCCGGTTACGCCGACTATGCGACGCGCATCGGTCCGGACATCCGCCTGGAACTGGTCGAGATTCCGGTGACCCGCCGCGGTCGTAACGCGGACGCCGCGCGAATGCGGGCTGAGGAAGGTCGCCGCATGCTCGCCGCGATCGATTCCCGGACCTTCGTCACCGCGCTGGACGTCACCGGCGCCGCCATGGACACGCCGGCCGTCTCCGCCTGGCTCGCCGCCCGCATGCGCGACGGCCGCGACCTGGCCCTGCTGGTCGGTGGGCCGGATGGACTCGATCCCGCCTGTCTCGAGCGCGCGGAGTTCCGCTGGTCGCTGTCGCCGCTGACCTTCCCGCACGGCCTGGTGCGGGTCCTGCTGGCGGAGCAGTTGTATCGCGCGTTCAGCCTGCTCAAGGGACACCCGTACCACCGGGCCTGAGGGGCGGGCGGCAGCGCGTTGGCCGCTGCGGCGGGCACCACCGCTGCCGGTTTCGCGCGCGCCACCAAACGGCTATCCTTCGCGACCGGCGCCTCACTCGGCGCAGTCCGACAAAGCTAATTTTTTCAATGCCTTACGAAAAGATCGTGCTCGCGTCGGGATCGCCCCGGCGCAGTGAGCTGCTGACCCAGATCGGCGTGGCTCACGATATCGTCGCGTCGGGCATCGACGAGCAGCAGCTGCCCGGCGAGAGTCCGGTCGCGCATGCCACCCGGCTCGCCCGGGAGAAGGCGCTGGCCACGGCAGCCCGGCAGGAAGCCGGCGGCCGCGTGGTGCTGGCGGCGGACACGGTGGTCGCGATCGGCGAGCAGATCTTCGGCAAACCCGCCGACGAGACCGACTGCGTGCGCATTCTCGGGGCCCTGTCGGGGCGAACCCATGAGGTGGTGACGGCCGTGGCGGTTTGCCGGCAGCGCGACCTCCGCTCGGCCGCGAGCGTCAGTCGCGTGCGCTTCCGCGCCATCGACGAGGACGAGCGGCGGCGTTACTGGCGGACCGGCGAGCCGGCCGACAAGGCGGGCGGTTACGCGGTACAGGGGTATGCCGCGATATTCGTCGAGCGGCTCGAGGGCAGTTTCTCGGGCGTGATGGGCCTGCCGCTGTTCGAGACCGCCCGGCTGCTCGAGGCAGCGGGTGTCGGTCTATGGCACAGGGCGCAGGCGTGACCACGGAACTCATCGTCAATGTCACGCCGCGGGAAAGCCGCGCCGCGCTGGTCGATAACGGCGTGCTGCAGGAGGTCTTCCTCGAACGCGCCAACCGGCGCGGGCTGATCAGCAACATCTACAAGGGCCGGGTGTCGCGCGTGTTGCCGGGTATGCAGGCCGCGTTCATCGACATCGGACTGTCACGGACCGCATTCCTGCATGCCTCCGACATCGCCACGCCTGCGGAGGTCGAGCCCGGACTGGAACCGCCCCGCGCCGACAATGTGCGTGAACTGGTAGCCGAGGGCGACGAGATCCTGGTGCAGGTGCTGAAGGACCCGCTCGGCACCAAGGGCGCCCGACTGACGACCTATGTGTCCATCCCGTCGCGGTATCTGGTCTACATGCCGAAGGGACGAGGGGTGGGCGTTTCGGGTCGCATCGAGAACGAGCCCGAACGGCAGCGGCTGCGCGAGGCGGTGCAGGCATTCCTGGTCGAGGGCGATCCCGGCGGCTGGATCGTGCGAACCGCCGCCGAGGACTGCGGCATCGAGGCGCTGCGGGCGGACATGCTCTTCCTGCAGCGCCTGTGGGACCTGGTGCGCGATCGCGGCGCCGCCGCTCGGCCCGGCGAGCTGGTGCACGAGGATCTGCCGCTCGAGGTGCGCATGCTGCGCGATCAGCTCGGCCAGGACGTCGAGCGCGTGCTGGTCGATTCGCCACAGGCGCACGCGCGCATGGTGGAGTTCGCGCGGACATTCATGCCCGAGTCGGCGGGACGCATCGAGACCTACGCCGGCACGCGCCCGATCTTCGACCTGTACGGCATCGAGGACGAGATCGCGCGCGCGCTGGACCGGAAGGTGCCGCTGAAGTCCGGCGGCTACCTGATGATCGACCAGACCGAGGCGATGACCACCATCGACGTCAATACCGGGGCGTTCGTCGGACACCGCAATCTCGAAGACACCATCTTCCGCACCAACCTCGAGGCTGCCGTCGCCATCGCCAGGCAGCTCAGGCTGCGCAACCTGGGCGGCATCATCATCGTCGACTTCATCGACATGGAGGACGAGGAGCACCGGCGCCAGGTCCTGCAGGCGCTGGAGAAGGCGCTGGCAGGTGACCACGCCAAGACCCACGTATCGGCGGTTTCCTCGCTCGGCCTGGTCGAAATGACCCGCAAGCGGACGCGGGAAAGCCTGGAACATCTGATGTGCCGGGCCTGTCCTACCTGCGAGGGCCGCGGCTTCCTGAAGACTCCGGAGACGGTTGTTTACGAAGTCTTTCGCGAGGTGCTGCGGCAGGCGCGCCAGTTCGAGTTCCAGGAACTCGTCGTGCTGGCGCACCAGGACGTGATCGAGTTGCTGCTGGACGAGGAGTCGGCCGCGCTGGGAGAGCTGGAACTCGCCACCGGCAAGCCCATCCGGCTGCAGACCGAGGCGCTCTACACACAGGACCAGTACGACGTCGTGCTGATCTGAGCAGGCTCGTTCAGCGGCTGCAGCCGGAGCGGGGCGCCGGCGGGCCATGGAACAACGGGAGACGGTGCTTGGGCACAGTCGTGAAGAGGCTCTGGCGCTGGCTCGCCGGCACGCTCGCCGCGGTGGCGATCCTGGCCGCGCTCGCGATCGGCGCCTTCCGTCTCGCCCTCGACCTGCTGCCCGAGTACGAAGTCAGGATCGCGGACGAGATCCGCATGGCGACCGGACTGCAGCTCGCCTTCGAATCGCTCGATGCGCGTCTCGGCCGCTACGGCCCCGAGGTCTACTTCGAGGGCGCGACGATCCGCTCGCCCGACGGCAGCGACGTGCTGATCAGCGCCCGTGCCGGCCGCGCCAGCCTTGCACCGCTGCGCTCATTGCTCTATCGGCGGCTCGAGATCGGCCGGGTGGTCCTCGAGCAGCCGCTGCTCAACCTGGTGATCTTCCCGGATCGGCACATCGAGCTGGTCGGCCAGGACTGGCTGGCCGGCACCCGCGAGCGGCCGGATTCCGCGGCGGGCCTGGAGCGGCTGCCGCGCGGGGTGTTCGAGGTGCGCGGCGCCACGCTGTCGTTCGTGGACCTGCGCGCGGAGCGTGCAGCGTGGCAATTGTCGGACGTCGACCTGGAGCTGGAGCGCAGCGGTGACCAGGTCTCGCTGGCCGGGCGCGTCCGCCTGCCGCCGCAGCTTGGCGGTGACGTGGACTTCGATGCAGACGTCGCGGGACCGCTGCAGCAGTTCGAAGGGCTGAGCTGGCGGGCGCGGGTGGCCGGCAGCGCGGTGGATCTCGCCGGCTGGTCGGACCTGCTGCCCGAGTCGTTCCAACTGCCAACCACGGGCCGCGGCGAGTTCCGTGTGTCGGGCCGCGGCGTCGGACCCCAGTTGCAGAGTTCGCGGGTCGTGCTGGCACTCGACGACGTCACGCTTCCGGCCACGGCGGCGGGCCAGGGCGTGGTCTACCGGCGCATCGCCGGTGACCTGCGCATCGAGCGCGAGGGCGAGCGCTGGCAGGCGCGCGGCAGCGGACTGGAGTTGTCGCTGCTGGATTCCTCCTGGAAACCGACGGATCTCGATGCCGTGGTCACCATGGTCGACGGCCGGCCCGCGGTCGCGGCGCTGGAAGCGGGATACCTGCGCATCGAGAACTTGCTGCCGTTCGCAGCGTTCGCGCCCGACACACCGGCCTGGCAACGCCTGCGCGAGCTCAGGCCGCGTGGCGTGCTCGAGCAGATCCGCATGACGGCGGCGCTGCGCGGGACGGGCGAGCAGCCAGACGTCACGGGCCGGCTTCGCTTCAGCGAGGTGGGATTCGCCCCAACCGGCGGCGCCCCGGGCCTGGCCGGACTGCGTGGCGAGGTCGAGGCCACCGGCAGCTCCGGCGAAATCGAGCTGGCGGCGGCCGGCGTCGCGTTCGACTGGCCCGGTCAGTTTCGCCGCGTCCTCGATTTTCCGGTCGTGTCGGCGCGTGTCGGCTGGTCCCGTTTCCTGGATGGCGTCCGCGTCTGGGCGGACGACATCAAGCTCGACGCGGGACATGGGCGCGCAACCGGGACGGCCCGGGTGCTGGTCCGTCCGGGCGAGTCGCCGCTGCTCAACATCGACGCGCGGGTGCAGATAGACGACCTGTCACAGGCGTCGCGCTACTACCCCATTGCGCGGATCAAGCCCAAGCCGCTCAAGTGGCTCGACGAGGCATTTCGCGCCGGGCGGATCACCGAAGGCACGCTGCAGCTCGTCGGCCCCGCGCGCGGCTTTCCGTATCGCGACGGCGAGGGCTATTTTCACGCCCGCGCGCGCGCTGAAGGCATCACGCTGAGTTTTGCGCCGGACTGGATGCCGGCGACCGGCCTGGTGGTGTCGGCGGATTTCGACGGGCCCGGGATGAAGGCGCTGGTGGACGCAGGCGCCATCGGCGGCGTGCAGATCGAGCGGGCGCAGGTCGAGATCAGCGACTGGCGTGATGCGCCACTGTTGGTGACCGGTCGCGCCAAAGGCGACGCGGGAGCCGTGCACGAGGTCCTCGCGAACAGCTCGCTCAGGCAGGCCCTGGGCGCGGTGTTTGCCGACGTCCGCGCCAGCGGGCCGATCGACGGCGACGTCGTGCTGGTACTGCCGCTCACACGGCTCGCCGATCGAATGGTCACTGTGAACGCGACCGCGGCAGGTGTCGAGCTGAGCCTGCAGGGAATGCAGGCGGCGGTGCGCGACGTGCGCGGCCAGGTCTGGGTCCGCAATCGGGAGATCTATGCGCCGGCACTGAATGCACGGTTCCTGGGCGGACCGTTGCGGGTCGCGATCGACACCCGGCCCGGTCGCGGCGATGAGCTGGTGACCTCCGTCGACGCGAGCGGCACGCTCGACGCGGCGCAGCTACCGCGGGTCGCGCGGCTGCCGCTCGACTCCGGGCTGGCGGGCATGGCCGCGTGGCGCGGGTCCTGGCTGGCCACGCGCCGGCCCGAGCCCGGCGCCGTGGTGCAGAGCCGGATCCGTCTCGATAGCGACCTCGTCGGAGTGACGTCTGGCCTGCCAGCACCATTCGCCAAGGCGGCGGCCGATACGCGACCACTGTCCGCCGAGCTCACCATCGAGCGGCGTGATGCGCTGCTGGCGCGCGTGTCGCTCGGGACGGATCTGCGCGCGATCGCGGAGTTCGACAAGGACGAGCAAGGGTTCCGCATGGCGCGGGCCCTGGTGCGCGCCGGCGGTGGACCCGCGACGGCGCTGCCGGTGGGCCCGGGGCTCGTCATCGAGGGCAGCACGCCGTACCTGAGCATCTCCGATCTCACAGGAATGCGCTGGGAGACGCCGTCCAGCCGCAGGTTCGAGGACATCCTTGCCAGGGCTTCGCTGCAGGTCGGGCGGCTGGAGGTGCTGGGTTACGAGATCGCGGACCTGGACGGCAGACTGCGACCCGGCAATCGTGCCTGGGACATCGAGGTCAGCTCGCCGGCGGCGGCGGGCCGGCTGCGGGTCCCCTATGCGCTGGTCGGCGACGTGCCGCTGGTCGCCGATCTGTCGCGGCTGCGGGTGGCCCCCGCGGTGCGCGAGCGCGGAGACGGTGCCGATCCGCGGCGCCTGCCGGCCATGCAACTGGACATCCGCGACCTCACGTTTCTCGACTGGGAACTCGGGCACCTCACGGCGCGCCTGGAGCGTGCCGACGATGGGCTCACACTGGAGCGCTTCAAGGTCGAGCATCCGGCTTATGGCGCCAGCGGGGCGGGCGGCTGGCTGGCGCCGGGCGGCGAGCAGACGACCTCCCTCAGATTCGAACTCGAGGCCAGTGACGTGCTCGGCATGCTGCGCGCGCTGAAGCTCGCGCCGGTCATGGAGGCCAACAGCGGCACGCTGAGCGCGGACGTCAGCTGGCCGGGCGGTCCGGACGCGCGCGTGCTGGAGCGCATCTCCGGCAGCGTCAAGCTGGCGATGCGCGACGGCCGCATGTTGTCGGTCGAGCCGGGTGCCGGGCGCGTGCTCGGACTGCTGAGTCTCGGTTCCTTGCCCAAGCGCCTGGCGCTCGACTTCGACGATCTGACCGGCCAGGGGCTCGCATTCAATTCAGTCAAGGGAACCTTCACGCTGGCGAGTGGCGATGCCTACACCGATGACCTCACCCTGCGCGGGCCCGCCGCCGAGATTGGCGTCGCCGGCAAGACCAGTCTCGGCGCCAGGACCTACGATCAGACCGCGGTCGTCACCGGCGATCTCGGCGCGTCGCTGGGTGTGGCGGGCGCCCTGGCGGGCGGTCCGGCCGTCGGCGCCGCCCTGCTGCTGTTCTCGCAGATCTTCAAGGAACCCTTGAAAGGCGTTGCGCGCGGTTACTATCGCATCACGGGCCCGTGGGACGATCCGCAGGTGCGCAAGGTGGAGGCGCGCGAGATCGAGGAAGCCGCCGGGCTCGCGCAGCCGCCAGCGCCCCCCGCCGCCGGCCCGTCGTGATGGAGGCGTCCTTGGAACAACCGCGAATCTCGGTGCTGCAGATGACGTCCGGCTTCGATGTGCCGGCCAATCTGCAGGTCGCGCGCCAACTGCTCAGCCGGGCGCGTGACGACGGGGCCTGCCTGGCGGTGCTGCCGGAGAACTTCGCCTTCATGGGCCGCAGCGAGGCCGAGCGTCGCGCCATTGTCGAGCGGCTCGACGATGGCCCGATCCAGTCGGCCCTGGCCGCGGCGGCGCGCGAGCTCGGCATCTGGATCATCGCCGGCACTACGCCCATCGCTCTCGAGCACGACGAGCGGCCGGCGAATGCCTGCCTGGTGTACGACGCGCAGGGCCGGCGGGTGGCGCGCTACGACAAGATCCACCTGTTCGACGTCGACATTCCCGGACGCGACGAGGGCTATCGCGAATCAGCCAATGCAGCGCCGGGCCGCGCTCCCGTCGTCGTCGAGACCCCGGCCGGCGTGGTCGGATTGAGCGTATGTTACGATTTGCGCTTCCCGGAACTGTATCGGCGCCTCGCGAAATCCGGCGCGACGATCCTCACGGTACCCGCGGCGTTTACGGCGCCGACCGGGCAGGCCCACTGGGAGGTGCTGCTGCGCGCCCGCGCCGTGGAAAACCTGTGTTTCGTCGCGGCCGCCGCGCAGACGGGATTTCACCCCAACGGGCGCGAGACCTACGGCGACAGTCTGGTCGTCGACCACTGGGGCCGTGTGCTGCGCCGGCTGCCGCGTGGAACGGGCGTCGTGACTGCGACACTCGACCGCGCGGACCAGCAGCGGACGCGGCAGAATTTCCCGGCGCTCGAGCACCGCGCCCTGGAGTGAAGATGGACACTGCGAAGATCGTTGCACCCCTCGATGCGCTGGCGCTGGCGCGGCAGTCGATCCTGACTCCCGCCGGGCTGGACGATCGCGGCGTGGAACGCGCCCTCGGCACGCTGCTGGGCGCCGCCATCGATGGCGGCGATCTCTATTTCCAGATGGTCCGCCAGGAGCACTGGGCGCTGGAGGATGGCATCGTCAAGGAGGGCTCGCACAGCATCGACAGCGGCGTCGGCGTACGGGCGCTGGCGGGGGAGCGCACGGGTTTCGCCTACTCCGACGAACTCCTCCCCGACGCGTTGCAGGAGGCCGCGCAGGCCGCGCGGGCTATCGCCCGGGCGGGCGGCGAAGGCCGCGTGCAGGCCTGGAGCCGCGTCACCCCGCATCAGCTGTATTCGTCCGTGGATCCCATCGACACGCTTCCGGACACCGTGAAGATCGCGCTGCTCGAGCGTGTCGATCGCGAGACCCGCCGTCTCGACCCGCGCGTCCAGCAGGTCAATGCCAGTGTGGTCGCGACCCACGAGATCATCCTGGTGATGGCGACCGATGGCACGCTGGCCGCCGACGTGCGCCCGCTGGTGCGGATGAACGTGTCGGTCATCGTCGAGCAGAACGGCCGCCGCGAACAGGGCTACTGCGGCGCCGGCGGACGTTACGGTCTCGACGAGCTGATCGCAGGCGACCGGCCGCTGGCACTCGGCCGCGAGGCCGTGCGCCAGGCGCTCGTCAACCTCGAGGCGATCGCTGCACCGGCGGGCACCATGACGGTGGTGCTCGCACCAGGCTGGCCCGGCATCCTGCTGCACGAGGCGATCGGCCACGGGCTGGAGGGCGACTTCAACCGCAAGGGAACATCGGCGTTCTCGGGCCGAGTCGGCCAGACGGTCGCCTCCCCGCTGTGCACCGTGGTGGATGACGGAACACTGTCCGGGCGGCGCGGTTCGCTGAACGTCGACGACGAAGGCACGCCGACCCAGTGCACGACGCTGATCGAGAAGGGCGTGTTGCGCGGCTACCTGCAGGACAAGCTGAACGCGCGCCTGAGCGGCGCGGCCGCCACCGGCAATGGCCGCCGCGAGTCGTTCGCCCACATGACGCTGCCGCGCATGACCAACACCTACATGCTGGCGGGCCCGCATGATCCCGAGGAGATCATCCGCTCGGTGCCGCGCGGGCTGTACGCGGTCAACTTCGGTGGCGGCCAGGTGGACATCACCTCCGGCAAGTTCGTGTTCTCGGCCAGCGAGGCCTACCTGATCGAGAATGGCCGCATCACGGCGCCGGTCAAGGGTGCGACCCTGATCGGCAACGGCCCGGACGTGCTGACCCGCGTCAGCATGGTGGGCAACGACCTGAAGCTGGACGAAGGGGTGGGCACCTGCGGCAAGGAGGGCCAGACCGTTCCAGTGGGCGTCGGTCAACCGACCCTGCGAGTGGACGCGCTCACCGTCGGTGGTACGGGCTGATGCCGGGCGGATGGTCCCGCGGAGGCTGTCCGCTGTTGCCGGTTGCTCGCGCGGGCTTCGAGTCGTGAGAGTCTCCCGGCCCATCTACGAAACGCTGCCGTACGTCTACATGGGGCTGGGAGTCGGCGCCCTGGCATTCTCGTTCTTCTGGCGCGAACCGGGCTGGTCCGACGCAGTGATGGGTTTCGGTCTGCTGGCGCTGGTCGGTGGTCTGGTGGTGTCAGGATAGGACGCAA
The DNA here is from genome assembly GCA_963710135.1 of uncultured Gammaproteobacteria bacterium. Classification (GTDB taxonomy): domain Bacteria; phylum Pseudomonadota; class Gammaproteobacteria; order Steroidobacterales; family Steroidobacteraceae; genus SG8-30. Next base: position 2,777 of record CAVPYY010000001.1, on the reverse strand, counting down.
GCGCCGCGACGCGGCTTCGATCGACTGCCTCGCGCAGCCCGTGGCCCTGGTCCTGCAACTGATTGGCAAAGTCCACGATCAGGATGCCGTGCTTGCTGATCAGGCCGATCAGCGACACCAGCCCGATCTGACTGCAGATGTTGAGCGTGCCGCCGGTGAGGTGCAGCGCGATCAGCAGCCCCGGCCATGGACAGGGGCACCGTCAGCATGATGATGAGCGGGTCGACGAAGCTCTCGAAACTGCGCCGCCAACACCAGATAGATGAACCCGAGCGCGAGCACGAAGATGAACAGCAGGCTGGACTCGGCGTCCTTGAACTCGCGCGACTGGCCGGCGAACTCGGTGCGTGCTTCCTTGGGCAGCACACGCTGGGCGGCACCTTCCAGAAAGGCCAGCGCCTCGCCCAGCGAGGTACCCGGCGCGGTGTTGCCGGTGATGGTGGCGGACCGGAACTGGTTGAAGCGGTTCAGTTCCTTGGGCGCCACCGTCTCGCGGGTCTTCACCAGGTTGGACAGTGGCAGCATCGCCCCGGTCGGCCCCCGCACGTAGATGGCGTCCAGGTCGCCGGGTGTGCGCCGGTCAGCAGGCGCCACCTGGACGATGACGTCGTACTGCTCGCCGTTCTGCGTGAAGCGTGTCACCTGGCGGCCCCCGAGCAGCGTCTCCAGTGTGCGCCCGACGGTGAGCACGCCGGCGCCGGTGTCGGCCACGCGCTCGCGGTTCACCACCACCTCCAGCTGCGGCTTGTCCAGCCGCAGGTCGCTGTCCAGGTTGGTCAGGCCGGGGTAGGTCTCTGCCTCGGCCAGTATGCGCTGGACGAATTCGTCCAGCGCCTGGTAGCTGCCGGCGGTCTGGATGACGAACTCCACCGGCTTGCTGCGCGCGCTCTGCCCGAACGAGCCCGGGTTGTTGGCGAAGGCGCGCACGCCGGCGATGCCGGCGAGCTGCGGCTGGATGTCGCGCACGATCTCCATCTGGGTGCGGCTGCGCGCCTCCCAGGGCCGAAGCTGCGAGAAGGAGATCAGCTCCGTCACCGCCTGCGAGCCGACGATGACGAAGGAGTGCTCCACCTCCGGGATCCGCTGATCACCCGCTCGAACTCACCGGCGTAGCGGCTGGTGAAGTCCACGGTGGAGCCCTCGGGCGCGTTGCCGGCGGTGAACAGCACACCCCGGTCTTCGATCGGCGCCAGTTCCTTCTTCAGCGAGCCGAACAGCATCACGCTCGCGCCGGCCACGGCGAGCACCATCAGCACCACCAGGGGGCGAAGCTTCAGCGTCGCCAGCAGCGTGGCGCGGTAGCCGCGGTTGAGCGCAACCAGCCCACTCTCCATCAGGTTGTAGAGCCGGCCGTGCGCCTGGTGCGGGCGCAGCAGGCGCGAGCACATCATCGGCGTCAGCGTCAACGCGACGAAGCCGGAGACGAGCACCGCACCCGCGAGCGTGAGCGCGAACTCGGCAAACAGCGTGCCGGTGCGCCCCGGGGCGAAGGCCACCGGCGCGTACACCGCTGCCAGCGTAAGGGTCATGGCGACGACCGCGCTGGAGATCTCGCCCATGCCGCGCACCGCCGCGCCATCGGCGCCATACCCTCCTCGACGTGGCGGTGGACGTTCTCCAGCACCACGATGGCGTCGTCCACGACCAGCCCGATCGCGAGCACCATCGACAGCAGCGTCAGCGTGTTGATCGAGAAGCCCAGCAGGTCCATCAGCGCAAAGGCGCCGATCAGCGACACCGGGATCGTCACCAGCGGGATGATGGTGGCGCGCAACGTGCGCAGGAACACGAAGATCACCAGCACCACCAGCACCACCGCCTCGGCGATGGTGGTGTAGACCGCCGCGACGGAGCGGTCGATGAAGATCGATCGGTCGTAGGCGATGTTGACGTGCATGCCCTCGGGCAGGTCGCGCACCAGGTCGGGCATCATCTTGCGCAGCTCGCGCGACACCTCCAGCGGGTTGGCGGTGGCCTGCTTGACGATGCCGATGATGACCGCGTTCTCGCCGTTGAAGCGCGTCATGCGGCGCTCGTCCGCGGCCCGATCTCGACCCGCGCGACGTGCCCAGGCGCACCGGGAAACCGGCCGCGTCCTTCACGACCACCTGGCGGAACTGCTCGGGCGTGGCCAGGCCGGTGCGCGAGAGCACCGTGAACTCACGGTCGAGACTCTCGATGCGACCCGAGGGCACCTCGACGTTCTGTTGGCGCAGCGCGTTCTCCACGTCCTGCACGGTCAGGTCCTGTGGCGCCAGCCGCGTGCGGTCGAGCCAGATGCGCATGGCGTAGCGCCGCTCGCCGAAGATGCGCGCCTCCGACACCCCCGGCACGTTCTGCAGCCGGTCGCGCACGTAGCGGTCGGCGTAGTCCGAGATCTCGATCGAGCGCTGGCGACTGCTGGTGAAGGCGATGAAGATGATGGGCTGGGCGTCGGCCTCGACCTTGGCGATCACCGGCTCGTCGATCTCCGGCGGCAGACGGCCGCGCACGCGGCCGACGCGGTCGCGCACGTCGCTGGCCGCGGCGTCCGGGCTGATGCCGAGACGGAAGCGCACCGTGATGCGGCTGTCCTCGGGGCGGCTGCTGGAGCTGAGGATCTCGATGCCCTCGATGCCGGCGATGAGCTCTCCAGCACCTGGGTCACCTGGGTCTCGACGATCTCGGCGCTGGCGCCCGGGTACGCGGTGCGCACCGAGACGATGGGCTCGTCGATGTTCGGATACTCGCGCACCGACAGGCGCGAGTAGGACACCAGCCCGACCAGGACCACCAGC